>NZ_JASC01000013.1 GCF_000622365.1 Sulfitobacter noctilucae | reverse complement strand
ACACGCTGGATCGGCAGTTCGAAGTTGATGCCCCTGACCGTGTTTGGGTGACCGATATTACCTCCATCAGGACCCATGAAGGCTGGTCGTACCTCGCTGTGGTCATCGACCTGTTCTCACGGCGTGTTGTGGGCTGGTCGATGCAATCCCGAATGACAACTGATCTGGCCTTGCAGGCATTGCTGAGTGCCGTATGGCGGCGCAAACCAAAGCACAGGGTCATGATCCATTCCGACCAGGGGTCACAGTTCACCGGCAAAGAGTGGCAATCGTTTCTCGGCAAACACTATCTGGATGCCAGCATGAGTAGGCGCGGGAATTGTCATGATAACGCAGTCGCCGAGAGCTTCTTTCACTTGCTGAAACGGGAACGCATCAGGCGGCGAACGTACACCACGCGCGACGCAGCAAGGCAGGACGTGTTCGACTACATCGAGATGTTTTACAACCCGACCCGCAAGCACACCAACAACGGAATGCTGTCGCCAATTGACTATGAAACAGAACAGAGGAAAATGAACGAGGCAAGCGTCTAGGAAACTAGGGGCACCTCAGTTCGTTGCTATTATAAATAGCTGCGCACCAAGCTTGCTGCAATCAAGCTCCACCCGTCTGCAACGACAAAAAATGCAAGTTTGAACGGCAGCGATACAATCGCTGGCGGTACCATCATCATCCCCATCGACATGAGGATCGCTGCAACAACCAGATCAATAATAAGGAACGGCAGAAATATCAGAAAGCCGACTTGAAAAGCCCGCGAGATTTCGGACAGCAGAAAACTGGGTACCAAGACGGACAGGGGCGCGTCCGAGTTGGGTTGCGCATCGATTGTGTCGGGTCGCAATTCGGCCATTGCAAAAAAGGTATCGGGATCCATTCTTGCAGCCATGAAACCACGAAAGGGTTCTAGCGTTCGGATGAAAGCAGTTTCAGCGTCGATCTGTTCGTTCGTCAGGGGGCCGATTCCGTTTTCCCAGGCTGCCGTGAAGACAGGCTCCATAACAAAATAGGTCAGAAAAAGAGCCAAGCTCACGATCAACATGTTCGGCGGTGATTGTTGGAGCCCGATCGCTTGCCGAAGAATCGATAAGACAGTGACCAAAAAAGGGAAGCAGGTAACCATAATGGCGAGCCCCGGCGCGATACTAAGGACTGTGACCAATGCAAATAGCTGAATGGTGCGGGCCGAAAGAGATTCATCATCTCCCAAAGAAATAGAAAAGTCTTGCGCACTCGCCGCCTCGGGCCAAAAGCCCAGGGTCAGAAACAGAATGAACGATATGCGCAGCGCGCAGGAAGACCTCACCTTTCTGGCTGCAACTGAAGAATCTCGGTCAGGCGGACAACAAGTTGTCCAGATGTATCCCCCTCTTTCTCTTCCAGCATGCCGCGCGCGATCAAACGCTCCCCTACATAAAGTTCAACAGGGTCATCCACACGGGAATCGAGCGTCAACAGACCATTCTCGCCCAAAGCCATTAGATCGCGGATCAGGGGACGGGCCTTGCCAACGCAAACGCTGACTTCAATCGGGACGGCGGTGAATGGGTTTGCCGGTTCGGCAGCGGTTGTCGTTTGTTCAACCATCTTTAGGCTCCTCTTGTGCGGTATGTACGAATGCGCTGATCGCGTCACTGATGCCTTTAAGAACTGCATCAAGGTTGATTTCTCGTTCGGTGCTGCCCGCGCGCAGATACACCTGACCGGCGGTCATAGAGGCTTCGGTCGCCAACACAAAGGGGACCGCAGCCTGATCGTCCAATAGCTTCCGCACTGCCGCCTCCTTTGCAGGAGATACAACGATCTCGATGGTCGAACCGCTCTCCGCAGCAGTCAAAGCACTGATCTGCGAAAGAACGTGGACACCCAGGCTTTGTGCCGCGACCTCTGGTAAGAGCTTGGCAACCAATTGAGCAAACAGGGGTTTCATCCCTTCGTTCAGCTTGGCGTAGGCTTCGTGATAGGTGAAAGACATATCCTGCAATGTGTTTACAAAATCTGCTGTAAGCTTGGCGTCAGCGTCGACTTGGGCCTTCACCGCATCTTCCCACCCCGCTTGGTAACCAGCCTCGAAACCGGTCAGGCGAATATCTTCGAGTTGATCATCAGTTTGGTTCGAACCTGTGCCAATCGCGGAAGCATCCACATCAAAACTTTGGTAGCGGTGAGAAACGGACATCAGGCGTTCTCTTCTTTCTCTTCGAGCCAGCTGCGCAAAATTTCAACTGTCTCTTCCTGACGTTCTCCGATCATGTTCCGCAATCTGCTTACCGGATCCTCATCGTTGCCGCCCATTATTGGAAAACTCGGCAAATCGCCGGTGTCTCCTTCAAAGGAGCCCCCCATATCAAGCGGTGGCAATTCGAAACTGCCATCGTCTAACTCTCCATCAAGTGCTGCACTATCAGCGATCTTTTCATCTGATGGACCGGGGGGGAGCGCAGCTACTGGACCGGGCTCAGGCGCATCCGGGCGCGAAAGTACCGGACGGATGACAAACAGGCCAAGGATCAAAGTGACCAAAGCGAGAATCGCCATCTGGATGGCAGACATCAAATCAATGTCAAACTGGCTCAGCAGAGAAGTTTCAGCAATCGTGCCGGTGGGCGGCACCGAAAGAAGTGCCATAGACTTAATTGTAATAATATCTCCGCGTGATTCATCAAAGCCCACGGCAGAGGAGACAAGCTCCCGTAACGCCTGCATCTCCTCTTCACCGCGCGGATCTGCGACTGTTTCGCCGGTTGCATCAGTCACCATCGGCTCGTTGACCAGGACCGCGACGGTGACGCGTTTGATAGCACCTGGGGCCCGTACCACCTCACGCTCCGTCTCAGATACTTCATAATTGACCCGCTCGCGCGTTTCGCTGTTTTGCGAAGAAGAACTGTCGCCTGCTCCGCCGCCCTCCTGGTCAGGTAGATTGCTTGCTACAGTGACATCGCCATTGCCCCCATCTGTCGAGGTATTCGTACGTTCTTCGGTATCAGTGCTGATCGCGACACGGCTTTCCGGGTTAAAGACGCGTTCGCGAATCGCTTCACTTTCCGTGACTGTATCGACGGACACCTCAACCACCGCATTGCCAAAACCCACCCGCGCTTCGAGCAAACGTTGCACCCTGTCGCGCAACACTTGCGATATATCATCGCCGCCAATTGCAGGGGTCGCATCATCTGTTTGGCCGATCAGGGCACCGTTCGCATCAATGACCGCGACATCATCGGCAGACAATCCTGCTACAGCGGACGCCACGAGAAAGCGCACCGCCTTGGCCTGGGCCGGTGTCACACCACTGCCATTCGCGGTCAGGGAAACGGAGGCTTTGGGGGTGACGCCTCTTTGAAAAGGGTTGGAACCTGTACTCGCAATATGCACGCGGGCCATTGCGATCTGCGGGCTGGCGACGATGGTGCGTGCCAGTTCGCCCTCTTTTGCGCGCCAATAGGCTGCATCAAACATCTGGGAGGTTGTGCCAAATCCGGTCAGCGTATCCAGGAGCTCGTAGCCTCGGTTACTGTTGGCCGGCAAACCCTCGCTTGCCAGCGTAAGGCGCAGTTGATCACGCTCAGCGGAATCAACAAAGATCGATCCACCGCGTACATCAAAAGTGACGCCCCGCTGCTCCAGCGCGCGGACGACATCGCCGGCGGCACCACTTTCCAGCCCGGCATAAAGCAACGTCATACTAGGTGCCGTTGCCATGCGTGACATAGCGATCACAGCAAAGAACATCGCCCCGGTTGCGAGGATCACGATTATTTGCCGGCGCAGATCAAGCTGCATCCAGACTTTCAGTAACTGCTGCACAATTGCCTCCGTCATACCCTGCGTTCTGCCGGGCGTTGGGCAAGAGATGAACGATCGGGCTTAACATTCGGTTAGTGCAATCGGTTCTATAAGCGATCCAACAACATGAAACGGATGCAAAATGCCCGAAGCTGATACAACAGAAGACGAAAAACCCAAGAAGGCGTCGAAACTGCCTCTGATCATTGGGCTGGTTCTGGCTTTGGCCGGTGGCGGCGGTGGCTTCTACGCAACCTGGAGCGGAATGATTCTCGGTGATGGGCCGGAGACAGCCGAGGCGGAAGAGACACTCGAGATCAAACCAGGTCCGGACGTTTCCTATGTCGACGTTGATCCTTTGGTCATTTCGATGCGCGCACCATCCAACGCGAACCATTTGATGTTCAGAGCGACCCTAGAAGTGCCTGCTCTCGCGCAGGAAACTGTGGAAAAGCTTCTTCCCCGCGTGATCGACGTGTTGAACAGCTATCTGCGAGCGCTGGAGCCGCGCGATCTTGAGGACCCAGCCGCACTTACCCGATTGCGAGCGCAGATGCTTCGCCGCGTGCAGGTGGTCGCGGGCGCTGACAATATCAAAGATCTTCTGATCATGGAATTTGTACTGAACTGAGAGGCACGACGTGGATTTGATTGCTGATATCTTACTGGCTGCCGGCGCGCTTGGTGCGGGGTTCTACTGCCTTGTACTTGGGCGACGGCTGAACCGTTTCAATGACCTGGAAAAAGGGGTCGGTGGAGCGGTCGCGGTTTTGTCTGCTCAAGTGGATGACCTTTCCAAGACCCTGACGGCTGCGCAGAACTCGGCAGGCGCCTCAGCAACGACACTGACAGAGCTTGTGGATCGGGCTGAAGCCACTTCCCGGCAGCTGGAAATGCAAATGGCGTCGTTGCACGACTTGCCGGAGGCGGCTGAAACCGCACCAAAGCCTGATGTACCGGAACGCCCCACGCCCATGCCACCGACGGCTCCAGCAGAGCCAATGTTTACACGACGTCGGGTCGAAGGTGGAGTAAACTAGGATGAAGAAAAGGAAATCGAAATTGCGACGCAGCGGACGGGGCACTGTGCTTTTGATTGCCATAATGCTTTTTTTGTCAGCACTCTTACGACTGGGCCCGGGTGCCGGCAGTGCCATTGCTGAAGCGGTTCAACCCGAAGCTGCATCGCTGAAAGAACAAGAAACGGTACAAGGTGCTGAGGAACAAGTAAGGGACGCTCCCCTAAACCGTACAAAAGTCGGTGGGCTTTTGAAAGCACTACAGGCGCGGGAGACCCGGGTTCGCACACTGGAAAAGCAGATCGAAATACGAACGAGAGCTTTAGCGGTAGCAGATAAAGAAATCACGAAACGGCTAGCGATGCTAGAAGAGGCCGAGGCAAATCTGCGCCGAACGCTATCCCTTACGGATGGTGCCGCAGAAGACGATCTGGCGCGTTTGACCGCTGTCTATGAAAACATGAAACCAAAAGATGCAGCAGCTCTTTTCGCAACAATGGAGCCCGATTTTGCTGCTGGTTTTCTGGGAAGAATGCGACCAGATTACGCCGCTGCGGTCATGACTGGGCTCCCACCGGATGTTGCCTACTCGATAAGCGTAATCTTGGCCGGGCGAAACGCAAATGCTCCGAAGAGTTGAGTCTTGGGTCATTAAAGCAATGAGGAACTGTAGCGCATCCAATGCTGAAAGTTTGTTTGCAGTCGATTAAATCAGTGCAATTTTCTGCTACAATCCTGAGACTTTTTTAACGCCTATTTGTGATGGTTCCGCAGACATTTAACGCATTGGACCCCTCATGATCGGCATCATTGGTATCATCACAATTTTTGTTATGGTTTTTGGCGGCTATCTTGCTGCCGGGGGCAAAATGGGCATCATCCTCAAGTCTTTGCCTTTCGAGATGACCATGATTGGCGGTGCAGCGATTGGTGCCTTTTTGATCAGTAATGATGGGCCGGCCATCAAGCACACCATTAAAGACGTGGGAAAGGTTTTCAAAGGGCCAAAGTGGAAGGCAGACGATTATCGTGATCTTCTTTGCCTTCTGTTTGAATTGATCCGTCTGGCGCGACAAAACCCTGTTGCGATTGAGGAACACATCGAAGCGCCAAGCGACTCATCGATATTCTCAAAATACCCTCGTATCCTAACGGATAAAGAGGCGATTGCACTCATTTGCGACACCATGCGGTCGGCTTCCATGAACTACGATGATCCACATCAGGTGGAAGAAGTTCTGGGAAAACGGATGGAGGCGAATGCCCATCATGCCCTTCATTCCAGCCATGCCTTGCAAACGATGGCCGACGGTCTCCCTGCGCTGGGAATCGTTGCTGCGGTTTTGGGTGTCATCAAAACGATGGCGTCAATTGATCAACCGCCAGAGGTCTTGGGCAAGCTTATCGGTGGCGCTCTAGTCGGTACTTTTTTGGGCGTATTTCTGGCCTATGGTCTGGTGGGCCCCTTCGCGGCAAAAGTAAAAGATGTGACCGAGGACGAGGCTCATTTCTATCAATTGATCCGCGAAGTTCTGGTCGCCAATCTGCACAATCACGCAACAAATATTTGCATTGAAGTTGGTCGACAGAACACGCCCTCGCACACTCGGCCCAGTTTCTCGGATCTTGAAGAAGCCTTGAAAGCTGTCAAGCAGGATGCAGCATGAAGATACGTTACATTCTCATTTTTTTGATCTTTTTTGCAATGCCTATGAGTGTGGCAGCCCAGCAGGCAAAAATACTTTCTGGTGAACATCGGGGCTTCAC
The DNA here is from genome assembly GCF_000622365.1 of Sulfitobacter noctilucae. Classification (GTDB taxonomy): domain Bacteria; phylum Pseudomonadota; class Alphaproteobacteria; order Rhodobacterales; family Rhodobacteraceae; genus Sulfitobacter; species Sulfitobacter noctilucae. The sequence continues at coordinate 697,782 of NZ_JASC01000013.1, read as the reverse complement.
CAGATTGGTTGCCCCTCTTCCGATTGGCGCAGAATGGAGCATTAGTCACATTGATCGTGAAGTAAAAATTGTCTTACCTGTACCGCAAAAGGGATTTGATATCAGCGAGGTGTTTGACCTTATTCCTCGCGCCCGGATCGCAAAAATCAATCTATTAGATAACGGCTTTATGCTAACTCTCGGGTGCGACTGTTTGGTGGCTCCGTTCGTCGCGCAAGAACGGTTCATTGTTATCGATGTCACATCGCCAGGTGTCAGCCGCACAGTACCGTTTATTAAACGAAACCATCCTGCAGAAGAAGAGGTGGAGGCTGTGGTTTCAGTTGGCGAAGACAGTGTAAAAATGCCTCCTGCACAGTCGAACTCAGTGACCTTGCCTCTGATCGCACCTCGCAAACCTGACGCTTTGACGCCTGAAACACTGCCTATCCTCGCCCGAAGCCCTCTGTCGCAGTTGGAAGAGGATACGTTAGAGGAGATTCAGCAAAGGCTTGCGAGAGAGCTTGGCACCGCTGCGACACGCGGCATGTTGACCCCGCTCCCCGGTGCGCCAGTGCCAAGCGCGAAGAGCAAGCAAGCCGATCCGGCGATCGAACTCAGAGCGAAAACTCTAAAAAAGCCAGAAGTCGTTGGCGGGCTTGTGAATAACATGCGTATCTCCTCAAGCCGCGACATTCCGGAACTTGAACTGGGGGCACAAGAAACTCAGTCTTTATCTGGTTTACAGTGTCCTGCGGATGCACTGATCAATCCCGCCGATTGGGTCAATGACAGTGGGTTTATCCAGCAAACTGGCAAAGTGCGACAAGCACTTTATGGCGAGTTTGACCGATTGAACCTGCCCGCAGCTTTGGAGTTGGCGAAGCTATATCTACATTATGGATTTGGTGCCGAAGCTATTCAGGTATTGGAGCTTGATCCTGCATTGGCGTCTCAGCATTCGATGCTGATTGATATTGCACACATTATGGAGCATGGAGAGGCGCGGCCCGAAAGCAATCTACCACAGTTGCTCGACTGTACATCAGATGTTGCACTATGGGCGATACTTGCAAGGCCAACCATTGGTGTTGCGAAAACAATCGATCCAAAGCCTGCGCTGCTGGCCCTGAACAAGCAACCGGTGCACCTGAGACAATTTCTCGCGCCTGCATTGAGTCGACGGTTTCTGTCCCATGGTGATACAGAAGCCGCAGCTTCGGCCTTGCGCAATCTTCAACGGCTGCCCAGTCCTTTGAACCCGCCCGCAAAACTGGCGCAAGCGAGTATCGAGATTGAGGATGGCGATGTGCAAGGTGGCACTGCGACTTTGGCTGCTGTGGTTGAAGACAATACCGAACAGTCGCCGGAGGCATTGATTGCCCTGATAGACGCTCGCCTCAGCGCCAACCAGCCGATTGATGTTGAAACCGCAGGCCTCGTCGAAGCCTATGCAAAAGAACTAAGCGGTTCAGAGTTAGGCGCAGAATTGCGCAGAGCGCATGTACTCGCCTTGGTTAAGTCTGGCCAATTTGACCGCGCAATAGAGGCAAGCATCGCATTGGGTGGCGCTGATGACGAACCAGCATCTATCAAATTGCGCCTTCAACTCTTGGAAGAACTTACCGCCACAGCAAACGATGTGGTGTTTCTTGACCATGTCTTTGCGCAATCTCCAAAAGACATCAAAAAGCTACCCATACGACCCAAGTTGGATTTGGCCCACCGGCTGGTCGATCTTGGCTTTAGCCTTCAAGCGGAAGAGGTGATCGGGAGCGTCCCTACCCACCCACGCAACGAGCAACGACAGATACTTGCAGGGCGAATTGCTCTGGATTTGGGTCAACCAATGCGTGCGCAATCTGAATTAGCAGAGATTTCCGGCGAGACCGCAGATGCCCTGCGGGCGTCAGCCAAAGAAATGGCTGGTGCCCATAAGGAAGCCTATGCCATCTACAATGACTTGCAGAATGCGCCTGCAGCAATTCAATCCGCTTGGCTGGCTGAGGACACCGAAGCGCTGGCATTGACGAATGATACCGTCTTCAGTCCGGTTCTTGCGCTCGATGGCAGCGCCATTCCGCCATCTGCCGAGATTAGTGGAATGCTGGCCCGCACCACGGCAGCAATAGATGAAAGCGCCTCCGCTCGCGATGCACTTTCCAACATGCTGAATTCCCCTGAAACTCGGATTGGTCCATCATCTATCGGACAATAATGCTGAAAATGGAAATTTGTGAACCACCCGCGCTGAGTTACCTTTCATAAACCAAGGCCGCGTAGCTTGAACCTGTCACAGAACGTGATGTGGAGACGGTAGAATGCGATTATTCTTGGAATTACAGGTTATCCTCACCTGTTTATTCAGTTGTGTGCTAATTGGATGGGCCCCCGCTCCGGCCGCTGCCTTCGAAGACCCTGCGCAAATCTGTGAAGACGCTTTGGTGCGCATAGCTTTAGAAGCAAGCGTTCCCTTGGACGTTCTGCGGGGGATATTTCGATCCGAAACGGCCAGTACTGACAGCGCTAGCTTACACCCCTGGCCATGGACCGTGAACGTAAACGGCAGCAGCTTGTGGTTCGATAAGCCTCAGCAGGGAAAAGCACATGTGTTTCGGCATTTCATAGCAGGCGCGCGCGACATTAATATTGGCTGCTTTCAAATCAACTATCGACTGCACAGCCAAGCATTCAAGTCGATTGACGAGATGTTTGACCCTTTGATCAATGCGCGGCACGTCGCACGAGTTCTCAAACAACTTTATACCCAGCAAGGCGATTGGACCAAGGCCGTCGTCGCATACCAGTCCGAACCCCCCCAGTTTGCTCAACTCAATGCTCAGCAAAATTCTGCAATCAGTCAAGATTTTGGGACCAACAAAGCTACCAAAGCCCCCGCGATCTCGACGGGTTTGACCCTCGTTCCCGAAACGGCTGCAGACAAGCGCACCGCAAAGAGCACAAGCGATTCAGCCAGCCTCTTCGCTACAGATTTCGGGGGCTGAACCGTGAAACAGCTCAACGCTCAGGCCATATTCAACCCCACGATCTTGCTTGCCGTCGCCCTTATGGCGGTGATCGTAATGATGATCTTGCCCATGCCCTCTTGGGTGTTGGACACTGGCCTTGCGGTATCTTTCGCCCTCGCAATTCTGATTTTCACAGTCACCCTTTTTATTGAACGCCCCTTGGATTTCTCGGCTTTCCCGACAATCCTGCTGGCTTCGTTGATGTTGCGGTTGTCGCTCAACGTCTCTTCGACAAAACTGATTATCGGTGAAGGCCACACTGGCACCAACGCTGCCGGGGATGTGATCGAAAGTTTCGCCCAATTTGTCATGGGCGGATCGGTCTTTCTGGGCTTGGTCGTGTTTTGCGTACTATTGATCGTGAATTTCATGGTGATCAACAAAGGGGCCACGCGCATGGCCGAAGTGGGTGCCCGCTTTGCGCTTGATGGCATGCCGGGCAAACAGATGGCCATCGATAGTGACATGTCGGCTGGCGCGATTACCCATGTCGAAGCCAAAGAGCGCCGCGAACGCGAGCAGCAGGAAACCACCTTCTTCGGGTCGTTGGACGGTGCCTCTAAGTTCGTCAAAGGTGATGCAGTCGCCGGCCTGCTGATCACCCTTCTCAATCTGGTTGCCGGCCTTGTCATGGGTGTGGCCGTTCATGGCATGGCAGTTGGCGACGCTTTTGAAACTTATGCCATTCTGACGGTCGGGGACGGTTTGGTTTCGCAAATTCCAGCCGTCATTATTTCCATAGCCTCTGCGCTTTTGTTGGCACGAGGCGGCACCCATGGCGCAACAGACCTTGCAATATTCAACCAACTTGGAAAGTACCCGTCGGCACTAGCCACCGTTGCGGTGCTAATGTTCGCCTTCGGCCTCTTTCCCGGATTGCCGTTTTTACCGTTTATGGTGGGCGGAGTCGGTTTGGCCGTAGCCGCCTATGTTGGCTATGCTGCTGCGAAAAAAGCCAAGGATGTTCAGCCTGTCGCGGATATGTCCGACGCACTACCGCCCGAAAAATCGTTGGGCGACATCCTTGAGCTGGATGATGTGCATGTCGAATTCGCGCCAGACCTTGTCAATATGGTGCTCGACCCCGGGACCGGCCTCGACACCCGCATCAGCAAGATGCGCACACATGTCGCGTCTGTCTTTGGACTGATCCTACCGGAGATCCGACTTACCGATAACTCCGCCCTGAGCACCGGCACCTATGTCATTCGCATTCAGGGGGTCGAGCAGGCCCGCGCAGAATTGAACCCCGAGCAGATTCTCGCTCTTGCGCCCGAAGATCGCGGCGCGCTCCCAGGCGGGACCGACACGGTCGAGCCCGTCTATGGTGCCCCTGCCCGTTGGATTAACAACAAAGACAGGGAGGCCGCGGTACTAGCTGGCGTCACACTGGTCACCCCGACTGAGATCCTGGCGACTCATCTACTGGAGGTGATCAAGCACAACTTCAGCCGTTTGCTGACCCTGAAATCGCTACGCAGAACCCTGAACGAAATGTCAAATATCTCTAATCCGGTACGGGCGGAAGCCAACCGCAAGATGCTGGACGAAATGATTCCCGATAAGGTGCCGATTGACGTGCTTCATGCGGTGTTGCGCCTGTTGTTGGACGAGCAGGTTTCGATACGCAATCTACCGCTGATCCTTGAGGCTGTTGCAGAGGCACGCGGCCAGAATGCCCAACCCGAAGCGATCTGCGAACATGTTCGCCAACGATTGGGTTTTCAACTCGTTGCGGAACTGCGGCGTATGGACGGGACACTTCCGCTTGTTCAGCTTGCTCCCGAATGGGAAGACACGTTTGCCACCTATCAGGTCGATAGCGATCGGGGCGTGGATATTGCTCTACCGCCAGAGTTGTTCAACAAATTGGCGGAGAGGGCGTCTGACAAGCTAAGCGACGCAGGGCAAAACGGAATTTATCCGGCGCTGGTCACCAATACCCGCCGGCGGCGTTTCCTGCGGACGGTGATGCAAGCCCGCGGCATTTCAAACCCGGTGCTGTCCTTCGAAGAAATAGGATTGGACGCGCGACCTTCGTTGGTTGGAGTGGTCGACGCATGACAGGGCAGTTGGCCAATTTGCTGAATATCTCGAACGACTTCCTGTGGCATGGCATTGCCGTATTTCTACGTGTCGGTGCCCTGGTTGCACTTCTGCCCGCTTTTGGCGAACGTACCGTGCCAGCGCGGATCAAGCTGGTCATCGTTTTGTGTTTCGTATTGATTGTCGCACCCGCTATCCGTCTAACTGATCGGACCCCGAGTTTCGATACGCTTACTCTGTTGGTAATGACCGAAACACTTGCCGGTTTTCTGCTGGGGATTGGTATCCGGCTTTTCGTACTTGCGCTTCAAACTGCAGGTTCCATAGCTGCACAATCAACATCGCTTTCACAAATTCTTGGTGGGGCTGTGTCAGACCCACTTCCCGCGATGGGGTACATCCTGATCATCGCCGGCTTGGCGCTTGTGACCATAACAGGGCTTCATATAAAAGCCGCGTCTTTGATCATCCTATCTTATGATCTGCTGCCGATGGGTCAGTTCCCCGGTGGTAGTACTGTATCAACGTGGGGTGTTTCCCGAATTGCACAGGCTTTTGGGCTGGCTTTCACGTTGGCGGCACCATTCGTCATTTTATCAATCATTTACAATTTGACCCTTGGCGCGATCAATAAAGCGATGCCGCAGTTGATGGTCGCGTTTGTCGGCGCTCCTGTCATCACCGCCGGGGGGCTTTTCGTTCTGGCACTGGCTTCACCTTTTATGCTCCAGCACTGGATGCAGGCGCTTGATGCCTACCTCGCCAACCCGTTTCGGATGCCGCCATGAGTGGTGACGAGGATGACAACGCCAAGACCTTTGACGCCACGCCGCAAAAGCTTCTTGAAGCACGCAGAAAAGGCGAGATCGCCAAATCAACCGATTTGATGACAGCAGCCGGTTACGCCGGGCTTTTGATTGCGGTGACAATGTTCGGCGCAACCGGCGTACGCGAGGCAGGTACAGCTTTGATGATCATGATTGATCAGGCCACCAATCTCGCGCCGCTGTTTTTTGAAGGTGAACCTGCGGCACCGATGGCAGGTCTGATGATTCCAGTGATCACAGGTCTTGCACCGCTTTTTGTTCTGCCCGCACTTGCGGTCGTCCTTTCAGTCTTTGCCCAACGCGCATGGGTATTTGCACCCAGCAAGCTTGCACCCAAACTCTCGCGCATATCAATCTTGGCCAACGCCAAGAACAAATTCGGACGGTCCGGCGTATTCGAATGGATCAAAAGCTTTACGAAGCTGCTATTCTACTCTTGCTGTCTTGCGTTCTTTATCGCGGGTCGGATGCCCGACATGATCGCCGTGCTGCATACCGAACCTCACCTCGTACTCGCGCTTTTGACGGAACTCTGCATCGCATTTATGTTCATTGTCGTTCTGATTTCCGGCGGCATCGGAACAATTGACGCGGTGTGGCAGCACTTTGAACATCTGCGCAAAAACATGATGTCGCACAAAGAACTTATGGACGAAGCAAAAAATGCGGAAGGCGACCCGCATATGAAACAGGAGCGGCGTCAGAGAGCGATGTCGATTGCGCAAAACCAGATGTTGGCCGATGTACCGGCTGCGGATGTGGTCGTGGTCAACCCGACCCATTATGCTGTTGCCCTGAAATGGAACCGTGAGAAAGGCTCCGCACCGGTCTGCGTTGCCAAAGGCGTCGACGAAATTGCTAAGGCCATTCGTGAAATTGCGCAGGAACACGGGGTGCCCATCCATAGTGACCCGCCCACCGCGCGGTCTCTTCATGCGACAACCGACATTGGCGATCAAATTGCACCAGATCTCTATCGCGCGGTGGCTGCCGCCATCCGCTTTGCCGAAGACATGCGCCAGCGTGCGCGGGGGAAGGTATGAGCGATTGCGCCGCACTCGAAGAATTGCTGGCGGTCAGCCAACTCCGGTATGATCACCAGCGCCAAGCATTCGAAAAAATTCTGGGTAAAGAAAGCCGGCTACGGGTTGAACTTGCACGATTGGACGAGATGGGGCGCAGTACTGCACAGGAGGCTGAGGCGGTCGATTCGATGCGAGCTATTGGTGCCGATCTGCTATGGCAGGGTTGGCTTGGTCGCTCGCGGACAAAGCTCAACATGCAATTAGCCCGAATTCTCGCGATAAAGGAGTTCGAGCAGCGCAAAGTAAAGCGAGCATTTGGTAAGGTTATCGCCCTCGAGGAAGTGATCCGCGAACAGAAAAAAATTAAGCGCGCCGATACCGCGCGCCGCATGTTGGACCAGGCGGTTGAACACTCCCTGACAAACCGAAACGAGAACCTTTAGTAATCTTGCCGCGCGATTTCGAGGATCAAGACGTCTTTTATGATGTCTGCACCCATATCTTTTTGGCCAACCTCGCGCAGTGCGTTGCGTAGAAGTTCGAGATTTGGAGCAGACGTAAAAGCACCATCGAACCCGCCGATATTAGCGTGGTCAAACAGCACTTGGAGAAAACTGTCTCTCAGTTTCGGCTCACGTTGGAAAACGCCGTCTTTGAAACCTTCGGGCACTTCGATGCTAAGCGCGAGAACAACCAAAGCGACGACCGCCTGATCTTTCACGATTGGAACGACAAACTGATTGCTTAGTTTGACATATTCCATCTGAGGCGCGGGATTGTCAGGGCCAAAAGGTTCTTCTTTTTCGACTTTAGCAGCCTGATCCACAGTCTGTTCGGTTTCGACAGAGCCTTCCTCCGCCGCTGGGCGGAGGACCATACCCGCCCCAACCCCGACGCCGGAACCAACAAGCAGGAACACGATCGGCAATATCTTCTTCAGCATAAGGTATTCCTTAGAATGGGAGCATAACGTCCAGAATTTGCTGTCCGTAACGCGGCTGCTGGACATCGGTTATCTGTCCACGTCCGCCATAGGAAACGCGGGCGGATGCGATCTTGTCGTAGGTAATTTCATTTTGGCGTGAAATATCTGCCGGCCGGACATAGCCCGTTACCAATAACTCCCGCAGTTCAAAATTCACCCGTAATTCCTGTGAACCAGAGATCGACAAGACACCATTCGGTAAGACATCAATGACAGTAGCAGCCACCCGCAAGGTCAGCTTTTCATTTCGCTTGACCGATCCATCTCCCGAAGAGCTGCTGCTGGAATTTATGCCCACCAGATCAGCCGAGCTTGCTCCTTCTGGCAAACGGTTGTCCAACCTTTGGGGGAATCCGATGAAGTCAGGCACGCCGAGGTTTTCAGCACCGTTGCGCGAACGATCTGTTGCGTTTGAAATCTCAGCTCTTTCATCGATCTCGATCACAACCGTCAGGATATCGCCGCGCTGCATCGCGCGCCTGTCCCCTAACAAAGACTGACGTGTTCCGGACCAAAGCGATGCACGGTCGACCAATCTGACCTCCTCAATTCGCAGGGGCAAGCCTGGCTCGACCATCGCTGTATGCTCTGCGGTTTCGCGGGCGGGGTTGAACGCAGGCGGTTTCCCAATTTCGTCAGAAGTGGTGCAGCCAGCAATGACAAGTGCCGTTGCACAAATGTACAATTTAAAGTTTCTCATGCGGTTTCCTATCGGCTGACCTGAATACTGCCGTCAGGTTCCACCTGACCAAAAAGTGTGGTGCGGGATGACAAGTTCATAATGCGCACACGGTCACCGGCAGCCCCGCGCTCAAGCGCCCGACCTTCGGTAAGAATTTCAAGACCATGCGCTTGAAACACGACGCGTACCAATTGGTTGCGCGTCACAATGGCCGGTGGTCCGATATCGTCAATGCCGATGGGCCGCCCGGGATAAAGCACCACGCGCGCCTCTTGTCCGACAACATCCGGCAATCTTACGTAGCCCGCCGTTTGGTTGTTTTCTACCAAGGTGACATCCGTCTCGAGAATGATCGCTTCTGCCCGGATCGTGCGGGTCGGTACCACGGTATCGGCCCATGCAGGCATGGCACAGCAAAGACAGAGAAGGCTGCGCAAAATCATCAGCGGACCTGCGTCGTTGCGCCCATCATCTGGTCGGCAGCAGAGATAACCTTGGCGTTCATCTCATACCCGCGCTGCGCCTCGATCAGCTCGGTTATCTCGCGCACCGCATCAACAGAGCTGTCCTCAAGGTATCCTTGTCGGACAATGCCCAATCCGTCTTGGCCGGGGGTTGATACCAGTGGTGGCCCAGAGGCTTCGGTCTCCGAGAACAAGTTACTGCCGAGCGCTTCGAGCCCTTTTGCGTTCGAGAATCCAGTGAGGTTGAACTGCCCCAACAGCTGACCCGCCGCATTGTCTTCGAAATAGGCATAGACCTCGCCATCGGCGTTGATCGAAATGTCGCGGGCATCTTCCGGAATAACAATTTCGGGGGCAATCGGATGGCCGTCCGAGGTGACAATCAACCCTTCGCCAGTGCGTTTTAGTCCACCATCTCGGGTATAGGCCGCTGCACCTGAGGGCAGCGTCACCTCCAGGAACCCTTTGCCGTTAATCGCGATGTCCAGATCACCACCCGAGGCGGAAAGACCACCTTGGGCCAGTTGAACGGAAACGGCGGCGGGACGCACGCCGAGGCCCAGCTGAACACCCGTTGGTAATACTGTACCATCGGATGCGTTGATGGCACCCGCGCGAGACATCTGCTGGTAATGCAGATCCGCAAACTCCGCCCGGCGTGCATTGTAACCGGTTGTCGACATGTTCGACAGGTTGTTTGAAATCGTTTCCACCCGCATCTGTTGGGCGGACATGCCGGTTGCGGCAATTTTGAGGGCACGCATGAATGTTTCCTTCTGTTCGGTTAGGTCATCAGCGACTTAAGCGCCGTGCGGACACGTTCGTCTTCTGTCTCAAGAAAGCTCTGGCCGAGTTCATAGGCGCGCTGCACCTCGATCATCCGGGCCAGTTGGGTGATGGGATTAACGTTCGAATTCTCGACAAAACCCTGCAGTACGCGAGCCGTTTCGGCAGGTTCGAACCCATCGTCCGCACGAAACATCACGCCATCCTCCCGCACCATATTGATAGGGTCGAGCGGGCGAACGACGCCGATCTGGCCAAGCGGATTGCCATCAGCGCTGAGCGTGCCATCAGATGACACGGCGATATTGCCACTGGGCGGTACAAAGATCGGCCCGCCGCCCGCATCCAGAACGCGAAAGCCGTCGTAGGTTACCAAATCGCCCTCCGCGCTAGGGGAAAATGCCCCTGAACGGGTTAACCGTTCGCCCTGAGGCGTTTCGATCAGAAAAAATCCGTCGCCTTCAATCGCAAGGTCGAAAGGCGCGTTCGTTTGGGTCAATGTGCCTTGCGCAAAAGAGGTGCTGTGCACGTTCCCCTGGCCCATCGAAAGCGATGCACCGCGGTCCACCGGCTTAACATATTCTGAAAAAATCAGCCCTTCCGCACGGTACCCCGTGGTTGCTGCGTTCGCGATATTGTTAGCGACGATCTGCATTTCCCGGGCAAGACCCGACTGTCGGCTTAATGTCGTGTATCCGGCGTGTTCCATTTTATCCTCCAATCACCAGTGGGATGATACGGTCGTGAAAAAACGAGATGAGAGTTTGGGTCATGAAGCCCATCGAAAGCCAAAACACCGCGCCGATCGCCGCGAGTTTCGGTACGAAAGTCAGCGTCATCTCCTGGATGGAGGTAAGCGCTTGGATCAGTCCGATGGAAACACCTGTCAAGAGTGCGACCGTGAGGATTGGTAAAGAGATCACCATCCCCACCCAAAGACCCTGACGTAGAGTGTCAAAAAACAGGATCTCGTCGAGCATCAAACCGGCATCCTGAGAATCTCCTGATAGGCTTCGACGACTTTGTTGCGCACCGTGACCGCGGTTTCGACAACGAGCTCTGTCTGTGCCAAAGCAGTCACGAGCGAATGCGGGTCTGCCCCGCCGATCATCGCGGCTTTAGATGTTTGCTCGCCCTCCGCCAAAGCAGCTGCAAAATCTGTTGCGACGCCTTTCAACGCCGCCATCGCGCCTGTGGCGGGGTTGGGTTCGGTCGCCGGGCGGGCGGCGGCATATTTCTGGGCTACTGAAAGTCCTTTGATTTCCATTCTGGAACTCCTTTATTTTGCATCAGTTCTGCGCGGCTTTACCGACGCAGAAGGTCCATCAATCCCGAAGACATCTTTCGGGTTTGTTCAAACATCTTGAGATTTGCCTCATAGCTGCGCTGCGCCTCGCGGGCGTCTGCCAATTCAATCAGCAGGTTCACGTTCGATCCGTCGTATTGACCCGCCTCGTCAGCCAGCGGATGGGACGGATCGTAAATTGTCTCGAGCTCAGTCTTGTCCAATCGGACCCGCCCAACCGCGACTTCGGATACGGCGTCCCGATCTTTCAACGCGGTCTCGAAAGAGATTGTTTTGCGTCGATATCCGGGCGTGTCCGCGTTTGAAATATTCTCGGATAAGTGCCTCAGACGGGCCGCCTGCGCCCTCAGCCCACTTGATGAAACACTAAGTGCTTTTGCAAATTCGCTCATATACCCCCCCCCTCAAGTCATACGGATGCTGGTGCGCAGCACCGACAAAGCTGTCTTGTAAATGGCGAGCGCGCGATCATGCTGGCGTTTGGCATCCACGGATTTGAGGGTTTCCGTTTCAAGCGAGACCTGATTGCCGTTCGGGCTGGCTTGATCGCGCTCGACAACGGCGGCAGTCGGCATTGAGCCATTCAAAGCACCGTGTAGGTGTTGGGCGCGGGTCGCCCTTTGCGCTCCTGCGTTATCTGCGGGCACATACGTATTCGCAAAGTCCGCTATGTCGCGGGCTTTGTAGTTCGGCGTATCCGCGTTCGCCACGTTCTGCGCAACGACCGCCTGCTTTTGTCCGGCATGCCGTGCCATCGCGGCTGACATCCTGAAGATATCTATGTTTTCAAACATCGGGGTTTCTCCCTCGACCGATTTCAACCAAGACTTAACCCCGATTCCTTTAGAAAGGGTGAGCAGACTTCAAAGGAATCTCATGACCACTGCGGATCAATTGAGCGGACTTCGTGCCCAGATCGAAACGCTAAAGGCCGTACGCCCTGTGGGGCGCGTGGTTCAGGTGCGTGCCGGGGTAATTGATATCGCCGGACTGGGCGGCGTCGCACGAATCGGGGATTGGCTTTCGATCCAGCGCAAAGAGCTCCCGGCGTTAGCCTGCGAGGTGGTGCAGTTGAAGAACGATACAGTTGTCGCGCTACCTGAGCAGGCACCAGACGGCATCGCATTGCAAAACCGTGCCATTCTCTCCGATGACGGGGTGATTGCGCCAGCTGATACATGGATGGGACGCATTGTTGATCCGTCCGGGCGACCGCTGGACGGCAAACCCCTACTACGTGGCGCTCTTGCACGACCGCTGCGTCGGGCCCCTCCGGATGCGGGCAGCAGACGTGCGTTGGGTGTGCGGCTGCACACCGGCCTTGCGGTTACAAATACCCTTTTGCCGCTCGTGAGGGGACAGCGGATTGGGCTTTTCGCTGGATCTGGCGTTGGCAAAAGCAGCCTTTTAGGAACACTCGCGCAAAACGTAGAAGCAGATGTCGTCGTCATTGCGCTGATCGGCGAACGCGGGCGCGAAGTGCGCCATTTCGTCGAACAAGTCCTCGGGGAAAAAGGGTTGAAACGCAGTGTCATAGTCGCGGCCACTTCCGATCAATCCGCGTTGCAGCGGCGACGCTGCGCCTGGACTGCAATGGCCGTAGCCGAACACTTTCGGGATGCTGGGCAATCCGTTTTGCTGCTCGCCGATTCGATTACGCGATTTGCGGAAGCACACCGCGAAGTGGCCGTTGCTGCAGGCGAAGCGCCGGTGCTTCGGGGATATCCGCCGTCCACTGCTCATATGATTATGTCTTTGTGTGAACGGGCCGGTCCAGGTCAGGACACACAAGGCGATATTACCGCGCTGTTTTCCGTTCTCGTTGCTGGATCAGATATGGATGAACCTATTGCAGATATATTGCGTGGCGTTCTGGACGGACATATCGTGCTTGACCGCAGCATCGCAGAACGCGGGCGTTATCCGGCAATCGATGTCCTGCAATCCGTTTCCCGTAGTTTGCCAGAAGCAGCCTCAGTCTCGGAAAATGTGCTTCTGCACCAAGCGCGCCGGATGCTGTCACTCTATGATCGGAACGCCATCATGATCCGCGCCGGTCTATATACGCAAGGCAGCGACCCAGAGTTGGATCAGGCTATTGCACTTTCGGCAGATTTGGATGCCTTCTTGGCCCAGCCTGCTACACATGATTGCGCGCACAGCTTCCAGCAACTGGGTCTTATTTTACGCCGGGCCAAGTCAGCGGGAAATTCTGCGCACCAGCGGCCGGCACCATCCCCATCTGATGGAACTTAATGTCAACCTTGCAAAAGTGTCAGCGCAATTGAAGACCCAGACATGCTCGCATCAAGGGCACTCAACTGATCTCGGACAATGAACTTGGTGATGGCATCCTGAACCATGTCAGGATCGTCAAACATGGCAAGATCGTCTGTGCCGAAAACCGAAACAGCGCGGTCTTTGAACACCCCCAATTGTTGGTCGATATCAATTTGACCAATACTGCTAGGGAGATTGAACGCACGTTCGAATAATTCGCGCATGGGCGGATCGCTCAGAACGGTGAACCATTTCGTATTTATTGATGCATCTCTCGCAGCAAGCTCGGGTAACTCGCGCTGAGCATAAAGTGCGATGCGCAATGCATTATCCTGTGTCCCTGCGGCGACTTCGAAACTAGCTGCCTTGTATCGCGCGATGATGTCCTCGGCAAAATTGCCCGTCCCTATTTGGTTCGAGGCAGCCGGGCCGAAACCGAAGGCATCGGACAAATCCTGGTACCGGCTGTCAGACAGCCGAACCGCAAGGGTGTCGCTGCTGGCAGTGCCCTCTTCCAGAACCTTCTGGATAAAATATCTATTGTTGATGTCATCCTGCAGACCGAATGCACCCAAAGCAACGCTGAGCAAACGCCGGTCCGAAACCAGTTCCTCGGCACTGGATATCTCCGAAATCTTATCGGCGAAATACTCTGTGTCCCGCTGAAGAACGGTAGATTGGTTAAAGCTGGCGAATTGAGAATCGTACGTGCGCTGGAGAAAGCGCCATCCTGTCAGACCGCTGGCTGGAACGACTGGCTGGTACATCAGCTTGGCCTGATCGCCAAAAGGCGATCTTCCCGAGGCAACATGCCGCGCAGCGACTTCAGCGCGCGATAATGTTGTCCATCGATTACCGCTTCACTGGCCTCCGCCAAAATCCGACGGCTATCAATATCCTGAAAAACCTGGCTTAATTCTTCGACCTGTCGCAACAACCCATGATGCGCTTTACGCGAACTGGTGTCCCCGGAAAGGACCATTTGAATGGCTAGGCAAGCACGGCGTACAGGTGTCGTCGCCTGATCCGGATGTATTGCGTCGCGCAAACGTAGAATATGTGCGTCGGGCGTCATGATAGACAATCTGCTACGCCGATCGCCATTCTCGATCACAGCACCGTTGATCAAGACGCGCTCCTTCGGACTCAGCTTGAGAACCAGACCGCTCATTGGTCAATCCCCGCTGGCTTCAGCCCTCGCAGGATAGCCGTATTGATTTCGAGAAGAGCGATGGCATTATCCTCGCGACGTATCACTTTGCTGGTGTGGATATCTGTAAATTTGGCAAGATAGAAAATGCGCGCACGCAAATCTTTCGGCAATTGGTTGTCGGGATCTGCAACATCGACAGCTAAGGCGCGCCATAAATCCCGGTTTTCATGCAGGGCTTCAACGATATCTCCAAATTTGTCGCTCTCGATCGCTCTCTTGAGACGAAAGGTGATCCTTGCGATGACGTCGTATTCGATACTCCGCGCGGATCGGATCGGCGCAGAAGTCGGCGCATAGGCGTGTTGGGCTCTTAATGATGCGTTCACGTTAAACCTTACCTTTTATTGAATGGTACGCGGGTGTCGGGGGAAGGATGCTCCGCCCCCCGATCCCAATGGCTTAACGGAAGAGAGACAGGATCGTCTGCGGTGCCTGGTTGGCGATCGACAGAGCCTGAACGCCCAGCTGTTGCTGAGTTTGGAGTGCCTGCAAACGCGCGGAGGCAGCTTCCATATCAGCATCGACCAATGCGCCAATACCAGCCTCGAGAGAGTCACTCAGCTTGTTGACAAAAGTGGCCTGGTTATCAACCCGACTTGCCGCGGCGCCGATTGTGGACGCACCGGTCAAAGCCGTCGCCAGAAAGGCCTGGATCTCGCCGAATGCTGTTGCTGCGTCTGCGGAGGAAGCAATCGCAGTCATCCCTGCAACATCAATGTTGGCTTCGAAATCGAGGTTTGCAACAGAGATAGTATCAGTAGTTGCTGCAGCTGTTCCAACGCGGTTGACAGATGATACAATCGTCAGTGGGTCGCCAGCGGAAGACAGCAGGTTTACGCCGTTAAACTGTGCCGCTTCAATCGTATCGGTAATCTGGGCTGCTTTCTGCACCATATCCGCCTGGATTTTTGTGAAGTCAGCCGTTTCGCTACCCCCGGCAACCGCAAGCGCTTCCATCTCTTTCAGCGTTTCGACGATTGATTCAGCACCGGCGGAAGCAACACCCAAAGTCGCTTCGCCAACCGCAAGCGACTTGGATACCGCAGCAAAACCGGCAACATCCGCTTCCATCACTTTCGAGATCGACCAAATGGCCGAGTTGTCTTTGGCAGACCCGATTTCCTTACCAGTCGCAATCTGATTTTGCGTGTCGGACAGGTTGGAGTTGATGGATTTCAGAGTCTGAAGTGCAACCATTGCACCATTGTTAGTAAGAATGCTCGACATGAAGCTTTTCCTTTAGTCATTAGCGCTTTGCGCCTGTGATGCCCGGCCCTGGATGGGATAGACGACATGTCTTTCTGACGAATGCATTCGCTTGAGTTGAAAGCGATGCGCCACCCGACCTCGGATGCACGCTCAGATTTGGACTAGAGTTGTTAAGGGTTCCTGAATATCGACGGCGCAATTCAAACCGTTTTTAGTCAAACGCTTATGCACGTCGTTCAACAGAGCAGTCGGTAGTGCCGGCCGGCAGGTTATGCCGCTTGCCATCCGCCCCATAGGTTTCCAGCGCACCCTTCACTTCGCGCAAACGGGCCATCCGTTGCGACACTGTGCGGATACCGTCCAGCGCACCATTCAGCAGCAGCTGATTCCGCTTTACCTTGCCATCAAGCATCTGCATCAGCGGAAGATCCGTTTGTGCTTCGGCGTTCAACGCCTCTATCAATGTCTCTTTAGGCACCAGGAGTCCGGCCAGCTTTTCCAGATCGCCTTGCAAAAGCGCTTCGCGTTCTTCGTCCAGCAGATCGTTCAATTCATCTGTGGTGGCTTTACGTATCTTGTCTGTCATCTTGCTGCTCCTTCAAAGCTTCGTAAATCGATTCGCTTAGTCCGATACCGCCCGCACGGACCATTGCCATCGCGTGTTCCTGGACCAGGAAAGAGGCAAATTGGTCTTCTCCCGCACCACCGCCGAATTCTTCTCTCGAGGTCCCAAACCCTGCTGCTTTCAACATTTCTGCAAGGAAACTCGCCTCCAGCTTCTCGGCAGCTTCAAGGAGTGGCGCATCTCGTATCGCCATGTTTGATTTTGCGGGTACGGCGCGGATCGGGTCCATGGTTGGTCCTTAAATTGCGGTCTATTTTGTCGATCATGCGCCTAATCCAGTAAACAACTGGTAACGATGTGCGGCCATAAGCGTTTCAAACGGAGAAGAACTCCCGGAGAACACTGTGCAGTCAATTCTTAATCTGACCCAGCAATCGGCAAACCCATCGACGGGGACAACTCAGGAATCACGCCAGACTGACAATTTTGCGCTCGATGAGAGGGCACAGGCGGATGTGGCTACCTTTGACGCCGTTTTTCAAGCAGCGTCACCTGTGCCAATTACAAAAGCAGCTCAGGGCAAAACCGAATTGGCGCAGGCAACCGATTCAGACACGGATGCACCACCGGACATAGATGCGGATGACGCCAGTTCGAAGCCGCGCGACGAATCCGGGCTGAATTTGCCTCAATCCAGCAAGCCCAACCAAACGACGGCACTAAAGGCCGAAACATTGCCGCTGCGCACCAACGCTATGGCGAATGATGTACCAGAAACGAGGGTCTCGTTGGACATGAGTAAGGTTTCTGTTCTGAACCTTCCGGCAAACCCTCCTGTGACCGAAGGTGGTGCCACGCGCGAAATGGGGCACGCTATTCAGCCCATCACCAGCACATCAATGCCCGATGCAGCGGTTCCGAAGCCTAATGATGCACACCAGGTAGGCGGAAAGGCCACTGAGGCCAAAGCAGTCCCCCTCTCATCTGAAACCCCAACTCAGAGAATGGCAGCATCAAAGAGCAAAATTGACTCATCTCTACGCAGTTCAACGCCAGCGCCGGCACCATCCCTACCGACTGAAAACGCCTCAGGCGTCAACGCACACAGATATAATCTGAATGGATCATTCATTGCGCAAGCACCACTAACAGAGATGTCTCAGAACCCGAAAGCATCAGAGGCTGCTTTACAAGATGCGACACAGCAACTGAAAACCGCCACATCAACACAACCTGCTAAACCCAAGCCCCAACTTGGATATAAGAGTATGAGCCTGCAAACTCCTGCATTATATGGCAGGACGACCGCCGCAGTAGCATCCGAAAACGTGACAGCCAATGCGCAGATTGGGCCGAAAGTTTTGGCTGGTAGCGGGGTATTCACAATTGCGCCCCCTCTCGCCCCGGTGCCCCCCCTGCCAGAAGCGAAACTGAATACAGCATTCGCAAGCGACATTGATCCACTAACCGGGCTTCGTGCCGATGCGGCCACGATCCAAGCAACGCAAGGAACGACACCGCTGACACGCACTGACATGCCGCAACATCTGTCCCGACAGATCGTTGAAGCTTTACAGCACATGCCAAACCGACCGGTTGGGATATCGCTCAGCCCCGAAGAGCTTGGTCGCGTACGGCTTGCCCTTTCCTCTTCCGAAAGTGGCATTGTGGTCAGCGTACTTGCCGAACGTCCTGAAACGATGGACCTCCTGCGCCGTCATATCGCCAGCCTGGAAACCGCGTTCGAGAATATCGGGTATAGTGATATCGCGTTTTCGTTCTTCGGCGATAATCCAGATCAAACCGGCGATAGCGGCGAGACCGGTTCTCATCAGACGTCTAAAACGACAATCAACGAAATCCAGCACGACGCTGCTGCACATCAGATCGATCTTACTCTCGCGGCCACTGTCGGCCTCGATATCAGACTTTGAACGGGACAAATCATGGACATCAATGCTCTTGCCGCCAGCGCGGCGACCTCCGGCAGCACCAGTTCAGCCGCCGCCGAACAGAACAATAGCGTGCTGTCATCGGATTTTGAGACATTTCTCAAAATGCTGACCGCGCAAGCCAAGTATCAAGATCCGCTGGAGCCGATCGATTCGTCTGAATATGCTGCGCAACTGGCGCAGTTTTCCATGGTGGAACAACAGGTCCTTTCAAACGACCTGCTGACTGCACTGACCGCACAACTTGGTTCAAGCAATCTGGCCCAGATGGCCAGTTGGATCGGTATGGAAGCATGCACCACTGCGCCGGTCTATTTCGATGGCTCACCGATCCAGATCAACCCGAATCCCGCGGCCATCGCTGACGAAGTCTTTCTCGTGGTACGGGACGGGTCAGGTCAGGAAGTGCAGCGTTTGTCCATTCCAGTGTCGGCTGAACCTCTTGATTGGGCCGGTGTCTCTGCTGACGGGGAACCCTTTGCCAACGGGGTCTATAGTTTTGATATCGAAAGCCGCGCTAATGGAGAGATTATTCTGGTGGAACCCACCGAAACCTTTGCTCGCATTGTAGAAACTCGGCTTGAGAACGGCGCGCCCATCCTAATTCTCGAAGGCGGAGCGGCGATTTCTGCCACTGATGTTTCCGGTTTGCGCGAACCCTTGAACAGCTAGAGGTCTGACAGGGCAAACCCAGCATAGGCGAAGGGCATGATGGCGCGGCGAAAACGCCCAAGTTCGAACTTCGCCAAAGGACATTGTATCGCTTTGGGATAGACCCGCTGGGGCGTTTGGCCTTGCACCAGATCGGACAGCAAAGCACCACAATAGCTTGCCATGGCGACGCCATTCCCGTGGTAGCACAGGCTGGTAAACATGCCCGGCGTTTCGGGTACGGGACCAACATAGGGCATCCTGTTTCTCGCTATACAAACCATACCAGACCAACCATGTGGCGTATCAATGTCCCGCCACGCAGGGAACATCCGGTCGAAATCCGCTCTTGCCCGTGCAAGCGCTCTGGCTTCTGAACTTTCGTGCGCCATCAGCCCACCGCGCACACCGAACAGCATGCGGTTATCCGGCATCAGCCGAAAGTAATGCAATAGATGACGTGTGTCATAGGAGGCTTGCCTACTCGTCCACCCCTGCGCGCCCAATTCTGATTGGGTCATGGGGCGGCTGACGATAACGCTGGATTGCGTTGGCATATAGCGCCCCGCCAGCCAGTCAGGCAAATCTTCAGCAGAGTAGCCGTTCGTGGCGATAATTACCTTTTGCGCGTTCACACTGCCTTTGGAAGTTCTTAACCGATAGCGGCCAGTCTCCTGCAACACATCTTCGACGGCTGTGTTGTGGAATATCTCTGCGCCCGCATCTTCTGCTGCCTGCGCCAATCCGATGATGTATTTTCTCGGGTTCAGGCCGAAACCGATGGGCACGGTTAGCGCGCCATGAAATCCCGCGTTCATCCCTTCGGTCGCAAGCTCGGCAGGACTTGTTAGGCGGGCCTCAAGACCGTAGCTGTCAGCATAGTACTGCACGTCCCGGCGCATGCGGGCGAAGTCGCGGGGCCGATGGGCGAATTGGGTTTCTCCGTCAGAATGGCGGTCCACATCTATCCCGAACCGATCCAGTAATTCTTCGACCAGACGGATGGCATCCATCTCGGCTTGCCGCCAATCAGCGCGCCCTTGCTGTCCAAAATCACGCTCAAGGGCTGCATTTTCCAGCATCCCACCACCGAGACAGCAAAATCCGCCATTCCGACCGGACGCGCCCCAGCCAACATATCGGCTTTCTAGCACCGCGACCGATACGCCGGCTTCTGCCAAATGCAACGCCGTAGATATACCGGTGAAGCCGCCGCCGACGATAGCCACGTCACAATCGATGTCTTTTTCTAAGGCTGAACGGTCAGGCAGCGCGCAGGTTTCATCCCACCAACATCCCGCACGCGGTCCGTCAGAATAGGCAAAGTCAGGATAGATACGCCGCATCAGACCGGCGCACGTTCTGCCGCCTGCGCCTCTTTCTGCGCACGGATCACACCTTGCTTCGTCACGAGCGAGGCCGTCACGACGCCGATGGTCACGATCAGAATCATGATCGTGGACAGCGCGTTGATCTCCGGCGAAACACCCAATCGCACGGCAGAGAAAATCTTGATCGGCAGTGTCGTGGCGGCGGGGCCTGCTGTGAAAGAGGCTATCACCAGATCATCAAGGCTGAGTGTAAAGGCCAGTAACCAACCCGAGATCACCGCAGGCGCGATGATCGGCAGGGTCACCAGACGGAACGCTTCCCAAGGGGTAGAGCCCAGATCAAGCGCAGCTTCTTCAAGCGATCGGTCAAAACTGACCAGCCGGGAAGAGACAACAACGGAAACATAGCACATTGAAAAAGTGGTATGAGCCAGCACAATGGTCAGCACGCCGCGGTCCAATCCGATGCCGATGAACAGCAGCAAAAGCGACAGGCCGGTGATCACTTCGGGCATCACCAACGGCGCATAGATCATGCCTGAAAACAACGTGCGTCCCATAAAACGTCCGCCGCGCACCAGCACATAAGCGGCCATCGTGCCCAGCACTGTTGCGATGCTTGAGGAGATGACAGCAACTTTCAGAGTCACCCATGCGGCGTCCAGAAAGGCCTCGTTCTGCAACAGCTCTCCGTACCATCTGACAGAAAACCCGGCCCAGACAGTAACCAGTTTCGAGGCGTTGAAGCTGTAGAATATCAGCACAAGCATCGGCAAATACAGAAAGGCAAAGCCCAGCGTCAACGAGGTCACATTGAACCACGACATGCGCTTCATTGTTCAGCCTCCTGCTGCTTTTGCTGGTTGCGCTGGAACAGGACAATCGGGATCACAAGGATCAGCAATAGAATGATCGCCACCGCCGATGCGACAGGCCAGTCGCGGTTATTGAAGAACTCTTCCCACAGCACTTTGCCAATCATCAGCGTCCCGGAACCGCCCAACAGCGAAGGGATCACAAATTCGCCCAGCGCCGGGATGAACACAAGGAAACACCCCGCGACAATCCCGTTCTTGGACAGTGGAATGGTGACCAACCAGAAGGCTTGCGTGCGCGTGCATCCCAGATCCTGCGCCGCCTCGTCCAGCGAAGCATCCAGCCGGTCGAGGGCCGCGTAGATCGGTAGAATCATAAATGGCAGGTAGGTATAAACGATGCCAATATAGACCGCTGTGTTGGTGTTCAGGATCGTCAGCGGCTCCCCGATCAGACCCAGCCAGATCAGCAGTTGGTTCAACAGCCCCTCGTTGCTGAGGATGCCCATCCAAGCATAGACGCGGATCAGAAACGAGGTCCAGAACGGCAGGATCACCACCATCATCAATGTTGCGCGCCATTCATCCGGGGCTTTGGCCATGCCGTAAGCAATGGGATAACCGACAAGCAGCGTCAGCAAGGTCGAGATCAGCGCGATGCGCAAGGAACTAAGGTAAGCTTTCCAATACAGATCATCCTGTGTCAAAAAGACGAAATTCTCGAAATCCAGTTCGGCGATCAGTGTTCCGATCCCGTCTTTCAGTGTCGGCGCATAGGGTGGAATCGCCAGTGCCGCATCGGAGAGGGAGATTTTGAGAACGATCAGGAAAGGTGCGAGAAACAGCAACACCAACCAAAGATACGGGATCGCGATCAGGGCAAAGCGGCGCATCAGTCAGCGTCCTCCGGCCGCATTAATCCCGCCCTGCACATCATCATTCTGCCAACATCACGCCAGCTGTGGCGTTCCATGATATCCACACGGGGTCTTCCCACGTAATGTCACGCCGGGCGATGCGACGGGTGTTTGCCGTCTGCGCTTTGATCACCTGCCCGCCCGGCAGTTCAACGTGGTACGTGCTGAGGTTACCAAGATAGGCGATGTCGAGCACCTTGCCTTGCACCTTGTTGTCAGCATCGACAGGCTGATCGGTCGAGATGCGAATTTTTTCTGGCCGAATTGCCAAATGTGCCTTTTGCCCTTCACTGAATGTAATGTCCGATGTCGCGGTTACGGGCTGCTGACCCTCCGCCCAGCTCAGGCGATAGGTGTCCGTTCCAGACGCGTTGGTCTGTCCGCTGATGATGTTTACGTCACCGATGAAATCCGCCACATAGACTGAGTTGGGATGTTCATAGATCGCCGCCGGGGTCGCCACCTGCATGATGCGACCCTCGTCCATGACCGCCACACGAGAGGCAACAGTCATCGCTTCTTCCTGATCATGGGTCACGATCACAAAGGTAGTGCCGGTGGTTTCCTGAATGTCCATGAGTTCAAACTGCGTGTCCTGCCGCAGCTTTTTGTCCAGTGCGCCCAGGGGTTCATCCAGCAACAGCAGCTTGGGCGCCTTAGCCAACGACCGGGCCAGCGCCACACGCTGCCGTTGTCCACCCGAAATTTGATGCGGCTTGCGACGTGCAAACTTCTCCAGCCGGACCAGCTTGAGCATCTCGTCCACGCGCGCGTCGATTTCCGCTTTGCTCTTTCGATCCCGCTTGAGGCCAAAGGCGATGTTATCCCAAACGCTCAGATGCGGGAACAGCGCGTAAGACTGGAACATCATGTTCACTGCGCGCTCGTTGGGAGGGACATGGCCGATGTCCTGGCCAGCCAATTCGATCTTGCCCTCGCTGATCGTTTCGAACCCGGCCAGCATCCGCATCATCGTGGTCTTGCCGCAACCCGAAGGTCCGAGCAACGCAAAGAATTCCCGCTCGTAAATATCAAGCGTCAGATCGTCGATGGCGACAAAGGTGCCGAACCGTTTGGTGACGTTTTGAAACCGGATCAAAGGCTTCTCGGTCGGATCATCCCAAGGGGCGAATACGGTCTGGCTCACGCGGGGCATCCCTGTTTGTGCGGGCAAGTGAATGGGGCGCGACCGGTGTTGGCCGCGCCCCGTTTCAGATCAGGTACCTGACTTGATCTTGGTCCACATGCGCGTCACGCCACGCTGCACCTTGGGGCCATAGGGCGAGGTCGTATAGAGGTTATCGAGCGTTGCCGCGTCAGGATAGATCGCGGTATCGCCGATCACGTCTTCCTCAAGAAACTCTTGGGACGCCTCGTTGCCATTGGCGTAATAAACATAGTTCGACGCCGCTGCCATGTTTTGCGCATCCATAATGAAGTTCAGGAAGGTATGCGCCGCTTCGGGGTTTGGCGCATCAACCGGAATCGCCATGTTGTCGAACCACATCAGCGCACCTTCCTTTGGCGCATAATATTCGATCTCAACACCATTGTCGGCCTCTGCCGCACGGTCGCGTGCTTGCAGGATATCACCGGACCAGCCCACTGCAACGCAGATATCACCGTTGGCCAGCGCGTTGATGTACTCAGAGCTGTGGAACTTCTGAACATAGGGAGCAACAGCGGTCAGAACCGGCTCGGTCTTACCGATCACTTCCAGATCCTGGCTGTCGGGGTCTTCACCGATATAGGCCAGCGTGGCGGGGATAAGCTCTACCGGGGCATCAAGGAAATGAACGCCGCAAGATGCAAGCTTCTCCATGTTGGCGGGGTCGAGCACGAGGGCCAGAGAGTTTACCGGCGCATCTTCGCCCAGCACTTCCTTGACCTTGTTGATATTCACGCCCAGCCCGGTTGTGCCCCACATATAGTTGATCGCATAGGCAGCTTCAGGGTCGTATTTCGTGAGCCGGTCGTTGATCACACTCCACATGTTTTCGATGTTCGGCAGTTTTGATTTATCCAGCTTCTGAAAGGCACCCGCGGTGATTTGGCGCTGCAAAAAGGTGCCCGACGGCACCACAACATCATAACCCGATCCACCAGCCAGCAGCTTGGTTTCCAGCACTTCATTGCTGTCGAAAACGTCATAGATAAGGTCGATGCCTGTCTCTTCTTCGAACTTCTCCAGCAGACTTTCGTCGATATAGTCGGACCAGTTGTATACGCGGACTTCATCGGCGGTCGCGGCACCGGCAAAAAGCGCTGCGGCGGCAACGCCACCAAGAATACGATATGTCATCTAAAACTCCCATTGTGACCGGGTTTTCCCGGCATTGGATCAATTTGATCAAGTTTTGCCTCTTACGGCAAGATACTTTATGGTTTCACGCAGGACGCAGAGGTGCAAGCTGCGTCGATGTGCGCAATGAACAGGCAAGCTTTGATGAACGTAGATGTGATCACTTCGACCAATCCGTTTTCAGGCAGTGAGACCGGCAAGACCCCGGCACATCAGACCGTGTACGAAAAGCTGAGGCTGACGATTCTGTTCGGTGATCTGGCACCCGGTCAGCCCGTTACCATTCAAGGGCTTACCACACAGCTTGGGGTCGGCATGACCCCGGTGCGCGAAGCTTTGCGCCGTTTGATTGCCGAAGGGGCGTTGACCCACCAGGGCAATCGCCGCGTCAGCGTTCCCGTGCTGACCGTGGCTTGCGCCCAAGAACTCGCTTTCATGCGGAAAACTCTTGAGCCAGAGCTGGCCCGCCGGGCAGCTGCACGCATGGGGCCCGATATTCTGGCTCGCCTGCGCGACTGCGATGATGACCTGAATCAAGCCATCGCGCAGGGCGATGTTGGCGGCTACCTGACCCACAATTATCGCTTTCACGCCTTGATCAATGATACAGCAGACGCCCCCATCATGGCCGCCACAGTAGACAGGCTCTGGTTGCGGTTCGGGCCTTCTCTCCGCGTTGTCTGTGGCCGCTTTGGCACCAGCAATTTGCCTGACAAACACGCCGATTTGCTTGCGGCCTTCGCGCAAGGCGATACGGACGCGGCAGGGCGCGCTATGGCCGAAGATGTCGCGCAGGGGGCGCAGCAGATCGAGATGGCCCTGACAGAAGACAGCGTGCCGCGGCGATTCGATTGACTTCGCATAATTTGATCATATTCTGACGCAAAGCTGTTTTCCCCTTTGCATAGGTCCAGAATCATGTCCGCCATCACCAACCATCTGCCCACTGCCGAGCTTCAGGCGCTGGACGCCGCGCATCACATGCATCCGTTCACAACGGGCGACGAGATCAACGCCAAGGGCGCGCGGGTCATTACCCGCTCCAAGGGGGTTTTCCTGACCGACAGCGACGGCAACGAAATCCTCGATGCGATGGCCGGTCTGTGGTGCGTGAACCTTGGCTATGGCCGCACCGAGATGGGTCAGGTGGCAGCACGACAGATGAACGAACTGCCGTTCTACAATACTTTCTTTCAAACGACCCATGTGCCCGTGATCGCGTTGTCTGCGGAATTGGCCAAGATCGCGCCGCCACATCTGAACCACATCTTCTTTGCCGGATCGGGGTCAGAGGCAAACGACACCAACCTGCGGATGGTTCGGGTCTATTGGGCCGAAAAGGGCCAGCCGGAAAAGAGCCATGTGATCAGCCGCAAGAATGCCTATCACGGGTCTTCCATGGGGTCCGGCTCTTTGGGAGGCATGACCTATATGCATGCGCAGGGCGGTATGCCGATCCCGGGTATCCATCATATTGGTCAACCCGATTGGTGGGCTGAAGGCGGCGATCACACACCCGAAGAATTCGGCCTTGCCCGTGCGCAGGAACTGGAAGCAAAAATTCTTGAACTGGGTGCCGAGAACGTCGCTGCCTTTATCGGAGAGCCGGTTCAGGGTGCGGGTGGCGTGATCATCCCGCCCAGCACCTATTGGCCTGAAATTCAGCGCATCTGTAAAAAGTATGACGTGCTGTTGATTGCAGACGAGGTGATCTGTGGCTTTGGCCGGACCGGCAACTGGTTCGGTTCAGAAACCATGGGCATCACGCCCGACATCATGACCATCGCCAAGGGGCTGTCGTCCGGCTATGCGCCCATCGGCGGGTCGATTGTATCGGACGAGATTGCAGAAGTGATCAACGCCTGCGAATTCAACCACGGCTATACCTATTCCGGCCATCCCGTCTGTGCTGCTGTGGCGATGGAAAACCTGCGCATCATGCAAGAAGAGGACATTCTTTCGCATGTCCGCAACGTGGCGGCCCCTGCCCTGCACGCGGCGCTCGAAGAACTGGGGGAGCATCCCCTTGTGGGCGGGGTAAACAAATGCGGGATGATGGCATCATTGCCGCTGACGCCGCACAAGGAAAGCCGCGCCAGGTTTGCGGGCGACACAGGGACCGTCGGCTACATGTGTCGCGAGCATTGTTTCGCCAACAATCTGGTGATGCGCCATGTGGGCGACCGGATGATCATCTCACCCCCGCTGGTGATCACACCAAAGGAAATCGACGTTTTCGCCACCCGTGCTAAGCAAGCGCTGGATGCGACTTACAAAGACCTCAAAGATAAAGATATGCTCAAAGCTGCATCCTGAGCCGGATGTAGGGCGGGGTGAACCCCGCCCTACAATCCGCGCAGCCGGTCGAGCACCATCAACGAAGGGTAGCCGTCTGACAACACGCCCTGCGACTGCTGAAACCGTCGCACGGCGTCGATGGTCAATGGACCCATTTTGGCATCAATCTTGACCGTGTCAAAGCCGGCTGCGGTCAAACGCTCCTGCAACTCGATCCGCTCGCCCTTGCTAAGCGCGCGCAATCGTCGGGGCCAGTTGTGCGCGATGGCAGGACCACCTTCGATCCGATCGCTCAGATGCCCAACGCCGACTACATAAGCGTCTGCGGTGTTGTACTTCTCCAAAACTGCGAAGTTAGAGAAAATTAGAAAAGCCGCACCTTCGGCACCTCCTGGCAGCAGGACCGAAGCCATACCGTGGGCATCCTCGAATTCACCCGAGCCAGGTGTCACCCCAAGGGCAGCCCATTCGCTTGGCAGTCTGGTGATCTTACGGTCTGCCAGCAATACATCGAACCCCTTAGGCAACTGCACCTCCACCCCCCAAGGCTGGTCCGCCGTCCAGCCAAAGTGTCTGAGGTAGGCGCCCGTCGAAGCAAGGGCATCTACCGGATCATCACCCCAGATGTTGCGCGTTCCGTTGTTGTCGAAATCAACTGCGTGAGCCTGAAAAGAAGAGGGCATGAATTGCGTATGCCCCATTGCACCTGCCCAGCTTCCAGTCATCTGTCCCGGTGAGACATCGCCATTCTGCAGGATACGCAAAGCATCAATCAACTCGCTTTCAAAAAACGCGGCCCGCCTTCCGTCAAAAGCCAATGTCGCCAGACCGTTGATAACAGGCGCGGACCCGCGAAAGGTGCCATAAGCGCTTTCTAGGCCCCAGATCGCAACCACGACTTCTTTTTCAACGCCAAACTGCGCCTCGATCCGATCCAGCGTGGTGTTCCATTTTGCCAAGGCCTTCCGTCCGTTGGCAATGCGCAGGTCGGACACAGCGGTATCAAGGTAATCCCAGATCGTCTTGGTGAACTCGGCCTGATTGCGGTCGCGTCGGATGATGTCGCTGTCGTATGTCAGACCGCGCATGGCAGTATCAAAGGTAGATGCCGCAATGCCCTGCTTCAAAGCGCGGGCGCGAAACGCCTGAACCCAGGTCCGCAAACCTTGCGTGCTGGGTGCGGCAGCTTTTGGCGTCTCGGATGTCGCTTGAACGCTCCGCTCTGCTGGCCTGATGGACTGCATAGGGCCCGTCGCCATCGCCGCCCCTGTCGACAAGAGGATTGCAGTAACCGTTGCAAGAGAAACTGAACGCCGCATGAAACCGCCTTTTTCCCGTTACGCTAATCTAAGCCCGTTCACGGAGCTATCAGCGCCGTGTACGCGTCACCTTGCGCTTGATCTTGTCTTTTTTCTGTTTGGCCTTGGCAGATTTGCGGCGCGGGGTGCTACGCCCTGCCGGTGATCGGCGGCCCTGCGCCACCTTCTGATCTTCGATCTCAAGCAGTTCGAGCAGGATACCACCCGTGACCGGCGTTGCTTCGGCCAGCCTCACTTTGACCCGCTGGCCCAGCGAGATAATCATGCCGGTGTCCGACCCCATCAGCGTCTGCGCCTCGGCATCATGGTGAAAGTATTCGCGGCCCAGTGACCGCATGGGCAGCAACCCATCAGCGCCTGTTTCATCCAGCTTTACGAACACACCAAAGCGGGCGATGCCGCTGATCCGGCCAGAAAATTCGTTACCGACACGCTCAGACAAGTAGGATGCAAGATAGCGGTCTGTCGTGTCGCGTTCCGCCACCATCGAGCGCCGCTCGGTGTCGGAAATATGCGCACCGGTTTGCTCCAGTGTCTCGAAATCTTCGGGCTGCAGGCCGTCCTTGCCCCAACCATGTGCGGTGATCAAAGCACGGTGCACGATCAGATCCGCATATCGGCGGATGGGTGAGGTGAAGTGCGCATAAGACCGCAAAGCGAGGCCAAAATGCCCGATATGTGCGGGGCCGTAGTAGGCCTGCGTCATGGAGCGAAGGGTAGAGAGGTTGATCAACTCAGCCTCGTCAGAGCCTGCGGCATCGTTCAACAGCTTGTTAAGGTGCGCGGTCTGAAGCACCTGCCCTTTGGCCAGCGTAAAACCAGCGGCCTGTGCCGTCTCGCGCAGGCTTTCAAGCTTTTCGGGTGTTGGTTCTTCGTGGATGCGGAACAGCAGCGGTACTTTCTTTTCCAGCAGCGTCTCGGCAGCGGCGACATTGGCCAGCACCATGAATTCCTCGATCAGGCGGTGGGCATCCAGCCGGTCCTTGAAATTAATGGATTTAACGGTGCCATCTTCAGCCAGTTCCACGCGCCGTTCCGGCAGATCCAGATCAAGCGGTTGGCGGCGGCCCCGCGCTGCTTTAAGCGCGGCATAGGCGGCATAAAGCGGCTGCAAAACAGGCTCAAGCAAAGGGCCTGTGCGGTCATTCGGCTGCCCGTCGATGGCATCCTGCACCTCTTCGTAATGCAAGGACGCAGGAGAGCGCATGAGCCCGCGGTGAAACGTATGACCCAGCTTGTTGCCGGCTGCGCCCAGCACCATGCGCACGGCGATACAGGCGCGCGGCACGCCTTCGTGCAGCGAACACAGATCGCCCGACAGGCGGTCCGGCAGCATGGGCACCACGCGGTCGGGGAAATAGGTGGAGTTGCCGCGCTTGCGCGCCTCGCGGTCCAGCGCGGAACCGGGCGTGACATAGCCCGCCACATCGGCAATCGCGACCCAGACGACATGGCCGCCTTCGTTTTTGGGGTCTTCATCCGCATGGGCATAGCAGGCATCATCGTGGTCGCGGGCATCCGAGGGGTCAATGGTGATCAACGGCAGATCGCGCAGGTCTTCACGGCCTTTCAGGCCCATCGGTTTGGCGGCGTCAGCTTCGGCGATCACCTCGTCGGGAAAATCATCGGGGATACCGTGCTGGTGGATTGCAATCAGCGATACCGCCTTGGGCGCGGAAGGATCGCCCAGCCGGTCGATCACCCGCGCCTTGGGCAGACCCATGCGACCCTTTGGCCCCGCCTGTTCGGCCTCGACCAACTCGCCATCCTTGGCCCCGCCCGTTGCATTGTCGGCCACGACCCATTCGCGATCGGCACCCTTGTCGATGGGCACAATCCGCCCGCCTTCGGTGCTCTTGCGGAAGATACCCAGAACCTTCTTGGGGTTCGTCCCGATCCGTCGGATCAGCCGCGCCTCATAGTGGTGATCGTCGCCCTTCACCTGTGTCAGCCGCGCCAGAATGCGGTCGCCCTCGCCCAGCGCCGGGTCAGAGGCTCGGGGGATGACAAGCACGCGCGGCTCTACCCCGCTGCCCTGCCATTCCATCGGTTTGGCAAACAAATCGCCCTGCCCATCCGGCCCTGTGACCATCAGAACAGAAACAGGCGGCAGCCGATCGGGGTCCGCATAGCTGCGCTTGCGCTTTTCCAGATGCCCTTCCGCCTCCAGTTCCTTAAGGATGCGTTTCAGATCAATCCGAGCAGCACCTTTGATGCCAAAGGCCTTGGCGATGTCGCGCTTGGCCGCGAGGGTGGGGTTCTGTTCGATCCAGTCGAGGATCTCGGCTTTGGTAGGGAGTTTGCTCATGCTCAGAGGCGTATCACGCGGCTAGCGGCGCGTCATGGGCAAATCGCGCAGGGTATCCACGTCTTGCAAGGTTGCGACATGGGCGATGCGATGGTTGGGCAGCGTGGCCTTGGTGTCGGACAATGCGTGTTCTGTAGACCAACGTACATTTGCGAAAAACGCTGGCGGCGGGCGGCGCGGGTGTTTCAGACCGATCAACCAATACCCCCCGTCCGGGGCCGGACCAAAAACCGCATCATGATCCCCAAGTGCGGCAAAAGCCTGGGCAATGTGGCGCGAGGTGATGCCCGGAATATCCGCACCGATAACGCAGGCAGGACCGGGCGCACAGGCCAACATACGGGCCATACGGTCACCCAAATTGCCTCGCCCCTGCGCCCAGCGCGGCAGATGCGCAGGCCAGATGCGGCTGCTCAAGCCCTCGCGGTCGGGCGAGACGGCCAGAACCGTTTGCCAGCGCGGGTCTTCAATGCGACGCAGCAGGCTTTGTGTCTGATGGCGAAACCACCACGCGGCGGCAGTCATCCCGATGTCGCGGCCCAAACGGGTTTTCACACGTCCCGGGCGCGGCTCTTTGACCATCACGATCAATGTTCCGTTCACAGGTCGCGCACCATATCGCGGTGGTCGATACCTGCGTCATCATAGACCGGCCCGACAGCAGTGAACCCCAGCGCCTGATAGAACCCAAGTGCATGTGTCTGTGCCCCCAGCTTTGCCCGCACCGCTTTGCCCCGCGACACATCCAGCGCCGCGCAGATGAGTGCCGCACCAAGGCCTGTGCCGCGATGCGAAGGCAGCACACAGACCCGCCCGATTTTGGCGGTGCCGTCAAGGATCACGATGCGGGCGGTGCCAACCGGAACCTGCTTATCTTTCGCCAGAAGGTGCAGTGCTTGATCATCCAGATCATCAAGCTCATCGGCTTCCGACACGCCTTGTTCCTCGATAAAAACCACCCGCCGAAGATGGTGGCAAGCGGCGATATCATCGGTCAGAGCGACAGCAACACTCATGCAAAATAGTCGCGCAGGATGCGGCCGTAGATGGCCTTGAGCTGGTGGATATGCTCCACGCGGACGTGCTCATCGACCTGATGCATGGATTGTCCGACCAACCCGAATTCGACCACGGGACAGTGCGATTTGACGAACCGAGCGTCCGAGGTGCCGCCGGTAGTGGACAGCTGCGGTTTCACGCCGGTTTCCGCCTCGACCGCCGTGGCAACCAAGCTCGACAAATCGCCCGGCGGCGTGATGAAGCTTTCGCCGGAAATCTTCACTTTGGTCTCGATCTGCACACCGAATGCATCGCGAATTTTCGTCACTTCTCCATCAATCCACTCGGTCAGGCTGGCTCCGGAATGGGTATCATTGAACCGGATGTTCACTGTCGCCGCGCAAGAGGCGGGGATGACGTTGGTCGCGGGGTTGCCTGTATCCACAGTCACCACCGCCAGCGTTGACGGATCGAAATGGTCGGTACCCTGATCCAATTCATGCGAAGCAAGCCGGTCCATCAAGCGCACCATCGCGGGCAACGGGTTATTGGCGCGGTGCGGATAGGCGGAGTGACCCTGCTTGCCGATCACCTTGAACCAAATTGTCATGGACCCGCGCCGCCCGATCTTGATCATCTCGCCCATCGCTTCCGGGCAGGTCGGTTCTCCCACTAGGCAGACATCCATCCGCTCGCCGTGCTTTTCCATATGTTCCAGCAGTGCCGTCGTGCCGTCAGTTGCATCGCCCTCCTCATCGCCTGTGATGGCGAGGATCACCGATCCATCCGGCGGCGTATCCCGCACAAAATCGACGGCGGCAGCTGCAAAGGCGGCGACACCCGATTTCATATCAGTGGTGCCGCGACCGTACATGATGCCGTCTTTCACCTCGGCCCCGAAGGGTGGCATGGTCCAATCATCCGGATTGCCGATAGGCACCACATCCGTATGACCATTAAAGCCGAAAGAGCGCGTGTTGCCCTTGTTGCCCCAACGGGCAAAGAGATTCTTGATCCCACCGCGGTCCGCCCATGCGCAGTCAAAGCCAGCATCCGAAAGCAGGGTCTCCAGCACCTCCAACGCGCCATCGTTGGCAGGGGTGACAGAGGCGCAGCGCACCAGTTGGGCAGTGAGGTCGGCAGGATCGACGGGGGCCATGACGGCTCCTTTCGGTGTGAATTACAGGCAACGCCCTCTTTTTGTGGCGAAAAGAGCGCGGTGCCAAGGGGGCCTGCGCAAGAAATGCTTAACAGCAGACCTGCGGGCTGTTAACATTATGTCAATAATATGACCCGAGGCAGGGCATCAGCAGTACCGCACCGCGACAGAGCACCTGAAAACAGGGCCGACCGCACCGCACATTACCATGACAGTGACGGACGTTTCATGCGTCTGATGCTGCGCTGAGCATTGCTTTCCGGGCCCAAGGTGTGAGGCAGGACAATGGTAGCGGCATCAGAACTTCCGATTAATACGATGCGCGAAGGCACGACAGCGACGGATCTAGCGCAAACCATTTTCGGCAATGGTGTGACGGTAACAGGTGCCACATACTACGGCGATATCGACAGCGCCGGGACCTACTCAAACGGCAACAGTGTCGCTCCTGGTGTTACGCCCGGTGATACCGGCATCATCATGTCGACAGGCAACGCGCAGGATTTCACAAATTCCAACGGGCAATCCAACCAGAACACGAACACCTCAACCAATACCAGCGGCACCGATAATTTCGGACAGTACAATGCCGCTGCCGGCGCACGAACATATGACGCCGCTACGCTAGATGTAGATTTCATTCCCGACACTGATACGATGACGATGCAGTTCGTCTTTTCGTCCGAGGAATACCCCGAGTTTGAAAACTCGATTTATCAGGATTTTGTTGGTATCTGGATCAACGGATCCCTTGTTCCGATGGACGTGGGCAACGGGGATGTAGACCCGGGCAACGTAAATACGTCCAACAACATCAACATGTACGTCAACAACCAGAATGACGAATTCAACACTGAGATGGACGGCTTTACCATCACGCTGACATTGACGATGAACGTCAATCCTGGTGTGGTGAATTCCATGCGGATCGCGATCGGCGACGTGGCGGACAGCAATTTCGATTCAAACCTGCTGATCGCAGGCGATTCAGTCCAGACCGATCTTGTTGCCATATCAGATAACATCGATCTCTTCCCCGAAGGCGACAAGGTGATTGATGTTCTTGCGAATGACATCAACAACGGCCCGGGCACGCTGACCATCACACAAATCAACGGCGTCGATGTTGCAGCGGGCGACACGATCACCCTGCCAACGGGTCAGACCGTTAAGCTAAACGCCGACGGCACCTTTACGGTGACGGGCGATGGCGACGTCGAGAACTTCAACTTCACCTATACCATCGACAACGGTGTCGATACGGATGTTGGTTTTGTAAACGCCACGGGTGTGCCGTGCTTTGTTGCCGGCACTTTGATTGCCACCCCGGGCGGAGAATGTCCCGCCGAAATGCTGCACCCCGGTGATCTGGTGCTGACCCAAGATGACGGACCGCAGCCCTTACGCTGGATTGGCACCCGACAGGTGGCAGCAACGGGCGATTTTGCCCCGATCCACATACGCGCCAACACATTCGGCACACATCGCGACTTGCTTGTCTCGCCGCTGCACCGGGTGCTGATCCGTGACAATCTGGCGGAGTTGCTTTTCGGTGAAGCAGAAGTGCTGGTGGCCGCCCGCGATTTGGTAAATGACCGTTCCGTACGGCGGCGGCCGGGGGGCGAAGTGACATATGTGCATCTGTTGTTTGACCGCCATCAGGTGGTTTTCTCGGAAGGGCTGGAGACCGAGAGCTTTTTACCCGGTCCACAAACCACAAAGAGTTTCGAGCGCGAGATCGTCGACGAGATTTGCGCGATCTTTCCCGAGATAGATGCCGAGACCGGCAGTGGCTATTCCCCCGCTGCGCGGCGCACCTTAAAGCGATACGAGGCGGACCTGCTGCGCGCGGCCAAGGTGGCCTGAGATGGCATGGCTCGCACTTTGTGATCACGAGGACCGGCGGTTTTCTTTGCGGGGTCTGGGCATCGACAAAATGGATACGCCAATCCTGCCCGACTATCCGCACAGCCTGCTGACCCGTGGCAGTATCATGTTCGAAACACGGCTGTCGGCTGACGGTCGTCCGCAGGTGCTGTTTGGGTACAAAAACACCTACCCCAGCCTGCGCAGTCTGACCTTTCAAGCGATCCCCGGTGGTGGCATTGCGCTGGTTCAGGTGCAGGGTGACGCCATTGCCCATGCCGCGATCCAGCACCGCGAGGCGGGACGCACCGATGTGGTGCGCATCACCTATTCTTGGGACAGCACAGTAAACTGGGGCCGCATGACGCTGGAAATGCCCGAAGAAACCCATGTGTCCAGCGTTTATCTGGATAACCCGCAGCCCCTGTCACTGGACGACATTCGCGATCTGATGTTGGGTCGCAATGGCCAGACTTTTGCGACCGACATGATCTTTGCGGCACTTTCCGATCAAATCGAACCGATTGGACCGATGCCGACGCTGTTACCCAGCACACCGCTCGCCACCCCTTGGGGCTACAAGACCGTGCAAAGCCTGCGTCGCGGCGATACGGTCAACACCCGTGATGATGGCGTGGTGCCGGTGCTGCAACGGGTCCAGCGGCATGTGCCCGCGCGGGGCAGCTATCGACCCATACGGCTGCGTGCGCCGTATTTCGGGCTTCAGGATGATGTTATTGTGGCCCCCGACCAACGGTTGATCATCGACGGACCCGAAGTCGAATATCTGTTCAGTCAAGAGGCTGTCCTGGTGCCTGCGCGCCATCTGGTCAACGGGTTTGCCGCTCTGACCGAACCCTGCGGGCCGGTCATCAACTATGCGCAACTGCTCCTACCCCGGCACGAAACCCTCATCGCGGCGGGCACCGCGGTGGAAAGCATCTATGTCGGGCGGATCAGGCGGAATGAGGAACATTTGCAGAGCAGCCTGCTGCACGCCTTTGACCGCGCACGTTTGCCAGAGCATCCGCGCCCTGCGCATCATGTGCTGCGGTGGTACGATGCGATCCATCTTGCGCGGCGCCGCGCCGCCTAGGATCTTTTAATCAAAGAACGGGGTCATCTGCGCGATGATCACCGAGTTTTCATCAAGCGCCCGCTTCATCAATCCGCGCTCTTCATCATCAATCTCGTGGCCCTCGGCTTCGCGTTCGGCAAGCGTACCATAGCCTGACACATCAAGCGGGTTGGTGTCTGCCTGTTTCAGAATGGCCACTGTCTCGCGTACGGCCTCGGCCTCATCAATACCCGACGCAAAACACATCAGCGCGGCACCCGTCGCCTTGTCTGGTAATCCGTCACCGTCCTTGCGACCGATCTGAACAAGCAGGGTATAAACCTGTTGTCGCGAGGGTTTCTTGGGCTTTTTAGGCTCTGACATGACAAAGGCCACCTTCTTTTACGGAAGGCAGCCCTAGCGTGATCTACAATTTTTGGAAAGGGTTATCCCGACTTACCAAACGCTCTTATCGACGCGATCAGGACACAGGCACCGACAAAACCGACAAACAATTGACCGACCCAGCCGCCCAATGTGGATCCAAAGATGAACACCAAAACCGCATTGAACAGCATTGCACCCACGATCCCCATAAAGATGTTCAGCAACAGCCCATGGCGTCGGTCCATAAATTTGCCGGCCAGCCAACCGGCAAGTCCTCCAACGATAAGTGCAGCAAACCATCCCAGTCCGGTCATTTTCGTATCCTTTAAATTAGTTAGGAGCCAAACGCCCGGACTGGGAAATCGTTCCCGCTTAGTCGCGCAGCAACTCGTTGATCGATGTTTTTGAACGTGTCCGCTCGTCCACACGCTTGACGATGACTGCGCAGTAAAGGTTCACGTTGTTCTTCGACGGCATGGTGCCTGCAACAACAACTGACCCGGCGGGGACTTCGCCATACATGACTTCACCGCTCTCACGATCAAGGATCTTGGTCGACTGGCCGATAAACACACCCATGCCCAGAACAGATCCTTCGCGCACGATACAGCCTTCGACAACTTCGGACCGCGCACCGATAAAGCAATTGTCCTCGATGATGGTCGGCCCTGCCTGCATCGGCTCCAACACACCACCAATGCCAACGCCGCCCGATAGGTGCACGTTCTTGCCGATCTGCGCACAAGAACCAACGGTCGCCCAGGTGTCCACCATGGTGCCACTGTCGACATAAGCGCCGATGTTGACGAAAGACGGCATCAGAACAACGCCCGGCGCAATATAGGCCGAGCGCCGCACAACGCAGTTCGGCACGGCGCGGAAACCTGCTTCTTGCCACTGCGCATCGCCCCAGCCCTTGAATTTGCTATCGACCTTATCCCACCAGCCGGCACCCTGCGGGCCACCTTCCTGATGTTCCATATCCTTGATGCGAAAGCCCAGCAGAACGGCCTTCTTGGCCCACTGGTTTACGTGCCAATTGCCATCTTCCTGCTTTTCCGCCACGCGCAGCTTGCCACTGTCGAGCGCATTCAGCGTCTCTTCGATGGCGTCGCGCTGCTCGCCTTTCGTAGACGACGTGATCTGATCACGGGTATCCCATGCAGCCTCGATGGCGATCTCAAGTTGGGCGTTGGACATGGGGCGGCTCCTGCTGGTGAATGGATTTCTGGCGCTATACCTGTGGCAGGCCCGCAGCGCAATGATCGAGCATGATATGCCTGAAGCCGGCGGCCCTGCCACGACATCGGCTTGCAGTTTCGCACCAACCGCGTAACGCTGGCGCAGACAATTTCCGGAGACATTCATGACAAACGACAAACGCCGCCATCCGCTGCGCGACGCCCATTCTGATATCGCATCGGTCGAATCCGTACCCGACACGCCGCAAACCCGTGCGCCTGCCTATCAGCTTGCTTTTACCGATGACGATTTCATGTGCCGCGAAGAATTGCGGCCCGTGCGCCTGCAGTTGGAATTGCTGAAGCCACAAATGATGATGGATGCAGAGGGCATCACCTCGACGATCGTGCTGTTCGGCGGCGCACGCATCCCGGCACCGGCGCAAAAACATACCGCACGAACAGAAACGCTGGCGGAACTATCGCGCTTTTACGATGAAACACGCGAATTCGCGCGGCTGATGACGTTGAGATCAATGGAGAATGGCGGGACCGACGATGTGATCGTCACCGGCGGCGGGCCGGGTGTGATGGAGGCGGGCAACCGCGGCGCGATGGATGCCGGTGGCCGTTCTATCGGGTTGAACATCGTGTTGCCGCATGAACAGGCGCCAAACGAATATGTCACGCCGGAGCTGTGTTTTAACTTCCACTATTTCGCGATCCGCAAAATGCATTTTCTGATGCGGGCGAAAGCGGTCTGCGTGTTTCCCGGCGGGTTCGGGACAATGGATGAATTGTTTGAATCGCTTACGCTAATTCAAACCGGACGGATGAAGCGCATTCCCTTCCTGCTGTTCGGCAAGGCATTTTGGCAAAAGATCATCAATTGGGATGCGCTTGCTGATGCAGGCACGATTTCAGCCGAAGATCTGGACCTGTTCCACTTTGTCGAAACGGCCGAAGAGGCGATGACGTTGATCGAAAACTGGGACGCCCCTACCGCACGGGATTCAATACCCGGCAGATAGACTCACCCCGAAATCAATCCGGGATCAGGCGCTGGCTGCTGCGGGAAGAACACCGATTTCAACATGATGCGGCAGGGTTTCAACGACCTGGCCATGATCAGTGTCTTTGATGGCATAGCCGTAGCCCGCCAAACGGTGCTTCCACTCGCGGGCCGACAATGCGCTTTCGCGCTCGCGCAGCACCAATTCAATCACTTGCGCGGTGATGAAGGGATCTTTGTTAAACATGACAGACATGGGTTGTCTCCTGATTGCGTTCCGATGAGAAACAATCTCTTTTCCAACCGTGGCAGGAGTTCTGCGGGAATACGGCAGAACAAGGGTCTTTTGGTGGATTAGAACGTCACGTAACCCTGAGTAGAAATCACTTATTTTCGATCAACTACAAGCACCTAGACTTCGAACACTTTTCACGACTTTTGTAGCGAGGTGATAAATCTGCCTTGTTCCACTGTGTCGGGAATTGAAACACCTCGCGCAGTGCTAACTTTCTGGATGGCCACAGCGGCTGTATCCCCCTGTGCCATCAGCAAAGCCGCGGCAACCATTCCGGACCGACCGATCCCGGCCCGACAATGCACAACAAGGTGCGCGCCGCCCAACAAACGGTCATTCAAGTCTTTGATCAGATCATTAAAACGAGCGGGATCAGGCAACCCAAAGTCCTCAATCGGGAAAGACCAGAATGCGATCCCTGCTGCAGCACAGGCTTGCGGCTCGGCATCCAGGCGTAGCGTCGCAATGTCCTCTGCCGACAGCAGGGAAACAACATCCGTGACCCCCGATGCTGCCAAACGCGCCATCAGGAATGTCACATCATCCGCAGGTGGACAGGGCATGATCGACAGTTTGCCGTACCTAAGCGGTACAGCAAAAACCGGGTGCGTCATTCAGGATAGACCCGCTTCAGCCTCGATCTGCTTGCGCGACTTGCGGGCGCGCTCAGTCGCTGATTTCAGCTGACCACAGGCCGCCATGATATCTTCGCCGCGCGGTTTGCGGACGGGCGATGCATAGCCTGCGTTATAAACGATCTCGGCAAAAGCACGGATGCGATTGTTCGACGACCGCTTATAAGGTGCGCCGGGCCATTCGTTGAACGGGATCAGATTGATTTTGGCCGGAATACCTTTGATCAGCTCAACCAGACGATGGGCGTCTGCGTCACTGTCGTTCACGCCGTGCAGCATCACATATTCAAAGGTGATACGCTCTGAATTCGATACCTTGGGGTATTCGCGCAGCGCATCCAGCAGCGCCTCAATGTTCCAGCGCTTGTTGATGGGCACCAGTTTGTCCCGCACATCATCTGTGGTGGCGTGAAAGCTGACCGCCAACTGGCATCCGATTTCCTGCGCCGTGCGGTGAATTTCCGGCACGACCCCCGATGTAGACAGCGTGATCCGCCGGCGGCTTAGCTGGATCCCTTCCGGGTCCATCGCGATCTTCATCGCATCGCGCACGTTCTCGAAGTTATAAAGCGGTTCACCCATGCCCATCAGGACGATATTAGACAGCAATCGCGTTTCAACCCTGCGCGCGCCTACTTCTGGCCATTCCTCCAGATCGTCACGGGCGACCATGACCTGACCAATGATTTCCGCCGCCGTTAGGTTGCGCACCAGCTTTTGCGTGCCGGTATGACAGAACGAGCAGGTCAGCGTGCAGCCCACCTGTGACGAAACGCAAAGCGTGCCGCGCCCGTCTTCGGGAATATAGACAACCTCAACCTCATGCCCGCCCGCGATGCGCACCAGATACTTGCGTGTGCCATCTTCGGACACCTGCCGGGTCACCACCTCCGGGATCTCGAGCGCAAAGGTATCGGCCAGTTCAGCGCGGAACGCTTTGGACAGGTTTGTCATCTCGGCAAAGTCGCGCTTGCCCCATTGATAGATCCACTGCCAGATCTGGCCCACACGCATCTTGGCCTGCTTTTCGGGCGTGCCGCTAGCGATCAACGCGTCGCGCATTTGCTCACGCGTCAAACCGATCAGGTTTTGCGGCCCCTCCGGCAATTTGCGCGGCATGGTATGGACGTCTTGGGTAATCGGTGCGGAAACGGACATGGTGCGACTCAACCTCTTTGGGATGTGCCTGCTATATAGGATGGCGCGCATTTTGCAAAAGGGCGCGGGCCTCACTGATTTGACCAAGGGGACTGCACGTCAGCCCCCCGGTTTTCAGCTTAGCCGCCGCAGCGTTTCGCAGCGTCCTCGACTGCCGCAGTAAAGCCCAGCAGCGAAAATGTGTCTTTGGTTGCCGTACCACGACCGGACCGGCCAGAAAGCACCGCATCCGCACCGCGTTTCATCGCGGTGATGATCTTGGAGTCATCATCGGTGGTCGCGGGCCATGCCCACTCCCCTTCGGTGAACAGCTCAAAACTATTGCCCGAGATATTCATCGTTACGGTAGACCCGGATGCAAAGGGGTATCCGCCGGTAAAGGCGACCTGACCTTTGGCACCCGCAGAAGGCCGGTAAAATACCATCAAAAGCGTTTGCCCCCGGTTCACCGCCACCACGCGCCCATCGCGCGAATTCACGGTTTCCTTGGGCGTCGAGACCCCCCAACACTCAGTCGGATTATCTTCTACAAAAACGCTCCAGTCGGTCTTAGCCGCCACACGGTTCGTGCTTTGATCCTGCGCCGCGCCTTGGGTCGCCATCAAGGCACAAAGCCCTGCCACAACCCCAAACTTGTTCATCATTCCCATCTGTCCAGCCTCCAGCTGTCCTTGACCTCAATACGCTCTCAGACCTCAATGGCGGTACTTTGCTGACCGCTCTCAATGCAAGTGCCTGTTATCTGTTCGACAAAAAGCATATTAACGCCAAACAGGCGACAGACGAAACCCTGATTGGCAGGTTTTCGCTTAACAAATAGGTGAATGATGACCCATGCGGCCCCTTTCGCAGAAATCTGGCGCGGCGGTTTCCTCGAAAGCGTTCATTCAGGTCATGCAGTCATCTGCGATGACACGGGGCAGATTGTAGATGCATGGGGCAATCCCGAAGCAGTGATCTTGCCGCGTTCTTCGTCCAAGATGATTCAGGCGCTGCCATTGCTCACCTCCGGTGCGGCAGACAAACACGGTCTAACCACTGAACAGCTTGCGTTATCCTGTGCGTCCCATCAGGGGGCGGCCATTCATACGGACCGCGTTGGTGCTTGGCTTGAAACCTTGGGCCTGACCGATGAGGCCTTTCGCTGCGGGCCACAAGAGCCCGCCGACATCCCCGCCCGTGACGGGTTGATCCGTGCGCATCAGGCACCTTGCCAGATACATAACAATTGCTCAGGCAAACACGCCGGCTTTCTCACGCTGACACAGCATATGGGGGCCGCTCCCGATTATGTCGATCCTGCCCATCCCGTGCAGCGCGCCTGCCTTGAGGCTTTTGAGACAGTGACCGGTGAAACCTCTCCCGGCTACGGGATTGATGGATGCTCCGCCCCCAACCACGCATGCAGCCTGCACGGTATGGCCCGTGCCATGGCCCACTTCGCCGCAGCACCCGAAGGATCCGCCGAGGCGCGGTTGCATCAGGCGATGCGCCTGCACCCCGAACTGGTCGCCGGTGAAACCAGAGCCTGCACTGAATTGATGCGGGCGATGGACGGCAAAATTGCGTTGAAAACCGGGGCCGAAGGGTTCTTTATCGCGATCTTGCCCGAGCAGAAGATGGGTATCGCGCTCAAAGCGGCTTGCGGCACGACGCGGGCGGCGGAATGTGCGATTGCAGCACTTTTGGTACGGCTCGGTGTATTGGACCCGAACCACCCCGCTACGCTCAAACGCCTGAATGCGCCGATCAAGAACTGGCGCGGAATCGAGACAGGTATTCTCAAGCCAGCAGCGGGATTGCTGTAACCTCAGGCCGCGAAATCTACCCGAGCGTAACCCTGAATATACAGTAGCGCCGTCAAATCACCGAAGTTCACCCGTAGGTCGCATTCCGCGGCAACAGGTGGTTTTGCGTGCAGCGCAATACCCAGACCCGCACGGCCCAACATGCCCAGATCATTGGCCCCATCGCCCACGGCGATCACATCATCCTCAGTGATCCCAAGGCGGGCCGTGATCTGTTCAAGCGCGTCGACCTTGGCCTGTTTGCCAAGGATCGGCTGGCCAACCTCCCCTGTCAGCACACCACCTTCGGCAATCAACGTATTTGCGCGGTTCTCGTCAAACCCAAGCGTTTCAGCGACTTTCTCGGTAAAGGCCGTAAAGCCACCTGACACCAATGCCGCATGGCCACCCTGAGCCTTCATCGTGGCCAACAGCGCCCTGCCACCCGGCATATAGGTGATACGCTCGTTCAACACCTTGGTGATCACGCTGGCATTCAGCCCTTTCAGTAACCCGACCCGTTCTCGCAGAGCACCGTCGAAATCCAATTCGCCATTCATGGCTCGCGCCGTGATTTCTTTGACACGGGCACCGACACCGGCTTCATCGGCCAATTCGTCGATGCATTCCTGCTGGATCATCGTGCTGTCCATGTCAGCCAACAGCATTTTCTTGGTGCGGGTTCGGGTCTCAACGGCGATCATATCGACACCCAGCGCCTGACAGCTTTCCCAGACCTGCCAGAAGTTCTCGGGGATCTGGGCCAGTTCAAATTCAGCCGCTTCGTCCGGTGCCAGCCAGATGGCATCCCCTCCGCCCCAAGCATTGCGCAGACTTTCGACAAGCGCGGGATCCAGCGATGGCTTTGCCGGTGAGGTAAGCAAGACAACTGTAAACATAGGCAAGTTTCCGATCCGCGCCAAAGATGTCGCTAAAATGCGAACGAGCGGCGGTTTAGCCTCGTTTTTTAGATTGTGCCAGAGCGTGCATCCCCATAAACGCATCCGTGGGACACCCTTCCCCAACGAAGGGCGCATATCTGAGAGGATAGCATCAATGGCTATTGAACAACCGGCAACGCGGCCGGCTAATCCGCGTTTTTCATCCGGCCCCTGTGCCAAACCCCCCGTATTTGATTTGCAAAACCTGTCTGACGCGCCTTTGGGCCGCAGCCACCGTGCAGCCGTTGGCAAAGCCAAGCTGCTGGAAGCGATCGAAACGACCCGTGACATTCTGGGCGTGCCTGCGGATTACAAGATCGGCATCGTACCTGCATCCGATACCGGCGCGTTCGAGATGGCCATGTGGACCATGCTGGGCGAACGCCCTGCCGAAATGGTCGCATGGGAATCATTCGGCGCAGGCTGGGTCACCGATGTGGTGAAGCAGCTGAAGATCGAAGCGACCACGCATACCGCCGACTATGGCGAGATCGTCGATATGGCCGCGCTGAACTATGATAATGACGTCTGCTTTACCTGGAACGGCACAACCT
The DNA here is from genome assembly GCF_000622365.1 of Sulfitobacter noctilucae. Lineage (GTDB taxonomy): Bacteria > Pseudomonadota > Alphaproteobacteria > Rhodobacterales > Rhodobacteraceae > Sulfitobacter > Sulfitobacter noctilucae. The sequence continues at coordinate 654,462 of NZ_JASC01000013.1, read as the reverse complement.
CCGGCGTGCGTATGCCAAATGGCAATGCGATCCCGGCGGAACGCAAGGGTCTGACGCTGTGCGATGCGACTTCGGCCGCTTTCGCGATGGACTTGCCGTGGGACAAGCTGGATGTGACGACCTTCTCTTGGCAGAAGGTTCTGGGCGGCGAAGCGGCGCATGGCATGTTGATCCTGTCGCCCCGCGCGATTGAGCGGCTCGAGAACTACACCCCCGCATGGCCGCTGCCCAAGATTTTCCGCCTGACCAAAGGCGGCAAGCTGATCGAAGGCATCTTCAAGGGCGAGACGATCAACACCCCATCAATGCTCTGTGTTGAGGATTATCTGCAAGCACTGACATGGGCCAAAACTGTGGGCGGGCTGGAAGGTCTGATCGCACGGGCCGATGCCAATTCAAAAGCCATCGCTGATTTTGTGGCGGACCACGACTGGGTCGAATTCCTTGCTGCGGATCCGGCGACACGCTCCAACACTTCTGTGTGCCTGAAATTCAATGATGCCCGCATCACCGATGGTGCTGCATTCGCCAAAGCCGTGGCCAAGAGGCTGGAAACCGAGAATGTCGCGCTTGATGTCGGCGCTTATCGCGATGCCCCTCCGGGGTTGCGCATTTGGTGTGGCGGTACGGTTGAAACCTCGGATGTTGCGGCGATGCTGCCGTGGCTTGCCTGGGCATTTGAAACCGAAATTTCTGTTTGACCTCACTCCAGAACATCATCTTTTCTGCGTAAGAACAGCCGATGGCTGAATACGCGACCCTATACAATGAAGGACCAAAACCATGGCTCCCAAGGTACTTATCTCCGACAGCCTCAGCGAAGCAGCTGTTCAAATTTTCCGCGACCGCGGCATCGACGTCGATTTCCAGCCCGATCTGGGCAAGGACAAAGACAAACTGGCCGAAGTGATCGGCAACTACGATGGTCTTGCGATCCGCTCTGCCACCAAAGTGACCGAGAAGATTCTCGCCAATGCGCCCAACCTCAAGGTGATTGGCCGCGCCGGGATCGGCACCGACAATATCGACAAGGATGCCGCCTCGAAAAAAGGTGTGATCGTGATGAACACACCTTTCGGCAACATGATCACCACCGCCGAACACGCGATTGCAATGATGTTCGCCGTGGCGCGTCAAATTCCCGAGGCGAGCGCATCGACCCATGCGGGCAAATGGGAAAAGTCCAAGTTCATGGGTGTCGAGCTGACTGGCAAAACACTGGGCGTGATTGGTGCAGGCAACATCGGCGGTATCGTCTGTGACCGTGCCCATGGCCTTAAAATGAAGGTTGTGGCCTATGACCCCTTCCTTGGCGAAGAGAAGGCCAAGAAGATGGGCGTCGAAAAGGTCGAACTGGAGGAACTGCTGGCCCGGGCTGATTTCATCACATTGCATGTGCCCTATACCGACCAGACCGCCAATATCCTCAGCCGCGAAAACCTCGGCAAGACCAAGAAAGGCGTGCGTATTATCAACTGTGCACGCGGTGGTCTGGTAGACGAAGAGGCGCTCGCCGACATGCTGAAGTCCGGCCATGTGGCAGGTGCGGCGTTTGATGTGTTCAAAGAAGAGCCAGCGACAGAAAACCCGTTGTTCAACCTGCCCAATGTGGTTTGCACCCCGCACCTTGGCGCGGCAACGACCGAGGCACAGGAAAACGTAGCCTTGCAAGTTGCTGATCAGATGGCCGACTACCTACTGACAGGTGCTGTCAGCAACGCGCTGAACATGCCGTCCGTTACGGCAGAAGAAGCGCAGGTGATGACGCCCTGGATCAATCTTGCCGGTCACCTTGGTGCCTTTGTCGGTCAGATGACGGATGAACCGATCAAAGCGATCAACATCCTTTATGACGGTACAGTTTCCGACATGAACCTTGAGGCGCTGAACTGCGGCGTCGTCGCAGGTATCATGAAACGTGCAAATCCTGATGTGAACATGGTCAGCGCCCCGGTGGTTGCCCGTGAGAAAGGCATCCAGATCAGCACAACAAACCAGGACAAATCCGGCGTCTTTGACGGGTACATCAAGGTGACCGTGGTCACGGAGAAGCGTGAGCGTTCAGTGGCGGGCACCGTGTTTTCCGACGGAAAGCCGCGCTTTATCCAGATCAAAGGCATCCAGATTGATGCCGAAATCGGTGCGCATATGCTCTATACCACGAACGAAGACGTGCCGGGTATCATCGGTACATTAGGACAGACAATGGGCGAGAACGATGTGAACATCGCGAACTTCACCCTTGGACGCGCTGAATCGAAGGGCGAAGCGATTGCCCTGCTTTATGTCGACGCGCCTGTGCCCGGCCCGGTTCTGGACAAGCTCAAGGCGACCGGCCTGTTCCGGCAGGTGAAGCCGCTGCAATTCGACGTGGCCTGATCCACCTTCCAGTGTTAACAACACAAACGCCCGCCCCGTCATGGTGCGGGCGTTTTGCATCCAAAAGGACCGCTCTGTGACACAACCGATCTATGCCATAGGTGACATTCATGGTCAGCTGACCGAGCTTGAGCATGCGCTCGCCCGGATCGAGGCCGATGGCGGGGCGGATGCCAGGATCGTATTTCTGGGCGACTATACCGATCGCGGTCCCGACAGCCGCGGTGTGATCGACAGGCTGGTTGACGGACAGGCGCAAGGCCGCAACTGGTCTTTCATCATGGGCAATCATGACCGGATGTTCAGCTGGTTCATGGAGGATTACCCCCGTCACGAGGCCTATCTGCCGACCGAACTCTATTGGCTTCATGCCCGTCTTGGCGGCGATACGACACTTGCTTCTTACGGCGTCGAATTTGATGGTCGCACACGCATGTTGGACGTGCACCGCATGGCGCTGGCTGCCGTGCCGGACACCCATCTGGCATTTCTGCGCAGTTTGTCACTCAGCATCCAGACCGAAGATCTGTTTTTTGTCCACGCAGGCATTCGCCCCGGTGTGCCGCTTGACGATCAGGATGAAGAAGACCTGATCTGGATCCGCAAGGAGTTTCATGAGGTGACCGCGCCGCATCCCAAGCTGATCGTGCACGGCCACACGCCTGTCGAACAGGCCACCCATTACGGGAACCGGGTCAATCTGGATTCGGGTGCCGGATACGGCAAACCGCTGACCGTTGCGGTTTTTGAAGGACAAAACTGCTGGCTGTTGACCGACCAGGGGCGCGTGCAACTGGCTCCCGCACCTTAGGTCTGGGCCAACGCGGCCTGTAGCTTCTGTGCAAACCCGTCGAAGGTTGGCCCATGCAAAACCAACGTACCGGTGGCGCTGATCTCTCGCATGGCGGCAAGACTGTCAGCGTCCGGACCAGGACCGGGTTCCCGCAAGACCACAGCAACAATGCGTCCGGGATGGCGTAGAATGGCGTCTCGGTAGACATAGGCATCGTGCTGCCCCGTGTCCCCCACCAAGACATGCGGCACATCGGGATTGGCAGCGAGCAGTGTATCAATGCTGCTGCCCTTGTGGTCGCCATGTGTGCCGGTGATGAACTGGGTCTCGCTCACGCCCAGGTCCCGCAGGAACTTTGGCCCCGTCACCACATTGGCCCGATCAAAAATCTGGGTCAGAAAGGTATGAAGGTTCCACGGGCTGGAGCTGACGAAATAAACCGGGTTACGCCCCCCTTCAGACATATCCGCCAGAAACCGTTGCGCGTCCGAAAAGATATGACGGGTCAGCGCATTGCCGGTCAGCGATGTCCATAGGTTGCGCATCAGTGAATAGGCACCGGTTTCCAGCACCGTATCGTCGATATCGGACACGACGGCAACAGCGGCATCAGCGCCGGGGACCAACACAGGACAAGACGCGGTTGCATCCTCGCCTACAATCCGCAGCCCGATCTCTTGCCAGCCGGTCTGATCCTCGCGGGGCAAAAGCAAGGTGAAATACCCTTCGGCATCGGAAAACGCTGTGACGCCCCCTGCCGTGACTTCGACATCGGCAACCTCATCGGTTAAAAACAACGCAAACATCTGCTTGAAATTGGTCCAACGGGATTGATCCGGTTTCGGCTTGTTCTGCCGCAGCGCCGTAAGGACGCGCCCGCGCAGCACCAGATGATCGGGTGTGGCGTAGCCGATATAGGGTTCTATGATCCGGCGTTTGTCACGCTGGCCTCGCAGCCGGTCCAATATTTGTTCGCTGCGCCAGACGGTAGTGTGAAGTATCTTCTTTAACATGCCACCCTCTTTACAGGTCAAATGCGCCGGCAAAAAGGTGTTCTCTGCGCCTGTGACGGCAGGTTCAGCATGACAGAGCCGTCATTTGCCCACATATTTGCGAAAACATCAGCAAAGGAACCGACATGGGAAAAGAGATTGTAATTCTGGGTGGCGCACGGACCGCCATCGGCACCTTCGGCGGCGCATTGGCTGGAACGCCACCGATTGATCTGGGCACCGCGGCCAGCAAGGCCGCTTTGGCGCGCGCAGGCGTCGAAGGGGGGCAGATCGGCCACGTCGCCTTTGGTCATGTAATCAACACCGAACCGCGTGACATGTATCTGTCCCGCGTGGCGGCCATGCAGGCGGGCATTCCTGACAGCGTGCCAGCCATGAACGTGAACCGGTTGTGTGGATCGGGTGTGCAGGCGATTGTCTCTGCCACGCAATCGCTCATGCTGGGGGATGCGGATTTCGCACTTGCAGGCGGGGCCGAGACAATGTCGCGCTCTCCTTACATTCTGCCCGATGCCCGCTGGGGCCAGAAAATGGGCGATGTCAAAACCGTCGACATGATGCTGGGCACACTGAATTGCCCCTTCGGGACCGGCCATATGGGCGTGACGGCTGAGAACGTCGCCGCAGAGCATCAGATCAGCCGCGAAGATCAGGACGCCTTTGCGCTGGAATCGCAACGCCGTGCGGCGGCAGCGATAGACGCTGGATACTTCACCGATCAGATCACCCCGGTCGACGTGCGCGTGAAACGCGATATGGTCCCTTTCGAGGTCGATGAACACCCCAAGGCCACCACCGCCGAAGCGCTCGCCGGTTTGCGGCCCGTGTTCCAGAAGGACGGCAGCGTGACAGCAGGGAATGCCAGCGGCATCAACGATGGCGGTGCGGCGGTTGTGCTGGCTACGGCAGAGGCGGCAGAGAAGGCCGGGCTGAAGCCCCTGATGCGCATCATCGGCTATGCGCATGCTGGCGTGCGCCCTGAAGTGATGGGGATCGGCCCTGTTCCGGCGGTTGAAAAACTGCTGGCGCAGACTGGCCTGACAGCGGCAGATTTCGACGTGATCGAAAGCAATGAAGCCTTCGCCGCGCAGGCTTTGGCAGTCAGTAAAAACCTCGGGTTCGAGCCGGCGAAAGTGAACCCGAACGGGGGTGCCATCGCGCTGGGCCATCCGGTGGGGGCCACCGGTGCGATCATCACGGTCAAGGCGATTTACGAACTGGAACGCATCGGCGGCAAGCGCGCGCTGATCACCATGTGCATCGGCGGCGGTCAGGGCATTGCGCTGGCGATTGAACGGATGTGAACTGTGTGACGCGCTGTGTTACAGCAGCGCGTCAAGCACCACCAAAAGACCCGCGCCACCAAAAGCCCCCAAGCCAGCGGCCAAAGCATACCATCGCTTGCGCGGACGCCGATCCACATGTGGCGGGTTCGTTTGCCGCATCAAAGCTTCTTCGACCAAACCGGGCAGGCGGGGGCCAAAGCGGGCCAACACCATCGCGGTGTTTGTCAGGTCGGTAATGACAGCACGAGGACCGATGGATTTGGTGATATAGCTGGTGACAATCGGGCTGGCGACTTCCCAGATGTTCATATGCGGGTTCAGCGACCGCGCCACTCCTTCCACAACCACCATTGTACGCTGAAGCAGGATCAGTTCAGTACGGGTCTCCATCCCGAAACGCTCTGTGACTTCAAAGAGATAGCTAAGCAGCCGCGCCATGGAAATGCGGGTGGCATCCATGCCGAAAATCGGCTCTCCTACAGCACGCAGGGCGCGGGCAAATTCATCCACGTCTTTGTCTGCAGGCACATAGCCCGCTTCAAAATGCACCTTGGCCACGCGTTTATAATCGCGCCGGATGAAGCCATAAAGAATCTCGGCATAAACCCGGCGGGTGTATTCGTCGATGTAGCCCATGATGCCGAAATCATAGGCGATGATATCGCCATTGGGCGCGACCTTGAGATTGCCCTGGTGCATATCGGCGTGAAAATAGCCATCGCGCAGGGCGTGGTTCAGAAAGAGTTGCAGCACCCGGTTGCTGAGGGCTACGCGGTCATGGCCCGCTGCATCAATCGCGGCATTGTCGCCCATCGACACACCATCTGCCCAGCCCAGCGTCATCACCCTACGCGAAGAATGGTTCCACTTGATTGCAGGCAGCTGGAACCCTTCGTCGTTTTTGGTGTTGGCGGCAAATTCGGATGCTGCAGCGCTTTCAAGCCGCAAGTCCAGTTCGCCACGCACAACGCCATCGAAGTGTTCAATAACATCCATCGGGCGCAAACGCCGCGCTCCAGGTGAAAAAATCTCGACCATGCGGGCGGCGAGATAAAAAGCATCCACGTCTTTGCGGAACGCCTTTTCGATACCGGGGCGCAGCACTTTGACCGCGACTTCCTCGCCACTGTCGACCAGTCGCGCTTTGTGGACCTGCGCGATGGAGGCGGCGGCAACGGGTTCACTGAATTCCGAGAATATCTCCTCGACCGGCATACCCAGCTCGCGCTGCACTTCGGCCTTGGCTTCCTCGATGCTGAAAGGTGGCAGTTTGTCCTGCAACACGCGCAGTTGTACGGCCAGTTCGTCACCCACGACATCTGGCCGGGTGGAAAGCACCTGACCAAATTTAATATACGCCGGCCCAAGCGCTGTCAGCGCACGGGTGGCAGGCGGCATCGTCGGATCACCGCGATAGCCCAGATATTTGAACGGCAGACCCAGCGCACGGGCGACAAAGCGCAGCGCCGGCGTCGCCTCGAAGGCATCCAGCACGACATTCATCGCGCCGGCGCGTTCCAGCGTGGCACCGGTGCGGATGAGCCGCCATATGTTGTGCGGCCCCCTCAAAGCTTCCAACCGGAATGCAGGGCGGCGATGCCCATGGTCAGGTTGCGGTACTTGGCCTGTTCAAATCCAGCCTCCCGCACCATACTCAGAAAGGTATCCTGATCGGGGAAATTGCGGATCGATTCGACCAGATACTGATAGCTGTCGCGATCGTTTGCGATCACCTGACCCATACGGGGGATCACGTTGAAACTGTAAAGGTCATAGGCCTTTTGCATCATCGGGTTGGGCAACTGGCTGAATTCCAGCACCATCAGGCGACCACCGGGGCGCAAGACGCGGTAGGCTTCGTTTAGCGCTTCCTGAGGACGGGTTACGTTCCGGATGCCAAAGCTGATGGTATAGACGTCAAAGGTATTGTCCTCGAACGGTAACGCCATCGCATCGCCGACGACCCAGTCCAGACTATCGTGCATCGCTGCCGCTTCGGCGCGTTTGCGCCCCTCGACCAGCATCCCCTCGGTCAAATCACAAACCGTTGCATGCCCCGATCCTGCACGTTTGAGAAACTTGAAGGACACATCGCCCGTGCCGCCCGCCACATCCAGCAGCTTTTGACCGGGCCGAGGCGCAAGCCAGTCCATCATCGCTTCTTTCCAGATACGGTGGATGCCCACGCTCATCACATCGTTCATGATGTCGTATTTGTTCGCCACATCGGAGAACAGGCTGCGGACCATGCCTGCCTTTTCGTCCTCGGGCACGGTTTGCGAACCGAAATGCGTGGTCTTGTCGTTCATGGCTGTCGTCCCGATATTGTCAAAGGTGAGATATAGCGCCAAAGCCTTAGATACAAACAGCCAATTGCCGCAGTCCTGAAAGCAGGAGACGTCATGCCAGAGTTACCCGAAGTTGAAACCGTGATGCGCGGGCTCACACCTGCGATGCAGGGTGCGACAATTGCGCAGGCCGACGTAAACCGGCCTGATCTGCGCTGGCCGTTCCCAGCACAGATGGCGGAACGGCTGACCGGCCAGCAGGTGATGCAACTGCGGCGGCGATCCAAGTATATTCTGGCTGATCTCGCGTCAGGGGAATCACTGCTGATTCATCTTGGAATGTCGGGCCGGATGCTGGTTTCCGGCGATCCGCTGGGTCAGTTTACGCATGATCATCCGGCAGCAGAAAAACATGACCATGTGGTGTTTCACATGGATAACGGGGCGCGGATCACCTTCAACGATCCCCGCCGCTTTGGCGCAATGGACCTGATGCAAACCGCCACAGCCGCGCAGCACAAACTGCTGGCACCGCTGGGGCCGGAGCCGCTTGGCAATGACTTTCACGAAGACCACCTAATCGCCGCTTTTGCAGGCCGCAACACGCCGGTAAAATCGGCTTTGCTGGATCAGCGTTTGATTGCAGGCCTTGGAAATATCTATGTCTGTGAAGCGCTTTACCGGGCCCGTATCCATCCCGCACGCAAAGCCGGACGTATTTCAAAAGGTCGCGTTGCAGCACTTGTGCCGATCATCCGCGATGTGCTGGCCGAGGCGATCGAGGCGGGCGGTTCGTCCCTACGCGACTTTCGCCAAGCAGATGGTGAGTTGGGATACTTCCAGCACAGCTTTGACGTCTATGGCCGCGAGGGAGAGCTATGTCGCACACCCGATTGCGGTCATGTCATAAGACGTATCGTACAGTCTGGCCGGTCGTCCTTCTATTGCAGTCAATGCCAAAGATAGCTTGAACCATGCTAAACCCGTGATATTCAAAGACGCCTGAGCAACAACAAAAGAGCTGCCCGATGGCTTACGAAACGATCACGCTGGATGTGGACGATCATGTGGCACTGGTCACGCTGAACCGTCCGGATGCGCTGAATGCGCTGAACGATGTTTTGATGCAAGAACTGGCCGATGCCCTGAAAGGGTGTCAGGAAAATGACAAAGTCCGCTGTATTGTGATCACCGGCTCGGAAAAAGCTTTTGCCGCCGGGGCCGATATTGCGATGATGAAGGACAAGACCTTCGTCGAAGCCTTCACCGGTGATCTCTTCACACCAGAGACCGATCAGATCATGCGCGTGCGCAAGCCGATCATCGCCGCCGTGTCCGGCTATGCGCTGGGCGGCGGGTGCGAATTGGCGATGATGTGCGATTTTATCATCTGTTCCGAAACCGCTAAATTTGGCCAGCCCGAGATCAATCTGGGCGTGGTTGCGGGCATTGGCGGCACCCAGCGTCTGACGCGTCTGGTGGGTAAGTCCAAAGCGATGGACATGAACCTGACAGGCCGTTTCATGGACGCCGAAGAGGCAGAGCGGTCGGGCTTGGTTTCCCGTGTCGTACCCGTGAAAAAGCTGATGGAAGAAACCATGAGCGCTGCACAAAAGATCGCGGAAAAGTCGATGGTTTCTGTGATGGTCGTCAAGGAAGCCGTGAACCGCGCCTACGAGATGCCGTTGCGCGAAGGTTTGTTGTTCGAGCGCCGCATGTTCCATTCGCTGTTCGCGACTGAGGACCAGAATGAAGGCATGAATGCCTTCTTGGAAAAGCGCGAGGCGCAGTTCCGAGATAAGTGAGGGCATTGCAGCAAGCCGGATGTGGGGTCGGGATTTGCCTGCGCTCCACCTGTGTCTCTAATGGGTCCACATGACTTCGCTGCAACTGTCAAATTCGGTGAAAGAGGACGGGCCCTTAACGCCAAGTCCGCCAAGCCAGAAAACCCACGATAACAATCGCGATTGTGAATATGATCCATGTTTCTTGGGACATGAGCTTCTCCTTTTCCATCTTGACCTAGGTCAGATGCATCCACGCACAAAGGCATAGGCAGAATCTGACCGATCCAAAGTGCTGTCTATGCTCTAGATCCTGGCCTCCGGACGCTGCTCAGCTTCACGCACGCCATGCTCTGGCAACCCGTTCCCAATCCACCACCTTTACAACCCAACCCAAACCCCGCTATAGGCCCATCATACATGCGCGTGCAGCCCGCTTTGGCTAGAATCACCTTTCCCCGCCGGGGAGCCGTTTCAAGCGGTCAAGGTTTGGCGTAACGCGCCGAAATTTTGAATGAACCGAAGGTAGATCAGCATGGCCAATACACCACAAGCAAAGAAGCGCGCACGTCAGAACGAGAAGCGTTTCCAGATTAACAAAGCCCGTCGTTCGCGCATCCGCACCTATCTGCGTAAAGTCGAAGAAGCCATCGACTCCGGTGTTAAAGATGATGCAGTTGCGGCGCTGAAAGCAGCACAGCCAGAACTGATGCGCGGCGTCACCAAAGGTGTGTTTCATAAAAACACCGCCTCGCGGAAAATGTCGCGTTTGTCGGCACGGGTCAAAGCACTGGCTTGATCCAACCCTTTTGCCATATGGCGAATCGGCTAATAGATTGAAAAAGAAGGCGTCAGTTTCTGGCGCCTTTTTTTGTGGATAATCATCGGGTCACGAACCCGAGAGATTCTTTTTCACAATAACAGAGTCAAGATTGAAGATGTGTTGAAGCGAACCCGTTCTGCTTGGTACCTACATGTCAGCGAGTCGCATCGCTGGGGGGACAGGCTTTGGGAAACGGACGCATTGTGCGGTGTCATCCGAAGAACCAGGGTCCATCATAAGCCCGATTAACGGGCGTGGTGAACTGCATATCGTGCTGCCGCACGTTTGCCCTGTCACATTACGACATGACGGAAAGACCGTCTGACAAACAGGTGCCAAAAGGGCGCCACAAAGTGTTGGGAAGTCTTTCCAAGACCGTCCACAGGACGCCTTCGGTTTCAGTGTTGGGACCGGATCGGTGGCCTGCGGTCAATTGAAATACGCCGGACTGGGCCGGTGAAGAATGGGATGCAAAGGCAGTTATGACGCAAGATCAATGGGCAGACATCAGGCAACGGCTTCTGAAGACAGTGGGTCAGAACAACTACACAACATGGATCGACCCTATCGTACCTGGTGCAGTCAAAGACGGGATCGCGACACTGCATGTCCCCACCAACTTTTTTGGCAATTATGTCAGCCAGAATTATTCTGATCTGATCCTCCACGAGATGAAGGCCGAAGGGCTGGAAGCCTCCCGTTTGAACTACATGCTGCAGACCCAGAGCGTGGAGCCCAAAGCCCCAGCCACACGCCAAACTGCTGCCGCAACAAAACCTGCCCGTGCCGATCTAAGCAGCACTGCGCCGCTGGATCAGCGCTTCACCTTTGACAACTTCGTCGTCGGTAAACCCAATGAGCTGGCCCATGCCGCCGCCCGTCGCGTCGCCGAAGGTGGTCCGGTCACTTTCAATCCCCTGTTTCTGTACGGCGGCGTAGGGTTGGGCAAGACCCACCTGATGCACGCCATCGCCCGCGAATTGGCCGAACGCAAACCCGAGATGAACGTGCTCTATCTGTCAGCCGAACAATTCATGTACCGCTTTGTCCAAGCGCTGCGTGAGCGCAAGATGATGGACTTCAAAGAGCTGTTCCGCTCGGTCGACGTTCTGATGGTGGATGATGTGCAGTTCATCGCCGGCAAGGACAGCACACAGGAAGAATTCTTTCACACGTTCAATGCGCTGGTCGACCAGAACAAACAGATCATCATTTCGGCCGACCGCGCACCCACCGACATCAAGGATCTGGAAGAGCGTGTCCAGTCGCGGCTGCAATGTGGTCTGGTCGTAGATCTGCACCCGACCGATTATGAATTGCGCCTCGGCATTCTGCAAAGCAAGCTTGAGATGCAGCAAAAGACCTATCCCGGTCTGGAGGTGCAGGACAACGTGCTGGAATTCCTTGCCCATCGCATCACCTCGAATGTGCGTGTGCTTGAAGGTGCGCTGACCCGGCTCTTTGCCTTTGCCTCACTGGTCGGGCGCGAGATCGACATGGACCTGACACAGGATTGTCTGGCCGATGTGCTGCGCTCGTCCGAGCGCAAGATCACTGTTGAAGAAATCCAGCGCAAAGTTAGCGAGCACTACAACATCCGTCTGAGCGACATGATCGGCCCCAAGCGACTGCGCAGCTATGCGCGGCCCCGGCAGGTGGCGATGTACCTCAGCAAGCAACTGACCACGCGGTCCCTGCCCGAAATCGGTCGGCGCTTTGGCGGGCGCGACCATACCACCGTCATGCATGGTGTGCGGCGTATAGAAGAGCTTAAGCAATCGGACAGCCAGATTGCCGAAGACGTCGAACTGCTGGGGCGTGCACTCAAATCCTGAGCGGCACGGCATCACCCACCGACAGACCCTTAAACCCTCTCTTGCAATCACCCCCGCAAAGCACCAAAAGTCTTGTGCAAGCGGGGGAACCGGGTAGTCTGCCTTTCCCGGCAGTCCATTGGGAGAAGGCACATGAAATTCAGCATCGAACGGGCAGCGCTTTTGAAAGCGGTCAATCAGGCCCAATCCGTGGTGGAGCGCCGCAACACCATACCGATCCTCGCTAACGTCTTGATCGAGGCCGAGGGGAGCGATGTCTCCTTCCGCGCCACTGATCTGGACATCGAAGTGGTCGACAAGGTCGGCGCCCAGGTCGAACGCGCGGGTGCTACGACCGTATCAGCCACCCTGCTGCATGAAATCGTACGCAAACTGCCGGATGGCGCGCTGATCGCTTTGACCGCAGACACCGCGGCGGGCCGCATGACAGTTGAAGCAGGGCGCTCCAACTTCTCGCTCGCCACCCTCCCGCGAGAAGATTTCCCGGTGATGGCAAGCTCTGAATATGCGTCTAACTTTTCGGCCCCGGCCCCTGTACTGCGCCGGTTGTTCGACAAGTCCAAATTCGCCATCTCGACCGAGGAGACCCGCTATTATCTGAATGGCGTCTACATGCACATTGCTGATGCGGAGGGCGGCAAGGTGCTGCGTTGTGTGGCCACAGACGGGCACCGTCTGGCCCGCATTGATGCGGATATGCCATCGGGTGCTGCCGAGATGCCCGGCGTGATCGTACCACGCAAGACCGTGGGCGAATTGCGCAAGCTGTTGGACAATGATGAAGTCGAGATCGCCGTTTCTGTCTCCGAGACCAAAGTGCGTTTCGCCACACCCGAGATTACCCTGACCTCTAAAGTGATTGACGGCACCTTCCCTGATTACACACGCGTCATTCCACAGGGCAACACCCGCAAGATGGAAGTCGACGCTGCCGATTTTGCTCAGGCTGTGGACCGTGTGGCGACTGTCAGTTCCGAACGCTCCCGCGCGGTAAAGCTGCAACTGGATGAAGACCGCCTGATCCTGTCCGTCAACGCGCCCGACAGCGGTGCCGCCGAAGAAGAGCTTGCCGTGGCCTATAGCGATGAGCGCTTGGAGATCGGGTTCAACGCGAAATACCTGCTGGAGATCGCAAGCCAAGTGGACCGCGAGAACGCGGTATTTATGTTCAACTCCTCGGGTGATCCGACACTGATGCGCGAAGGCAATGATATGTCAGCGGTCTATGTTGTGATGCCAATGCGTGTGTGACGGGTGCGGAAACTTTAAAAGTTTCCGACCGTTTTCTTTAAAAGAAAACGAGGCCGTCGATGGGTAGCCTGACGCTTTCGCACCTTACGCTGTCTCACTTCCGCTCGCATAAGCGTGCCGTGATCGATTGTGACGCGCGGCCGGTCGCCATCTTCGGCCCTAATGGGGCGGGCAAGACCAATATCTTGGAAGCCGTCTCATTGCTGTCCCCCGGTCGCGGACTCCGCCGGTCAAGCGCGCAGGATATGACCCGCAGACCGGAGGCACTGGGTTGGAAAATCACCGGCCTGCTGAACGCGCCGCATCAGACCCATGAGCTTGAGATATGGTCAGAAGGAGGTGCCGCGCGCCAAACCCGCATTGACGGCAAGGCTGCACCGCAGACAGCGCTTGGGCGGCTGGCCCGAGTACTGTGGCTGATCCCTGCGATGGACAGGCTTTGGATCGAAGGGGCCGAAGGGCGACGGCGATTTCTGGACCGCATGACACTCAGCTTTCTGCCGGAACATGCGGAACACGCACTGTCTTATGAAAAAGCAATGCGCGAACGTAACCGTCTGCTGAAGGATATGGTACGCGAACCGTCTTGGTACACCGCGCTTGAGATGCGGATGGCCGAATCCGGTGCCGCGATACACGCCGGGCGCGTTCATGCGCTGGCTGCGATTGCTGCCGCACAGGGACAGGCCGAAACCGCTTTCCCAACCGCAGACCTGACCCTTGAGTGCGATATGCCGTCTTCACCGCAGGACTTGCAGGAAGCGCTGGCCGAAAACCGCATGCGCGACCTTGCCGCCGGGCGCACGTTGATCGGGCCGCACCGCGCAGACCTCTATGGTGTCTATGCGGCGAAGGATGTACCCGCCCGTGATTGCTCTACCGGAGAGCAGAAGGCGCTTTTGGTGTCGCTGATCCTTGCCAACGCCCGCGCCCTTGCGGCCGAGCTTGGTGCGCCACCGGTTTTGCTGCTGGATGAGGTCGCCGCGCATCTGGATGCCAATCGGCAAGCGGCGCTTTATGACGAGATTTGCAGCCTGGGTGCACAGGCCTGGATGACCGGCACCGGACCCGAAATGTTCGCCGCTTTGGGCGACCGCGCACAGCGATTGGAGGTGACGGAAAGCCAGGGAACCTCGACTGTCAGGCAAGTCGATCCACCCTCGGCCTGACACCACAAAATCTTGTGCCATCTGCGTGACAAACCCCTCAAAAACCACTATAAATGCGGCAACAAACAAAGGTTTTTCCGCATGTCCGAGCAAAACAAGACGCCAGAAGAATATGGCGCTGATTCTATCAAGGTTCTCAAAGGCTTAGAAGCGGTGCGCAAGCGCCCTGGCATGTACATCGGTGACACCGACGATGGCTCTGGTTTGCACCATATGGTCTATGAGGTCGTGGACAACGGAATTGACGAGGCTCTGGCCGGTCACGCTGATGCGGTGAACGTCACAATTCACGAAGACAGCTCCGTTTCAGTCAGCGATAACGGGCGCGGCATTCCCGTAGGTATTCACGAAGGCGAGGGCGTTTCCGCCGCCGAAGTCATCATGACCCAGCTGCACGCCGGCGGTAAATTCGACAGCAATTCCTACAAAGTGTCCGGTGGTTTGCACGGCGTGGGTGTGTCTGTTGTGAACGCCCTGTCCGATTGGCTGGAACTGCGCATCTGGCGCGAGGGCAAGGAGCATGTGGCACGGTTTGAGGGCGGCTTTACCACCGAACACCTCAGCGTGGTTGGCCCGACCGACCGCACCGGCACCGAAGTCCGCTTTATGGCGGCGACCAGCACATTTTCAAACCTCGAATATTCGTTCGAGACGCTGGAAAAGCGCCTGCGCGAATTGGCCTTCCTGAACTCCGGTGTACGGATCATCCTGACCGATGAACGACCCGCCGAACCGCTTAAGGCGGATCTGTTCTATGAAGGTGGCGTTAAGGAATTCGTCAAATACCTCGACCGGAACAAATCCTCCGTCATGCCAGAGCCGATTTTCATTACCGGCGAGAAAGACGACATCGGCGTCGAGGTCGCGATGTGGTGGAACGACAGCTATCACGAGAACGTCCTGCCCTTTACCAACAACATCCCGCAGCGCGATGGCGGCACGCATATGGCGGGCTTTCGCGGGGCGCTGACGCGGACGATCAACAACTATGCGCAGTCTTCTGGCATCGCCAAAAAGGAAAAGGTCACCTTCACCGGCGATGATGCCCGCGAGGGACTAACCTGTGTGCTGTCGGTCAAAGTGCCAGACCCCAAGTTCAGCTCGCAGACGAAGGACAAGCTGGTCAGCTCGGAAGTGCGTCCGGCGGTCGAGGGGCTGGTCAACGAAAAGCTGGCCGAGTGGTTCGAGGAGAACCCCAACGAGGCCCGTATCGTCGTCGGCAAGATTATTGAAGCCGCCCATGCGCGAGAGGCCGCCCGTAAAGCGCGGGACCTGACGCGCCGCAAGACAGCGATGGATGTGAATTTCCTTGCTGGCAAGCTTAAGGATTGTTCCGAAAAAGACCCGTCAAAAACTGAAGTCTTCCTTGTCGAGGGTGACAGCGCCGGGGGCTCTGCCCAGACAGGGCGCGACCGCCAGACACAGGCCATCTTGCCGCTTAAGGGTAAGATCCTGAACGTGGAACGTGCGCGGTTCGACCGGATGCTGGGCAGCCAGGAGATCGGCAATCTGGTGATGGCTTTGGGCACCGGTATTGGGCGGGATGAATTCAACATCGACAAGCTGCGCTATCATAAGATCGTCATCATGACGGACGCGGACGTCGACGGGGCGCATATTCGCACCTTGTTGCTGACTTTCTTCTATCGCCAGATGCCGCAACTGATTGAAAACGGGCACCTTTATATCGCCCAACCGCCGCTTTACAAAGTGTCGCGCGGCAAATCCGAGGTCTATCTCAAGGATCAGGCCGCGATGGAAGAATATCTGGTTACGCAGGGCATTGATGGTGCCATGCTGCGTCAGGGCAATGGAGAAGAAATCAGCGGTCAGGATCTGGCCCGCGTGGTCGAACTGGCCCGCCAGATGCGCCGCGTCCTCGATGCCTTCCCAACCCACTATCCGCGCCATATTCTCGAACAGGCTGCCATCGCCGGTGCCTTTGTGCCCGGTGCTGTGGAGAGTGACCTGCAAGGGGTGGCCGACAAGGTTGCCAAGCGGCTTGACCTGATTGCGCTTGAATACGAACGCGGCTGGCAGGGTCGGATCACGCAGGACCACGGGATCAAACTGGCCCGTATCCTGCGCGGCGTCGAAGAAGTACGCACGCTGGATGGCAAGATGCTGCGCTCGGGCGAGGCACGGAAATCCGGCACGTTCACAGAGCATTTGCAGGACGTCTATGACCTTCCCGCGACACTGGTACGCAAAGACCGCGTGCAGGAAATCAAAGGGCCGATGGACCTGCTGGATGCGATCCTTGCCGAAGGCGAAAAGGGCCTATCGCTGCAGCGCTACAAAGGTTTGGGTGAAATGAACCCGGATCAGCTTTGGGAAACGACGCTGGACCCTGACGCCCGCACGTTGTTGCAGGTCAAGGTCGAGGATATGGCCGAAGCCGATGACCTCTTTACCAAGCTGATGGGCGATGTGGTGGAGCCGCGGCGCGAATTCATCCAACAGAACGCGCTCAGTGTTGAAAACCTCGACTTCTAACAAAGTGTAGGTGAGCGCATATTTTTTTGCGGCGCGCATATTTTTTGCGCGGCGATACCACGACGCAATAAGACTTCTTCATAAATTCAACCGCTAAAACAGAGCTGTGTTCGAAACGGTTACTATAGGATGGTTGGCTCGTTCGGTGACCGACCACCTGCATCTTCTCAGAAGTGCACCCTGTTGTGCCCTCTGGAAGCCCCATTGCCCATCAAACTCGTTCGCAGTGGGCAGTTCAGCTCGGAAAGCAAAGAATTTATACGAGCCATCACACAACTATGGGCAGCACGAGAGGGAGATCCGTCACGGTTCGGACATCAGACCAAACGCGAAGGTCAGAATATAATTGGAGCCAGAAGGCCAAAGGTGGACTTTCAGCAGCGCCATGCGGGCGCCGCACCGTTATGCTCTAAAGGATTGGCGCCCAAGGATGGGAACAATATCAGCGAGGCTGAAACACTGCTTCCAGCTGGTGCCGAACGTATTCGTTTTGAGAAGCAACTTCCTTCGCAAGCTTTTGAAGTGATTGTATAAAACTATCGTTTGGCTCGAACTGCTTCGACCGATCTTGTGGAACTTGGACCTCTGAAGTTGCTGCCTGCATGTCGTTC
This sequence comes from Sulfitobacter noctilucae, assembly GCF_000622365.1. Classification (GTDB taxonomy): domain Bacteria; phylum Pseudomonadota; class Alphaproteobacteria; order Rhodobacterales; family Rhodobacteraceae; genus Sulfitobacter; species Sulfitobacter noctilucae. Next base: position 636,734 of record NZ_JASC01000013.1, on the reverse strand, counting down.
TCCCTGGTTTCGTTCACAATGAATCACTCACTGAATCGGATCAAGTTCTAATCGACCGGCACACCGACGAGGTCAACGGCTATCTAACGACAATGGGCCAACTGTTTCCTGTTCGGCAGAGCCGCGCTCACAGAATTCTCCTGATAGCTACTCATGTGCCCCACATTTGGTTCCTTCTTTTCCCAACGCGTCGCAGTTCGACAAACTAAGGTTGACCCCTTATTCAACTGCACGCATCTTCGTTGAAAATTCCAAACGGTTCTTAGTGAGATATTCGATGAGCTCCAGCACTGTTTACGACGACGTTAAGCACCCCGAACTGGTTATCGGGTTGGTCGGCCCGATCGGCGTGGATATGGACAACGTGCAAGAGGCGCTTTTCAACGCTTTGAAACACGTAAATTACGATTCACATTTGGTTCATATAACAAAACTGATTGATCGGTATAGGAAGGAAAGCGAGAACGGGAAGCTATACAGTGATCTCAAGGAGAAGATTTCTGAGGCAAACACCTTCTGCAAGACGGCAAATAATGGAGCTGCATTAGCCGGATTGGCAATTAAGGAAATTTCAGAATATCGCCGTAGCAAGCAAAAGGTTGCCTCAGGGGGTGATGAGGACAGCGTGGTTCCAGCCATCCCTAAGCAAGCCTACATCATAAGGCAACTAAAGAGGCGCGACGAAGTGGAGTTACTGCGGACGCTGTATGGGGATAAATTTATTCAGGTATCCGTTTTTTTAGAAAAGGAATCCAGAATTCGAAACCTGGAAACCAGAATTGGAGCTGCTCGGCCGGACTTAAAACATCATCGATGTCAGAAAGAAGCTATCGAACTCATAGACATTGACGAGTTCGAAGAAGGGCAAGACTTCGGACAGCAGGTGGGGGATATCTTTCATCTCGGCGACTACTTTGTCGACGGCGGCGATAAGGCGCAGCTTGCATCCAAGACAATACACTTCGTCCGGGCGCTCTTCGGAGACAATGCGAAATCTCCGGATTGCGACGAGTTCGGAGCGTTTATGGCGTCGTCCGCATCTTTGAGATCAGTTGATTTGTCTCGACAGGTAGGGGCGGCTATCACCACCCCCCAGGGGGACATCATATCTGTAGGATGTAACGAGGTTCCGAAGGCTGGCGGCGGAAACTACTGGTTTACCGATCCAGACAAAGCCCGTGACATTGAGCGGGGCAACGAACAGAACAGTATTGAAAAGAAGCGTATAATTGTAGATTTCCTCACCCAGTTGCAGCGTGAAGGAGTGGTCGAAAGCTCGCTCGATCTGACAGCCACTGAAGTTCTTGAGAAGCTATCGAGCGCTGCTGAGAACGCATTGATTTCGGACATAACTGAGTATGGGAGAATGACCCATGCTGAGATGACAGCCATCTGCGATGCGGCCAGGCTGGGACGATCCCTTCAAGATGCAACAATCTATGTAACTACTTTTCCATGCCACAATTGTGCCAAACACATTGTAGCGTCTGGTATAAAGAGAGTGGTTTTTATTGAGCCCTATCCCAAAAGCAAGGCGTCGAGCTCTCACTTTGATTCGATATCAATAGATGGGGCCGAAAAGGGGCGAGTTAAGTTCCAACATTTTGAAGGGATCTCACCAAAACGGTATGCCGAAATATTCAGGAAGGGAAAAAGGAAGAGAAATGGCGCTGTCGTGGACTGGTTCTTTGGAGAGCCTCGCCCGATGCTGGCGCAAAGAGATAATCTTCATGTTGCTCGTGAGCCGAACGCGATCCTCTCCACTCTCGGGCAATTTATGCAACAATTGGTCGTGGATGAAACTACCGACAGCGACTAAAGTATTTGGGGGTGTTCGCATAGGAGGTTGGCGCGTATCGCTATATAAAAAATGGCCAACATTCTTCCGTGAACGACATGGAGACACCCTCTGCTACACCACGACTTTCGACGTCTCTTGGATGAACTCGGCGATCTGAACCCATGCTCAGATCGAGCATGCCCAGGTAGTGATCATGGATCTTCGACAAAAAACATAGGCGATCTCCGAGATCGAAGCGCGCGCAACCCACGAGAAACCGTGCCCGTCCTGCGGTGTCGAATACAGACAGAAGTAGGGACGAAAGCGCACCGGCATTCAACGCTACTGGTGTCAGGGATGCGGGCTGCGCACCTTAACCCTGCAATACGCATCTGGGAAGTGTTCAACCGTGCTGCCTTTTCCTTCTTACGCTACCGCTTCAGCGGGGGGCTGCTGCCCGGTAACTCCTTGAGATCAATGTTGGTTGCGAGTTGGGCCCAGCCATCTGCGGCGTCTTACACAAATGACTGGTTTGGACCGGAACAGTCCATAGCCTTCGTCGCAGTAGGTGCCCGGTTCTGGCTAACCAGCATGGGACGTTCGACCCAGTGCGCAAAGTCATTCCGCCGCATCGCGAGTAGACGTGGCTCGCATTTTCGTTCGCGACGATTTGTCTGTTCGGCGCACGGCAGGACAATCCTCGCCTCGGCCGCGAATACCATGGCTCAGGTCAGTTCAAGGAAGTTGAGAATCTGATAGGCGAAGTTCGTGGACGAAAGGGGCCTGCAATTCAGAGCAAAGAGTTGTGGTTTGTAATGGGATGAATATTCTCCCGGGTATGCGAATTTTGCACGCCTCCGATCTTCACCTCGATTCTCCGCTCCGTTCGGTGGCGCTTCGTGATCCCATTCTCGGAGAACGATTGCGCACGGCGTCGCGGGACGTGCTGCGGCAGATCGTCGATATCGCAATCGAGAAAGAGGTCGATGCGCTGGTATTGGCAGGGGACGTTTTCGACAGTGGCGTGCCTGATGTCGCTGCGAGGACGGTGCTGACGGTAGCGTTATCGCGACTGGGTGCTGCTGGCATTCCGGCGATCCTGATCCGCGGCAACCACGACGGGCTGCTCGATCATGGGCGATACGGCCCACTCGGGGATAATGTGATGCTCCTCGATCATAACCGGCCCACGGTTGACGTGGGCGGCGTGAGCTACCACGGCCTGTCGCATGGCGGCCAGCCCGAGACGCGGAGCTTCCTGCCCCGATATCCGACGCCAGTGCCCGGTCGGATAAACGTCGGAGTGATGCACTGCTCGCCGGACGGGACGAGCGGGCACGATCCCTACGCACCCTGCTCGGTCTCCGAGTTGCTCGGCCATGGCTACGACTACTGGGCGCTGGGGCACATCCACAAGCGACAGGAGTGGCGCGGCCATGGCGTGCTCGCGGTCATGGCAGGCATTCCCCAGGGTCGGCACATCCGCGAGGCGGAAGGTGGTTCGGTCACGCTTGTCGAAATCGACGGTCACGGAGCGCGAGCTGAGGCGATCCCCGTCGAACTGGTGGCATTCCGCGAGATCGAGGTGCCCATGCCTGGGGAAGAGGCGCTGGAGGCCCAGGCGGACCGGGTGCGCGAAGCATTGGCCGCCGCCCGCGCCGGCGATGGCCCGTCGGTGCTGAGGGTCACGCTATCGGGGCCCGGTGCGCAGGTCTACTCGGCGCGTTCCGGTGAGGCGGCGCGCTTCCTCAAGGTGCTGGCCGAGGACGTGGAGGGTCTGCATCTCGATCGCGTGCTCATTAAGCCCGGACAGGCGCCCGCCGCGCCCGCTCTCGTTGGTGATCTCGCAGCGACGATGCGGGAGGAGGCGCTGAGCCCCGGCTTCAGGAATGAGGCGGAGCGGATGCTGACGGACCTCCGGGACGTTATGCCGGCAGAGCTGCGCGAGGTGCTTGACCCCGGAGAGCTGGATGACCTGATAGAGGAAGGCCTGGCGGCCGTCGCGGCGCGCCTGGCACTCGCGGAGGGAACATGAGGCTGCGCCGGCTCGACCTCGCGCGCTACGGCCGCTTCGAGGACATTTCTCTGGATTTCGGGGCCGCGGGCGAGAGGACGGACGTCACGATCGTCTTCGGACCCAACGAGGCCGGCAAGAGCACCGCCTTTGCCGCTTGGCTCGACCTGCTCTACGGGTTCCAGAGGCAAGGCCACCCGTATGCCTTTCGCTTCGAGCGTAAGGACCTGCTCGTCGGGGCCGAGCTCGAGACGGCGGAAGGGCCGCTCGTGCTGCAACGCACTGCACGAAATACCGGCTCCCTAACAGATGACTTTGGACGCGAGATGACCGAGCACCGCCTGGCGGCATTGCTCCATGGGCTCGACAGGGACGCCTACCGAACCCGCTTTTCGCTGGACGATGCCGTGTTGCGGTCCGGCGGCGAGGAGATCGCCGCCGCGAAGGGCGATCTCGGCCGCCTCCTCCATGCCGGCACCAGCGGGATTTCCGGCTTGTCGCGCGCGCTGGACGAGATCAGCGAGGATGTCGAGCACTTCTACAAGAAGGGGGGCAGCGCGCAGGTGCTTCCGATCGCGAAACGCCGGCTGAAGGAACTGGAGACGGAGATGCGCGATCGGCGGCTCTCGCCGACACGCTTTGACGAACTCCGCGCCGAAGCGACGGCCCGAGAGGCGGCCGTGCAAGATGCGCGCGAGGCCGTGGCCGAGTCGCGCCGAGCGATCGCCTACGCCGAGGCGGCAGCGCGGCGGCGGGACCTTCGTGCGGGTCAGGCGGATCTGGCAGAAGCCCTGGCGAGCTATCCCGCCGGTCCCGACCTGGCGCAGGGTGCCGCGCATGAGGTGGTACGCGTCGCCGCGGAAGCGCGAGAGGCCGCAGAACGAGAACGCCGCGCCACGGAGGATCGTGCCGAAGCGTCCAGACTGCTGTCGGAGGAGCTGATGCCCGATCCGGAAGGGCTCGATCTCAGCCCGTTGCTCGACGATCTGGATGGACTGCGGTTCGACGACCAGCCGCTGCTGTTGCGCGTTGCGGGGGCCGAGGCGGATCTGGAGAAGCGGCGCGCAGAGCGCGATCGACTCGCGACAGCGTCTGACGCGTTGGCGGGACGGTTGGGCGGCCCGGAGGTGGCGGCAGAAGACACGCGCCTCGCTCCGGAAACGCTCGACCTCTTGGCGTCGCAGCTTCAGGAGGTGAGGGAGGCGGAGCACGATCTGCGCGGCGCTCAGGAGGCACTGGCCGACGCGGCGGATGGGCAGGGCGATGCGCCGCCCGCCCCACAGGGAGAAGCGGCGCTGGCCGAGGCGTGGGAACGCCTGGGCGCCGAGGCCCCCGATGTGGAGGCGCTTCGCGAAAACGCGGCAGAGGCCGTCTCGGCAACCGGGATGGCCGCGGCGGACCTTCCCGAAGGCTGGAAGACAGATTTGGCGCCGGAGGGCCTTCCGACCGAGGAGGAGGTCTCGGCGACGGTGCAAGCGGCGGCGCGAACTGGCGATGCGCAGGCAGTTGCCGAGGAACTGCGCGACGATGCGATTGCCGCGCGCGGGGCAGCCGAAGCGCGCCACGCTGCCGCAGCGGCCAACCCTGCGGCAATGGACATCGCGGACATCCAGCGCAGGAGGTGTGCGAGGGAACAGGCATGGTCCACGCACCGCGCGGCCCTCGACGTGGAAACGGCCGAGACATTCGAGGCCGCAATGCGCGCCGACGACGAGGCCACGGCAGCTCACGCGGAGGGGGCCGAGGCGCGCGCCTTGCTGTTGCGTCGGTCCGAGGAGCTTGAAACGGCCCGCGCCGAGGAAGTCGTCGCCGGGCGTTCCGCCGCGGCGGCACGGGAAAAGAGCGAGGCCGTGAGTGACCGGCTTGCAGCGCTCGCGCCGCGTCTTTTGCTCGACCCAAGCACCCCGCCGGAGGCGTTTCTGCCGCGCCGCCGAGCGTTGGCGCTCGCGCTGGATGCGGCAGAACAGCAGCGCGCCGCCACTGCGGCACTCGGGCGAGCAGAGGAGCGAAGGGCAGACCTGGAACGCAAGGTGAGAAAGGCTCTGGCGGCGAGCAGTGCGTCTCTAAACGACATGCCCCTTGGCGTCGCCGCGAAGGCGCGACTGTCGGAGCTGCGCGAGGCCGGGACGGCCCTCGCGCGCTGGCAGACCAAAGAGGAACAGAGAGCCGAATTGGACCGGAAGGTGAAGCGTGCGCAGGAGCGGCTCGCGGCGCGCAAGGAGGCTCTCGCCGAGGTGACAGCAGGAACCTGGGCCGCGCGGATGTCCCCGGTCGCCCTGCGCGAGGCCCTGCCGGTGGCCGCCGAGCTCGCGAATACCCTGGATCAGGTGCGCGAACTGGATCACCGGATCGGGCGTATGGAGCAGGCGTTGGAAACCTTCGAGGCGGTCGCACCGCGCATTCGCGAGGTAGTCGGGCCTGCCGTCACCGCCGAGGCACTGGTGCGGGCGGCACACCAGCGCCGGACCCAGGCGGAGCGCATTGAGGCGGAGATCGTCGTCGCCACCAAGCAGCGTGACGACGCTGCCACTGCGGTAGAAGACACACGCTCGGCGCAAGATCTGGCGGCAAGGCGCATATCGGAATTACTGGCCGGTCAGGAAATGCCCGGCGACGTGCCGCCCGACCAACTTGTCACCAGGCTCGAGGAGCGGGACGGCCTGCGTCGCGAGCGACAACGCGCGGAGGCGGAGAACTCCGAGACCGGACGGGGCCTCGATGCGGTGAGGCTCGACGAAGAAGAGGCGATCCTCGATCCTGCTCGACGTGCCGGACTCGCTGACGACCTGACGCGCGCCGAAGGTGCGAGCGCTACCGCGGACCGAGAAGCCGGCGCCGCGCAGCAGAAGCTTGCCTCGGCTCTGATGGCCGGCGGCGGGGCGGAGGCCGATCAAGAGCGGGCCGCGATCCTGGAAGACCTGACCGGCGGCGCACGAGAGGCAATAATGCGCGCGATCGGCGCGGCAGCTGCGCGGACCGCTTTGCGACGTCTCGGTGAAAGCCGCCGGGGCCCGATGCTGGCCGACACCGAGGCTGCGTTCCGCAGACTAACCGGCGGCGTCTGGTCTCGGCTCGACACATGGGTGCGGGGGCAGGACGAAAGGCTTGTCGGGATTTCTGAGGGACGTTCGGTGCCGGCCGACGGGATGTCGACAGGAACGCGCGCACAACTCTATCTCGCGCTGCGGATCGCGGGCCACGCGGCCTTCGTGCGCGACGCTGGGCCGCTGCCATTCGTCACGGACGACATCCTCGAGAGCTTCGACGATCAGCGCGCCGCCGCCGCCCTTGATCTGACGGCAGAGTTGGGCAGCCGCGGACAGGCCATCCTGTTCACCCATCACGCTCATCTGGTGGAGATGGCGCGAGCCAGGATCAGCGGTGTGCGAGTGATTGAGTTGCCCGGCCGGGATGTCGTAGCGGCCTGACCCGATTAGGACCTCTTGGGATTGCGGCTCACCTGCCCTGCTGCGCGCACACTTCATGCCGACGATGAGATATGGACCTGTCGCGGTTTGGTGCCGCTCCTTTGATAGCATAATGGGCAGCAAAGGAGACGAACTATGAGCACGGGAAGAACGGATGAATTCCGGCAAGATGCGGTGCGTATCGCCCTGACCAGTGGGCTAACGCGTAAGCAGGTGGCTGATGATCTGGGCGTCGGGATGTCGACGCTGAATAAATGGATTGCAGCGCACCGAGACACGGATGTGGTGTCGAAGAAAGATTTGAGCCTCGCCCAAAAGAATGACCGGCTTCGGCGTGAGAACCGCATTCTCAAGGAGGAGCGGGAAATCCTAAAAAAGGCCACGGTGTTCTTCGCGAGGCAAAAGCCGTGAGGTTTAGATTTATCGAAAAGCACCGATCTGCATTTTCTGTTGGCCGGATGTGCCATGTTATGAATGTCAGCCCGCGTGGTCCGCGTGCGTTTCGCACTCGGCCTGCAAGCCGTAGGCAGCGGTCTGATATGGTGACTTTGGCCCACACAAGGGAACAATCTCGTCTCAGACTCGGCAGCTATGGCAGGCCGCGTATGACTGAGGAATTGAAAGAGATTGGTCTGGATATTGGCCATCGTCGCGTAGGCCGATTGATGCGCCTCAACGGCATATCAGCCATTAGAACCCGCAAACATAAGGCCACAACCGATTACAATCATAAGTTCAACATTGCGTCCAACCTGTTGGATCGCGACTTCAACGCAGATGCTCCAAACCAGAAATGGGCTGGTGATATTACCTATATCTGGACCCACGAAGGCTGGCTGTATTTGGCCGTGATTTTGGACCTGCATTCACGGCGCGTCATTGGCTGGGCTGTCAGCAACCGGATGAAACGCGACCTTGCGATCAGGGCTTTGAGCATGGCCATCGCGTTCCGAAAACCGCCCAAAGGCTGCATTCATCACACGGATCGCGGGTCGCAATATTGTTCCTACGACTACCAGAAAATCCTGCGTCAGAATGCCTTCAAGGTGTCCATGAGCGGCAAAGGCAATTTTTACGACAATGCCGCCGTCCAGACGTTCTTCAAAACCATCAAGGCCGAGCTCATCTGGCGACGGTCGTGGGAAACGAGAAGGCAGGCTGAGATGGCCATTTTCGAGTACATCAATGGGTTCTACAATCCGCGTCGACGGCACTCAGCATTGGGCTGGAAAAACCCCGTCGCTTTCGAAAGGAAAGTGGCTTAAACGAGCATTTGGGGCGGCACGAAAGCGCGACAGGTCCACTTTCCGACTTGGCTTTAATACGAAAGGCGACGCAATGAAATCCGATTTCAGAACGTTCTCGGATCTGCCAAAATCGATTTTACGACCATTCAACTTGGGTGAAGTCGCTGCGGTCGTTGACGTGGATCGCAAGGTTGTGGTCCGAATGATCAAGAAAGGTGGATTTCCCAAGTCCGTATTTTCCAAATCAAAGAAGGCTGTTAGCGGTTCCCAGCAGATGCTCAAACCGATCGCGTGCCCAATTGTACATTTTGACCTGGCGGTCGGACACCTTCTTAGTCCTCGGCTCCGCCGTCAATTGCTGCGAGAAATTGGCGATGTAGCGAGAAGCTCATCGAAGCAGGGTGTATTCGAGAAAGGCATATTGCGCGTTGATTTGGCTGGCTCGGTCTCGAAGACGGTTTCAAGAATGGCCTCATTGGCAAGCGCCGAGGCTGCAGTCCTATTCGATCCTGAAATTAGGGGTGGGCTGCCGGTCATGCGCGGAACACGAATTGGTGTTTACGAATTAGCGGATCTCTGCAAGTTTGAAACCGTTCACTACATTTTGGAGAATTTTCCAAGCCTGTCGGCAGAGCATCTTGAACAGGCAAGCCTATATGCAAGGGCTCATCCGCTCAGTAATGTCCCAGGTTGACTCTGTTCTCTCTGGCAACCTGGAAAGGGCCGCCGAAACCGCTGCTGCCTTGATCCCCATGGAGATTGAAACGACCCTCTGATGCGGGCCTCATTGCTCGCGACTGATGTAAGTTTCCTATGTACATAGATCTGTGAGGGATGTGCATAGGACAATTATCAAACTCTCCGAACTGCGAGCCATTTCTGTAGTTCAAATCTTATCTTTAGCATGCGCACCTTCACTACAGATTGACACGCAGAGTAGCGTGTGCAGCATCGAGCCATACTTACAAAGAGTTTAATCATGTCAGATTTCGTTGATCCAATAATTACCACCGAGGAAGATCAGAAACTCAGGGTAACTTTCTCTACGGCGGAGAAAATCAATTTCTCCTCTGCCCAGAACGGCGTTTCAATCCTTCGCGAGATTAAATTAGCCAATGGGACAGATGCGCCACTGGAGAACCTTTCTATTACGATTGAGAGCACGCCTTCTGTCATCAAGCCGAAAACCTGGACGCTGGATCGGCTTGGCCCAGGCGAAGAACGGAAACTGTCTGATCTCAAAACGCCCTTAAACGACGCGCTCCTATCCGGGCTGAACGAGGCAGAGTTTGGCCAATTGCAATTGACGGTATCCGCCGGTGACACGGAACTGTTTCGCGAAGACCGTCGGATCGAAATGCTGGCTCGGGACGAATGGGGCGGCATCGGAGATATGGCCCATCTGCTGGCTGCTTATGTCTCGCCCAATGATGCGGTGGTGGCAGCCATCCTGAAGGAGGCCGGTCGGCTGCTGGAGCGAGGCGGACAAAGCGGCGCAATTGACGGCTACCAGTCGAAAGACCCAGGCCGTGCGTGGATGCTTTCGGGAGCAATCTGGTCTGCGACCACCGCGCTTGGATTGACCTATGCCTATCCTCCAGCATCTTTCGAGACACGCGGCCAGAAGGTTCGCAGCCCAGCGCGCGTTAAATCAGAAGGGCTTGCAACCTGCTTGGACAGTTCCTTGTTGCTTGCTGCGTGTTTCGAAGCGGCTGGGTTGAACTCGGTGGTTCTATTTTCTGAGGGACACGCTTGGACAGGTGTTTGGCTTACCGAACGCGATTTCGGTCAGGTGACGGAACCTGATGTCATGACTGTGCGCAAGGCCATTGACGCCCGCGAATTTATCACCATGGAGACGACACTTCTAACAAAGCGACCAACTATCGGTTTGGAGCAGGCAGTCAGCGTCGGACGTGACCTGACGGCTGAACGCAATGAGCATACCTTCCAATTGGCAGTTGATGTTCGGCGGGCACGCGTCGCGCGCATTCGGCCTCTTGCATCCCATAGCACCGAGGAAGACCATGACGTTGAACAGATCGAAGCTGCGCCGTCGGCCTTGCCGAAGCCGCTGGCTTTCGATTTCCTGCCTGGTGATCTCGTAGATGAAGATCCGAAGACCCCACAAGATCGGATCTCTCGCTGGCAACGTAAGCTGCTGGATCTATCCTTGCGCAACCGCTTGCTGAATTTCCGCGATACCAAACAGACAATTCCCTTTGTCTGTCCGGACGTTTCGGGCCTTGAAGACCAATTGGCCGAAGGAAAGAAATTCAAAGCTCTTGCACTCAAGGACGAAGACCCAGTCGGGCAGCGTGACCTGCTAAACAAGGAAGAGCCTAAGCTGCTCGAAGAGGTCGCGCGCGATGCCTTTGCCAAAGGACAACTGGCTGTCCCATTGACAGGAAAAGATACAAACAACCGCCTTCTCGGGCTTTTCCGCAAGGCCAAGAGCGACATGCAGGAAGGCGGGACCAATACACTGTTTCTCGCCGCAGGGTTTCTGCGTTGGAAAAAGACAGACACCGATACACGCAGCTATCGCGCTCCATTGCTGCTCATCCCTGTGAAGGTATCGCGTCGCTCGGCCCAATCCGAATTCATCATCGAGCACCATGAGGACGACGTCCGCCTGAACGCGACCCTCCTCGAATTCCTCAAGCGCGACTTTGACCTTCATATCCCGGAACTTGAAGGAGAGTTGCCGCGTGATGAGAGCGGCTACGACCTGCCGCTGATCTTTGAAATCATGCGACGCAAGGTGCGCGACGTGGCGGGGTTCGAGGTGGTGGAGGAACTGGCTATGTCAACCTTCTCCTTTGCCAAGTTCCTAATGTGGAAAGACCTGGTGGAGCGGACGGACAGCCTGCGCAACAATGCACTGGTACAGCACCTCGTCGACAATCCAACCGAGCCATTCCTTGCCGAAGGTGCGGCCGCACTTCCCACGGCCGCTGATGTGGACCGACGGGTCGCACCACGAGATATGTTCACGCCGTTGCCTGCGGATTCTTCACAGTTGGCGGCCGTCCTTGCTGCACAGGACGGGCATGATTTTGTCCTTATCGGCCCTCCAGGAACCGGCAAAAGCCAAACTATTGCGAACATCATTTCGCAGTGTCTCGCTGTTGAAAAAACAGTGCTTTTTGTTGCCGAAAAATCCGCGGCGCTGGACGTCGTACATCGTCGCCTATCGGCCCATGGGCTTGGCGATGCCGTCTTAGAACTCCATTCCAACAAGGCAGACCGAAAGTCTGTGCTGAATCAATTGGGGCGTAGCTGGGATCGACAGGGCAGTGTGTCGGAGGACGAATGGATTCGTGTGACTGATGACCTTTCGGTCACACGCACTCAGCTGAACGAGTACGTTACCGCCCTTCACCGCAAGGGTACACAGGGATTTAACGTCTATGAAGCGGTGGGCCACGCTGCGCGCACAGAGGTTTCTTTTGAGCTGTCCTTCGACAACAAGGATGCCCACGACGCCGAGAGCTATGCGCATTTAAGGGACCTTGCCGAGGCGATCGGGCGCTATCACCAAGTTGTTCAGGACCGACCTGCTTTGCCACTGGTCGGTGCTGAAGAGTGGTCCTTTGGCTGGCAAACTGAGCTTTTGTCGCGCTCGGAGAACCTGCGAAAGGCCACTCGCGAGATGGCAGAGCAAGCGACCGCCATAACTGCTTTGTGTGGGTTAACTGAAGATGCTCTGACCAAGGAGCGGCTTGAAGCATTGGTGGCTCTTTCTGGGTGGCCGGCCACCGGTTCCGATGTAAGCTGGGGCTTGGAGACGGACCTGTCGAACGCGGTCCAGGAAAGTGAACGACTTGCCCCAATGTTGGACGCGTATCGCACCGCGTCCGCGGCACTATCGGCAAGTTATCCTTTGGATCGACTGAGCACGATGCCGCTCGATCAGATGGATGCTGACTGGCGACGCGCCCAAACCAAGTTCTGGCCGTTCTCAACCTTCGCCAAATCCGCAGTGCGAAAGCTGCTGCAGACCTACGCTACAGGTGGCAAGGCTGATCCGAGTAACGACATTGCCGGTCTCGATGCCCTGCGGCGGATCGACGGCGACATCGAGACGATTGCATTGGCCAGTTGCCCCGCTTTCGAAAAGGCCGGAACCGACGCCAATCGTTTGGCCCAGTTGATTGGTGAGGCGCAGCAATTCAGAGCGGTGACCGACCCGCTGGCGCCCAAGGTCTCGGATCACTCACGATGGTCTGAGGTCAAACTCACACTGGCACGCCGCGAGACTGGCGACCTACGGGCAGCCCTGGATGGCTTTAGTAGGCTTCATCAACATTGGATCACTCAGGCGGATGCCTTCCAGCAAGTAGCAGGCACCGACCCGACAAAGTATTCAATTGATGAGCTCACCCAGCTGCTTGATCAAACGTTGGAGAACCGCGCGGCTTTGGAGGACTGGACCCGTTGGATCAACGTCCGCAATCAAGCCTGCGGGGCAGGATTGTCCTCTCTGGTCGAAACTGTCGAAGCCCGAAGTCTGACCTGTTCCGCCGAAGAAGCTTTCACCACGGCCTACGCCCAGTGGTGGCTAGCGCGGGCCATGGACGCAGAAGTAGCGCTGCGGGGCTTTTCCCACTGGTCCCATGAGGACGCGATCGACAAGTTCCGCGCCCTCGACGATCGTGCTACTGAGATGGCAGCAGGGCAAGTCCTTCACCGCATCCGGCATGGTTTACCCGCTCGCGATGGCGTGGCTCGTAAATCCGAGCTGGGAACCCTGCGCCACCAGCTCGGCCTGCAACGCCCCAGTATGCCGATCCGATCCCTGGTTTCAGAAATGCCTGATACCTTCACCAAGCTCGCACCATGTGTGTTGATGTCACCGTTATCTGTCGCGCAATACCTGCCTGCGGGGCAAGCTGCCTTTGATGTCGTAATCTTCGATGAAGCGTCTCAGATCACAACCTGGGACGCGATTGGCGCCATCGCACGAGGACGGCAAGCTATTATCGTTGGTGACCCCAAGCAGCTGCCTCCAACCAATTTCTTTGGTCGTAATGATGACCCCGAAGAGGATCTGCCAGAAAGCGAAAAAGACCTCGCTTCGATTCTTGACGAGGTGTCGGCTGCGGGCATACCGACCCAGCAACTTGACTGGCACTACCGGAGCAGGGATGAATCACTAATCGCATTCTCCAACTGGCATTACTATGGCGGGAGACTGGTGACCTTTCCGTCACCAGCCACGGAATCCCAAGCAGTAAAGCTGCACCAGATAAATGGCACTTATGCCCGTGGCATGGGACGCACTAACGAGGACGAGGCCCGAGCCATATCCCGTATGGTTGTGCGCCGGTTGACAGAATGGCTCCTGTTGCCTGAAGAAGAGCGCCTCACGCTTGGCGTCATCACCTTTAACGGTGAGCAACAAGGGCTGATCCTCGACCTGCTGGATGAGGAGCGCCGCAAGAATCCCGAACTGGAATGGTTCTTTGAAGACGATCGCGAAGAACCCGTCATCGTTAAAAATCTGGAAAACATCCAAGGGGACGAACGCGACATCATGCTGTTCTCGACCACCTTCGGTCCGGATCACGCAGGTAAGCTTTCGATGGCATTTGGTGCTCTCAATAGCGATGGTGGGGAGAAGCGGCTGAACGTAGCTATTACCCGCGCCCGGCAGGAGTTGCACATCTTTGCCTCGGTTCGTGCGGATCAGATCGATTTGACCCGCACAAAGGCGCTTGGCGTAAAGCACCTTAAGGGTTTCCTGGACTTCGCGGCACGTGGGGCAGTTGCACTTCCTTCGCAAGACGATGGTTCGCTCGGCCCTGTGGAGAACGTCTTTGAGGCGGCCATCAAGGCGGCCATCGAGGCGAAAGGTTGGGAATTACGACCGCAAATTGGCGTCTCGGGCTTCCGTATCGACTTGGGCGTCGTGCATCCGGATCATGCGGGCGTCTACCTTGCAGGGATCGAATGCGATGGGGCGACCTATCACGGCTCTGCCACGGCCAGAGACCGGGATAAAGTACGACAAGCTGTTCTGGAAAACCTCGGCTGGAAGATTTTGCGCATCTGGTCGACTGATTGGTTCAAGAACCCAAAGGCCGTCGTGGAGCGTATCCATGACGCGCTGACGAACCATCTGGAGGACGACCGGGCAAGGCGCGCGGAAGAAGATGCCACCCGAGCTACTTTATTTGAAGAGGAATTGCCGACCGACGGAATCGAACCTGTCGAACAAAGTGAAGCAACTGAAATGGTGACAGCTCCGGCGGAACTGGAGCAAGTGCCTGATCCAATAATGGATTTACTCGAACCTCGCGAAGAACCTCTTGTTGCAGGCGTTAAACGTCCGGAACATGATTTAATAGAAGCAGGCGAAACGAAGGAATTCGGAGATCTATCTCCGGACCCGGAGCAATTCTACGATGCGGCCTACATCCCGCGCCTTGAACGTCTCATAGAGGATATCGTCGAGAACGAAGGACCACTTCCAATAACGCTCCTTTCCCGGCGTGTCGCTCAAAAACATGGATGGCAACGTACTGGGCGACGTATCGTTGAACAGGTGCGCGCGGCATTGGCGTGCATTGATATTCACAATGCGGACGGCGTCGATTTTGCATGGAGCAAGGGCAGTCACTCATACCGTGTGCCGTTCCAGGCTAACCTTAATCGTAGCATCCGCGACATCTCACGCGCCGAAATTGCATGGCTTTACGACGCCAATGCAGAGACGCTCGAACAAAGCGACGACCCGGCGCGCGATCTATCGCGCCTGGCAGGCTTGCAGCGTTTGACAGCCGACAGTCGAAGCTATCTTGAAACGTGTATGAAATGGCGGACTGAAACGGCTTCGATGTGAAGCACTGAAGCTCCACAGGAAGATCGAGATTGCGATCTGTAACTTTCCAAAGCGAACACGATCAGGAGGCTCGACCAATTTCACGGTTCTGGCAGACACATGAGCAACAGCGTCGCGTTGTACGGCCCTCTTTGGGCTCTTAACGTGATCGATGCCCCTGCGCAGTTACAGACAATTTTTCGGATTTGTCTGTAACTGCAATTGCGTGTCAAACTACTGCTAAAAATGGTTACCTGCGGTACCGCCCGATCAATGACGCTTTTGCGATATATTCAAGTATTCCACCCACTATACTGGTATAGTGGATGGAATACCGTCGCTATATCGACAGAAGCAAAGGCAGAAGGCTACGAGCTTGATGCTACTTTGCGACTATGAGCAGTTCCGGCATGCCAACTTGGTATAAGCGCAAAATTATGCGCTCAGGTGGCGCAAAATTATCCGCTTATTACCATGGCTAAGTCATTGAAAAACGTTGCGCGGGGCGCAAGAATACGCGCGCGCCTACACAAAGTGTAGGGTTACCCATCCAACACCAGGCAGATCATCCGGCTTATGACTGACAGGGATACGCTCATCCGCGCCACGCTCGATCTCACGAAGCAGCGCGGACCGGACAAGACCATCTGTCCTTCCGAAGTTGCGAGGCATATTGGTGGCGCTGACGAACGGACATGGCGACCGCTGATGGGGCCGATGCGAGAGGTTGCCGCTGAATTGGCGAAAGCAGGCAAGATAGATATCAAGAAGGGCGGGGAGGTGGTTGACCCCGACACCTTCTCCGGGATTTATAGAATTGCTATCAAGGATTGACGTGCGCCGCTGCCGAGCATAGCAGCGATCGTGAGTTACCGAGGCCACCTCAGCCCGTGCAGCGTCCCTCCAAGGACTTACCCAACCTGCTCCACGCCATCCAAGAGCTTTTCTTGTAGTTTTTCGCCATGAAGAACCGAAATATCTCCCGTCGTTTCAAGAACAACAGCCCGTACCTGCGAATACTCCAGTACATTCGACTCTCGCAATTTCGCGATCAGGTCACTTTTCGCGACCCGTGTCTTGGTAAGGGCCTCGTTGATAAACACGCCGTCCCGCATTAACAGAACCGGCGAATTCTGAACGGCGTTTTCAAACGCGTCAGAGGATTTGCGCACGCGGGCCACAATGTACTGGACACCGAGCAAGCTCGCTATGGCGAGGGAAGCCTGAAAATACCCCGACCATGAGGTCGCCTGGGCGGCACCGGCCAACAAAGACCCGGTGGCAACTGTGACCACAAAGTCGAATGCAGTCATTTTTGAGAATGCGCGCAGTCCGACAACCCGCACAACCAGAACCACCCAGATGACGGCCGTGGCGGATAGGACCACTGCCCTCAATATGATATCTAAAACCTCAGCTGATACAAACATGCGGCCTACTTTCTTTTGTCGATATACGAACCGGCTGCTTCAAGCCTGCGCTGGTTTAGTATGTAGGGCGTTGCAGCAGGTTTAAACCGCCCGTGATGAATACTTTATTCTTTGCGCCGTCTTCCTGTGGAACCGATGACACCGCGCCAACGTTTGGAAACAACCAATCAGCACACAGACCCGGAAGTTCCACGCAGTGCTCGCCACCTTAAAACACACCAACCCCAAAGCTCTTGGCCGGCACTTCAGGAATAGCAACGTCGAAGAGTACGCCTTCGATGTGCATTGATTGGACACCCCCTCGACTTGGTAAATGTACTCAAAGGGAGATAGACCATGAAGAAGACCGAACTTGATAAAGGCGGCCCGTCCCACCAGACGACTGATGATCGCGACCAGACCATGACCACGGCCCAAGGCGGCCCGATTGCCGACGGCCAGAACTCGCTGACTGCAGGACCACGCGGCCCGGTTCTGCTTGAAGACCATATTCTGCGCGAGAAAATTTTCCATTTTGACCACGAACGTATCCCGGAGCGGGTTGTGCATGCACGCGGCTATGGCGTCCATGGCACGTTTGAATTGACCAAAGCCATTCCAGAGCTTTCCTGCGCCGATATCTTCCAGCGCGAGGGCGAAAAGACCCCTGTCTTCACCCGTTTCTCCACTGTTGCAGGCAGTGCAGGTTCGCCCGATCTGGCCCGCGATGTGCGCGGCTTTGCGGTTAAGTTCTACACTCAGGAAGGTAACTGGGATCTGGTTGGCAACAACATCCCTGTTTTCTTCATTCAGGACGCGATCAAGTTCCCCGACCTGATCCATTCCGTCAAACCTGCGCCGGATCGCGGCTTTCCACAGGCGCAATCAGCGCATGACAACTTCTGGGACTTCATCTCATTGACTCCGGAAGCCACGCATATGACGCTGTGGGCGATGTCGGATCGTGCGATCCCCCGCTCTTTGCGGTTCATGGAAGGGTTCGGCGTTCATACCTTCCGGCTGGTCAACGCCGAAGGCAAATCTCACTACGTGAAGTTCCATTGGAAGCCCCGCCAAGGCCTGCAATCTGTCGTTTGGAATGAGGCGCTGAAAATCAACGGCATGGACCCGGACTTCCACCGCCGCGACATGTGGGATTCCATCGACGCGGGTGACTATCCGCAGTGGGATCTTGGCATTCAGGTGTTCGACGATGAATTCGCGGACAGCTTCGACTTTGACATCTTGGACGCAACCAAACTGATCCCCGAAGAAGACGTTCCGGTCCAGATCATCGGCACCATGACGCTTAACAACAACGTTGAGAACTTCTTTGCCGAGACCGAGCAGGTTGCATTCTGCACACAGAATATTGTGCGCGGCATTGATTTTACTAATGACCCTCTGCTGCAGGGCCGCAACTTTTCCTACCTCGACACCCAAACCAAACGCCTTGGTGGTCCGAACTTTACCCATATTCCAATCAACGCGCCGAAGTGCCCCATGCGGCACTTCCAGCAAGACGGTCACATGGCGATGCACAACCCCAAAGGGCGCGTGAACTACGAGCCAAACAGCTGGAGCGAAGATGCAGGGCCGCGTGAAAATCCTGATGTGGGCTTTAACAGCTATCCAGAAAACGTCGCTGGTGAAAAACAGCGGACCCGCTCGGAAACTTTTGCGGATCACTACAGTCAGGCACGGCAGTTCTATATCAGTCAGACGGATACGGAGCGTGATCACATCGCTGCCGCCTATACCTTTGAACTGTCCAAGGTCGAGCGTGAAGAAATCCGGCTGCGGATGCTGAGCCATTTGATGAATGTGCATGACGATCTGGCCTCTGCGGTGGCCAAGGGGCTCGGGATCACAGACATGCCAAAGGCGGCAACCCCTGCGCGCGAGCCGATTGATGTGGCACCCTCCGATGCGCTCAGCATTCTCAAGAATGGCCCAAACAGCTTTGCCGGACGCAAGTTGGGCATCTTTATCTGTGACGGTGCGGATGCCGACCTGATCAGCGCCCTTGAAAGCGCATTCAAAGAGGAAGGCGCTATGACTGAAATCATCGCACCGCATATTCAAGGTGCAAAGTTGTCAGATGGCAGTGTGAAACCAGCAGACGAGAAGATTGATGGCGGTCCTTCAGTTGTCTACGACGCGGTTGCGATTGTTCTGTCCGACGACATGGCAAAGTCTGTTGCGGCGATGAAACCCGCCAAGGATTTCCTCAGCGACGCCTATGCACACGCCAAGTTCATCGGCTTTACCAATGCGGCCCAGCCGCTGTTCGATGCGGCAGGCCTGTCTGGCAAATCGGATGAAGGTTTGATCGAACTGAATAATGCCGATGCTTTTGTAAAATCCTGTCGCGCTTTGCGCTACTGGGACCGAATGAAGGGCTAATTGGTCTGATGCCCCCTTGTGCACATCTGTAAGACATCTATATACCATCCACATGGATGGAGAAACATGATGTCAAACGTTGTAAACCTACGGGGCAAACAGCCCGATAACGAAAAGATCACTATCAATCTCGGATTTGTGGATCTGGGGCGGATCGACTTGCTGGTACAGGAAGGGTTCTATTCCAACCGCAGCGATTTGATCCGCACCGCAATCCGGAAACAGCTGGACGCGCACGAACCGGACGTGTCCAGCACTATAGACCGTCATACAATGGAACTCGGGTTGCGGGACTACTCCGTCGCGGACCTTGAAGCTGTACGTGACGCCGGCGAAATGCTGCATGTCAAGGTCGTGGGCCTTGCCCGTATTGCCCATGACGTCACCCCCGAATTGGCTAAACAGACCATCGGCTCCATCAACGTACTGGGTGCTTTGCAGGCCAGTAAGGAAGTGAAAACCGCACTGGCTGATCGTATTAGCTGACCCCCTAACCTAGGATAAATATGATGATGAATTTGAACGCCGACGCGATGCGTTGGGCGATGGATCGCGTGCGGCCTACTGCCAAGCTGGACGCGCAGACGCTGGTGGAACAGACGCTTCGACAGCATGGACTTATGCCTGATGGTAGGTTCGGTTCACCTGCTGGTACCAAGACATACCCCTCCGCGCCTGCAACATCGCGCAAGCGGTACACCTGTGCGGCCGGATCGCGTGAATATGTTCTGCATATGCCGGAAGGGCCGGCCAACGGTGTCCTGATGATGCTGCACGGCTGCACCCAAACGCCCGATGACTTTGCAACCGGAACAGATATCGTCAAGACCGCCACGCAGACCGGAATGATCGTCGTTCTTCCTGCGCAATCGCGTGGCGACAATGCACAGTCCTGCTGGAACTGGTTCAGCGGCACCGATCAAAAACGCGAGCGGGGCGAACCGGCAATACTGGCAAGCCTAGCTGGAGAGATTGCGACGAAAAACAATGTACCGAAGGGGCGTACATTCGTTGCGGGCCTTTCAGCGGGCGGCGCAATGGCTGTCATCCTGGGGCAAACCTACGGTGATGTTTTTACAGCCGTGGGGGTGCATTCCGGGCTGCCATACGGCTGTGCGCGGGGCGTGAACGAAGCTTTTGCAGCGATGGGAGGCAATGGCTCCCGACCGTCCCAGACAAAGACCGCCACGGTGATTCCGACAATCGTGTTTCACGGGACCGCCGATCACACGGTGGCTCCCGCGAATGGCAGCAGGATCATCAACGATGTGCTCGACAGCGCATCAGGGCAGCAGACCCAGATTGTGAACAATGGCACCGAGGGCGGCAAAGCCTTTAACCAAACGATTACCCTGTCCGACAACGGCACGCCGCTGACAGAGCATTGGGAGATTTCCGGCCTCGGGCATGCCTGGTCCGGGGGCAATCCCAATGGCTCCTACACTGATGCAAACGGCCCTGATGCCAGCGCTGAAATGCTCCGCTTTTTCAAAGCCATATCACAGAACGAGGTTTAACATGACATCCCACTCTATGCTTTTCGATGCAGTATCCGAAACAACGCCTGGTCCCAAATGGCAGGCCCGTTGGAACCGCTCCTGGCCCGCCTACGAACCTTGGTTCATCGCACGTGGCGGCGACAGCGGTCCGTCCCGCGCAGAATGCGAAGCGAAACTTGCCGAATACATGCCCGAACTGGTCGAGACCCACGCCGCGCTGACCGAACTTGCGGGCGGATCGGACCGCGCAGCAAGGTTTCTATCAACCTGGTGCCCGCCAAACTATCTGGGCGGCTGTTCGCTTGCCTGCGCCGTATCGGACACGGATGTTCGGTTGGTCCGCAACTATGATCTGTCGCCGGACCTGAACGAAGGGCTGCTTCTGCACACGGCATGGCGCGGCAAAAAGGTCATGGGCATGGTCGAATTCCTTTGGGGCCTTTCGGACGGTATCAATGAGAACGGGCTGAGCATTGCGCTGGCCTATGGCGGGCGACAGGACACCGGATGCGGCTTTGGCATCACGACAATCTTGCGGTATGTGCTGGAGACTTGCGATACGGTCGAAGAGGCGCTTGCCGTGCTGCACCGCGTGCCGTCACACATGGGCTACAACGTGCTTGTGGCGGATGCCTCCGGCAACACCGCGTCGGTCGAGCTTTACGCCGGGGGCGGTGCAGAGGTTCAGCCTGTTCCGCTTGCGACCAACCATCAAAGCAACGGAACAAAGCCGGACCGTGCCGAATTTACGGACACATACGGGCGTGCCGAGACGCTGAAAACTTTACTTGCCGCAGGCGAGACCCCGGAAAAACTGGTCGATAACTTCAAGGTAACGCCCTTGAAGCAGGACCGGTATTCCGCAGGGTTCGGCACGCTCTTCACAGCTGAGTATGCCCCGGTCACAAGTACCATGGTTTTACATTGGACCAATGAAGCCTGGGAACAGAGCATCGATGATTTTCAGGAAGGGCAGCGGACCATTCACTATACCAACACCGTTGGTACCTCTGCAGATCCTCTGGGTATCGACTGGCAGGCCGTTGGCGAAGCCTATGCACGCGGTGAAATACCCGACTGGCGGACGTTTGTTCCGAATTGGCAAAACGCTGCATGATGATATTTGCGAAGGGGCGGGCAGAGCTGCCTGCCCCCTCGCAATTCTATATTACGACTTGGGTTAGCAGGTCCGAATGGTGCAGAGATCTTAAAGCTGACGATGTCCTTAACGTGCTAGGGTTTGAGAACGCGAAGTTCGGGTTCTCTATGGTCATCAAAAATCAGCTTACGCCCGTTCTGCTTCACCAAGGCGATCCGCTTTGATCGCATCACGATCACCCATCGGAAGGTCTTTACCAACTGTTGTATCCTTGCGCGTCTGCGCTTCCATCTCTGCATTCAACTCCGCCCCCAGCAGGATGATGAAAGCGGAAATCCAGAACCACATCAGCAGTACAATGACACCCGCTAGCGCACCGAAGCTTTCGTTGTATGACCCGAAGTTCCCGACATAGAATGCGAAGCCGGCAGATGCGATGATCCAAAGCAGGCAGGCCACAGCAGCGCCAGCAGAGGCCCAGGACCATTCGGGATTATCACGAGATGTCGCGTATCTATAGAGGACGGACAGACCGAACATCGTCAAAAGCACCAGCCCGACCCACATGGCAGCGGTCAGCGTAATCTCTACGATGGGCCCTAATTCGATGAAGGACAGGACTGCGGGCAAGGCTAGCATCGCGGCCATAGACACGAGTAGTCCAAAAATCAGAAACAGGGTCAGACCGAAAGTCACCAGCTTGAGTTTAAAAAACCCGCGGTTTTCATCTTCGTCATAGGCGACATTGATGCCCTGCATGAGGCTCGCCATCCCTTTTGACGCAGAATAGAGCGCGACCAGAATACCGAGGATGGCAGCAAGCCCCAGCCCTCCCTCCCGCGATCCCGCGACCTCAGTGGCTTGGGCCGTCATGATCGTGATCACCTCTTCGGGGACCAGACCAGAGAGGCTATTGAGTTGTTCGACGAGCATGTTGGGTTCGACCAAAAGGCCGCTTATCGCGACCATGGCAGTAATTGAGGGGAAAAGAGCGAGAAGACCATAAAAGGCCACACCTGCTGCGATTAGCCCTACGTTGTCAGATGCGATTTCGTCTTTGACGCGGAATACAATGTCCTTCCAACCGCGAACCGGAATACCAGTGGGCTTATCAGCTTGGCGACCTCGGGACATAATGACCTCCGTGAAATGGGAAAAGGCCCGCTGCTCTCACAACGGGCCGTTTGTCTAGACTGGATTACGCGTTGGGTTTGCCAACACCTTGCTTGTCAGCTTCCGATTTTGCGGTATCGACAACGCGCTGCGCTGACGACTTGGCTTTGTCTGCTACAGCACCTGCCACAGATTTCGCTTCGCCTGCTGCATCCTTCGCATCAGATTTGACTTCGTCTGCGATGGTCTGCGCCTCGTCTTTCGCCGCATCGACCACCTTACCAAGCTTTTGCTTCTCTTCTGCAAAAACGCGCTCGGCTTCTTGCATCAGATTGTCGCTCTGCTCACCAAGGTACTCATCTTCGATCCGGGTCCGGGGCAAAGCTGCACCGATCGCCGCGCCAACGGCGATTGCCAGAGCACCAGCAACCAATGGCTGATCCTCAAACATGTCGGACGCACGTGCACTACTGCGTCGGGCTTGCGCTATAGCAGCATCGCGTGCCTCGATCGCTTTTTCACGTGCAGCAATAACCCTCAGGCGCGCCTCTTCGGACAGATTCTCGGTTCCTTCCGCCAATCGCGCCCGCATCGCTGCAGCACGGTCTGCTGCGGCCGACCCGACATCACGGGCCTTGCTTCCGATGGCGTTGGCACTGTCAGATATAGCAGCACCTGCAGCGGCCGCGTTAGCTCGCGCGGCAGATCCGAGATTGCCTGCTTTCTCACGTGCGTCATCGCCAAAATCACTCGCTGTATTTCGCGCTGAAGATCCGAGGTCGTTTGCTTTCTGAGCTACAGAAGAAGCTGCGGCCGAGGCTTTGTCCGATACGTTACCGGCAGCATCACTTAGCCGCTCGCCCACGCCCTGACCGTTGTCGCTTGAATGGCTATCTGTGCTGCGCGCCCAAGACGGTAGATCATCCGAAGCATAGGGGCCATCGTAGTACGGATCCCTGGGGTTTGCCCGGCGGAACCCGGTGTCATCGGAATACCCCGTGTGATGGCGAGATCCGGCATAGTCCGTTGATGCAGTGCCGTAGTCTTCGCGGTCGCGCATCGAGCGTGCTTGGGTGCGGGCAGTCCGGCGGTAGTCGTCACTATAGTCGACCCGTGAACCACGGCGGTCCTCTCGCGAACCGCTTCCGAAAATCATCCACGCCAAACCAACACCGGTGAGGGCAAGGGCGACGGGATTTTCTTTTACACTGCGCGATACGGATCGGGCGATGTCACCCCCGTTTGCGCGAAACTGCTCTGATACTTGGCGCACAACCGTATCTACAGAGAACCGGTTTTGCAGTTCGTCGAGCGTGTTTGTCAGACCCGCGCGTTCACGTTCGATCTCGCGTTCAATCTCTTCTGAGCTTCTGTGTTCATTTGTCATCGTAAACCTCCTTCACGGCTTCGGCATCACGCTTTACGTTCTTCGCTGTACGCGATGGTGCCAAGCTGCTGAGTTTCAAATCATTTGTGCCCTTGTTCGCCATGCCATAAGCGACGAGAGCCAGTAGCACGCCGACGATCAAAGCCGCCCAGCCCGCTTCAAGTCCGGCTTCAGCCAATGCAGCCACCAGCGCGGCGGTCAGGACATTCAACGCTGATAATGCAACGACAACAGCACCGACAATCAGGCCAATCGCAGCACCGGCGCTTTTCAGGTTTTCGTTCACTTCGGCCCGTGCAAGATCAACTTCGCTGCGGACCAGAGAGCTCACATGCGCCAAAGCATCGTTTAAAAGGCCCCCTGCGGATTTGTTCGTATCGGTATTCATGAGCGATCTCCCAGATGTGTTGGACGCCCCACCACGGCGGACTGCGCGTGCGGCAAGTCCTGCGCATTGTTCAGCGGTGCGACGGCGGTGGTGTGACGATTGTTTTCGCTGGATGCTTTGGCAAAGCGCGTCGCCGCAAAGCCGAGCAGCGCCGCGCCGCCAAGGAACGCGATGGGGTTGCGTCGGGCAAAGTCGGAAATGGATCCAACCATTTCGCCCAGATCCTTACCGCGAATGGAGTCCGAAGCATCTGCCAAGCCGTCTGCAATCTGGCTCATGGTACGCTCTTGTGGCGACCCGCTTCGCATTTCGTCTGCTGCGGTTCGCAGGGCAGAAGCGACACCTTTCACTTCATCCGCTGCGGCACCTTTTGCTTGGTCAGCATATTGCGATGCCTCTGTTGCGGCCTTTTCAGCAGCGTCCTGCGCGCCGGATTTCAGGCCTTCCGCCGCGTTGGCGGCAGTCTTCTTGACTTTGTCAGTCGTGTTGTTTGGAGCGGTATTCATTGAAGACCTCCTCTTCGATTAAGTAATGGGATTCAAAGCAGATGGAGTGACGACGATCAGATCGATGATGCTGTGCATTTGCGTCTCCTTCACGTGCCTCAAAATGTTAATGACGAACGCGTGAAGTCGTCGAAGCGTTCCACGCCTTTAGCGAGAATTCCGAAAGGGGATGGTAGGAGCGCGCGGGTTTTTGTCGTTAGAAGTGGTGATTAAAAGGGTCTGCCTGATCAGGAACATCACCAACCCTCACGGTGGTTTTGCATCTTTTGTAGCTATGAAATGCAGGAGGTGCGTTGCATCCCGGCATGACACCTGGGCCTGCGAGTATCCGCACTTCGACCTAACTTAACTATGGCGCAGAAAGTGGGTTTAAGGCGCACTACCGTCAAGAAATTTGTCGGGGTCGCCGGTCTTCCGTGTCAGTTTTTCCGACCACAATGCCAGCAATTTATTCCGACAGTAGCTCTCGGTCTGCTTCCAGCTATGGAGGCGAAAAGCCTAAAAAGAGCAGAAATGGGTCTGCTCGTCAGGAACCGCAGCCGAGTTGAAATCTGCGGCGTCGGGGATCCGGCCGAATGCGATCTTTGCCCCGAGGTACCCGCCCGGCACGTCGCACCGTGGCCCCAGTGAAATCGAATCCGGTCCGTGGGCTATGCGCAGTTTGTCCATCACCGCACTGATACGCTCCCAGTCCGCCGACGCTTTCCGGGCCGGGCCTGTCTCCGTATGCCGCGCAGGCGAAACATCGAACAAATCGCCGGTCATCAACGCCTCCTCCTCAAGGCCGTGCAACATCACGCTGATTGAGCGGGGGCGAAAACCCATCTCTTTGCGCGCGACTTGCAATCCACTGCGCAGTGTCCGCAGGAACGTTCGATCATCGCGCGCTGGCAAAAGCTGTGCATGCCATTCCCACCGCTGATCGTCCTTGCGGCTACCGGTGGCGCTGCGATAGCCGCCGCCCCGACACGACAGCGTAACTTTCGTCGCAAACAGGTCCGCACGCCGTAGCCGTCTGGCTGCGCTCATTGTCAATTGGCGGGCGCAAGCTTCGACCTTGTCAGGCGTGCGCCAATCCGTGGGCAGCATCCGACTGTGACCGAACATGCGTTTCTTTGTCTTCGGGCGTTCGACGTGGAAACCGTGCAAGCCGTTCCAGAACCGCTCCCCTTCGACGTTACCCCAGATCGCACGGGCCTGTTTCGGGGCAAGTCGCCACAGATCTTCAAAGCAGTGGACCCCAGCAGCGATTAGACGCTTTTCCATCCCGTCCGAAACACCGGGCAGTTTAGATAGGGAAAGCGCATTTAAAGCATGTGGCAAGGCGTCCGCATGGATTTCTGCAAACCCGTTGGGCTTGTTCATCTCCGCCCCTATTTTCGCCAGAAGTTCGGTCGGCGCCATGCCGATGGAACAGGTCAGAACCGGGCTAAAATTGTCAGCGAGCGCTTGTTTGATGCGGTTGGCCAGCGCTTCACCCTGCTTTGCCTCGCTCGGCAGTAGATGACAGACCAGTTCGTCAATAGAACGGACATTTGCGACCGGCAGACATGTTTCGATCACCTCCAGTATCCGGTTGTGCAGCCGCACGTACACGTCGTGACGCGCGACAACAAATATCATGTCGGGTGCAATCTGGCGCGCTGCACGGATCGTGGCACTTGATTTGACACCCCGCGCTTTGGCTTCGCGACTAACGGCGATACATCCCGTGTTCGGCGAATCCAGCGGCACCACGCCAACAGGTTTGCCGCGCAGATCGGGGTTAAGATACTGCTCAGCTGTTGCAAAGAAGCTATCGAAGTCGAGGTATAACCGCTCGATCCCCTGTGCTTTGCCGCGCATATGGTCAGGCATGAATTAGACCTTCGCCCCGTCAGAACATTAGGAGAACATACTAGCGTCCCGAAGATCGATTCGCACGGCAATATTGGCTGTCAGCCCTCAGTTACATGATTGCGGTTCAGGACAGCATTGGCCCATCGGTCGGCGGACGGACCAAAACAATCGTGCAGACCATCGACAGCAATCACGCTGCCGAGGGTCAAGCGGCCAAGCATACTCAGACCTCTGACTGTTTGACCTGATTTGTCGCGCAATTGCGCATCTGGCGCGATGTTCGCCCCCATCCCTTCCGCAACTGGCACAATCTGTCCGGCATCCATACAGTATCGTATCAGATCATCGCAAACATGCTCCAATGCCGGATTGGGGATGACAGCATCAACCATAACCTGCGCCGTCATCCTGTCGTCTTCTTCAACCAGCTGCCATCCCTCCGGTCCCAGAACAACGGCTGGATCCTCAACAACGCAAAGACTGATAGTCCCCGCCTTGATCAACGCGAGAAGCTCTTCTGCCGCTCTTACCGGCGGCCCGTAACTCAGGCGTTTGAACCCTTCATCCAGCTTTATGACGGCAACGGCGGTATCTACGTCAATCTCTGCGCCGTTAAAGATCTCGCGCAATTCATACTGCAATTTGCGCCAGACCTGACCCACAGCGTACCCTGCCGAAGGGGGGGTCCGACCATGGGCCATCTCGATATCGACCTTCAGCGCGTCGACGCCGTCAAGCACGTCCTGCGCACCGGGATCGCTGCGCTCGATCTCCAGCCAACGGCGAACATCGTCGCCGGTATCCGCGCTTTGTAATTCACTACAAATTCGGGTCGCAGGCTCAATCAATGCGTCACAAATGATACGGAGGGCATGCTCCGGCGGCTTGCCAAGCGCGTCCTCAACCGCAACACTGAACGCTGATCGTTCGGCCTTTGTGGGGTCATAGCGCCTATCCAGATCACCCGTTGCGGGCTTGGCGACAGGTAATTTTCCGTTAAGGGAAAACGGGAGAATGGCGCGAGGCTCCCGGCCCGACGGTTTGTATTCACCACCTTCAAACGCGCCGCCCGTGCCCTTGGTAAGCAATCGCAACACGTCGAGCGTGGAGAGCCCCAAACCACGGGTCGCGACAACCTTATCGCTCCAACCCTGCGCCGCATTCAGCAAGGCATTCGCTGGATAGGCTGACAAAAGATCAAAGCCGTTCTGCGCTGCATGTTCGGTCCACCGGACGATCTGCGGGTCGGATTCGGTTGATGGCTGACCTTGGCACAAGAGCACCTCATCGTAGGGCCCGTGTTGTCGTGCAGCCGACCCAAGCATCCAACCGGCGGTGCCAGGTTCACATTCCACAATCTTCTGATCACAGCAGGCCACCGTGATATGGGCAGGGCAACTTTGCTGTACCGCTACAAACCGTTCCCAAAAATATGCGCCAACGCAAGATCGGGGCGGAAACGCATCAGATCCAAACCGCTCGCCAACCCAATCCGCAAAGTACGGAAAATCACCGGCTAAAAACGAGGGCGGCGGATAGTCCACAGCCCGGACCGGAATGTTCAGAATACAAAGCTCGCTTTGATCCGGGCTGTAGTTCGGCCCCGCTCCGGGCCAGGCACAGGGATCGAATATATCGACTGACAGACATACGTCTTGGTACATCGCCCTAGCTATGAGCGATTCAAGCGCACCAAGAGAGCGGGGGCCGAACCCGACGATGGCGACCCGCAGATCAATTCTGTCCGTCATGGGATGACTTTCCATAAACTCAGCGGCGGGTCCGCGTTCGCCATCCGGCTTAACCTGGTTCCTGTTGCACCAATTGCTCTGCACCAGCGACATGTCTCAGAACGCTGGGATCGTCCAAAGGTTGCGTATTCGGAATAACAGAGAGCGAAGAGTTGGTCTCCAGAATGACCCATTGTACATCTTCAATCCTGCTCAAACCAGCGCCACGCACGGCGGCATGCAGTTCAGCCATCGTCAGACGCTCGCGCTTCATGGCCGCTTCGATCACCTCGCCCCGGTGCAGCAGCAAAGTAGGTTCCGATTTGATCGCTTTCGTCACCTCATCGGAGGACAGCATCGATCTGGTCAACGCCCATTGCAACCCCAGCAGAACATAAATCGCTGCCACACTTTCAATAACGGTAACGTCCTCCAGCATGACGCCGGACGCCATCAGGGAGCCGATGCCCACCGTCACAATCCAATCGAAATTATTCATCTGTGAGGTCGAACGTTTGCCGAAGATCCGCACCGCGACGACCACCGCAACATAAAGGAACACCGCCGCGCAAATGGTGCGCAGGAGGCCATCAAACCCATCAAAGAAAATTGGATCGTTTATCATTGCCATTCCTTTGCATCGTCATCTGCTGAGGAACATACGATTGTCTTTTAATCGTTCAAGTCCGGCCTATCTGCCGAACCCCGATGCTCCATGAACCGGCTGATTGCAAGCAAAGCAGCTGCCAACCCTGCGCAGACCAGTGAAAACATGCCATAGCCCATCCCCGCGGAAAGCCCGAGCGCGCCTGCCACCCAGAGGCTTGCGGCGGTGACCATACCACCGACCCGCTTGTTACCCTGAATGATCGCGCCTGCTCCGAGAAAACCCAGCCCGCCCATCAAACCCTGGATCACGCGCGTCGGATCTGCGGCCATGTCAGACGCTTGAAGGTCCTGAGACATTTCAACAGATACAATTGTGAAAATGGCAGATCCCAAGGACACCATCATATAGGTTCGAATACCAATCCGGCGTTGCCTGACTTCCCGGTCCAAACCCAGAATAGCGCCTGCGAGCAGGGCGACGATTAATCTCAAGAACCAATCGGTCTGTTCGAAACTGAAACCGATGTTTGCTAAAAAATCCGAACCCAACGCTATGTTCCTTATCTGCGACGTGGCGGAGGATAGCGCCCGGTAATCATATCAAAGGGATAACCCCCGCCTGACCTTTAGATGATCTTGTAGCGTTGAAGTTCAATCCGTTTTTAATGTTGCACGGCTTCAATTGGGGTTTACGCCAATCTGCGCATGACTTTCCGGTAAACGTTTACTTCAACCCGTTAAGCGCGATGTAGCGGGCCAGATCAAGAATCAACTGACCGCGCGCTTGGGCGATTGCATTCGGCCCACCGGCAGGATCGAAGGCGACGCTCAGGTCAAACAGGCCCGACCGCTCGCGACGACCATCGGCAACGGCGACAAAATACTGGCCCGATGTCACAAATTGACCCGCCTCTGTCGCGACAAGTTCGGCGAATCTGATCTCGAGCCGTGCATCCGGGAAAGCCTCGAACGGCCAAGGTTCGGAAGCAACGCGGCGGTTGGTCATCCGCGCGAGGTTCCGGCTGAGTTCCAGCGCGATGGCGCGTTCAGGCGCATCCGCCCACAACACGTCCGAAGAGCTGGTCAGCGTGCCGTCAGCGGCGCGGATCGTGATTTCGTCCGCAGCGGCATAGCTGGGCAAAGAGACATCCCGCACCTCAACGGCGGCAAAGCTGATGTTCGTTTTTTCGATGACCGCAGGGGCCGTCACAGCGTATCTGTCAGCCGATCCGCAGGCCGCGAGCAGTGGCAAAAGGAAGATTGAAATGAGGCGGGCAGCGAAGGTCATATTTATCTTCCGAGCAAAAGAGAATTGGGATTACGTTCGATGGTGCGGGCCAGAGATGCAAGGGCATCTGCCGCCTTTTGAATATCACGCATGGTGGATGCGGCCTCACGGCTCAGCTCATCCCCCTTGTTATACCCTTCGATGGTCCGCCCGGCCTGTGCGAACAGCTGGGTCAGGCGATTGACGATTTGCGGCAGGTCGCGGGATGACACCGCAATGCTGTCTGCCGCATTACGGGCAGAGGCCAGCGTCTGGTTCACGTTCTCGATTGCACCGCCTTCGCGCAGTTCTTGCAAGGTATAGTTCAGCTCGTCCAGGGCACGCTTTAAGGAGCCGGGCAAAGCCGCGGCATCCGGCGCGCCGACGACCGCATCAGCGGAACGGGTGAGCGCCGTAAGCTCGCTGACCAATTCGTTGACTTCCAGTGTTTCAGCCTTGGCCGCGACCGCTTCGATCTGGGCGATGAGCGACGGCACACCTTCGACGGATGTCTCGACCGCCGTGGCAGCCGTTGCAGCCGCGCTCAGCACTTCTGAAAGGCGCTCTGCGATGCTTTGCTGCTCGATCGTCGCGACCAGTGTTTCCACCCGCTGCAAGGTTGCATTCAGACTGACAGGAATGCCCTGCACATCTTCGGATGAAACCAGGCCTTGCAATTCGCTCAAGAGCGACCGGACATCGCCGGGGGTCTCGCGCAGATCCTCGTTCGAGATGAACCCTTCGGCGGAATCAAGAAAGTTGATCGCAGCGTTCAGCAATTCTTCAATGGGAAGGTTGTTGATGCGGGTAAAGACACCCTCGACCGTGGCAGCCGCATCCGACATTTCATTCTCTGTTGTGGGCAGAATCGGAAAGCTGCCAACTTCGCCGGTAAGGCGCGCAGCCGGCGCATCCGGCACCATCACCAATTCAACTTTCAGACCACCGGTCAGCAGGCTCGCCGAAGCCAAACGTGCCCTCAGCCCAGAGGCCACACGGTTTTGCAGGAAAGCCAATGCGCTTTCCGCGCTCACTTCGTCCGGCAGGCCGAGGCGGGCGGGTTGAATGGAAATATTGATGTTCAGGCGCACACGGCTGTCACCGAATTGGTCATAGTCTACCACGCCCGAAAGCGCCTCGACCGAACCGATTTTCAGACCACTCAGCTCCACCGGGGCACCGACAGCAAGACCCGCGATGTTCTCATCAAAGATGACGCTCAGCTCAAGCGGCTCGACCTCCGAGGTGCTGAAAACAGAATTTCGTGCGGTTTCGCGATCCGGAAAGATTTCGAATACCGTACCATCGGACACACGGCCGCCGCCTGACACGAAAGTATCAAATGTGATACCGCCGCCGATCAGCGTAGCGATTGAGGAAAAGTCGATCTCGGCACCGGCAGGACCGATACTGACACTGAAACCCGAGGTGTCCCAGAACCGCGTAGAGTCGTTGATCAGCTGGCGGTGCTCCTCATAGATCAACGCCTCGACAATCGCGAAGTTGCCACGCGGTGCGATGCGGGCGCGACCGACCTTGCCGACCTCGATCCCTTTGAACAGGATTGGCGCATTGTCCGTCAATTGACCGTTCGCAACCGTGCGAAAAGCGATCTCGAGCCCGCCTTCCCCCGGACGGATCAAGGGCGGCTCTGACGATCCTTGAAAGGTATCCGCCTCGCCGCCAATGTTATCGTCCCATGACCCTTCGATATAGACGCCGCTCAAGACGGTGCTTAGCCCGGTTATCCCTTGCGCAGAGACTTCAGGCTGAACGATCCAGAAAACCGAACCATTGTCGACAAACGGACCAACTTCCTTGTCCAGACGGATGCTCGCGCTGACGCTGCCCAGCCCATCCGTGAACCCGACCTTTTCGACAACACCTACAGTCACATCTCGGTAGCGCAATTCAGTTTCGCCTGCCTTGATGCCTGCGCCTTTCTCGAACTCGACCGTGATCAAAGGACCGCGGGAGTTGAAGTTCTGCCACGCCACGAACAGCGCGATGAACAAGGCCGCCAAAGGGATGACCCAGACAAAGGATGCACCGCTCAGGAACACTTTGCGTGCCGGTGATACGGAGACTTCTGGTACCTGATCACTCATGCTGCGTCCGAGCCTCCTGATTTGGCCTGTACGTCCCAAATAAGCCTGGAATCAAAGGCCTGCGCTGACAACATCGTAAAAATGACCGACAAGGCAAAGAATATGCTCGCCATTCCGGGGTTGATTGTCGCCAATGTGTTGAGTTGCACCAGAGCCGACAGGATCGCAACCACAAAAATGTCGATCATGGACCAGCGGCCAATGTATTCGACAACTTCATACAAAAGCTGGCGGCGTTGGTTCGAGACCCGCGTGGGGTTCTTCACGCTGACGGCCAGATATGCCACCGCCCAGAACTTGGCGAGCGGGATCACCACCGATGCAAAAAGGATGATGGCGGCGATCCCATAGCTGCCATGATGCGCGATCTCCACGGCACCCGCGATGATCGTGCTCTCATCGACTTGAAATAACGTCTGGGTGCGCAGCATCGGATAGGTATTGGCCGGGATGTAGCATATCAGTCCCATCAGCCAGAAGGCCCAAACGGTTTGCAGACTCATAGGATGGCGCGAGCGCAACTTGTGCCCGCACCGGTCACAGACTTTTGTGCCCATCCGAAAGGCCTTCGTGCAACGGCGGCAGGCAACAATGCCCATATCACGCGCGCTTACGATGTTTTGGGATGTTCCAGACGATGCCATACTGACCACTTACACATGAAGCTGTCCTGCGCGATCACGAGAACAACGAGAATACCAAACATCCAGAACGCGGGGCCAAAGCCAACCTGCGCCAGATCCGAAACCTTTACCAGCGCCACCGCACACCCGATTGCGAAAATTTCTGCCATCGACCAAGGGCGAAGCGCTTCGGACAGACGGAATGCCGGAATTGCGTAGCGTCCCGCTGGTTGATCCAGAACCAGCGGCACCAGCACATAGAGCGTCAACATCACCCGCAGCAGTGGAACAAAGATGATCAGCGCCGCGGTTGCCAATGAGAGGACAATCATCGGCCCCCCCGAGAACGCCAGCGCCGCGTCGAGGATGGAAACCGCGTTCTTGTTTCCAGCGGCGTCAATCGTCAAAAACGGAAAGACCGCCGCGCCGATAATCAAGAAGAGAACCGCTAGCGAGACTGCGATGATATGCAGGCCCGCATTTCGCCGCGGAGCGATCAACACTTTGTGACAACGCTGACAACTGGCTCTTTCACCATGTTCAGGCTTTTTCATCCGGTACACGGCATCGCATTGCGGACAGACAATAATGTCGTCCAGCATCATATCGCTGCGTGTTTCGGAGAAATCTTTCATACCGGACCAATATAGAGCCTTTTATCGCAGGTAACACTGCAATCTCGGAACACTCTTCAGATCGGTGCGTTGTCAGAACGAAGCGCAATGCAGCGCAATGAAGAAAGGTAAACAATGACACAGATTACAGAAGCAAAAATCCTGATCCTGTCCACCAACGGTTTCGAGCAGTCGGAACTGGAAGTCCCGCTGAAAGACCTCAAGGCCAAAGGTGCCACGGTTCACGTCGCCACTACCGATGGTGAAGCGATTAAAGGTTGGGATAACGGTGATTGGGGTGCGTCAGTAGATGCCGATCTGCCGATGTCAGACGTGAACGTAGCTGACTATGATGCGCTGGTCCTGCCAGGCGGTCAGATCAACCCAGACATTCTGCGCGCCAACAAAGATGCAGTCGCATTGGTGAAGTCATTTGCTGACCACGGCAAAACCATTGGTGCAATTTGCCACGCGCCATGGCTGCTTGTTGAAGCCGGTATCATTAAAGGACGCAAGGCGACATCCTACGGCTCAATCTCTACTGACCTGAAAAATGCAGGTGCCCACTGGGAAGACAGCGAAGTCGTCGCGGACCAAGGAATTGTCACAAGCCGGTCCCCCGAAGATCTGGACGCATTCGTGAGCAAAGTCGTCGAAGAGATCGAAGAAGGCGATCACGAGCGCAAAGCAGCGTAAGTACGCGCCTAGTTAGTGAAAGGCCTCCTGTTTCAGGGGGCCTTTTTCGTGAGTGATGAGAGAATATTCTGCGTATCTGCACCGATGGCATTGGGCGGGGCGACAGGCTGGGGCGTGAACCCGCTGAAGCGTGGCGCAGGTGCGGCCTGTTGAACGCCTGATGGCGCAGCAAACACACCTCTCGCGGCCATATGCGGATGCTGGGCTGCTTCTGAAAAGCCAAGCACCGGCGCGACGCATACGTCCAATCCATCGAACAAACTGGCCCATTCGTCGCGTGAACGTGTCGCAAACGTTGCCGCGAATTCTGCGGTGCGGTCACTCCAAGTTGTTTGGTCGTTCTGCGAAGCCAGATAATCTGGATCAAGGCCGAGGGTTTTGAGCAGGATAGAATAAAACTGAGGTTCAAGCGCGCCGACCGCGATGAATTTACCATCTGCACAGGTGTAGCAGCGGTAAAACGGTGCGGCCCCATCCAGCCAATTGGCGCTCCTTGTTTCGGTCCAGCGCCCTTGGGCCAGCATCCCGTGAATAAGCCCCATCATCGCAGGCACGCCATCGACCATTGCCGCATCAACGACCTGGCCCTTGCCGGTCACGCCCCGTTCGATGACCGCCGATAGGATGCCAAAGATCAGGAACATCGACCCGCCGCCGTAATCGGCCACGAGGTTCAGCGGTGGTACAGGCGGCGCGTCGCCCGATCCCATCGCATGCAAAGCGCCCGTTAGAGCCAGGTAGTTGATATCGTGCCCTGCCACACGCGACCACGGTCCGGTCTGGCCCCAGCCGGTCATACGGGCATAAATCAGCGTGTTTGGACATGCCTCGGGACCAAGGCCCAGCCGCTCCATCACACCCGGGCGGAACCCCTCGATCACCACATCTGCAGTAGCAATAAGAGCCAAGGCATCACGCAGTCCAGCCTCGGATTTCAGATCAAGTACCACGGATTTTTTGCCGCGCCGATTGATGTCCGTTGGATCGGCCGGGGCCACTTTGCGATCGACGGTGATGACATCGGCCCCAAGATCAGCAAGCAGTTGCCCAGCCAAAGGGGCAGGACCCAGCCCCGAGAATTCGACCACGCGTAGGGATGCCAGTGGACCCTTGCTCATGCGGCCCCCGGCACCAGCACTTCACGGGCACCTTCTTCAAAGTCCTTCATTGAAAGCGGCCAGATCGTACCGGGCCAGCGCAATTCCATCTCACGCTTTCTGGGGCGATACACGGCGGTATAAAGCGTACCAAAACCTGCTGAGAAGGCTGTGGAGTAAAGCGGCGGTTTGAGGAATGCCGCGATGAACTTTTCTTCGGGATCTTTGTGCATCCGCAGACGGTTCAGCAAAAACCGCTCGCGTTCCACCGTTGCCGTGAACCGCGCATGGCTGATCCATTCGACGTTCTCTTGATGGTTCGTGGCGACAGCTGCATGGGTAATCAGCGCCGGGCGATCCGGGGCCATCATCGCGGTCGCATAGTTGCGTTTGCGGTCAAGCACGGTGACATTATAGCTCATGTGCGTCGGCACACGGGCAAGTACGGTGGTCGCCTCGTCCACCGTTTCACAGGTTTGCAAAACGTATCGCAGGATAAGCGGCACGCCAAAGCCCTCGCCCACCAAACGTCGTCCGCCGAATGTCAGAGAAATGGATAGGCCTGCGTCATTCATCCCGTCCACAAGACCCCAAAGCCCGTCCGAAGTGCCCAACACTTGCCGGCCTTGCCAGTTCGTGTTCAGCACCAATTGGTCAAAGGCATTAGGGTTATAGTCGTAGTTACGCACCATGACCGGCTCTTTGCCCGCCCAAATCGCCTGCGAGCAGCCAGACAGATAGGGTGGTGGGTTGTAGAAGCTAAGAAACCGCGCCGCCATGTCGCTTCCGCCCGCTTGGGTACACAGGTCTTCGTATAGCGGGATCAGTTCCGGCATATGGGTGGCGAGCGCCTTCCGCGATTGGCCATAGGTCGGGCGCGCGCCTTCGCCCTCTTTCAGCCACCACTTGCGGTAGTCAGGCCAATATTCAGCGAAAAGCCCGGCCCACTTGGGACCGGGCGATTCTATATCTAGGGCGCGCCAGTACATCGGAGCCTTTCGGTTACAGGATTTTGAACGCCGGATCTGCGAGAGCGGGACCAGCCTGTGCGGTAGGCAGAGGTTTGCCATCCACAGATTGCTTGATTCCGTGAATCCACTTTTTCGCACGTTCATTCAACTGGAAACTCTTGGTCATGGAGCGACCTCGCGTCACCAGAATGCCGATGTCGGCCCCTTCATAGCGGTACTCACCCGGACGCAGGATCGAGAGGAAGAACGCTTCGTTCTCGGATTCCACCGCACGGCGGTGATAGTCGAAGCGGTCAAAGACGACGCTGCCGTCTTCCTTCATCTTGTAGATGCCGGTTTCAGGTGCGGCAGTACAGATGTCGACGCTGTCCTCGGTGTGCTTGATCACCATCTGCGACCAGCTGTCGATATTGTCGGGATCTGCCCAACGCGCGTTCAATTCATCCACATCCAGATTGAATTTCTTCCGTGAGAATTCAAGCAGGTGGAACAGGAACAATGGCGCATCCGCATGCGCAAAGGCCGCGTGGTTTGTCATGGAAGACGCGCCCGTGATGCGCGGGTTCAACTCGCCCAGCCACAGGTCGCCGGTCTTTTTGTCGATCAGGAAGTCGAGTTCGAAATACCCGCGATACCCTTCCTTGCGTAGCTGCTCACCAAATTTGAACGTCAACTCGCGCGCCCGGTCACGTACTTTCTGCGGAAAGGCTGTCGACAAAATTTCGTTGCCACACCAGCCACCACGGTAGGGGGTCAGCTCTTTGAAGCCCACCAGCTCGGTCATCAGCGGACCAACGATTGTGCCCTCTTTTGTCGCACAGGCCTCAATCGCCGCACCGCGACAGTCGATGCGTTTCATGATCTTGATTTCGCCTTCGCCGATGATCTCGCTCTCATGACGGCGGAAGTCAGCTTCGGATTTGATAAAGAATGTCGTGTGGCCACTGTCGCCAAAGGCGGACTGCAGCACCAAATCATGGCCGATCCCCGCTTTTTCGCAGGTCTTTTGCAGGTCTTCATAGGACTTCACTTCGGCCAGCACGTTCGGCACCGATGGCACGCCTGCTTTATTGCCGATGCGAACAGTCTCGATCTTGTTGTCCATCGACGTGCGCAGTTTGGCCTTCGGGAACCAAACCGTCGCGCCCAACTCTTTGGACAAACGCTCTGTCTCCTCGTCAAACATCAGGAAAACAAATTTGGGTTTACCTCCGCGCCGCTTGATGAAGTCGATGACTTCCTTGTGCTGCAGAAGGTAGTTGTTGATGTCCTCGATAGACTGGAATTCCGCATGCGGCTGTTCCGAAGGGCAGAACACGTTCGGGTGCTTGCCGCCGTAGCAGTCGATATAGCAGATGTACTTGAAGTTCTTGACCCATTCATCGAGGCCCAACAGGTTAAAGTTGGTCGCCGAGATGAAATAGACTGGGTCTTCGTTGCGGTGAAAGAACCGGCGGATTTCGGAGATATTTTTCAGAACTGTAGCCATTTAATTGGTCCTTTTCTTTAAGCAGTCGGTGATTGAGACAAATGTTTCGGTTTCACACTTTCCAGCGCTTCATCCGTGAAAACGCGCAGGCCCAAGTCAGGCCGGTAGCCGTGGATTTCGCTGACGTCGAGCGCGCGCATAAACGACAGAATTTCATCACTGATGACCTGGCCCGGCACCAGGATCGGAAAGCCCGGCGGGTAGGGGATGATGAATGAAGCCGATACGATGGTCTTGCCCGCCTCCATCGCATCCCGCAGCGATCCGTCGAGATCAAGGTAATCACAGTTGTTGTCATCATAGCTCAGATAATAAGCGGTCCTGATGTCTCCTTCGGGCGTGCCTTGGGCCTTGAACGCTTCGTGAAACCGGCTGAAGTCGGGCAATGGGGGATAGTGTTCCATCAAGTTTGTCACGCGCTTGTCGTGCGACAATCTCTCCATCCGGCTTGCATCGTCCAGACGTTCGTCCAGCGATTTGGCGATCTCAACCAGCACCTCGATCAGATAGGCAACACTTGATCGGGTGGTGCCGATATTCGTCATGAACAACACGGTATTGCGCGAGGTCTTGTTGATCTGGATGCCGTATTTATCCATCAAAATCTGCGTCTTGAAGGTATCGCCATCCCAACCGGTGCCGCCAACCGCAAGGGTCACACGGGTCGGATCAAGCGCGAACTCGTCCTTCTCGTAGCAGTCCCACATATCGGTCCAGCCCTGTTCGGTGTCGTAGTAGCTGGTGACACCACTCTCCCGGTGTTCTTCGGGGATCATGTCGCCCGCTGTCAGAACCTTGAAATACTTACTGAGCAGAGGGTGATCGGAAATTGCCCGGCGCATGGACATTGCAGCCTCGACCTGGCGCTGGACAAACTCGAACCCTTCCAATTCAACCTGTCGGCGGCCGACATCCAGCGATGCGATAATCTGATAGTTGGGCGAAGTGGACGTGTGCGTCATGTAGGCTTCGTGGAAAGATTGCTCGACCTCTCCTTTGAAGTCCTGGTCGTTGACATGGATCATCGAACCTTGCCGCAGCGACGTCAGGGTTTTGTGTGTCGATTGCGTGGCATAGGCCCGTACGCGGGCAGAGGGTGGCGGGATCAAACGCGTGTTCAACAGTGTTTCATCGTCTGCATCGGCCAACAAACTTTGCTGTGCTTCATACATCCGCTCGTGCGCCTCGGTCCGCAGCTTTGCTCGCAGCGTGTTGGCCGTGTTCATGGCAGTGCGCTGGCGGTAGGTTGGGCTGAACCGGGCAAAAGCAAACCATGCCTCGTCCCAGAGGAAGATCAGGTCAGGCTTGATGGCCAGACATTCCTCCATCACCCGCTCAACATTGTAGATCAGGCCGTCGAAGGTGCAGTTGGTCAGCAGCAGCATCCGAACCTGATCCAGCTTCCCCGCCGCTTTCAGCTCAAGCAGTTGCTTCTTGATCTCATGCAGCGGCACCGCCCCGTACATGGAGTATTCATTCAGCGGATAGCTGTCGAGGTAACAGACCTGAGCGCCAGCCAGCACCATACCGTAGTGGTGCGATTTGTGGCAATCGCGGTCGACAAG
Source organism: Sulfitobacter noctilucae (assembly GCF_000622365.1). Classification (GTDB taxonomy): domain Bacteria; phylum Pseudomonadota; class Alphaproteobacteria; order Rhodobacterales; family Rhodobacteraceae; genus Sulfitobacter; species Sulfitobacter noctilucae. The sequence continues at coordinate 597,024 of NZ_JASC01000013.1, read as the reverse complement.
GACGATATCACCGGGTTTGATCAGGGCTTGCACAACGATCTTGTTACAGGTCGAGGTGCCGTTTGTGGCAAAGAACGTCTGCTTTGATCCAAAGGCCCGCGCGGCAAGCTCTTGCGCTTCCTTGATTGGTCCATGCGGTTCCAGCAGGCTGTCCAACCCGCCCGAGGTAGCCGAGGTTTCCGCTAGAAAGATATTGGGGCCATAGAAGGCACCCATATCTTGGATCCAATGTGACCGGGTAATCGACTTACCACGGCTGATCGGCATGGCGTGGAAGACACCGGTGGGCTGTTTTGAGTATTCGACCAACGCCGTGAAGAACGGAGACTTATTGCGTGATTGCACGCCGCGCAGGATATTTAGGTGCAACTCCATAAAGTCTTCTTGGTTGTAAAAAACCCGCCGACAAATACCCAGATCGTGACCCGCGATATCTTCGACTGACCGCTCGGTGACCAGGTAGGCGTCAAGTTCGGGACGTACTTTGGCGATCATCCGGCAAAGCTCGGGCCCATAGTTTTCAGGCAGAATCGCCTCGATCTCTTCGCGGCCGCCTGCACGAGCGAGGTAGCGGGTCAGAATGTCTTGATCTGTCGTTGATTTCAGCGTCAGGCCGGGGCGGACGACAATGGCCTGAATGTTGTGGTTGAACAGGACCGCGATCAAAGCGTCCTCAATACTGGGAACGACAACTGCTTCGTAAATAAATTGATCTTCGTTGCGGCGCATCCGTGCGACATTGGTCTTGAGCCAGCGCTCTTGCTGGTCATTCACATCATCAACGATCAGCACCTCGAAATAGGGCTTGGCCAGTGCGCGCGCCTCCGGCGGCAGCATCGCCTCGTCGTCATCTTCCTGTTCAACGCTATCACGGTCCAGCGGTATATGCCGACGACGATATGCCCCCGTTGTCAGGGCGCGGGTGACGCGACTTACAGCAAAGGCCAAGTCTTCATAGCTGCCGTGGTCAAATTGCCGCCGCAAGTGATCAAAAGCCTGCATACCGGGGAACGCCCAATACGCTTCGATCATTGCCAGCGATGTGAACAGTTCTTCAATCTGCTTCGATAGCTTTTTGCTGTCTCTTGAACCCGGATCTCGGGTCATCGCATTCGTTGCCTCACGCAACGCGCTCCATCGATCAGATCGCAACTGAATCGCTGAGGAATATTCGTTCATCGAATGCATCGTGTCTTCTCCGCTTAGCGGCGACCCTGCTGCATTCGGGCCCGCCGCGTTAAAGCGCCGGGCCGTTTTGCCTCAGTTCAGCCGCTGGATGATTGTTCCGTTCCCGTCAGAATGCCGGGCTTAACGGGTGGATTGGGCATAGCAGCGGACGGATCCGCTGGTGTCGGGGCAACTTCGGGTTCCGAAGCGGTCCCTGCTGTTGGATTGGGAAGGGGTTCCGGCGCAAACTCAGGCTGGTTCATCGCAAAACCCGGCGTCGCATCTTGTCCCTTGAAGGCTGGTGCATCTGGTACGCGTTGCGCAGGCACATCTACGTGAAGACCCGCGCGGTTCCCCTGTTGTGGTATTTCTAGGGGGCCCAACGTATGGAGGAATGCATCGGTTCCGCTGTTCCGGTCATAAACGGAAAAATCTGTCGAACGGTCACGGAAGGACTTCAGAACCTGCCCCAGACCTTTCATGCCCGCCTCGCGCTGGCGACGTACCATCGACAGATCGATCTCGATCGGGAACATGTCTTCTTGCCCTGCGGATTGGTGCAGCACCATCGACGTTGGATCAACCACACAGGATTTACCGACACCACCAGCGCCCAAACCGTTCACATCAATGATGTAGCACTGGAATTGCGCTGCCGTGGCACGTGCAATCGCAAGCTCTGCATCGCGGTCGGTGGTACCCGTCAGCACCGGGTGCAAGAGCACTTCAACACCTTGAGAAGTCAACTGGCGCGTGGTTTCGGGGAACCACATGTCATAACAGATCGACAGGCCAAAGCGCCCGACATCCGGCACATCAAAGATGCAGAATTCGGCACCTGCCGCAATTCCGGCCTCGTAAGGGCGGAATGGGAACATCTTGGCATAACGGCGGATCACTTCACCTTCGGGGTTGATCACCACCGAGGTGTTGTAAACGCGGCCGTCTTTCGGGTCTTTCAAGAACATCGACCCCGGGATCAGCCAGACGCGGTGCTTGGCCGCTGCGGCCTGAAAGCGTTCGATCGTCTCGTTTTCCGGCGGAAGCGCGAATTTATCGAGCGGGCCAAAGGGTGCCAGCTCAGAGAACAGCACCATCTGTGTCCATGGAAAACGGGCCATGAGGATATCAAGGCGGTGGATCATGCCATCGACATTGGATTCGAGGGCGTTGACGTACATCTGCACGCCGGCAATTGCGAAAGGTGTCATATCTGGTTACTCCGTGAAATACGGCGCATTGGGGAGACACCCCAAGCATAAACGCCGCTTTGCACGTCCCATACGCCCATATGGGACGGAGGGAAACAGGGGAAGTCGCCCCTGATTAACACGACTTCATGAGCCGGATATGAGCGTTGCCCAAAAATGACAGCTACGCCGCCACTGCCTGTTTCGGTGCGCGGGCGACCCGGCCCCTTTGCAGGAACACCACCAGCGCAAGCAGCAGCAACGCTGGAATGAACATGAAATATTTGCTCGGTTGAGAGACGGGCTTGAGCACGCGCAGCACTTCCTGATCCCAGTCCAGGCCGGCATTTTGCGCAGGCGAGCCAAAACTCACATCGTCGATGATCATCTTGTCGCCATCCTCCCGGAACACAAGTCCCGCGTTCTCCAGCTTCTCGGCACCCGTCGCACCTTCGCCAATCGGCAGGATCGCGACGAATTCAATTGGATCCCCCAAATCGTTCATCCCCGCAATGCGCAGCCGCAGATCATTACCCGCCGGGGTATCATTTGCCGCCTGCTGTATCTCGACGGGTGCAACCTCGTCATAGGGTGCGGAAACCATGTCCATCCAGAACCCCGGACGGAACAGCGTAAAGGCGATAAGCAGCAGCGCGATCGTTTCGTAGAAACGGTTTCTCGTCAGGAACCAGCCTTGGGTGGCTGCCGCGAACAGCAGCATCGCAATCGTGGCAACGACAAAAACAAACAATCCCTGCCCCCATGTGACGCCGATCAACAAAAGTTCTGTGTTGAAGATGAAAAGGAATGGCAGCGCCGCGGTGCGCAGCGAATAGAAGAACGCCACCACACCGGTTTTGATCGGGTCACCGCCCGATACGGCTGCCGCCGCGAAAGACGCAAGGCCAACAGGCGGCGTCACATCTGCCATAATGCCGAAGTAGAAGACAAACAGGTGAACCGCGATCAACGGCACGATCAGGCCGTTTTGCTGTCCCAGCGTCACAATGACAGGCGCGAGCAGGGCAGAGACAACAATGTAGTTCGCCGTGGTCGGCAGGCCCATACCAAGGATCAGCGACAGCACAGCCGTCAGCGCCAGAATGGCAAGGATATTTCCGCCCGACAGCACTTCGACCACGTCCGCAAGGGCAGACCCCACACCGGTCTGGCTGACCGCACCCACGATAATACCGGCAGTCGCCGTGGCGATACCGATCCCGATCATGTTGCGGGCACCCGTGACCAGTCCATCAATCAGATCTAGGAAACCGTCCTTGATGTCCGATGCCAGTTTGCTTTCGCCGCGCATGATCGCCATCAGCGGGCGCTGCGTCAGCAGGATGAACACCATATAAGCCGACGCCCAGAAGGCCGACAAACCGGGGCTAAGGCGGTCCACCATCAACGCCCAGACCAGAACAACCACCGGCAGGATAAAGTGCAAACCGGACCGTGCAGTAGGACCGGGCATCGGCAGCGAAGTTACCTCGGCATTCGGATCGTCCATCTTGAGCGGTTTCTCTTTGCTCGCGACATATAGCAGGCCGATATAGATCAGCGTGATGAAGGCAAAGATGATGTAAGACGCCGTTTCAGGGAAGGCGGGGCGGATCCAGCCCATGCCGTAGTAGACCGCGAAAGACAGCGCGCAGATTGCGATAATGGCGAACACAATCCCGACAAGACGCTGAAGCAGCGGACCGGGTGTATAGGCGCGAGGCAAACCCTGCATCCCGGCTTTCATCGCCTCAAGATGTACAATGTAGACCAGCGCGATGTAGGAAATGACCGCAGGCAGGAAGGCGTGTTTGACCACGTCGAAATAAGGAATGCCCACATATTCGACCATCAGGAAAGCCGCAGCACCCATCACAGGCGGCATGATCTGCCCGTTAACCGAAGAGGCAACCTCGACAGCGCCGGCTTTTTCGGAGCTGAAGCCGACCTTCTTCATCAGCGGAATTGTAAATGTACCGGTGGTCACCACGTTCGCGATGGAAGAGCCGGAAATCAGGCCGGTCATGGCAGAGGCCACCACCGCTGCTTTCGCCGGCCCGCCACGCATGTGACCCATCAGACTAAAGGCAACCTGAATGAAATAGTTGCCAGCGCCCGCACGGTCCAAAAGGGATCCGAAAAGCACAAAGAGGAATACGAAAGACGTCGATACGCCCAGCGCGATGCCAAAGACGCCTTCGGTGGTGATCCACTGGTGGTTCACAATCTCGGACAGGGAGTTCCCCTTGTGTGCGATGATGCTTGGCATGTTCGGACCAAGCACAGTGTAGAGCAGAAAGACAGACGCGACGATCATCAGCGCAGGGCCAAGCGCACGGCGCGTCGCCTCAAGCAGGATCAATATGCCGACAACGGCGGCAACATAGTCTTGCATGATCGGCGCACCCACGCGGGTGGCGATGTCACGGTAGAAAAGGAACAGATACAAAGCGGCGGCTGTGCCAACGATGGCCAACGCCCATTCCCAAAGAGGAATGTGATTCTTGGGCGACCCCAAGACCACTGTTGCTGCCACCGCAAGGGCGGGAATCGGGATCCACCATGTCGCAACGCCATCCTTGGCGGCGATCATGAATAGTGCGGCCAATGCCAGCGGTACAATCACACCAAGCGCGACCTGGAATTTTGTGCGGGCGGCGGGGAACATCATCACCCCGAGGAAAATCGCAAAGCCAAGGTGGATGGACCGTGCCAGCGTGTCGTTAAAAAGCCCAAACGGCGAAGCGATATAAAGTTGAAAGAGGGACCAGGCGAGGGCTACCAACATCAGCAACATGCCGACGGGGCCGCTTACATTCCTGCCACCTGTGTCAGAAGACGCGACAAGTTCGTCAAGCTCTGCCTGGCTCAGCCCGCCGCGCCCTGCGGCCTCGGCTTCCACGGCAGCGGCTTGTTGCTGATCGTTGTCTGTCATTGTGTCGTCCCCCTGTTGCCCCACGTTATCGCAGGTGCGTTTTTCGGCCCGGTCGGGGCCACAAGGCGGCACTTAAAGCGCCGCCTTGGGTCGTGCATAAGATCGGTTGGATTATTCCATCCAGCCGCGCTCTTTATAGTACTTCGCCGCACCAGCGTGGAGTGGCGCAGACAGACCGCCAGAGATCATCTCTTCTTCGGTCAGGTTTTCGAACGCTGGGTGCAGACGCTTGAAGCGGTCAAAGTTATCGAACACGGCTTTAACAACCTGATAGATCGTATCTTCGTCCACGTCAGCAGAGGTCACGAATGTCGCCTTCACACCAAAGGTGTTCACTGTTTCATCCGTACCCTTGTACATGCCACCAGGAATGGAGGCCGCAGCGTAGTAAGGGTTGTCCGCGATCAGCTTTTCGATCTCGGGACCGCCAACGTTTACCAGTTCTGCATCAATTGTTGATACCGCTTCCTGAATGGAGCCGTTGGGGTGGCCCACGGTATAGATGATGGCATCGACCTTGTTGTCGCCCAGCGCGGCGGCTTGCTCGGCAGGCTTCAACTCGGAAGCGAGCGCAAAGTCATCCAGCGTCCAGCCTTTGGCGTCCATGACGACTTCCATCGTGGCGCGCTGACCGGAACCGGGGTTGCCGATGTTGACGCGCTTCCCCTTCAGGTCATCCAACGACTTGATGCCGCTGTCCTTGCGGGCGATCACGTTGAATGGCTCGCCGTGTACGGAAAAGACCGCGCGCAGTTTGTCGAACTTGTCGCCCTCAAACTGAGAAGAGCCGTTGTAGGCGTGGAACTGCCAGTCGGACTGAGCAACGCCCATGTCCATATCACCAGCCTTGATGGCATTGATATTGGCAATTGACCCACCCGTGGAAGGCGCTGTGCATTTCAGATTGTGCTCGGCCGATCCGCGGTTCACCAACCGGCAGATTGACTGACCCACAACAAAGTAAACGCCGGTCTGGCCGCCGGTACCAATGGTGATGAATTTCTCTTGTGCCGTTGCCGCCGAGCCTGCGGCCATTGCTCCGGCAAATGCGAGCATTTTAAACAGTTTCATGCATTTCTCCCTTATTTTGTCTATCGAAAGATGCCTATCCCGGCACCTCTCGTCGTTAGAGATATGGCGCAGGCAAACCAGAAAGACGGTTGTTACCGTCAGGGCTCACCGGGATCATACCCCTGCTCCTATGGCGATCAGTCCCGCATTTTGGGCTGAACGTTAAGGAATCTGAATCCGAGCGTAGGCAGGTTTTTAAATATCCACAAGGAAGGTTTTCAATTGCTCCGTGAATAAATAGAAAATCATACAATTGCCTAGTATATTAAACATTTAGGGGACGGTGCCTGCGGTATATTCGGGCTTTTCTTTATTGGTCGTGCAGCGCTCCTGCCCTACCAAAGGCTTGCGCAAAGCCACGTTCACCGTCAGTTAAGAAATGACCCAAACCTGCTGTACATAGGACACTTACATGCCCGACCTTCGCCTGATGACCAGATTTGCGACCTTTGCCGGAGTGATCCTTCTTGCCTTACTGACGTTTGTCCTAATGTTCAGCTGGAGCAGTTGGTTCATCCTGCCTTTCGCACTTTTTGCAGTGCTTTCCGGGATGGGCATCTACGATGTGCTCCAGACGAAGCATTCGATCCTGCGGAACTATCCGGTGTTGGGGCACATGCGGTTCTTTTTCGAGGGAATCCGCCCCGAGATCCGGCAGTACCTGATCGAGTCCGATCAGGACGAAGAACCCTTCAGCCGCGATGCCCGCTCGCTCGTCTACCAACGCGCCAAAGGCCAGGAGGATGCGCGGCCTTTCGGGACGCGGCTTCGGGTGTATGATGCCGGCTATTCATGGGTCACACATTCGGTGGCACCGGTGCACATCGATAACTATGATTTTCGCACGACCATCGGGGGGTCGCAGTGCAAACAGCCCTATTCCGCCTCACTTTACAACATATCCGCGATGAGCTTTGGTTCGCTGTCGGCGAATGCCATCGAAGCGTTGAACACCGGGGCCAAGCTGGGCGGTTTCGCTCATGATACGGGCGAAGGTTCGGTCAGTCGTTATCACAAAGCGGGCGGCGGGGATCTCATCTATCAACTTGCCTCCGGCTATTTTGGCAGTCGGGCAGCGGACGGATCTTTCGATCCAGAAAAATTCCGCGAAACCGCCTCGCTTGATCAGGTCAAGATGATTGAACTGAAGCTGAGCCAAGGTGCGAAACCGGGGCATGGTGGTTTGCTGCCAGCATCCAAGATCACGCCAGAGATTGCCGAGGCGCGTGGCGTGCCGATGGGCAAGGATTGTATATCGCCCGCCGCGCATTCCGCCTTTTCAACCCCGATCGAGATGATGGAGTTCATCGGCCAGTTGCGTGAATTGTCGGGGGGCAAACCGGTAGGTTTCAAGCTGTGCATCGGGCATCGGCGGGAGTTTATGTGTATCGTCAAAGCGATGCTGGAAACCGGTATCAACCCGGATTTCATCATTGTGGACGGTACCGAAGGTGGCACGGGCGCGGCACCTGTCGAATTTTCAAACCATGTCGGGATGCCGATGATCGAAGGGCTGACCTTTGTTCACAACACCCTGCGCGGCGCTGGCTTGCGTGACGAGATCAAGGTGGGCGCAGCGGGCAAGGTTGTCTCGGCCTTTGATATTGCCCGGGCGTTGGCCCTTGGCGCGGATTGGTGCAATTCGGCGCGCGGCTTCATGTTCTCGATTGGGTGTATTCAGGCGCAAGCTTGCCACACCAATCACTGCCCCGTCGGCGTGGCCACCCAGGACGAGGTTCGCATGCGAGCGCTGAATATTCCGCACAAAAGCGAACGGGTCGCGCGGTTCCACCGCAATACGATGGAAGCGCTGGGCGAGATGACAGGGGCCGCCGGTCTGGACCATCCAAGCGGGTTTTTGCCCTATCACCTGATGCTACGTCAGGGCGACAAGAGTATGGTCGAGGGCAACGATGTGTTTGGGTATTTGCCGGAAGGGTATCTGCTGGACGATACAGCGGAAGACTTTCGCGGAAACAAAAGTCGCTGGGCACGGGCGCGCGCGGATTCCTTTGCGCCAATCGAATAGCCTGATCACAACAAAAAAGCGCAGCGGTTTCCCACTGCGCTTTTTCAATTACGAAGCCTTATCGCTTAGGCGTGATCAGCAACCGCGGCTTGAACAGCCGCTTCAAAGATCGCCAGACCTTCTTCGACGATCGTATCGGAAGCTGTCAGCGGCACCATCACACGGATCGCATTGCCGTGCATGCCACAGCTCAGCAGCAGCAAACCGCGGCTCATCGCGTGAGCGATCACGCTCTTGGTAAAGGCGGCATCGGGATTGGCGCTGTCAAAATCGGTCACGAATTCAACCGCAACCATCGCACCCAAGCCACGAATGTCCCAGAACCGGAACGGTGCGGAACGTGCGCCAATCTCGGCAAAACGCGCTTTGAGTTTTTCACCCATCGCGGCGGAGCGGGCCAGAAGGCCTTCGCCTTCGATGGCGTCAATTGCGGCCAAGGCTGCCGCACAGGCAACGGGGTTGCCGCCGTAGGTACCACCCAGACCGCCCGGCTCCATCGCGTCCATCACATCGGCACGACCAATAACGCCAGCCAGCGGATAGCCACCGGCCATGGATTTCGCCACGGTGATCAGGTCAGGCACAACGCCGGAATGCTCAATCGCGAACCAGGTGCCCGTACGACCAAAACCTGCCTGCACTTCATCAGCAATCAGCAAGATACCGTGCTCGTCGCAGATCTCGCGCAGTTGGCGCATCATGTCGAACGGAACAGGTGTGTATCCGCCTTCGCCCAATACAGGCTCGATGATGATACAGGCTACACGGCTGGGCTGCGCATCCGTCAGGAACAGGTTCTTGAGACCGGTGATCGCATCTTCAACAGTAATCCCGTCACGGGCACTTGGGAAAGGCGCACGGAAAACATCCGCCGGGAAAGGACCCACGTCTTTTTTGTAAGGCGACACTTTGCCGGTCATACCAAGCGTCAAAAGTGTGCGACCGTGGTAACCACCGGTAAAGGCAATCACACCCGGACGGCCTGTGGCAGCGCGAGCGATCTTTACAGCGTTCTCAACCGCTTCGGCACCTGTTGTGACCAGCAGCGTCTTCTTGGGCGCATGGCCGGGGGCCAGTGCGTTCAGACGTTCGGCAAGCTCGATATAAGGCGCATATGGTACGACCTGGAAGGATGTGTGTGTGTACAGGTCTTCCTGCGCTTTGGCCGCAGCCACAACACCGGGGTGACGGTGACCGGTGTTCAGCACACCAATACCGCCGACAAAGTCGATAAAGCGGTTGCCTTCAACGTCCCAAAGCTCGGCGTTTTCAGCAAATTTGGCGTAGATCGGCGCGGCAGACGCAACACCACGGGGCACAGCAGCCTCGCGACGTGCAATCAACTGTGCATTCGTCATCTCAACCTGTGTCGCGGCAACCGCATCGGATACAATCGTATCCACAACAGGGTTCACTTCAGCCATTGTTGTTTTCTTGGCTTTCGGAGCGGCCTTGCGGCGCGTTTTCTTGGCAGTACCGGACATATCTGAAATCCTTTGGTTGGGACGCAAATCGTGCGTTTAAAAAATCCTATCATCCCGTTTAATATACTTGTCAATTGTTGATTTTCGGTGGATGACGAATTTTGGCTGAACGGGCTGAATTTTGCCTGTGACAACACAATCAACCGGCGCTACGAACGGTGCAGACAGCAGCAAGGATCGCCCAAGTGGACATCGGACACAAACTCAAGACCATCCGAAAGCAAAAAGGGTTGTCTCAACGCGAGCTGGCGAACAGGGCCGGGCTGACAAACGGGACGATATCGCTGATCGAACAGAATCGCACCAGCCCTTCGGTTGCGTCGTTGAAAAGTCTGCTCGATGCCATTCCGATCTCTATGGCCGAGTTTTTCTCGACCATCGAAACAGGCGAGGCGCCTAAGGTGTTCTATAAATCTACTGAATTTACCGAAATCACGCCAGACAGCGGCGCGAAGCTTTCGCTGCGCATGCTGGGTGATGCACAGAATCATACTTTGCAGGTTCTGCATGAAACATACCCCGCCGGTGCGGATACCGGGCCCCAAGCCTTATCCCACGAAGGTGAAGAGGCCGGCATCGTTGTTCGCGGATCAATCGAGGTGACTGTAGATGGTCAGGTGTCGGTGCTTGGTGCCGGGGACGGCTATTTGTTTGATAGCAAATTGCCGCACCGTTTTCGCAATCGAAGTGATGATACCTGCGAAGTAATCAGTGCGTGTACGCCACCGAGCTTTTGAAAAGGCCCCGCAGTTTTCTGCGAGGCCTTTGTGTCGTGGATCAGTCACTTAACGATTTGATTTAGAGTTCGAATTCTTATCCGACCTCTTGCCGTATCCGTTGGAGTCTTGCCCCTGGGTTGTCGTTGTAAGCAGGACAATAATAGCCGCCGCTAAAATCAAACTCGCCAAGCCACCTATGAAGATATCGGTAGTCATGTTGAGCCTTTCCATTAGTCGTGTCGAAAAACAAACCAGCTTGGGCTTGGAAAGGTTCCGACTTACTTTGCAAACGCAGAAAACCTGTGCTTTCGGGACCAAACCACGATCTGATGAACTTAGTAATCAAGCTGTTGTTTTGCCGCTTGTGGGACAGGAAAAGTGATCGTCAGTTGGAAGACGTCATCGGATTGCGTGACTTCCACTTGCCCGTTCAACTGACGGGAAAACGCATCGATTAGGCGCGAGCCTAAACCGGTACCTTCTTCTTGCGGCATGCCCCCCACCGTGTTGCGCAACACGAGCTGCGCATTCTCATCGTCGATTGAGGTCAGCTGAATATCAATGAAAGCGCCATCCTCGTTTTGCGGCACATATTTCAGGGCGTTCGTCATCGCTTCTGAAACCAACAGGGTCAACGGTGCGGCATCATCTGCATCAATGGTGATCGGCGCATAGTTCTGCGTAACCTTTACCCGTGAACCGGGGGCCAGCCCGACCGACAGAAGTTGATTTACCACTTCATGCAGCAGGATATAGGCATCAACGCGCACAAGATCATCGTTCTGATAGAGGTTCTTGTGCACCGTTGCGAGACTGAGGATACGTTCCTGAAGCCGCCGAAGAACGAGCCGCGAATCTTCCGTACGCGCCTGCCTGATCTGCATGTTCATGATCGAAGAAATAAGCTGAAGGTTGTTCTTCACCCGGTGGTGGACCTCTTTCAGCAAAATATTCTTTTCTCGTAGGCTGTCTTCAAGCGTGGCCTCGTCCCGCAGAATGGATTCGCCCATTCCGATGAATGCCGCCTCCATATCGACCAGTTCGGTCGGAACGCCCGCGCCCAGCGTTGTACGCGGCAAGTTGCGGTTCAAAGCAAACCGACGCATCTGACGACCAAGTTTACGAATATGCCGAATGGCGAGCCGGTTCAGCGCCCAGAAGGCGACGATCAAACTGGCGGCCCACATGGCGATGGGCAAAAGCGCCGTCATCTTTACCAAGATGGACGGATTGAGGAACGGCGTCGAATCCGGCCACACACTGACTGCATAAATCGTGTTCGGCACTATAGCCTGGACCGCATAGACGCGATTTTGCCCAAGCGCATTCTTGGCCTCGAACACAGTCGGTTTATCGCCAACAAAGACCTTGAGCGCTAGATCGGCAGGCAGCTCCTGCTGTACATCTTCATAACCCCGCTCCGACGTAATAATAGCCCCTTTGGAATTGAAGGTCATCAGTGCCAAGGGGGATAGGGCACGTGGGCTTTCTTCAATTGCGCTGAACGTCTCGGACGGGATAGAAACAAAGGTCAGGCCCGCCAGCTCTTCGCCGTCAAACACCGGCACGGATACAACAGTAACTGGTCGTCTTGATATGCTTCCGAATTCAACCCTTACCGCCTGTCTTTCAGGCGGATCGACAAGAGCTTTGAAAACGGGATTGTCGCTGACGTCATAGGCCTCATCCATAGAAGAGCAACGAACACGGCCATCAATTTCTATGAAACCGGCAACCGAATATTGAGGGTTTGCCATCTGATATTGGCCGAAAAGGTCGCGGCAGGCGCCGAGGTTCTCGCGATAGCTCGGGATAATCGACGAAAGCGCATCACCTGCACTAAACGCTTCCTGAAGGATTTGCCGCTCAGCAGAGGACGCCTGTTCTGTAATCGCTAAAAGAGATAGCTCCGCATTGGTCCGGTTCTGCTTTGAAATCTGCTGGGTCTGTCCCACGGCGATCAAACCGATGGGGAACAGAGCTAACGAAAGGAAAAACAGGACGCGAAGCGCAAGGCCTCGGATGAGCTGACCGCTGAAAAAGCCGGAGGTCATTTTTAGAAGCTGGAAACTTTGGACGCCGAAAGGACAGACATTGTTGCGTCGTCGGTCATTTCTAGCGACTCACTGTCATTGTGACCCAATATCTCGGCAAGTTGCGCACGCGCCCTGTTTGTCCGGCTTTTGATCGTTCCGACAGCAACGCCACACATTTCGGCAGCTTCCTCGTAGGAAAAACCAGATGCACCAACCAAAAGCAGCGCTTCGCGTTGCTCGTCCTTCAGTTGCAACAATGCACGACGAAAGTCGGCCATCTGCATATGACCATCGTGTGCGGGTTTTTCGGCAAGGCTTTCGGTGAAAATTCCGTCCACATCGGCCACTTCGCGTTTGGCTTTGCGACGGTTGGAATAATAAGTGTTCCGAAGGATGGTGAACAACCACGCCCGCATGTTCGTGCCGACCTGAAATTTCTCGATGTTTGTCCACGCCTTGACCAGAGTGTCCTGCACCATGTCATCAGCGATAGCACCGTTGCGCGTCAAACTGATTGCAAATGCGCGCATGGCTGGCAGGTGTTCTACCAACTCGTCGCGCGGGTCTGCGGGGGCACTCACTTCTGTGACTCCGGGCTAGACTCTTGTTGCTTGAGCTGATTGAGCAGATTTTTGAAGCGATCCGGTATACCCTCTTCAAGAGTTTGATCAAACACCCGCTTCAGATTCTCGTCGATGGCCCGCTCACGCTCGTCTTTTCTACTATTTGTCACAACTTTGACCTCTGGTTAGCGGCTACCGCTTAGTTTATTTTACCCACACGGGAACCAAACGCCACCCTTCGTTGTTTGGTTCCAAGAAAGTTTAAGAAAAGGACTGCTTAAATGAGCGAAGGTGCAAACCCCCAAAACATCAGTGATCAACTTGGGGCAAACATTCCGTATCTGCGGCGCTTCTCTCGCGCCATGACAGGCAGCCAGCAAAGTGGAGATACTTTTGCAGCCGCAACACTGGAAGCGATCCTCGCTGACCGCTCCGTCCTTGATGGACATGATGTAAAGACCGGACTTTTCAAGGTTCTATACAGCATTTGGGCAAGCGCTGGTGCCCCCGTGGAAGAAGGAGAAAACGGTGCCCATGCCAAAGCGCAGCGCCGTCTTGCGACCCTGACCAACAACAGCCGCGAAGCGTTGTTGCTGCATACGATCGAAGGGTTCTCATTTTCCGAGGTTGGCGAGATCGTTGGCGTGACCCAGTCGGAAGCGGAAGAGCTTATTTCCATCGCCCGGAACGAGATGGCGGACAGCGCGTCGGGTTCGGTGATGATCATCGAGGATGAGGCGATCATCGCGATGGACATCGAATCCATCGTTGCGGACATGGGACACCGGATTACCGGTGTTGCGCGGACACGTGATGAAGCAATCGCCTTAGCGAAAGCAGATCTGCCGGACCTTATCCTTGCGGACATCCAACTGGCGGATAACTCATCCGGCATTGATGCGGTCAACGATATACTGCAAGCGCAAGGCGCACGTCCGGTGATCTTTATCACAGCCTTCCCGGAACGGCTTTTGACAGGGGACAAGCCAGAACCGGCATTCCTGATTTCCAAACCTTACTCTGTGGATCAGGTCATTTCGTCAGTGTCTCAGGCGATGTTCTTTTCAAGCACTGAAACGCTCAACGCCTGATCACAGGCTGGAAATCAAGAGAAAACCCCGGCCTAGGCTGGGGTCTTTTTGTTTCTCGGAACCAAATGTCGCAGTGCAGCGTTTGGGTGAGAAAGAACTTTGAACAGGAGGGCCCTATTTATGGCCACCACATCGAAATCCGCAAATGGCGCAAGCGCAGAAATCTCTATGCAGGAGGTGTCCGAGCAGATCAAAGCTTTGCAAAACGACTTGGCCGCGCTGACGTCTTCGGTTGCTGACTATGGCACCGCGAAAACGGCAGAAGTGCGCGACGCGGCCAAGGAAACCGCAGCCAATCTTGCGAACCAAGGCCGGGACAAGGCACTTGAAACCCAATTGCACGCCGAAGAATTTGTACGCACACAGCCAGCCACCGCATTGGGCATCGCCGCGGGCCTGGGTTTTCTTGTCGGTATGTTTTCGGCACGTCGCTAAATGATCGCCGGCTTGATCCATCAGGCGCAGCGCAAAGCGTCCCGCACTGCCCGCAAAGCCGCGTTCGGTGCGGGCGGTGCTATCTGTATCGGCATCGGGCTGGGGTTTTTGACCGCCGCAGCTTGGCTATTTTTGATTACAGTGACAACTTCGCTCAACACAGCTTTGATCATCGGTGGTGTATACACGGGCCTTGGCCTGATCCTTGTGGGTATTGCATCTGCCGGTGAAGCACACGAGGCCCCTAAGTCAAAGCCACAACAGGCCTCGAAACCGGCAAGTCACGAACCTGGCGCGATGGTCCCGGAACTGATTGCAGCCTTCACTTCTGGGCTTGCTGCAGGTCAAAAGACGCGTTCCGGATCAAGCTAAGTAGGCTCTCGGAGCTGAAAGGCCGTATCAGGAACGAGACGTCAGACTGCGTCTTACTCTCGCCTGTCGTTCCGTCACTAATGAAAATTGTTTTCACGTCCTTCGACCCGGATTGCAAAGCTTTTGATGCTTCGGGCATTTTGTCGGACGGCACAGAAAGCACAGCAATCAACGGACCGCCCAACACGTTGGCCGTTTCCGCAAGACTTTCAAAGTCGTCTGCGATTGCAATAGCTTGCCCTTGAAAGGTCATTGCGATGGTTTCGCAAATATCAGCTCTTACAAAATGATCTGGTTCGTATACGAGGAACGGCATCAGCGTTATACTCTCCCTTAAAGCTGATACTTACCCCAAGTAATCAAAGCCCCGCATTAAACTGTGACATACCAGAAGGCAGATTTTTCATGACAACCCAATGCGAGAACTGCCCGCTTCACCGCAAAGATCTGTTCAAGACGATGTCACGGGAAGAGCTGGAGTATATGCAGAAATTCAAGGTCGGTGAGTTGACAGTCGATCCCGGTACTCCGCTGCTGATGGAAGGGTCCAATGCAGCGCAGATGTTTACAGCCCTGTCCGGCATGGGCATTCGGGAAAAGATGCTCGAGAACGGCGAACGACAAGTCCTCAGCTTTGTCTTTCCCGGTGATTTCATCGGCCTTCAGGCCGGTGTGTTGGGGGAAATGGGTCACTCCGTCGAAGCCCGCACCCATATGCGCCTTTGTGTCTTTGATCGCTCTGAGTTCTGGAGCTTTTTGCGCGCGCACCCCTCCCGCGCCTTTGACATTACATGGCTGTCCGCTGTCGAAGAGCACTTTCTGGGCGAGTCCCTTGCAACTTTGGGTCAGCGTACCGCCATTCAAGCGGTTTCATGGGCCTTGGTGCGCGTCTTCCTGCGCGGCCATGCGCTGGGATTGGTGACGCATAATCAGTTATCGTTCCCCTTCACGCAGCGGGATCTCGCCGATGCTTTGGGCCTGTCACTTGTGCATACGAACAAGACTCTGGCAAAATTGAAGGATCATCAGCTTGCTGCCTGGCAAGATGGCATCCTTCAGATCAACAATCTGGATAAATTGGCCGAGCTTGGTATTACGTCAACTGACATGCCGCAACAGCGACCACTGATGTAATCAGACATCCACATCGACGATTGTATCCGCCACGTAGGCACCGCGCTGACCTACGGGTCTATCCGGGCCAATTGTGCTGTCGATATGGGTTCGCAATTCGATTTGCGCGTTCAAAGATGCGCCGAACAGAACGACAAAGCTGCTCATCCAGAGCCAGATCAGCATCGCCACCACTGCACCGATCGAACCATAGACCTGATTGTAGTTGCCGAAATTGGCGACATAGAAGGCAAAGCCATAAGAGAGAATGACCCAAAAGAGCACCGCAACCACCGCGCCCGGGGATAGCCAGTTGAACCTCGCGGCCTTCCGGTTGGGACCGAATCGGTACAACAGCCCGATCCCGGCAAACAAAACAAACAGTGCCACGATCCAGCGCAATGCGTCGATCAGGAGCGTGCCGACAACCCCGAGCGGGAAGAACGCCAGAAATACCGGAATTACCACAAGGCTGATTAAGGCAATGATCCCGATGGCAACCAATGCGACCGTTAGGAACAGCGCCCTCAGATAGTGCTTTGCAGTGTTGCGGTTGCGTTCGCTATAGACCGCGTTCAGTCCCGTCACCATCGCACCGACCCCGGCCCGCGCCGACCACAAGGCCAGTCCAAGAGATACGAGGCCAGCCCATCCCAATGTATCGCTGCTGGTCGTCACCAGGCTCACGACTTGGGCATTGATGATGTCGTACACGTCGTCAGGCAACAGCCCTCGCATGTCTTCTATCTGTGCCACCACAAGAACGGGGTCTGACACCAACCCCAAAAGCGCGATTAGCGCTGCCAAGGCCGGAAAGAGCGAAAGCATCGAAAAAAAGGCCACACCCGCAGAAACCAGCGAGAGGTTGCAGTCACCGATGTGGGCGATGCTGCCCATTAGCGCATCCCAATACAGGCGAAAGCCGAATGAGGATGTCTTCGCTGCCACTTTAAAGCTCCGCTGGATCGTGTTCTTCCACTTCGTCGCGCACTTGACCCCAGGCGACAAGCGAGAAAATCAGTGTGCCGCCGAACACATTCCCGGCCAATACCGGCAGAAAAAAGCCGAACAGGGCATTGTCGATGTCCAGTTCACCCTGAACCATCAACACCGCCATTTCGACAGATCCCGCCACAATATGGGTGAAATCCCCTGCCGCGATGAGCCACGTGAAGATGAGGATCAGGAAAAATGCCGCCTGATCGGCCTGTGCCAGCATCCAAACCAGCAGCGCCACGATAATGCCCGCCGGGATCGCGCGGCAGAACCCCTGCCATGCCCCCATGCTGGTTGCATGATGCGACAGTTCGTTAATCGCGGGCAGGATGTCCGGTGAAATCGCAGGAGTGAACACAAACAAACAGGCCGCAAAAAACGCCCCTATGACGTTCGAGATCAGGACGATGCCCCATAGGCGCAGGATGCAACCGAACATGTTCAAAGTCCGCTCCCGCATCAAAGGGAGAACTGTCGTGATCGTATTTTCGGTAAAAAGCTGCATTCGGCCCATGATCACGGCCAGAAACCCCAGCGAATAGCCCAGATTCTCGACTAGATAGCGGGAGGGCGTGTCGGGCAGGTAGGTCCGCAAGATCGCTTCGCCCAGTACCGACAGGCTGATCAGCATACCCGCAGCTATACCGGACCACAGCAAGGACCGCTTTGTGCGCGCAAGCTCTTCCTCACCCTCGCGCCGGATCACCTCATATATCAGCTTTGGGGATAATCCCGCTGCATTATCAATAGACTTCTGCTCCTTGGCCTTTTCCTTCGTCTGCTGTCTGGTGAATTTTGTGGGTAAAGGGGCCATGTCTCTCAAACTCTTCTTACGCTTGGAGTGTATCTAGAGCGTCCGGCGTCATTTGACAGGCTGCAATCTTCTCTTGCGGGTCTGCTTCTTTCGGGAATGATGCGGCAAACGCGAAAGGATGCAAAATGATTACTCAATCTACGGACCTGACGAATGCCATACGCGACAGGTTCGCGCATGTCGACACATGCCCATTTCAGGGCCGGCGCATCTTTTTCGAGAATGCCGGCGGGGCGCTAACGCTCAAGTCGGTGGTGGAAACGTCCGGTCTCTACGCGGCAATCCCTGACAATCAGGGGCGTGGCAATGCGGCCTCTGCTGCGCTGGTGGATGTGATCAAACGGGCCAAAGCGAAAATGACTGTGTTCTTCAATGCGCCTGACGGACAATTCTTTGTCGGCGAGTCAGGGACAGAGCTGACTTTTCGTCTGATCCGTACAGCGGTCAGCGGCACGCCGGACGGTGGTGCAGTGATCGGGTCTTCTGTCGAACATCCCGCGTCACGCAGTGCCGCGCAGCATTGGGCCAAGGTCACGGGCAAACCCTATATCAACGTGCAGCATGATAATGCTACCGGACAAGTCACACCGCAGGCCTACGCCGCCGCAATGACGCCCGAGGTGCAGGTCGCCACGATCCTGCACACCTCTCCGGTCACTGGAATCGCCAACGACGTGGCCGGCATTGCGGGGGCAATCCGGTCCGTCGCCCCCAACGCCTTTATCATCGTTGATGGCATCCAGCACGCCAGCCACGGACATATCGACATCGCCAGCTATGATATCGATGGCTATGTCGTGTCGCCCTACAAGGTTTTCTCGCGTCATGGCTACGGAGTGGCCTGGGCTTCTGATCGCTTGACAGCCCTGCCCATCGAAACGCTCAAAGGCGGGCCAGAGGGCAACTGGGAAATGGGCACGCGCGATACGGGCGCCTATGCCACCTTTACCGATGTGGTCGACTATATAGACTGGTTGGGTGGCGAGTTATCAAACGCCAGTAATGCGCGCGCGCGGATCGAAGCAGCAGGTACCGCCATTCATGCCCATGAACATGCACTGACCGAAGCTATGCTGAACGGCGACGGCAACCTGCCCGGTCTTGCCGATCTGCCGGGGGTGACCATTCTGGGTGGTCGCGACAATCCCGACCGTGAAGGGCTGGTCTGTTTTGCGCTGGATCATGTGCCTGCTGCCGACATCGTCGATGCGCTGAACGCCAAAGGGATCCGCACTCACATTCGCAAAGCTGACCATTATTCCGGTAACATTCTTGATCCGCTTGGGCTGCCCGCCGCTGTTCGTGTGTCGCTGTGCCATTATAATACGCTGGACGAGGTGCGCAGCCTGCTTGCGGCGATGAAAGAAATCTCTGGCTAGGGGACAAGGCTTGCCAAATTGTCCGATCCGATAAACGGTAGAGGTATGAAAACAGCTCTCTCTGACGCCATCACCGCCAAGCGCGACGATCTGATCGCCCTGACCCAAGACCTGATCCGCATGCCCACGCTGAACCCGCCGGGTCAGGATTATCTCCTGATATGCGAATATCTGGACAGACGTCTGTCCGCACATGGGTTCGAGACGCAAAGGGTCCGCGCCTACGGCACCCCAGGCGACAGCGACAAATATCCGCGCTGGAACATCGTTGCCCGGCGCGAAGGGGCGCATCAGGGCGAATGTGTGCATTTCAACAGCCATACGGATGTGGTTGAGGTCGGGGCGGGCTGGACCTTTGATCCCTTCGGAGCCGAGGTGTCGGACGGAAAGATTTACGGGCGCGGCACCTGCGATATGAAAGGCGGGCTTGCCGCGTCGATCATCGCGGCGGAGGCGTTCATCGAAACCCATCCGGATTTTGCAGGCGCAATCGAGATTTCCGGCACGGCGGATGAAGAAACCGGCGGTTACGGCGGTGTGGCCTATCTGGCCGAACAGGGGTACTTTAACCCCGCACGCGTCCAGCATGTCATTATCCCCGAGCCGCTGAACAAAGATCGTATCTGTCTCGGCCATCGCGGCGGCTGGTGGGCGGAGATTGAAACAAAGGGCGAGATTGCCCATGGTGCCATGCCATTTCTGGGCGATTGTGCGATCCGCCACATGGGCGCAGTGCTGCAAGAGTTCGAAGACAAACTCTTTCCCGCGATGGCGGCGCGGTACACCGAAATGCCGGTCGTCCCCGAAGGTGCGCGCAACTCAACGATGAACATCAACTCGATCCACGGCGGCGAAAACGAGCCGGAGCCGGGATTCACCGGCTTACAAGCCCATTGCGTACCCGATTCCTGTCGCATCGTAATTGACCGGCGTTTTCTGGTCGAAGAGCCGCTGGATCAGGTGCGCGACGAAGTGACGGGATTGCTGGACGGTCTAAAGGCTACTCGCGCCAACTTTGATTATGAGTTGACCGAGCGGAATTCAGTGCTGCCTTCAATGACGGACAAGGAAGCGCCGGTCGTGCAAACCGTGGCCAAGGCTATTCACGACGTGATGGGCGTAGACCCGCAATATGTGGCCTCACCCGGCAGCTATGACCAAAAGCATATTGACCGGATCGGCACTTTGAAAAACTGCATCGCCTATGGGCCGGGCATCCTCGATCTCGCGCATAAACCCGATGAATATATCGGCATTGACGATATGATCGACAGCGCTTGCGTAATGGGTGCGGCGCTGGAAACGCTGTTGCTGCCCAAGAATTAGACTTCGACCGTCGCCAGCGCCAGACCGTCCACAATTGCCGTCAGGGCCGCGCCGCGATGCACTTCGGCTTGAGGCAAGCGCGATGTCAGCGCGTCCTCAACCACCTGCATCAGGCTTGAACCACCGACAAAGATCAGCTTGTTTACCGCATCCGGACTGACCTGCGCCTGCGCCAGCGTTGCCTCTGCGGCCTCGCCGATGCCACTTGCCAGTTTGGCCAGCTTGGCGGTCATCATCTCGGCTGGCAGCGGCAGCACCGCCTTGCGCTTGATCATGTCCATGCGGATCACCGGTTTTTCCACGCCGGGGGTGTTGGCCATGATCTTACCCGCCTCAACTGCAAAGGCCAGATCATGGCCCAGTTCTTCTTCCAGCACCTTGACCAGACGCGCCATACGGCCCTCGTGCACCGCGTATTTGTGCAGGTCCTTCGCCGCGCGAATGGTGTCAGCGGTATAAAGAAACGGAATTTTCGCCCAAGTCGCCAGATCGTTAAACATGCCATTGGGCGCAATATGGGTGTCATCGCCAAACGCGTGGCGGATCGCACTGCCCATGCCAAGTTGCGGCATCACGCGGGCAATGCTCAGGCGTCGGTCAAAGTCAGTCCCGCCGATCCGCACGCCGTAGCTGGCCAGAATGTCGATCTCGGTCTCGCCCTTTTGACGGAACAGGGTGAAATCCGAGGTGCCGCCCCCGATATCCACGATCAGACCCAGATCACCAGGGGCCAGCACATCGCGGTTGGCGCGTGCGGCGGCTTCGGGTTCGTTCATGAAATGCACCGTATCGAAGCCGGCTCGGTGATAGCATTCGGTCAGATCCACCAGCGCCTGTGCATCCCGGCGCTTATCCACGGAATGAAAGCGCACAGGGCGGCCCGACAGCGCTGTGTCAAAGCTCCGGCCCGTGGCCGCTTCGGCACGCGCCTTGAGCCTTGCCAGAAACCGCGCGACGATGTCGATGAAATCAAGGCGCTCGCCCAGCAGAATCCGGCTCTCGCGCATCAGATTGGTGCCCAGCAGGCTTTTCAGCCCCCGCATGTACCGCCCTTCGTCACCCGACAACAGTGCATCGCTTGCCTGTGCGCCAAGCAGCATTTCCTTGGCATCGTAATCGAAGAATACAGCCGTCGGCATGGTATCGGCATCGCCTTCCAGCGCGATCAGATGCGGCTTTCCATCAACACAAATGCCCGCCGCCGAATTGGACGTGCCAAAATCAATACCCAGAACACCAGACATGCCGCGCCTCCCTGTCAAGCGGCTGTCCCTAAATCCAAATATCACCGAAGGCAAACACCGATAATCGCTGCCGCGTTACGGAAGGCTGGTCACGCTGACCGCTTTTGGCTAACTTTGATAAAAAACACCCAAGGGAGACCACCCATGTTCCACCTTCGCCACCTTCTGCTTGGTGCCAGTACCGCCGCCCTCATGGCCGGTGCCGCCGTTGCCAAGGACGATATCACCGTCGCACTGCAATTGGAGCCGCCACATATGGACCCGACCTCCGCCGCGGCCGGGGCCATCGATTCGGTGCTCTATTCCAATGTTTTCGAAGGGCTGACGCGCTTTATGTCGGACGGATCGGTTGTACCCGGTCTCGCCGAAAGCTGGGAAATTTCAGAAGACGGGCTGACATACACCTTCAAGCTGCGTGAGGGCGTAACCTTCCACGATGGCACTACGATGGACGCCGAAGATGTCAAGTTCAGCCTTGACCGGATCGGGGCCGAGGACAGCGCCAATGCGCAGAAGGCGCTTTACACCGCGATATCGGATGTCACCGTGATTGACCCTATGACGGTCGAGGTGAAGCTGTCAGAGCCCAACGGCAGCATGATTTTCAACCTGGCCTGGGGCGACGCAGTGATTGTGGCCCCCGAAAGCATCGAAAACATCAAGCAAGCGCCCGTTGGCACCGGTGCCTTCAAATTCGGCAGCTGGACACAGGGCGACAAGGTCGAGCTGGTACGCAATGACGCCTATTGGGGCGAAGCGCCCGCGCTGGCATCCGCGACATTCAAGTTCATCTCTGATCCCACCGCCGCTTTTGCCGCAGTGATGGCAGAGGATGTCGATGTGTTCGCGGGGTTCCCTGCTCCTGAGAACCTGCCGCAATTCGAAGCGGACCCCCGGTTTCAGGTGCTCGTCGGTTCGACCGAGGGGGAGACGATCCTGTCAACCAACAACAAGATTGCTCCCTTTGACAACGTGAAGGTGCGCGAGGCACTGGCCCATGCGATTGACCGTCAGGCGATTATTGATGGCGCCATGTTCGGGCTGGGCACGCCGATCGGCACCCACTTCGCGCCACATAACCCCGACTATGTCGATCTGACTGCGCAGTCGAACTACGACACCGAGAAAGCCAAGGCGTTGCTGGCCGAGGCTGGTTTCCCCGACGGGTTCGAGACCACACTCGACCTTCCACCACCTTCCTACGCGCGGCGCGGCGGCGAGATTATCGCGGCACAACTGGCGCAAGTGGGCATCAAGGCCGAGATCCGCAACGTCGAATGGGCGCAGTGGCTTGAAACTGTGTTCAAAGGCAAGAATTTTGGTCTGACCATCGTCAGCCACACAGAGCCGATGGACATCGGCATCTATGCCAACCCTGACTATTATTTTCAGTACGACAATCCTGCCTTTCAGGAGCTGATCGCCACGCTCAACGTGACGGCAGACCCCGCAGAGCGGACAGCCATGCTGAAAGAGGCGCAACAGATCATCGCAGATGATTACGTGAACGGCTACCTGTTCCAACTGGCCGCCCCGACGGTGGCAAAAGCCGGGGTTCAAGGACTGTGGGCAGATGCGCCAACACAGGCGGCTGATTTGACGGGCGTCAGCTGGGCCGAGTGATCCTGATCCCTGTATTTACGAAAGGCCTCCGGACAATCGGGGGCCTTTTTCGCGTCGGCGTGGCTACTTATAGACCTCGCGCCGGTCGCCAAACGCTCTGACCCTCTTGCGCCATGCGCTGTAGCTGGCGGGTTTCAGCGTGTCGCGCATCAGTGCTTTCACCTGCTTCTCTCGAAGCCCGTATTCCAGCTGAATGGTCGCAAAACTGGTATGATCCGATAGCGCCATTTCGATTATCGCACTGATATCTTCGGGGGACAGATCCGCGGTTTGTGTCATGCGTATGAACGTAGCCGCCCCTGCTCTTTTTCAAGGCAAGTCAGGGCGAGCCAGCAATGTCGCCAATGTCTGCTTTATTTCCGGTCGGACCACACCGGGGCGCGGCGCGTCCTTGAGAGTGGTAAACCAATGCTCTGGCGGGTTCTTGCCGCGCCGGTTGCCGTCAAAGCGCAGGGCGCGCAGCACCCCCTCAGCCTCGGACGGCAAGACATCGGGTATGTCCAGCCCGTTCAATATGCCCCACACCTGCGTCCAAAGCCGCCCCACGGACCAAGGGTTATACCCACCACCGCCCAGAACCAGCAATCGCGGTGCCATGCCCATCAGCCCGCGCAGCACGTCAAGTTGTGCGTTGTTGCTGAGTTTCATATGCGACAGCGGGTCTTCTTCCACACCGTCCGCACCACACAGCAAAACAATTGCATCCGGCTTGAACGCTTCCACTTTCGGCAGGATCAGTACGTCGCGCACGAGAGCCATTTCGCTGTCATTGAACCCGCGCGGCACCGCCATGTTGAATGCATTACCGCCTGCGTCGTTCTCTACCGGTCCGCTGCGCGGCCAAAGCCTGTCTTCGTGGACAGAGATCATCAGGCAATCAGGGTCGCCGCCGAAACCGGCCTCGACCCCATCAGGATGATGCGCATCAATATCTACATAGGCGATGCGGCGTACACCATGATGACGCAGGCTCAACATCGCAAGAACGGGGTCATTAAGATAGCAAAACCCGTTGGCGCGATCGGGCATACCGTGGTGGGTGCCACCGGGCGGGTTATAGACCACCCCACCGTCGCGCAGCAGTTCCCCGGCAAAAATAGACCCGCCCGCGGCTGTGGCAGGACGGGTAAAGATTTCCGGGAAAACGGGGTTTGTCACGCTGCCGATGTCATGGCGTTTGCGGTCTGCTTCCGTCGCATCTTGTGTCGCCTGCACGCGCTGCAAGGCCGCAACATAGGCGGGCGTGTGCCAAAAATGCAAAGCGGCCGGTTTGGCGCGGGGTGATGTAATGAACTGCGTGGATGGCAACCACCCCAATGCGCGGGATAGATCCATAACAGTGGACACCCGAGGCACCCGAAGCGGATGCCAGCGCCCATAGCTGGAGGTCCGGAAAATTTCGTGCCCAATGAACAGCGGCAATTCCATGTCCGAAACTTAGCCTGCAGGGCCGTAAAAAACAGAGCCTGCCCAAAGAAAAAGGGTGCCTAACCAGGCACCCTCTGTCTTCAAAACATATTGATATTAACGCGTTCCGTCTTGGCCGGCTGCGGCTTCAAGGATCATCGCATCAGCGCTGCGTGCGCATGTGCGGTTCAGCACGCCTATCTCTTCCTGCATGCGAGTCAGATCATCGTCTGCATTTGCAATCGATGAGGCCGTTGCGGAACCCTGCGAAGCTGCTGAGTTGCTCTCCTCGGCTGCGGTCCCTACCGAAGATTCGGTTGCGGTTGCTGTGCCATCGCTTGGTACTACATCATCGTTCAGTTCTTTTACAGCCAGTACAGCGACGCGGTCACGGTCAGCGCCACCAAGCTGGTTGTACTCTTCACAGGACATGCTGTTCAAATCAACTTCTGTCGCGGCGAATGCGGGCGCAGAGAATGCGGTCAGCAGGCTAGCGGCGGCGAGTGTTTTAAGTGTGTGTGTCATGTTGATCTCCTCTTCGTTTCAAGTTGGGTAATCAACAAAATGCCGTCGGCATTTGTTCCACCGCATACAGCATGCTTTACGATCAAAGGTGATTCTATGGTCCGTAACTAATTGTTTTATATGTCTAATAAATTCTCACATTCTTTCTAATCCAAGCCCCTCCTGGTGCCCTGATACACGGCAAAAGTTGCCATACCCGCCAAAGAATAACCCGCCGTGACGATGGGTACTGGACGCCGCCAAGCGCTGCACCTAACCTCACGCCGATGCTGCGCTATACCCTCAAACGCTTGCTTTCGCTTGTGATCAGCCTCGCGGTTGCGTCCATCGTGATCTTTGTGGTCATCGAGGTGGCACCAGGTGATCCTGCGTCCTTTATGTTGGGAATGAATGCGCAACCTGAAACACTGGCCGCGCTGCGCAGCGAACTTGGCCTCGATGCCTCAAAACCGGAACGGTATCTGACCTGGGTAACCGGCATGCTGAGCGGGGATTTCGGCACATCCTACACCTACCGCACGCCGGTATCGCAGATGATTGGGGACAGGCTTTGGATCTCTTTGCCGCTTGCACTTTATGCGCTGGCGCTCAGCACGCTGGTTGCTTTTCCCGCCGGGATTTATGCGGCGAGCAGACGGGGGCAGGCAGGTGACATCGGCGTTATGGGGGCTACGCAACTGGGTGTCGCCGTGCCGAATTTCTGGTTTGCAATGATGCTGGTGCTGATCTTTGCTATCAATCTGCGCTGGTTCGCCGCTGGTGGTTTTGTCGGCTGGGACCAGGGGTTCTGGGCCGGTCTGCACGCGCTGACCTTGCCTGCCATCGCCCTTGCATTGCCCCAAGCCGCAATCCTTGCCCGTGTCATGCGGTCGTCCCTACTGGATGTCTTGGGCGAAGATTTCATGCGAACCGCCCGCGCCAAAGGTTTAACGGCGCGACAGGCGCTTTGGCGGCACGGGCTGCGCAACGCGCTCATTCCGGTGCTGACCATCATCGGATTACAGTTTTCTTTTCTGCTGGCGGGGTCGATCATCATTGAACAGGTGTTCTATCTGCCGGGTCTCGGGCGGCTGGTGTTTCAATCCATCTCGGCCCGCGATCTGATTGTAGTTGAATCCGTCGTCATGCTGTTGGTCTTTTCGGTCATTGTCGTGAACTTTCTGGTCGATCTGGCCTATGCCGCCGTCGATCCACGGCTTAGGTCGCGGGCATGAGACGCAATCTGATCCTGGGTGCCGCGTTATCGGCCGTGTTTGTGGTAGCCGCCGCTGTCAGCTTTTTCTGGACGCCGTTTGATCACACCGCACTCGATATTCCTAACAAACTGCGCACCCCCTATGCCGCGCATCTTTTGGGGACCGACCATTTTGGCCGCGACATCCTCAGCATGATCATGGTTGGCGCACGCACCTCGATTGCTGTGGCGCTTGTGGCGGTGGGCATCGGGATGGGGCTTGGTGTACCACTGGGGCTTTGGGCCGCCGCGCGGCAGGGCACGCTTGTAGACGAGTTGATCATGCGGGGCAACGATCTGGTCTTTGCCTTTCCCAGCCTTGTCATCGCCATTCTGATCACGGCAATTTTCGGCGCAGGTGCAATCAATGCCATCATTGCCATCGGTATTTTCAACATCCCCGTCTTTGCCCGTATCACCCGTGGTGCCGCGCTGTCGCTTTGGCAGCGTGAATTCATCATGGCGGCCCGTGTGGCGGGCAAGAATGCCACGCGCATTTCGGTTGAACATATCCTTCCGAACGTCACCAATCTGCTGATCGTGCAGGGCACCATCCAGTTTTCTCTGGGCATTCTGGCGGAGGCGGGCCTGAGTTATGTCGGGCTTGGAGCGCAACCACCCACGCCCAGCTGGGGTCGGATGCTGGCCGATGCACAGACCTTGGTCAGCGTCGCGCCGCATCTGGCGCTGATCCCGGGGTTTGCGATCATCCTGACAGTTCTGGGTCTCAACCTGATGGGCGACGGCTTGCGCGACTACCTTGATCCGCGTCTCAGGGTCAGCCGCGCATGACATTGTTGGAAATCAATCAGCTGAGCCTGTCGATCCAGAGCTATCCGGTGCTGCACGATGTATCATTGTCCGTGGCCGAGGGGGAGATCGTCGCGATCACCGGCGAAAGCGGATCGGGCAAATCCATGACCGCCTTTGCGGTGATGCAGCTGTTGCCGAAGGGCGCTCATACCGACGGGTGGATCGCACTGGCGGGGCAAGACATAACCGGGCTGAGCGAAGCAGACCTGTGCCAGATGCGCGGCAATGACATGGGCATGGTGTTTCAGGAGCCGATGACCGCGCTGAACCCGGTCCAGACCATCGGCGCGCAGGTTGCCGAAACCATCCGCATACATGAACCGCAGGTCAGCTTGGCGCAGGCCGAAGACCGCGCAGCGCAAACCCTCGCCCGCGTCGGGTTGCCGCAAGACCGCTTTCCCCTGTCGCGCTTTCCGCATGAACTGAGCGGCGGCCAACGTCAGCGTGTGGTGATCGCCATGGCCATCGCCTTGCGCCCCCGCTTGCTGATCGCGGATGAGCCGACCACCGCATTGGATGTGACCACGCAGGCGCAAATCCTCGATTTATTGAAATCGCTGGTGCAGGAAGATGGTATGGGCCTGCTGATCATCACCCACGATCTGGCTGTTGTGGCTGATATGGCGGACCGTATTGTGGTCATGCGCAAGGGCGAGATTGTGGAGCAAGGGGCTACCGGCGATCTGCTGCGCGACATGCGGCATCCCTATACCCGCATGCTCTTTGCCGCCTCGTCCCACGAGGTGACTTTGCCCGCCGCACCCGCGCCCCTGCCCTTGCTGGAAGTACGCAACATCACGCGGGATTACCGTCTGCCGCGTAAGACGCCGTTTGGCCCGCCCGGTTCATTCAGGGCGGTCGATGATGTGTCCTTTACTCTGCAAAGGGGTGAGCGTCTGGGTCTGGTCGGCGAAAGCGGCTGTGGAAAATCGACCCTGACCCGCGCTATTCTGGGGCTGGAGCAGGTCCAGAATGGCAGCATCACTCTGGATGGGGAGCCTGTATTCACCGGCAACCAACCCAATCTGGTGGTGCGGCGAAAGATGCAGGTGGTGTTTCAGGATCCGTTCGGCAGTTTCAATCCACGGCATCGCGTTGCGCGACTGATCACTGAACCCTTTCATCTATTGCAGGATCCGCCTACCGGCGCCGCCCGCACCCATGCCGTTGCGGAGGCACTGGAGGCTGTCGGTTTGAGCGCCACCGATGGCGATAAGTACATCCACGAGTTTTCAGGCGGCCAACGTCAACGGATCGCCATCGCCCGTGCGCTGATCATTCGCCCCGAATTGATCATCTTTGACGAAGCTGTTTCGGCGCTTGATGTTTCAGTGCGCGCGCAAATCCTTGATCTGTTGGCTGAACTCTGTCGCGATTATGATCTGACCTATTTGTTCATCTCGCATGATCTGTCCGTGGTGCGCAGTGTCACCGACCGTGTGTTGGTCATGAAATCAGGCCAGATTGTCGAGCAGGGACCAACGCGCGAGGTGTTCGAGAACCCGCAGCACATCTATACGCAAACCTTGATTGCAGCCGCGCCCGTGCTGCCAGATATCGGAGTACCCGCATGACCCCCGGACCCAAGAACCTGATCACGGATGTCGCCGGTTTGCGGGTCGGTAATGCGCAGGATGACGCGCTAAAATCCGGTGCGACTGTCCTGCTCGGGGATAAGCCGTTTACGGCATCCGTCCACGTCATGGGTGGTGCCCCTGGCACACGAGAGACAGATTTGCTGGCCCCTGATAAATCTGTTGCGGCGGTCGATGCCTTGGTTTTGTCTGGCGGATCGGCTTACGGCCTCGATGCCTGCTCTGGGGTGGCGGATCGGTTGCGCGTGGCGGGGCGCGGTTTTCGCGTTGGTCCAGCGACGATCCCGCTGGTTCCCGGCGCGATCCTGTTTGATCTGCTGAATGGCGGTGCAAAGGACTGGGCCGAGAACCCCTACAGCGCCCTGGGGCGCGCCGCCTTTGACGCGGTGGGCTATGATTTTGCGCTGGGCAGCGTGGGCGCTGGAACAGGTGCGCTAAGTGCGATGATGAAAGGTGGGCTTGGCTCTGCCTCTCTCGTGTTGCCCGATGGAAGTACAGTTGCCGCGCTGGTTGCGGCCAATCCGGTGGGGGCTGTCACCACACCAAGCGACAGATATTTCTATGCCGCGCCCTTCGAGATGAACGGTGAATTTGGCGGCTTGGGGCCGGACCCGGCGAGCGGCCTCGGCCTGAGCCGCGACAGCCGTAAGACCAAGGCACTGTCCCCCCGCGAGAATACCACGATCGCTATCGTCGCCACCGATGCCGCGCTAACCAAAGCGCAGTGTCAGCGTGTGGCTGTGACCGCCCATGACGGGATCGGGCGTGCGACCGTTCCTGCGCATACACCCTTCGACGGTGATCTGGTTTTTGCCTTGTCTACGGATGCCCGGCCTGCCGGCGATGTAGGGCTGATCGGCCATGCGGCATCGCTGTGTTTGGCCCGCGCCATTGGCCGCGCAATCTTTGAAGCGACGCCCGCCACCGGCGATCTGCTGCCTTGTTGGAGAGACCTGAATGCCTGAATTGCCCCTGGACGACGTCACCCTGCATTACGAGATCGACGGCAGCGGTCCGCCCCTTTTGCTGCTGGCAGGGATGCTGAGCGACTCTGCCGCGTGGTCAATTCTGGTGCCTTTGCTGACCCCGCATTTCACTGTGATCCGGCCAGACAACCGCACCACCGGGCGCACGACCCCATGGGATGCTCCCGCAGACTGCGCGCTGATGGCAACCGATGCCCTGGCGTTGATGGACCATCTGGGATTTGATCGTTTTCATGTGGGGGGTCATTCGCTGGGCGGCCTGCTGTCGCTGGAGATTGCGCATGCCGCGCCAGAGCGTGCCGCCACCGCGACGGTACTGGCTTCGGGTCGCGTGCGCTCGCCGCGCACGGCGGGTGTGTTTGACGCATTGCTGGCGGTGCGGCGTGCGCCTGGTGGCGAAGAAACATGGCTGCGCGCGCTTTATCCCTGGCTGTTCGGGAACGGTTTTTTCGAAAACAGTCAGAATATCGAAGACGCCCTGCAAGCGGCTCTTGCCTACCCTCATGCGCAAAGCGCGGACGGAATGGCACATCAGGTTGAGGCCTTTCGTGCCTTCCGACCTAAAGCGAAAATGGCTGAAATTTCATGCCCTGCACTAGTTCTCTATGCTGGTCAGGATCTAATGATACCGCCGGAATTGGCTCAACCCAGCTTTGCGGCGATCCCCGATCTTACCGAAGCCCATATCTCCCATGCCGGCCATTCAATCGTGTGGGATGCCCCGGAGGAAGTAGCGGAGCATTTGCTGGCATTCCTTAATGCCCACCCGATTGCCGCATAATCAGGTCGCGTCCGGCTGATTGGCCGGTGCGGCCCGCGCCAGCGCAGGAACCGCCATGCAATTGGCATGAATGCGACTGATTGTCGGGCAGCCTGTCATGTCGACCTCGAACCGTGCGTTGTTAATGACCTGCGCATAAAGGCACAGATCGGCCAGACCGACCGTATTGCCGTGGCAGAAGTCACCGGTCTCCGGCTCGGACGCCAACCGCATTTCCAGTGCTTGCATGCCCGCGCTGGCCCAATGGCGAAACCACTTGGCCTTGGCGGTGGCATCGGCATCGAACTCCGTTTCCAGATAACTGAGAATGCGCAGGTTGTTGACCGGATGAATATCCAGCGCAACGATTTGCGCGAGCGATCTGACACGCGCCCGACCCCATGCATCGGCAGGCAACAGCGGCGGCTCCGGGTGTTCTTCATCCAGCCATTCAAGGATCGCAAGTGACTGCGGCAAGGGCCCCTGCGGCGTGACCAATGTGGGCACAAGCCCCGACGGGTTCAGCGCAAGATGGGTGGCACTCGCCTGCTCTCCCTTCAACAGGGCCAGCGGTATGTAATCGAAATCCAGACCTTTGAGGTTCAGCGCCGCGCGGACCCGGACAGATGTCGAAGATCGGAAGTAGTTATGGAGGGCCAGATCGCTCATGGACGCGGACCGATATTCACCTCGAGACCGCCGACGCCTTCGACACCGCCGGTGATCTTGTCGCCCGGCACAGCGGCACCAACACCGGCGGGCGTGCCTGTCATGATCAGGTCACCGGGGGCCAAGGTCATCGCCTGCGACAGGATTGCGATATGTTCGCGCACCGACCAGATCAGATCGGACAAATCCGCATCCTGGCGCATCTCGGCCATTGTCTCGCCCTCCTTGTGAATGGCCAGCCAGATGCGACCCGCCTCAAGGCTTTTGACCTTTTCAATGGGCCGGATCGGGCCGATGGGAGCCGAATTGTCAAAGGCCTTGGCCCAGTCCCAGGGCCGGCCCGCTTCTTTGGCTTCCGCCTGCAGATCACGGCGGGTCATGTCCAGACCTACGGCCGCGCCCCAGATGTGATCCATCACATCCTCTTCGGCAATGTGATCGCCGCCCTTGCCGATCGCGATCACAAGTTCAATTTCGTAATGTAGATCCTCGGTCAGTTTGGGGTATGGCATGGTACAGGGCGTATCCATCACCGCATCTGCCGGTTTGGTGAAAAAGAAAGGGGACTCCCGCGTCGGGTCTTTGCCCATCTCGCGGGCGTGCGCCTCGTAATTGCGACCAACACAAAAGATGCGGCGTACTGGAAAGCGGTCATCGCTGCCCTGCACGGCAACGCTGGCCTGTTTCGGCGCGTCAAAAACATACATATCGGGGTTCCTATTCTGTCGCGGCAAAAACCTGCGGGGGTGGTTGGGCACAGCCAACACGCCTTGGGCCGCGCCGTCAAGCTGGTGCTATTGCGGAACCTCTTGCGCCAGATCAGACAGAATTGGGCAATCGGGACGATCATCGCCCGCGCAGGAGCGGACCAGAACACTTAGCGTGTCGCGCATCGCGGTCAGTTCGCCCAGTTTGCGGTCGATTTCTTGCAAGTGGCTGATGGCGATAGCTTTGACATCGGCACTGGCCCGGTCCTGATCATCGTATAGCGCCAGCAGGCTGCGGCAGCTTTCTAACGGAAACCCGAGGGATCGGGCCCGAGCCAGGAATGCCAGTTTATGCACATCTTTGTCAGAAAACACGCGGTAGCCGTTGCCCTCGCGCGCCGGGCTGACAAGGCCCACATCCTCGTAATAGCGGATGGTCTTGGCGGGCAAGCCGGTGGCCGCGCTGACGGATTTGATATTCATGCTGTCCCCCCTGCACGGCGCAAGCGCAGCGCATTAGCCAGCACGAAAACGGAGGAAAACGCCATAGCCCCCGCCGCCAACCCGGGCGACAACAGAAGGCCAAAGGCAGGGTAAAGCGCTCCGGCAGCCACGGGGATGAGCAGGACGTTATAGCCGAAAGCCCAGACGAGGTTTTCACGGATGTTGCGCAGGGTGGCGCGGGATAGATCAAAGGCCTGCACCACGCCGTTCAGGTCGCCGGACATCAGCACCACATCAGCGGTTTCAATCGCCACGTCTGTGCCGGACCCGATGGCGATGCCGACATCAGCCTCGGCGAGGACGGGCGCATCGTTGATGCCATCGCCCACAAAAGCCGTCATACCATATGCATCGCGCAATTCGCGCAGCGCATCGACTTTCCCATCGGGCAAGACGCCCGCGATCACCGTGTCGATACCAAGGCTGCGGGCGACGGCCTGCGCCGTGCCTTCCGCATCGCCCGAGATCATCGCAACATGCATACCCCGCGATTGAAGCGCAGCCACTGCCGCCTTGGTGGTGGGGCGCAAAGGATCGGAAACAGCGAGCAAAGCGGCCAATACCCCGTCGACTGCTGCGAAAAAGACGGTCTGGCCCTCTGCCTCGAACGCTACTGCTTTTTCCCTGAACGGATCCGGATCAACTCCTTGATCCTTCATCAGAGCAATATTCCCGATGGCAATCTGTTGGCCTGCTACAGTGCCAAGAATACCTTTGCCGGAGATCACTTCAGTATGCGTCACCTCTGGCAGTGCCAGATCTCGTTCTTCCGCAAACGACAGCACAGCCCGAGCGACCGGGTGTTCTGATCTGCTCTCTACTGCCGCGATCTGGGCAAGAAGCGTGTCACCGGTGCTGTCAGCCACGGGATCATATGTGGTCAACCGTGGCTTTCCTTCAGTCAACGTACCTGTTTTATCCAGCGCTATGATCTGAACGTCGCTGAGCGATTGTAGTGCATCGCCTTGCCGGAACAATACGCCCAGCTCTGCCGCCCGTCCGGTGCCCACCATGATAGATGTCGGCGTGGCCAAGCCCATCGCGCAGGGGCAGGCGATGATCAAAACGGACACCCCGGCCACAAGCGCGATCGGTAGCGCAGGCGCGGGACCGAAGATGAGCCAACCCAGCACCGTCACAACGGCCACCGCCATGACCGCTGGTACAAACCAAAGCGTCACGCGGTCGACCAACGCCTGAATGGGCAGGCGCGCACCCTGTGCGTCCTGCACCATGCGAATGATCTGGGCCAAAGTCGTATCCTTGCCGACGCGGGTCACTTCGCAGGTCAAGCTGCCGTGGCCGTTGACCGTGCCGCCGGTCAGCCTGTCGCCAGTGTTTTTCGCAACCTGCATCGGCTCGCCGGTCATCATGCTTTCATCGACGCGGCTTTCGCCGGTCAGCACCTGTGCATCCGTCGGCACGCGCTCACCGGGTCGAAGCAGAAACACATCGCCAACGCTTAATTCATCAACAGAAACCTCGACCCAGTCCTCGTCGCGCTTCACCCGGGCCACACGTGGCGAAAGCTGGATCAACCCCTGAATGGCGCTGCCGGTTTGGCCCTTTGCGCGTGCTTCGAACCAACGACCCAGAAGGATCAGGGTCACGATGACGG
Source organism: Sulfitobacter noctilucae (assembly GCF_000622365.1). Lineage (GTDB taxonomy): Bacteria > Pseudomonadota > Alphaproteobacteria > Rhodobacterales > Rhodobacteraceae > Sulfitobacter > Sulfitobacter noctilucae. The sequence continues at coordinate 562,619 of NZ_JASC01000013.1, read as the reverse complement.
CAGCGGCCTCAAAGTAGACGGCCCGCGTGCCTTGGGGCAGCAAAGTCGGCGCAAAGAGCGCCACGGTCGAGAACGCCCAGGCTGATCCAGCGCCCAGCGCGACCAGCGAATTCATGTTCGGTGCACGCCGCCAAAGCGCTGGCACCCCATTGCGAAAAAACCTGCGCCCTGGCCCGACAAGCACTGCTGTCGTGAGGATGAACTGAATAGTCCAACTGGCCTGATGCCCGATGCTGGCCCCGATGTAGTGATGCCAGGCCGGGATCAAATGCCCGCCCATCTCAAGAATAAAGACCGGCAGGGTCAGGGCTGCGGCAATCCACATTGTGCGCTTTTGTTGATCGGCATCAGCTACCTTCTCGGCCTGACGGTCAATGCTGGTATCTTCTGACAGGTTCTCTGCTGGATACCCTGCATCGGTGGAGGCTTGAGCCAACGCCGCAATGTCGGTCATCTCCGGCACGAACCTCACCGTCGCGGTTTCGTCAGCAAGATTAACCCGTGCGTCGGTCACGCCCGCCACACCGCGCAGAGCCTTGTCCACCCGACCAACGCAGGAGGCACAAGACATACCGCTGATGGAAAGCCGTACCTCTTGCGTCTGTGCCGGATATCCAGCGATCTTTAGGGCTTCGATGGCAGCGTCCAGAGTGGATGCGCCGCCTAAAGTCATACGTGCCGTTTCATTCGCCATATTGACATGAACGTCACTGCTGCCCGGAAGATCGTTCAGCACCTTTGTCACTCGGCCCACACATGCACCGCAGTTCATATTGTCGATGGCCAGCGTGTATGTCTGTTCCAAACCGCGCTCCTGCTGATTGCTATACCTGCTACATAAAGGTTCCAGTGACTAGAAGGTCAAGGAGCCGCTCGCATTATGCATGAACAGAACGAACGGCAGGAAATCGCCTTTGCGGTGCGTCGGGAGCGACACGAAATTCAATAAAATTCGTGACTTGGCAAAAATGCACCCATACCTTGGCGGCCTTAGGCTATTGTCTCTTGCAACTCAGGGGCGCGCCATCCTAACAGAAGGCGTTCAAAGGCAGGCCTTTGAGTGACAGACGAGAAGGACGCATGATGACGAGCAATACAATTACCCCGGTGATCCTGTGCGGTGGATCGGGGACACGTTTGTGGCCTGTGTCGCGCAAAAGCTTTCCCAAACAGTTTATCGACCTGATCGGCGAAGGCAGCCTGTTTCAACAATCCAGCAAACGCCTGTCCGGTACAGGGTTCGCTGAACCGCTGGTCGTCACAAATTCGGATTTTCGTTTCATCGCCACTCAGCAGTTGCATGATGCTGGCATCACGCCGGGTGCAGTGCTGATCGAGCCCGAGGCACGCAATACAGCACCCGCATTGCTGGCGGCGGCTTTGGTGCAAGCCCAGCGCGATCCGCAGGCGCTGATGCTGGCGGCCCCGTCTGACCACTACATCACACAGGCCGATGTGTTCTGTGACACCGTCAAGCGCGGGGTCGCTGCGGCGCAGGCCGGACAGATCGTCACCTTTGGTATTCAACCGGACCGTCCAGAAACCGGATACGGCTATCTTGAGTTGGACGCGGGTGATGTCGAGGGCGCCACGCCCCTGAAACGCTTTGTGGAAAAACCAGAACGCGCAGAGGCTGAGCGTATGCTCGCCGCCGGTGGCTACCTATGGAACGCCGGTATTTTCATGTATGCTGCCCAGACGATGATCGACGCCTTCGCAGCCCACGCGCCTCAGATGTTGGCGCAGGTGCAAGAAGCTGTTGGGCAGGCGCAGACCGATCTGGGTTTCCTGCGGCTCGATCCTGACGCTTGGGCAAAATGCGAAGACATCTCCATCGACTTTGCCATCATGGAAAAGGTCAGCAACCTGAGCGTTATTGCCCACGCTGGCGATTGGTCTGACATGGGCGGCTGGAACGCGGTGCATCAGCATGCAGTCAAAGACGATGCAGGTGTCGCTGTTCAAGGCACCGCCCATGCTGTCGATTGTCGCGATACCCTGCTGCGGTCCGAAAATGGCGCGGTGCAGCTGGTCGGACTGGGCTTGGACAATATCGTTGCGGTTGCCATGCCAGACGCGGTTCTGGTCGCGGACCGGACGCGCACTGCGAACCTTGGCGATGTCGTCAAACAAATGCGTGCCAACAGCGTCGCACAGGCTGATACCTTTCCCAAAGATCACCGTCCCTGGGGCTTTTTCGAGACCCTGATCCTCAGCGCATCCTTTCAGGTCAAGCGCATCGTGGTGAACCCCGGTGCGGCGCTCAGCCTGCAAAGTCATAAATTCCGGTCAGAGCATTGGATCGTCGTTGTGGGCACTGCCAAGGTGACCGTTGGCCCGGATCAGGACAACCTGAGCGTTCAGATGGTTGAGGAGAACGAGTCCATCTACATCCCGCTTGGCGCGATCCATCGCATGGAGAACCCCGGCGATGTACCGATGGAATTGATTGAAGTGCAGACCGGCAGCTATCTGGGCGAGGATGACATCATCCGCTACGAAGATGTCTATGCACGCGGTCAGGGTGCCAAAGGCTAAACGTTATTTAAGCAGGTCTTTCAGGTACTTGCCATAATCGTTTTTCTCAAACATCTCGGCCCGTTCAAGTAGCGCATCATCAGTGATCCAGCCTTGCTCGTGGGCGATTTCCTCGAGACAACCGGTTTGCAGGCCCTGCCGCTGTGTTAGTGTGCGCACAAAGTTTCCTGCGTCCAGAAGGCTTGCGTGGGTGCCCGTGTCCAGCCAGGCATATCCGCGCCCCATGCGGTTCACACGCAGATGGCCTTGGGTCAGATACATCTCTAACAGCGATGTAATTTCGAGCTCGCCACGCGGTGACGGTACAACTTCACGCGCCAGACGCGGGGCATCTGCGTCCAGGAAGTACAGCCCCGTTACAGCGTAATTAGACGCTGGATTCTCGGGTTTTTCGATGATCGTCTGCGCCACGCCTGCCTTGTCAAACCCAACCACACCATAGCGTTCGGGATCGGCCACATGATAGCCAAAGACCGTGCCGCCGGTCGGTTGCGCATCCGCGTCGGCCAACAACTCCGGCAGGCCGTGACCAAAGAAAATATTGTCGCCCAGAACCATCGCAGAGGGCGCGCCATCAAGAAAATCCTCGGCCAGAATATAGGCTTGCGCCAATCCATCCGGCGACGGCTGCACGATATAGGTCAATGAAATACCCCATTGGCTCCCGTCCCCAAGCGAGCGCTGGAACTGCGCCTGATCTTGCGGCGTTGTGATCATCGCAATCTCGCGAATGCCCGCCAGCATCAGCACCGAAATCGGGTAATAGATCATCGGCTTGTCATAGATCGGCAGCAGTTGTTTGCTGATCCCCATGGTGATCGGGTAAAGCCGCGTGCCCGAACCGCCTGCCAGAATGATACCTTTGCGGTTGGTCATGTTGTTGCTCCCAGATCCTTGAGAATATCGGCCAAACCGCTGCGCCAGTCCGGGCGTGCGATACCAAAAGTGCGTTCCGTCTTGGTGCAATCCATTCGCGAATTCAGCGGCCGCACAGCGGGTGTGGGATAGTCTGATGACGGAATATCCGTCACACCGCAGACCAGCCCCGCCTCATCGAAAATGGCGCGGGCAAAATCGGCCCAACTGCAGTCGGGCTGGCCCGAGAAATGGTAAGCGCCGCTTTTCTCCGGCGCTTTGATCAGCTGCAGCGCGATGGCATGACAGGCGACAGCGATGTCACGCGCTGGGGTTGGCCCGCCAATTTGATCAGCCACCACGTTCAGGCTGTCATGCTCCGCGCCCAGACGCAGCATTGTTTTCACGAAATTATTGCCGTGTGCAGACACGACCCATGAGGTGCGCAGAATGGCAAAGGCGGCACCCACACCGTTCACCAATTGCTCACCGCGCAGTTTCGATCTGCCGTAAGCTCCCAAAGGTCCGGTCGTGCCATCCGGCGACCAAGCAGCTCTGCCGCCGCCCTCGAACACATAATCGGTAGAAATATGCACAAAGGGGATGCTCAGAGCCGCGCAATCGCGGGCCATCACACCGGGGGCGTCGCCGTTGATAAGGTTTGCCAAGGCCTCTTCATCCTCGGCCCGGTCGACGGCTGTATAGGCCGCCGCGTTGATCACAGCACTTGGGCCGTAGGCGTGGATCGCCGCTGAGCACTGCTCCGGGACGGTCAAATCTGCTTCGTCCCGGCCGATGCAAATCACATCCGGCAGTAGCGCGAGCTCGCGCGCCACCTGTCCCGTTTTTCCAATCACCAGAATGCTCATGCCTTAACCCCCAATCGCTCACCCACGCCATCGCGGGCCTGCAACGCCTGCCACCAATCTTCGTTGTCGAGGTACCAGGCAACAGTTTTGGCCAGCCCTTCCTCCAGCGTGGCAGAAGGCCGCCAGCCCAGTTCTTCGCGGATGCGGGACGGATCAATCGCATAGCGTAGATCATGGCCGGCACGGTCCTGAACAAAGGTAATCTGATCGGCATAGGGCCCTTCTTTGGGCCGGAGATCGTCCAGAATGGCACAAATACTGCGCACCAGATCAATGTTCCGCGCCTCGTTTTCGCCCCCGATGTTGTAACTGCGGCCCAGCGCGCCTTTCGTCAGCACCAGCAGGAGCGCATCGGCGTGATCCTCGACAAACAGCCAGTCGCGCACGTTCAGCCCTTCGCCGTAAACCGGAATATCCTTCCCCGCCAGAGCATTCAGGATCACCACTGGCACAAGCTTTTCGGGGAAGTGGTAGGGGCCGTAGTTGTTGGAGCAATTGGTTAGCACGACAGGCAAGCCATAGGTCTCTGACCAAGCTCTGACCAGATGATCGCTGGCCGCCTTGGATGCGGAGTAGGGCGAGCGGGGATCGTAGGGGGTGTCTTCGGTGAACATCCCTGTTGATCCGAGCGAGCCAAACACCTCATCTGTCGAAATATGATGGAAGCGGAAGCCCTCGGGCTTGCCGGCGCTGGTCCAATAGGACCGCGCTGCTTCAAGCATATTGTAGGTACCTGTGATGTTGGTTTCGACAAAATCGCCTGGGCCGTCAATCGACCGGTCCACATGGCTTTCCGCGGCCAGATGCATAACGGCCTCCGGCTGATGTACGGCGAATATCCGGTCCAACGCAGCGCGGTCGCGTATATCGGCCTGCTCGAACGCATAGTTCGGGCTATCCGCAACCGACGCGACATTCGCCAGACAACCCGCGTAGGTCAGCGCGTCAAGGTTCACCACCTCGTGCCCCCGCGCCACGGCCAGACGCACAACCGCAGAGCCAATGAACCCGGCACCACCTGTCACCAGTATCTTCATTCGGTTTCTCCGAACACAAAGGGTGAATCAAATTGCGCCATCAGGGGTGCCTTTTCATCCTTCTCCGACAGAACGGCAGGGCCGCTAAGCCCCCAGTCGATTGCGATGTCCGGATCATCGAACCGCACCGCGCCGTCACATTCAGGCGCGTAATAATCGCTGCATTTATAGATGATCTCAGTGTCGGGGGTACGGGTTGCAAAACCATGAAGAAATCCCGCCGGGATAAGCAATTGCAACCCATTCTCTGCCGTCAGCTCAAATCCGACCCATTGGCCGAAAGTGCCGCTGCCGCGCCGCACGTCGACCGCAACATCAAACAGTGCGCCACGCCCACAGCGCACCAGTTTGGCCTGCGCGTGGGGTGGCGACTGAAAATGCAGACCGCGCACGGTGTTCACCGCCGCCGAGACTGAATGATTGTCTTGAACGAAATCAATGTCGATGCCGTGATCGCGCATCTTCTGACGGTTCCAGCTTTCACTGAAGAACCCGCGCGCGTCCCCAAAACGCGGCGGGTTGATCAAAACCACACCGGGCAGTTTTGTCGCTGTTATGAAATCCACGGGGCCTGTCCGTCCTGCATTGATGATCCATTACAGATACCAATACAGGGTGCAGGCCGATTTGACGCCCGATTTAGGGCTTTTTCTTGGTTTTCTTTCCCGATGTTGCCGCAGACTCCTCGCCCAGCACTTCGGCCAGAACCTGCGCATCACTGATACCATCAGGGATCAGGACCTCTCCTAAACCTGGCAAAGTAGCCCTGCGATAGGCGGTGTTGATGTCATTTGTCATATTATTTCCCCAAGGTTGAAAGTGTGAACAGGCGGTTCGAGCCAAGGCGGTTTTCCACATGGAGCTTGGGCACCGCGCCCGTACTATCAATCGACAGATTGATTCCCCCCGCTGGGCCCGTGGTGCCGGTCAGCGGCCCGGAAAAGAAGTTCAACGTGCCGGGCGGGTTGGCGAACATCTCGCCAAAGTTGTTGGCCCCGGTCAGCGTGCCGGTGATCGCGGTCAGGTAAAAGCGCCCCTCAAGATTCACGCTCAGCCACAACATGATCCGCGACGGGTTGGACCACGGGATCGTGACCGACCAACTGGCGTCATTGAGGATAAACACATCCTGAAAAAACGCCTGTCCGCTGGGAAATTGTACCGCACCGGTTGCGGCTTCGGTACGCATGGCGGTCTTGAAATTATTCCCGTCCGGGCTGACCTTGATCGAGAAGTTATCGTTCCCCGCCGTACCCATCTCGGCACGTCCGGCAAACCCCGTCTGGAACAACAGACTGGCCGTATCCGTCGCGGTCGCCTTGTTCAGTTTTAGCTGATGTCCGGTACCTGCATTGGTCAGCAACGTCGCATCAGAGGCAACCGCCAGTTTGTTCGTCGCATCGGCCGTCGTGTTCACCCCGAGCGTGGGCACGTTTTGAAGATCGACCGCACCGCTCCCGACGGTTTGCCAATCGGTCCCGTCAAAACGCACCTCTTCGCCACTGCTGGCGATATCGGCGCGCCAACCGATATTGGGCGCAAAGAACTGCCAAGTGCTGTCGACCCAAACCGCCACACTATTTTCCTGCCCTGCCCAAACATCCGTGGCTTCATCCGCCACAATATAGCGATCTCCGTCAGCGTTCTGCGCAGGCGGCTCCGTCAGCGTCACACTCAAAACACTCAGTTGGGTGACCGCATCCAGGATCCGAAGCGCTTCATTATGGGTCACATGCTTTTGCGCCTGCGCGGGCTGTATGTAGGGTAGTGACAGCGTAGGAGAGGTCTGTGACATGGGCGGTCCTTTGCATCGTAAATGAAGGTCGAATGGACCGGACCCTGTCCCACTGCGATTAACATTGCCAAAGCCTTGCGCACGGACAGATAGAATTTGACGCAACACCGATCATTTAAAATCAGCACTAAACGCCTCAGAACCGACACTTTCAGATCACGCAAGATGCCAGTTGCCCACGCAGGTAACGCCCCAGTCAAAAAGGGGTCAGCACATGGTCAGAGCGACATTTACCAATCACGGTGGACTGCATTCAGCCGAAGAATTCGGCCTTGTCGGATTAAGCGATATTGAGATTATCGAGGGGGCCGGTGGTCCAATGCTCTTTGCCGCGACGCGGGGGGATGGCTGGCTGACAGCCTATGATCTGAATGAAAGTTCCGGCAATACGTCATTGGCGCAAAACTGGCAGTTGGCACCCAATCTTTTGCAGCTTGAAACAACTGATCTGGTGTTGCGCGATGTGGGCGGCACACAGCAGCTTTTTATGGCGGGACTGAACGGAGGGGCCTTGACGGGCGTGCGGTTGGACCGCGATGGCATTGGCAACGCGATTGATGGCGGCTTGTCCTACACCGCACCCGGCCGCAATCTGAGCAATATCTCCGAGATGGAGTTGATCGGCGACGGCTCTACCGGGTTGGCCGCTTTGCGTACGGGTGGATTGGTCAATGTGTCCTTCGGATCGGGCACCACAATCAATTTGACCAACATCCATCAGGGCAACGCGATGCAGGGAGAGCGCGCGACAGATATCATTACGACAACGCACAACGGCCAAACCTATGCTTTCGTCAGCTATGGCAGCGAAGATACCGTGAGTATGTTCCGTCAAAATACGAACGGCTCCATGCAACACATTAGCGATGTCGATGCGACCGATGGTTTCTGGGTGGACCGCCCCGGCGGCATGACCGTGACATCAGCAGCAGACGGACAACTTTATGTCGTTGTTGCCGGATCGGGCAGCGATTCGCTTACGACCTTCGCGGTCAATCCAAACGGCATGACGCCGGTTGATCACCTGATCGACACGCTCGACACCCGTTTCCGCGATGCCAGCCATGTAACGAATGTGACGCTGGACGGGCAGAACTTCGTGCTGGCTGCGGGCTCCGACAGCGGCGTGAACCTTTTTACCGTTTTGCCCGGCGGACGTTTGCAGCATGTAGATGCGATGGCGGGCACCGCTGATACTCCATTGCGCGCCATCACCTCAATTGATGCGATGGCCACACCTGATGGCATCCGCTTCTGGGTTGCGACAGAAACCGCGCCTTACCTCTCTGAATTCTCGATCTCTCTGCCAAACATTGGCACCAACCTTGGTGCCAGTTCTAACGGAAGCCAGCTGTACGGAACGGTTGGCGACGATGTTCTGTCCGGTGCTTCCGGCAACGATCGGCTGAATGGCGGCTTTGGCAACGATATCCTGCTGGACGGAGCGGGGCAGGATACAATGCGCGGCGATGGCGGGCTTGATACCTTTGTCGTCGTAGAAGACGGCGCGCGCGATACAATTCTGGATTTCCAGATGGGGTTCGACAGGCTGGACCTCAGCGATTTTGGCACCGTGGGCGGTCTGGGCGGCATGACCATCGTGTCGCAAAGTTGGGGCGCCGAATTTCGCGTTGGCTCTGAAGTATTGGAAGTGCGGTCCGCCGACGGGTCGCGTTTCCGGTCAACGGATTTCGACACGACAAACCTGATTACCGGAAGCCGCATTCAAACCGACCCGGCGGAATATCCCGGCAGCACCGCGCCTACACGGGATGACCCCAATCCGGGGTATGTCGATAACCCAACCGGTATTGATCCAAACTCACTTACTCCGGCTTGGCAGGATGCCCCGACCTATGCGTTGAACCGCGGGTCGAACGATCGGGTCGGCACGAATGGTCACGACCATATCCAAAGCGGTGGGCAGAATGACCGTGTGTTCGGTGCTTTGGGCAACGATACGATCGAGGCAGGCGCCGGACGCGATGCCGTTAACGGTGAAGGTGGGAACGACAGCATCGCAGGTGGTGGCGAAAGCGACTATCTGCTGGGCGGTGCCGGGTTCGACACGATCCACGGCGGTGATGGCAACGATACAATCTCGGGCGATACCTTTGCCGATTCGATCACAGGCGGGGACGGCAATGATATTCTGCTTGGCGGCGACGGGTTCGACCAACTGCACGGCAACAGCGGAAATGATCGCATTTGGGCCGGATCCTCGCCCGACCGCGTCTATGGTGGTGACGGTGATGACTGGCTCAGCGCGGGCAGCAACTTCGGCTTCAGCGTTGATGGTGTATTTGGTGGTGCGGGCAATGACACGATGTTCGGTAATGCCGGTTTCGATCTGCTGATGGGCGGAGACGGCGACGATGTGATCGACGGCGGCCATCAGTCCGACAATATTTACGGCGAAGAAGGCAATGATATCCTGATCGGAAACCTTGGATTCGACCGCTTGTTTGGGGGCCGTGGAGACGATCGCATCTTTGGTGGAGATTCAGGTGACGGCGTGTTTGGCCAGGAAGGCGATGATACCCTCTGGGGTGGCGAAGGCGGTGACCGGTTCTTTGGCGGCCAGGGGGATGATGTTGTCGACGGCGGCACCGGCAACGATACCGTTTATGGCGGTGCCGGGTTCGACACTGTCATCGGCGGGGAAGGCAATGACATGATGTTTGGCAGCTTCAACGCGGATGAGTTCGTTTTTTCCGACGGCCACGGCAATGATACCATCGGCGATTTCGATGCTTTCAACGGGAATGAAGTTATGGATTTTTCAAGAATGTCCGGCTTTAATCAGTTCATGGATGTCCGTAACGCCGCGTCCCAATCCGGGCAGGACGTTGTCATCAATACTGGCTCTGGAAACTCCATCCGCCTGCGAAACGTCAACCTGAACGACTTGGACGAAAACGATTTCACCTTCTAGACTAGTATAGGTGTTTAGGCTGCGTGTTCCAGCTTGTGAAACACGTCTTTCACGAGCCCTGCAAAGGCCCGCGCCTGATCATCGAAGCTTGTGACGGAGATCGGCTGGGTTTTGCGTTGGTTCTCCTGCAGCAATCGGGCGATGCGGCGTCGCAGAATATCTGGCGAGCCGCCGATAGGTATCAGATCGGCCGGCATCACGCCTTCATGCTCTACAGTGCCGCCACTATCGGTCTGCACCACCGTAATGCCCCGTGCCAGCGCCTCGCGAATGGCCAGTCCAAAGGTTTCTTTCCATTGGGACATGAACAACAGCACATCGATCTCCGCGTAGAATTCGTCCATATTTTCTTGCGTAAATCTAGGATGGATGCGCCAATCCCCTGGCAAAGCGCGCAAATCCTTTTCCTGCCACCAGGAATGATCCAAACTGCCGTCCACGATTAATCCGCGAAACGCGTCTGTTTTGATACCAGAAAACGCCTGCTTTATAATCGGCCAGCCTTTGATCGCCGCAGGCCCGCCGACATAGCCAAATGTAATCTGCCGGTCGGCCAAACGACGTTTCGACTGTTTTGCAAAGAAATCATCATCCGGCAGTTTGACTCCATTTTGCCAAACCACACCACGGCCGGGCGCAAAACCCGATGCCTCACTCAAATCTCTGGCAAATGCACTGGGGTAGGTAATCAATGCCGCCTTCGCACTCGTTTCCTGAAGATGATTGAAGCGAACCTTCGCTGCCCAGAAATTATCGACGCATCCTTTGCACTTATCAATCTTCACCGGATTTTGTCCGCAGTATTTCTCGTCGAAACGGATCATGAATTGCCGTTCACAAATCCACCAGAAATCATGAACACTTAGGATCACTGGAATGCCGGCCGCCTCTGCCACCGCCAAAAGGCCCGTACCAATCTCCTGAACGCAATGGGCGTGCACCAGATCAGGCTCCAACGTACTTATCAATTCAGCCAGTCGGGCCGTAATCTCGGGGTTGTTGTACATCTCGGCGTAAGATCGTTCGTGCCGCACGTTGATCAGGAAGTTCACAATGCCATTCTTCTGGCTCTTGATAACCGCATAAGGTGCCAGATCATTGCGTGAGCAAAGAGATACTGCCGTGATGCGGAATCCGCCCTGATCTTGCAGCGCCTGTGCAACCTGTTCTGCAACCACGGTCGCACCGCCATAACTGAAGGGGGCAAAGAAGATATTGGCGAGCAGAATATGTCGCTTGTTCATTCTTCAACCCATGCCAGAAGTTCGGGCGCAATGATGTGGGGTTGATCCGACCCTTTCCACTTTTGCTCAAGCGCTTGACGGGCTTTCACACCTATATCTGCGGCCGCGCCGGGATCCGCTGCCAACTCGCGCAGCGCGCTCATCCAGTCCCCCGGCGTTTGCGCTACAAACCCGGTCTTCCCGTGCTCCACCACGTTATCCAGATCACCTACGGTGCCGACAATCGCCGGCACAGCAACCGCTGCCGCATCTAGAACGCGTACGGCGCTTTTGCACCTGTTAAAAGCATCATCACAAAGCGGCATGACAGTACAATTCGCTCGACGCAACGCATGCAGATACTGTGGGTAATCGGTGAATTTGACGGTTTCGATCTGGCGTTCAAGTCCGTTCGGCAAATGTGCTGTGTCGAAATGACCAATCAACATCAAACGCCTATCGGGATCATCCAGAACAAACTCGGTTAGCGGTTCAATAATTTCTGCCAAATCAACTTCATGGCCTTGTGACCCACTTGAGAAAGCCACACGAAACAAGCCATCTTCCAGCCTGTCTTCTGCAATCGCTGCCGCACCGGACTCCAGTGTCTCAATATCTGCAAAATTCCGCCGCACGAAAACGGGACGATTTGTATACAGTTCCGCATGTTGCGCCATTCCAGGGGTCGACACAGACAACACATCGGCCCCGTTCATCATGCTTAGATATCTCGGTGCCTCGGACAGGAAATGAGCCTTCATCGCCGGGTCAAGCGCTTCCATGTTCCGATAGGTTTCATAGGCAGAAACCGAAAAAAGGGGGTCGTCCAGATCGTACAGGATCGGAAGTCGAAGTCTGTGTGCCTCGTATCGGATCATATCTGCGGCGGGACCGGTTTGAAGCCGGTATTCCATCAGATGGCTGGCATGCTGGATGATGCGCGTGGCGCGCGGGATGTCCTGATAATGCGCATATTCAAATTCCACGCCGCGCCCCCGCCAGAAAGCGGCAAGTTGCTCGACCCGGTATTTGCGACATTGCGGCAGGTTTAGATCAGCGATCATTGCGATTTGCCGTTTACCTCGAAGCAATGCCGGGGCGGTTTTTACGTGAAATGCCTCTTCGCGGGCGAGATCTTGCCAGATGCCGTGGAGATACCGTTCAGGGCCCTGCGGCGCATGTCGTATCGCGGGCGCCAAGCTGCTTGCGCCCTGCCCCTTAATCCGCCGCAACGCATAGTGACGCGCGCGCCGAAGTGCGGGCCGCGTTCCTTCCTCGCGAAGGGATGATGCGAACCTTTTGCCCAGCGTAATTAAGGGAAACCCTGACACTCATGTTCTCCGACCACGACAACTTCGATCAGGGTTAATTGAGGACACTTAACAATATGTGAACTTATTTCGCTTGTTGTGGGGGAAGCGATATGGACTTAGCACCCAACATACCCACGAAACCTACGGTCACCATTTTAATGGGTGTATACAACGGCGCGCGCCATTTGCCCGCGCAGCTCGGCAGTATTGCGGGACAATCCGTGCCCGACTGGCATCTAGTTTGCAGCGATGACGGTTCGGCCGATGAAAGTCTTAAAATGCTCGAAGTTTTTGCGCGCGAACACCCAGGCAAGGTTTCGATATTGAAGGGCCCGCAAAAGGGTTTTTCAGCGAATTATATGGCATTGATAGCCGGTCTAAATCCCGATTGTGGATACGTCTGCTTTGCGGATCAGGATGACATATGGCTCAACGATAAACTCGCGCGTAGCCTTGATGCGTTGAGCTCTCATTCGGTCAAACCCGCCTTGTCCTGCGGGCGACACCTGTATTGGTACCCAGAACGTGGACAATTGACCCCATCACCCCGATTGACCAGACCCTTTTCGCTACGCAATGCGCTGATTGAGAATGTCGCCTCTGGCAATACAGTCATGCTGAACCCCGCTGCAGCGGCCCTGGCAAACAAGGCCGCACAACGCACTGGCAATGTCTTTGCGCATGATTGGTGGCTTTATCTATTGGTCACAGGCACAGGTGGCACTGTCATCTTCGATAATGACCCCCCCACGATCCTCTACCGTCAACACGGTGATAACAATATTGGAGCGGGTCGAAGTGCGAAGACGCAAATTCTACGAAAGTTCGGCGTTCTGCGTGGCCTTTTTTCCGGGCGGATAGATGCAAATATCGCGGCCCTAGCTGCGATCGAAGATTTACTGACGCCCGAAGCCCGCGGAATTTGCCGGGAATTCAATACCGCACGGCAACGGAAAGGAATATCACGGTTAACCAAATTGCGACGAATTAGACCGTATAGACAGAAGCGCGCAGCAACACTTGGTTTCTGGGGGGCAGCAACTCTTGGACGGATTTAAAGAAAAGGCACGGGTACTGTTGGTCGGTGGTGACGGGCGTCCCTCTGGTGTGCCGCGTCACATTCTGCACCTTGCTGGTGCATTGAAAGATCACGTTCGACTTTCTGTCGTAAGTGACAAGGATTTGGGCGGCTATACCGCATTGCATGGTATGCATGTCCCTCACATCGTCGTGCGTGGACTGACAAACCGCATGTCGCCTTTGCATCTTTGGCGGGGCATTACCGGCCTTTTGAAGGTCTTTCGAGAGACAGATCCTGATTTGATCTGGATTCACTCACGGCTTCAGGTGTTGCTTTTCCGACTGCTGTTGGCGCTGAATATTTGGCGACCCACCTGCGCCGTGGCCTTTACCCATCATGGCCTGCCCTACGGTCGTGGCTATAATCCAGTGGTGCATCGCATTTGTAAGGAACTGGAAAGGGCTCTGGTTGCCACCTGTCCGGCACACAATCTGGTATTCCTGAATCATCGGATGGCCGGGTGGATGGCGCGGGATGCACGGGCGTCCAGACTTGCCCGACATAGGGTACATATCCTGGCAAACTGCTCAGACCTCCGTCCTCTCCCCTCGCGGCGGAAATGGGGGATACGTACATTGGTAATGACCGGCCGAACCGGTCGGCAGAAAGACTATGAAACAGCCGCACAACTGCTCGCGGAAATGCCAGAAAACTATCGCTTGATCCTCTGCGGCCCGGGCACTGATGATCCCGTTTTTCAATCTAGGATCAGCGGTGTTGTTCCCCCTGAAACGTTCAGGCGCATCACCTTTACCGGGCCTCTCCCTGATGTCCGTATCCCGTTAGCTCAGGCCGATGCCTATCTTCTGACCTCTCGCTACGAGGGAACACCCATTGGCGCGCTCGAGGCATTTGAAGCAGGTTTGCCGATTATTCTTCGCAATTTTGACGGGGCAACCGATTTAACTGCAAAACATCCATGTAGCTTACTGGTCGAACTCAAAGACCTGCGAAGGGAGGCTCTGCGCATTTCCGAAATGTTGGATCACTTTGATCGCTATCAGCATGGTATATCCTCTGACATAGTGCAGGTCTGGCAGGACAACTGGTCGCCGGACATCTTCGCACACAACGCACTGGCGTTGGTTCGGTCGATGCTGCAGCCGGCTAGTGTGCCGCAGGCGCGGCCAGATTTCGTTCGTGGTGCTCTAACGCTGCATCCAGATCATCATAAAAGTGCAGATGTCCTTGTTCCAACACAGCAGCCATATCACACAGACGTTTCACCATCGGCGGGGAATGGGTAACCACGATTGCGCCAGCGGTCTCGTTCCGTTTGTCGAACACCTGCACGCTTTTGTGGCGGAAAGCCCCGTCACCAACAGAAGTCACTTCGTCGACAAGGTAAGTATCGAACGGAATACCCATTGAGACCCCAAAAGACAGCCGCGATTTCATCCCAGCGGAATAGGTGCGCAATGGCATCCGGAAGTGCGCGCCGAGTTCGGCAAAATTCTCGACGAAGTCAACGAGGCCATCACTGTCCACACCATATAGGCGAGCCACAAAGCGGGTATTCTGGATACCCGTCAAATCAGGGTGGAAAGAACCCTGAAATCCCACCGGATAGGAAATTGTGCCCGTCGACAAAACCCGCCCCGACGTTGGCCTGATCGTCCCAGCAATCAGCTTCAACAACGTACTTTTTCCGGCACCGTTACGACCCAAAAGCGCGACACTGGCACCTGTCGGAAACGTCGCCGTCAGATCTTCGACAATGGTCTGCCGTCCCCTCCGCGTGGGGAAATACTTGGTCAGGTTTTCGAGATGGATCATTCGCGCCTCAGCTTCGGTCACGCAGGCTATAGAAAACCAAGCAAAAGATAGACCACGCGAAAAAGCAGAACAGCGCGAGCAGTGCCATTGTTTTACCCCGCTCAGGATACTGCGCCTTTTCAGCCAACGTCGGTTTGACATGCGCGGCAAGGTAGCGGCTTTGTTTGCGCACCTCGGCGAGTGCAGAATCATGCGCCGCCAAGGCAGCGGTATACGCCGTTTCTGCAAACTCGCGGTCAACGATCAATCCTTCATATTCGCCCACCAAGTTCGCAAACGCCTCCCCACTCTCACCCTCCTCTCCCAATCCTAAATTCCGTCGCTCCGATGCAATCCGCGCGCGGATCACCTCGATCCGGCGCTTGGCTTGTACGATGCGCGGATCGTTTTCGCGGGTGGTGTCCTGCAGCAAATCTGAATCAATCAACGCATCAGCCAGCTGGCGTTGCAGCGTCACCAACAAACCCATCTGGTTTTGTGTATCAATTGTCGGGTCAACAATTTGCGTACGATTGCGAAACTGGGTCAGTGCCCGCCGTGCAGTCTTCAGCCGTTCAACCGCGTTCGCCAGCTCGTCACGCGTAAAACGGATCGAATCCTCCTGCGCGATCCGCGACAGGCTGTTGATCATCCCGGCGCATTCACCCAACACAGCCTGCGCCACGCGCATTGCATCCAACGGATCGAAGGCCAGCACCTGTAAATCAATCAGCCCCGTGCCGCTGTCATACACGATAGAAATCTTGCGATGCCAATGTTCCTGAAGGTCTTCGATCGTTCCGTCAGGATCAAAAGCAAAGAGTGGATCCTGCCTTGTGCTAACCCGTGACCAGACCGCCCGTAGATCAACTAGATCATCCACCCGAGTGACAAGTTCCTGGCTGGAAAGATAAGCGAACAGAATATCCGTATCTGAAGAGCTGGACCCGGAAAGTTCTGTAATGCCGCCCAGTAATTCAATGGCAGAGCTTTGTTCCTCGGTACGGACCGAAAAGGCGACCCGCGATGCGTATTGATCCGCGGCATGGGTCGAAAAATAATACCCACTAAGACAAACGGGCGTGACAACGATCAGTACGAACGTAAGAAACAAGAACCGATGGCGCCGACGGGGTCGGGCACGGCGTGCGGGTGGTTTGATGTTGAATTTCGGGACCGCGTTCGCGACCTGCCGTGGCGGAGCGGACTCTTCCAAGTCAGGCGCAGCGGATCTTGGCAAAGCACGCTTTTGTGCCTGTTCAGGAGGCCGGATCGTCCTGATACCTTTGATACTCTCTGCTGCGCTATCTGACATAAACGTTAACTTTTTAGTTGTATTTATGAAAGAGTATGCCTGCTAAGGTTAATTAATAGTAACCTTGGTTATCAAAGAGGTTACTCAGGTGTCTTTACCCTCTCATTTGCAGCCAAGCTTGTGCCAGCAGGCTGCCTCACTCGCGACACCGCGTGCCATCGGCGCACTTATATTACGAGAAATTACGACAACCTACGGGCGCTCTCCGGGTGGTTATGTCTGGGCGATACTTGAACCGGCGGCCGGAATTGCCTTGCTGACGCTTGTGTTCTCCATCGGCTTTCGCACCCCGCCGCTGGGCACAAGTTTCGCGCTGTTCTATGCAGCAGGCATTCTGCCATTGATGATGTATTCCGATATATCGACCAAATTGGCGCAAACGATACAATTCAGCCGGGCCTTGCTGACCTATCCACGGATCACCTTTTTGGACGCATTGATCGCACGGTTTATCCTGAATGCCCTGACGCAAATGATGGTGCATTTCATCGTGCTAGGATTTATCATCCTGTACCTCAAACCCACAACAACATTGGATTTTTCAAAGATCGGCCAAGCCTATCTGCTCACCTTCTCACTCGCGATCGGGATCGGAACACTCAACAGTTTTCTGACACTTGCATACCCGGTCTGGAACACCGCATGGGCCATTTTGAACCGCCCACTCTTTCTGGCATCCTGCGTATTCTTTATCTTCGAAAGCGTGCCGCAGCCCTATTCGGATTACCTCTGGTTCAACCCCATCGTCCACATTGCCGGCCTGATGCGAGACGGGTTCTATCCATTCTATCAGCCGACCTACGTTTCGGTCGCCTACCCACTGGCGGTGGCCGCGCTGACCACGATGAGTGGACTGTTCCTTTTGAACCGCTACCACCGCGACATTCTGGACAAGTAAGACCATCTTAATCGTAGTTAACGCAAATTTAAGACAAACCGTGCCGTAGTGATCCTCTTTTACCACTTTGCCGATGGGCAAGAACACGAGGTTGGCTTTCTATGTCTTTGGATTTTATGTCCGAGTTGCGGTGTCTGGTGATGCTGGACGGTACCGTTTTTGGAAACGTCGAGAAAGTCGACGCAGCTCAACCGATGGAAATCAGGCTCGGGGATGCGTTATCGCCGTTTCAGATTTGCGACCACAAAGCTTCGCCCTTTCCAGAGCGTGCCCCCATATATCGGCTCGATACAAAAGACCTAAGTCGCCAAACGCATTCTCTTCCCGCCGAGACGGTTCCGGGTGAGGTTTACGCGTGCTGGGTCAACCATCTCGAGGATTGGACCCTTTCCGGCAGCAAAACCATTCAAGTCATGGTCAATCGGTTCGAGGCACCGTGCCAGATCTACTTTGACGCTCAAATCCACGTTCCAACTGTGCAGCCAGGCACGGTTTTCGAGGTATGTTTGGCCGCCCACCGCGCCGCAGCCAGTCTTTGTCTGATCTTTCGCGATCCGCTTACTGAAACAGAAGAGCGGCACTATCTGCCTTTCGACACGTCATTTCCCGGCGGCCCAGTTCCAAGCGGTTATGATCGTATCTCGCACCCGATCCCCCCGCACTTCAAAAGTTGCGATGTGAGTTTCGAGATCGAATATCGCAAACACCTGCCCGATGACAAAGGGACTGAACCCTTCCTGTTTCTTGCTGACATGCAGGTGACAAGCGCTGAAGCCGCGCGCAGCAGCACACCAATTCTCGAGCCCGAGTGGATTTATGGACGAAGCGACATATCCGACGGCCACTGGCTAAGCGCGCCCTTGCCCAATCAGTTGGCTCCGGGTCAAGGCCTGCATGTTCAGGTGGGGCGGGAGGTTTTCCCAATCACGCCAATGGCTAAACCTGCGTTCTCCGTACGCGAAAACTTCGGGCACACCCTGATCTGCGAGGCGGCGCAAGAAATCGAAGTCGTACTCAGTATTGACGGCAAACATGTGAAACCCCTGCGCATTGTTGCCGGAGACAATGTCATTCGTCTTCCGCCAGAATACCTGAATGGTCACGTTCGCCACCTATCACTGAAAGACAGATCAGGCTCGGTCATCCTGTTCGAGCATCATCAACTGATGCCCTACATCGTCACCCCCGAAGACGTGATGCGCCGCGAGTCAGCCGCGCCCTTTCCCAATGCTTTGCTGCCGCAAACGCCTTATCGCTATGCCGCTCTCAAGGCGCAACTGGCGGCAGGCAAAGCAGCCACGGACCACGCTCAATTGCTTCATGCCTTACAAACCCTCGAGGGCGGGCCAGAGAATTTGCAGCGCAAGCCCTTGAGTTTTCCACAAGTCAAAAATCCCGACGTTTCGGTGATCATCCCTGTCCACAACAATATCGACCTGACCTATCTGGCACTGTGCTCCTTGCTGCTGGCGCATAACGAAGTCTCGTTCGAAGTCATCGTAGTCGATGACGCATCGACTGATGAGACCCAGACGCTTGAACAGCTTGTGGAGGGCATCACCGTGGTGCGTCATCCAGTTGCGCAACGTTTTATTCGGGCGTGCAACGCCGGTGCGGAACGGGCCCACGGCAAATATATTGCGCTTTTGAACAATGATGTTGAGGTAACAGCTGGTTGGCTCGACGCGCTGCTGGACGGGTTTTCGCGGTTCGACAATGTCGGTCTTGTTGGGTCCAAGCTGTTGTATCCGAACGGTGATCTTCAAGATGCAGGCGGTATTGTCTGGGGCAGCGGCAATCCCTGGAACTATGGCAACCGTCAGAACCCGAATGATCCGAGGTTCTGCTATGCAAGACAGGCGGATTATTTATCCGGAGCCGCCCTGATGGCCCCGGCATCCGTGTGGCACCAGGTTGGCGGATTGTCCTCCTATCTGGAGCCGATGTACTTTGAAGACACCGACTTCGCGTTCAAGGTGCGGCAGGCCGGGTTCACCACATGGTTTATTCCGTCTTCGGTAGTCTACCATTTCGAGGGAATGACCTCCGGCACGGACGTCACCACCGGCTTCAAAAAGTATCAAGAGGTGAACCGCCCCAAGTTCAAGCGCCGTTGGGCAGCCTCGTTTTCCGGGAAAGGGATTGAAGGACAAAACCCGGATCTGGAAAAAGACCGTGGCATCGTCGGTCGGGTTCTTTTCATTGATTACGCGCCCCCGCGTGCGGACAAGGACGCAGGCTCATACGCCGCTCTGCAGGAAATGCAATTGGTTCAATCCCTTGGCTACAAGGTCACGTTCGTCTCGACCAATATGGCGCATTTGGGCAAATACACAGAAGACCTGCAAAAGTCTGGTATTGAGGTGATATATGCGCCCTTCTACATGAACGCGGGCGAATACCTCGACCAGCATGCCGCTGATTTTGATGTCTTTTATATCACCCGTTACTATGTCGCGCAGAATGTTATTGGGCAAATTCGCCGCCAGGCCTCCGATGCGAAAATCTTGTTCAACAATGCGGATCTTCATTTTCTGCGCGAATTCCGGGCGGCCAAAAGCGAGGATGATAAAGGCAAACTGGACCGCGCGCGTCAAACCAGAACCGAAGAGATCGAAGTGATTCGCAACGTCGACGTCGTCCTGTCCTATAACGATGTCGAACATTCCGTCATTCAAGCCTACACCGATGGAGAGGCGAAAGTGGTGCGATGCCCGTGGGTTGTGCGCGTACCCGATGCCATTCCCGCGGCCAGCACCCGCCATGGTCTCTCGTTTTTGGGCAGCTTCCGGCATCATCCTAATGCAGAAGGGGTGAAGTGGTTTGTCCGCCGGGTGATGCCTTCACTCGTGGCGCACAACCCCGAAACACAGTTAACGATTTATGGCTCCGGCATGGGCGAAGACATACGCGCGCTGGCCAGCGATCATATTGTGCCCTACGGCTTTGTAACCGAGACATGCGATGCATATGATCCACACAGAATTTCCATTGCGCCATTGCTCTCTGGTGCGGGGATAAAGGGAAAGGTTCTAAGCGCTTTGGCCCAGGGCATCCCCTGTGTGGTCAGTCCGATCGCCGCCGAGGGGATCGGACTGCGCTCAGGCTATGACTGCTTTATTGCCGAAACACCCGACGAATGGGTGGAAGCCATCAACCGCCTCACCTGCGATGACAGGCTTTGGGAAGCTATGTCGCAAAATGCCCGTGGCTACATGCATGCCTCGTACTCGTTCGACAAAGGACGCAGCATGATGCGCGCTGCGTTCGAGGCGGCCGATCTATATCAGTCGCGGCGTTAATCATGACGCGCCACATCATCTTTCACCATCACCTCTTCAAGAACGCGGGAACGTCAATCGACCAAATCCTGAAACAGAACTTTGCGGATCGTTGGGTGAGTGCTGAATTCGAAAGTGACGGTGCCGCCAACACCGCCGAGGTCGCGGCCTGGATCAAAGGCAATCCCGACGCTGCCGCTTTTTCGACGCATACCCTGAAAGGGCCGCTGCCTCTTCTGGATGGCGTGCATATCATTCCAGTTGTGATGCTGCGCGATCCGGTTGACCGGATCGGATCTGCCTATCGGTTTGAGCGAATTCAAAACGCGGAAACTTTCGGCACCGGACTGGCCCGCCAGAATGGTTTTGCCGGGTATGTCCATGCCCGCCTTGCAGTCCGTGGTGACAGGCAATGCCGCAACTTCCAGACCCAACGCCTTGCTGCACTTTGTACTCAAGCACAGCGGGAGGAGGTTGAAAGAGCCAGACAAACCTGTGACCAGATCATCCATCAAGGCGTCCTAGGCATCGTTCCAGAGTTTACTCAGGCCATGGAACGCCTTAGTCAGCTGGCAAAGCCCCATTATCCGAATTTTCGGTGGCAGCCGGTCACCGCAAACGCGTCGTCTGAAAGCTCGTCGAGCGTGATTTCGCCAGATATGCGACAGATGCTTGAGGAAATAAATGCGGAGGACATCGTTCTCTATAAGTATGCCAGAAAGCTCAAAAACCGGCCGACCAGTCGCGCGGTCGTTGCGCACGACAGCGAACTGGCACCCTCTCAGCGACTGCAATATCGAGGTGCGGTTTGACCTAAGCGGTACTCCGTTAGGTCCCTTTGTCTGCCAAAGAGTATTAAAGATGTCAGCTAAATCAGACCTTAAGCAGCGATGGGTGCTTCTGCGCGCCATGACGCAGGCACGTGATACCCTTCTGCTTCCACTTCCTTGCAAATACGCTGCACATCATCCTGCAAAATTTCCCTAAAGAACCCGGGCATTTCGTACTTCACGCTTTCTGTGAACCTCTTGTCCAATATCGCTTGCGGATAATCGAAATGAGATAGCTCAAGGAAGGATTCTATACTGCGTAATGTGCCGCGTTGATCCTTATGCAAATCCTCGTAAAAGATCACCTTCAGTGTTTCAGGAGCCAGCCCCCCATGCAGATTGCGCAGAATCTGACCGTATTCCGCATTCACCCAAATGTGGTGGCGGTGGACAAACTCCAAAAACTCGTCTGGTCCCCATATCTCCAGCTTGTCCAAATGTCCGGTAAGTTGCAGATGGAATTTCGTGTGGCTCCAAAGCCGTTTCACCGGATCGCGCATGGTATAGAGAACCCGCAGACGGTCACATTTCGCTGCGATCTGTGGCCATGCCTCTTGTGGAAGTTGCGCGTGCAGATTGGAAAAGTCGCAAGCATAGACCTGATGGTCGCGCATCTGAAAAAGGTTCCGGTACCAATAATCATCTACCGGGCGACCCAGATATGCGCTGACCCAATGCAGGTTGGCCCGTACCGCATCTATGTTGGCTTTGGACGGGTCAAAACGAAACAGATACCTATTGCGTGCTTCGCGCAAACGGTAGGCTTCGCTTAACTGTTCCGGGTTCACATACCGGTGATAGAAATAGTGGATTTCCTTTTCCAACGCGAAATGCAGGGCGGGATGCCGGGCCAACACAGCATAAAGCCATGTGGTCCCGGCTTTCATCGCTCCCACGCTCAGAAACAGGTTTGAAAATAACTTTGCGTCAGCCATCGATCACCTTCCGATCTGTTCCCAAAGCGGCTGCCCCCAAATGATCCAGAACAGCGCGGTACATCCGGTGAAAGACCGGCCGCTTGAAATGATTCAGATCGATCATATCCTCCGCACCTTCAATGAAGTCAGCGGGATCCAGCAACATCACATTGGTTCGGCCTGACGCAACCTGGCGCAAGACTGCGTTCAGCCGTTTGTGATGCGGGTGGTCCGGACGTTCGGGGTTCTGGAAATGTAGCGGACCACGCAATGGGGCAAGTACGAGAATGATCTGCACATCGTCAGGTATGGCGTCGAGAATCGTGGTATACCGCTCAAGCATCTCGGCGTCGCCCAGCAACCCCTCATGCTCGAAATCACGGCATAGCACGTTGAGCCTCTGCCGCTGTATGTCGGTTTCCGCAACAGCTTCCCGCAGTTCGGCGCGTGCAATCAGGTTCTGGTTCTGCGCCCCCACCAGCCAGTAGGGCAAACGCAAGCCTGTTGCCCGGTGGCGATAGACCGGAATATCGGCGTCTGCCCAACAGCTGAGGAAGCACAAGTTCCGCCCCGACGTCAAATTCGTCAAATCAGATTGGAAATCTGCGCGCCCGTATCCTAGTGACGCGGCTGCCCACATCTCTTCCTCGGTCAAGGGATCGCCCAGCGCCGGCATCAGGAAAGAGGTATGATCACGGCGAAACATCTGACCATTCAGCGGCTGATTGAATTCCTCATGTATGTGATCGCTGTGCAGCGCAAAGTAATGCATCAGACTGGCAAGATCACAGCCGCCGCGCGCAAAGATGTTGTCGAATCGTAGAGCAGAAGGCGCTTTTCCGGATATGTCGCTGATAGCCGCCGGCGTGATCCAATCGACCTTCACCGGATCGTTCATCACATCTGACAGCACCTCGCCTACCACCTGCATTGGCGGTCTGTTCAAGAAATCATACGTCCAGTGTTCGACGTACATATTTAAGGTGCGGCAAGAGAAACAAAAATGCTTCATCCGCCGCACATTGTGCAGTCGTTCCGTCAGGTAGAATCCGGCAAAACCGTAATCCCCGTAATCATCGCATACGCGAATGAGCCCGGCATCTGTTGTATTCAGCGCAAGCAGAGCGGACAGCTCCGCTCGTGCGGTGGCGAGGTCATCTGGCAAACGTTTTTTGGTAAAATTCAGCTGGTTCGTTCGGTTAATCAACTCGATCGCGCGGTCCAAATGCGCTTCGACATCGTATTCGATATACACGCGCACATTGGATTGGCGCAGAAGTGCAATGGCATCGCCTTCAACCACTTGCGCAGCAGAAGCCTTGCGTTCCTTTACCTTGTATTGCGCCAGTCTGCGCAGTTCAGGGTCTGGTTTGCCTTGCAAGTGCGGTGCATCTGCCAAGGTACATATCATTTCCGGCGGTCCGATGTTCAGCCCCGGGTTCGCATGTACCGCCTGAGCAAGATTCATCGGATTATCGTCCAGAAAGAGTACCGATTGCGCCCGCAGACCTATCTGATCCAGCATCGCCGCAATGCGCGGACCTTTCGGACTCCAATCAATGCTCGGAAAAATGAAGTAGTCCCAAAGACCCCGCTCGCGTAACTCGGCCTCAATTAGCCCCGCATCGTTCTTGGAGCAGATGGCAGACATGATCCCGCGTTCGGCCAGGGTGATCACCAGCTGGTGGTGATCCATCCGGTAACGCATGCCCCCTTCGGTCATCGTTCCGTCCCAAAACGTCTCATCCAGGTCCCAGATCACTAGACGGATGTCTTCCTGAAACACCGAACCTGCGCCGATCGCTTCTGCCAGTCCCATTCTATATCCGCCGCAAATAGCCATTGGGATTGGTCGTCGCATTGACGCCAAACATATCGCAGTAGCTGGTGTCGATCTCATAGACGTTGGGATTGGCTTTCAGATAGGTCTTAATCGCGCGGCTTGGGCCACCGTCAAAGCGATCTGCCAGATCAAGCTCTGCCAACACGCTGTCTTCCATGATAAGGTATTCGCCCTGCCGCAGGTGTTTCGACCCGAAGTCGAGTACTGCCATACAGGCCTCGAAAGTATGCGCGCTGTCTTCTGACAGAACCCAGGGGCGCGGCAGGTCAAACAGCCCGTTTTCGACAAACGTGCGATCAAGCGCCATCACGTCGCCCTCGACAAATCGAATACCATCAAAGCGATCATCCACGTCGGGTGGCCTCCGGTCGATCGAGACCACCTGGGTATCCATCCCGTACATCCGCATCACATCGCGGAACATCATGGCCGAGCCGCCAAACTTTGTTCCGATTTCGATAAAACTGCCGGGCTGGACCGCGTGGATCAGGTGAAGATACAGGGCGATATCGATAGGCGATTTGTTACACATCATATCCCGGTAGTGATATTGCATCACCCCAGAATGATACGCCCCCAGCTGTGGTCGCGTAAAAGGTGTCTTGAACGATCGGATCATGCCTGGCTTTCTGCTGCATTCACTTGTGATCCGGCACTTTTGCACCGAACCTTCCCCTTCTGTTCTGACCCGATAGCGGTAAACAGCTGATTAACATCTGTTGTATTTTGCGGATAGATTTTCACAGCGATCAGCCTAAGGTCGGCAAAGACATCACAAAAGGAACGACCCCGAATGCACTTTGGCCTTAGCGATGAACAAGAGATGATCGTCTCGACTGTGCGCAGTTTTGTGGAGAATGAAATCTATCCGCATGAGGCAGATGTCGAGCGCAGCGGGCAGGTGCCTCAGGCCTTGGGCGAAGAGATCAAACAGAAGGTCATCGATCTGGGCTTCTATGCCTGTAACTTCCCCGAAGAGGTCGGCGGTGCGGGTCTGTCACATGTGGATTTCACACTGGTCGAGCGCGAATTAGGCCGCGGTTCCATGGCGCTGACGCATTTCTTTGGCCGGCCCCAAAACATCCTGATGGCCTGCAACGCTGAACAACGTGAACGCTATCTTCTGCCTGCTGTCCGGGGTGAACGCATGGACGCGCTTGCTATGACAGAGCCTGATGCGGGGTCGGACGTGCGCGGCATGAAGTGTAGCGCGGTGCGTGATGGCGGTGACTGGGTTGTAAACGGCTCCAAACACTTCATTTCGGGCGCAGAGCATGCCGATTTCTTTATCGTTTTCATCGCCACCGGCGTCGATGAAACGCCCAAAGGTCCCAAAAGGCGTATCACTACCTTTCTTATCGACCGCGGCACGCCGGGGTTCGAGGTGCGCGATGGCTATAACTCCGTCAGCCATAAGGGGTACAAAAACTGTATCCTCTATTTCGATAACTGCCGCCTGCCGGATGCACAGGTTCTGGGCGAAGTCGATGGCGGTTTTGCCGTGATGAACGAGTGGCTTTACGCCACGCGCCTGACGGTTGCGGCTTTCTCTGTCGGACGGTCGCGGCGCTGCTTTGACTACGCACTGAACTACGCGGCCGAGCGCAAGCAATTCGGACAGCAGATTGGCAAATTCCAGGGCGTGTCCTTCCAGATCGCCGATATGATCACCGAGATTGATGCCGCCGACTGGCTGACCCTTGCTGCTGCTTGGCGATTGGATGAAGGATTGCCTGCCAACCGCGAGATTGCCTCGGCTAAGGTCTATGCTTCCGAGGCTCTAGCCCGCGTTACAGACACAACTTTGCAGATATTCGGAGGGATGGGATTGATGGATGATTTCCCCATCGAACGCTTCTGGCGAGATGCACGGGTGGAGCGAATCTGGGACGGTACTTCGGAAATTCAGCGTCATATCATCTCGCGTGATTTGCTGCGTCCGCTGGGGGCCTGATGACGCGTGACCTCAAACGGTTGTTACGGCCCCGGTCAATCGCCGTCGTTGGGGGCGGTGCGTGGTGCAGACAGGTTGTTATGCAGTCTGCGCGAATGGGGTTTGAAGGCGATATCTGGCCGGTACATCCGACTGCAGAGAGCATCGAAGGATATCCTGTCTTTCGCAGCGTCGACGCCCTGCCCGCCGCACCGGACGCCACATTCATCGGCGTAAATCGTGAGGCAACAATCGACATCGTTGCCGCCCTGTCACAACGTGGCTCGAGTGGCGCGGTGTGTTTTGCCTCCGGTTTTCTTGAAGCGCAGGCAGAGGACACATTCGGGGCAGATCTACAGGCTGATTTGCTTGATGCAGCGGGCGAAATGCCGGTCCTTGGGCCAAATTGTTATGGCTTTATCAATTACCTGGATGGTGCGCTTCTTTGGCCGGATCAGCACGGCGGCAGACGTGTCGAGGGTGGCGTTGCTATTGTCACGCAAAGCTCGAACATAGCGATCAACCTGACCATGCAGTCACGTGCCTTGCCGTTGGCTTATGTCGTAACGGCGGGCAATCAGGCGCAATCAGGTATCTCGGAAATCGGCATGGCCCTCTTGGAGGATCCGCGTGTCACCGCACTTGGGCTTCATATCGAAGGCATCGGCGATCTGCGTGCATTCGAAGCGTTGGCAACCAAGGCACGCGAACTAAACAAACCTGTCGTCGCAATTAAGGTCGGGCGATCCGATCAGGCACGACGCGCAACAATATCGCACACGGCATCTCTTGCCGGTCAAGATGCTGGAGCCGCCGCCTTGTTGCGCCGCCTTGGCATCCTGCGCGCTGATGACCTTTCAACTTTTCTGGAAACGTTAAAACTCCTGCATATCGCTGGACGTTTACCGCAAAACACCGTCGCAACGATAAGCTGCTCCGGCGGCGAGGCCAGTCTTGCGGCCGATACCGCCGTAACCCTGCCGCTCAGCTTTCCGGCATTGAACGATCGACAAAAGACCGACCTCCGCGCAGCGCTTGGTTCCCGCGTCGCTTTGGCCAATCCTTTGGACTACCACACATACATCTGGCGCGATGTGCCTGCGATGACCCGCACTTTTGCTGCGATGGCCGACTCCGATGTGGCCATCACGATCCTGATCGTTGACTTCCCCCGCGCCGATCTGTGCGACCCTTCCGATTGGGACTGCGTGATCGAGGCGGTCAAGGAGGCAGCAAAGCAGACAGGCAGTCTCTATGCAGTGGCAGCAAGCCTGCCGGAACTGATGCCGGAAGGGGTCGCCTCTGATTTTCTAGCGTCAGATATCGTTCCCTTCTCCGGCCTCTCTGAAGCGTTGGCAGCTTGCGCAATCGCGGCCAGGCCATCGGCAGCTTCGGCACTGCCGGTGCTGCTCCCGTCCGCACCTCAATCAGCAGAACTGATCAGCGAAGCCGAGGCCAAAGAAGCTTTGGCGAAATACGGTTTGCGCATACCACGTTCTCGTCAATGCAGCGATTTGCCCCGTGTTAGAGACTGTTCGACGGCAGTAGGGTATCCACAGGTGCTTAAAGGCGAAGGGATCGCGCACAAAACCGAGACCGGGGCCGTCGTGCTTAACCTGACAACCAGCGAAGAGACTTGTGCCGCGGCGCAGTCGATGAACGCGACCGGTTTCTTGATCGAAGAAATGATCGGCAACTCGGTACTCGAACTGTTGATCGGTGTGATAAGCGACCCTGCGCATGGATTTCTGCTGACACTTGGCGCGGGCGGCACCCATACAGAACTTTTGCAAGACAGCGTCTCCCTTCTGCTGCCTGTCACCGAGGCCGAAGTCACAAACGCCCTAAACAGTCTTAGAATTGCCCCGCGCCTCTCGGGGTATCGCGGTGCACCCCCGGTCTCCATGCCCGCAATACTGACAGCCATCCGGGCCGTCGAAGCCTTTGCTGTTGCACATGCCGAACACCTGCAAGAAATAGAGATCAACCCACTTATCTGCACACCAACCGATGCCATCGCAGCCGATGCACTTTTGCGTTTGGCCCGCTGAAAGGAATACAATGTCCGCCTCACCCGTCAAAACTCGCCGCGAAGGTCCGATCCTCGAAGTTACGCTCGACCGGCCCAAAGCCAATGCAATTGATCTGAAAACATCCGTACTGATGGGCGAGGTTTTTGCCGGCTTTCGTGATGATCCCGACCTGCGAGTTGCGATCATCACTGGCGGCGGCAATAAATTCTTTTGTCCCGGTTGGGATCTCAAAGCCGCTTCTGATGGCGATGCTGTCGATGGCGATTATGGCCTAGGTGGGTTCGGCGGCCTGCAAGAACTGCGCGGCCTGAACAAGCCAGTGATCGCTGCGGTGAATGGCATCGCTTGCGGGGGCGGGCTTGAGCTGGCGCTGTCCGCAGACATGATCTTGGCCGCAGAACACGCGACATTCGCCCTTCCCGAAATCCGCTCCGGCACCGTTGCCGATGCCGCCAGCATCAAGCTTCCCAAGCGCATTCCCTATCATATCGCGATGGAACTTTTGCTGACAGGGCGCTGGTTTGACGTAAACGAGGCCAAAGGCTGGGGTCTAATCAATGAGATCCTCCCAGCCGGTCAATTGCTGGACCGCGCATGGGAACTGGCCCGTCTGCTCGCCTCTGGCCCGCCGCTTGTCTATGCTGCGATCAAGGAAATCGTACGCGATGCCGAGGATTCAAAGTTCCAGGACGCGATGAACCGGATTACAAAGCGTCAGCTGCCAACTGTCGACACCCTTTATGCTTCCGAAGACCAGCTTGAAGGCGCGCGGGCTTTTGCAGAAAAGCGTGATCCGGTCTGGAAAGGAAAGTAGCGTCAGACTTTCGCTGTTTCCGCTTTCGACTGATCTTCTGGCGGGTCCGTGATTAATTCCACATCTTCGATATCGTTGCGGGTGGTGACAGCACCAGCGCCATCTGCTCCTGATTTATCCTCGACCGCGCCGACGATCAGCGGCAACATCTGCACACCACCGGGCATCGCAACTTCGGCCATCGGCGGCGTCTTCCAGCTTAGCGTGTCAAAGCTTTTGCAGTTGCCACAGATCGGCGTCCATTCAGTATGGATGTTCTGGCAGTTATCGCAAATCCACTGCGGCCCGCGTGACACTGTCAGCGCGCGGGCAAGCCATCCTTTAACCACCGTATCAGACGCACCCTCCCCCCGTTCAATCGCAGCCATCAAGGTGACGGAGCGGGCAGTCGGGTTCGTCTCCACCAGATCGCCAAGCGCACGGCGGGCGCTCGGGAAATCCTCATCCGCAATATAAAGCTCTGCGTTCAGCATCTTGGTTTCGGCATGGTCCGGCTGCGATTTGGTGAGTGCCTTGAACCGTTTGATCCGTGCTGCGGGCTTCTCATCCGGCTCAATCGCGGCAAATGCAGCGGCAAGATCAGGATGCGGCTGAACGCTCCAGGCTTTCGTCAAGACACGCGAAGCATAGCGCGGCTTGTTCTGGTCAATGTAGCTGTGAGCGGCCATCACCGCCGCCGGGATCAGATCAGGAGACAGGCGGTTCGCTTCAATCGCGGCTTCGCGTGCTGCGATGTCCGTGCCGTCGTCGATGATGTCCTTCGCTTCGGACAGCGCCAGAACAGCATCGCGACGTTTATGCACGTCACGAGGCAGCTGGCCATTCTTCAACTTGGTGCTCAATGTTTTACGCGCACCGTTCCAGTCTTCTTTCTGGGCTTGGAGTTGAAGCAGGGTATCGCCTGTTTCCACATGCTTTGGCTTCAGCGCAAAGGCCTTCTCGGCAAGCTTGAGAGCAGTCTCCGTGTCCCCATCAGCGAGCTTTTGCTTCATGATGCCACGTACGCCGACGAACCGCGTTTGCTCGTCTTCCACCAGCTTACGATAGGTCTCTTCCGCCTTGCGGCGGTCACCAGCAAGCTCTGCCGCCTGCGCGGTCAACAGATTGGTTAGCGCGGGTTTGTTCAAATACTTGTCCGCCTTCTGCGCCTTGGCCATCGCAACTTTGCCCTCGCCACTGGCCAGCGCCATCAGCCCTTCGGACAAAGCCTCGAACCCTTTGCGTTCGCGGTTGCGGTCGAAATAACGCGAAATGGCCGTTTCGTCGCCATTCAGGAACTTCCATGTGGCCACCAGCAAAGAGATAATCTTGAGCAAGAGCCAGACCGCGATCATCAGAACAATCACCGCAATCACAGACTGCAGCGGACCAAAGTTGAATTCTGTCCCCATCACAGTGACCTGCAGGCCACCCTGGCTTTCCAATAGATAACCGGCACCCCAAGCCAATGCCGCGATGGCGGCAACGAAAACGACAATCTTAATCAATGACCACAACATAAATTCAACTTTCTCAGTTTGCCGTCAGGCTTTGGGACAGGTCCTGAACGGCTGCTTCGGCGTTTGCGCGGGTGCGCGCAGCCGACAGCCAATCTACCATTGCGTCCTGCGCTTCTGTCGGAAGCGTATCGATCTCTGCAAGTGCATCACTGACGCGGCCCTCTCGTACGGCAGCTTCGGCGCGGGACAGAACCGCATCCGGACCAGACCCTTCACGCGGTGCTACGGAGCGTGCCCCAAGCTGTCGGCGCAAGAAACCGCCCACGCCGGACGCACCATCATCGTTACCCGCGGCACGCGCTGCTGTCAGTGCGGCACGGGCCGCATCTGGGAAATCGTTCTGCAAATTCTGCAATGTCGGCACGCCATTTCCTGCCGGGTCTGCAAGCGGTGCCGGCACGTCTGAAACACCGCTTTCCGACAGGGATTGCAGGGCATCGTCATAGGGGGATCCCGTGCTCAGCGCGACGGTGATCTTGGTTAGCGCGCTTTGCACCGCAGCTTGCCGCGCGGCATCCGCAGTCGCTTCCTCAACGCTCATCGCGTTTTCCAACAAACGTTTAATCTCGGTCGTTTGTTGTTCCACGGATGCCTTCAGATCTTCAAGCTCCTGCGCATACTCAGGGGGCGGGCCGCTTGCCTCGCCCGTCGGCGCAGGTCGGTTTTCAAGTTCGGTCAGCCGTGCTTCCAAATCCCCCACCGTGTCGGAAATCGACGCGATGCTGGTCTCCAACCCGCTTAAATCCGGCGCAGAAGGCTCTGTACCTTCCAACGAAGATATCCGCTGTTCCAGCGTCGTTTGAGTTTCTGCAAGCCCCGATACATCAGCACGGGTGTTAAAGAAGTTTGCCTCTGACACTACATAACCCAAAGCAGCAGCAATCGCCCCGCCCAGCACCAATGGCACAAACACACTGCGTTGTTTTTGCGGGGACTGGGACGCAGGTGTCTTCGCAACAGGCTTTGCGGCCGCCGGTTTGTTCGCGTCTTCTTTTGATGGCACAAAAGAGGTGTCAGCAGGCGGCGTTCGGCCGGTTGTCTTCGGCATGTCTTTCGAAGCGGCCTTTGGCGCGTCGGTCGTTGTTGCATCAGCAGCTTTGGAAGCCGCCGGTTTTGATGGTGTCGATTTCGCTGGCTTTGGTTTGGACGCGGTCGAGGTTGAAGCCGCAGATGTTGTCGTGGTTTTTGACGCCACAGACTTCGTTGTTGGCTTGGGCTTATCTGTCGCGGGCGCAGATTTGGCGTCAGCGCCATCTTTCTTCGCCGTCGTTGCTGCCTTGGATGCCACGCTGGGTTTGGACGCGGAACTGGCAGTAGAGGCAGAACTGGCTGTTGTCGAAGCCGATGATTTCGCCGCATCGGAGGCGGCTTTACTGCTTGATGCCGGTTTTTTTGCTTTCGCCACGCTGCATACCCTTCTGATTCTGACCAGTGCCAGATGTTCACCACAACCTTACTCGGCAATATGGCCCTGCTTCAAGCTAAGCTGGTCTTTTGCAAGAGCATTTCAACACTTCTTGCCATATCTGCGCCCGTTGGTTCATCAGCTATATCAACTCCAGCGACTGTGGCCCCGTTCAAAACGGCGACAACGGCAGTGCTTATCGCGATGACGTGCGCCTGTCCTAGGGTCTCTGCCTGATCCAGAAACTGGGCCGCTGTACGCGGCGAGAACAGCGGAACAATGACACGCTCTGCCTCGGCCAGCAGCGTTTGCGCCTCAACCTTAAGAGGCAAAAGCCGCTGGTCATAAAGCGTCACTACATGGACTGAAATACCCTGATCACCCAACCGTTGAGCGATATCGCCACGCCGGTGCGCTCCGGCCAGATGCACCAACGAACCCGTATTTTTCTGCGCTCGTATGGCAGCGATCAGCTCTTCTGCGGTTTGGACGACAAGCTTGACGGACCAACCGGCGATGGCCGCGCGTTTTGCGGTCTGCGCGCCAACGCAATAGGCCGGCATTCCGGCACCCGTGGGCGCGAAAATGACCGCTTGCGCGGAGGTAAATATCACGCCTTCATATCGGCTCATGTCCGGCGTTGAGCCATTCGGAATGATTTGCAGCAAAGGCGACATGCAAACACTGACATTTGTCAGCAGTGACGGGTTCAATCGCGCCAGAAAACGCTCGGCACTGTCTTGCGGTCGCGTCAGCAACAACGCGGTTGAGGTCTGAGCATTGTTCGCCATCGTCTCTTGGTGTTACCTGCGCATCAGCACCCTTGCAATGGAAAGCCTCATGTCGCGACCTCTGACATTTCTCGGATTGGAAAGCAGCTGTGATGACACGGCAGCGGCAATCGTCCGCCTCGCGCCAAACGGACCGGCGCAAATTCTGTCTTCGGTGGTTGCAGGGCAAACCGATCTGCACGCCGCGTTCGGTGGTGTTGTCCCCGAAATCGCGGCGCGCGCGCATGCTGAAAAGCTGGATCACTGTGTAGAACAGGCTCTAACTCAGGCGAATCTAACTCTGAGCGGGGTCGATGCGATTGCGGTGACGGCCGGTCCGGGTCTGATTGGCGGCGTGGTATCTGGTGTGATGTGCGCCAAAGGGCTCGCTGCCGCAACGGGCAAACCGCTCTACGGGGTCAATCATCTGGCGGGTCATGCGCTGACACCGCGACTGACGGATGATGTGCCCTACCCCTATTTGATGTTGCTGGTATCCGGCGGACATTGCCAGTTCTTGTTGGTTTCCGGTCCTGATACTTTCAAGCGACTTGGCGGAACGATTGATGACGCCCCAGGCGAAGCGTTTGACAAGGTCGCGCGGTTGATTGCCCTGCCCCAACCTGGCGGTCCGGCAATTGAACAGGCCGCGAAATCCGGTGATCCACGCCGCTTTGCTTTTCCGCGCCCGCTGATGGACCGTCCCGGCTGCGATATGTCTTTCTCGGGTCTGAAAACGGCAGTGTTGCGTGCGCGGGATGCGGCTGTCGCCGCGCAATCCGGGCTGACCCTGCAGGATCAGGCGGATCTTGCCGCAGGGTTCCAAGTCGCCGTGGTTGATGTTCTGGCCGAGAAAACGCGGCGGGCGTTTGCCCTTTATCCTGCCGCCGCACCCCGGACTCTGTGTGTAGCGGGTGGCGTCGCGGCAAATGGCGCTATTCGTTTAGCGTTAGAGACTGTTTCAAGGGAACATGAAGCCAACTTCGTCGCACCACCGCTTGCGCTTTGCACGGATAACGCAGCGATGATTGCCTTTGCGGCCGCAGAGCAATCCCAGCATCGCACACCAGATGACCTGTCGCTTTCGGCACGCCCCCGCTGGCCATTGGATCAATCACAACCCGCGATGCTGGGCAGCGGAAAAAAAGGGGCCAAAGCATGAGAGTTTCTGTTCTGGGTGCCGGAGCTTTTGGAACAGCGCTGGCAATTTCGCTGGCAGGCAACGGGCCGGTGACACTTTGGGCGCGTGATGCAGGCGATATGCAAGCCCAACGCGAGAACAAGCGCCGCTTGCCAGATCACCCCTTCCCGGCAATCTTGACCGTTACAGGCGCTCTTGAGGAGGCCTGCACCGCAGAGATCCTTTTGTTGGCGGTCCCGATGCAGAAGCTGCGGGACTTTTTGGCCCAGAATGCGGCACTATTACAGGGAAAAACACTTGTTGCCTGTTGCAAGGGCATCGAAATTGATAGCGGTGCCGGACCTGTGCAAGTCCTGTCCCGGACCATTCCGGATTGCACACCTGCTATCCTAACCGGTCCCAGTTTCGCAGCCGATATTGCCCGTGGTTTGCCGACGGCGCTGACGTTGGCCTGTCACGATGATGCAATCGGGCGCGTGCTTCAAGAAACCCTAACGACCGCCAACCTGCGCCTGTATCGCACGACGGATACGGTAGGGGCCGAATTGGGCGGCGCATTGAAAAATGTGATCGCCATTGCCTGCGGTACGTCCATCGGGGCCGGTTTGGGCGAAAGCGCACGCGCGGCTGTCATGACACGGGGCTTCGCCGAAATGCAGAGGTTCGCTGCACATGTGAATGCCGACCCGGCCACGCTGGCGGGCCTGTCCGGCTTTGGCGATTTGACCCTGACCTGCACTTCGACCCAATCGCGGAACTACCGGTTGGGTCTGTCCATCGGCGGCGGCACCCCGTTTGATAGCGCGACAACTGTTGAAGGGGCCGCAACCGCACTGGCCATGCATCGGTTGGCGCAAGACCAGAAACTCGATCTTCCCATCACCGATGCCGTTGCGGCGTTGCTAGGGAACAAAGTAGATGTTGAAACAGCAATGCGCGGCCTGCTGGCCCGCCCGTTAAAGGAAGAATGATATGCTCGTTTGCCTGATGGCTCATGATAAACCCGGGTCGCTTGACGTACGCAAAGCCAACCGTGATGCACACTTGGCCTACTTGAAGGACACAGGTTGCGTCACTTTGGGCGGACCGTTTCGCGATTCACAAGGTGACATGTGCGGTTCCATGCTGGTGCTGGACCTGCCCGATATGGCAGCGGCCGAGGCTTGGGCGGCAGAGGATCCCTACGCCAAGGCCGGATTGTTCGAGACCGTAACCCTGCGCGAATGGATTCAGGTGCTCCCCTGATGGCCTATTGGTTGTTCAAATCGGAGCCTAACACTTGGGGTTGGGACGATCAGGTCGCCAAAGGTGATGCTGGCGAAGAATGGGATGGCGTTAGAAATTATCAGGCCCGCAACTTCATGCGCGACATGAAGGTGGGTGATCTGGGGTTCTTCTATCATTCCATGAAAGAGAAATCAGTCGTGGGCATTGTCGAGGTGATCGCAGAGGCACACCAAGACAGCACAACGGACGATGACCGTTGGGAATGTGTTGATATCAAAGCCGTACGTCCATTTAAAACGCCGGTATCGCTGGACCAGATCAAACAAGAGCCGAAGCTGGAAGAGATGGTGTTGGTCAATAACTCACGCTTATCCGTACAGCCTGTAACAGATGGGGAATGGCAGATCGTTTGTGATATGGGCGACACTAAACCCTAGGGGTGTTTTGCTCTGTGCCTGCAGCGCTAAGCCTATAGCTGAACAAAAAAGGGTTCTGACACGGATGCCAGAACCCTTTCTCACCCCGCGTGCTCCCATAACCACCGCACACGTATAGAAATCTGTTCTGGCCATCCTGGCCGTTCGTAGGGCGTAGCAGTAACATCGCCAAACACCAAGGATTTGATATTGAAAAGTTTTCTTAAATGCAAAACGCCCGCCATCGAAAGAGGCGGGCGTAAATTGCTTGGAAGGGGTTCGGGTTATCCGTAGACCGCTTCTTTGCCGAAGTGCTTGGTCAGCATGTAATAGATCACAGCGCGGTATTTGTTACGCTCGGATTTGCCATAAGTCTCGATCGCCTTGTTGATGCCTTCCATCAGCTCAGGACCGTCAGACAGACCCAGCTTTTTCATCAGGAAGTTCTTCTTGACCAATTCAAGCTCGCTCTCCTGACTAGATGCAACGGTTTGCGCATCGGCGCTATAGATCGACGGACCGCAGCCAATCGTGACCTTTGTCAAAAGGTCCATGTCAGGTGACATACCACATTTTGTTTTCAGCTCTTCCGCGTATTTCGCGATCCAGTCGTCACGCTTGCCCATAAGATTCTCCCATATTTAATCTTAGTCCCCGACCCTTGTGGGCCATGTGGGGCGAACGTACGGGTATTTCCGGTCTCCACAAAGGGAAAATTGCCTGACATCTCCCCTTAGCCGGGGTTCGCTTGCGCAAATAAGCAAATTGTGGCGGGGGATCGCAGTGGTGCTCGTTCTATGTCGCACCACTGGACGAACGGATCGCAGCGCCAGAGGGCTGCGGTTAGTTCAGCAAAACGCCTTCGGTGAACCCATGCCTGGTTCTCCGGTCATATTCTTTGTCCATCCGATTATATTTCCGAATGATTTTCATACCACCGTTGCAATTGGCACGGTCGATTTCTTTGGCTGCGTTGATACCATGTTGGCCATGCTGACGCTCGTGCGCCATCAAACTCGCGACCATCGCATCGAACTCGCGGCGCAGGCTGGGCGACATCGCGTCAGGATTTTTGTGCTTGGGCATCGTATAGGACACCTTAACCCGCACTTCGCAGGCGGAGGACCAGCGAATGTCCCAACGGGTATAGGCCCAAAACCCTTTGGGCCCACGCGCGCGCATTTGCTGCTTGAGTGCGGAGGCGGTTGTGGCATCCACCGCGTAGGTCTTGAGTATTTCAGTGACTTTTGGGGCGGCAAGTGCCGCAGTTCCGCAGAACCACGACACCAGTACCAGAGCTACTGCACCCTTGAACACTCAGAACAGCCTTTTAGTAGCGGTAGTGTTCTGGCTTGAACGGACCATCAGCGCTCACGCCGATATAAGCGGCCTGCTCGGGGTCCATCTTGGTCAGCTTCACACCAATACGGTCAAGATGCAGACGAGCCACTTTTTCGTCCAGATGCTTGGGCAGGATATACACGTCGTTTTCGTAGTTATCGCCGCGCATCCACAGCTCCATCTGCGCAAGTACCTGATTGGTAAATGATGCGGACATCACGAAAGACGGGTGGCCTGTAGCATTGCCAAGGTTCAGCAGACGGCCCTCGGAAAGCAGGATGAGACGATTGCCATTCGGCATCTCTATCATGTCCACCTGTTCCTTGATGTTGGTCCACTTGTGGTTCTTCAGCGCGGCCACCTGAATCTCGTTGTCGAAGTGGCCGATGTTGCCAACGATCGCCATGTCCTTCATCTCGCGCATATGCTCGATGCGGATAACGTCTTTGTTGCCGGTGGTTGTGATGAAGATATCGGCGGTGCCAACCACGTCTTCCAGCAGGACAACCTCAAACCCGTCCATCGCGGCTTGCAGCGCGCAAATCGGATCGACTTCGGTCACTTTCACACGCGCACCGGCACCCGCCAATGACGCGGCAGAGCCTTTGCCCACGTCGCCGTAACCCATCACGACGGCGACCTTACCGGCCATCATCGTATCGGTTGCACGGCGAATCCCGTCAACGAGCGATTCCTTACAACCATATTTGTTGTCGAATTTTGACTTGGTCACAGAGTCGTTCACGTTGATTGCAGGGAAAGGCAGCTGACCCTGTTTTTTCAGATCATACAAGCGATGTACGCCTGTTGTGGTCTCTTCGGATACGCCAACGATCTGGTCACGCATCTTGGTGAACCAACCGGGGCTGGCCTCCATCCGCTTTTTGATCTGCGCTTTAATCACTGTTTCTTCCTCGGAAGTCGGCACCGAGATGACGTCTTCACCGGCTTCGGCACGGGCACCCAAAAGGATATAGAGCGTTGCATCGCCACCATCGTCCAAAATCAGGTTGGGACCTTCTTCAAACGCAAAGGATTTGTCGAGATAATCCCAATGCTCTTCCAAAGACTGGCCTTTGATCGCGAAAACCGGAATGCCTGCTTCGGCAATCACAGCCGCTGCGTGATCTTGGGTGGAGAAGATGTTGCATGACGCCCAGCGCACATCAGCGCCCAGCACGACCAATGTCTCGATCAAAACAGCCGTCTGGATTGTCATGTGAAGCGATCCTACGATCCGAGCACCCTTTAAGGGTTTGCTGTCGCCGTATTCCTCGCGAAGTGACATCAAGCCGGGCATCTCTGTTTCGGCGATGTCGAGTTCCTTGCGGCCGTAGGCGGCAAGCGCAATGTCTTTTACAATATAGTCGTTGGCCATGGGGCACCTCGTTCATGTATTTAAAGGGCGCGTAGCACTTTTATACGCCTCTCTCAACATGCGATGGTGCCGCATGGTTTGCGGGAATTAATCTACCAATGCCGCCACACGTTCATCTGACAGTCCCTGCATCCAGTCGTCGCCTTGGGCAACCACGCAAGCATGACCATCCGAGAAGGTTTTAACCATGGTCCAAGTCCCATTCTTGGTGGACGCCCAAATCTGTTCATTCGTCGAGGATGGCTCCGCCACAGGCGTTTCGGCATACCAGTCGGTCAAAGCGGCATGCATCTCGTCTGTAGACATGCAGACTTGATCGGCAAAGGCAGTCTGTGCAGTCATAAGAGCGGCAATAGCAACGGGCAGGGCAATAAGCGGTTTCATCAATCTCTCCTTCATGTGAGAAACATCCGAGACGAAAAATAGTTCCAATAGACTCAATGACGTAGGGGCAGCGCAGATGCCACAACAACCCAGAGCATGGCAGCGGATGCTGTCGGGTCGCAGGCTTGATCTGCTTGATCCGACGCCTGTGGACATCGAAATCGAGGACATCGCCCACGGTCTGGCGTTTGTCGCCCGCTGGAATGGCCAAACCCATGGTGACTACGCCTATTCCGTCGCCGAACACTCTTTGCTGGTCGAAGAACTGTTTGGCCGACTGAACCCCAAAGCCCCGGCAAAATGGCAACTGGCTGCGCTGCTGCATGATGCACCTGAATACGTGATCGGGGATATGATATCGCCTGTAAAGGCTGCTGTTGGGCCAGGCTATACCGCTCTGGATGACCGGCTGACGGCGGCCATTCATTTACGCTTCGGGCTGCCCGCGCAAATCCCTGCTACAGTAAAACGGCAGATCAAAAAAGCTGACAAGGTCAGCGCCTGGATGGAAGCCGTACAGATCGCAGGATTTTCAGAAACTGAAGCAACCAAGTTTTTTGGCAAACCCGATACCGCATTGATACGCGATTTGGGCATTGTGCTGCGGCCCCCGATCGAGACGCGGAATGCATTTACGAAACGGCATGAAGATTTGTTAAAGGTAATGTCATGATCCAGGTCCGCCGGCCGATCACTTTGGATCTTGGGGACATGGCCCGCTTGCTGAACGATATCATCAAAGAGGGCGGCACCACCGCATTGACCCGCGCTGTCACGGCGGATGATCTGGCAGAGTGGATGGCTTTTGCACCTGGTAAAAACGCCTGGCACGTCGCAATTGATAAAGATGAGCATGTGGTCGGTTTTCAGTGGATCGAACCAGAAACTTCATTGCCGCCCGAAGCCGCGAACATCGCCACATTTGTGCAGATTGGCCGCACTGGTCTGGGTATCGGCTCAGCCTTGTTCGACGCCACGCGCAAAGCAGCCAAGGCCAACGGCTTCAAGTGGATCAATGCCAACATCCGCGCCGACAATGAAGGTGGGCTGATCTACTATCAAAGCCGTGGTTTTCAGGACTATGGCGTGATCGAGGGTTACGAGATGGCCAACGGCGAAATCGTAGACAAACGCCTCAAACGTTACGATCTCTAGCGCGGCGACCGCTTTGCCAGAATACGCTGCAATGTGCGGCGGTGCATACTCAGGCGGCGTGCGGTCTCTGACACATTGCGATCACAAAGCTCGAATACGCGCTGGATATGTTCCCAGCGTACGCGGTCCGCGCTCATCGGATTCTCCGGCGGGGGCGGCATGTCATCGCCTGTGGCCAAAAGCGCGTTGGTAATATCATTAGCGTCTGCAGGCTTTGACAGATAATCCGTGGCACCGATTTTGACCGCGGCAACCGCTGTGGCGATGGCACCGTAACCCGTTAGTACAACAACGCGCGCATCAACACGCCGTTCGCGTAGCACCTCGACCACATCCAACCCGTTGCCGTCTTCCAGCCGCAGATCAATCACCGCATAGGCGGGTGGACGGGCCGTCGCGATGGCGCGACCAGCGGCGACACTATCAGCAGTTTCGACCTCGAAACCGCGTTTCTCCATCGCTTTGGCAAGACGACGCAGAAAAGGTTCGTCGTCGTCCACCAGCAACAAGGTCTTGTCCGGTCCGAGGTCTGATTGGTCCTGTGTCACGTCAAGGTGCTCTGTGTTGTTAAACCGTTACAATTGAATATGGACCGGCTTTGCCTTAGGTCAACATTTCAAAGCTGATCAACAAAGCACCCGATCCTTTCGGCCATCTCGGCCGGGGTCACTTCGCGGCGAAAATAATCGACGAAACCTACTTCGGGCAGCACAAGATAGCTGAAGGTCGAATGATCCACGAGATATTCATCATCAACAGACGGATGCGCCTTGTAGTAGGTTTTATAGGCGGTACTCGCCGCCTTTACCTGCTCCGGCGTCCCGGTCAGACCGATCATACGCGGGTGCATCGCATCGGCAAAATCGCCCACCACTTCTGGCGTGTCGCGCTCGGGGTCAATGGTGATGAAGACGGGTGTCACAGTCTTGCCCTGCTCTTCCAGAATTTCAATCGCAGAGGCATTGCGATCCACATCCAGCGGGCAGATATCCGGGCAGAATGTATACCCGAAATAGATCAGCGCGGGTTCAGTAATCACATCACTGTCCGTAACCGTCTCACCCTTGGCATTGATCAGCTCGAATGGCCCGCCGAGATCACCGGCCACTGTTGAGGATCGACACTGCGCGAATTGGTCTGCATCAGCACCGTCTTGTACCGTCATCCACACCGTACCCAACAAGAATGCAGCAGCAACGCCAACGGCTCCAATTGCTATTTTCCGGCTCACAGCAGTCCTCCTGCGCCAATGCGCGCGCTTGTTGATGTCTTTTTGCAGACCTAAGCTACGTCATTGCAGACGCAAGGGCGACAAATCAATAGGTGCGAACATGACGCAGGCAACCATTCGCCCTCTTTCCGGGCGCACACGGGCGAATTGGATCAGACTGCGCACGATGATCCTGTTGCGCTGGGTCGCGATTACCGGTCAGTTGATTGCGATCACCGTCGCGCAGGTTCTCTATAATCTAGAGCTGGAGCTTGGCCTGTGTTTTATGGCGGTTGGTGCTTCTGTTATCGCAAATCTGGTCGCAAGTTTCATCTTTCCGGAGAACAAGCGCCTGTCCGAACTTGAGAACCTGTCGATGATCAGCTTCGATCTGGTGCAGATTGCATTCTTGCTGTTTCTCACCGGCGGGCTGAATAATCCATTCGCCTTGCTCTTGCTTGGCCCCATCACAATTTCGGCAACTGCACTAAGTCTGCGCTCAACAATCGTGTTGTGTTCGACGGGGATCGTTCTGGTCTCCATCCTGGCTCTTGTTCACCTGCCGCTGGTCACGTCCGCCGGTCGAGTGCTCCATATGCCCGAAATTTTCGTGTTTGGTCAGTGGACGGCGCTGGTGATCGCGATTGTTTTTACCTCCGCCTATTCACGGCGCGTCACGTCCGAGGTCCATTCGATGGGGGATGCATTGGCCGCCACCCAAATGGCGCTGTCGCGTGAACAAAAGCTGACCGATCTGGGGGGCGTCGTCGCTGCTGCTGCGCATGAACTGGGCACACCTTTGGCAACGATCAAACTGGCCAGTGCCGAGCTGTTGAACGACCTTCGGGATCATCCCGATATGGCTGACATGGCCGAAGATGCCGCCTTGATCCGCGATCAGGCTGACCGGTGTCGCGATATTCTGCGAGATATGGGTCGGGCGGGCAAAGACGATCTGCATCTGCGCCATGCGCCTTTAGAAGCGGTGATCGAGGAATCCGCCGAACCACATATGGACCGGGGCAAAGCCGTTCTGCTCCAGCAGGCACCGGGACAGGAAAACCGTAAATCCCAGCCCGTAATCCCCCGCAAACCGGAGATCATTCACGGGCTGCGCAACCTGATCCAGAACGCCGTGGATTTCGCGCAGACAACCGTTTGGGTTGAATCAAGCTGGTCCGAGAATAACATCTCCATTCGTATTATGGACGATGGCGACGGGTTTCCCTCGCATATCCTGGGACGCATTGGTGATCCCTTCATGCGCGAACGTACGACTGCGCAGACAGACAGGTCGCGCCCTGCATACGAAGGCATGGGCCTGGGCCTATTTATCGCGAAAACTTTACTGGAGCGTTCGGGCGCGCAGTTGCGTTTTGCGAACGGATACGAGGGGCTGCACGATACCCCCGCAGGCGGTGCTGTGGTCGAAGTGATCTGGCCGCGCGAAAAGCTTGCGTCAGACATCGAAACGACACCGCAGGGCATGGGTCAGAACCGGCATATTACGGCGTGATGTCCGGCAAGGTCTTTACAAGCCGGTTTGGCATTAACGTCTAATTAACCAAAATAAACAAAGCTGCCGTATCACTAAATCTTTCGGGGACAGAGTTGATGCTGGCGATCTCAGAGCTTTTTATGATCTTCGGGATGTCGGTTCTCACGGCCGTGGTTGCGATGGTGCTTCTCATGCAGCCGTCCTTCGCTAAAGAATCTGCCGACGGCAGCCAGTCAAACGACCTGTCGCTTTTGTTTGACAACGGCGTGCTACACCATGCGAGCACCGGTGCGCTCAAACGCTTTTCCCTGTTTCCCGGCACGCACGTCTGGGATGACCTGCGCGATGCCTTGTTGCCGTCGTTCCCCGACTTCCCTGACACCGTCGGTACAGATGCATCCGGCAGCATGACGATGTTTGCGCAGGCAGCTGATGATGATTCAGTGATCGAGGTGAACTGGCGCGACGGCTTGTGCTGGGTGCATCTGTCACAGACAGACACGCAAGAAGATGTTACGCCCTTTCCTCAGGATCACAGCGCTATGCGTCTGTCTTGCGAAACCTCTCCGCACCCGGCTTGGCAAAGCAATGCGGCGGGTGCGGTGATCTGGCATAACTCGGCCTTTGCTTTGCTGAAATCCAGATATCCCGATTGCGCGTGCACGCTTCATCTTGATGCGGATGAGGCGCATGAGCCACAGCGGCGCGTGCTGGAAAACCAAAACGGAGACCGCGATTGGTTTCAGATCGAAAGCCATAGGACCAACACAGGGTGGACCTATCACGCAACATGCATCTCGCCTCTGGTCCAGGCCGAAGAAACCCAGCGTCTATTTGTTCAGACACTGGCCAAGACCTTTGCTCATCTTTCTATTGGTCTGGCGATCTTTGACCGCGACGGGCGGCTGGGCATGTTCAATCCCGCGTTGGTGGATTTGACAGGTTTGCAGGGGGCCTTTCTGGCAAGCCAGCCAACGATGATGTCATTCTTCGATGCGCTACGCGAAAGCCGCAAGATGCCGGAGCCCAAGAACTACCGCTCATGGCGCCAAGACATCGCCGAGGTTATTGCAGCGGCATCAGGCGGTCG
Source organism: Sulfitobacter noctilucae (assembly GCF_000622365.1). GTDB lineage: Bacteria > Pseudomonadota > Alphaproteobacteria > Rhodobacterales > Rhodobacteraceae > Sulfitobacter > Sulfitobacter noctilucae. Next base: position 518,840 of record NZ_JASC01000013.1, on the reverse strand, counting down.
TTATCGCGAAACCTGGACGCTGGAAGACGGATGTACCTATGCGGTTCAGGGACGGCCCCATCCCGATGGCGCCACCGCTTTCCTGATCGAGGACATCAGCGCCGAAATCACCCAGTCGCGCTGCTATCGCGCAGAGATGGAGCAATTCGAGACGGTGCTGGACAACATCGACGACGCATTGGTGGTGTTTTCCTCTTCGGGCGTGCTGACGTTTTGCAACGCCGCCTATCGCCGGATGTGGGAACAGAACCCCGAAGCCGCCTTTGCCGATGTAACGCTGGCTGACGCCATCACTCACTGGCAGAGCAAAGCGCAAACGCCTGATGGCTGGAAGACGATCACAAACTTCGCCAAGACCATCGGTGCCACCCAGCCAACTTCGTTGGACATAGAGCTCCAAACCGGCGTTGACCTGCGGTGCACCCTCTATCCACTTGCAGCAGAGGCAACCCTTGTCCGGTTTTCGCGATCGGCAGCGCAAGCAAGGCTTTCCGATACGGTCAATTAAGTCAGGGATCGCTGCGAAAGGTATTTTCAGCGCCGCTTTCGACTTGCAAGGCCAGTGGCCGATTGCGACGATAGCGCATGACTTCGTGCAGCCTTTCTCTCAACTCGACTTCACCCGATCACACCGCGCAACTGGCGCAGGATCTGGCACCAGAACTGGGTGACGGTGACGTTATCTTGCTGGAAGGAGACGTGGGTGCCGGCAAAACACATTTCGCCCGTGCGCTGATCCAGCACCTGATGGCCCATGCCGAAGATGTACCCTCCCCTACTTTCACCCTCGTCCAAACCTATCCAGCCGCCGGTACCGACATATGGCATGCCGACCTCTACCGCCTTACGTCGACCTCGGAGATTGAAGAACTGGGTTTGATCGACGCCTTCGAGACAGACATTTGTCTGGTTGAATGGCCTGATCGTCTTGGGCCACTCAGTCCGGTGCAGGCCTTGATGCTGCACGTGACAAACGGAGACACCGACGATACCCGAATGATCCGCGCAAGCTGGACGGACCCGCGCTGGGATGAAAAGTTGAAGGTATGGCAGCCATGACTGACCGCGCAGATCAAAGCACTGCGTTTCTGACAGCCATTGGATGGCAAGATGCCCGGCGCAGTGTGGTTGCCGGCGATGCGTCCAATCGGCGGTATGACCGGCTAATCAAGGCAGATGGCGCCGCTGCCATCTTGATGGATGCACCCCCCGACAAAGGCGAAGACACCGGCCCATTCGTCTCTATCTCGCGGCATTTGTGCGACATCGGCCTGAAAGCGCCCGAAATTTACAATCAGGACAGCGAACACGGGTTTCTGCTGATCGAAGACTTCGGCGATGATCTGTTTGCCGATTTGATGGCAAATGATCCGGGCGTCGAGATCCCGCTTTATCGTGCGGCGACAGACGTATTGATCCATTTGCATCAACACCCCGCGCCCCCACTTCCCTCAAGTGATGCGCAGTATCTGACTACAATGGTCGCACCGCTTTTTGACTGGTATGCCCCCAACCCCGATGGAATGGATGCTTTTGCAGAGCAATTTTATCCTCTCGCCCAGCGCGTTGCCAACGCGGATCAAGTGATGATCCTGCGCGATTACCACGCGCAGAACCTGATGTTGCTTGACCAGAACGGTGGGTTGGCGCGGGTCGGGATCCTTGATTTTCAGGATGCGATGCTGGGGCATCCAGCCTATGATCTGGTCTCGATTCTGCAAGATGCCCGGCGCGACGTCAGCCCAGAAATCGAAGCCGAGATCCTTGCTTACATGCTGGACCGGATAGATACTGAAGCCACAGAATTTCGGGCCTGCTATGCCATTCTGGGGCTTCAACGCAATCTCCGGATTCTCGGTATTTTTGCCCGTCTTTGTCTGCGGGATGGCAAAGCTCACTATGTCGACCTGATCCCCCGCGTCTGGGGGTATGTGCAGCGTAACCTGGCCCATCCCGATCTTTTGCCTCTCTCCAAACTGCTGGATAGGCTGCTGCCCGATCCCTCATCCCCCTTTCTGGAAAGCCTGAAACAGCGATGCCCCCCTTCCCCGTCCTGATGTTCGCCGCCGGGTTCGGCACCCGCATGAAAACCCTGACCGCCGACCGGCCCAAACCGCTGATCCCTGTGGCAGGCAAGCCGCTGATTGACCATGCATTGGGATTGGCGCAGGAAGTTGGGGCCGATCCGATCGTCGCAAACCTGCACTACAAAGCGCAGATGTTGGCGGATCACTTGCATCCTAAAGGGGTGCTCACCCTGACCGAACAGCCCGATATTCTGGAAACTGGTGGTGGCTTGCGCAACGCTCTACCGCTTCTGGGTGCCGGTCCGGTCATCACGATGAACACAGATGCGATCTGGGCAGGACCGAACCCGTTGAAGCTACTGCAAGACGCCTGGCAGCCCGATAAAATGGACGCGCTTTTGGTTTGTGTTCCGGTGGCATCCGCGGTGGGCCATGAGGGCAGCGGTGATTTCACTTTGGCACCCACAGGGCAGATCAGTCGCGGACCCGGCGTCGTCTATGGTGGTGTTCAGATCATCAAAACCGATCTTCTGGCTCAGATCACCGAGCAAGCATTCTCGCTGAACGTGGTGTGGGATCAGATGTTGGCGAAGGGGCGTCTTTCTGGCCTGTCCTATCCCGGCTCATGGTGCGACGTCGGCCATCCGGGCGGGATCGCGCTGGCCGAAGGCATTCTGGATCAAGCCGATGTTTGATCCGTCTGACCACCCCCGCGTTTTCGGTGTGGCACCCGGCGTGGATTTTCCCAAAGCGCTCATTACCGGACTGCACAAACGTCTGACTGACCAGCCCCCGCATGCCATTGCGCAGGTCGATCTGATCGTGAACACCCGCCGCATGGCCCGTCGTCTGCGGGATCTCTTTGATCAAGGTCCGCCCTCTCTCCTGCCGCGCATCCGGCTTTTGACCGATCTGGATACGCTGGTGCCGGGTGTCACCGTTGCCCCCGCCGTTCCGCCGCTGCGACGCAGGCTTGAGCTGATCGAGTTGGTCTCGACACTATTGGACGCTGACACAGATCTCGCGCCGCACTCCTCGCTTTACGCTTTGTCCGACAGCCTCGCCACGCTGATCGACGAAATGCAGGGCGAAGGTGTTTCAGCCGATACCATCGCTGACCTGGATGTGACGGATCAATCCGGGCACTGGGAACGGGCCAAGCGGTTCCTAGGCATTGCGCAAAACTATCTGGACCAGATGGACAGCACTCCGGATGCACAGGCGCGTCAACGTCAGCTGATCCAGAAAATCGCAGCCCATTGGCAAAAGCACCCCGCGCAGAATCCTGTGATCATCGCCGGCTCTACCGGGTCGCGCGGCACCACGTCTTTGCTGATGCAAGCAGTGGCCCGACTGCCGCAAGGGGCGTTGATCTTGCCGGGGTTCGATTTTGAAATGCCCGCCGAACGCTGGACCATGCTGGACGGCGAAACCCCGCCCGAGGATCATCCGCAATACCGGTTTTTCGATCTTATGCAAAAACTGGATGTGCATCCCGAAATTGAGGATTGGGCACAAATGCCCGCGCCTTCTTCGGCGCGCAACGCCTTGATCTCCCTGTCTCTGCGCCCTGCCCCGGTCACGGACACTTGGCTGCAAGAAGGACCCAAACTGAAGGACATCCCTGAAGCTACGGAGAAGCTGACCCTGATCGAAGCGCCCACGCTGCGGATCGAGGCGCTCAGCATTGCGATGAGGCTGCGTAAAGCAGTGGAAGAGGGTCAAACCGCCGCTTTAATCACACCAGACCGGATGCTTACGCGGCAAGTGACCGCCGCGCTTGACCGTTGGAACATCCTGCCCGACGACAGCGCCGGCACGCCCTTGCAGCTTTCACCTCCGGGACGGTTCCTCCGCCATCTTGCAGGATGCTTTGTGCGACGGTTGGATGCAGAGGCGCTGTTGGTTCTGCTTAAACATCCGCTTACCCACAGCGGCGGCGACCGCAACGAACACCAGCTGAACACCCAACGGTTTGAGTTACAGATCAGGCGTACGGGCCTGCCTTTCCCCGACGCCGCAAGTATCCAGCGCGTGGGCACTTTGGCCGCCGACAAGATTAAAGATCCAGAGAGCAAACATGGCTTTGTGAACTGGCTGAATTGGGTGGCCACCCAGTTTAATGACCTTTGGGCGACACAGCCGCGACCGCTTGCGGATTGGGTCGAGGCCCATCTTGATCTGGCCGAACGTATCGCGGATGGCAGCACACCATCAGAACAATCTCAGCTCTGGCGCAAGAAAGCAGGCCGTAAAGCGCTTGAAGTCATGGAGACCTTGCGGACCCATGCAGCCGAAGGTGGTGTCATGTCCGCTGCAGATTACGCTGATCTGATCGGTGCGTTGCTCTCTGCCGAAGAGGTACGCGACCGCGATGCCCCACACCCCCACATCATGATCTGGGGGACGCTTGAAGCGCGGGTACAGGGTGCTGACCTGATTATCATGGGGGGATTGAATGACGGCACATGGCCCGAAGCGCCGCCGCCTGATCCCTGGCTGAATAGGCAAATGCGCCTGAAGGCCGGGATGCTCTTGCCCGAACGCCGCATCGGGCTGTCCGCGCATGACTACCAACAGGCCATCGCCGCGCCCGAAGTCTGGCTGACCCGCGCCATCCGCTCGGATGAGGCAGAAACCGTCCCATCGCGCTGGCTGAACCGACTCGATAACCTGCTAAACGGTCTGCCGGACGGCTTCGGCGTCGCTGCTTGGAAGGCCATGCAAGAGCAAGGCACCTATTGGATCAAACAGGTTCAAGCGCTCGAAACCTTTGATCGTATCGACCCTGCATCGCGTCCCTCCCCGCGGCCCCCTGTCACCGCACGGCCTCACGCGCTTTCGGTGACAGAGATCAAAACACTGATCCGCGACCCCTATGCGGTCTACGCTAAACACACCCTGCGTTTGCGGCCGATTGATCCTTTGGTGCAGACCGCCGATGCCCGCGAACGCGGTATGGTCGTACATAAAATCATGGAGCTGTTCATCAAATCGGTCAGTTCTGATCCGTCCCGCCTGACCCGCGACCATTTGATGGTGGTGACCCGCGAAGTTCTGGAACAGGAGGTGCCCTGGCCCACGGCCCGTGTGATGTGGCAAGCCCGCATTGCGCGCATCGCCGATTGGTTCATAGCACAGGAACGCAAACGCCAAAACTTTGCCAAGCCACTGTTGCTGGAAGAATCGGCCAAGGGCACGCACCGGTTTGACGATCTGGGCTTTACCCTCACGGGCTATGCCGACCGGCTGGATAGGACAGAGCATGGCGACATTCTGATCTATGACTACAAAACCGGCACGCCCCCGTCAGCCGCGCAACAGGAACATTTTGACAAGCAACTCTTGCTTGAGGCCGCGATGGTTGAAGAAGGCGGGTTTGAGGCCGTAGGCCCAGCGCCTGTGGCGAATGCGGTCTTCATTGGCTTGGGCAGCAACCCCAAAGAAATACCTGCTCCGATAGACAAGGAACCCCCTGCCGAAGTGATGGCCGGGTTGCATCTGCTGATCGCCACCTACCTGTCGGACACTCAGGGTTTCACCTCGCGGCGGTTGGTCGAAACCGATGCAGCCTCAGGCGATTACGATCAACTGGCGCGGTTTGGCGAATGGGACGGCACCATGTCCTCTGTCCCGGAGGATCTGACATGATGATCAACGATGCCACCCGCGCCCAGATCGAAGCGGCGCGGCCTGATGCGTCTACTTGGCTAGCGGCCAATGCCGGATCAGGCAAAACCCGCGTGCTGACCGACCGGGTGGCGCGGCTTTTGCTCAGCGGGGTAGAGCCTCAGCATATTCTGTGCCTGACCTATACCAAGGCCGCCGCGTCAGAAATGCAGAACCGGTTGTTCAAACGTTTGGGCGCTTGGGCAATGCTGGAAGAGGCTAAACTTCGCGAAGCGATGCAGGAGCTCGGGATCGAAGGCAGGCTTGACGATGTCCAGTTGCGCAAGGCCCGAACGCTTTTTGCCCTTGCCATCGAGACCCCCGGCGGGTTGAAAATTCAAACCATTCATTCGTTTTGTGCGTCTTTATTACGGCGTTTTCCGCTCGAAGCGGGGGTAAGCCCGCAGTTCACTGAGATCGAAGATCGTGCTGCCGATCTGCTGCGCGCCGACATCATTGACGAGATGTCCGAAGGTTCGGAAGCACCGCTGATCGAAGCGATTGCGGCCTTCTACACCGCCGAGGATTTAAGCAAGCTGACCCAGAGGATCGTCGGCATGCAGGAGGGGTTTCAAGCCGAACAAACTCGTGCCGATATCCTTTCACTGCTTGGCGAAGACCCCGACCTGGATGCACGCAAAATCGAAAGCCGTGTTTTCGTGGGCGATGAAGGGGCGCTGATTGATCGGATCATGCCGCATCTCGTCGCAAAAGGCGGCAATGATGGCAAAGCTGCGGTCGTGCTGGGTGAACTACACGCTTTTGATATGTCTGTTTTGCCCCAATTAGAGGGGCTTTTCCTATATGGCGAAAAAACCAAAGCGCCCTTTGCCGCAAAAATCGACAGCTTTCCGACCAAAGCTACCCAAACCGTCATTGCTGACGATTTGTCCGACCTTCACGACTTTATGCAGCGCGTTGAAGAGGCACGCGATAGTCGGCTTGCGCTTGCTACTGCAGAAAAAGCCATTGCGCTGCACCGTTTCGCGAGCGCTTTCCTCAAACGCTATGCGCACGCCAAACAGATGCGCGGCTGGCTCGACTTTGACGATCTGATAATTCGGGCGCGGGCCTTGTTGATGGACAAAACCGTGGCTGCTTGGGTGCTGTACCGCATTGACGGCGGCATTGACCATATTCTCGTAGACGAGGCGCAGGATACCTCCGCACGACAATGGGACGTGATCGAACGGCTTACGGACGAGTTCCACAGCGGCGAAGGTGCGCGTACGAACGTCGCTCGCACACTCTTTGTGGTCGGTGATAAAAAACAGTCGATCTATTCGTTTCAGGGTGCTGATCCGTTGGAATTTGATCGGCGTAGCCTCCTGTTCGAAGAGAAATTCAAAGCCGCCAGCGAGCCGTTTCTGCATCAAAGCCTAGACTATTCTTTTCGGTCCTCCAGCGCCATTTTGCACTTGGTAGACACTGCTTTTGACCCGGACCAGCGCCCGGATTTTGGCAAGCAAAGCCAGCACATCGCTTTCAAGGAAGCGCTGCCCGGCCGTGTCGATCTCTGGCCGGTGGTCGACAAGGCGGACAAGGACGAGAACCAACCGTGGACGGATCCGCTGGATCGGTTGAGCCCACAGCATCATACAGTGATCCTGGCCCGCCAGATCGCCGAGAAGATCCAGTATTTGACCGATGGTACGCATTTCATTCCCGATGACGGCAAGGAACCGGGCACGATTGTCAAACGCCCGATCCGCGCTGGTGACTTCCTGATCCTCGTACAACGGCGTTCTGCGTTGTTTTCGGAGATTATTCGTGCCTGCAAAGCGCTTAATCTGCCCATCGCGGGCGCGGACAGGCTAAAGGTCGGGGCAGAGCTTGCAGTGAAAGATCTCGCGGCGCTTTTATCGTTTCTGGCGACACCTGATGATGATCTCTCGCTGGCGACCGCGTTGAAATCACCCCTGTTCGGATGGAATGAACAGGCTCTCTTTGATCTGTCGCATCGCCGGACAGAACGGCATCTTTGGGAAGCGCTGCGGAAGCGCGAGACTGATTTCCCGAAGACCGTCAATGTCCTACAAGATCTGCGCGGGCAGGTCGACTTTCTGCGCCCTTACGATTTGATTGAACGTATCCTGACGCGCCATAATGGACGCCAGAAACTCCTCGGGCGGCTTGGCCCGGAGGCGGAGGATGGCATCAACGCTATGCTGACGCAGGCGCTGTCATACGAGCGTAACGATGTGCCCAGTCTGACGGGCTTTATCGAATGGATGCAGACGGACGATCTTGAGATCAAGCGCCAAATTGACAGCGCGTCAAACCAGATCAGGGTGATGACGGTGCATGGGTCCAAAGGACTGGAAGCGCCGATTGTGATCCTGCCAGATACCGGCAGGCGCGATATTTCGGTCAAAGACGAGATCATTCGCATGAACGGCGTCCCGCTTTGGAAACCCGCCGCGAGCGATCTACCAGAGGTTTTGCGCCAAACCACCGCGGAAATGAAAGAGGCGGAGTTCGCCGAACGCCTGCGCCTGCTTTATGTCGCAATGACCCGTGCAGAAAAATGGCTGATCGTTGCTGCAGCGGGAGATTTATCCAAGGATAATACGGCATGGTACGACATCGTAGCTGATGCCATGTCCCACGTGAACGCGGTGGAAATAGAAGGCGTTACGCGTTTCAGCGAAGGGGATTGGAATGCTTTGACGCCGCAGAACCTTGAAGTAGAAAGACCCGAAAGCCCTGAGTTAGAGCCTGTTTTCAGTGAAATACCCGCGATCTTTGCACATGACGATGCTGTATGGTCTCCCTCGGACCTCGGGGGTGCGAAAGCCATCGGTGGGGAACTGGGCGAAGATGTAGAAACGGCGATGGCTTTTGGCACTTTGGTCCATGAGCTGCTCGAAACCTTGCCCGGTCTTGTCGAGCCCGCCTTGACCACCGCCGCAACACATCTGACCCGCAACGCTACGCCAGAGGATGCTACCCGCGCCATCGCGGATGCCCGCCGCGTAATAGAGGCGCCAACGCTCGCCCCCGTGTTCGCGCCCGGCACTTTGGCCGAAGTACCGGTAACCGCCACCCTCGGGACCACGCGCTTTCACGGGATTATCGATAGGCTGATCATCCGCGATGATCATATTCTTTTGGTTGACTACAAAACTAATCGTGTTGTGCCCGAAACACCCGAGGCTTGTCCGGTCGGTATCCTGCGGCAGATGGGTGCCTATACGCTTATGCTTGAACAAGTCTATACCGACCACCGCATCGACTGCGCCATTCTATGGACTGTCGACGCCAGCCTTATGCCTTTGCCGCACGAACTTGTGACAAAGGCGGCGAAGGCGTCAGGTTACCTTGACGCGCCTCACCCGCGTTCTTAGGTTCTGCTCAACGTAACGCTTTTCAGGAGAGCAACATGGCCACTGTCGCAGTCACAGACGACACATTCGACGCCGAAGTTAAGAATTCCGAAATCCCCGTAGTGGTGGATTTCTGGGCAGAGTGGTGCGGCCCTTGCAAACAGATCGGCCCATCGCTTGAAGAGCTGTCTTCCGAGATGGAAGGCACGGTCAAAATCGTCAAAGTGAACGTTGACGAAAACCCCAATTCACCCGCGCAAATGGGTGTACGCGGCATTCCCGCGCTGTTCATCTTCAAGGACGGACAGGTTGTGTCGAACATGGCCGGTGCCAAGCCGAAAGCGGCTTTGGAAAACTGGATCAAAGAATCCATTTGATCCACTAGCCTTTGGATTTTACAGGGTGCCCCGATTGGGGCGCCCTTATTTTATCGGCCAACCAAACCGCCTGAGCCGCGCTGCGATCTTGGCTTTGGCATCATCCCGGCCTGCGTTGATCGACTGATCCTGCCAGAACCACCAGATATATTTATCGTACGCTGGCGCATGCGCCGCGACACGCGCAAAGCTGTCGCCCAGCGCGTCCAGATCTGCTTGGATGGCGATGTGATGGAAATCAATCTGCGAAAACAAAAGAGCCGGTTTGCCAAAGAAAAACCCGTTAAAGGCAACGCCTGAATTCTGGGTGACAACGAAGTCACAGCGCTGCAAATTCTGCTCCATCTTGCCGGTTTCCACCGTCAAACTTCTGTGTTCATCCGCAAGAGCATTCAATGCGGCAAGGTCACTCGGGTTATAGGCTTCACTGGGGTGCAGGGTCGCAATGACCCGCCGGCCGCCCCCGTATTCAAGGCAATGTTCGATCATTTTTAACGGCGTGCAGGTCTGGAAGACGCGTTTGCGTGTCAGCTGCCCCTGAAGCGGGACAAAGATAAAGCCGTCGCGGTGGGTGCTTTGCGGTGCATCACCGAACAGCCGCTTTTGCCAGAACCGATAGAACCGCGGCGCGTCGCTGGGCGCTTGTTCAGGTATGAAACGCGCCCGCGCCACATCCCCCTGCCAGCGTTGCGCCACCGCATCAATCTGCCAGAACGGATAGTGATAGACGCGGCGAAAGACCAATCCCTTGTCGTCCGGCGGTTGCGCCATGTGACCGAGCGAATAGTTTCCGGTGCGCGTCGCAGGCAATCCTTCGAATTGAACCGAGAAACCTGAATTCGTGACAACCTCGCTCACCAAGTTAAGAAAGTTGTGCTCTCCGGCCGCTGCGCTTTCGCGCAAAGGTTCTTCGAGAAAGAAATACAGGGGCTTTTCGGATGTCATCGGGAAAGGCTAAAGGGTCCGCCCGGTGCCGACAAGCTGCCGCGCCCTTGTGTGCCTGCGCCGCCAAGGCCATATAGCAAGGCAGAACAAAGGAGGCCCTTCATGGCAAAAGACGCATTTCCCGGCTGGCATGGTACGACCATCATTGGCGTCAAAAAAGACGGAGAGGTGGTGATTGCCGGCGACGGACAGGTGAGCCTTGGACAGACCGTGATCAAAGGGACAGCGCGCAAGGTACGTCGCCTGTCGCCCGGCGGGTTTGACGTGGTTGCAGGCTTTGCCGGTTCGACAGCAGACGCCTTTACCTTGCTGGAACGGTTGGAAACCAAGTTGGAGGCCACGCCGGGGCAATTGGCCCGTGCTTCTGTGGAGCTGGCCAAGGATTGGCGCACCGACAAGTACCTTCAAAAGCTCGAAGCGATGTTGATCGTGACCGATGGTGAGGATCTATTGGTGATCACCGGGGCCGGCGATGTGCTTGAGCCTGAACACAACGTGGCGGCGATCGGATCGGGCGGAAACTATGCGCTCGCGGCAGCGCGGGGGCTTATGGACAGTGACCGCGACGCAGAAAGCATTGCACGCGATGCGATGGCGATTGCGTCTGATATTTGCGTCTACACAAACGGCAACCTCACGGTGGAGAAAATTTCGACATGACTGACCTGACCCCACGCGAGATCGTATCCGAACTTGACCGTTTCATCATCGGGCAGAACGACGCCAAACGCGCTGTTGCCGTGGCTCTGCGTAACCGCTGGCGGCGTAAGCAGCTGGGTGATGACCTGCGCGATGAAGTCTATCCCAAGAACATTCTGATGATCGGGCCCACCGGCGTCGGTAAAACCGAAATCAGTCGCCGTCTGGCCAAGCTTGCGCGCGCACCATTCCTGAAGGTCGAGGCGACAAAATTCACTGAAGTCGGCTATGTCGGACGTGACGTAGAACAGATAATCCGCGATCTGGTTGATGCGGCAATCTCCATGACCCGCGAACACATGCGCGAAGACGTGAAAGCCAAGGCGCATAAAGCTGCCGAAGAGCGTGTGATTGACGCCATTGCAGGCAGTGATGCGCGCGAAGGGACGCGCGACATGTTCCGTAAAAAGCTGAAAGACGGTCTCTTGGATGATACGATGATCGAGCTTGAGATCGCCGATACCTCAAGTCCGTTTGCAACAATGGATATCCCTGGCCAGCCGGGCATGGGCGCTGGGATGATGAACCTCGGCGATCTGTTTGGCAAAGCGATGGGTGGACGCACGACGAAGAAGCGGCTTTCCGTTGCTGAAAGTTATGGCATCCTGATCGGGGAAGAGGCCGACAAGCTGCTGGACGACGAAACCGTGACGCGCACTGCGATCGATGCGGTAGAGCAGAACGGCATCGTGTTTCTGGACGAGATCGACAAGGTCTGCGCCCGCTCCGATGCCCGCGGCGGCGATGTCAGCCGCGAAGGGGTGCAGCGCGACCTCCTGCCCCTGATCGAGGGAACGACTGTCAGCACCAAGCACGGGCCGGTCAAAACCGATCATGTGCTGTTCATCGCATCGGGTGCCTTCCACATTGCCAAACCTTCTGACCTGCTGCCGGAGCTGCAGGGTCGTCTGCCTATTCGTGTTGAGTTGCGTGCGCTGACCGAGAAGGACTTCGTGCGCATCCTGACCGAAACGGACAATGCGCTGACACTGCAATACACAGCGCTGATGGGCACCGAGGAAGTCACTGTCAGCTTTACCGACGACGGCATCGCGGCGCTTGCAAAAATCGCGGCAGATGTGAACCAATCGGTCGAGAACATCGGCGCACGCAGGCTATATACCGTCATGGAACGTGTGTTCGAGGAGCTGTCATTCTCGGCCCCTGATCGTTCGGGTGACGTGATCGAGGTGAACGCGGACTTTGTTGAGGAAAACCTTGGCGAGCTGACACGCTCTGCTGATCTTAGCCGCTATGTGTTGTGACCGATACGCTTGCTGACCCGAAGATGACCCTCGCCGGTCTGGTGAAATTCCGCTAGCTGCTAAAGCATAGTCAATACAGATCGGCGCAGGTTTCATGGATTACATTCGCTTTTTGCGGGCCAACTGGTTGTTTTTGCTTGCGGGTTTCCTGCTGACGTTTACCTCGTCCTACGGACAGACCTACTTCATTTCGCTCTTCGCCGGAGAGATCAAAACAGACTTTGGTCTGTCAGACGGGCAGTGGGGTGGCATCTATACCATCGGGACAACAATGTCGGCGGTGGCGATGGTCTGGGCCGGCGTGCTGACCGACCGGTTTCGGGTGCGCGTGTTGGCTTTGGCAGTCATGCTAGGGCTGGCGGCCGCCTGTATCGCGATGGCGGTGAATACTTCGTGGGTTTTGTTGATACTTGTGATCTTTGCCTTGCGATTGATGGGGCAGGGGATGCTGTCGCAATTGGGCTCTGTCGCGATGGTCCGCTGGTTCGAGGCGACACGCGGCAAGGCGTTATCGCTGGCTTCCATGGGGTTTGCGGCCGGACAGGCGATTTTGCCAATCGCCTTTGTGGCGCTTTTTGCGGTGGCCAACTGGCGGAGCCTTTGGGTGCTTGCCGCCGGTTTGATCGTACTGACGATCCCCTTCCTGCTTCTTCTGCTGCGACAGGAACGCACGCCACAATCAATGGCGGCTGAGGCGCAGATCGCGGGCATGGGCGGAAGACACTGGACCCGCGCCGAAACGCTGCGCTCCGGTCTGTTCTTCCTGATGATCCCGATGATCGTCGGCCCCTCTGCGTGGGGCACTGCGCTATTTTTCCAGCAGGTCCATCTGGTAGAGGTCAAAGGCTGGGAATTGGTTGCCTATGTGGCGTTGATGCCAGTCTATACGGTATCTTCAATCGCCGCGACATTCGTGTCGGGGTGGGCGATTGACCGCTTCGGGGTCAGCAAAATTGTGCCTTTCCAGATGCTGCCATTTGCCTTGTCTTTTGCGGTTCTGGCTTTCGCGGATACAATTGCGATGGCTGGCGTTGGTCTGGTGATTTTCGGCGTAGGGCAGGGCATGCAAAGCACGGCAACTTCGGCTTTCTGGTCCGAATATTTTGGCACCAGGCATATCGGATCCATCAAATCCGTTGCGGCCGCGCTGATGGTTTTCGGGTCAGCCATCGGGCCGGGCGTAACCGGTGCATTGATCGACTATGGCATTGATTTTCCGCAGCAAATGCTGCCGATTTCCGTCTATTATTTCATCGCCGCCGCGCTGGCGACAACAGGCATCATCAGATACAGGTCGACCTTGAACCGCTAACGCTGGCGCCGCAAATAGACGTAGTAGGCACCACCGCCACCATGGCTGATATGCGCCTGTGAAACCTGCAATACGACCGAAGCCAGCGGTGCCATGCCCAGCCACTGCGGCACCTGATGACGCAGAACGCCGTGGCGCACGGGAATGGGGCCGCCCTCGTCGCGTTGCTTGCCTTTGCCAGTGATCACCAACACCAACCGTTTCCCGGATTTGTGCGCCGAGAGGATGAACCGGGTCAGCGCAGGGTGGGCGCGGTCTAGTGTCATTCCGTGCAGGTCAATCCGCCCTTCGGGCTTCAACTTGCCGCGCTTTAGTTTGCCAAAGGCTTTTTGATCCATCTGAACAGGCGCAGAGTTCCGCCGATCTGGTAGGGCAGGCGTAAGGCTGTAGGGTTGGGATTTATTTGCCTTGCCAGATTTGCCAAGCAACACCGATTTGGATTTGCGCAAAGCCGGCGGGGCGGGGGCGGGCGCGTCAATCTGAGGGGTGAAAAGCGATTTGAGATCCAGCTTCTCAGTGCGTTCCGTTACCTTTTGCCATAAAGCCAGATCGTCTTCGCTCAACCGCGTATGTCGTTTACCCCGCTTCATATCGCGCTCTCCGGCAGGAGGGCATAGGCCCGTTGGATCGGTAGCAAAACCATCATCCGGCCCGGATCCCGCAAACGACCTGCCGCCTTGCCCGCTGCATCTCCCGTACCAAAAAAGACATCAGCCCTTTGCGCACCTTTGATGGCCGATCCGGTATCTTGTGCAATCATCAAGCGGCGCAAGGGATCAGCGCCGTCTTTCTCTACCCAGACAGGGGCACCCAATTTTACAAAAGACGGATCAACCGCGATGCTGCGCATAGAGGTTACCGACCGGTTCATCGCACCCAATGGCCCCTGGTCTGACGGCACCTGACTGACCTCGCGAAAGAAAACATAGGACGGATTGTGATAGAGCAGTTCCTCGCCTTCGACCGGATTACGCCGCACCCAATTCTTGATCACCTCGGCACTGACCTGATGCGCTTCGTAGATGCCGCGCGCCACCAGTTCGACCCCGATAGAGCGGTAGGGGTGTCCATTAGCCCCGCGATAGCCGACGCGGATATATTTACCGTTGGGCAAGCGGATACGTCCGGAGCCCTGAATTTGCAAAAAGAATAGCTCGACCGGATCATCGACCCAGGCGATTTCAAGCCCCCGTCCGGCCATCACGCCACTGCCAAGAATTTCGCGACGCGTCAGCCACGGATTTGATGCGCGGGCTTCAGCCGGCATGCGATAGACGGGATAACGATAGCGGTTAGAGGGGCGGGTGTCTCCGTCAAGCTCGGGTTCGAAATATCCGGTAAAAAGAGCATCTTGCCCATCGTCAATCAGTACGGGGCGAAAGAACAACTCAAAGAACTGGCGCGGCTCGGGATCGGTGTTTGCGTATTTACAGACAGCACGCCAATCGGGGTTGGGCATGTCCTTGCAGGTGTTCAGAAATACCTTGAGGGCGGCGGCATGATCATCCTCTGCCCAGCCGTCAAGCTGGTCAAAATCCATCACGCGATAGGTCACATCGCCCGCCCCGGCAGGGGTCACGAAACAGACCCCCGCGAAAGCCCAAGCAGCAAGCGCATGGCTTAACCGTCTGTAGAAACCAACAGCCAATTTGGATCATCCGAACCCATAATGCGGGCAAAGACCCATGTGTCTTTCTGGCGTTTCACTTCCGTCAGGCTGCCCTCGACAATATCGCCACCCTCATCCCGCACCGCGGAGGTCAACTCGCCTACGAAACGGATCGTCAGTTCAGCTTCTTTCGTGTCAGGATCAAGCGTCGCGTTCTCCAACTCGGTTTCGCGCACCCCAATGAATTCGGCCTCGATTGTCAGGCCTTGATCTTCGCGGGCAGCCACACCGTCCACAAAGCTTTCATAGATTTCTTCGGACAGGAAAGGCTGGATATCGGCAAGATCGCCGCGTTCGTACCCCATGACGATCATCTCATACGCCTGGCGTGCGCCACCCAGGAAGTCATTCACGCCGAAAGACGGTTCAAGCCGCTTCATATCAGCCAAAGCTTTGGCGGAATCCGATCCTTCGGGCACATGATCGGTGATATCCAGATCGGGTCCACCTTCGATCACTTCGAACGCGGGGCCGGTGCTGCGTTTGACAGACGTCTGATCGGTCACAGGGGGTTTTTCAAAACCGTCCCGGGTGCCCAGCACATTTTTCAGCCGGAGGATCAGAAATACGGCGATACCGGCCAGAACCAGAAGCTGTATCAAGGGTGAATTCATCGGAACCTCTTCAGGTGAAACATGGAAAAACGTCGCGCTCGGTCTTATGTAGGTCTTCGGTAGGGGTGAGTCCACTCTGACACCATGAAAAGGATGTTTGGCTTATGTGGCTATTGATCGCATTTATCGCGGTTCCGCTGATCGAGATCGCATTGTTTATTCAAGTGGGTGGGTTGATCGGATTGTTTCCGACCCTTGCCATTGTGCTGGTCACGGCGGTTTTGGGTACATATTTGGTCCGCACCCAGGGAGCGACAGCACTGGGGCAACTGCGCAGCTCTTTCTCTGATATGCGCGACCCGACAGAGCCTTTGGTACATGGCGCGATGATTGTGTTCGCCGGTGCGCTGTTGCTGACCCCGGGTTTCTTTACCGATGCGGTGGGTTTTGCCCTGCTGGTACCAGGGATCCGGCAATCCGCCTACAAGGCCATACGCGCACGAGTGAATGTGCACTCCTTCTCCAGCCGTGGTTCCGATCCCCGTCGTCCCGACCCCAGAGGCGATGTTATCGATGGTGAATATCGGGAAATCCCGACAAATGAGAATGAAACCCAAGGATCTTCGGGCTGGACAAAGCATTGAGGGCAGTGCGGTGCTCTGCTACAGGGGCCTGAACAAAAATTCCTGAGGGAGAAACCAATGGCCGAAGAAGAAGCACAAGCAGCAGCAGCACCGCAGATGCGCGTTCTGGGGCAGTACATTCGCGATATGTCGTTTGAGAACATCATGGCGCAGAAGGGCAGCAATGCCGATGTGCAGCCTGATGTGCAGGTACAGGTCAATCTGGACGCGAAGAAGCGGTCTACCGATAACCAGTACGAAAGCTCCATTAAGCTGAACGTTACCTCGAAAGATACCGGCGGCGATACCACCTTGTTCGTGCTTGAAATTGATTATGTCGGCATTTTCCACATTGAAGGCGTGCCAGACGATCAAATCCACCCCTTCTTGCTGATCGAATGCCCGCGGATGATTTTCCCGTTCCTGCGCCGGATTGTCAGCGATGTGACGCGCGATGGTGGCTTCCCGCCACTGAACCTCGAGAACATCGATTTCGTATCGCTGTACCGTAACGAGATTGCGCGCCGTCAGGCCGTCGAAGGCGCGCCCAAAGCGGACGCCTAAGCTTTAGACCACAAAGCGCTGTCGCCCAATTTGCTGACAAAAGCATCGTGGGCGGCAGCTTCTGACTCAGACAGCCGCGAAGGCAAGGGTTTAGCCCGTGGTTTCGGCGTCCAACTCGCAGATACCTCTCCCGGTTTGGCCTGCGGTTGTGCGGACAGGCCGAAATCCGGTTGCCGCCCGCCAATCAGCTCCAGATACACTTCCGCCAGAATTTCACTGTCGAGCAAAGCGCCGTGCAATGTGCGCGATGTATTGTCGATGTTGAACCGGCGGCACAATGCATCAAGCGACGCAGGCGAGCCGGGGAACCTCTTGCGGGCAATCGCCAATGTATCAAGCGCCTGCTCCCACGGGATTTGCGGCAGGTTCATCCATTTCAGCTCGGCATTCAGGAATTTGATATCGAAAGCCGCGTTATGGATGATCAGCTTGGAATCGCCGATAAAGTCCAGAAAGGCTTGGCCGATCTGGGCAAATTTGGGCTTGTCGCGCAGAAACTCGTCGCCCAGCCCGTGCACTTCGAAGGCATCATTCGGCATGGCGCGTTCGGGGTTGATGTACTGATGATAGGTGCGGCCCGTTGCGACATGGCCCATCAACTCAACAGCGCCGATTTCGACAATACGGTCCCCTGTTTCGGGGTCAAAGCCGGTGGTCTCTGTATCTAGAACGATCTCACGCATTTTGTAGCTTCTCCCTGATGTCCCGCACCACGTTGCGTACCTGTTCGCGGGCTTGATCCATCGTATCCGTGTTGATCACATAATCAGCCCGTTCCGCTTTGGTCGCGGCAGGTAGTTGTTTGGAGCGGATCAATTCAAATTGCGTTTCCGTCATTACTCCACGCGCCATCACACGTTCTTTCTGGGTTTCGTCATCGGTCAGCACGCAAACAACCGCATCGACTTTGCCCTCACCCCCAGTTTCAAAAAGCAAAGGGATATCAAGCACGATGATATCTGCCTTGGTGTTGTTCAGAAACTCGACGCGGTCCTGACCGACCAGCGGATGCACAATGCCTTCGATTGTTTTCAGCGCAGTCTCGTCTTTCGCGATGATCTCGCGCAGTTTGGCCGTCGAAACTGCACCATCTGCCACAGCATCCGGGAACAGCTTGCCGATCTTTTCAACTGCTGCGCCCCCTGCGCCATAAAGCCGGTGCACAGCGGCATCCGCATCCCAAAGGGCACAGCCCTCATCCTCGAACATCTTGGCAGTGGTGGATTTCCCCATGCCGATCGACCCTGTCAGCCCCAGCAAAAACATCAGCGCAGTGCCGCCGCACGGGTTGCGCGGTCGACCTCCGGGCGTTTGCCGAACCATCGCTCGAACGCCGGAACCGCTTGGTGCAACAGCATGCCAAGCCCATCGACAGTGACACAGCCAACCTCTTCGGCGGTTTCCAGCAGCTTGGTTTTCAGCGGTGCATAGACCAGATCGGTGACGACCGATTGCTTTTGCAGACCATCCAGCGGCACACGCATTTCGCCTTTCCCGATCATCCCGAGCGATGTGGTGTTCACGACCAAAGATGCATGTTCCAGCATATTCCCGGCCTGCACCCAATCGAAGATGCGAAGACGGCTACCAAAATCATCCTTCAGCTTTTCGGCCCGCACACGGGTCCGGTTCGACAGCAAGATTTCCGGCGCGCCGGAATCAAGCAAAGAGGCGATGACAGCACGGGCAGCACCCCCGGCCCCCAGCACAGCGGCAGGCCCGGATTTAGGGGACCAGCCGGGCGCGCCGGTTTTCAGGTTCTCCATAAATCCGTACCCATCAGTGTTATCGGCGTGGATCTTGCCATCCTTGCGGAAAATAATCGTATTCGCCGCGCCAATCAGCGTGGCTCGGTCCGTGACCAGATCAGCAATAGACAGGATCGCCTGTTTATGCGGGATCGTCACATTCACGCCGACAAAACCCATCTTGGGCAAGGTTCTGATGACCGTTTCCAGATCATCCGACTGAACCTCCATCGGAATGTAGTGGCCCGGAATACCGTAGGTTTTCAGCCAATGACGGTGCAATTGCGGCGACTTGGAATGGGCAATGGGTGACCCGATGACACCGGCAAGAGGGATGTTGGGCAAGTTCATGTGGGCAGATCCCCGCGCAAAGTCAGATAATTCAACAGTTCTAAAAGTGGCATACCGAGGACGTGAAAGTAATCCCCTTCGATCCCGCTGAACAACCGCACACCTTCTTCTTCAAGTTTGTAGCAGCCGACAGCGTGGCGAATGCTGTCCCAGTTCCGCTCGACATAATCATGCAGGAATGCATCGCTCACATCGCGCATGCGCAATCGGACCTGACCAACCTGTCGCCAGATCGGTTTGCCGTCTTCACAGATCACCGCCGCTGACAAAAGTGCATGGCGGTCACCGCGCAGCGCGCTGAGCTGATTGATTGCATCGGCCTGGTCAACGGGTTTTGAAAGCATATTGCCCTTGTGGTCCAGAACCTGATCACACCCCAGAACCAGTGCGCCGGGGTTCTTTTCACTGATTCTACGCGCCTTCATCTCTGCCAGCGTATCTGCGATATCGCGGGGTGGGGCGTTCTCTGCTTCAAGGGCTGCCTTGATCATCTCTTCATCAACGCGCGGAACAACGACGCTGTGTTCGACTTTGGCTTGGGACAGAAGGCGCGACCTGATCTCTGACCCCGAAGCAAGAATAAGAGGGTGCGGCATGGGGATAACCTTGTGGGCATTGTTAAGGACTTATTAAGCACTTGTAGTGCAGAATTTGCTCATGGTTCACAAGGGCACGGCTTTGCCGCGTTATCCCTTCGCTTTGTCAATTCTGTCCTGAGCGGGAAAAGGACAAATCGATGCAGAGGGCGACTCAGTTTGTCCGATCATTTTGCTTCGCTTACACACAGGTGTCTTGATCCAATATTGAGGTAACTTTTTGAATCCACATACCTTTTTTAATATTTACAAGATTTTATCCAGATCTGTGCAAAAGTATATTCCTGCTGTGCGTAACTTCGGGAAAAACAAGTAATCCACAGAAATCCCCAAGCCTACTTACATCATCATCTTTCTTCTTTTCTTTATTATTATAAGAAGGGCAGAGAGTACGGAGTGAGACATGATGGATTTCCTCGCAGTTGCATATCCCTGGATCAAGTCGGTCCATATCATGGCCGTGATATCGTGGATGGCTGCGCTGTTCTATTTGCCGCGTCTGTTGGTACACCACACGGAACGCGTCGGGCTGGAAGGGGAAACCCATACGCTTTTTACGATGATGGAATACAAGCTGGCAAAGGTGATTATGCAGCCCGCGATGATCGTCACCTGGATTTGTGGCATTGCGCTGGTGCTGACACCCGGGATCGTGGATTGGAGCAATGTCTGGCCCTGGACCAAATTCGTTGGGGTGTTGGGTATGACCGCCTTTCACGAATGGCTGATGGCGCGGATGCGAGGGTTTCAGGTGGGTCAGAATACGCTGACCGGCAGACAGTACCGGATGATGAACGAGGTGCCGACACTGCTGATGATCCTGATCGTCCTGTCGGTTGTCGTCAAATTCTGATTGATTGACTCGGAGCGTCCCGAAGCCTATACGCCAAGGCGCACCCCGTTCGGGGATCGCATTAAGCTCATCCTTTTATAACGACCAGCCCGCCGATTGATCGCGGCTGCACAGGATTTTTCCATGACAACTGACACTCTGAATCTCGCCGATCTCAAGGCGCAAACGCCGAAAAATCTGTTGGCAATGGCCGAAGAGCTTGAGATCGAAAACGCGTCGACCATGCGCAAAGGCGAGATGATGTTCCAGATCCTGCGAGAACGTGCGGATGAGGGCTGGGAGATCTCTGGCGATGGCGT
Source organism: Sulfitobacter noctilucae (assembly GCF_000622365.1). Lineage (GTDB taxonomy): Bacteria > Pseudomonadota > Alphaproteobacteria > Rhodobacterales > Rhodobacteraceae > Sulfitobacter > Sulfitobacter noctilucae. The sequence continues at coordinate 497,963 of NZ_JASC01000013.1, read as the reverse complement.
GCTGGAAGTGTTGCAGGATGGTTTCGGATTCCTGCGTTCGCCCGAGGCGAACTATTTGCCCGGCCCGGATGATATTTACGTCTCGCCTGACATGATCCGACAGCATTCGCTGCGGACTGGCGACACGATCGAAGGTCTTATCAAGGCACCTGATGACAGCGAGCGTTATTTTGCCTTGACCGAAGTTACACGGATCAACTTCGAAGAACCCGAGAAGGCGCGCCACAAGGTCGCCTTCGAGAATCTGACGCCACTCTATCCTGATGAGCGGTTGACGATGGAAGTGGACGATCCAACAATCAAGGATCGCTCTGCCCGGATCATCGATCTGGTAACCCCTATCGGCAAAGGTCAGCGCTGTCTGATCACAGCCCCGCCGCGCACGGGTAAGACGGTTCTGATGCAGAACATTGCGAATTCAATCGAACAGAACCACCCCGAATGTTATCTGATTGTTTTGTTGATTGATGAACGGCCGGAAGAAGTCACCGACATGCAGCGGTCTGTAAAAGGCGAGGTTGTGTCCTCTACCTTCGACGAACCGGCCACGCGCCACGTTGCTGTTTCTGAGATGGTGATTGAAAAGGCCAAGCGTTTGGTCGAACACAAGCGCGATGTTGTGATCTTGCTCGATTCCATCACCCGCCTTGGTCGCGCCTTTAACACGGTTGTGCCATCCTCGGGTAAGGTTCTGACAGGTGGTGTGGATGCCAACGCCCTGCAACGGCCCAAACGCTTCTTTGGTGCCGCGCGGAATATCGAAGAGGGCGGCTCGCTGACCATCATCGCGACTGCGCTGATCGACACCGGCTCCCGTATGGACGAAGTGATTTTTGAAGAATTTAAAGGGACGGGTAACTCGGAAATCGTTCTGGATCGCAAAATTGCAGACAAACGGGTGTTCCCGGCCATCGACATCCTCAAGTCCGGTACACGGAAAGAAGACTTGCTGGTGGACAAGATCGATCTGCAGAAGACGTTCGTTCTACGCCGTATTTTGAATCCGATGGGTACGACCGACGCCATTGAGTTCCTGATTGGAAAATTGAAGCAGACCAAGACAAACTCTGACTTCTTTGATTCGATGAACACCTGATTGTTATTTAATAACAAAAGGTTATACATTTATGGATACGATATTTGCGCAGGCCACCGCCGCGGGCAGGGCGGGTGTGTCGGTTGTTCGTATATCTGGGCCCCTTGCGTTTGAGGTCGCTCAGGATCTGTCCGGCCCCTTACCTCAATCTCACATCGCGGCGCTGCGCACGATTTGCGATAGCGAGGGGGTACCAATTGATAAAGGATTGGTGCTGCCCTTTGCGGGACCAAACAGTTTCACCGGAGAGGACGTAGTCGAACTACACCTTCATGGCAGCGTCGCAATTGTGCAGGCTGTTTTGTCGCGACTGTCTGAGTATAAAGGCTGCCGGATTGCAGATGCGGGGGAATTCACCCGTCGGGCATTGGAAAATCAGAAACTCGATTTGGCCCAGGTTGAAGGTTTGGCTGATCTGATTGAGGCGGAAACGGAAGCGCAGCGCAAACAAGCGCTAAATGTTCTCACTGGCCGATTCGGCGATCTGGTCGAGGGTTGGCGCTCTGATCTGATCCGGGCCGCAGCTTTGCTGGAAGCAACGATAGATTTCGCCGACGAAGATGTGCCGGTTGATGTGACACCAGAAGTCTCTGCCATTCTAGCCAGGGTCGCAGGACAACTGACAAAAGAAATTGATGGATCAAAGATAGCAGAACGCATTAGCGCAGGTTTTGAAGTTGCGATCGTCGGTGCCCCAAATGCGGGGAAGTCAACTTTGTTGAACGCTCTGGCGGGACGGGAGGCCGCGATCACCTCAGAGATTGCAGGTACGACGCGCGATATTGTTGAAGTCCGGATGGATCTAGGTGGCCTTGCCGTGACGCTGCTGGACACCGCTGGTCTGAGAGACAGCGACGATACAATTGAAGTCATGGGCATCGAGCGTGCTATTCAGCGGGCCGAGGGAGCGGATTTGCGGGTCTTTCTGACGTTCCCTGATGAACAGTTGCCGGTGGATATGCGGCCACAAGATATTAAGGTGCATCCGAAAGCTGATCTGTATCCGGAAGAGAAGAACGCGATATCCGGTATTACGTCACAAGGGATAGATGATCTGATTAATCAGATTACGAGAACCCTCGCACAACTAAGTGGTGGCGCAGGTCTAGCGACGCGGGAACGGCACCGCGTCGCTATGATCCGGGCCAAAACGAACATTGTGGAAGTTGAACGTATTCTTTTGAATGGGGTCGAGCAGTATGATATCGCTTCGGAAGAACTTCGTTCAGGGGTACGTCAGCTCGAATCTTTGATCGGGCGTATCGGTGTAGAGAATCTTTTGGACGAGATTTTCTCAAGTTTTTGCATAGGTAAATGATGGAGTGTTTCACGTGAAACATTTTGATGTCGTGGTAATCGGAGGCGGGCACGCCGGTGTAGAAGCTGCACATGTTGCGGCTCGTATGGGCGTTTCCACAGCTTTGATCACGATGGCAAAAAGCGGCATCGGTATTATGTCTTGTAATCCAGCGATCGGTGGTTTGGGTAAGGGTCATCTCGTCCGCGAAATTGACGCGATGGATGGCGTGATGGCCAGGGTCGCGGATAAGGCCGGTATTCAGTTCAGATTACTGAACCGACGCAAAGGCCCTGCTGTTCAAGGGCCGAGAGCGCAGGCGGATCGGAAGATCTATCGAACAGAAATGCTGATGGAGATGGAGACTCAAGACAATCTTACGATTGTTGAGGCAGAGGTTGTTGATTTTGTCGTCGAAGACGGTGCTGTTAAAGGCGTTGAGACCGCCGATGGTGAACACCTCTCAGCCGGAGCTGTGGTTTTAACGACCGGCACATTTTTGCGCGGCGTTATTCATATTGGCGATGTCTCGAAATCTGGCGGCCGCATGGGGGACAAAGCGTCTACTGCGCTCGCTGATCGCATGGACAGTTTCGGCCTACCGATGGGTCGTTTGAAAACTGGGACGCCGCCGCGCTTGGATGGACGGACAATCAATTGGGACATTCTGGAAACTCAGCCTGGAGATGATGAACCGACGCTGTTCTCATTTCTTTCAGAGAAAACGTCAGCGACGCAGATTTCCTGTGGAATCACACATACCAATGCAGAGACGCATGAGATTATCCGAGCCAATTTGAGCCGTTCGGCGATGTATGGTGGTCATATCGACGGCGTTGGACCGCGGTATTGCCCGTCGATTGAGGACAAAGTCGTTCGGTTTTCGGACAAGGACTCCCATCAGGTCTTCCTTGAACCAGAGGGAGTGGATGACCATACTGTCTATCCCAATGGTATCTCGACCTCTCTCCCAGAAGATATTCAGCTTGATTACGTCCGATCAATGCGTGGGCTTGAGAATGCGGAAATCCTGCAACCGGGATACGCAATTGAATACGATTATGTTGATCCGAGAGCGCTCAAAAGCTCACTGGAAGTAGCCAGCGTTCCAAGGCTTTTTCTAGCGGGCCAGATCAACGGCACTACAGGATATGAAGAGGCCGGAGCGCAGGGGCTTGTCGCCGGTTTGAATGCTGCAAGGCTTGTATTAAAGGAAGAACCTGTAATCTTTAGTCGCGCCGACAGCTACATCGGCGTGATGATCGATGACCTCACCACGCGGGGCGTTACTGAACCGTACCGAATGTTTACATCTCGCGCAGAGTTTCGGCTCTCGCTGAGAGCGGACAATGCGGACCAACGCCTGACGCCGCTCGCGATCAGCCTCGGCTGCGTTTCGGAGGCAAGAAAGAGGGTTTTTGAAGCGAAAATGGAACAGCTCTCTTTCGCCAAGACTGCTCTGACGGACAGAGATTTCACCCCAACGGAAGCAATGAAGGCAGGGTTGACGGTAAGCCAAGACGGTAGCCGGAGAACTGCGTTTCAGCTTTTGTCATTTCCTGATGTTTCCTTTGACGATGTCGCGCGGCTGGATCAAAGGTTGCACCAGGTTGAGCCGTTGATCCGCGAGCAGATTGAGCGGGATGCAATTTATTCAAACTACCTCGACCGCCAAAAGTCAGAGATTGACGAACTCAAGAAGGATGAAGCACTCCAGATTCCGGTAGATTTTCATTATGATTCTCTGAATGGTCTTTCGAACGAATTAAAAGGCAAGCTATCCAAAGCGCGGCCTGAGAATCTTGCACAAGCGGCACGAGTGGACGGTGTAACGCCAGCTGCGCTTACACTGATCCTTGCAAACCTTCGCAAATCCGATCGCAAGAAGCTCGCGTAATTATGGATCCGAAAATAAATGTTTCACGTGAAACAATGCAAAAACTGGAGGCATTTGCATCGTTGGTTCAAAAATGGACACCAAAGATAAATCTAGTATCCAAGCATAGTCTGGATGATCTTTGGGCAAGACATATATGGGACTCCGCACAACTTCTCGAATTAGCTCCGCAGCAGGGTAGGTGGGTCGACCTTGGCAGCGGAGGGGGATTTCCTGCAATAATTATCGCAATTCTGTCTCCGGAAAAAGGCCATGACCACGAACTGATCATGGTGGAAAGCGATCAGCGGAAGTCTGTATTTTTACGCACAGCATTGCGAGAGCTGAATCTGTCTGGGACGGTGATTTCCGAGCGTATTGAAGAAATTGAGCCGTTAGGTGCACTAATCTTGTCCGCTCGTGCACTGGCGGATCTCACCATTCTTTTAGGATATGCTGACCACCACCTCGCTGAGGGCGGAACCGCGCTGTTTCCTAAGGGGGCTCGATGGGAAAAAGAAGCGCAAGTCGCTACTGATAAGTGGTCTTTCAGTAGCGAGTCATTTAGAAGTAAATCTCACCCTGATGCTGCTGTTCTGAAGATTAAGGATATTGTCCGTGTCTGATCCGTCTCGGCCGAACGGCCCTAAAATCATCGCCGTCGCTAATCAAAAAGGTGGTGTCGGGAAGACGACAACAAGCATCAATCTGGCAGCAGCGATTGCAGAAGCAGGTATGCGGGTTTTGTTGGTTGATCTCGACCCCCAGGGTAACGCTTCGACCGGCTTGGGCGTTGAACTTGAGGATCGCGACTACACCACATACGAGTTACTGCTGGAAGATCTTGACCTGAATGATGTTATTCAGCCTACGGGCGTGGAAGGGCTAAGTATCGTGCCGGCGACCGTTGATCTAAGTTCAGCGGATATTGAGCTTATGGCGACAGAGAAGCGGAGCTTTTTGCTGCATGATGCGCTGCGGCAGGTCCAGATGGACGAGTTTGCGTTTGATTATATCCTGATCGACTGCCCGCCATCCCTGAATTTGCTCACGGTCAATGCAATGATTGCCGCGCATTCCATTCTGGTCCCCCTTCAAAGCGAATTCTTTGCTTTGGAGGGTTTGAGTCAATTGATGATGACCATTCGGGAGGTCAGGCAGACAGGGAACAAGGATTTGCGCATCGAAGGTGTTGTGCTTACCATGTATGATAGACGCAATAACTTGTCCCAACAGGTAGAGAGTGATGCGCGAAGCAACCTTGGGGAATTGGTGTTTAAGACGGTTATTCCACGAAACGTGAGGGTCAGCGAAGCGCCTAGTTTTGCCATGCCCGTGCTGTCGTACGACAGCCTTTCGAAAGGTGCGGTGGCGTACCGGGCTCTGGCGGATGAGCTAATGAAAAACAATCAGGTACAGGGGTGATCATGGCTGATAAACAGGAGAAACGTCGCGGGCTTGGACGCGGTTTATCGGCATTGATGGCTGATGTAGCGGAAACAGAAACAGTTGCGGCGCAGGGGCCATCGTCAGCGGAACAGAAAGTCCCGATTGAACAGATCAGGCCAAATCCAGATCAGCCGCGTAAACGGTTCGAGAAGGACGACCTCACAGAATTGGCGGCTTCGATCAAAGAGAAGGGCGTTATCCAGCCCTTGATCGTCCGAGCTACCGGTGAACAGCAGTTTGAGATTGTCGCAGGTGAAAGGCGATGGCGGGCTGCGCAAATGGCGCAGCTTCACGAACTACCGATCATTATTCGCCAGTTTACCGATGTTGAGGTGCTCGAGGTTGCGATCATCGAGAACATTCAGCGGGCCGACCTGAACGCGATCGAAGAAGCGGTCGGGTATCGCCAGTTGATGGATAAATTCGGCCATACGCAAGAAAAGCTGGCCGAGGCGCTTGGTAAAAGCCGTAGCCATATCGCGAATTTAATGCGGTTGCTCAATCTGCCAGATCCCGTGGTTGATATGGTCCGCAATGGTGATTTGACTGCGGGACATGCGCGGGCTTTGATACCAGCAGAAAATCCGGTTGAGCTCGCGCGTCAAATTGTGGCCGGTGGCTTGTCCGTCCGAGCTGCGGAAGCTTTGGTTAAGAGGGAATCCGCTGGGGAGCCAGCAAAAGCTAAGACCAACACCAGTTCCCAGCGGGAAGAGAAAGATGCGGACACCAAGGCGCTTGAAGGCGATCTGTCCGCAACGCTTGGTATGAAGGTCAATTTGGACCACGCTCCGGGGCAGGAAAGTGGCAAGCTTACCGTGCATTATAAGTCGCTCGATGACCTCGATGCCCTGTGCCGGATACTATCGGGAAGTTAATCCGGCAAAAGGGCTTCGATAACTGCGTTCAACACATTAACCCCCTGATCTGTAACGATTAACTGGGATCCGGACAGGTTTACCATACCGATTTCAATCAGGTGGGCCAGCGTTTCATCCGGAATGCGCTGCCCGCTGATAGTCTCATAGCGATCAAGCGAAATACCTTCCTTTAACCTGAGGCCCATCAGCAGAAACTCTGTTGCTTGCTCGGATCGGGATAGCGCCAATTTGGGCTTCTCAACTTCGCCTACTGCAGCACCGGTCAGCCAGCGGTTCGGGTTGCTGAAACATTCTGTGGCAAACTTGATGCCATTCAGTGTCAATCGTCCATGCGCACCGGGCCCGATCCCGATATAGTCGCCGTAGCGCCAGTAGATCAGGTTATGCCGTGACTGCGCGCCATCGCGGGCGTGATTTGAGACCTCATAGGCTGGCATTCCGAATTCACTGCAAATTTCCTGCGTAGCTTCGAACATATCCGCCCCCAGATCTTCGCTTGGTAGGCCATTCAGCTTTCCCCGGGCATATCTGTCGCCGAAAGCGGTTCCGCCCTCGATGGTCAGTTGGTAAAGCGAAATATGATCGATTGCCAATGTTAGAGCCTCTTTCAGCTCGGATTTCCAGTTTTGAAGTGTTTGATCCTGTCTGCCATAAATCAGATCAAAGCTGACCCGGTCAAAATGCTGTCGGGCAACTTCAAACGCCTTTAATGCCTCGTCGGTGGTATGCAGACGGCCCAGTCGCTTCAGGTCAGGATCATTCAGTGCCTGAATGCCCATTGAGACACGGCTGACGCCTGCTTGACGGAATGCAGCAAAGCGACCTGCTTCGACCGAGCTGGGATTCGCTTCGAGCGTGATTTCAAGATCATTTGCTGTAGGCCAATGCTTGCGAATGGCGTCGATGATCGCCGCGACAGTGTCGGGGTCCATCAAGCTGGGTGTTCCGCCACCAAAGAACACCGCGTTCAGAACGCGCCCTTTGGTCATTGATGCCGCGCGGGCGAGCTCTTTCAGGTATGCGTCACGCCAGGCCGATTGGTCGATGCTGCGACTGACATGGCTGTTAAAGTCGCAATAGGGGCATTTCGCCTCGCAGAAGGGCCAGTGAATGTAGAGCCCAAACCCCCCCTGTTGCCAATCCTCAGTCAAAACAGCCCTTCAAGAGTTTGGCGAAGACATCTGCGCGATGACTGATGCTGTTCTTTTCGGCATGGGTCATTTCCGCAAAGGTCTGGCTAAATCCGTCAGGCTGGAACATCGGATCGTAGCCATGACCCAACTCACCGCGTAAAGGCCAAACCAATGAGCCGGTCACCTTGCCTTCAAACACTTCGTCGTGCCCATCTGGCCAAGCAAGAACCATCGTTGCACAAAACCGGGCACGGCGGGGGTGGGGTGCGTCCAGCTCTTCGAGCAGATTGTGGGTCTTTGTCATCGCCATGAGAAAGTCACGGCCCTTGGGGGTCTCGGCCCAATCCGCCGTATAAACGCCCGGAGCACCATCCAATGCTTCAACCTCGATACCGGAATCGTCAGACAAGGCGGGCATGCCGGTGGCCTTGGCTGCGGCATGTGCCTTGATCCGCGCATTGCCGACAAAGGTGGTTTCGGTTTCATCCGGCTCAGGCAGGTTCATTTCTGCAGCACCCACAACCACTACATCGAAGGGTGCAAAAAGCTCCTGCAGTTCTTCAAGCTTGCCCGCATTGTGGGTGGCGAAAAGAATGCGTTTATCGGTGAATTTGCGGGTCACGCGGTCGCAGCTTTCTGAATCTCGACCAGCTCGGTGACGCCTTTTTCAGCAAGATCCATCAGTTGGTTCATCTGGTCGCGGGAGTATGTTGACCCTTCGGCGCTCATTTGCACTTCGATCAGTTTCTTCGAGCCGGTCATGATGAAGTTGCCATCGACTCCTGCTTCGGAATCTTCGGGGTAGTCCAGATCAAGAACGGGCTGGCCGGCGTAGATGCCACAGCTGATGGCGGCAACCGGATCGACCAATGGATCAGATACAACATCGCCCGCTTTCATCAGCTTGTTCACGGCAAGACGTAATGCGATCCAGCCACCGGTGATCGAGGCGCAGCGCGTGCCGCCGTCTGCTTGCAGAACATCGCAGTCGACGGTGATCTGGCGTTCGCCCAAGGCGACGCGGTCAACGCCGGCCCGCAAGGACCGTCCGATCAGACGCTGTATTTCAACGGTCCGTCCGCCTTGCTTGCCCGCTGCTGCTTCGCGCCGCATCCGTGTGTTCGTGGCGCGGGGCAGCATTCCGTATTCTGCGGTGACCCAGCCCAAACCGGAACCTTTGATAAAGGGCGGCACGCGGTCTTCGATTGTCGCGGTGCACAGCACATGGGTATCGCCCATCTTGATCAAGGCAGAGCCTTCAGCATGTTTAGTGAAGCCAACCTCAACAGAGACAGCACGCATTTCATCGAGTTTCCGGCCAGAGGGACGCATTTGATTTCCTTTTTGATACAGGGCGGGCATACCGCTGCGGGACGACATGTTGCAACCCTGATTGACGTTTGGTGCCCGCGCACCTTTATTAGGACTAACATGGAAAAACCGACACCCGAAACATCAACCCTGCTGCGCGAGATGAACGATCGTTCGCGCGAGGTGTTTCGGCGCGTTGTCGAAGGGTATCTGGCAAGTGGTGATCCGGTTGGCTCGCGGACGCTGACCCGTGAATTTAGCGAAAAGGTAAGTGCCGCCACGATCCGCAATGTGATGCAGGATCTGGAGTACATGGGTGTGCTTGGCTCGCCGCATGTCAGCGCGGGGCGGATACCGACCCAACTGGGTCTGCGCATGTTCGTGGATGGCATGATCGAACTGGGCGATCCGACCGAAATGGACCGGGAAAAGATCGACGCGACCGCAGGCAGCAATGCCACGGATGTCGGCGGTTTGCTTGATCGGGTGGGATCGGCGCTGTCTGGTGTCACGCAGGGTGCATCACTGGTGCTGTCGCCCAAACACGAAGCGCCGATCAAGCACATCGAATTTGTCTCCCTTTCAGCGGAACGTGCTTTGGTCGTTCTGGTCTTCTCGGACGGGCATGTTGAGAACCGGTTATTCACGCCGCCGCTTGGTCAAACGCCAAGTTCGATGCGCGAAGCGGCAAATTTCTTGAACGCAATCGTCGAGGGCAAGACGATCAGCGAAGTGCAGCGCGCCGTCACTCAGGAAATCGCGCAGCGCCGTCAGGAAATCGACACACTGGCCCGTCAACTGGTGGAAAGCGGTCTTGCCCTTTGGACCGGCGACGACGAATCAACCGAGAGACTGATCGTGCGCGGTCGGTCGAACCTTTTGGCAAATGAAGGCGATGAAGCCGATATCGCGCGGATCAAAAGCCTGTTTGATGATCTGGAACGCAAACGCGATATTGCCGAATTCCTTGAATTGGCCGAAGATGGCGATGGTGTGCGCATTTTTATCGGCTCTGAGAACAAACTTTTCTCACTTTCGGGTTCCTCTCTGGTGGTTTCCCCTTATATGAACGCTGATCGTAAGGTGATTGGTGCGGTCGGGGTGATTGGCCCTACACGTCTGAACTATGGGCGGATCGTACCGATTGTGAACTACACAGCACAGCTGGTCGGCAAACTGGTGTCAGACCGCAGCTAGAGGTGAAAGATGGCAGACCCGAAAGAGAACGATTTTCTCGACGATATCGAAACGGCAATGGCGGAGGAATTCGCAGCCGAAGAAGCCGAGATCGACGATGAGGATCTTGAAATTGATCAGCTGCGCGCAGAGCGTGATCAGCTGAAAGACCGCTTTATGCGCGCGCTTGCGGATGCAGAGAATGCACGCAAACGGTCCGACAAGGACCGCCGCGAGGCAGAGAACTATGGCGGGTCCAAACTGGCCCGCGATATGCTTCCGGTCTACGACAATATGAAGCGTGCGCTTGAAGCGGCGACTGAAGACCAGCGTGCGGTTTCCGGCCCGTTGCTCGAAGGCGTCGAGCTGACAATGCGCGAATTGCTGAGCGTATTTAAAAAGCACGGTATTGATGTGATCGCACCCGAAGTAGGCGACAAGTTTGATCCGCAGCATCATCAGGCGATGTTCGAAGCACCTGTCCCGGGAACAAAGGCCGGGGATATCATCCAGGTCGCTGCCGAAGGCTTCATGCTGCACGACCGTCTTTTGCGCCCTGCACAGGTTGGCGTCTCGTCGCAACCGGCGGGCTAAGCTGCTGGTTCAGCACTACGGTATATAAGGCCAAAAAGAGAGGCGGTCAGGTTTTGGCCGCCTCTTTCAATTTATAGAGCAGATCAAGTGCTTCACGCGGCGTGAGTTCGTCCGGGAGGATCTTTGCGAGCTGCGCTTCGACTTTCGACCCTTTTGCGGGCTGGGGTGGCGGCGGCTGCATCGCTGAAAAAAGTGGGAGGTCGTCGATCAGTGTTTTCTGCTTCGCCCCGCCTTCCCGCTCACCTTTTTCCAAAGCATCCAGCACAACGCGTGCGCGGGCGATGACACTGTCCGGCAAGCCGGCAAGTTGGGCGACCTGAACACCATATGATCTGTCGGCGGCCCCTTTGCGGACCTCATGCAGGAAGATCACATCGCCTTCCCATTCCTTCACTGTGACAGTCGCGTTTTCCACGCCGTCAAGCTTGGCGGAAAGGGCCGTCATTTCGTGGTAATGAGTGGCAAAGAGCGCGCGGGATTTGTTCACATCGTGCAGGTGTTCCAGCGTTGCCCAAGCGATTGACAGACCGTCGTACGTGGCGGTGCCTCGGCCGATCTCATCCAGGATTACCAAGGCTCGATCATCTGCTTGATTCAGGATCGCCGCGGTTTCGACCATTTCGACCATGAAGGTCGACCGACCTTTGGCAAGATCGTCCGAAGCGCCGACCCGGCTGAACAGCTGGCTGATGATCCCGATATGCGCGGAGGTAGCGGGCACAAAGCTGCCCATTTGCGCCATCAATCCTATCAGCGCGTTCTGCCGTAGAAATGTCGATTTACCCGCCATGTTCGGGCCGGTCAGCAACCAGATATTTGCGGTATCTGCGTCAGCGCTCAAGTTGCAGTCGTTTGCAACAAAGGGCGACCCGCCTTGTTGGGCCAGTGCACGTTCCACGACGGGATGGCGACCGCCCTGAATGTCAAAGGCGCGGCTGTCATCGACCTTGGGGCGGACCCAGTTTTCATCGATCGCAAGGTCAGCCAGCGACAGCGCTAGGTCAATCTCTGCAATGCCTGTTGATGTTTGAGAGATCGCGGCGCTTTGGTCGAGGATTGCAGATCTTAGCGTTTCATAGAGCCGCTTTTCTATCTCAAGTGCGCGATTCCCGGCATTGAGAATTTTGGTTTCCAGCTCGCTTAGCTCTACCGTGGTAAAGCGGACTTGATTGGCGGTTGTCTGGCGGTGGATGAACACCTCGGAGAGGGGTGGGGACAGCATGCGTTCAGCGTGCGTCGCAGTGGTCTCGATGAAATAGCCAAGGACGTTGTTGTGTTTGATCTTGAGCGATGAAATCCCTGTGTCAGAGACAAATTTCACCTGCATGGCCGCAACGACGCTGCGGCCTTCGTCCCGCAACTTCCGCGCCTCGTCCAGTTCTTCGTTAAAGCCACTTGCGATAAATCCGCCGTCGCGCATCAGCAGGGGTGGCTCGGCAATCAGTGCTTCGTCCAAAAGGTCGTTCAAAGCATCATGGTTCGCTAGACCGGTTGCGGCCGAGGCCAGAAGGTCGGGCAGGTCGATCTGCGACAAAGTTCGATGGAGGTGAGAGGCTTGGGTCAAGCCGTTGCGCACGGCGGCAAGATCGCGGGGGCCCCCGCGATCAAGAGCCAGACGTGATAACGCGCGATCCAGATCAGGAACTTTGCGTAGGGTTTCGCGCTGTTCCTGGCGGATCCGACTGTGCTCACACCCGAAACTGATCGCATCAAGCCGTGCGGTAATCGTTTCCAAAGTGCGCGAAGGGCTTGAGATCCGCTGTTCAAGCAACCGCGCTCCGGCCGCTGTGCTTGTGCGGTCCATCAAAGCCAGAAGTGATCCGGCTTTGCCGCCATTCAGCGCATGGGTCAGTTCCAGATTCCGCCGTGTCGCAGTATCGATCTGGACGGAGCGCGCTGCATTTTCTTTCTGTGGAGGACGCAGCAGGGGCAGCTTTCCCTTTTGCGTGATGTCGAGATAGTCGATCAACGCCCCCATCGCGGAAATCTCTGCGCGTTCGAACTGTCCGAAAGCATCGAGCGTCGCTATTCCAAACAGCGTGCATATGCGGTTTTCGGCGCTAGTGCTGTCAAAAGCAGAACGTGCCAGATCTGTTACCGAGAGGTCGAATTCAGAGACTAAATCGGCGACTTTCTCGCGCCCCGCCTCTGATACAATCAGTTCTGAAGGCCTGAGACGGGCGAGTTCCGGCCCCAAGTTCAGCAAAGTGAGTGGCATAACGTGAAACGCACCGGTCGAGATGTCGACCCAGGCGAGGGCGCCTGCTTCTCTCACCTCAGAGTAGCACGCCAGATAATTGTGCCGCCGCGCCTCGAGTAATGTGTCTTCGGTCAGTGTGCCGGGGGTCACCAGACGGACGACCTCACGCTTGACCACGGATTTCGATCCGCGTTTTTTGGCTTCGGCCGGGCTTTCCATCTGTTCGCAGACCGCCACCCGAAACCCTTTGCGGATGAGTGTCAGGAAGTAGCCTTCGGCAGCATGTACCGGGACGCCGCACATCGGAATGTCCGCGCCGTCATGTTTGCCGCGTTTGGTCAGCGCAATATCCAATGCGTCCGCGGCAGCGAAAGCATCGTCAAAGAACATCTCGTAAAAATCGCCCATCCGATAGAACAGCAATGCATCGGGATGGTCGGCCTTGATCTCAAGGTATTGCGCCATCATCGGCGTGGTCTTTGCGTCGCTCACCCGGTTCTCTCCCTGTGCCGCCCTTTCTGTACAAAACCCCGCCCCGCAGTGAAAGAGGCGTCCGGCCAAGCTTCTCGGTAGACGGGTAGCGCTTTCATGGTAAAACTAGAGAAAACCGAGCAAATGACAGGCCAACAGCCCGTGCGCAATAAAATCGACCTCACGTTACCCCCCGATGTTCTGTTTCTGAATCCCTGGCGGGATCCGGGGTTTCGGATGCTGGGTGAGCCTGAGTTTATCTGGCGTCCTTTGCCGAATGCGCGGATCGAAGGCTTTGCCGCCAGCGCCCATCCCGAGGTCAACGACAAGATCAAACAGGTCCTGCAGACTGCACGCCGGGCAAAGAGATTTCGGCAACCGGTGGAGTACAATTCCGTTCCGGTCATTCTGGAGAAGGCCAGTTTTCGCAAGTCATTCGTGATGGCCCGGGACAGGGTTTTGCTGAGCGGTGCGTCGGGGACGCGCGCTGTGAACCGGTATCGACGGGACAATAACGACGCCGGTGTCGATGCGGATGCACGGCTTGAAGACTATTTCGAGACCTGTCGCGAAAACAATGCAGGCAAAGAGGTACCGATATATTCCGGCCTGCTAGAGCCTGATATTCCCTTTGTCGTCGAGTGCCGCAATACGTTCAACTACTTTCATTTTATCACTGAATCCTTGTGCCAGCTGACCATGCTGGACGGCTTGGGTTTCCAAGGGAATATCTTTTTCCATTTTCCCAATCAGGAAGACAAGCAACAGCCATTTGCCAAAGCCTTTGTCGACGCCTTGTTTCCCGAGTACGAAGGCCGCGTCTTTTTCGAACGGGCACCGAAAGACTATTCGCGGGTTCTGACAGCATACGACCTGATCGGCGGCCATTATCAGGCTCCTATCGACGATCTTGCAGGCATGAACGATCTTCTGCCGGAGCCGATTGCCGAGAATGGAGGGGCTACGTCGCTTGAACTACGGGTGTCTCTTAACATGAACACAGTGAACAGCAGCCTAATTGCACTGCGTCAGCGTGCGCATCGGGCGATCGAGGGCGGCAATTTCGACCATCTTCCTAAACGGTTTTTCGTGGGGCGGGACACAAGGTTCAGCCGAGAAAGACACCTTGAGGGCGAAGAACTGTTGTTCGACCACCTTGCGCTGTTCGGGTTTGAATACGTCGTGTTTGAAAATCTCTCTCCGCTTGAACAGATCGCCCTTATGGCGCGCGCCGAGATGATGGTTTCGTATCACGGAGCGGGCTTTACCAATATGCTGTTCGCTGGGCCGCAAACCTATGCGATCGAGATAGGAACGCTTCAGACAGCGCAGATCAGATGGGGCGATTTTTGGCCTCTGGCTCTTGCGTCGGGGTGCAAGTACATAAACTTTTTCGGTGACTTTAAGGCAGAAGACCCTTTGTCAGAGCCTGATTTCGAAGCCGATGGTATCGTTCCGGCTTCCTTGTCCAAAGCTGCAATAGCACAGATTGTGGGTCTTATCGTTACGCTTTTTGGTCAATACCCGGATTTGAAAAGACCGCGCGCTTTGGCGCAACTTGCCAGCGAAGTCCTGCAGGTTGGTGGGGCCGAACATGCTGTTGGGCTATTGGAAAAACACAGCGCTATGTTACCAACAAGTGGACGGCTGTGCCTGATTAAAGCGGATTGCCACAAGGAGCTGGACGAACCGAAATCGGAGTTGGTCGCGCTTGATATGGCGCATAAAGCTGACCCGGGGCGATGGCAGACATTGGTTCGAATGATTTGGTGCGCCAAACGGTGTGACCGTCCCCAGGTCATCAGATGGGCGCTGGCGCGTCTGAAAATTGACTTTCCCCAGCGCCATGACAACTTTTTAAACAATCACGAATGGGTCCGATACGTCGCGTGACGCGCGCGCATTATTGTGTGCCTTGGCGAAGATAGATAGGTTGCGGCAAAATATAAGGAACACCCGGCCCGTGACCAATAACAGAATTACCGACGAAGAAGCCCTCGCCTTTCATCTTGAGCCGACACCCGGCAAGTTCGAGATTTCAGCGACCGTGCCGATGACCACGCAGCGCGATCTGTCCTTGGCCTATTCTCCCGGTGTTGCGGTGCCCTGCGAACGGATCGCGGAAAATCCGGAGCTTGCTTATGATTACACCAACAAGGGTAACCTGGTGGCGGTGATCTCAAACGGGACGGCCGTTCTGGGTCTCGGCAATCTCGGGGCGCTTGCGTCCAAACCGGTGATGGAAGGCAAGTCGGTTCTGTTCAAGCGGTTCGCTGATGTAAACTCTATCGATATTGAGCTGGATACCGAAGATACCGAAGCCTTTATCAATGCGGTGCGTTTGATGGGCCCGACATTCGGGGGCATCAACCTTGAAGACATCAAGGCACCCGAGTGTTTCATCATTGAACAGCGGCTGAAGGAAGAGATGGATATCCCTGTCTTCCATGATGACCAGCATGGCACTGCGGTGATTTGCGCCGCCGGACTGATCAACGCGCTGCATATTTCCGGCAAAAAGATCGAAGACGTGCGGATCGTTCTGAACGGTGCGGGTGCGGCCGGGATCGCCTGCCTTGAATTGCTCAAGGCGATGGGGGCAAGCCACAACAATTGTATCATGTGCGATACCAAAGGTGTGATCTACCAAGGGCGTACCGAAGGTATGAACCAGTGGAAGTCTGCCCATGCAGCGAACACCGAATTGCGCAGTCTGGAAGAAGCGATGTCAGGCGCGGATGTCTTTCTAGGCGTCTCTGTCAAAGGGGCGGTGACGCCGGCGATGGTGGCGAGCATGGCGGACAATCCTGTCATTTTCGCCATGGCCAACCCTGATCCTGAGATTACGCCGGAAGAGGCGCATGAGGTTCGGATGGACGCGATTGTCGCAACCGGGCGCAGTGATTACCCAAACCAGGTGAACAACGTATTGGGCTTTCCCTACCTGTTCCGGGGCGCGTTGGATATCAACGCACGCGCGATCAATGACGAGATGAAGATCGCCTGCGCCCACGCCTTGGCCAATCTTGCCCGCGAGGATGTGCCGGATGAGGTGGCCGTTGCCTATGGCAAGACGCTAAGCTTCGGGCGCGACTATATCATTCCAACGCCTTTCGATCCGCGTTTGATCCACCGGATTCCGCCTGCGGTGGCAAAAGCTGGTATGGAAACGGGCGCGGCGCGACGCCCGATCATCGACATGGACGCCTATGAACTGACATTGAAGTCGCGGATGGATCCGACCGCGAACATTCTGCGCGGCATCAATGCCCGTGCGCGGGCCAATCAGGCGCGGATGATCTTTGCCGAAGGGGATGATCCGCGCGTGTTGCGTGCTGCGGTCACCTATCAGCGCTCCGGTCTGGGCAAGGCACTGGTTGTTGGTCGACCAGAAGATGTGAAGACGAAGCTCGAAGAAGCCGGGATGGCCGATGCGGTGCGCGAATTGGAGGTGGTCAATGCCGCCAAGACGGATCACCTCGATACCTACAAAGGGTTTTTGTATAATCGTTTGCAGCGGCGCGGGTTCGACAACAAAGACATCCACCGGCTTGCCGCGCGGGACCGGCATGTTTTTGCGGCGCTGATGCTGGAACACGGTCATGGTGACGGGCTGGTCACCGGGGCGACGCGAAAATCGGCACATGTGTTGGAGCGTCTGAACCATGTGTTCGAGGCGAATGCCGAACATGGTGCGGCGGGCTTTACCGCGCTGCTGCACAAAGGTCGGATCGTGTTTATCGCGGATACGTTGGTGCATGAATGGCCAGATGAGAATGACCTGGCCAACATCGCTGAAAGTGGTGCTGTAGTGGCTCGAAATCTCGGGTTAGAGCCACGTGTGGCTTTCGTCAGCTTCTCAACCTTCGGCTATCCGGTGTCAGAGCGCGCAGAGAAAATGCATCGCGCGCCTATGGTGCTGGATGAACGCGGTGTGAATTTCGAATACGAAGGCGAGATGACCGTTGATGTTGCGCTGAACCCGGCTGCGCAAGCCCAATATCCGTTTTCACGCCTGACTGGTCCTGCGAACATTTTGGTGGTTCCGGCGCGGCATTCGGCCAGTATTTCAGTGAAGCTGATGCAGGAAATGGCTGGCGCAACGGTGATCGGCCCGATCCTTACCGGATTGGACAAGAGCATTCAGATCTGCTCGACCACCTCAACTTCGAACGACATCTTGAATATGGCGATCCTGGCGGCGTGTAAGGTCGGCGAATGATCTGGAACCTCGGCTCTATCAACGCGGACAACTTCTATTACCTAAGCCGTCTGCCGGGTGCCGGTGAAACCATTGCCGCCGATCGTTTCCATCAAGGCTTGGGCGGAAAGGGTGCCAATATGTCCGTTGCTGCGGCGCGTGCGGGGGCGCGGGCCGTTCACATCGGTGCAGTCGGCAAGGACGGCGCATGGGCGATTGAACGGCTGATGGAATATGGCGTGGATACACGTCATATATCTGTGGTTGATACGCCAACGGGGCATGCCAACATCGCGATTGATGCCGCTGGGGAGAACAGCATCGTTCTATATCCCGGTGCCAACCACGGTATTACAGATCAGATGACCGGGGCGGCCTTGGCCGAAGCAGGGCCGGGTGATTTTCTGCTGATGCAGAATGAAACAAACGGACAGGGCTGTGCTGCTCGGACGGCCCGCACCCTGGGTCTGCGGATTGCCTATGCCGCAGCGCCGTTTTCACCCGAGGCGATCAGGACATTGGCGGATCAAATTGATTTGTTGGTGCTGAATGGCGTTGAGGCCGAACAATTAGAAACTGCTTTAAAGCGCGACCTAGCCGAATTGGGGATCCCGAATATAGTTGTGACACTAGGGCAAGACGGCTGCAAATGGGTCTCTAACAAAGGGTCAACACCGCAAAGTTTTTCCGCTTATGATGTCACTGCAATAGATACGACCGGGGCAGGGGATACTTTTACCGGTTACCTGATTGCCGGTTTGGACCGTCACCTTTCCATGCCGGATGCAATTGATCTGGCTTTGCGGGCAGCGGCACTCATGGTGACACGCGAAGGGACGGCAGATGTGATCCCGGATCTCAAAGACATCCAGGACCACGATTTCACCTAGTTCACAAAAGGTGCAGCAGAGCCCCAAAGCTGTTTCACCCGGGCATCGCGGCCACATCCCTTGCGATAACGTTTGTATGCGGTGGATTTTTTGACGCCGACACCAACAGATGTCAGAACCAGACGTTCACTGCTTTTGTAGTAGTCCTGGTGATAGGCGTCGGCGGGATAAAATTTCGCACTGCCAAGAATCGGCGTGACGATCTTTTGGCCCAACGCCGCTTCGGCTTCGGATTTTGCACGCTCTGCTGCAGCTTTTTGCGCCCCATCCGCAGGAAAGATTGCGCTGCGATAGCTTTCGCCGCGATCGCAGAACTGGCCGCCGGCATCTGTCGGGTCGATCGATCGGAAAAAGAGATCAAGCAGCGTATCCCGGCTTACGACATCTGGATCAAACTCAATCTGGACCGCTTCATAGTGTCCGGTGCCACCCCCCGTAACCTGCTTGTAAGTGGGATTAGCCGTCCGCCCGCCAGCAAATCCGGACACGGCTTCTTTGACGCCCTTTACGGATTCGAAGTCAGATTCGACACACCAGAAGCAGCCCCCTGCTACAGTAAGGGTCTCTGTTCCGGCTGCTTTGGCAGTAGTGCTTTGTGCGCAAAGGCCGATGGCGATACACCCGGCCAAGGCGACGGTCTTGATCGTTGAAAGATGTTTCATATCAGTCTCCTGTTTGCGACTACGCTGCGCCTGCGTTTATTGTTCTGCAAGCCACTCTTTCGCGCCTCACGCGGTGGTGAAGTGACTTTACCACTTGGCGCGGCTTCGTAACATTTCTAGCGTCAGCGCAGAAATCAGGAGAACCTCATGCGCATAGCGATGTGGTCCGGGCCACGTAATCTGAGTACGGCGATGATGTATAGTTTCGGCGCGCGGCCGGACTTTGCCATCATGGACGAACCTTTTTATGCGCCCTATCTCGCGCAAACCGGATTTGATCATCCGATGGCCCAAGAAATTATCGCAGCGCATGAAACAGACCCTAACAAGGTCGGTATCGCCTGTATGGCCGATGACGCGCCGCATATCTATATGAAGCACATGCCGCATCACATGCTTGACGGCTTCCCGATGGATTGGGCCGAAGATTGTGTGCATGTTCATTTGATACGACATCCTGCACGGGTCATCGCAAGCTATGCGGCAAAGCGCGAGGCGCCGACGCTAGAGGATATCGGATTTGTCCAGCAAGCAGAAATCTATGGGAAATTTGGCGGCGTGGTAGTTGATAGCACTGATGTTCGTGCCGACCCACCAAACATGCTGCGCAAACTTTGCGACGCGATTGAGCTTCCGTTCGATCCCGCGATGTTGCACTGGCCAGCGGGTCCGCGACCCGAAGATGGTGTATGGGCGGCGCACTGGTATCCATCGGTTCATGCCAGCACAGGATTTGCCGGGGCCGAAGGGCCGCTGCCCGACATCGGGCCGGAATTGTCGGGTGTTCTGGAAAAAGCGATGCCGTTCTACGAGAAAATGCGTCTGGATCGACTCGTCTAAATCTTTCTTTGAAACTTTTCTGTTCTCTCTGACGTGGCTTCGTCATCCAAGGAGGAACTGAAAATGAAATTGCTTACAACAACGACCCTTGCACTGACCCTTGCTGGCGGCATGGCGATGGCAGCAGGTCACGCGATGCCAATGGTCGAGGCGTCGAATCAGGATGTGTCAAACGGCGTCGTAAGTGCCGAGAAAGTTATGGCCGGCGAAAACGGTTGGCTGGTTGTCCACCGGACGGACGCCGAGATGAAGCCTGGCCCCGTGGTGGGCTATGCGCCCTTGCGTGCGGGCGAGAACACCGATGTTGCCGCGATCCTTCAGGAAGAAGTGAATTCCGGCGAAATGCTGATGCTGATGGTCCACGCCGAACAAGGCGGGATGAAGACCGGCGTGTTTGAATACACACTGGGCGCCAAAGAAGATGGCCCGATCAAGCCGGATGGCAAACTTGTCATGACGGTTGTCACAGCGGAATAAGTTCCGCTGTGCCTGTCTGTGACGCGTAACGAGTGCGAAGCCCGGACCGAAAGGTTCGGGCTTTTTTTTATTTGAGGCGCTTGTCGCGGGCCGCCAACAATTTCAGCCGCAGTGCGTTCAGCTGGATAAACCCAGCCGCGTCTTTCTGATCGTAAGCGCCTGCGTCATCCTCAAAGGTCACATGCGCTTCGGAGTAGAGCGAATGATCCGACCAACGGCCCACGGTGCGGACATGCCCTTTGTATAGCTTCAAGCGTACGGTGCCTGTGACATGAGTCTGGCTTGCGTCGATGGCCGCTTGCAGCATCGTGCGTTCAGGGCTGAACCAGAACCCGTTGTAAATCAGCTCGGCATAGCGCGGCATCAATTCGTCTTTCAGATGCATGGCACCGCGGTCCAGGGTGATTGATTCAATCCCACGGTGCGCTTCAAGAAGCAGCGTACCGCCCGGTGTTTCGTAAATGCCGCGCGATTTCATCCCGACAAACCGACCCTCGACCAGATCAAGTCGGCCGCAGCCATGTTTACCGCCCAATTCGTTCAAGCGTGTAAGGATCGTTGCGGGAGACATCGCCTCGCCATTGATCGACACGGCATCACCCCGCTCGAAACCGATCTCCACGTATTCGGGTGTATCCGGTGCATCTTCTGGGGCGACAGTACGCTGATACACATAATCAGGCGCGTCGATGGCGGGATCTTCCAACACTTTACCTTCGGACGAGGTATGCAGGAGGTTCGCATCCACACTGAAAGGCGCCTCGCCGCGCTTGTCTTTGGCGACGGGGATCTGGTTCTTTTCAGCGAATTCCAAAAGCTTTGTCCGGCTGGATAAATCCCATTCACGCCACGGCGCGATCACTTTGATATCGGGGTTCAGCGCATAGGCGGCCAGTTCAAATCGCACCTGATCGTTGCCCTTGCCTGTCGCCCCGTGTGCCACGGCATCGGCACCGGTTTCTTCGGCAATCTCAACCAATCGTTTTGAGATCAGCGGGCGCGCGATGGATGTGCCCAGCAGGTACAGCCCTTCGTACACGGCATTGGCGCGGAACATAGGGAAAACGAAATCGCGCACAAATTCCTCGCGAACGTCTTCGATGTAAATCTCTGACGCGCCCATCATTTCGGCCTTGGCGCGGGCGGGCTCAAGCTCTTCGCCCTGACCCAGATCAGCGGTAAAGGTCACAACTTCGCAGCCGTATTCGGTTTGCAGCCACTTGAGGATGATTGAGGTATCAAGGCCACCGGAATAGGCAAGCACGACTTTCTTGGGCGCGGACATCGGACGTCTCCTTTGGGATATCAGAGGCGAGGTATCGGGTTTTGCAGGGACGGGCAAGGCGCTGGGCCGCGTTGACCAATGCCTTTGACGCCCCTAACGATGAGGAACAGTCAAAGGATGGGCGGTATGAGAGAGAATTTCCAAGCGATGGCGACATTGGCAGCGGCCAAGATGCGCCCGGTTTTTCCCGCCACCCCGCTGTTGCGCAACGAATTGCTGTCCGAGCGGTTCGAAGCCGATGTCTATCTTAAGCGCGAAGACCTGAGCCCGGTACGATCCTACAAACTACGCGGGGCGTTTAACGCCATGCGCAAGGTGATCCCGGATCAGTCGCTCTTTGTCTGCGCATCAGCGGGCAACCATGCGCAGGGTGTCGCCTTTATGTGTAAGCACTTCGGGGTCACAGGCGTCATCTTTATGCCGGTTACAACGCCAGAACAGAAAATCCTGAAGACCCGGATGTTTGGCGGGGAGTCTGTCGAAATTCGCCTTGTTGGAGACTACTTTGATGCGTCCCTCGCTGCGGCGCAAAAGTTCAGTGCGGAGGAGGGCGCGCATTTTCTGTCGCCTTTTGATGATGAAGACGTAATCGAGGGACAGGCCTCTGTCGCGGTGGAGATCGAACAGGAGTTGGGACGGGTGCCGGATCACATCATCCTGCCGGTCGGCGGTGGCGGGCTGTCCGCGGGCACATACAGCTATTTCGGAAATGAATGCGGCTATACTTTCGTTGAGCCTGCGGGTGCCAAAAGCCTCGCCGCAGCAATAGCCGAAGGTGCGCCTGTCGATGTGTCGCCAGTAAATACTTTTGTAGATGGTGCCTCGGTTGCCAAAATCGGTGCCCGTACGTTTGAGCGGTTAAAGACAATCAATGCGGATGACGTGATTGCCCTAGAGGAAGACCGCATTTGCGCGACGATTGTCGAGATGCTGAATGTCGAGGGGATCGTGCTGGAGCCTGCCGGTGCACTGGCGATCGAAGCGCTGGGCGAAGTGGCAGAGCGTATCAAAGGAAAGACGGTGGTCTGTATCGCGTCGGGCGGAAATTTCGATTTCGAGCGTTTGCCAGAGGTCAAAGAACGGGCGCAGCGCTATGCCGAGTTGAAGAAGTACTTCATCCTGCGTCTGCCCCAAAGGCCGGGTGCCTTGCGCGACTTTCTCGATACACTTGGACCGCACGACAACATCACGCGCTTTGAGTACATGAAGAAATCCGCGCGCAACTTTGGCTCTGTCCTGATCGGGATCGAAACGGATCAGGCGGGGAATTTTCCTGCTATGTTTGAACGCATTGATGCAGCCGGCTTTACCTATACTGACATCACCAATGACGAAACATTGGCACAATTTGTGATCTAGGGAGACAGCGATGAAATTTGAGGGAAGCTCGGTTGTGATCACCGGGGCGGGCAGCGGCATTGGCGCAGCACTCGCCCGTCGTGCGGCGAAAGCGGGCGCGAAAGTCTGCGTTTCCGATCTTGATGCCGCCAAGGCAAAAGCTGTTGCGGACGAGATTGGTGGCATCGCTGTCGCATGTGACGTGCGCGATGAAGCACAGGTTCAGGCACTTATCGCGCAGGCATCCGAAGCCTTGGGTGATGTGGACATATACGTCTCTAACGCGGGGCTGGGTAGGGGTGATCCCAGCCATGCGGCCTCGCAATCCAATGCGGATTGGACGTTGAATTGGCAGGTTCATGTCATGAGCCACGTCTATGCCGCACGCGCCTTGCTGCCGATGATGATGGAGCGTGGTTCCGGCCATCTCGTGAATGTTGCCTCCGCGGCCGGGCTGCTTAGCCAAATTGGCGATGCGGCCTATTCCGCGACGAAACACGCCGCCGTCAGCTTTGCTGAATCCCTGGCAATTTCGCATGGCGGGGATGGTATCGGTGTATCGGTGGTCTGTCCGCAGTATGTTGCGACGCCCCTTTTGGGTCTTTCGGATGAGGATGCACGCGAAGGATTGCTGACTGCCGATGATGTAGCGGAGGCGATTCTTCTCGGCGTGGAAGCAAATCAGTTTCTGATCCTGTCTCACCCGCAGGTACAGGGGTATGCGATCCATAGGGCCAAAGATCACGACCGTTGGATCACGGGAATGCAGATGTTACGGGGCAAAGCGTTGGATACCTTCGGTGCCGTCGATGTCGCGAACTTCTACAAGCTTGTCTAGGCTGCGAGCTGTTGCTTGTATTCTGACAGAAAGGCATCTTTGGATAGCGCGTAGCAAGCCAGTATTGGCTCTATGATCACGGCAGCTGCGTTCTTTTGCGCAGCATCTTCGCCTTCTTTGCACATCGCCGCAAACTGCTCAAAGCCAAGCGTCAGCGCACTTCCTTTCAGGAAATGCAGATCTTCGCCCAACGTTTTGACATCCTGCGCAGATGATACACGCTGGATCGTCTCGGCAACTTCTTCGAGGAACAGGTCGACAACCTCGTCAAAATCCTCTGCGCCAATTTCATCCTGAAGTTCACGCAACCTTTGCCAATTTATCATGCGTACCGTCCTCCTGACGGCGCAATATGCGCGTTGTAGCCTTAACAAAGCTTCATCAAAAGGTGGGGCTTTATGCGGATTTCGATCTTTCACCTTGTCTTAAGTCTGCTGTGTGATTGATGCGTTTTCAGCCGCTTTAGGAAAAGTATGGCCCAAAGGCATCTCAAGACCGCCCTGCCGGAACCGAACCCTCCAACGGCGCAACCGCACCATATTCTGATTGTCGATGACAGCCGGATGCAGCGGCATATCCTCTCCAGAACACTGGCGCGATGGGGTTTTACCGTGACAGAGGCGGCAAGCGGAGAGGACGCGCTTGCACGGTGTGCGGAAACCTTTCCCGATCTGATCGTAAGCGACTGGATGATGCCCGGCATGTCAGGCATCGAATTTTGCGAAAAGTTCAGAGCATTGTCCGGAGACCGCTACGCCTATTTCATTCTGCTGACCTCAATCAGTGAAAAAAAGGAGGTAGCACGGGGGCTGGATTCAGGCGCGGACGATTTCCTGACCAAACCTGTGGATTCCAGCGAGCTGCGCGCGCGGATAACGGCGGGAGAACGCATCTTGCAAATGCAGCGCGAGCTTGCGGCGCAGAACCGGCTGATCAGTGATACGTTGGCAGAATTGCAGCGGGTTCATGATCTGCTGGATAATGACCTGCTTGAGGCGAAGAAACTTCAGCAATCGCTATTGCGCGAGAGGCATCGCGTCTTTCCAGAGGGAGAGCTTTCTTTGATGCTTCGGCCTGCGGGGCATGTGGGGGGCGATCTGGTCGGGTTCTTCCCGACCGACGATGCCCAGCTTGGGCTGTTTGCGATTGATGTCTCCGGTCACGGCATCAGCTCTGCGTTGATGACAGCGCGGCTGGCGGGGTATCTGTCGGCGACCTCTTCGGATCAGAACATCGCACTGACCTTGCAACCGGATGGTACCTACCGCACCAGACCGCCCGCGGAGGTCATCGCCACGTTGAATGATCTCGTTCTAAACGAAATGGAGACAGAGCATTACTTCACCCTGCTTCTTGCTTTTGTCGATATGGACAGCGGTATGGTCACCATTGCACAGGCGGGGCACCCGCATCCGGTGATCCAGCGGGCAGATGGCAGGATCGAGCAAACCGGTGCCGGCGGCTTTCCCGTAGGGCTGTTGGAGCAGGTTCCGTTCACGCAGTTCGACGTAAAATTGGAACCCGGGGACAGGTTGCTTTTGTTGTCCGATGGCGTGACTGAATGTCCCGATCCGCAAGGTGTCATGCTGGGGGAAGAGGGGCTGGAACAGATCATCATGCGCATGCACGAGATAACGGGCGAAGCTTTGCTGGATGGTCTCATCTGGGAGCTTGCCGATTTTGCCAAGACAGAGGATTTTCCCGATGACATATCGGGCATTCTGTTTGAATTCAGAAATCCGGCTCAGCGCAAGTAGTGCTTTAGAAACATTCTGTCCCCATCATTTCCCAAAGCATCTATGGCTTCAGCGGGGCTCAATAAAAGGGTCTGATGATCTGGCTCAATGGGATCAATGATATGCCGTGCGGGACGGGCGACATAAACATGGCACAGCTTTTCAGCCCAAAGGTCATATTCGGGCATGAATACAAACCGACGGAAGGCACCCAGTCTACGGGGCTTCGTGATGCTCCACCCGATTTCCTCGCGGACCTCGCGAAACAAGCCTTGAAGCGGGGATTCGCCGGGATCAATGCCGCCACCGGGCAGTTGCACGTCGAAAACCGGGTCCATCTGTGCGGTCAGCAAAATGTTCGTGCCGAGCGGTAGAATGGCATAGGCACCGGGCCTAAGTTTATAGGTCCTGTTCCGCTTTGGCGGCTTGCCCATCCGTCTGATCATCCCGTCCCCCTTTATACGCGGCTTGCTGCGCCTATATAGACGCGGTATGCCAAGCGGCCCGAAGTAAGGAAACCCCAGATGACAACGCCACAGCAGCCAGGAAATCAGATTGCCTGGGACGACAGTGTTCTGCCGTTCCAACTGGATCATTGCGACATTCGCGGACGTGTGGCGCGACTGGACGGGGTGTTGGAAGGGATCTTGCGTCAGCACGATTATCCGCCGCAGGTCGAGGCATTGGTTGCCGAGATGGCGCTGCTTGCCGCATTGATCGGTCAAACGATCAAAGTGCGTTGGAAGCTGCAATTGCAGGTGCAGTCAAAAGGTGCCGTGCGAATGATCGCAACGGATTACTACGGCCCCGAAGCAGAAGGTGCGCCCGCGCGGATCAGAGCCTATGCGAGCTATGATGCGGAACGGCTGACAGATGAAGCTCCGTTCGACCAGATTGGGG
The DNA here is from genome assembly GCF_000622365.1 of Sulfitobacter noctilucae. GTDB lineage: Bacteria > Pseudomonadota > Alphaproteobacteria > Rhodobacterales > Rhodobacteraceae > Sulfitobacter > Sulfitobacter noctilucae. The sequence goes on along the minus strand of NZ_JASC01000013.1, from coordinate 471,315 downwards.
AAGGGTATTTCGCCATCATGATCGACCAGGGCGAGGGGATGACCCCATATCAGGGCATCACACCGCTTGAAGGTGGGTCCATTTCCGCCTGTGCAGAGTCTTATTTCGCCCAATCCGAACAATTGCCGACGCGGTTTTCACTTAGCTTTGGCCGCTCGTCCGGCCCGACCGAGCCCGAGCATTGGCGTGCCGGTGGCATTATGCTGCAAATGATGCCCAAAGCGTCACCTTTCGCGGCCAAAGATGGTGGAACGGGAGAAGTTCTGCAGGCCACCGATCTGGTGCATGGCGATGAGGAAGAAAACTGGAACCGCGTGAATATCCTGCTTGATACGGTTGAGGATCTGGAGCTGGTTGGTCCGTCCGTGCCGCCGACGGATCTGCTGTTGCGCTTGTTTCACGAAGAGCAACCGCGTGTCTTTGATGCGCAGGCTGTCCGCTTTGGCTGTTCATGTTCCGAAGACCGTGTGCGCCAAAGCCTGTCGATTTATTCCGCAAAAGACATCGAAAAGATGACCACGGATGAGGGCCGTGTCACTGCGGATTGCCAGTTCTGCGGTGCCCACTACGATCTTGACCCCAAGACCGTTGGCTTTGATGCAGAAGCAGCACCCGATGCCTGATCTGATTGGTCAGATTAGGGACGCTCTGGCGCATAATGGTGCAGAGACTTCCGATTTTGATCTGAACCCCGATGTTGAGTTGCCTTTAGGGCGCGCGTTGCGGCCCGCCGGGGTTTTGGCGCCGATTGTTCGTAGAAATGACGACTGGCATTTGCTGCTGACAAAACGATCGTCAGCGCTCAAGCATCACCCCGGCCAGATTGCTTTTCCGGGCGGCAAGCAGGACGACACAGATGCCGATGTTATTGCCGCCGCTTTGCGCGAGGCAGAGGAGGAAATCGGCCTGCCTCGTCACCTTGTAGAGGTTTTGGGGACGTTGCCAGCGCATGAGACGGTCACCGGCTTTTCGGTGACGCCAGTTTTTGCGTTTGTAAGTGACACATTCACGGTGATCCCGGAGCCCGGAGAGGTGGACGAAGTGTTTTCGGTGCCTCTGTCTCATGTGCTGGCACCCGAGAACTATATCATCGAGTCCCGACGCTGGCGGGGCACACGGCGGCATTATTTCACAGTCCCGTACGGTCCCTACTACATCTGGGGCGCAACCGCGCGTATGTTGCGGGCATGGGCAGAACGCATGACATAAAAATACCGCCAGCGACAAGCTGGTTGGTTGATCCCGCGGCGCAGGCGCTTTGCGCTGCGGTTAAGGGCGCGGGGCATCAGGTTTATTTCGTTGGCGGCTGCGTGCGGAACGCCCTTTTGGGTTTGCCGGACAGTGATGTCGATATGTCTACAAATGCCTTGCCCGAAGTCGTGACCAAAGTCGCGATTGATGCAGGCTTCAAAGCGATTCCGACAGGGATTGCTCATGGAACGATCACCGTTGTTGTTCAGGGCAAACCGTTTGAGGTGACAACTTTCCGCCGCGATGTCGAAACCGATGGGCGGCGGGCTGTTGTCGCGTTTTCGGACCGGATTGAGGATGACGCCCGGCGGCGCGACTTTACGATGAACGCCCTCTACGCAACTGTCGATGGCCAGGTGATCGACCCCCTCGGCGGACTGCCCGATCTATTGGCGCGGCGTGTCAGGTTCATCGAAGACCCTGCCGCGCGCATCACCGAAGATTACCTTAGAACGCTGCGGTTCTTCCGGTTTTCAGCATGGTATGCAGATACCTCTGATGGATTTGATCCTGAAGCCTTGGCTGCAATTTCAGCAAATTTGGACGGGTTAGAGACGCTTTCCGCCGAACGCGTAGGTCAGGAAATAGCGAAAGTTCTGATGGCGCTAAATCCGGCGCCGTCGGTTGCGCTCATGCGCCAAACTGGTGTGTTAAACACTGTCCTTCCCGGCGCAGATGACAGGTGGCTGGCACCGTTGGTGCATATCGAACAAGCGCTTGGCCTTGATCCGGATTGGCTCTGCCGTCTTGCTGCGCTGGGCGGTGACGACCTAGTAAACCGATTGCGTCTGAGCAAAGCCGATGCGCAGGTTTTGAGCATCATGCGGGAAGTGGGGTTCAGTGGCCCAACGCCTGAAGAGATCAGTTACCGCCATGGAAAAAGAATTGGCGTCGCCACGGTCTTGCTGCGTTCGGTTATGGCACACGCTTTACCTGAAAGACATAGGTTAGAGACTGTTATCAAAGCGGCTGAAGCTGAATTTCCGGTCAATGCGCAGGATCTGATGCCGGAGTTGAAAGGGCCAGCATTGGGGCAGCGACTGAAGTATCTTGAACAGCTTTGGATCGACTCCGGCTTCGCCCTCAGCGCACAGGAACTGCTATCCGCACCCTGACCTCTCGACAAAATAGGATTTGCCGCCTAAACAGAGGGCAGAACAGGGAGGAATACAAAATGTATCGCGGGATCTGGTTCGGCTGAAGCCGTCATAACCTTACGTCTCGCCGGGCCGTCTGATTTCAGCGTCCGGACATTTTGTTGTTCCTGCACAGAGGCATTTGCCCATGTTCCGCTTTTTCGAAAACCTTGTTAATCCATACATACCCTATGTCGAAGACGACGCACCGCCTCAGCGCCTTGCGCCCTTCCTCTGGGCCTATTGCCAACCGTTCAAAGGCATATTTGCGCTGACGGGCTTCATGTCATTGGTGACTGCCGCGATCGAGATCGGGCTTATCTATTATATGGGTCGCATCGTCGATTTGCTGGGCAGCGATCCCACGCAGATGTGGGACACCTACGGTACTGAATTGCTGTTGGTTGCGGGTTTCGTATTGATCATACGGCCCTTTATGCAGGGCCTGGATGTTGCGTTGATCAACAATACGATCCTGCCAAATGTAGGCACGTTGATCCGCTGGCGCGCGCATCGCCAGGTCTTGCGGCAATCGGTGGGCTGGTTCGAGAATGACTTTGCCGGGCGTATCGCCAACCGGATCATGCAAACCCCGCCTGCCGCAGGCGAGGTTGTGTTCCAGACATTTGATGCGATTTCCTATGCTCTGGCCTATATGATCGGCGCGGTGATCTTGCTCAGCACTTCTGATTGGCGGCTGATGTTGCCCTTGCTGGCCTGGCTTGTACTTTATGGCGGCTTGATCCGCTGGACCATTCTGCGCGTGGGGCCGGCTTCTAAAGCGGCATCCGATGCGCGGTCGCAGGTTACAGGGCGCGTGGTCGATGCCTATACCAACATCCATTCGGTTAAGATGTTTGCGCATCACGATCTTGAGGTCGATTTCGCCAAGGAAGCCATCGAAAACGCCCGCGAAACCTTCCAGAAGGAAATGCGCATTTTCACAAAGATGGATGTAACATTGGTTACGCTGAACGGTCTGTTGATCATCGGCGTCGTGGGGTGGGCCCTGTTGCTGTGGACCTGGGGCGAGGCGAGCGTTGGCGTTGTTGCTGCGGCTGCCGCACTTACACTGCGGCTGAATTCAATGACCGGTTGGATCATGTGGGCGCTGTCTTCGTTCTTTCGCGAATTGGGTGTTGTTGCCGAGGGGATGGAGACCATCGCCCAGCCGATCACGCTGGTCGATCAAGAGGATGCAGAGCCTCTGGCGCTGACCAAGGGTCGTATTGAATTGAAAGGTCTGACTCATCACTACGGACGGGAGCAGGGCGGACTTCAGGCCATTGATCTGACGATCAAACCGGGAGAGCGGATCGGCCTTGTGGGGCGGTCAGGTGCCGGAAAATCGACCCTCGTAAAGCTACTTTTGCGGTTTTATGATGCAGAGGGCGGCCAAATTCTGATTGATGGTCAGGATATTTCAGGGGTCAAACAAGACAGCCTGCGGCGGCATATCGGCATGGTCCAGCAGGACAGTTCGCTGCTGCATCGCTCTGTCAGGGACAACATCTTGTACGGAAGACCCGAAGCGACAGAAGCGGAGATGGTTGATGCCGCCAAACAGGCGCAGGCGCATGAATTCATCCTCGATCTTGCCGACCCTGAAGGCAATCATGGCTATGACGCGCGGGTTGGTGAGCGTGGTGTCAAATTGTCCGGCGGTCAGCGGCAACGTATCACGCTGGCTCGGGTGATCCTGAAGGACGCGCCGATCCTACTGCTGGACGAGGCGACAAGCGCGCTCGACAGCGAGGTGGAAGCGGCAATTCAAGAGACGCTGTACGGGATGATGGCCGGGAAAACGGTGATCGCAATTGCGCACCGCCTGTCCACAATCGCTGAAATGGACCGCATTATCGTGCTGGATCAGGGGCGCATTGTTGAAGATGGCACCCATGACGCGCTTTTGGCGCAAGGCGGGCTATATGCAGATTTCTGGAACCGCCAATCGGGCGGATTTCTGACGCTGGATGATGACGCCGAAGGATAGACCCTTGAAAGTATCAGATTGGATCAACCCGTTTTCGGCCGCCGATGGACCGCCGCCGCAGACGCTTGGTGCGTTTATGCGGTGGTGCCTGTCTGGGGCATGGCCCGTGCTGTGGCTCGCTGCTTTTTTCTCAGCCGCCGCCGGCGTGATGGAGGCCGGTACTGCGTGGATATTGGGCAAGGTCATTGATGCCACAACAAGCGCGGGACCAGATGCGTTCTTTGACGGACGCAACATTGCTTTGATTGCGGGTGCCATGGCGTTTTTCCTGATCGCGCGGCCTGTTCTGTTTGGTTTGTCGTCCGCTTCCAACGCGATCATGGTACAGCCCAATATCAATCCACTGGTGTTGTCGCGATTGCACCGTTGGACGCTGGGTCAGAATGTCGGGTTCTTCGACGATGATTTCGCGGGCCGCATCGCCCAAAAGCAGATGCAGGCCGCGCGGGCTGTGACTGATGTGGCATCCGAGATGATTAATGTGGTGGCTTTTGCTTTGGCATCGCTGTTTGGATCGGTCGCTTTGCTGGTGGCCATCGACTGGCGGGTCGCGCTGGGCTTTGCTGTTTGGCTTGTCGCATATTTCGGCCTGATCAACTGGTTCTTGCCACGGGTGCGTGCGCGATCGGCAGGACGGGCCGGGGCGCGGGCCATGGTATCGGGGCAGGTGGTCGATACGATTACCAATATCAAAACGGTCAAGCTGTTTGCCCACGCAGATCACGAAGACCGTGCAGCGCTGGGCGCGATGCAGACGTTTCGCCAACGGGCGTTGGAGTTTGGCCATCTCGCCGCCGGTTTCCGGCTGGCGTTGATGAGCCTTGCCGGCGTTTTGCCTGTGCTGCTGATCGGAGGAACCATCCTGTTGTGGCAGCGTGGCATTGCGACCGAAGGGGATATTGTTGCCTCTGGTGCTATTGCCATCCGGATTGCGCAGATGACGGGCTGGGTCAGTTTCACGCTGATGGCGATATACTCTAACATTGGGGAAATCGAGGATGGGATGAAAACTTTGACGCCTCGCAATCGGGTTGATGACGGTGCCGATGCCCGTAGTCTGGTGGTCGATCGAGGAGAGATAGAACTGGATGACCTGACCTTTACGTATGGTCAGGGCACGGGCGGCATTCAGGATGTGAATCTGACGGTACAGCCCGGTGAGAAGTTGGGCATCGTTGGTGCATCGGGCGCCGGGAAATCCACCTTGGTTGCACTGCTACTAAGGCTCTATGAAGGGGAAAGCGGTAGTATTTCGATTGATGGAAAGAATCTGCGGCATGTGACGCAGGAAAGCCTGCGCCGCAATATCGGAATGGTGACGCAAGAGACCGCGATGTTCAATCGGTCGGCCCGCGACAACATTCTGTATGGCCGGCCGGATGCGACCAAAGAAGATGTAATCGCTGCGGCAGAACGGGCCGAGGCGCATGAGTTCATCAAGGATTTGCAGGATCATAAAGGCCGGCAAGGGTACGATGCACATTTGGGTGAGCGGGGCGTTAAACTTTCGGGCGGGCAAAGGCAGCGGATCGCGCTTGCCCGTGCTATTCTGAAGGACGCGCCCATTCTCGTGCTGGACGAGGCGACTTCGGCTTTGGACAGTGAGGTCGAAGCCTCAATCCAAGCCGCGTTGACGCGGGTAATGGAGGGGAAGACCGTGCTGGCTATCGCGCACCGCCTGTCGACTTTGACCGAAATGGACCGGATCATCGTGATGGATGCCGGGCGGATCGTCGAAAGCGGAACGCATGAGGCGCTTTTGGCCAAGGGCGGGCTTTATGCGCGGTACTGGCAACGTCAATCCGGTGGCTTTTTGAACATGCGTGCTGCCGAATAGGCTTGGGGCCAGCCGCGCTGCAGGGTAAAGCAGCGGCATGAGTGAACATATTATACGCAGATTAGGCCACCACGGCGACGGGATCGCTGATGGTCCTTTGTTTATCCCAATGACCCTGCCGGGCGAAGTGGTCAGCGGCACCGTAGAGGGCCAGGCGCTACGCGACATGCGCGTGGTCACGCCATCTGCTGACCGGGTCTCGCCACCGTGCCGTCATTTCAAGGCTTGCGGCGGTTGCGCCGTCCAGCATGGGTCGGACCGGTTGGTTGCGGATTGGAAGGTAGACGTGGTGCGCAGTGCGCTGGAAGCGCACGGGTTAGAGACTGATCTGAGGCCGATCCAGACCTCGCCGGCGCAATCAAGACGCAGAGCGACCTTTGCGGCAAGGCGCACCAAGAAAGGGGCGATGGCAGGTCTCTATGCCCGCAGCTCTGACGTGATCATCGAAATTCCGGATTGTGAGTTGTTGCACCCCGATTTGATGCGTGGGTTGGAAGTGGCACAGGAACTGGCCAAGTTGGGCGCAAGCCGTAAAGGGACTTTGGCGGTGACAGTCACGCTTTGTGCAAATGGTCTGGATGTGGCGGCGGCGCAGGGCAAACCGCTGGACGGACCGTTGCGCATGGGGTTGGCCCAGCTTTGTGATGACATGAAATTGGCACGGCTGGCATGGGCGGGCGAGGTGATCGCCACACGTCTGCCACCCGCGCAGCGGTTTGGCAAAGCCAAGGTATTGCCGCCACCAGGGACTTTTTTGCAGGCCACCGCACATGGCGAGCTTGCTCTGCTGACATCTGTGCGCGAGGCGATTGGCGATGCGGCGCATATCGCTGATCTTTTTGCCGGTTGCGGTACTTTTGCGCTGCCTCTGTCAGAACGGGCTGATGTGCATGCTGTGGAGGGTGATGCAGGGATGATGGCGGCCTTGGATAAAGGCTGGCGTGCCGCTACGGGGTTGAAACCTCTGACGGTCGAAACGCGGGATCTGTATCGTCGCCCGATGCTGCCGGACGAATTGCACAAACTGGACGCGGTTGTGCTTGATCCGCCGCGCGCTGGGGCCGAACGCCAGGTGGAACAGTTGGCTTTGGCGTCCGTGCCGCGCATTGCCTATGTGTCTTGCAACCCCGTGACATTCGCCCGTGACGCACAGACATTGGTCGACGCCGGCTATACCCTGCACTGGGTGCAGGTGGTGGACCAGTTCCGCTGGTCCGCACATATTGAGCTTGCCGCGTGTTTCACCACCGACAAACGTGCGACCGGTCTTAACCTCACGTCTTTTTGAATAGGAAAAAAACTGCTATGTGATAGCGGAGATCACAGGCAGGCCGGTAACATCTGGCACTAAGGGCAATAGGGCATGAAACGCAGAACATTGATTTTGGGCGGTACCGCATTGGTCGCGCTCGGGGCGTGCGGCAGTAGCAAGTTCAAGCGGTACTACGGACCGGAAGTCACATATGTTGTGGTGAACAAACAGCAGCGCAGAATGATGTTGTTGCACCATGATCGCGTACTTGAGGACTATAAGATCAAGCTTGGTTTCGCGCCGCTTGGCCACAAGGAAATTGAGGGCGACGGGAAAACGCCAGAAGGTATTTACCTGATTGACCGTCGCAATCCCAACAGCCGATTCCATCTTTCGCTTGGCATATCGTATCCCAATGACCGAGACCGAGAACGTGCGCGCGAGATGGGCAAATCACCCGGGGGTGATATTTTCATCCACGGACAGCGGCATCCAAAGCGCAAGGATCGGGATGACTGGACCTGGGGCTGTATTTCGGTGACCAACAAACAAATGGAAGACATCTATGCGATGGTGGGCGACGGCACGCCCATCCAGATCAATCCCTGAATGATGAATGTGGTGGTGGCCGATTACTCGCCCATCACCAGCGTCCACCAGATCTTGCCGCCTGCTTCCTGGAACCATGCAAATCCCATATTACGGGCATCTGCCGACATAATGATGCGTCGGGTGTCAGGTTGTTCCATCCAGGCGGCCAACGTTTCCAGTTCCGATTCGTAAGTCTCTGAAATCGTTTCGCCGACCAGCTTGCCTGCGTATCCGACGCGGCTGATACGGTCGATCGGCGACGATCCGTCAGAGCCAAAATGCCAAGGGCGGTTCTGAACCGACATATCGCGGGAATGGGTCGCCGCAGCAGCGTTCAGGTTCGGGTTCAGCTGTACTGGGGCGCGACCAGCCGATTGGCGCAACGCGTTAACCGAATCGAGCATGCGGAACTGGATTTTGCCAGTGTCAGCGCGGCTGATCCGGTAGGCACGGGGCAGGGGCTTCCCATCGGGGCCCAACTGAGGTGGCACCGGTGCACAGGCAGACAAGGCAAGGGCAAGCGCCACGAGAATAGACAGAATACGGATCATGAAGCTGCTCCAGCGGGTTAATTTGTGTTATGCCATATCGTGCAAGGCGTTGCAGTTCAAACGCACATCAGCGTTACCGCGCCTGTTGACACTTGTTTGATTTGATACTGCGTCTTTCGCGCCATATATCAAAGCATAAGATACAGAATATCCATTGATGGAGAATTCAAATGGCTCATAAATCAAGCAATACACCAAGCCGGCGCGCTTTTCTTGCTGGCTCGGCCGCGCTACTGGCGGCACCTGCACTGGCGCAATCGACATCCGCTGTGAACTCTGCCGCGACGACCCAGACAGAGCGTGACCTTAACGAGGTTGTGCGCCGAAATATCTCTAGCTTCCGCACGCTGGATTGGCAGCCCTATTTCGACAACACCCGCAACGGTGCGATTTTGGTGGATATCGACAGCCGCGCTGTACATTATTGGTCCGAGGATCAGAGCATCTATAAACTCTATCCCTCCAGCGTGCCGCTGACCGATGATCTGACGCGCCGGGGCCGGACACGGGTTATCCTCAAAGACCCGGAGCCGTCCTGGCGGCCCACGCCCTCGATGTTGAAGCGCAATCCTGATTGGCCGCCGTTCATCGGTCCTGGCCCGGAAAATCCGTTGGGCACGCGTTCACTGCACCTGAGCTGGACGTATTACCGGATCCACGGCACTCATGATACGCGCAAGATCGGGCGTAAATCTTCGAACGGCTGCATCGGTTTGTATAACGAGCATATTGAAGAGCTTTACGCGATGGCGAAAGTCGGGACCCAAGTGTTGCTTATTTGACGACATCGCGTCGATTGTACGGCCTAAACGTCCAATCCGTATTTGCAATCGTCTAAATATGCTGTTTAGAAAGGATTACGAGGTAAGTCTTGGGCGCGTGCGCGCAATTGCGTAGCACGCCATTTCTGGAGGTTATACTATGAAAAAGCTCGTTCTCGCCGCTGCATTGTCAGCTGCTGCATCCACCGCATTCGCTGGCTCCCTTGCGGACCCAGTGATCGAAGCTCCTGTGATTGTCGAAGAGGCAACAGGTTCTTCTTCCGGTATCCTGATCCCGCTGCTTTTGCTGGCTCTGGTTGCTGCGGCTGTTGCTTCCGACTAATCGGAACGGCACTACAAACAGAAAAGGGCGGTACTTCGGTGCCGCCTTTTTTTATGCCTGCGGTAGCGTTTAAAGATTTTACGGCACTTGACCGGAATGCAGGTCGTCCTCCAGACTTCTGACCATTATTATGGGCCGGAGGCTGAAATGGATTTTATCAAACATACCGTCAAAAAGGGTGAGAACCTGTCGAAGATCGCGAAGGGCTATGGGTTTGCCGGTGGCGATTGGGTCAAGATTTACAAACACCCCAAGAATTCCGCCTTTCGCAAATTGCGTCCCGATCCGGATCTGATCGAACCCAAGGACGAACTGTTTGTGCCTGGTACACCTGGCAAAGATATCGACGCCGAAATGAAATCCCTGAAGGCCATGCTGGACAAGCTTAATTCCATGCCCCTATCGGTCAAAAAGGTGACGATGGAAGCGCAGCGGATGGCGAAAGAGGCGCAGCGCATCACCAAGACCGGAGCTTTGATCCAGACCGATATTCAGAAGATGCGCGGCATGCAGGCGATGCATCGGGCCGAAGTCCAGATTATGGATCAGATGACAACGAAGTGTTCGGATGATGCGAAAGGCTGCGTCGCTGCAACCCCCCGGTCCTTTGCGGTATTCGAAAAACGTCAGGCCGCATTGGGTCGATTGATCAACACACTGAAAACTATCGACGAGGCAGACAAGCATCTGCGTCGCGATCCCACCAAGGCGATGTTCGCGGTGGGAATGGTCAACAAGGATATGGAAAAGATCAGAAAGCTGACCGCCGAATGGACCAAAGCCCACACCGATGCCGTTAAAGAGATTGAAAGCCGGATCAAGGAGCTAGGCTCGGAGCGAAAGCTGACAGTTTAGAGTGCTCGTTTTGGCGAGAGTTGCCAGAAATGGGGGAACTCTCTACGCTTTGATCACTCAGCGAGGGGGCCAGACGTGATATCCGAAGGCGAAAAGGAAGAAATCCGAACCCTGCTTAAGGTTGGCCGCAGTCGCACATTGAACTTTGCTGTTTGCATGGGCGAAGAGCCGGTCGAGACTGTTTTTGTCATACATCGACGCGTGAAACCGTTAGTGTTGGGGCGACAGGCCAAGGCGGACGGCACTACACCCAAGGTCGCCAAAGGGCGGATGGAAGTAGACGGTCGTACGCTCAAGCTGTGTTGCGAAGGTACTGTTCCGACAGGACTTTCTAAGAACTTGAAGAAATATCTAAAAATCCTCAAACTGATGATGACTGTCGAACTGGTCGATGAGGTTGCACCTTTACCGGATGAAGATGGGCTTGATGAAGACGTCGTTCAGGAGGCTGAACCAGTTGCAGCTGAAAGCGCGACGGAGCCACCTGCAGCACCCGAACCGGAGGTTTCACCAGAACAGACACGCTATGAAACCATGTTCAAAATGATGACGCCCAAGATCGACCAGATCGAACATTCAGACCATCCCAACGCACTAAAAATCGCTGCGATTCGCGATCTTGCGGTGCGGCGGGCGGAAAGTGGTGACTACCGTACCGCGAACAAAGCGCTCAGCAGTCTGGCGGCGCACATCTGAACCACTAAGTCAGTCGAGCCAACCTTTGAGGTTCTCGGAAATGACGTTCGATAGGGCTTCGATGTGCATCTCGTCATCGTTGAGACAGGGAATATAGGTGAAGTGTTCGCCGCCCGCTTCTTCAAAGCTTTCCTTGATCTCTTCGTTGATCTCTTCGAGCGTTTCAATGCAATCGGCAGAGAAGGCAGGGGCGCAAACAGCAATGTTCTTATTCCCCGCTTCGGCCTGCCGTGCAACTTCTTCCACGGTGTAGGGCTGAAGCCATTCTTCGGGCCCGAACTTTGACTGGAAGGTCGTCATGATCTCGGTGTCTTTCCAGCCCAGCCGCTCTTTCAGCAGGCGCGTCGTTTTCTGGCACTGACAGTGATAGGGATCACCTTCCATCAGATAGCGGATCGGCACGCCGTGGTAGGAGCAGATCAGGATATCCGGGCGCTTGTCGGCGGCTGCAAAAGCGCGTTCGATGCTTTGGGCCAATGCCTCGATATAGTCGGGGCGGTCGAAGTAGGGTTCGACCACGCGGGCGATGGGCTGCCATTTTTCTTTGCCCAGCGCGGCAAAAAACGCGTCGCAGGCTGTTGCCGAAGTGGCCCCGGCATATTGAGGATAGAGCGGGAAAAACAGGATCTTCGAGCATCCGGCTTTCGTCATCGCCTCGACCTTGGATTTGGTGGACGGGTTGCCATAGCGCATGCAGAAATCAACCATGACATCATCGCCATAGCGCTGCTTCATCTTCGCGGTAATTTTTGCGGTCTGGGCTTTGGTGATCGTCATCAGGGGGCTTTCGCCCTCATCGTGGTTCCAGATAGATTTGTACGCTGCACCGGATGTGAAGGGACGTTTGGTCAGGATGATCAGTTGCAACAACGGCTGCCACAACCAGGGGGAATAATCGATGACCCGTCGATCCGACAGGAATTCACCCAGGTACCGGCGCATGGACCAATAGTCGTAATTGTCAGGCGTGCCGAGGTTCGCGACCAGAACACCAACGCGCTGCTTGGGAATGACAGGATGATCTTCGTTGGCATGTGCAGGTCGCGCAGCTTGCATTTTGTGGTCCTTCGAAAAATCCATCACACGGTCCCTTAGCCAAAATCTCTGCCGTCAGATAGGGGGTTTTGCCAAAGCGTCAATCAGGCAGTTTTGTCTCCTCGGTGCGCAGTGCATCTGCAAGACGCTGTTGCGCCGAGCCGGGGCGCAAGGGTTTGGGCTGGCTGTCGGCAGGGGCCCAGCCTGTCAAATATACCAATTCAAAGGTTGCAGTGACGCGTTGTGTGTCGGTTGCAAAATGCTGGGCATAGAGCTCCGCTGCTCGGTGCATCACGCGCCCTGCGGTAGGACGTCGCAGGCGGGCGGCCAGCGCGTTTGTTTCGCCCATTGCCCGCAAATCGCGCATCAGATGCCGCATATCCGTATATTCGACCGTCAGCGTTTGTGTGTCCGCCACTGGCAAAGCAAAGCCTGCGCGTTGTAGCAGGCCGCCCATATCGCGCAGCTCTGCCATGGGGGCCACACGCGGAGACATGCCGCCGGTCACTTCCGCTTCGGCCTGCCCAAGACAGGCGCGCAATTCATGCAGGGTTTGACCGCCAAAGGCGACAGACAGAAACAGCCCGTCAGGTGCCATGGCGCGGCGGCATTGGATAAGCTGGCCAACGGGGTCATTGGCCCAATGCAGGGCCATCGCATGGATCACAAGATCATGCTGGCCTGCGGTCAGATCGAGGGTTTCGGTATCTGCCAAGACTTGCGCCAGCGGGAGGACGCTTGACCATAGATCGGGAAAACCGGTGACCACCGCCACTGAATTAAACGACTTGTTAACCATCCCCATACGATCGTGCACCTCATCGGCGGCAGCGTGGTGCAGGAACATCGCATCCGCTTTGACGCGGCGGCGATGCAGCGTCAGGGCTTTGTGGTCTGTCAGCGCGGATTGTTTACTCATCTGGGTGTCATATGGTGTTGTTACGCGGACTTCAAACAGGGCTGGACGCCATTTATCCCGCAAGGTGCCTGACCTGTGGTGCCGTAGTTGACGGTGATTTTGGCCTCTGCGGCACTTGCTGGCGCGACACGGCGTTCATCGGGGGGACAGTCTGTGATGGATGCGGCATTCCCCTGCCGGGTGCCGATACCGGGGATGCAGCGCAGTGTGACAGCTGTATCACCAACCCGCCGCCGTGGAAGCGCGGGCGCGCGGCGATGCTCTATCGCGATACGGGGCGCAAATTGGTGCTGGCGTTGAAACATGGCGACCGACAGGAAATCGCCTATCCCGCGGGGCTGTGGCTGGGCACTGCGGTAAAGGATTTACTGACGCCGAACACGCTGATTGCCCCGGTACCGCTGCATTGGCAGCGCATGATCAAACGGCGCTATAATCAATCCGCGCTGCTGGCGCAGGCCTTGTCCAAACGCGTCGACAGGCCCATGTGCCCTGATCTGCTGCAACGCTTTCGGCGCACAAGGTCGCTGGATGGTCTGGGCCGTGGGGAACGGATCGCGATGGTCGATGGGGCCATCCGCGTGCACCCCCGGCGGCGGCATCGGCTGATCGGACGGCCGGTGCTTTTGGTGGATGACGTGATGACATCGGGCGCAACATTGGCGGCCTGTACCCGTGCCTGTCTTGAGGCCGGATCAGGCGCTGTTTGCGTGGTAACACTGGCGCGGGTGGGCAAAGACACCTAAGTCTGCTTTCAATTAGCAAATTGAAAGGACCGTACAATGAAACCGGTTGAGATCTATACATCGCCCCTTTGCGGCTTTTGTCACGCGGCCAAGCGGCTGCTGAGTTCCAAGGGCGTGGAGTTTTCCGAAATCGACATCTGGGCCAACCCGGACCGCAAGCCAGAGATGATCCAGCGGGCGAGTGGCGGTCGTACCGTGCCTCAGATTTTCATCGGTGAGACTCATGTAGGTGGGTGCGACGACTTGCAGGCGCTGGAGCGGGCAGGCAAGCTTGACGCGTTGCTGGCCGCCTGATGCAGGGCGCGATCCTGCAGCTGAATGTATCGGATGATCCTGCCGCCAATCTCGAGCAAACGGTCACCAAGCTGCGCGAGGCTGTGGCACAGGGTGCGCAGTTTGTACTGACGCCCGAGGTGACCAACTGCATTTCCACCAGCCGCGCGCACCAACGTGACGTGCTGCAATCGCAGGCTGACGATGTCACCCTGCGCAGCCTGCGCGCGGAGGCAAAGGCGGCCGGAATCCATTTGCTGATCGGATCGCTGGGCTTGAAAACCGATGATCCGGACGGGCGGTTTGCCAATCGCTCGTTTTTGATCGGGCCGGATGGTGGTATTGTCGCGCAGTATGACAAGATACACATGTTCGACGTGCAGATCAGCGCAACGGAGACATGGCGCGAGAGCGAAGGATACCGCCCCGGCGATCGGGCTGTGGTGGCGGATACGACCTTTGCAAAGATCGGAATGACCGTCTGCTATGACGTCAGGTTTTCGCATCTCTATCGGGCCTTGGCGCAGGCGGGCGCGCAAATTTTGACCGTGCCCGCCGCGTTTTCGCCCGTGACAGGGGTTGCGCATTGGCATGCGTTATTGCGGGCCCGCGCCATCGAATCAGGTTGTTTTGTGATCGCACCAGCGCAAACCGGCACCCATGCAAGCGCCATGCACAAGACCCGCGATACCTATGGTCATTCGCTGGTCGTTGATCCCTGGGGTGAGGTGCTGTTGGACGCGGGGACCGAGCCAGGCGTTTACAAATTCGACCTGAACCTTGAAAAAGTCACCGAAGCGCGTGGGAAGGTGCCCAGCCTTGCCAATGCACGCGCGTTTCATGGCCCCTAAAAGGCGATGACGTGGTGAGCGGATGAGTGATGACAAGAACACATTAGCGATTATGCTTTTCAGCGAAATCCTCGCTGCGGATCATTCGATGCGTGGACGGCTTAGCCGCGTGTTGCCCAAAGGTATGGAGATTTCGCATTTTTCCGTGCTGAACCATCTGGCATGGCAAAAGACGGAAAGCTCTCCGGCGCGGCTGGCCGAAGTGCTGGGCGTGACCCGTGGCGCGATGACAAATACACTGACCAAACTGGAATGGGCGGGCTATGTGCACATTCGCCCCGATTGGGATGACGCGCGGCGCAAAATGGTCGGGATCAGCCCGGCAGGCAAACTGGCGCGGGACACGGCGATTGCGGCGATCACCCCGATGATCAATCAAGTGGTCGAGGATCTGGGCGAAGAGCAGGCCCGAGCGGCCCTGCCCATTTTGCGCGAGATCAGGCTGAAGCTGAGTTAGGCCGCAAACTGGCGGTCACATAGTTCACGCTGAGATCCCGGTCCGACAGAGACCAACTCCATGCAATCGGATTGAAAACGAACCCCTTGCGGTCCACTGGTTCAAGTCCGGCTTGCCGCATCAGGTCGAACAATTCGTCCGGTGTAATGAATTTTGACCATTCATGCGTGCCCTTGGGCAACCAGCGCATGACCTGCTCGGCCCCGACAATTGCGAAGACATAGGATTTCGGGTTGCGGTTGATGGTTGAACAGACATGCAAGCCACCGGGCTTCAAGAGATCATGACAAGCGCGCAGGTAGTCGATGGGCGAAGCGACATGCTCGACCACCTCCATATTCAGCACCACATCGAATTGCTCGCCTGCTTCGGCCATCGCTTCGGCAGTTGTGTGGCGGTAATCGATGTCGAGGCCTGACTGTTCCGCATGAACCTGAGCTACTGGAATATTGCGTGCCGCAGCATCCGCACCAACCACATCCGCACCCAGTCGCGCCATCGGTTCAGCCAGCAAACCCCCACCGCAGCCGATATCGAGGATGCGCAGCCCAGCGAAGGGTTTTTCAGTTTTCAGGTCACGATCAAATTCGCCCGCAATCTGGTTTGTGATATAATCGAGCCTACAGGGGTTCAGCATATGCAACGGTTTGAATTTGCCGTTCAGATCCCACCATTCAGCGGCCATCGCCTCGAACTTGGCAATTTCACCATCGTCGACTGTCGATTGAGCGGTTTGCATCTCGTGCTCCCTATGTTCTTGTCTGTTCAGTCGTTATATAGGGCGGTGATGGACAAATATCCCGATCAAAAACGCGCTGTTCAATATCTGTATCCGCCGATTGACCCGTTCGATCAGCGGATGCTGTCGGTTGGGCAGGGGCATCACGTCTATATGGAGCAATGCGGCAACCCCGATGGGATACCTGTCGTTGTGCTGCATGGCGGCCCCGGTGGCGGGTGCAGCCCGTCCATGCGACGGTATTTTGACCCGGCGAAATTTCGTGTGATTCTGTTTGATCAGCGCGGCTGTGGCCGGTCAAAGCCGCATGCCAGCGTGACGGACAACACGACATGGCATCTGGTCGCGGATATCGAGATGATTCGCCGCGAGTTGGGGATTGAGCAGTGGGTCGTCTTTGGCGGATCCTGGGGGGCGACGCTGTCGCTGGTCTATGCGCAAACGCACCCCGAAGCGGTGCGCAATCTGGTGTTGCGCGGTGTGTTTTTGATGACGCAGGCCGAGCTGGACTGGTTCTATGGCGGTGGTGCCGGTAAATTCTGGCCCGAGGTCTGGGCGCGGTTTACGTCGCTTGTTCCGGATGACGAGCATGACGATCTGATCAAAGCCTACCACCGGCGTTTGTTTTCCGGCGATCTGCCGATAGAACAGCGCTATGGCAAGGCGTGGGCGGCGTGGGAAAATGCACTGGCATCAATCCATTCGACAGGCGGCAATCACGAAGGCCCGGCTGAATATGCCCGTGCGTTTTCACGGCTTGAGAATCACTACTTCACGAATGCGGGCTTTCTGGAATTCGACGGACAGATTTTGGCGCATATGCCGCGCATCGCTCATATCCCCGGCGTGATTGTGCAGGGGCGGTACGACATGATCTGCCCGCCCACCAGCGCCTATGAACTGTCAGAGCGCTGGCCCGCGGGGACGTTAAAGATGGTCCGAAATGCCGGGCACGCGCTTTCCGAGCCAGGCATATCGGCGGAACTGGTGCGTGCGATGGACCAGATTGGCGCGCAAAGATGAGCCGGTCGCGTATCCTTGATCGGCGGGCTCTTTTCTCCAGCGCGGCAGCGGCGGCTTTGTTAGCGGCAACTGGTGTCTCTGCTGCGGGGCCAAAGCGTGGCGGACGTCTGCGCATGGCGCTTTCGGGTGCATCGCGGTCGGATACATGGGGGCAGGGCCACGGGTTGTTCATGCAAGTGGCCCGGCAGGGGTTGGTCTTTGACACCCTGACCGAAGTTGCGGCGGACGGTACGTTGCGCCCCGAACTGGCGATTGGCTGGACCTCTTCTGTTGATGCAACGGTCTGGACGTTCGATTTGCGCAAAGACGTGACTTTTCATGATGGTAAGCCGTTCACTGCTGCGGATGTCGTGGCGAGCGCGGCAGGTTTTGAGAATGGTACTGTCGGGGCGACCGGCGCGCACCAAGTGACGTTTAGTCTGTATCATCCTGATGCCGGTCTACCTTTGCGGTTGGCACAGCCGGAGTTTTACATCTCTGCTGCGCATGCGATGGGCCAAGGCATCGGTACGGGGCTGTATCGCCTGGCGTCCTTTGTGCCGGGCCAGCGCTTGCTGACCGAGAGGGTCGCTGCACATTACAAGGATGGCACCGCCGGATGGTTCGATGAGGTCGAGTTGACCTCGATCCCGTCCGAGACGGTTCGGGGTCAGGCCCTGGGCGAATATATGGTCGATGCCGTCGATCTGCGCGAGGCAGGCGCGTTGACCGGGATGCCGGATATCAGCTTTCAACCCGATCGCCGGCACCCTACGCAGGCTGTTTCAGCCGAGGTTGCCCAACCCGCGCAGGTCAGTCATTTGCGGCCGTTGGATAATCTGCGCGCAGCTGAACGGTGGTGGTTCGCCTGATCCCCCTTGTAGTTTCCGGCGGCCTTGCGTATATGGCTTTCAACAGCGGCGCGTTCGGGTCCACACCAAACGCTCCACCGATCTTGAACACGGGCCGCGCGCCCGTTTTTTTGTGCCTGATGGAAATCGACAGATACCTATGACCGACGACCAACCACTTTCGACCACACTGATTGCCAAAGCTGCCATTGATCGCCGCATGGCCGAGATCATCACACCGGTGATCGAGGATATGGGCTATGAGCTGGTGCGGGTGCGTTTAATGTCGGGCAAGGAAACGATTCTCCAGATCATGGCAGACAAGCCTGAAGGCGGGATCGAAGTGGATGATCTGGCCCTGATCAATCAGGCGCTGGGCGCAGTCCTGGATGTCGAAGATCCGATCATCGAGGAATATACGCTCGAAGTATCCAGCCCCGGCATTGACCGTCCGCTGACACGGCTCAAGGACTTTGACATGTTCGAAGGGTATGAAGCCAAGATCGAGACGGACGAGCTGATCGACGGCCGCCGCCGCTTTAAGGGTGAGCTGGCGGGTATCGAGGGTGACGAAGTGCTGATCAATGTGGCCGAAGGTACTGTCGGGCTCAAGTTTGATTGGTTGAGCGATGCCAAGCTGGTGCTGACCGACGAGCTGATCAAAGAAATGCTGCGCCAGCGCAAAGCGTCCGGTGCGATTGATGAAACCAAGTTTGATGAGATTTCCGAAGAGTCCGGAGAGGGAGAAACCTAATGGCCATTACATCCGCCAACCAGCTTGAGCTTTTGCAAACCGCAGAGGCCGTGGCCCGCGAAAAGATGATCGACCCTGCGCTGGTCATCGAGGCGATGGAAGAATCACTCGCCCGTGCGGCAAAGTCGCGTTACGGCGCTGAGATGGACATTCGTGTTGCGATTGACCGCAAGACGGGTCGGGCGACATTTACGCGGGTGCGCACCGTGGTCGAGGATGAAGAGCTTGAGAATTATCAGGCGGAATTCACCGTTGAGCAAGCCAAGCAGTATATGGATGCGCCGGAAGTTGGTCAGGAGTTCATCGAAGAAGTCCCGCCCGTAGAGATGGGTCGCATCGCCGCGCAATCGGCCAAACAGGTGATTTTGCAAAAGGTCCGCGAAGCCGAGCGTGATCGCCAGTTCGAAGAATTCAAAGATCGCGCCGGTACAATCATCAACGGTCTGGTCAAGCGCGAAGAATACGGCAACGTTATTGTTGATGTGGGTGCCGGTGAGGCGATCCTGCGTCGCAACGAAAAGATTGGCCGCGAATCGTATCGCCCGAATGACCGCATCCGCGTCTACATCAAAGACGTGCGACGCGAGCAGCGTGGCCCGCAGATTTTCCTGAGCCGCACCGCGCCTGAGTTCATGGCCGAGTTGTTCAAGATGGAAGTGCCCGAGATTTATGATGGCATTATCGAAATCAAGGCCGTTGCCCGCGACCCAGGTTCGCGCGCCAAGATTGCTGTCATCAGCTATGACGGGTCAATTGATCCTGTCGGTGCCTGCGTCGGTATGCGCGGCAGCCGTGTGCAAGCCGTCGTGAACGAGCTTCAGGGTGAAAAGATCGACATTATCCCGTGGAATGAAGACCAGCCCACATTCCTGGTTAACGCACTTCAGCCTGCCGAGGTGTCCAAGGTTGTTCTGGACGAAGAAGCTGGCAAAATCGAAGTGGTGGTGCCGGAAGAGCAGCTTTCGTTGGCCATCGGCCGCCGTGGCCAGAACGTGCGTCTGGCTTCGCAGTTGACCGGCCTTGATATCGACATCATGACCGAGGAGCAGGAAAGCCAGCGCCGTCAGGCCGAGTTTGAACTGCGTACCAAGTTGTTCATGGACAACCTTGATCTGGACGAATTCTTTGCCCAGCTTCTGGTTTCCGAAGGCTTCACCAACCTCGAAGAGGTGGCTTACGTCGAGGTAGACGAGCTGTTGGTCATTGATGGCGTCGACGAAGACACCGCTGGCGAACTGCAGGCCCGTGCCCGTGATGTGCTGGAAGCGCAGAACAAAGCGGCGCTGGAAGCGGCCCGCGCCATGGGTGTCGAAGACAGCCTGGTTGAATTTGAAGGTCTGACACCCCAAATGCTTGAGGCACTGGCAAAGGATGGCGTGAAAACGCTGGAAGACTTCGCCACCTGTGCGGACTGGGAACTGGCAGGCGGTTGGACCACTGTTGACGGCGAACGCGTAAAGGATGACGGATCGCTCGAAAGCTTTGAAATTACGCTGGAAGAAGCGCAGGATATGATTATGACAGCCCGCGTGATGCTGGGTTGGGTCGATCCGGCAGAGCTTGAAGCGGAAACAGCCGACGAAGATGGCGCAGAAGAAGTGGAGGTCGAGGCCTGATCTCAGGCCTCGGTCGTACCTTATGAGTCGCGGTGGTGCCTCAAAAGACCGGTCGGACGGTCCTGATCGCAAGTGTATTGCCACGGGCGAAGTGCAACCTAAATTTGGGTTGATCCGCTTTGTCATCGGGCCGGATGATCAGGTCTTTCCCGATATTCTGGGCAAATTGCCCGGTCGGGGCATGTATGTGGCAGCAGACCGTGCGGCGCTTGAACAAGCGGTTAAGAAAAAGCTGTTTACACGGGCGGCGAAACGGCAGGTCAACGTGCCGGACGACCTGATCGACGAAGTCGAAAAGCAATTGGCACGGCGCGTCGTTGATCTGATTTCGCTACAACGCAAGGGCGGGCGCGCTGTTGCGGGATACGAGAAAGTGAAAAGCTGGCTTCAAAATGAGGAAGCCGAAGTTCTTATTCAGGCCACCGATGGTTCTGAGCGCGGCAAAACGAAACTGAGCACGCCGCATTATGGTCAATACATTGGCTGGCTGACGGCGGATGAATTGGGTTTGGCATTCGGACGCCAAACTGTGATACATGGGGCGCTCGCCTCTGGTGGACTCACTCTGCGTGTTGTAGAGGAAGCCCAACGACTTAAAGGCGTGCGCGTAAACGAGACTGGCAAGGGCCAGTCGAAAGGATAGACGAGCTAAATGAGCGATAGTGACGGCAACACCGACGGCAAGAAAACACTGGGTCTGCGCAGCGGCGCACGTCCGGGCAATGTAAAGCAAAGCTTTAGCCACGGGCGGACCAAGAATGTCGTGGTCGAAACCAAACGCAAGCGCGTTGTGGTGCCCAAGCCTGGTGGCCAAAAGCCAACAGGACCGGGTGCCGGACCCGTAGGCGATCCCTCCAAACGTCCCGCCGGCATCACCGATGCCGAGATGGAGCGCCGGTTGAAGGCGGTTCAGGCTGCCAAGGCCCGTGAGACCGAAGAAGCAGCCGCGCGTGAAGCGGAAGAAAAGGCGCGGGCAGAAGACCGCGAGCGCCGCCGCGCCGAGATCGAAGCCAAAGAACAGGCAGACCGCGAACGCGAAGAGAGCCTCAAGGCGAAAGCTGACGAGGAAGAGCGTGCAAAGCAGGAAGCCGTTGCCGCAGCGCAAGCCGCCGCCGCCCCTGCCGAACCTGTTGCCGCGCGCGCAACGCCGAACAAGGCCGCACCTGGCCCTGCTGCGCGCAAAACGGAGCGTGACCGCGAGGAGACCAACAAAAAGAACCGCACCGATGACCGCCGTTCCGGCAAACTGACAGTGAACCAGGCGCTTGCCGGTCGCGAAGGCGGACGTCAACGTTCCATGGCGCAAATGAAGCGCAAGCAAGAGCGGGCCCGGCAGAAAGCGATGGGCGGCACGGTCGAGCGCGAAAAGATCATTCGCAATGTGAACCTGCCCCCGGCCATCATGGTGTCAGAGCTGGCCGCGCGCATGGCGGAGAAAACCGGCGCGGTGGTTAAAGCACTGATGCAGAACGGTATGATGGTTACGCAGAACGAAACCATCGACGCCGATACCGCCGAACTGATCATCGAGGAATTTGGCCACAAGGTCGTGCGCGTTTCCGATGCCGATGTTGAGGACGTGATCAAAGAGATTGAGGACGATCCGAAAGATCTGGTTGGTCGCCCCCCTGTGATCACCATCATGGGTCACGTTGACCACGGTAAGACATCGCTGCTCGACGCCATTCGCAACGCGAAGGTTGTCGCGGGCGAGGCTGGCGGCATCACGCAACACATCGGTGCCTATCAGGTGAAAACCGATGGCGGCCAGATCTTGTCGTTCCTCGATACACCCGGCCACGCGGCCTTTACCTCCATGCGCTCTCGTGGTGCTCAGGTAACGGATATTGTTGTTCTGGTGGTTGCGGCGGATGACGCTGTGATGCCCCAGACGATTGAGGCGATTGCCCACGCCAAGGCGGCCGAGGTGCCGATGATCGTGGCGATCAACAAGATCGACAAGCCAGCGGCCAACGCCGACAAGGTGCGGACTGACCTTTTGCAGCACGAAGTTATCGTCGAAAAGATGTCGGGCGATGTGCAGGATGTCGAGGTTTCGGCAACCACAGGCAAAGGTCTGGACGAATTGCTTGAGGCCATTGCGTTGCAGTCCGAATTGCTTGAACTCAAGGCGAACCCGAACCGTGCCGCCGTTGGTGCCGTGATCGAAGCGCAGCTTGACGTGGGCCGTGGCCCCGTCGCGACTGTTCTGGTTCAGAACGGTACGCTGCGTCAGGGTGATATCTTTGTTGTGGGTGAGCAGTACGGTAAGGTCCGTGCGCTGATCGACGATCAGGGCAACCGCGTGAAAGAAGCCGGGCCATCGGTTCCGGTCGAGGTTCTGGGCCTGAACGGCACACCCGAAGCGGGCGATGTGTTGAACGTAACAGACACCGAAGCGCAGGCGCGTGAGATTGCGGATTACCGTGCAAACGCGGCCAAAGACAAACGTGCAGCGGCTGGTGCGGCGACAACGCTTGAACAGTTGATGGCGAACGCCAAAGCGGATGAGGACGTTTCCGAACTGCCAATCCTGGTCAAAGCAGATGTGCAGGGGTCGGCCGAAGCCATCGTTCAGGCGATGGAGAAAATTGGCAACGATGAGGTGCGCGTGCGCGTGTTGCACTCCGGTGTGGGTGCCATTACCGAGACGGACGTCGGTCTGGCCGAAGCGTCAGGCGCGCCGATTATGGGCTTTAACGTTCGTGCCAATGCCTCTGCGCGGAACACTGCGAACCAGAAGGGTGTGGAGATTCGCTATTACTCCGTCATCTACGATCTGGTGGACGATGTGAAAGCGGCCGCTTCCGGCCTTCTCAGCAACGAGATCAAGGAAACCTTCATCGGCTACGCGAACATCAAAGAGGTGTTCAAGGTTACCGGTGTTGGTAAAGTTGCCGGTTGCTTGGTTACCGAAGGTGTGGCGCGCAGGTCCGCTGGTGTACGTCTGCTGCGCGACAACGTGGTGATCCACGAAGGCACGCTCAAGACGCTCAAGCGTTTCAAGGACGAGGTACCAGAGGTGCAGTCCGGTCAGGAATGCGGCATGGCGTTCGAGAACTACGACGATATCCGCCCCGATGACGTGATCGAGATTTTCGAGCGCGAAGAAGTCACGCGGACGTTGAGCTAAGATCAGGGCAGGGCGGAAACGCCCGCCTTTTTGATCGTCAGACATGAAAAAAGGGGCTGCGAATGCGGCCCCTTTTGTTTATTTGGCGATAGGATCAGTTCTTGCGAACAGGTGTCCCGGCATAGACGGTTTCGTCAACTTTGACAGCGACCCGGCCATCGGCCAAGTCTTTGACGAAAATGCCCTGAACGGACACACAGGATCCAAGCGTAATAGTGCGCAGCATATTCTCTCTCCCCAGACAGTATATGCATCATAGTAAACCAAATGTGACTAAGCCAGCCCATTGTTTCCGCTTCCGGGAAAATAGTTCCAAATTTTAATCAGTTTTATAACCAATCTCTGATGATCGGAATCAGGGGAATGTCAGCGGCTGGCATTGGATAGTTCCGCAAATCCCTGGCGTGTACCCACTTCAACGCTTGGTTTTCCCGCGACATGGGCGTGCCTTCCCACTTTCGGCAGGCGAAGAGGGGCATTAGCAAATGAAAGTCATCATAGGAATGGCTGGCAAAGGTCAGCGGGGCGAGGCAGGAGGCCCATGTGTTGATGCCCAACTCCTCTTCCAACTCCCGGATCAGCGCGACTTCCGGCGTTTCCCCCTGCTCAACCTTGCCACCGGGAAATTCCCACAGCCCCGCCATGGATTTGCCTTCGGGACGCTGGCCCAGCAACACGCGCCCGTCTACGTCAATCAAGGCGACCGCAGAGACGAGAACAGTCTTCAAGACCGATAATCCGCATTGATTTCGATATATCCATGGGTCAGATCGCAGGTCCAAACCGTAGCTGTCCCGTTCCCAAGTCCCAGATCTACACCAATCTGAATATTGGCGTTTTTCATATGCGCGGCGGCGTCTTCCTCTGAATAGTCTGGGCTGCGCCACCCGTCCTTAGCCACTTCGATCTCACCGAAGCAGATGGAGAGACGATCACGGTCCGCTTCTGCACCGGACTTGCCAATGGCCATCACAATACGACCCCAGTTCGGATCCTGCCCTGCAATCGCGGTTTTGATCAGCGGTGAATTGGCAATGGCCATAGCGTGGGTCTTGGCATCTGCATCGCTTTGGGCACCTGTCACCGCAATCTCAACAAACTTGGTTGCGCCCTCGCCATCGCGCACAACCTGATGCGCGAGATCCAGCATCACGCCATGCAAAGCCTTTGCGAATGCGGTGCTGTCAGTGGCGTCAACGCCTGACGCGCCGGTGGCCGCAACGAGCAGACTGTCCGAGGTGGAGGTATCGCTGTCAACGGTGATGCAATTGAACGTTTTGTCGGCTTGCTCAGACACCAACTGTTGCAGCGCCTTTTGGTCGACCACAGCGTCAGTGAAAATATACACCAGCATCGTCGCCATATCGGGCGCGATCATGCCAGAGCCTTTTGCGATGCCAGCGATGCTGACAGTTTTCCCGTCAATCTGAGCAGACGCGGTAGCGCCTTTGGGATAGGTGTCAGTGGTCATGATCGCTTTGGCCGCAGCAGCGATGCTGGTGCTTTCCAATCGACCAAAGGTATCAGCGATCACCGAAGTCACCCGATCAAAGGGCAACGGCTCCCCGATAACGCCGGTCGAAGAGGTGAAGACGCGCGACTGCGGCAGGCCGCAAATGTCAGAAACGGAGGCAGTAATAGCCTCAACCGCTTCGACACCGCTGCGTCCGGTAAAAGCGTTTGCATTGCCTGAGTTCACCAATATCGCGGCACCCTCTGTCGACGCGCCACCGATCTTGGCCTGACAGTCCAACACCGGCGCGGCCCGCGTCTTGGACCGGGTAAAGACGCCAGCGATGCTGGTACCCGGGTCAAGCAGGGTGAGCATGACATCTGTGCGCCCCTGATACTTTACGCCGGCTGACGCCGTGGCAAAACGCACGCCGTCAATGACCGGCAGTTCAGGAAACGCAACAGGTGCCAGCGGGGATACTTTGATGACTTGACCCAACGAGGTTACTCCAGCCAATCGAGGTTCTTAATCAACGTCGGATCAATGCCTTCCGAGGCACTGCGGTCCACGTCTGCTTCGGCTGTGATCTCTTCGATCCGGGCCTGCACCCGTGTCTGACGCAGCTGCATTTCCAGCTCTTCGCGCACCGCGTCAAGCTCTGGCGCTTCGGTCTTGCGGGTTTCGTTCAGCTTGATCACATGCCAGCCGAATTGCGTCTGGACTGGATCGGAAACCGCACCCGCCTCCATCGCCGCGACGGCTTCTTCAAAGGACGGCACCATCATGCCGGGGCCAAACCAACCCAGCGATCCGCCACTCGGGCCGGAAGGACCGGTGGATTTTTCGCGGGCAAGCTCCGCAAAATCGGCACCTTCATCCAGTTGCACTTTCAAAGCTGCGGCTTCTTCCTCGGTTTCGACCAGAATATGCGAGGCGTTGTATTCATCGCCCGCTTCCTGATTGGCATAGGTTTCCTCATACGCGGCTTTGATCTCGGCTTCGTCGACATCGGCGGCCATCACCTGTTCGATCACTTCGCCTGCGGTGAGCGAGCGTTCCTCGTTCTGCAAGGAAAGGGTGACTCGGTCGGGCAGTTCGCCGTCAAATGTGTCCGCGAGCGCGCTTTGCTGGACCAGTTGATCCAGGATACCGGTGAAAAGCACCTCATCCGGGAGCTGCTGATACTGCTCCGGCAGAGTGGCGCGTGCGATGATCATGTGGCCGAGAGTAATATCGGTCCCGTTAACAGTTGCCACAACCGTATCGATGCCAGGTTCGTCCTGAGCGGTGGCAGGCAGCGTCAAAGTCGCGGCAAGCGCTATCGACGCCAGAAAAGTGAGAGGTTTTTGCATGGATCGTCCTATCGTTAAGCCCTGAGGAAGGCTGCCACATTGACAGCCTATGGTGCGGCCCTTACATCGCCCTAAAGGGCGCAGATGCAGGCCGGGTTCCCCATCTATCTATGGGCTGACACAGGCTTGGGCAAGCACATCGCTGCGCATAGTTTTTTCGCCTGTTGGAGAACACATGCTGGGTTTCGGAACAATCGCCAAAAAGGTCTTTGGCACGCCAAACGATCGTCGGATCAAGGCCGTGCGCCCATTGGTGGAGAAGGTCAATGCGCTGGAGCCTGAGTTTGAAAAACTGACGGACGCCGGAATCAAGGACCGCACGGAGACCTTGGCCAAACGCGCCATGGCCGGAGAAAGCCTTGACGATCTTCTGCCCGAAGCTTTCGCCAACTGTCGCGAGGCGGCCCGACGTACACTGGGCTTGCGGGCGTTTGATACGCAGGTGATGGCGGCCATTTTCCTGCATCAGGGCAATATCTCCGAACAGAAGACGGGTGAAGGCAAAACGCTGACCGCGGCCTTGGCGGCCTATCTGAATGCGCTGCCCGGCAAGGGCGTGCACATCGTGACCGTGAACGAATACCTGGTGCAGCGTGACGCGGACTGGATGGGCAAAGTGTTTGCCACCCTTGGCCTGACCACGGGTGCCGCCATTTCAGGGATGAGCAACGAAGCCAAACGCGATGCCTATCGTTGCGACATCACCTATGCCACCAACAACGAGCTCGGGTTCGATTACCTACGCGACAATATGAAGTCGAACCTGGACGAGATTCTGCAAAGGCATCACTTTTTCGCCATCGTGGATGAGGTTGACAGTATCCTCATCGACGAAGCGCGAACGCCGCTGATCATCTCCGGTCCTGCGCAAGACCGGTCCGATATGTATGTGACGATCAACAAGCTGATCCCCGAACTGTCGCCAGAGCATTACGAGCTGGACGAGAAAACCCGCAACGTGACGTTCACGGATGACGGCAACGAGTTTCTGGAGGACCTACTGCGCAAGAATGGTCTGATGGAAGAAGGCCAATCACTTTACGACCCGGAAAGCACGACCATTGTGCACCACGTCAATCAGGGTTTGCGCGCGCATACACTGTTCCAGAAGGACAAGGACTACATCGTCCGCGATGGCGAGGTCATGCTGATCGACGAATTCACGGGCCGTATGATGCAGGGGCGTCGTTTGTCGGACGGCCTGCATCAGGCGATCGAGGCGAAAGAGGGCACAAACATCATGTCCGAAAACGTCACGCTCGCATCCGTGACGTTCCAGAACTACTTCCGTCTGTATGACAAACTGGCCGGAATGACGGGCACCGCCCTGACCGAAGCCGAAGAATTCGCCGAGATATATGGTCTTGGCGTGGTCGAAATCCCAACGAACGTGCCTATTGCCCGCGTGGACGAAGACGATGCGGTGTACCGCACCGTGGGCGAGAAATATCAGGCGATGATCGAAAAGGTGCAGGAGGCCAATGCAAAGGGCCAGCCCTGCCTTGTCGGTACGACCTCGATCGAAAAATCGGAGCAATTGAGCCAGATGCTGACCGCCGCAGGCATCCAGCACAACGTGCTGAACGCCCGCCAGCATGAACAGGAAGCCCAGATCATTGCCGATGCCGGTAAATTCGGTGCCGTCACAATCGCGACGAACATGGCCGGGCGCGGCACCGATATTCAGCTGGGCGGCAATGTCGAGCTGAAGGTACTTGAAGCGCTGGACGCCGACCCCGATGCAGATCCCGAAGCGATCCGCGCCAAAATCGAAGCAGAACATGCGGACGAGAAGAAAAAGGTGCTGGAGGCCGGTGGTCTCTATGTGTTAGCGTCGGAACGTCACGAAAGCCGCCGCATCGACAACCAGTTGCGGGGCCGTTCGGGCCGTCAGGGCGATCCGGGTCGCACGTCTTTCTTCCTATCATTGGAAGACGACCTGATGCGTATCTTCGGCTCCGAACGGCTGGAGAAAGTGCTGACAACGCTCGGATTGAAAGAAGGCGAAGCGATTGTGCACCCTTGGGTGAACAAGTCGTTGGAGCGTGCGCAGGCCAAAGTCGAAGGACGCAACTTTGACACCCGCAAGCAATTGCTGAAATTTGACGACGTGATGAACGAGCAGCGCAAAGTGATCTTTGGCCAGCGCCGGGATATCATGGAAAGCCAGGACTTGTCCGAGATCACAACGGACATGCGCCATCAAGTGATTGACGATCTGATCGACACCTATATGCCGCCGAAGACCTACGCGGATCAATGGGATACCAAAGGCTTTAACGACGCCGTGATAGAGCAGTTGAACATCAACCTCCCCATTGTTGATTGGTGCGAGGAAGAAGGCGTCGACGATGAAGTAATCCGCGAGCGGATGGTCGAGGCGATGGACAAGATGATGGCTGACAAAGCCGAAGCCTTTGGCCCCGACAACATGCGCAACATCGAGAAGCAACTGCTGCTTCAGGCGATTGACGGGAAATGGCGCGAGCATTTGATGACGCTAGAGCACCTGCGGTCGGTTGTCGGCTTCCGTGGCTATGCCCAGCGTGATCCGCTGAACGAATACAAGAATGAATCCTTCCAGCTGTTTGAACAGATGTTGGACAGCCTGCGTCAGGATGTGACCCAGAAATTGGGTCAGGTGCAGCCGATGTCGGAAGAAGAGCGCGCTGCGATGATCGAAGAGATGCGCGCACAGCAAGCCGCAATGCAGGCAGCCGGAGAACGCGAAGATACGCCGCCAGCACCCTCCCCCACAGCTGTGGCAGAAGGGTTTGATGAAGACGATCCGACCACTTGGGGTACTCCGGGTCGGAACGATCCTTGTCCGTGCGGTTCGGGAAAGAAGTTCAAGCATTGCCATGGGCGGCTCTCCTGACGTCGCCCAGCTTTTGCCTTAAATTCCCCTAACGGCTGTCATATCCCGGCCCTGATGTTGCGGCATCACGATCTTGGAAACATCCGTTCGAAGGGGACCAAGATGGTACGCACGAAAGAGATTCTAACCGGAGTGGGCGCATTGGCTTGTGCTGCTGGTATCGGTTTTTTCATGCAAAGCTCTGACACGGCGCAGGAGCGCTATGGTGAAACGTCCGCACAGATCAATGCGGCCGAGGGCTCCATTCTGACTGCCTCAAGCACCACGGACAGTCTGTTGGATGTCCAAGAAATTACACTGACTTCAGCCGAGTTCGATACCGGCATCGCCTTGCCCGACCCTGTCGACGAGGTCGTGACTGTGGCGGCCCCAAGCAGTGTCCTGCCCGAGCCTGTTTCGCCAGAAGCAACTGTCGCACCCGCATGCGAAGTATCTGCTTCCGCCCGTCCCATTGCCGGCGCGATGGTCGACTTGACACTGAACGCGTCCTGTCTTCCGAACGAACGCGTGACAGTGCACCACAACGGCATGATCTTTACCGAAACCACGTCCGACGCTGGCGCGCTTGAAATCAAAGTACCGGCGCTGTCTATCGACGCGGTGTATATCCTTGCGTTCTCGAATGGCGAAGGTGCCGTTGCGCAGACCACCGTCGAAGAGCTTGCTGACTATGACCGCGCCGTTCTTCAGTGGAAGGGCAACACCGGTTTTCAGATTCACGCGCGCGAATTCGGTGCCAACTACGGTAGCAAAGGACATATCTGGAGCGATGCGCCGGGAAGCATTGCAGATGCTGTTTCGGGTGCCAGTGGCGTGCTGACACTGCATGGCGATACCAGCGCGCCAGAACCGTTGCTGGCCGAAGTCTACAGTTTTCCTAAGGCGTACAACGACCGCGCAGGTAACATTGCGCTGAGTGTCGAAGCGGCCGTGACTCAGGCGAACTGTGGCCTAGAGATCGAGGCGCAATCGCTCGAAATTGGCAGCAAGGGACAGATTAAAACGCAGAACCTCACGCTCTCTGTTCCGGAATGCGAAGCAGAAGGTGATTTTCTTGTGTTGAATAATTTGCTCCAAGACCTGAAAGTCGCTGGCAAATAGTCTACGCCAGAGGTCACATGATCAGTCTGAAACGTGCGGCGGTTTTCGCCGCACTTTTTCTTTTTTCCGTCACCTGTGCCGCCGCGCAGGATGTCACCCTCACATCAAGGGATGGCAAGGTTGAACTGAGCGGAACCTTGTTGGGATTTGACGGTGAATTCTATCGTGTCGCCACGGAATTCGGTGAACTCACGGTCGACGGATCCGGCGTATCCTGTATCGGACCAGGCTGTCCCAATCTGACGGAGTTTGTGGCCGAGGTTGAGATGTCCGGTTCTGCCACGATGGGTGCTGTGTTGATGCCTGCGCTGGTCGAAGCCTACGCGCAGCGCAACGGCTATGTGATGGAACGAGAACAAATCGATGCGACGCGCTTTGCCCTTCTGTTGACGCGGCGTGATACGGGCAAACTAGCCGCCCGTTTTGGCTTTCATGCCAGCAATACGGACGAGGGCTTTGCCGACCTTTTGGCGAATGAGGCTGACATTGTGATGGCTCTACGCGAGATCAGGCCAGAAGAACGTAAATTGGCGCGCGATGCGGGCATGGGCGACCTGACTGGCCCGAACCGAAGCCGTGTTCTGGCGCTGGATGCGCTGGTGCCTGTTGTCGCGGCCGGCAATCCGATCAAGAATATCGCGCCACTGACACTGGCGCAGGTTTTTGCCGGTCAGATCACGAACTGGCAGGCACTGGGCGGCCCTGACGCGCCGATTGAACTGCATGTGCCGATGGCAGGCAGCGGTCTGGCGCAAGTGATCGAAGACCGGGTGATGTCACCGGAAAACATGCGTCTTTCGGAGAATACGATCCAGCATAATCTGCCGGAACAGATCGCTGACGCCGTCAATAAAGACATTCTGGCCCTCGGGCTCACCAGCTATGCAGAGCGGCGCACGACGCGCGTGCTGACACTTGGGGGAAGCTGCGGCTTTTCGCTGGATGCCGCACGGCGGACCATCAAGACAGAGGATTATCCGCTGACCGCACCGATGTTTCTTTACTTTCCTGCACGCCGATTGCCGCAAGTCGCGCGGGAATTTCTGGCCTTTACCCGGGGGGCAGGCGCACAGAATGTGATCCGCCGAGCTGGTTTTGTGGATCAGGCGCCAGAGGAAATCGCGATCGAGCAGCAGGGTAACCGGTTTGCCAATGCAATCACCGTTGCCGGTCCGGAAATACCGCTTCAAGAACTGCAACGTATGACCGCGACACTCACCCCGATGGCGCGGCTGACGACAACCTTTCGCTTTGAAACCGGGTCAATTCGCCTCGACGCCCAATCGCGGTCCAATGTGCAACAGCTTGCCCGCGCGTTGGAACAGGGACGATACGATGCGCGGCAATTGCTGTTTGTCGGGTTCAGCGATGGCGAAGGCGCGCCCAAACCAAACCGGGAGATCGCCCTGCGCCGTGCGGAAGCGGTTTTGCGCGCTGTCACAGCGGCAGCGGTAACGGCCAATCCGGATCGTCTGACCCTTGGCGTGGATGCCTTTGGCGAGGCGATGCCGATGGCCTGTGATGATACCGCTTGGGGCAGACAGGCGAACCGTCGCGTCGAGGTTTGGGTGCGCTAAAGGTATCCTTCAGCGCGAAAGCTGAGTTCAGCAGATTTGCCGATGATCAGATGGTCATGCAGGGTTAAACCCAAAGCACCGCATGCCGCAGCGATTTGATTTGTCATATCTATATCAGCGCCGGATGGCGTCGGGTCGCCCGACGGATGATTATGCACAAGGATCATAGCGGAGGCATTCAGTTCCAGCGCCCGTTTGGCCACCTCGCGGGGATAGACCGGCACATGATCCACGGTGCCTTTGCCCTGCGCCTCATCCGCGATCAGAACGTTTTTTCGATCAAGATACAGCACGCGGAATTCTTCGGTTTCGCGATGTGCCATCGTGGTGTGGCAATAGTCCAGCAGCGCATCCCAACTCGACACGACATGGCGTTGCATCACTTTGGCACGGGCCAACCGTTGCGCGGCCGCTTCGACGATCTTGAGTTCGGTTACAACAGCCTCACCGACTCCATCGATGTCTTTGAGCCGCGTATCAGAAGCGGAAATTACGCGATTGAAATCGCCGAACCTGTCCAAAAGGGCACGGGCGAGCGGCTTGACGTCCCGCCGGGGAATGGCGCGGAACAGAAGCAATTCGAGGAGTTCGTAATCTGGCATCGGTTCTGCACCACCCTGCCGGAATCGGGAGCGCAGACGTTGACGGTGATCCTTGATGTAAGAGGGCTGTCCCGCGTTAGGGGAGGCTACAAGAGCCTCAGGGGCTTCATCCAGCAAATAGGGCGAAGGGTGTTCGGCAAAATGAGACATGCCCGCAGAATGCTGCGGGCATGGTTAGGATTCGGTTAATTGTGTCGGAGTCTTGAAGAAAAACGCTCTTTGGCGCGCCCTAGCCTTTCATCGAATCCCAAAAGGACTTCACGCTGGAGAAAAAGCTGCTGCTTTCCGGATTGTTCTCGGACGACAGATCTTCGAACTCTTTCAGCAATTCCTTCTGGCGTGACGTCAGCTTGACCGGCGTTTCCACGGCAAGCTCGATGATCATGTCACCCACGCCGCCGCCCCGTAGCGGTGGCATTCCCTTGCCACGCAGCCGCATCTGGCGACCGGATTGGCTGCCTGCCGGGATCTGTACGCGACCCCGCCCACCATCAATCGTCGGCACTTCGATGTTACCGCCAAGGGCAGCTGTGCTCATCGACACCGGAACGCGACAGAAAAGGTTCGGCCCTTCGCGATCAAACAGGTCGTGTTCGGTCACTTCGATAAAGATATACAGATCACCCGAAGGTCCGCCGCGCATCCCGGCCTCGCCTTCGCCAGACAGGCGAATACGCGTACCGGTTTCAACACCCGCTGGTATGTTCACGCTCAAAGAGCGCTCTTTTTCTATGCGGCCCGCGCCATGACAGGTCTTGCAGGGGTTCTTGACGATCTGGCCCATGCCCGAACAGGTCGGACAGGTGCGTTCAACCGTAAAGAACCCTTGCTGCGCCCGCACTTTCCCCATGCCGGAGCAAGTGGGGCAGGTTGTGGGTTCTGCACCACCCTCGGCACCGGAGCCGGAACAGCTGTCGCATTGCACGGACGTCGGTACGTTGATCGACTTCTGCAGCCCTGCGTAGGCCTCTTCCAGAGTGACGCGCAAGTTATAGCGCAGGTCTGCCCCGCGCGCAGCACGACGGCCGCCGCCCTGCCCGCCGCGCTGGCCCATGAAGTCACCGAACAGATCGTCGAAGACGTCCGAGAAGGCGGATGAGAAATCACCTTGCCCGGGGCCACCCGGTCTGCGACCACCGCCGCCGCCCATGCCACCCTCGAATGCCGCATGGCCATAGCGGTCATAGGCAGCTTTTTTCTCAGCGTCCTTCAACACTTCATAAGCCTCGTTGGCCTCTTTGAACTGCGATTCCGCCTGGGGGTTGTCTGCGTTCCGGTCCGGGTGCAGCTCTTTGGCTTTGGTGC
Source organism: Sulfitobacter noctilucae (assembly GCF_000622365.1). Lineage (GTDB taxonomy): Bacteria > Pseudomonadota > Alphaproteobacteria > Rhodobacterales > Rhodobacteraceae > Sulfitobacter > Sulfitobacter noctilucae. The sequence goes on along the minus strand of NZ_JASC01000013.1, from coordinate 437,405 downwards.
GATAGCCCTTTTTGATTTCGTCTGCCGACGCGCCCTTTGCGACGCCAAGCACCTCGTAATAGTCACGTTTAGCCATGATGGATCATATCCTTTCGCTGGAACGTAAAGGGCCGGCCCGTCTGGATCGGACCGGCCCTGTCATTGGTTCCTGATGGCGACTTACGATGCGCGCTTGTCGTCGTCGAGGTCTTCGAACTCGGCATCGACGATGTCATCGTCTACTGGTCCGCCCGCTTCGTCAGCGGCAGCAGCCATGTCATCATCGCCCGCTTCGGCAGAGGCCTTGTAAATCGCCTCACCCAGCTTCATCGCGGCTTCGGTGACGTTCTGGATGCCGGCTTTGATCTTGCCAGCGTCTTCTGTTTCCAGATCGTCTTTCAAGGCAGCAATTGCCAGTTCGATGGCTTCCACGGTGGTTGGGTCGACCTTGTCAGAATGCTCTTCCACAGACTTCTCGGTCGAGTGGATCAGGCTTTCCGCCTGGTTCTTGGCATCCACCAACTCGCGACGTTCCTTATCCGCCTCGGCGTTTTCTTCCGCGTCCTTGACCATCTGGTCGATGTCCGCATCCGACAAGCCGCCCGAAGCCTGGATCGTGATCTTCTGCTCTTTCATGGTGCCTTTGTCCAAAGCCCCAACCGACACGATGCCGTTGGCATCGATGTCGAAGGTCACTTCGATCTGCGGCATGCCACGTGGGGCAGGAGGGATGTTCTCGAGGTTAAAGGCGCCGAGGATCTTGTTGTCGGCAGCCATCTCACGCTCGCCCTGGAAAACCCGGATCGTCACAGCGTTCTGGTTGTCTTCGGCGGTCGAGAAGACCTGAGACTTCTTCGTCGGGATCGTGGTGTTGCGGTCGATCAGACGGGTGAAGACACCACCAAGCGTCTCGATGCCAAGCGACAGCGGTGTTACATCCAGCAGAACCACGTCTTTGACGTCGCCTTGCAGAACACCGGCCTGAATGGCGGCACCCAAGGCAACAACTTCATCAGGGTTCACGCCCTTGTGCGGCTCTTTGCCGAAGAACTTTGTCACTTCTTCCACGACTTTCGGCATCCGGGTCATACCACCGACCAGAACGATTTCGTCGATGTCAGAGGCAGATAGACCGGCGTCTTTCAGCGCGTCTTTACATGGCTTCATGGAAGCCTTGATCAGATCGCCAACCAGGCTCTCCAGCTTGGCACGGGTCAGTTTCATGACCATATGCAGCGGCGAACCGTCCTTGCCCATCGAGATGAACGGCTGGTTGATCTCCGTCTGGGATGAAGAGGACAGTTCGATCTTGGCCTTTTCCGCAGCTTCTTTCAGACGCTGCAGCGCCATCTTGTCTTTGGTCAGATCAACGCCGTTGGTCTTTTTGAACTCTTCCGCAAGGTAGTTGACGATGCGCATGTCAAAGTCTTCACCACCAAGGAAGGTGTCACCGTTTGTCGATTTCACTTCGAACAAGCCATCGTCGATCTCAAGAATGGTCACGTCGAATGTACCACCACCAAGGTCATAGACCGCGATGGTTTGCGTGTTCTCTTTGTCCAGTCCATAGGCCAGCGCGGCGGCTGTCGGCTCGTTGATGATACGGAGCACTTCGAGGCCGGCAATCTTGCCCGCGTCTTTGGTGGCCTGACGCTGTGCGTCGTTGAAGTAGGCAGGAACGGTAATAACCGCTTGCGTGACTTCCTCGCCAAGATAGCTCTCGGCGGTTTCTTTCATCTTACCTAGAATGAAGGCAGAAATCTGCGATGGGGAGTATTTGTCTCCACGGGCTTCGACCCAAGCATCGCCGTTGCCGCCATCAATCACGTTGAAGGGCAGGTTCTTTTTATCTTTTGCCAGATCCGCATCGTCGTTGCGGCGGCCGATCAGGCGCTTAACGCCGAAAATTGTGTTGTCAGGGTTGGTCACGGCCTGCCGCTTTGCGGGCTGGCCTACCAGACGCTCGTCTTCCGTGAAGGCGACGATAGAAGGTGTTGTGCGTGCGCCCTCGGCGTTTTCGATCACGCGGGGCTGGCTACCGTCCATGATGGCGATACAGCTGTTGGTCGTACCAAGGTCAATTCCGATTACTTTAGACATTTTTGATCCCTCATTTTAATCAAGGCGATGACACGAGACATAAGGCCCATTCCGGCACCTTTGCCCCGATCCGGTATCACCAAACGCGGTGTGCGTTCAGCGGTTCGGAGGGTATATAGTGGGGGGGTATCGCCCTCGCAACCACTGGAACGGGGATGAATCGGAGAATCTGCATGGATTTTTCTATATTGCGCGTGATTGGAGGGGTTAAGTATGGCTTTGACACTGCGAGGCTTTGATATTTACAAGGAGTTTCTGGACCGGACCGCGCAGGAAAAATTGGCAGATACGGTACGCGATGTGGTGCGAAAGGCACCGCTGTTTCGGCCAGATACCCCCTATGGTAAACCCATGTCGGTTCGGATGACAGCGGCCGGGATCTATGGATGGTACGCTGACAAAAAGGGCTATCGGTATGTCAAAGCGCATCCGAACGGGCGCCCGTGGCCCGCGATACCGGAGGAGGTGCTTGAGATCTGGGACCGTGCGACCGGTCTTGCTCGCAAGCCGGAGTGTTGTCTGGTCAATTACTATGCGCCTGATGCCCGGATGGGACTGCATCAAGACCGCGACGAAGCCGATTTCAACTGGCCGGTTGTGTCAGTATCGCTGGGCGATGATGCGTTGTTTCGCATCGGCAATATCACCCGCGGCGGCAAGACCGAGTCAATCTGGCTGCAGTCAGGCGACGTCGTCGTGATGGGCGGCGCGGCGCGTCTGACCTATCACGGAGTGGATCGGATCAAGCCTGACACATCTACGCTGCTGCCCAAGGGCGGACGGATCAATCTGACATTGCGTGTTGTGAAGTGATCGTGCTTAGCGCCGTGCATTCCAGCTGAGTGAGGCATGGCGGCGTGTGTAGAATTCGCCCATCAGCCCTAGCACAATAAAGACAACACCGACCCAGAATGCGTATTCCCAGTTTGAATAGCGCGGATTGTAGTTGATGAAAGCAAAACCACGCGCCTGGTCAATAATGTGGAACAGCGGGTTCCAGTCGAACATGGCCAGCATATACCCCGGCAGCGTGTTCGCCACGAACATCTTGCCCGAGGCAATCATATTGGCCCGTTGATACACCATCGCTAGCAAGGACACGATGGAGGGGAACCACGGCTTCAACGCCAGCAGCAGCAGACCCAAAGCGCAGCCGGTGAACCATGCAAGCAACACCATGCCAAAGGCTTGAGCAGGTTGCTCAATCTCGACCGGGGTCCAGGCGACGTGGTAGGTGAACAGGACGATGACAAGCGATAGCACTTGGATATAGAGCGCACCCATTGCGGAAGAGAGAATGGCGATGATGGTGTTCATCGGCGCGTGCTGCATCATCGGGCTGGCCGGGCCATCCGCACCCATAACCGCGCCGAGCGCCTTGATATGAGACAGGTACAGAAAGATGCCAGTCATCAGATAGATCACGAAATCCCCGCGCACGGCAGCACCGCGCATTCCGAGGATCGAAAACATCAGATAGAAAGCGCCCAGAAACAGCACGGTCTGCATGATGTTCATCGCCAAAGCGACCAGCGCATTGTTATGCTGCTTGCGCACGCTGCGCACGACAGAATGATAGACAAGCTCAGCAATCGAGAGAGCAGACGCTATGCCGCCTTTTGGCTTTCGTGAAGATTGAAACATCGCGTGCTGCCCTTTGACAAACCTGACCTTTGCACGGAATTCTTGCTGTTCCGTTATCTGGGCAGCATAAGGATGCCAAACTGACGGATCAATGAAAGACGAAGGATTGCGGCGTATGGACTATGAAAAACTGATGAGTGTGATGCGCAGGCTATCATTGGAGGCCGGTGACAAGATCATGGAGGTCTATGGCCGCGATGATTTTGACGTGAAATCCAAGTCCGACGACAGCCCGGTGACCGCCGCAGATGAAGCAGCAGATGCGATCATCAGCGCCGGTTTGCGTGCGGCTTTTCCGGATGTGATGCTGGTCACCGAAGAGCAATCCGCGACCCATGAGGCGAAAGGCGATACTTTTCTAATCGTCGACCCGCTCGATGGAACCAAGGAATTTATCCACCGGCGTGGCGACTTCACGGTGAACATCGCTTTGGTCGAGCGCGGCCAACCAACGCGCGGTATCGTCTATGCGCCCGCCAAGGGGCGTATGTTCTTCACTCTCGCCGATGGCACTTCGGTCGAGGAAACCGGTGCGCTTGATAAGGAGAAGATGGGCGAAACGAAGACGATAACAGTCTCTGATGCGGATAATTCCGCTTTGATGGTCGTCGCCTCCAAATCGCACCGGGATCAGGCAACCGATGATTACATCGCCAAATATCAGGTAGAGGATATGAAAAGCGCCGGTTCGTCGCTCAAGTTTTGCCTGATTGCCACAGGCGAGGCAGATATTTATCCACGACTGGGCCGCACGATGGAATGGGATACCGCAGCGGGGCACGCGGTTCTGCGCGGTGCTGGCGGTGAAGTGGTGCGCTTTGATAATCATACGCCACTTGCCTATGGCAAAGCTGATTTCGCCAATCCCTTCTTCATTGCCTATGCGCCCTCTGTCGCGCTGAAGCCTGCCTGATGTCAGTTCTGATCGTCATACCGGCGCGCTTCGCCTCGACCCGCTATCCGGGCAAACCTCTAGCCGAGTTGAAGGGTGCCACCGGGCAAAGCCGCAGTTTGATCGAACGGTCCTGGATGGCCGCAAGCGATGTTACAGGCGTGGACCGCGTGGTCGTTGCAACCGATGATGACCGGATCAAACACGCTGCCGAGGCATTCGGCGCGGAGGTTGTGATGACCTCTACGTCCTGCGCCAATGGCACGGAACGCTGTGCCGAGGCACATGCGATTCTGGGTGGTGGTTTTGACGTCGTCGTGAACCTGCAAGGTGACGCGCCCCTTACACCTCATTGGTTCGTTGAAAGCCTTGTACAGGGTCTAATCTCAGCGCCCGAGGCGCAGATCGCGACCCCTGTCTTGCGGTGTGACGGTGAGGCGTTGAACGGGCTGCTGGCCGATCGCAAAGCGGGCCGCGTGGGCGGAACGACCGCAGTTTTCGATGTGAACCAGCATGCGATGTACTTCTCCAAGGAAGTGGTGCCCTTTACGTCAAAGCATTATGCAGACACTGATATGACCCCGGTTTTCCATCATGTGGGTGTTTATGCCTACCGTCCGGATGCGCTCGCGGCCTATCCTGAATGGCCCACCGGCCCGTTGGAGCAGTTGGAGGGGCTTGAGCAGTTGCGGTTCATGGAGAATGGTCGTTCTGTTCTTTGTGTCGAGGTCCAGGCGCGGGGCCGCGCGTTCTGGGAAATGAACAACCCGGAAGATGTGCCGAAAATAGAGACTATGATGGGGCAAATGGGCATTGAATGACGAATCTTACGGTCAGCGTTGTCGTTGTCAGCCGCGGACGGGCCGATGCGCTGAAACGCTGTCTTTTTGGCCTGTCTCAGCTTCAATACCCTGATTTCGAAATTATCATCGTCGCGGATCCTGACGGGATCGCGGCGGCGAAAACCTTGCCGTTCTCGGCGGACCTCAAACTGGTGCTGTTCAATCTGCCAAACATTTCCGCAGCGCGGAATCTGGGAATTGTTCAGGCCGCCGGTGATATTATTGCCTTTATTGACGATGACGCCGTGCCGGAACCGACGTGGTTACGCTACCTCACGGCTCCGGCCCTTCAAAGCGATGTTGCTGCGATGGGGGGATATGTTCGTGGGCGCAACGGGATCTCCTATCAGTGGAAGGCGCGCAGTATTGACCGGTTTGGTGACAGTCATCCTTTAGACCTGGATGCAAACCGCGCCACGGTCCTGCACCCGCCGAAAGGGCGTGCGATTAAGACGGAAGGGACAAACATGGCATTTCGCCGGTCTGTTCTTATAGAGCTGGGCGGCTTTGATCCTGCGTTCCACTATTATCTCGACGAAACCGATCTGAACGTCCGGTTGGCGCGCGCGGGCTATGCTACTGCACTTGTCCCCTTGGCAGAGGTCCATCACGGTTTCGCTGCCAACCGCATGCGGGGGGAAAACAGGGTGCCCCGTGATCTCTATGATATCGGGGCCAGTTGGGCTGTGTTCCAGCGCAAACATGTTATCGACGCAGAGCGGGTGCACCACTGGAAACGGTTGCGTGCGTCGGAGCGGATACGTCTACTGAAACATATGGTTTCAGGCGGGTTAGAGCCGCATTCCGTGCGATATTTGTTAGGGCGTTTAGATGCCGGATATGCAGAAGGACAGCTGCGCCCGATGCCGGTTTCGCGGCTGGCGCAGCATCCGGCGGAAGGTTTCAAACCATTCCCGTACAGGCCGCGCAATTCCGAACTTATCACGTCTCGTCCCTGGAAGTTCAAAGCGGATCGCGAGGCGGCACGCGAAAGGGTGAAAAACGGTGCAATTCTCACCCTGCTATCGCTTTCCTTCACGGGTATGTATCATCAGGTAAGTTTTACCCAGGATGGCCTATGGATCCAGCGCGGTGGCCTGTTTGGTCGGTCAGACAGGTCGGGGCGTTTGTTACGTATGACAACAAGGTCACGGCGCGTTGAAAAGGAACGAAGGCGCGTTGCCAGACAGCGCGGTTTTATTAAAGACTAACATTGACGATGTGGGATAAGACATAAGTAAGAACGTGCGGCTAACGCATGTAACAGGCAGGATTGAGACAACAGATGCGCAAAAAAGTAACCAAAGCGATTTTTCCGGTGGCCGGCATGGGCACGCGATTTTTGCCTGCGACCAAGTCAGTACCCAAGGAAATCATGACGCTCGTGGATCGCCCTTTGATCCAATATGCGATTGATGAGGCCCGTGCAGCAGGAATCAAAGAGTTCATATTTGTCACGTCGCGGGGCAAAGGCGCGCTTGAGGATTACTTTGACCTCGCGCCGCAATTGGAACAAGAGCTGCGCAAGAAGGGTAAAAAAGAGCTTTTGAATATTCTCAAAAGCACGAACATGGACAGCGGTGCCATTGCCTATATCCGCCAGCACAAGGCGCTGGGCTTGGGTCACGCGGTATGGTGCGCGCGGAGATTGATTGGCAATGAGCCATTCGCCGTGATCCTGCCTGACGATGTGATCGCCGCCGAGAAACCATGCTTGCAGCAGATGGTCGAGGCTTATGCCGAAACCGGTGGCAATATGGTCGCCGCGATGGAGGTCGCGCCTGAGCGTGCCTCGGCCTACGGTATGCTCGATATTTCTGAACAGAATGGTCAGTTGGCCCGGATCAAGGGTATGGTTGAAAAACCCAAGATGGAAGATGCGCCATCAAACCTTGCGGTGATCGGGCGCTATATCCTGTCGCCCAGCGTTCTGCAGAACCTGAACAAGATGAAGTCCGGTTCGGGCGGCGAGATCCAGTTGACCGATGCTATTGCGCAGGACATCGAGAAAGAAGACAACGTCTATGGCTACCGTTTCCGTGGTCAGCGGTTTGATTGCGGCTCTAAATCGGGGTTTTTGCAGGCAACCGTCTCATTTGGTTTGGCGCGGGAAGAGCTTCGGGACGATTTGAAGACCTACCTGCAAGGCCTGATGCTGGATGATGCGGGTTAATGTGCCGCCAGCGCACACCGGGGTAAGCGATGAGTAATGTTCTGGTCACAGGCGGTGCGGGGTATATCGGGTCACACGCCTGTAAAGCCCTGCGCGCGGCCGGGTATACGCCCGTTACCTATGACAGCCTCGTCACGGGGTGGCGGGATGCGGTCAAGTTCGGACCCTTTGAAAAGGGGGATCTGCTTGATAGAGCCCGACTAGAGACTGTTTTTGCCCAATATGAACCCGTCGCCGTGGTGCATTTTGCAGCGCTGAGCCTTGTGGGTGAGTGCATGCAGGATCCGGGTCTGTATTGGCGCAATAACGTCGCAGGATCGCTGAACTTGATTGAAGCGGCTGTCGCATCAGGCTGCATGAATTTCGTCTTCTCATCGACCTGTGCGACTTATGGCGACCAAGACAACGTGGTGTTGGATGAGAACAGTCCACAACAGCCCATCAACGCCTACGGAGCTTCGAAGCGCGCGATCGAGGATATGCTGCGCGATTTCGAGGTCGCGCATGGATTACGGCATGTGATCTTTCGCTACTTCAATGTTGCCGGTGCCGATCCTGAAGGCGAAGTGGGCGAGTTTCACCGCCCCGAAACACATCTCGTGCCGCTGATGCTGGATGCGTTGGACGGCAAGCGCGAGGCGCTTGCAATCTTTGGCACCGATTATGATACACCTGACGGCACCTGTATCAGAGACTATGTTCACGTCTGCGATCTGGTCGATGCCCATATATTGGGTCTGAAATGGCTGCAGGACGGCAAGGACAGTCGGGTGTTCAATCTGGGCACGGGTGATGGTTTTTCTGTTCTCGAGGTGTTGGAGCAAAGCCACGCGGTGACCAACCGTGCCGTCCCCTATACCGAAGGTCCGCGCCGTGCGGGTGACTGCACCAAGCTTGTGTCTGGGTCACAACGCGCGGTCAAAGAGCTTGGTTGGAACCCGCAGCGGTCGACCATGAAGCAAATGATCACCGATGCTTGGAGATGGCATCAGTCAGGCCATTACGAGGATTAAATGACACCTCCCCGCCTTCTTGACCTGACCCGCAGCCTGCGCCGCGCTGGTCGTATGGCGACGGGGGTGGATCGGGTTGAACGGGCCTATCTTGATCACTTCATTGCAGATGAGGTTCCGGCCTACGGGCTGATGCGCACGTCACTGGGTTACGTTCTTTTGGACAAGACCGGTCTGCGCGGGTTTCGTGGCGCGCTCATGGGGTTGCGCGAATGGCCGGTGCCGGACCGCCTTTCGAAAGTCTCTCGAGGGAGAAACAAGGCTCTAACTCAGGCCGAAACGGAGATACGGCAAACGAGCCTCGCCCGGTCTTTGCCAATTGGTTTGCGTCGCATGTTGGCGGCAAATCTGGGTTCTGGTTTTACCTACTACAATGTCGGGCACAGCAACCTTACCCAGCGGGTGATGCGCAGCACCAAGGCCGCGGGAGGCCGGGTTGAGGTCCTGATCCATGATGTCATTCCGCTGGAGTTTCCTGAGTACCAAAGACCCGGTACCGTGAAGCCGTTTGCCGACAAGCTTGATCGGGTACGGCGTTATGCAGACCGGATCATTTACAACTCCGAAGACACCCGCGTTCGCACCCAGGCGGTGCTACAGGCGCAGGGGCCGATGCCGCCGTCAATTGTTGCGCATCTGGGAACAATCGATCCTGTCGCGGATGTCTCTGCCTTGCCTGAAGGGTTGCTGCCGAACCGGCCCTATTTCGTAACAGTCGGTACAATCGAACCGCGCAAGAACCACGCATTCCTGCTAGATTTATGGGATGAAATGGGGGCAGATGCACCGCCGCTTCTGATCTGTGGCAGCCGCGGCTGGAACAACGAAACAGTTTTTGCCCGCCTCGACGCCTTACCGCCGGATGGCCCCGTTCAAGAGATATCCGGGTTAACAGATCCGGCGTTGAATGCGCTTATCAAGGGCAGTGCGGGCTTGCTTTTCCCCAGCCACGCAGAAGGCTTTGGTTTGCCTCCTGTTGAAGCGCTGATGTTGGGAACGCGTGTTTTGTGCAACGATTTACGGGTGTTGCACGAGATTCTCAGGGAATACGGCACTTTTTCCCCTGTTTTTGATAAGGAAACTTGGCTAAACACTATTAAGTGCTGGGAAAATACGCCGCCGAACATCGACGAAAAGCAGAAATTCGTTGCACCTGATTGGTCTACTCACTTCAAGACCGTGTTAAGGTTAAGTTGTTAGTGCACATAATGAGCGGTGTAATCCCTAGGGTAGAAGGTGGTGTTTGGGCATTTTTCGGTCATATGGGCTGAGGCTCCAACGGAAGCGTTGGCGCATACGGGCTTTCCGTAAGCGACGTGAACTCAAGCGGGTGGCGAACCGAACGGGACAGATCCGTTCGGACGACCTTTTGCTGTTCTGTACCCAGCGCAATGAGAAAATCCGCTTGCCATATTTTCTGGAATACTACCGCCGCATGGGCATCGGTCATTTCTTTTTTGTGGACAATGATAGCGACGATGGCTCCCTCGCGTATCTGGCCGACCAACCTGATGTTTCGGTTTGGAGCACACGGTCGAGCTATAAACGTGCGCGTTTCGGTGTGGATTGGCTGAACTGGCTGCAAATGAAATATGCCCACGGCCATTGGGCGCTAACGGTTGATCCGGATGAGTTTTTGGTGTTTCCGTTCTGCGATACAAGGCCGCTGCGTGCCTTGACCGACTGGCTTGATGCGTCTTCGATCAAATCCTTTTCCGCGATGCTTTTGGATATGTATCCCAAGGGCCGGTTGGATGATCAGCCCTATCAGGCAGGCCAGAACCCGATCGACATTGCTTGTTGGTTTGACAGCGGCAACTACACGATCTCGCGCAACCATCGGTTTACCAATCTTTGGATCCAAGGTGGGCCGCGCAGCCGTGTGTTCTTTGCTGATGCGCCGGAAAAGGCGCCGGCGCTGAACAAAGTGCCCTTGGTCAAATGGGACAGGCGTTATGCCTATGTCAGCTCCACCCATATGCTGCTGCCGCGGGGCTTGAATCAGGTCTATGACGAATGGGGCGGCGAAAAAGCATCAGGTGTGCTGCTGCATGCAAAATTCCTGGATACCTTTGGCACCAAAGCTTCCGAGGAGCTAGAGCGCAATCAGCACTACGCGGGTTCGGTTGAATACAAAGCCTATGCAGAGCGTTTGAAAGACGATCCGCAGCTATGGTGCAAGTGGTCAGAGCGGTACATCAACTGGCGACAGCTTGAGATTCTGGGGCTCATGTCCAAAGGAAACTGGGCATGACCGTCGGGATCGTCATGTTGGTCCATACTGCTCTGGGCCGGGCAGAGCAGGTGGCACGCCATTGGTCTGCAGCAGGCTGTCCCGTTGTCATTCACGTCGACAGCCAGGTATCGCGCAAAACCTACGAAACCTTTGTCCTCGCGCTGAGTGATCTGCCAGACGTAATTTTCAGCAACAGGTTCCGCTGTGAGTGGGGCACTTGGGGGATCGTGCAGGCAACCCAAACCGCATCAGAACTGATGTTGGCCAAATACCCCAAGATTAGACACGTTTATTTGGCCTCCGGTTCCTGTTTGCCGCTGCGTCCGGTGCAAGAGCTGTTGGATTATCTCGAAGACCGCCCCCACACAGATTTCATTGAAAGCGCCACCACTTCCGAAGTGCCCTGGACCGTGGGTGGGCTGGATGCGGAGCGGTTTACCCTGCGTTTCCCTGTTTCCTGGAAGCGTAATCGCTACCTCTTTGATTTCTTCGTGAACATTCAGCGCCGCTTTGGCATGAAGCGCAAGATGCCAAACGGGATCACCCCGCATATGGGGTCGCAATGGTGGTGCCTCTCGCGCCGGACCCTTTCGGCAATCTTGCAAGATCCGGAGCGACGGACCTATGATCGTTTCTTCCGCCATGTCTGGATTCCCGATGAGTCCTACTTCCAGACCCTTGCGCGGCAGTACTCCAGCAAGATTGAAAGCCGGTCACTGACCCTGTCCAAGTTCGACTTTCAGGGCAAGCCGCATATTTTCTACGACGACCACCTGCAATTGCTACGGCGGTCCGATTGTTTTGTCGCACGCAAAATCTGGCCCTATGCAGATCGGCTGTACGAGGCGTTTTTGACCGATGCCGCGGGCGCGATGAAGAAAACAGAGCCTAATCCGGGCAAAATCGACCGTATCTTCTCAAAGGCGGTCGAACGTCGGACGCGGGGCCGGTCGGGTTTGTATATGCAAAGCCGCTTTCCAAACGAAGATTGGGAGAATGGCGTTACGGCGGCACCCTATTCCATGTTCCAGGGCTTTGCAGAACTGTTCGAGAATTTCGAGCCTTGGCTGGCATCGGCTACCGGTGCGCGGGTGCATGGTCATATCTTTGCGAAAGACCGTGTGCATTACGCAGATGGTCATACGGCGATCAACGGTGCGCTGTCTGACAGTCCGATCCTGCGGGATTACAACGGTAAGGGGTTTCTGACCAATTTGATTTGGAACACACGTGGTGAACGGCAATGCTTCCAGTTTGGCCCGGCGGACAATCAGGATGTATGCTGGCGTGTCGCAAAAGACCCTAATGCGCAGGTTTCGGTGATTACGGGGGCTTGGGCTGTGCCGCTCTTCCGGTCAAATCTGGATTTCGCCGAGATCAGGGCGATTGCTGCTAACCTGCAAAAGGTCGAAAGCGAACATATGGATATCCTGCGCTCACCCTATACCAAAGCGCGGGTGCGTATCTGGACGATGGCCGAGTTTATCGAAGCGCCGATGGAGCCGCTGCAAGGTATCCTGGACGAGATTGGGCGTACCAAGCTGCGTCGCCTGTCCGAAGCGCCCAAAATGGTTGATCTGTCTGGTTTTGGTCAGTTCCTGCAGAACCTCAAGAACCAAGGCATGCATCCCTATCTGATGGGTGATTTCCCGGTTGAACGTGGTGTTGAAAATGCCCCTAAAGCACAGCGCAAACCTTATCTGGTGCAATAGATGAAAAGCACGAAATTCCAGAGCTTTGTTGTTTTTGCTGAGATGCGCACCGGCTCGAACTTTCTTGAGGCGAACCTGAACGCGTTCGAAGGGATCAATTGCACGGGCGAGGCTTTCAATCCGCATTTCATGGGCTACCCGAAAAGTGACCCGATTCTTGGTGTTGATCTGAAAACACGCGATGCAGATCCTAAGGTGCTGTTGACGGCGATCCGGAACAACACCGCGCGGCTTACCGGGTTTCGCTATTTCCATGATCACGATCCGCGGGTTTTCGACCCTATTATGGACGATGTCACCTGTGCGAAGGTAATTTTGACGCGCAATCCGGTCGAAAGCTATGTCAGTTGGAAAATCGCGCAAGAGACCGGTCAATGGAAACTGACCGATGTAAAAGCGCACAAAGTGGCGCAGGCTAAATTCGATCCCCGCGAATTCGCCGCGCATCTGGAGGCGTTGCAAGCATTCCAGATTGAGTTGATGAACCGGCTGCAGACTAGTGGGCAGACGGCTTTCTACGTGGCCTATGAAGACCTGCAAAGCGTTGAGGTGATGAACGGTCTGGCGAAATATCTGGGTGTTGATGAACAACTGGACGGGCTGGACAAGAGCCTGAAAAAACAAAACCCCAGTCCGGTCTCAGCCAAAGTCAGCAATTATGACGAAATGCTAAAATCCTTGGCGCAGCTGGACCGTTTTGATCTGACGCGAACGCCAAATTTTGAACCACGTCGCGGACCAAACGTACCTTCTTATGTGGCGGCACCCACATCTGCTTTGCTGTATTTGCCACTACGCAGCGGGCCGCAGGCGCAGGTTATGCGCTGGTTGGCTGATCTGGATGGTGGCACGCGCTCTGATTTGCTGACCAAGATGACGCAAAAAGACCTGCGTCAGTGGAAGCGCAAGCATGTGGGTCATCGCAGCTTTACGGTTCTGCGCCACCCGGTTCAGCGTGCCCATGATGCGTTTTGTCGCCATATCCTGCCGGTGGACAAAGGCAGCTATGTGCAGCTGCGCAAAACGATGATCCGGCGCTATAAGATGCCGCTGCCTGAAAACGGACCGGATCATACTTATGATGTGTCGGCGCATCGCACGGCATTCGCGGCGTTCCTGATGTTTCTCAAGGGGAACCTGTCCGGTCAGACGGCAATCCGCGTTGACCCGGCGTGGTGCACGCAGGCGCAGGCAATCATGGGATTTGGCGAAATTAGTCTGCCTGATCGCATCATCCGCGAAGCCGACCTGCCGCATGAGTTACCGGAGTTGGCCCAAATTGTTGGTAAAACAGATGTGCCAGCTGTGCCCGACGCGCCGGATGACCAACCCTTCGCCTTAAGCGATATCTATGACGACGAGATAGAGCAGCTTGCCGCTTCCGCGTACCAGCGCGACTACGTTACCTTTGGATTCGGTCGCTGGCGGTAAGCCCTTACGCGGCTTGCTCTGCCGTGTCTTCGGTCAGGATCGTATAAAGCGTTGACGCGTTCAGATTTGCACGCAACTTGTTGCAAATCGACGCGTTCCGCAGGGTGCGCGATACAAGCGCCAGCGCTTTCAAATGCTCCACTCCGGCATCGTCTGGTGCGAAGAGCGCGAACGCAAGATCGACGGGCTGGCGGTCAACGGACGAGAAATCAATCGGCTTGTCCAGAAGCACGAAGGCACCAACAACGTGGCTGATGCCTTCGATCCGCGCATGAGGCAAAGCAACGCCGTGGCCGACACCCGTCGGGCCAAGCGCCTCTCGGGTATTAAGCGCATCGACCACGTCGTCCGCATCCAAGCCATAGGCCGTCTGCACCAAATCAGCGATGTCTTGCATCAACCGCTTCTTACTGGAGGCGGAGGTCAAAACCTTAACGGCCTCCGGTGTGAGGAGCTTAGAAAATTGCATCCAGCCTGCTTTGCTTTTTGTGCGAGGTCACCCTCGCAGATATGTCCTATGGGTCGATCCAGCCAATATTACCATCATCACGACGGTACACGACATTCAAACCTTCTTTTCCCTCTTTGCGGAACACCAGAACCGGAGCACCTGCCAATTCCATTTGCATCACCGCTTCACCAACAGACAAGGTCGCAATCTTGGTCTGCATCTCTGCGATGATCATGGGCTGCAGGCTGTCGGGTTCCACTTCGTCTGTTCCGCCATCTGAGGCGAGGATATATGAGGAAGCGCCGAGCATTTCAACAGGTTCTGCACGGTCTTTATGATGATCTTTCAACCGTCGCTTGTAGCGGCGCAGTTGCTTTTCCATCTTTTCGTTACAGGCATCAAATGCACCATAAATTTCGGTGCTATGGGCCTTGGCGGCGGCGGTCAAACCGGTCGAAAGATGAACGGTCGCTTCACAGACAAACTCATGGCCGGACTTCGAGAAAATGACCAAAGCGTCCGTGGGCCGCTCCGCATATTTTTGCACGGCTGCGCCTAATTCATGCTCTACATGAGTTTGGAGCGCCTCGCCGATGTCGATTTGTTTGCCGCTGATTTGGTACCGCATATCGTCTCCTTGTACGTGTCATCTCATATCGCCCGCCCCCTATTCATTCGGGAGCAATGCGGTATCAGATGCGGGTAAGTGGCCCCGTGTTCAGATTGTTCAGGTCCGTGCCTTGGCGATAAGGCCTGTGCAGGATCAAACGGGAACTCGGTGTTGCCATGCCACAATGAGGCGCGAAAAGCCGTTGCAAGTCAATGGTCCGCACATCCTGTACAGCCAAATAAATCTGGCAGCTCTTTGCCAGATATTAAGAAATGCGAAAATTATCGCCCAGATAGACACGGCGCACGTTTTCGTTTTGCACCACCTCTTCGGGTGTGCCAGACATCAATACCTTGCCTTCGTGCAGGATGTAGGCGCGATCGACAATATCTAGTGTTTCGCGGACATTATGGTCGGTGATCAACACGCCGATACCGCGATTCTTCAGATCGGCAACCAGATGCCGAATGTCACCGACGGAGATTGGATCGACCCCTGCAAAGGGTTCATCGAGCAGCAGGTAGTTCGGGTTTGCAGCCAAACAGCGTGCAATCTCGACCCTGCGACGTTCGCCGCCTGACAGCGCCAGGGCCGGCGCACGGCGGAGGTGTTCGATCGAAAACTCCGACAGCAGCTCTTCCAGCCGCTCGCGCCGCTGGTGTCTGATCGGTACGGAAATATCAAGAATGGCCGAGATATTGTCCTGAACGCTCAATCCGCGAAAAATGCTCATTTCCTGCGGCAGATAGCCGATGCCAAGCTGCGCCCGGCGGTACATGGGTAGCAAGGTCACATCCTTGCCGTCCACTGTCACGGATCCGCCTTCGGGGGTGACGAGCCCGGCAACCGCATAGAATGTTGTGGTCTTACCCGACCCGTTCGGACCCAAAAGAGCGACAACCTCTCCGCGATCCAGATGCATGGAGAAATCGCGGATCACTGTCTTTTTGCGGTAGGATTTGCGCAAATGGTCAATGCGCAAACCGGCACTGCCTCCTGCTATGCTTAACTCAGGTGTCGTCATTAGTTGTCATCGCCGGTCTGGATGATGGTCTTGACCCGTCCCGCCATCTGTGCGGTACCGTCTTCCAGCTGCACGGTCATGCGGTCTGAGCTTAGCGCATTCGGTCCTTGGTCCAGCAGCACATTGCCCGTCATCACGATCACCCCGTCACCAATGGTGTAATCCGCCCGATCCGATTCGGCTGCATCCGGCCCGGAAACCAGAGTCACACCGCCGGTCGCCTCCATCCGTTCAATGCCCTTGTTTTCCTCCCGATAGACAACCAGCACGCGGGGCGCAGACAGCCGCATCTCACCCTGACCGATCAGCACATTCCCGGTGAAAATTGCCACTCCGGTGTCTTGATCGACCGAAAGGTTATCGGCGGTCACTTCAACCGGCAGGGTAGTGTCCTGTCGTAACGTGCCAAAAGCAACGTTGGTGCCTTGCGCCGCAACAGGGGCGGCGGCACATCCGAGAAACAGGGGTATAAGAAGGGTGCGTAGAGTTTTCACAGGGTCATTCTTCCTCGATATTCGGGACATATACCAGCTTCACACCTTTTGTGAAAACCAATTGGGCGGGTGCGCCCTGTTTGCCTGCGCTCAGCGTCATTGCGCCGGCGTCCAATGTGCCGACGGGGCCATCGCCCTGCACCCGTCCCGGCGACGTAACATCCAGTGAAGACATCTGGGTAATCATCCGTTCGCTTTCAAGTCGGTAACCGGTCGAGGTCCGGATGACGACATCGCCTTGCAGATCGGCGTTGTCTTGCTCGATGTTGAAGTTCCCGTGCAGAGCATTCAGCGTGACTTGCGTGCCGCCGATCAGGTCCATCGTCACTTCGACAGATTCAGCCGCATTGCTTCCGGTCATACCTTCGGGCGTGGTCAGCTTGTCGGCAGCAAACGAAATCTGATCGCCATCGGCCGTCACGGCGTAATAGATCGGGCCCGTCACCTGCTGATCACGCAGCCGCTCCTGTATTTCCTTGTCGGCAAAGGGAATCGCGGTTTCAGGGTCAATCGCGCGGCTGATCAGAAAAAGCGTCGATAGAAGCCCCAATGCCAGAAGCGGCAGAACCACTTTGAGCCAACCGACCAGCTGGGTATAGCGGTCTGTTTGCATGGGTTACCCCAGACCGACGCGCAGGCAGTCATGAATGTGCAGTAATCCGGCAGGATGGTCCGGCGCTGCTGGGTCGATCACCAATAGGCATGTGATCTTGCGGGCGTTCATCACGCCAACGGCCTTTTCTGCAAGGGCATCGGGCGCGATGGTCACGGGGTTTTTCGTCATCACGTCGGCGGCCTTCATCGTGAAAAGCCCTTCCATATGACGCCCCAGATCGCCGGTGGTGATGATCCCGGCTAGTTTGCCTGTCTTGTCCGTAACACCTGCAACGCCAAACCCTTTGCTGCCGATCTCGGTCAGCACTTTCGACATCTCGGTATCCTCGGTGACCAATGGCATCGCTTCGCCGGTATGCATCAGGTCACGCACAAGACTCAGCTGTGCACCAAGTTTACCACCCGGATGGAAGTTGCGAAAATGCTCTGCGGTAAAGGCGCGGTTTTCCATCAGCGCCACGGCCAAGGCATCGCCCATGGCAAGGGTCATCGTGGTGGAAGTGGTGGGCACGACCCCGGTGCCGCAAGCTTCGGCAACCTTTGGCAGCAACAGCACTACATCGGACTGACGACCCAACGTGCTTGCCGCACGGCTGGTCAGCCCGATCAGCGGAATATCGTAGCGGCGGGAATAGGCGATCAGGTTGCCCAACTCCGGCGCTTCGCCGGAATTGGAAATTGCGAGGACCACATCATCGGTAGTAATCATGCCCAGATCACCGTGACTTGCCTCTGCCGGATGTACAAATTGGGCAGGTGTGCCCGTGCTGGCCAATGTCGCCGCAATTTTATTGGCGATATGGCCGGATTTGCCGATGCCCGATACGATCACGCGCCCTTTGGTATTGCGCATCAGGTCGATGGCGGCACGGAACCGATCATCAAGCGCGTTCGCCAAGACATGAAGCGCGTCCGCTTCGGCGCGGATCACCCGTGCGGCGGTATCAAGGTATGGCGTGCTCATGCGTGGGCAAAGATATCTGTTTCCGGCCAGCCTTCCAGATCAAGACGTGCGCGCATGGGCAGGAAATCGAAACAGGCCTGCGCGATCTCCATCCGTCCTTCACGCTGCAACATCTCGTTCAGCTTGTCGCGCAATTGATGGAGGTAGAGCACGTCAGACGCGGCATAGTCGATCTGCGCCTGCGTCAGTTTGGCAGCGCCCCAATCACTGGATTGCTGCTGTTTAGAGATGTCGATGCTAAGCAATTCTTGAAGCAGCTTCGCCAATCCGTGCCGGTCCGTATAGGTGCGGATCAGACGGCTCGCGATCTTGGTGCAATAGACGGGTGCAGTAGTAGAGCCAAAAGTGTTCAGCATCGCGGCAATGTCAAAACGGCCAAAGTGAAACAGCTTGAGCACATCGGGGTTTTCGATCAAGCGGCACAGGTTCGGTGCCTCTGTCTGGCCTTTGGCGATCTGCACAAGATGCGCGTTCCCATCACCGCCCGAAAGCTGCACAACACATAGACGGTCGCGGTGTGGATGCAGGCCCATCGTCTCGCAATCAATGGCAACTTCAGGACCCAGATCAAGGTCGTCGGGCAGATCATTCTGATAGAGATAATTTGTCATGGCATCGCTATACCCTGCATCTCGCCTTTGGGAAAGCGGCTGTTACACAGTGGCGCAGGACTGCTCAACCTCGGTGATTGAGGGGCGCGGATAGCGTGCCAGCAAATCAGCGACAGCGACGTGGCAGCGATGGGGCGCGCCTTCGGGATCGATCAAGGCAGCGGGGAGCGTAGGGTGACGCAACACAAGGCGTCGCCAGTTGTGAACGACCAAGCACCGCAACACAGCGGTATGAAGCGCGGGTAGTTCGGTGGGTGACGGCAAATTTCCGCGTAACGCGGTCAGAGCCGTCAACAGGTCCGCGTACCCGCTTTGCTGCCTTTGGTCGGCAATTTGCGCGCGCAGCCAGTCGGGCGCTGCGCCGGCGCACAAGATCATCGCCTCGGCTGGTGCCTTGGCTGACCTGGGGCCTGCAAAGATGCGCGGCGTTATCTGCGTAAAACCCAGCTGGGACAAATCAGCGGCATGTTCGGTAAGGACGATCTGCCATTTTCCGTTGGTTAGGGTCGCATCGGCATAGATGCGCGGGCTTGCCGCTGCCGATTCCCTGCGCCCTTGCGCGGTCAGACTGTGACGTCTGATGCGCCCCGATTTCTCGGATGTGATCCAACCGTCGTTGCGCAAACGGTGCAGTGCCACGCGCGCCGCTTCTGGTTTTACGTCCAGACCAGCCATGATGGTCGACAGGACTGGCCCATCAATCGCCTGTCCCGGTTCTTGCGCAAGATCACCAAAAAGGCTGATCACCAGCGACCAAACCCGCTGCCCCCCCAAGCTTCGCAACCCCGCCGTCAGAGATGCAAACTCCTCAATATCCATTCATCGTCAGCAGTTCATATTCCGCTGCCACGTCATCATTCTGGTTGTATAGGGTCACATGCCAACGCACTTCGCCGTATTCGTCATTGCGCGGTGTCTTGTGTTTTACCGTCAGCCGCACGCGAATGCTGTCACCGGCGGCAACGGGTGCCATAAAGCGCAGATTATCCAGACCCGTGTTGGCGAGCACCGGACCGGGGTCTGGTTGCACAAAGAGGCCCGCCGCAAAGCTCAGCAGCAAATAGCCATGCGCAACGCGCCCCGGAAAGAACGGGTTCGCCTTGGCTGCGGCGTCGTCCATATGGGCGTAGAACGTATCACCGGTGAAATGCGCGAAAGTTTCGATATCCTCCAGCGTGATGGTGCGGGAGGGCGAATTGAACGTCTCGCCCAGCGTGATCTGGGAGAAAGTCCGCGTGAAGGGATGATCCTGATGGGTGGTTTCCGTGCCGCCGGGTACCCATTGTTCGCCGATGGCGGTCAGAATATCCGGGCTGCCCTGAATGGCGGTGCGCTGCATATAATGCATCACACCGCGTATGCCGCCCAACTCTTCACCGCCGCCTGCGCGGCCCGGACCGCCATGTACCATATGGGGAAGCGGCGCGCCGTGACCTGAGGCTTCGCCCATCGAGGTACGGTTGTTGAAGTAAAGCCTGCCGTGGAAGGCCGCACTGCCCAATGTGATGTCGCGGGCCACATCCCCATCATTGGTGATGACAGAAGCCACCAGCGACCCCTTGCCCTTGTTCAGCAGGTCGATGGCATGGGGCAAGTCGCGATAGGGCATGATCGTTGAGACGGGACCGAAAGCTTCGGTGTCGTGGACGCGGCGGGCGATGTCAGGATCGCTGCAGTGAAACAGCATAGGCGGCACAAAAGCGCCTTTTTCCTTGTCTGCGCCTGTCACGCTGAACGCATCGGGGGCACCGAATACAAGTTCGGATTCCGCCTGTATTAGAGCCGCTTTTTCAAGCACGTCACGTTTCTGACTTGCGGATACCAGTGCACCCATCCGAGTGCTTTCGAGCCGTGGATCGCCAATCTGTATCTTCGCCAACCGGTCGCTGATCGCGGTTATCACTGCATCAATATGCGCGTGGGGCACCATGATACGGCGGATCGCAGTGCACTTTTGCCCGGCCTTGGCGGTCATCTCGCGCTGAACTTCCTTGACGAACAGATCGAACTCCGGCGTGCCGGGTTCCGCGTCCGGCCCGAGTACCGATGCATTCAGGCTGTCCTGCTCGGAGGCGAAGCGGACAGAGTTTTCCATGAGGTTTGGCGTGCCGCGCAGCTTGAGTGCGGTTTGGGCTGATCCGGTGAATGCTACGGCGTCCTGACATTCCAGATGATCCAGCATATCGCCCAAACCGCCGGTCACCAACTGAACCGCGCCTTCGGGTAACAGCCCGCTGTCCAACATCATGCGCACGCAGGCCTCTGTGACATAGCAGGTCGCCGTGGCCGGTTTTACGATTGCAGGCACGCCCGCTAAAAGAGTTGGCGCGAGTTTTTCTAGCACGCCCCAGACGGGGAAGTTGAACGCATTGATATGAACGGCGACACCTAGCAGCGGCGTGCAAATATGCCGCCCCATGAAGGCACCGGTCTTGCCCAATTGTTCTGGTGGTCCGTCAAGATAGACATGCCCATCCGGCATTTCACGGCGGCCCTTGGCGGCGAAAACCAGCATTGTGCCGATGCCGCCGTCCACGTCGATCTTGTGATCGGACAGGGTCGCACCGGTATCATAGCTTAGATCGTAAAGCGTCTGCTTGCGCTCCATCAGAAACAACGCCAGCGCCTTAAGCATCTTGGCGCGGTCGTGAAACGTCATCCTGCGCAGGTTTGTGCCGCCAATTTCGCGGGCATAGCCCAGCATATCCTGAATGGGTAATGCAGCATTGCCAGCCTGTGCCAGAGCCTCGCCGGTGATGGCGCTTTCTATAGATCGGGCACCTGTGCCGGGCGCGATCCATTGACCTGCAGCGAAACTTGATACGTCCAGCATCGGCTCTCCTTAATGGGTGTCGTAATCCACAACCAGTTTTTCGGTCAGCGGATAGGACTGGCAAGACAGCACATACCCCCGCTCAACTTCGTAATCTTCGAGGGCATGGTTGCTGATCATCTCGACCTCGCCCTCGATCACCTTGCACATGCAGGTCGAACAGACACCGGCCTTGCAGGCAAAGGGCGCGTCCTGTCCGTTGGCCAGCGCCGCTTCAAGCACTGATTGCCCCTTCGACATCTCGAAGGACCGCTCGGCGCCTTCAATGATCACCGTCAGATTGGTCCCGGTCTGCCCCTCGGCACGTTTCGCCATCTCTTGCTTGGCAAGCTGACCTTGCTGGCTTTCGCTGAACAGTTCAAACTTAATCTGATCAGGCTCTAAACCGTGGGTTTTTAGGCTGTCAGCGATGGCAAGCATCATGGGTTCAGGACCACAGATGAACGCAGTCGTAATGGCGCTGACGTCGATCCACTGTTTGAAAAGCGCTTCACATTTCCCCTGATCAACACGGCCGGTGAACAAATCAATATCCTGCCCGGATTCAAGCATATGGATGATCGTTAGTCGCCCCATGTAACGGTTCTTGAGATCCTCCAGTTCCTCCCGGAACATGATCGTGTTCACAGCACGATTGGCATAGACCAGTGTAAATGTGGACAGCGGTTCCCGTTTCAGAACAGTTTTGAGGATCGATAGAACAGGCGTAATGCCAGACCCGCCCGCGAACCCAAGGTAGTTCTTCGTCTTATCAGGCTCTAATGCAGTGAAAAACTTCCCCTGCGGAGGCATGACTTGCAGTGTATCGCCGACTTGCAACTCTGTATTGGCAAAGGTCGAAAACGCGCCGCCATCGACACGTTTGATCCCCACCTGCAACTTGCCGTCGTCCAGCCCGGCGCAGATGGAATAGTTGCGCCGCAGCTCGGTACCATCGAAATCCTGCTTAAAGGTCAGGTATTGGCCCTGTTTGAAATCGAAAGCTTCTGGATTTTCAGGTTGTAGCGTCAGCACGACCGCATCACGGATCGTGTGGTGGATATCAGTCACTGTGACAGGGTGAAACTGGCTCATGCGGGCCTCAGATACATTTGAAATAGTCGAAGGGTTCAAGGCAGGATTGGCACCGCCATTGCGCCTTGCAGGGGGTCGATCCGAATTGGCTGATCTTCTCAACCTGAGTGGATTTGCAAAGTGGGCACTGCTTGGGCCCGCCCGCTGGTTGAGGGGGCGCGATGCCGTATTCTTCTAGTTTGGCGCGACCCGTGTCGGTCAACCAATCGGTCGTCCATGCAGGAGATAACTGCCTTTTTAGAGACAGTTTTTCGATTCCCTTGGCACGCAAGGCGGTTTCTATATCAAGGTTGATGATGCTGGTCGCGGGGCAGCCCGAATAGGTTGGGGTGACCGTGACAACTAACGTATCATCGTCCCATGCCACGTCACGGATGATGCCCAGATCGGTCAGCGAAATCACCGGTATCTCTGGGTCAGGCACGGCGGAAAGCCATGCCCAAACAGTCTCTAACGCGGGCTGATCGGTTACCATGATGCATCCGGATAGGCGCGTTGCAACCATTGCATTTGCGTCAGCATATGACCCAGGTGTTCGGTGTGCCGTGCGCCTGTCTTTCCACCTTTGTGGGCGAAATCATCGGCGGGTTTAGTGAGTGTTGCTTCTGCCAGTACTGCATCAAGCTGCGCGTCGAAGGCCTTGCGAAGGCTTGCGGGATCAGGCGCTATCCCTTGCGTCACCATCGCGGCGTCTATGTCATCAGACAAGAACATTTCGCCCACAAAAGGATAGAGCCTATCAAGGGCCTTTTGCATGCGATCGTGGCTTTCCTCCGTACCATCGCCCAGTCCGATCACCGTGTCGGTAGAACGTTCCAAATGATAGGTCACTTCCTTCACCGACTTCTCGGCAATCGCTGCAATCTGTTCATGCGATGACCCTGCCAACGCCTTGAGCATCGACAGATGCCAAGTGTCAAAAAGGAACTGCCGCATCATTGTTTGGCCAAAGTCACCATTCGGCTGTTCGACCAAAAGCACATTGCGAAAATCCCAGACGTCGCGGTGAAACGCGAGCCGGTCGGCATCGCGGCCGTCGCCCTCAACCTCTCCGGCCAATCCCAGCCACAACTGGGTCTGACCAATCAGGTCAAGCGCCACATTGGCCAGCGCAATATCTTCTTCTAATACCGGAGCCACACCGCACCATTCAGAGACACGGTGCCCCAGAACCAGAGTGTTGTCGCCCAAGCGGCACAGGTATTCGAACAAAGGGTCGCTCACATTGCACCCACTTCGTCAGGGATGTCGAAGAACGTCGGATGGCGGTACACTTTGTCGTTCGCAGGTTCGTAAAGCGCGCCTTTTTCCTCGGGCGAAGAGGCCGCAATAGCAGAGGCCTCAACGGCCCAAATGCTGACACCTTCGTTCCGGCGGGTGTAGACGTCGCGGGCGTTCTTGATCGCCATCTCTGCGTCAGCTGCGTGAAGGCTACCAACGTGACGGTGGCTTAGCCCGTGTTGACCGCGGATAAATATTTCCCATAGGGGCCATTCTGTCTTGCGGGTTTCCGTATGCTCTGCGGCTTCGGTGGCTTTATAGGGACTGGATTCAGGGCTGCTCATAGGTCTACTCCGCCGCCATTTTCGCACTGCGTTTCTTGGCGGCATGGGCAAGCAGACCTTCGCGGACCCAACGACCGTCATCCCAGGCTTTGTTGCGGGCCTCCAGCCGTTCGGTGTTGCAGGGGCCATTGCCCTTGAGCACATCAAAGAATTCGTCCCAATCCGGCTGGGCAAAATCGTAGTGACCGGTTTCCTCGTTCAGCTTGCAGGTTTCGTCCGGGATGGTGAGGCCAAGGTATTCCGCCTGGGGTGCGGTCTGGTCGACGAACTTCTGACGCAGTTCGTCGTTGCTGTTCATCTTGATCTTCCACGCCATCGACTGTGCGGAATGTACCGATTCAGCGTCGGATGGGCCGAACATCATCAGTGCCGGACCCCAGAACCGGTTCAGTGCATCCTGCGCCATCTTGCGCTGGGCGTCTGTGCCTTTCGCCATCTTCATCATGATGTCAAAGCCCTGACGCTGGTGAAAGGACTCTTCTTTGCAGATCCGCACCATCGCGCGGGCATATGGCCCATAGGATGTACGCTGCAATGGCACCTGATTCATGATCGCGGCACCATCAACCAGCCAGCCCACAGCACCCATATCGGCCCATGTCAGGGTCGGATAATTGAAGATCGACGAATACTTCATCTTGCCCGAAAGCAGGTCTCGCGTCAGGTCGTCGCGCGTCACGCCAAGCGTTTCGGCGGCGCAATAAAGATAAAGCCCATGCCCTGCTTCGTCCTGCACCTTGGCCAGCAAGATGGCCTTGCGTTCCAGCGTGGGGGCGCGGGTGATCCAGTTGCCCTCGGGCAGTTGGCCAACAATCTCTGAATGGGCATGCTGCCCGATCTGGCGGATCAGGTTCTTGCGGTAGCCATCGGGCATCCAGTCTTTCGGTTCGATCTTGCCACCGGCATCGATCCGTTCTTGAAAAGCCCGTTCTTGTGGTTCCATTTCATCAAGGGATTTCACGCCTTGACCGGTAGACTTGATCATCTGTGCATACATCGTTCAGGTCCTTTCAAGAACAAGCATTCAGTTTAAGTGCGCTCTAGAATAAGTGCGACGCCCTGGCCCACGCCAACGCACATCGTACACAGGGCATAACGTCCGCCGGTACGTTTGAGTTGCAGCGCGGCCGTCATCACCAGACGGGCACCGGACATACCGAGAGGATGGCCGATGGCGATGGCACCGCCGTTTGCGTTGACGTGAGGCGCATCGTCGGCGACGCCCAGCGCGCGCAAAGTCGCGAGACCCTGGCTCGCAAAGGCTTCGTTCAGTTCGATCACATCCATCTGATCGATGGTAAGACCGGCGCGTTTCAGCACCTTCTGGCAGGCGGGAATCGGGCCGATGCCCATCACACGCGGCTCGACCCCGGCGGCGGACATGGCCACAACACGCGCAATCGGTGATAGGCCGTGATCCTTCATTCCCTGTTCAGAGGCGATCAGCATCGCCGCGGCACCGTCATTCACACCGGAGGCATTGCCGGCAGTGACGGTCAGATCGGGGCCGTTGATGCCGCGCAGCTTGGCCAATTTGTCGGCCTGTGTATCGGGGCGCGGATGTTCGTCGCGGTCCACGATCACCGGGTCGCCCTTGCGCTGGGGGATGGTGACGGGAGTGATCTCTTCGGCAAAGATACCTGCCTTGTCGGCAGCCGCCCAGCGCTCCTGGCTGCGCAGGGCAAAGGCATCCTGATCCGCGCGGCTGACGTCATAGTCTGCGGCGACGTTGTCGGCGGTTTGCGGCATTGAATCGACGCCGTATTTGGACTTCATCACAGGGTTCACAAAGCGCCAGCCGATGGTGGTGTCATAGACTGCATTGTTGCGAGAGAAAGCCGTGTCGGCTTTCGGCATAACGAAAGGCGCGCGTGTCATACTTTCGACACCGCCGGCAATTGCCAGATCCATATCACCGGCGCGGATCGCGCGTGCGGCGGCCCCTAGGGCGTCCATTCCAGATGCGCACAAACGGTTGATCGTGGCCCCCGGCACATCAACCGGCAGCCCGGCCAGAAGCGCAGCCATACGGGCGACATTACGGTTGTCTTCACCTGCCTGATTGGCACATCCAAACACCACATCATCCACTCGGGACCAGTCCACATCCGGATTGCGTTCCATCAGAGCGGCAATAGGGATCGCGGCCAGATCATCGGCCCGCACCTTCGCAAGCGCCCCACCAAAACGTCCAATAGGCGTGCGTTGTGCATCGCAGATAAAAGCAGTCATCAATTCCTCCCAATAGATCAGTTGATCCTAGGGGAAAGAGACGCTGAAAACAAGTTTAATGTTACAAAAAGTACTTATTCAAGAAAAGTTGGTAACGCTTTGAGCGTTGCTGCTGGTCAGCGCTCCACCCAAGCATCCGATAGCGCCCGCACCGTATCCATGCAGCCCGCGCGATCCATGCGTGGGTTCATGCTTGGGAAGTGGGGATGCTGTTGCTGTTCACAATGACGTGCCTGCGCACGCCTGACAATATCCTTAATGTCCGATACGCTGCGTTGGATTGTGCGGCATACCGCATGCAGACGCATCATTCTTTCCTCTTCCATCACGGTCATCGACGCGCCCTGCGTCACATTCGAAAACGCGTTGCTGAGGTTTTCCAACTGAAGATCGGCGATAGAAGAAAAATAGCTGACATCCTCAAAGGCGACCTTGTCCTGGAGAGCGGAGGTATCGGGTGTCAGCTGATTGGCTGTTGAAATGATTCGGTCGTAGCCTTCCGGACTTTGACCGTATTGCAAAATCATATCCCACCGATCCTTATGGTCGTCGTGTTCGAAGGCATAGGTGAAGCGGACTGGTTTCCGAGATGTGGCACATTGGAGAAAATGGAAGCCCGCATCATTGTTGACGCCAGAAATCGCCATATCGGAAACAGACTGCCCCATGATCGCCTGACGCGGTTGACGGGCCAATCGCTCCAACGCGCTGTTCATGCCGACCATCTCGAAATCAGTGCCTGCGCGGCGCCGCTGGATAATAAACATAGGGAGCAAAAATTGCTCGATAAGCGCTTCTAATTGCCCGTTGGTAAGAGAGTTAAACATCGATTTATCCTTGTTGATAAAGGAAAATCTAGAAAACAATGGTAAAGAAAGTTTTGCCGAGCTTCCTCGATTTGAGGGGGTACGCGGTCTTTTATGATAACCTTATGAATAATCTGATATTTCTCAGTGCTGAAGGCAGCCGAATTGTTCTGGCCAGAACGCTCGGTATGTTGCCGCTTGGGGTCTCGAGCTCATAACTGCTTGCAATAAAGTGCTGTTTTAGTTGGGAGAATTTGTGTGTTCCGGACATCGCCAGGCGTGGTAGTCGCGCTTGAAGATGCGCGCCCGCACCGCAACCGACACCCCGAGGATGAGGCACTCTCGGCGACGATGCCAAAAGACGAGCGAAAGGCGTTCGAGGAAAACCGCGCCGTGCTTGATCAAGTACAGATCGGCATGGGCTTTGAGACCAAAGAAACCCTTGGTCGATGCCAGGATGAACTGGGAAGCCCTACGCCACAATCTGAGTTGAGAAATCACCGCGCAGAGCGACTTCGAGCAGTTCAAGATCATCCGAACAGGCGACATATTGCGAGATCATACCCGGCGGAATGACAAAGGCATCTCCCGCTGTCAGCTCGCGCGGGTCCTGCCCCTCGGCGGTCAGGGTCATCGTGCCTTCCATGACAAAGGTGAAGTGGATGTCGGCATCATGTTTGGCGGGTGCCGTGGTGCCATTGTCAAACCGTGCCACCTGAATACCGGCCACGCCTTTCGTCCCATCGTTGATGCCGGTATCACGCATGGTAAAGCCGGGGATGCGGAAGGGCTTCCAGATAGCCTTGTCCTTCATGTGATGCACAAAGCGTTGTCCGTCCCATTCGCGGGCCGGATCGCCGGTGCCGTTCGGCAGGGTAAAGTCATGGTCGATGGTGGTGACATGCTCCGCCGGAACGCCGATCTCGATCACTTCGATATTCGGCGATGCTTCGACCACGCGGTGGCGGATGCCCGGCGGCTGGGTCACGCAATCGCCCGCATGCAGGCGGATCACGTCCCCCTGATCCTCGTACAGCACATCGACCCAACCCTTGTAGCAAAAGATCAGCTGAAACCCGACGGTATGGTAGTGCACCATATCCGGCACCGGCCCGCCATCGGGAATGCGGATGTGGCTGGCGATAATGGACCCGCCCAGCCGCGAGGCAATCAGATCACGGTAATGCATGCCCGCCCGACCTATGACCCAGGGCGCTTCGTCCGCGAGGCGGCGTACAACAAATTCATGCTGTGTCTGGGGTTGGTCGACAACTGGTGTACGCGGCACAACTTCGATCTGCGTCCCGTTAGGGGCAGTCAGGCTGCGTTGGCCTTCGGCAAACTGCATCGGCTGATCGGTCAGGATACGAATCTTGCCCGGTGGCACATCGGCCCCTTTTTCGATGCGCAGGCGCAGACCGTGGCCGGAAAAACTGGCGACCGATGGGTCATCGGCGGGGAATATGCTGTCCAACCGCATTCCCAGAACCTTGGTAAAGAAGGGGAGATCTTCGCGAAGTTCCTGCGTGGGCAGCAAAACTTCGGCCAGCAGATCGCTAGGTTCATGTGTCTGTGTCATGAGGTATGTCCCTTCAATTCGTCAGACATCTTGTAGCGGTTTCACGGGGCGCATCAACTGTTGCGCGGACTTTGCCGCGTTGCACATCAATGGCAGTCTTTGGGTGAGGGTCAAAACATGGTTGCCTGCACCAGGCTCTGTAGACTTTGCACGTGAACTGTGGACCTTTGTGCCAACTGCACAAATAGGGAGAGAGTTATGGGACAGCTAAATGGAAAAATAGCCTGGGTGACGGGCGCGGGGGGCGGCATCGGCGAAGCATCGGCCAAGGCCTTGTCGCAAAGCGGCGCGCATGTGGTGCTGTCGGGGCGGCGGCTGGCCGAGATCGAGCGCGTCGCGCAAGAGATTACGGAAGCGGGTGGTGCGGCTGAAGTGGCGCAGCTGGATGTAGTGGATGCAGAGGCGACACAGGCCATCGCGGATGATTTGCTGGCCCGCTTGGGTGGCGTGGATATCATGCTGGCCAATGCCGGTATTAATGTGCCCAATCGTTCGGTGGCAGCAGTGACGGCAGCGGATTTCGCAAAGGTTGTCGACATCAACCTGAACGGCGTGATGAACGGGATCCTCGCCGTGTTGCCGCAGATGCGGGACAAGGGGATGGGCACGCTGATCCTGACCTCGTCCTGGGCGGGGCGGCATCCTTCGCGGTTGACCGGACCAGCCTATAGCGCGTCAAAACATGCGGTTGTGGCGCTAAGCCATTCGATCAATCAGGATGAGGGTGTGAATGGCATCCGCTGCACCGCGCTGATGCCCGGCGAAGTGGCGACGCCAATCATGAAATCGCGGCCTAAGCCGCCTTCGGCCGAGGACATGGCCAAGATGCTGCAATCAGATGATCTGGGTGCGATGGTGCGGTACATCGCCGAAGCGCCGCCACATGTTTGTATCAACGAGGTGCTGATCAGCCCGACCTGGAACCGCAGTTTTGTGGGTGTGGCCGAACTGGGCGGTATGAAGCTGTAGCGTCGACGCTCAAAGAAAAGCGCAGCCCCCGGATAAACGAGGGCTGCGCCGTATTCTAATCGTCTTTCGTCAACGCGGCGACGATCTGTTCCAAGGCTTCAGCCGCCTTGGTGCGCATTTCGTCGTCCGTTGCATCCTGAATGGGATGCGGGACAAGGACATAACGTGCGCTGTTCATGCCAAGCGCTTTGCGCTGTGCTTTGGCAGCTTCGCCAAACTCGCTGGAGGCGACGGAAACTGACGGGATTCCCTGGATTTCAAACCAGACTGTGTCGTGCATACTGCACGTCGTACAGGAACCTCAGTCAGCCAGCCCTTCAACAACCAGATCGCAAGCATCGCGGATCTCGATGCGCAAAGCATCAGGACAAGGTTTGGCGAATGTCGGCTTTTTGTAGCGCCGAACATCAACGCCCGGTGCACGTTCGGCCAACAGGCGTTCCAATTCGTCCAGCATCACGCTGCCACGGGGTTTGCTTATGTCCAGTAGACCGACAACGCCCGAAAGCGTATCGGGGCGCGGCGTGATTTGCCGCTCCACCGGGACGCGTTCGTCCGTCGGGTCGAGGATTATTGTCATATAGGTGCTCCTTTCTGCTTAAGCCTAGCCCAGATCAATCTTTTTGGAAACGGATATGGAGCCCACTTCCCCGGTTGCCCAGCCGTGGAACGCGGACGAAAATTTGCCTGCATCCGATCCCGCGACGACGATGTGAATATAGTCGGTGCTGGCGAACTTGGGATTTTGTCCAGAGGCGGGAGTGACGCCTGTACCGGTCGCGGCACCTGGTTTGGCATCCTGTCGCAAAGCACCGTCTGACTTCACTTCGCCTCCGGTACCGGCGGTAACTTCTTGGATGCGGTCCCGCAGTTGTTGTTTGGAATACATGCCGTCGCGCGTGAGCGTATCAAGGTGTTCAGGGCACACCACAAGCACGGCATCGACCGGCAGGTTGCGGAAGGTCGGTAGGAATACCCCCTCAAGCCCCCGTCCAAGGGAGCCGGAAATCGCGTCCGGTGTGCGCGAGGTCTGGTCGACGATCAGCGTAGGGCCGCTTGTCATGGCAAAGACCGTCACAACCGAATCCTCTGCCTTGAACCCCCGCTCTACATGCAGCGGTTCCCAGGGCGAGCGCTCTTCGTTTTCCGCAAAGCACATTGTGAATTTCATTGGGTTGCCCATGGTTGAGCGTTCGACCCCGCCGGTCGACGCCCCGCCGACATTGCGCACCACCAGCCGCAAGGCGCGGCCTATCGTGGCATTGGCCCGGTTGCCGGCACCCAAGGCACCAAGTCCCGCATTCATGCCGATTTGCGCTCTGATCGGTCCGTTGACGATCATCACGGGTGCTGCCCCCATGGTTGTCGCGGTAACCCCGTGAATATTGAATGCGTCGGTGCAGACCGCTTCGACCGCGGCGATGACAACGGGCAGGTACTCGGGTTTGCACCCCGCCATGACGGCGTTTATCGCAATCTTCTCGACGGTGGCTTCGCCCATGTTCGGTGGCACCGTAGCAACCAGTTCCTGTGGATCGCGGTGGGTACCCGCAAGCATCCGCATCACCCGTTCGGGCGTGGGCGGGACCAGCGGCAGTCCGTCCGAGAACCCTTGATCGAACATGAACTCCGCCTCATCATCGCTGCTGGCGATGTCGATCTTTCTGGCGCGGATCGGGCTGTCTTCGGCTTCGGCTTTCAACTTGTCATAGATCGCCGGATCAAGGTGTTTGGACCCGCATCCGGGGCGCCAAGCGGGCAGGCTTTCCCAATCAATCTGGGCGGCGGGCTGACCGGTTTGATCGCTGATATCGGCGCTTAGCGCTTCCCAATCCGCGCGGATGAACCCTTCGAATGTTGTCTTTGCCTGGCCTTTCGCATCGGTCCAGAAGACGGAAGGAACGCTCTCGATGTCCCATGCAAAGGCAATCTTGCAGGACGTGTCGTCCAGCACCGGCATCGACAGGCTGTGGCGCGCAGCGAAGGTCGCGTTCTCGTCCCCCGATTGGGCGATCAACAGGACGTCAATCTCGCTGCCGTAAGCTTTGTTGAAGGCATCCAGCACCGGGGCGGCCGTGTTGCAGGTCTCACAGTCTTCTTTGACAAAGCAAATCAGGCTCGGACGACCGGTTGGAAAGTCATGCGCTTTGCCTGCCAGGTCCGTCAGTGAAAATGCTGGTTGTGTATCGCTCATTTTGGTCTCTTCCCCCCGTGATGGCCCATACTTCGAAGGATTGAACCGTAATGTCCAGCCTGTCATGGGGCGGAGGTGGATGGGAATCGAACCCACCACACGACGAAACGACGCGTCCGTGGTTTTGAAGACCAGGGAAGCCACCAGACTCCAGTCACCTCCGTATGGTGTAGTCTAGCAAGCGGCGGTGGGTGGGGGAACCGATTAACGGTCGAAATGGCGCGTATTGCCGTTGCGTCCCGTCCAGCCTTGTGCGTCAAAATATTCGAGGACGGGCACAATAATGCGGCGACTGGTAGACAGAGTTGTGCGTGCTTGTGATGTTGTGAAAGGATCATCTGTTGGAAAGCCCTGCCGCAGGATTTCAGCAGCTTCCGTCAGCGCGTCGGTGTGAAAGATAAGTGTCTGGCCAAGAGCGACATTGCGCAACGGGACGAGCCGGTCGAGGTCAGTTAGCAGGTCGAAAATATCCCGGTCCAGTTGGTCTTGGATGATGCTTTCCGGTGTAATTGGTTGAAGTCCTGCCTGCTGATATGCGCTTTCTATCTGTATCAGTCGGTCGTGACCATTTGCGTCAAGGTTTGCGAGGGGGTCATGATCCACCAGCGCGGCAGCATTATCGGCAAGCCGGATCACCCCGCGTTTGTTCAGGTCAGCTTTGACAAAGGCAATCAATTCGGCGGCCGTAGCAGGAAGATTGAGGGCAGAAGCCGGTGCCGCACTGCGGAGAGGATGCGCGTCGTGGTGGGCTTTCAGACCCGCCAGCAATGCGGTCTCGGTCAGAGCTATCCGACTGCGGGGCGCGATCAGGGTGGGGCTCAGTTCTTGGAAGTCCTGCTTCAGCTTTTTGCCGAGATCTCCTTCGGTCAGCCGCGATAGGCGGGCGATATCATCCCGGTCTGCCACACCATCATTTGCCTCACAAAGTGCCAAGGCAATTTGATCAAGATCCCCCTGAAGGGCGCCATTCAGGACGCGCTGCCGGTCTTTGTCTCCTGCCACGGTGGGTTTTGCGAGCGGGTCAAGAACCGTCACCCCGCCCAGCGTTTTTGCAGGTGACAACTGGCGCAGAATGGCGCGTTGGCCAGCGAACGCCGCGACAGGTTTGCCAAAGCGTAGTTGCGCCAGAACACCCTGCTCGGAGTTTGCCTTGCCGCCCCCGAACAGACGTAGTGTGGCGACTTCGCTGGTCGTGCCGATATGCGCGCGCAGGTTTTGCATATGCTTGACGGTGACGCCGGGCAGCAATGTCAGCGTAATGTCGACACACCGCGATGGCGCAAAATGGGTTGGAGAACAAAGCACTGCCCCGCTCGCGATCTCGGTCACTGCCACGCCGCGCAGATTGGCCGCGATACGCTCACCGGGTTCTATACGCTGACGTAGGGTGCCACGGCTTTGCAGGCCACGCACAGAGGTCGCTTTTCCGGACGGATGAAGCTGCATCGCATCATCAATACTGATTGCCGCCCCTTGCAAGGTGCCGGTTACGATGGTGCCCAGACCGGACATCGAAAAGGCGCGGTCGATGGGAAGGAAGCTGTGCTGTGGCCCAGTTTGCGGAGCCGTTTGAATTAGCGTCTCAAGTGCGGCATGGAGCTGATCAATGCCATCCCCCGATTGCGCGGAACACAGGACCATGGGGCTGGATGCAAATCCGGTTTCGGCCAGTTGGCTGCGCAGCGCGTCAAGGCAGGGGGCTTGGTCAGCCGAATCCAGCAGATCGGACTTTGTCACCGCTATAACACCCGTGGTGATGGCCAGCAGCGCAGCGATCGACAGATGCTCGCGGGTCTGTTCCGCGATCCCTTCGGTCGCAGAGATGACGAGCAAAGCTGCGCGCGCTCCGGTGGCCGCACGGATCATGGCTTGCACAAAATCGGCGTGTCCGGGAGCGTCGATGAAATCTAACGTGCCACTGGCATAGGTGCGATGGGCAAAGCCCGGCACGATCGAAAGGCCACGGGCTTTTTCTTCAGCCAATTGGTCGGTGTCAGCGCCGGTCAGGGCACGCACCAAGGCAGTTTTGCCGTGGTCCACATGGCCAATCACAACCGTACAACAGGTGGTCATTGGCTCAAGAGCAGTGAAAATGCGCGCTCGATAATCGGCAGCTCATCCTCGTCTACGGTACGCATGTCCAGCATCACGCGGTCCTTTTCGATCCTGCCAATGATCGGGGTCTCATGTTCGCGCAGCGCTGTGCAGAGATTATCGGCGGAATGGTCCGGCAGCCGGATGGTCACAGCGTGACTTTCCAGATCCTGCAACGGCAAGGATCCTGCGCCGACAAAGGCGGCACAGGGCTGCACGTCGACATCCGCGACGCCGATCCCGAGCAAGCTGTCGCGGAGGCGTTCAGCACGGTGTAGCACCTGCGCTGCCGGCTCTGCCAGCATCCGCAATACAGGAACGTCGACCAGAGGGTCATGTGGTGCAGTATACAAACGTAGTGTCGCTTCCAGAGCTGCAAGCGATAGCTTGTCGATGCGCACTGCCCGCATCAGGGGATGCGATTTCAGTCTGGCGATGATGTCCTTGCGCCCGGCCAGAATGCCCGCCTGCGGCCCGCCAAGCAGTTTATCACCGGAGAACATGACCAGATCGACCCCGGTTTTCAGGATGTCCGCGACAACAGGTTCATCGCCTAGTCCGAAAGGAGACAGGTCAATCAAAACACCGCTGCCAAGGTCTTCCATTAGGATCACCTGTCTCTCTGCAGACAGCTTTGCCAGATCGCGCCGGTCCGCCGCGGCGGTAAAGCCGATGATGCGGAAATTGCTGGTATGGCTTTTCAGGAGAACAGCGGTGTCTGCGTCAATCGCAGCCTCGTAGTCGCTGATCCGGGTCTTGTTGGTGGCACCCACTTCGCGCAGGGTCGCGCCGCTTTGCGCAATCACGTCGGGCAGGCGAAAGGCACCGCCGATCTCGATCAACTCACCACGCGATGCCACCACGCTGCGCCCGTTTGCTGTGGCCATTAGCGCCAGCAAAACGGCAGCGGCACAATTGTTGACGACCACCGCTGCTTCGGCACCGGTCAGATCACAAATCTGTCTTTCGACATGATCATGTCGCGAGCCGCGTTTGCCGGTCTCCAGTGTCAGTTCCAGATTTGAGGGGCCGCCACCGATGTTCTGCATCGCGTCCAGGGCAGAGGGGGCCAGCCGGGCGCGGCCCAGGTTGGTATGGATCAGGATGCCGGTGGCGTTGATGACGGGCCGCAAGGATGGCTTGCGGGCCGTTTCAATCTCTCGAACCAGATCTTGCGCAAAGGCGTCACTGTCAAAGTTGGGCAGACTGTCGCGTTTCGCGGCCAATGATTCGGACCGCAAACGGGCCGTGATGCGCCGCAACGCATCGGTCGCCTCATCACGCGAAAACCGGCCTGCAATCTGCGCAATCGCAGGCCGTTCCAGCAGAGACTGGATTTGCGGCAAATCCCTGAGGATGTTGGCCATGTGTTATCAACCCCAATGGCGCGGTTCAGGCTTGGACCGCGCCTGTCTTCTCAAGCTGGCCCGCCCGCCACGCCACTGCCATCGGCAGCATCGCGATCACGAAGCCAGCCAAGGTCAGCGCCAGATGGCTTAGTCCCGCCACACCGCCCGCCGGCGCCGCGATCAGAAGCCCGGCAAAGAACAGCACAAAACGCATGACCAGAGTAACGGGGCCTGTATGAAGCGGGCCGACAAAGCTGACGTAGCCTTGCAGCGCGGAAGAAATGAACCATACGCCGATCAAGGCGCATATTAGCACAGTGATGACTTCAAGCGCAGGTCCTTGACCGATCAACGCAGGGTTCAGCACGAAGAAGAACGGCACGAAGTAGATCACGCCACCAAGGCGCATCGCCTCGAACCCTGTTTTGAACGCATTGGCCCCCGCCATCGACGCCGCGGCAAAAGCGCCCAGTGCCACGGGTGGCGTGATAAAGCTGACCATGCCCCAGTAAAGGATGAAGAGGTGCACAGCGAGCTCGTTCAATCCCGCCTGCACCAATGCCGGTGCCAGAACCACGGCGAGGAAGATGTAACACGCGGTCACCGTCATCCCCATGCCAAAGATGAAGGAGGTCACAGCACCCATCAGCAAAAGCATTGGAACAGAGTTGCCCGCCATGAACACCAGTTCATTGGCGAGTGGTCCGGTCAGGCCCGTTGCCTGAAACGCACCGACGATCATACCGATGCCCAGCAGGACGGCGACCAGTTCAGACAGGGTGCGCCCGACCGAGACGATGATGTTCAGAAATCCGTCCCAGGACACGCGGTCATTGCGGTTGAACTGGTTCACCACCAGCAATAGCGCCACGGCATAGAAGGGGGCTGTCGTCTCCCAGCGGAAGGCAACCATCAGAAAGATCAACAAGCCGAAGACCGCGATGTATAGCCAGCCTTCGCGCAGTGTTTGCAGGACGGCCGGACGATCCGCTTTGGGCAGGCCCTTGAGGCCGCGCCGTGCGGAGTAAGAATCGACCTGAACAAAAAGTCCGAAGAAGTAGAGCAGGGAAGGGATCGCCGCAGCGAGCATAATTTCGACGTAGGGACGGCTGAGCCATGAGGCGATCACAAAGGCCGTAGCCCCCATGATCGGCGGCATCAGAACGCCACCTGTCGATGCACAGGCCTCGGTCGCAGCTGCATAGCGTGACGAGAAACCGGTCTTTTTCATTGCGGGGATAGAGACCGCACCAGTGGTGAGCACGTTCGAAATGACAGAACCGGACATCGACCCCATGAAACCCGACGCAAAGATCGATACTTTGGCCGCACCGCCGCGATAGCCTCCGACAAGAGACATGGCGAGGTTGTTGAAGAATTTGCCACCACCGGTGAACTGTAGGACCGCACCGAACAGAATGAAGCCGATGACCAGATTACCGAAGGCTTTCATCGGGATGCCAAAGGAAGCCTCTGACGAGATCATGAAGAAGGGAATCACATCGGTAAAGGGCTGTGTGAAACCATTGAGCGGATCCGGCACATGTTCGGCGAAAGTCGGATAGAGCGAAAAGACAAACACGATAGCGAACAGAACCAGACCACCGGCCCGCCGCGTGCCTTCGAGAATCAGCACATAAAGCGCGATAGAGGCCCAAATTGCATTGTCCGGTGGCGCGTATTCCCAGCCACCGTCAAGGCTCGCCCCCGCGGTGACAACGAAATATCCGGCCACAACCAGCGTGGCGAGCGCCAACAGCCAGTCGTACCAAGGCACCTTTGACGAGGGCGGACCCCAGGCGCGAAAGGTGATAAATGTGAGGCTAAGAAAGAGGGCAGCCAATACATATAAATACATGCCTTCGAGCAAAGAATACCCGCCCAGCCGCAGATTGAAGAGCTGGTTGATGGCAAAGCCGATTGCAATGAGCGTGAATACGATGATCACCCAACGCGCAGCGCCGCTGAATGTCATCCGTTCCACCATCCGCTCTGCCTCAAGGGCTGAGCTGCCGCGGTCTTTTGCGCTGTCTTGCTCTGTCATGTCATTCTCAATGCAATTGACCCGACCGAAGTCAGGCGAAAGGGTTCAGGCAGGCCCGAGGGCCCACCCGCTATATCTTGCGTTTCGTTTAGAAAACGACGTCAAAACCGCCAGCTTCAAGGGCTTCGCGACGCTTGGCGTCCCATGCTTCTGCCCAGTTGTCGGGGCCTTCTGCCTTCAGCTCTTCCCAGGCGGCCATCAGTGCAGCCTGACGGGCGACCAGATTGTCGTTATGCGCCTGATCTTCGTCGCTCCAGGAGCCGATTTCCTTGTAATAGCGCACCGCACCTTCGTGATAGGGCGCAACCCACTGGAAGTTCTGCTTGTCGAGCGCCCAACCGTTGATGCCCGGCGCGTTGTCTTTGTAGCTGTCAAAG
Organism: Sulfitobacter noctilucae; assembly: GCF_000622365.1. GTDB lineage: Bacteria > Pseudomonadota > Alphaproteobacteria > Rhodobacterales > Rhodobacteraceae > Sulfitobacter > Sulfitobacter noctilucae. The sequence goes on along the minus strand of NZ_JASC01000013.1, from coordinate 399,498 downwards.
TAGACATGCATCGCCTTGGTCATGTTGTAGGTCAGCTCTTCGTCCTGATCGGCATAGCTCATCAGAACCGGGTAGGCGTAACCGGCAGTCGGGGAACCGTCTGTGCCGTCAATCGTGGCACCGACCTTGGCAACCATCGGAGTGAAGAAAGGTGCCACAGCTTGCATCCGCTCAAGACCTTCGGCGTTGTTCGCGTCGATCGGAGGCCAGTAGACTCCGCGCGGGCTGGACGCCGCTTCATAAGCGCGACCGGAGTTGGTGGAGGCAAACGCCGCGTCCACGCTGCCGTCGATCATGCCTGCCCAGCTGTCACCAAAGCCGCCGAATTCGACGACCTCGACATCGTCCCATGTCAGGCCGCCATAGGCGAGATAGGCTTCGTTGTTGACGTTCAGCGCCGGCGCACCTTTGACAAAGGCAACGCGCATGCCTTTCAGGTCGGCATATTCAAAGCCTTCGCACGCGGGCTTGCCCGCTTTTTCGCAGGCTTCCGCCGCGACTGCCAAGGACAGACCCACGGTGCCGCCGTTGTTGGCAGAAAGCACGCGCACCGGCTGTGGACCCCAGTTCTCGGCACCGAACTGGAACACGCCTTCTTGCGCCATGAACGAACCGCCAACGCCATTTGCGGAAAATTGCACCTTGCCCTGACGGACAGGTTCCGTGCGGGCAATGTCATTCTTGCCAGGCAGAACCCGCAGGTTGACGCCACTTGCCTCCTGCAAAGCCGCACCAATCGCGACAGACTGGTTGTAGCCCGCTGATCCGGTGCCATAGGCGGTCCAGGTGACCTGATCCGGCAAAGAGACCTCTTGTGCCAGAATCGGACTTGCCGCGAGACATGCCGCAGCTGTTAACGTGAAAATACGCATTGTTCTTCCTCCCAAGGTGATTGCGGGCCTGTCTTTGATCGCAGCCCCTATTGATGTGGTGAGTGAACAGCGGATGGCGGTGGGAAGTCAATTCCAGCAAATCAGAGAGTTGGCTAACGTAGCGTCATAGTTCAATAAAATTATTGAGGAACAAGCATGTGTCGCTGGATGTCTAGTCTGACGCTCACGGAAAATTCATTTGGGGAAAGTGTGCGGAGGGGCGGCGCAACTCGGATGGGACGCCGCTAAGTCTAGATGCTGTGCTTGGTGATTTTGAAATCAAAGAGATCGGGTTCGGAATAAGGGAGCACGATGTACTGATGGGGTTATGGTACGTTGTCGCCAATCGGGTATGAAGCAGAACAGAAAAATGATTAAAGCAGGCCGCTGGGAGACTAGAGGCGTCTTGGTCTTCGCCACCGCGTAGACCTTCTTTAGGAAGGTCAGTTTCCCGTCGCTGAACTGCGATAGGAAGTAGGGTGTAACGACGTCCCACTCTTCGCTTGCAAAGTTCGACACACGCAACCCACGAACTGCGATTCGCAGCCGGAAAACTATCTTCTTGGCGGAGTTTATTCACCTATTAGGGAGAATTTGGTGCCCAGGAGAGGTGCAAGTACTTATAACTGTGCTATTAATATCAATAGGTTAGAAGAATGTAAATTGTCAATGTGGACCCGATTGTGGACCCATTTTTGAATGGTTGACACTGTTGAACGCTCTCGCCCCCGGCTTGTCGAGAAACGCAATCAGTACCCTGCGACGTTCAAGTAAAATGGTCTGCAATTTAGGCTACAGCAAAGGGATCATCTATCACGCCAACCAAAGGCATCAGAAATGCTCCGTTGATAGGGTCCAAAGCGTCCGCATGAATTTGGTCAATTGCAGACACAGCAGCATTCACACTGGCAACGCTCCCATCAAAGATGTTCATTACAGCAACTGTATCGTCATAGTCTGACAAGCCCTTGATTGCCGAGAAGTAGACGCCGATGTCCGTCTTGCTTGAGAGATAGTCTCGGTCTGCGGCACCGCCTGATTCAGCCTTAGCGCCGTTGAGCACTGCAAGTATGAAGATGGCTGGTGTGATATCAGGGTTGATGTTGAGTTCATTCTCCCAGTAGGGGCCAGATGGATCACGCCCAAGGACATTGTTGAAGACGGCAGATACAAAGGCTTCGGTATTGTTCAGGCTGCCATCGTCATTCAGGAAAGCCTCATAGGTTTTTTGGGTTTCTGGCTGTACAAAGAAGCTGTTTGCGATCTCTGGAAGGGTCATTCCATCGTCAAGGCGTGTTCCCCAATATAGCAATCCTTTGGACGCTGGAGCACGATCAAAATAGGCAATGTAGAGCTCAACAATCGCCGCAAAGTCGCTAGCAGAAAGTCCGGTCGCTCCTGACCGAATGTCGATGTCGAAAGTTCCGTCTGCAAACTGTAGATACTCGACGTCTACAAGAGTATCCGCCCCATCCTGTGAAGGACGTCGGTCTATAATAATGGTTTTGTCTGCGGAAAATTGCAAAGAGTATGATGTCTGCATTCCGGACAGAACAGCAGTGTCGGCTCCAGATCCGCCAAGAACCAAATCGTCACCTCGGCCACCTGAAAGAAGATCGTTTCCGCCATCACCAAAAATAACATCACTTCCGCCAAGCGCGCTTATCGTGTCAGCAAAATTTGTACCTTCAAGACGGTCATCAAAATTGGTCACAACACCATTTCTAAACAGTCCAAGATCTTCAAGAAAAGCAATATCGAGTTCCGAAACAACAGTGGAGTTTCCACCCATGATCGATACCGCTGGAGAAGCTACATGTGAAGAGCCTCCTTGTAGGGGAACTGGTGCACCGTGCACCGCTGAAGCATTTTCACCGTAGAAAAGCCCATCTGAACTCAGCTCATCAAAGAGAGTTTCGCCAAAAGTGATGAATCCCAACGCATGCCCAAATTCGTGTGCCATTACGCCTGAGATGCCGCCATAACGAGTGCCCAAATCCGGGCCCACCGAGATGACGGCATCATATTCATCCATATTACTATCAATGCCAGTTACCAGTTCATTGGAAACCACAGTATAGCGTGGTCCTCCGTTAGAGGAGCCTTCGGTTGTTGGCACGTCAATGAAAGCAACACTGGAGCCACCGTTGGGCTCGTATACAACCAGGATATCGATTTCGGCTTCGGCTGCGAACAGGACGTTTGGCATCAAGTCGAACCATTGCTGCCAACCGTCCCTCATATATTCTTCGATGCCAGCTGCTGAATAATCAAAATTTGCATCACCATTGGGATCCGCTGATACCCTAGAGAATTTCGATTGATGTCTATCGAATTGATCTTCGAAAGTAATACTTAAACTTGGCATGGGGATTCTCCAAAGGGGGAGTAAGCTCAAACTGACGATACAAGCGGATGCTGCCCGATATTGATTTCATATAACAATTGACCTGCCAAGCGAAGAATGTTGCCCTGAACAGCCTGCCCATAGTTAACAACCACATCCCCGACAGGTTTCCACCCTAAAATTTGATCAATCATATTATCAAGGTATTCAACTACATAAGGCGGTCTCTCATGTAGTGCCTGAGGCAGTGCGAAGTCGGACCCCCAAGTCTCTTTCCTTTTTGGTTAATGAATTGGACACATGTATGGCCTCCCAAACCCTGTCCTTGATGCATCAGGATACAACCATTCTCCGACTTAGTTCCCGAAAGTTGTCCTTATTGCCTGCTTGGCGGGGCTCACCGAACACGCTAGCCCTCATTGTAAGCTTCTAGAGTTTCCAGATGGGGCTTGCTTGGGAAACCACCCACTCCACCACTTTGCTGAGGTAGGTAATTTGCACCTTCTTCTATATCTAGTGGTTGATTCTTAGAGAGACACAATGTGGTGTGCCTTTTCCATTTGCCACTCTGTAGATAGACCTTTCTGACAAGCCCAACTGGGCCGCTACTGCCCTTTTGGTCAATCCCTGAGCAAGTAACCCTCTGATTTCGCCTACTTGCATCCTCGCTGTGGGCTTCCGGCCTTTATATCGCCCAGCTTCCTTTGCCTTGGCGATGCCTTCCCGTTGGCGCTCAAGCATCATCTCACGCTCAAACTGGGCTACTGACCCCAAGACGTTTAGCATCAGCTTTCCCGTCGCGTTGGATGTGTCCAAGCCAAGATCAAGAATGCGAAGGTCAACGTTCTTGCCTTCCAGTTCGTCCACAATCTCTCCCAAATGGCGTACCGATCTGGCTAGTCGATCCAGCTTGGTCACGATGATGGTGTCCCCGTCCCGTGCGTAGTCCATAGCGGCCAAGAGAGCCTCTCTGGTGGCCACGGATGAAATTTGTTCATCATACAGACGTTCACAGCCGATGGCCCTCAGAGCCTCTCTCTGCGCCTCTATGGACGCCTTCTGTTCCAGTGTTGAAGTGCGTGCGTATCCAATCATCATAGTGATGTTCTCCGTTACTGACATTGACGTTTAAGAAGTGGTGGCAGGGTGTCTGCCAAAAGCTGAAACCCACTTCATAGTCAGCACAAAGCGCCACAGATCAGGGCATGACACATGGCCAAGGCCTATTGTCAGGCAGTCAGGCGCTGGGCGAGACCAAGACAGCTTTAGTTTCTCATATAAAGGGGGCCGAGGTTGAGAAAACGCACTTCAAAAAACGGGGGTTATTGTTAGTGTTGTTGTTCGCATCGAAAAGACCGTCAGCGATCTGCTTGATCAGGGAGACCTAACGAAAGAAGGGCGGAAAGCGGACTTTCGCTGCGGGTGCATGTCATCCTTGATGAAAAGTTGAAAGCTGTCATTCGGGTGCCTATTAACCAAGTTTTTTTCCCATAGCGCCGTAAAGCTCGATAGGTATTTTCCGATGGATCGTGTTCATATGTATCGAGCGTTTTCCTCACGGCATGGGGGTGATATCCATCGCAGTCGCGATTTGTCGGAAGAATTCTCGCTTCTGATCATCGCCAAGGGACTCGAACCGAGATAGGGTTTTTTCTGCGAGCGCGAGGCCGGACGTTTCACCCGCAGCTCCGATCAACTCCTCGGCCAACTCCGGCAGCGGGCGATTGCCAAGCTGAACGGGCGCCGTCGTTCTGTAGCGACGCTCAAAGATAGTTGATATCTGGATCGGCCAAAAGGGTCATGCAACACTCTCGAGGATGAAATTGCATGTGGCAGTATCAACGCGCCGAGCAAGGAACCCGACGGAGCGATCTTCTGGCAGCTATCTATGAGCAAGGGCGATGTGTTAAGTCCAAACGAACTGTCTAGCGTCTTCGACTCTGCGCACGGGATTTGACCGCCGCCCGCTATGCCGTTGGACACCTCCTCACCGTTAAGGATCGCGAAACTCTGATGGAAAAAGGCCCGGCTCTGCGTCAGTAACCTCGACAGTTTTGCCGGGGTTCATGATGTTTTCTGGATCAACCGCCCGCTTCAGGACCGCCATGAGCCCGTAAGCCGCACCGTGCTCCTTAGCCATATAGCTCTTCTTACCGGTGCCGACGCCGTGCTCTCCCGTGACTGTGCCGCCATATGACAAAGCGACATGGTTCACCTTTGCGGCCAGTGATTTTGCCGTAGCAAGTTCGTCGGGAACATTCGGGTCGAACAGGATCATAAGGTGGAAATTGCCATCCCCGACATGGCCCACAATCGGGGCAATCAACCCAGACTCTGCGACCAGTTCCTTGGACCTTGCCATACAGTCGGCCAAAGCTGAAATCGGCACACAGCAATCGGTGATGAGCCCCTCGCAGCCCTTTTTAAGGGATTTTCCAGCATAGTAAGCGTTGTGACGTGCGGTCCACAGCCAATTGCGATCTTCGGCTTTGGTTGCCCACTGAAAGCCGCCCACGTCAAATTCTTCGGCAACGCTTTCAAACAGTTCAACCTGTTCCTTTACACCGGCTTGCGACCCATGAAACTCAAGGAACAGATGTGGTTTTTCTGGCAGGTTCAGGTCGGGATTAAATATGTTCATCCCTTCCATTTGAACTTCGTCCAGCAATTCTATCCTCGCCATCGGGATACCCATCTGGATCGCCATAATCACAGAATTCACCGCGTTATCGACAGTCTCGAACGAACAGGTTGCCGCGAGAATTGTGTCGGGCTGTCCGAACAGTCGTACCGTCAACTGCGTGATGATACCAAGCGTGCCCTCAGAGCCGACAAACAAATGCGTCAAATCATATCCAGCCGAGGATTTGCGGGCGCGCGAGCCGGTTTGGATGATTGTGCCATCCGGTAGCACAACTTCGAGTGCCAGAACATTCTCGCGCATGGTGCCATAGCGCACTGTATTGGTGCCGGACGCCCGCGTGGCGGCCATGCCACCAAGTGTTGCATCCGCGCCAGGGTCCACAGTGAACATCAGCCCGGTCGCGCGCAGTTCCTCGTTGAGCTTTGATCGCGACACACCCGGCTGAACGACTGCATCCAGATCGCTTTCGTGAATTTCCAAAATCTTGTTCATGCGGCTGGTATCCACACTAATACCCCCGTGAATTGGAATCACGTGACCTTCAAGCGAGGTACCGATACCGAAAGGCACGACCGGAACACCGTAGCGGGAACATATCTTCATGATCTCGCTCACCTCTTGGGTGGTCTCAGGAAAGGCTACAGCATCCGGTAGGGCAGGTTCGGAATACGCCTCATCATGACTATGAAGTTCGAGGATGGACTCGCCAGTTGAAAGCCGCTCGCCCAGCATTTCCTTCAAGGCAGGAAGTGCAAGATCGGTGTGGTCCGTAGTCATATTGGTGTCCTTGGTTTCCATCAGATTTGGGCGCGTTCCGCGCGCGGTCGTCTTCCTATCCGTGCCGCTTAATCCAGTTGTGTATTGGCGGGCTCTGCGGTTTCATCACCAGCCCATCTGGCAAAGAGGTGCAGCAAAATGATGATCATAGAGATCGGCACGGCCACGGAAATCCATACCATCGGGATCCCGAGGGTATCTGCCGTCAGACCAGATTGCCGCGCAAGGTATCCCTTTGCAAAACCGCCCCTTAGTCCGATGAAGCAAAAATAGATCACGGGTAGGATAAAGGTAAGAACCGCGGCACTTTGGATGGCTTTTGAAAAGACCGCCAGAGCATGCGGTGGCTTTGGAAACACGCTTTCCATCAAAACCGCATCGGATTGAGTTTTGAACGACAGCGTAGCCCCCATCAATCCGGTCCAGACCATCGCATAGCGGGCGACATCTTCCGTCCAGACAGGCGGGGACGAAAACACATACCGCGCAATAATTTGCACAACCACCGTAAGGAACATCAGGCATACCGCAAACACGGAAACGCGGCGCATTAGATGATGCAAACGATCACTGATGCTGATGATGAAATGGCGCATTCTCAATCTCCGGTATTGGATCGGGCGGGGCGCAGGTATAGCGCCCCGCCCGTTGTATTAGCGGTTCTCGTCAGACAGTTTTTTCCACAGCGCGGTGTCTTCTGCCGACATCAGGTCCGTATTGTACACAGGCAAGGAAGCCTCGCGGAATACGGCACGTTCTTCTGACGTCAGGCGCTGAACTGTCACGCCCTTTTCCTCAAGCGCTGTCAGGCCATTTTCGGCTGCTTCGCTCAGCCAAGCACGTGCTGCAGTGTCTGCGGTCACAACAGCAGCATCCACAGTCGCACGGTCCACATCGGACAAACCATCGTACCAGTCTTTTGACGCAATGACGGCGCGCAATGGCCAGATTACATCAGCCGTGGCAAAGTTTTTGACGAAGTCGGTCTGGCCAAACATCACAGGTACGAAGGGCGAATTCAGATAGCCGTCAATCACGCCGGTTTGCAGACCGGCAGGCACTTCGCCCCAAGGCACGATCGTACCGCTTGAGCCCCATGCCTCATACATCGCGATTTGTGCATCATCCAAGGCCCGCATGCGCAGGCTGGACATGTCGGCTGGCGACCGCACGGCTTGGGTTGTGGTGATCACACCCGAGGCTGGTCCAAGCGGGGCCAGCGCTAGCAGGATCGCGTCTTGCGCAGCGAGGCTTTCGTTGACACGGGTGTAAACATCCCCAGCAGCCAACGCCCGATCCATATGTTCAATGTTGTCGAAGACATAGGGCAAACGGATGCCGTAGATGAATGGTTCGACCTGTGCGACGGCGCGCACGTCGGACATCGAGATTTCCAGCAGGCCGGTTGAGACCTGATCGAATTTCTCGGCTTCGTTGCCGACGGAACCACGTGGCATTTCACGTGTCTCCATGCCACCTTCGTTCAGCGCCTTGGCAAAGGCATAGGACCAGTTGTAGGACCCTGATTGTTCGAGATCAGGTTTTCCGTCTAATGCGATTTTGACCTCTGCGGATGCAGATGTGGCCATGGCAAGCAGTGTCGCCAGTGTAAGTGCCTTGAGTTTCATTGGTATTCCTCCCTTTGGTTTAGTTAATTCACAGAAAATCCGAACAGGCGCGGCGGTGTGAGGCTGAGTGCCGGCCAGTAGACCAGCGCCAGCAATAGCAGCACCTGAACAAGAATGAAGGGCAGCACCGCATAGGCCAGCCGCCAGTAATTGAGGTTGGTCAGCGCTGATACGACCACAAGGCATTTGCCCAGTGGGGGCGTGATCAGGCCGACACAGAGGTTGAAGCACAGCACGATGCCAAGGTGGATCGGGCTGATGCCTTGCTCCATCGCTTGGGGGGCGAACAACGGGATCAGCAGGGTCAGGGCCACGGGGGTATCCATGAACATGCCTGCGATCAAGAAGATGCCCACAAGGAAGAACAGGTATTTTGTACCGGTCAGCCCGAAGGATTCTACCCAGTTGGCCAGCGCACTGGACCAGCCCAACTGGCCTGCCAGATAGCCCAACACCGAAATCGCTGCCAGAATGATAAAGATCGTGCCAGTCATCTTTGCCGTAGCCTCGACCGCGTCAAAGATCATGCGCCAGTTCAGCCCTTTGTAGAACTGGCCCGCCAGTAGCGCGAAGACGACCGCGATCGCCGACCCTTCGGTGGGCGTTGCCAATCCAAAGACAAGCGAGCCAAGGATCACAATGGGCAGGCACAGGGCCGGTGCCGCGTTCAACAAGCTGGGCAGAAAGCGCGGTAGATCGTCAGAGGCACCACCCGGATGTCCCTTGATATGCGCAATGATCGCGTTCAACACCATGAGCGATACAGCCAACACCAGACCAGGTATGACCCCCGCGATAAACAGTGCCGCAACCGAGGCACCAGTCAGGCCGCCATAAATAATCATAATGATCGATGGTGGAATGATCGGTCCGATCATTGAAGAGGCCGCTGTGATTGCGCCTGCATAATAGGGATCATAACCGCGTGCTTTCATTTCCGGCACAAATGTGCGCGACAATGCTGCGCTATCCGCGATGGCCGACCCCGAGATGCCCGCAAAGAATACGCTGGTCAGAATGTTCACATGGCCCAATCCACCGCGAAACCGGCCGACAATGGACATGGCAAAATCGATCAGGCTGCGGGTGACGCCTGCGCGGCTCATGATCTCGGCGGTCAGAATGAACAGCGGCATTGCCATAAAGGCGAAGACATCAAGTTGGGCAAAAATACGCTGCGGCAGGATGGATAAAAACTGCGCTTTATCGACTGCGACAAATGTAAGAACGGATACCGCACCCATGAGATAGGCAAAGGCAGTGCCGCTAATAAGCAAGAGAATGAAGATGATCGGAATAAAGTACATAATGCTAAACTGCCGTTCCGAGGGGTGCCGTCTTGGATTGAATATTTCGATCCATGATCGGCGGGTGTGTTACGATTGAACGTAAAGGTATGTCTGACGGTGTGAGGCTTGTCATATCAGGGCAGGGCCGCGCCATGTCCGGATGCCCCGCAAAGAGTGCTTCCAGCGATTTCGCCGCAGCCAGAAGCGCTTCGTCGCTACGGACAGCGCCCAGAACCTGAAGTCCGAAGGGCATGCCATGGGGGTCGCGTCCACAGGGCAGGGTGATCGATGGGCCGCCTGCCAGTGAACCCCGATAGGTCAGGGCCAACCAACGGTAATAGATGTCCATGCTCTGCCCCTCGATCTCTACTGCATGCCCCTGGGGCCAAGGGAATGGGGATACCGGTGCAGTGGGCAGAAGGATAACATCAAAATCCAGCATCAGCGCGTTGAAGCTGCGCAGAATGCGCGTTTGCTCGGCATGCGCCCATGCCCGATCAGCCAAAGACATGGACCAGCCCAACTCAACATTCGTTTGAATATCCGAACCAAAAGCTGTGGGCTCTGTTTTCGTAACTTCACCGAAGGCGGCGAGAAAGCTTTCGGCACGCAGGATGTCAAAGCATCGGTCCATCTTTCCAAGATCAAGGTTAACCGGGCGGCAGTCTTGAACGTAGGGTGCAATCTTCTCGATCCGATTGCGGAAGGTTTCCCGAATTACCGGGTCAACTGGCGCGCCACCGAAATCCTCACTGTAACCGACCCGCAAGGTACTAAGGTCGACGTCGGGCAAGGTCATAAACCGGGTCTGCGCGGACTGTGCCGATAACGGATCGTCAGGGTGGTATCCATGTGACGTACTCAAGATCAATGTCAGATCATCCACGGTACGGGTCATCGGGCCAAGAACCGAAACACCTGACCATCCCAGCGGTCGGGTCGGATGCGCAATAACGTCTACCGATGGGCGATACCCAACGATCCCGCAGAGCGCCGCGGGCAATCTGAGCGAGCCGCCAGTGTCTGACCCAGTGCATACAGGTAAGAGATTTGCCGCCAGCGCAGCCGCAGATCCGCCTGAAGAACCGCCGGCGATCAGGTTGGCGTTAAACGGATTTGCCGTGGCACCCCAGACCGGATTACGGCTGTTACCGCCAGCGCCGCATTCAGGAACGTTTGTCTTGGCGAGAATGATCGCTCCGGCCTCACGCAGTCGCGCAACCATGGGAAAATCACTTTTGGGGACATGTGATCGCATACGCGGGCTACCATGGCTCGTAAGTAGTCCTGCGGTATCTTGAAGATCCTTTACGCCAATGGGCAACCCGTCGAGCGGCCCCTTAGGGGTTCCAGCGCTCCAGCGGCCGGATGCCTGCGCCGCCTCAAAGATCGCACGGTCCACATCGATGGCTGTCAGGGCATTTATCTTGGGGTTTACCTTGGAAATACGCTCAAGACATACCGCAAGGTATTCGGTTGGCGTAAGCCTACGATCCGCAAATTGTCTGAGGACATCGCGCGCCGAGAGGGCCATCAATCCGGCTGCACTCATCCCCGCACCGATGACGTATCTCGTAAATTTAACTCAGTCACTTTATCCCTCCCAAGAAAATGACTGAAGTTATGATAATATGGTGCTCGCTGCGATAATAATGAAAAACCGACCCGCAACCTTAACCAAAAGGAATGGTTTTGAAGTCCCCAGTTGTTTTCTGCAAGCACTTAAGAAAAAAGCCTAATGCGTGATTGCTCTCGACCTGATCGCTTCGCCAGAAGCATCGGACCTCGGACAGAAATCCGCGCGTGTCCAGTGGAATTGTAACAATGTCTCCACGTGCCGCATGGGACTGTGCAAGACGTTGCGGCATCAGCCCCAGAGCCGGAATCGCTTCTAACATTGCCAGATTCAGCATCATAGAAAGTGAGGCTATTGTGTTCGCAGGTGGGGCCAATCCGTTTTCTGCAAAGAGTGCATCAACCGCTCTTCGGGCAACCGAATTTGCCTGCGGCATAACCCAAGGAAAATCGACAACGTCGCTCCACTCGATATCAGGCTGCCCTGCCAGCGGGTGATTGCGGCCTGCAATGACAACAATCGGTTCCGCAAAAAGATTGAGTTGGTCAATGCCAGACAATTCCCGAGGCTGCCAGATCCTTGCGATCAGCAAATCCAATGCGCCACCTTGTAACTCTGGCAGAAGTTCTACGAAATGCCCCTCTTTGACCGAAATGTTTGCCTGAGGCGTACTGCTTTTGAAAAGAGCAATCGTGCCGGGCAAAAGGGTCGGCGCAACCGAACTGACGACACCAACAGTAACGGCACCCGAAATCCCGCTCGCCATAGCCTCGATATCAAAAGCCGCCCGATCAAGCTGATTAAGAGCTTGCTTGGCATGATCAACCAGACGCCGCCCTATTGCCGTCAAGAATAGACGGTTCCGATCACGGGTCACGATCGGCACGCCGACAATTTTTTCCAGCTCTGCAATCTGCTTGGAGACTGCAGGTTGAGTCACATTGAGCTCCTCCGACACCCGCGCCACCAGCTTAAGGTCGGACAAGGCGGCGATTACGCGCAAGTGGCGAAGCGTTATAGCCTTCTGGAATTCATTATTGGAGATAGTCGTTGCTCGCTGCGATGGGTGATTGGATGAGACACTATTAACATAGAAAGATCGTACAGATAGACATCGGTTCAAGCGTTCACTGCGGCCGAGGAAAGTAGTTCCGCGACAATTCAGGATGAGTCAGGTCATTCGGTCGCCGATTGGCCGCTCACCCCCCAGAGCCGTCTCTTTTCTGCTTGCCGAAGCATTTCCGTAAATACCGACACCTTCGCGGCGCGGAACTTCGACGCAGGAAGAACCACGAAGATGCCCCCTTCGGGCAGATGCCAACCGGGCAGTACATGGGTCAGTGCACCTGAGGCCAGATGATCGCGTACCAGATAGTCCGGCAGAATCGCCAAACCTGCTCCCTCCTTGACAGCTGCCATGATCGCGGGCGCACTGTCGATGGAAAGGTCGCTTTGCAATTTGACGGTAACCGTTTCGTCGGCAGCGTTTTTGAACAGCCATTGTAGCGGGGCAGATAGCGCCCTATTTGCAACGAAGGGTTCATTGGCCAGATCGTTGGGATGTCGGATGTGTTCGAAACGATCGGGGCTGTCGCCCGTGCCGACAAGAAGCTGCTTGAAACCGCCCAACTTGCGGGCCAACAGGGTTGAGTCGCGAAGCCACCCGACCCGTATGGCCAGATCAAGATCACCCGCCATGAGATCGCTGTGTTCATCCCCCAGGTAGAGCTCCACCTGACAATCCGGGTGTTTGCGTCGGAACGCCGCGACCAGGGGTGCCACAATCGCAGTGCCGTAATCATTCGGGGCAGTCATACGCAATGTGCCTACCGGCTGCTCCGAGAGTTGTGACAGCTCGCTGAAGGCCTCTTCGGCCTCGTTCAGTATCGACGCGCAGCGTGTATAGAACAGCTTGCCCGCCTCGGTGGCGCTGACCTTGCGCGTGTTGCGCACCAATAGCGTCGCCTTGAGCTCTTGCTCCAACTGAGTCACCTGGCTGCTGACCACGGCCTTGGTCACGCCGAGGCGGTCTGCGGCGCTGGTGAAGGACCCGGTTTCGACCACCGCCGCGAAATAGGCCAGCCGATTAAGATTGTGTGATTTGGCCATGATTTCACTGTTAGCTTTTCGCATACGCTATGTCAGAATCGTTTGCCTTATCAAGGGAAATGGATGCGCCTATATCCGTCCCCAAGGAGACAGACCATGACACAGACAGCGACACTGCATTACCTTTTCGATCCGCTTTGCGGCTGGTGCTACGGCGCTTCGGCGATCATCGGCACGCTTGCGAAGCACCCCGCCGTCGACCTACGGCCACATGCCACTGGGCTGTTCGCCGGCAGCGGAGCGCGGCCGATGAAAAGCTTCGCGACGCAGGCATGGGCGAATGACCAGCGTATTGCCGCGTTGACTGGTCGCCGATTCTCCAAAGCGTACCGCCGCGACGTTCTGGGGGCCGACGATGCCTCTTTGGACTCCACGGTGGCGACGTTCGCCGTCACGGCTGTGGCGGACACCGCCCCCGATCGGGTGATTGAGGCGCTCTCTGCCATTCAGACGGCGCGCTATGTCGACGGCAAGGATGTGACATCCGCTGCTGTGGTCGCAAGCTTGCTTGAAGACCTCGGTCTTGTGGACGCTTCTGCGCGGATTCTGAGCCCGGACGCCGCCCTTGCAGACCAGCTGCGCGATCGCACCAAAAAGGCTCGCAACCTTATGGAGACCTACAACATGCAGGGCGTTCCCTCCCTGATTGCCGAGGTTGATGGCACCAGCCGTGGGCTGGATGCCAGCACGCTTTATTCCGGACCCGATACGGTCATCGCCGCCCTCGGGCTGGCTTGATCCCACTTTAACGAAAGGACACGACAATGAACCGCAGAAACATGCTGAAACTCACCACCGCAGCCGGGGCCGCAGCCCTGATTGCACCCACCATTTCATTCGCAGACGCAAAGGGCCTAACCTGGACCCATTACCCCGCCGGCGAGAACGGCTTCTTCCGCGCGCCGGTCTTGGTGCATGGCGAGACCGAGGCCGTGCTGATCGACGGCGGATTTACCCTTCCGGACGGTCGCGCGCTGGCCAAGGAAATCAAAGCAACGGGTAAGACCCTGACCACGATATACATCAGCCAGAGCGACCCCGACTTCTATTTCAGCCTGCGTCCAATCACCGAAGCCTTCCCCGAGGCCCGCGTTATTGCAGCCAGCGAAACCGTTGCTGCCGTCAATGCCAATGTGGCGAAAAAGGTCGAAACCTGGGGCCCGCAATTGGGCGAAAACGGTCCGGCATCGGTTGATGACGTCATCATTCCGGTCGCCAACGACAGCGCGACCCTGACGGTGGATGGCCATCAGATCGAGATCGTGCCTGCCGAAGGTTTGGCCAACCGCCGATACCTCTGGGTCGAGGATCTGCAAGCCGTGCTCGGTGGCGTGATGGTCTTTTCCGGCACCCATGTCTGGACTGCAGACACACCGACCAAGGAACAGCGCGCCGCATGGATCGCCAATCTGGACGCCATCATCGCCCGCAACCCGCAGGTCGTTGTTCCGGGTCACATGACGCTGGACGCACCGATGGGCCTTGAAGCCGTCGAGTTCACAAAGGGCTATCTTTTGGCTCTTGAAAATGAACTTGAAAAAGCAAACGGGTCCGAAGACCTGATTGCCGCGATGACCGCGCGCTATCCTGATCTTGGAATGGATGTTGCACTGAACGTCGGTGCCAAGGTTTTGACTGGTGAGATGAGTTGGGGATAACCCGCGCATGATTTCGCTCGCAACGTGAGCCACTTGTGCATTTATGAGAAAAGAGAGCGCCCGTCATTTCAGGGCGCTCACCCTTCGTTTTGAATCAACGCTCATGGCAAATATTCTAAAAATGCAAAGCGATAGCGCCATCGCCAGCGCTACGGTATTCGACATGCCGGACTGTATTGCTCGCCATCTCAAACACCGCCTCGCGGAAGTCGCAGCGACATCGGTCGTGTTTCCAAGAATTCAGTAACGCCGACCACGCTCTGACACTGGGGGCTTTGCAAAGGTCGATATCTACACGTCGTGTCGATCGCCCAACCACAGTCTGGAGAAACGGCTGAAGGTCTGCTTCGGAGAAGTTGCGTCGCAGCATTGATCAGATCGACCAACGGCAGCTTTGGGCCGGAAGCGAACGTCTCATCTTAGCGGCTCGATTGTTACCGCTAAAACCATATACGCGTCTTAACGATGGCTGCTCTGCCGTTCATCAATCTGTCTTGCTTACATTCGTCAGCAGCGTTTCTGCTCGATACACAGCCCATCTTGCCTTACCTCGCTGCCCATATGAACGGCAGTGAAAACGATCTCCTACGATGTTGAGGTGCGTAGATGGTCTGAACTTTAGTAGCAGCTGGTAAGGGGCGATTAGATATCGCTTGCTGCAACCGGCACAAATGAACTCAACCACATCCGCAGCTACTAAGGCTTCGATCCTGACGTCGAAGCGAAAACCATAGGTGACTGGGTGGAGAGGCATGTGGGAACAGATAGCGAACAAATGTGGCCAGACGCAATAGCCTTGGTTCTCGGCATAAAGTCGGATTGGGATACGCCGTGTTAGAGGTTTGTTCTGAGCATCACAGTGACAAAGCTGACATCCGTATCCGTCCCGATTTCCCGTCCCAGTTAGATATAGGGACAAGAGACACGGATATATCTCCTATGAAGGAGGACTGACGTCCCCCTCCTGAATCCCTTCTTGCCTCAATACTCTTCTTCGATGAATTCATCGAATGGCGTATGACCGTCAGGATACTTCAAATCCTTGGCTTTGCCGAAACACTCGTTCCGTTCTCTCCGTGACAATGTGCCCATGGCTTCAAGCCGCTGAACCCTCCGGTGGACGGCACTTTTGCTCATCTTAAGCGCATCAGCGATAGCTTGTAGACTGGTATAGTTTAGGCTCTTAAGCGCCAGATACACCCGATCTTCTTTCGGATCGTCCATCACATCGTCAGTGACGTCCCAACCGTCTTTTGTAAGCGTCCAAGTTCTTGATGTCTGACTTTCGTCGCCCTTGCTGCGGAACTTAGTGAATTCAGCACGAAATCTTGCTTCCCCTGCAGCTGATACCTTTGGCCGTTTCAGCGCCAAAATGATCTCGAATGTGGCTTCAAGTGCAGTTGATCCCCTCATGTTGCCGCCAGTTTTGTTAGAGTGGTGAACAAGGATCGCAGATATCTTCGCTTTTTTCAGCTTCATGAACAACTCCTGCACCTGCTTGAATGCAGTGGCGTCGTTTTCGTCAGCCAAGCCCGTCGAAAGGGTGGTGAAGTTATCCAAGATCAATAAATCGCAATTGCCTTTTATCGATTTCACCAACTTTTGTTGATGTTCAGGGTTCGTGATGTCTAGGAACTCTGATGCTTCCAACTGGTCCTGTCGGGCTATGATGGTCATGTTTTGCCTTGCCAGTTCGACCTGTGCCTTCCCGCTAAGCAAATCCATTTCGTTAACCATCTGACTAAGTCGTTCTTGAAGATCACGGACGTTCATCTCGCCATCAATGTAAGTGACTTTTCTTGCTTCTGGAGCATCCCAGTCACCCAACTTGCCACCGCCCGCAACAGCGACGGCGATGCTAAGGCTAAACATGGTTTTACCAACGCCTGTCGCAGCCCAGACGACGCAGGTTTCCTCATCCCGAAGCCACGGGTCGAGGATAACAGTCCGGGGTTCAAATTGCCGGTCCAATAGACCGCCTACTGTCTCTGATTTCAGTCCAAGTAATTTATGCACTTATCCATCCTTTTTTAGATGGGGACCAAGTAGGCTAAAAATGACTTGGAAGTGCAGCAGATATGTTCCGGCACTTATCGTCTAGAATCAACTGATTGACTGGGTGAGGCGTTTTGCCGCACCTCTGTTGAACAGGACTTTTCCCATCGCATCAGCATTTCGGGGGATACTTCATCAGCTGCGAACTAGGAGTTCTGACCGAAATCAATCCGGTTCATTGCCTCCAACATGGCTTCAAGGCTGACACCTGACCCATAGCTGGCTTCCGAACCCTTTCCTAAACCGTGCCCTAAGATGCTGAGTTCAACTCTGTGACCAGCATTCACCTTGATCAGAGAATCTTTCATGTTGTGACGCAAGCTGTAAACGGCATGTTTTTTGTCTGTGGTGAACTTACGCAGGCGCTTGCGCATCACTTGACTAAAGTTGTCGTGTTTGGCCGTATCGGCGTACTTGGGGAATAGATCTTGATCGTTTGTGTAAGTTGAAGCCAAGCGCTGGGCTACTTCCAACGCTCTGCCAACCAGTGGGACTTTACGCCGTCTTGACGCGGTTTTCAGCGTTCGCAAACCATCAGGAGTAAATTCACCGTGGGGTATAGTGTTGTCAAGGAACAGGTTTTTTCGTTTCAAGCCGAGGATTTCTGCGTTCTGCGCACCTGTGTGGTGCATTAGTGTCCAGATGTCGCCAAGAGTCTGTTGCCCTTCAAGCTCCTTGTACATCGCTTCAATGACGCTCATTGGCAAAGGGTGTCGATCATCAATGGCGGCGTTGTCTCTTTTGGGATAGTCAAGCTTAGCGAAAGGGTTTGACAGGCCGAGATCGTGTTCCCTGTCTGCAAAGGAGAAGACGGACTTAGCATCGGTGATATTTCGCTTGGTCGATGAGACTGACAAGGTTTAAAGGTAATGATCACGCAACTTTCTGGCATGTATTCGCTTGACGTTTTTCAAAGGTACGTCAACCTTGGTAATTGACAGTAGCGCCTTTTCGCTCCGAGCGAACCGCTCTAGTTGCTTCTTTCGTTTGTGAGGGTCAGCTATCTTCTTTTCGGCCAGATAGAATGCGTATGCACCCTTGATGGTCATCGTGGCCTTAACAGCGTCTAAGCCTCCATACAAAGCATCCACCACGGCCTTGTCAGCAACAGGGAGCCAGCCAGGATCGGTATAACCCGTTTCCTCATCGTAGGGTACTTACTCAAAATGCGTTCGGCTTCCTCTTGTCGCCCAAAGCGTTCGCTTTCGTCATAACCCGAAGAGTATGGGTCTGCATCCTTTTCAAGCAAGTATGCTTCAATATCAGATTTGATCTGATGGGTGTCTCGGCTATTTAAGTCCCGTCTAGCCATAGCGAGAGCGCCTTCAACCTGCTTGTGATAAGCAGGGTATCTCCGCATCGCCTCTTCTTCGGTTGTACCAAGTTTCTTGGCGAACTCAGCCTTACCTAGAACAGGCTTCAAATTATCTGGCACACGGCGTCGGTACTTATAAACGCCCCTAGCTTTGTCGAGTTTGAGATATCGTATCATCAGTGCATTGGTCATGCGATTGTGGACCCAAATGTGGACCCCAAGACAACAACCACCCTATATTATCCAAGTATTACAAAGGCTTATATGGGATAAAGTGGTGCCCAGGAGAGGACTCGAACCTCCACACCGTTGCCAGTACTAGCACCTGAAGCTAGCGCGTCTACCATTCCGCCACCTGGGCAGGTCACGTGAAGCGGTGATCTAAGGGGGAGTGACCATGCTGTCAATTGCTATCTGACGCAAAACTGAACTTCGCGGGGATGTTGATGGCATATGATCCAATTGCAGCTTGTTCGAGACAAGCCAGACGGGTAGATGACAAGGTGAAAATGCGCATGCAGGAGAGGTTTTGATGGCCAAGCTGGTAACAATCTACGGTGGGTCCGGGTTTGTGGGCCGCTATATCGCTCAGCGGATGGCGAAGGCGGGCTGGCGGGTGCGGGTGGCCGTGCGCAATCCGAATGAAGCGTTGTTCGTCAAGCCATATGGTGTTGTCGGGCAGGTCGAGCCGATCTTGTGCAATATCCGCGATGATGCGTCTGTTCAGGCTGCGCTGATGGGTGCGGATGCGGTTGTGAACTGCGTTGGCCTCTTGGTGGAAAGCGGCAAGAATAAATTTGATGCGGTGCAGGCCGAAGGTCCGGCGCGAATCGCGCGACTGGCAGCCGAGAACGGTGTTACGCGGATGGTACAGATCTCGGCCATCGGTGCGGACATGGAAGCGGCCAGCGACTATGCTTCCAGCAAGGCCGAGGGCGAGGCAGGCGTGCTCAAGCATATGCCGGATGCAGTGATCCTGCGGCCTTCGATCGTGTTCGGACCCGAAGATGATTTTTTCAACCGCTTTGCAGGCATGACGCGGGTCAGCCCGATGTTGCCGGTTGTTGGTGGCGACACGATGTTCCAGCCTGTGTATGTCGACGATGTTGCGCAAGCGGCAGCGATGGCGGTGATGGGGCAGGCTCCCGCTGGGATCTACGAACTCGGTGGTCCCGAAGTGGACAGTTTCCGTGGGTTGATGCAGCGCATGCTCAAGGTCATCCACCGCAGACGCCTGATCGTGAATATGCCGGTCTGGATCGCGCGGATCATGGCGTTCGGGTTCGATATGCTGCAGGCCATCACCTTTGGCGTGTTCAGCAACGGTGTTCTGACCCGTGATCAGGTCAAAAACCTGACTCAGGACAATGTGGTCGCGGACGGTATGAAGGGTTTTGCCGATCTGGGGATCAAACCCGTCGCAATGGGATCGGTCCTGCCGGATTACTTGTGGCGGTTCCGCCCTTCGGGCCAGTATGATGCGATCAAGGAATCGGCGCAGAACCTGCGCAACGGCTGATGGACGAGTCTACATCGCTGGTTGCAGCATTTCTTGGACTGCTGGAAGGGCTGACAGAATTCATTCCGGTATCCTCGACGGGTCACCTTTTGTTGGCCGGGCATTTTCTGGGGTTCCAAAGTGCGGGGCGCACCTTTGAGGTTGTGATCCAGCTCGGAGCAGTGCTGGCCATTCTGACGATATATGCCGGGCGCTTGTGGGCGGTGTTTTCTGCCGCATCTCACGACCCGCAGGCGCGGCGGTTCATCTGGTCTGTTCTTATCGCTTTTGTGCCTGCCGTGGTGATCGGCGTATTGGCGCATGGCTTTATCAAAACGGTGCTGTTTGAAACGCCGATGCTGATTGCCGTTATGTTGATCGTCGGCGGCGTGATCCTGTTGCTGGTAGAGCGGGTTGCGCCGGAGCCGCGGCACGAGGACGCCATGCAATTTCCGCTGTCGATGGCGTTGAAGATCGGGTTCATTCAATGTCTCGCCATGATACCAGGCACGTCCCGTTCGGGTTCGACCATTGCGGGGGCGCTGATGCTGGGGGCAAGCAAGCGCGCCGCTGCGGAATTCTCGTTCTTTCTATCAATGCCAACGATGGCTGGGGCCTTTGCCTATGATCTGTACAAGAACCGTGACTTACTGGACGCGACGGCGCTGAATGAGATTGCGATCGGCTTTGTCATGGCCTTCATTTCGGCGGTTTTTGTGGTGAAGTGGTTGTTGGACTACGTAAGCAAGCATGGCTACGCGCTGTTTGGCTGGTGGCGAATCATAGTGGGAGCGGCTGCTGTGGCGGGTCTGTGGGCCGGCTATTAGGAATTGGGTCCGTTTCGGACTTAGTTTTGCGGTGTTTGCCCAAAGTATTTTAGTTCTCTTGCCGTCTATCGTGAATATAGGTCAGCATTGCTGTCTTTTATCTGGATACCACTTCGGATAGGGGTTGGGTCTGGCAGTTTACGAAGGATGGTACGATGGCAGAGCAGCCGATGCTGAAATTCACCAAGATTGAACGGGATATGCCGGAAAAGCGGCCACCGGACCTGCGTCGCACCGACTTCAAAGAGATCTATGCGGAATATGCCACTGCAAAGGCGGCGGAGCAATCGAGCCGTTGTAGCCAATGCGGCGTGCCCTATTGCCAAAGCCATTGCCCGCTGCATAACAATATTCCCGACTGGCTGCGTCTGACCGCCGAAGGGCGGTTGCAGGAAGCCTATGAGGTCAGCCAGATGACCAACACCTTCCCCGAGATCTGCGGACGTATCTGCCCACAGGACCGTCTGTGCGAAGGCAACTGCGTGATCGAGCAATCTGGTCACGGCACCGTTACCATTGGGTCCGTCGAAAAATACATTACCGATACCGCATGGGAAGAAGGCTGGGTTCAGCCGATCAAGCCACAGGTGGAACGGACCGAAAGCGTGGGTATCATCGGTGCCGGCCCCGGTGGTCTGGCGGCGGCTGATGTGTTGCGCCGTCAAGGCGTGCAGGTCACGATCTATGATCGTTATGACCGCGCAGGAGGTTTGCTGACCTACGGTATTCCCGGTTTCAAACTGGAAAAAGACGTCGTCATGCGCCGTAACGATCAGTTGCAAGAGGGTGGTGTAACCTTTGAGCTGAATTGCGATGTGGGCACCGACATCAGCTTTGCTGACATCCGCGCGAAGCATGATGCGGTGATCATCGCCACGGGCGTTTACAAAACACGAGACCTACAGGCCCCCGGTGTTGGCGGTCTCGGCGTAGAGCGGGCAATTGATTTCCTGACGATCAGCAACCGCAAAAGCTTTGGCGATGCGGTCGAAGAATTCGAGAGCGGGCGCTTTAATGCAAAGGGCAAGCGGGTCGTGGTGATCGGCGGTGGCGATACTGCGATGGATTGCGTACGCACGTCGATCCGGCAGGGTGCGGAAAGCGTCAAGTGCCTTTATCGTCGTGACCGCGCCAACATGCCGGGCAGCCAGCGCGAGGTGGCAAATGCCGAAGAAGAGGGCGTGCAGTTCGAATGGCTGACAGCGCCCAAGGGTTTTGTCGGCGATCCGGTGACGGGTGTCATGGTGCAAAAGATGCGCCTTGGCGCGCCCGATGCGACCGGGCGGCAAGCTCCGGAGGTGATCGAGGGCGCAGATTACGTCGAAGATGCTGATCTGGTGATTATGGCGCTCGGGTTCGAGCCCGAAGATCTGCCCACGCTGTGGGGGGAGCCCGATTTGCCGGTCACACGCTGGGGCACGGTAAAGACCGAGTATGTGACCGGTGCCACGGCGGTCGAGGGTGTCTATGCGGTTGGCGATATTGTGCGCGGTGCATCGTTGGTCGTTTGGGCGATCAAGGACGGACGCGATTGTGCGCAGGCGATCCTTGAGAAATTCGACAGCAACGCGATGATGGCGGCGGAATAAACAGGGTCATGGCACGGCATTCGGCACTGGGGCTGAACGTATCTGTTTTAGCCCGTGGCCGGTGTCGGATGGTATTTGAAAAAGGGTGAAGCATGGGCGATGCGCCAAACCTGAACCAGATCGAAGGTTGCTGCCTGTGCGGGGCAATCACGGTGCGCGGTACGATGGCGCGGCCGATGGTTCGGGCGTGTCATTGCGATATGTGTCGCAAGCACACCAGTTCGATGTTCATGTCTATTGGACTCGACACGGACAGCATTGAGGTGGCGGGGGATGTTCAAACCTACGCCTCATCAGATTGGGCAGAGCGTGGATTTTGCGGCTCCTGCGGATCGACCATCTTTTACCGCACGCTACATGATGGGGCACGCAACCTGTCGGCGGGGTTGTTCGATAACGCAGGCGGTGCCCCATTGGAATTGGAATACTTCGCGGACCGCTGTCCGCAAGGCTATCATCTGGCCGGAGACCACCGGAAGATGACGACACAAGAGACAATCGCGCTGTTTGCGCCCAGTGAAGGAGAAACCCGATGACCAAGTATGATGACGCATGGGTCGCACGTGAAGAAGCAAAGCGGGCGATGATGGCCGAGACGGGTTTGTATTCTCCCGAAGAGGAACATTCGTCTTGCGGTGTGGGTCTGGTCGTCAACATTGACGGATCGCGCAGCCGGTCTGTTGTGGAAAACGGGATCAAGGCGCTCAAGGCGATCTGGCATCGCGGTGCTGTCGATGCCGATGGCAAGACCGGCGATGGCGCGGGCATCCATGTTCAAATACCGGTGCCGTTCTTTTATGATCAAGTGCGCCGCACCGGTCACAAGCCCCGCGAGAACGAGCTGATTGCCGTGGGTCAGGTGTTTCTGCCCCGGACCAATTTTGCCGCGCAGGAAACCTGCCGGACCATCGTGGAAACCGAAGTTCTGCGCATGGGGTATTACATCTATGGCTGGCGTCATGTGCCGGTGGATATTTCCTGTCTGGGCGAGAAGGCCAACGCAACACGGCCCGAGATCGAGCAGATCCTGATTTCAAATTCCAAGGGTGTGGGTGAGGAGACTTTCGAGCGTGAACTCTATGTGATCCGCCGCCGGATCGAGAAGGCCGCGATTGCCGCTCAGGTACCCCAAATGTACATCGCGTCAATGTCCTGCCGTAGCATCATCTACAAAGGGATGATGTTGGCCGAACAGGTGGCGGAGTTCTATCCCGACCTTTTGGACGAACGTTTCGAGAGTGCCTTTGCGATCTATCACCAGCGCTATTCCACCAACACTTTCCCGCAGTGGTGGCTGGCGCAGCCGTTCCGCATGTTGGCGCACAACGGCGAGATCAACACGCTGAAGGGCAACCTTAACTGGATGAAGAGCCACGAGATCCGCATGGCCTCAGGTGAATTTGGTGAGATGGCTGATGATATCAAGCCGATTGTGCCCGCAGGGTCGTCCGACTCCGCCGCGCTGGATTCGGTGTTTGAGGTCTTGGTTCGCGCTGGGCGTTCGGCGCCAATGGCCAAAACGATGCTGGTACCGGAGTCGTGGTCCAAGCAGACCGTTGAACTGCCAAAGGCCTGGCAGGATATGTATTCCTATTGCAACTCTGTGATGGAGCCTTGGGATGGTCCTGCTGCGCTGGCGATGACCGACGGGCGCTGGGTCTGCGCCGGACTGGACCGCAGCGGTCTGCGGCCCATGCGTTTTGTCGTAACGGCGGGCGGTATGCTTATCGCCGGGTCCGAGGCGGGCATGGTGCCACTCGATGAAGCGGATGTTGTGCAGAAAGGCGCGCTTGGTCCCGGTCAGATGATCGCGGTGGATATGAAGAAGGGCAAGCTCTTCACCGATACCAAGATCAAGAACAAGCTGTCTGCTGCTTTGCCCTTTGGCGACTGGGTCGACAAGATTGTCGAGCTTGATACGCCTTTGGCGGAGGTGACCGAGACCCCTGTCTTTACCGGAACCGAGTTGCGTCGCCGTCAGGTCGCCGCGGGCTATTCCATCGAAGATCTTGAGCAGATTTTGGCCCCGATGGCCGAGGACGCCAAGGAAACGCTGGCCTCTATGGGCGATGATACGCCCTCGGCTGTGCTGTCCAAACAGTACCGTCCACTAAGCCATTATTTCCGGCAGAATTTTTCTCAGGTGACAAACCCGCCAATCGACTCCCTGCGCGAATTCCGTGTGATGAGCCTCAAGACACGGTTCGGGAACCTCAAGAACGTGCTGGACGAAGACAGCTCGCAGACCGAAATCCTGGTGCTGGACAGCCCCTTTGTCGGCAATGCCCAGTTCGAGGCGCTCTTTGAGCACTTTAACGCACAGATGGTCACCATCGACTGTACCTTCCCCGCTGGTGAAGGAACGTTGAACGAGGGTTTGCAGCGTATCCGCGCAGAGGCAGAGGATGCCGTACGTTCGGGTGCAGGGCATATCATCCTGACCGATCATCTGAGTGATGCGGACAATGTGGCGATGCCGATGATCCTCGCGACTTCGGCAGTGCACAGCCATTTGACGCGCAAAGGGCTGCGGACGTTTACCTCGCTGAACGTGCGGTCGGCTGAATGTGTCGATCCGCATTATTTTGCTGTGCTGATCGGTTGTGGTGCGACCGTGGTCAACGCCTACCTCGCCGAGGATTCGCTGAATGACCGGATCGAACGCGGTCTCTTGGATCAGACCCTAACCGGGGCCATCCAGCGTTACCGCGAGGCGATTGATCAGGGTCTGCTCAAGATCATGGCCAAGATGGGGATTTCCGTTGTGTCGTCCTATCGCGGTGGTCTGAACTTTGAGGCTGTGGGCCTGTCGCGCGCCATGTGTGCCGAATATTTCCCCGGCATGACCAGCCGGATTTCCGGCATCGGTGTCACCGGTATTCAGCGCAAGGCCGAAGAGGTCCATGCGAAGGGCTGGCAGGGCGACGGCGTGGTGCTGCCAATCGGCGGTTTCTACAAATCCCGCACCAGCGGCGAGACGCACGCTTGGGAAGCCTCGTCGATGCACTTGCTGCAAATGGCCTGCAACAGAGCCTCTTACCAGATGTGGCAGCAGTATTCGAAGAAGATGCAAAGCAACCCACCAATCCATCTGCGTGACCTGCTGGACATCAAACCTTTGGGCGATGCCATCGGGCTGGAAGAGGTCGAAAGCATCACCTCGATCCGCAAGCGGTTTGTGACGCCGGGCATGTCGCTGGGGGCACTTAGCCCCGAGGCGCACAAGACGCTGAACGTGGCGATGAACCGGATCGGAGCGAAGTCTGACAGTGGTGAAGGCGGCGAAGACCCAGCGCATTTTGTGCCGGAGCCGAACGGAGACAATCCGAGCGCGAAGATCAAGCAGGTCGCCTCGGGTCGCTTCGGTGTGACCGCCGAATATCTGAACCAATGCGAAGAGCTTGAGATCAAGGTCGCACAGGGCGCCAAGCCCGGTGAGGGTGGGCAGTTGCCGGGGATGAAGGTCACCGACCTGATCGCGCGGTTGCGCCATTCGACCAAGGGTGTGACGCTGATTTCACCGCCGCCGCACCACGACATCTATTCGATCGAGGATCTGGCGCAGCTGATCTACGACCTCAAGCAGATCAATCCGCGCTGTAAGGTGACAGTCAAGCTGGTTGCGTCCTCGGGCGTTGGCACGATTGCGGCGGGTGTGGCCAAGGCCAAGGCGGATGTGATCCTGATTTCCGGGCACAACGGCGGCACGGGTGCCAGCCCTGCGACCAGCATCAAATACGCGGGTCTGCCGTGGGAGATGGGCCTGACCGAGGCGCATCAGGTGTTGAGCATGAACAATCTGCGGGACCGTGTGACGCTGCGCACCGACGGTGGGCTGCGCACAGGGCGTGATATCGTGATGGCGGCGATGCTGGGAGCCGAGGAATACGGTATTGGTACTGCGGCACTGATCGCGATGGGCTGTATTATGGTGCGTCAGTGCCAGAGCAACACCTGCCCTGTCGGGGTCTGTACCCAAGACGAAGCCCTGCGCGACAAGTTCACCGGTAGTGCGGATAAGGTTGTGAACCTTATCACCTTCTATGCCACCGAAGTACGCGAGATCCTCGCCAGCATCGGTGCGCGGTCGCTGGACGATGTCATTGGCCGTGCTGACTTGCTGACGCAAGTCTCTCGCGGGTCCGCGCATCTGGATGATCTGGACTTGAACCCGCTGCTCGTCACTGTCGATGGGGCGCATGACAACGTCTATGACCGCGACAAGCCGCGCAACGCAGTGCTTGATACATTGGATGCACAAATCGTGCGCGATGCGGCGCGGTTCCTTGAGGATGGCGAAAAGATGCAGCTGTCTTATGCGGTTCAGAACACACACCGCACGGTTGGCACACGGCTGTCGAGCCATATCGTCAAGAAGTTCGGGATGCGCAACAATTTGCAACCGGATCACCTGACGGTCAAGCTGACCGGGTCTGCCGGACAGTCGCTTGGTGCCTTTGCGGCACCGGGGCTCAAGCTGGAAGTGGCGGGTGATGCCAATGACTATGTTGGTAAGGGCCTTTCGGGCGGCACAATTGTTGTGCGCCCCACCATGTCGAGCAGTATCGTTGCGGCGGACAACACCATCATCGGCAACACCGTCCTTTATGGGGCAACCGATGGATATCTGTTCGCAGCAGGCCGCGCTGGTGAACGCTTTGCCGTGCGCAACTCCGGTGCCAAAGTGGTGATCGAAGGCTGCGGCAGCAACGGGTGTGAGTATATGACCGGCGGTGTTGCAGTCATCCTTGGTTCAATCGGAGCGAATTTTGGCGCCGGGATGACAGGTGGGATGGCCTACCTCTATGACCCGGATGGCAAGGCACCTCCGTTGATGAACCACGAAACACTGGTGACCTGCCCTGTTGCGGTGGACCATTGGATGTCACAACTTAAGGCGTTGCTGGAACGGCATCTGGATGAAACGAACAGCCGCAAGGCTGCGGATATCCTACAGCATTGGGACAGCGAAAAGCACAATTTCCTGCAGGTTTGCCCGAAGGAAATGCTGATCCATCTGCCTGCTCCGCTTAGCGTGGAAGAATCCGCGGTGCCAGCCGAATAGGATGCGGATCTTTGCGATCATAGGGTGCCTGCTTGCGTTTCTTGCGGGATGCGCTGGGCAGGCACCCAAAGAACGCGGGGATATCCTTGTGCTTGGCGATTCAATCATGGCGTGGAACGGCTCGAATGCCATTCCTGATGTCATTGAACGAACCTTGAACCGCCAAGTCATCAGCCGTGCCGTTTCAGGTGCACAGTTTGACAATGCCTCGCGTCTGGCTGGCGCTGTCGGCTTTGACATACAGCGGCAATATCCAGGCGGCAGCTGGAACTGGATTGTGCTGGATGGCGGGGCCAATGATCTGGGTTTTGGTGATTGTGGCTGTGGAAACTGCACAGCGGCGGTTGACCGTTTGATCGCCGCCGATGCAGCCAGCGGTCTAATCCCCTCCTTTATCACGCGTATGCGTGCTGAAAGCGGGGCACAAGTGATCTGGATGGGGTATTACGCGGGCAACGGCAAGGGGTCGTTCAAAGGGTGCCGGGACGATCTGGTGCGGATGGAAGCGCGGATCGCACGGTTTGCAGCGGCGACGCCGGGTGTCCAATTTATTGATTCCGAAGATGTGATTGATCCAGCTGATCCCACGGTGTTTGCCTCGGACAACACGCACCCTTCAGTCAAAGGATCGGCCCTGATCGGGACATATCTGGCACAGGCGATTGCCAAGCGTTCACAAAGCGCCGACTGACCCCTATAGCTGGGGTATGGCCAAACCCGCGAAATCCGTGAAAAAGAAAACGAAACCGAAACTGCGGATCGACCAGCGGATTCGTCGTTTCTTTTTGCGAGTGATTTCTGTGGTTTTTCTGGTGGCTGTGCTTCTGGTCGCCCTGGGGGCTGTGATCAACCCGCCGACAAACGCCTATATGTTTTCAGAAGGTCGCAGGCTGGGAGGGGTCGAACATGAATGGGTCGCGCTTGACAGGATCGCCCCTGTGATGGCGCGGTCTGCCGTTGCGGCGGAAGACGCGAATTTCTGTGAACACTGGGGATTTGATATGGCTGCGATCAAACTGGCCATCGCCGAAGGGTCCTCACGCGGGGCGTCGACGATCAGTCAGCAAACGGTCAAGAATGTCTACCTTTGGCACGGCCGGCTTTGGGTGCGCAAGGCGGCTGAGGCGATGATGACGCCCTTGGTCGAAGCGGTGTGGACCAAGCGGCGGATCATCGAGGTTTATCTCAATATCGCTGAATTCGATGCTGGTGTTTTTGGTGTCGAGGCAGCGGCGCAACACTACTTTGGCGTTTCTGCCGCCGATCTGTCCGCAACACAGGCGGCCCGGCTCGCGGCGGTCCTGCCTTCTCCCAAAAAGCGATCTGCCTCTAGGCCCAGTAATTTCGTACACTCCAGAGCTCGGCAGATCCGTGACGGAGCGGCGACCATTCGCGCGGACGGGCGGGCGGCCTGTTTCGAGAGTTGAACTGGACCCTGTAAGCAGGCATTGAGTATTTATCACAATTTGCATGAGTATCCCCAATGGCGCGCCTGTTTCATGTCCCTCTCTCTCCGTTCTGCCGCAAGGTTCGCCTGAGCCTCGCTGAGAAGAAGATCGAGGTTGAGCTGGTTGAGGAACGCTATTGGGAGCAAGACCCCGATTTCATGCGGCGCAATCCGGCCGGGAAAGTGCCCGTGCTGAGATTGGACGGCATTATGATGTCCGAAAGCGCCGCCATCTGCGAATATATCGAAGAAACCCGGCCCGAGCCTTCGTTGCTGCCTTCCGATTCGACAAAAAAGCTCGAAGTGCGGCGGTTGGTCAGTTGGTTTGATGACAAGTTCCACAGCGAAGTAACGTCAAAATTGCTGTACGAGCGGGTCAATAAGAAGGTGATGAAAGAAGGCTATCCCGACAGCAAGAACGTCAAAGCCGGGGCCAAGGCAATCAAGTATCATCTGGATTACATGCACTGGCTGCTGGACCACCGACGCTGGCTGGCGGGCGATCATATGACGCTGGCGGATTTCGCCGCGGCGGCGCATTTGTCGTCGCTGGATTATATCTCTGATGTGGATTGGAACCGCTCGGAGATTGTCAAAGACTGGTATGCAAAGATCAAATCGCGCCCTGCCTTTCGGGCTTTGCTGGCCGATCAGGTGCCCGGATTTCCGCCGCCCAAGCACTACAATGATCTGGATTTCTAGGCGCTTCATTGCTGGCCCCTGCTGCGGTCGAGGGTGCGGACGGTATATAAGGCCAAACAGAGAATGGATCTGAAAGAACGCCTTGTCGCGCAGGCTTTGACCGAAGGGTTCGTTGCCTGCCGGGTGTGCCGCCCTGAAGCGGTACCGGAGGTGCCTGAACGATTGGCCGGGTTTGTCGAGGCGGGCTATCACGGCCAGATGAACTGGATGACCGAGCGGATGGCCTGGCGCGGCAATCCGGCGGCCCTTTGGCCCGAAGCGCGGTCTGTGATCATGCTGGCCGAAAGCTATGCGCCTAAATCTGATCCCTTGGCCGTGTTGGAAAGCCCCGAGAAAGCGGCGGTTTCCGTTTATGCGCAGGGGCGGGATTACCACGATATAGTCAAGAAACGGCTGAAGCGTCTGGCACGTTGGCTGGTTGCGCAGGAGCCCTGCGAAGTGAAGGTGTTTGTGGATACCGCACCCGTTCCTGAAAAGGCGTTGGCGCAGGCTGCGGGGCTGGGATGGCAGGGCAAACATACCAATGTGTTGAGCCGGGACTGGGGCAATTGGGCCTTCTTAGGGTCTGTTTTTACCACGCTGGAGTTAGAACCCGACACGCCGGAGGTTGATCACTGCGGGTCTTGCACCGCCTGTCAGGACATCTGCCCGACAGATGCGTTTCCGGTCCCTTACCAACTGG
The DNA here is from genome assembly GCF_000622365.1 of Sulfitobacter noctilucae. Lineage (GTDB taxonomy): Bacteria > Pseudomonadota > Alphaproteobacteria > Rhodobacterales > Rhodobacteraceae > Sulfitobacter > Sulfitobacter noctilucae. The sequence continues at coordinate 369,418 of NZ_JASC01000013.1, read as the reverse complement.
ATGCGCGGCGCTGTATTTCCTATCTGACGATTGAACATAAGGGGCCGGTGGACATCGATCTGCGGGCCAGAATGGGCAACAGGATCTATGGCTGTGATGATTGTCTGGCGATCTGTCCCTGGAACAAGTTTGCCGTCGCGGCGAGCGATATGCGGTATCATGGTACCGCGATCGACGCGCCGAATTTGGCGGACCTGGCGCTTTTGGACGATGCGGGGTTCCGTGCGCGGTTCTCCGGTTCACCCATCAAGCGTATCGGGCGCGACCGGTTTGTGCGCAATGTGCTGTATGCGATTGGAAACTCCGGTCTGCCTGCATTATGCCACGTGGCTCAGGGTCTCACGGACGATGCAGATGCCACAGTTGCCGATGCGGCCCGTTGGGCGGTGACACAACTCTCTGCGCACTGACGCTAAGGGGCTGGACGGTCGCGCTGTTCTGCTTACACAGTCATTAAGCAGAAAGAGGGGACGTCATGCCTTTGCTCTTGGGTGTTGATACCGGTGGCACATACACGGACGCAGTCTTGTTGCGCGATGAAGAAGCGGTGATCGCATCTGCCAAATCATTGACCACCCGGCACAATTTGGCCATCGGGGTCGGTGCGGCGGTTTCTGCTGTTTTGGAACAGGCTGCAGTTGCGCCAGAGGAGATCGTGCTGGCGTCGCTGTCGACAACGCTTGCGACCAACGCTTTGGTCGAAGGTCAGGGCGGGCGGGTCGCGTTGATCTACATCGGGTTCAGGGAAAAGGATATTGCCGCACAGGGTTTGGCGGAGGCGCTGCGCGGGGATCCCTATCTGCTGTTGGAGGGTGGCCACAACCACGCCGGAGGCGAGGCGAAAGCACTGGATGAACAGAGTCTAATTCGATTTTTAGAGACATATAAGGATGATGTGAGCGGCTTTGCAGTCGCCAGCCAGTTCGCCACGCGCAACCCTGCACATGAGCTTCGCGTGGCGGCTTCGGTCAAAGAGATTACAGGGCGGCCGGTATCGGCGTCACATCAGCTGTCGGCCAAATTGAACGGGCCAAAACGCGCGATGACTGCGGTGTTGAACGCGCGGCTGATCGGGATGATCGACCGGCTGATTAGCCAGACCGAGGATAAGCTAATCGCGCTGGGCATCACGGCCCCTTTGATGGTGGTGCGTGGCGATGGTGCCCTGATCTCCAGCGCGCAGGCCCGCGAACGCCCGATTGAAACGATATTGAGCGGGCCAGCAGCATCCATTGTAGGGGCGCGATGGTTGACCGGGGCCGATCTCGCGTTGGTCAGCGATATTGGCGGGACCACAACGGATGTCGCTTTGCTACGGGATGGACGGCCGATGATTGATCCTGCGGGTGCACGTGTTGGGCCGTTCCGCACCATGGTCGAAGCTGTCGCAATGCGGACCACCGGTTTGGGCGGCGACAGTGAAGTTCATTTCACCGCGGAAGGTTTGCAAGGGGGGGTCACACTCGGGCCGAAGCGGTTGCTGCCGATATCCTTGGTCGCCATTGAGGCACCGGAGGTCGTGCATTCCGCACTAGATGCACAGTTGCGTGCTGTGACGCCTGGTGAGCATGATGGTCGCTTTGTGCGAGCTGTGCAGGGGACGAGCCGCGAGGGCCTTGGACCGCGAGAGGCCGAGCTTTTGGCGCGGATCGGGGACAGGGTGCATCCTTTGGGCGACATCCTGCGGGCGCGGATTGAACACAGCGCTTTGAACCGGTTGGTTGAGCGCGGTCTGGTGCAGGTCGCCGGTGTCACGCCATCGGATGCCAGCCACGCCCTCGGCCGCGTGAAAGACTGGGATGCGTATGCTGCACGCAAAGCGTTGCAATTGTTCGGGCGGCGCAGGACCGGAGCGGGAAATCTACTGTCGAACACCGCCGAAGACGTGGCACAGACGATTGTCAACCGGCTGACGCAGCAGACTGCTTTGGCCTTGTTAGAGACTGCTTTTGCCGAAGAAGCACAGCCTTTTGACGCGCCACCAGAAGCTTTGGCGCGGCATGTGCTGATGCAACGCGGAATGGCGGGGCATCGCGGATTTGTCAAGCTAGAGACCGGACTGAGCGTGTCGGTTGTGGGGCTTGGTGCCTCGGCGGCGGCCTATTACCCTGCCGTTGGCGATCTGCTCGGGTGCGAGATGATCGTGCCGGAATACGCGGGTGTCGCCAATGCCATCGGGGCTGTGGTGGGCAAAGTCACCATGCGTCGAAGCGGTACGGTAACTTCGCCAAGTGAAGGCAAGTTTCGAGTGCATTTGCAGGACGGTCCGCAAGATTTTGCAGATCAGGAAGCCGCATTGACTTTTTTAGAGACTGTTTTGAAAGATGAAGCGATGGCACAGGCAAGGTTAGCAGGGGCCGAGGATCTCACGCTGAATGTAAAACGTGACCTGCGTACTGCTGGTGTAGAAGCGCGTGAAGTCTTTATCGAAGCGGAGGTTACGGTCGAAGTATCGGGGCGACCAAAGGTTGCTCATTGATGACCAAGACAGGTTCGTTTGACGGGCCACCCTAAATTTGAGTGGCCCGAAAGCTCATTCCGCCGCGGCGCGTTTGGGCAAGACCCAGTCAGCACGGGGGAAGTGACAGGTATAGCCGTTCGGAATGCGCTCAAGGTAATCCTGATGCTCTGGCTCTGCTTCCCAGAAATCGCCGACAGGCTCGACTTCAGTGACGACTTTGCCAGGCCAGATGCCTGACGCTTCGACATCGGCGATGGTATCAAGCGCCACGGCTTTTTGGTCTTCGTTCACGTAATAGATGGCGGAACGATAGCTCATGCCGCGGTCATTGCCTTGGCGGTTCAGCGTTGTGGGGTCATGGATCTGAAAGAAGAACTCAAGCTGTTCGCGAAAGGACGTGACGCTTGGGTCAAAGATCACTTCGATGGCTTCCGCATGCGTGCCATGGTTGCGGTAGGTCGCGTTTGGCACGTCGCCGCCACTGTATCCCACGCGGGTCGAGATGACACCGGGGCGTTTGCGGATCAAATCCTGCATTCCCCAGAAACATCCCCCTGCGAGTACTGCGCGTTCTGTTGTGTCGCTCATGCTGCGTCCTCCACCTGGTTCAGATATTCGCCATAACCTTCGCCTTCCATATCATCGCGGTGGATGAAGCGGAGCGAGGCCGAGTTGATGCAATAGCGCAGGCCGCCACGATCCTGCGGGCCGTCTGGAAAGACATGGCCAAGATGGCTGTCGCCATGCTTGCTGCGTACTTCGGTGCGGACCATGCCCAAGGTGCGGTCCTCAATGTCCACCACATAGGCGGGTTCAATCGGTTTCGTAAAGCTGGGCCAGCCACAGCCGCTTTCGTATTTGTCCGCAGAGGCAAAGAGCGGCTCTCCCGATACGATATCGACATAGATGCCGGGTTCTTTGTTGTTCAGCAGTTTGCCGGTGCCGGGGCGCTCCGTGCCGCTTTCCTGGGTGACGTAGAATTCTTCGGGTGACAGGCTGTCCACCACTTCGGCGCGTTTTTCGTACTTTGACATTGTGTCCTCCTTGGCGCTTTGGGTTGCCTTATTAAATGGGGTGCTATCTTGGAAATTAAAGGACAATCGCATAGCGCGGCCCGTCAAAGAGGTCAAAAGGCCATGCGTACTACGATGGGTCACTCAAGGGAGATGAAAATGCGCTGGATTTTCGGATTTGTGCTGAGTGTTATCGCCAGCGCGGCTTGGGCGGCCCCTCCCGACATGACATTCGCAAATATTGATGGGGGCACGCTGAACCTGAGCCAATGGGCCGGGCAGCCTGTCCTGGTGGTAAACACGGCATCGCAATGTGGTTTTACCGGGCAGTACGAAGGGCTTCAGGCGCTTTATGACACCTACAAGGAGCGGGGGCTGGTGGTCTTTGCCGTGCCCTCCGATGACTTTAACCAAGAGCTTGGCACCTCTGAAGAGGTGAAGGAATTTTGCGAGGTTGCCTTTGGTCTGGATCTCCCCATGGCGGATATTACCCGCGTCAGAGGATCAAAAGCGCATCCGTTCTACCGTGCGGTCAAAGCCGAGACCGGTTTTGTCCCGCGTTGGAACTTTAACAAGGTCTTGATTGGGCCGGATGGCGCGGTTGTACAAACATGGGGTTCTTCCGCGAAGCCGCAAAGCAGGGCTATCGTCGGCGCGATTGAACCACTTCTGGACTAGGGGCTTCCGTGACGGCCGCTTGTCTCTGGCGTGACAGTTGAACGGCCAGAATACCCGCAGTGATGATGGCAACGCCCAGCAGATCGCGTGCACCCAAGGATTCGGACAGCAGGAGGAAAGCGACCAAAACGCCAAAGAACGGGTTCAAGAAATGGAAGGTTGCCGCGCGTGTGGCACCGAGCCGGTTTACCAGCCAGAACCATATGATCGTCGCGGCAAGGCCCGGGATCAGGCAGGTATAGGTAAATGCGAAAAACAATGGCCACGTCGGGTTCAGGCGCGGTGTTTCAAATGCCAGGGTCGCCAGCGCTAGGGCAACGCAGCCAACCAGCATTTGCAATCCAACGATCATCAGGAAATTCCCGCCCGAGGTTGCGCCTCGTACCAATAGCGTCGCAGCTGTCAAGGCGATCACCCCGATCACGCATAGGCCCACACCGATCATATCAACACCACCGCCGCCCAGCCGCGCACCCATGATAATTGCAACGCCGATGACCCCTGCGACCAGCCCAGCGATGCCCAGTGGCTTCAGCTTCTCGCCCAGAAACGCCCAGGCGGCAAAGCCAACGAGCAACGGCATAGTAGAGGCGATAATAGCGGCAAGTGACGCCTGAACCGTCTGCATCGCGACGAAGTTCAGGCCCAGATACACCGCGTTCTGCAATATGCCGAAAACGATGGTGGCCCGCCATTGTGCCGGTGTCAGGCGCATGGATTGCCCAAGAGCCAACGCAATGCCCACGCCCAACAGACCGGAGATGAGATAGCGGACAGATAGTGCGAAAAGCGGGGACATATCGACGACGATGATCCGTGCCGAGGTAAAGGCCGAGGACCACATCATCGCAAAGATCAGACCCATCAATATTGCGCGAATGTCCATGCTGCCTCACCTTTGCTTTTGCGCAAAGTCCACCAACTGAGCGAGAACGGCAAGCGCCTAAGCACCTGCGGCGTAAAATAGCGACTTAACTGGTAGGCTACGATCAATCGCCTTTAGCGCATGGGCGCATTCGGTGCGGTATCATCCGTGACGACCGGCGCATCGCGGAAATCAACAATCAACTGACTGCCGTCTGCTGTCATCTCCGTGTTTGTCTTGCCGCCAAGATTGGCCGCCGCGGCAGAGACCAGGTTAATGCCGATGCCCGTGGTCCGGTTGGGGGAGGTGGGCGCGTCGCCTTGATTGCCGATCCCGTTATCGCGGCAGGCCAACTGGTATTGTCCCGCGCCGGTGACTGATAAGCGCAGGTTAATTTCGCCACCCTTACCATCTGGAAAGGCATGTTTGATCGAATTGGCGACAAATTCACTGATGATCATCGCCAAGTTCGCAGCATGAGCCGAAGGCATCACAACAGGCTCGAAGTCAGAGACGATAACAACGTTCTCGGGTGCGGATTTGCGCAGCAGCAGCACAACGCGATCAAGATAGGCGGCAGTATCGATGGTGTTGTGACCATCGGTGCTTTGTAATTCCTGATGCAGTGCCGCGACAGCATCAATGCGCCGCTGGATCGCGTCCAGAGCCTCGAGCGCATCACCATCCGAGATTGTCCGGGTGTAAATGCGCACGATGGCCGACACGGATTGCAGCGAATTTTTCACGCGATGGTCGGCTTCGGACTGAAGTATTTCCTGATTGCGCAGAGCGACACGGAGATCGAATTGCTTCATCACCTGACGCGCCAGAACCAAAAGGGTTCGGCGCTGTAAACCGGTCAGCTTGCGCGGTTCCCGATCCAGCACGCAAAGGGTGCCTATGGGCAGGCCGTTTGAGGCAACCAGCGGCGCGCCGGCGTAAAACCGGATCGGATTTGGGCCTGTACACAAAGGGTTGTCTATGGTGCGCGGATCCTCGTGCGTATCAGGTATTTCCAGCAATCCATCTTGCAGGATCGCATGGGAGCAAATGGATTGATCCATCGGCGTGCCGGGTTCTTCCATGCCGACCTTGGCTTTGAACCACTGGCGGTCGTGATCGACCAAAGACACCAGAGAAACGGGCATGCCGCAAATTTCAGAGGCCAGTTCGACGATTTCGTTCAGCTCACCTTCGTATTCGGTGTCGAGAACACCGTAGTCGCGCAAAGTCTGCAGACGCTCGGGATTTGCAGGATGACGGTTAGCAAGCATGTTCAGGGCCCATTTTTCTTAAAATAGTCGACGATGCGTCCATGCCTAAAAGTGAAGGCTCGTCATTGTCACAGGCCACCATTTGACCAATTAAAAAGGGCCGCCCTAAAGCGACCCTTTTACACTTAAGGTAGTGGTCGCGGATCAGCCGTTTACGCTGTCTTTCAGCGCCTTGGCAATGGTCATTTTCACAACCTTGTCCGCTTCTTTCTTGAACTGTTCGCCGGTTGCCGGGTTGCGAACCATACGCTCTGGGCGTTCGCGGCAGTAGATTTTGCCAACGCCGGGCAGGGTCACGGCACCGCCGCCGGATACTTCTTTGGTGATCAGATCACAGACCGCTTCCAGTGCTGCGCCTGCGGATTTCTTGTCGGAACCCATCTCTTCTGCCAGTGCGGCGACGAGCTGAGTCTTTGTCATTGGTTTGGTTGCCATTGTTTTTTTCTCCTTAGACCGCCCGATGTTGGGCCTCCTGCGCAGAAAGTAACGGTATGTTGTAGTGTAACACAACGAAGAATGCGCCGATTTTCAGTGAAAAAGGCGCTTTTCCGCTGTTTTTTAGGGTTTTGACGGGCCTAGAGAAAGGCCGTTTCGTCAAATGAGCGCAATTTCCGGCTATGGATGCGTTCCAGCGGGGTGCTGCGCAACAACTCCATCGCGCGAATTCCGATCATCAAATGCCTAGAAACTTGGGTTTTATAAAAGTCCGAGGCCATGCCCGGCAGCTTAAGTTCCCCATGTAGCGGCTTGTCAGAAACACATAGAAGCGTACCATAGGGGACGCGAAACCTGAACCCGTTTGCCGCGATTGTGGCGCTCTCCATGTCCAGCGCAATGGCCCGGGACTGGCTAAGACGTTGCACAGGGCCGGAATGGTCACGCAATTCCCAGTTTCGGTTGTCGATGGTGGCAACCGTGCCGGTGCGCATGATCCGTTTCAGCTCGTACCCTTCCAGCTGGGTGACCTGCGCGACCGCTTTCTCCAGCGCGATCTGTATCTCTGCCAGCGCTGGGATAGGCACCCAGACGGGCAGATCGTCGTCCAGCACATGATCTTCGCGCAAATAGGCATGTGCCAGCACGAAATCCCCTAAGGCCTGCGTGTTCCGCAGCCCGGCGCAATGGCCGACCATCAGCCAGGCGTGGGGCCGCAATACGGCAATATGGTCCGTTGCGGTTTTCGCGTTCGACGGGCCAACGCCAATGTTCACCAATGTAATGCCAGACCCGTCTTCACGCTTGAGGTGATAGGTCGGCATCTGGGGCGTTTTGATCGCCTCGGGGAGCGGCGCATCGCCATCTGTGATTTCCGCATTATCGGTAGATACGAATGACACATAGCCGCTGTTCGGATCGCGCAACTGGTTGCGGGCGTAGTCTTCGAATTCGGTCACATAGAACTGGTAGTTGGTGAAAAGCACATGGCATTGAAAGTGCTCCGCATCGGTGGCCGTGTAATGAGCCAAACGCGCGAGTGAATAATCCACCCGCTGCGCCGAAAAGGGTGCCAGAGGGCGCAACCCATCCGAAGCATCATAGGTGCCGTTAACGATGTCGTCATTCGTCGTGCTGAGATCCGGCACATCGAAAATGTCGCGCAGGGTGAAATCGGCGGCACCCTCCTGTGGAATATTGGCGGCGTTATTGCCGGTGACAGCGAAATGCACAGGCATCGGCGTGTCGGAGAGGCCAATGATCACAGGTTGGTCGTGGTTTTCGATCAGAAGACCGATCTGCTGGATCAGGTAATGCCGGAACAGATCGGGCCGCGTGATGGTCGCGGCAAAGGTACCGGGGGAGGAGACATGGCCAAAACTCAGCCTGCTGTCGACCTGTGCATAAGACGAGGTGCGAAAGCTGACCTGCGGATAAAAGGCACGGATGCGCGTTTCCTTGGGTGGCGTTTCCAGAACACTATCGAAATGTTGGCGCAGGAACTTTGTGGCCTGCATGTACAGCTCTGTCAGGCGGTCAACCGCTGCGGTGGCATCGGTGAATGATTCCGGTTTGGGGGCATCCGGGGTCAGGATTTTGGTCATACTTGTGGCTCTAACACAGGGATAAATTCAAACGAGCGGACATCTACTAGCCCCAAGTCAGAGATGCGCAATTCGGGGATCACGACCAGAGCCAGTAGGGAATGCTGCATATAGGCGTTGTTCAACGTACACCCGCAGTCGCGCATCGCCTGCATCATCCGGTCTGTATTGGCGGCGACTTCGGCTGCGGGGCTGTCGGACATCAGGCCGGCAATCGGCAGGTTGATCAATGCCAGTTCCTCGCCTTCACGAAAGATCGTGATACCGCCGCCCAGGGCCCGCAAGCGGTTCGCGGCCAGCGCCATCTGATCAGCATCGGTGCCGACCACGATCATATGATGACTGTCATGCGCCACGGTCGACGCCATCGCCATCTTGCCGGTATATCCAAAGCCGGACACAAAGGCGTTGACCACATTGCCGGTTGCGCGATGCCGCTCGACCAGCGCGATCTGTGCGACATCTCCGCTGGGCTGAACTCGGCCCTCGGTCACGGGCAATTCAAACTGCAGCGCCTTTGTGGGGGCCTGATTTTCGACGACACCGATAACATTGGCAGTGACTGCGTTGGCCCCTTTGGGCGCTTCTACGGTAAAGTCGTCGCCCGTCAGGTCGCGCGCCATATTCACGGTCTTGCGTGCGGCGTCGGGCCAGTTGTAATGCGGACAATCGACCAGACATGTGCCGTTTTCTGCAACAACCTGACCGCGTGCGATAACAGTCTCTATCGGGAGGGTTTTAAGGTCTGAAGTCAGGATAATGTCGGCCCGCCGCCCCGGCGTGATCGACCCGATATCACGTTCCAGCCCAAAGTGTGTCGCGGTGTTGATCGTGGCCATTTGCAACGCGATCAAAGGGTCACAGCCACAATCAATGGCATGGCGCACCACGCGGTTCATATGGCCATCATTCACCAACGTACCGGAATGGCAATCATCGGTGCACAGGATCATGTTGCGCGGATCAAGGCCGCGTTCGGTGATCGCGGTGATTTGCGTTTCGATGTCATACCAAGCAGAGCCAAGACGGATCATCGACCGCATACCTTGCCGCATCCGTGCCACCGCATCGGCCTCGCATGTGCCTTCGTGGTCATCGGCGGGACCACCTGCGACATAGGCCGCGAAAGCAGGCCCCAAGTCGGGCGAGGCATAATGCCCGCCCACGGTTTTGCCCGCCCGCTGGGTCGCTGCAATCTCGGCCAGCATCTGGGGGTCGGCGTTGGACACACCGGGGAAATTCATCATCTCTCCCAGACCGATAATGCCGGGCCATGCCATTGCCTCGGCCACGTCTTCGGCACTGATTTCAAAGCCCGTCGTCTCCATTCCCGGCGCAGAGGGCGCACAAGAGGGCATCTGCGTGAAGATGTTGATGGGCTGCATCAGCGCCTCGTCATGCATCATGCGCACACCGGCAAGGCCCAGCACATTGGCGATCTCATGCGGATCGGTGAACATGCTGGTGGTGCCATGCGGGATCACCGCGCGGGCGAATTCCGCCGGGGTCAGCATACCGCTTTCGATATGCATGTGCCCGTCGCAAAGACCGGGGATCATGTACCTGCCCTTTGCCTCAATGATCTGTGTATCTGGGCCGCGGCAATGGCTGGCATCAGGCCCTACAAAGGCGATTCTGCCTTTGATGATGGCGATGTCGTGATTTGGCAGCGCTTCGCGGGTGTGGACGTTTACCCAGATGCCACCGGCGATGATCGTATCAGCGGGCGCACGCCCTGCTGCGACATTGATCAGATCTGGGGCGATATCGGCCCATGTGGGGAAAGTTTCTTGCGTCATGTCCAAAGGTGCCACAGGGTTTCGCCAGGTTCAAGCGAGAGTGAGGCAGATGGACTACGACAGCATCGGTGCAGAAGATTTTGGTGCCTCCTTGCGGGGCATCGGTCTGAACCTGTTGGTAAGGGACGTCGGGACGCAAGTTGTAATGTTAGAGACTGTTTTCGATATGAAGGCGTCTCAGCCTACGCAGGATTTTGCGATCATGCAGTATGGTGATCAGGTGTTTCAGGTGCACAGTGACGGAACGTACCATTCCAACCCGCTCATGGCATTGCTGCCTGAAACCCCGCCACGCGGCACCGGGATCGAGATACGCCTGTATGATACCGATCCGGACGTCGCATGCGCACGGGCGCTGAAGGCCGGGGTCACGGTCTTGCAACCGCCCACTGACAAGCCCCACGGTTTGCGCGAAGCTTACATACTATGTGACAACGGCTATGCTTGGGTGCCAAGCCGGGTGAAATGAGGAGTTCTTCGATGACTTTAACGCAATTCAAACCGAACATGGATCACTGGCAAGAGCGGGTTGATCTGGCTGCGGCCTTTCGCTGGACAGCGCGGCTGAACATGCATGAAGGGGTCGCGAACCACTTTAGCCTTGCGGTGAACGAGAGCGGCACCCAGTTTCTGATGAACCCCAATCAGGCGCATTTCAGCCGGATAAAGGCGAGCGACCTGCTGTTGATCGATGCGGATGATCCAGAAACCTACCAAGGGCCAAATGCGCCTGACCCAACGGCCTGGGGCCTGCATGGCGGCGTGCACAAGGCCTGCGCCCATGCGCGGTGCGTCATGCATGTGCATTCAATCCACGCGACGGTTCTGGCCTGTCTGCAGGACAGCCGTTTGCCGCCCATCGACCAGAACTGCTGTACCTTTTTCAACCGCATCGTGATCGACGAGGAATACGGCGGACTGGCCTTCGAGGATGAGGGCGCCCGCTGTGCGCAGCTGCTGACGGACCCGAAGCAGAAGGTGATGGTCATGGGCTCGCACGGTGTCATGGTGATCGGCGATACTGTCGCAGAAACCTTTAATAGGCTCTATTATTTCGAACGCGCTGCCGAGACCTATATCAAAGCTCTGCAAACCGGCATGCCTTTGCGCCGCGTCCCCGATGATGTGGCCGAGAAGACCGCGCAGGAGCTTGAGGCATACCCCGAACAGGATGCGCGGCATCTGGCAGAGCTGAAGGCTATACTGGACGATGAAGGATCGGACTATTCCCATTAGGGACTGTTTTTATGGCTGAATGGAACCACAGCCCAGATGTCCCAATTGCGGTATCGCCTTTGTGGCAGTGGCCTCCTAAACCGCTTGCGACGCTGAAATGGTATGCGGACGGCTGGTTCTTTCTGACGATCAACATGGGCATTCTGGTGTTGGCGGGGCTAAGCTATCTCTGGCTCTCCCCGACATTTGAACAGAGCCAAACACTGGGCTTTTCGTGGGTCGCACTGGTTTATCTGCGTAACCTGATCCTTATCTCGCTGATCGCCGGTGGTCTGCACCTTTGGTTTCATACCTACGCAATGCAGGGACAGGAGATGAAATACGATCCGCGTCCCTTTCCGCGCAAAGGGCGTATGTTCAGCTTTGATCATCAGTCGCGGGATAACATGTTCTGGACGCTGGCCAGCGGCGCGACGATCTGGTCCGGGTTCGAAGTGCTGTTCTGGTGGTTGCTGGCCAATGGCCATGCGCCGACCACGACTTTCACGGCGGCACCGGTTTGGTTCGTCGCATTCTTTTTGCTCATCCCTGTTTGGGAGAGCTTCTATTTTTACTGGATCCACCGGCTCTTGCACACGAGAATGTTTTATCGGTTCCACGCGCTGCACCACCGCAATACGGACGTTGGGCCATGGTCGGGGCTATCGATGCATCCTGTCGAACATCTGTTCTACTTCGGAACGGTGGTCATCCATCTGGTCCTACCGACCCATCCGGTGCATCTGATCTTTCATCTGATGTTTTATGCGATCCTTGCGGTCACATCGCACACCGGGTTTGAAGGGCTTTGGTTTCGCAATGCCAAGCGGGTGCATCTGGGCAACTTCCACCATCAGATCCATCACCGCTATTTCGAGGTGAACTACGGCAACCTTGATGTGCCGTGGGACAAGCTGTTCGGGTCGTTCCACGATGGTACGGCCGAAGGCAAGGCAGCGATGAAGGCGAGGCTTGCGGCCCGAAAGCGGGGTTGATGCGTTGCGTTGGGCGGTTGGCTTCGATTAACTGCGCGGCAGTGGAATTATCCAGGTAGCCCCGCCATGAACATTCTTTTTGTGCATCAAAACATGCCGGGCCAGTACCGCGAATTGGTCCAATGGCTGGCCGCACAGGGTGATCACCGGATTTTCTTTCTAACGCAAAAGAAAGATGCGCCGAATTTACCGGGCGTGGAAACCTGTGTCTACAAGGCGCATCGCAGGCCGCGCGAGGATGCGTATGGGCTGTCCAGAGTTTGGGAGGAAGCCACAGGTGCCGGCTTTGGTGCGGCAACGGCTGCGGCCAAGCTGGAGCGCACAGAGGGCTTTCGGCCTGATATTGTGATCGGGCATGTGGGCTGGGGGGAACTGACATTCTTCAAACAAATATGGCCGGACGTTCCGATCATCGGGTTCTTTGAATACTATTATAATATGGCAGGCGGGCTGGTGGGGTTCGACCCTGAAGAACCGGTTTCTGAACATGCGCCCTTTTTGATGCAGGCCCGTAATGCCGTGCCGTTGGCCAATATCGAAGTGGTTGATCAGGGGCATGCCCCGACTGCCTGGCAGCGTGATCGATTTCCGGCCAGCTTTCATGACCGGATGTATGTGTGCCACGACGGGATCAGAACCGACAAACTGTTGCCCAACCCCAACGCCTCGCTCAGCCTTGGGCGGCTGGACCAGCCGTTGCGAGCGGGCGATGAGGTGCTGACCTACGTCTCCCGTAATCTTGAGCGGGCGCGGGGCTTTCATCAATTCATGCGCGCATTGCCCCGCATCATGGAAGAACGCCCGAATGCGCGCGTGCTGATTGTCGGTGGGAATGAAGTGTCCTATGGCGGGAAAAGCACCGATCCCCGTGGTCTGCGCGGGGAAATGGAGGCCGAAGTCGGCGACAAGCTTGATTGGGACAGACTGCATTTTCTGGGGCGCATTCCCTATCCCGACTATCAAAAGCTGGTGCAGATCAGCCGCTGTCATGTCTATCTGACAATGCCCTTTGTCCTGTCTTGGTCACTACTTGAATCCATGTCGATGGGGGCAACGATCGTCGCATCTGATGTGGCGCCGGTGCGCGAGGCGATCAGCCACGGCGATACCGGGATGCTGGTGGATTTCTTTGATCCCGATGCCTTGGCGGCACAGGTGATCGACGTGCTTGGCAAGCCCGACGAATATGCGCATCTGGGCAAGGCTGCGCGCACCCATGTTGTCAGGACCTACGACTTCCTGAAAAAATGCCTGCCAGAGCATCTGCGCCAGATTAATGCGCTGGTCTCTGCTGATAAACGCATTGCTTTGCCATGACGGACCTTGCCGATGGTCGCTTGGCGGGCCACCTTTGACGCATGGATAAAACACTATTCTCTTTCGGCCATGGGTACAGCGCGCGTGCGCTGGCCGATCGGCTTATTCCGCAGGGCTGGCGCATCATCGGGACCACCCGCAGTCCGGAAAAGATGAAAGAGATCGCCGCGACGGGGGTAGAGCCTGTGCTGTGGCCCGGTTCTGATGTCGGCACACTTTTGCGCGCTGCACCCTATCTGCTGATTTCTGCCGGGCCGGGCCCGGAGGGCGATCCGGTGTTAGCCGCGCTGAAAGATGAGATCGCGACCCTCGCGCCGCATTTGCGCTGGGCGGGATATCTGTCGACCACCGGCGTTTATGGTGATCATCAAGGGGACTGGGTCGACGAGGATGCCGCTTTGACCCCTGCAACAAAACGCGGGCAAGCGCGGGTTGCCGCCGAAGCGCAATGGCAAGGTATCAAGGACCTGCCCTTGCATATTTTTCGTCTTGCGGGGATCTACGGACCGGGGCGCGGTCCTTTTGCGAAGGTGCGCAAGGGCACGGCGCGGCGGGTGATCAAGCAAGGTCAGGTCTTTAGCCGTATCCATGTAGACGACATCGCCCTGGCGCTTGAACTGTCGATGGCGCGGCCTGATCCAGGTGCTGTCTATAATCTGTGTGACGATGACCCGGCACCGCCGCAAGATGTCATTGGCTATGCAGCGGAACTGCTGCGACTGCCCTTACCCGAAGCCGAGGACTTTGAGACTGCCGAAATGACACCGATGGCCCGCAGTTTTTATGCCGAAAGTAAAAAGGTACGGAACAATCGGATCAAACAGGCGCTGGGTTGGCAACCAGCTTATCCCGACTACCGCAGCGGGCTGGATGCATTACTGCGTGATCACAACGGTGCCTGAGGCAGATATGACTGACCATGAAGAACGAACGCTGACCCATCTGCTGGATGGAGTGGAGCATGCCGCGGAAGGACCGCGTGTGTCGGTGGATGATGTGCTGCATGAATTCGGCGACCGTGCGATTACCCCGTTGATCCTGTTGGTCGCGGTTATCCTTATCTCGCCTGTATCGGGCATACCGGGCGTGCCGACTGCTTCGGCAATAATCCTGGTGATCTTGTCATCGCAGGCGCTTTTCGGGCGGCGGCGGCTGTGGTTGCCGGGGCGGATGAAACGGATGACACTGGATTCGCACAAAATTCATCGGGCGGTAGAGTGGTTGCGCAAACCCTGTGCGTTCGTAGACAGACACACGCGACCCCGATTGCGCTATCTGACATCGGGGCCGATGCGTTGGGTCACTTTGCTCTTTTGCGTGGTGGTTCCCCTTAGCTGGCCACCGCTCGAAATACTGCCCTTTTTCACATCTTTCGGTGCGGGAATCGTAGCGCTCTTGGCATTCGGGCTGTTCACGCGTGACGGAGCTTATGTGCTCGCAGGCTATCTTAGCCTCGTCGTAATAGCGGGCATCACTTATTTTGTAGTGATCTGAGAGGCCCGCTTGTCCTTGCTTCCGGCGCACCGCATATAGACGCCAAACAAGCGTGAAAGAGCGAACCCATTCCATGCGCAACACATTGAAGACTCTTGTGGAATCGCCAGCTTTTGGTTGGTTCATCATGAGCGTTATCATTTTTAACGCAGTCCTTCTGGGGCTTGAAACCTCTCCCTCGGTGATGGCGGTTGTCGGGCCGGCGTTGCTGTTTCTCGACAAAATCTGTCTGGCGATCTTTGTTGCGGAACTGCTGATCAAGATTTTCGTCTACCGGATGCATTTCTTTCGCGAAGGGTGGAATATATTCGATCTGCTTGTTGTTGCCGTGGCACTTGTGCCCGCTGGCAACAGTCTGTCGGCATTACGGTCCCTGCGTATCCTGCGGGTGCTGCGTTTGGTCTCGACCGCGCCGCGTTTGCGTCGGGTGGTTGAGGGGTTCATCAGCGCGCTGCCCGGCATGGCTTCGGTCTTTTCGCTGATGGCGCTGATTTTCTATATCGGTGCGGTTATTGCGACCAAGCTCTTCGGCACGGCCTTCCCGGATTGGTTCGGCACGCTGGGGCGTTCAGGCTATTCGCTATTCCAGATCATGACGCTGGAAAGCTGGTCGATGGGCATCGTGCGCCCCGTGATGGAGACTTATCCCTACGCCTGGGGATTTTTCATTCCATTCATTATGGTCACCACCTTTGCCGTGGTGAACCTGCTTGTGGGTCTGATCGTGAACTCGATGCAGGACGCCCATTCAGAGGAAAGCAACGCCGAAACGGGTGTGTACCGTGATGAAGTGTCGGCGCGGCTGATGGCAATCGAACAAAGGTTGGACAAGCTATTGGCCCAACAGAAGTAATGGCGGTTCAGGCAGTTTGCTGACCGATCTGCGCAATACCCAGCGTGGTGAGAACTTTTGCCTCGATCTGATCCGCGTTCATCCCTGCCACAGTATACATATCGGCAGGAGAAGCTTGATCGATGAAGGTGTCGGGCAGCACCATAGAGCGGTACTTCAGCCCCCGGTCAAAGACGCCTTCATCCGCCAATAGCTGTGCGACATGCGACCCGAAACCACCCACGGCACCTTCTTCGATGGTGATCAATGCCTCGTGATCCGCGGCCAGTTGCAAGATCATCTCGCGGTCCAGGGGTTTGGCAAACCGCGCGTCTGCGATGGTTGGGGTTACCCCTTTGGCCGCCAATGCCTCGGCGGCGCGTTCGACTTCCGACAGGCGCGTGCCAAAAGACAACAGCGCCACGCGCTTGCCTCTGGCGATGATCCGGCCCTTGCCGATCTCTAGCGGGATGCCGCGTTCGGGCATATCGACGCCGGTGCCTTCACCACGTGGGAATCGGAAAGCAATCGGCCCGTCGTCATGCGCTGCGGCAGTGGCCACCATATGCTTCAGCTCTGCTTCATCGGCGGCGGCCATAACGACAAACCCGGGGAGGTTGGCAAGGTAGGCCACATCGAAAGCACCGGCATGTGTGGCTCCATCGGCACCGACAAGCCCCGCACGATCAATGGCAAAGCGCACGGGCAGCCGCTGGATGGCGACATCATGCACCACTTGGTCGTAGCCACGTTGCAGGAAGGTCGAATACATCGCGCAAAACGGCTTCATGCCGCCTGCGGCCAAGGCGGCGCTGAACGTCACGCCATGCTGTTCGGCAATGCCCACGTCAAAGCACCGCGAGGGGTAGCGTTCGGCAAAGAGGTTCAGTCCGGTGCCATCCGGCATCGCGGCGGTGACGGCACAAATCTTATCATCGTCAGCGGCCTCTTGCAGCAAGGACTGCGCAAAGACAGAGGTGTAGCTCGGCGCATTGGAAGGTGCTTTTTTCTGCTCGCCCGTCACCACGTTGAACTTGGAAACGCCATGACCCTTGTCGCGGGCCTCCTCGGCGGGCGCATAGCCTTTGCCCTTTTTCGTCAGGACATGGATCAGGATCGGCCCGGTTGCACGGTCCTTTACGGTGCGCAGGATCGGCAAAAGCTGGTTCATGTCGTGGCCGTCAATTGGCCCAAGGTACGAGAAGCCAAGCTGTTCAAACAATGTGCCGCCAACGGCCATGCCTTTCAGCATATCCTTGGCACGTTTCGCCCCTTCGCGGAACGGCTCGGGCAGCAGGCTGACCGCCCCTTTGGCCGCGGCTTTGAATTCCTGAAACGGCGCTTCGGCATACAGGCGGCTCAGGTAGGCCGACATGGCCCCTACAGGTGGCGCAATCGACATCTCGTTGTCGTTCAATATCACGATCAGGCGTTTGCCCAGGTGTCCCGCGTTGTTCATCGCCTCATAGGCCATGCCTGCCGACATCGAGCCATCGCCGATCACCGCAATGCCGTCGCCCGCACCTTCGGGGGGCGCGCCGCCCAGATCACGTGCCACGGCAAAGCCAAGTGCTGCGGAAATAGAGGTCGACGAATGTGCCGCGCCGAACGGATCATAGGGAGACTCGCTGCGCTTGGTGAACCCGGACAGACCGTCCTTCTGACGCAGGGTGCGGATGCGGTCACGCCTTTCGGTCAGGATTTTATGCGGATAGCACTGGTGGCCCACATCCCAGACAATCTTGTCACGCGGCGCATCAAAGACCGCATGCAGCGCCACGGTCAGTTCGACAACGCCAAGACCCGCGCCTAGATGGCCGCCCGTAACCGACACCGCCGACACGGTTTCCGCCCGGACCTCATGCGCCAGTTTTGTCAGCTCCGCATCGGAAAACTGTTTCAGGTCCGCAGGGCGCTGGACTCGGTCCAGCAATGGCGTTGTCGGTCTGTCGGTCATTGTCTTCCTTCAGTTCTTGCGGGCGATCACGAAACGGGCGGTGTCCCGCAACACCTCTGCATCCTGCCCGTAACCATTTAAAGCGTCGCAAGCGGATTGCACGAGATCATCAGCGCGGCGTTTGGCCCCATCAAGGCCCAGCAATGATACAAATGTGGCCTTGCCTGCGCCCGCATCTTTACCAGTGGCCTTGCCAAGGGTAGCGGCATCGCCTTCGACGTCCAGGATATCATCGGCGATTTGAAACGCCAGTCCCAGAGCTGTCGCATAAGCCGCAAGCGGCGCGGTATCAGCGCCCGCCATGCGTGGCCCGACAAGAGCGGACCAAGCAATCAGCGCACCGGTTTTGCCTTGTTGCAAGGCGGTAATCTCTTCCAATGTCAGGGGCACTTCTGCGCTTTCAGCAGCAATATCAAGCGCCTGCCCCAACACCATTCCTTGCGCACCAGAGGCAACAGCCAACGTGCGCGCAAGCTGGCTGCGTACTTCGCCAGAGCCGACCTCGGGCGCGGTGACCAGTTCGAACGCCAGCGACTGCAAGGCATCGCCAGTCAGCACCGCAGTCGCCTCATCCCATTTGCGGTGCACCGTAGGTAGCCCGCGCCGCAGGTCATCATCATCCATGCACGGCATGTCGTCGTGGACCAGCGAATAGGCATGTAAGGCTTCAATCGCTGTCGCAGGCCAGATTGCGGCGGCTGGATCAATACGGTGAAGGCGTGCCGTTTCCAGCACAAGAAACCCGCGCAGCCGTTTGCCGCCGCTGGTTGCATGGGCCATCGCGCGCACAACAGGCACATCATCAAACTGCGCCAGTACGTGATCGAAATGCGCGCCAACAGCCGCCGCTGCATGATCCAGCCTTTTCCGAAACACGCCGGATCAGAGCCCTTCGACGGGTTTGGTGCCTGTCGGATTGCCGTCCCCGTCCAGCGTGATCGCCGCGACCTTCTCTTCGGCCTCTTTCAGTTTGGTTTCACACCGCGCCTTCAACGCCGCGCCACGCTCATAAAGCGCGATGGACGCATCAAGCTCCACGTTCCCGCTTTCCAACTGGCCCAAGACTTTTTCAAGCTCCGCCATCGCGGTCTCAAAACTCATTTCTTCAACGGGGGTGTCGGTCATGCGTGCGCCTTTCAGGTATCCATCAGGCGGCACATTAAAGAAACTGCACAGGCTTCACCAGATGCGCCGTACTTTCTCTTTTTGGCCTTATATACCGATCCCGCACTCCCTGCCCGCGCGTCAGCAGTCAATCGGGAGCCAGCATATATCCCGCGCCGCGCACGGTCTGCAAATAGCGCGGCTGCTTGGGGTTGTGTTCGATCTTGCGCCGCAGCCGCGTGATCTGGACGTCGACCGCGCGTTCCTGCGCCTGGCCCCGGTCACGGCCCAGCTCTTCGACAAGCTTGGACCGGGTCAAAGCCTCGCCGGGGCGGGCCGAGAATATCTTCATCAGCTGTATTTCAGTCGCGGTCAGCCGCACCAGCTCTTCCCCCTGCCACATTTCACCTCGTTCCAGATCATAGCGGATTGGCCCTAGAGACAATACCTTTGGTGCGCTGTCCTGAACGCTGGTATCGGGCATGCGACGCAGGATCGCATTGATCCTGAGGAGCAGTTCTTTCGGCTCAAACGGTTTGGCCAGATAGTCATCCGCCCCGGCTTCCAAGCCTTCAATCCGGTTGCCGGTCTCGCCCTTTGCGGTCAGCAGCAGGATCGGGGTTTGCAGGGTTTCGCGTAAGGCAGCCGTCAGCGCCAGACCGTCTTCCCCGGGCATCATTACATCCAGCACGATCATATCAAATTCCAGTCCCGCCAGAATACGTCGAGCGTGGGCCGCATCCCGTGCAGCGGTCACCAGAAATCCATGCCGGACCAAAAACTTCTGAAGCAGCGTGCGGATGCGTTCGTCGTCATCGACGATCAGCAGATGGGCGTCGATATCGCTCATGTCCCGCTCTCCTTTAACCGGGCATAGCTGGCGCGCATCTCCGGATCCATCATGGCCTCCAGCACGGTGCGAAACCCGGCGACAGCCTCTGGCCCCGCATCGCGAAATGCTGCCCGCAATCGGGCACGCTGGGCATCGGACAGCTCTTGCTCCAAAGCCCTGCCAGCGTCTGTCAAATGCAAATGCCGCTCCCTTTTGTCATTCCGCCCCACCTGGCTTTTGACCAGACCATCCGAAATCAACGTCCGCAACACACGGTTCAGTGACTGTTTTGTAACCCCAAGGATGTTGAGCAGGTTGTTCACGGTTGTACCCGGTGCACGACCAATAAAGTGGATGGCCCGGTGATGGGCGCGGCCATAGGTCAGATCAGCCAGAATACGGTCGGGGTCGGCGGTGAACCCGCGATAGGCAAAGAACATCGCTTCAGAGCCCTGCCGCAGTTGCTCGTCCGTCAGAAACAGCAGGCTGTCACCTCTGACAGCGGAATTTTGGCGTCCGTCAGCCATGTGAAGCCCCCGTGCTTTGATCGGGATTACTTTATGTCAGCCTTGTTGACACTCCAAGGACGAAACGCTAGCAGAATTAAGCTTTTGCGACAGGAAATGTCCGAACCGGACCTTTTCGCGCAACAATCCTAATTCAGGCGCGATACGAGGAGAACAACGATGGCGGGTGGATATGATGATCGGGACGGTCAAATCTGGCTCGACGGCAAAATGGTGGAATGGCGCGATGCGAATGTGCACATTCTGACTCATGCAATTCACTATGCCTCGTCGGTGTTCGAGGGCGAGCGGGCCTACAACGGCAAGATCTTCAAAAGCCGCGAACATTCCGAACGGCTCAAGCGCTCTGCGCAGATGATTGATTTTGAAATCCCTTGGACCATTGACGAAATCGAGGCGGCAAAGGTCCAGGTGCTGGCCGCATCCGGTTTGCAGGACGCTTATGTGCGGGCCATTGCGTGGCGCGGTGCGGGCGAAGACATGGGCGTGGCCTCGGCCCGCAACCCTGTCCGGTTGGCCATCGCTGTTTGGGAATGGGGTGCCTATTACGGGGATGCCAAGATGAAAGGTGCCAAGCTGGACATCTCCAAATGGAAGCGTCCATCACCCGAGACCATCCCCTGTCACGCCAAGGCATCAGGGCTTTACATGATTTGCACCATGTCTAAACACGCGGCGGAGGCCAAAGGCTGTTCTGACGCGATGATGTTCGACTATCGCGGCTATGTGGCCGAGGCGACGGGTGCCAATGTGTTCTTTGTCAAAGACGGTGAGGTACACACGCCGGACCCCGACTGCTTTCTGAACGGGATCACCCGCCAGACTGTTGTGGGGATGCTGAAAGACAAAGGGATCAAAGTGCACGAGCGCCACATCATGCCCGAAGAACTGGAAGGCTTCGAGCAATGCTGGCTAACCGGCACCGCCGCCGAAGTCACACCCGTCGGCCAGATCGGGGACTATACCTTTGAGGTCGGCGCGATGACGCGCGATATTGCGGAGAGCTACGAGAAGCTGGTCCGGGTCTAATCCCGGCCTTGAAGCCGAACCTAGGGACGGGGCAGCGCAGACTGCCCCGTTTTCGTTTGTAATTAGTACAAAGCGACCGGATTGATCATCGCCTGTACCGTGCCCTGGATACGTGGTTGGCCGAGCACGAACATGAACTCGGACACACCTTCGCGCACCAGTGGGCCAACATTCATCGTCTCAAGGATGTAGATGCCGTTTTCCTTGAGCAGGGTAACGTGGCCATAGAACACCTTGTCGCCTTCGGCTGGCGGGATCACGTCCAGACCCCAAGTATCCGCACCAACGGCCATCGGGTTTAGCGAGGCCATATAGACCGCCCCTTCATTAGTGATCCCCGGCTCGGCAGATCCCCATGCCGTCGGGTCGCTTTCGAACATGCCTTCTGTCCAACCGGTGTGAAACAACACGATGTCGCCTTCGCCAATCGTCACGCCTTGAGCTTCTGCGGCGGCCTTGATCTCGGTAGAGCCAAAGCTTTGCCCTGCTTGCATCACATCGACACCTGCCTGGGCTGCCATATCAAGCACGACACCACGGCCGACCAGTGGCGGCACGGCATGGGTTCCCAGCTTGGTCAGGCCGGTGATGACGCTGATCTCTTTTTCGTCCAGGCAGTTATAATACATCCCGCCTTCGCCCAGATGTCCCAGGCCGTCGAGTTGCGAGCCGATACCGATCCATGTTTGCAGAATGTCATCGTTGTAGTTTCCTTCGTATCCGAAACCGGACAACTTGACGCCGCCCTGCTGGTTTGGCTGCACAACTTGCAGGTTCAGCGACCGTGGTGGAAACGCAGGTGTGTCTGAGCCGATGGTGATGCCAAGCGGCATGCTTTTGCCCTGTTTGATCAGTTTGGTCGCGGCCAAGGTACGCTCTGGCGACACAAGGTTGGCCGAACCGATCGTGTCATCCGCCCCCCATTTGGATGGTGCGCAGTCCTGCGCAAATGCCGCCGTACTGCCAAGGCTCAGCGCAAATGCGGCCCCAATAAGTAGTTTCGTATTCATGTGTTTCTCCTCCCTAGAGGAGGTCAGGCTAGCACGATTCGCTGCAAACGCGAGCCTTTCGAAGGTTCGGTGCCCTAGACCGAAGCCGGAATATCATAGTGTTGTGGCGTCAGTCGGGGCGTCGCAAGGACGGCAGGCCAACGCCCGTGCTTTCAAATCCGCCATCCGCGGCAATGATCTGACCGGTCACATAACTTGCCTTTGTGCTGCACAAAAACGCGATGACTTCGGCGATCTCACGTTCTGAGCCATAGCGGTTCAGCGGGATCGCATCGTGATACGCGTCGATGATGTCTTGGGTATGTACCGCCATTGCCAGTTTGGTGCGTACGGGGCCAGGGCAAACGCAATTGGCACGGATGCCGTATTCGCCAAGCTCTGCCGCTTGTTGTTTTGTCAGGTGGATCACCGCAGCCTTGGAGGTGCCATAAGCGACGCGTAGGGTCGATGCCCGCAGACCAGAGATGGAGCCGATGTTGACGATGGCACCAGAGGTCTCGCGCAGCGCGGGCGTGGCTGCCTGTGACATCAGGAACACGCCATCCAGATTGGTTTCCATCACGCGCCGCCAACGGGCAAAGTCGGTGTCTTCGATTGGCCCGAAATCCGCGACGCCAGCGTTGTTGACCAGAGCGTCCAGTCGCCCGAAATGATCAAGACAGGTGCGGATCGCTAGCGGTGCGGCCTGCGGGTTTGACACATCATGCGGCAGGCAAAGTGCGGCATCGCCGAGAGGTGCTGCGGCGCTGCTCAATTCATCCTTGTCACGGTCCAGCAGGGCCACGCGCCAACCGTCTTCGATCATCAGCTGCGCGGTGGCCAGCCCGATTCCACGGGCAGCACCGGTGATCAGGGCAACCTTTTGCGGCGTCTGTGTCATATTCAATAATCCACGCCGCGCTGGGCTTTGATCCCGGCTTTGAACGGGTGCTTTACCTCGGTCATCTCGGTCACCAGATCGGCGTAGTCGCACAGCTCAGCCTTGGCATCGCGGCCCGTCAGGATCACACCGGTGCGTTCATCACGTGCATCCAGCCCCGCGATCACATCCTCGACCAAAAGGTAATCATAGCGCATGGCGATGTTGATCTCGTCCATCACTATCAAGTCGTAGTCGCCGCTTTCCATCATTTCGCGCCCCTTGGCGAATGCGGCTTGGGCGGCTGCGATGTCGCGGTCCTTGTCTTGGGTGTCCCAAGTGAAGCCTTCGCCCATCGTGTGCCAGGTCACCTCGCCCAGACGGTCGAAGAACTGGCGTTCGCCGGTCTTCCATTTGCCCTTGATGAACTGAATCACACCTACCTTTTGCTTCCAGCCCAAGGCGCGCACGATCACACCAAAGGCAGAGGACGACTTGCCCTTGCCCGCGCCGGTATGGACCAGCACCAGACCCTTGTCGGGATCGACCAGTTCTGAGACCTTTTTGCGCTGTTCGGTCTGGCGTTCCTGCATCTTTGTTTTGTGATCGTCTGACATGTTTGTTCCTCAATTCGGGGTGCCCGAAGGCGCGATGCTGGGTTTGGATTTGCTGCGGTCCAGACCCAACTGCCGTTCGCGCCATATGATCAGCACACCACCGGCAATGACAAGGGCGGCACCGATCAAAATCGTGCTGCTTGGGACTTCACTAAAGACCACCCAGCCGATGAGCACGGCAAAGATCATCGAGGAATAATCGAAAGGTGCCAGCATAGATGCGGTGCCAAAGCGGTAGGACGACGTGACCATGATCTGCGCCACTCCACCGATCAGACCCGCGCAGCTGATCTGGGCAAAGACGCTGATGTCCGGCAGGGTCCATGCCAGCGTAGGAATGGGGATGATCCAGCCCAGTGGCAATGTCATTAGCGACAGACAGGTAGCGGTCAGCGAGAAGTAGAACACGATGGCGCTGGTGGAGTCGGTTTGCACCAACCGGCGCACATGGATCTGCACCAAGGCCCGCAGGATCGAGGCCGTCAGCACGATCAAGGCCCCGATGGTCGCAAGGTTGCCATAGCTTTGATCCATCGACAGACGCGGTGCAATGACGATCATCACGCCGATCAGGCCTAGTGCCACGGCGGAAAGTCGAAACAACCGCACGCGTTCGCCCAGAAGAACTGCGGCGAATATGACGGTGAACATGGGCGTAGCATAGCCGATGGCGGTAACTTCGGGCAAGGGCAGCAGCGCCAGACCCGCAAAGGTCAGCGCCATCGCCGACGTGCCGATCAGCCCGCGCCAGACATGCCCCATGACGTTGTTAGCCTTGAGCCCGTCATGCAGGTGGCCCGATTGCCAAAGCCAAACCCCAATGACCGGAATTGCAAAGAATGAGCGGAAAAATACGGCTTGTCCGGGCGGCACTTCGCCCGATGCTGCCTTGATCAGGGCGGCCATGACCATGAACAAAAAGACTGCTCCGGTTTTCAACGCAATTGCGCGACCGGGAAGATTTTGAATACGCGATGCCGCCATGCGGATTTAATGCGCCCCTGTCGAGGGAAGTGCAAGGCGGGGTCGGAAACTTTGGAAGTTTCCTTCCGCTTAACCGATGTGACCGCGATTCTGTCCAATCTGGCCCCGGTGCAGCAGCATGTGATCCAGCAGCACGCAGGCCATCATCGCCTCGCCCACCGGCACTGCACGAATGCCGACGCAAGGGTCGTGGCGGCCTTTGGTGATGATCTCGGTTTCCTCGCCCGATTTGGTGATCGTCTTGCGCGTGGTCAGGATGGAGGAGGTGGGTTTGACCGCAAAGCGTACAACAACGTCCTGTCCGGTGCTGATACCACCAAGGATGCCGCCCGCGTGGTTGGAGGAATAGCGGGGCTGGTCATCGTTTCCCATGAATATCTCGTCCGCGTTCAACTCTCCGGTCAGCATCGCAGCAGACATGCCTTCGCCAATCTCGACACCTTTAACAGCGTTGATCGACATCATTGCCGCCGCCAGATCGGTGTCGAGTTTGCCATAAACCGGCGCGCCAAGACCGGCAGGTACGTTCCGAGCGGTGACTTCGATGATTGCACCAACGCTGCTGCCGGACTTGCGCAACCCATCAAGGTAGTCAGCCCACTCAGTCGCGGCCTTGGCATCAGGCACCCAAAAAGGGTTCTGGTCAATTTGGTCCCAATCAAAGCTGCTTCGATCTATCTGGTGGGGGCCCATTTGCACCATGTAACCGGTGATCTGCATGTCGGGGGCCAGTGCCTTGATCGCCTCGCGGGCCAGTCCACCGGCTGCCACGCGGGATGCCGTTTCACGCGCCGAAGACCGCCCGCCACCACGATAGTCGCGAATGCCGTACTTCTGGTAATAGGTAATGTCGGCATGCCCGGGGCGGAACTTGTCCTTGATGTCGCCGTAGTCTTTGGAGCGTTGATCGGTGTTCTCGATCATCAACTGAATGGGCGTGCCAGTCGTCACACCCTCAAACACACCGGACAGTATGCGCACCTCGTCTGCCTCGCGCCGCTGAGTGGTGTATTTGTTCTGGCCGGGTTTACGCTTGTCGAGCCAATGTTGGATCATATCGGCATCAACAGGCACACCGGGAGGGCAGCCATCCACGGTTGCACCCAAAGCAGGCCCGTGGCTTTCGCCCCAAGTGGTGACACGGAAAAGATGGCCAAAGCTGTTGATCGACATGCGGTGCACTCCTGTTAGGGACTGCATTAACGGGCGGGGAAAGGTGCCTCAAGGGGTTTTGGCATATATGCAAAATGAGCTGGCGAGACACGGTGTCTCTGGCTGTACAAGCGATCTGCGGTCAAAACGCGCTCCACCTGATGTGCAGCGCGTCCTGATAGGCTTAAACCTTGAGCGGCGTGTCGCTGCGTTCCCATTTCAGAGGCTGGAACACTTCGTCAACGGGCGTTTCTGCGACGTGATTGACGTAATTCGACATGGTTTTCTGAGCGATCCCCAAGATGACGTCCAGCACGGCGCGGTGGCTGTATCCAGCTTCAAAGAAAGTGTTCAGCTGGTCTTCGGTCGCGTTGCCGCGTTCGCGCACCATCTGGATGGTAAACGTGCGGAGCGCTTCAAGCTTGGTGGTCGGCAGGGCGGTCTCGTTGCGAAGGGCTTCGGTGATCTCGTCCGAAACCTTCATCATTTTCGCGATGCCCGTGTGGGCCGGAACACAATAGTGGCAGGCGTTCTCGACGTTGATGGCTTGCCAGACGACGGTCAGCTCTTCTGCATCGAAATCGGTTTCGGTGAAAAGTTTGTGCAGGACTTGATAGGCCTCATAGGCTTGCGGGCGTTCCGCGAGAACCTTGTGCAGACCCGGCAAGCGGCCAAAGGCCTTCTGTGAGTTTTCCAATAGGGGCTTGGAAGCTTCTGGCGCTGTTTCGAGATCGTGTGAGGGGAAGTTCATGTTCAGGCATCCTGTATAAATTACGATTACTTGCCATTTAGGCTTTTTTGAGCGATCACTCAAGTATATAATTGAGCGATCATTCAAGTATTGGTGACAACATGCCACGCAAACCGAATTACGACCGAGATGAGCTAATCAATCGCGCCCGGGATTTGTTCTGGAAGAGCGGCTGGGCAGGCACATCGTTGAAAGACCTTGAAGCTGCCTTGCAGATGAAACCGGGCAGTTTTTATGCGGCGTTCGGGTCAAAGGAGGCGCTGTTTGCGCTCGCTATGGAGAAGTATGCCCAAGACGGTCGTGCACGTTTGAAGGATTTGGCTGAAAGAAACGGTCCGATCAAAGCGCTGCAACGGTTCCCAGAGATGGTGGTCGAAAATGATGAGGCCCCCGCAAAGGCCTGTATGTTGTCCAAGACGCTGCTTGAGCTGCATGCGCAAAACCATCCTTTGGCACAGGAGGCGAACCAACATCTGCTGAAGATGGAGGCTAATTTTGCAGAGCTTTTTCAAGAAGCGCAAACTGCGGGGGATATTGCTGCGTCCCATGATCCGATGGCGCTTGCCCGCCGCTATCAATCCGACCTCCTGGGCCTGCGCGTCTCGGCCGAAAGAGAAGGCGTGGATGCAAAGGCGATTGCATCCGAAATTGCAGATAGCCTCGACAGGCTTTGACAAAACGAGGCACGTTCCTGCCCCCTTGTCATTCAGATGCTTCCCACCTATCCCTTCCCTTACCTCGGGGGGCTAACGCGCCTTCGGATTTTGAAGCATCTGGATGCCGCCATGAATGCGCGCACCCGAATACATGATGATTTTCGAATTCTGAAAGTGCCTAGCTGAGATAGCGCAAGCTGACCCGTCGAACCTGAACCGGTTAACACCGGCGGAGGGAAGGTACGGGCACTTCTCCTGCACTTCTCGTCGCCGCATTTTGGAGGATGCCATGAAGGCTCTTACACTTGCTGCTACAACACTTATCGCCGCGTCCGCAGCCGTGGCCGAAACACCTGAACTTGTCGTCTATACCTACGACAGCTTTGTCTCTGACTGGGGTCCCGGCCCGCAGATTGAAAAGGCATTCGAGGAAACCTGCGGCTGTGATCTGAAATTCGTGGGCAACGGCGATGGTGCTGCATTGCTGGCGCGGCTCAAGCTGGAAGGCGAACGGTCGGACGCGGACCTGGTGCTGGGGCTGGACACCAGCCTGATTGCAGCCGCCAAAGAGACAGGGCTGTTTGCTGATACCGATGTCACTGCCGATTACGCGCTGCCGATCGAATGGACCGATAGCACGTTCGCGCCCTACGACTGGGGCTATTTCGCGTTTGTCCATAACAAGGACATGACCCCGCCCGCGAATTTCAAGGCGCTGGGTGAAAGCGATTTGAAGATCGTGATCCAAGACCCACGCTCATCTACTCCCGGGCTGGGCCTGCTGATGTGGGTCAAGGATGCTTATGGCGATAAGGCCCCCGCAATATGGGAAGGCTTGGCCGACAATGTCGTGACCGTGACCAAGGGTTGGTCCGAAGCCTACGGTCTGTTTCTCGAAGGCGAGGCCGATATGGTGCTGAGCTATACGACATCGCCCGCTTATCACATCATCGCCGAAGAGGACGAAACCAAGGCGGCAGTGGTGTTTGACGAAGGCCACTATATGCAGATCGAAGTTGTCGGGCGTCTGTCAGGATCTGACCAGCCCGAGTTGGCGGCAGAGTTCATGCAATTCATGGTCTCCGACGCGGCGCAGTCGATCCTGCCCACAACCAACTGGATGTATCCGGCGGTGATGCCATCGGGTGGCCTGCCACAGGGGTTCGAGGCGCTGGTCCAGCCAGAGAACGCCCGTCTGATCGAGGCGGACAAAGTACCGGCCCTCAGAGATGAGGCATTGGCCGAATGGCTTGGCGCTCTGTCCCAGTAAGCACAAAATCAGGGGTCAGCATGGCGGCGTTGGTCGTTGTGCTGATCCTTGGGGCGTTGATTGCTGTGCTGAGCCGGGCGGAAGCAGGCACGGGCTTTGCGCCGTCCGATTGGGCGGCAATGCGGTTTACGGTCTGGCAAGCGTTTCTATCGGCGCTGTTTTCGGTTCTGTTGGCCGTGCCGGTGGCCCGTGCTTTGGCGCGGCGGCGGTTTTTGGGGCGCGGGGTTCTTGTGACGCTCTTGGGCGCGCCGTTCATCTTGCCCGTGATCGTCGCGGTGCTGGGGTTGCTGGCGGTTTTTGGACGCAGCGGCTGGCTGAACCTTTTGCTTGAAGGCTTGGGCCTGCCTGCGGTGTCGATTTATGGCATTCAAGGTGTAGTTCTGGCGCATGTTTTCTTCAACCTGCCTTTGGCCACGCGGCTTTTGTTGCAAGGCTGGCAGACCGTTCCGGCAGAGCGGTTTCGTTTGGCCGCGCAATTGCGTCTGACCCCTTGGGCCGTGTTCCGCACGCTGGAATTGCCACTCTTGCGGAAGGTGGTGCCGGGGGTAGCGGCGTTGATCTTTGTCATTTGCCTGACCAGTTTTGCTGTGGCCCTGACGCTGGGCGGTGGGCCGCGTGCGACCACGTTGGAACTGGCGATTTATCAGGCGTTCCGCTTTGATTTTGATCTGGGGCGGGCTGCGCTTTTGTCGGTGGTGCAGTTGGTGATGGCGGGCGGTGCCGCGCTGCTGGCGCTATGGATCATTCCGGCGATTTCGATGGGCAGCGGGCAGGACCGTCCGCTGCTGCGCTGGGATGCGCGGGGCGGCTGGCAAAGGCTATGGGACGGTTGCGTGATCGCCCTGGCCGCCGGATTTCTCTTGGTGCCACTTTGCGCGGTCGTCTTGCGCGGTGTGACGGGTATTGTGGTGATGCCGGGCAGCGTTTGGCAAGCTGCAGGTGCTTCCTTCTATGTCTCCGTGCTTAGCGTCTTGGTGTTGGGTGCGATTGCGCTGCCGATGGCAGGTTGGATCGCCAGCCGCAGGGCAGGCGGGGTCGAGGCGGTTGGCCTGCTGGGTCTCTCCGCCTCCCCGCTGATGATCGGGACGGGATGGTTTATCGTGATCAATCCGCTGATGAATCCGGCGGCGCTCGCCTTGCCGGTGACGGCGCTGGTTAATGCGCTGATGGCATTGCCCTTTGTGTTGCGGATTATCGTGCCGCGTCTGCGCGATACCTTGCAGGATTTTGGACGGGTGACCGAAACACTGGGAATGAGGGGTTGGCCGCTGTGGCGCTGGGTGATTTTGCCACGTCTCGCCCCGCAACTGGGATTTGCGGCGGGGCTGACCGGGGCGCTGTCGATGGGGGATTTGGGAGTGATCACGTTATTTGCGGATATGGATCGTGCGACCTTGCCCCTGCAAATGTATCGTTTGATGGGGGCCTATCAGATGCAAGCGGCGTCCGGTGCGGCCCTGCTGTTGCTGGTGATGGCGCTGGGTGCTTTCTGGGCCTGTGATGCAGTGGGGAAACACTATGCTGCGGCTTGAGGGGATCGAGATTGCACTTGGGGACTTTCGCCTGCGTGCCGAGATGGAGTTGGCACAAGGGCAGTCCTATGCTGTGATCGGACCTTCTGGTGCGGGCAAGTCTACCTTGCTGGGAGCGCTTTGTGGGTTTGTACCGCTGAGAGCGGGTCGGGTGGTCTGGCAAAGCCAGGATATTACGACCGCGCCCCCCGGTGAACGGCCTATGACCATGTTGTTTCAGGACAATAACCTGTTCCCGCATCTGAGTGTCACGCAGAACGTTGGATTGGGGATCAGACCAGATATGCGGCTGAGTGTTGAGGACAAGGACCGTGTGGCTGCCGCTTTGGCGCGCGTCGGCCTTGCCGATCAAGCAGGCAAAAAGCCAGGTGCGTTGTCGGGTGGGCAGCAAAGCCGCGTGGCGCTGGCACGGGTGTTGGTGCAGGCACGGCCCTGGGTTTTGTTGGACGAACCCTTTGCAGCGCTGGGTCCGGCGCTGCGTCTGGAGATGCTGGATCTGGTCGCCGGGCTGGTGGCCGAAACAGGTGCCGGTCTGATCATGGTCACCCATACGCCCGAAGATGTGCGCCGGATTGCGGATCAGGTGATATTTGTCGACGATGGTGTCGCGCGGGCACCTGAACCGGCGGCAGAACTGATGGACAATCCACCGCCGGAGCTGAAGGCCTACCTTGGATAAGGGCGCGGAAACTTTCAATGTTTCCGGCCGTTTTCTCTAAAAGAAAACGACTAAGCCGGAACCTTGTTCATAGCCTCTAGTGTCTGAAGTGCTGCGGACGCCGCTTCACGGCCCTTCACCACGAAATGATCGCGGTAGATGGCATTGTGATGATCGGTTTCCTGATAGTGATGCGGCGTCAGCGAGACGGAAAGCACCGGAACCCCGGTATCCAGACCGACCCGCATCAACCCGTCCACCACCGCACTGGCCACGAAATCATGGCGGTAAATGCCGCCGTCGACCACGAAAGCTGCGCAGATGATTGCCGCATACTGGCCCGTCCCGGCCAGCTTCTGTGCCATCAGGGGCATCTCGAAAGCGCCGGGCACGTCAAAGACGTCGATCTGGTTAAGGGGGATCGCTTCGCTAAACCCGTCTAGGCTGCGGTCCACGATATCCGCGTGCCAACGGGCCTTGATGAATGCAAAGCGGGCGGGGGCAATTTTGCCATGTGTCGTCATAATGAATCTCCTTTGGTTCAGACACGTCCACCCAAGGCGATTCGCGCACAATTCAGATGGCCCAAAGCCCCCGCATTGCGTGCATTCTCTTCCATCCGGACTATGACCGTCGGCTCCGGAATTTGACCGGATCTGCTGGCACCTCGTGAAAGGCCGCTCGCGGGCTTGGGGCGTGCCCCCTACCGCCGGTGGGGAATTGCACCCCGCCCTGAGAATACTTGCAGCCTGCACCTGTCCTGTGGTCTGTGCAAGAGCAGACGTACCGTCAGAGGAGATCGGTCATGCATCCCAACCCGGTTTACCATGACGCTGATGCTGCGCGTAATCTGGCGTTTGCCCGCGAGCGTGGCTTTGGCGTCTTGGCGGTGAACGGTGCAGACACGCCGTTGCTCAGCCATATTCCGTTTCTGCTGAGCGATGATGGCGTCACGGCTGAGTTGCATCTGTTGCGGTCCAATCCGATCGTCCGCGCACTAAAGGCCCCGATGGCAGCAAAAATCGCCGTGTCCGGACCAGACAGCTATGTTTCGCCTGACTGGTACGGCGTTCCGGATCAGGTTCCGACGTGGAACTATGTTGCGGTGCATCTGTCAGGCACGGTCGAGCGACGTCCGCAAGACGAGCTGCGTAATTTGCTGGATCGTCAGTCAGCGATGTATGAAGACAGGTTGTTGCCAAAGGTACCGTGGAAGACGACCAAGATGACGCCAGACGCGATGGACAAGATGATGCGCATGATTGTGCCGTGCCGGATGCGGATCATGGGGGTGGATGGCACATGGAAACTGGGCCAGAACAAACCCGACGCCGTGCGTATGGCCGCGGCAGGGCGGGCAGCGGCCTATGGTTTTGGCAGCGAGGCCGACATCCTTGCCGCGCTGATGCAAGGTACAGGTAAATAGCGACAGCCGTGGAACGGCACGATTGCGCCTTGCGGCAGCACGGATGATACTAAGACAAACCCAAACTGGAGTGACCCCATGAAACTGGCCTTTTCCCCGACCTCGCCATATGTGCGCAAAGTAATGGTGCTGTTGCACGAGACAGACCAGCTTGATGATGTGACGCTTACCGATATTGCGACCACCCCTCTGGCTGCTGATCAGGCGCTTCTGCCCAACAACCCCTTGGGCAAGGTGCCGGCGTTGGAGCGTACCGAAGGGCCCGCACTTTACGACAGTCGGGTGATCTGCGCCTATCTGAACGACCGTGCGGGAGGCGCGCTTTATGGCAAAGGAGCGCGGCACTGGGATATTCTGACGCTTGAGGCCACGGCGGATGGTATTTTGGATGCTGCCCTGGCGATGACCTATGAAGGGCGGATGCGACCTGAAGCCAAGCAGATGGTCGAATGGGTTGAAGGCCAATGGGCCAAGATTGACCGCGCTTGCGCGGCGTTGAATACGCGGTGGATGAGCCATTTGTCCGGTCCACTGGATATGGGGCAGATCGCGATAGGCTGTGCGCTGGCTTATGTGGATTTCCGGCACGACGCACGCGGTTGGCGCAAGGGCAACGATGCACTGGCCGCCTGGTTTGAAACATTTGATTCGCGTCCTTCAATGATGGCAACGCGTCCTCCGGCGTGAAAAAACGCCCATTTGTCCCCGTTTTCATTATCTTAAGTCGGCCCTGCGACCCTTTGTGCGTGTTTGGGACCTAGACGGGCGTAAGTCTGCGGGCTAGATACCGTGTCAAATCGGGCTATGCCGTTTCGGCTGTCCCCTCGCCTGTGGTCAGACAGACCCTGAATGATTGGAGAAAATTACGTGTCCAACGCAGAAGATCACACAGAAACCCGTCGGGATTTCCTGTACTATGCAACTGCCGGTACAGGCGCTGTGGCCGTGGGTGCCGCCGTTTGGCCGCTGGTTAACCAGATGAACCCCTCAGCCGACGTGCTCGCGTTGTCCTCGATCCGTGTGGATGTGGCTGACCTCGAGCCCGGTTCGCAGCTGACGGTAAAGTGGTTGGGCAAGCCGGTGTTCATTCGCCGCCGTACCGAAGACGAGATTGCCGAAGGTCGCGCGGTCGAACTGTCGGATCTGCCTGATCAGGGCGCTGAAAACGCAAATATCAGCGGAGATGCCTCTGCATTGGACGAAAACCGCACACTTGATGAAGCGGGTGAGTGGTTGGTCATGATGGGCGTTTGCACACACCTGGGCTGTGTACCGCTTGGCGATGCCGGTGATTTTGGTGGCTGGTTCTGCCCTTGTCATGGGTCGCACTATGACACAGCCGGCCGTATCCGCCGAGGGCCCGCACCGACAAACCTGCCGGTGCCAGTGGCCGAATTCGTGGATGAAACCACGATCAAACTGGGTTAAGGGAGCAAAAAATGTCCGGAATTCCTCACGACCATTACGAGCCGAAGTCGAACGGCGAAAAGTGGCTGCACCGCCGCCTGCCGATCGTTGGCCTTTTGTCCGACACGCTTTTGATCCCCACACCGAAGAACCTGAACTGGATGTGGATTTGGGGGATCGTGCTGACCTTCTGTCTGGCGCTTCAGATTATTACCGGCATCGTGCTGGTGATGCACTATACGCCTGACACCAGCCTGGCCTTTGCCTCTGTTGAGCATATCATGCGCAACGTGAACGGCGGCCATATGCTGCGCTACCTGCATACGAACGGTGCATCGCTGTTCTTCATCGCGGTCTATGCTCATATTTTCCGGGGCCTGTACTACGGTTCCTACAAGGCACCGCGCGAGGTGACATGGATCATCGGTATGCTGATCTATCTCCTGATGATGGCAACGGCCTTCATGGGGTATGTTCTGCCTTGGGGTCAGATGTCCTTCTGGGGTGCGACCGTGATTACCGGCCTGTTTGGCGCGATCCCCTTCGTGGGTGAAACACTGCAGACATTCCTGCTGGGCGGACCTGCTGTTGATAACGCAACGCTGACACGTTTCTTCAGCCTGCACTATCTCTTGCCCTTCCTGATTGCGGGTCTTGTGATCCTACACATCTGGGCTTTCCACACGACCGGCAACAACAACCCCACGGGTGTGGAGGTGCGTCGCGGGTCCAAAGAAGAAGCAGAGAAAGACACGCTGCCCTTCTGGCCTTACTTTGTCATCAAGGATCTGTTCGCGCTGGCGGTCATTCTGGCCGTATTCTTTGCTGTCGTCGGCTTTATGCCGAACTATCTGGGCCACCCCGATAACTACATCGAGGCGAACCCGCTGGCGACACCGGCACACATCGTGCCAGAATGGTACTTCCTGCCATTCTACGCGATTTTGCGGGCTTTCACCTCTGACGTTTGGGTCGTAATCATCGCCGAGACGCTCACCGGCGGCATCATCGATGCGAAGTTCTTTGGTGTTCTGGCGATGTTCGGTGCGATTGCTGTTCTGGCGGCAGTGCCGTGGCTGGACACGTCCAGTGTACGGTCAGGCCGCTATCGCCCAATGTTCAAGTGGTGGTTTGGCCTGCTGGTCGTCGATTTCTTTGCCCTCATGTGGCTGGGTGCGATGCCTGCGGAAGAACCCTATGCGACCTTCTCGTTGATCGCTTCGGCCTATTGGTTTGCGTACTTCCTCGTGATCTTGCCGATCCTTGGTGTGATCGAGAAACCGCTGCCACAACCTGCGACCATCGAAGAAGACTTCAACGCGCATTACGCGCCGAATGCCGGTGGCACCAAAACAATCGTGAAGCCGGCGGAGTAACCGATATGAAGATGATGAAGAAACTTACCGCTTCTGCGCTGGTTATCCTTGGCCTTGGCACCACCGGTGCCATGGCTGCGGGGGACAGCGCAGCCCATACAGAGAACTACGATTTTTCCTTTGAAGGGCCATTCGGCGCGTACGACGTCAACCAGCTTCAGCGCGGCCTGCAGGTCTATACCGAGATTTGTTCGGCGTGCCATGGTTTGAAGTTCGTTCCTCTGCGTACACTCAGCGATGATGGCGGGCCGATGCTGCCGGAAGAGCAAGTGATCGAATACGCAAGCCAGTTCGAAGTGTTCGATCCCGAGCTTGATGATTTCCGTACGGCTGTCCCGACAGACCACTTTCCGGAGTCAAATCTTGAAAACGCTCCTGACCTGTCTTTGATGGCGAAAAAGCGTGCCGGTTTCCACGGACCTTACGGGCTGGGGATCAACCAGTTCATCAATGGCATCGGCGGACCGGAGTATATTGCATCCCTCCTGACCGGTTATACCGGTGAAGAGAAAGAGCAGGCGGGCGTTGTTTTCTATGAAAACACGGCCTATCCCGGCACATGGATCGCAATGGCTCCACCGCTTTATGGTGACGACGTCGAATATGCGGATGGCCACGAGACCGATATCGAAAGCCTTTCGAAAGACGTATCGGCATTCCTGATGTGGACAGCCGAGCCAAAAATGATGGCCCGCAAGCAGGCAGGTTTTGCCGGCGTTGTATTCCTAACTTTGTTGGCTGTTCTGCTCTATCTGACGAACAAGCGTCTTTGGTCTTCGGTAAAGTACCGCAAAGAAGACTAATCACCTGGCAGATGTGAAACGAAAAACCCCCGTAGCATTGGCTGCGGGGTTTTTTTGTCGGGATCTTTTCAACCCGGTTGCATCGAACCGGTTGTCTTTTATCAAACCTGCAAACAGGTTCCGGACATCCCTTTGATCCGCGCGTGAACGATTGCGCCCTCGGTCTGCGGTGTATCGAACAGGGTCTCTGTAAACTGCTCTGTGCGCCCCATTGTCGGGCTTTCCATCAGAATATGATGCTCCGCGCCAACTTGCCGGGCCAGATGCGCCTGAACACGGGCCTCACCCGCTTTGCGCAATTGTGCCGCGCGTTCCTTGATCACCGCGCCATGCACGGCGGGCATCCGCGCCGCTGGCGTGCCGGGGCGGGCGGAATAGGGAAAGACGTGCAGCCAGGTGAGGTCGCAATCTTCCACCAATCGCAGCGAGTTGTCGAACATCGCGTCCGTCTCGGTCGGGAAGCCCGCGATGATGTCCGCACCAAAGGTCATGTCCGGGCGCAGCCGCTTGGCCTCCTGGCAAAAGGCAATGGCATTATCGCGCAAGTGGCGCCGCTTCATCCGTTTTAGGATCATGTCATCCCCATGCTGCAACGAGAGGTGCAGGTGGGGCATAAGTCGTGGTTCATTGGCGATTGCCGCCATTAGATTTTCATCAACCTCAATGCTGTCGATCGACGATATGCGCAGGCGCGGCAGGTCCGGCACCAGCCGCAGGATACGCATCACCAGATCACCCAAGCGTGGAGCAGCGGGTAGATCGGCCCCCCAAGATGTCAGATCGACACCCGTGAGCACCACCTCGTTGAACCCTTTTTGAACAAGCCGCTTGATCTGATCCACCACAACACCTGCGGGGACCGAACGCGAATTGCCGCGCCCAAAGGGGATGATGCAGAACGTACACCGGTGATCGCAACCATTCTGGACCTGTACATAGGCTCTGCTGCGGGTGCCGAACCCGTCGATTAGATGTCCTGCCGTTTCGGTCACTGACATGATGTCGTCGACCTGCATCGCCTCAGTCTCGCCGATAAAGTCAGCGGCCAGTCCGGACCAGGTATCGGCCTGCATCTTTTCGGTGTTGCCAATGACGGCGTCGACCTCGTCCATCCGAGCAAAGGTTTCCGGTTCGGTTTGGGCAGCACAGCCAGTTACAATCAAGCGGGCGTCGGGGTGCGATTTGCGCAGCTTGCGAATGTCCTGACGCGCCTTGCGCACGGCCTCGGCGGTCACGGCGCAGGTATTAACAACAATTGCGTTCTCAAGCCCTGCCTGCCCGGCGAGATCTTTCATCGCCTCAACTTCGTAGGCGTTCAGGCGACAGCCGTGATTCGAGAATACCGGAGCACTCACGACAAACCCTCCAGAAATTCCGGCGTCAACGTGCCGCTGAACACATGTGCGGTTGGTCCGGTCATCCAGACACCATCGTCGCGCCATGCGACCTCAAGGCTGCCGCCATCCAGGTCCATGCGCACGGCGTTCCCCGTCAGTCCGCGCCGCGCAGCCGCGACCGTTACAGCGCAAGAAGAGGAGCCGGACGCCAGAGTCACGCCGACACCCCGTTCCCACACACGCATGCGTATGTGATCCGGGCCGACAATCTGGGCGACCTGTACGTTGGTGCGTTCAGGGTAAAGGGGATCATGTTCGATTCGGGGGCCGAGTGTTTCCAGATCCACGGCCGACACATCATCGACAAAGAAGCTGCAGTGGGGATTGCCCATACCCGTGGCAACCGGTGCCCCCTCGATCGGCAGATTCAGCGTATCGACGTCATGGCTCAGGGGAATGTCCTGCCA
Source organism: Sulfitobacter noctilucae (assembly GCF_000622365.1). Lineage (GTDB taxonomy): Bacteria > Pseudomonadota > Alphaproteobacteria > Rhodobacterales > Rhodobacteraceae > Sulfitobacter > Sulfitobacter noctilucae. The sequence continues at coordinate 331,682 of NZ_JASC01000013.1, read as the reverse complement.
GTCAAGCTGTGGATGGCCCATATTTACCGATGTTATCCGGTTGCCCATATCCTTCGCCGCCAGATCGCCCCGGTCCGTTGTCAGATGCAGCAGGGCCTTCCCTGTTTCGTCCATAAGGAACCGCGCAACACAGCGCGTGGCGTTGCCACATGCCGCAGCGGTAGAGCCGTCAGCGTTATAAAACGTCAGATGCGCGTCACCACTGCCCTTCGTGATCACGGCAAGCTGGTCAAAGCCGACTCCAAAATGCCGATGGCTGATTCCCTGTGCCAAAGCCGGAGTTACCGCATGCGAATGCGCGCGCGCATCCACGACGACAAAGTCGTTTCCCAGCCCATGCATTTTCATGAAAGGCAAACCGGATGTCTGATTGGTGACCATGCGCCGCATATAGACTGCCCTGTGCGACATATCCAGCATGTGGTCGTAATTTAAGACGTTATGGGCTTGACCCTTTCGGCTTCCCTTTCTAAGTACACCCAGCGTGGGCCGTTAGCTCAGTTGGTAGAGCAACTGACTTTTAATCAGTAGGTCGTTGGTTCGAACCCAACACGGCTCACCATTTTCTCTATCTCGATAGACGTAAGCAGTTTAGGTCCGGTAGGCAGTATTATGCGGTCCGATTAAGTGTGGCACACTTCACATTCCCCAGTGAGCCAGAGGTAGGCTCCCTCAGATGGGATCATGCATCATCGTCACTGTCCTCATCGCTATCGTCATCGGTGTCGTTCTGTTGCACCGCAACGATCGGCGCGGCGGCAGAATCGGCCTCTGCCTGGGGCAGGTTCAGAATGGCCAATGCGCGGAACGTCTGTGCGATATCAGACATTTCGTCGTGCCGGTCGGATTTGCCCGCTTCTACGGGCGCATAGGCCTCCATTTGCGAGATCACGCTATTGAGAAGTGAGATTGTGGTGTTCGCGCAGGTGCGCCGCTTCTCGATATCGTCGGGCGCAGGGGCTTTGGCCACGCGCCATGCCTTGTAGTTCTTTTCTCCCTCCCATGCCGCATCCAATTGGGCCATCAGGCGGTCCATGCCCGGTGTCTTGGCCGAAGCGGGATCAAGACGCGGCTCGGCTGACATCACAGCGGCGGTTTTGGTCTCGAACCAAGAGGCGGAGGTCAGTTCAGGCCTTCCCGGCTGCCACTTCTTGGGTTGCCGCTCAACATGCATCACAACGGGGTCCTCATTCATCTCGTTTTCAAGATAGTTCACCAGCTTTTTGCAAACGTCCTTGTCGTCGGCCAATACAGATGGGGAAAGGCCGGAAATGCGAATCGCTTCGATGGCAGAGGGGTCTTTCTCCATACAGGCCCCATAGGCGATACAACATTTCGCCAACGTCGAATTCAACCGCAGCGCTGCCCGGGCTGCTTTACGGTTCGCTGGATTGCTGCGTGCCTTTTTGTAGGCATTCCAGCCATTGGTGATCTCGACTTCCTTGTTCATCTTATAGCCGTAGTCGACCAGCGCAGAAGTCATCGTAAGCGACGCGCCGATGATCGTGGTGGTGCCGGTGATATCGAAACACTTGGCGATTTCATTGCCCAGTTTCACACTGTCGAGGATCAGCTTGACGCTCTTGTGGCTGAGGGTGATCCGCGCGTTGGTCAGCGTTTTCTCAATCGCGGGGCTGTAAGCCGATCCGGCGCGAAAGGCGACTTCCATGCTATCGACCCATTTGTTGTGCATGGTGACCGCTTTGCTGACGCAATAGATGTCAAATGCGACGGCTTGTGCGGCGACCACCGCACCGGCACCGGGCACAAAGGACGCGGTGATTGCGGCAGCACCGGAAGAAACGCCGTTAATCAACTCGGCCCGCGTTCGCAGGGCGGACGTATTGGCGATGGCACGATCAATAGCCTTGAGGTTCTCGGCGATCTGGTCGGGTTCGCCTTCCATGGCGGCTTCGGGCGTGGCCTGTTCGTAAAGCTCACCGTATTCGCCCATGTCGTGATCGAATTGCGCAAACATCGCGGCGACGGCTTCGGGGTCGCCAAACTGCTCTTCCAATTCGGCGGCGGCTTTGGCCTGCTGCGCCTCATTAATTTGCGCCTGCATTCTCTTGGCAAATTCTTCCTGCGCAGGATCGATGACAGGCGGCTCACTGTCTTCCATCTGTTTTAGCAGGTCTTCGCTGACAGAGGCCACATTGCTGTCGACGGCCGCTTGCAGGGCGGCCATTGCATCGGCGCGGGCTTTCTTGGCATCCGCAAGCGCTTTTGCTTGATCTTCGGCGCTGGCGTTTGGATCGCCCACGCTTTCCATATAAAGCCGCTCTTCGGGCGAGGCATTCTTGTATTCCTCTGCCGTAACATCCTTGCGCACACCATCAGCGATCAGGCCGGACACAGCGGCGGCGCCGTCCATGAACAACGCCCCCCCCAAAAGCAACGCTGCCTGATTGGGCTTGCCTTCGATCATCAACTCAATCGCGCGTTCCGATTTACCGGTCAGCAGGATCAGCGTACGGACGCTGGCGCCCACCATGATCATATCGGCCTTGCGGGAATTGTCAGTCTCAAGCGCTGCGGCGGATTGGATGGCCAGCTGCACCGCATCGGCGAATTGCTCGATCATCTGATCGACGATCTTGCGGCGGTCGCCTGGCTTGGCCTTAATGACGGTCACGAGGGTCGGCACCATACGGCAGGCGGACAATCCGCCCAAAACACCGGCTTTAATCGCATCAGCGGTGCGCATCTTGGCCTCGCCCTCATCGGTGTTCATCGAATCCGATACGCCGACGATCTCTGTAGCGATCGGTCCGATCCCGGCCGCGACAACAGAGGTAAGCACCTTAATGGATTGGTCAGCGAATTTGGCCCAGTTCGCTTCTTCGCCCCTGGCATTTTCTTCAACGCCAGATTTGACCAATCCAAAACCACCGGTCAGAACGGTGCCCCCAAACTTCACAAATGCTTCCTGTTGCTGCAATTGCGCCCGCTCTAGCTTGAGCGCCTTAGTATCGGCTGCTGATGCCGCTGAGCCGTCAAGTTTGGTGCCATCGTCAATGGATTTGTTCAGATCAGCCATTTTGTCAGCATTGCCGATGGTGACACTGCTGCCGACGATGGTGTTGACGACACTCAGGGTATCGCCCGCGATGCCAAGCCCGCGCAGCAAGTCTTCTTTGCCGTGAGAGTTCTTGGAGTAATCGTCGATCCTGTCCTGATAAACCTCCGCGGCACCTTTGAAAGCAATCGCCTGTTCGGAGAATTTCTGCGGCACGAGGTTTTCGGGAATGGTGCCTTCGCGGACCAAGGGTGCCCAAAGCTCGCGGCGGATGTCCTCGTCCTTGAACATACGGTTGCCGGTATCGTCCAACTCGTTCGCCATCTGGTAGGACAGCCCCATCAGCCGGTCAAAGGCTGCGGTCAGCGCATTCAGCGTCTCCTCGGGCACTTCGACGTTGTCCTGACCCACGTCGGCAATGGTATCCACCTCGTGATCCGCGCGCATGTCATGGCCGAAATAGGGCAGATCGCTATCGTCGGCTTTCCATTTCATAGAGAGCAGCTTGCCCTCTGGCCGGCGCATGATCTTGTCCCAAAGGTTCGCTTGCTGGCGTGTGTCCAGAGTGAAGTCCTGAGCAGCCAGAATATCCGCCTTGCCGACGGCCAGATCGGATTCGGGGCCGAGAAAAAACTCAAGTCGCGCCTCGCGTTTGGTGAAGGCCGTGACCGGATTGCCGTCCGCGTCCACTTCCGGGTCCGCCAGAGGGGCATTCGATGTTTTGACGATCCAATCTGCTTCGTATTCGCTCAATGCCATGGGTCGCGTTCCTTATGCTTGTTCTTTGGGGTCAACACTGACCAGCACGGCCACTTCGACCTGATGCAGGGCGGTCCGCACCAGGCTTAGATCGGTGCCGAGATCGAAGGGGTTCTTGGCGTAGATCTGCGTTGCGGGGTCCATCTCAAGCGCAGTGCGCAGCTTGCGCACCTCGCTAAGTGCTGCCTCGCGCCAGGTGACGCGCTTTTGCTTGTCCGGCGTTTCAGAGGCGTTGTCGGCGTCGATGTCTGTTGCCAGTCTTTTCAATGGACCCACATCGTAAACCGAAGAAACGCGCGCCAGATCAGCCTTGATGATGTCGATCTTCGGATTGTATTCCGTTTTCGCATCATCTGTATCCAGCTTGGGCCGGATCGTCGTTTCTGCCAGCCCGGTTGCGGTGGTTTTCATCCGTTCAAGGAAATTCTCAAGCACCGGCAGCTTGTCGGTAATCTTGATGTTCTTGGGCTTCACCCGCTTCCCGCTCGCAGCTTCTGTAACCTTCTCGGTCAGCGTCTCCAATTCGCGCTCGATCTCTTCGAAATCACGCATAGCGGAACTGTAGTCTTCGTCGGCATCTGATTTGGACTTGGTTCCCTTGCGACGGGTCGCCAGTGCATCAAGGTCTGACGCCAGTTGTTGTGCAATCGCGTTCTTGCCTTTCTTGCCAACCAGTCTTTGCTGTTCTTTGATCGCGTCCTTCAGCTCTCTGTTCTTTACCAGATAAAGCCGGCGTGCCTCATGGTCGTTGTAGGCGGTCACCGCGCTTTCTTTCAGTGTTTCGAAAAGCTCTATCAATTTGTCCGCAAGGTCAGAACCAGTGGCCGTCTTGATATTCTTCATCTTGGTATAGAATGCCAGCATCTCCGCTTTGATGGCGGCGAGCTCATCCTTGGCATCATTTACGTTTGTCCCGACTTTCGAGGACAGCTTTTTGTAGGCTGTTTCGGTCTTGTTAAGCCACGGGCCAGTCATCTCTCTGCTGGAAAAGATTTTCGCGTTGGCGGTGTAGAATTCCTTGAGTGCTGCAAACTGTTTGCGCGCCCGTACCAATTTCTTATTGGTGGCGTCGTCGGCACCATCGGACGAGCCTGCAAAGAGCGTATCAGGATCGCTTTGCAGCATCTCCTCCATCAGCCTGCCGACCGCAATTGCATCGGGCGATTTGCCCTTGGCACCCTTCAAATCTTTGATGATCTTACCATAGACGGTGCGCTGCGTATTATACTCTGTCCTGACCGCTTCGGCGGCCACTTCCAGCGCGTCAATCTCGACCTTGAAGGCTTGAGCCTTGGTTTTGGCCACGCTGGGACGTTCGGACAAATAACTGTCCTTGAACGCTTGATAGCGGTTCTTTGCCTCGCCAAGATTGTCCGGCAGAAATTCAGCCATTGTGCCTTTTTCGATGATCTTGTCACAGTCCTTCAGGATGGCTGCGATCTCGGGGAAGAGCGTCAAACCTTGATTGCCGATTTCCTCCATCAGCTCTTCTGTTTCTGTGCTGTAGCGGGCAATCGCCTCTTCACTGCCGGGGGTGCCGGATTCAGCCATCATGCGCAAAGTTTCGCTTCGGGTATGCAGTGCTTGGAGCACTTCCATAGGGATCTTTTTCGCAGTCTTCCCGGTATGTTGTGCGTGATCCTCCCCGCCTTTGCCCTTGCGCTCCATCACAAGACGGTGCTTTTCAAACCCGCCATTCCCATCGCTAACAGTGAGAATTTCGTCGCGCCGGATCAGCTTTTTCCGTTCTGATTTGGAGTAAGTCTTGCCGGGTTCTTCAATGATGTCGCTGTCGGTGATTTTCTTGGTTTTCATGAACACGTCGAGCCACTCGTCGACCCGTGCCGCGTTCTCGTTCGCTTTTGTCTTGGCTTCTGCCAAGGCGGCTGTCTCTGCCGGAGGCGGGTCCAAGGCTTCCATTCTCCGGCGTAGTGTGTCGACCTCTGCTGCGTGCAGCTCCGGTGTATCCACGAAAGCATGCGTCTTTTCCGAAGCCTGAACCGCCGCAACAAGCGTCTTGGCATCGGTGATGATGGTTTGCGCATCATCAACGCCCTGGCCCCAAAGGTCGCCCAATTCGCCAAGGATGACCGTCAGCTGATCCAGCAGCTTTTGCGCCGGAGAGGGAGGTGGAGGCGCAGGAGCAGGCAATTTTAGTATGTTGCGCGCGCTGGTAAATTTCTGTCGCAAAATCCGCACTTCTTCGTGCAGCGCAAAGGCGAGGTCGGTACGGCCAGCGTTGGCAAAATTCATCGCTTCGTCGAGCATCTTTTCCAACGTTGTCAGTTCAGATGCGGATAATTCTTTCATCCGGGGTTCATCTGCGGTGAGACGCGGGATGATGACATCGCGTTCTGACGCTGCCACCAACATCACACGGGTGGCGTCGATTTTCTCTGTGATCTCGCTCAACGAGAACAGCTCGGAGGGGGCGTCGTAATCAGTGCGGTGCCCATAGACCGCGCCTTCCAGCAAATGTGCCAGATGAACGTCAAGCCAGTCCGCGGCCTCGCCATCCGCAAGAGCCTGAGCGCGTTTTTCGGCTTCCTCGGCCTCACCAGCGACAAGCAGCAAGACCCGCTCCCTCTCTGGCTGGGCCTCCTGAAATGCGGTCAATTGAGCGTCGCGCATGCTGATTTGATTTATCAACGCCAAAAGCGCTGCCTTTTCCCCACGCATCCTCTTTTGCTCGGCGGGGGATGCGGTGGCCATCTTTGCCGCAAGGGCATCAAGCTCTGCATTTTTGGCGACCAGTGCGGCTTCGACTTTTTGGGCTTCTGCGGCGATGCCTGCCATACGGGCTGCTTCAACCTTGACGGTATCGGTTTCGCCATACTTTTCGCTCAACTGCGCCTGAATGTCGTCCAGCGTGGGCGCAGGTTTGCCGATGATATCTTCAATGACCGTGATTTGCACATTGGCAGCCTGCTCGAACGCGGCTGTGACGGTCGCGCAATTGGCTTCAAAGTCGTTTGGCTTGACGCCCGGATCGGCGGCTTGACTGTCCACCAATCCGCTGATGTCGGTCCGCGCCGCCAGCAGCGTTGTTTCGTAGATGGCAATCGCCGCTTCGCGGGCACGCACATCGTCCGGCAACAATTTGAGGGCGCGGGCTTCGGCAAACACACGCGCCGCAACGACACCGTGATCTTCCAAGGCAAGCAGCACCTCTTCAGCGTGGGCTTCCTTTTCGCCCTGAAGTTCTGCCGCTGCGTCCCGGCGATCAACGCCTTGCTGCTGGCGTCGTGCCAGCATGTCTTCCAGCGATTGCAGGTTTGTCGCGATATCAGCGAAATCAGGAATTTCGCGCTGTTTCAGCATCTTGGCACTGTCTTTGATGCGCTGATTCAGGGCCTCCTGATGCCCGGTTAAACGGGTGCGGTTGATCTCTTCCGAAAAGGTTTCATCGGTCGCAGCCATCTGTGTGATGGTCTGTTCGATCCGGTTGATCTGTTTGAACAGCGGGCTGACGGCGGCGTCGAAATCAGAGTTGAACGCCTCGTTCTTCTCGCGGGTATCCTTGAACACCCCGCCGCTGCGCAGGTATTTCTTGAGGAACTTCTGTTGTGTTGATGTCAGATCGGCAAAATTCTTGGGCACAGCATTGCTCCGCAAAGTAAATTATGGGGGCCCGAAGGCCTGAAAGAAAAAAATCGTTAAAATATCTGTGGCGGCAGCACGCAAAAATGCTGCGGCTTGTCAGGTTACGAATTTATCTATGGGCTGCGCTGATGCGGGCATCAGGCGGCCTCGGGTGTCTTGTTGATTTCTGCTGCGACTGCATCCAGGGCGGACAACGCTTTTTTCTGCACGCTGACACTGGCAAAGCCGTTGTTATCGTCGATCTCGGCAAAAATGCCTTGTTCCAGCTGGGTTTCCAGATCGTTGATGATGGCGATGCAGCTTTGCTTTCGGGTGGCGATATCAGCGGGGTCCGTGGCTTCGGCCAGTTTGTTCAGCGCGGTCTCGAGCGTGTCGGTGATCGGGTCGAGATAGCTTGCAAGCTCTTGCGCGGCGCTTTCGATCCCTTCGACATCACCACCTTTAAGGTCTGCGATGATCGTATCGGCAAGCGTCTTCATCTCGGCCTGTAACGCGGCCTTGGTGTCGCGCCATGTGATACGTGCTTTAGAAAAGTCGATTGCGTTAACGCGCTGTTTCTTGGCTTCATCCGCACCAACCCGGGCTTCCGCTGCTTCATCCAACATCGCTTCAAGACGTTTGCCGATGTTGAGGGCTTTTGCGAAGTCGCGCGCAATGACCGCCTCCTCCGCAGCCATTTTTCTGGCGCTCAGTGTTGATGACAACGGCCCATCTTGTTTGATCTCTGCAGTGACGCGGGGCTCCAGACTGGACCAGAGCGCTGCCCATTCCTGCTCCGCGTTATCGCTTGTTTCGGCAGGTGCAGCGGCAACCTCTGCTTCGACCCGGTCAAAGGTCGCAGTGGCGGCATTCAGGTCACCCGCCTTGATCTGTCCGACGCCCTTGGCAAATTCGGCCATCAGCGCCTTGCTTTGGGCGGGGTCCGGCAAAGCTGCGATCTGGTCGCGCAGCGTCTTGGCGCGCTTGGCTAGATCGGCGGGTCCGTCCGCTTTGGGCGGTGCTGCCGCTTCCAACGTGTCACAGACGGCGGAGATTTTTGCGGTCGCGGCTTGAGTCTTGGGCAGATCACCGGCTTTGAAAAAATCGACCGCCTGTTTCATCGGTTTGGCGAGCCTGGCCGCTTGTTCGGGTGGCAGCGCTTTGACGCGGCCACCGACGGCGACCAGTTCAGCCTGTATCGCCTTGGCATCAAGTTGCGGTGTGGCTGGTGCCCCTTCAGCTGCCGCTGCGATCTTGGCCAAAGCGGCTTCAAGCTTTTGCAGGTTCGCCTCAGCGCCCGCACCGTCGCCCGCTTTGATCAAACCGGCGGTGTCTGTGAACAATTTACTCAGTGGCTTGATCAGGTTTTCCGGCGCCGCTTGCACCTTGGGTTTGCAAAGGTTCAACCGCGCAATCAGATCCTTCTGGTCAAAGGCGGGTGGGATGTCTTCCCCGTCAGTAATCTCTTCATCGGGATCATCCGGAATGTCGGTGATATCGGAATCGACCACCGCGCCGTTAGCGTCCAGAACCTCGATGTTCATCGTCAGCTTTTGCGTCTTGAGATAACGCTTCAGTTTTTTGGCGATGCCCGGAACCACCTGTTCGCAGGTCAGGGTCATCTGCTTGCCTTCGACCGTGGCCATGCCAAAGGCAACCTTGCTGCCCTCTCCGTTCTTTTTTGCGTCACGACCCAGCAGATCGGCAGGTTTTTTGCGGTCCATACCGAAGTAATGATCTTCGTCGTTCTTGGCAGGATTGAACGCAAAGGCCAGCGGTTTGCGCTTGGCCAGCGTGATAAGTTTTTTAAGTTCCGGCCCCTCGACCTGATATTCGGACATGAGCAATTTTCCACAAAGATGGGCATTAGCCCAAGGAATTGAATAGATTAAATACTGTCGCACAAGGCCATCAAAACGGGCCCTTACCAAAGGCTATGCCGAGAGATTGAGTCGCGCCAAGAGTTTTCTCGAAACGCTTTGCCCAGCTCTGCCGCATCATCTCGGCATCTGAGCTTTGGTACCCTGCGGAACGGGAGCCGTATGTAAACTGGATCACACCGGCCGCTTGGCCTGCTAGGGCCGCGCCACGATATAGTCAGGGGTGATACCACTCGCAGCGATAGGTCCGGCCACGTCGCTGCCCCCGAAGAATCCGTAACCCGAGATCAGAGCGGTTTTCACCCCGGCGGTTTGGCCGCCCAGAATATCGGTATGCAGGCTGTCGCCCACCATCACAATCCGAGAAGGATCAGGAGCGTCAATGCGGGCGAGGGCCAGATCGAATATGTTCTGGAAAGGTTTGCCAAAGAACTGTGGGGCAACGCCTGTCTGATCCGCAATCCGGTGGGCAAAGCTGCCCGGCTCAGAGGAAAACCCGGTCTCGCGGGGGGCTACGATGTCGGGGTTCCCGACATAGACAGGCCGCGAATCACGTTCCAAAGATGCGCAAAGCAGGCTTTGCCGTTCTTCTGTCCAGACCGCACTGCCAAGCAACAAGAAGGCCTCCGCAGCGTCATAGGCTCGGGCGTCCTCGGCCAGATACGTCAGGTCGATCCCGTCTAGATCGGCGCGGCCCAAGCTCTCGGTTGCCATCAGTCCCCAGTGGCGTTCAGGCTCCTGCTGCACGGCGGCCAGCACGGCTTTGCGGCTGGTAATCACATCGTCGGGGTCAAATTCGTACCCCAGCTTTGCGTATTTCTCGATCAACTTGGCATGGGGAAACCCGGCAGCGTTCGACACGACGAGCACCCGTTTGCCCGCCTTTTGCAACCCCGCGACGCGTTCAGGCACGCCGGCAATGGCGGTTTCGCCGATGTTCAGCACGCCAAATGCGTCCAGCAAGAACACATCGATCTCATCCGTCAGAGCATCCAGCGTTGCGACCTGTTGGCCAAGGCCGGCGGACCGGACCGGCGGCAGCCGATGCCGGACAGCCTCATAGGCCGCAAATGCTTCGGTCCGGTTCAAATGATTGCTGCCCGCACCTTGGCCGACACCCATTCGGAGATCACAACAGCCGCAAGGATGACCAGCAGGATCAACGACACCTGCGGCCATGCCAGCACGTTCAGCGACGATGACAGCTGAAGGCCGATACCGCCCGCGCCAACAAGGCCCAGTACGGTCGATTCGCGGATGTTGATGTCCCAGCGGAAGACGGCAATGCCCGCAAAGGCCGGCATGATCTGGGGGACGATGCCGTAGGCCATGACCTGCCAACGGGATGCGCCGGTCGCGGTGATGGCTTCGACCTGAGTGGCGTCGATCTCCTCGATCGCCTCATACAACAGCTTGGCGCAGAACCCGATGGACCGGATAGCGATGGCCACCACTCCGGCAAAGACACCCGGCCCGATGATCGCAATGAGCAAGAGCGCCCAGATCAGGGAGTTGATGGAGCGTGTCGAGACGATGATCAGCAGCGCAATCGGGCGAATGAACAAGGCGGAAGGTGTGGTGTTGCGGGCGGCAAGAAAGGCGACCGGAACGGCCAGAAAAAGCGAGATGATCGTGCCCAGTGTCGCGATGTTCAGCGTGTCCCATATGGGTTTGCCCAACTGGCTGATATATTCCCAGCGCGGCGGGGTTGCACGGGTCCAGATATCCTGGGAAATGCGCGGTGCATCCCAGACAAAGAACCATGTCGTTGCGTTTGAAATCTGTTGCCAGCAATAGGCAAAGATGGCGATGCCCACCAGCCAGATCAGCCAGTGAAACAGGCTTTCACGTCCCGAGCGGCGTTGCCACACCTTCAGGCTCCCGTTCTCGCGCACTGGCATTATTGAACCCTCGCGCGGATGACACCGGACAGGTATTCCAGTGCCATGACGATCACGATGATTGAAATCAGGATGGCCGCTGCGGTGTCGTATTCATAGCGGTCAAACGCGGTGTTCAGCGTGGCACCGATGCCGCCCGCTCCGACCAGCCCCAGAATGGCGCTTTCGCGGAAATTGATGTCGACGCGGTAGATGCTGAGCCCGATCAGGCGGGGCATCACCTGCGGTTGCACGCCGTAGTTAATCCATTGCGTCCACTTGGCTCCCGATGCCTTGATCGCTTCGGCCTGCACGCGATCCATGCTTTCGATATCTTCGGCCAGAAGTTTCGACAGAAATCCGATGGTGGCAAAGCTGAGCGTAAGGAACCCGGCCAATGGGCCAAAACCGAAGATGGCAACCAGCAGGATCGCGACGATGATCTCCTGCAAGGCGCGGCTGACGGCGATGATGCTGCGGCAGATCAGATAGATGGGCAAGGGTGCTACGTTGCGTGCAGCCCCCAGTGCGATGGGGATTGAAATGGCGATACCGACCACTGACGCGGCGACGGTCATCACAATGCTTTCGATCATACCTTCCCAGATGTCGCCGGAGCGTGAGGTGAAGTCGGGGCTGGTAAACGCCAGCACAAATTGCTTGCCGCGCTCCAGTCCGTCATAGACGCGTGACCAGTTCACATCGATGGTAAGGAAGGCAGCGATCAGATAGGCGATAAAGCCGATGATCAATGTCCAGCGCAGCCAGGGCCGCTTGATGAAAGGTGGTTTGCGCCAGGGTTGGCCGATGGGCAGAGGCGCTGCGGTACTTGGGGCGCTCATTCTGCGGCCTCGACTGCGGTTTCTTCGTCTTCGTCGACGGGGGCAATTGTCGCCTCCCAGTCTTCTTCGCCGTAGATCGTGGTCAGCACCTCGGGTGTCAGCCCTTCGGGCGGGCCGTCAAATTCGACCGCACCAAAACGCAGGCCGATCACCCGCTGCACGAACATCTGGGCAAGCGCCACATCGTGGATGTTGATGATCGCGGCCAACCCGCGTTCGCGACACAGCTCGCAGATCAGGCGCATGATTTGGCGTGATGTTTTTGGATCAAGCGAGGCGGTGGGTTCGTCGACCAATAGAACTGCAGGGTTCTGGATCAGCGCGCGGCAAATGCCCACGCGCTGGCGCTGTCCGCCAGACAGCTCATCCGCGCGCTTATCCGCCATATGGGCAAGGCCCACGCGGTCGAGCAAGCGGAAGGCTTCGTCGACGTCAGACTGTGGGTAACGCCGTAGAAAGCTGCGCCAGAACCCGACATAACCAAGACGACCCGACAGCACATTTTCCATGACCGAGAGGCGTTCAACCAGCGCATATTCCTGAAATATCATGCCCATGCGGCGCCGTTCGCGGCGCAGGCCGGAAGAGGACAGACCGGTCAATTCGGTCCCGTCGAGCCAAACCTTGCCGGTGGTCGGTTCCACCAGGCGGTTGATGCAGCGGATTAATGTAGATTTGCCCGCCCCAGACGGCCCGATCAACGCCAGAACCTGCCCTTCGGGAATATCCAGATCGACAGCTTTCAGCGCCTGATCCCCGGTTTTGTAAGTCTTTACCAGCTTCTCAAGTCGCAACATGAAAGCACCCCCCCCTGAATATGAAACCGGGCGGGCTGCATGGCCCGCCCGGTCAATCACCGTGATTATCTATTATTCGCAGGCGTAGCTGACGCCGTTGGCTGAATCAATCTTGCGAATGACGTCCCAGAATTCCTTGTAGGTCATCTCAAGGAACTGGCCCTCGTTCGATTTTTCGAACTCTGCCTGAAGCGATGTGCCTTCCCATTCAAAGTTGAAGAACGCGTTGCGAATCTTGTCTTTCAGCTCAGGCTTGAGGTTATAGACCGTGCCAAAGCCGGTGGTCGGGAATGTCTGTGATTTATAGATCACCTTGACGTCATCTTCGCTGATCACATCGCGGCTGATCATCCGTGCCTTGACCGAGTTTGCGATAGAGGCAGCGGGGTAGTCCTTGTTGGCGACACCCAGGATCGAATTGTCGTGCTTGCCCGAGAATGTCGGTTCAAAGTCACGCTCTGCTTCCAGACCGAATTCGGATTTCAGGATCGCCGATGGGGCCTTGAACCCGGAGTTCGATGTAGGCGAGGTGAAGGCAAGTGATTTGCCTTTGATATCTTCGACCTTTTCGATGCCGGAGCCGGGATAGGTGATGATCTCCATCTCATAGCCGAAATTGCCATCTTTGGACGCCATGATCGTGAAGGGGTGGAAGCCTGCACAGTTCACGGCCAGCGGGTTGGACCCGGTGTTGAAGCCGGCAATATGCAACCGGCCCGAGCGCATCGCTTCGATCTGTGCAGCGTTGCTCTGGACGGGGAAGAACACAACATCCTTGCCGGTTTCCTCTTCGAGATGGGTCAGGAAATCGGACCAAGCTTCTTTGTAGACCGCGGGATCTTCGACGGGTGTGTAGGCAAAAATCAGCGTGTCCGGGTCAAGCTGGTCAGCCGCATCTGTCGGCGTATCCGCAATCAAATCGCCGTCAACATCGCAGAAACGCGCGTCGAGATCGCCATGAGGGCAGTCCTGTGCGGATGCGGATGTGGTCAGGCCCATCGCGACGCTAAGTGCTGCACCGGACAGAAGTGTTGTCATAAGTTTCATGTAAGGTTCCTCCCTGCCGCGAAGTTAGTCGCTAAACCAACCAGGCACAAAGTTTTTCTGGCCGCGCGAACTGAATTAAACAGGCCACTCCGTTTTCCAGTCATCGAAGGTAAACAGCGGTGGTGTTCCTGCGAGAGGGGCGTTCAGATAACCGCCTGTAAACAAGGCGAAAGCTACGTCGGCATTCTGTGCAGTCTGCTGATCAACCGTGCTGTCGCCGACATAGAGAGTAGACGCCGGTGTCCCTCCCATTCGCTTGATGACGTCAAAAAGGGGCGCTGGATCCGGTTTTTTTGCCATACCATCCTCGGCCCCTGCGATCACGTCGAAGTACGGTTCGAGTTTCAATGCACCGCAAATGCTTTGCGCCGGGCCGTTCGGTTTGTTGGTGCAAATCCCAAGAGGAATATTCAGCGCTTGCAGTTCGGCAAGGCGTTCTTCCACGCCCGGATAAATCGTTGTTCGGCTACAGGGATCTGCATCATAGATGCCGCGAACGCGCTTCAGTACTTTGTGCATCGTGTCTTCATCGGTGTCGCCTGTGGCGGCGACACTCTTGGCGACAAGGTTCTCAACGCCGTTGCCGACAAAGGAGGTAATGGTGGGCAGATCCAAAGGTGCCCTGCCAATCTCGGACAATGCGGTGTTCACGGCGGCATGCATGTCAGGCGCGCTGTGGATCAGGGTGCCGTCGAGATCGAAGATAATGGTTTCAAATTTGGTCATGCGGTGGGCGTACTGCATTCACCCTGCGACCAAAAGAGACAATCCGAACGACGGCAACATCACTTACCTGTCAAACAGGTCGACGGAATTCCACGCTGGCGCTATGCTGCATATGCAGAAACTTTCTGGCCCGCTTGTGCTGGTGCCAAAGCAACAGGACGCCGTCGCCCGGAATGAAAGAAAACACCGCTTCTCTCAGCATCCGTATCGCGCGGTTATTGCAGCAGATCTATCCCGATCTGGATGCCGACATTCTGTCAAGTATGGTAATTGATGCCTTCTGGCCCGAGGGCACAACGCGGCGCAAAAGGGCGCGCGTGCCTAGCAATTCACTGTGGTCCGAACAGGATGCGCTGCTCATTACATACGGCAATTCGATCGTGGACGGGGTGCACAAGCCCCTCGATCTGCTTTACGATTTTTTGCTGCGATACCTGAAGGGAACGATGAATGCGGTGCATATCCTGCCGTTCTTTCCCTATACATCCGATGACGGGTTCGCCGTGTCCGACTTTCGCGCAGTCAATCCTCAGTTGGGTGATTGGCCCGACATCCAGCGGATTGCCGGTTCGTTCCGGCTGATGTCTGATCTGGTGCTGAACCATGTGTCCAGTCAGGGCAATTGGTTCAATGCCTACCTCCAGGGGCATGAACCCTATGACCGGTTCTTTTTCGAAGCCTCACCCGAAGATGACCTAAGCGCCGTCGTACGCCCGCGCACCACGCCATTGTTGCGCGAAGTAGAGACAGTGAACGGCACGCGCCACGTCTGGTGTACCTTCAGCCACGACCAGATTGATCTGGATTTCCGCAACCCCGAGGTGTTGCTCGAATTCCTGCGCATCATCCGCCTGCATGTGGACAATGGCGTAGGGATCATCCGGCTCGATGCCGTGGCATTCTTGTGGAAGGTGATCGGCACCAACAGCATTCATTTGCCCCAGACCCACGCAGTGATCCGTTTGATGCGCCTGTTGTGCGATCACGCGTCCGAAAAGATCGTCTTGCTGACCGAGACCAATGTCCCCAAAGCGGAAAACCTCAGCTACTTCGGGGAGGGGCGCGAGGCGCATGCGATCTATAACTTCCCGCTGCCGCCGCTGATCCTGCATGCGATGCTTTCAGGCAGTGCGGAGCATTTGCGCCGTTGGCAACGTGCCATGCCACCCGCGCCGATGGGGTGTACCTATCTGAATTTCACCGCCAGCCACGACGGCATCGGGATGCGCCCTGTTGAGGGGTTGCTGCCTCCCGAAGAGGTCGACCGCGTTATCGAAACGGTCAAGGCGGACGGCGGGCTTGTGTCCATGCGGACGCTGCCGGGTGGCGGGGAAAGCGCCTATGAGCTGAACACAACCTTCTATGACGCTATGGAGCGGACCTTTGACGGGCCGGACAACCACCACCATGCGCGGTTCATCTGTTCGCAGACCATCGTGATGTCACTGGAAGGTATTCCCGCCTTCTACATTCATGCGCTGTTGGCGACGCCCAATGATCACGAACAGGTTGCGCACCGTGGTATGAACCGGGCGATCAACCGCCATCGCTGGGATTACCCGACGTTGCGTGATTTGCTGGATGACCCGGATACACCGCAAGCGCGTGTGTTGGAGGATCTGTCAGCGCGGCTGCACATCCGGCAAAACCAGAAGGCCTTTCACCCCAATGCCACACAGTTCACCCTGCGGCTAAGCGATGAGCGCATTTTGGGCGTCTGGCGGCAAAGCCTTGACCGCAGGCAAAGCATCTTTGCCCTGCATAATGTCAGCGGGGATACAGTAACGGTGCCTGATGCCGATTTGAATCTGATCGAAGATGTGAAATGGGTGGACCTGCTAAGCGGGGAGACAGTGGTGGCGGACCCGGATGGCATCACTCTGGCCCCCTACCAATGTGCATGGATCACGAATTGGACCTAGCTGAACTCTGCCTCGTCTGCTGCTGCCGCTGCATGTAGATCAGACAGGAACGACGGGTCGGCCGAATGCACGCGGTTCCAGGTGGGAATGAAGGGTGTCTCGTTCGGGTTATCCAGAAACGACTGACCCGCGCGCATCAGGTTCTCGGCAAACAACTCGATTGCGCGTTCTTCTTGGTGGCGGTCGATGTGCAGGCCGTTCATCTGAGCATCGTTGTAATAGGCTTCCAGCAGGTCCAGCGCGCCCCGGTAGTATGTCGCCTTGAGCGTGCGGAATACGTTCGGGGTAAAGACCACCCCTTCGGCAGCCAATTTGCGGAACACCGCTTTGCAGATGTCGGTGGACATGCGGCTGAGGCCCGCGTTTGCGTCTTCTTCGCTCAGATCCTGATGCTTGTGATCGTATGCATCTGCGATCTCTACCTGACAGACAGCCTTAGGTGCCAGATTGCGCCATGCCTCTGACAGCACGCCAATCTCCAGTCCCCAGTCGGAGGGCACCCGCAAGTCGGGCAGCATGGCCGTGCGCATCGCGAACTCACCCGACAGCGGATAGCGAAAGCTGCGCAGGTAGTCGATATAATCGCGGTCGCCGACCACACGTTTCAGCGCTATCAGTAAAGGGCTGACCAACAGGCGCGTGACCCGTCCGTTCAGTTTGTCCTGACCGATGCGGGCATAGTACCCTTTAGCGAGTTGGTAGCTGAAGTTCGGGTTCGCCACGGGATAGATCAACCGCGCCAGCAATTCGTTTGTATAGGTGACGATGTCACAATCATGGATCGCCATGACGGCGCTGTCCTGACAGGCCATCAGATAACCCATCGCGGTCCAGACGTTCTTGCCCTTGCCCGGCTCGGACGGAGCGAGGCCCATCTCGTTCAGTTGCTGGCCCAGAGCCAACATGCGCGGGCTGTCGTTCCAGATGACGATATGATCCTGACCAAGATCACGAAAGAATGCCTTGGCATGGCGATATTGCGCTTCATTTGCGCGGTCCAGTCCGATGATGATGCGGTGTAGATAGCTGACCTTGGACAGTTCCGCGACGATCTTGGGCATCGCGGGGGTTTCGAGTTCTGAATAAAGACAGGGGAGGATCAACGACATTTTGCGGGTTTGGGCAAAGGTCTGAAGCTCGTAGGTCATTTCATCCAGCGAGCGGGTGCGCAGATTGTGCAGCGTTGCGATATGTCCGTTCTGATGGAAATCAGCCATGAAGTGTCCGTCCTTCTTTCAGTTCCAGTCGCGCGATCAGATCGAGCATTGCGATGTTCCAGCCGTCCGGCCCCCTGGCCGTTGTGCGAATGATCTTGCCGCTGTCTTCGCCGGAAAGCGGGGGCAAAGTCGCGCTGTGCGGGTTTGCAACCACGATACCAAAATCGGCAGCCTCCAGCATTTCTATATCGTTGGGCGCATCGCCTAGGGCGACCGTATGCTTCGCTTGATACTGCGATGTGATCTCGATCATCCGGTCTGCCTTTGTCCCTCCGAAGGACAGCGTAAGAAATCTGCCGCCCTCCCGTGCTGAAATGCTGTGGCTTGCCAGGAAATCAAGGAAGTGGTCCCGCTGCGTATCTGTGCCCGACCATAATCCCGGCTCGGAATAGTCGCGGTGTGCGGCGAGTGCTGCTGCTTCGTGCGATAGACCTGTAACCGCTGCGATCTGGCTGACATCCATATCCCCAAAGCCCCGGTAGTGCGTCCGCAAAGCTGGGGGCGTTTTGGCCAGGATTGCCCTCAGTTCTGCGTAGCGCGCTGTGTCATCTGTTGTCTGCGCACCTGCGGCCAAGACACCGCCGCCGTTCTCCACGATCGCAGGCCATCGGGTGAGGTCGAGCGCGTCGCGCAACTCTACAATCTCTGCTGCGGTTTTGCTGCTTGCAAGGACCACCCCAGCGCCTATGTCGCGCAGTTTGCGCAAAGCGGGGGCCGCCGCGTCCCAACGGTAAGTGTCATGGTCGATCAGCGTACCGTCGATGTCGGTAAAAACGAGAAGAGGAAGATCAGCAATCATCGCCATCATTGTGTGGCCGGTGTTTCCGACCCGCAACCGGAAAGCGGTATAGACCGGCGCGCGATGCCCCGGATGCGCGGAATTAGCGCCGCGCTGCTCGGGATCAGGCATGGCTGTCGGCATCAATAACAGCCTCCCTTTTAGTCGTCTCCCTCTTAGAAAACGGGCGATGAGGGACAGCTGCGTGCTGTTGCTGCCCATTCGCGGTGCAGTTTACCCCTGAAGTGCCTAAAAAATAGGCAGTCGGGCGTTATCGTTGGAACTGACACCCATCTCAATTGCCGCAGTGCGGCGAACTGGGGACGATGCCCCATCTCCGCGCGTCGAATCGGCGCTGAAACTGGGGGTGTGTGACGACCGGATGAATTGGACCTCAGCCCAGCCGCCACACGGATCGCAACAATAAGTTGCAGAGAGTAGCTAGTGCTGCCGTCCGGTCGGGACAAGGTGCTTCGGCGCTCTCTGCGAGGAGTTATCACATGAAAACAACATCTGCTCTTGTTACTGCCCTGACAATAAGCGTCGCCGCGCCGGCGATGGCTGCTGATTGCCCGATCAAGGTCGGTGTGCTGCATTCCCTGTCTGGCACGATGGCCATTTCTGAAACCACATTGAAGGACACGATGCTCACGCTGATCGACCAGCAGAACGCCGACGGGGGTGTGCTGGGGTGCCAGCTTGAGGCTGTTGTCGTGGACCCGGCATCCGATTGGCCGCTGTTTGCGGAAAAAGCCCGCGAATTGCTGACGGTGCACGAGGTCGACGTAATCTTTGGCAACTGGACAAGCGTAAGCCGCAAGTCCGTCCTGCCCGTGATCGAAGAGCTGAACGGCCTGCTGTTCTACCCCGTGCAGTACGAGGGCGAGGAAAGCTCGAAGAACGTGTTCTACACTGGCGCTGCGCCGAACCAGCAGGCGATCCCGGCCACGGATTACTTTCTCGAAGAGCTGGGCATCGAAAAATTCGCGCTGCTGGGCACCGATTACGTCTATCCGCGCACGACGAACAACATTCTCGAAGCCTATCTGCAATCCAAGGACATTCCTGACAGCGATATCTTTGTGAACTATACGCCCTTCGGTCATTCCGACTGGTCCAAGATTGTTGCCGACGTGGTGGCGCTGGGCGCAGATGGCAAAAAGGTCGGCGTGATCTCGACCATCAATGGTGACGCCAACATCGGGTTCTACAAGGAGCTGTCGGCGGCTGGTATTTCTGCGGATGACATCCCCGTGGTTGCCTTTTCTGTGGGCGAGGAAGAACTTTCTGGTTTGGATACCAGCAACCTTGTCGGTCACCTGGCGGCGTGGAACTATTTTCAATCTGCCGACACGCCTGCGAACACCGAATGGATCGCGGCGTGGAAAGAGCGCATGGGTGAAGAGCGTGTGACAAACGACCCGATGGAAGCGCATTACATCGGCTTCAACATGTGGGTGAACGCGGTCGAAGCCGCAGAAACCACCGATGTGGATGCTGTCCGCACAGCGATGTATGGTCAGGAGTTTCCAAACCTGACCGGCGGCACAGCAGTGATGTTGCCGAACCACCACTTGGCCAAGCCTGTCTTGATTGGCGAAATCACAGCCGAGGGTCAGTTCGACATCATCAGCCAGACCGAAGAAGTGCCAGGCGATGCGTGGACAGATTACCTGCCGGAATCAGCCAAGCTGACCTCCGATTGGAAAGACCTTGATTGCGGTATGTACAACACCGAGACGAAGACCTGCGTGCAGACTTTGTCTAACTACTGATCGCAAGATCCGGGCGGGCGCGAATTTCGGCGCCCGCCTGTTCTCAAAGTATTTCCGGAAAGACCTGATGAAAAACCTGCTGTTTGCAGTGCTCGCCCTGCTGATGATGTCCCATGTGGTTTCGGCGCAACCGCTGACCGTTCAGGACGTTCTGCAAAGCCAGCGCGAACTGATCGAAAAAAGCTCGCGGCGGACGATTGGTCCGGCGATTGATGCATTGGTCGACAGCGGTTTGCCGCAGATGCAAACCGTGCTGGAGCTTTGGCAGGCCAAGGAGATATGGCAGCGCAAGGCGGACGGGCTGTTTTTCACCGCAACAAAGAATGATGATGGCAGCTATACTCTGCGCGATTTCGAAGATGGTGCCGAGGTGGGAACGGCGCCCTCAACCGATCTGAAGCAACTGAAGCCCAACAGCGGGGTGCGCGCCATGATCGCCACCGCATTGGTGCAGTTCCAACTGTCAGATCCCGACGTTACCAAACGCCGCGATGCGCTGGATTCGATTGCGCGTGATCCCGGCCCCGATTTGCTTGCCCCCCTGCGGGCTGCGATCCCTGATGAAGCCGACCCCGACATTCTGGCCCGCAAGACTCGTCTCGAACGGTTGATGACGATGGCCTACGACAATGATGCAGAAGCACGCGTGGCAGCAATCAACGACATGTCTGGCGATCTGGGCGTCGATTTCCGCGCCACATTGAACCCGATCCTCAGCACTAAACTGGTGGCCGCACCTGCAGGTGCACCGCCGGATGGGAATATCGCCGCAGAATTGTCGCCGGGCGGTGACGCGCTCTCCTACTCAGGCGCATATGCTCTTCTGGTCGCGGAAGACCTCGTCCCGGTTCAGATCAGCGCAGATGCCCGTGATGCCGCCCTTGAGGCCAACATCGAGGGTGGCCGCGTTGGCGGCTTTCCGGTGGCGCAGCTGAATACCGAAGCTGCACGCGATCAGGCCTATGGTGTTCTGGTCGATCAAGGCCTTGCAGCGCCGATGGTTACGCCCAAGGATGTTGAGGCCAGTCTCGCGGCCTACCGCTTTTTCCAAGTCTACGATGAACCTTCTGCGGAAGTGACTGAAGCCGCCGAAGCCGCCCTTGCCGCGTCAGAGGGGCGGGTCGCCGTCGGACAAGCCGTTGATCTGGGCCTCGATGCTCTATCGCTGATGTCGATTTATTTCCTCGCAGCGATTGGCCTTGCCGTCACTTTTGGCGTGATGGGCGTGATCAACATGGCGCATGGTGAATTCATCATGATGGGCGCTTACACGGGCTATGTGGTGCAGCTGTTTGTGCCCAATCATACCGCGTCGATCCTGATTGCTGTGCCCGTTGCCTTTGCGGTGACCTTTGCTGCCGGTGTGGCACTGGAACGTCTGGTGGTGCGCTGGCTTTATCACCGTCCGCTTGAAACATTGCTGGCGACTTTCGGTGTCTCCATCGCTTTGCAGCAATTGGCCAAGAACATCTTCGGCACACAAGCCCGTCCGCTGACAGCCCCCGCTTGGCTGGATGGGGCGTGGGTGATCAATGATGTGGTCGCAATCAGCTATATCCGTATCGCGATTTTCATCCTCGCTTTGCTTTTTCTGGCGCTTTTCCTCTTCATTATGAAGCGCACCCGGCTGGGACTTGAGACCCGCGCCGTCACGCAAAACCCCCGTATGGCTGCCAGCATGGGGATCAATCCGGACCGCGTGAACATGCTGACCTTCGGGCTGGGGTCGGGCATTGCCGGCATCGCGGGCGTGGCAATTGGGCTGTTTGCCAAAGTCACCTCGGAGATGGGCAGCGATTACATCGTGCAAAGCTTTATGACCGTGGTCGTGGGCGGCGTGGGCAATATCTGGGGCACGCTTGCGGGGGCGGCGATGATCGGCGGTTTCCAAAAGGGCGTCGAGTGGCTCAACCCGTCGAACACACTGGCAGCTCAAACCTATATGATCATCTTTATCATCATCTTCATTCAGTTCCGGCCACGGGGCATCATCGCCCTCAAGGGCCGTGCAGCGGGGGATTGACGCCATGAACCGCTCTTTCATCGCACGAAACCCATCGGTGCTGATTTTTCTGTCGCTGCTGGCGTTCTTCACGCTGGGTGTCACTGTCCTATCCGAAGGGTTCGGGGTTGGCCTCGTCTCAACCAGCTTCGTAAAGACCCTGGGCAAGACGTTGTGCCTGTGTCTGATCGCCATCGCGATGGACCTGATCTGGGGATATACGGGTATCCTGTCGCTGGGTCATTTCGCGTTCTTCGGGCTGGGTGGCTACATGATCGGCATGTGGCTGATGTACGAACGCACCCGCCAGATTGTCGAAGGCGCATTGTCCGAAGGCGTTTTGCCACCCACGCCAGAAGAAGTGCAGGCCGCCATCGGCAACCAGATTTTCGGCGTTGTCGGCAGCAGCGAGTTTCCGTTGATCTGGGCCGTCGCGGACAGTCTGGTGTTGCAACTGGCCTTGGTCATTCTGGTGCCGGGTGTGCTGGCGCTGGTCTTTGGCTGGCTGGCGTTTCGGAGCCGGGTGACGGGCGTGTATCTGTCGATCCTCACGCAAGCCATGACGCTGGGCCTATCGCTTTACCTGTTCCAGAACGCCAGCGGATTGCGTGGCAACAACGGATTGTCTGGCTTGCAGAACCTGCCGGGGGTTACCGCACCGCAATCGGTGGTGTCGCTGTGGTTCTTCTGGGCTTCGGCGCTGGCGCTGGGCCTCGGGTATCTCCTGGTGGCATGGGTGGTGTCGGGTAAATTCGGCTCGGTCATTCGGGGCATCCGCGATAACGAGGCGCGGGTGCGGTTTCTGGGCTATTCGGTCGAGACCTACAAGCTGGCGGTCTTCACCCTAACCGCCTGCATTTCCGGCATCGCCGGAGCGCTTTATTATCCGCAGGCGGGCATCATCAACCCGGCTGAGGTCGCGCCCATCGCGTCAATCTATCTGGCGGTCTGGGTGGCGATTGGCGGGCGCGGCAGGCTCTATGGTGCGGTAATCGGGACCGCTTTCGTCAGCCTTGTATCGAGTTGGTTCACCGGCGGGCAGGCCCCTGATGTGCCGCTTGGGTTCTATACGATCCGCTGGGTTGACTGGTGGCTGGTGCTGCTGGGCCTCAGCTTTGTGCTGATCACGCTTTATGCGCCCCGCGGCATCGGGGGGCTGTTCGATCTGGTCGGCCGCATCCGCAAGGAGACAGGCGAATGAGCACGCTTCTTGAGGTCTCTGGCGTGACCGTCAGTTTCGATGGGTTCCGCGCCATCAACAACCTGTCTTTCCAGATCGGACCTGCGGAAATGCGCGCAGTGATCGGTCCGAACGGCGCGGGCAAAACGACATTTATGGACATTGTCACAGGAAAGACCAAACCCGACGATGGCTATGTCATCTGGGGCGACAAAAGCGTGTCGCTTGTCGGGATGTCAGAGGCAAAGATCGCGCAGGCCGGTATTGGCCGCAAGTTCCAGAAGCCCACGGTGTTCGAAGAGCAGACGGTGCAGGAAAACCTGCTGATGGCGCTGCGCAAAGACCGCAGCCCGATTGCCGTTCTATTTTTCAAACCTTCCGCAGATGATCTGTCGCGAGTGGCTGAACTGGCGACCGAGATTGGCTTGCACGACGCGCTTGAACGGGTGTCAGGCGAGTTAAGCCACGGGCAGAAGCAATGGCTTGAGATTGGGATGCTGCTGGCGCAGGAGCCAAAACTGTTGCTGGTCGATGAGCCCGCAGCGGGCATGACCCCGGCGGAGCGCGAGAAGACAACGGCAATTCTGGTCAAGGCGGCCAAGACTCGGGCGGTGGTGGTGGTGGAACATGACATGGAATTCGTGCGGCGGCTGAATTGCAAGGTGACGGTGCTGCACGAAGGGTCGGTGCTGGCCGAGGGATCGCTGGATCATGTGACCAAAAACCAAGACGTCATCGACGTCTATCTGGGACGCTAACCATGTTGAGTGTTGAAAATTTGGATCTGCATTACGGCAACTCCCAAATTCTGTATGGTATTTCGATGGAGGCCAATCTGGGCGAGGTGACCTGTGTGATGGGCACCAATGGCGTGGGCAAAACCAGCCTACTGCGGGCGATTTCCGGCACGCATCCACGTTCGGGAGGTGAGATGCTGTTGGACGGCGCGCCTTGTGGCAAGCTGCCTGCGGATCGGCTGGCGCGGATGGGTGTCGGCTATGTTCCGCAGGGGCGCGATATCTTTCCGCTGCTGACCGTACGCGAGAACCTGCAAACCGGATTCGCGTGTTTGCCCAAGGCCGAGCATTTTATCCCCGACGATATTTTCGAGCTGTTCCCCGTGCTTAAGGAAATGGAGCACCGGCGCGGCGGTGATCTGTCGGGCGGGCAGCAGCAACAGCTGGCCATCGCGCGGGCGCTAATTACCAAACCCAAGTTGCTGCTGCTGGACGAACCGACCGAGGGCATCCAGCCCAATATCATCCAGCACATCGGCAAAGTGATCAGCCTGCTGCGTGACCGGGGCGATATGGCGATCGTTCTGGTTGAGCAGTATTTCGACTTCGCCTTTGATCTGGCGGACCGGATCATCGTTTTGGAACGCGGGCATGTCATCCGCAACGTCGCCAAAGAAGAGATCACCCGCGAGGATCTGCTGGCGGCGGTGTCGGTCTAGGCGCTACATCGACGCTTCATAGATGTGTCGCGCATCGGCCAGTGTCACTTCCCGTGGATTGTTCACCAGCAGACGGGTCTGGTTCATCGCATCCGATGACAGCCGGTCAAGGTCAGCCTCATTGATGCCGACCTGCCGTAGTCCTTTTTCCAGCCCCAGATCGACGTTCAGTGCCACCAGCCGTTCGATGAACTCCGCGCAGATCGCCTGCGCCCCACGGGCGGTGTCGATATCGGCAAAGACATGGGGCGCGAGGGCTGCATATTCCGTGGCACATTCGGGCGCGTTAAAGCGCATCACCTCGGCCAGTACCAGCGCGTTAGAGAGACCGTGGGGGACGTGAAAAAGGCTGCCCACAGGATAGGCCAGCGCGTGCACGGCGGCGACAGGCGCATTGGCAAAGGCCTGCCCTGCCAGCATTGACCCCAGCAGCATGTTCTGCCGCGCCTCGATATTGCTGCCATCGCTGACCGCTGTGCGGATGTTCGCGCCCAGAAGGTCCAGCGCCTGTACCGCGAGCATCTTGGAGATCGGATTGTTGTTGGCGCTGCGCGAAGTATAGGCCTCGATCGCGTGAACCATAGCATCGACGCCGGTGGCGGCGGTGATATGCGGCGGCAGGCCCAGCGTCAGTTCCGCGTCCAGCAAGGCGACGTCGGGCAGGATTATGGGCGAAACGATGCCCTTCTTTTCTTCCGTGCCGGTGGTAAGGATCGATACGGCGGTCACCTCGGATCCGGTGCCGGCGGTGGTCGGGACCAGCACCAGCGGCAAGCGCGATCCGGTCGCTTGCCCTACGCCGTAGGCCTCGTCAATCGGCTGGCCAGAGCGGGCTAGCAGAGCCACAACCTTGGCCACGTCCATCGAGCTGCCACCGCCAAAACCGACGACACAGGCGATATTCTCGGCCTTAGCAATCTCGACAGCGCCGAGGACGGTGGTGGCCTTTGGGTCAGGTTCCACGCCGTCGAAGATTGTGACGCTGAACCCGCTTTCTTTGATGTTTTGCAGAGCCGCATCGCAGAGGCCCAGTTTGACAATGCCGGGGTCCGTGACGAACATCACGCTCGCGCTCGTGTTGGCGAAAGCCATGCCCGCCAAGAGGCTGCCGAGTTGCGCCGCGCCGCCATTGATTTGCCGGATCGACGGGGTGGTATTGAATGTGAAATCAGTCATGTCGGCACCTTGTCTGTGTGGTGTTTGCAGGATCGGATCAGCGAAAGCCGACTTTCGAGCCTTTGAACAAGTCGGGATGCTCGCGCGGTTGCGAGCGCCAGTATTGCGGGGGCGCGTCAATCTCATCACCCAAGGCGGCCGCCGCCTGCCACGGCCAGCGCGGATTATAAAGCAGACCACGGGCCAGAGCGATGGCATCAGCCTCTCCCTCCTGCAAGATTTGCTCGGCCTGTTCGGGTTCGGTGATCAGCCCGACGGCAATGGTGGGCAAGCCAACCTCCGCCTTGATCTGTGTGGCG
The DNA here is from genome assembly GCF_000622365.1 of Sulfitobacter noctilucae. GTDB lineage: Bacteria > Pseudomonadota > Alphaproteobacteria > Rhodobacterales > Rhodobacteraceae > Sulfitobacter > Sulfitobacter noctilucae. Next base: position 305,345 of record NZ_JASC01000013.1, on the reverse strand, counting down.
AAAGGCACCTGAAACCCGGGGGCGACCGGAATTTCCTGCTTCGGGGAAACGCCCCCGGTGGTGACGTGAATCGCGGTACATCCGCGTGCCTTGAGCTGATGCGACAGGGCAATCGTATCGTCCAGATCCCAGCCATCCGGCACCCAATCGGTGGCAGAGACACGCACCCAAACGGGCAGATCATCAGGCACAGCGGCCTTGATCGCCTCGAATACCTCCAGCGGGAACCGCATCCGGTTCTCAAGGCTGCCCCCGTAATCATCGCTTCGTTCGTTTGCCAAAGGCGACAGAAACTGATGCAGCAGATAGCCATGCGCCATGTGCAATTCGATGCCTTCAAAGCCCAGTCTGACGGCGCGTTTGGCGGTGGCGACAAAATCGTCTTTGACCCTTTTCAGCCCGGCAGCATCCAATGAATCCGGTGCATCCTCGCCGGGTCCATGGGGCAGGGCCGAAGGCGCCTCGGCCTTCCAGCCCTGATCGGCACCCGGTGCAATCTGGCCGCCTCCGTCCCATGGTGTTTCGCTTGATCCTTTGCGCCCGGCATGGCCGATCTGGATGGTAATGGGCATGTTGGAATGCTGGCGAACGGCGTTGATGACACGACCCAACGCGGCTTCATTCTCGTCGGAATACAGGCCCAGACACCCCGGCGTGATCCGCCCCTTGGCAGAAACCGCGGTCGCCTCGATAATCATCATGCCTGCGCCCGACAACGCCAGATGACCCAGATGGATCAGATGCCAATCCTGCGCGGTCCCGTCGATGGCGGAATACTGGCACATGGGCGCGATGACGATACGGTTGGGTATGGTTAGTGCGCCAATGTCGAGCGGTTGGAAAAGCAGGCTCATGCAGGGGTGTCCTTTGGTATAATCATCATGCGGCTTTAGCCGCCGTTTTCAAAATCGGGTTTGCGTTTGGCCAGAAATGCTTCGATGCCTGCGCGGCCTTCGGGACCGCTGCCCGCTGCGGTGATCGCGGCAAGCTCGCGGTCCATCTGGCTGGCGAAACCGGAGCTTGAGCTGTCATGCAGCAACCGCCGGGCTTGCCCCATGGCACCCACCGCACCATCGGCAAGCTGGCGGGCCAACACGTCGCCTTCGTCCATCAGCGCGCCGGGAGCGGCAAGACGCGTGACAAGGCCGATCTCGGCGGCCTTCTCGGCGCTGACACGGGCGTTGGTTATAATCATCTCTTGTGCGCGGCGCATCCCGACAAGGCGCGGCAGCAGCCATGTCATGCCGCCGTCCGGTGTCAGGCCGATGCCCAGATAGGCCGTGGTGAACATCGCATTTGGGTCGGCCAGCACCACGTCGCCGGATATCGCCATACTGAGCCCCGCGCCCGCAGCGGTGCCGTTGACCAGTGTGATCAGCGGCTTTTGCATCGCGGCAAACTGGCTGAGCGCCTGATGCAGGGTGCCGGCCAATTGCGCCAGAAACGGCGCGATGCCATCACTGTTCAACGCGAACGCACCGATATCGCCGCCAACGCTGAACATCTTGCCTGCCCCGGTCAGCACCACACAGCGGACCGCCGGATCATTGGCGCATTTGATGGCCGCAGCCAAAAGCGCATCGGCCATGGGCTGGTCTAGTGCATTGCCTTTGTCCGGGCGGTTCAGCGTGATCCGGGCAGTGCCGTCAGTGATCTCAAGAAGAATTGGGGTGCTCATCGGACGGTCTTTCTGCGTGTTGGGTCAGTCTGCATTCAACGCTTTCCAGTCGCGTTTGATCTTTTTCGCGAGGATCCACTTATGCACCTCTGTGGGTCCGTCATAAATGCGGAAGGCGCGGATCTCGCGGAACACCTGTTCCACGATGGTATCTGCCGTCACGCCTTGTCCGCCCATGCACTGCACACAACGGTCGGCGACGCGCATCAGCGCCTCTGACACCGCAACTTTGGTCATAGAGCTTTCGGCACCGCCCTGCGCACCGCTGTCCAGCACATCGGCGCACCAATAGACCATCAGCTCGGCCTGTTTGAGGTCCATGAGGTTCTCGGCCAGCATGAAACCGACGCCTTCGTGATCGACCAGCGGTTTGCCAAAGGCCATGCGCCGGTTGGCGTAGTCGCCGGCAATCTCGTTGGCGCGCACGCAGGCCCCGAGCCAGCGCATGCAATGGCTCAGCCGCGCAGGCGCAAGGCGGACTTGTGCGTATTTGAACCCTTCGCCAGAGGCCCCAAGCATCTGATCGGCGGGCACGCGCAGGTTGTCGATGGTGATTACTGCATGGCCGCCGGGCATGGAACTGTCGATGGTATCAAGCACGCGGTCGATCCGGATGGCGGGGTCGGGCAGATCGACGAGAAACATACAGGCACCATCGTCGGATTTGGCCATGATGATGCCCATGCCCGCGCCCTCCGCACCGGTGATATAGGTCTTGCGCCCGTTGATGACCCAGTGATTGCCGTCCATCTTGCAGGTAGTCAGCATCATCGACGGGTCGGACCCCGCGCCGCCTTCATCCGCGGGTTCGGTCATGAAAAACGCCGTGCGCATGCTGCCGTCGATCATACGGGGCAGGAAGCGTTCTTTGAGTTCGGGCGAGGCGACCTTGCCCAAGAGAAACATATTGCCTTCATCCGGTGCGCAGGTGTGGCAGGCCAGCGGACCTAGTGGCGACAGGCCGGATCGGATCAGCACGGCAGCGGTTTCGCGCTGGGTCAGGTGATCGCCACCCTCAAGAATATGCGGCGTCATCACGCCCGCATCCCGCGCCAGCGCCTTCATTTCATCGCCTAAGTCGTCGCTTGGTCCATGCGCGCCGCAGCGGGCGTCGCCCTCATAAGGGACGATCTTTTCGCGCACGAAGGTTTCGACCTTGTCCGCAATATCAAGGGCGCGTTGCGAAATGCCGTGGCGTTCCAGATGGGGGTTCATGGGTGGGTATCCTGTCTTGGTATCAGTTGCCTGGCTTTACGCAGTGTCAAAGCCAAGCTCCTGCTTGATCTGGCGTTTGATGATCTTGCCATTGGCGTTACGTGGCAAAAGCACGTCGCGCAGGGTGTAGCTTTCGGGGCATTGGTAGTCAGCGAGTTGTGTGGCGCAATGGGCTTTCAGCCTATCCTCGTCAATCTTGCCCGGTGTGACGGACAAGACGGCATGCACCCGCTCTCCCAGAATGGGGCAAGGTTTGGCAACCACGGCAGCTTCGATCACGCCGTCCAAGGCTGTCAGCACGCTTTCTACTTCGGCAGTGAAAATCTTGTGGCCGCCGCGATTGACCAGATCCTTTTTGCGGTCAAGCACATGCACATAGCCTTCGGCGTCGATCATGCCGATATCACCGGATTTCCAGAAGCCCGCCGCGAATTCGCGTGCGTCGGCTTCCGGGTTGCGCCAATAGCCGGGCACCACCATCGCGCCGCGTATCCACAGCTCCCCGCTATTGCCTGGGGCGACTTCGCAGCCATTATCATCCATCACGCAAATCTCGGCACCCGGCATGGGGCGACCCACGGACAAGCGTCTGCTCGCGGTTTGGTCAGCGTGCATGATGGTCGCGGGGGATGTGGTTTCAGTGGCGCCATAGGCGTTCATCAGGCCCAAGCCGGGGAGCGCCTTGGCTAGCCTATCGATGGTGGCGGCAGGCATGGGCGCACCGCCATAGCCGCCAATGCGCCAAGCCGACAGTTCATAATCCGCCAGGTTCGCCTGGTGCAGACAAAGGTTGTACATGGCAGGCACCATCAAAGAGCAGGTCATGCCATGTTGTGCCGCGCATTCCAGAAATTCGACAGCCTTGAAGGCCCGCTGTATCACGATGCACCCGCCGCAGCGGATCAGCGCGTGGATGCCCGCGACCAGTCCGGTCACATGGTTCATCGGGACGACGACGATGGTGATGTCATCCGGCCCCAATGACATGGTGCGCATGAAGTTGGTGGCGGAATGGACGATACCAAGGCCAGTCAGCGTGGCCCCTTTGGGGACACCCGTGGTCCCTGAGGTATAGAGGATCGTCGCAATTGCGTCCTCTTCGGTATCGGCGAGAGGGCGATTTGGGGGCGTCGCAAGGAGTGCCTCGTAGCTATCGAAACCTTCGACATCACCAACCGAAAATTGCGCAGTAAGGTGCGGTGTGTCCGCCGGATCGGGTACGAGATCGCAAAATTCTGCATCGACAATCAGGGCCATTGCTTCGGAGTTGACGAGCGCATGGCAGATGCCGGGTTTCTGGTCGCGGGTGTTCAGCGGGACAGTGACAGCACCCAGATAGGCAGCGGCATAGGTAACGACGATAAAGGGAATGCCATTGCCCAAGAGCATTGCAACCCGATCCCCCGGCCCAACACCCCGCTCGGCAAGACCCGCGGCAACGGCGCGAACGCTGATGTCTAGTTGCGTGTAGGTCTGCCGCTCGTTGCCACACAAAAGAGCGGTGCTGTCAGGGTGGCTTTCCACCGAGCGGGCAAGCATGTCGTAGACGTTCTTGGGCCGGTCCGCATAGCAGGTGAACACTCTGCTGTCATAATGATATTCGCGGCGCATCATGGCGTTTGCCCCATATCTGCGAGTTTACTTGTCACGCCTGCAAGCGGTGCGTCCAGCGGGAGACCGGCCAATTCATACCCGCGCTTGAAATCGTCGATATGGCGGCGCATCCAGTTGCGGGCACTCGGAGGATCGCCTGCGCGGACCGCTTCGATCACATGGCCGTGGGCAACGACCTGCCGGGACAATGCTTGTGGCAGATTCGGGATCAGTGCGTCTATGCCGCTGTAGAGCAGGAAGCCGATGGGTTCGCGGGCCAGTTGCAGCACGCGGTTCTTGCTGGCCGCCGCGATGCGGGAGTGAAAAGCGGTATCGAGTTCGGCAGAGGTTTTGCCTTCGTCCTCTGCCGCAATCAGGGCGGCGTGTATTGCATCGAGTGCGGCAAGATCATCTGGTCCGGCATGCATCGCTGCCAGTTCGGCGGCGAGCGGTTCGGTCGCCAAAGCGACATTCCACAATTCGATAAAGCTGACTTCCAGCATCCCCAGCGCGCGGGTCTGGCGCGAGGAAAGCTCCGCCATGCGCGGGATGCTGACCACCATTTTGCGCGGCGAGGTACGGCGCACGAAACCTTCGCATTCCAGCCGCCTGATGCCTTCGCGTACCGTCGATCTGTTCACGGCGAACATGGTCGCCATCTCGACTTCGCCGGGCAGGGGATCACCGGGTTTCAGCGCCCCTGACAGGATTTGCGTTTCAATCTCTTGCGAAACCTGTTCGTAGGCGTGTTGTACGCGCAGGGGTTTTGCCTTGAGCGCCATATCACCTCCGCTCAGGCTTGATCTGCCAACGCGGGGTCGATCACGTTGACCTTGATGATTTCGCCCCGCTCGATGACGCTTTCGCGTTGCAGAAGGTCTGCGGAATGGCTGAGTTCGGACTGTGCGATCAACACAGACAGGCCCGTTCCCTTGAGCGATTTGATCACGTCGGAGATGCGCATCGCCAGCGCGGGTGCCACCCCTTCGAAAGGTTCATCCAGCAACAGCAGGTTTTTGCCCGCAATAAGGGCCCGTCCAAGTGCTACCATTTTCTGCTGGCCACCAGACAAAAGCAAAGCCTTGCGGTGTGACATCTGGGTTAGTTCCGGCATCAGATCATAGACGAATGCTAATCCTTTGGGCCCATCAACGGCTTCATTGGCCCAGGCCGGAAGCAGCATGTTCTCCTCTACCGTCAGATCAGGGATCAACCGCCGGTCTTCGGGCATGTAGCCGAAACCCAGCCGGGCACGGTCGCGCGGTTCCATCGCCGAGATGTCTTCGCCTTGCCAGGATACCTTGCCACCACCGAGGGTCGCCAGCCCTGTAATGGTGCGCATGATGGTGGTTTTGCCCGCCCCGTTGCGGCCCACCAGCCCCATACGTTCGCCGGGCGCGACCTCAAGGCTGACACCGCGCAGGATGGGGGCCGCCTGAATTGAGACTTCGACATTTTCAAGTTTCAGGGTCATGCCGGGCCTCCAGTCACATAGCGTTGTACTTCGGGGTCTGACAGAACCTCATCAGGCGCGTCATCGGCGATGATCTGACCGTCATAAAAGGCCAGCACCCGTTCGGAATATCGTGTGACGATGTCCATGTCGTGTTCGACAAAGATCACCGTGACGCCCTCGGCCCTCAACGCCTCGATCACCAGATCCATGATGGGGAATTTTTCGTCTGCGGCCACGCCGGATGTCGGCTCATCCAGCAGCATGACCTGTGTCTCGCCCGCCATCGCCATGGCGATATCCAGCAGTTTCTTTACGCCGCCCGACAGTTCGGGGATCAGACGGTTGCGGTGTTCCGCGATGTTGAACCGTTCCAGAGTGGCCAGCGCGCGGTCGCGGGCGCTGCCATCATCCGCACGGCGTAGGAACGATGGCCCGGTCTTGCCATGTATCGCACCGGCGACCAGCATGTTTTCTTCAACGGTCAGTTCGTTGCACAACTGCGCAATCTGGAACGACCGGTGAATGCCAAGCCGTGTGATCTGGCGCGGGGCCAGCCCCGCAATGTCTCGACCGTCAAAGTTGATCTGACCGGCATCGGGTTTGATATAGCCCGTCACCATGTTGACAAAAGTCGTCTTGCCCGCGCCATTGGTGCCGATCAGTGAATAGACGGACCCTTGTGGCACGGTGACAGAAACATCCTTGGCCGCCGTGACAGCGCCAAAGCTCTTCTGCACATCGCGGACTTCCAGCACACCGGCGCTCATGTCTTGTTCTCCTTGCGTTTGCTGACCAAGGAACCCAATCCATTGGGCAGTGCCACGATGACGACAAGCAGGAAGATCCCAAGCGCCAGTTGCCATGTGTTGGGGAAATAAAGGTTGGAAAACGACCGGACCAACTCAAGGATGATTGCCGCGACAAAGACCGCCGGGACCGATAAGTATCCGGCCAGAATGGCGACAAAGACAAACTCGCCCGAGGTGGTCCAGAAGGCGAACTCCGGGTCCACATGGCCCAGCGCCAGCACCGCGATTGTGCCGCCGATGCCGCCCAGCAATGCGCCAAAGACATAGTTGTATGTCATCAGGTTACGTACCGATGCGCCCAGATATTCGACCCGCAATTCGTTGTCGCGGGTGGCCAATGTGATCAGCCCGCGTTCGCTGTCGAAATAAATGCGCATCAGCGTGCCGCTGATCACGACAATCGCCACGACATAAAGGTAAAGTGCTGTTTGCAGGGGCCGTCCTTCGGGTGCCCAGCCCAGAAACGTGGGTGCCCCGATGTTCAATCCGTCCGTGCCGCCGATAAAGCTCATTTTGGACAGCGAGCCGTAAAGCACCATGGACAGGGCCAGCGAGAGCATTGCGAAAAAGATCCCCCGATAGTTTGAGAGCAGGGGGCCAAAGACCAGACCAACCACCAGACAGACCGCCGCGCTGAGCAGGGTCAGCAGGAATATGTCAGAGACTCCAAGGTGATTGGCGATCAGCGTCGCGGTATAGGCACCAATGCAATAGTAAAGCCCTTGGCCAAACGACACGACACCACCGCGCATCATGCCGATGATACCCAGACAGACCAGCCCTTTGGCCAGCGCCATCGCGAAAAGGAACATCGCCCAATCGGGCAGGATAATTGACCCCGCCGCAAGCGCGACAAAGGCGATGATCGCGGAGAGATAGACAGACATGCGCATCAAATTTTCCTAGCCTGTGTTTTCGCAAACAGACCTTCGGGACGGAACATCAGGACGATGGCCATCACGAAGTAGATGATAAAGAGTTCCGCTTCGGGCACGAGGTGGACCGAGGCCGCCCGGCTGATACCGACCATCAGTGCGCCAATGGCCGCACCCGGAACGGAGCCAAGCCCGCCGATAATGACAACCGCAAAGGCCACGATGATCACATTGGGGCCAAGCCCCGGCGTGACCGAGATCATCGGTGCAGTCAGCGCGCCCCCAAGGGCCGCGAGGAACGCGCCCGCCATAAAGGCACCCAGATAGATGCGTGGCACATTCACCCCCATCGTCTGGCTGATTTCGGCGTCGTGGATCACGGCCAGCACGACTTTGCCCATCCTTGTGCGGTTCAGCGTCAGCCAGACCGCAAGTCCCACGATAATCGCTGCCGCGATCACGGCGAAATCATAGCCGACGTAGAAAAGGGGCCCGATCTCGACATTGCCCAGCAAGGTGTAGGGCTCATAGACGAAGTAGGGGTTAACACCCCAGATCAGCTTCATCACGTCCTCAAGGATCAGGAAGACCGCATAGGTGACCAGCACGTTCAGAACTTCGTCACGGCCGTAAAAGTACCGCAGCAATCCGCGTTCCAGCAGTGGCCCCAAGACGATGGCCACAAGAACTGCGGCCAGGATGAGGGCGATGTAGCTGCCAAAGGGAAAAGCGTTGCCGCCAGCGGCGAAATAGGCCCCGACCAGAGAGGCGGAGGCATAGGCACCGATGGCATAGAGACTGCCGTGCGCGATATTGAGGATGTTCAGAACGCCGAAAACCAGCGTCAAGCCGACAGAGACGATAAACAGCCAGCCCGCATAAATCAGGCCATCAACAAGGATGGTTGCAAGAAGGTCCATAAGGATGTGTCCGGGTGATCAAATGGAAGGGCAGGCCCGCCGCAAAGCTGCGGCAGACCGGTTTTCAACACCGTTCGGTGTCACTCACATTCGGCACCGGGGAAACCCTGTGCCAACCACTCGGTGGCTTTGATGCCTACCGGAGGGTTCACGCAGCGGGCGGAAAAATACTCGACATCCACCAGCTCCATCTTGCCCTCGGCCTCGTTCCATTTGGTCGTACCGATGGCGTTCGGCTGGATCGCCTGATGACCATCCGCCAGTGCCATTTCAATGCGGCCAGAGGGTGCGTCCCAGGTCAGTCCCTTCATCGCGGCGGCAAGTTCTTCATCGGTGGGCTTGGTGCCGCCGTTGTCTGCCATCGCCTTTTCGACTGCTGTCTTCAGACCGAAAAGCGCCTGCCACATGCGGAAGGGAGCCTGCACAGGAAATACGCCGTATTCCGCTTCATAGGCATCCCACATTGTATCGGTCAGTTCTTTCAGCTCTCCGCCACGGGCATGGGCGGCCAGACCGTTCACACCCCGTGCACCGAGAAAGATGCCATCGGGCATCTTGTTGCCAAGTTGCGGGATGACGTGGTCGCCTGCTGCCAACACGATTTGCGAGCGTTCATGCAGACCGCGTGCGGTGCCTTGGATCAAAAAGCCCTGCAAGTCACCGCCCCAGTTGGAGGAGTGCACCAGTGCAGGCCGTTCACGAAGCAGCGCCGAGATTTCAGTGCCATACTGACCGGCACCGAATTTCGGAAACAACGCTGTCTTTACTTCGGCGTCGGGATAGATCTGTTCCATCGCGCCGGTAAAGTCCGCCCAGCTGTCCTGGCCAAAGGCGTAATCCTGATTCAAACCGGCATAGCTGGGTACATCGAAGTCGCGAGACTTGAGGTAACGGGCAAGGCTGACGTTATCCATCGTGGCATGTGCAGCCGTCCGGAACACATATTCAAAGCTGTTATCCTCGAACACGCGCGGCGTGCCGCAGTCGTAAAGGATTGTGAAGGCTTTCAGCTCGTCCGCGACAGGCGGGACCGCCAGACAATCGCCTGAAGAAACGTAACCGACAACCGCGTCGACTTCTTCGCGCTGTACGAGGTTGCGGAATTCCTGAACCTGCTTGGTGGCACCGCCGGCCTCATCCACGACAACGAACTCGATGTTCATGCCGCCAAAGCCCTTCGTGTCATAGGGTGCGGGCAGTTTGCCGCCTTCGTTCATCATTTCGATCAGCAGTTTGCCACCGTTCCACGCAGGTACGCCAAAGCTTTCTGCCGCTTGTCCCGATAGGAACGTAATAACACCGACCTTGAAGGTGTCATCCTGGGCTGCCGCTGGTCCGGCAAGGCCCAACCCCAGTAGCGCGGCACCCGCCGTCGCTTTGAGTTTATTTGTCATCATTTTCATGTTCTCCTCCCTGAAAGCATGTACGGACGATCCTCTGTCTATGGTGCCGCGTTGGGTCTGATCATGGATCAACCCGTGGTTCGGTTTGCCCGAAATCTGATTGGCGGCAGCCAGCAGAATAGTGTCCTATTGTTGGACACTGCTGAGCAATAGCCTGTCAGTCAACATAAAATTAACCAAAGGGAAACTTTGCTCGGGTTTGAGGATAGAGCAGTTTTGAAGCAGAGAGGACTGTTCGGCGATGCTGCCCGATCGTCAGCGCGAAGCGTCAAGTGCGGCAAGGCACCCACGCAGGGCGGCAGCATCATCCAGGATCACAGCTTTTGGTATTGTGGTCAGCATGTCGCCGATTTTGCCAGCCGCGGGTGCAGCTTGCAGGCGGTCAAGAAACGCAGGTTGCAGAATACCTCGCGCCACGCTGCCTGCGAAATATAAACCTTCAAGGGGCATATACTGGAACGCCAGCTCTGAACATAGCTGCCCCAAGAGCCCAGTGTACTTCATCAATGTTTGCATCGCTGCCGGGTCGCCGCTTTCGCTGGCTTCGACAACCGCGCGGGCGGTTCGTTCGGTCCCCGTGTCGAAGGCGTGAAACTGCGCCAAGCCATTGCCCGAGAACAGATGCTCAAGCGTGGGGAAGGCCTTGGCATGCTGGCCGAGATCCTGTTCGAGCGCATCGCGCAGCGGCGCGGGCAGGGCGGCATGACCCATCTCGACCTCGAAACAGTGAACGGTGCCATCAGCACTGCGCCTTACCGGGCACAGGTTAAAACCCGTGCCAATTCCGACCACCAATGCTTGCCCGTTACTTGGCGTATCGGGCACCGCGCTGATGTAGGCCACCCTGTCGGCGGGTAAGCTGCCAAGCGCGAAGCCAAGCGCCGTCAGGTCGTTGAGCAGTACCGCCACATCGCAGCCTAGATGGGCGCGGATGCCTGCAACGCTGATGTCCCAGGCCCGATTGGTCAATCGCCCCTGATTGCCCCGCACCGGACCAGCCATTGCAATGCTGCAGGCCGTGACCGTCCCGATCTGCGCTTGCGCCTTGTACCGATCCAGCACGCCGTAGACGCTAGTGAATTCATCGTTCGCGAAGTGCCGAATGTTCTCGGGGCCGCTGATGCCTGCTGTGGCCACACGCGTGTTGGTCCCGCCGACATCGGCCAGGATTGTTGTGCCGGTTGTTGCGTTCATAACAGCCCCTTCGGAAATGGCAGCAGCCTACTGGTGAGACTGAGCTTCTTATGGTCATATACATCCGTACTCTTGGATGAACCGGATCTATCCATGCGCCTTGCTTTCTCTTTTATTGTCCTGATCCTGAGCGGCGGTATCGCGGATGCGGGCCCCTTGCCGCCACCTGTGACGGACGAGATGTTCGCCCCGGTCGATCCTGTCGAAGCGGCGCTGGGCCAATTGTTGTTCTATGATCCGATCCTGTCCGGCAACCGCAACATCGCCTGCGCCACGTGCCATCATCCCTCGCTGGGGACGGCCGATGGTGTGCCGCTGGCGATTGGCGAAGGGGGCGTGGGGCTGGGGGCCGAGCGTCGTGCCGATCCAGCGCATTTGCCGGATGAACGCATTCCGCGCAACGCGCCTGCGCTGTTCAATTTGGGCGCATATGAATTCAGCACGATGTTCCACGATGGTCGCTTGCAGGCCGACCCCAGCCAGCCCGGCGGTATCCGTACCCCGATGGATGCCGATATGGTCACCGGGTTTGCATCTGTGTTGTCGGCGCAGACGATGTTCCCGGTGCTGAGTGCCGCCGAAATGGCGGGCGGTTATCGGGAAAATGAAATCGGGCGCTTGGTGCGCCAGGGTCTGATTGCCGGCGAAGGTGGCGCATGGGATCTGATTGCGCGACGTGTGGCCGCTGTGCCCGCATACAGCCAGCGGTTCCGAGCCTTCTATCCCCATATCGACAGTGCCGATGATATTGCCTTTACCGATATTTCCAACGCAATCGCGGCTTTTATGGCGTTTGAATGGCGATCCGACAGCACACCATTCGATGCGGTTCTGCGCGGGCAGGCAAAGCTTTCGGGTGCGGCCAAACGGGGTGCAGACCTGTTTTATGGTCGCGCCAATTGCGGCACTTGCCACAGTGGGCCGTTCCAGACAGATCACGATTTTCACGCAATGGCGGCACCCCAGATCGGTCCGGGTAAATCCGCCCCGTTCGAGCAAGGTCATGGCGATGCAGGACGCTATCTGGTGACGGGTGATCCGGCGGATATGTTCGCGTTCCGCACGCCTTCGCTGCGCAACGTGATGCTGACTGCACCTTATGGTCATGCAGGCGGGCATGCAGATCTGGCCGAGTTTATTTCCTACCATGCCGATCCGGTCAGCGGCCTGCGTGGCTTTGACGGTGCAGGTGTACGGCTGCCGCAGCTTGAAACGGATGATTTCATAGTGCTGCGCGACATTGATCAGATCATGGCGATTGCCGCTGCGGTACGCACCCCGCCCGTGGCACTGACGGAGGCTGATATTACGGATATCGTCGCCTTCTTGCAGACGCTGACCGACCCTGCGGCTGTCAACGGACGGTTGGGCATTCCGCGAACTGTCCCGAGTGGATTGCCGGTGCCAGGCCATTAATCAGGCTTTCGCAGAGTTGTGGTTGTGCCTGCGCGCACCTGATGCGGGCTGCGCGTCCCGTCAGGCCAAGTCACAACGACCTGCGCGGCGACACCCGCGCCCAGCCCGAAATGCAAAGGCAGCGCCTGACCGCCAGCGTGTCCGCCACCCACGAGCTTTTGGACTGATTGCAATCTGTCACCGACGACCACATCGACCCTCGCGCCAATGGCATCTCGGTTGCCTCCCTCTTGCAACAGAATGATATTCACCCAACTGCCGGTCTCTTGCGTAGCATTGCGGTACAACTCCATCGGGGCGCGGCGGTTCATGACTACCAGATCAAGCCGCCCGTCCCCGTCAAAGTCAGCAAGGCTCGCGCCGCGTGAGCGCGCCAGCGTTGCGATGCCGGCATCTGCCGCTGCCTCGGTAAAGGTACCATCTGCTTGCTGCATCAACAGATTGTTTGGGTCGCGTGTGGCCATGCCGGGCATCTGATCCACGTTGCCTTTGGCGATGAAGAGGTCGGCCAGCCCGTCGTTATTTACATCCCCGAATTCTGCGTGCCACCCGGTGGACGGGCGCCCATCGCCGCCGGTGTGGGGTCGATGCGCATAGGTGCCGATCGAGAAAGGCGCGGCGCGGTAGCTGCCGTTGGCGGCAATCTGAAACAGCTGGTCGCCCATCGAGGTCAACACAACCTCGTCGCGCCCGTCGCCGGTGATGTCGCGCGATGCGATCCCCATTCCCCAGACCGAGAGATCGGGCCAGCCGTCTTCGTCGGTCAGAAAACGGCTTTCTGCGATATCCCACATCTGTTCTTTGCCGCCACTGACGTAGTAGTGGCGATCGTTCGAGAACCGCAATCGCTGTTGTCCGCTGGCGTCCTGTGCGGCAAGAAGCGAAAGTGCACAAAAGCCCGGAGTGAGGGTTTTGGCTTCATATTCCTGCTGCTGCGGCTCAAGCAGGATATTGTCATCGCAGGCCTCGAACGGACCCTCCGGGTCTTCCCGGTTCACATAATTGCCTACGGCAAGGTGTGGCCGCGCCTGATCCGCTTGCCACCACGCCGAAAAGGCGGTGCTCCAGCGGTAGTCGGTCGGAATGCCCCACTCCTCTGTTACGTTGGTAAAGGTGCACTTCGCCCCGCCGCGTAGCACAACATTCGGCCCTACTCTGAGGACAAAAAGATCGATGGTGCCGTCTGCATCCATGTCCAATGGATAGGCTCCGGTGACGCCGGTAAGCTCTGGGACTGCTGCCGTCTGGAACGTGAAATCTCCCCGATTGCGCATCAGCTTCGCGGGGCTTTCACCACCTGCTGCAAAAAGATCAGGCAAACTGTCGCCATCACAATCGAAAACCGCCACGCCGCCGCCGACAAAGTGCTCCCAACCGCCGGCATAGATATGCTCCGGCAGGCCCGAAGAGCGATCTTCGAATATGACGTCACCAGCAATGGCCGGGTGCGCCAAGAGCGCAAAAACGCAGATAAGTTCCTGCTTCATGCCGGCGTTTCCGTATTGAACAGGCGGTCGGTCATGTCCGCCAGCGCCCGCGCGGTGGCGCCACGTGCCCAATGCAGATCCCGGTGCCCGCGTATTTCAATCTTGCAGGGCATCTTGTTCTGCGACAGCACCAGCGCTTGCACATCGGCGCTGAGATGGTCGGCATACATGAATTCATAGGTCATGCGTTCACCCGACAGGATGAGCAACGCGGGATCGAACAACTGAACGACATTGGATAGCCCGAGCGCCAGAAAACGCCCGGCTCGCTGGAATATGCGGAGCGCCGGCGCGTGGCCCGCTGCGGCTTGCTGGTAGAGTGCGGCCATTGTGGAAGCAGGACCATCCGTGTCGGGTGCCAGATTGAGAACGGTGGCCGCCTCGCGCGTCAGGGCATCATCCGAGATATAAGCCTCCAGACAGCCGCGCTGCCCGCAGCGGCACAGCGCACCTTCCATCTGCACTTTGGTATGGCCCAGCTCCAACCCCATGCCGAAAGACCCGCGATAAAGTTGATTGTTCAGCACCAACCCCATGCCCACCCCTTTTTCGAGGGTTACAACAGCAAAGTCTGATTTCACCCGCCCCGCGCCGAACCACAGTTCGGACAGCGTCAGCATATTCGCATCGTTTTCCAAGGCAACTGGCAGGCCAAAACGTTCTTCGACTGCGGCACCAAAGGCTTGATCCGTGCTGTCGAGCAGGGGCGACCAGTGCACAATACCCTGCGCATGATCCACAATACCGACCATGCCGATCCCGATGCCGCTGACATCACGCAACGTTTTGCCAGCTTTCTCAAGTAGTCCGGTCAGGAGGGCCCCGATCTCGTCCACGATCTGATACGAGGGTCTGGCTTTGGTACTGGCAGGTAGGGTTAGGTCGCAGATCAACCGCCCTGCAAAATCCGACAGGGCCGCCGTATGCCGATCGTCTCCCAGTTTGATGCCAATAACATGGCCCGCTTCCGGCACGATCTCCAGCGCGACGCGCGGCCTGCCTCTGCCCTGTCCACGCTCCGGGTCCGCCACTTCGCGGATAAGGTTCGCCCGGATCAGATCTGCTGTCAGCGTGGTTGCAGAGCCGGGGCTGATGCCAAGCGCACGGCTGATGTCACTGCGTGCCGTACGGCCTTGGCCACGGACATATTCAAACACCCTTTGACGCAGAGGTTTGGGCAGGCTTAACTGATCGGCAAGGGCCGGTCCGCATCCCTCAAGAGGTGGCGTCGCAGTGCTGGAAAGATCACCGTCCATATTTTCAAGACCTAAATTAATTGCGACCCCAACTGCACGCGCAGACAAGTGCTTGCGAAAGAATGGCGTTAAAAACACCCGAAGGAAAGCAATATTCTAACATTGTTTGGGTAAAGGTCATATTTTTATTTTGACAATCGAATTTAATCGGACAAGGTTAAGGTCACCGGGGACGTGACTCGGTTCCTTCCCTGTCGGGGGGGCACATCATTCTGGGAGGAAACCATGAAGAGATTATTCGCAGCGGCAGCCGTGGCTGTCGCAGGCTTTGCATCGGCTGTTTGGGCAGATGATCACAGCATGACAGTCGGCGTCAGCTGGTCAAACTTTCAGGAAGAGCGCTGGAAAACAGACGAGGCCGCCATCAAAGGTGCGCTTGAGGCTGCAGGTGCGGCTTATCTTTCTGCTGATGCACAGTCTTCTTCAGCCAAGCAATTGTCGGATGTGGAAAGCCTGATCGCTCAGGGCGTGGACGCGTTAATTATCCTTGCGCAGGACAGTGCCGCGATTGGCCCGGCTGTCGAAGCTGCAGCCGCCGAAGGTATCCCTGTGGTCGGCTATGACCGCCTGATTGAAGATCCCCGCGCATTTTATCTGACTTTCGACAATGTCGAAGTGGGCCGGATGCAGGCAGCCGCTGTTCTCGCCAAAGCTCCCAAGGGCCGCTATGTCATGATCAAAGGGTCGCCCACCGATCCGAACGCGGATTTTCTGCGTGGTGGCCAGCAGGAAGTGCTGCAAGCCGCAATTGATGCGGGCGACATCACTATCGTTGACGAAGCCTATACCGACGGTTGGTTGCCCGCCAATGCGCAGCGCAATATGGAACAGATCCTGACCGCCAATGATAACGGCGTCGACGCGGTTGTCGCATCGAATGACGGGACTGCGGGCGGTGTTGTCGCCGCGCTGACCGCGCAGGGCATGGAAGGCATTCCGGTCTCTGGACAGGATGGTGATCATGCGGCTCTGAACCGTGTCGCGCTGGGCACGCAGACCGTGTCGGTCTGGAAAGATGCACGCGAGCTGGGCAAGGCCGCTGCCGAAACAGCTGTGGCGCTGGCCAAGAACGATGGCGACATGAGCGCCGTTGAAGGGGCGGCCGAGTGGGAATCTCCTGCTGGTACCAAGATGATGGCCCGCTTTCTGGCTCCTGTACCGGTCACCCAAGACAACCTGACCGCTGTGACCGACGCAGGCTGGATCACGCAAGAAGCGTTGTGCCAGGGCGTCTCGAGCGGTCCGGCACCCTGTAACTAAGAACTATGGGGGTGGTGCCTTTGCCGCCCCCCTTTAGCGCCGTTCGCCTGAACGGAGCACAATCCTTTTTCTCTTCCTGAGTTTGCGCCGTTGCGGATATGTACCGCGACGCCTTGCGCCACAGCTATGAGGCCCGCCTGATGAGCGATCAGACCAGCGATACAGCCCCCGCCAACCGGCCCCGCAATGTGTTGCAATCGCTTGAGGTAGACACGCGGTTGCTGGGCATGATCGGCGCTTTCATTCTGGTGGCGCTGGTGTTCAACGTGCTGACAGACGGGCGTTTCCTGACGCCGCGCA
This sequence comes from Sulfitobacter noctilucae, assembly GCF_000622365.1. GTDB lineage: Bacteria > Pseudomonadota > Alphaproteobacteria > Rhodobacterales > Rhodobacteraceae > Sulfitobacter > Sulfitobacter noctilucae. The sequence continues at coordinate 288,483 of NZ_JASC01000013.1, read as the reverse complement.
ATATCTTTAACCTCACCATCCAGACTGCGAGTGTGGCGATTATGGCCACGGGCATGGTGTTCGTGATTGTCACCCGTCACATTGATCTGAGTGTTGGTGCCATACTCGCTGCCTGCTCTGCACTGATGGCGATGACGCAGGTGCGCTGGCTGCCCGGTTTGGGGTTGGAGATCGGTCACTGGGCGATCCCGTGGATTGCGATTGCCGCTGGTGTTGTGTTGGGCGCATTCATTGGTGCCTTTAACGGCTGGCTGATCGGCTATCAGGGTATCCCCGCCTTTATCGTAACACTCGGCGGCTTCCTGGTCTGGCGCAACGTCGGTTGGTATCAGACCAACGGCCAGACAATTGGTCCGCTGGACCAGACCTTTCTGACTTTTGGCGGGATCAACGGCACGCTCGGCGGTCCGCTCAGCTGGGGTTTGGGAATCATTGCCATTCTCGCCAGTATTCTGCTGATTTTTCGCACGCGGCGCACCAAGGTATCGCATGGTTTCCCCGTCAAACCGCTGTGGGCAGAGCTGTGCCTGGCCGGCCTATGCGCCGCGGCAATCGCCGGGTTTGTCGGTGTGCTGACCAGCTATCAGGTACCCTCTCGCGTGGTGGCTCGGGATCCCGAAAAATACGGCTGCGCGGTGGCCGAAGGGTGCACGCCGGTTTACGGTTTGCCAATATCGGTCCTGCTTCTGCTGGCGATCGCTATTGTGATGACAGTGATCGCACGGCGCACCCGCTTTGGCCGCTATATCTTTGCGACCGGCGGTAATCCTGATGCGGCAGAGCTGTCGGGGATCAACACGCGCATGCTGACCGTCAAGATCTTCGCGCTGATGGGCGTGCTCTGCGCAATCTCCGCTGTTGTTGCTTCGGCGCGGTTGGCGAACCACTCAAATGATCTGGGCACGCTGGATGAGTTGCGTGTCATTGCGGCGGCGGTGATCGGCGGCACTGCACTGTCGGGCGGGATTGGCACGATTTATGGCGCGATCCTTGGGGCGTTGATCATGCAGTCCTTGCAATCCGGTATGGCGATGGTGGGCGTCGATGCGCCATTGCAGAACATCGTGGTCGGTGCGGTGCTGGTCTTTGCCGTGTTCATTGATATCCAGTACAGAAAACGCACGGGGGCGAAGTAGATGGCGACACCTCTTGTTGAAATGAAAAACGTATCGATAGCCTTTGGCGGTGTGCAGGCGGTCGATAATGTCTCAATCGAACTTTACCCCGGTGAAGTTGTGGGACTGCTGGGTCACAACGGTGCCGGTAAATCGACGCTGATCAAGATGCTGTCGGGCGCCTACAAGATGGATAGCGGCGAGATCTGGGTGAACGGCAAGCGGGTCTCTATCACCTCGCCCCGGGATGCACGGGACCATAACATCGAGACGATCTATCAGACGCTCGCTTTGGCCGATAACCTTGATGCAGCGTCGAACCTGTTCCTGGGGCGCGAATTGACCACATCGCTGGGCTTTGTCGATGATGACAGGATGGAGGCCGAAACCCGCAAGATCATGGCCCGACTGAACCCGAACTTCAAAAAGCTGAAGGAACCGGTGTCGGCCTTGTCGGGGGGGCAGCGGCAATCGGTTGCGATTGCGCGGGCGGTCTATTTCAATGCAAAAATTTTGATCATGGACGAACCGACAGCGGCGCTGGGCGTGCACGAGACCGCGATGGTGGCAGAGCTTATTCAGGAGTTGAAAAAGCAGGGACTGGGGATTTTCCTGATTAGCCATGATACCCGCGAGATGATGGACCTTTGCGACCGTGTGTCGGTGATGAAGAACGGCCAGATGGTTGGCACTGAACGGGTAGAGGATGTGACCGAAGATGACATTCTGTCGATGATCATTCTGGGCAAGAACCCCAAGGCGGCAGCCTGATGTTCATTGGACTTGATCTGGGAACCTCTTCGCTCAAAGGGATTGTGATCAATGACGCGCAGGAGATTTTGGCGGAGCATAGTGTTCCGCTTACCGTGCAGCGGCCCCATAACGGTTGGTCGGAACAAGACCCCGCATGCTGGTTTGCCGCAGCAGAGGTGGCGCTGACCGCGCTGGCAGCACGAGTGGATTGCAGCGCGGTGATCGGGATTGGCCTGTCCGGTCATATGCACGGGGCCACCCTGTTTGACGGGGCTGACACGCCTTTGCGACCCTGCATGTTATGGAACGACACGCGCAGCCATGTGCAAGCGGCGCAGATGGACGGGGACCCGCTGTTCAGAAAGATCACGGGCAACATCGTCTTTCCGGGTTTCACCGCCCCCAAGGTCGAATGGGTGCGCCAGCACGAGCCGCACATATTTGGCCGGATTGCCAAGGTGTTGTTGCCAAAGGATGCGCTTCGGCTGTTCCTGACGGGTGATCATGTCTCCGAGATGTCGGATGCTGCCGGGACGGCGTGGCTTGATACCGCCGCCCGCGATTGGTCTGACGATCTGCTATCGGCCTGTCAGCTAAGCCGCGCCCAGATGCCGCGCCTTGTCGAAGGGTCGGCCGCTTCGGGCAAGCTGCGTCCGGCACTGGCCGCGATCCTTGGCGCAAGAGATGTGACCGTGGCGGGGGGCGCTGGAGATAATGCTGCCGCTGCCATCGGGGCGGGCGTGATCCGGGACGGAACCGCGTTTCTGTCGCTGGGCACATCAGGGGTGCTGTTTGCCGCGAATGATGCCTACCGGCCTGACCCGGCCAGTGCGGTCCATAGTTTCTGTCACGCGGTGCCGGACACCTGGCACCAGATGGGCGTGATCCTCGCCGCGAGTGATGCGCTGGAGTGGTTGTCGCGGCTAACAGGGCAAAGCGCCGCTGCGCTGACGGCTGACTTGGGGCCGGTGCAGGCGCCGAACCGGACGCTGTTCCTGCCCTATCTGGGGGGTGAGCGGACACCACACAATGACGCGCAAATACGCGGGCAGTTCTTGCACCTCGATCACGCCACCGATGCAAAGCACGCGACCCGTGCGGTATTGGAAGGTGTCGCCTATGCTTTCGCCGATTGCCGCGATGCGCTGGCGGGAACCGGCACGGTAATCAAGGGCGCGCTTGCGATGGGGGGCGGGGCCAAGTCCGCCTATTGGCTGCAAGTTCTGGCTAACACACTCGGCTTTCCATTGCATGTGCCTGCCGATGGCGATTTCGGCGCTGCCCTGGGCGCTGCGCGGCTTGGTATGATGGCGGCCACCGGCGCGGATGCAAGCATCGCGGTCCAACCGCCGATCGCTAGAACGGTCGCACCGGATTCCAATCTACAAGAGGCCTTCGCACAAGGGCTCACCCGCTACCGCGCCGCCTATTCTGTTCTGAAAAACCTGTGATCCCCTAGAGGGCAAACCTTCGATGAAGTTGTCTTTCTGCTAAACAGGTAAGACGCTAGCTCCAGCTTCAAAGGCGCAACAAATACCGATATGCAAAGACCCGCAGCCCCGGTCGGGGCAGCAGGCAATTCTACCAGATATCGTCGATCTATCTTTGCAGGCGGCCGACGCCTTAGTCACGCTGTAGGCGTTTGTAGAGCGCGGATGTATCCCAGCGCCCGCCGCCCATTTTCTGCACATCTTTATAGAACTGATCGACCAGCGCAGTGACCGGCAGGCTGGCCCCGTTTTCGTCCGCAGTGTCCAGACAGATGCCCAGATCCTTGCGCATCCAATCCACGGCAAATCCATGTTCGAATTGATCGTCCAGCATCGTCTCGTAGCGGTTCGCCATCTGCCAGCTGCCCGCGGCACCCTGGCTGATCACCTCGACCACATCGTGGCCATCAAGACCTGCTTTGGTTGCGAAATGAAGCGCTTCTGACAAGCCCTGCACCAAACCGGCGATGGCGATCTGGTTGCACATTTTGGTCAACTGGCCCGCACCGCTTTCACCGATGCGTTTTACCAGCTTGGCATAGACATCCATCACCGGCTCTGCGCGGTCGTAGTCGGCGCTGTCACCGCCACACATGATGGAAAGCTGCCCGTTCTCGGCACCCGCCTGTCCGCCCGATACAGGCGCATCAACAAAACCGATGCCTTTGGCCTGTGCCGCCGCATAAAGCTCTGACGTGACCTTAGCCGACACGGTTGTGTGATCGACAAAAAGAGCGCCTTCGGGCATCGTTGCGAACGCCCCATCATCGCCCAGACAGACAGAGCGCAGATCGTTATCGTTCCCAACGCAGGCCATGACCATCTCGGCGCCCTGCGCAGCCTCGGCCGGCGTCGCGGCGCTTGTGCCACCGTGCTGCTCCACCCACTTTTGCGCCTTGGCCGCCGTGCGATTGTAAACGGTTACATCATGGCCAGCGGCCTGCAAATGTCCGGCCATCGGATAGCCCATCACACCAAGGCCGAGAAAAGTGATTTTTGTCATCTGAGTGTCCTTCATGCCGTTAAAACAGATCGGTCAATACTGATCCGATGCAAAGTTGATCCTTTTTGCTGCCCTCGCAAAAGCGCTGCACGCCGCAGGCCCGACAGGCCGCGCTGTCGTCAAGCTACATAAAGGTTTTGGCCTGCAGGGCAAAGACTGCGTTTTTTGCGAAGGAGATTATGGAGCATGGTTGGATGTGCTGAATTTCTCAGTCGATGGGCAGATTGTTGGCGGGCCATAAACTTCGCTTGCATTGATGCAACGACTTGCGGCGCCGGGCCCATTTAGCGAAATCATAAGCCTTCATGCTGCCTCCTCTGAAGGCACGGTGGCCGGGGCGTATAACGCATCATTTGTGGCGACCCCGGCAGAACTGCCAGAAACGGGAAATTATCAAACAATTTCAATGTTCCTGCTGGGGAACTTGGGACGGTTTCGACCCTAATAAGGTCAATGGGTTAGGTAGCCGAATGGGACACATCTCGGTGACCTTAGGTGCGCGGCATTCTGGCATCGATGTTCAGGAGGCGATCGATGTCTGAGCTTCCGAAATTTTGCGACATCAAGCTGCAATACCTGTTGGAGATGGTCACAGACCACCAGCTGGATGATAACGCATTGCGCGTGGCTGTCTACTTAACGCTAGCTCATGCAGATCATAGGACTGGCGTCAGCTATCCGTCGTTTCAGACAATTGGAGCGGCCATTGGCAAGCACGCCAAATCAGTCAAGCGCGCGCTGAACAAGGTCGAGGCGGCCGGTTACATGACTATCAAACGTGGGACCAATAAAGGGAACTCTTCCCGTTATCGACCCACCGAAGCGACCCTGAAGCGTGCCGCAGAGCGGCGCCGAGATGACGACAAAGTTGTCCCGCTAAGCTATAGCGAAAGGGAGCATTTCTGTCCGCAAAGTGGGACAGGTCTGGCCGGAATAGGGAGACAGGATCGCCCCCCGAACAAAGAACAAGAACTTAGAAAGAAACAGGGGGACGAGTCTACGCCAGGTTTGCCTTATGTAGGGCTGCCCGGCGAAAAGTGCCCGAGTGACAAGACCTTGGTATTTCTCCCACGGGGCATCGTCTTTGTACGGGACTGGGATGCAAGGCTGGCCCTAGAGGGGATGGCAACCCTCGAGCGCAGCCTTCCCCTGTCACCGCACGGGCATCACTTGGGCTTCTGGCTGCCAGGACGGATACCTGCTCCGGCGGCCAGCGCAGAATGGCAGGCACAGTTGCGCATTCTAAGGAATCTCATCCGTCAGGCGCAGGAATCCGCCCCGATTATAGGGGAGAGAAAGCATGCAGTCTGAAGAAATAGCAAGGCGACCCATGTCAAACGCTGGCGCAGATGACACGGGACCTTCCGAGGGGCGGCAGCCCCCCCCTTCGAACCCCACAAGTGCAAGCCGCCTCCCCGTAAAGGAGCCGCTGGTTGAGACATTCGCCTTCCGCTGTACCGCAGCCGAAAAGTCCATGCTGCGCGCCAAGGCGCAGGCCGCAGGCCTGCCTGCGGCGACGCTGCTGCGCGAGGCTCTCGGCTTGACCAAAACCCGGCGGCGCAAACCTGTTCCGCGCGTCGATCCAGCTTTGGTGATGGCTGCGGGCCGCATCGGCGGCAATCTTAACCAGATCGCGCGCTGGCTGAATCACGCGATGCTGAGCGGTCGCACCGACGTCAACTGCCTTGCTATCGCGCGTCGCCTGTGTGTGATTGAACGCCAGCTTGGGCAGCTCCTCGACGAGGCGCGGCGATGCTGATCAAGTTCTTCCCCCACGGCAAAGGCGGAGGCGCTGGACCGGTAAACTACTTGGTCGCCAACAGCGTGCTAGCCCACGACAAAAACCGCAACCTGATCCGCGATACCGATGGCTTGCCCATGACTGTGGCACGTGACCCTCGGCCCGAGGTTTTGCGCGGCAACTCAGAGCGCACTAAAGCCCTAATTGATGCCATCTGCTACAATTGGACTTACCGCGCGGGCGTGATCAGCTTTGCCTCAGAGGATGCGCCGAGCGAAGCGCAGCAGGCCGAGGTCATGGGCGCCTTCGAGCAGCTGGCTTTCGCCGGGCTAGACGGTGAACAATACGACATCCTCTGGGTGCGCCATAGTCACCAAGACCGTGTCGAGTTGCACTTCTGCAGCCCGCGCCTAGAGCTAACTTCCGGGCGCAGTCTTAACGTCGCCCCACCCGGCTATCAGGACGCCTATGACAGCCTACGCGATCTGATGAACCACAGACACGGCTGGGCTGACCCAATGGAGCTGGAACGCGCGCAAGTAGTCCGTGACACCAGCGAAGCCCCGACCCGGGCTCAAGGCCGGGACGAGCTGCACGCGTGGGTCCTAGATCAAATCTCGCTGGGCATGATCCAGGATCGCGCAACAATGGTCGAGGCCTTTACGGAGGCCGGGTTCTCCTTGCCCCGAGTCAGCAAGGCTTACCTCACAGTGCAGGACCCCGAGACAAGCGAGCGCTGGCGTCTGAAAGGAGAAATTTTCCATGAACACTGGCAAGCCGACCCGGCTGAGCGAAAAACTGAATGCAGAGCTGGAAACGATACGCAAAGATTACGCCGCCTCGATGGCATCCCAGTTGGAGAGCTTCAGTTGCGATTTGACGGTCATTGCGAGCGACGCGCGGCGTATCATCGAAAGCGATACGCACCACTTTCTACGCGAGAACAGGAGCTTCTTCGAGACCCGGACCGAACAAATCAGGCGCTGGCTGACGATCTCGCCTTGGGTCATTTCGGGACTATTCGTGACGGGGATCGCCTTGATGATGGCCGCGAGCTGGTTTTGGACGCTCGTGCTGACGCGTGCGGAGCTGTCGGAACTAGGCCTGACTCGGATCGACCAGGACGAACGAACCTTGCTCACGCTAGACCCCGACAAGACCATACTGAGCACCTGCAAACTGGCAGACAAACCGGTTTACTGCATCCAAATTTTGGAGGAATAAATGATGGAGCCATTGACAGCATTGGAGCGCGATTTGCTCACCTGCGTAGAGCGGTTGGTGACGGCGTGCGAGACCTCAGTCGAAGCATTGAGCGGCTTAGAAGCGCGCTCGACGAAGAAGTTGCAAGCTCAGCTGGATGGTATCGCAGCCTGCACGACGTTGCTCATGCGCTCGCAGATCAAGTCGCTGGAAGCGTTACGTGGCTTACTCAGCGACGAAGCCACTTACAGCGCGCTGGACGTGCAGTTGCGGAAGAGCTGGAGCTTAGCGAAGGCCGCCGAAGAAAAGCTGCAAAAGAGTTAACGCGCATGCGCCCCTACGGCGAGCAGGTCCTTCCGGTTCTTTCCGATAGCGAGAAGATAAGGGGCATTGAGTTCGACAGTCCTAAAGCGATCTCACGGCTGAACGGAATACTCACGGACGCAGAGTTTCGCGCGCCCTCTATTCACAAGCGACTAGCCCCAAATTCTGCCCTGCGCCGTAGAGGTGCTTTGACAAGAGTCGGCCGTCCCAACCCAGCAATTCGACCACGAAAATACTAGAAGAAAGCGACCCGATGACAAATTTCAATGATGACCCAGAACGAGCAGAAATTCTTTTGCACGACCTACGCGCATTTCTGCACAATGCGCATGACCAACATCGAGCCCTGACCAGAATATCAGAAGCAATTGCTAAATCCTCAAACCGCATCGAAGGGCAGGAGGCAACGAACAAACGTATCCTGCAAACCTTGCGTAAACAGATAGACATGGGCGTAAACGTTCATATCGATGCGGACCTCCAATCACATGTAGCGAGAGTTAAAGCAGCGACAGATCCTGTGAGCAAAGGGGTTGAGCGTATTTCGCAGACCATGCGGCACTTCACGCTAGTAGTCGCCTCAGTTGCCTCTGCTTCCAGCTTCGCAGGCGCAATTATAGGCGTTCTATCGGCTTTCCGTTTCCTATGACGTTTGAGGTGTACCCCATGTCCCAAAATCCAACCCTTCCAGCCTATCTTCGGCTTCGTGCTTTCACTAACGCTGAGTTAAACTCTCCGCTTAATCGCCTTACCACTGGAAACGCAGCAGCTTGGTTGGCTCATGCTACGAGTTATGGCATCACAGCCGAGACTTCTCTTCTTCAGGAAATTGCAAATCCGAAACTAGATCCCGTCGCTCGTTCGACAACCCTGGTACGTGCGATTGTTAGGGCGATGACCTCTGCAGGACTTCCCCTAACCCCCCCATTCCAATCAGTGGATCTTTTGTACAGTGCTATAGAGGACGATGGGTATGCCGCAATGGAGCTAGGCACCAAGGATCCGTTTGAAAGTGACATTTCGCGCGGCCCTCGCCCTTAAACGAGCAGCCCGCCTACGACGAACGGACCGTTTCGCGCCTTTGATAGCTATATTTTTAATAATGTAGCCGCATAAGGCGTTCCAACATGACAAGAGATAATCATGGCATATTTGGGTAAAGAAGAATTACAGCACGAATGGGCTACCGAAGCTGCGGATGCATACACGGCTGCTTTCTTGCGCTCCGACATGAATGAGACGAACTTTTACAGTTTGGTTGAAAAGGAGTTCTTCATCAACTCGGAGGGCGTCCAAGCTCGCGGTGAGGATATCGTTGTCGCTGGGATCATACACACCAGAGAACGGATGGCATACCCTCCAAGGGCTCGAGGCAGGACGACACTCAGAATTGTAAAGTGACATTCGGTCCGTTTATATTGCGTGATGATGGTCTAACCGGTCCGTTCTCTGCTCGGGGTAGTTAGATGCATTCCAGGATATAAGCTACTTGTTGGTTTAGTTGGCAGGAATTCAGCCGGCGGGTGCCGGGCACCCATTCAAGACAGCATATCGCCCCCCTTGCGACGCAACTTTTGGCAGTTGCCCATGTTGGTCTCCTGAGATCGGCTAGGTATAAATAGCTGTCACCCGTCATCGGCCCTACAGTCCCAGCCCCCATCACCGCTTTTTTAATACAGCGCCATTATCCACCAGAATTGGCGACGGCTGCACTATTCGCATCGCCGACCGGCTCGTTGAACGAACGGAGGTAGTAGGTATAATCAGTTCGCTAAGGGCAGACCGAACCCATAGTTTGAGATACCTTGTACAAACGATCACGTCTGCGATAAGCGTCCCAAAAAACTGTCGTAGGCATGTAGCGTGCCACAACCCTGAGGTCGCTTAGGCTTCATGACCACAGGCGGGAGCCATGACAAAGAAGCTCGGAAAAATACTTAGTCTGTTTTGTGGATGTGGTGGCCTGGACCTCGGCTTTGAACAAGTCGGGTATGAGACGGCGTTAGCATATGATCAACGTAAAGACGCAGTTTCATCTTGGAACCGGAACCGGGCAGAGGCCAATTCAAGGGTACGAGATATACGCGAATTGACTCTTGAGCAAATCGATCAGGACTTTGGGCGTGAATTTCATCCAACCGGTATTATTGGAGGTCCTCCATGCCAAGGATTCTCAATAGCCAATCGAAATGGAAGCGACAAAGATCCTAGAAACACTCTGGTCAGCAAATTCTTCGATATTGCCCTCAAGCTTCACGATCGCAATCCTGTTTCTTTCATAGCTATGGAAAACGTTCCACCAATTCAGGGCCAGCGTGGGGGGGGAATTATAGACGAGGCTTCAGCGAGACTAGTTGAACGCGGTTTCAACGTGAATTGTAAAGTTTTGGACGCAGTTAATTACCAGGTTCCCCAAAGAAGAAAGAGGTTTTTCTTAGTTGCGATTCCCAAAACAGCGGCTAAATCCGGCTGGATCCCTCCGGAACCCTACGGCCAGAAGGAGACTGTCAGGTCGGCGATTGGAGATTTTCCAGAACCAGCAATTTTCCAACGCGGGTGGAATTCTGAGCGCAATCCTTTTCACGAAAACCATTGGTGCATGATGCCAAAGTCGAAGAAGTTTTTTGATGGGACGCTTGTTGAAGGGTTTACGGAAAATAGAAGTTTCAAGACCCTTTGGTGGGATCAACCGAGTTATACGGCGAGTTACGGGAACCGTGAGGTTCACATACACCCGAACGGGAAGCGGCGACTAAGTGTTTTCGAAGCTATGACGCTGCAAGGGTTCCCGCGTTGGTTTGTGCTTAACGGCTCCATGTCTTCCCAGATAACGCAAGTCAGCGAAGCAGTTCCCCCTCCTCTCGCTTACGCAGTAGCGAAATCGCTTGGGCGCAGCCTGAATTCCTAGTCTTGTGTCACACTATCTTTTTCGCGAGCCTCCATGGGGTCAGTAGATAGCCATAGATCATAACCATGGTTCGCATCTTCTACCGGGTAACCAGCTGCCGTCAGCAAAGTCTTCGATTCATCAATCATGGCCTGCTTAACTGCAAGATCGGAATCCATCTTGGTATCAAGGTTTTCAATACCAAATGACCTCCGAAGGGCGCGAATATGATCTGACAAAGGAGCTGTGCCTTGAGGCACAGTCTGATTCAGCGTTAATCCTGTCTGATCAAATATTTCTATTGGTTTGGGAATGAAGATATAGCAAGTCGAGATCATATTCGGGACGAACGGTTCTTTTCGAAACATCGAGTAGCAATAACTTGGCAGTTTTTTGACGCTGAAATTGGCTTGCTCCGCCAGATGGACCAACCACTTCGAAATACCCAGAGTTACAGCGCGGATGAACTCGATTCCATTATCCTGAGAAACTCTTGCCCAGAAATCCTCCACCGGTTCGCCGGGTACAAACTTACCACCGAATTCAGCGGCAAAATCTGGGTCTCCTTGGACATTTTGAAGAACCTGCTGATAAAGCGCATCGAGTGACTGTGGTGAAATGCTGTCAATTTGCACTGGAGTCGTAAGATATAGCACCCAGGGCCGCCGTTGAGCTCCTAACTGAAACTCTACAATACTTCGAATAGCGTCAACGAGCCGTCCTGTTTGGTCGGTGTGAGAATTGGCAATTGGTTCACACGCATCAATATTTACGATGTCGTATGGACCGCTTCTTCGCATTAATGTGCGAGCCTCAGAATTAGCCAAAGTGATGTCTTCTAATCTCGAGACGTGAACGCTAGAGCCCGCGTGAACCAATCCCGCTCGATCCACCTCAAATTGCCGCGTATGTCTGCGCAAACGAACGGCTTCGGTTTCTCGGACATAGCAGAAGCCTGTGTAGTGAAGGGTTTGCCCATGTTCAGCGCAAACGTCGGCTATCAACTTAACGTCAAATAAATCTGGGCCTGGAAGGGTAAGGTATCTCACCGGGGCTCCGTCAATCAACGCCCCGGTATCCCGCAGTTGCTGGATCAGTTTGTCAGCATGATGTGCCCACTGGTACCTGCGCACATACTGCTTGCGTGGTTTGTGCCAGGGCGCAAAGGCCAGTGGCTCTGGCGTGGCCACCTCGTCCACTGGCGCGGGCAGAGCGAACTCATCGAATGAGTCATCGGGACTATCGAACTCTGTACTCATTCGTCGTCTTCAAAAATCGAAATAATATCAAAAATAAGATCAGCTCTTCGTTCATCATCTAAGAGTTCAAGAATGCCATATGCATCCAAAGTTATAGTCACAGCTTCAATGCGATCAGAGCGCCGAAATTTCTTTGGATCGATTCTGGGTTGGTTCCAGGTAATAGGGTTGCCTCCTACCTTAACAGGCAGGCTTACTCCGTTATCACCTTCAGTGACCTCCAATGTCGGCAGAGCCAGATTATTTCCGCGCATGCGCTCCCAAACTTCACCGGTAAAATCTGATAACTTGCTGATCGCCCCCTGCTCGCGATTAATCCTCTGCTTATCTCTTACTTCACGACCAACGCGTTTATGCTGAGTCGCAAACTGCCTAAAGGCGTTATGAAGCCATTTTTGGATATACAAATAATGGGGGTGGCTGGTGTTGTACGATTCCCGGTCAATGTTTAGCGCACCATCCAATCCTTCTAAGACGAACACCTCACACGTTACCTGCTTTTTCCTTGTTTGTTCGGCAATCTGGTAGCCGAGAAAGTCTGGATCAAACAGGGTTCCACTTGCACCATTTACTCTTAAAAGAGCTCCGATGCTCTCTTTCGGTATAATCTTAGAATTCCAATATAGGTAGGCTTCAAACGCTAATCGGCCGCCTGATAGCTCCTCTGACGCGCCCCCAAAATTAGTTTCAACCTTACCTGCAAAAAGAAGTGGACATGGTAGATCCTGAGAGCCCTGTAGCTCTTCAGCAAGTCTTACGGGCCTGAACAGTTGAACACCGTCGATAAACACTGAGAATTTCGACAGCGGATCTTTAGTTCCTGCTACAAGCCCCAAATCCTCACGCAATCTATTCTCGCTCGCGAGCTCAACATTCTCAGCACCGCCTTTTTGTTTATTAGACAGCTTGTAGAATTCCAGATTGCTGCTTCCTTTAAAGTCAAATGGGTGAGTTCCCAAATACTCTATCGGGCTTCCCAGGCTTAGCCGCCAAAGCATTTTAAAGTAATTATCAAGGTGGGAAAGATCCGTGCGATCCTTCGAATTGCGGCCCAACTTAATGGTCTCCGAAAACAGAGCTTCGAACTTGTTTTTGGGGCTGCAACCTGATGCCCAAGGCAACTGTGGTTCTTTGCTCAGAAGCCCGTCACTGGACACCCTTCCAATATGGAATTTTGGTTCCGCAATTACGTCAAATAGCCCGCCTGTTTGGTCTGCAGACTGCTCATCTAATGCATCCCAGATTTCGCGACTTTGAAGCTTCTCGCGGACGGCTCTTTGAACGTTCATTAGCACGATCGTCGTACCGTGCGAGTCAACATCAGGTGTTTTCTCTGCAACTACCTTAAAAGTTCCACTTGCATATGTCTCATCGTCATTCTCGACGAGCGTATTTTCCCGATATGTATCAATTTTGACCGTCGCAGAGACTCTTTCTGCTGAGCCTTTCCGTTTTGATATAATCTGGAAGTGGTTGGTAAGTTGGGCAACCGCGAACAGACCAATCCCAATCTTTCCTATCAATTTTCGACCAGATGGGCTCTCTGTAGGATCGTCTTTACTAACGGTCCCAAGGCTCTTGCCCCGTGACGTTCTCTTGGAACTCCCGCCAATATTGGTCAGCAAGTCCGCAACGGTTTGGCTATCCATCCCGATACCGTCGTCACTAATGCGTATTTCATTGAAAAATGGATAATCACTATCAATTGCCACCTGCGTCGCATCGGCATCGTATGCATTAGACACGAGCTCCCTAAAAGCAGACCAGGGCTCACGGTAGATACCGTCAGTGACACGAGAAATAATTCGGTCATTTGTCTCTAACTGACCAACTGCCGCTTCACCACTCTCTAGGCTCTTGGCAATATTCTCTGCCAAGTGCCGAGTTTTCTCATTTACTGTAGAAGCCAACGGGTTGTTCCTAAAACTTTTCACTAATCGCTAACTGCACAATTTTGAACGTGCCATCCATAGCTGCATTGTTAGCGATAGACCGGCCCCGCGACAACTGTCGTTTGCGAACCGTCGCTTCCCATCCAGCATGGCCGCTGCGCTTACTTGTGAAGCAGAAGGCCGCTTACTCCAAGCCCGTGGGATTAAATCGACAGCTGCAAAGAACAGCCCTAATCAGCTCTACCGCATGGAATCATTCAAATGATCGAAGGATCGCGTGTGTTTTACACCCCAAGGGATAGTCATCTATTGTAGCGAGGATACTCACACAGAAGTTTGCCGACCCTACAACTTCACCCGTGCTCATCGGTGAGTCCCGGCAGAGGCTGAGCGGTCCCTTTTGTCGAACACAACGTCGGGGTTAAGTTCGAGCGAGATTGCCGCTCGTCCTAATCCCCTCATTCTATAGCCCCTCAAGTTCGCGAAGGCCTTTACCAAGCTTCTTCCATGCAAATGTATCTTTTTTATCACACTTTGAAAAAACCACAGATCATTTGAAATTAGCACAGCGAGGGTTTTTGAAGTTAAATGAGCCTCGATTCAGGTATTTTTCGCAATCACGGGTTTTGAGGCGCGTCGCCTCACCTGTTTTAATGAAACATCGCGCAATTGAGACATCGCAGCTTACTATGGCCGGGAAAAGCTGCATTTTTCGCACTAGGGCTTTGTTTTTTTTCGCAAATTGTACGGTATTGCCCCGCCGTTTAAAGTCTATTGCGCACTCTGCAGTCGGCGATCTAGGACATTGGCACCCAGTGGAAACTTCGGAATTCGCCACGATTAGAGGGTCCGCATCTTAGCTTCATGAGGTAAAATCTAGTGCCGTCATCTCGCTCCCCCGGCCTGCCCACCCCTCGGCAGATCAAGGAAACACTTAAAGCAGTCCAAGAATCGCGACCTGATGCGCGAATTACGGCGGTCGGGCCAGCAGGTGTGACCTTCGAATATCCGCAAGAGAATGGCTCAAGCGGAGAATGGGACGGGAAGCCGTTCGCAGGAGAAGCAACATGAGCAAAACTAAACTGCCCTACTTACGCTCGAAGCTGCGGCGTGGGCGCTGGTTCCACACATATCGTCGCGGTGAAGTAGAACGCACCTTAGGCGTTCACGGACTCCACCCGACCGATCCCAAGGTTGTTGCTGCTTGGGCTGCAGAACACGCCCGATGGCAAGAAATGCCGCCTTGTACTGGAACACCAGCATCAGGCACGTTTGCCTGGGCATTGGACATCTACCTTTCAGGGAACAAGCGCTGGCCCAAATATGCTAAAGGCACCCAGAAATCGCGCGCAGCGATCTTCGCGCGGTATCGCAAGGCCCAAGGCACTCGTCCGCTCAGTACTATAACTGGCGAAACGATTGAGCGCGCCCTATACGCGAAAGGCGGCCACGGGGCAGTGAATGAGTACAAGGCGCTTATGCCCGTATTCGAGCATCTGTACAGGAAAGGCTTCATTAAAAAGAACCCCATGCTCGGAATCCGCTTGGACAAGCCGAAAATTGAAGGCTTCCCCGAGGCTCAAGCAGAAGACATCGCCGCTTTTCAAAAACGCTGGCCAGTAGGCACTGTACAACGGTTGATCTTCGACCTTGCGCTCTACACCGGGGCGGCACGGTCCGACTTGGCCAAGCTCGGGCGCAAGAACATTGGGGATGATCTGCTGATCTATCGACGCCAAAAGAGCACGGTAAATGCCCGCGTTCCCCTGACTGCCGAGTTGCGCGCTGTGATTAGTCAAACCCCGGACATCTCCCCCACGTTCATCCTGAACGCGCGCGGCAAGTCGTTTGCCGCCGGAAGCCTCGGCAACCTTTTCGGTGATGCTGCCAAGGACGCCGGTATGAATGCGCGTCTGCACGGGCTACGCAAAGCCTTCTGCATCTATTGGGCGGAACAGGGCGCGACCACACACCAGATAGCCGCCATGGCTGGCCATTTGAGCTTGTCGGAGGTGGAACGGTATACGCGCGCCGCTGACCGTGAGCGAATGGTGAAGCTACTGGTGGGGAACGCAAAGGCTGGGACACAGCATTTTAAGAACGGGATACACAAGAGTAACTCACTGTAAAGAGGACTAAAAAACAATGGATTCGGACAAATGGCGACCCCGGCAGGATTCGAACCTGCAACCTGCCCCTTAGGAGGGGGCTGCTCTATCCAGTTGAGCCACGGGGCCGTTTCTTGTGTTTATCTATTGCGCCATCACATGGCTACGGTCCCGCCTTAAATATTCTCGCGAGAAGTTTATTTTTGCGACAGTGAAACTCTTGGGGGTAGGGATCGTTGTTGTTTGTACACCGCGCGAACGCGTTGTTCGTACAATCCATACAGTGACAGGAGTCATACCATGCTTTTCCGCCTTCCAATTGCCCGTTTGGGTCAAACAACAACTGCGGCTCTTTTGTTGTGTAGCGCGGCTACTTTTGCTTACGCGGACGAGACGGATGCGTGTAATGCGGGCGCGGGTGACGGGTCGGTTGAATGTGGGGCGAACACCATGGCGGGTGGATCGAATGCAATCGCCATCGGGAATGGTGCGGCTGCAAATGACGGCGATTCCATCGCAATCGGCGGCAATCGTGATGGCGATGACGGGATCAATACTTCAGCTACAGGTCCATCTACCACGGCGATCGGGGGCCAGACTGTTGCGGCAGGCCCCGGTGCAACTGCGATTGGCTGGAAATCAGCGGCGACCGCTGAGCGCGCGCAGGCCTTTGGCCATCTGGCAACAGCGCAGGGTGTGCGGTCGCTTGCCATTGGTGAAAACGCGGATGCGGTTTCGGATCAATCGACTGCCATTGGCAACGAAGCCATTGCCGATGGAGTTGATGCCATTGCTCTGGGCGACGCGGCAATGGCGTCTGGCCCATCCACGACGGCTGTCGGCGGCGAAACAGTGGCGACTGGTCCGGGCACGACTGCCATTGGCTGGCGATCCGCAGCCACGGCCGAGCGGGCCCAAGCCTTTGGTCACTTGGCAACGGCGCAAGGCGTGCGGTCATTGGCAGTAGGCGAGAACGCTGACGCGCAGTCGGACAATGCGACCGCCATTGGCAATGAAGCGATTGCGAACGGAGTTGACGCGATTGCATTGGGTGACACATCCGTCGCTACGGGGCCGTCCACATCTGCCTTGGGCGGTGAGTCGGTCGCTCAGGGTCCGGGGGCCACAGCGGTTGGTTGGCGTGCCATGGCCACGGCAGAGCGTGCGCAAGCATTTGGTCATCTTGCACAGGCGAGCGGTGTACGGTCGACAGCGGTTGGTGAAGGAGCCGTCGCCTCTGGTGAACAATCCCTGTCCTTTGGTAATCTGGCCTCGGCCACGGGCGATAATTCCGCTGCTATCGGCAACGGTGCAACTGCCACGCGCGACAACCAGTTCACATTGGGTAATGCCAACAACACCTATTCCGCACCAGGTATCACGTCCGATGCCAGCAAGGCC
This sequence comes from Sulfitobacter noctilucae, assembly GCF_000622365.1. GTDB lineage: Bacteria > Pseudomonadota > Alphaproteobacteria > Rhodobacterales > Rhodobacteraceae > Sulfitobacter > Sulfitobacter noctilucae. The sequence continues at coordinate 271,307 of NZ_JASC01000013.1, read as the reverse complement.
GCGCAAAGCGGATCTCTTGCGTTGGTGACGTCTGATAGCCAGGGCAACCTCGCCACAGCGGGTGTCGATCTGAACCAGGTGCTGAACCTCGGGACAGCAGTTCAAAGCAACACCGCAGCAATTGCCGCTAACAAAGAGGGTATTGCGATGGCGATGGCGCTCGATGCGCCGTACGTCCCGCAGGACAAGCAGTTCGCCATCTCGGGCGGTTTGGGCAGCTTTGAAGGCTCGCAAGCGATGGCTGTGTCCATGGGGTACCGTATCAACCCGAACACACAGTTCGACGCCGGTATCACGTATGGCTTTGATCAGGATCAGGTTGGTGGTCGTTTGGGCGTAACATACGCGTGGTAAAAGTGATCCACAGAACGCTATCGAAAGCACCGCGCATTTTTTGCGCGGTGTTTGTGTGTGCGATGACACTTGGCGCGCCTGCGCAGGCGCAACAGGTAGAACAGGTGGAGCGTAGCTTTGCCGTGGCGTTGATCCGGGATGTGTTGACCGCAATTAATCATGGCAACTGGACCGGCAATTATACCGTGCTGCGGGACTATGCTTCGCGTGACTTTGCAACGGCGAACGATCCCACACGTTTGGCCGGTCTCTTCGCTCCGGTTCGCGAAGCCGGGTTGGACATGCTGCCTGTGCTCGCAACCGAGCCTGAAATACTGAACACCCAGATTGCCGCCGGTGATACGCAGATCCGGCTGACGGGCTATTTTCCGGTGCTGCCGGAACACATCAGCTTTGATTTGGTCTTTGTGAATGAAAAGGCGCGCTGGGTGCTGCTGGATGTTTCGGTGGGCAAATTTGATCCCATTACCGAGCCACAGGAAACGGCACCGGCTTCGGAGTAGTCGGACAGATCGGCCCTTGCGCGGCAAACTTCTGTTAAGGTAGCCTGATAGAAAAGCCAGTCAGGAAACAGATTGTCCCAACCTGCCAAACGTCCTCTTACCCTGCGCGATGTATCCGAAGCTTGCGGGGTGTCCGAAATGACGGTCAGCAGAGTATTGCGCAACCGCGGCGACGTATCGGCGGCAACGCGTGACAAGGTACTGGCCGCAGCCAAGGAGCTTGGATACGTGCCCAACCAGATCGCAGGATCACTTGCATCGCAGCGCGTCAATCTTGTAGCTGTCATCATTCCATCGCTCAGCAATATGGTGTTTCCCGAAGTGTTGACCGGCATCAATCAAGTGCTGGAAGACACACCGCTTCAGCCCGTTGTAGGCGTCACAGACTATATGCCCGAGAAAGAAGAGCGCGTGCTTTACGAGATGCTGTCATGGCGTCCTTCTGGTGTGATCATTGCGGGGTTAGAGCATTCGGACCCGACCCGTGCCATGCTGGCTGCTGCCGGTATTCCGGTGGTCGAGATTATGGACACCGATGGCAAACCCGTAGACGCAATGGTGGGTATTTCGCACCGCCGTGCGGGCCGCGAGATGGCGGCGGCAATCCTAAAGGAAGGGTATGAACACATCGGGTTCATGGGCACCAAGATGCCTCTGGATCACCGCGCCCGCAAACGGTTTGAAGGGTTTACCGAAGCATTGGCCAAGGCCGGTGTGGAGATCGAGGACCGCGCGTTCTATTCCGGCGGATCGGCTTTGGCCAAGGGCCGCGAAATGACGCAAGAGATGCTGGAACGCTCGCCAGATCTGGATTTTCTGTATTATTCCAATGATATGATCGGGGCAGGGGGGCTGCTGTACCTGCTGGATCAGGGCATTGATGTGCCAGGTCAGATCGGGCTTGCCGGGTTCAATAACGTCGAACTGTTGCAAGGGTTGCCCCGCCAACTGGCGACGATGGACGCCTGTCGTGTTGAGATCGGGCAGGCCGCAGCGCGGATCATTCTGGACCGCACATCCGATGCGCCCGACCCGAATGCCGAACAGCATATCACGCTGAAATCGACGCTGTCTTTGGGGGATACCCTGCGCAGACGCCGCCGCTAACGCGATGCTGACGCTAACGAATACGCAGGCGCGGCGGGTCTTTCTGGACCGGCACCGCCTGTCAGAAGCCCCACAGGGACCGGCCAAGGGCGATGACCTTTTGGCATTGATCCACAGCTTGGGTTTCGTACAGCTTGACAGCATCAACACTGTTGCCCGTGCGCATAACTTGATCCTGTTCACCCGGCGTCCGCGTTACCGGCCTGCCGCGCTCAAGTCGCTGTACGAAAAGCAACGAAAGCTATTTGAGCATTGGACTCATGATGCCGCTGTCATTCCGATGGACTTCTATCCGCAATGGCACCTGCGCCGCCAACGTGATGCAGAGCGTTTGCGCAGCCGTTGGCGAAAGGACCGTCGCGAAGGGTTCGAGCGGCAGTTTCAAGTTATATTGGACCAGATCAAGGCAGAAGGGCCTTTGTGCTCCGGTGACGTAGGCAAGGATGAACCGCGCGGTTCGGGCGGATGGTGGGATTGGCACCCCTCCAAGACGGCGCTGGAGTATCTATGGCGCAGCGGCGCGCTCTGCGTGACGGGGCGGGACGGGTTCAAAAAGCGCTATGACCTGACGGAGCGGGTGTTGGAGCAGCATTTGTGCACTCCCGCCGATCCGCCCGATGTAGAAGCGACCGTTGACTGGTGCTGCGATCAGGCGCTGGCGCGATTGGGCTTTGCGACCCACGGTGAACTGGCTGCATTCTGGGCGCATATCACCCCGGTAGAGGCGCGGGAGTGGTGCAAGAACGAACAGACCGCCGGGCGTCTGCAAGAGGTGGCGATCACGGGCGCGGATGGCAGTGTCAAGCTGGCCTATGCGCGGCAGGGATTGGAACAGGACACTGCGCTGGATGCGGAACCGACCAACCGCCTGCGCATTCTCAGCCCCTTTGACCCGGCGCTGCGGGACCGTAAGCGGGCGGAGCGGCTGTTTGGTTTTGACTACCGGATCGAGGTGTTTGTACCCGAGCCACAACGCCGCTTTGGCTACTATGTCTTTCCGGTGCTTCAGGGAGATCAGTTGGTCGCCCGTGTCGATATGAAAGCTTTTCGCGACGAAGATACCTTGCGCATCAAGGCGCTTTGGCCGGAGGGCAAAACACGGTGGGGCAAGGGGCGGCAAGCCGCATTTGAGGCCGAGCTCGAACGGATCAAAAAGCTGGCAGGCGTTGATAATGTCGCGTTCGAGGATGGTTGGCTGCGGGGGCCGGCACAGGATTTCCTGTGAGGTGGTGCGATCAAAATTGGCGCGGGGCCAAGCCCGCGTGGAACCACCGCAAGTAGGTATAGATCGAAAACACCGGTATCCCCGTCGCCCGTGCAACATCGGCGGCATAGGGCACCATGTTTGTGCATTCCAAAATAAGGGCTCCGATATCGTCATGCAGGGAGATAAGTTTCTCTGCGGCCCGTATCATTTCAGTCCGCGCGGCCCGCACATCCAGTGTCGGTTTGTTTCCCAGGATCGAAGCCGCAAGGCTGCTGCCCTCCATCCCTGCTACCGGAGTTTCCAAGGGCACGCCCGCAGCTGCAAGATGCGCATCGCTCAGGCTTTCCGCCGAAATCGTCAGCACACCGAGCCGCTTGCCGTGTGCCAGCATTGGTATGATCTGGCCCGCCTGTTCCAGTGCGGACGCCGCAACGGGTACACCAAGAGCCGTCGCCAATTGCGGCCGCATCAGGGACAGGAAACCGCAGGTCGTCGCGATGCCAATGCAGCCCTCGCGCACAAGCGCATGTCCTTGGGAAATAAAGGCCTCGACGAAGGGGGTCATGTCCGCACAGACAATCGCCTGAGGGGTGGCACCCGCGACCACGCCGTACCGCACGGGAAAGGGCCAGGTATCTGGATTACCCACATCGCCTATGATCCGCGGGAACCGCGTGTCCAGCATCAGGATACCAAGAAGGGGCTGCACAGGGTCTCTCATGCCGTAAATATTTGCGGTTTCGCGGTGCGATGGGCAAGAAGAAAGGCTAACGATGACATTTTGTAAACAAATTGTTGATATTTCGAATTTTCGTGCGAAGGTGACGTAAGGAGAATCGTATCTTGCCCTACTGCCTTTTGCCCGGACACTTTGAATGAGCCGTCACGTCGTCGTCATCGGTGGGGGGATCGTGGGTGTCTCCACCGCCATCTGGTTGCAACGTGCCGGGGTGGACGTCACCATAATTGACCGGGGCGCGCCGGGAACGGGGACATCGCATGGCAATGGCGGTATTCTTGCGGCCTGCGCGATGGTGCCTGTCACTGGGCCCGGGTTGATGACCAAGGCCCCCGGCATGTTGCTGGACCGCGAATTCCCGTTGTTCCTGCGCTGGGGTTATCTGCCGAAGTTGCTGCCTTGGCTGCGCAAATATCTGGCAACGGCGAACGACACCGACACGCGACGCATTGCCTTGGGCCTTACCTCAATCGTGGGAGATTCTGTCGAACAGCACAAAAGTCTGTGCGATGATCTGGGTCTGGGCGATTGGGTTACGGAAAGCGATTACAGCTTTGCCTATGCCACTCGCGCGAAGTTCGATGCCGAAAGCTATGTTTGGGAGCTACGGCGCGAGGCGGGCTTCGTACCCGAACTGATCGAAGGCGAGGATGTCCGCGATTTTGAACCGGCATTGGGGTCAGAGATTACCTGCGTCGCCAGATTGAAAAACCAGGGTTTTATCCGCAGTCCCGGCGGATATGTGCAGGCACTGGCAAAAGCGTTTCAGGGGATGGGCGGCACCATCATGCAGGCCGAGGTCAAGGATTTCGACCTGAGCGGCGGATCGGTTCGCGCAGTGCAGACCACCCAAGGCACCGTGAATTGCACCGAGGTCGTGCTGGCTACAGGCGTATGGTCCAAGCCGATGATGGCCAAACTGGGCTTGAATGTGCCCTTGGAAGCCGAGCGCGGCTATCACATCGTTTTTGAAGGATCGACCGGCGGGCCGTCCAAGCCTTTCATGATCGCCAGTGGCAAATTTGTAGCGACACCGATGGAGCAGGGGCTCCGCTGTGCTGGGATCGTAGAATTCGGCGGGCTGGAGGCTGGCCCTTCAAATGCGCCGCTCGCTTTGCTGCGGCGGCAGGCTGCCGCGGCCTTTCCGAACCTTAAGGCCGCGAATGAAATTGAATGGCTGGGCCACCGCCCGGCCCCATCTGACAGCTTGCCTCTCATCGGGCAAGTGGGCGAAACGAAGGTCTTTACCGCCTTCGGGCATCATCACATCGGGTTGACGGGCGGGCCGAAAACGGGCCGACTGGTCGCCGGATTGATCACTGGCGCGCAGGTCAATACGGACCTCACGCCTTACCATCCACAGCGCTTTTCGTAAGCGCAAACAAAACCAACCAGGGAGATAGCAATGAAACTGACCAACAAATTGATGACAGGTGCGGCAAGCATCGCGATCGCCGTGACCGGCGCACTGCCCGCATTGGCGGCCGAAAAGTGGGACATGCCGATGGCCTATTCCGCCTCGAACTTCCACTCTGAAAACGGTGCGGCATTCGCTGAATGCGTGACTACCGGCACGCAGGGCGAGATCACAATTACCACCCATCCGGGCGGGGCGCTGTTTGCCGGTGCCGATATCAAGCGCGCCATCCAGACCGGTCAGGTCCAGATCGGCGAGCGCCTGATGTCCGGCCATGCCAATGAGAATGCCGTTTTCGGATTTGACAGTGTTCCCTTCCTTGCGCCCTCTTTCGAGAACAGCGCAAAGCTGTTCGAGGCGGCCAAACCGTCGATGGAAAAGCTGCTGGAAGAGCAGAATCTGGTCATGCTTTACGCCGTGCCATGGCCGCCGCAGGGTCTGTACTTCAACAAGGAAGTAAACAGCGTGGCCGATATGAAGGGTCTGAAGTTCCGCTCCTATAACAACGCCACTGCGCGTTTGGCCGAGCTGACAGGCATGTTGCCGGTCACAATCGAAGCTGCCGAGATTTCGCAGGCCTTCGCAACAGGCGTTGCCGAATCCATGATCTCATCTGGGGCGACGGGGTATGACCGCAAGGTGTGGGAAAGCCTGAGCCACTTCTACGAAGTCGATGCCTGGCTGCCCTATAACTATGTTATGGTGAACAAAGATGTCTGGGAAGACACATCAGACGCGCATCAGGGCATCATCACATCCTGTGCAGGTGAAGCACAAGAGCGCGGTCTCGACGCCGCCAAAGCCTATACGAAGCTTACGATGGACGGCCTTGCCGAAGGGGGTATGACCGTTGGTTCCGCCAGCGACGCGCTGATGGCTGAGCTGCGTGAAATCGGCGAAACGATGACCGCAGAATGGCTCGAAGCTGCGGGTGAAGATGGCAAAACCATCGTCGATGCCTACAAAGGCATGAACTAAGCACATTGGCGGTCCCGGCCTTCGGGACCGTCCTTTCCTACTCGATGGGGGGCATCATGGGCGTCGTTCGCAGAACACTTAATTTCATCTATATGGCGGCAGGCGTGTTGGCAGCACTTTGCCTGATAGCAATCCTGTCGCTGATCGTGATGCAGATGCTCGCCCGCTGGACCGGCGCGATCTTTCCCGGTGCGCCGGATTACGCAGGCTATGCAATGGCGGCGGCCAGTTTTCTGGCCTTTGCCAATGCGCTGAACCGGGGCGCACATATCCGCGTGTCGATCCTGCTGAATGCCGTGGCACCGGGGCCAAAACGGTTGCTGGAAATCTGGTGCTTTGGCTTGGCGGCAGCCATCGCGTGGTATTTCACCTATTACGCCTATTGGTTCGTCTACTGGTCATGGAAGTTCAACGAGATCAGTCAGGGGCAGGATGCCACCGCGCTTTGGATACCGCAGTCGGTCATGGTGCTAGGCGGCGGGCTGCTTGCGCTCGCTTTGACCGACAATCTCGTTCACGTCCTACTTAAAGGACAACACCGCATCACGCGCGATACGGTTGAAAGCCACGGGGAATAATCCGATGACCGAAGTCTACGCCATCGTTCTCTTCCTCTTTGTGCTGTTCCTCTTGCTTGGCACCGGCGTTTGGGTCGGCCTTGCGCTGATGGGCGTTGCTTGGGTCGGGATGGAGTTGTTCACGACGCGACCGGTGGGCGATGTGATGATCACGACCATCTGGGCCTCGTCTTCATCCTGGACATTAACGGCGCTACCACTGTTCATCTGGATGGGAGAAATTCTGTACCGAACGCGATTGTCCGAAGATATGTTCAAAGGCCTATCGCCCTGGCTGGCGCGGTTGCCGGGCGGCTTGGTGCATACCAATATTGTGTCCTGCACCGTATTCGCGGCGGTATCAGGCTCTTCTGCGGCAACGCTGACGACCGTCGGGAAAATGGCGATCCCGGAACTCAGGGCGCGGAACTATCCCGAAAAGATGGTGATCGGCACGCTTGCGGGTGCGGCGACCCTTGGCCTGATGATCCCACCCTCGCTGGCGCTGATCGTCTATGGGGTGACCGTCAATGAAAGTATCACCAAGCTGTTCTTTGCCGGGGTGTTCCCCGGCCTTGTGCTGGCGGGGATGTTCATGGGCTATGTGGCGCTGGTCAGCTTTACCTCAACGGGTTGGAACCCGACCGTTGAACGCGGCATGAGCTTTAGGGAGAAGCTGGCCAACTCGCGGTTTCTGCTGCCGGTCTTTGCGCTGATCACGGTTGTCATCGGGTCGATGTACGCGGGCCTTGCCACCGCCACCGAAGCGGCGGCCATCGGGGTGATCGGCGCGCTGGTGCTGGCGATGTTCCAAGGCTCACTGACCTGGGACAGCTTCCGTGAAAGCCTGATGGGGGCCACGCGCACCTCGGCAATGATCGCGCTCATCCTGTCGGGGGCTGCGTTCTTGAAACTGTCGATGGGCTTTACCGGCCTGCCACGCTCGCTTGCCGATGGCATTGCGGCAATGGAGCTGACGCGGTTTCAGCTGCTGATGGCGCTTTTGGTGTTTTACATCATACTTGGGATGTTTCTCGATGGTATCTCCGCGATTGTGCTGACCATGGCTGTGGTCGAACCAATGGTGCGCAGTGCAGGTATTGATCTGATCTGGTTCGGCATATTCGTTGTCGTAGTCATCGAGATGGCGCAGATCACGCCGCCGATCGGGTTCAACCTCTTTGTGCTGCAAGGCATGACGGACCATGAAATTGGCTATAGCACCAAGGCGGCCTTACCGATGTTTGCCATCATGGTGCTGATGGTATTTGTCCTGATCTGGTTTCCGGAGCTTGCGACTTGGTTGCCCGACAACATGCGCAATTCTCCAAGTTAGAAGTGAAGGCAGATGTATCATATCCTCTGGCTGGCATCGACCCATGCGCGGTCCTGTCTGCTGATCGGCCTAGCTGCCGGACTACTGTTGCTCAGTGTGGCCGCGCGCTTTGTGCCGTGGTTGCCGCATATGGTCGCGATCTTGCTAACGGTCACGGCACTGCGCATCGGGCACCGGGCTGCGATGGGCGCGGTTGGCGATTTGCGCTGGGGGCTGGGTTCGGTTCTGGCGCTGCAAATGGCGGTGCCGCTGATCCTGCTGGGAGTTTTGTCGCTGGCCGGATGGGGCGATACGCCCGCAGCATTGGCCATCGTGCTGACCTCGGCCGCACCCGCGATCACCGGCAGCGTCAATCTCGCGCTTTTGCTGCATTTGGATGCGGGTCGGATGATGCAAATTCTTGTGCTGGGCACGGCCGCATTTCCCCTGACCGTCTTGCCGGTACTAGCGCTGTTGCCGCAAGCCGGACCTGCGGCACAGGTGATCTGGGCCGCGCTCAACCTGCTGCTGATCATCGTACTGGCAACAGGTCTGGGCTTTATCCTGCGCGAGCGGCTCTTCCCGGTGCCTTCGGAAGGCCAGATCAAAGCGCTCGATGGGCTGTCGGTGCTGGCGTTCTCGATCATCGTTGTCGGGTTAATGGCGGCTCTTACGCCTGCACTGTTGCGCGATCCGTGGGCCGTGGCGAAATGGGCGGTGCTTGCCTTTGCCATCAGCTATCTGTTGCAGATGTTCACACTCCTTGCCTTGCGCCGCAGTCCCTTGCGCGCGGTCGCCGGACCGCTAGCCATTGGCGCAGGCAATCGCAACATCGCGATTTTTCTCGTGGCGCTGCCCGGCGATGTGCTGGCCCCTTTGATGGTTTTTATCGGCTGCTGGCAACTGCCGATGTACCTAACGCCGATGCTATTGCCGCGGCTCTACCGATGGGCGCTGCAAGATGACTGATTGGCCGAAAATCCGCAGCGTTGGTGTGTCGGGTGTGCTGGTCACTTTTGCCGGTGCCATGTCCGAGCCGGCCAACCGCGCCGCCCTTGCCTTTCGCGCCGCCGTCGAAGCGCAGGACTGGCCCGAAGTGCGCGAGACCAGCACGTCGCTGGTATCGACTTATCTGGAGGTCGATCTGGCAGTGACGCCATTGGCCGCAATGACAGAGCGATTGACCAACCTGCTGGAGAGCCGCGACTGGCAAAGTGCAGACCTGCCGCCCGGCCGTACGCTTTGGCATGTGCCGACGGTCTATGGCACTGATCTCGCTCCGCAGCTGGAAGAAGCTGCCGCCGTCGCAGGTGTCGATGTGGATGCGGCGGTGGCCGAAATATCGGCATCGCGTGTGCGGGTGCTGACCATCGGCTTTGCACCGGGGCAACCCTATATGGGCGAGCTGTCGAAGACATGGGACATTCCGCGCCAACAGGGGCTGACGAAATCGGTGCCTGCGGGGGCGTTGATCATTGCGATCCGCCAGTTGATTGTATTCACCAACGCCGCGCCTACAGGCTGGCGACACATCGGCCAGACCGCCTTTGGTACCTTCCTGCCGAAGTCTGAACGTCCGTTCACGCTGGCACCGGGGGACGAGCTGACCTTTCCGGCGATCAGTCGGGAGGAGTTTGACAGGATCAAATCCAAAGACACTTCGGGCTTGGGCGGTGCATCGCGAGAGGCGCTGTCATGAGCGGACATCTGACGATCACACACGCGGGCCCCGCATTGAGCCTGCAAGACATGGGCCGCAGCGGATACCGTGCGCAGGGATTAACTGTAGGTGGGGCCGCTGACCGCATAGCGCTTTATGAGGGCGCGGCCTTGTTGGGTCAGAAACCGGACTTGGCCGTGATCGAAATGGCGGGCTCCGGCGGGACGTTCACGGCAGATGTCGATATCCGCATCGCCCTGACCGGTGCACAAATGGTGGCCAAGGTCGAGGGAGAACAGATCGTCTGGAACGCCAGCCACCTTTTGCCTGCCGGCGCCAAGTTGGAGATCGGTGGCGCCCGCGACGGCAGCTACGGGTATCTCCATGTGGGCGGTGGCTTTGACACGCCGGTGGTCATGGACGCCCGCAGCAGTCACTTGGCGGGCGGAATCGGTGCCTTGTTGCAGACCGGCGAACGCTTGGCCTTGGGCGTGGATAAGGGGCGCGATGTGGCGCTGACTGTTCCACCGCTTGATCGCTTCGGTGGGGGAAAAGTACGGCTGGTGGCGTCCATGCAGACGGACAATTTCAGCGCGGAGACGATTGCACGTTTTACCAAGACCGTGTTTCGCCGCGATGCCCGTGCCAACCGCATGGGGGTGCGCATGGCCTTTGACGGCGAGGGGTTTGCCACTGCAGATCAACTCAGCATCGTTTCCGAAGTGGTGGTGCCTGGTGATATCCAGATTTCAGGCGACGGTGCACCTTATGTGTTGATGTACGAGTGCCAGACCACAGGGGGCTATCCGCGCATCGGATCGGTGCTGCCCTGTGATCTGCCGCGCGTCGCGCAGGCGCAGACGGGGGCCAACCTGACCTTCGAGTTTGTCGAGATGGACGAGGCGGTGGCCCTGCAAAACCGCTATCTGGCGGAGATCAAGGCGCTGGCATCAAAAGTCGCACCGCTGGTGCGCGACCCTGCAGCGATCCGTGATTTGCTGGGCTACCAATTGATCAGCGGCGCGGTGTCCGCGCGGACTGATCCGCTAAAGATGGAGGAAGACTAAATGGCGACTGTCGATCTGAATGCCGATATGGGCGAAAGCTTTGGCGCGTGGAAGATGGGCGATGATGCGGCTTTGCTGCGCATTGTAACATCTGCCAATATTGCCTGTGGCGGCCATGCGGGCGATGCGGATGTCATGGCGGCAACTATGGGGTTGGCCCGTGACAATGGTGTCGGCATCGGGGCGCATCCGGGCTTCATGGATATCGCCGGTTTCGGGCGCAATCGCATGTCGGTGCCACGTGCGACGCTGCAAAATCAGGTACGCTATCAGGTGGGGGCGGCGCTTGGGATGGCACGGGCTGTCGGGGCGCAGGTGCGTCACCTCAAACTGCATGGTGCGATGGCGAACATGTGCTCCGAAGACGAGGGCATGGCGCGTGACCTTTATGAAGCGGCGCTGAGCGTTGATCCTGACCTGATCATCATGGTGCTGGCGGCAACTGCGCAGCAGGATGCGGTTGAAAAGCTGGGCTGCGCATGGGCCGGAGAGATTTTCGCCGACCGCGCATATAACGACGATGCCACGCTGGTTGATCGGTCTTTGCCCGGTGCCGTGATCCACGATGCGGACCGCGCTGGTGCGCGGATGGTCGAGATGGTGCAGGCAGGTGCCATCATCACCGAAAGCGGCAAGCATATCAAAACCCGGTTCGACACGATCTGCCTTCACGGCGACACCGCCGAGGCGGTTCAGATTGCGGGTGCGGTGCGTGCGCAACTTGAAGACGCGGGCATCACCCTCGCGCAATTCGGCAGATAAAAGCAGCTAGTTTTTGACGTAGCCCGCAACGACCTGCAGCAGCTTGTAGGCGGTGCGGGCGTCTGTCCCGACTACGTCCAGAAACTCCTGCGCACCGATGCGCAGGCAAGTCAGATCGGTGGCCGCCCGCATGTCCAGCGCCCGTGGTTCGTTGCGGATGAGGCCCAGCTCGCCCACGAGTTTTCCGGGGCCAGACGTGGCGATAAGAACGTCGTCGCCATCCTCGACCGGCAGCAGCAGATCGGCGGTGCCTTCGACCACCAGATAGGCACCGCTGGTGGGGTCATCGTCCTTGTGAAAGACATAGTCCCCTGCGTTGGCGCTGTACCACCGCGCCCCGAAGGCCAGCAGGCGCAGCTGTTTGCGGTCCAGCCCGGAAAAGAGATCGGTTTGCTCAAGCGCCCGCAGTTTGCGGGCCAGATCGGCGCTCACGGTGTTGTCCTCATCGGCGGATACCTCCGGCGCGACATTGGAAATGCGGCCTTGCTGCAGCACAAATTTTGCGTCGAAGTCCGCGCTTTCGTCAAGGCTGCGTTCCAGCCGGATGATGGTGGCATTGGGTAGCAAGCCGCGCAGACGGTCGTGCAATCCCGCGCGCGTGGCGGCGTCAAAGCTCGATAGGACGTTATCGAGGATCAGGATATCTGGCCGCTTGATCGTGGCGCGACTGATTGCCAGTGTCTCGGACAGTAAGGCGGGCAGGTTGGTGCCGCCCAAACTCAGCGGCACGTCAAAAATCAGATCCAGCACCAGCCCTTCAAGTTTCGCGTCATAAAGCGCCTCTACGACAATACGGCGCAAATCGTCAGCCGAAGAGCCTGCCGTTTCAACGATCTTGCCAAAGAGCGCGTTTTCCAGAACCGTCAAACCCGCGACGGGCGTTCCGGCGGTGATCGGGCTCATGACATCGGTCAGGCTTTTTTGCAGGGCGGTGCTGTGCTGTTTGCGCAGATCAAGCACCCGTTCGATGATCTGGTCAGGAAAGGCAGACCCCAGCTTTTCGGCAGGAATGGCAAAGGTCACAGCAAGCAACGCCGCCTTGTCCGCAGGGGTCAACGGCTCCTGGCTGATATGCTTTTGTCGCAGCCCGACAGCCGCCTCAAAGACCGCAGGATCCAGCCCCAGTTTGCGGAACAAAGGGTGGTCGGTGCCGTCCACGCCAAAGGTTTGGCGCAGCAGATTGACCATATCGACCGCCAGCTGCAGCAGATCGGTTTCCAGGTCAAGAGTGACCAGCAGCTGCATGAAATCGGTTTGTTCAACCAGAATCTGCGGCGTAATGCGCTGATGCGGCGTGGCAAAGATCAGGTTTTCGGCAACGGGCAAGGCGGCGTTGAACTGTGCGGGGTCAAAAAAATGGACCTGATCTTCAAGTCCTGTGGCGCCGATATTGCGTCTGACTTGATCGCGCACTTCAACAAGGGCCGCCGCCAGTCTGGAATGAGTTTTTGCATCAAACCGTTGGTCCATGCCGCGGGTGAACAGCAGGCGGTCAATGTCCAACCCCTTGATCAGATCAAGCCACCAGTTGCGCAGATCGGCCTCGTCTTGCAGATCAAGTGCTTTGAAGTCGAACCAGTCGCCGGCAGAGGGCTCAGTACTATTGCCGGCACGCAGGCTTTCGCGGGTTTCAAGGGTGTCGGGTGGGTCGGAGGTGGGGTGCATCCGCAGGGGCAGCACGATGTTGTCCCCATAGCTGCCCAGAAACATCACCGGGCGCGATGTGGCATAGCCGATCCGCTTGGCAATCGTCGCTTGATGCAGTGTGGCCAGATCATGTTCGCCCAAGTGGATTTTGCCCGTGGCGGGCGTGACTTCGCGCAGCAGGACTTCGGCCAATGCGCGGCGGTCTTCGTCATCGGAGACGGTGACAGCGATGGTGCTTGCTTGCGGGAAGGTCACGTTGATTTCTTCCAGCACCGGGTTGCCGTCTTCGTCTTGAACGCTGATGTCGTTCAGGACCAGATCACCGGTCAGGCGCGGCACCTCCTCCGGTTCGCCAAAGAAGTTTTCTTCGGCCACCATGCCGGCGGGAGCGAAACGTTCGGTGATGATTTCCCAACGCAACGACATATCCTGTGACTGGTTGTAATAGGCCAGCAGCTCTTTCCAGGGGCTGGACAGATCCTTGTAAGCGGCAAGGGCAGCCACCAGTGCGCCGACGGTGATCTCACCTTTGATGGCGAGATAACCGCCGACGGCGTAAAAGAAAAAAGGCGTTAGCTGGCTAATGAAATTGTTGAGAAACTTCATGAAGAACTTCTTTTGAAAGATCTCGAACCGGATGGCATAGAGCCTGCCCAGCCGTTCCGAGATCAGCGCCAGCCGGTAGCGCCAGCCACCGTTAGTGCGAAGCGTGCTGGCTCCGGCGGCCCCTTCGCCAATCTCGGCCGCAAGGGCGCGCAACTGGATGACGCGCTTTTTGTTCAGTAGGTTGATCTGGCGTTGCAGCTTGGGGATCAGCCATGCCTGAAGCGGTATAAGCGCACAGGCGGCCAGCCCGAAAGCGATGCTTTGCAGAAAGAGAAACACCAGAATGGTCAGCATCTGGCCCGCTTGCAGCACTGGTTGGGCCACCGCATCGCCCATCAGCCCGCCCATCGGTTCGGATTCGGACGTGACCATGCTGACCAACTCGCCTTGGCTGGTGCGTTCGAAATAGGGCGCGGGAAAGCGCAGGATGCGGGCGATCAAGGTGTACCGCAGCCGCCGTAGCAGGCGTTCGGCCAGCACGCCCTTCATGGTGTTGATCCGCATTTTCATGATGCCGTGGGCAAAGACCGACAGCAAAAAGATACCGCATAGGATCATCAAAAAGGTGATCTGCCCAACCTGATAGCCCATCATGTCGATCACATCGGATGACGCACCAATGGCGTCGTTGATGATCCGCTTGGGAAGTTCCAAGGTCAGATAAAGCAGCGGGAACAAGGTAAGCGTCACCATCAGCAGAATGAGCTGATCGCGGCGCGAGTACTTCCAGATAAAGGCGAAAAGTGAGCGTTCGATAAAATAAATCCAGACGTCAAACGAATGAGGACCGCCCCACAGGCTTAGCAACAGCGCGGCGGCGAAATCAAATGATTTGCGACCAGAGCGTAATTCATTAGGATTGCATGAAAGGAGAGATACTCTTGGATACCGCTTTGCAGACAGCGCTTTTACTGCTGGTGCTGCTACAGTTCAAACATCTGGTTGCGGATTTCTTTCTGCAAACGCCGCGTATGCTCGCGGGACGCGCCGCTTACTTGCATTGGGGCAGGGTGGAGCATGCCGGGCTGCATGCCATTTTGTCGTTAATTGCTTTCGTCGCGCTTGGTGCTCCTGTCGGTTTTGTCGTTGCTTTGTGTTTTGCGGAATTCGTCGTTCATTTCCACATCGACTGGCTCAAAGGCTATCACAGCGAGAAAAAGCCATACGGGCCGGATGAGGCGAGGTATTGGTACGCCTTCGGGGTGGATCAGATGATGCACCAACTGACCTATGTGGCGATGCTGTGGATCTGGGCGTTGTATCTGGTCTGAAACGCAAAAGGCAGCCCAACGGGCTGCCCTGCGTGTTCATCTGTACTGCCTTAATTACAGGCTGGCATCCAAGGCGGCCAGAATGGCATCGCCCATTTCCGACGTGCTGATCGGCGTGCCACCTTCGGGGCCCATCAGATCAGCGGTGCGCGCACCATCGGCCAACACTTTTTCCACGGCCTGTTCCAGACGTGTCGCCTCGTCGCCCTGATCAAAGGAATAACGCAGCGCCATCGCAAAGCTGAGGGTACAGGCGATCGGGTTTGCTTTGCCCTGGCCCGCGATGTCGGGAGCTGAGCCATGCACGGGCTCGTAGAGCGCCTTGGGCCGACCATCGGCATTGGGCGCACCAAGTGAGGCAGAGGGCAACATGCCGAGTGATCCAGTCAGCATCGCCGCACAGTCAGACAGGATATCGCCAAAGAGGTTGTCAGTGACGATCACATCAAACTGCTTGGGCGCGCGGACCAGCTGCATCGCGCCATTGTCAGCGTACATGTGGCTCAGCTCCACATCGGGGTAATCCTCGTCATGGACCTTTTGCACCACTTCGCGCCACAGTATGCCGGATTCCATGACGTTGGCCTTTTCCATGGAACAGACCTTGTTGTTCCGCTTGCGGGCCAGCTCGAAAGCCGAGCGTGCTACGCGGTCGATCTCGCTTTCGGTGTAGCGCTGGGTGTTGATGCCGACGCGTTCGTTGCCTTCTTCGAAAATGCCGCGCGGTTCGCCGAAATAGACGCCGGAGGTCAGCTCGCGCACGATCATGATATCGAGGCCAGCAACCAGTTCTTTCTTCAGTGAGGAGAAATCTGCGAGCGCGTCGAAGCACTGGGCCGGGCGCAGGTTGGAGAAGAGGTCCATTTCCTTGCGCAGACGTAGCAGGCCGCGCTCTGGCTTCACGCTGAAATCCAGATCGTCGTATTTCGGGCCACCCACAGCGCCCAGCAGGACCGCGTCAACCTCAAGCGCGCGCGCCATCGTGTCGTCATGCAGGGGTGTGCCGTGTTTGTCATAGGCTGCCCCGCCAACGAGGTCATGCTCTACATCAAATGGCAGGTCGCGCTTGGCACCGAACCAGTCAATGATCCGTGTGACCTGGCCCATCACCTCGGGGCCGATGCCATCACCGGCAAGGATAAGCAAAGTTGGGTTGGCCATGGGACGCTCCTTGATAAAACTGTTTCAGGCGGCGTAGCGTGATGGTCCGCAAGGGTCAAGAAGACCTAGGGCATGACATCGACCCAGATCAGCGCGTGACGGCTTAAATTGGGGTTTCGGGGCTCGACGGCCGCATCTGTCACGGTCCAGTCGATTGAGGGCAGCAGATAGTCCACACGCATTGGCCCGGTTTGCGCCCAGTCCACTGTGGGTTGCTCCGGCAAGGGATCTTGCAGCCGTGGATCGGCCAGCAGGTTTTGCATCGCACGGCCAATGCCATCACCGCGCTTGGGGTCTAGGTTGGCGTCACCCAGCAGGAAAAACCGGGTCTGGGGGGGAGGGCCGAATTGTTCGTTCAGATAGTGGGCCCAGAAAGCAGTTTCATCGTGATTGCGTTTGCCGTTGCGATCCTCCGGCCCGTCAAAAACAGGCGGGGTGGCGTGATAGGTCAGCAGTGTGATCCGCCCCATCTCAGGATGCATGACCGGAACGACCCAATGCCCCTTGGACGACAGGCGTTGTATATCCAGCGCGGCCTCTGAGGGGAAACCGCTGCCGTTCTGCTCAGGCAAAAGCGCATCCGGTAGATCGCGCCAAAGCAAAGTGGAATAATCCTGAATGTCATCCGTCAAGATCGGGTAGCGCGACAGCAGCGCCATATGGCCCTGACCAAAGAACCGGCCATAGCCCTGTGCATCGCCCGGGCCACCGGTTGCGCCGTCTCCATCAAGGTCGAGATCGGTCATTCGCCCAGCATTTGGCGGTGCCGCAAAGATATAGGGGTAGGGGCTGCCTGCCTGCGCTAAAGCATCGGCCAAAGCGGCAAGAGCCAGATTTTGAATGTCGTAGTCTATGCCCTGAAGCACCAATATATCGGGATCGACGCGGCTGATTTCCGCAATCAAACCGGTGATATGTGGGTCATCGCCTTTCAGGATGTCCCGTAACAACAAGCCCGGACCTTTGCGCGACGCTTCGGTGTTGAAGGTTGCAACCCGCACCGTATCGGCGGCGGCGATGACAGGTGTGAGCCAGAGTAGGCAAACCGCAATCAGGCAAACTGCGATCAGGCGGGGCGCAGACCCTCTTCTGCGTCCGCGCTGGCATAGGTGCGGCGGCGTTTGTCTTCGATCATGTCGGCAACCCGGCCCATCGCGATGCCGCGCATGATCATGCTGGCGGGAAGGAAGGCCCATGCGCTGAGTGTCCAGATAAGGGTTTGAGCGTTGTCGAGTGTGATCGGGTCTATCAGATCGGCCGCCAGTTTGACCACTGCGGGAATGACAAACGGCAACAGGAAGCCCAGCGTGATATTGATACGGGCATCCCGCTGCAAACGGGTCAGCACGTCACCGCCCGCGGTCGGATCAAACAGCGGCAGGTTGATCCAGACGTTGAATGCGCCGTGGCGGGCGGGCCAGCCCAGCACGCGGACAAGCACCAGAAAGGCCGTCATCGCACAAAGCGACACGAGATAGGAAATACCAGCGGCGGTACGCACAGAAGATACCAGCGCAGGGTCCGCGTTCTCGGGCAGCATCAGAACCACCAGACGCACAGGTGAATAGGGGAAGTCGATCGCATTGCCCAGAATTGTCCCGATCGACGTCAGGGCATTTGTCAGCAATGTCGGATTGCTTTGGCCGCGCAGGATCAGGCTAAGGACCAGAACAGTCGTGAAAAGTGCCGCAAACCGAAGCCGGTTGAACGGCGGCGCTTCACGGAATTCGACGATGCTGGGGAAATTTGAATTGTATTCGACGAAGGTCATGAAAGCGGCAAGCAAGGCTACCAGCACTGTGATCTGTGTAGAATCGCTTGCGACGCCCGGCAACAAGAGCGCCGGAAGCAAAATTAGCAATGCCACAAGGAAACCACGCGTTGCCGCGCCTGTCATACGTCCAATCACTACTCTACCCTTCCAAACTGGCCAGTCGCGATACGTGCCGCGGTCTTGTTCCAACTTGTTGCCCCCGGGATCTGGGGGACTGCCTCATTCTTGCCCAATTTGTGCCTTCTTTCGCCTTAGTGCTCAAGTGCATTGGTTAACGATGGTGAAGATCTGGGGCATTTTGAGGGTAGGGGTGGTGCGTTCTTGCATCTATTATCAGGCAAGAAAGAGGCAGAACGCGACATCTTGTGGGCGACGCGATGGCACCCACAAGACCAGCCCTTAGTGCTGTTAATGCGTGGAGTAAGGCAGCCTGCGCCTTAAACCCAAGGGCGGCTTTGCGAAGCCTGGCTTTCAAAGGCGTCGATTGACGCCGCTTTCTCCATTGTCAGGCCGATATCGTCCAAGCCGTTCATCAAACAGTGCTTTTTGAAAGCGTCGACCTCAAAGGAGAAAACATCGCCGTCAGAGGTGGTGACGGTTTGTGCTTCAAGGTCCACGGTCATACGGGCGTTAGCGCCTTTTTCCGCGTCCTTCATCAACACGTCGATCTGCTCTTGGGGCAGGGCTATGGGCAAGATGCCGTTCTTGAAGCAGTTGTTGTAGAAAATATCTGCGTAGCTTGGGGCGATCACGCAGGTGATGCCAAAATCGGCAATCGCCCATGGCGCATGTTCACGCGATGATCCGCAACCAAAGTTATCGCCCGCCACAAGGATCTGCGCCTCGCGGTATTGCGGTTTGTTCAGCACGAAATCGGGGATCTCGTTGCGGTCGTCATCATAGCGCATCTCGTCAAACAGGTTCACACCAAGGCCGGAGCGTTTGATGGTTTTCAGAAACTGCTTGGGGATGATCATATCGGTGTCGATGTTGATCAGCGGCATGGGAGCCGCGATCCCGGTGAGGGTGGTGAATTTGTTCATTGGATTATCTCCTAGCGCGGCTCCTCCACCCTTCGGATATCTTCGCTGTTATGGCAAAGAACGTTCGAAGGGCGGAATGAGCAGCGGATTACATCAGTTCGCGCACATCGGTTAGTTTGCCGGTGATCGCCGCCGCAGCCGCCATCGCGGGTGACATCAGGTGGGTACGTCCGCCCCGGCCCTGACGGCCCTCGAAGTTGCGGTTGGACGTGGCAGCACAGCGTTCGCCGGGGGCAAGCTGATCTGGGTTCATCGCCAGACACATTGAACATCCCGCAAGGCGCCATTCGAAACCGGCTTCTTTGAAAATATCGGCCAGGCCCTCTTCTTCGGCCTGGGCACGCACAAGGCCCGAGCCGGGTACGACCATCGCACGCGTCACGGCGATTTTCTTGCCTTTCAGGATTGCAGCAGCGGCACGCAGATCTTCGATGCGGCCATTTGTGCAAGAGCCAATGAAGACGGTGTCGATGGCAACATCCTTGAGCGGGGTGCCCGCCGTCAGGCCCATATAGTCGAGCGAGCGCTGGGCCGCGCCGACCTTACCGCCTTCAAAGTCTGACGCTGCCGGTACATTGGCCGTGATCGGCAGCACATCTTCGGGAGACGTGCCCCAGGTGACGACGGGGGCGATATCTTCGCCCTTGAGCGTGATGACTTTGTCCCAGACCGCATCATCGTCGGAATAGAGTGTCTTCCACCATTCCATCGCCGCTTCCCATTGTGCGCCTTTTGGCGCGTGAGGGCGGCCCAGGCAATATTCATAGGTCTTCTCGTCGGGCGCGATGATGCCCGCCCGCGCACCGCCTTCGATGGCCATGTTGCACACGGTCATACGGCCTTCCATGCTGAGGTCGCGGATCGCTTCGCCCATGTATTCGATGACATAGCCGGTGCCGCCTGCAGTGCCGGTGGCACCGATGACGGAAAGGGTGATGTCCTTGGCCGTCACGCCGGGGCGCAGTTTGCCGGTGATCTCGACCTTCATGTTCTTGGATTTCTTCTGGATCAGCGTTTGCGTGGCCAGAACGTGTTCAACCTCGGAGGTGCCGATGCCATGTGCTAGTGCACCAAAGGCACCGTGGGTCGCCGTGTGGCTGTCGCCGCAAACCACGGTCATACCGGGCAGCGTCCAGCCCTGCTCGGGCCCGACGATGTGCACGATGCCCTGACGGACGTCGGACACGGGGTAATAGTGGATGCCGAAATCCTTGGCGTTTTTATCAAGCGCCTCGACCTGAATGCGGCTGTCTTCGGTCATGGTGGCCGCATTGGCGCGGTCCAGCGTCGTGGGCACATTGTGGTCCGGCACGGCGATGGTCTTGTCCGGTGCGCGCACGGTGCGGCCCGTCATACGTAGGCCTTCAAAGGCCTGCGGCGAGGTCACTTCATGGACCAGATGGCGGTCGATGTAGAGAAGGCAGGTGCCGTCGTCGGCCTCGTGGGCGAGATGCGCATCCCAGATTTTATCGTAAAGCGTTTTGGGGGACATAGGTCCTCTCCCGTATGGTTGTGAGTGATGGGTCTTTGTCAGGGTCCGGTCCGGTACAGGCACCGTCCGTCTGGCTGGTCAGGTCCGCGCCAGCACAGCATGTGTCGCGCCGAAAAAGCGTTCACGCAGGCGGATACGGTCACTTGAGTCGAAAATGCGTTTCATGGAGGATGAGATACCCCCCAACAGCCTTTGCTGCAAGCGTTGAAGACTTGCAGGCTGTTCCCGCCCATGCGACCTTTCCTCAAACAGGAGCCTTCATGCAAGAGTTGACCGATCCCTTCGCCGAATTCATCAGCACAATGGAGGGCTTCTGGATCAGTGTGTCAGCGTTTCTGCAAGGAGTGATCCAGCCCGGCTGGCGGCAAAATCAGGTACTTATTGTTCTGGCGATTGCCGTGCTAGCCTATCTGCTGCATGGTGCGTCGGGCCGCCTGGTAGAGCAGTGGGTGCGGTCCCGCGAGGGATGGGCCAAATGGCAGCTGCGCGCTGTGGTGCAATTCAAACGCCGCCTGGGTCTGATGTGGTTCGCGGCGCTGGCTTTTGCGGTCTATACGGTGATGCAAAACATCACCTGGCCCTCACGGTCCTATCTGATCGGGTTGGCCGCCGTCCTTGCGGCTGTGCTTGTCGGAATTGCATTCGCCACGCGGCTGGTGCGCAACCGGCCATTGCGGCGGATCGTGACCTGGGGGCTTTGGATTTACGCCACACTCTATCTGCTGAATGTCTCTGATGATGTAGCGGCGTTTATGGACCGGCTGGCGGTACAGGTCGGCGACTTCCGTGTGTCGGCTTTGACGTTGTTGACCGCTCTGGTGGTGATCGGCGTCCTGGTCACGCTGGCGCGTGTCGCCAGTCAGGCCACCGCCAGTACCATTCGCAAGAACGAGGACATCAGCCCGTCGATGAAAGTGCTGGCTGTTAAAGGCGTTCAGTTGGCCATGTACGGCATCGCTCTTTATCTGGGCGTCAAGGCGGTGGGCATTGATCTGACCGGCCTTGCGGTGCTGTCGGGGGCGATTGGTGTGGGCCTTGGTTTTGGTCTGCAAAAGGTGGTGTCCAACCTTGTGTCGGGTGTCATAATCCTTCTAGACAAGTCGATCAAACCCGGCGATGTGATTTCACTGGGCGATACCTTTGGCTGGATCCAGACCCTCGGCGCGCGCTATGCTTCTGTGGTCACGCGGGATGGCAAGGAATACCTGATCCCGAACGAAGACTTAATCACGGGCCAAGTGGTCAACTGGTCCCATTCCAATGATTTCGTGCGGCTGGATATCTATTTCGGCACCGCCTATGGCGACGATCCGCATCAGGTGCGCAAGCTGGCGATCGCAGCAGCCAGCAACGTTGACCGCGTGCTGAGTTTCAAGCCGCCTGTCTGTCACATCGTGGGATTTGGCGACAGCTCCGTGGATTACATTCTGCGGTTCTGGATCAAGGACCCCACCGGCGGGCTGACCAACATCCGCGGAAATGTCTATCTCGCGCTTTGGGATGCCTTCCAAGAGAACGATATCTCGATCCCCTTCCCGCAGCGCGAGGTGCTGATGCTGGAAGACAGCAAGTTGTCTCTATCCCGCCGTGCGGCAAAGGATGCTTCGACCTGAAGGCTCCATCTGCGGCCTACTGGCGCAGGAGGGGCGGCTGGCGGAACCTCTGATCGTACGGGGCGTTGATGAGTCAAAGGAGACATCCATGACCCAAACGATTGTTTTGAAGAAAATTGAACAGCTTACGCACGACACGCACCGCTATATTTTCAGTAAACCACAGGGCACAAGCTTTGCGCCCGGGCAGGCCACGGAGTTGGCGATCAACGCAGATGGCTGGCGCGACAAGGGTCGGCCTTTTACCTTCACCTCCCAACCCGACGACATTGATCTTGAGTTCACCATCAAGAGTTATCCCGACCACGATGGGGTGACCGAACAACTGCCGAAACTCAGCCCGGGATCGACCGTCACGATGGAAGAGCCTTTCGGCGCAATTGAAGACAAAGGGCCCGGGGTGTTTCTGGCCGCTGGTGCCGGTATCACCCCGTTTATTCCAATTCTCCGCGCCCGTGCGCGCGCCAACAAAATAGATGGATGTACTCTGATCTTTTCTAACAAGGCCGAAGACGACATCATCTTGCGCGGGGAGTGGGAGGCCATGCTGGGCCTCAGCGAAGTCTTTGTCCTCACGGATCAAGAGAGCGACAGTTTGGCAACCGGTCAGATAGACAAGGAATTTCTCGCTGGCACAATCAAGAGTTTCAGCCAAAAATTCTATCTCTGTGGTCCGGGCGAATTTGTGGACGCCATGCGCGATGCCCTGACGGATCTGGGTGCCGCAAAATCAGACATCATCACCGAAGAAGGGTGGTGAGGTCACATAGAACCGCCGATCTTGGCGGCTGTCATTGAAATGTCGTGCTGGGGTTGTTATTCTTAAACATCCCCAGCGCCCGGGGCATGGAGGCGCGAGGTAAGGAGGACAATGTCCTGGCAATCCAAGCGAACGCAGATCAGTCTGCGACACAGAAAGCACCGCTGATGGCGGTAGGTTCTGACATGGCCACAAGTGATGCACTTCTGGCCCGTATTCTCACCACACTAGACGAAGACAAAGCTGAAGACGTTGTGCAGATCTCGCTGCGCGGCAAGACAGAAATTGGCGACTATATGATTATCTGCTCGGGCCGTTCGACCCGTCAGGTGTCCGCGATCTCTGAAAAGCTGGCTCAGATGGTCAAAGACGAATTTGGCCGCACACCAAAAGTTGAAGGCAAGGACACAGGCGACTGGGTTCTGATCGACACCGGTGATGTCATTGTGCACGTTTTCCGGCCCGAAGTGCGCGAGTTCTATCAGCTGGAAAAAATGTGGACGGACGGCGGCGAAGCCGTGGCACCGAAGAACTGATCCCGCAGCGGCGGGATTAGACGCGTATGCGTGTGCATATTTGTGCAGTGGGCCGTCTTCGGGCGGGCCCTGAAAAAGACCTCATCAACGATTATTTGACACGATTTAACCGGACCGGGCGCAGCATGGCGCTGGGTCCGGCCCAGGTCGTTGAAGTTGAGGGCAAAAAGGGCGGTGGCATGGCTGCTGAGGCCACACTGCTGACCAAGGCTGTGCCGACAGGCGCGCTGATCTGTGTGATGGACGAACGCGGCAAGGTCGAAACCTCTCCTGCTTTCGCATCGCGTCTAGGAGATTGGCGCGATGGGGGCCGCAGTGATGTCGCTTTTGTCATCGGCGGGGCCGACGGCATTGATCCGGCACTACGCGCGCGGGCCGATCATGCTGTGTCTTTCGGTAAAATGGTCTGGCCGCATATGCTGGTGCGCGTGATGCTGGCAGAGCAACTTTACCGGGCCGCTTCGATCCTGTCGGGCGGACCCTATCACAGGGTTTGAACGCTTACCTGATCTTGACGATGGTGATGTCCGGGCTCCACCCTGTCAACGTGTCACGCGCCTGAATGCCAACTTCCGATAGTCCTTCGGGAACGGCCACACCCGAAAGTGTGCGCGTGAAGGGTTGTTCGGTGACATGCGGATGCGCCAGATTGCGCAGGCCAAGTTCGTTGCCATCCATATCCACAACGCGCCAGGCATCGGCATAATGGTCCCAGCCGGTATCACCGTGGGACAGGGTAACCTCAAACGTCCAAAGATTACCGTTCCGCTCTACTGTCGCGTTTTGGACAGCGGGGGGATCAGCCAGAATAGGCGATGCTGCTAGAGAAAGGGCTAATATACTGCGTTTCAACATGGGAACACCAATGAGTTAAAAAGGGTATATAATCCACTGTACTACTTTTCCAATAGGATTCGCCGGGATTCAGATGCGAATTCGCGCCGCCAGATGACGATCAGTGTCAAAATTGCACCAAATAGCAGCAGTGCTGGCCCGGCGAGCCAACACAGCCCGGCCATCGCAAAATAAACCGCACGCAAGCCTCTGTTAAAGCTACGGGCCGCGACGATGTTCACCTCTGCCGCTTTATTGGCGATTTTAGGGGCGTCTGGGTGAGTGACGTCGTTTGGCACCGCCCCCATGATCACCGAACAATAGCCGAACAGCCTGTTTGACCAAACGAATTTCAGAAAAGCATTTGTCAGGAAGAAGACGACGATCAGCAACTTGATCTCCCAGACGATGTCGGGATGGGAGATTTGGGTGATGTCCTGCGCCACCCCGGAAAGCCGGTCTGAGTTGCCGATCAAGGCCAATGTACCGCCGATGGCGATCATCGCTGTCGACGCAAAGAACGAGGTGCTTTGCCGCAGGGTTGCGATGGTCTGGGCATCGAAGATGCGCGGTTGACGGGTGATCATTTCGCGCATCCAGTCGCGGCGATAGTCCGCCATGATCCGCGAGACCGAGGGCTTTTTCGCGCTTGGATGTTCAACCAGCCAACCGATGAGCAGCCAACAGGCAAAGAGGACCGCGATTGCACCGAAATCCAGAGGGCCGAAGAGAGTGAAGCGGTCTGTCCAATTCATGCTATGGTCATAGAGCGATGAGATGTTTATTGCCAACTGTCATTATTGGTCATATTATTTTACCAAATTACCCCAAAGGAGATCTGGCCGATGCAAATGCCTATTCCTGACGCCGCTGTGATGGCCCGCAAGGCGCGTGTGGTGGAGCGGTTGCTTGGCGTTCTGCCAGCAGATGCGGTGATTTATGAAGAGCGCGAGACAAAAGCCTACGAATGTGATGCGCTGACTGCCTACCGCTGTCCGCCGATGGTGGCGGTTTTGCCATCTAGCACGCAGGAAGTCTCGGACGTGCTGCGAATATGCCATGAGGAAGGTGTACCGGTGGTGCCGCGCGGCTCTGGCACGTCGCTTGCAGGCGGGGCGCTGCCCACGGCGGACTGTGTGATCCTTGGCGTGGCGCGGATGAACGATGTGATCGAGACCGATTACGACAACCGGCTCATCCGGGTGCAGACAGGGCGGACCAACCTGTCGGTGACCGGAGCCGTCGAGACCGACGGCTTTTTCTACGCGCCGGACCCGTCTTCGCAATTGGCCTGTGCGATTGCGGGCAATATCGCGATGAATTCCGGCGGGGCGCATTGCCTGAAATACGGTGTGACCACGAACAACCTGCTGGGCGTCAAAATGGTGATGATGGACGGCGAGGTCATAGAAATCGGCGGTGGCCATATGGATGCGGGTGGGCTGGACCTGTTGGGGGTGATCTGCGGTTCAGAAGGCCAGTTGGGCGTCGTGACCGAGGCGATTTTGCGCATTCTGCCCAAACCCGAAGGGGCGCGGCCTGTGTTGATGGGATTTGACGATACTGTTGTTGCTGGTGCTTGCGTGAGCGACATCATCAAGGCTGGCGTTTTGCCGGTCGCGATCGAGTTTATGGACCGCCCCTGCATTGAAGCAACGGAGGCGTTTGCCAAGGCGGGATACCCGATGTGCGAGGCGCTGTTGATTGTAGAGGTCGAAGGGTCTGTTGCAGAGATCGACCACCAATTGCGCCTGATCATGGAGATTGCGCGGCGGCACAATCCGGTCGAGTTGCGCGAGAGTAAATCCGCAGAGGAAAGCGGCAAGATCTGGCTGGGACGCAAGTCGGCATTCGGGGCAATGGGGCAGATCAACGACTATATGTGTCTGGACGGGACCATCCCGGTCAGCAGCCTGCCGCTGGTATTGCGCCGGATCGGCGAGATGTCGGATGAGTTTGGCCTGAAGGTCGGCAATGTGTTCCATGCGGGCGACGGCAACATGCACCCGCTGATCCTGTTTGATGCAAACAAGCCCGGTGATCTGGAACTGTGTGAAGAATTTGGTGCGGAAATCCTGAAGCTTTGTGTCGAAGTTGGTGGGTGCCTGACTGGCGAGCACGGTGTCGGGATCGAAAAGCGCGATCTGATGCATGTGCAATATGCGCCTGCCGATTTGGAAGCGCAGATGGCGGTAAAGGATGTGTTTGATCCCGGCTGGCTTTTGAACCCGGCCAAGGTTTTTCCACTGGATGCGTCTGATGCGCGGCGCGGCTTGGCACTGGCAGCGGAATGAACGCATGCGGGCGGTGCCCGTAGGCGGTGTGGACGGTATATAAGGCCAAAGAGAGATGCAGGTTGTAACAGAACAGGAACTGGCGGAGCAGATTGCAGGGGCCAGTGGGCCCTTGTCGGTGCGGGGTGGCGGAACGCGCGGTATGGCACCGGCTGGTGAGGTCTTGTCCACGGCTGGGTTGTCAGGGATCACGCTGTATGAGCCGGGTGCCATGACGATGGTGGCGCAGGCCGGGACGCCGGTTGCACAGATCGAAGCGGCGCTTGCAGAAGAAAACCAGCGGTTGGCGTTTGAACCGATGGACCATCGTGGACTGATCGGAACGCAGGGTGAGCCGACAATCGGCGGTGTTTTTGCGGCCAATGTCAGCGGGCCACGCCGGATATCGGTGGGGGCGGCGCGGGATTTTCTGTTGGGTGTGCGCTTTGTCGATGGGCAGGGCACTGTCATCAAGAATGGCGGACGCGTGATGAAAAATGTTACCGGCTATGATCTGGTCAAACTGATGGCGGGATCTTTCGGCACCTTGGGGGTATTGAGCGAAGTCTCGTTCAAAGTGTTGCCGCGTCCCGAGACGCAAGGGTCGTTGATTTTGCACGGTCTGGACGACGCCCGGGCGGTCGGGGCGATGAGCCGCGCTATGGGCAGCCCGTTCGAGGTGAGCGGAGCCTGCCATGATTCGCAAAGCGGCCAAACCGTGCTGCGTGTCGAGGGGTTTGAGGCGAGTGTCGCCTATCGGCTGGAGCAGTTGCGCGGTGTCTTGAACGCTGGTGGGTCCGAGATGGTGATGTTGGATGCCGATGCGTCCGAGACCTTTTGGCACGATCAGCGGCAGGTGCAGAGCTTTCAAGGGACGGACGGAGATATCTGGCGGCTGTCTTGCAAGCCCTCGGACGCACCCGAGCTGGCCGCCAAGGCAGGCGCGGAGGCCCATCTTTTTGACTGGGCCGGTGGATTGATCTGGCTGCGGATGGCGGCGGGCACCGATCTGCGCGCGCGTTTGGGGGGCTTTGACGGGCATGCGACGCTGTTGCGCGGCGATACACAGACCAAAGCGCGGCTGGGCGTGTTCCAGCTCGAAAGCGCGGGGGTTGCGCGGCTGACCGCCGGATTGCGGGCGCGGTTTGACCCCAAGGGGGTGTTCAACGCTGGTTTGATGGACGCGGCCGCATGAACCTTGCAGTGATCTTTGCTGTATTCTTCATCGGAGGGCCGCTTGGTTTCCGGATGTTGACGCGGCGGGGTGAGGCGCTGATCGGCCAGCGTGCACTGGCCGCCTGCATTGCGCTGCTGGCGGCGGGTGGATTGATCTTGCGCTACGGCTTTGCTGACCTGTGGGGGCGGCATTTTGCGCTTACTGTGGTCAGCATCCTGCTGATCTGGTTTGCCTGGATTGGTGTGCTGGCCTATGGCGCGCGGGCGTTGCGGCATGTTGACCGGGGTCTCGCGATGCGGCGCTGGACCGGGGTGATTGGCGCGGCGGGCACAACGATGCCGTGGTTCGGCCTTGCTTCGGCAGATATGTTTTACGGGTAGGAATTCATATGCAGACCACTTTTACCGACGCGCAATTGCGCGACCCTGCCATCCAGCGCAGCAACGAAATTTTGCGCTCTTGCGTGCATTGCGGATTCTGCACGGCAACCTGCCCCACCTATCAGGTGCTTGGCGATGAATTGGACAGCCCGCGTGGGCGGATTTACCTGATCAAGGACATGCTTGAAAACGAGCGTGTGCCTGATGAAAAGACGGTCAAACACATCGACCGCTGTCTGTCGTGTCTGGCGTGCATGACAACCTGTCCGTCGGGGGTGCACTACATGCATCTGATTGATCATGCGCGAGAATACATTGATCAGCGGTACAAGCGGCCCCTCTCGGATCGCGCCTTGCGCTGGGTCCTGGCGCGGATTTTGCCCTATCCGATGCGGTTTCGTGTCGCGCTTTTGGGAGCCAAGATCGGGCGGCCTTTTGCTAGGTTCATGCCGGACGCGCGTTTACGGGCCATGCTGGAGATGGCACCGAAGGTGATCCCGCCGGTCAGTCGCAATGATGATCCACAGACCTTTGCCGCCGAAACCCCTCGCAAAAAACGGGTCGCGCTGATGACCGGCTGTGCACAGAAAGCGCTGAACACGGACATCAATGATGCCACGATCCGGCTACTGACGCGGCTGGGTTGCGATGTCGTTGTCGCCGAAGGTGCCGGATGTTGTGGTGCGCTGACCCATCACATGGGCAAAACCTCCGAAAGCCACGCGACTGCGGCAAAAAACATCAAGGCATGGTGTGCGGAAATGGACGGCGACGGGCTGGATGCCATTGTGATCAACACCAGCGGCTGTGGCACCACCGTCAAGGATTACGGGCATATGTTCCGCAATGACCCACTGACCGCTGACGCCGCGCGGGTTTCTGCCATCGCGAAAGATGTGTCCGAGGTGCTGATGGACCTGAGCCAAGAGACGCCTGAGCCGCCAGCACCCCGCCCGGCTAAAGGCAAGATCGCAGGAATAGATCGGCATATCCGGCAGGAGCCTGTGCCCGAAGGCATGGTGGTCGCCTATCACGCGGCTTGTTCCTTGCAGCATGGCCAACAAATCAAGACCTATCCCAAAGACTTGCTGAAGAAGGCCGGGTTTACGGTAGTGGAGCCATCGGACCCGCATTTGTGTTGTGGGTCTGCGGGCACCTATAACCTGATGCAGCCCGAAATTTCGGCGCAGTTGAAGGAACGCAAGGTGCGCACGTTGGAGGCCAAAAAGCCCGATGTGATCGCCGCTGGCAATATCGGATGCATGATGCAGATCGGCTCAGCGGCCAAAATGCCGATTGTGCATACGGTTGAATTGCTTGACTGGGCGTCGGGTGGCCCCAAACCACCGGCGCTTTGTGGCGAAACTTTGCCTGATCCGGCTATTCCCCGACTTCGTTAACCTAGTTGCCCTATTTTCGCCGCAAGTCTTCGCTATCCGGACCCTCTGATTAATGATGGGGTAAGTCTGTGCGGCGATGGATGTCTGTTTCTTTGGTAGCAATGGTCATCGCAACGGCGGGATTCGCACAGGACGCACGGCTTAAACGCCTTGATTCCGGTGTGGACGCCAGTGCTTGGGAAGCGGTGGGTCGATTGGACATTGGCGGCACCGGTTTTTGCACGGGCGCATTGATCGCGCCACGGCTGGTGTTGACGGCGGCGCATTGCCTTTACAATCGCGACACAAAACTGCGGATTGATCACGGCGAGGTGCAATTCCTTGCGGGATGGCGCAATGGCCGCGCCGGTGCTTACCGTGATGTGCGTCGCGCTGTGGTGCACCCCGAGTTCGTCTATGATGGCGATGTGTCTTCCGACCGGGTGCGCAACGATCTGGCGCTGTTGGAATTGCAGCGGCCCATTCGCAATACCACGATCAAACCTTTCGGCACTGCTGCGCGTCCGCGTCCGGGTGATTCAGTAGGTGTGGTAAGCTATGCCAAGGACCGATCAGAGGCACCATCTTTGCAGGAGGTTTGCAAAGTGCTGGCGCAGCAGGAAGGTGTGCTTGTCACCTCTTGCTCCGTTGATTTCGGATCGAGTGGTGCACCGATTTTCAGCTTTGAGGATGGCGCGCCGCATATCGTATCGGTCGTTTCGGCAAAGGCCGAGGTGGACGGGCAGCGGGTGTCATTGGGCACGGCGCTTGGCGCGACATTGGCGGTTTTGCAGGCGGAGCTGGTCGCCGGTAAAGGCGTCTTTCAAGACGATGCACCCCGTCGGAAAAGGGTGCTGGTGGGGCAGGGCAACGCAAACACCGGAGCGAAATTCGTAAAACCATGAAGATATTCAATATTATCGCGGGCCTCTCTGTGGCCCTTTGCTTGAACGCAGGCGTTGCTGCGGCACAGTCCACCAAGCTGCGGTCGCTCGATACGCGCAACGATGCGCTGGCGTGGGAAGCGGTGGGACGGCTTGACATCGCGCGCAAGGGTCACTGCACCGGCACGTTGATCGCGCCCGATCTGGTGCTGACGGCGGCGCATTGTGTCTATGGCAAGGACCGCAAACTGGCAGAACCGGACAGCATTACCTTTCAGGCGGGGCTGACACACGGCAAAGCGGCGGCCAAGCGCAAGGTGGCACAAGTTGAAGCGCATGTGGGCTATGTGCCCAAAGGCACCCATGACATGAACAACGTCCGTCACGATGTGGCGCTGGTGCGGCTGGCAGAGCCGATCCCGACTCATGTTCTTGACCCGTTCATCGTGCATCAAGGCAATGTGCCGGATGGGCCGGTCAGTGTCGTCTCTTACGGTCAGGGCCGGTTGGATCAATTGTCGCGTCAGAACCAATGCCAGGTTCTGGGCCAGCGCGATCGCATCGTTGCAGTTGATTGCGATGTGACATTCGGATCAAGCGGCGCCCCGGTGTTTACCCACCAAAACGGACGCGGACGGATTGCTTCGGTGATTTCCGGGGGTGGTGTCTATGGTGGGAAATCAGTTGCTTTCGGCATGGCCCTTCCCGCTTTGGTATCTGATCTGAAACGCCAGATGCGGGCGAACGCGCCGCGCCCTACAGCACAGGTCCGCCGCCTGAGTGTCGGGGGCAAAAAAGGCAATTCAGGTGCGAAATTCGTGACGGCAAAGGGGTCTTGAAACCGTAAACGCCCATTCCCACATGAGTGATACCAAAGCGCCTGACTAGGGCTTTGGTGACGAAAAAAAGGCCTGTCCAATAACGGAAGGCTCACACTTTCAATCGCTCAAAGATGAGGATGAATACATGCGTAGTTTTGATTTTGCACCGCTTTACCGGTCCAGTGTCGGTTTTGACCAGATCGCCAACATGATGGACAGGGCGCTAAGCACCGATGGTTCTGCCCCCACCTATCCCCCTTACAACATCGAAAAGCGTGAAGATGATGCGTATCGCATTTCCATCGCGGTTGCGGGTTTCTCTGATGCGGACCTGTCCGTTGAAGTGCGCGACAAGTCACTGATCGTATCCGCCCGCAAAGCGGATGAGGATGAGGGTAAAACGTATCTGCACCGTGGCATCGCGACGCGCGCGTTCGAGCGCCGCTTCCACCTTGCCGATCACGTTCAGGTGACGGGCGCTGCCCATGTCGACGGGATGCTCCATATCGACCTGGAGCGGCAGGTGCCTGAGGCGCTGAAACCGCGCCAGATCCAGATCGCATCCGACGTAAAGTCGATTGAGAAAGATGTGGTCGACGCCAAATCTGTCAATTGAGGCCACCCCCGGCTTCTTGATAGACAGAGTGTCTGACCTCCTCCCCCGAGACAGACCTCGGAAAGCCCGGCGCAATGCGCCGGGCTTTTTTCGTTACTGCACCGACAGGCTTTGGGCCAATCGCATCAGCTGGATCGCCTCGGTACGGTAGCCAAAGGGATCGTCGCCTTTTGTTCGGGTCGCCAGCGCAATAGCATCGGCATAGGACCAGTCACCGGTATAGCTGCCATCCCGCAAAAGCTGGCCAAAGCCCGCGATTGCCGCGGCAAAGGTCGGATCGGTTGCATTGGTCTGGACGATCGGTGTTTCGATCAAGGTGCTGTCGGAGGCACCCGGTGCCTTGTAGCGCAGGCGCAGAAAGGCAAGCTCGTCACTTTCGGTCCGTGCGGGCTCTGTGGCGTAGCGCAAATCATCGTTCAGGATCGCGGGGGAGCCTACAGGCGTCACCTCATAAAGCGCAGTCACCTGATGGCCCGCACCGATGTCGCCTGCGTCCACGGCATCATTGTTGAAATCCTCGCGCCGCAGGGCGCGGGTTTCGTAGCCGATCAGTCGGTATTCAGCGACAGTGGCGGGGTTGAACTCCACCTGGATTTTCACATCATCCGCGATGGGAAACAGGGCACCCGACAGCTGGTCGACCAGCACCTTCTGCGCCTCTGACAGCGTGTCGATATAGGCGGCGGTGCCGTTGCCGTTTTGGGCGAGCGCCTGCATCGTGGCATCATCCAGATTGCCGCGTCCGAAACCCAGGACGCTGAGGTAAGTGCCGGTGTCGCGCTGATCGGCGATATAGTCTTTCAACGCTTCGGGGTTACTGAGACCGACGTTGAAATCCCCGTCGGTGGCGAGGATAACCCGGCTCACCTCGCCGTCCTTGGCCATCTTGGCAGCGGTGGCATAGGCTTGCTGCAGACCTGCCTGTCCCGCCGTGGAGCCGCCGGCTTCGAGGTTTTCAAGTGCATTCAGGATAGTCGATCTGTCGGATGCCGGCGTGGGGGCCAGTACCTGACCCGCGCTGCCCGCATAGGTGACGATGGCGATCTGATCTTCGGGGCGCAACTGTCCCAGCATCAAACGAAAGCTCTGTTTCAGCAACGGCAGTTTGTCCGCGTTCTGCATCGACCCGGATGTGTCGATCAGAAAGACAAGGTTCAGCGGCGGCCGGTTCTCGACTTCAAGCGCGGCCCCTTCAATTCCGATTTGCAGCAGTTGCGTGTCAGGGTTCCACGGCGTCTGGTTCAACGTCACAGTCGGGCGGAAGGCCGCGCCATCGGCGGGAGCGGCATAGTCATATGGGAAATAGTTGATCATTTCTTCGATGCGCACGGCATCTGCCGGCGGCATCTGGCCAGAGGTGAGGGCGTTGCGGATCACCGCATAAGATGCGGTGTCAACGTCGATCGAGAAGGTCGAAACAGGGTCCTCGGCGGTGATCTTGACCGGATTTGCCTCTGCGTTGGCAAAGCTTTCGGTATTGGCCTCCGGCAGAAGGATCGGGGGTTCGGGCATGACCATGCCAGAGGCCGCGTCGCCTTGCACACGCATTCGAGTGGCCGCGGCAGGGGCTGTAACGGCATAGTCCTGAGCCTGCAGCTCCATCTGGGGTGCTGGTGCGGCCCCCTGTGCAAGTGCTGGCGCGGGCGAGGTCGTGGGCGGTTGCTGTTTCAGCACCACCGAGGGCGGTGGGGCTGATGGGGAGCGGGGCATCAAATCTTGGGTCTGCGGCAGTAAGGCGATGAAACCGACGGCGACGATGGCAGTCGAGGCTGTGAGACCAGCGCGAGAGGTAAGGGCGTTCAGCATGGTTCGTACTCCTGAGATAAAACCCGTTTTCGGGCGATCAGAAGTAGGACGCATGCCATCCCGCGATCCTTGGAGGTCAGCGAAGTTTTTTTGCGCCAGCGCGATATTTTCGCGTTTGCGCGCGGCATCGGGCCGGGGTGTAGCGCGGTTCATCAGGGATTTGAGATCGTCGAGGTCGTCGGTCATACCGTGTCCTCCTTATGCAGGGACGCGAGGTTTTTTTTGGCTTGGCTGATGCGCCAGCTGATGGTGCCTTCGGACACACCAAGGATCTCGGCAGTCTGGGCGTGGGTCATGTCATCCAGCACCAGTGCGAGTGTATCGCGCAGATCGGCGGGCAGGTGGCGCATGGCAGTGGTCAGCCAGTCCAGCGCTTCTTCGCTTTGTTCATCGGCGGCACGGCGGTTTAACTCCCAATCGCCCCAGCCTTCTGCCGCGCGGGCGTGGGTGGCGGCGCGGCGGCGGCGGTCATGGGCCGCATTGACGCAAATGCGGTAGACCCATGTGGTAAAGCTTGCCTCTGCGCGAAATCCGCCCAGCTTGGCAGGCAGGGCCGCACAAATGTCCTGACACAGATCTTCCGCCTCGGCCTGTGATCCGGTCAGGCGGAAACACAGGCGGAACAGCCGGTCATACTGACGCTCTATCAGCGTGGCAAAGGCACCCGCATCCCCCCCGGCTGCAGCAAGCGCCAGCGTATTGTCATCGGTTTGCATCAACATCACCTAGGTATGACGCGCGCCAAACGTCAATCCTTGGTTCAGGTGCAAACTTTCTGAACGGATTAGCAATCTCTTGCTGCGATACGAGTGGGGATCGAAAGTTGCTGGAGTTTGCATGTTTGTTCTTCGCGTTTTTCTGATGGTGCTTTTTGTGGCTGCGGGTGCCGCGCGGGCGGAAGCTGTTTCGATACTGGGTAGTGGCGGCTTGAACTCCGGGCGCAACAGTCTGTTTATCACAGCGCGACTGCCGGAGAGCCGCAATTCGGCAGCTTTGTTCATCGGGCGGGATCACAAAGGCATGTTTTCAGACCGGCCTGCGCATGAGCCTGCGTTTGATGAAGTCGCTGTTACGGGCTTGCGCGGATCCGACGTGCAGGTGATCCGCGCGCTGATCGAGGAAGCGGAGTCGCGGCGTGATGGCTATGATGCCGTGCAGCATGGGGCGCGGGTCAAGCCGGGTAAACGGCCCACGCAGATGACACTTGCGGAGATTTTCAACTGGATCAAAGCGACGCCGGGCCAGCCCCATGCAATTGGCCGGTATCAGTTCATTCCCGCAACCCTGCGCCGCGTGGTGAAAAAAACCGGTGTAAAGCCCGGACAACGCTTTAGCCCCGCTGTTCAGGACCAGCTGGCGGATGTCTTGCTGGCCGAGGCGGGCCTTAACCGGTTTCGTGCCGGTAAGCTGGGTCGCACGGCATTCATGAACAATCTTGCAAAGATCTGGGCTGGTTTGCCGAACTCAAGTGGAAAGTCCCATTACGCTGGCTATGCAGGCAACAAGGCGTCCGTCTCTTGGGCAAGGTTCGAAGCCGTGATGCGGCGGGTCGGGCCGGATCGGGGATAGACTACGCCTGTGGACCGGCGACGCGCCCTTCTGGTTTCACCAAGGCACAAAAAAGGGCGGCGCAGTTGCACCGCCCCATTCGTATTTGCGCTGAACTCTCAAACGCTCAGGCAGACGTATTTCATTTCGAGGTAATCCTCGATCCCGTGGTGCGATCCTTCGCGGCCCAGACCGGATTGTTTGACGCCGCCAAATGGCGCGACTTCCGTCGAGATCAGACCTGTGTTCACGCCAACAATGCCGTACTCGAGCGCCTCGGCCACTTTGTACACGCGGCTTAGGTCTTTGGCATAGAAATAGGACGCGAGGCCAAAGATGGTGTCGTTTGCCATCTCGATCACATCGTCTTCGGTGTCGAATTTGAACAGCGGTGCAAGCGGGCCAAAGGTTTCGTCCTTGGACACGATCATGTCCTGCGTCACGCCTGTCAGAATGGTGGGCGCAAGGAAGTTGCCGTCCATTTTCTCGTCCTTGGTGCCAAGGATCAGTTCGGCGCCTTTCGACACAGCATCCTCGATGTGCTCTTTGACCTTTTCAGAGGCATCCCCGTTGATCAGCGGCCCCAGCTCCACCCCGTCTTCAAATCCGTCACCGACTTTCATCTGTTCGACGCGGGCTTTGAGTTTCTGGGCGAATTCGTCATAGACAGCGGCCTGCACATAGATCCGGTTCGCGCAGACGCAGGTCTGCCCGTTGTTGCGGAATTTGCACAGGATCGCGCCTTCGACGGCGGCATCGATGTCTGCATCGTCAAACACGATGAAGGGCGCGTTGCCACCCAGTTCCATGGAACACTTCATCACCTGGTCTGCGGCCTGTTTCAGCAGGATGCGGCCCACTTCGGTCGAGCCGGTGAAGGTCAGTTTGCGTACGGCGGGGTTTTCGCAAAATTCCTTGCCCACGGCAGAGGAGGACGACGACGGCACCACATTGAACACGCCCGCAGGAATGCCCGCGCGCTCGGCCAGCACGCCCATGACGATGGCAGACAACGGTGTTTCGGCAGCAGGGCGAGCAACAAAAGCACAGCCCGCGGCCAAAGCAGGTGCGGCTTTGCGCGTGATCATCGCGTTGGGGAAGTTCCAGGGGGTGATCGAGGCGGCCACGCCGATGGGCTGTTTCAGCACCATGATCCGCTTGTCCCGCTGGTGGCCGGGGATCATTTCGCCATAGATGCGTTTGGCTTCTTCGCCAAAGAATTCGATAAAGCTGGCCCCGTAGCCGATCTCGCCCTTGGCTTCGGCCAGTGGCTTGCCCTGCTCTGCGGTCAGGATGGTGCCCAGATCGTCTTGGTTGGCCATCATCAGATCGAACCATTTGCGCAAAACGCCAGCGCGTTCCTTGCCGGTCCAAGTGGCCCATTCCTTCTGCGCGGCTTCAGCCTGTGCAATGGCACCGGCCACCTGTGCGCGGCTCAAGTTCGCCACTTGTGCGATCACGTCACCGCGTGCGGGGTTCATTACGTCAAAGGTGCCATCCTCGCCGTCGACCCACTTGCCGCCGATATAGGCGCGGGTTTCCAGCAGGCTTGGATCCTTGAGCATGGATTTAAGATTTGTGGCGTCGGTCATGAATTCTGTCCTTTCGCATATGCTTTGTAGCTTCCAAAGCAACAAAGCGTATCATTGTCCAGTTCCCTTCTGCTTCATAGGGGCAAAGAAGCGGTGATTTAGGCTAGGGCAAGGGCGATTGTAGGTAGGATGGCGCAGGACGGACAGATCATCGCGATGGAGCGAAACCTTGCGCTGTACCCTTGGTTCAAATTCGCGCAGTCATTGATGTTCTGGCAGGCGGTGTGGTTCTTGTACTTTCAAAACGCGCTGACTCCGGCGGCGGCCATCGCCCTCTATGCGGTTTATGATATATCGGTGACACTGTGCGAGGTGCCGCTGGGAGTGCTTTCAGACAGGATCGGGCGCAAACGAACGTTGATCGCATCCGGGCTATGCGGTGCCGCGGGGGCGATCCTTCTGGCTTTGGGCGATAGCTTTGCTGTGTTTGTGATCGGGCAGGTTCTGATCGGGGCCGGTGCTGCTTTTGCATCTGGTACGGATAGCGCGCTTTTGTATGAATCCCTTGCAGAATCCGGTCGCGCCGAAGAGGTCGAGCAGCAGGAAACCCGCGCCTTGCAATATGCGCTTTGGGGCTTTGCGTTTTCGGCGGCTTTGGGTGGTGCGATGGCGCTGTGGTCATTCGAGGCGACCTTCTGGCTCGCGGGAATGGCGATGCTGGTGTCATGTACCATCGCAGTCAGCTTGACCGAACCGTCCCACAAGATCAGCACGGTGGTGCCGGGGACCACGCGGGAGGCCCTGCGTGCGACGATGGCGCAATCCGTATTGCGGTGGATTTTTGTGCTGGTGGTGGTGATGTATGGCTTTAGCCATCTGCCCTTCGTTTTCGGGCAGCCGTTCATCGCAGCCGCCTTGCAAGACGTTGGACTAAGCGACGAAGCACCGCTGGTTAGCGGCGGTGTGTCGGCTGTTATGATGGGCCTTTCCCTGATCGCATCGCTGTTTGCGGTGCGGCTGCGTGGCAAGATCGGTTTGTCGCGTATTCTGCTTGTGGCCTTTGGGATGCAGATCGCACTCATCTCGGTTTTGGCGTTCACGCAAAGCTGGATTGCCATCGCGGTACTCTTCCTACGGATGGTGCCGGATGCGTTGTCCGGGCCCTTTGTCATGGGGCGTATCCAGCCCTTGTTGCGCGACGACGTGCGGGCGACCTATGTGTCGGTTCAGAACCTATCCGGAAAACTGGTGTTCTCGGTGTCTTTGCTGGTCGCAGCGGGTTCGGCCTCAACCATGGCCGAGATGCCGCATGCCGACATACGGACAATCTTGATGTGGTACATCGCGGCGGGTGCGGTGGTCTGGCTGGGACTGGCGCTGAGCGCGCGATCTGCTGGCGTAGAGGTGCCGCGAGCGTATTGAGGGTTTACCCTTTCAAATGCCACACGGTTTTGACAAACTCACGCCAAGCGGGGTTTGGTACGCCATCAAACTTCCTATATTGAGATAAATCATTGAAGACAGGGGAACGCCGTGGCGAATTTGGATGCACAGGTCAAAGAGTCTCAGGCTCAGGTCGCGCAGGCGCAGAGTAAAATCTCTGAACTGACCAGTCGGATTGAAATTGCACGTGCCAAGCTGAAGTCGGGCGATGATGCGATGATGGACATCGAGAATGCCACGCTTGAGGATGTGCATGCCCATACCGAAGTGATGAACGCAAATATCGCCGAGTTGATCATGGGGCTGGATGACGTCACTGCAGGTTTCAGTCGTGATTTCGACGAGATGCGCAACAAGACAGGTTGGGAAAGCTTTGTCGGTATTTTTGCCAGC
Source organism: Sulfitobacter noctilucae (assembly GCF_000622365.1). Classification (GTDB taxonomy): domain Bacteria; phylum Pseudomonadota; class Alphaproteobacteria; order Rhodobacterales; family Rhodobacteraceae; genus Sulfitobacter; species Sulfitobacter noctilucae. The sequence goes on along the minus strand of NZ_JASC01000013.1, from coordinate 232,652 downwards.
GCCAAGTCCGATGCAATGCGTCAGGAGCGGGTGCGCAGTGCGTCGATTGACGACAAGTTACAAGATTTGATCTCAAAATCCGACACCATCGTGAACCTGCTGGAAGGCCAGTTGGCAATGTTGGAAGAGCAAAAGATCAAGGTGGAAAACAACCTGACCGAAACGCTGGACGAACGCGAGTTCACCGTTTCCGAACTGGAAACGGTGCGGAGTGATATTCAGGGGATGGATCCGGCGATCATCAAGTTGGAAAATGCTATCGCGTCCGAGACCGATGCGGCCAAACGTACCAAGCTGGAAACCGAATTAGCCGAGGCCAATACGAAGTATAATGCGCTGGTGCAGGAGGAGCAGGTCAAGCTGGCCAAGTCCCAGACGCTTGAGCGTTATATCGAGAAGGGCAAAACTTGGATCGACTCGCTGCAAAATCAGGCGGCAACGCAGATGGTGCTGATCAACAAGCTGCAAACCGACACCAAGCAACGTGTTGTTTTGTATGATGCGCTGACGAAATCGCTCAAGACCGCGCAGCAGCAGGATGTGGCACACCGCATCAATGAAATCGGCGTTAAGACAGACCAAGAGGCGCAGTCCGCCATGGCGGGTATCGGGGCGGCCACCAATGCACGTATGGCCGAGATGATGGAGAAGCACGAGGACCACATGGTATTCGCGCGCGAGGTGCTGGAGGCAAAAGCCAAGGCAGACGAAAGGTTTGCCCGGCGGTTTCAGGCCATCATCGAGAAGCATGACAGCAACCAGTACGGGGCTTAAATGAGTATGCCTAAGAAGCATCGCATCCCTTTGGTTGCGTCGATCTGGCTGATTGCCGTGCCACTGGCTTGGCTCGGGGTTTCAATGCGGCGCGCACCGTCGATTACGTTGAATGGGTGAGTGCGGCTCATCCGGTCTCTGCCGAGACTTCTTCGCCCCGGTGATGGCGGCACATGTCTGATCTCACGCGCGACCATGTCGGGTTGAGCGAAACCCAAGCCTCGCGTCGGTACTTCCGCAAATTCGAAGGCATCATGCAGCATATGCTGGACGTGGCAGCGGTCTTGCGCGCCGAGGGCAGGCTGAACACGGATGAAGTCGAGATTTTGACGCGCTATGCGGTGAAGTTGAACCATAGTTTCAAGGCGTTGGGTCTTAAATATCTCCTGGTCGGGCGCGAGACGGGCCGTTTCTTTGGATCATTGACCATTGACAACCGCGACAGCGGATTGCCTGTGACCGCCGAAATCATGACGATGGCCAATGACGCACAACAGGCATCGGCACATTTGGCAGGCATGGCGGCAGTTGATGCGCTGAAGGATCAAATGGTTCAGGCGATATTGGCCGAGCGCAAAGTGCCCACCAAGTTGCAATTCGCGCTGTCACAACGGCTTTATTATGAAGAGCTGGCGAAGGGCGATCTGTTCTGGGTGCAGAACGAGGTTCAGGCGCAGTGGGTGGGGATCGCCGCGGACGGCCGGCGGCAGTTTCGTCTGCATTGGGCAAGTTACGACAGCGAAGTCAATTTACCTGTCATTTACATGATGGAGCTTGAGGATACCGGTCGCGTCGGCCTGCCCAAAGACCCCCGGCGGTGGCCCGAAGTGCAGGGCCATTTGAGCGCACAGGCTTTGGGGGGATTGAAACTTTTGACAATTGCCAAAGGGTTTGACGAAGATTTTGACGACCTGCACCCCAAACGCTTGCGCCGGTTTCATCTCGGTCCGATGTATTCACATGCCTATACCCGGCAGGCCGGACCGCTGCGCGATGTTTTGGCAGAGGCTGCCGCGCCCGAAGGTCAGGACTGGGCGCTGGTCTGGACCGAGGAAGAGCTTTTGTCGGACCGGGTGATCGCACAAAAGTCCGGTTGGTTTTCAACTGTAGAGCGCGAGGTGTTCGCACTTGACCCCTTCGCCGCACAAGGGCCTGATCTGGGGGCAACGCGGCAAGAACGTTCGATCATTCTGCCGCAGCGGGTGTTTCAGGTACTGGATGAAAAGCAGCCTAGCGGTTTTGCTTCTGTGCGGAAGTTTGTGGTCGGCGCGTCGGGGCGGGTGTTGCAGTATTAAATCCGAGAGGGTGGTGCGGGCAGCGCGTGTTGGATCGGTATATAAGGCCAAAAAGAGAAAACAGGAGGCGCATGTGAGCCAGACATCTGATGCGATGGAATTGCGGGAAGAGGATATTGCGGGCCATGTGGCCATCGCGCAATCGCTGTTGGAGGGGTTCGATCATGCGCCGCGGATCGGCACGGCGCGGAGTGGTGCGCCGGCAGAGCGGTCTTCGGGCATCGTGACGCGGCGGCGGTTCCGGAGTACCACACCGGGGTTGGTGACGCAGCGGCGGGTGGCCTCGGGGGCGGTGACACTGATCGGGCGGGTTGAAGGGGCGGATAGCGATGATGCGCTGATGTCGCCGATGCAGGCGACGGTGCTGCACGCGCTGCGCCGGGCCATCGCGATTGCGGTGGCGGTGGCCGAGAATGTGGCAGAGCAGTCCGGGCTTGGCGATCTAAAGCGGTCGAACCTTGACGGGTCATTGCCTGCTGCGCGTAAGACGGAATTCTCTGAATTGCTGGCCGCGGAGTCTTTGGTCACGCTTTATGTCTTTGGCAATGCGACTGCCTATTTGCTGTCGTCCCATTTGCCGGAGGTTTCTGTCGAGGTCGGCGAGGTTGAGGAGGTTTTGCTCGACAACGGGCAGACCGCTTTGCACGGCGCGTTGTGGGAGTTGGATCAGGACATCGGTGCGCATGGGTCGGATGATGCGCACGTGGTGGCGACGGTCGCGGCGTTTGCGGAGCAGTTGATGGAGAAGGTCGCGCTGCGGGCGCAGGAAGCGCCGCGGTTGGAGGGGTTCAAGAACGCCAGCTGGCGGGTGGAGGCGGATGATTTCATTGTCGCGGGGTTCTCGCCTGCGTCCAAGGCCAAATCCACCAAGCTGACCATGACGTTCAAGAAACCCAACGAGGTTGTGGGCAACCATATCGCCAAATATCAGGCGATGAAGCTGGCCAAGATGCTGATGGCTTATGACTTTGACCGGCGGCTGAACCCCTTTGCCGAACTGGGCGGGTTCATCTTTACCTTCATGGGCGACGGCGCACCGGGGACGGGTAAAACCACGCTTATCCAGATGATGGCGGGGCTGATTTCGGAGTATTGTGGCAATGCCGGCTATCCGTTTCGATATCAGAACCTGAGCACCGATAATATCGACAGCTATCAGGGGAAATCGGGGCAGAACGCCAAGGCGTTTATCAACAACATCATTGATCCCAACGTCATCGGCTTTGGGACGATTGACGACATTGATCAGTTGGCAGGCAAGCGCGGCGACAGGCAGTCTTCGGCGGGGCAGTTGGAGATTACCGCCGTGCTGATGGAGAGTTTTGCGGGGGCGAATACGGTTGTGCGCGGGAATTGCACCTTCGGCATGTTCTCGAACTATCCAGAGAATGTGGACGATGCCTTGCGCCAGCGGGCGGGGGCAAGGTTTTTGGTCGACGGGCCGCAGACGCGGGAGGATTATGTGGATATCCTTTATCTGTTGATGGGCGAGAACCACGACATCCCGCTGGGCGATCATCAGGTGTTCGAGGCGCAGGCGATTAAGAAGGCTGTGGCGGCATCGTTCGAGGGGCATGCGCGCCCGCATGAGGCGGGTTTGCTGACGGTCTATGAGGCGGTGCAGGCGGAGATCGGGGAGCTGGATACGATCAGCAAGCTGGGGACGTACCTGAAGGCGATACAGGAGGCCGATCCGCGGTTCACCGGGCGGGCGATCAAGAACATCACGGACGCGGTGAAGGTGCGGGCGATGGACTTTGAACTGCCGGATGAATGGATGGCCGAGCCGGATTTGTTTTTGTTCAAAGGGTATGATGAGAAGAAGGCGATGATTGAGGGGATGCGCCAGCCGATCACCGTGGAGATGGTGGTGCAAGAGATCAATCGGTACGCGGATTCTGAGTTCCGGTACGCGGATAAGTCGGATGAAGTGGCGATTGAGAACGCGGTGCGGGATATGGGGCGGATGGAAGAGGCGAAAAAACGGTATTTGGATCGGGAAAGTTAATGGCTTCGGCAATTACAAGATCATCAATTTGGTCGCGGGGACCGTTCATTTTCGGCGTAGTGCTGACAATCGTGGTGCTTGCATTTGCGGCGTTCTCCCTGTTTTCGTGGCCGCCTTGCGTGGATGTCGGACCATGTAAGTCGAACTGGGATGTCCTTCGCTTTGATTCCAAGCCAAATGAGATAGGAGATTTGCTTGCTGGTTTCGCTGGAGCCCTCGCTTTTATCTGGATCGTTGTGACAGTTTTGCTTCAAGCCGCTGAATTAAGGGAACAAAGAGAACAATTCGAAAAAATGGCAGATGCCCAGGAAGAGCAAGTGCTGCTATTAGTTAAGCAAGGGGAAATCTTCTCAGAAGAACAGGATTATCGACGTTCTGAGAATGTATGGAGAATAATTGAAGAGAAATTGCAGGTCGTAATTTTTCATATCGAGGCTATTCCAATCAGATGCAGGAAATGGAGTTTTACTCCGCACCCACCCAAGGGTATGCGAGATGTTGCCAAGCCTGAATGGAGAAAAAAATATAGTCGTCATGTGAAAATCTTTGAGAGCGATCCTTCACTAGAAAGCAATCTGGCCAAACTTGCAAAGTGGTCTAGGGAACTGCATTTTCTTAGAGCGGAAGTGATGAGCTTTTTGGCAAGTGCTGAAAAGGAGCGCGGCTTACTTAGCACAGCAACAAGATACCAAGGATATTCCCAAATCCTAGAGCTCTTGAAAGAGCTCTGCAATTCAAAAGCCCATGTCGCTGGAGACGCACACACGATTAGATTCGAGGGCCTTGGCTTGGAGAAGTTGGTACATGATTTGGAAGCCGTTCTGATTGAGGATGGCCTCTGGGCTGGCGGTGAAGGGATAACGCCGCCATGAACCGCCTCATCCGCCACGGCCTCATGTTCGGTAACCTGTTCCATGTCTCCTCGCCCGCGCTGGTCGAGCGCTACAACCGTGCGCTCGAGCACCTCACCGGCAAACGCACCGACCTCACCGATTTCCACATCGATATCTCCGGCTATTCGCCTGAGATCGGGGACGCGCTGCAAGACCATGCCTACCTCAACCACCAAGGGGTGAACCGGCAGTTCATTTTGCTGAGTATGGAGCAGCGGACGGCGCCTTTGTTGCATATGAAATTCTCGACCTCGCGGGGGATCCTGAAGGAATTCATCGACAAAAATGAAGCGCAACTCTTTGCCCTGACGGCCCGCGATGCGGTGGCGGGGGAGTTGGTGAATTCGGTTTACGATGTGTCCACGCCCGCGCGGCTGTTCGATTACCGGCGGGTGGAGATTGAGGCCGATACCACAGGCGGTGCGGTGAAGGATGCGTGGGAGTTGGGGCGGCTGGTCGGGCGGTTCAAGAATGACAAGGACGGCTGGTACGACGATGTGCTGATCGCCGAGATGATAACGCTGGCGGGCAAGACGGGCGATATCACGCGAAACCCGGTTTCGTTGTCGCAAATGCGGTTTGACCAGCGCAACTTCTGGACGGCGCATTTTGGCGGGATGTATCTGTTTCAGGACGTAGCGCATCCGGCGGTGATTGCGCCGGGGGGTAAGGATCATCTGGGCAAGCTGCCGATTGAACACGTCTTTGACGCGGGCGACCGGAACCAGATCGCCAAATTCCTCAAGCTGAACGGGCTGGTGGAGCCGATTGTCGAAGGGCGCAAATCACGTGCAGCAGCGATCCTGCGGCAGAAGATGGATTTCATTCTGGTCGATGCTGTGGCCGATCAGGGCGGTGACCTGACCGGGGCCACACGCGCCGATATGCGCAGGCTGGCGCGGCAGCATCATGCGCTGCTGCCGCCGGAGTTCCACGCGCTGAATGCGCTGGTCAACTGGGCCGAAAGTGGCGGTGCCTGGCCCAAGATCGCCTCCGACCATCCGGCTTACTTCTATATGTTTCGGGCCAGTGACACGCCCGATGCGGCGCTGGTGAACATGCTGCTGGCCGAACTGGCGCCTAAGGATGCGCGGCAGATGTTCATTTGTCACAAGGAGTTGTTCTACGCGACCTACAAAGGCTGGCACGAGGCCAAGAAGGCCTACGTTGTGGATTTCCTTGTGGCGGAGTATCAGGTGGATAAAGCGGGGGCGCGCGATACGTTATTCGGCCATGACGCGCCGATGGAAGAGCCTGGCCCCGTGCCCGATATGATCGCACGGGTTGGCCCCTGGGGCGCGGTGAGGAAAAAACGATGATCGGGTTTATCCGGCTGTTTATCATGCTGTTCGTGGCATTGACGGTGATTTATGTCAGCCTGTCGTTCTATTCCCGCGCGGTGCGGCGGTCCAAGCTGAAGAAAAAGTGGCATGATGGCAAACAGCTGGTGGACCGTGATACCTTTGTGCAGCGCGGGCTGGAACGCTATGACGGGTCGATCCGGCGCAAGCTGATTTTAGGTGTCTATGTGGTGCCTGTGGTTGTGATCGCGGTGATCATCTACCTGACGAATTTTACCTGAGAGGGTGTGTTGATGTTTACAGTACTCAAATGGGTGTTCTGGGCGACCTTCTGGACGCTGGTGGTTGCGGTTTTCCACTATACCCTGCCGCAGGTCGATATTGTGCGGGTCACGGACACCTATGAAAAGCGGATTGATCCGGGCGAGAATTCGCTGTTCTGGGCGCAGGCGGATGTCGGCTCTGACGGGACGATGGCCAACCGCGATGTGTTCTTTATCCAGACGCGGCGGGTGAAGGGCGATGTCATGGTGTACCGCAATGAGGATACGGGCTGGGGCTGGCCGCCGTATTTCAAGTTTGACACGTCGAACCTGCAGGCCGAAGCGGCCGACGCGAAATCAACCAACGAGGCACCGCGTTATTTCGCGCTCAAACACTATGGCTGGCGGAACGAGTTTTTCACGATCTTTCCCAATGCGATCTCGCTGCGCCAGGTCGAGGGGCCGGAGGCCTCCAAGGGGATACCCTTCCTGAACATCTTTATCATCACGCTGTTTGCCGCAATCAGCTGGGCCATTTGGGTGCGCTGGCGCCGTTTTCGCATGGCGCGGATTGATCCCACGCTAGAAGCGATCGAGGATGATATGGCCGAGAGACGCGGTGCTGTGCGGCGCTGGTTCGGGACGTGGAAGAAGAAAACCTAATCCGCGAACAAATAGTCGGTCTGCGCGATTTCTTCGGCCTTGTCTTTCGGAACGGCAAGAAATGCACTGAGCGCCTCGGCGTTCATTTCCGCATCTGCGGCTTCCCGCATCCGGGTCAGATGTTCAAACTGCGCGTCCCGAATGCGGTCGGATTCAAACACCATGTCGTTGCGGATGGTGGGCAGTAGCCGATCCAGCGTATCGGCCGAGGTTTGATCCCCCGCCAGACCCACGCGCATCGCATGGCCGGTCAGATAGTCATCGGTAAACTGGCATTCGATTTCCAGAATACGGGTGACAGAGCGGTCAGAGGCGAAGTCGTTCAGCAGATCAAGGTTGGCCGGGTCCATGCAGATGATCAGCTTGTCCGTTTCGAAATAGTCAAACAGCATACGCATCAGCGCCCTCCGGTGGCGGTGGCGCTTTTCCAAAGTGTTCTGGATTCCGCCCAGATCAGGCAGTGGCGTGTCCTCCTCGTTAAAGAGGTATTCGATGGCTGGGACGTTCGTCACCTGCCGGACCCGATCCAGCACGCGTTTGGCCACATGCCATTTTTTGCACACTACAATCAGTAACTCACGCTCCCGGCCCAGCGTCGATTCCGTTTCCCAAAAGCGCGTGGCAAAGCGGCGGCCAATGCGCCCCCGGCCCGACAAGAATTGGAACAGGCTGCGCCCCTCGTTGCTGATCTGGAACTGCACCTTCTGCGCCACGTAAAGCAGACCAAGCCGGCGTTTCAGGTCTTGGGCCTCGGGGCTGATCTTGCGGGCGAACAGATAATCTTGCGAAAGCAGCAATTCGTAGTGGTCATTGTAAAACGTCACTGGCATGCCGTAGTCGGTGAACATCAAGAAGGTCAGTGTGCGCGAACGGATTTCCTTCCCGGGGACAAGGTGGCGTACCAGTGTCTGGAAAAAGGTTTCATCCGGGATCCATGTGGTGCGGAAAAACCTTACAACGTCGCGCCGCATGCGCACGAAATCCAGCACCCATTCGATGGTTTGACGACGTAGGCACCACCACTGGCTTCCGATCATGATTTGCAAATCGCCGGGAATGGCGCGTTCCAGCCCCAAACGCTTTTGCGCTTCAAACAGGAAATAGAACAGCTTCTTGTGTTCACGCTCGTTGACAAAGTGACGGTAGATCAACCGCTCTTCTTTCCAACCTGTCTTGATCCAGTCGCTTTCGAAATAGTCGAAGCTTTCGATAAAGTCGGCATCGTTCTCGTCGAGGAACTTGTGGGTGTATTCGGCGGATTTGATCGCCATGCAATCACCCGACAGCATGTAAAAATGCGTGGCCCGCGGAAAGGCATCGACCGCTGACTGCACGGCATTCAATGTGGCTTGCACCAAAGACCATTCACCCCATCCGCATTTGATGCGCTTCTTGGCAAAGGTCACGTTTGGATTGTGCTTCAGAGCGTCCTGAATTTGCTTGAAGTGGCTGGGTTTGGCAGAGGCATCAAAATGGATCGCCATAAAGTCGCCCACTGCCGTCAAACGCTCCGCCTGCCGAATGACGGCGACGGGGTCCTTGTGACATAGAAGAATATAGGCGATTTTGGCCATATTGAAGACGATGCGCCTGTTAGACTGCGATTGTTTCGTTGATAAAGGTGAAGACAGATTGAATAAACACCATTAATTTGCTTTTTTAAGGCAAGAGTGAACTGTTGCGCAAAACAGTCATATGAGCAGAGGGCGAGAATATGGGGTTTCCGGGCACCTGGATGACGGAAAGTGAAAGCGTTGTGTACCGGGTGGTGCCCAAATGTGCCTGCTCGACTATTGGTCAGATCATGTTTTATTCCGATCATGGCGCGTTTTTTGACGGTGATATCCATGATGCGCAGTCCGGCATGCACAAATGGGCGCTTGAAGCCTCGCAGACACCGATTTCGGCCAATGTGACCAATCATGCGTCCTATGCTTTTACCTGTGTGCGCAACCCTTACACGCGCATCCTGTCTTCGTTCTTTGACAAGATTTGCGGCATTCAGCGCAACGGCAAACGCTACCGCGGCAATCTTGTGCCGCTGTTGATCCAGAAATACGGGATCGATGTGGGCGGTCCCGATGGCAAGCAAGAGTTTGATCAGATCGCCAGCTTCCGGCGGTTCCTACTGTTTGCCCGCGATACCATCCGCTGGCGTCGTCCGATGGACCCGGACATCCACTGGTCCGCAATGTCAGGGCATGTCAGCACCTTCATTGCCAACGGCGGCACCTATGACAAGATTGTTTGGACCGAAAGCTTTAATGACGGGATGCAGGACGTCCTTGATTCAATCAAAACGCCGAACAAGGTGAACCTGACCGAGATCCCACGCTTTAACGAAAGCGAAGGGCATGGGCCCAAGCGCGCGCATCCGGTCGAGAATTATTTCGATGATCTCTCGATGCATCTGGTGCGCGAAATTTACAAACGCGACTTTGATCTGTTCAAATATGACTTTGATAATCCGGGCAACAAGATGCCGATTGGCGAGATTGATCTGGAAGAGGTCCATAAAAAGCTGGGCGACTGACGTCACCAGCCGCTTCACTCGAGGCTTTGGATCAGCTTGATCACCCGCGCTGCGGCGGCGGCACTGCCCTTCGGAGAAGGATGGATGAGGTCGAGCGCATGAAAGCTGCGGTCGCCCTGTGGCACGAGATCGGCCAAGGACACAAAGCTGACGCCGGAATCGCGTCTCGCCATGTTTCTTAGTCGTGCCTCCAAAGCGGCACCCTCATCTTTGCAATGCTCTATGGGCGATCCAAGGCCCGGACTGCGCAGATACCCCAGATAGATCACGCGCGCGCCGCCAGCCCGTGCTTGGCGCACGGTGTCAGGGATCAGCCCGGCGGTGCCATCAGGCGATATCAGCCGCGCCATACGTTTGGCACACCGCATGCAGCCACAGCCCAGCCATAGGTCATTGCCGCCACCGTTCATCACCACATAGTCCCAGCTGCCCTTGCGGTATTGCTTGGTGATGTTCAGCCCCACCACACCGGTGATTGGTAACCGATAGACATACATGGCCCCGGTGACGGCGGTGCTTTTCACAAATGCATTCAAGCCACGGCGCAGAGCGTGCGAAAACGACTGCTGCGAGGAGCCGTTCGAGGTCATAAAACTGTCGCCCATCACAAGGATGCGTGGCGGATCGGGATCGGTGAGGCCCGGGGTGCCTGTCCCTAGCACGAGAACGAGCGCAAGCAGCAAAAGTCTCATATCTACGATCCGCCTCTCTTACCTGTCCCTTGCGCGCGCGCGTACATCATCCTAAATGCCCTATATGTCTCAGGTTAAATCATCCTCAAAATCCGACCCGAATTATAAGGTCATCGCCGAGAACCGGCGGGCGCGATACGATTACGCGATCGAGGAAGATATCGAATGTGGCATCATGCTTGAAGGCTCCGAGGTGAAATCGCTGCGCAATGGCGGTGCGAACATCGCCGAAAGCTATGCGGCGGTTGAGGATGGGGAGCTGTGGCTCGTGAACTCCTATATCGCGCCGTACAAGCAGGCCAAAACCTTTGGTCATGAGGAGCGGCGCCGCCGCAAGTTGCTGGTGAGCCGCAAACAATTGGCCGATCTGTGGTCCTCCACCCAGCGCAAAGGCATGACGCTGGTGCCGCTGGTGATGTATTTCAACCATCGCGGCATGGCCAAGGTCAAAATCGGTGTCGCCAAGGGCAAGCAGAACCACGACAAACGCGAAACATCGGCCAAGCGTGATTGGGCGCGGCAGAAGTCGCGACTGCTTAAGGACCACGGCTAGGAGCACGCGTTTCGCGGTCGAGTTCTGACCGTGCAGAGGGTTGCCTGTGGCGTTGGAAAAACACCCATCCTCTTGCGGGCAGAGCGCGTGAAAGGTAGGTCAGAAGAGACCTATTGAAAGGATGGCCCATGTCTGATGATCCCAAAACGCTTGTCTCTACTGAGTGGTTGTCCAAACATTTGAAAGACCCAGATCTGCGGCTGCTGGACGGCTCATGGTATTTGCCGGATGCGGGCCGTGACCCCAAGGCTGAATATGACGCGGCGCATATTCCAGGCGCGCGGTTCTTCGACATAGACGATATCTCGGATGCACGGTCCGATCTGCCGCATATGGCCCCGCCGGTCGAGAAATTCATGTCGCGCATGCGGGCGATGGGCGTGGGCGACGGCCATCAGGTCGTGGTCTATGACGGGGCCGGTTTGATGTCGGCGGCGCGGGTCTGGTGGCTGTTTAAACTGATGGGTCAAGAAAATGTTGCCGTGCTGGATGGCGGGCTGCCGAAATGGGTGGCCGAAGGGCATCCCACCGAAGACATGCCGCCCATTCCGCGCGATCGTCACATGACCGTGCGCCTGCAAAACCAACTTGTGCGCGATGTTACGCAAGTGGCCCATGCCTCCAAGCTGAAAGACCCGCAGATTGTTGATGCCCGTGCGCCCGCCCGTTTTAAAGGCGAAGCGCCAGAGCCACGCGAAGGGTTGCGTGCCGGGCATATCCCCGGATCGCGCAACGTGCACTATGAGACGCTGCTGAACGACGACAAGACGATGAAATCGGTCGAGGAAACTCGCGCGGTGTTCGAGGCTGCGGGAGTCGATCTGGGCAAGCCTGTGATAACCACCTGCGGCTCTGGCGTGACAGCGTCAGTCTTGGCATTGGCGCTCGAGCGGATGGGCCACAATGACTGGTCGCTTTATGACGGGTCCTGGTCCGAGTGGGGCATGTTCCCTACGGTTCCTGTCGCTACCGGAGAAGCCTAATGTTCGAAACACTTCAGGCACAGCCTGCCGACAAAATCCTCGCTTTGATGCAGATGTTCAAGGACGACCCGCGCGACACCAAGATTGATCTGGGTGTCGGGGTCTACAAGGACGCCACGGGGCTTACGCCAGTGATGCGGTCGGTCAAGGCGGCCGAGCAGCAGATTTGGGAATCACAGGACAGTAAGGTCTATACCGGGTTGGCGGGTGATCCTGCCTTTGCCGATGCACTGGTCAAGCTTGTGCTGGACGATGCTGTGCCCCGCGCAACTGTCGCGGCTGCGGCCACGCCGGGTGGCACAGGTGCCGTGCGTCAGGCGTTCGAGATGATTAAGATGGCGAAACCCGATGCGCGGGTTTTTGTCTCTGACCCGACATGGCCGAACCATCTGTCGATCCTGAGTTATCTTGGGGTCGAGGTGGTGCCGTACCGCTACTTTGATGATGCAACACGCGGCGTTGATTTCGACGGCATGATTGAAGATTTGAAACAGGCGCATGCGGGTGATGTCATTTTGCTGCATGGCTGCTGTCACAATCCCACCGGTGCGAACCTGAATGCGGCGGAGTGGGATGCGGTGATCAAGGTGTTGCAAGACACCGGGGCCACGCCAATGATTGATATCGCCTATCAGGGATTTGGGGATGGGCTGGATGCGGATGCCGCAGCGACACGCAAGATTGCGGCGGCGGTACCGGAGTGCCTGATTGCCGCCAGTTGTTCGAAAAACTTCGGCATCTACCGCGAGCGGACCGGTTTGTTGATGGCGGTGGCTGCGAATCCCGCCGCTCATGCGGTAAACCAGCAAACGCTGGCATATCTCAACCGTCAGAACTTCAGCTTTCCACCTGATCATGGGGCACGGATCGTCACCACGATTCTAAACGATGACGCCTTGCGGGCTGATTGGATGGCGGAGCTTGAGGAGGTGCGCGGCACCATGCTGGGCCTGCGTACGCAGCTTGCTGGCGAATTGCAGCGGCTTTCCGGGTCTGACCGTTTCGGCTTTCTCGCGCAGCACCGCGGGATGTTCTCTCGGCTGGGCACGACGGCTGACAAGGTCGAGGCGCTAAGGGCCACGCACGGGATCTACATGGTCGGGGACAGCCGGATGAATATTGCCGGGCTGAACAGCCAGACTGTGCCGATCCTTGCTGCGGCAATAGTGGATGTGGGTATCTAAAAGCCGCTCCAGGTTCGCCGCAGTAGCGTTTACCAAGCACTCAGGAAGCTGCTGACGGCAGCGAGGGTCAGGTGTTATCTCTCCTGCAGGCCGGATAGGCCGGTGGATTTTGACAACCATGTGCGTGGTCCTGCGGGCCGCGCAGAATCATGCACCTCAATCTGACGAGGTGACGTATGAGGGCAATTCTAAGCACGGCAACGTGGTTCGGCGCAAAGGTCGAACACGACTTGCGATCAACGGGTACATTGGTCACGGCAGTTTCCGACGCAGGAGATCTGTTGGCCTGCCTCGATCTTGTGCGCCGCGCCGCGATTTTGATAGAAACTGACCTGCCGGATCGCAATTGGCTGAGCCTGTTTCACGAGATACGTAACGCACAGCCAGCGGCGACTGTTATCGCGCTCTCCGAATCTCAATCCGTGACGGAGGACATCGCGATCCTGTCAAAGGGTGTCGATGATATCCTTACACCCCGCATGAGTGCAGATGAGGTGAGAGCGCGTGTCTTGCGTGTGATGACCCGGCGGGCCGGTTTTGCCACGTCGGTTTTGCGGGCGGGTGCGCTGACCATCGACACGGTGGCGCGACGTGCTTTCTGGGCGTCGAACCCGCTGCACCTGACACCGTCGCAGTATGAAGTGCTTGAGCATCTTGTTTTACACAAGGAGCGTTTGGTGGACCAGAATGAAATGATGGGGCTGCTGTATGGTATCGAAGAGGGCACGCTATCCTGCACACTTCATGTCTTCGTCCATAGTTTGCGGTGCCGGATGGCACAGGCCGGGGCACCCAAGGATGTGATCCACTCGGTGAAAGGGCGGGGCTACTGCCTTGTAACGCCGGAACGACGCGAGGCAGACCGGGCGGAGGGCTATGATTGGCTGACCTTCCTGAGCCAAGCGGCCTGATTGCCAGACCCACCCTGATGTTGAAACGCAAAAGGCCCGAAGCAATGCTCCGGGCCTTCTTTGTACTTATGGGAAGGGATTAGCCTTTGGAGAAGTCAGGATAGGCTTCCATGCCCAGCTCTGATGTATCCAGACCCATGATCTCGGCTTCTTCGCTGACGCGGATGCCCATCACGGCCTTCAGGATGAACCACACCACACCCGAGACGACGAAGGTGAAGATACCCACGACGAGGATGGAGTACAGCTGCGTGCCGATGCTTGCGTCGCCGTTTGTCAGGACCACCGCGATGGTGCCCCAGATACCTGCAAAGAGGTGCACAGGGATCGCACCGACCACATCGTCGATCTTGAGCTTGTCGAGGAAGGGCACTGCGAAGACCACGATCACGCCACCAATGCCACCGATCAGTGTCGCCATGCCAAGGCTTGGCGTCAGCGGCTCGGCTGTGATGGAGACAAGGCCCGCCAGCGCGCCGTTCAGGATCATTGTCAGGTCAGGCTTTTTGTACATGATCTGCGTCAGGATTAGCGCCACAACAGCACCACCGGCAGCGGCTGCGTTGGTGTTTGCAAAGATGCGGGACACGTCAGCGATATCGCCTACAGACCCCATAGCGAGCTGCGAACCACCGTTAAAGCCGAACCAACCCATCCACAGGATGAACATACCCAGTGTCGCGAGGGCGAGGTTGGAGCCCGGCATCGGGTTTACACGGCCGTCTTTGTACTTGCCGATACGTGGCCCGAGGATCAGGGCACCGGCCAGAGCGGCCCAGCCACCCACAGAGTGGACAACAGTTGAACCTGCGAAGTCGAGGAAGCCCATTTCGTCCAGGAAGCCACCGCCCCATTTCCAGGAAGCCTGCAATGGATAGATGATGCCGGTAAGGATCACGACGAAGATCAGGAAGGGCCACAGTTTGATGCGCTCAGCCAAAGCACCCGACACGATCGAAGCTGTCGCCGCACAGAACATCAACTGGAAGAAGAAGTCGGAACCGGTTGAGGCATATTCGCCATCGTCGGCCCCTGCCAGATCAATGCCAACAGCTTCAAGAACACCGGGGCCAAAGACGCCGGAAAGCACACCTTCGACAGACCATGAGCCCAGCGGGTACATCAGGTTATAGCCAAACGCCCAATAGGCGATTGCGGCCAGAGAGAAGAGAGACACGTTCTTGGTCATCTGCATGGTCACGTTCTTGGAACGCACCAGACCCCCTTCAAGCATGGCAAAGCCTGCGGCCATCCAGAACACCAGAAAGCCACCAATCAGGAACAGCAATGTGTTCATGATCCAGATCATTTCAGCGCTGACAGGTGCCGCGGCAGTGTCTTGCGCCAGCGCGACCGTCGGCAGCATCAGCGCCGCGGCGATTGCGGGAATGAGAGTTGTATTTTTCATCATTACGTCCTTCGTTTAGATGGCGTCATCGCCGGTTTCGCCGGTGCGCACGCGTACCGCCTGTTCCACATCGAGCACAAAAATCTTGCCGTCGCCGATCTTGCCGGTCTGTGCCGTGCGCGAAATCACTTCGACCATCTGGTCGGCAATCGCATCTGCGACGACCAGTTCCAGTTTCACTTTGGGCACGAAGTTCACGACGTATTCCGCACCACGATAGATTTCAGTGTGGCCGGATTGTGCGCCGAAACCTTTGATTTCAGTGACCATCAGCCCGCGGACGCCCGCTTCGGTCAGTGCCTCGCGCACCTCCTCCAGCTTGAATGGTTTGATAGTTGCAATGATGAGTTTCACCTTTGATCCCTCTTCCAATGTGCAGGTTGAACCCGCGTTGTGTGGGAGCAGGAGCAGGTATTTCACGTTGGTTTGGAAGGTTCTCGGGCCGATTCAGTCCGCCCAAACTGCCGAAGATGATTAATAATTAATCAAACATAGAATATCGCATAATAAATGTGCATATGTTTGATGCGTATCAGGCCAAGCAAGTTCTAAACAATCTGCGCAAAGCGGGCTATGGTGCGAAAAAAGAGCAGCCGAGCAGGCAGAGTTATGAGTGATTCATCCAAGCGCAAGCGTCCGCTTGTTGCAGACAAACGTTATACGTCCAAATCGGCTGCGGCTTCTGGCAAGGCGGCGAAGAAACCCGTCAAGAAAAAGCCAACGAAGGTCACCCGCAAAAAGCCAGTGCCCAAAGCTGCGCGCCGGGGCGGTGTGTTGGGGTTTTTCAGCGCAGTGCTGCGCTGGATACTGCGTTTGATCTGGAAAATCACATGGCGGATCACGGCGGTGGTAACACTCGTGCTCGCGTTGGCGGTTGGCTATCTCTACACCACCCTGCCGCCGCTTGAAGCCTTGCTGGACGGTCGTGCCAAGGGGTCGGTCACAATGCTTGACCGGAACGGAGATGTCTTTGCCTGGCGTGGCGATCAGTTTGGCGGCGTGGTGACGGCAGATTCCGTGTCACCGCATTTGCGCAACGCGGTGATCGCGACCGAGGACAAACGGTTCTACCGTCATTTCGGCATCAGCCCCCGTGGCATTGCCTCGGCGGTGCGCATCAACCTGAGCGAGGGGCGCGGCCCGCTGTCAGGCCACGGTGGGTCAACCATCACACAGCAGGTGGCCAAGCTGATCTGCCTTGGTGAACCCTTTGACCCCTCCGCAGGCATTACCGAAAAAGAATACGAAGCAGGCTGTCGGCGCACCTCCATCCAACGCAAGGCCAAGGAAGCGCTCTTTTCGATGGCGATGGAGGCGAAGTATTCCAAGGACGACATCCTATCGATCTATCTGAACCGTGCATATATGGGCGGTGGGGCTTTCGGGGCTGAGGCGGCGGCGCAACGGTTCTTCAGCAAACCGGCGGCGGCGCTCAGTGTGGCGGAAGGGGCGATGCTGGCGGGGCTATTGACGGCACCCACAACGCTTTCTCCCACCAACAACCTGGACCGCTCGCAAAACCGCGCGGCCACAGTCGTCCGTTTGATGGAAGAACAAGGCTATCTGAGTGCCAAGGAAGCAGCAGCGGCACGCGCCAACCCTGCGGAACTGTCCGAGGCGGCAGAAGCCCGCGCGGGCGGCTATTTCGCCGATTGGGTTATGTCGACGGGGCCGGAGTTCTTTACCCGCAACACCACAGAGGATGTGCGCATCAAAACCACGCTGGACCAGCGCATTCAGAAAGCAGCCGAGGACGGGTTGAAATGGGTGTTCGACAACAAGGTCCGCGAAGGCTCAAAAGCGCAGGCTGCCATTGTCGTGATGTCGGCGGATGGCGCGGTGCGGGCGATGGTCGGCGGGCGCAAGACCAAGGTAGCAGGGGCCTTCAACCGCGCGACCCAGGCGCTTCGCCAGACCGGATCGGCGTTCAAACCCTTCGTCTATGCGGCAGCGCTTGATCTGGGCTATTCGCCCAACGATCTGATCGACGACTCTCCCTACTGTCTCAACATCCCCGGTTCGGGTGAATGGTGTCCGCGAAACTATACCAATTCGTTCAAGGGTCAGGTGACGCTGACACAGGCGTTAAAGGATTCGCTTAACATCCCGGCGGTCAAGATATCAGAAAGTGTGGGCCGCGAGTTAGTCAGTCAGGTTGCAACCCAATTCGGCATTCAGAACGATCTGGCCGCAGGACCCGCGCTGGCGCTGGGCGCTTCCGAGAGCACGTTGATCGAGATGACAGGGGCCTATGCGGGCATCCTGAACGGTGGGTCATCCGTGACGCCGTACGGCTTGGTCGAGCTGACATTGCTGGGCGATGACAGCCCGTTGATGGGCACCGGCGGCGGCATCGGTGAGCGCGTTGTGCAAGAAAGTGCGGCGGGCGAGCTGATCTATATGATGGAAAAGGTGATCGCAGAAGGGACCGGCCAGCGTGGTCAGTTTGGCGGGCGCCAACTGGCTGGTAAAACGGGCACCACCTCTGCGGCCAAAGACGCCTGGTTCATCGGGTTCTCCGCGGATTATGTTGCCGGGGTCTGGATGGGGTATGACGATAACACGCCGCTCAAGGGTGTGACGGGTGGCGGATTGCCAACTGACATCTGGCGCGAAGTGATGAGCCGCACGCATGAAGGATTGCCGCTGACGCCCTTGCCGATGGTCAAACCCGGCCCGGCGACAGGATTTGGTGAGCCTGCGGTGGAGGCGCCCGCTCCGGTACAACAGCAAGCGCCGCGCGAAACCGGTGGTACCATCATTGATCAGGTCTTGCGCGATATCTTTGGCGGCGGTGGGTCAGGCAACAACATACCGGCCCCGAGTGGCGGTGACCGTTAGGGCTGATTGCTTGGTACGATGCGATCTGCTTGGATCTGCATTTATCTGATACTGTTTCACCAGTTTGTCATCGTTTAGGCCTAGCGGGGGTGGAGCATGGCTATGGAACCGATCAAAATCACGTCCTTTTCTGAACGGGACGCGGGGGGCAATCCGGCCGGTGTCGTGATCGCCGAAGTGCTACCGGCCCCTGAAGAGATGCAGCGCATCGCGGCAGACTTGGGTTTTTCCGAAACGGCCTTTGCAGCGCCCCGGAGCGGCGGCTGGACCGTCCGCTATTTCGCCCCTGTCGGAGAAGTCGCCTTTTGCGGTCATGCGACGATCGCACTGGGCGCGGCCCTCGGCGCGCAATATGGCGCGGGCCGGTTTGATCTGTCGTTGCAGAATGGCAAGATTTCGGTTGAGGCGGAAAAAAGGGGCGATCGGTGGCACGCAGCATTGCAATCGCCCGAAACATGGTCGCGCCCGTTGGACGACGATCTGCGCTATGCCTTGCTCGACGCCTTTGCTCTGTCGGATGGTGATCTTGATCCTGCGCTGGCCCCTCGGCTGGCCTTTGCTGGAGTGCAGCATGCGGTTTTGACACTGAAAGAACGATCGCGATTGGCACAGATGTCCTATCCATTTAATGCGATGCGCGACCTGATGGCGGCGCACGATCTGGTCACGGTCAACCTGCTGCACATAGAATCGCCGCGGCTGTTTATTTCGCGGAACGCCTTCGCCAGCGGGGGCGTGATCGAAGACCCCGCGACCGGCGCCGCCGCTGCAGCACTCGGGGGCATGCTGGTCGATCTTGACTGGGACGGCTTGGGGCGTGGTGGCAGCTTTGATGTGCGGCAGGGCGAAGACATGGGCATGCCTTCCGCTTTGCGGGTCGATGTGACCGGCACGCCAGGCGCTTCCGTGCGGGTCAGCGGCGCGGTGCGCTGGATGGATGAGGCTTGAAAAGGCTTCGTTAACCACCCTGCCCAACGGCAATCCAATCTTAAACAACACCTGTTCTTACTGCGCCGGGCTAGCACCGGCACAGGCCTTTGTCGGTGTGCGATTTGAGTGGGAAACAAAGATGCGCAGCGATCACACAAGACGCGGATTGCAAGAGTTGCGTCAGGTGCGCCAGCAGGATCATGCGCTGTTCTGGGTCGTGGGCCTGTTCAGCCTGTTCGCCAATTTGCTAATGCTGACAGGGCCGCTCTATATGCTGCAGGTCTATGATCGGGTTCTGTCTTCCGAGTCGACCGAGACATTGATCGCTTTGTCGCTGCTGGTTCTATTCCTTTATGGCGTGATGGCCGCGCTCGATTTTGTGCGCGGAAGGATCATGGCGCAGGTCGGGCTGCGGGTCTGGCGGGCCCTTCAGCACCGGGTTTTTGTCGCGGTAATGCGCAAGGCGGCGGTGTTGCCCGATGAACGTACAACCAGCGGATTTTCTGATCTGGATATGTTGCGCCGCGTGATCGCAGCACCTGTTGCATCGGCGGGGTTCGACCTGCCTTGGACACCTGTCTTCTTTGCTGTGATCTTTATCTTTCATCCGCTTCTTGGCGGCTTGGCGCTGCTGGGCGCTGGGGTGTTGGTGGCGCTTACCATCGCAAACCAGATGCTGTCATTTCGCAACCAAGCGGCGGCAGGCTATCATGGGCAAGCCGCCACGAACTTGGCAGAGCAGTTGCGGTCCGAAGCTGAATCAGTGCGGGCGATGGGCATGACAGGTGCAGCTTTTGCCCGATGGCAACAGGCCAATGATCTGGTACTGAGCGCAGATATGGCGGCGGCGGACACCGGCGCGGGGTTTTCGGTTTTTGGCAAAGTGCTGCGCCTTTTGCTGCAATCCGCGATGCTGGGGCTAGGGGCCTGGCTGGTGATGAGCGATCAGATGACGCCGGGCGGCATGATTGCAGGATCCGTTCTGCTGGGGCGTGCATTGGCTCCGGTTGAAGTGCTGCTGAACCAATGGCCGATGGCACAGCAAGCGCGACTAAGCTGGACAAACCTTGCCGCGCTTTTGGGGGAAGTGCCTGCTGAAACACCGCGTATCGCGCTGCCAAAACCCGCCGCGCGGTTGGCAGTGCAGGGCATGACCGTTGTGCCGCCGGGTGACCGGATCGCGGCACTTAGATCGGTTAGCTTTACGGTGGAGCCGGGGCAGGCTGTCGGTGTGATCGGTCCTTCCGGAACAGGCAAATCCACATTGGCACGCGCATTGGTCGGCGTCTGGCCGACCGCCGGAGGGCATATCCGTTTGGACAATGCAACGCTAAATCAATACGAGCCTGATGCTTTGGGCCGCCACATCGGATATCTGCCCCAACGAGTCGAGCTTTTTGACGGCACTGTCGCGCAGAACATTTCCCGGCTATCGCCCGCGCCAGATGATGACGCTGTGGTGCGTGCCGCGCGTATGGCCGGCGCACATGAGATGATCCTTGGTTTGCCGCAAGGCTATGACACGCGCATAATTGCGGGCCAGCTTCGCCTGTCAGGGGGGCAACTACAACGGATCGGTCTGGCACGGGCGCTTTATGGCGAACCAGTCATCGTGGTGTTGGACGAGCCCAATTCAAACCTCGACAACGCCGGATCGGCCGCGCTGAACCACGCGATACGCCAGATGAAGGAAATGGGACGATCGGTCCTGATTATGGCGCACCGTCCAGCGGCGATCCACGAATGTGATATGTTGCTGGTTCTGGATGGCGGGATGCGCGTGGCCTTCGGCCCCAAGGAAGAAGTCCTCAAGGGCATGGTCAAGAATGCCAAATCTATCCAGACCGTTTCTCCCGCAGCGGCGGGCATGCGATGAAAGCATATGCAGCCCCCGCCTCGTCCGTGCCCGAGCCAAAGCTGCTGCGCTATGTTGTTGCCGGTGTCATAGCGTTGGGCCTACTGCTTGCCGGGTTTGGCACTTGGGCCACGCAAACCAGACTGGCAGGGGCGATTATCACACCGGGGGTGGTGCAGGCAGACCTCAACCGGCAAATCGTGCAGCACGCGACCGGCGGTATCGTGAGCGATGTTCTGGTGCGCGACGGGGATCTGGTCTCCGAAGGGGATGTTCTGGTCCGCCTTGATACCGGTGCCGCGCAAGCCGCCCTTGCCGCAGCGCAAGAGCACCTGTTTGATCTTTCCGCCCAAAGAGACAGGCTGCGTGCAATCTATCTCGATAATCAATCGGTGTCCTTCGCACCTTTTCTATTGGCCTACAGCGATCAACATCCCGCACTGTCGGCCTTGCTGGCAGGTCAGCGCGAAATGTTTCGGGCAGCGCAGGCGACCATGTCCGAACAGGTCAATCAACTGCGTCAGCAAACCGCGCAAATCAATGCGCAGCTTGCGGGGATCGACGGACACAACGCTGCCCTACAAGTGCAACTCACATTGATTGAAGTGGCACTGGAAAACCAAAAGGACTTACTGGCCCGCAGGCTGGTGCCTGCCGCGACGGTGCTGGACCTTGAACGCGAAAGATCGCGGTTGCTGGGTGATATCGCGCAGGTGGTCGGACAACGTGCGCAAGCGAAAGAGCGGCTTGCCGGTGTCGAGGTGGAGCGGTTGCAGCGGATGGCGCAGCACCGCGAGAAGGCGATCCTGCAGGCCGGAGAGCTGGAAACGCCAATGCGTCGGTATCGCACTGAAGTACAATCCTTGCAGGCGCAGATCGCGCAGGCCGAGATCCGGGCGCCGGCGTCAGGCATTATCTACGGGATGAAGATACACGCTGCACAGTCTGTGCTGCGCCCGGCCGAGCCGGTTCTTTATATTGTACCGCAGGATAGACCACCTATTTTTGTGGCACAGGTCTCGCCCAGACATATTGATCAGGTGCAGGTGGGCCAGTCCGTCAAGCTGCGGTTGTCAGCGCTGGATCAGCGGCTGACGCCAGAAATACTCGGGAAAGTGTCCACTATCTCTGCGGACGTCATCACCGATGAAAACACTAACGCGTCCCACTACCGCGTAAGTGTCGCTCCGCTTGCAGGTGAATTGAACAAGCTGCCTGAGGGCGCGGTTCTGTTGCCGGGTATGCCGGTGGAGGTCTTCTTGCAGACAGGGACCTGGTCGCCGCTCCAGTATCTGACAAAGCCGGTGGCGGATTATTTCGCCCGTGCCTTTCGTGAAAGCTGAGACTTGGCAGCGGCGGGGGCTTTTCGTTCCTGTGCAGGCCCGCTAGTTTGCAGAAGAATAATATCAGCTAGGATCCCGACATGAGCATTACCAACCGATTGGAAGAGCTGGGCGTCACTCTAACGGACGCGCCCGCTCCGGCCGCGAACTATGTCCCCTTCGTTCAGATCGGAAACACGCTTTATGTGTCGGGGCAGATCTCGAACGGTTCTGACGGGTTGATCAAAGGCAAGCTGGGCGCGGACATGGATGTGGATGCCGGGGCCGCCGCTGCCAAGGCTTGCGCAATCAGCCTGTTGGCGCAGGTCAAAGCGGCTTGCCAAGGCGATATCGAACGGTTGGTGCGGGTGGTCAAGCTGACCGGTTTCGTAAACTCAACGCCTGACTTCACCGATCAGCCCAAGGTCATCAACGGATGCTCTGACTTTATGGTCGAAGCGCTGGGCGACCTTGGCCGTCACGCACGTTCGGCCGTTTCTGCCGCGTCCCTGCCGCTGGGGGTCGCTGTCGAGATTGAAGGCATTTTCGAGATCAAATGACACTGCCGCACTCTTTTTATGAGGTGCCATTGGCGCATCGTGCCTTGCATGACGTCAGCGATGGCCGCCCTGAAAACAGCCGTGCCGCTATTTCAGCCGCAATTGCGGCGGGCTATGGCATTGAAATTGATCTTCAGTTGAGCGCGGATGAAAGACCGATTGTCTTTCACGACTATGCGCTTGAGCGGTTGACAGGTGCCAGAGGGGCGGTGCGTCTGCGCACTGCGGATGATCTGGCCGCAATCCCTTTGACCGGTGGCAATGAGGGCATACCGGACCTGCCTGAAGTGCTTGATCTCATTGCAGGGCAGGTGCCCCTGCTGATTGAGATCAAGGACCAGGATGGCGGCATGGGTGCCGATGTGGGCGCATTGGAGCGGGCCACAGCGGCGGCATTGCAAGGCTATCAAGGGCCACTGGCGGTGATGTCTTTCAACCCGCATTCCGTGGCAGCGATGGCCGAACTTTTGCCAGATGTACCACGCGGTATCACGACCAGCGCCTACCGCTATGAGGATTGGCCGCTGCCGCGTTCTATCTGTGATCATCTGCGCGCGGTCCCCGACTACGACAGGGTGGGAGCGTCCTTTATCAGTCATGAAGTCAGTGATTTGGCCGCACCGCGTGTTGCAGCGCTTAAGGCGCAGGGCGCGATGGTCTGTTGTTGGACGGTGCGCGATATTGAGCAGGAAACGCAGGCCCGCGCCATTGCCGACAATATTACCTTCGAAGGTTATGCCGCAGCGCTTGGCGCTTGAACCCCGCGCCATCAGGCACAGATAAGGGGAAAGGCATCCCAAGGGCAGGATATGAGCACGCAAAGCATCGAAATCAGGCTGATGGGCGATATTGCCGAGATCGGTCAGCCCGCATGGGATTCCTGCGCCTGCCCCGAAGCCGCGGATGGCGGACGGCCAAATGATCCCTTCACAACTTACCGGTTTCTCTCGGCGCTTGAGGACAGCGGTAGTGTGGGGCCGGGCACGGGCTGGCAACAGCAACACCTTGCGGCTTTTGTCGAAGATGAACTGATCGCGGTGTCACCGCTCTATGCCAAAGTCCATTCGCAGGGCGAGTACATATTCGACCACAACTGGGCCCACGCCTATGAGCGGGCGGGCGGGCAATATTATCCCAAATTACAGATCGCCGTGCCGCACACGCCAGTGACGGGGCGGCGCTTTCTGACCAAGCCGGGGTTCGAGGACATTGGACGACAGGCATTGATCCAAGGGGCGATGCAGGTGACAGACAACAACGATCTGTCCTCGGTGCACATCACCTTCTGTACGCAGGCAGAGGCTGAATATGCCGAAACTCTCGGCATGATGATCCGCAAGAACCAACAGTTCCACTGGCGCAACCATGACTACGCTGATTTTGATGGCTTTCTTGCCAGCCTTAATTCCCGCAAGCGCAAGAACATCCGCAAGGAACGTGCACAGGCGCAGAGTTTTGGTGGGACGATCCAGACCTTTACGGGTGATCAATTGCAGCCTGAGCACTGGGATGCCTTCTGGCAGTTTTATCAGGACACTGGCGCGCGCAAATGGGGCACGCCGTATCTGACGCGGGCGTTCTTTGACTGCGCACAAGAAACGCTCCGCGATGATATGGCGTTGGTGCTGGCCGAAAGGGCCGGACGCTGGGTGGCGGGCGCATTGAACTTTATCGGGGCCGATGCGTTGTTCGGGCGGTATTGGGGTTGCACAGAGCATCACCCCTGCCTGCATTTTGAACTGTGCTATTATCAGGCCATCGACATTGCGATTGCAAACGGGCTATCGACCGTAGAGGCGGGCGCACAGGGTGAACACAAGCTGGCACGCGGCTATTTGCCCACGGCAACCTGGTCGCTGCACTGGATGCGAGATGCGGGGTTTGGTCGCGCGGTCGGAGAATACCTTGAGGCCGAGCGTGATGCCGTTGACCACGAGATTGAAGTTTTGACAGAATACGGACCTTTCAAGCAGGTCCGTATCGAGGAGCAGGAATGACTGAGAGATTAAGCGAAGAAACGCGAAAAACAGTGCTGGAACCCCTTTATGCCAGTGGTTGGGAACTCATAGATGGCCGGGATGCAATCCATAAGACGTTCGTATTTGACGATTTTGTCCATGCCTTTGGTTGGATGACGCAGGTGGCGATCTGGGCCGAAAAATGGGACCACCATCCGGAATGGGACAATGTCTACAAGACGGTGAATGTGACCCTGACGACCCATGATGTTGATGGCCTGAGCGCCCTTGACGCCAAGCTGGCGCGCAAGATGGACGGCCTCGCAGGGAGCGCAGCGGGCTGATGGAGGAAGTAGCAAATACCGTCGACGGCTTCATGACCTCGGAAATCTGGAATGGCAAAAGCCTGTCCGATCTGTTGACGCTTGAATTTTTGGCAAGCGCAGCGGGGTCAATCCTTGGGGCGATCACCATCATCCTACTGGGCTGGATCGTATCCGCCTGGCTGCAGCGGCGGGTGTCCAATCTGGGGCGCAAGAACAGGCATCTGGACGAGATGCTGTTCGACTTTCTGGCATCCATTGTCCGTTATGTCGTGCTGGGCTTTACCTTATTGTTCGTCCTCAACACCTTTGGGGTGCAAACCACCTCGGTTGTTGCTGTCATCGGTGCCGCCGGTTTGGCGATTGGTCTGGCGTTACAAGGTACGTTGTCGAACGTGGCGGCCGGGGTCATGTTGATCCTGTTCCGGCCGATCAAGATCGGGGATTTCGTCGAGGTTGCAGGTCAGATGGGCACGGTAAAGGTCATCAATCTGAACTTCACCGAACTTGCCGATCTAAGCAACGTGCAAGTCATCGTGCCCAACTCCGAAGTCTGGGGCAATGTGATTACCAACTACTCCAGCAATGCCACGCGTAGGGCGGAATGGACCTTTGGCGTCGGGTATGGTGCCAATTTGAAGGATGCGGAAAATATTATCCGTGACACAATCATGGCCGACGAACGCGCACACAGCGATCCGGCACCCTTTATTCAGGTCACGAACCTGGGCGACAGCTCCGTCGATTTTCTGGTGCGGGTGTGGTGCAGCGCGGGCGATTATTTCGCCTTCCGCGCAGATATGACACGTGAGGTCAAAGAAGCACTGGACGCAGGCGGCGTTGATATTCCGTTTCCCTCACGGACCATATTCTATGCTAATAGCGACGCGGAAGGGGAAGCGAAGAAGGAGACAACATCCACGGACGTTGCGCCTTTAGAGAGCCCTGCCGCACGTCAGGATCATCGCGAAGATTGATCGGGTTAGCAGGACCGAAAAACAATCGGGGCGTCCAGATGGACGCCCCGATTTTCTTTCAGACAAGCGTAGATTTACATGCTGGCAAGCAGCGCCTCACCACCAGAAACATCACAGACGCCGGGATTTTCTTCGGCCTGGAAAAGGGTCACTTTGCCGTCATCTACCAACATGGCATAGCGCTTGGATCGCGCCACCAGACCGGCAGGCGGTGCGTCAAAATCCATACCGATGGCCTTGGTGAATTCGGAAGATGAATCCGCTAGCATGGTGATGCCTGCATCCGCGGCACCCGTGGCCTCGCCCCAGGCTTTCATCACGAAAGGGTCGTTGCAAGAAACGCAAATGATCTCGTCCACGCCCTTGGCGTCGAAATCACCCTTGGTGCGCACAAAGCTGGGCACATGAGCAGAATGACATGTCGGTGTGAAAGCACCCGGCACAGCAAAGACAACAACTTTGCGGCCCTTCAGCTTGTCGGACATCTTTACAGGCGAGGGCCCTTCGGCACCCATTTCCACAAGAGTTGCGTCGGGCAGATTGTCACCTTGGGAGATTGTCATAGGATAGGCCTTTCATGTCATTGCGTTTGTTCTATCGCAGCATATAGGTTTTGCGGGCAGGTGCGACCAGTGATTGCGGGAGAGTTTTATGAGCCATGTGGTAGTCGTGGGCGCGGGGCAGGCGGGATCATCGCTGGTGGCCAAACTGCGCAATGGTGGTTTTGACGGCGATGTGACCCTGATCGGTGCAGAGCCGGTGCCCCCCTATCAGCGGCCCCCGCTGAGCAAAGCCTATCTGATGGGTGATATGACATTGGAGCGGTTGTTTCTGCGGCCCGAGAGTTTCTATGCCGAGAACAACATCAATTTGCGGATGGGTCAGGCGGTGACGGCGGTTGACGCTAAGGCAAAAACCATCGCGCTGGCGGGCGAGGTGTTGGCCTATGATGATCTGGTGCTGACGACAGGTTCGGTGCCGAACCGGCTGCCCTCTGCCGTTGGCGGGGATCTAGGCGGCGTGCATGTGGTGCGCGATCTGGCGGACGTGGATGCCATGGCCCCGCGCTTTGCCAAAGGTGCGCGGGTATTGATCGTGGGCGGAGGCTACATCGGGCTGGAGGCGGCATCGGTCGCGGCCAAGCTGGGCGTGCAAGTCACGCTGGTTGAGATGTCAGACCGCATCCTGCAACGGGTCGCCGCCCCCGAGACCAGCGATTTCTTTCGTGATCTACATAAGCAGCATGGTGTCGATATTCGCGAGGGCGTCGGGCTGGAGCGGCTGACGGGGGACAGCGCAGTGACTGGCGCGGTACTGAGCGATGGCAGCACGCTTGAGGCGGATTTCGTCATTGTCGGCGTGGGGATCAGACCCGCAACCGCGCTTGCTGAAATAGCAGGCGTGACGATTGAGAATGGCATCAAGGTGGATGCGCAAGGGCGTACTTCGTTGCCCGGCATATGGGCTGCGGGGGATTGCACGTCGTTTCCCTATCGCGGCGGGCGTATCCGGCTGGAATCGGTGCCCAATGCAATCGAACAAGCGGAATGTGTGGCCGAAAACCTGATGGGAACGGCCAAAGAATATGTGGCGAAGCCATGGTTCTGGTCGGATCAATACGATGTGAAACTGCAGATCGCCGGGCTGAACACCGGATATGACCGGGTGGTCACACGGCGGGCCGATGCGGATTCGGTGAGCTTCTGGTACTATGGCGGGGGCCGCTTGCTGGCCGTGGACGCCATGAACGATCCACGCGGTTATATGGTGGGCAAACGGCTGATCGAGGCTGGAAAGACGCCGGACCCTGCCGCCGTCGCGGATGCGGCGACCGACCTCAAGGCGATGCTAAAAGCATGAGGATCATTGCAGGACAATTTCGCGGTACGGTTTTGGCCGAACTGGGCAAGGGCGACGCGGCAGCACATCTGCGCCCCACCTCTGACCGCGTGCGCGAAAGCCTGTTTTCGATGCTGACGCACCACGATGTGCTGGTCGGAGCCAATGTGCTGGACCTGTTCGCCGGAACCGGCGCTTTGGGGCTGGAGGCCTTATCTCGGGGCGCTGAACGAGTGTGCTTTGTCGAAAATGGCCGAACGGCGCAAAAGCTGGTGACCGAAAACATCGCAAAGCTGCGCGTCAAGGACACTGCCACACTGGTGCGTGGCGACGCCACTGCGTTGGGAGCCTGGCCGATGGCCCCCTTTGATCTGGTGTTTCTCGATCCGCCCTATGGCAAAGGCATGGGGCAGGTGGCGCTGGCTTCGGCATTGGCTGGCGGATGGCTGGCACCAGCAGCGACGGTTGTCTGGGAAGAGGCGGCACCCATGTTGCCGCCCAAAGGCTTTGAGCGGATCGACAAACGAAAATACGGCGACACGCATGTCACCCTGTTGCGCGTTACAGCGCAGCCCTGATCGCGGCTCCGAGGCGTTTCATGCCTTCCACGATCTTGGTATCATCCGCGAGAGAAAAGCTGAGCCTGAGGGTATTTGCGCCCGAGCGATCTGCAAAAAACGCCTGTCCGGGCACGAAGGCCAGCTTTTGCGCCTCAAGCGCGGATTTCAGCAGGTCACCCCCGTCGATGGTCTTGGGCAGGGTCAGCCAGATGAACATGCCGCCTTCCGGTTTGGTCCATGTCACGCCTTCGGGCATATGCTCGGCAAGTGCGGCCAGCATGGTATCGCGGCGCGCGGCATAAGTGCGGCGGAGCGTGGTGGTATGTTCTGCGAAAACCGACCGCGCCACCGTGTTCACTGCCATCTGGTTGAGCGTAGCTGAATGCAGGTCAGCGGCTTGTTTCATCAACACCAACTGGCTGATCACCGGGGCCGCGCCACAGACCCAACCGACTCGCAAACCGGGGGCCAGGGATTTGGAGAAACTCCCGCAATACAGCGTGCGGCAAGCGTCAATGTTGCCTTTCCGGGCGATCTCAAGCGCGAGCATGGGCGGGATCGGATCACCGTCATAGCGCAATGATTGATAGGCGCTGTCCTCGATCACCGCGATGTCCAAATCATCCGCCAGATCAAGGATGCTCTCGCGCGCTTTCAGATCCAGTGTTTCGCCGGTGGGATTGGCAAAATCGACAGAGGCGTAGGCGAATTTCACCCGCCCGCCTGAGGCTTCTGCGGTTTCCGCATAGTCCTGAGCGGACCGGTTGCCGCCGGGTATCAACCGGTCATAGGTCGGTTCATAGGCGTTGAACGCCCCCAAGGCACCCATGTAGGTGGGCCATGTGACCAGCGCCGTGTCGCCGGGCGACAGCATCATTTTACCCAGATAATCCAGCGCTTGTTGCGAGCCGGAAGTGATCAGCACGTTGTCGCGGGTGCAGGGTACGCCCAGTTCGGCCATTTGATCAACGATCCAGTCGCGCAGGGGGCCGTAGCCTTCGGAGACCGAATATTGCAGCGCGGCGCTGCTGTTCGCAGGTGACAGCGCATCGGTCAGCGCTTCCTGAAAGGCTTGCGTCGGGAACAGCGCGGGGTCGGGGATGCCACCCGCAAAAGAAATAATATCGGGCTGGTCCAGCAGCTTGAGCAGTTCGCGAATCTCGCTCGCCTTCATGCGGTCCATGCGCGTGGCAAAAATATTGGTCCAGTCCATTACAGAATCCCTCCCTGTTTTGGCGAAATCATCACGGATCGCAATTTATGGCAACAATTATTACCTATTTCCGCCTGGATGGAACACTATTTAAAAAATAGAGCATTATCAGGTATATTCAGCACATGACTGATGCGAGCTACATCAAGGGAGCCTTTGTCGCCCCAAAACAGAAAGCACCCAGCCTGCCGTTGCCCAAACCGCAACCCTTTGGTGGACCTGTGTTTATCCATGACTGCGTCACCCCGCTGGCGGGGGAAACGGTGCTGTCACTGCTGATGAAGCGGATGATGAAAGACGATCAGCCGTAGGTGGGATGAAAAATTCCGCCGGGCGATTGGGTGAAAATCTCTACCCCGTCTTCGGTTACGCCGACAGAATGTTCGAACTGCGCAGACAAGGATTTGTCGCGGGTCACCGCGGTCCAGTCGTCTGCCAGTGTTTTGGTTTCCGGCCGTCCAAGGTTCACCATCGGCTCGATCGTAAAGAACATGCCGGGTTCAAGAACGGCACCCGTACCGGGTTTGCCATAGTGCAGAACATTGGGCGGCGCGTGGAAAACACGGCCCAGACCGTGGCCGCAGAAATCGGTAACCACGCCCATGCGGTGACCTTCGACAAAAGTCTGGATCGCGTGACCGATATCGCCGAATGTGTTGCCGGGTTTAACCGCGTCAATCCCGCGCATCAAGCTGTCATGGGTGACGTCGATCAACCGCTCCGCCTTGCGCGGCAGCTTGCCGGCCACATACATGCGTGACGTGTCGCCGAACCAGCCGTCGACAATGACCGTGACATCAATGTTCAGAATGTCGCCGTCTTTCAGCTTTTTGTCGCCGGGGATACCGTGGCAAACAACGTGGTTCACGCTGATGCAGCTGGCGTGCTTGTAGCCTTTGTAACCGATGGTCGCCGATTTTGCGCCTGCGTCATTCACCATTTGCTCGATGATGCGATCCAGCTCACCGGTGGTTTGGCCAACGGTCACATGCGCGGCAATATCGTCCAGAATGGTCGCAGCCAGCCGCCCTGCGGCATGCATGCCAGCAAAGTCGGAAGGATCGTAAATGCGGATACCGTCTTTGGTCTGGCGGCCTCGGTGTTGTTCGTTCACCGGTTTCTCCTATCGGCTAGTATTGAGTCTTCTTAGCGCGTGGGGCCGACAAGGGCCAGAGGCGCTGAAATCCGCACCTCTTTAGGGGTGATATGGGTGCCGATGCACATGGTTTCCACCCCTGCCTGCGTTGCTAAAACATGAGCCGCCGCATAAGTCGGGTCAATATCCTGTGCCATCGCGACCTGTGCGCAATCGGTGCGTTGCACAAGATAGAGCAGAACGGCGCGGTGCCCGGCGCGGGCGACGGTGGCCAGTTCGCCAAGATGTTTGGCCCCTCGTGCGGTCACGGAATCGGGAAATTCGGCCAGTCCCGGCTGGCGGCACAAGGTAACGGATTTCACTTCCACATAGGCATCCGGCAGTCCCTCAGCGCTCAGCAGAAAGTCGATGCGGGAGTTCTCTCCGTATTTCACCTCCGGTTTGACGGTGGTGTATCCGGCCAGTGCTTCGATCTGTTGCGCCTCCAGCGCGGCGCGCACGGCCCTGTTGGGCAGCGACGTATCGACGCCGGTGAAATGGCCGTTTTCATGGTCTACCAATCGCCAACCGTATTTCAGCTTTTTCTTGGGGTCGTCATTGGGTTCCAGCCATATTTTGCTGCCGGGTTCGGCCAGTCCCATCATGGAGCCGGGGTTGGCACAATGGGCCACCACCTCGCTCCCGTCCTCCAGTGTGCAATCGGCCAGAAACCGTTTGTAGCGGCGGATCAGACGGGCGGGGACAAGTTCGGTTTGAAAGCGCATGGGGCGCGGCCTATACCCTATCCAAGACCCGCTCAAGGAGAAGCGCCATGACCAACCCCACCGCCGCCATGATTGTGATCGGAGACGAGATTCTGTCAGGACGCACCCGCGACAGCAACATGCATCATCTAGCCGGTCAGTTGACGGAGGCAGGCATTGATCTGAAGGAAGTGCGCGTTGTGGGTGACGAGCGCGGCACAATCATCGCAGCGGTACAGGCCTTGGCGACAGTGTACGACTACGTCTTTACCAGCGGCGGCATTGGCCCCACCCATGATGACATTACCGCCGATTGCATTGCTGCCGCCTTTGATGTCGGGATCGATGTGCGCGCGGATGCAAAGGCCGTTCTTGCGGAGCACTACGCAAAATCGGCGACCGACCTGAACGACGCGCGGCTGCGCATGGCGCGCATCCCCGATGGCGCGACGCTGATCGACAATCCGGTGTCCGCTGCACCGGGCTTTCTGCTGCGCAACGTGCATGTGATGGCGGGGGTGCCTGCGGTGTTTGAGGCAATGGTCGCGTCTGTTCTGCCAACGTTGACGGGCGGTGCGCCCTTGATCAGCAAGACGATGCGGATCGAACGGGGGGAGGGTGACATTGCCGGTCCATTGGGGGTGCTGGCTAAAGAGTATCCGCTCCTGTCGATGGGCTCTTATCCGTTTCAGAAAGACGGCAAATACGGCGCGCATATCGTGATCCGGGGCAATGACGCCGACGAGATCGACGCGGCGTTGGGCAAGCTTGCGGTGGCTTTTCCGTGAACCCGTCCTTGTCAGAACTGTTTGCCGCTGCCGAAGCAACCTGGCCCGCTGCGCGATGTTGGCAGGACCACGGATTTACCCTGCGTGACGGGCAAGGCGGGGGCCAGCGGGTGTCTGCCGCGACAGCTGATGGTCCGGTGACCGCAGCACAGATAGATGCCGCAGAGGGAGCGATGCGCGAAATGGGTCAAACGCCGCTGTTTCGCTTGTTGGGTGATGCGCCTGACTTGGACGAGGCGCTTGTAGCGCGAGGGTACATCGCCAAAGACCCGACCACCGTTTACGTCCTGCCGATTGAACAGCTTACCGACAAAGATATTCCCCCAGTCACAGCTTTTTCAATCTGGGAGCCTTTGGCGATCATGAATGAGGTCTGGGAGACTGACGGAGTGGGGCAAGCGCGGCGCGATGTGATGGCGCGTGCAGCCTGCAAAACGGCTGTGCTTTCGCGTTGGAACGAAAAGCCGGGCGGTGTGGCTTTTGCTGCGGTGCATGGCAAGATCTGTATGGTGCACGCGGTTGTCGTGCTGGCCCACCAGCGCCGACAGGGCGTAGCGCAATGGATGATGCGTCGCGCTGCTTTCTGGGGGCAGGCGCAGGGGGCAACGCATATGGCGGTGCTTTGCGTGGATGACAACGAAAGCGCGAACGCTCTGTACCGGGCTCTGGGCTTTGCCGCCATGGGCGGATACCATTATCGAAAGCACCCGGATTAAAGGATATTTCCCATGGCTGATGACATGCCCACCGCCCTTGACCTGCCGATGATGGACCCGCTGCCGGAGGACACGAAGAAATACTTCGACATCTGTCAGGAAAAGCTGGGCATGGTACCGAATGTCCTGCGGGCCTACGCCTTTGATGCGGAAAAGCTGAACAGTTTCACGGCGATGTACAACGATCTGATGCTCAGGGACAGCAACCTCAGTAAGCTGGAGCGCGAGATGATTGCGGTGGCGGTCTCCTCGGTCAACAAATGCTTTTACTGCCTCGTCGCGCATGGCGCGGCAGTGCGGCAGTTGTCGGGGGATCCGGCATTGGGTGAAGCTTTGGTGATGAATTACAAGGTTGCGAATGTCAGCGCCAAACAGATGGCGATGCTTGATTTCGCCGTTCAACTGACCCGCGAAAGCGCCAGTGTGGTCGAGGCTGATCGCCAAAAGCTGCGCGAAGCAGGGTTCAGCGACCGCGACATCTGGGACATCGCCTCGGTCGCGGCGTTTTTCAACATGACCAACCGGGTCGCTAGCGGAACCGATATGCGCCCCAATGCCGAATATCACGCACAGGCCAGATGATCCGCGCCGTCGCTGCACTGGTCTTCCTGCTTGCAGGGCCGGCTGCGGCACTGGAATTCAGCCTGCCTGCCACGGCACGCCAAACCGTCGAACGCGATACCGCCCCTGATATCTATGATGCGCCGGTGGGCGTCTTTGCGGATGGCAAAGTGCCGGTTGTCACGGTCGAAGGGCCAGTGCGGCGCAGCGCTTGGCGGCTGGATTCGCCGGGGTTGACGCCGTTCCAGGTGATGCGTCCCTTGCGCACTCAATTGATCGATGCCGGATATGAGATTGAGCTGGATTGTCGTGCCGTTACCTGCGGCGGTTTTGATTTTCGCTTTGCCACCGAAACGCTGCCCGGCCCAAACCTCTATGTGAACATCCGCGCCTTTCAATTCGTCACGGGGTTGCGTCGGGATGAGGGTAAGGTGGTCGAAGTGATCACGCTGCTGGCCAGCACATCTGCGACCTCTGCCTATGTGCAGATCATTCAGGCTGGCGAGGTTTCCTCCGTTTCGGCGACCGCAGCGGCAGATGCGCCACTTCTTGTTTCAAACGATAAGGACGTGGAAAAAGGTGTCACTGCGCAGTTGCTGTCCGCAGGCCATGCTGTGTTGCCCGATCTCGATTTTGCCACTGGCACGACCGATCTGGGGCCGGGGCCTTTCGGGTCTTTGACCGAGCTTGCAGCATTCCTTGAGGCGCAACCTGACATGCGGATTGCACTGGTCGGGCATACGGATACGGTGGGGGGGTTGGACACTAACATCAGTATTTCCCGCGCCCGTGCCCGTGCTGTGCGCCAACGGTTGATCGAAAGCTACGGCATTTCGGGTGCACGGCTGGATGCCGAAGGCATGGGATATCTTGCGCCTGTCGCCAACAATCTCAACCCAGCGGGCCGCGAAAGCAACCGACGCGTTGAAGTGGTCCTGCTGGGGGCAGAGTAGCGCATAAAGCAGGTGATTATTGCCGCGGGCTGAAAACGTATCGTCGTGGTCCGCGCCATCTTCATGCTCGGATCTGCCGTCCTCCAAATCAATTACAAAGCGTTCTTGGCAGGCGTTAAACTGTCACGGCACTTCCGGGAAAACGAAAAAGCCCCCGATGCGAGAAGCGCAACGGGGGATCAGTTTCACCGAGGGAGGCGGTGTCTTGGTGTGGTGTCTTACCAGTCGCTGGGGCCTTTTTCGGCAAATTCATGGACCAGAAAGTCGATAAAGGCGCGGACCTTGGGCTGGGTAAAGCGACCCGGCGGATAGACGGCATAGATGCCTTGGGTTTCCAGCGGAAGCTCGGGGATGGCATCTTCGACCAGCCCTTTCTCCATCGCGTCCGAGTAAAGAAAGCTAGGCAAATAGGCGATGCCGAGGCCGGAGATTGCGGCGTTCAGCAGAGATTGACCATCGTTGACCGACAGCCAGCCTGCGGTACGGACCTGACGCTTTTCGCCCGAGGGCGCGGTCAACTTCCAGACGTTGCCGCTGGACTGGTTGGAGTAGTGCAAAAGCTTGTGATCGTTCAGATCGTCGATCTTCTCGGGGCGCCCGTATTGTTCAAAATACTTCGGGGATGCGATCATGCGTTTTGTGGTTTCAGTCAGCTTGCGGGCCCGCAGCGTACTGTCTTCCAACTCGCCGATGCGTACGGCCATGTCGAAGCCTTCCGAGATCAGCTCAACATAGCGGTTGTTCAGGACCATGTTCACCGTGATGTCGGGAAAATCTGACAGGAACTCTGACAAGGCGGGTGACAGGTGGTTCACGCCAAAGTCGGTCGCGACCGAAATGCGCAGAAGGCCTGAGGGTGCCGATTGCATGGACGTGACCAGCGCATCGGCTTCGCCTGCGTCGTTCAGAACGCGGCGTGCGCGGTCGTAGTATGCCAGACCGATTTCTGTCGGGCTGACGCGGCGGGTTGTCCGGTTCAGCAGACGTGCGCCGAGGCGGGCCTCAAGCGAGGAAACATGTTTGGACACGGCGGATTTCGAGATCCCCATCTTCTTTGCGGCATCGGTAAAGCCTCCCTGATCCACCACGGTGGCGAAAGCTTCCATTTCTGTCAGGCGGTCCATACCCGCTCCTTCACATCACTTCATTTGAAAGAGTGTATGCGGATCAAATCAGGCAGGAACGGGGCAGGGGTGGGACAGTAGCAAGGTAATTGAGCGGATCGTTCAGGGCGCGGAAACAGGTGAACGCTGTGTTTCCACAATATAATCTCAAAGCCAACGCACCCAACGCAGGACGGCGACCATACCAACGGCAAGCGCCACCATAGACAGGCATAAGACAGCAAAGGCATAGGGCGATTCTGCGCCGATCATGCCATTCAGGTTCACACCAAACAGTCCCGTTATAAAGCTGAGCGGCAGAAAAATTGCTGCGGCGACGGACAGAACATAGGAATGTCGTGCCTGTCTTTGAGCGACGTTGGTGTCATGTTCGTCCTGAACCGAGATCAGCCTGTCGCGCAATTCGTCCAGTTCTTCGACCGCGATGGTAGAGCGGTTGGCCAATTCGCGTAATTGCAGGGCGTTGGGTTCCGGTAGGATGGGAATGTCGACTGCGGCCAGTTTTGCCAGCGCCGTGCGTTGCGGCTCTAGATAGCGGCGCAGGCGGATGATGCTGCGGCGGGTTTCGGGCAGATCGCGTGGGGGCGGGGTGGTCAGGTCTTCCAGATCGGTCTCATAATGGTCCGTCAGCTTTTCGATGGTGTCGATGTGGGTTTCGACCCTGTCTGTTAGCCCGGCAATCAGCGTTTCCAGAAACGCGGCTGTAGTGAGGGGAGCACGGTCCGCGCCACAGCGCTGGCGGATCAGATCAATGGCGAATACCTTGCGGCGGCGCACCGTTATGATCACATCATCCGCCGCCCACATCCGAAGTGAGATCATCTCGTCTGCCTGCGATCCGGTGTTCATATTAATACCACGAAGGTTCAGGATCAGCCCGTCATTGAACCGGTCACACCGGGGCCGCGTTTCGCTTTGCAGTAGCGCACCGGCGGGAATGGATGGCAAATGTTGGTGCACCCAATCGGCAAAATCCGGATCGGTCATGTCATAATGCCACCAGCGATATCGCCCCGGTCCAGTCAGGTTGCGGTCTGTTGGAACGGAGGTTGTTCCATCTGCGGCGACGTCAAAGACACATATCGGCATAAAGGCATTCCATTGCTTTGCTGGCAACGATGCCCTTTTCGCAAACCTCGCACAATTGCCAGACACAATTATTCTGACCGCCATGATTGACGGGGGCGTGTGCGGCCCGCCAGATGCATGATTAACCTTAATAATGTCCAAATGATGCCGCGCTGTGAGCGCAGACATCGCTCAGATGACAAGGCCTAGTGTTTTCGTTTCCAAGTGCCCGATATGCCCTTTGTCTATATCTACAGCCCAGATGATTTTGTCACCGCGCCCCCGATCGAAGCGGGTGCTGCGGCAGATGGCGTGGCACCTTTCGTGCTTACCCTTCGCCCCGGTGCGAAACCAACGGTGGTTGAGATTACGGATGACGATACCGTTTTTGACGAAATTGATGCCACACAAAGCATCACCAATGACATTGATCTTGATGGCACGACCTATGCCGCGGGCACCACGATCAATACCGCCTATGATCTGATAAATACGACCACCGGCCACCGCGTTACATCGGTACATTTTGGCGGCGACGGCTATCAGCAAGGGGCCGTGGCCGGCATCGCCTCAACAGAGATTTTGCAGTCAGGTCAAAGCTATACTTTTGATGCCGAACGGACGTCGCACCAGCAGAACAATCAATATGCGGACTATGTCGCCTGTTTTGCGCATAGCGCGATGATTGATACAGATCGCGGCCCCGTTGCAGCGGGCGATTTACAGCAGGGCGATCTGGTGGTGACCATGGACCAAGGGTTGCAACCTTTGCGCGGTGTGCTGTCCCAGTCTGTCGCGGCAATCGCCCAATTTGCGCCTGTGGTTTTTCCAGTGGGAATCCTTGGCAATACAATCGAGATTGTGGTCTCTCCCCAGCACAGGATGCTGCTGACCGGACCACGGGCCGAGCTTTTGTTCGGTGAAGCAGAAGTGCTGGTGCCTGCTGTTTTTCTGGCAGAGCACGGGTTGGGCTACCGCCGCGAAGGCGGTTCCGTGCGCTATATCCACCTGGTTTTCGACACCCATCAGATCATCTTTTCGGGCGGATGCCCGAGCGAATCCTTTTTGCCATCGGATCAAACCCATCTGCCAATGGCGGTGCAGACAGAGCTACTGTCACTCTTCCCGTGCCAGGATGTGATGACCCGCGCAGGCCAAGCTGCGCGTGTCTGTTTGCGCCGGCATGAAGTCGCCGCGCTGGTTGCTTAAGGCCTAGAGCGCCGCGGCAAGCCGTGTGCCTTGGTCAATGGCGCGCTTGGCGTCCAGTTCGGCAGCCACGTCGGCCCCACCAATCACATGGCAGGTCTTGCCTTTCGCCTCCAGTGCGTCGGCAAGAGACCGTTCAGACAGTTGCCCGGCACACAGCACAATCGTATCTGCCTCAATCAGCGTCGGCTTTTCGCGGGCCTCCCCGAATGAGATATGCAGGCCGTCCGCGTCGATCTTTTCGTAGTTCACACCGGCGATCATCTTGACCTCTTTCATGGTCAGCGAGGCGCGGTGAATCCAACCGGTCGTTTTGCCCAGCCCTTTGCCAACCTTACTGGTTTTCCGTTGCAGCATGGTAACCTCACGCGCCGGTTTGTGCGGCTGCGGGCCTTCGGGGGCCAGACCGGCGCGATGCTCGGCCGGATCGGCCACGCCCCATTCCTTCATCCATTCCGGCAGGTTCAAAGTGGTGCTTTCGCCGTCATGCACCAGATGTTCGGACACATCGAACCCGATGCCGCCCGCGCCAATCACGGCAACGCGCTGTCCCACCTCTGCCGTGCCGTTCAGCACGTCGATATAGCTGACGACATTGCTCGCGTTTTGGCCGGGGATTTGCGGATCACGCGGCACAACGCCGGTGGCGATGATCACTTCATCAAAGCCGTCCAGATCGTTGGCGCTGACCTCGGTGTTCAGCTTCACGGTCACGCCCAGCGTTTGCACCATCTCGCGGTACCAATCGACGAACCCCCAGAATTCTTCTTTGCCTGCGACCTGTTTGGCCAGGTTCAGCTGCCCGCCAATTTCGCTTGCACGGTCAAAGACTGTAACCTT
Source organism: Sulfitobacter noctilucae (assembly GCF_000622365.1). Lineage (GTDB taxonomy): Bacteria > Pseudomonadota > Alphaproteobacteria > Rhodobacterales > Rhodobacteraceae > Sulfitobacter > Sulfitobacter noctilucae. The sequence goes on along the minus strand of NZ_JASC01000013.1, from coordinate 193,718 downwards.
GTGCCCGCGTTCCGCCGCTGTCAGCGCCGAAGAAAGCCCCGCCGGGCCAGCGCCGACCACCGCAATATTCTTGGGGGTTGATGCTTCTTCGACAACCAGCTCGGTCTCATAGCAGGCGCGGGGATTGACGAGGCAGCTTGAGATTTTGCCGCCAAAGGTGTGATCCAGACAGGCCTGGTTGCAGGCAATACAGGGCGCGATTTGCGCGGCCTTGTCGTTCATCGCTTTCAATACGAAATCAGGATCGGCCAACATGGGCCGCGCCAGCGACACCATGTCGGCGCAGCCATCCGCCAGCACCTCTTCGGCCACGACGGGGGTATTGATACGGTTCGATGTGATCAGCGGAATGCCGACTTCGCCCATCAGTTTCTTTGTGACCCATGCGAATGCCGCGCGGGGCACGGAGGTTGCGATGGTGGGAATGCGTGCCTCGTGCCAGCCGATGCCTGTGTTGATGATCGTGGCCCCGGCTTTCTCGATTTCCTGCGCCAGTTTGACAACCTCTTCGTAGGTTGATCCGTTGGGCACCAGATCAATCATCGACAGCCGGTAGATGATGATAAATTCCGGCCCGACCGTCTCGCGCACGCGCTTGACCACCTCGATTGGCAGGCGCATCCGGTTCTCGTATGAGCCGCCCCAGCGATCCTCCCGTTTATTGGTATGGGTGACAAGGAACTGATTGAGGAAATATCCTTCCGATCCCATCACCTCGACCCCGTCATACCCCGCCTCCTTGGCGCGGCCCGCACAGGCGGCAATATCGGCGATCTGCTTTTCGATGCCTTCTTCGTCCAGCTCTTTCGGGGCGAACATGGAAATCGGGGATTTGATCGCAGAGGGGGCGACACAATCGGGTGAAAACGCATAGCGGCCCGCATGCAGGATCTGCATGGCGATCTTGCCGCCTGCATCGTGCACACGTTTGGTGACAATGCTGTGGTTCTTCACGTCTTCGTCCGACACCATCATCGCGGCACCATGGGCGACCGATCCTTCAGAATTTGGCCCGATCCCGCCTGTCACCATCAGCCCCACTTCGCCGCGCGCGCGGGTGGCATAGAATTCGGCCACGCGGTTCCAGTCTTTGGTTTCCTCAAGTCCGGTATGCATCGACCCCATCAGCACGCGATTTTTCAGCGTGGTGAATCCCAGATCGAGGGGGGCGAGCATATGTGGATAGCTGGACATCGGGCGAACCTTTCTGGCTGTGGCGGTGTCAGGCAGCATTGCCGCAATGACCCTTTGTGTCACGCCAAACGCGGCGTCATCTGATTGCTATTGGATATCAACGCGGCGCTTGGCACAACAGCAGACGTGGACGGCGCTGGCCGTGCCATGATACCTCTGCCGCAATTGCCCAAAGGAGCCGTGTCAGATGACCCCAGACGAGATTGCAAAACTGCCCTATCGCCCTTGCGCAGGCGTGATGGTGCTGAACGCAGAGGGCGCGGTTTTTGTAGGTCAACGCAAGGACCGTTTCACCGAAGCCTGGCAAATGCCCCAGGGTGGAGTCGAGAAGGGCGAAGCACCGCGCGATGCCGCCCTGCGCGAGTTGGAAGAAGAAACCGGTATAAGCCGCGACAAGGTGAGTGTGCTGGCCGAGACAGCGGGCTGGGTGCCCTATGATTTGCCGCATGATCTGGTGCCGCAGCTGTGGAAAGGCAAGTTTCGCGGGCAAGAGCAGAAGTGGTACTTGCTGCGCTTTCATGGGGAAGACACGGATGTGAACATCGAAACTGAGCATCAGGAATTTTCCGCTTGGAAATGGATGGCTGTCGATGATTTGCTGGACAGCATCGTCCCATTCAAGCGTCCCGTCTACGAGGCTGTTTTGGCTGAATTCAAGGATGCTCTGTGATGCGTGCGCTGCTGTTTGCCATTGCTTTGCTGGCCCCTGCACCTGCCTTTGCCTTGTCTTGTATGGCCCCCTCCGTTGAACGCAGCTTTGCCCAGTTTCAGGAAGCGGAAGAGGTTTATATTGTCGTGCACGGCAAGCTGAACTTCGATCCGGAATTGCTTCCCGAAGGTATGACGCAGGATCCTCTACCGCCGGAGCTCACATTGGTGTCCGCACATCTGAAAGGCGCCTCGCTGACCACGGACGGCTTTGTGCGGTCCTATGACCAGCCGGTCACGCTGGAGGTAAGCTGCGCTGGCCCATGGTGTGGCAACGCCAAGACCGGCGAAGATATCGTGGCTTTTGTGCGCAAAGACGAAGACGGTTATGCGCTGGCCATCAGGCCCTGTGGCGGTGCGGTTTTTGGTAGCCCGGAGCCGGAGATGCTGCAGCAGCTGCACACCTGTTTCGTCGGGAAAGAATGCACGGCGCGTTGATCTCAGCGCACCAAAGGCACGTGCGATCCCGCATCTTCGGGTAGAAGGCCCGTCAGGCGCGGATCGTCTTCGATCTCGACCTCTAGCTTGAAGGGGGTGAAACCGCTGCGCTGGTAAAAGGCCATCGCCTGCTGGCTGTCGAGCGTGCAGGTATGGACATAGAACCGCTCGATCGGGGCCGCCCAGGCCCGTGCAATCGCCTCGTTCATCAGGTACCGGCCCGCGCCGGTGCCGATCAGCGCATCGGCCAGACCGAAATAGGCCAGCTCGCAAACACCTTCTTGCCGAAAGTCGAGCTCCAGCAGTGCCTCGTCCTGGCCGTTCCGGGACAGCGTAAACAAGGCGACCTTCGGATCGTTCAGCACTTCCATCAGGGCCGCATCGCTCAGCTTACGCCGCCCGTTCCACAGCCACGCCCGACCCACGCGGTCGAACATATCACGGTACCACTCCAGATCGGGGGCGACCTGCCGAAAGGTGACGTCGCCGGGCAGGCTCGCCTCGCGCGGGGCTGGCTTGGCCGTCATCTCAAGATGCGTCACGACAGTAGCCACTTTGCCCGCGGGTACCTCAAAGATACCGTCTTTCATCATGGTTCAGACCAGCCCTTCCGCTTTAAACACCGCCAGCATGTCCTTTTGCGGGCGCGGCCCGATGTGGCTGATCACTTCGCCTGCACACAGGTTGCCCATACGCCCGCATGTCTCAAGGTTCAGCCCCTTGGCCAGACCATAGAGGAACCCGGCTGCGAATTGATCCCCGGCACCGGTGGCATCCACGGGAGTAACCTCGGTCACGGGCACATCGACGCGGGTGCCGTCCTTGATCACACTCACGCCATCGCCGGAGCGGGTGGCGACCACGATGGGACAGATGTCAGCGGTCTTTGACAGAGCGGCCTCGAAATCGTCGGTTTCGAACAGTGATTTCAGCTCGGCCTCATTGCCAATGACATAGCCCAGATCATTCTTGATCAGGTCCAGAAAGTCGGCGCGGTGCCGCTCGACGCAGAACGGATCGGAAATGGCGATGCCTGCCATGCCGCCGCCCGCCGTGTTGGCGCGTGCAGCTTCGCGAAAAGCGGTCTTGCCCGCGTCCTGATCAAACAGATAGCCTTCGAGGAACATCATCCGCGCAGTGCCCGCCACATTCGCAGGCACATCCGCCGAAGACAGCCCCGTCGAGATGCCAAGATAGGTATTCATCGACCGTTCCCCATCGGGGGTGACAAAGATCATGCTGCGCGAGGTCGGTGCCTCGCCATCCGCTACGGGCGCATTGACGAAATCAATACCGTGATCGGCCATCGCGCTGGCGTAGAAGGTGCCAAGTTCATCGTCGCGCACGCGCCCGATGAAAGCAGTGTCCAGACCCAGCGCACCGGCCCCGGCGATGGTATTGGCGACCGACCCACCGGGCGTTTGCACGCAGTCTTTCATCGCAGAATACAGCACTTCGCCGCGGTCCTGTTCGATCAGCTGCATGATCCCTTTCTCGATGTTCATATCGGTCAGGAATTTGTCGTCCGTCTGGCTGATCACATCCACAACGGCATTGCCGATGCCAACAAGGTCATAGGTTTTCATGGGGAATCCTTAGGAAAGTTCGGTTTTGTCCTCAAAGGCACAGAGGTCTTTGATCAGGCAGGTCGGGCATTGCGGCTTGCGCGCTTTGCAATGATAGCGCCCGTGCAGGATCATCCAGTGATGGGCGTGCAACTGCTGATCGGCGGGAATGTTGTCTTCGATGGCTTTTTCAACGGCCTCGACCGTTTTGCCCGGTGCAATGCCGCTGCGATTGCCCAGCCGGAAGATATGCGTGTCCACCGCCTGCGCAGGAAAGTTCCACCACATGTTTAACACGACATTGGCGGTCTTGCGGCCCACGCCGGGCAGCGATTGCAGCGCAGCGCGTGAATTAGGGACTTCGCCGCCGTAATCATCGACCAGTATCTGGCTGAGCTTCATTACATTCTTCGCCTTCTGGCGGAAAAGGCCGATGCTTTTGATGTGGTCGGTCAACCCGTCCAACCCCAGATCCAGCATCTTTTGCGGGGTGTCCGCGATCTTGAACAGCGCGGCAGTCGCTTTGTTCACACCTGCATCCGTGGCCTGCGCTGACAGGGCAACGGCCACGACCAGCGTATAAACATTGACGTGATCCAGCTCCCCCTTGGGTTCGGGGTCCGCCGCCTCAAAACGCGTAAAAATCTCGCGGATGGTATGATAGTCGAGCTGTTTTGCCATGTGCAGGGTATGCGCGATGCGACGCACAGGGGCAAGCAGTTGCGCATGTTTCGGGTCGCGGGGCGGCGGTGTTGGCTTTAGATTGGGGGTATGAACCAGACACTGAACATCCCCGCTTTGGACGATGGCTATCATTACAAGGTGATGCGCCGTGCGATTGACCTCCTTGACGGGGCCGAGGAACCCCTCAGCCTTGATCAGGTCGCAGCCGAGATGGGCATGTCGCCTGCCCATTTCCAGCGTTTGTTCTCGCGTTGGGTCGGCGTGTCGCCAAAGCGCTATCAGCAGTATCTAATGCTGGGTCAGGCCAAGGAAATGCTGCGCACGAAGGCCACCACGCTTGAGGCCGCGCATGAGGTTGGCCTGTCTGGCACGGGCCGCCTGCACGATATGTTTCTGCGGTGGGAGGCGATGAGCCCCGGAGAGTTTGCACGGCAAGGCGCAGGATTGCGCATTTCATGGGGGTGGTTCGACAGCCCCTTTGGTCAGGTGCTGGTGATGGGCACGGAAAAAGGCATCTGCGGATTGGCTTTGGCTGCCGAGTTGGGGGAAGAGGCCACAATGGCCGACCTGACACGGCGTTGGCCCTTGGCAGAGTTTGTCGAAGATCCCGAGATGCTACGCCCTTGGGTGCTGACGGCTTTCGGAGCGCAGGACGGCGTGGCGGACAAAGCACCACTTTATCTCATTGGCGCACCCTTTCAGATCAAGGTCTGGGAGGCGCTGTTGCGGGTGCCGTCGGGCTATGTGACGACCTACTCAGATATTGCGGCATCGGTTGGCAACCCAAAGGCGGTGCGTGCAGTAGGCACAGCCGTGGGCCGCAATCCGGTGTCTTGGCTGATCCCCTGTCACCGTGCATTGCGCAAGTCGGGGGCGTTGGGCGGCTATCACTGGGGTCTGCCGGTCAAGCGCGTGATGCTGGCATTCGAGGCGGCGCGCGCCGAGGGATAGGCGACTTCACGCCGAAAAATTTCCCCTGTGATTTTTCCATCCGGCAGAGCATATATACTGAACATACCAAGCGCCCTGCCCGAACGGGGCCAACACATATTAAGGCAGTTGCTATGAATTCTTCCAAACTTTCCCTTGTCGCCGTCGTTGCAGGCGCACTGACGCTGGGCGCATGTACGCAGCCGGGTGGCGGCAATATCCTGGCCCAGCCGGGTGATCCGAACCAGAAAACCAAGAATGGTGCGCTGATCGGTGCAGGCACCGGTGCTTTGATTGGCGCGCTGTCTAAAGGCGACGGCAACCGCGCAGATGGTGCGCTTGCAGGTGCCGTGCTGGGCGGCGCGCTGGGTGCTGGCATCGGCTATTCGCTTGACCGCCAAGAGGCCGAACTGCGTCAGCAAATGGGCAGCAATGTCGCCATTTCAAATACCGGCGACCGTTTGATCGTTACAATGCCCAGTGGTCTGCTTTTCGCCACAGACAGCAGCACGGTGACCCCGACGCTGCAGGGTGATTTGCGTGCCTTGGCGCAAAACGTACAGGTCTATTCCAATTCTACGCTGCAGGTCGTTGGACACACAGACAGCGATGGCGATGCGGCCTATAACCAAACGCTCTCCGAAAGCCGCGCACGGGCCGTCACAAATGTCTTGGTCAGCAATGGTGTACCGCAAAGCCGTCTTCAGACGTTTGGCCGGGGCGAAAACCAGCCTGTGGCCAGCAACCTGACACCGGAAGGCAAAGCGCAAAACCGCCGCGTCGAAATTGTGATCCTGCCGAACCCGTCCTGATCCGATATTTCAGCGAAAACGCACAGAAGCCCCTGCATCACGCGGGGGCTTCTTGCTTTTTGGGGTATCCGGTCAAGGTATAGGGCAAGTTGCAACCGGATTGGAGACCACTGAATGGCTACACCCAAACTTGTCGGTATCTCGGGATCGCTGCGGGGCGCATCGACAAACACCAAGCTTCTGTACGAGGCATCGCGCCTCTTTGGCGAAAACGAGTTCAGTTTGCTGGACCTCCGTTTCCCGCTGTATAGCGGCGACGATGAAGCAGCCACTGGCGTGCCGGAGGCAGTCAGGCAGGCCGCTGCACAGATTGCCGAGGCCGATGCGGTGATCATCTCGACCGTAGAGTACAACAAGGGGCCGTCGGGTGTGCTGAAGAACGCGCTGGACTGGATCAGCCGGGTTGAGAGCGCGCCGTGGGACAACAAACCGGTGGCGGTCATGTCCGCTGCGGCGGGGCGCGCGGGCGGTGAGCGGGCACAGATGATCCTGCGTGGTTTCATGGTGCCTTTCCGCACACGCATCTTGCAAGGACCGGAAATTCATCTGGCCAATAGCAGCGAAGAATTCGACGAGAACGGTCAGCTGAAAGGCGAGATGTACATCAAGGAACTGACCCAACTGATGAAGTCTTTGCGCGAGATGATCTAGATCTGCGTCGCAATCTCGATGAGGTTCTGATCGGGGTCGCGCAGGTAGATAGAGGTGAGCGGCCCGGTGGCCCCACTGCGCGGCACCGGACCTTCTTCAATCGCAATACCATGATGGGAGAGATGTCGGATCCATGCGGCCGTCGGTTGATCGGTGATAAAGCACAGATCCGCGCTGCCCGGCGTGGGCTTGCTTGCCTTCGGCTCAAATTCCGCACCGCGTTGGTGGAGATTGATCTTGGACATCCCAAACCGCAAAGCCTGCCGCGTGCTGCCATCCGCGACTGTAAATTCCTGCACGGTCATTCCCAGCACTTCTGTATAAAAGGCGAGCGTTGCGGGAATGTCGGCAACGGTCAGCACCAGATGATCCAGGGAGACGAGACGTGGTTGGTCTTGCGACATGGGCGGGTCTTCCTTACTTAAAACGTATGCAATCTGACCCTATGCAAAGCACAAGTCAAAGCGATGTAATGGACCCGGCCCGGGCCAATGCGATGCGCGTCGCTTTGGGGCAGGGGGCCGATATTGTAGCGGGTGATGCGCTGCCGCCTTTCTTCCATCAGCTCTATTTCTGGGAACCGCAGCCGCCTGATGCGCTCGGGCGCGACGGGCATTCGCGCATGGGCGGGTTGATACCCGATTTGGATTTGCCGCGCCGGATGTGGGCGGCGGGGCGACTGGTGTTTCACCAGCCATTGCTTGCAGGGGTGCCAGCGACCCGCACCACCACTTGTGAAAACGCACAGCGCAAAGAGGGCCGCAGCGGGCCGCTTGGGTTTGTCACTCTGCGCCATGATGTGCATCAGAATGGTAAATTGGCGTTGAGCGAAACGCAGGATTTGGTTTACCGCGAAGACCCGAACCCGGCGGCGTCAACGCCGGTGCCACCGACAGCCCGATGCGACGAGATGGTTTGCGAAAAGGCGCAGTTCACCTCGACGCTGCTGTTTCGCTATTCGGCGCTGACATTCAACGGGCACCGCATCCATTATGATCTGGATTATGCCCGCGATATTGAAGGCTATGCAGGGTTGGTGGTGCATGGTCCGTTGCTGGCGCAGCTTCTCATGCTGATGGCGCAGCGGCATCTTGGTGCTTTGCATCGTTTTTCGTTCCGAGCAACGGCACCCCTGATGCATTTCGAGAAAGCAGAGCTATGCCTTAAAGGGACCGATCTGTGGGTGCGGGGGCCGGATGGCAGGCAATGCATGACGGCAACGGTTGAGATTGCCGAGCGCTAGAGGTTGTCCTCTACCCGAAAGCCATCCGGAATATTGTCGCGCCCGTCCAACAGCAGATCGACCATAACCTCGGCCACCTTGGGGGCCATCCCAAAGCCAATCTTGAACCCGCCATTCGCGATGAAATGACCGGCTTTGCCCGGCCAGGCCCCCAGCATCGGGGCGCGGCTGCGAGCGCGGGGGCGCACCCCGGCCCAGCGGGCGATGACGGGTGCATCCTTCAAGGCCGGAAGGGCGGCTTTTGCCCGCGCGATCACCTCGTCAAGCTGCGCGTCGGTGTCGCTCGGCGACGTATACTCCCGCTCCGACGTTGATCCGATGGCGACCGTTCGGTCACAATGCGGGATGATGTGCAATCCGTCCGCAAAAAGCTGTGGCTGTCCGCTGGCATCATATTGCAGCAGGGCGGCCTGACCTTTGACGCCTCCCCCCATGTTGCGGCTGTGCTGGGCGCTGAGGTCTTGGAGGCCCGTCACGCCGGTGGCCCATATGGTCTGCCCGCTGTCCTCTGCTTCTGCCGCTATGCGCACACTGTTGGCGGCCAATGCCTGCACCAGCGCATCACAGGCACGGCGCGGATGAACCAAGGCGCTCAGCGTGTCGTAGATCAGGTAGCCCGACGGGCTGTGCGGCTCCCAAGGTGCATCGGTTGCGGGGATCACCTTCCAACGCGCATGATCCTGCCAAAGTTCCTGCGCTGTACCGGCCCGCTGGTGCGCAAGATCGAGGGCGTGATCGTCTGCGATAGGTTGCAGGCGTCCGTGGCGTGCATAGCCGCTGCTGGCACCGCTCGCGGCCTCAACACCCGTCCAGAAATCCTGCGCCATCAGCAGGCTTTCAAACTGAAACGCCTTTTTGGCGTTCCAGTTTTCGGGCACATGCGGGGCAAGCGCACCGACGATCCCGCCACTGCTGCCGCTGGCTGGGCCGTTCGGGTCCATCACCTGGACCCGCGCGCCGCACTGCACAGCGGCCCAAGCAATGGATAGGCCGAAAATCCCGGCCCCCCGGACAGTGATATCGCAGCTTGCCAAGCGTTTCTCCTTCGCGCACATGTGACGCAGTTACTCTTTACGCGGTGTCGCCATGCAGAACCAGTCAGATCAGATCGCGTGGCGGGACGGCGACGTGCCCGTGTCGACCCTGTTCGACGACCCGTTCTTCAGCCTTGAGGATGGCGTGGCCGAGACTCAGCATGTGTTTTTGGGGGGCAACGACCTGCCCGCGCGTTTTGCGCCGGGGTTTCAGATTGCTGAACTTGGATTTGGCACCGGGCTGAACCTGTTGGTGGCGTGGGATGCCTGGATTGCGTCGGGTCAAAATGGTGCGTTGCATTTCACCAGTTTCGAGGCCTATCCGATGGCACCTGCTGATATGGTTCGGGCCCATCGTGCCTTTCCAAATTTCAACGGTCGCCGCGATGCCTTGGCCGAAGCGTGGACAGGAGCGGGCGGTTTGATAGAGCTTCCCGGTTTGCGGCTCGAAGTCATCGAGGGTGACGCCCGCGAGATGCTGCCCCGCTGGGAAGGCAAAGCCGATGCCTGGTTTCTCGACGGGTTCTCGCCAGCAAAGAACCCCGAACTCTGGTCGAAAGATCTGATGGCGGAGGTTGCCAACCATACGGTGACGAATGGAACGGCGGCAACTTATACTGCTGCGGGATTTGTGCGGCGCGGTTTGACTGATGCAGGCTTTGAGGTAGAGCGCACATCAGGCTTTGGCCGCAAACGGCATATGACCCGCGCGAGGATGCCAGTATGAGCCAGAGCAACAACATCCCTCTTGGCATTGGTCTGATGGTCGCCACGACATTTGTATTTGCCGTTCAGGACGGGCTCTCGCGGCACCTCGCTTCGGAATACAATGTGATGATGGTTGTGATGATCCGATATTGGTTCTTCGCGGCATTCGTGATGGCCATCGCCAAACGCAACGCAGGCAGTCTTCGTGCCGCGGCGCAAACCTCGCAACCGCTGTTACAAGCGGCACGCGGACTGCTGCTGGCGGCGGAGATTTGCGTGATGGTGGTCGCATTCACCATTCTAGGGCTGGTCGAAAGCCATGCTGTTTTCACGTGCTATCCGCTGTTGGTCGCGGCGCTTTCGGGCCCCGTGTTGGGCGAACAGGTCGGCTGGCGGCGCTGGGCAGCGATCGGTGTCGGCTTTGTCGGTGTGCTTATCATTCTGCAGCCGGGGATGAGTGTGTTTGATCCGGCGGCGGCGATCCCGCTGCTGGCGGCGGCGATGTTCGCGGTCTACGGATTGCTGACACGCTATGTCGCACGCGAAGATACCACCGCCACAAGCTTTTTCTGGACGGGTGTTATGGGGTCAGTGGCGATGACATGCGCTGGCGTATGGTTTTGGGAGCCGATGATCGCTTCAGATTGGTTCTATATGGGCTGTCTCTGCATAACCGGCGTGACAGGACATTGGCTGTTGATCAAATGTTATGAGGTGGCAGAGGCCAGCGCGGTTCAGCCTTTTGCTTATTTGCAACTGGTCTTCGCAGCGATCATCGGGATCAGTATTTTTGGCGAAACCGTGCGGACCAATGTCGCCATCGGTGCCGCGCTGATTGTCGCGGCGGGGCTATTCACCTTCTGGCGCGAACGCCTTCAGCGTGCTGCCGACTAGTTCCTCGCTGAATGGGATGGGCAGCGGGTCCATCCCCAACCGTGCACGGTAGACTGGCAAGCTTTCCGTGACACGCATGATGTAATTTTGCGTCTCGCGAAACGGGACCATCTCGATCCAGTCGACGATATCAATTTCCCCCGCGCGCGGGTCGCCATAATCCTCCATCCAGCGTGGCGGACGCGCAGGTCCGGCGTTATAGGCCGCTGATACCATCACCACATTACCGTCAAAGCGTCCGGCCATCTGCGATAGATATTTCGCGCCAAGCCGGGCGTTGTAGTCGGGATCGGCGGTCAATCTGTCGGTGCTGTGTAGTGCTAAAACGCCCAGATCGCGCGCCACATCGCGGGCGGTCGCGGGCATCACCTGCATCAAACCGCGCGCGCCTGCGCCGCTTTGCACGCCGGCGTCAAATTCGCTTTCGCGGCGTGCAATGGCCAGCGTCATGTCGGGCGACATGGGCAGGTCCATCTCGGTCAGGGAATGCAGCGGATAATAGGGGGCCGCGATGGTCAAGCCACGCTGCGCGGCGCGTTTGCCGATCATCACCGCCAAATGCGGCTGGTCGGCGTCGATGGCGGCTTGTCCCAGCAGCGCGATGTCTTCGGCCACCAGTTGTTCGGCCAGATGGGTCCAGAACCGCTCGGCCAGCGACACCTCGCCCGAAGCTTGCAGCAGCAATCCTGCCTCGAACAACGGCGCAGCGGCCAAAGGCGATTTGCGCCAGTCGATGGCAGGCGGCGCACCGACTAGGTCCTGATCGAACGGCAATCCGGCGCGTTCAGCGGCAAGCAGTCCATAGAACGAGGTCTGGTATTTCGCACCCATCGCATAGGCTTTGGCGGCTTCTTCGATCTTGCCCATCGCTTCGAGTGCGCGGCCCTGCCAATACCCCGCGCGGCCTTGGGAAATGGGCGATGCGACAGCGCGGTCGTGGTTTAGGAAATGCTGGTAGGCGGCATCGTTGTCTTTCAAAAACCTCAACGCGATATAGCCTGAAAGCCATTCCAGATCCGCATAGTGCGACCCATCAGTCAAGAAATGCTGGGAGGCCATTTGGTAGGCGCGCACAGGATCGCCAGAGCGCATCTCGCCCCGGGCCAACGCGCGGCGCCGGTTTGCCCAGGCGGCGGGATTGCCCAGTGCCTCAACGCTGGTCGATTGTTCCAGCAAAAGCGTCTTGGCATCGTTCACCAACCCCTTGCGAATGCGCCATTCGAAACGGTCTGCTTGCAACCCTGCGTCGGTGTTTTGTGGCGCGGGCAAAGCATTGATCATGGCGTTCACGTCGCCCTGCCGCCGCTGCAGCGCGATCCGCGTTTCAGCCAAAGCAATATCGGCTTTGTCGACAAGGTCGAACATCTGCCGGGCCTTGGTATGTTCCCGGGCCCAAAGCATCGCATCCAGCCGGTCGCGGTGGTGCGGTTTAAGCAGCTCGGCATGTTCGGCCAGAAACAGCGCTTGCGAGGTCGCATTCATCGGCATGGTTAGCCAGGCGTTCGTCACGCTGTCCTGCGCCTTCGCAGACTGACCAGCGCGGGTAAGTGCGGCGGCATGGGCCAGCACAGCGCGCGGGGTTTGAGGCGGCTGTTGCAAAAAGAAGGCAAGCACCGCACTGTCATCTTCCTTGATCACAGCGTCCTCTGATTGCTTGCGCAGATAAGTCTCTCCCGGCCAGTCGGGGCGGCGCTCAAGGAATGTCTGCACCTGTTCAAAGGTACCGCGTCCCGCCCGCAAACGGTGCCATTCGATCACATCGGCAGCAACCTGCCCATCACGGGCTGCAAGCTGCCGCGCGCTGTCCCAATTGCCCTGTCGCATCGCCTCGATGGCCCAGCCCAAAGGGCGCGGTCGCTCGGCCAAGCTGGGCAACGCGGTCACAAATACCAGCAGCAGTGCGGTTAGAATCCGTGTCATCGCTTGCATTTCCTGTGATCTAGGGGCTACAGCCTTCCAACATATCCCATGGGGCGGCGCAATCAAATCACGAAGCTGTCGCCACCTTGTTCCCAGTCCGGTTTTGCGCCGGCCAGCACATCAAAGGAGCGTGCAAATGTTCAATGGCTCACTGCCTGCACTCGTCACGCCGTTTCAGGGCGGCGAACTGGATCTGGAAACGCTCAAGAAACTGGTGGAATGGCACATCGGCGAAGGGTCGAACGGGTTGGTGCCTGTAGGGACCACGGGCGAATCGCCGACATTGACACACCGCGAGCACGAACTTGTGGTCGAAGAAGTGGTCAAAGCTGCGGCGGGCCGTATTCCGGTGATCGCCGGAGCAGGATCGAACAACACGGTCGAGTCGATCCGCCTCGCGCAGCACGCCGAAAAGGTCGGGGCAGATGCTGTTCTTGTGGTTACGCCCTACTACAACAAGCCCACCCAGCGCGGGCTGATTGCGCATTTCACGGCGATCCATGACGCCTGCGGTCTGCCGATCATCATCTACAATATCCCGCCCCGTTCGGTCATCGACATGACGCCAGCGACGATGGGTGAACTGGCCAAGTTGCCGCGCATTGTCGGTGTCAAGGATGCCACGGGCGATTTGGCGCGCGTGTCGATGCAGCGGATCACCTGTGGACCGGACTTCTGCCAGTTGTCCGGCGAAGACCCCACCGCGCATGGGTTCAACGCTCAGGGCGGTGTGGGTTGTATTTCGGTCACAGCGAACGTGGCACCCCAACTGTCAGCCGCGTTGCAAGCGGCCTGTGCCGCAGGCGATTATGCCAAGGCGCTGGAAATTCAGGACAAGCTGATGCCGCTGCACAAGGCGATCTTTACAGAGCCTGGCTTGGTTGGCGTAAAATACGCCATGTCGCGTCTGGGCCTGTGTTCCGAAGAGGTGCGCCTGCCGCTGACCGGCCTGTCTGACGAGACCAAGGGCTTGGTCGAAGAGGGCATGCGCCACGCGGGTCTGCTGACCTAACGCCCTCGTCAGCGCTTGCCGTAGTACAGACCCACAACATGCTCGGCTTGCGCAAAGAACAGCCAGCGCGAGGCGAGCACGCCTGCCACATGGGACAGCACAGCGACAAGCGCGAGCCAGTGGTTGAACGGTAAGAGCAGCACGAGAACCGGCAGCACCACCATTAACCCCAGTGCGATGACCCGCAGTTTCAGCGCATGCTTACGCCCGATCACATAGACGAACTCACGCAGCAGGTAGTTGGTGCCTGTATGCGGCGGCTCGAACGAGCGGACGGTACCGATGTTGCCTAGCTGCGTGGCACTCGCCAGATCGGTGCCAGCCGACTCGAAGGCATTGTCGCCCATTGTCCATGTGATCACCTGCACGGCACCGGCAAGAACCAGCAAGGCAATGGCCCATGTGATCTGTCCGGCCATCAAGGCACCACCGGCGATGCTGATCGACAGTAAATAAGCAGGGGTCAGGGGGGTGTTCCAACGGGGGACCGTCTTGAGCTGTCCATAGATCATGGCTGTGGTGAAAACTGTTCCGATGGACAGGAATGCTCCGATAATGCCCAGCACCGTCCAGCGTTGTTCCAGAAAGACCAGCCCCGCGCCGTAAAGGGCCATCACCAAGAGTGCCGCAACTGCGCACCAACCTTCACGACTCAGCCAGCTTGAACGCCATTGCGTAAAGGCTTTGAGCGCCCTTTCGGGATGCCCAAGGTGGAAGGTGGAAGCGATCAATCCGCCCACTGCCAGCACATAGGCGATGGCAAAAAAGGCAAATGCGGTGAAGCCGGTTACGGCGGGAAAGCCGAAACCCAAAAAGAACAGCAGGCCAAAGCCCAGGCCCGAAAAGGTCGAGAAAAAGATGACGGACGGCGCGGGATGCATCAGAGTTTCTCCAGCGCTTTGTCGAGCCAGCCGAGGAAACCTTTCGGTTCGGCGATCACTGGATCGAGGAAGGGGGCCAGCACGTCGAATTCCGGCAAGGCATCCTTGGGACGCGGTGGTAGATATTTGTTCACGGGTTTAGTGCCCTGTTCCGGCATCAGGTCCATACCGCCCCGCTCTGCCACCAATTGGCTGACAGCGCTGTCAGGGTCGCCCAGATCACCGAAGTGCCGCGCGCCCGCCGGACAGGTCCGCACACAGGAAGGCACGCGGTCTACCTCGGGGATGTTCTCGTTATAGATACGGTCCACGCAGAGGGTGCATTTCTTCATCACCTTTTCCTCGGCGTCCATCTCGCGTGCGCCGTAGGGACAGGCCCAGGCGCACAGCCCGCAGCCGATGCAATCGCTCTCATTGACCAGCACGATGCCGTCTTCGACGCGTTTATAGCTGGCACCGGTGGGGCAGACCGTGACGCAGGGGGCGTCTTCGCAATGCAGGCAGGACTTGGGAAAGTGGATCAGTTGCGCCGCACCTTCGGCTGGTTGCACTTCATAGGAGTGTACGCGATTGAGGAAGGTGCCGGAAGGATCGGCACCATAAGGGTCTTGGTCAGACAGGGGCGCGCCGTAGTTTTCGGTGTTCCAGCCCTTGCAGGAGATGACACAGGCATGACAGCCGACACAGGTATCGAGGTCGATGACAAGGCCGAGCTTCTTGTGGGTGGTTTCGGGAAGGGTCGTCATATGTGGCGCTCCTTGCTTTTGTTGGAGGGGGCTCTGCCCCATCGATCAAAGATCGATTCCCCGCGGGATATAAGGCCAAAAAGAGAAAGCATCATTTGCCGACCTTCCAAGCCAGTTTGTCGGGGCCCTGGCCCACAGGGGATGTGATAGGCGGATATTCGGGGCGCGATTCCTTGGGGGCATCGGTCTTTTCGATGCGCACCTTGAGATCGAACCACGCTGCTTGTCCGGTGATCGGGTCGGAGTTTGCCCAGCGCAGGCCGTCGCCCTTGGGCGGTAGTAATTCGTGGATAAGGTGATTCAGCAGGAAACCTTTGGTGGCCTCTGGTGCGTCCTTGTCCAGCGCCCATGCGCCTTTGCGCTTGCCGATAGCGTTCCATGTCCAGACGGTGTTTTCATTCAGCGCGGCCATTTCCATGACCGGCACCGTGATTTCGCCATGCGGAGAGGAGACCCGCGCCCAGTCGCCATCGCTCAGATCGTGCTGCTGCATCAGTTTGGTCGGCAGATACAGCGGGTTGTGGCCGTGCAGTTGCCGCAGCCATGCATTTTGCGATCCCCAGGAATGGTACATCGCCATAGGCCGCTGGGTCAGGGCCGTGATCGTGTAGCCTTCGTTGCCTTGCTGATCTGTCTCATACCAGATGGGCAGGGGGGACATCGTGTCTTTGATCCGCTGACGGAGATGGTTGGGCGGTTGCCGGTCGCCATGCCCTTCGGCGGCCAGCTGGAACTTGCGCATCGGTTCGACATAAAGCGAGAACAGATAGGGTTGCGGACTGTCGAAGAGGCCCATGTCGACGGCCCATTTCTGGTAGGCCATGTTCCACGGTTTGTAGTAGTTCGCGTCTTCGGGAACGTGTTCGACAAAGAAGCCGCCGTTTTCGATGTAGTTGTCGATCTGGCTGGCGTTCACGCCGCCGCGCCCCGATTGCAGGCCTCTGTCCCCCATACGCCAGCCGGCCAGTGGCCCGATGCCGGGACGGCGTTCGTGGTTGATGATATAATCGGCGTAGTCGGCGAACTTCTGGCTGCCATCGTCGTTTACAAACCCCGGCAGGCCCAGTTTGGCCCCCAGATCACAGAGCGCGGATTGAAAACCCTTCACGTTGCGGTCCGGTTCGACCACAGGCCAGCGGATCGCGTCGGCCATCGCATCGGCCTCGCAGATCGGGCGGTCCAGCAGGGAGATGCAATCGTGTCGTTCCAGATAGGTGGTGTCGGGCAGGATCAGGTCGGAATAGGCAACCATTTCGGAGGAATAGGCATCGGAGTAGATGATATGCGGGATCACATAGTCGCCGTTTTCATCCTTGTCCGTCAGCATCTCCATCACGCCGCCGGTGTTCATCGACGAATTCCACGACATGTTCGCCATATACATGAACAGCGTGTCGATCTTGTAAGGATCGCCCGCGTGGGCATTGCTGATGACCATGTGCATCAACCCGTGGGCCGACATGGGGTTTTCCCAGGTGAAGGCCTTGTCGATGCGGGCGGGCGTGCCGTCTTCTTTCAACGCCAGATCGTCGGGGCCGTGGACAAAGCCCAGATGCGGACCGTTCAGCGGCGCACCCGGTGTCAGGCCCACATGCGGTTTGGGATGCGCGCTCGCGGGTTTGGGGTAAGGCGGTTTGAAGCGGAACCCGCCCGGCACCTCGACCGTGCCAAGGATGATTTGCAGCACATGCAAGGCGCGACAGGTCTGGAACCCGTTGGCGTGGGCCGAAATCCCGCGCATCGCGTGAAACGATACCGGGCGGCCCGTCATGGTCTTGTGCGTTTCGCCGCGGAAGTCGGTCCATTCCTGGTCCAGCTCGAATGCCTCGTCAAAGGCGACGCGGGCCAGTTCGGCGGCGATGGCGCGGATACGATTGGCGGGAATGCCGCAGCGGTCGGCGACCGCTTCGGGCGCGTATTCCTCGTTTAGGTACTTCTCGGCCATCTTGTGAAAGACGGGCACATGGGTGATGCCCTTGGCGCGGTGGGTAGCGGACAGATCAGGTTTCACGCCTGGCCTGTCGAAGGGGGCAAGTTTGCCCGTCGTCCGGTCGATCACCAATTGCTTGCCGTTCTCATCGCGCATGTAAAGGCCATAGTCTGGCGATTTCTCGTCCATATTCAGCAGGACGGGCGCGTCGGTGTATTGAGCCAGATAGGTCAGGTCCATCTTGCCTGCCTTCATCAGGCAATGGACCATCGCCAAGATGAACAGACCATCGGTGCCGGGCGTGATGCCGACCCAATCATCCGCCACGGCATTATATCCGGTGCGGATCGGGTTCACGCCGATCACCCGCGCGCCGCGTGCCTTGATTTTGCCCAGCCCCATTTTGATGGGATTGCTGTCGTGGTCTTCAGCCACACCAAACAGCATGAACAGTTTTGTGTGGTCCCAATCGGGCTGGCCAAATTCCCAGAACGCACCGCCCATTGTATAGATGCCAGCGGCAGCCATGTTTACCGAACAGAACCCGCCATGGGCGGCATAGTTGGGCGTGCCAAAATTCTGCGCCCAGAAGGAGGTGAAGGACTGAGACTGGTCGCGTCCGGTGAAAAAAGCTAGCTTCTCAGGGTTGGTGTCGCGGATCGGTTTCAGCCAGCTTGCCGCAATGTCATAGGCTTCATCCCATGAGATTTCCTCGAATTCGCCCGATCCACGCGGGCCGACCCGTTTCAAAGGTGCGCGCAGCCGTGAGGGTGCGTTGTGCTGCATGATGCCCGCCGAACCTTTGGCGCAGAGCACACCCTGATTGACCGGATGATCGCGGTTGCCCTCGATATAGGCGACGCGCAGCTCACCCGCGTCGTCTTTCTTCATGTGGACGTTGATGCCGCAGCGGCAGGCGCACATGTAGCAGGTCGTCTTGCGGATTTCGTCCGATACCTTGGGGCTCAGGTCTAGCGTCGGTTGGGTCATGCGAAGCGGTCCTTTTCAGGTCAGATCAGGCTGCGGAGCAGGGAGAATGCCGCCAAGCCGATCAGCAGGCACAGGCAGAAAGGTTTGTAGTAGGGTTCCCACCGGGGGTTGAAGAACTTTGTGCCCAGCCAGACACCCAGCAGTGTGGCGGGTATCAGCGTAAGAGCACAGAGCAGCGCGGTATAGGTCATCACGCCAAAAAAGATCAGATAGATCAACGAACCAAGTGAGCCGGCGAAGAGATAGAGCACTAACGTGCCGCGCATGGAACGTGCGCTTTCGTTCTGGCTGAGCACACAAAGCGCCACGACCATGCCGCCGACATGTGCGACACCGGATACGATCCCGGCAACAACTCCGGTGATCAGGGTACCGGTACGGCTGGCGAGCGCAGGGATGTTGACCTTGAGCAGTTGTAGCGCTGCGAGGATAACGATGACCGTTAGTGCAATGCGTTTCGAGGTCTCTACCGGCAGGCTGATTGTCATCCATAGGCCCAGCGGCCAGCCCAGCCAGTTGCCGACGACCAAAAGCGCGGCCCGCTTGCGGTTCGCATCGCGCCAGCCGCCGCTGGCCATCAACAGACTGGCGGATATTTCCTGAAACCAGAGGATCGGGATAAGCAGGATGGGTGCCACAAAGCTCGCTGCCGATGCCATGACCAATGCCGATAGGGCAAAACCCGAAAACCCACGCACCAGACCGGCAACAAAGACGATGACGATCAGCGCTGCCACCTCGCCAGAGGAGAGCGAGAGTTGGCCCCAGGCGTCAAACATCTGAACCCTTTTCGCCTTGCGTCAGCAGCGTTTGTGCCTCGCGGGCAATATGCAATTCTTCTGCGGCGGGGATCACAAGCGTCTCGAACGGTCCGGCCCAGGAAAGGTCACGCTGAATCCTGTCCGTGATGTCGCGGGCATTTTCGCCGATCCCGCCGGTGAAGGCCACGGCGTCAAGGCCTTCCATGGCCGCGATCATTGATCCCGCATGCCGTTTGATCCAGTAGCAAAAATGGTCGATGGCAAAACGGGCCTGCGGTGTTTCGCTTTGGCTAACGGTGCGCATATCGGCGCTGAGATTTGATAGGCCCAGCAAACCGGCGCGGTGGTACAACAGGGTCTCCGCACTCTCCAACCCCAGATCCCGCACGAGACGCAAGACAGCGCCGGCGTCAATTTCACCCGCGCGCGTGCCCATGGTCAGACCGCTAAGCGGCGAATATCCCATGGTGGTCGCAACCGACTTTCCCTCGTGAATGGCGCAAAGCGAGGCACCATTGCCCAGATGCATAGCCAACAGGCGCGGCGGCACGCCGTCCGGGCGTTGGGAAAGCGCGTGCACCATGGCCGCATAGCTGTTGCCATGAAATCCGTAGCGCCGCAGGTCGGCATGTTCGGGATCATCTGGCAGCGCATAGCGATAGGAGACCTCTGGAAGGCTGGCATGAAAAGCGGTGTCGAAGCTGGCACATTGGGGCAAATCGGGGGCCTGTGCAGCAATTGCATTAATGGCAGCCAAATGATGCGGATTATGCAGCGGGGCCAGAGGGATGCTGGCCGCGATCATATCGCGCACCGCAGGGGTGATGCGTTCGGCACGGGTCAGGTGCGGCCCCCCGTGCACGACACGATGCGCCACGCCTTGCAGATCGCTCAGCGCGATACCCTCGTTTACCAGTGATCTCAGGACCGCGTCGAGGGCCGCCGCATTATCTGGTAGCTGGCAGGGCTGTACCCGCCCTGCACAGACCAGCTTGCCCTCCGTCTCTGCAATGCCGCTTGCCTCGATCCGCAAAACCTCGGTGAGGTCTGAGTCAAAAAGGGCCGCCTTGATAGAGGAAGAGCCGGCGTTCAGGACAAGGATGGCTGCTTTGATCACGGCGGCCCGGTCCAAGCCCTTACACAGTCTGTTGCTGGCGCATGTCATCCTTGCTGATGCCTGCCACCTGCACCGGCTTTTTCATTGCATCGCGGCGGAACGGCTCGCCCAGCTCCTGGTTCAGGATAACTTCGATAAAGGTGGTGATCCCATCCTTCATTTGCTCTTTAACGGCTGTGTTCAGCGCCTCTGTCAGGTCTTGCATTCCGTCGACCTGCACGCCTTTCAGACCACACCCCTTGGCGATCTCGGCATAGTTCACGCCTTCGTTCAGTTCGGTGCCGACAAAGTTGTCCTTGAACCACAGCGTGGTGTTCCGCTTTTCCGCGCCCCACTGGTAGTTGCGGAATATGACCATGGTGATCGCAGGCCAGTCGCCGCGCCCACAGGCTGTCATCTCATTCATGGAGATGCCGAATGCGCCGTCCCCGGCAAAGCCGATGACCGGAACATCGGGGCATCCGATCTTGGCCCCGAGTATCGCAGGCAGCCCATAGCCACAGGGCCCGAACAAACCGGGTGCGAGATATTTGCGGCCCTTGTCAAAGGACGGATAGGCATTGCCAATGGCGCAGTTGTTGCCGATGTCAGAGCTGATGATCGCGTCCTTGGGCATCGCGGACATGATCGCACGCCAGGCCATGCGGGGC
Organism: Sulfitobacter noctilucae; assembly: GCF_000622365.1. Classification (GTDB taxonomy): domain Bacteria; phylum Pseudomonadota; class Alphaproteobacteria; order Rhodobacterales; family Rhodobacteraceae; genus Sulfitobacter; species Sulfitobacter noctilucae. Next base: position 172,850 of record NZ_JASC01000013.1, on the reverse strand, counting down.
GACATGCGGTCGGGCTGCCGGTTGCGGGCCCGCTCGTTCCAATCGATGCCCTCGTCGGTGTCATCCTCGTGATCCATCGACGACAGCTCCTGCGCCCAGCGGGATTTTGTCAGGCCCACCAGATCCTTGCGCTCTTGCCGACCTTTGTCGCCGGCACCCGCGCCGAGGTTCTCTAACAGTTGTTCGGCCACGCGCTTTGCATCGCCCTGAATGGCCACATCGACCTTTTTGGTCAGGCCAATCCGGTCAGAGTTGATGTCTACCTGAATGACCTTGGCGTCCGTGGGCCAATAGTTGATGCCGTAGCCGGGCAGGGTGGAGAAGGGGTTCAACCGGTTGCCCAGCGCCAGCACCACGTCGGCCTTTTGAATGATCTCCATCGCGGCTTTGGACCCGTTGTAGCCAAGCGGGCCGATGGCCAATGGGTGCGAACCGGGGAAAGCATCGTTGTGCTGGTAGTTACAGGCGACAGGGGCATCCAGCGCTTCGGCCAGCTTGGCCGATGCGTCAATGGCACCCGACAGAATTACGCCCGCACCGTTCAGGATGACGGGGAACTCCGCCTCGGACAGCAGCTTGGCTGCGTCCTTGACCGCTTGCTCACCACCCTGCGGGCGCTCAAGACGGATGATCTGGGGCAGTTCGATGTCGATCACTTGAGTCCAGAAATCACGCGGCACGTTGATCTGCGCAGGCGCAGAACCGCGCCATGCTTTCTCGATCACACGGTTCAGCACTTCGGCCATGCGCGACGGATCGCGGACTTCTTCCTGATAGCAGACCATGTCTTCGAACAGTTTCATCTGCTCGATCTCCTGAAACCCACCCTGACCGATGGTTTTGTTCGCGGCCTGTGGTGTGACCAGCAGCATCGGAGTGTGATTCCAATAGGCGGTCTTGATCGGCGTCACGAAATTAGTGATGCCGGGGCCGTTCTGCGCAATCGCCATCGACATTTTGCCGGACGCGCGGGTGTAGCCATCCGCAATCATCCCACCGGATGTTTCGTGGGCGCAATCCCAGAACGTGATGCCAGCCGCAGGGAACAGATCGGAAATCGGCATCATGGCCGAGCCGATGATCCCGAAAGCATTGTCGATCCCATGCATTTGCAGGACTTTGACGAAAGCTTCTTCGGTGGTCATTTTCATGGCGGGATTCCTTGGATTCTATGGGGATGCGATTCTGTCTTTGGAGCAAGCTAGGCTTTTCAGTCTATACAGGTTAGGGCCAGTGATTGTTAGGAAATAGGGCCAGACCTGCCAAATCCGGCTATCTCATCTGCGATCAGATCGACCCCTGCTGCAATCCTTGCGCTGGGGATGGAGGAATAGGCCAGTCTGTAGTGGTTCGAGGAGTGCTGGTCGGGCGCGAAAAACACGTGGCCGGGCTCAATCAGCACGCTTTTGCTTTGCAAGCGGCGGGCCAGAACTTTCGTGTCGATGCCCACCGGTGCCCGCATCCAGAAGGACGATCCGCCGAAATAGCCACGGCCGGAAATGGTCAGCCCTCGGGCGGCCAATGCGGCTTCCATCACGCGGCGGCGGTCCTGCAGTGCGGTGCCCATGCGTCGGATCAGCGCGTCGTAGTGACCAAGGGACAAAAAGTAGGCCGCGGTGCGCTGGATATGGCCGGGCGGGTGGCGCAGCACACTGGCGCGCAAGGCGCGGGCCTCGCGGATAAAGGGTTCGGAGCCTACCAGATAGCCAAGCCGCAGACCCGGGAAAAGCGATTTGGAGAAGCTGCCCACGTAGATCACCCGGCCATCGGCATCGAGTGATTTGAGCGCGGGGGAGGGCGATTTCAGAAACGACATTTCGAATTCATAGTCATCCTCGACGATGAGCGCATCAATAGCGCGGGCGTGGTCAAGCAGCGCCTGTCGGCGGTCCAGCGGCATCGTCGCATTGGTTGGGCATTGATGGCTGGGCGTGGCAAAGATCACATCCGTTTCGGGCGGAATGGCATCCGGGGGCAGGCCGTCCTGATCCACGCGCACAGGGGTTACATGGGCGCGGGACTGCGTCAGAATTTCGCGCAACGCCGGATAGCAGGGATCTTCGAGCGCAGCAGAGCGGCGTTGGGTGAGCAGGACTTGCGTCGTCAGCCAGAGCGCGTTTTGAGCGCCCAATGTAATCAGGATCTGTTCGGGGCGCGCAGTAATCCCACGCCGGGGCAGGATGTGACGAACGATGAATTCGATCAGTTGCGGATCGTCCTGATCGTAGTAGTCCGTGGTCAACGCAGTAAAGTCGCGCTGGCCCAAAGCCTGCAAAGCGCATAGCCGCCAATTCGCATGGTCAAACAGGTTCGGGTCTGCTTGCCCGTAGATGAAGGGATAGCGGAAATTGGCCCAGCCTTCGGGCTTAGTCAGGACCGCACCACCACTGAATTTTTGGCCGATGGCGCGGGTCCAGTCAACGGCATCCGGCCCTTCAGGCAGCGCAGTAAAGGCGGGCGGTGCGGGGGCATTTTCCGACACAAAATAGCCCGAGCGCCCCTTGGAGGTCAGGTAGTCATTCGCCAGTAACTCAGTATAGGCGATTGTGACGGTGATCCGGCTGACGCCCAGATGTGCGGCGAGTTTGCGCGTCGAGGGGAGTTTTTCGCCTTGTTGAAAGCGGCCGGACAATATGCCCTGCGCAATCATCTGCTGTATCTGTTGTTGCAGCGTGCCCTGCGCCTGCGGTTTCAGAAAGAATGTCTCGACAGGAAGGGTCATAGACTGAGCCTAATCTGGACCGAAATTGTTTTCAATCTGGTAATATCGCCGTGTGAATATGGTTGGGACAGGGCACGCCGGTCGGCTGGACGCGCCAGCCATGACGCGTCTGGCGTAAGGTCTATATGAAAAAAACCCGGCACAATGGCCGGGTTTCGTTTCATTTCAGTATTCTGAATTTCTGGTTTATGGGCAAGCTGCCGTGTAGCGGGAGCCGTCTGCGTTCTGGTAGACGCAAGCACCGCTTGATGTACGGCCCAAGTAGCTGCCCGCTGCGGCACCGGCTGCACCACCAACCAGCGCACCCACAACCTTATCATCGTCGCCCGAAACTGCAGCACCGGCAGCGGCACCAAGAGCGGCACCGGCGAGTGTGTTTGTCTGCTGATCGGCAGGCGCGCAGGCTGCCAAGGCGGCCATCAGCGGCAAGGAAAGGATAAGCTTTTTCATGTTGGACTCCATTAATTGATTGATGTGTTAACGTGTCGCAGCGCAAAGGGTTCCAACAAGATTCTGGTATCGAAGCTTTGAGCGAGAATTAGCTGATCGTGCCAATTCAAATGCAAATCGCCGGGGCGATGCCCGGCGATTGCGTGAATGCCGCTTGGCTTGGTTCAGCCAAACACCCGGCCCAAGGCACCATCTACCGCCGTCACGATTTGGTTGATGTCGTCTTTGGTCGCGATCAGCGCGGGGGAGAAACAAAGGGTGTTGTTCTTGCCCGGCAGGGAACGGTTGGTCGCGCCGATAATCACACCCTGCTGCATGCAGTCGGCGACCACCTTGCCCACCAGCGCCTCGGCAACCGGATCACGGCTGTCGCGGTCAGTGACCAGTTCGGCCCCCAGAAACAGACCCTTGCCGCGTACATGCCCGATCACGCTATGTTTGTCGGCCAGCGCGTTCAACTGGTCCAGCATGTAACCGCCCATATCGGTGGTGTTCTGCAGCAGATCCTCTTCTTCGATGATGCGCATATTCTCGATCCCCGCTGCGGGGCCCGCGGTACATCCGCCAAAGGTCGAGATGTCGCGGAAGTAATTCATATGGTCCGCCGCATCGTCCTTGAACATGTCAAAGACGGCTTCGGTCGTGACTGTGCAGGAGATTGCAGCGTAACCGGAGGCAACACCCTTTGCCATGGTCACAATGTCGGGTTTGATGCCGTATTGCTGATAGCCAAACCAAGTGCCGGTGCGGCCCACACCGCAGACGACCTCGTCGATGTGCAGTAGAATGTCGTACTTTTTACAGATCTCCTGCACGCGATCCCAATAGCCGTCGGGGGGCGTGATGACGCCGCCGCCTGCGGTCACAGGCTCAAGGCAAAGCGCGCCAACAGTCTCGGGACCCTCGCGCAGAATGACCGCTTCGATCTGGTCGGCGGCCCAGACGCCGTAGTTTTCATCGGGCGCGCCGTCCTGTTCGTGTTTGCGATACTCGAGACAATGCGGGACGCGGATGAAGCCTTCGGGGAAAGGGCCATACTGCGCGTTCCGCTCGTCCTGCCCGCCCGCGGCCATCGTGCCGATGGTGCCGCCGTGGTAATCACGATCGCGGTAGAGGATCTTGTGCTTTTTGCCGCCGTACCGCTTATGCGCAATCTGGCGGACCATTTTAAAGCCCTTCTCGTTCGCCTCGGATCCGGAAGACGCGTAATAGACGCGGGACATGCCGGGCATCTTGTCGATCAGCATCTGGGCAAAGTTGGAGCCGGGGATCGAACCGGCGGAACCCGCAAAGAAGTTCAGTTTGACAAGCTGGTCGCGCACGGCATCGGCGATCCGCTCGCGGCCGTAGCCAACGTTGACGGTCCAGACGCCACCGGACACGGCATCAATGTGCTCTTTGCCCTTCTGGTCCCAAACGCGCATACCCTTGCCTTCGACGATGATGCGGGGATCAGTTGTCTCGTACGGCTTGTGCTGGCTCAGGTGATGCCAGATGTGGGCGCGGTCCGCCTCGACAACACGGGAGATGTCGTTTTCGTTGAAATTGCCGTCCATGTGCCAGACCTTTCAATAAGAGATGATGCGTGAAATCACGGTGCAAAGGCCCCCGTGTTTTCCAATCAGTGCTGAAAAATCCGAGAATCGAGTAGGGCCAGACACCCTTTGACTGTAGCGCCAGAATTTGCGCCTGTCTAACGCTGGAAACAGCTGCGGATGTGCCTGGAAGGTGGTCGGAGGCGGGTTGGGGGGCAACGTGCTGGACGATGCACTTGCCTAAAATATGGGGTGAGACACACCGCGCGCCATCGCCTGCACAAGGTCGCGTGGACTCAAGGCTATGCGCAAATTGGACATATCATCTATGCTCGCAATCCATTTCAAATAGTCCATTGCACAACATCCAAGCGGTTTGTGCATGCATTTCGACGCCTTGGGTTCAATGGAAGTGGTCTGGCTATGTTTTACGCAGATGTATTTGCCTTACAATCCCAGAACGGACATGGTGACGGCGGACGCATGTGCATCTGTGCTGCTATCTAAGACAAGATGTTTCCGGGGGCGGTATGATGTGCACAAGGACCAACCAAGACCGGCAAACATGTCGGCGGAGAATAGGCCCGCGCGAAACAGCGCTGGGTTTGATCAATAGGGAGAATCAAATGATCAAAAAAACAGCAACAGGTTTTGTCGCCGGTGCCGTGATGGCAATGACCGGTCAGGCCGCTTTTGCAGACGGCCATGGTGAAATCACCGTCGGCTATTTCCTCGAATGGCCCATGCCGTTCCTCGCCGCCAAGGCCGATGGATCCTATGACGAAGCGCTGGGCATGAAAGTGAACTGGGTGTCCTTCGAGACCGGCACAGCGATGTCCGCCGCGATGGCATCGGGCGATGTGCAACTCTCCGTGTCACAGGGTGTGCCGCCTTTCGTTGTGGCAACATCAGGTGGTCAGGACTTGCAGATCGTCGATGTGGCCGTGTCCTATTCTGACAATGATAACTGCGTTGTTCGTTCCGAGCTTGAGATCGACAAGGATTCTGCTGGCGAACTTGCGGGCAAAAAGGTCGCCGTGCCGCTGGGTACCGCTGCGCACTACGGCTTCCTGCGACAGATGGATCATTTTGGTGTCGATCTTGCGTCTTTGCAGATCGTCGACATGGCCCCACCAGAAGGTGCCGCGGCGCTGTCTCAAGGTGCTGTTGATTTCGCCTGCGGCTGGGGCGGTGGCCTGAGCCGGATGAAGGAATACGGCAACATCCTGCTGACCGGCGCTGAAAAGCAGGAGCTAGGCATTCTGGTGTTTGATGTCACATCCGCACCTGCGTCCTACATCGCCGAGAACGGTGATACGGTCGCCAAGTTTGTGAAAGTCACAGCAGATGCGAACGCTGAATGGGCCGCGAACCAAAGCGATGAAATGCTGGCCGTGATCGCAGAGCAGTCAGGCATGGATGTTGAAGCTGCACGCGCCTCTATCGCGGGCTTTGTGTTTCCTACAATTGACGAACAGCTTTCGGCCTCATGGTTCGGCGGTAACGCGGCACCCTTCATGAAGGGCGTGGCTGATGTGTTCGTCGAAGCGGGTTCTATCGACAGCGCGCTTGATGACTATTCCGGCACCGTGAACACGGGCCCGCTGGAAGCAGCCAAAGGCATGTAAATGCTGCGGCGCGGCCCTTGAGAACAGGGCCGCGCTCTCTTTACCTTTAATGACATAGAGGCGGGGAAAACCCTGCCCTTTTGACCCTGACAGGGGTGGGACGGTGTGAATATGAGCGGACTTTCCATTGACAAACTTTCCATGCGCTTTGATCTGCCGGACGGTGGCGCGGTACAGGCGTTGCAGGATGTTTCCATTGATCTGAAAGCGGGCGAACTGCTCAGCGTGCTGGGCCCTTCGGGCTGTGGTAAAACGACATTGCTGAATATCGTGGCAGGCTTTTTGGCACCCACATCCGGGGTGATGACGTTGAATGGCCACCAGATCACCGGACCGGATGCCGAACGCGGCATGGTGTTTCAGCAAGGCGCGCTGTTTGAATGGATGTCCGTGCGCGAGAATGTCGGCTTTGGCCCCTCGATGAAGGGCATGCCGAAGAACAACAAGAAAGAGATCGTGAACCATCTGCTGGATGTGGTGGGTTTGCAGGACTTCAAAGAGAAAGCCGTTTACGAACTCTCCGGCGGGATGCAGCAGCGCGTGGCATTGGCCCGCTGCCTGGCCAATGATCCGGATGTAATCTTGATGGACGAACCGCTTGGCGCGCTGGATGCGCTGACCCGCGAAAAGATGCAATCGCTGGTGCTGAAGTTGTGGAAGGAGACCGGCAAGACGATCATCCTGATCACCCACTCGGTCGAGGAAGCACTGCTGCTGGGCGAACGCCTGATCGTCATGGCCCCGCGCCCGGGGCGGATTCACAAAGAATACAGGCTGCCCTTTGCAGAGCTTGGCGTGAATGCCGATCTGCGCGAGGTGAAGAAACACCCCGAATTCGGCCCTCGTCGTGAAGAGATCCTGAACATGATCTGGGACATGGAAGAAGAGATTATGGGCACCAAGGAGGACGCGGCATGATCCCTCTGTTGATGTATGTCGCGATCTTTGTGGTTGCGTTTTTCCTTGTGACAAAGGTGGTCAGTGGCGTGGCGGCTAAGGATTATACGTCTCTCAAGACCGTAACCTTTGGCGATGAAAGCGCCGTGCGGCCCAACCGCGCGGCGGGCATCATCTCGATCCTGACGATCTTTCTGATGTGGGGGGTATTTACCGGCTCGAAACTGCTGCCGGAATTCCTGCATGCGCCGGGGCCATTTCTGGGCACGACCGAATTTACCTATACCGCGCAGGCGGAAGGGCAGGCACCCGATGATGCAACGGTGACTGTGCTAGTGTTTCCACGCGAGACACCCGCAGATGCGCCAGGGGTAGACCCCGGTGACGGCTTTGCCAAAAACGATTCAGTAGCGATCGCGCAGTGGCGCACAGGCTTGGTCAATGTCTCGCGCAACGATGAGATCTCGAAGGCCGACGGTGCCCGTGTGATTGCCATCAACGGCAAGAAAATTGCGCCCGGCGAAACGGTGAAAACTGCCAACGGCTCGGTCACGTTGTCCGACAAGGGCACTCCGAATTTCGCGCCGTCAAAAGGCTGGCAGATGGAGCCGCTTTATCTACCCGCACCCGAAGAGGTCTGGACACGCACCTTGCAGATCGCCTCGGAAGGGTTCCGCAATTTCACCCTATGGGAGCATCTGGGTTATTCCCTGTTCCGGGTTGTTGTCGGCTTTTTGCTAGGCGCCCTCGTGGGTATTCCGCTGGGCTATGCCATGGGCCTCAGCAATTGGTTTCGCGGCTGGTTCGACCCCATCGTCGAATTCATGCGGCCTGTGCCGCCGCTGGCTTTGATCCCGCTTGTCATCATTTGGGCGGGCATCGGAGAGGCGGGCAAGATCATCCTGTTGTTCCTTGCAGCACTGTGGATTATGGCGATTGCGGCGCGGTCGGGTGTGTCGGGGGTCAAGATTTCCAAAGTGCATGCAGCCTATTCACTGGGGGCCAGCAAATGGCAGATCATGCGCTATGTGATCATCCCCAATTCCCTGCCCGAGATTTTCACAGGGGCACGGGTCGCGATGGGCGTTTGTTGGGGCACTGTTGTGGCCGCCGAATTGGTCGCAGCAGAGCAGGGGGCAGGCATGATGATTATGACCGCGTCCAAGTTCCAGAACACCGACATCGTGATCATGGGCATCATTCTGATCGGCGTGATCGGTTTCGGCATCGATATGCTGATGCGGGCGGCGGAGAAGTTTCTGGTGCCGTGGAAGGGCAAAGGGTAGTCCTGAGCTTGGCTCAGGCAAAGGCTCCAGCGGAGCCTTTGTACCCTTTGCGGGCGGAGCCCCGGGGCGAGCACCCCAGTGCAACGTCGTTTTCATTAAAAGAAAACGGCCGGAAACTTTATAAGTTTCCGTTTCCGTCCCTTACTTGTCGCGGCGTGGCGTTGTTGCCCCACCCTTGTTTTTCGGCTTGCCGCCTTGCTTGCCGATCTTGTTCGGTGGCGTGAAGCGCTTGGATGGGTCGGAAGCGCGTTTGTAAGTCTTGGCCCCGCCGCCGGTTTCCTCACGCGCCTTGAAAGGTTTGCCCTTGGGCTTGGCGCGGGGCGCGTCCGTTTTCGGACCGTCCTTTTTCCAAACAGCTTTGGCCTTTGGTTTGCCGGATGGCTCACTATTCGACTTTGGCTTGGGTGTGGCACCGGGCTTCATCGGAGAGCGTTCGGTCTTGTGCGACTTTGGCGGGCGCTCGCCCTTGGGCTTTTCGGATTTTTTATACGCCGGCTTGTCGAACTTCGGTTTCTCGGCGCGCACTTCGCCGCTTGGCTCTGCTGCCGGGCGCGGTTTGCGTGGGGCGGGTGCCGCATCAGGATCATAGGCCTGCTTACGCGGGGCGCGGTCCGGTTTCGGGCCGCGCTGTGGTTTGGGGCCACGGTCGGGGCGGGGGCCGCGGTTGGGGTTGTTGCGCGGCAGGTCCGGTGCCTTGTCAAGTTTGGTGACGACCGCTCCATCCTCGACCTTCATGTCCGGGCCAAGAGCGTTGGTGAATTTCTGCGCCGAAGTTTCGAGAATTTCGACAAAGCTGTGGTCTTGCTGGATGCGGATCGCGCCGATGTCATCCTTGGTGATGTCGCCCAACCGGCACAGCATGGGCAGCAGGCTACGCGGCTCTGCTCCTTGCGTGCGGCCAATGGAGACTGAAAACCATACGGATGGCCCGAAGGAAGAACGTGGCGCGGCATCTTTGTTGCCCGGATCGGTCAGATCTTCGGGGGCCGACGCACGGGCGCGGTAGAGGTTCACGAAAGCCGTGGCCAGCTGTTCTGACGTAAATTTCTCGGTCAGCGATGTAACAAAGCTGGCTGCATCATCCGGTGCCGGATTGCTCCACGCGGGATCGGACAGCAGGCGTTCTTCGTCAGCGGCATTGACCTCTTCGGCCGACGGCGCACTGGCCCATTCGACCTTAAGCTTGGCACCGCCCAAAAGGCGGTTCGCTTTCGTGCGGAACTTCGGCGGGACAATCAGGGCCGAAACACCCTTTCGCCCGGCGCGGCCGGTGCGGCCCGAGCGGTGCAGCAATGTGTCGGAGTTCGACGGCAGATCAGCATGGATCACCAGTTCGAGGTTGGGCAAGTCAATGCCGCGTGCGGCCACGTCCGTCGCGATGCAGACCCGCGCCCGGCCATCGCGCAGGGCTTGCAGGGCGTTGGTGCGCTCCTGCTGGCTCAGCTCGCCCGACAGGGCCACGACCGAGAATCCCCGATTGGTGAATTTCGTGGTCAGACGGGCGACAGCGGCGCGGGTGTTGCAGAACACGATGGCGTTCTTCGCCTCGTAGAACCGCAGTACGTTGATGATCGCGTTTTCGGTATCGCGCGGGTGCACGTTGAGCGCACGGTATTCGATGTCGGCGTGCTGTTTCGCTTCGCCAATGGTCTCGATCCGCTGGGCGTCACGTTGATAAGACTTCGCCAGTTTGGCGATGGCCGCAGGAACGGTGGCGGAAAACAGCAGCGTGCGACGGTCTTCGGGGGCTTCGGACAGGATGAATTCCAACTCGTCGCGAAAGCCCAGATCCAGCATCTCATCCGCTTCGTCCAGCACCACAGCTTGTAGCTCGCTCAGGTCGATATTGTTGCGTTTGATGTGGTCACACAGGCGGCCCGGCGTGGCGACAACAACATGCGCGCCCCGGTCCAGGGCGCGGCGTTCGGTGCGCTGGTCCATGCCGCCCACGCATGTGGTAACGATGGCCCCTGCCTTGCCGTATAGCCACGTGAGCTCGCGGCTGACCTGCATGGCTAGTTCGCGGGTAGGAGCAATGACCAGTGCCAGCGGTGATCCGGCGGGGCCGAAATGGGTATCGTCGCCCAGCAATGTGGGCGCGATGGCAAGACCGAAAGCAACGGTTTTACCCGATCCGGTCTGTGCTGATACCAGCAAATCTGCGTCATCCAGCGCCGTTTCGGTTACGGCCTGCTGTACGGCGGTCAGTGTTTCATAGCCTTGGGCTTCAAGCGCATCTGCGATTGTTTTGATCACGGGGTGTGTCCTGTTCTGGGAGGTCTCGCCGGATATGGGCAAGGGGCCGGGGAAGGCCCGGCATGCATTTGCGCCGTCGGTAAGGGGTTCGCGGCGGAATGTACATCTTTTTTCTCCGGGCTTCGTTTGCCTGAAATATGCCGCTGTGGTAAGCAATAGATGTATATGATGGATCTCTTCCATTCACGCGGGGTTGTTTTGGGGAATGGTATGAGTGGCGCTTTGGATAAGTCGGCGGAAGATTCCGAAGGCCCCCGTAAACATCCCTTTGCAAAAAGCATCGAAGACGTCATCACCTTTCGTTTCAAATTACTGGTCGCGATCGGAGAGCGTGCAGGTCAACATTGGTCGGAACGTTTGTTCGATTTGAGCCTGAATGAATGGCGTTTGCTGGCTCTGGTCAAGGCACGGGCACCAACACGGGCGGGCGATATCGCGGACCTGCTGGTGATGGACAAAAGCCAAACGAGCCGGGTGGTGAAAACCCTGCTGACCAAAGGATTGGTTCAGGACAGGCCGGACACCGAGGATGGCCGCGCTCATGTGTTGGAACTAACCGAAAAAGGTGAGGCGCTTTATGAGCCGGTATTCGAAAAAGTGCTCAAGAGCAATGAGCGGGTGCTGGCGACGCTGACAGCCGAAGAGGTGCGGATGCTGGACAGCGTGTTGGACAAATTGATCGATCACAACCGTGACTTGCTGGACAAACGTATGGGCCGTCAAACCGCGCGATAGGTCTGTCTGCTGCCTTTCGATCCTTCGTGAAACCTGAATAAATATCTGGAAGTGCGGACTGTGCCGCGCTATCTTCACAAAAAGAACAAAACATGAACAATGGAGAGATGCATGTCACCCGATTCTCCTCTTGGCACCGGTCCCGCGCTTGGCAAGGTGGTCTCTTTGTCCGCCAAACCTCTGGTGCAGGATGTGCCCGCACCCGATGCGGGCGATGCGGTGCTGCGCGATGTGCTGGCAGGTGCGCCCTTCGATGCGGGGGGCACTGGCTTTGTGCTGTCGTGCCTGCCCGACAGCGCGGCACCCGTGCTTTGGGTGTCCGACCGGATGTCGCGGCGCGAAAACGGGCGGCTTTACGGGCCTGCAGTGCGGCAGTTCGGATTCAAAGGGCATGTGTTGCAGGTAGAGGTCAGCCATCCGCGCGATGTGTTGTGGGCCATGGAGGAAGGAGCAGCCTGTGGCGGGCTTTCTGCGGTGGTGGGCGAAATACATGGCGCCCCCGAAGTGCTGAGCTTTACTGCGACCAAGCGGCTGGCGCTGCGGTCCGAGCAGGCGGGCGTGCCGGTCTGGCTGATCCGGTCAGGCGATCATGGGGCGCTGAGTGCGGCGCGGGAACGTTGGCGCGTCTCTTCGCTGCCCTCGGATGTGCACCCTTGGAACGCCGCCGCCCCCGGTGCGCCCGTGTGGGAGGCAGAGCTGTTTCGCGCGCGGGGGCGTGCGCCCGGTACATGGGAGGCCCGCCATGAACCCGCAACCGCAGGGGGCAAGGATCATCTCCGTCTGCTTTCCCGATCTGGCGATGGACCGCTGGCGCAGGATCACGGCGCAGCAGCGCACTTTGCCGGACGATGAGGTGCCAGTGGTGCTGGCGCGCGAAGGCAGCCATGGGCCGGTGGTCCATGCCATGAACGCAGAGGCGGCACAGCGTGATGTGCTGGTGGGCGCGCGCGTGGTTGACGTGCAGGCGATCCACCCTGATTTGCATGTAGAGCAAGCGGATACCGCCGGCGATACCGCGCTGCTGGACCGTCTGGCGCTTTGGGCACGGCGCTGGTGCCCCTGGACGGTGCGGGACGGGCTCGACGGTATCGCGCTGGACGTGAGTGGTGCGGCGCATCTTTTTGGTGGCGAGGCACAGATGCTGCGCGACATCGGCACGCGGTTCAAGATGCAGGGGTTGTCGACGCGGCTGGCGATCGCGCCCACACGCGGTGCGGCGCAGATGCTGGCGCGGTTCGGCGGTGGTGGTGTGATCTGCGAAGCCGAGGACGTGGAAGTTGCGCTGGCTCCGCTGCCCGTGGCGGCGCTTCGGATCGAAGAAGATACGGTGCGTTTGTTGCAACGGCTGGGGCTGAAGACGGTTGGACGTTTGATGGAAGTGCCGCGGGTTGCGCTGATGCGGCGGTTCGACCGGCTGGCCGCAGAGGTTAACCCGCTGGTGTTGCTGGACCGTGCGCTGGGGCGGGCAGGCGATCCGCTGAACGCGCCCGAAGACGCGCAGCGCTGGATGGCGCGGGTGCGGCTGGCCGAGCCGGTGATTGACCCGGTGCCGCATCTGGAAGGATTGGCCGCAGACTTGTGTCGCCAGATGGCAAAGGCCGAACTTGGCGCGCGGCGCTTGCGGTTGACCATATACCGGGTGGATGGCGAATGGCGTTCGCGCGATGTGGCACTGGCCTCTGCCAGTCGCGATGTGGCGCATTTGGTGCGGCTGATGGGCGGCAAGCTGGAAGGGATTGATCCGGGTTTCGGTTTTGATCTGCTGACGCTTGAGGCGCTGCGGGTCGAGCCGCTCGCACTGCATCAGGATCCGCTGGACGGACGGCGCGATGCGGGCCGCGATGTGGCGGCACTGCTGGACCGGCTGACGGCAAAACTGGGGCCGGAAAAGGTGACATGGTCGGCCTGGGTGCAAAGCCATAAACCCGAACGGATGGAGCAGCGGGTGCCAGCCCTGGTGGCGGATGGACAGGACGCGCCGGTTCTATTGCGGGAACGCCCCCTGCGTCTGCTGGAGCCGCCCGAGGAAATCGCGGTGCTTTATGCGGTGCCGGAAGGTCCGCCTGCGCGGTTTCGCTGGCGCCGTGTGTCATATCTGACCACGCGGCACGAGGGACCGGAGCGGATCGCGCCCGAATGGTGGCGCGACAGGCCGGGCACGCGGCTGCGGGATTATTACAAGGTCGAGGTGCGGGACGGACGTCGCTTTTGGCTGTTCCGCCAAGGGATATTGGGCGACGGGCGCGGTGGTGATCCGGGTTGGTTCGTTCAGGGTGTTTTCGCGTGAGGCCAGGACGGCACGCGTCTGCGACGACGTCTCGCCCGCCCTCCCATTTGGGCGCTTTGTCGTAAGGAAGATTCCGAAACTGGCGCTGTGCCTTGGTATTTTTGAAAGGGTGAATTGGGGCATGGCGTTCTTTCATTCACCCTTTTCCAAATACCATCCGGGGCATCAGCGTTTGGATCGGGTGGATGTCATGGAGAAAAGGCCGATACCCCATGCCGCAACAGGAGGGACATAAACGCCGTACGCTGGATGAGGAAGATCCGTTCAAATGGCATCCGCCCGGCCCCTTTGTAGAGTTGGGCTTGGCCAGTTGTTTTTCGTTTCTGAGGGCTTCTTCTGATGCGGTGGATCTGATGGCGACGGCCAATGCGCTGGGCTATGACGCGATTGGTATCGCGGATCACAATACGCTAGCCGGCGTGGTGCGGGTGCATACGGAAGCCAAAAAAGCCAAGGTGCGGCCTTTGATCGGCTGCCGGCTGGTGTTGATGTGTGGGACTCAGATGCTGGCCTATCCGGTGGATCAGGCGGGCTATGCGCGATTGTCGGTTTTGTTAAGCAAGGGCAAAATGGCGGATGTGGATGGCGGCTGGCAGGAGAAGGGCGAGACCCATCTGACGCTCGAGATGTTGTGCGCCCATGCGGAGGGATTGCAGCTGATCGCGATGCCGCCTGAGAAGCTGGAGATTTTTGAGGCGGGGTTGCCGCGGTTGCTGCGCGCGCTGCCGGGGATGCGGCATATCGGGGCGGCCTATCTGTACCGCGGGGATGATGTGGCGCGGATCGGCCGGTTGGACCGCATGGCCCGCGCACACGGGCTTGGGATATTGGCTACGAATGATGTGCTTTATCATGTGCCGCAGCGCAGGCCTTTGCAGGATGTGATGACCTGCATTCGTGAAAGCAAGACCATCGAGACGGCGGGTTTTCTATTGGAACCGAATGCCGAGCGGTATCTGAAATCCTCGGCCGAGATGTGTCGCTTGTTCAGTGCCTGGCCACATGCAATCCGGGCGACGCGTGAGGTGGCGGATGCCTGTGCCTTCTCACTGGATGACCTGCAGTATGAGTACCCCCACGAGATCGAGGCAGAAGGGCGTACAGCGCAGGAGGAATTGGAGCGTTTGACCTGGGAAGGGGCGACGCGGCGCTATCCAGCCGGGGTGTCGGAGAAGATCAGGGCGATCATCGAGAAGGAATTCGCGCTGATCCGTTCCAAAAAAATCGCACGTTATTTCCTGACCATCAACGACATTGTTCGTTTTGCCCGCGAGGAGGCGACACCGCCGATCCTGTGTCAGGGGCGCGGGTCGGCGGCGAATTCGGCAGTGTGCTTTTGTTTGGGCATCACTGCGGTGGACCCTGAGGAACACGATGTATTGTTCGAGCGGTTCCTGAGCGAGGAGCGTGATGAGCCGCCCGATATTGATGTGGATTTCGAGCACGAGCGCCGCGAGGAGGTCATCCAGTATATGTACGCCAAATACGGGCGCGAAAGAGCCGGACTTTGTGCGACGGTCATACATTATCGCCCGCGTTCGGCCATCCGCGAGGTGGGCAAGGCGATGGGGCTGTCCGAGGATGTGACCAGTAAGCTTGCCAGCACTGTTTGGGGCAGTTTCGAGGGGCAATATGGTGACAGTCGCGTCAAGGATGCCGGTATGGACCTGAATGATCCCTATCTACGCAAGGTGATCCATCTGGCGCGAGAAATGACGGGGATGCCCCGGCATCTGAGCCAGCATGTGGGTGGATTTATTTTAACGGAACGGCCCCTGACGGAGATGGTGCCGATTGGCAATGGTGCCATGCCGGAACGGTCTTTCATCGAGTGGGATAAGGACGATATCGACGCACTGGGCATCTTCAAGGTGGATATTCTGGCGCTGGGGATGCTGACCTGTATTGCCAAGTGTTTTGATTTGCTGCGGGCACATTACGGGCACGATTATGATTTGGCGGGCGTTCCGAATGAGGACCCCGAAACCTATGACATGCTGTGCGCAGGCGACAGCCTTGGCGTGTTTCAAGTCGAGAGCCGGGCGCAGATGGCGATGCTACCCAAGCTGCGGCCGCGGACTTTTTATGATCTGGTGATCGAGGTGGCGATTGTACGACCAGGCCCCATTCAGGGCGATATGGTGCATCCGTTCCTGCGTCGCCGTCAGGGCATCGAGGGGGTGGCATATCCCGCTCCCGGACCGGAATACCCGCAGGACGAGTTGTTGCGCATTCTGGGTCGGACGCTGGGTGTGCCGATCTTTCAGGAACAGGCAATGAAGATCGCGATTGATGCCGCGCGGTTTTCGCCCAAGGAAGCGAATGAGTTGCGCAAGGCGATGGCGACGTTCCGGTCGCGGGGGACGATCGAGTTGTTGCAGCAAAAGATGGTCGGTCGGATGACCGAGCGCGGGTATGATGCCGAGTTTGCCCAGCGCTGTTTTGACCAGATCAAGGGGTTCGGAGAATACGGGTTCCCCGAAAGCCATGCGGCAAGCTTTGCCAAGCTGGTTTATGTGTCATCCTGGATGAAGTGCCATTATCCGGCGGCGTTCGCCTGTGCCTTGCTGAATTCACAGCCGATGGGATTCTATGCGCCTGCGCAGATCGTGCGGGATGCGCGTGAACACGGGGTCGAGGTGCGCGGAGTAGATGTTGATTTCTCGGAGTGGGACTGCACGCTTGAGCCCTGCAAGGACGGTTTTGCGCTGCGTTTGGGATTGCGACAGGTGGACGGGATGCGGGCCGAAGCCGGTCACCGCATTGTCGCAGCGCGGGATGAACCGTTTCGTGATGTCGCGGATTTGAAAGAACGGGCCAAGCTGGACCGGGGCACCGTGCGGCGCTTGGCGGCGGCGGATGCGATGCGGAACATGGGCGTAGATCGCAGACAGGCGCTTTGGCAGGCGCAGGGGCTAAAGGATGCGCCTGCTTTGCCGATATTCGAGCACGCAGAAGCAGGCGATGAGGGGGCAGAGCCGGTGGTCGCGCTGCCAGCGATGCCGCAAGCGGAGCATGTGGTGGCCGACTATCAGACGCTGCGCTTGTCACTGAAGGCCCATCCGATGAGCTTTTTCCGGCCCAGCCTGCGCAAGCAAGGGTTTGCCTGTACCGAGGATTTGCCGGGGATGTGGCACGGGCAACGGGTGTCCTTGGCGGGACTTGTTCTGGTGCGGCAGAAACCGGGGTCGGCAAAAGGTGTGTGCTTTATCACGCTGGAGGACGAGGGCGGCGTGGCGAACCTTGTGATCTGGCCCAAGTTGTTCGAGACGTGGCGCGCGATCATCATGTCGGCGCGTTTGCTGGTGGTGCACGGTCGGGTGCAAAGCGACGGGCGGGTTATTCATGTGGTGGCGGACCGTTTGAAAAACCGGACCGAGCGGTTGAATGATCTGTCACACGAAAAGGTGCCGGCGACCTATTCAAGGGGGGATGAGGTCACACATCCGCTGCCCAGTCAGGTTGGCGGGGGCAAGCATCCGCGAGATGTGCGTGTCATCCCCAAGTCGCGTGATTTTCATTAGTGTTCTGATCGGGATAGCTGTTAGGAAAATGCGCGGGCATGCCCGCATTCGATTTTATTATTTTTCCGTAGGAAAAATGGGCGAGACGCTGTCTCGCGCTCTGCGGGATATAAGGCCAAAAAGAGAAAGAAACCTGTGTTGAATGCTGTCCCTTATACCCGTGACCTGGTGCTTGTTGGTGGTGGTCATGCACATGCATTGGTTTTGAAGGCTTGGGGGATGAACCCGATGCCGGGTGCACGGCTGACAGTGATCAATCCCGGCCCGACAGCGCCCTATACCGGTATGCTGCCTGGGCATGTGGCGGGACATTACGGCCGGGATGATCTGGAGATTGATCTGGTCCGACTGTGCCGTCATGCCGGGGCGCGGCTGATATTGGACAAGGCAGTCGGATTTGACCGCGCGCGTCGCGAAGTTTTGATGGCCGCACGCGGGCCGGTTGCCTATGACGTTGCTTCTATTGACGTGGGCATCACGGCAGAGATGGACCTACCGGGGTTTGCCGAACATGCCATTGGCGCAAAGCCGCTGGATATCTATGCTGCGCAGTGGCGCGGTTTTCGTGAAAAAGCGGCGCAGGGTGCGGTGGAAGGAACAGTGGCCGTCATTGGCGGCGGCGTTGCGGGATGCGAATTGGCGATGGCGATGGCTTTTGCTTTGACGCAGGAAGGCATTCGCCCCGTGATTACGGTGATCGAAGCAGGGCCGCAAATTTCTGGCGTCGGGGAAAGGGCGCGTCGGCGCATACTGGAGGCAATGTCCGGTTTGGGCATTGATCTGCGTACGAATGCCCGCGTGCTGGAAATTTGCGCCGGTCATGTCGTGATTGAAGCGCAGGAAAATGTGGCAGCGGCGTTGACTGTAGGGGCGGCGGGGGCCTTTGCACATCGCTGGATAGCGGCAACAGATCTGCCCCAGCGCGACGGGTTCATCGAGGTCGGTGCCGATCTGGGTGTTGCTGGCGATGATGCGCTTTTTGCTGTCGGGGATTGTGCGTTCCTGTCCCATGCGCCCCGACCCAAGGCAGGTGTCTTTGCGGTCCGTGCGGCTCCGATTCTGCATCACAATTTGCGTGCGGCTTTGAGCGGGGGCAAACGCAAGACATGGCAGCCGCAGAAGAGCTATCTCAAGCTGATCTCGCTTGGCGGCAAATCGGCGATGGGCGAAAAATTCGGTCTGACCCTGTCTGGGCCGCTGATGTGGCGATGGAAGGACAGGATTGACCGTGCCTTTTTGGACCGGCTGAGCGATCTGAAGCCGATGACCACGCCACAGCCGGAGGGTGTGCTTGCCGGTGGTTTGTCCGAGATGTTGGCGGCCAAACCGTTGTGTGGCGGATGTGGTGCCAAGGTGGGCCGCGGGGTGTTGTCAGGTGCAATTGATGGATTGGACATGCCGGGTGGTGATGTAGTCACAGGCGCGGGGGATGATGCGGCGGTCTTGCGCCTGCCGGGTGGCGGGTTTCAAGTGATCAGCACCGACCATCTGCGGGCCGTGATCGACGATCCGGCGCAAATGACGCGCATTGCGGCGGTCCATGCGCTGGGCGATATCTGGGCGATGGGGGCACAGCCGCAGGTGGCGCTAATCTCGCTGGTGTTGCCACAGATGTCGGCGGATTTGCAGGCCCGCACCCTGGCCGAGATTACGCAAGTCGCGCGAGAGGTGGTCACTGCGGCGGGCGCGCAATTGGTTGGTGGGCACACCACGATGGGGGCTGAGCTGACCATCGGCTTCACGGTGACCGGCACCCGCGATAGCCGTCCGCTAACGGTGGATGGCGCACAGAGCGGTGATCTGTTGATCCTGACGCGCCCTATTGGATCCGGGGTGATCCTTGCGGCTGACATGACAGGTGCAGCAGACGGGCGCGACGTTGCCGCGGCACTGGCCATCATGGGGCAACCACAGGCCAAAGAGGCTGCGGTTCTGGCAGAGGTCGCTCATGCGATGACCGATGTCACCGGGTTCGGGATGGCAGGCCATGTGCAGGCAATTTGCACCGCTTCGTCTCTTGATGCCGAAATTTGGGTGGACAAGATCCCGATTTATGCAGGAGCGCGGGAGCTGTCGCAAAACGGGGTGTCGTCAAGCCTGATGCCGTCTAACCGCGCGGATGCAAGAGTTGAACGCGGTGACGAACCGCTGCTTTACGACCCGCAAACCGCTGGCGGGCTCTTGGCGGCAATCCCTGAAGGTGCTCGTGCAAAGGTGTTGGAAAAGCTTGGGGCACAGGGCTGCGAGGGACATGTCATCGGCCGTCTCAGAACGGGCACGGGGCGGATAACGCTTAGCTGAACCGGGATAGGATGTCTTGTGCGGCGCGGGTCAGCGTGGCGTCGTCCAGATCGCTCAGGTCCAGATGTTCCGCCGTTTGCACATGTGCACCCACGGATTTGGCATAGCGCGGGTCGTAGTGGTCCGCGATCAGCCCGGCAGCCAAAGTCTGCCAGTCGCCGGCCCGCGCTTGCGATTGCCATTCGGCAATCCGGCAGGCCGCATGATAAGGGCGCAACTGGTCGATCCGGGCTATTAAAAGGTCAGTATCCCGCGTCAGATCGGCATAGGCGCTGCACAAAAACCGGCTGCGGGCCTGCAGCGGTGCCTTGATCACCAAGCGAGGTGCCTTGCCCATCGCGGCCCAAAGTGCGGGCGGCACCACACGTCCGCCGATCTTGCTGCTTTCTGCTTCGACAAAGGTTAATTGCGTTGGATCTAATGTGGCAAGCACTTCCGCGATACGACTTTCGAACATCTTTTGTGCAGGCTGCGCTGTGGCTGTCGCGCCAAACAGCGACCCGCGGTGTTCGGCCAGCCCTTCAAGGTCAAGCACCTGCGCGCCCTGTGCCGCAAGCTGATGGAGCAGCGCGGTTTTCGCCGTCCCCGTGCCGCCCTCGATCAAGGTCAAACGATGTGGCAAACTGGTGTCATAGAGCGTGTTGACCACGGCGCGGCGGTAGCTTTGGTAGCCGCCTTTCAGCAAGCGCACCCGCCATCCGACCTGATCGAGAACCGTTGCAAATGCGCGAGAACGCTGACCGCCGCGCCAGCAATAGACCAGCGGCTGCCATCCGCCATCCTTATCCGCCAGCGCAGTTTGAAGATGCTGCGCGGTATTGCGCGCAACCAGAGCACCGCCAATCTTGCGCGCTTTGAAAGGACTGTCTTTGGCATAGATCGTGCCAATTTCCGCACGTTCGGCATCGTTCAAAACCGGCAGGTTGATCGCACCGGGCACGTGATCTTCGGCAAACTCCGCAGGCGAGCGCACGTCGATAATCGTGTCGACGGGCAGGGAGGTTAGCTCCGCGAGGCGGGAAAGAGTGAAGGGCGTCATGTTTGATTACTTAGTGGGTTTCTTGCAAAGGGATAGGGTGATGTTGCTCCGCTTTTTGAAACTTGCGGTGCGGTAGGCTGTCCTGCAGCCCTCAGTTGGTGTTGAAGAACCGCATTTGAAATCCACCCGTCTATCCTGCGACCCCGGAGAACACGATGCTTGGCATCGGAATTCTATAGCAGTCATCCACCAAGTATCGTGCAGCCGCTTCGTCCACTTCTTGTCGAATGATGTCTCGTACTTCGGCGTCTTGCCTGTCGAGAATCAGGGGCACACGAACGCCAACGCTCATGAAGAAGTCAAAAAAGCTTGGCCCCGGTGCATGGAGGATATTCTCGACAATCTCAGACTTTGTGTCTTTGAAGCCGGCCTCTGCCATCATCTTGAAGACCTGATCAGCGTTGGACAAAACATAGGGATCCGGGGCCGGATCGGCGCGGGACATGTCGGCATGGCGCGCGATAATGTCGAACAACAACTTGTAGCATTCTGATCGATCCGGCCCGAGCCACTGGCTGAAGACAAACCTGCCGCCGGTTTTCAGAACGCGTCGGGCCTCAGCCATCGCAAGTTGCGGGTCGGTCACATGAAACAGAACGAAGTTGCTTAGGACCGCATCGAATACGCCGTCTGCCATCGGCAAATTCTCAACGTCGGCGACCGCGAACTGGATGGCGGGGAACCGGGCGATTGCCTGCTCAACCATACCTTTGGAGAAATCAATACCTTCGGCTTCTGCGCCCAACAGCTTTGCTGCTGCGGCGACATACCCCGGTCCGCAGCCGGCATCGAGAACCCGTGTGTCTGGAAATAACCTTGCGTGGCTCAGCAGCGTCGGGATTGATTGAAGCGTAGCCCGCGCTGTTGCATCTTCATAAATCTCAGCGCGTGAAGACCAGCCATCACGCTCTCCATCCCTGAATGCTGAAAAATCCAACGTCAGTCTCCTGCAGCCCTTTACGAGGCAGACTAGACCAAAATTCCATTTCTGAGGTAAAAAACTGATGTGAGGTGAATATCGGCGACCTAATTTGCTTAAGCGCCGACTTTTCGGTCGCCTAAAAAATGTGTTCGTCGCACTCTGTCTCAGAGTAGCCGCGCAGCGGATGCGCTCCAGTCAGCCCCGCCGCAGGGCCACGGTGTCTCACCAAATTCAAACGGAAGGAAAATGGTAGAGCATAGCGGGATCGAACCGCTGTCTCAGCGTAGCCGCGCAGCGGATGCGCGTCAGTCAGCCCCTCAGCAGGGGCGCGACGTCTCACCAGATTCTACGGAAAGGAAAATGGTGGAGCATAGCGGGATCGAACCGCTGACCTCCTGCATGCCATGCAGGCGCTCTCCCAGCTGAGCTAATGCCCCAATCAGGCCGAAGCCTTGGGTCGTGGCGCGTGATTAGTGCCATGTGCGGGCGGGATCAAGCGGAAAATCCACCCTGTCCCGCCCGAAGCGTCAATCAGGTGTCGTCGTCTTCGGATGCGACGTCTGCGATGTCGTCCAGCGGGACCGTATCATCATCATCGTCGTCGTCGTCCAGAATATCGTCGTCGAGATCCACATCGATATCGTCATCATCATCGTCGAGTACCACATCTTCCTCGACTTCGTCCTTCTTGGCCTTGGCTGTCGCTGCATCCTCGGCATCCGCCGCGATCATCCGCGACTTGGACGCGTCGATCTCAAGCACTTCGCCCGTATAGGGGCTGACGATGGGATCTTTGTTCAGGTCATAGAACCGCTTGCCCGTTGTGGGGCACAGGCGCTTGGTTCCCCATTCTTCTTTGGGCATGAAATCCCCTCTTTGGTAAATTGCGTTTGGTTGTAGATGATTCAGGCCAAGTGCCATATGAAAGGGGGATAGTCAAAGGCTTTAGCCGTCCCACCGACCCATGCGAGCTTTCACTTGAGCGATACTGTCCTGCCTGGCACTCCCCCGATCCCGTTGGTCATGCGCCGTTCCGCCCGTGCGCGGCGGATTACGTTGCGCATTTCGCAGCTTGATGGCCGCGTCACGCTGACCCTGCCCAAACGGTTGGCCGAACGCGAGGCGCTGGCCTTTGCTCGCTCCAAAGAGCAGTGGATTCGCGATCATCTTGCCGCACGGGGGCAAGACGAATCTGTCGGATTGGGCAGTGACGTGCCCGTTGGTGGCAAGCTGTTGCGGGTGGTGCGGGGCACGGGGCGTTCGGTGCAGATCGGACAGGATGAAATCGCGGTGCCCGGGCGTGAGGACCGCGTGGGGGCCAAGCTGGGTGCCTACCTCAAGGAAATCGCGCGCGACCGGCTGGCAGGCGCCTGCGATGATTATGCGGCAGCACTCGGGCGCCCCTACAACCGCATCACCCTGCGCGACACCCGCTCGCGCTGGGGCTCTTGCACCAGTGACGGGGCGCTGATGTTTTCATGGCGCCTGATCATGACCCCGCCCGAGGTGCTGCATTATGTCGCGGCCCATGAGGTCGCGCATCTGGCCGAGATGAACCATTCGCCCGCCTTCTGGGCCGGCGTGGAGCGGATTTACGGCCCTTACAAAGAGCCGCGCGGTTGGTTACGGACCGAAGGCAACAGTTTGCACCGCTATAAGTTCTAAGCCAGTTTCAGGGCAACAATCCCCGCTGTAATCAGAACAATCCCGCCAATGCGTAGGGGTGTTGCGGCATCTCCGAACACCATAATGCCCAGCAGCGCCGCACCCACGGCCCCAATCCCCACCCAGACCGCATAAGCAGTGCCCAAGGGCAGGTCTTTCATCGCCATCGCAAGCAGCCAAAAGCTGATAAAGGCCGTAATGCCGGTCAAGATGCTTGGCCCAATGCGGGTGAACCCGTCGGAGGCCTTCATCGACGCAGCCCAGACTATTTCAAACAAACCCGCCAGCATCAGGATTGCCCAAGGATTCAGCATGATCGCCCCATTCTTTACGTTTCCGCCAAGGGATCACCCCCGGGGCAAAGCGTCAACCGATATGAACCATTCCGACCTTTTTGGCGTTGGATGGCTAAACATACAGACAGGAGTACCGCAAATGTCATCATCCAAATCACACGAGGAAATCTGGGATGAATGGGGCGATTTGGTCAATATGGCCCCGCAAGAGCTTGAAGACTGGTTGGAGACAGAAGAGTCGAAGTCCGTGGGGGACAGCGACAGCGGCGAATCGACGGGGCATAAATCGGGCCGTCGCATCGTAAAGATCAAACGCACGAACAAGGATGATTTGACCGACGATCAATGGGATCATATGGCCACGGTAGTCGGCTACGTGAAGCGCCATCTGTCGCAGGGTGGACCGGATGATAATGTAGAAGAATCCGACTGGCGGTATTCGCTGATGAACTGGGGCCATGATCCGCTGAAAGAGGAATAGCTTGACGCAGGCGGGGCCTGTGATCACAAGGGCGCATGTCCCTGACCGCCCGCCCTTCCGATGCCACATCTCTCGCGCATGACCGTGTTTACCGGCACTTGCGCGGGCGCATCATGTACGGTGATCTGGCCCCCGGGCATGCATTGACCCTGCGGGGCATCGGCGCAGAATACGACGTGTCAATGACCCCGGCCCGCGAAGCGGTGCGCAGGCTTGCCGCCGAGGGGGCGCTGACGATGTCCACCTCCGGCCGGATTACCACGCCAGAGCTCAGCAACGAAAGGATCGAAGAACTTGCAGCGCTTAGGGCTTTGATCGAAGTCGAATTGGCAAGTCGCGCCTTGCCGCGCGCACATATGGCGTTGATTGATCGGATGCAGACGATCAATGGGGCAATCGCAGATGCCGTACAACAACGCGATGCCGTCGCCTATTTGCGGACCAATCTGGAATTTCACCGCACGCTGTACCTACGGGCGCAGGCCCCGGCGATGTTGGCTATGGCAGAGACCGTCTGGCTGCAGATGGGGCCCAGCATGCGCGCGCTCTATGGCCGCCTGCGCCGGACAGAACCGCCCCAGTTTCATCGCCTGATCATCGCTGCACTCAAGGCCGGGGACGAGCCAGGCCTGCGTCTTGCTGTAAGATCGGATGTAACCCAAGGCCTGCGAATGCTGGCGGGTTGACAGGACCATGGTGATGATGGTTTTGTTTACCTCATGAAGATGAACCAACATACTATCTGCTATCGCCGCGCATCCTAAGCGCGGTTTTTCCATTTAATTGATACCAGAAAAGCCGCCACATGCGCGGTTTCGTCGTTTTGTGGTGTGCTCTGCCAAAGGATCCACATGCCAGACGTTACCATCAGACCCGTTACATCCCAAGACTTGCCAAAGCTCCTTGCCATGACCCATGCGCTCGCCGCGCATCACGGGGACAGCGCTACGGTGACAGAGCAAGACCTCGCACGCGATTGTCTCGGTCCACATCCTTGGTTTACCGTTTTAATCGCTGCGACACCTGAGGCAGCCGTTGGCTACGCCGCGCTGTGCCCGCTGGCGCAGATGCAATTTGGCGTGCGGGGAATGGATTTGCACCACCTGTTTGTGATGTCGGATGCACGGGGTAAAGGTATCGGACAAGACCTTATCGCCGCCAGCCTCGCGACCACACAATTAATGAAGGGCCGCTATATGACTGTTGGCACACATCCCGACAACCACCCGGCTGCCGCTCTCTATGCACAATTGGGATTTGAAGTTTTGCCGCCGCCCGGCCCCCGGTTCCGCATGAAACTGGCGGGTTAGGCCGCGAGCCCCTTAGATCCCATGCCAAGATATTTCTCGCGGCGATCGGCGACAAGCGCCTTGCCGTCCTTGCCGTCCAGCTCTTTCAGCATTTCGGTGATCGCAGTGCGTACCGATGCAATTGCCGCTTCGGCGTTGCGATGTGCGCCGCCTTTGGGTTCGGGAATGATCCGGTCGGTCACACCCAGTTTGCGCAAGTCATCCGCCGTCAGCCGCATGGCTTCCGCGGCTTCGCGCATCTTTTCGGAATCCTTCCACAGGATTGACGCACAGCCTTCGGGCGTGATCACCGAATAGACCGAATGCTCCAGCATCGCGACACGGTTGGCGGTGGCAAAGGCGACAGCTCCGCCTGATCCACCCTCGCCGATGATGACGCTGACCAAGGGCACGCCGATTTGCAGGCACTTTTCGGTGGAGCGTGCAATCGCCTCTGATTGGCCGCGTTCCTCCGCCCCCTTGCCAGGATAGGCACCGGGCGTGTCGACCAGCGTGATAACTGGCAGACTGAACTTTGAAGCCAGTTCCATCAGGCGCACCGCTTTGCGATACCCTTCGGGCCGCGCCATACCGAAATTCCGCTCGATCCGCGATTTGGTGTCGTTGCCCTTTTCCTGACCGATCACCACGACAGGCTGGTCGTTAAACCGCGCCAATCCGCCCATCACAGCCAGATCGTCGGCGAAATTCCGGTCTCCGGCCAGCGGCGTGTATTCGGTGAAAAGCGCGTTGATATAATCCTGACAATGCGGCCGATTGGGATGCCGCGCGACCTGGCACTTGCGCCAGGGCGTCAGCGAGGCATAGAGGTCGTCCAGCATCTTGGCGGCTTTTTCATCCAGCGCGCGGGCCTCTTCGCTGACATCCATGTCCTCGTTTGCGCGGGCCAGCGCGCGCAGCTCTTCGGCCTTGCCTTCAATCTCTGCGAGCGGTTTTTCAAAATCGAGGTATTGGGACATGATATTTCTCCGTCGTTGCACCTTATATGGCTGCTGTTGCAGGCCATTGCAACAAAGCCTAGCCCATCTGCAATAGCGGATAGAGCGAGGCAATCAAAAGGGCGGCCATCGTCCAGTTGAACAGGCGCAATCGCGTGGGGTTGGTCAACAGCCGCGCCATCTGCTGGCCGAGGACAGTCCAGATCGTCACAGACGGCAGGTTCACAATGGCAAAGGTCAGCCCGCCGGCAATCAGCATCCCCACTCCGCTGTCAGCGACATAAACAGTGATTGCAGTCAGCGCCATTGCCCAGGCCTTGGGGTTGACCCACTGAAATGCCGCCGCCTGCAGAAAGGTCATCGGCTGTCCTGTGGCGGTCTGCGCGCGGATCGGGGCAGCAGTGGCGATCTTCCATGCGAGATAAAGCAGATAGGCGACGCTGACGATCTTGAGAACAAGGTAGCTCAACGGATAGGCAACAAAGATCTGTGCCAGCCCCAACCCTGTCAGGATCAGCATGACCATAAAACCCAGGGAGATCCCCAGCATATGCGGCACCGTGCTGCGAAATCCGTAGTTCGCCCCCGATGCCATGAGCATCAGGTTATTCGGCCCCGGCGTGGCGGAACTGACAAACGCAAACAGCGCGAGCGCAGGCAGGGCTTCAAGGTTCAAGGCAAATACTTGGCAAGTACAGAAAGACAAAGGCAAAGGGTCGGCAGGATACGTTCGCACCGGACCGTCAAAGAGCACTTGGACCAGCTGCTGCCCTCTTTCTCTTTTTGGCCTTATATCCCGTGGGGGTCCGGGGGCAAAGCCCCCGGCCGGTCGGATCGCTTCAGCGATCCGACATATAAATGAAATTGCACCGTATCGCTTTTGCGATCCGGTCCTAACCCGCGATCATTTCTGACTGGCGTACGATCACCTCGGCCTGCTTGATGCTGGCAATATCAACCAACCGTCCTTTGTAAACGGTTGCCCCTTCGCCTTTGGCCTTGGCTTCTTCCATCGCGGCCAGAATCTCCCGCGCCTCGGACACGGCTTCCTCTGACGGGGTGAAGACCTCGTTCGACAGGGCGATCTGCTTGGGGTGGATCGCCCATTTGCCGACCATGCCCAAAGTCGCCGACCGCCGCGCCTGCGCACGGAAACCCTCGTCGTCTGAAAAGTCACCAAACGGCCCATCCACCGGCAACACCCCATGCGTGCGGCAGGCCGCCACGATGGCCGACTGTGCCCAGTGCCATGGATCGGACCAGTAGTTCGCCCCTTCGTGATGCATATAATAGTTCGCCTGCGTGCCGCCGATCCCCGTGGTCTGCATCCCCATGGAGGCTGCAAAATCTGCCGCGCCAAGGCTCATCGCCTCAAGCCGCGGCGAGGAGGCTGCGATTTCTTCCACGTGGGAAATACCGGCGGCGGATTCGATGATTACTTCAAAGGCGATCTTCTTGCTCCGCCCCTTGGCGGCTTCGATGGAGGTCACCAATGCATCAACGGCATAGACGTCCGCGGCACTGCCGACCTTGGGAATCATGATCTGGTCCAGCCGCTCGCTAGATTGCTCCAGCAGATCGACGATATCTCTATACCAATAGGGGCTGTCCAGACCGTTGATCCGCACGGACAGGGTCTTTTTGCCCCAGTCCACATTGCCGATGGCCTCGATCACGTTGGCGCGGGCGCTGTCCTTGTCCGAAGGCGCAACTGAATCCTCAAGGTCCAGATTTATCACATCTGCGTCTGATGCTGCCATCTTCTCGAAAATTGCCGGGCGCGAACCGGGGCCGAAAAGCTGGCAGCGGTTGGGGCGTGCAGGGGCAGCGGGCTGAATGCGGAATGACATAAGCTTGATCCTTGGCGAAACATTGTTGCGGTAGATTGATGTGAAGCAGGTATTAAATTGCGCTCCAGACCGCAAGCGTCGTTTCGCAGGCGCAGCATCGGGGCCTTACCGCTGTCGCAAGAATTTTGCGCAAATCTTCAGTACACTGCAAATATTCTGCACAGCTTCCGCGTCTGCACTCTAAATCGCAATCGACATGCGCCCGAATCTGGCCAACATACTCCAAACCTGACCAATGGAGCCATGACTATGATTGAGACCCCTTATCTTTTGTTTCTGGGCGATGCGCCAGATCAACTCTCGGCCAAGGTCGCGCAGGGCATCAAGGATTGGCGGCCCGACAATGCCGTAGGTCAATTCCGTATGCCCGGCTGCAAGGCAGACGTTGGTCTGACCGATCTTACTTTGGCCGAAGCCAAGGAAGCAGGGGCCCGTACGCTTGTCATCGGTGTGGCGAACCGGGGGGGTGTGATCTCTCAGGCGTGGAAAGAAGTGCTGACCGAAGCGTTGATGATGGGCTTTGACCTGGCATCCGGCCTGCACAACCTTTTGGCAAACGAAGGTGATCTGGTCGCGGCCAGCCAGGTCAGCGGCAGCACCCTGCACGATGTGCGCGTGCCCAACGTGCAATACCCCATCGCAAACGGCGTCAAACGCAGCGGCAAAAGGGTGCTTGCCGTGGGCACCGATTGTTCCGTTGGCAAGATGTATACCGCGCTGGCGCTGGACGAGGCGATGCGCAAGCGGGGTATGAAAAGCACTTTTCGCGCCACCGGACAGACCGGCATCCTGATCACCGGCAACGGTGTGCCTCTCGATGCGGTGATTGCTGATTTCATGGCGGGCGCTGTGGAATATCTGACACCCGACAACGATGATGATCATTGGGACATCATCGAAGGGCAGGGCAGCCTGTTCCACGTCAGCTATTCCGGTGTGACGATGGCGTTGATCCACGGCGGCCAGCCCGATGCGCTAATCATCTGCCATGAACCCACGCGCGCCCATATGCGCGGCTTGCCCGATTATGCCCTTCCCACAATCCAGGCGGTCAGTGACATGGCGCTGACGTTGGCCCGCGTGCCCAATCCGGCCTGTCAGGTCGTGGGCGTTTCGGTCAATACGCAGCACCTGAATGACGCAGAGGCCGAAGCCTATCTGGCAAAGGTCGAAGCCGAAACCGGCCTGCCGACCTGCGATCCCTACCGCCAGGGTGCTGATAAACTGGCCGAAGCGCTCGCAGCATTGTAAGGCTTTAGAGCCGAACAAAGGGACAGATATGCAGATCACAGTCACACCGGACCGGTTCAAACTGGCCGAAGTCTTTACCATCAGCCGCGGGTCGCGGACCGAGGCGAAGGTCCTGACCGTTCGGGTCAGCCAGAACGGTGTGACTGGATGGGGCGAATGTGTGCCTTACGCGCGGTATGACGAAACGCTCGAATCGGTCACTGCCCAGATTGAAGGGCTAAGCGGCACGCTGACCCGTGCCGCACTTTACGATCTGCTGCCCGCTGGTGCCGCGCGTAACGCTGTCGACTGTGCGCTTTGGGACGTCGAGGCGAAAACCGAGGGCAAGCGCGTTTGGGAACTGGCGGGCCTGCCCGCGCCCAAACCCGAAATCACGGCCTATACCCTGTCCCTCGATACGCCTGAAAAGATGCAGGCACAGGCAGCGAAGCATGCTTTCCGGCCTTTGCTCAAGATAAAACTTGGCACGCCCGACGACATGCCGCGTCTGGAAGCCGTCCGTGCAGGTGCCCCGAAGTCCACCATCATCGTCGATGCCAACGAAGGTTGGTCGGCCGAGGTCTATGTCGATCTTGCCCCGCATCTGGTACGCCTTGGGGTGGCTCTGGTCGAACAGCCGCTGCCCGCGGGCGAGGATGAAGCGCTCATCGGAATGGCCCGCTCCGTGCCGGTCTGTGCCGACGAATCTGCGCATGATTGCAGCACCTTGCCCAAGCTCAAGGGCAAGTATGACGTGGTCAATATCAAGCTCGACAAAACCGGCGGCCTGACCGAGGCATTGCGTCTGCGCGATGCTGCAATGGCTGAAGGCTATGATGTGATGGTGGGGTGCATGGTCGGATCATCGCTTGCCATGGCACCTGCGACACTGGTGGCCCAGGGCGCAAAGGTCGTTGATCTGGACGGCCCGCTCTTGCTGGGCGAAGACCGTGATCCCGCTCTGGTCTTTGACAATGACGGAGTTCATCCGCCTGTCGCAGCGTTGTGGGGCTAAGCATGGACAGTGTCACAGTCTATGATTGCGAATTCCTGACCGCCCCTGGCGCACCGATGCGGTTCTGGTGTGGGCCACACGATCCTGATCCGCTTTGTGTCCAGATCGGTGCGGTGCGCCTGTCGCTGACGGCACCATTCACGGTGTCGAAGGCAGAAGGGTGGTTTGTGATCCCGCAAGACCGTGACGGCCATATCGTTTCTGTTGACCCTTTGCTGACGCGGTTGACCGGCATCGACGACGCGACACTCGCGCAAGATGGCATGCCGATTGTCGAGGCGCTCACGGCACTCGACGCATTCTCTCAGGGCGGCCCACTGCTGAGCTGGGGCACCGATGATGTGCTGACCTTCTCTACCTCGCTGTTTGTTCAGGGTTTGTTAAGCCCGATCCCCGCCCCCCGTTTTCGCAACGCCGTGCCCTTGCTGCTGACAGCGGGTGAAGCGCTGGAAGATGTGTTGAAGTTGCGCAGCAATACGATCTGCGCGTACTTCGACCTTGAAGCACCTGGTGCCGCCCATGATGCCCGCGCCGATGCGGCATCGGTGGCACTTGTTCTAAGCCACCTTTTGTCCCAGAACCGATTGAGTGCGGCGGACTTTGAAACGCTCGCCCGACCAGAAAGGCCTGCCCCATGACCCGAACCGTATATGTGAACGGTGACTATCTGTCCGAAACCGAAGCACGGGTGTCGATCTTTGACAGGGGTTTCCTGATGGCGGATGGCGTCTATGAGGTGACGTCCGTGCTGGGCGGCAAGCTGGTGGACTTCGATGGCCATGCCGTGCGTCTCGCCCGGTCGCTGGGCGAGTTGGACATGCGCAATCCGATCTCGAAGGAAGACTTGCTGGAAGTTCACCGCGAGCTGGTCCGGGTGAACGAGATCGACGAGGGATTGATCTATTTGCAGATCACGCGCGGGTCTGACGGCGACCGTGATTTCGCTTTTCCTGATCCGGAAACCACTGAACCGACGATCGTAATGTTCACCCAAAACAAGCCCGGTCTGGCCGACAGCCCGGCGGCCAAGAAAGGTGCAAAGATCATCAGCATCGAAGACATCCGCTGGGGTCGTCGCGATATCAAGACGGTACAGCTTTTGTACCCTTCGATGGGCAAGATGATGGCCAAAAAAGCAGGCTGCGATGATGCCTGGATGATCGAGGATGGTTTCGTCACCGAGGGCACGTCCAACAACGCCTACATCGTGAAGGGCAACAAGATCATCACCCGCGCCCTGAGCAATGACATCCTGCACGGCATCACCCGCGCTGCCGTTCTGCGCTTTGCCCGCGAGGCGCAGATGGAGGTTGAGGAACGCAACTTTACCATCGACGAGGCCAAGAAAGCGGATGAGGCATTCACCACGTCGGCCAGCGCTTTCGTCATGCCGGTGGTCGAGATTGACGGCGTCGCGCTGGGCGATGGAACACCGGGTCGCGTGGCCCCGCGCCTGCGCGAGATTTATCTGGATGAAATGCGCAAGGCGGCCGTGTAACGCTGTCTTTTCGATGATTAATGCTTAGTTAACAGGGCCCTAAGGCGCTGATGCCGCTTGGAATTTGGCATCTGTCCCTTCGGGGACAGCCTATGCCGCGGTGGCAAGAAGCTCTGGCAGTGTCGTGGTGAAGGTTGTGATGAAGGGGATATCCCAGTCCTCCAACCCGCTGATTGTCGCGATGTTCTGCCCCTCGACCGAGGCATAGATCAGCCCGGATTCTTCGTCAAAGCTGAAGGATATCGTCGGGTCCGCAGGCGGTTTACCAAGAAAAACCACCGAGAGCATATCGTCGCGAAGATCAAAATCGGCAAGCACCGCTGGCGCATCTTCGTTTTGCAGCGCAGTGGCCACGATGAAACTATCTTCGCCTTCACCACCGGTCATCAGATCACCGCTGTCCCCGATAAGCGTATCGTTGCCAAATCCCGCGTGGATCGTGTCGGCACTGCCTGCTTTTTCGGGGGTGGCGATGCTGCCATCGGGGCCAAGCCCGTCAACGGTTGAAATCAGGTCGGCCCCGAGATCACCGTGAATTTGGTTGCTGCCGCGCGTGTCGATCAGCGTGTCGCCGTGATCGCCCCCACGTATGAAATCATCGCCCGCATCGCTGCCATCTGCATAGATCAGCCTGTCAGCACCATCGCCCAGAAAAATCTTGTCGTCACCCGTACCGCCCTGCGCCACATCATCGCCCGCGCCGCCAAATAGCCGGTCCTCGCCTGCGCCACCGTCGAGCGTATCCGCGCCCTCCAGACCGCCAATCAGGTCGTTGCCTTCACCGCCCTCTACATGGTTGTCGAGCGCATTCCCGGTCACATGTTCCTTGGCCTCGGTGCCGACGAACTCTGCTGTCCCTTCGTCAAGCGTGACCAACAGCGGTTCGTCCTCATCATCCTTGTCGTTCTCGGATGCGATGTAATCGACAGCAAAACCTACGCCCAGAAGGGCGGGAAACAAGATGAGTTCGAGCATGTGACTAGCCCCTGCGATTTGGTTAACGCTTTAGAGTTGCCCGTGGAATGTGGCATCTCCGGTCGCGGAATGGGGCGATTGTTAGGTATTACCAGCTTGGGTTGAGGCGTTATTCTTTTGAAACGTTCTCGGCAAAGGCGGTCTTGAAGGCCTCCTGCTGGTCGGGTTTGGCCTCTGTCTGGTAGGTCGACTTCCACTCTTCCATCGTCATGCCATAGAACAGTTCGCGTGCTTCTTCCTTGCCCATCTCGATGCCCCGCTCGTTGGCCGCTTCCTGGTACCAGCGTGACAGGCAGTTCCGGCAAAAGCCGGCAAGGTTCATCATGTCGATGTTTTGCACATCGGTCCGGTCCTGCATCAGGTGCTGTTGCAACCGGCGAAAGGCGGCGGCCTGCAGTTCGACTTCTTGTTGAGTGGGCATGGATATCTCCTTTGGTTCAAAGCTGGATCTGCCAAGGCGGGCTGTCAAGCGGATCGCTGCGCAATCAAGTCTGGCCGGGCCTTCATAAATGTGAAATCTTTGACAGGCATCTGCGTGTGATATAGCAGTAACGAGTTCATGTTATCGCTAACATAAGCCGATATGCTCGACCGACGGATAGGGGAAACAAAGCATGAGACGCCTGCGCAATGTAAAAATCGTGGCCACCTTGGGGCCTGCTTCGGACAGCTACGAGATGATCGAGGCGTTGCACAAGGCCGGGGCCGATGTGTTTCGTCTGAACATGAGCCACGGCAGCCATGCCGAGATCAGTGAAAAGCACCGCATCATCCGCGAGGTGGAGCAGAACCTGAACAGCACCATCGGCATTCTGGCGGATCTACAGGGGCCCAAGCTGCGCGTGGGTGTCTTTTCCGGCGATAGTGAGCAATTGGTCGTGGGCGCAAAATTCCGGCTTGATCTGGATGAGGCCGAAGGGGACGCGAGCCGCGTTTGCCTGCCGCACCCGGAGATTTTCGCCGCACTGAAACCGGGTGCCAGCTTGTTGGTCAATGATGGCAAGATCCGGCTGAGGGTGCTGGCCTGCGGTCCCGACTTTGCCGATTGCGAGGTCGTCATTGGCGGGGTGATTTCGAATCGCAAGGGCGTGAACGTGCCTGACGTGGTGCTGCCGCTGGCCGCGCTGTCCGAAAAGGATCGCGCCGATTTGGAGTTTGTTTGCAATCTGGGTGTCGATTGGTTGGCGCTGAGTTTTGTGCAGCGGCCCGAAGATGTGACCGAAGCGCGCGAACTGGCCATGGGCCGTGCCGCGCTGTTGTCCAAAATCGAAAAGCCGTCAGCAGTGGACCGGTTCGACGATATTTTGGCGGTCAGCGATGGAATCATGGTCGCACGCGGCGATTTGGGGGTGGAGCTGCCGGTACAGAATGTGCCGCCCATTCAAAAGCGTCTGGTGCGCAAGTGTCGTGCAGCCGCCAAGCCGGTGATCGTGGCCACACAGATGCTTGAGTCGATGATCGAAAGCCCGATGCCCACCCGTGCCGAAGTGTCGGACGTGGCGACAGCGATCTATGAGGGCGCCGATGCGGTGATGCTCAGTGCTGAATCCGCGGCGGGCAGCTTTCCCATCGAAGCGGTCACGACAATGGATAACGTGGCGCAGGAGGTCGAGCTGGACCCAACCTATACCGAGATCATCGAAGCCTCCCGCAATGCGGATCGCATGACTGTGGCCGATGGCATCGTTTCCGCCGCGCGCGAGATTGCCGAAACGACGGACATCAAGGCGATCTGTTGTTTCACGCAAAGTGGCACCACCGCTCTATTGACGGCGCGTGAGCGCCCACGGGTGCCTGTCATTGCGATGACGCCGCTTGTCGGCACGGCGCGTCGGCTGGCCCTAAGCTGGGGGGTGAATTGCGTGATAACCGGCAGCGTCGATCGCTTTAAGCAGGCGGTTGTGTCGGCGGTGCGTGCGGCGCGGGGCGAAGGCTTTGCCGAAGAAAGGGATCATGTTGTGGTCACGGCTGGTGTGCCTTTCAACGTGCCAGGTAGCACCAATATCTTGCGTGTGGCCCCTTGCGACGAACGTTTGATTTATGCCGCTGATCCGGAGTAGTATCCTTTGAGTTGTGGCGGAGAGCAAAAATGGATCCTGATCTGGCGCTAAGTCTTGGACTGGTCATTGCGGCATTTTCGGTGCCCTCAATTCTGTCCGCCCTGTCAGACAGGCGTGCGCCGCGTGCATCGGCATTGACTGTTTTAATTGGTGGGGGGCTCATCCTCTACGCGGTGCAAACCAAGTCCGGCGGCTACGCGCTTGATCAGGTGCCGGATGTCTTTGTATCGGTTGTGGCGCGGTATATGCCCTAGATCCGGGCGGTATCCTGACTAAAGATATTGACCCAAGTGCTGTTTTGCCACTGCCAGACGGACGAAACAAACATCACTTCACTGGCCGAAGCGCCGCACCGCCTGAACGTGGCGCGATAGCTTAGCAGCACATGGTCCTCGCCCAACGGGCGCAGTCTGAAGTCGGCAAGGTTATAGTCCATTACCGTCGGACCGGTCTCCAACTGTCCGGTATGATCGGATTTACCAGCAAAGCCATCGCCATAGACGCCCAGAAAATCATCAGCTAAAAGCGCGTGATCCGCCGCCTTGTCGCCGGAAACCAGCGCGTTCCACACCTGCCGTTCCAGCGCGATAATGTGTTTCTTCAGCGTTGCATCCATTATAAAAATCGTGTCCTTAGTCCGGGCATAGAAGGCTAGCGTCGGTTAGGTTCGCCGCTGATGCAAGGCAGTATGCTCGCATGGGCCAAACGCTCTTGCCAAAGCAGGATCATCACCCTATACGCCAGCACTCAACCCCGCGCGGCCGGCCAAAGTGGCATGCCGAGTCGTGCGTAAACCGAACTCAAGTATACGGAGATGGAAATGCCCAAGATGAAGACGAAATCGAGCGCCAAAAAGCGCTTCAAGATCTCGGCGACCGGCAAGGTCATCGCGGGTCAGGCTGGTAAACAGCATGGCATGATCAAACGGACCAAAAAGTTCATCCGTAACGCACGCGGCACGACAGCACTGTCTGAGCCAGATGCAAAGATCATCAAGGGCTTCATGCCCTACGATCGCTGATAGAGGAGACCTAGCATGGCCCGAGTAAAAGGTGGGACAGTCACCCACGCCCGTCACAAGAAAATCGTCAAAGCCGCCAAAGGTTATTACGGTCGTCGTAAAAACGTCTTTAAGGTCGCCACACAGGCGGTCGACAAGGCCAACCAGTACGCAACCCGTGACCGCAAGAATCGCAAGCGCAACTTCCGCGCTCTGTGGATCCAGCGGATCAACGCTGCGGTTCGCTCGCATGACGAGGCGCTGACATACAGCCGTTTCATCAATGGTCTGAACCTTGCCGGCATTGAAGTGGACCGTAAGGTTCTGGCCGATCTGGCAGTGCACGAGCCCGAAGCATTCGGTGCGATCGTGAAGACAGCACAGGACGCGCTGGCCGCGTAAGCGACAGATGTCAGAGATTTGGAAAAGCCGCTCCTCCGGGGGCGGCTTTTTTCGTTTTATGCAATGTGGCGGCGCGACAGCATCACGGCCCTCGCGATGCCTTTGCATGGCTCAGGAAGGGCGCGCTGTCGCGGGGCAGTTTCTATCGCTCTGACAGCATGGGCATCTTCGGGCAAGCGCTGGCGAAAAGCACCTCTTCTGCGCCTATTGCGATGGCCTTTTGCCTTGATCTGCTGTCGATACTGCCTCAAACCAGATGTAGTAGATATTGGCCAGTAGAACACATGAACTTGACGCGCCTCGTCTATTACAGCCAACGAAATCCGTCCGAAGCGCTGGATGTGGATCATCTGATCGAGACATGCCAACGCAACAACGGGCGACTGAATGTATCGGGCCTGCTGCATTATAACGGTGACCATTTTCTGCAGGTTCTCGAAGGTGGTCGGGTCGAGGTTTCAGCGCTCTATCACAGGATTGCGCGGGACAGCCGGCACAGCAATATCATTCTTCTGTCATGCTCCGACGTGCGCGAGCGGATGTTTCCGACATGGTCGATGGGTTTGCATCAGCGAATGGATGACCGGACGCGGCAGATCTATTTGCGCTATTTTGCGACCGATGATGTGAACCCCGAAACGATCAACGTGGAAAGCCTGCTGGACGTGTTGCAGGATCTGTCGGTTGAATTGGCCCCGCGTGTGACCATCGACCAAACCTGACTACCCGAGGGCGCTGTGCGCGCCTCAGGCACGGCGGCGCAGTCTGCGACGCTCTGTTGAAAGGCGGTTTTCAGCAGCTTCTTCGCGCGCTTTTGCCCCGCTGGCGCGACGGCGCATCTTGCTGATTTCAGCGGCCATCATCGGCATCTGCATATCGGTTTCCTGCTGCATGCGCTGGCGACCGAACACCCAGCCCAAGGCTCCCGCAGCTAGCATCGCCAATGCCACAATCAGGATCTGCAACTGGGTGATGTTCATTCGCGCGGCTCCCGCCGTGTCATCACGCGGAAATCGACGCGGCGGTCGGTGCCCAGATCTTCGTCTGACCCTTGTGATACAGGCGCGCGCGCGCCGTATCCAACCGCTTCGATTGCGGCGAGGTCGACACCCAGCTCAACTAAATGCGCCAGCGTACGGTCGGCCCGTTCCCAGCTGAGCGCAAGGTTCGTCAAGTCATCCCCGACCGCATCAGCATGCCCCGCGATCATCACATAGGCCTGCTTGCATCCGATGATCCGTGCGCTGACCTCTTCCAGCAACACTGCATTGTCGGATGAAATGCGGGTCTGGCCCAGATTGAATTGCACGAAGCGCGGACCAAGGAATGCATCCAGTTCCGCAACACAATCCTGCTGCTGCGCAAGCAGGGCAGGCTGATTGCGGGTCACGGTATCCGCGCTCGAAGTCATATCGACGTCCCCGCGCGCAGCAAGGAGTGCATCGCGCACCCTGGTCGCTTCTTCGGGGGCCAATGCGTCAGTTTCTATCACAGCGAAGGCGTCTGGTGAGGGAGGTGTGGCGAGCGTCTGAGGCAGTGCATGGGGGACGTCCGACTCTATATTGAGCATCGCGGTCTGCCCGCTCTGCGCAATCTTAGCTGTTTGAGCCGGTATGGTTTGGGGTGTGGACAACCCAAGTGCGAAAACAGCAATCGCACCGGTCAGCGCCATGCCGACGCCCGTGGCCAGAACCAGCGGCCCGTTACCGCCCCGCCTATTTTGCGCAACGCGGTTGGCCTGTGCCAAAGACAGACCCACTCCGCGTAAACGGTTGATCTCGGCGTGCTGGGATTTGTCCGCTCGGCGCATGATGCCCCTCCGATCCTTGGCTCAGGAATAGAATGTCACGAACGTCCCGCTGTCGGTCAGTTCGATCTGTACGTTGATGCCCATCAGCGCTGCGGTTTCCCCGATCATCGCTTCGTTCTCGCCCAGCGACAGCGCGCTATTCTCGTCCGTCATGGATAAGGTCAGCCCCAATTCGCGCATGCTGTGCTGCAAGACGGTCTTTAGGCGATGTGAATACATCACTGGTGGCATGGCGGCTCCTTGATGGGCCCGCGAAATATTGCGGGTGGGATGCAGCGTACTACTCAATATGGTAGGACGCCAACCCTCGAGGCCTAGGGAAACCGACTTTTTCCGCAGAATCCGGCATGTCGCGGCAGCGAAATCGCACAAGGGGGGTGGGTTGCATTTCAAAGGGGTGCCAAGTAGCAGAGGTCAGACGTATTTCGAAGGTGCCCGATGGACGATCTCAAGCAAAAATACCTGAGCCAGATTGCAGATGCCGGTGACGAGTCGGTGTTGGAAGACATCCGGTTGGCTGCCGTTGGCAAAAAGGGTGAAGTCGCGCTGAAAATGCGCGAGTTGGGCAAGATGACACCCGAGGAACGGCAGGTCGCCGGGCCCGCGCTGAACGCGCTGAAAGACGAGATCAACTCGGCGCTGGCGGCCAAGAAAGCGGCCCTGGGTGACGCGGCCTTGGACGAGCGTTTGCGGTCCGAATGGCTGGACGTGACGCTGCCCGTGCGCGCGCAGCGGGTGGGCTCGATCCATCCGGTGTCTCAGGTCACAGAAGAATTGACCGCAATCTTTGCTGAGATGGGGTTTTCCGTTGCCGAAGGGCCGCGAATTGATACCGACTGGTACAACTTTGACGCGTTGAACATCCCCGGCCACCACCCCGCGCGTGCCGAGATGGACACGTTTTACATGGCGCGCGCGGAAGGCGACGACCGCCCGCCGCATGTGCTACGCACCCATACATCGCCGGTGCAGATCCGCACGATGGAGAAAGAGGGCGCGCCGCTGCGCATCATCTGTCCGGGTGGGGTGTACCGCGCTGACTATGACCAGACGCATACGCCGATGTTCCATCAGGTCGAGGGGCTGGCGATCGACAAAGACATCTCCATGGCGAACCTGAAGTGGACGCTTGAGGAGTTTTTCAGCGCGTTCTTCGAGATTGACGGGATCAAAACCCGCTTCCGCGCCTCCCACTTCCCGTTCACGGAGCCGTCGGCAGAGGTCGATATCCAGTGTTCATGGGTCGACGGGCAGTTGCGGATCGGTGAAGGCGACGGCTGGATGGAAGTCCTCGGCTCCGGCATGGTGCACCCCAAGGTGCTGGCGGCGGGCGGGATCGACCCGGATGTCTGGCAGGGGTTTGCTTTCGGCATGGGGATCGA
Organism: Sulfitobacter noctilucae; assembly: GCF_000622365.1. Lineage (GTDB taxonomy): Bacteria > Pseudomonadota > Alphaproteobacteria > Rhodobacterales > Rhodobacteraceae > Sulfitobacter > Sulfitobacter noctilucae. Next base: position 133,356 of record NZ_JASC01000013.1, on the reverse strand, counting down.
CCGGATCGCGATGCTGAAATACGGCGTGCCGGATTTGCGGGCGTTCTTTGATAGTGATCTGCGCTGGTTGCGGCATTATGGGTTCGCGAGTTTGGATCAGCCGAATTTGCACGGTGGGTTGAGTAGGTAGCGGCGGTCGCTTGATGCAGCTGTTCCGACACGAGACACGGCAATCGACCGAAGAGGCCAAACAGCTTTTTGCTGTCTTTGAACTGCTGCACACCCTCGCTGACTTTGGAGCAGCAACGCTGTTCATCATCGGCTCCATCATGTTCTTTTTCGATCAGTGGGTCACCTTCGGCACTTGGTTGTTCCTCGTGGGGTCCATTTTGTTTGCCCTCAAACCAACACTGAAGCTGTGGCGCGAAATCCGGCTGTACCGGATGAAAGAGTATCAAACGCTTGCCAAGCGGGATCGGTAGTCCCGACGGGTCGGTCTACCGCAGGGTTGCTTGAATTGTCCGCTGGGCGACCCGCGACCCGCGCGGCAAATCACGTTGAAACCCAGCGCATTTGGCGATACCGAAGCCCTCAAGCATATGCACGAGGGATGACCCATGAAATTCACGCTGTCTTGGCTCAAAGACCATTTGGACACGCAGGCCTCTGTCGAGGAGATTTGCGAGACGCTGACCGATCTTGGCCTTGAGGTCGAAGGGGTTGAGGATCGCGGGGCGAAGCTGCGCGATTTTACCATTGGCTATGTGAAGTCTGCGGAGAAACATCCCGATGCGGACCGTCTGAACGTCTGTCAGGTCGAGACGGATGAGGGCGTGATGCAGATCATCTGTGGTGCGCCCAATGCGCGGGCGGGCATCACCGTGGTTGTTGCGAAGCCGGGCGTCTATGTCCCGGGGATCGATACGACCATCGGCGTAGGCAAAATTCGTGGTGTCGAGAGTTTTGGTATGATGGCCTCCGAGCGCGAGATGGAGCTGTCGGAAGAGCATGACGGGATCATTGAGTTGCCGTCGGGCGAGGTGGGGCAGTCCTTTGTCGATTGGCTCGCTGCAAATGATCCGGCAAAGGTCGATCCGGTGATCGAGATTGCGATCACACCGAACCGCCCCGATGCGCTGGGCGTGCGCGGCATTGCGCGTGATCTGGCCGCACGGGGGCTGGGCACGCTGAAAGCGCGGGATGTCGAGCCGGTTCAGGGCACATTCTCATGTCCGATTTCGGTGAGCATTGACGATGATACGCTGGAGCAGTGCCCGGTGTTCTACGGACGCGTCATCAAGGGCGTGAAGAACGGGCCGTCACCTGCGTGGTTGCAGGATGCGTTGCGGGCCATCGGGTTGCGGCCGATTTCCTTCCTTGTCGATGTAACGAACTTCTTCACCTATGACCGCAACCGCCCTTTGCACGTTTTTGACGCGGACAAGGTTGCGGGCGATGCCCTGCGCATCCACCGCGCCAAAGGTGGTGAGACGCTGATGGCGCTGGATGATAAAGAGTATACGTTTGACGAAGGCATGACGCTGATCTCAGATGCCAATGGTGTCGAGAGCATCGCGGGTGTTATGGGCGGGCTTGCCTCCGGCTGTACGGCGGAAACGACGAATGTGTTTGTCGAGGCGGCCTATTTCGATCCGGTGCGCACGGCCTATACGGGCCGCGCGCTCAAGATCAATTCGGATGCGCGGTACCGGTTCGAGCGAGGCATTGATCCGGCGTGGACGCCGCACGGGATCGAACATGCCACGCGGATGATTTTGGACCATGCGGGCGGTGAAGCGTCAGAAGTGGTGGTTGCGGGCGCGATTCCGGACACATCCCGCGCTTACAAGCTCGATACGGATCGAGTGCAGTCACTGGTGGGCATGAGTATCCCGGCGGACACCCAGCGCGAGACGCTGACGGCGCTTGGCTTCACCATCGAAGGCGATATGGCCCATGTGCCAAGCTGGCGGCCCGATGTGCAGGGCAGCGCCGATCTCGTGGAGGAAGTCGCGCGGATTGCATCGCTGACCAAGCTGGAAGGCGTGCCGTTGCCTCGTTTGACGACGGGGGTGCCACGGCCCATCCTGTCGCCAGCGCAGCGGCGGATCACAGCAGCGCGGCGTGCAGTTGCGGCGCTGGGCTACAACGAATGTGTGACCTACAGTTTCATTGATCAGGCTTCTGCGGCGCTGTTTGGCGGTGGCACCGATGCGACCCGGTTGGAAAACCCCATCAGCGCCGAGATGAGCCATATGCGGCCCGCGCTCTTGCCCGGTCTGTTGCAAGCAGCGGCGCGCAATCAGGCGCGGGGCTTTGCCGATATGGCGCTGTTCGAGGTCGGACCGGCCTTTAGCGGTGGTGAACCGGGCGAGCAGCAGACGCTGGTCAGTGGATTGTTGACTGGACGGACGGGGCCAAAAGACGTGCACGGCGCGTCGCGTGCGGTCGATGTCTATGACGTCAAGGCCGACGCCGAAGCCGTGTTGGCCGCAATGGGCGCACCTGCCAAGGTACAGATCCTGCGCGATGCGGATGACGGCTGGCATCCGGGGCGGCATGGCAAAATCTGTCTGGGGCCGAAAAAGGTGCTGGGCATTTTCGGTGAAGTGCACCCGAAAATCCTTGCGGCGATGGACGTGAAAGGGCCAGCGATGGCTTTTTCCCTCTGGCCGGATGCGGTGCCTTTGCCACGCAAGTCGGGGGCCACACGCCCGGCACTCAAGATCAGCGATTTGCAAGCGGTCGAGCGGGACTTCGCCTTTGTTGTTGATGCACAGGTCGAGGCGCTGACGCTGGTCAATGCCGCGATGGGTGCGGACAAGGCGCTGATCGAAGATGTGTGCATCTTTGACGAATTCATCGGTGGCAGCCTTGGCGAGGGCAAGAAATCCCTTGCGATTACAGTCCGGATGCAGCCCGTGGGCGAGACGCTGAAAGACAAGGACATCGAGGCTGTCGGGGCCAAGGTGGTTGAGAAAGTGACCAAAGCGACTGGCGGTACCCTGCGGGGATAGGGGCCGCACCGGTGGCACAAGAAGGAGACGATCCATGATTGATGCCGCCGGTTTCTGGGACAAGCACGCTGCGAAATACGCTCAGGCGAAGATCCGTAATACGGAAGCCTATGAATACACGCTGGGCCGCACGCGTAGTTTTTTGAACGCATCAGACCGTGTGCTCGAGATCGGCTGCGGGACCGGATCGACGGCTTTGGCGCTGGCTGCAAATGTGCAGTCGATCACCGGCACGGATGTATCGCCCGCGATGATCGAAATCGCTAAGGACAAGGCAGCGGATCAACGGTCCGAGAATGCCACGTTTCAGGTCATGTCGGCCGAGGAAGCTGTGGCTCTTGATGCGCCTTTCGATGTGGTGATGGGGTTTAATATCTTCCATCTGACGGATGACCCCAAGACGCTGTTTGCCGCGATACACAAGCAGCTTGCCCCCGGTGGATATTTCATCTCGAAAACGCCTTGTCTAGCGGAGCCGTCCATCGGCCTGAAACGCTTTGCCATCCGCGCCATCATTCCGGTGATGCAGCTTATCGGGAAGGCCCCGTTGGTGCATTGCCTGACGAACGCCGATGTGGACCGAATGATCACCGAGGCGGGATTCGAGATTGTCGAGGCGGGCAATTATCCGGCGATGTCACGCTATGTCGTGGCGCGGCGGGTTTAGCGGGCTATGTGCCGGGACGATGATAGAAAAGAAGGGTTTGAACATGCTTAAGGTTTATCTGTCGGGAGAAATTCATACCGATTGGCGCGAACAGATTGTGGAAGGGGCCAAAGGGTTGGACGTGTCGTTCAACAGCCCCGTTACCGATCATGCGGCAAGCGATGATTGTGGTGTGACCATCCTTGGGGCCGAACCGGACAAGTTCTGGCATGACCGCAAAGGGGCGCAGATGAATGCGATCCGCACACGCAAGGGGATTGAGGATGCGGATGTGGTCGTCGTACGATTTGGCGACCAATACAAACAGTGGAACGCCGCTTTTGATGCGGGCTATGCGGCGGCCCTTGGCAAGTCGTTGATCATCCTGCACGGCCCCGATCATGCCCATGCGCTGAAAGAAGTGGATGCCGCCGCGCTGGCCGTCGCGTCAGAGCCTGCACAGGTGGTGCAGATTCTGCGCTATGTTTTGACGGGCAGTTTGCCGGGCTAGGGTGCGCCTTAGTCGCGCGGTGGGGTGACCAGACCGGTCTGCACCGCAGGACGGGCGGTGAAACGCTCCAGATAGTCCACCAAATTGCGGTTGTCTTCCCAACCGACCGCCTCTTTGGCACCGTAGAAATCGAGCGAGCGAAGCCAGGGGGCGATGGCCATATCCGCGATCGAATATTCCCCCGCGACCCAGTCTTTGCCCGCCAGTTCAAGGTTCAGCACGGCCAGAAGCCGCTTGGCCTCGGCGATATAGCGTTCTTGCGGGCGCTTGTCTTCCCAGTTTGAGCCGGCGAATTTGTAGAAAAACCCAAGCTGGCCAAACATCGGGCCCAAGCCCCCCATCTGGAACATCAGCCACTGGATGATCTGGGCTTTCTCGCTCGCGGTGCTTCCGATGAACTTGCCTGATTTCTCAGCGAGATAGATCAGGATCGCACCGGATTCGAACAGGCCAAGGGGCGCATCGTCCGGCCCATTGGGGTCAATGATCGCGGGAATCTTGTTGTTGGGGTTCAGCGACAGGAATTCCGGGCTTTTCACATCTGCATCCGACAGGGTGACTTTGTGCGCCTCATAGGGAATGCCCATCTCTTCCAAGGCGATAGATACCTTCACGCCATTGGGCGTTGGAAAGGAATAGAGTTGCAGAACATCGGAATTCTGCGCGGGCCACCGGTTGGTGATCGGGAATGCGGATAAGTCGGCCATCTGCTGCTCCTACTGCGTTATATGACGGAACTTAGACTCCTTTCCCCCTAAAAACAGTCTTCACCATGCGTCGCGATGTGTTAATTGCTTAGCATCGACGATCTGGCGCAAAAAAATGGTAGCTGGACGCGCAACCAAAGGGACAGAAGAATGATTCAAGAATTTAAGGATTTTATTGCCAAGGGCAATGTGATGGACCTTGCTGTGGGTATCATCATCGGTGCGGCGTTTACAGCGATCGTGACGTCGCTGGTCGGTGACCTGATCAACCCACTGATTGGTCTGGTTCTGGGTGGTGTTGATTTCACCTCTATGTATTTGGTTTTGTCGGGCGATGTGCCTGCTGGTGTCGGGCTTGAGCCTGCACGCGAGAGCGGGGCGGCGATCTTTGCTTACGGAGCCTTTATCACCGCCTGTATCAACTTCCTGATCATCGCCTTTGTCGTGTTCATGCTGGTGAAATTCGTGAACCGTCTCAAGGCAGCTGCGGAAAAGCCGGACGAAGTGGCACCCGAAGTGGAGACTGGCCCATCCGAGCTGGACGTACTGTTGGAAATCCGCGATTCTCTCAAAAAATAATCGAGCAGATAAACGAGGGGAAAGGCGGGGTTTATTCCCGCCTTTTTTCGTTCTAGACCCCCGCCTGACGCGAGGATCCACCGCATGACCAGCGCACTGCGCATCGCAAAAGCCAGCATCGGCGTCGGCCTGACGGTTCTGGCGATAAAAACGCTAGCCTGGTGGGTCACGGGATCAATCGCGCTGTTTTCCGATGCGCTGGAAAGCATTGTCAACGTGGCGACGGCTACGGCTGCGTTGGTTGCGCTGCGGGTGGCGCACCGCCCTGCGGACGACAAACACCCCTTCGGGCATCACAAGGCGGAATATGTCAGCGCTGTGCTGGAAGGGGTTCTGATTGTTCTGGCGGCGGTGCTGATCATGCGGTCCTCGGTTCTGGGACTGCTGAACCCGCAGCCACTGGATGCTCCGTTTGCGGGGCTGGCGATCAACCTGATTGCGTCGATCATCAACGGCGTCTGGGCCTTTGTCCTGCTGCGGGCCGGGCGTGAACATACGTCACCTGCCTTGGCCGCGGACGGGCGGCATCTGATGTCGGATGTGGTGTCATCGGTCGGCGTGACCATCGGCGTAGCGGCGGCAGTGCTGACGGGCTGGCTCTGGCTTGATCCGGTGTTGGCGGCGATGGTCGCGGTCAACGTGTTGTGGTCCGGCTGGATCGTCATTCGCGGATCGGTAGGCGGGCTGATGGACGAATCGGTGCCGGAGATGGATCTGGAGAAGATGAGGGCACTGGTGCTGGATAGCGCGAAAGGGGCCATCGAGGCGCATGATCTGAGGGCGCGTCATGCTGGAGCGGCGACGTTCATCGAATTTCATCTGGTGGTGCCGGAGGACATGACCGTGTTCGACGCGCATGTGATCTGTGACCGGGTGGAAGCCGCGCTGCGCGACGGGATCGACCATTGCACCGTCACCATCCATGTAGAGCCGGAGCATAAGGCCAAGCCGTCGGCCGCGCTGGTGATCTGATCGGGTGCCGCACGGTCGCGCGACACCGGCATTTCAGGATCAGGCCTTGAGAGCCTGCTCGGGGGCAAGCACATCTATGCCAAGCGCCTTGCCGACGGCGTCATACGTCACTTGACCTGCATGAACATTTAGCCCGTTCAGCAAATGGGCATCATCTGTGCAAGCCTGCCGCCAGCCTTTGTTCGCCAGATCGAGCATAAAGGGCATGGTGGCGTTGCCCAGCGCGATGGTTGACGTGCGTGCGACCGCGCCCGGCATATTGGCCACGCAATAGTGCATGATCCCGTCCACTTCATAGATCGGGTTCTGATGGGTGGTGGCTTTAGACGTCTCGAAACAGCCGCCTTGGTCAATGGCGACGTCCACCAGCACTGCGCCGGGTTTAAGTTCGCTTAACTGCGCGCGGCTGATAAGTTTGGGAGCCGCAGCGCCGGGGATCAGAACGGCACCGATGATCATATCCGCCTCGCGGGCCAGTTCGATGGTGTTCGCGGCAGAGGCATAACGAGTTTTGAACACGCCGCCGTAGATGTCATCAAGATAGCGCATCCGTGGCAAGGAACGGTCAAGTACGGTGACATCTGCGCCCATACCGGCAGCGATTCGGGCAGCATGGGTGCCGACAACCCCACCACCGATGACCATCACAGTCGCAGGCCCAACGCCCGGCACGCCACCCATCAGCACACCGCGCCCGCCGTTCGCTTTTTGCAAGGTCCATGCGCCGACTTGCGGGGCTAAACGGCCTGCAACTTCGGACATGGGGGCCAGCAGTGGAAGGCCGCCCATGCGGTCGGTCACGGTTTCGTAGGCAATTGCGGTACAGCCGCTTTGCATCAGGTCGCGGGTTTGGTCGGGGTCAGGCGCAAGGTGCAGATAGGTGAACAGCACTTGCCCCTCGCGCAACATCTTGCGCTCGCCGGGCTGGGGTTCCTTGACCTTGACGATCATGTCCGCGCTGGCAAAGACTTCTTCGGCGGTGTCGATGATTGTCGCGCCCGCTGCGGTATATTGCGCATCGTCAAAGCCGGCACCAATGCCTGCATTCCGTTCAATAATCACCTGATGACCCGCGTTCACGGCCTCAAGTGCCGCGCTGGGTGTGACGCCTACGCGAAATTCCTGTGGTTTGATCTCTTTTGGGCAGCCTATTTTCATGGTGTTGTCCTTGGGTTGACGTTTGGCAGATGCATAAAGCGTTTGACCTGCAAAGCGGGACGAATTTTATTGGTGTTGACCCCGCCTGACGCAATAATATCGCTCAAAGATTGGTGCAGGCGCGATAGGAGTGCACAGATGAGCTTGGATGAAATCGATCGCCGCATACTACGTGCGCTGCAACGCAACGGAAGGCTGTCCAATGCGGAACTGTCCGATGATGTGCATCTGTCGCCCTCGGCCTGCCACCGCCGTGTACAACGGATGGAGAAGGACGGCTATATCGGGGGCTATGTGGCACTCGTTGACCCGCGCAAGCTGGGGGTGCCCACAACAGTTTTTGTGGAGATCACACTGAGCGGTCAGGCGGATGAGGTACTGGATGCCTTCGAGCGGTCGGTGGCGCGTATCCCTGATGTGCTGGAATGTCATCTGATGGCCGGGTCGGCGGACTATCTGCTCAAAGTCGTGGCGCAAGATACCGAGGACTTTGCGCGCATTCACAGGCAGTATCTGGCGCGTTTGCCCGGTGTGCAGGGGATGCAATCAAGCTTTGCCCTGCGGACAGTATGCAAGACAACAGCCTTGCCGGTTTAGGACGGGCGGGGGCCTGCCCTGATGGCAGGGTTGGTTCAATCGCGGGGATGTAGGGGCAACACCGCAAGCCGCAGCACACCCCTTATGCAGGGAGATTTGATGCCAGACACAAGGCGGCTTAAACCCCGACTGCTTGTGATGTGCAGATGGTCGTGCTGCTCTGTGATGGATGGTAGAAAAGAAAAACCCCCGCAACCTGACGGAGCGGGGGTTCTGAGTCTCGGCAATCACAAAGGATGATTTACATCATGCCTTCGCGCTGCAATTTCTTACGCGCCAGTTTGCGGGCACGGCGGATCGCTTCTGCTTTCTCGCGCGCTTTTTTCTCGGACGGCTTCTCGAAATGTTGCTTGAGCTTCATTTCACGGAAAACGCCTTCGCGCTGGAGCTTTTTCTTCAGAGCCCGAAGGGCCTGATCGACATTGTTGTCGCGAACACTAACCTGCATGTGGTTGTCACCACCTTTCTGGATAAAGTTGCAATGATTTGCAGGAAATCGGCCTATATCAAGGTTAGAATAGTTTGTCGAGTCTCTCGACAGTAGCGACAGGAGCAAAATATGTCTGATCCCAAAGCGCAGTTACTTGATGCCGCCTTGCTGAACGTTCCCTTCGACGGGTGGTCGGAAGCGACGTTCAATGCGGCCATCCGCGACAGCGATGTAGAGCCGACCGTTGCGCGTGCGATATGCCCGCGCGGTGCGGTCGATCTGGCGGTGGCCTATCATAAAAGGGGCGATGCGCAGATGCTGGCTGCGCTCAAGGCTGAAGACCTGAAAGAGATGCGGTTTCGTGACCGGATCGCACGGGCCGTGCGCCTGCGGCTTGAGGTGGCGGGTGACAAGGAAGCCGTCCGGCGCGGCACGACGCTTTTTGCGCTGCCGCAATATGCACCGGACGGGGCCAAGCTGATCTGGGGTACGGCTGACGAGATATGGCAGGCTCTGGGCGACACCTCGGATGACGTCAATTGGTACACCAAGCGCGCCACGCTTAGCGGGGTCTATTCTGCCACTGTTCTCTATTGGTTGGGCGACAACAGTGAAGACCATGCAGCGACTTGGGCTTTTCTGGACAGGCGCATCGATAACGTGATGCAAATCGAAAAGCTAAAGGCGCAGGTCAGGGACAACCCGGCCCTGAGCAAGCTGATGGCCGGGCCAAACTGGCTGGCAAGCAAGATCAAGGCCCCCACACGGTTCCCCAAAACGGATTTCCCCGGATCGTGGACCGCACCGCGGGATTAAAGGGCCAGCATCAGGGTGAGGGCGAGCAAAGCCGAGACGCCCAGGTTGGCAAGCACAACGGGATGCATGGTCCAAAGAGCGGGTGCCGTTGCGAGTTTGTACAGAATTTGCAGCGGAAACAGCGTAAAGCCAATGGCGCGGGCGATGTCAGTATTGCCCAGCCCCATCTGTACCAGACCATATAGGCTGACCAATCCAATGGCCGCGTAAACGCATGCCAGAATGCGTCGCGCCGGAGTGTCCGGACCGTAGACTTCTGTCATGCCGGGATGATTGCGCGATATGGCAGAGGCCAGCATGAACGTAATCAACACATTGGCGATGAAGGACAGAGCGAATAAAAGCATAGAGAGGAGTTAGTCTGCTACTTGATGCCGTCCACCCCCCGCGTCTTTACATCGGGGGGTGACCTGTTAGTCAGCAATCATCGCCGCAAATGACTGATGATGCATGACCATCTCGCCTCCCCCTTTGATCGCACTGAATGATGTCAGCTTTGCCCCCGATGGCAAGCAGGTGCTTGGTCCGCTTTCCCTACAGGCGGACGCGCGGCGTATCGGCATCGTCGGGCGGAACGGGTCGGGAAAAACCACAATGGCGCGGTTGCTGTCCGGTTTGATCGCACCGGACACGGGCAAGGTGCACATCGCAGGCGTGGATGTGGCGAAAGACCGCAAAAAAGCCTTGGGCAGTGTCGGTATTCTTTTCCAGAACCCGGATCACCAGATCATATTTCCCACCGTGGAAGAAGAGATCGCCTTTGGCCTGACGCAGATGGGGCAGGGCAAAGCGCAGGTTGCTGCGGGGGTGCAAGGCATTCTTGTACGGTTTGGCAAGGCCCATTGGGCCAAGGCCGCGATCCACCAGTTGTCACAAGGCCAGCGGCAGTTGGTCTGTCTGATGTCGGTGCTGGCGATGGCACCCGCGGTGATCGTGCTGGACGAACCTTTTGCCGGGCTGGATATTCCGACCACGCGGCAGTTGCAGCGTATTCTGGACGGGCTTGAGGTGACCTTGGTGATGATCACCCATGACCCCGCGATGCTGCGAGAATATGAGCGGGTGATCTGGCTTGAGGCCGGTGCCGTTGTGCAAGATGGTGCTGCCCAACCGGTGCTTGCAGCGTTTGAAGCGCAGATGGCACAGATCGGGGACGGCGATGATCTCTCTCACCTCGCCGGTTGAAACGGCGGCACACCACTGGCCTGCCGGACGCAAGCTTGCATTGCTGTGCGGGGCGACGCTTGTGCTTTTCGCCGTTCAGTCTTTGGGCTTGCAAGCATTGATCCTTTGCGGAGTGGTGGTGCTTTATGCCTTGCCGGGGGTGCAGTTTGCCAAGGCGGGAGCTGCGCGGTTGCGGGTTCTGTGGCCTTTCGTTCTGCTTATTATTGTCTGGCATGCGGTCATCGGGGATCTCGCGGGTGGCCTTGCGCTTGTGTTGCGGATGCTGTCGGCAGTGGCGCTGGCCAATCTGGTGACAATGACCACCCGCCTGAGCGATATGATGGGGGTGATGCGCTGGATGCTTGCACCGTTGGCGCGGCTTGGCTTTCCGGTGCGCAGGGCCGAACTGGCCGCAGCACTGATGATCCGTTTTGCCCCGGTGCTTGCAGAAAAAGGGCGGCTTTTGACGCTCGCATGGCACGCCCGGTCTGCGCGGCGGCCGGGTTGGCGGGTGTTGATCCCCTTCGCAGTGGTCGCCATCGACGACGCCGAACATGTGGCCGAAGCCCTGCGCGCGCGCGGCGGCATTTAGGGGACCCGCTTCACGGTTAGCCGTTGAAGCCTCGCGATCCTTCGCCTACTCCTGCGGCCAGAGAAAATTAAAGGAAGACCCATGGAACGCCAAATCGCCCTTATCGCTGTCTTCGCTGCACTGATCGCAGCGCTTGGCCTGATGCCAACACTTATGCTGGCCTCTGGCGTGCCGATCTCGGCGCAAAGCCTTGGTGTCATGCTTTGCGGTACGGTTCTGGGCGCTACGCGTGGCGGGCTGGCGGCATTGCTGTTCGTGGTGCTTGTCGCGCTGGGCCTGCCGCTCTTGGCTGGCGGGCGCGGTGGTTTGGGCGCTTTTGCCTCCCCGACCGTTGGCTTTATCGTGGGCTTTCCTATCGCAGCCTTTACCACCGGCTACATCATGGAGCAAACGCGCCGTTTGCCTGTGGGGGTTGCGGCAGCTGTTGCGGCGGCCGTCGGTGGTATTATCGTGCTTTATATTTTTGGCATCGCCGGCTTTATGCTGGTGTTGCAACGCGGGTTGCTCGAAACAATCGGCATTCTGGGTGTTTATATTCCCGGTGACTTGATCAAAGTTGTTCTGACAGCATTGATCACAGCCGGTCTTTTGCGCGCGCGCCCCGGCAGCGTGCTGTCGCGACAGAGCTGACGGATAAGGTGCATCCGCTGCGCCAGAAACCTATGCTGACGGCAATAACGAATGGGAGAAAAAAATGAGCGAGACGATGAAAGCTGTTGAAATCACCAAAGCGGGCGGTCCGGATGTGCTGCAGCTGACCGAACGGCCGATGCCACAGCCAAAGCACGGACAGGTGGTGATCAAGGTGGCCTTTGCCGGGGTGAACCGGCCGGATGCGCTCCAGCGTGCGGGCATGTATGCGCCGCCTCCGACAGCGAGCGATCTGCCGGGTCTTGAGGCTTCGGGCGAGGTTGTCGCGATTGGCGATGGCGTGTCTGATCTGGCCGTGGGTGACAAGGTCTGTGCGTTGCTGCCGGGCGGTGGCTATGCTGAATATGTCGCCACACCAGCGGCTCATTGTTTGCCCGTGCCAGAGGGCATGGGTATGAAAGAAGCCGCCTGCCTGCCCGAGACGTTCTTTACCGTCTGGTCCAACGTCTTCATGCGTGGCGGTTTGAAAGCAGGCGAGCGGTTTTTGGTGCACGGCGGTTCGTCCGGTATCGGAACAACCGCGATCCAATTGGGCCATGCGTTCGGCGCACGGGTGTTCGTGACGGCTGGCACAGATGCCAAATGCGCGGCCTGCGTTGATTTGGGGGCGGAAGCGGCAATCAACTACCGCGATTCGGATTTTGTCGATGTGCTGCAAGCCGAAGGCGGCGCGGACCTGATCCTCGATATGGTGGGGGGGGCCTATATCCCCCGGAACATTCAGACCCTCGCGGAAGACGGCCGACTGGTGCAGATCGCTTTCCTTCAAGGCCCGAAGGTAGAGGTGAATTTCGCAACGCTGATGACCCGGCGGCTGACGATGACCGGGTCCACCTTGCGCCCGCAAAGCGATCTAGCAAAGGCCCGCATCGCCCAGGAATTGCGCGAAGCGGTTTGGCCCTTGCTGGATGCCGGACGGATCGCGCCGGTTATGGATAGCGAATATGCGATGGAAGACGCGGCAGATGCCCATACGCGTATGGAAAGCAGCGGCCACATCGGCAAGATCGTCTTGCGCATCGGCGGCTGATCCAAAGGACGCAGGCAAGCCTGCGACACGTCTTGTTGTTCGACCGTAGCGGCGGGAACGCTGAAGCATCTGAGGCCTGAGCGGGTTGATGGTGCGGACGGTATATAAGGCCAAAAAGAGAGGGGATACCTGGTATCTCCTCTCTTCCTTCGAGAACGCAAAGGCTCTCTCTCCTTGGCACGGAACATAGGCTCCGCAGCCTGCTCCGCTCACAAAGTAAACCCGATTTTGGTTAATAAGACCTTTCTCTTTTTGGCCTTATATACCGTCCGCACTTTCCACCCGTGCAAGTGTCCGAGTTCAGCGTATCGGGCTGAAAATCGCGTCTTTGAGGCTGCAATCCCGTACAACATCTTGCCCGCAGGGAACCGGCTCCAGTGTTTTGGATAGGCAAATGCGCGCCTCTTGTATCTGGCGGTTGTTGCAGGTGATGGTCACGCCGTCGGCTTCCATCGACGGATTGGCCTTTAGAAAAGCTTCCTCGATGACCGATGCTGGCAGATTGACTGAACGCTTCAATTGCCGGAAGATCTCCGGCCGCACAACACGGGCGTAGGCTTCGCGCGACAGAGTGTAATAGTCCGTGGCGGACAGTCCTGTGCAGGTGCCGTGTTTTTTCCATTGATGCCAGGCCAGCCCGCTGGTGCCCATGATATCGGCCATTTGCGCCGTCATGCCGCGAGACGGAGGGCGCTTGGCTGTTTGGCAAAAGGATGGATATCCGCGGTGAAACTGAGGCCAGAGGCCGTGCATGATCCAGCCGTGGCCGGTGCCCGTATCGCACTGCGGTGAGTTGCGGGCATCACCTTCGCGCAGACACCAGTTGGGCGACCAGCTCAGCGCCAGAACATAATAGTCGAAGGTGCCCGGGCGGTCGCCTTCGGCATGCAACGTGCTGGACAGGGCGATGAGTGCGGCCGTAAGGCCTCCGAAGAGCCTGCGCATTGGGTCTTTCCTTATCATTTCTGCATCAGTATAAGGCCGATAAGTTCCCCGACAATGGAAACCGTTTCGGCCCGCCGAGACAGCCCTTTTCAGGCGACGGGAAAGTTGTGTTCTGAAGGAGAGATCAACATGGCAAAACCGATTATGGCCAAAGCGACTGCGGTTTGGCTGGTCGATAATACGACCATCAGTTTCAAGCAGATCGCCGATTTTGTCGGCATGCACGAGTTGGAAGTCCAGGGCATTGCTGATGGTGATGTCGCGCAGGGCGTCAAAGGGTTTGACCCGATTGCCAACAACCAGCTGACGCAGGCCGATATTGATGCAGCGCAAGACAGCCCGCTGCATAAGCTGGAGCTGAAATTTAACGCCGCTGCGCAGGGCGAAGAGAAACGGCGCGGGCCACGCTATACGCCGCTCAGCAAGCGGCAGGACCGGCCTGCATCCATTCTGTGGCTGGTGAAATTCCACCCTGAACTGACCGATGGTCAGATTGGCAAACTGGTGGGTACAACCAAGCCAACGATTCAGGCGATCCGTGAGCGGACGCATTGGAACATCGCGAATATCCAGCCTATTGACCCAGTTGCCCTTGGCCTGTGCAAACAATCCGAACTGGACGCTGCCGTGCAAAAAGCCGCCGCCAAAAAGGCAGCTGCCGGTGACGTGATGAGCGATGATGAGCGCCGCAAGTTGGTCAGCACAGAGCAGAGCCTCGGCATGGAGGCTGAGCCCAAAATTCCCACGGCCATCGAAGGTCTGGAGACTTTCACGCTTGCAGGCGATGAAATGGTCGAAGAGGATGAGAAAGACACCAGCGATTATTCTGACGCGGACAGTTTCTTTTCCTTGCCCGACGGCGAAAAGGAAAATGACGAGGATGATAAATCGTCCTGATCACATGAGGCTGCGCCGGGAGTGGCGCGGTTTACTCATTGTTAAAAGGGGTGTGGGGGTGAACCCTGCGCCCCTTTTGCGCGTTAAGGCCCTGAATAAAGGAAAGCCTACCCCATGAGCGTATTTCTTGATGTGCTGCTTTGGACCATGGTGGTCCTGCTTACCATCGCATCTGTATTGCCGATCACGAAAATGCCCGTTGGTTTTATCCGAAGCCTCGATTTTCCCAAGGAGCAGTTTTTCGCGATGTCGGTGGGTCTCGCGGGACTGGCGTATTTCGCACGTCCTGATTGGCTCTGGGGCTTTGGCGGTTTGGTATTTGCCCTGCTCGCCGGCATGCAATTGATATATATCGTAAAGTTCACGCCTGTGTGGCCGCGGCAATCGACCCGTGCCTCCGGCGCATTGGCTGAAGATAGTGACAAACACGTCAGTATGCTTGCGGTGAATGTGAAAAAATCCAACCGAAACTACGACGCGTTGACCCAGATGGTGCGACGCAATGGGCCGGATATTGTCATGGCCATCGAAGTGGATGACGATTGGATCGCCGCGCTGAAAGCCGACTTGGGCGGCATGTTCGATCACTGGATCGACGTGCCCAAGGACAATGGCTATGGCATCTGCGTGATGTCAAAGTTGCGCTTGATCGGGCCGGAAGTGCGCGAATTGATCGTGCAGGATGTGCCCTCTATCCGGACCGAGGTGCGCCTGCGCTCGGGCAAGGCATTCCGGCTTTACGTTGTGCATCCCGAACCGCCGACGATACATCATGACACCAAAGGACGGGACAGCGAAATTGCCATCATCGGGCTGGAAGCATCCAAGGACCCCTTGCCGTCGATCGTCACGGGGGATTTGAACGATGTGGCCTGGTCCACGACCACCCGGCGGTTTCAGCGCTTGTCCGGCTTGCTGGATCCGCGCGTAGGGCGCGGTTTTTACAACACGTTCAGCGCGACGATGCCGTGGATGCGCTGGCCGCTGGATCATCTTTTTCATGATCCGGCTTTCCGGCTGATTAAAATGACCCGTTTGGGCAAGGTCGGATCAGATCATTTTCCGATGTGGTTCGTTTTGGCTCTTGGAGGGGAAAACGATAATGCGGTGGACCCCGGCGAGGCGGATGCAGAAGAAAAGATGGAGACACGGCGCATGATCGTGGAAGAGCGCAAGCGCGACCGTGAGCCGATTGGCAGCGATTGGGAAGATGAGTGACGGCGTGCCGCAGGCGTGATCTGTCTCTTGCGATAAATCACGGATGCTATAAAATGGCCGCATAGTTCAACTGCCAATTGATCCGGGAGATGAAGTCGGAAGACAGACCGCGGTTGCCGGATTTCCGGAAAACTCTACAGATCCTTGAACGTGCATACCATTCCGCCGCTGGATGCGACCGTAAGTGAACGGCTGGCGTCGCGGGGGATCAGGCCGTCTGCTTTGGGAGGAGCAGGCGGCCACTTAATTTGTAGACAGCAAAGTGAAATTAAAGCGCTTTGCGCGCCCGCATGGCGGCGGTGATGGTACCGTCGTCCAGATAATCCAGCTCTCCGCCGATCGGCACGCCTTGGGCCAGTGATGTCAGGCGGACCTGTCCGTCCAGCTGATCGGCGATGTAATGGGCTGTTGTCTGGCCATCAATGGTTGCGTTCAGCGCAAGGATCACTTCGGTGACGTTTTCTGTGCTGATCCGATCCATCAGGCGCGGGATGCGTAACTCTTGCGGACCAATGGCGTCGAGCGCCGACAACGTGCCACCAAGCACATGATAGCGACCTTTAAACACCGCGGACCGTTCCATCGCCCAAAGGTCTGCCACATCCTCGACCACGCAAAGCTCGCCATTGGCGCGTTTTTCAGAGGTGCATATGTCGCAGACGTCAGTGGTGCCGACATTGCCGCAATTCAGGCATTCGCGTGCGGTGGCCGCGACCGTCTGCATCAGATCGGCAAGCGGTGTCAGCAATAGTGCCCGCTTGCGGATCATATGCAGCACCGCGCGGCGGGCCGACCGGGGGCCAAGCCCCGGCAGCTTTGCCATCATCTCGATCAGTGCGTCGATCTCGCGGGTCGAACTCACGCCGTGGCCTTTTGAAGTGGCAGACGCATTCAGAAGGGCAGCTTCATGTCCGCAGGCAGGCCCATGCCTTCGGTCAGCTTTGACATTTCTTCCTGTGCGCGTTCCGTCGCCTTGGCCTGTGCATCCTTGATTGCCGCAAGGATGAGGTCTTCGACGACTTCCTTGTCATCGCCGTTGAAAATCGACGGATCAATGTCGAGACCTTTCAATTCGCCCTTGGCGGTGCAGGTCGCTTTGACCAGTCCGGCACCGCTTTCGCCTTCAACCGTGATATTGGCCATTTCCTCTTGCATCTGGGCCATCTTGCCCTGCATTTCCTGGGCTTTCTTCATCATGCCGGCCATATCGCCAAGCGCACCTAGTCCTTTGAGCATTGCTCTCTCCTTATTCGTGTTTACGACATCCGGTCTTGCCGGGGTGTGGTGTAGATAATCATTGCGATACATATTGCAGCCACCGCGCCGATGAACAAGGCGGGTGAGCCGATGCATCCTTCGGATATAGCCTGTTGGCGGATGCTGTCATGGCCGCCGTAAAACGCGACCATCGATACCCAGAGCGTCCAGCCCACCACAACCGCGAGGCCTCCCCATTGACTGCGAAAGCGAAAGGCGAGGGCGGAGGCGAGGATCAGAACCAAGGACACGGGTGTACCGGCCAAGCCGATGAATTCGTCCCAGAGCGTGGCGGGTGCGGGACCGCCCCAAAGGGGGCGGACCTTGTCGCAGACCTCGGCCATGGCAGCGCCGGGCAGAATGGTGGCGAGGATCACTCCTCTTCGAAGGGATCCCATTCGTCCTCCACTTCCGGCAGCGCCTCTTCCACTGCCTGTGCGGCGATGTCTTCGGGCGTACGAATTGCGGTGATCCGCGCTTTGGGGAATTGTGCGAGGACGGCTTGCATCAGCGGGTGATCCCGCGCCTCTTGTTCCAGTGCGATGGCCTTGGCATCGGTAATCTCGGCGATGGTTTTCGCCCCGCCTTCGTTCACCACCGTGACAGCCCAGCGGTTGCCGGTCCAGCCTTGCAGCCGGTGACCGAGGCGCTGTGCCAGATCGCGCGGGGCGTTTTCGGTGGGCACGAATTCGATGCGACCGGGCTGATAGGCGGCAAGGCGCAGGGTGGTCTCCACCTCGACCAGCAGCTTCACATCGCGGTTTGCGCGGATCAGTTCGACCACATGCTCGAATGTGGGAAAGCGCGCCAGGGCAGCGTCGGGGTCTTGCGCAAGGGCGGTGGCCTGCCCGTTCTGCTGCGGTGCGCTTGCCATGCGGCTTTGCGCCTGTTGCACAGCCTGCGCGCCGCCGGATGGGCCTGCCGAAGACCCACCGCCGGAGGGGGATGCAGCCGCAGGTGGCGGCGTCGTGTTGTTCAGCTTGCGCACCAGTTCTTCGGGGCTGGGCAGGTCAGCCACATGGGTCAGGCGGATGATCGCCATCTCGGCGGCCATCATTGCGTTGGGAGCCGCGGCAACTTCGTCCAGCGCCTTGAGTAGCATCTGCCACAAGCGGGTCAGCACCCGCATCGGCAGGTTTTCGGCCATTTCCAACCCGCGGCTGCGTTCTTCGGGCGATATGGTGGGGTCTTCGGCGGCATCTGGTGTGATCTTGACCACCGACACCCAGTGGGTGATCTCGGCCAGATCGCGCAGCACCGCCATCGGGTCGGCACCGTCTGCGTATTGGCCGGAAAGTTCGGTCAGCGCACCGGCGGCATCGCCGCGCAGGATCATGTCAAAAAGGTCAAGGACGCGGCCGCGATCTGCCAGCCCCAGCATGGCACGGACCTGATCGGCGGTGGTTTCGCCTGCGCCGTGGCTGATCGCCTGATCCAGCAAGGATGTGGCGTCGCGCGCCGACCCTTCGGCAGCGCGGGTGATCAGCGCCAGCGCGTCCTCGGCAATCTCGGCCCCTTCGGCACTGGCGATCTTGCGCATCAGCGCGATCATCACCTCGGGCTCGATCCGGCGCAGATCAAAGCGCTGGCAACGCGACAGGACCGTCACAGGAACCTTGCGGATTTCGGTGGTGGCGAAGATGAATTTGACGTGCTCGGGCGGCTCTTCCAGCGTTTTCAGGAGTGCGTTGAAGGCACCGGTCGACAGCATGTGCACTTCGTCGATGATATAGACTTTGTAGCGGGCCGATGCCGCGCGGTAATGCACCGAATCGATGATTTCGCGGATGTTGGCGACACCGGTGTTGGAGGCGGCGTCCATCTCCATCACGTCGACATGGCGGCCTTCCATGATCGCCACACAGTGTTCGCACGCGCCGCAAGGTTCTGTTGTGGGCCCGCCCGTGCCATCCGGACCGATACAGTTCATGCCTTTGGCAATGATCCGCGCCGTGGTGGTTTTGCCCGTGCCACGAATGCCGGTCATGACAAAGGCCTGCGCGATGCGGTCTGCTTCGAACGCATTTTTCAGCGTGCGCACCATGGCATCCTGCCCCACCAGATCGGCAAAGGTTTCAGGCCGGTATTTGCGGGCAAGGACGCGGTAGGCGGGGGTGTCGGACATGCGGTCTCCAGCGGGGATTCGGATGAGATGTCTAAGGGTATGCGTAGCGGCGGGGCGCGTAAACCTGCCCTATAGCGCCCAGAGGATGCCGCCGACTGCCACAGCGCCAAAGGCAAAGACCACCGACAGGATGCGCATCCGGTTGCGAGGCTGTGCATGTGCTTCATTATCTGTGAGGCGGCCGAGCGTCATACAGGCGGCGTCTTGTGCGGCCCAGAAGATATAAACCGCCAGTACGATAAAGATTGTGGCGATAGATTTTGCGACCCATGTGGGGTCGAATTCACCGAACACGGCCCTTAACCCAACGGCAAGCGCGACAGCGGCCATGCCGGTTCGCATCCACCCGGCAAAAGTCCGTTCGTTCGCCAGTATCGTGCGATCCTCGGCCCAGTCGGTACGGTCTTTTGCCAATTCATTGCTACTACTCATTGAACTATTGTGTGGCGTGCGGGTTGGCCTGACAATAGGCGAAATTATGCAAAGGGGGCTGTCATGCGGCTTAAGGGAATCAGACGGAGCCGGAATGTGGAAGTGCGGCGCGGAAGTGGGCGTCGTGCGGGAAAGGCTGGTGGCTTTGGTTTGGTTGGTGTTCTGGCCGTTCTGGCGATTGGATATTTTACCGGTATTGACGTCTCGCCGCTGTTGCAGGGAAGTGGTGCGCCGCAAACCCAGCAAAGCGCGCCTGTCAGTGCAGAAGACAGTGGTGCGACGCAATTTTCGGCACAGGTGCTGGCCACGACAGAAGACGTCTGGAGCAAGATATTCCAGGAGCAGTTGGGCCGCGCGTATGTGCCGCCGCAGTTGGTCGTCTTCAGCGGTGTAACACAAAGCTCTTGCGGCGGTGCCTCGGGCGCTAGTGGCCCGTTCTACTGTCCCGCTGACAACAAAGCATACCTTGATACGCAGTTCTTCAACATGCTGAGTCAGCGCATGGGCGCAGGAGGCGATTTTGCTGCCGCCTATGTGATTGCACATGAAGTTGCGCATCATGTGCAGAACCAGCTTGGTATTTTGCCCAAGGTCAATGCCGCGCGTCAGCAATCCAGCACGGTAGAGGCAAACGCTCTGACGGTACGGTTGGAGTTGATGGCCGATTGCCTGTCGGGCATCTGGGCCACAAACGTGCGAGGGTTGATGGAAAAGGGTGATCTGGAAGAGGCGCTGAATGCTGCGCGAAAGATCGGAGATGATTATCTGCAACAGCAGGCCGGCCGTGTTCCGCAGCCGCATACCTTCACGCATGGCACATCAGCACAGCGCGAGCGTTGGTTTGCACGCGGATTCGAAACGGGCGCTGTGGGTGAATGCGACACGTTTGCCGCGCAGCAACTCTAGACGCCCTAGGGGGATACTGTTGTTGTTTAACAATAGGTTAAATTACTTGTGGGTAACGTGACTTGTGGGGAATGGGGCATGTTGGGGGCTTTGCCCTCTCGGGCGCATCCCGTGGATGCCCCTGCCGGGCCACCGCGCTTTTGCTTCGCAAAAGCGCTTGGGTGAGAGATTGATAACGACCCAAGCGGGACTCGTTGTGGCTGCTGCCTTCCGGCTCTGACCAGGTTGGCGAGGCGCTCGCCCGCACCAACCTCTCACCCTCCATATAGGACCGGATCAGAGCGGGTGCAAGTCATGGAGTTTGAGTGTCAAATGGGCAAAGCCATCCCCGTCCGTTCCCGTAAATTCCGGCTGCAAGTGAGCGATCTCGTCCAGAAAACTCAATGCGGATGGAGAGGTCTGGAAGCGGACCTGCAAAGGTTGCGGCACGGAGAAACGCCATGGTATTTCGAACCTGTCCGGCAGTCCTGCGTCAGCTTCGATGACCGCGGCCAGTGCATCGGACAGGGGCACGTCGCTTTTTAAGAGCATGCGGTTAGGGGGAAAGACCGTCCCGCCACCGCCCCCCGTAAGCCGAAACTGCTTTGTCACCAAAATGAAACGCTGATCAGAGGCAACAGCCGTGCCATTGTACGCAAGTGAGGTGATACGCTGACCCTCGGGGCGCGTGGGGTCAATGGTATAGTCCACGCCGAAGATTGTATCAAAGTCGAACGACGGGCGTCTGGTTTCCAGCAAAGGTTGGTTAGGCTTGTCGGGCGATAGGGCGCAATAGATCGACGCAGCATTCTCCAGCCAATCGCGCAGTTCTGCGCCGGTAATCCGAAGGGCGCAGATCTGGTTGGCATAGGGGCTGAGACCCGCCAAATGCCGGCGCAAAACTTCTCCCTTTGGAATGTGAAGATAGTGATCCGAACCGCCGCGCCCGCCTGCGGTATGAGCCGACGCTGTCGCAAGAATCGGAAGGTGCCGGTCCGCATGATCAGCCAATGCACGTTTGATAAGCCGACGTTTTGCCTCTGCTACCAAGGCGCTGGTTGCCGTCGGCGCGGCGAGCGAGAAAAAGTTGTGGATCGGGCGATCAATTTTTCCCACGGGCCGCGATAATCTACGTCTGGTCATGACATGCGCCGGGGTGAATATCTCGGTGATGCGCGGGTCGGGGGCAATTTGTTTGGTGTTGGCGCGCAGCTGTGCTTGATGGCTGTCAACCTGCCAGATGCCTTGCGCATTGCGCGATAGATCAAGATCCAGAACCGCAAGATCGGACCCGTCATAGCCGGGCATCGTCGCAGGACAGTCAGCAAGCGTGCCTCGGGTGATATCGGCACCGTCCACGCCGGCGTGATCCTTGCCTGGAAAGCGCAGATGCGTGTGACCTGCCACAACAGCATCAATCCCCGGCAGAGCGGCAAGTGTCAGCGCGCTTTGATCACTTGCGGATCGGTCCTCGACCCCGAAATGCGCGAGCAATATGACAATATCCGCCCCTTTCGCCCGAAGATCGGCAACTTGGCGGCACACACTTTCCCGGGCGTCCTGCACTTCCGCACGTCCGGCCAAAGTGTCTCGTGTCCACAGGGATGTCTGCTCTGGCAAGGCCGAGAGAATCCCGATGCGCAAATTATTGTCTGTGGTGTTGTCCTCGGATCTGATCTTTCGGGTAATGATCACGGATGGTTGCAGAGTGACATCGTCTGAGATGATCAGATTGCTGCTGATCCAGGGCGGAGTGCTGCATCTTGCCACATCGCGCAGGTAGGTCAGGCCGTAATCAAGATCGTGATTGCCGATACCGACTGCATCAAATCCCATGTGGTCGATGCATTGGACTACGGGATGGCGCGGTGTCACCTGCTGGGTCGCCAGCATATCGCCCAGAACAGAACCCTGAAGAAAATCCCCGTTGTCACACAAAATGCTGGTGCGGTGCTCTGCCTTCGCCTCGGCACGCGCTTCTGACGCCAACGTGGCCAGACCGGCCAACCCGTGGTGCGCCAGGGCTTTATCCCGCACATAGTCATAGCCCAGAAGCTGCATGTGGACATCTGTTGTCGCAAGCACCCGAAGGCGCGCTGTCAGACACCTTGACTGGCTCTGTCCGGCTTCCTTCTCATTGCTCTGGGCGGGTGCGAAGGCGTCTTTCATCGGAAATTGAGCGTACCAATACAACTAATGATTGCGCGGCAGTCAATCACGACAACCAAAATTATGCA
This sequence comes from Sulfitobacter noctilucae, assembly GCF_000622365.1. Taxonomy (GTDB): domain Bacteria; phylum Pseudomonadota; class Alphaproteobacteria; order Rhodobacterales; family Rhodobacteraceae; genus Sulfitobacter; species Sulfitobacter noctilucae. The sequence continues at coordinate 110,550 of NZ_JASC01000013.1, read as the reverse complement.
AGCCTGCCTGCTTTAGCCGGATTGTGCCTTTGGGCCCAATGCAACACAAAGGCCGGACGAAGAGTTTGAGTGATTTAGGCGAGGAACGACAATGCGGCATGCGGAAACAGTGACATTCGGGGGATCCGCGTTGGACCGGGCGGGCGAGATCCGCAATAATGCGGCAGTGCTACGGTTTGCGCGGGCTGCCGCGGACAGCCGTGCAGTGCTGTTCTGGCGTGGCAAGCCGCTGATCCAGATGGGGCGGCCCGCTGGTTTGGTGCGCCTGCCAATGGATCACGAGGTGCTCGATCTGGCACGCGAAGAACCGATTCTGCTGGGGCGCGAGGACGGGGCTGCACGCTTTGCCTTTGATATCTCTGATTGGGAGCCGGAAGACCTGGACGCGGCCCAGTTGGGCGGCTTTCTGGACCCGAGCGAGCAAAGGCATCCGGCGCTGGGCGAGGACGTAGCCTTTGCAGAGTTGCGCCGGGTGATGACATGGCTGACACCGCGAGATGCGGAACTGGCTGCGACCGGCAAAGCGATCTTGAGTTGGCACGGCAGTCACGGTTTTTGTGCCACCTGCGGGGCGGCTACGCAGATCGGTCAGGCGGGATGGCAGCGCAAATGCCCGGCTTGCCATACCAGTCATTTTCCCCGCACCGACCCGGTTGTGATCATGCTGATCACCAAGGGCAATTCGGTCTTGATGGGGCGTTCTCCGGGCTGGCCACGCGGGATGTATTCGCTGCTGGCCGGTTTTGTGGAGCCGGGTGAGACACTCGAAGCCGCCGTGCGCCGCGAGGTTTTTGAAGAATCGGGCATCCGCGTCGGGGCTGTTAACTATCTTTCCAGTCAGCCTTGGCCTTTTCCTGCGTCGTTAATGTTTGGCTGTCAGGGTGAAGCCCTGAGTGAGGAGATCAACGTTGACCCGGTCGAAATCGAGGATGCGCTGTGGGTCACGCGCGAAGAGATGATGGATGTTTTTGCAGGCGAGCATCCGCAGATTCTTCCGGCCCGGAAGGGGGCCATTGCACACTTTCTACTAGAAAACTGGCTTGCGGATACTTTGGATTGAGGCGAGAAATAGTTAACAAGTGGTTAGTGGCGGCGAAAAGTGCATCAACAGATGCCGGTTCGCGGCTTCAAGTTGACCGTCGAGGCAGGTGAGAACGATGAAATTTTCGACCAACGAAGATGTGGAAGCGCCAATTGACGCTGTCTTTGATATGTTGTGTGAATTCGACCGTTTCGAGCGCTCGGCCATGCGGCGTGGCGCTGAAGTGCAACGACGGGACCAGATGGCGGCACCGGGTGTCGGCATGCTTTGGCAGGCGGCGTTTGATTTGCGCGGCAAACGCCGTGAGATGGAAGTCGAGATGGCGGTGTTTGACCGCCCGAATGAGATGGTTCTGGAAAGCACCTCTCCCGGTATACTTGGCACGACAAGCTTTGAATTGATTGCGCTGTCGCGCAGCCGAACGCGGGTGTTGGTCCAGCTTGAAATCAAACCTTTGAACCTGTCCTCCCGTTTGCTGGTCCAGTCGCTGAAGTTGGCCAAAAGCTCGCTGACCAAAAAGTTCAAACTGCGTGTCGCTGAATACGCGAAAGCGATGGAAGAGCGTTACGCAGGACGCGCTTAACGCGCTTGTTTTTGCGTGCGCAAATTCCTGAACATGCAACTCGGCGAGTTGAGTAGGCGGTCCTGACGGCCTGCTTTCGAAGGCGAGCTGGCCCTATTCTAGCCGCGCCCCGGATGCGCGGGATACACGCCCAAAATATCAAGCATATTCGTGAAGTAGCCCAATTCCTCCAGCGCGCGTGCAACGGCTGGGTCATCGGGATGCCCTTCGATGTCTGCGTAGAACTGTGTGGCCGTAAACGAGCCGCCGACCATATAGCTTTCCAACTTGGTCATGTTGACGCCATTCGTGGCAAATCCGCCCATCGCTTTATAGAGCGCGGCGGGAATGTTGCGGACCTCGAAAACGAAAGTCGTCAGCATCTTGTCGCCCCGGCGGGTCAGGTCGATGTCGGGGGCCATCAGCAAAAAACGCGTGGTATTATGATCGAGGTCCTCAATATCGCGGGCCAGAACGTCCAGCCCGTGGATATCGGCGGCGACCTCGCTGGCCAGCACGCCTTCGGTTGATCCCTCGGCCAAGGCAAGCTCTTCGGCAGCACCGGCGCTGTCGGCGGCGGCCTCGAAGGTGATGCCGTGTTGATCCAGAAAGCTGCGGGCCTGTGGCAGCAGCACCATGTGAGCCCGGATATGCTTTACTTCCGCCATCGTCACGCCGGGCCGGGCCATCAGGGCGATGCGCACCCGAACGAAGGCTTCGGCCACAATGTGCAGGCCGCTTTCAGGCAGGAGGCGGTGAATGTCGGCAACCCGGCCATAGGTTGTATTTTCAACCGGCAGCATAGCCAGATCGGCACGGCCCTCGCGTACGGCACGGATCACCCCTTCAAAGGTGGTGCAGGGCACGGGCTCCATCTCGGGACGGGCTTGTAAACAGGCCTCGTGGCTATAGGCACCTAGAGCGCCCTGAAAGGCGATGCGCGGGGCAATTTTGTCGGACATCAGCACAATCCTTGGCACTTTGAGCGGCATTGGGCGTTTCGTCGCGCTAACTACACCTTGCTTGCGATAAGGGAAAGCAATAGATACCCGCTTGAAAAGCCTCAGTAGACAGATACGGACCAGATATATGTTCGATACAATGACCATCACGAAAATCGCAGGCGGCCTGTTCGGGGCCTGGCTCATTCTTCTTTTGGGAAAGTGGGGTGCGGAGGAGCTTTACCATGCTGAATTGCACGGAGAGCCATCATACGCGATCGAGGTGGCCGGTGCCGAAGCAGAAGAGCCCGAGGAAGAAATCGATGTGGCCGCGCTGCTGGCTTCTGCCGATGTCGGCAAAGGCGAAAGCGTTTTCCGCAAGTGTTCCGCTTGTCACAAGCTCAATGGTGAAGATGCGGTTGGCCCCCACCTGAACGGTGTTGTTGGTCGCGAGGTCGCGGCCGTTGACGGATTTGGCTACTCCGGTGCGCTTTCCGCACAAGCGGATGCCTGGACGCCAGAGAACCTTTACGCCTTTTTGCTGAACCCCAAAGGATGGGCTCCGGGCACATCAATGGGTTTCGCGGGTCTGAAAAAGCCCGAAGATAAGGCGAACGTGATCGCATATTTGCAGAGCACAGAATAACGCCGAGGCTCTATTTACTATGTCAGGCCGTCCCAGCGGGGGCGGCCTTTTTCGTTGTGAAGGTGCAGATAACATATTCGCAACTTGTCTCTTGGCATGCCACACCGTTAGCTTACATCAAACAAATCCGGTTCCGGCAAAAAGGATGGGCAGTATGACCAAACCCGCGACATCTGTTGTTTCTCACCCAATGGGGTTGATGAGCCGTCTGCACTGGCTTGCCTTGGGAGTTTTTGTTGTTGGTATGGCGTTGGGCGGTATGGTTCGGGCGCAGGACGAGTTGATCCAAAGCCACGGATACTCGTTTTTTGGCGATCTGACATATGGGCCTGATTACACGCATTTTGATTATGTGAATCCTGATGCACCCAAAGGAGGCGAGATTTCGCTATCGACGCTGGGTACATTCGATTCGATGAACCCCTACAGCCGCAAGGGTCGCGGGGGCGCGCTGTCCACCGTGATGTACGAAAGCCTGCTGGGTGAGGGGGTGAACGCACCTGCGCCCGCCGATGTCTATTCGGAATACTATGGCTTGTTGGCGCACACGGTCGAATATCCGCCCAGCAAGGATTGGGTGATTTTCTACATGCGGCCAGAGGCGCGGTTTTCTACGGGCGATCCGGTGACCGCCTATGATATCGAGTTTTCGCACAATCTGTTGTTGGACCAAGGATTGAAATCCTATGCCGATGCGGTGCGCCGTCTGATCCCGAAGGTTGAGGTGATCGACGATCATACGATCAAGTTCTACTTTGCCGAAGGCGTGTCGCGGCGCAGTTTGATCGAACAGGTTGGCGGTGTGCCGGCGTGGTCCAAGAAGTGGTACGAGGAATCCGGTGCACGATTGGACGAAAGCCGGTTGGAAACCTCGCCCGGGTCAGGTGCCTATATGATTGCGGACATCGATGTGAATCGCCGCATTGTCTATGAACGTAGCCCGGACTATTGGGGCAAGGATCTGCCCTTCAACAAGGGCCGGAACAACTTTGACCGCATTCGCATCGAGTATTTCGGGGACGAAAATTCGGCGTTCGAGGCATTCAAAGCGGGCGAATATACCTTCCGCAACGAGGGCAATTCCAAACAATGGGCCACGGCCTATGATTTCCCCAAAGTGCGCGAAGGCTATGTGGTGAAGGCTGAGCTGCCGGATGGCTCCCCCCCCACGCCGACGGGCATCGTGTTCAATCTGGGCCGCGAGATTCTGCAGGACAAACGTGTGCGCGAGGCTGTCGCCTTGGGCTTTAATTTCGAGTGGACCAACGAATCCCTGCAATACGGTCTGTTCAAACAGCGGGCGTCCTATTCGCAGGACACCGAGCTGATGGCGACCGGCCTTCCCGAAGGCGACGAACTGGCGTTTCTGGAAACGCTTGGCGATTTGGTCCCGCCGGAGATGTTGAGCGAAGAGGTGGTGACGCCGCATACCTCCAGCGCCGACCGGCTCTTGGACCGACGCAATGCACGGCGTGCCATGCGATTGCTTGACGATGCGGGCTGGTCTGTGGGCGATGACGGCAAACGGCGGAACGCGGCGGGGGAGCCGTTACGCCTTACCTTCCTGTTGAATTCGTCAGGCTCTGCCACGTTGGCGGCCACGGTCGAGAATTTCATGTCAAATCTGACGGCGATGGGCATCGACGCCGTGCTGGAGAAGGTGGATTCAAGCCAGTACACCCTGCGCGAACGCGACCGCGACTATGATCTGGTTTTTGACCAATATGCGGCCTTTCTGGGCACAGGTACGGGCCTAATCCAGCGCTTCGGCTCGGAGGACGCGGCGTATTCCCTGTTCAACCCCGCCGGTCTGGCCAGCCCTCTGGTCGATGCGATCATCGAGGCGTCGTTGCGGGCCGAAACGTCGGAGCAAGAGGCAGCCACGCTGCGCGCGCTGGACCGTGCCCTGCGGTACGAATTCATCATGATCCCGGTGTGGTACAAGGCGACCCATTGGGCGGCATATTACGATCAATACGAGCACCCCGAGGTGATCCCGGATTTCGCATTGGGTAACCTGGATTTCTGGTGGTACAACGCTGACAAAGCTGCCGCCTTGCGGGCCGCAGGCGCCTTGCGGTAAGCGGAACCCATGGGCGCCTATATTCTTCGACGGCTGTTGCTGATTATCCCGACCTTGGTAGGGATCATGCTGATCAACTTTGCACTGGTGCAATTCGTGCCCGGTGGTCCGGTCGAGCAGGCGATTGCCCGCATCCAGGGGGGCGGCGATGTGTTCGAAGGGTTCTCGGGCAGCGGCAATGATGCCGGTGCCACAGACGTAGGTGGAAACGAGAATTACATCGGTGCACGCGGTCTGCCGCCCGAATTCATCGCGGAGCTTGAGGCCGAGTTCGGATTTGACAAACCACCCGTCGAGCGGTTCTTCAACATGATGTGGAACTACATGCGTTTCGATTTCGGAGAGAGCTATTTCCGCTCCATCGGAGTGATCGACCTGATCAAGGAAAAGCTGCCGGTGTCGATCACGCTGGGGCTGTGGTCCACGTTGATTGCCTATCTGGTGTCGATCCCGCTGGGCATCCGCAAGGCGGTGCGCGACGGCTCACGCTTTGATACATGGACCTCTGGCGCGATCATCGCGGCCTATGCGATCCCCGGGTTTTTGTTCGCGATCCTGCTTTTGGTACTGTTCGCGGGTGGATCCTATTACCAGATTTTCCCGCTGCGCGGCCTGACCTCCGACAACTTCGAGGAACTCAGCTTGCTGGGCAAGATTGGCGACTACTTCTGGCATATCACGCTGCCGGTGCTGGCCTCTACCATCAGCGCCTTTGCCACGCTGACGCTGCTGACCAAGAACAGCTTTCTGGACGAGATCAAGAAACACTATGTGATGACCGCCCGCGCCAAGGGGCTGTCGGAAAGCAGGGTGCTTTATGGTCATGTGTTCCGCAACGCGATGCTGATCGTGATTGCGGGCTTTCCGGCGGTTTTCATCGGGGTGTTCTTTGGTGGCTCGCTGATTATCGAGACGATCTTCAGCCTGGATGGCCTGGGGCGTCTGGGCTTTGAGGCGGCCGTGGCGCGGGATTATCCCATCGTGTTCGGCACGCTGTTTATCTTTGGCCTGATCGGCCTGCTGGTCGGCATCCTGTCGGACCTGATGTATGTGCTGGTCGATCCGCGCATTGACTTTGAGCGGAGGGAAGGCTGATGGCCCTATCACCGCTGAACGCCCGCCGCTGGAGCAATTTCAAAAAGAACAAACGCGCCTATTGGTCGCTTTGGATTTTCGCGATCCTGTTCGGCATTTCGCTGTTCGCGGAGTTTGTCGCCAACGACAAGCCGATCCTCGTGAACTATCGCGGCGACTATTTCGTGCCGATCTTTAACTTCTATCCGGAAACGGCCTTTGGCGGCGATTTCCAGACCGAAGCTGTCTATCGCGATCCGGAAGTGAAGTGCCTGATCGCGACTGGCGGGTTGGAATTGTGTTTCGATGACCCTGATGGGTACATCGAAGACGCGCAGGATGGCGTGATCGAAGGCGAGGAAATCGAAAAAGGTTGGTCCATCTGGCCGATCATCCCCTATTCGTTCAACACCGCCGTGGACCGGCCCGGTGCCGCCCCCCTGCCGCCCAACAGCCAGAACTGGCTGGGCACCGATGGCACCAAACGTGATGTGATGGCGCGGGTGATCCACGGGTTCCGGCTGTCTATTCTGTTTACACTGATCGTGACCGGTCTTGCCTCACTCATCGGGATTATCGCGGGCGCGGTACAGGGGTTCTTTGGCGGCTGGACTGACCTGATCTTTCAGCGGATCATCGAGATATGGTCCTCTACCCCGTCGCTGTATGTGATCATCATCATGTTCGCGATATTGGGGCGCAGTTTCTGGCTGCTTGTGTTCCTCTTGGTGTTGTTCAGTTGGACAGCGCTGGTGGGCGTGGTGCGTGCCGAATTCCTGCGTGCGCGCAATCTGGAGTATGTGCGCGCGGCCCGTGCGCTGGGCGTGGGCAACGTGACGATCATGTTTCGCCATATGCTGCCCAATGCGATGGTCGCCACGGTCACTATGTTGCCCTTCATCATCACCGGTACAATCAGCACGCTTGCGATTCTCGACTTCTTGGGCTTTGGCTTGCCGTCCTCGGCCCCGTCACTCGGGGAACTGACGTTGCAAGCCAAGCAGAACCTGCAAGCGCCGTGGCTGGCGTTCACCGCGTTTTTCACCTTTGCGATCATGCTGTCGCTGCTGGTTTTCATCTTCGAGGGCATTCGCGATGCCTTTGATCCGCGAAAGACGTTTTCCTGATGGCATTATTGAAAGTCAAAGACCTGCGCGTGTCCTTTCGGCAGGATGGTGCCTTGACCCATGCGGTCAAGGGCGTGTCGTTCCACGTTGAGCGCGGCGAGACTGTGGCGCTGGTGGGCGAAAGTGGGTCGGGCAAGTCTGTGTCGGCTTTGTCCACCGTGTCCCTGTTGGGCGAAAGCGCCGAGGTGTCCGGTTCTGTCACCTATGACGGCCAGCAGATGATAGGTGCGGATGAGAAATTGTTGCGCAAGGTGCGCGGCAATGACATCAGCTTTATCTTTCAGGAGCCGATGACCTCGCTCAACCCGCTGCACACCATTGAAAAGCAGCTTAGCGAAAGTCTGGCTTTGCATCAGGGGCTTGCCGGTGCTGCGGCGCAGGCGCGGATACTGGAGCTGTTGGACAAAGTGGGCATCAATGATGCCGAAAGCCGTTTGGGTGCCTATCCGCATCAGCTGTCTGGCGGGCAACGCCAGCGGGTGATGATTGCGATGGCACTGGCCAACAAGCCCGATGTGTTGATTGCGGATGAACCGACAACGGCGTTGGATGTGACCATTCAGGCGCAAATCCTTGATCTGTTGAAGGACCTCAAGGACAGCGAAGGCATGGGGCTGCTGTTCATCACCCATGATCTGGGCATTGTGCGTCGGATCGCGGACCGTGTTTGCGTCATGCAGCACGGCGAGATTGTAGAGCAGGGACCAACCGCCGAACTCTTTGCCAACCCGCAGCACCCCTATACGATCAAACTGCTCAGCGCAGAGCCGACAGGCGAGCCTGATCCCGTTCCTGAGCGGGCCGAGCAGATTGTCAGCACCGAGCATCTCAAAGTTTGGTTCCCGATCCAGCAGGGGCTGCTGCGGCGCACGGTAGGCCATGTGAAGGCAGTTAACGATGCGACGATCTCTGTCCGTGCGGGCGAGACGCTGGGCATCGTGGGCGAAAGCGGGTCTGGCAAGACGACGATGGCGCTGGCCATCATGCGCCTAATCGCGTCAGAGGGGGACATCACTTTCATGGATCAGGATGTGCGCCAGTGGTCGACGCGTGCCCTGCGCCGCTTGCGCAAAGACATGCAAATCGTGTTTCAGGACCCCTTTGGCTCGCTTTCCCCGCGCATGACCTGCTTCCAGATCATCGCGGAAGGGCTAACCATCCATAAGGTTGATCCGACCCGTGACCAACGCGAGCTTGTGTATGACGTGATGGTTGAAGTGGGCCTCGATCCGGCAACGATGGACCGCTATCCGCATGAATTCTCCGGCGGTCAACGCCAGCGCATTGCGATCGCCCGCGCCATGGTGCTGCGGCCCAAGCTTCTGGTGCTGGATGAACCAACCTCGGCGTTGGACATGACGGTGCAAGTGCAAATCGTCGAACTGCTGCGCAACCTGCAACAGAAATACGGGCTGGCCTATCTGTTCATCAGCCATGACCTGAAAGTTGTGCGGGCGATGTCGCACAAGGTGATGGTGATGAAACGCGGTGATGTTGTGGAATACGGGCCTGCCGCCGACTTGTATGACCGGCCAAAGTCCGATTACACGCGCACCCTGCTGCAAGCGACCGCCTGATGCCGCCACGCGCTGGTGATTGATTTTTGTACCAGAGCGGCGATACTGCGGATATGACCGAAGCCCGCACCGGCGCACCAAAGCTGCGCCGACCTACATTCCGCGATGTGACGCGCAGCCTAGCTGCCGGTGCTAGGGATTTTGCCTCGGCTCCGGTGGCGGATCTGTTCTTTGCCAGCTTCTTTGTCATTGCTGGGTTGATTATGGCGGCAATCACTTACGCCACCGGCCAGACCTTCTGGTTGATCCTGGCGGTCATGGGTTTTCCACTGGTTGGTGCGCTTGCTGCGCTGGGGTTTTATGAGGTCAGCCGACGCCGGGCACAGGGCCTGTCCACAGGATTGCGCGATGTGGTCGGGGTGGTCTGGAACCATTTGGGGGGGCAGTTTCCCTGGCTTGCGGTCATCATCATCGTGACCTTCATGTTCTGGTTTTTTCTGGGTCACATGATCTTTGCCCTGTTTCTGGGCCTGTCCCCGATGACAAATGTATCCACCTCGTTCGCGGTCTTCGGCACGACCGAAGGACTGTCGATGCTGGGTTTTGGTACGCTTGTCGGCGCGGCTTTCGCGCTGTTTGTCTTTTCGATCAGCGTGTTGGGCATGCCAATGATACTTGATCGGGACGTTGATTTTATCACGGCGATGCTGCGCTCGATCGGGGCCGTTCGAGAAGCACCGGTCATCTATATTGCCTGGGGCGCTTTGCTGGCGATCATTACCTTGGCGGCGATGCTGCCCGCCTTCATGGGGTTGTTTGTTGCCATGCCGGTGCTGGGGCACGCGACATGGCATCTATATTCGGCGGTTACGGAGCAGAACCAGCCGAGCTGAGCAATCCGGCACCCATCGCGACAAGCGCTACAACGTGGATCAGCATGATTGCCTTGTCCCGCCAAATGACGCCTACGGCGAACCATCCGATCAATCCAACCAGGAACAGGTAGATGTTCAGCGGCGTCATCCCGAATGCCGTGGCGGAATAGCCCAGAATTTGGACGATGGATGCGCCCCATTTCAGGATCATCACACCGTTCGGGCCAATCCCGAAACGGGCCGGGGGGACGGGTGCCTTCGGCTCGGATCCAGTCAGCGGAGACCCCACAAGGGTTCCCGCGTCAAAGCTGTCGTGTTGGGCGGTTGAGGCAAGTGCCATGGGAGTGCTCACAATTCGTTAGGGTTGACGCAGCGTGTCTTGTTACGCGAAAACCACCGCTTGCGCTTTGATGAAGTGGTCTTGGGCATATCGCGCAGGGTGACACAGCCAGTCCGTGTCGCATGCATCATGCTGTTTGCATAGATATTTAACATGTGACTTCCTTCCGTTTCTCATTTCGTACTTCCAAATAAAGCCTAATTGCCGTTCAATGCGAGTCATCGAATTTCTGGTTATGTAAGTCAGTATTTAATATGAACTGGCGTAGTCTTCCCCCCCTGTCCGCATTGCGTGCTTTTGCAGCATTTGCGCAAACCCGCAATATTGTCGCGGCAGGTGAGGCGCTGGGCGTCAGTCACGCGGCGGTCAGCCAACAACTGCGGGCGCTGGAACAGCAGATGGAGGTCGCCCTTCTGGATCGCACGGGGCGGGCCATGGCGCTGACTGTGGCAGGCGAACGTCTGGCGCAGGCCTTGCAAAGCAGCTTTGCCCAGATGATCGAAGCGGTAGAAGAGATCACCGGCCAGCACGAGGGGCGGCCGCTCCATATCTCGGTGACGCCCAGCTTTGCCGCATCCTGGCTTATGCCGCGTCTGCCGACATTCCGCGCTGCACATCCTGACATTGATCTGATGATTGATCCGTCGCCAGCAGTCGTATCGCTTGACACCGGTGGCATCGATGTGGCGATCCGCTATGGCACGGGGCCTTGGCCCGGTGTCGATGCCGAAATGTTGGTATCGTCGCCGTTGGTGGTGGTGGCCGCACCCGCATTGGTTGGAGATGCGCCTTTTGACGATCTTAACCAGCTGTCTGAATTTCCCTGGCTCGAAGAATTCGGCACCACGGAGGCGACCCGCTGGTTGCGTCGCTTTGGGGTGCCGCAGTCAAAGCCGGGAATGATGCAGCTGCCCGGTAATTTCATGCTGGACGGTGCACGGGACGGGCATGGCGTTGTTGTGACGGTGCGCGAATTTGTGGCCCGCGATATTGCTGCCGGACGGCTGAGAGAACTGTATCGAGAGGAGATGCCGGATACCGGATATCAGATCGTGACCCGCAAGGGGCCAGCTCGGAAATGGGTCAAAGCCTTCGTGACATGGCTGCGGCGTGAGGCGCGGCGCCCTGAAGTTATCCCGGACCAATCATAAAGCAGCTGACATTGCGGGCAGCCAGTCTGCGACAGGCCAGATCAGCGGTGTCGCGGGTCATACCAAGAAAATTCGCGTCAAAGCCCTGGGGCCGGCGGACTACTTTGCGCAGGGTGCCGTCAAGCGTCGACATCTCTGCCAGCGCTGTTTTCAGCAGTACCTTTTCGGCGGCATAGCGCGAGGGATAACGGCCCACATTCACACCCCAATGGCGCCCGCCAGAGGTCGACACGCGCGTGACAACCTCCTGTTCGACCACACGCTTTTTCCGCTTTGCCGTGGTCTTTGGACGCACAGCGGGGCGGATCGACGTGCCTGCGGCGGCAAGTGTCACAGTAGGTTGGGGGGCAGGCGTTTGTACCGCTTCCTGAAGTGCCGCGGTGATGTCGGCGTTGGTGACGGGTTGCTCCACCGGTGCGGCCTGGGCGACCAGCACTGGCGTATCCGGAACGGGACGCAACTGTGGCCGTTTGGAGGTTTTGACCGCGCCGACCAGTCGGATCGTCTTACCCGCACCTCCGGCAACAGACCCGGGGTTGGCGTTGTTGTGGGCAGGCGCTGTGTCGACGTTGGCGACATTGGGCTTTTGCGGCTTGCGCAAGGGCGCATTGGAAGGCGCACGGCGGAACCCAAGGTCCATCAATTCGGCGACTTTCGCGTTCCGCGAAGTGGTGGATTTGCCGCCAAAGACGGTAACAATGATCCGCTCGTTGCCGCGTTCGGCAGAGGCTGTCAGGTTAAAGCCTGCCGCGCGGGTATAGCCGGTTTTGATCCCGTCCGCACCTTTGTAGGAATTGAGAAAGCGGCGGTTGGTGTGGCTGACCTTGCGCACGCCTGCATCCGCTTCAATGCGTGAGAACAGGTTGTAATACTGAGGGAAATCATAAAGCAGATGCCGCCCCATGATGGTCATGTCGTGCGCCGTAGACAAATGGCCCGCTTCGGTCAGACCGTGCATGTTCTTGAAGCTTGTGCGGGTCATCCCCAGAGCCTTGGCCGTGGCGTTCATGCGCCGCGCAAACCGCGCTTCACTGCCCGAGATCGCCTCCCCGATGGCGGTCGCGGCGTCATTGGCTGATTTCACCGCCGCCCCGCGAATGAGGTACCGTAGCGCGATACGCTGACCGGCACGCAGGCCCAGCTTGCTGGGTGGCTCCGCCGCCGCTTTCTTGGAGATCGTCACCTTTGTATCCAACGAAATCTCGCCTCGGCGGATCGCGTCAAACGCGATATAAAGCGTCATCATTTTTGTAAGGGAAGCCGGATGCAGACGCGTATTCGCGTTCTGCTCGTGCAGCACTTTGCCGGTGCGCGCGTCGATCACATAAGCCGCATAGGGGGCTGACATGGCGCTGATTGGCACAATCACCAAAAGCCAAATCGCCGCAATGAAAAACAACCCGAAACGGGCCGACGGAACGCGTCGCGCCTTCATGATAACCTGCCTTTTTCTGCCTCAAGACCGCCGATTTTTCGACTGGCCATATTTTTATAAGACAAAGCTAACACGAGTCGTATTTTCGATAAACCCTGTGAATCAAGGGAATATGCGAAAGTTTGAGAGCCGCGTGACCCAGATTTGGGGGCAGTGCGGTGCGGTGCTACTACACCGGCGAATGTGGCAACTTTGTGGCAGCACAAAGGCGTCTTTGCCCAGATTCCTTTTGCCCGATTTGAGCGCTAAAATAACCTAGTCAGCGAGCAGTCGAGAGATGTGGTTAGGCAAGGCACCAATAGTGCGAAGTGCCGCAAAGCGGGGCGCGCTGAGGGGCGCTTGTGCATGCTCCAGTGCCCAAGTCAGATCGTGGGGCAGATGCACCGCCCAGCCGCCCGCAGCGATCATCGGAATGACGTCAGACGCCAGTGAGTTTCCCGCCATCAAACCCTGATCTGCCCCGGTGCCATGACGGGCAAAGATTGCGTCATAGATCGCAGCCGTCTTTTCGGAAACGATCTCAATTGCATCGAAATGATCGCGTAGGCCGGATTGCGCGAGCTTGCGTTCCTGGTCCAGCAGATCGCCCTTGGTGATCAGGATCAGTTTGAACTGTGGTCTGAGCCTTTTGAGCGTCTGTTCGACTTGCGGCAAAACCTCGACCGGATGGGACAGCATATCGCGCCCCGCATCAAGGATCTGCGAAATGACCTCTGCGGGAACTTTGCCTTCTGTTACCTCGATCGCCGTTTCAATCATCGATAGGGTAAAGCCTTTGATTCCGTACCCATAATGGGCCAGATTACGTCGCTCTGCGGCCAGCAGGCGGTCCATCAGGTGATCCTTATCCGTATGGTCACGCAGCAGATCGGCAAAATGGTCCTGGGTCAGCGCGAAGAAGCGTTCGTTGTGCCAAAGCGTATCATCGGCATCCAGTCCGACGGTGGTCAACGTTAAGCTCATTTGCCGCATGCCTCTTTTCTAAAGGGTACATGAGGTTATATACCCCCATTAACGACTCACAATCCTTCACACCAACCAATCGGAGCCGTCATGCGCTGTGACCCCATCATGATGGCAGACCGGTCCGACGACGACAGCGACACCGGCCTGCTGACGAAAACAAAGCCCAAGACCAAGCGACCGCCTTTGTACAAGGTGATGTTGCTGAACGATGATTTCACGCCGATGGAATTTGTTGTGCATGTGCTGGAGCGGTTCTTTGGTCTGAACCACGCGCAAGCCTTCGAGATCATGCTGACCGTTCATAAGAAGGGTCTGGCCGTGGTTGGCGTGTTCAGCCACGAGATCGCAGAGACAAAAGTGGCGCAGGTTATGGACTTTGCCCGCAGGCATCAGCACCCGTTGCAATGCACTATGGAAAAAGAAGAATAACCAGTGATTGATGCCCGATTGCAAGTGGCCCTGAACGGTGGCGGGTTGGACTTGCCGGAGGAGGGGCGCATCGCGGTTTTCCATCCGCCGATAGACGCAGACTTGCGCGGCATCGTGCCGGATCGCTGTGACATCATCCACGATTTCAAACCTTCCTATGACGCATGGGCCGGACGCGGCTACGACACGCTGGTAACGCCCGCTGGCCCCTATGTGGCCGCTGTGGTTTGTTTGCCGCGTGCCAAGGCCGAAGCCCGGCATATGATCGCGCTGGCCTGTTCGGTGACGGAAGGGGTGGTGGTTATCGACGGTCAGAAGACTGACGGGGCGGACTCGATCCTTAAATCAATGCGCGGACGTGTGACGGTACAGGGTCCTGTGGCCAAAGCGCATGGCAAGATGTTCTGGATTTCGGAACCGGCGGCGGATTGTTTTGCCGATTGGACACAGCTGCCCGCGCAAACCGATGGTGGCTTCTGGACCGCGCCGGGCGTGTTTTCTGCCGATGGGGTAGATCTGGCGTCTGCACTATTGGTCGATGCCTTGCCGGAACACCTGTCGGGCGAAGTGGCTGATCTGGGCGCAGGGTGGGGCTTTCTCGCGGCGCATGTGCTTACACGGCCCGATGTAACCGCTGTGCATCTGGTTGAGGCAGGCCATATGGCGCTGGAATGTGCCAAGCGCAATGTCACCGACGAACGGGCCCACTTCCATTGGGAAGACGCGACGCAGTGGGACCCCACCGGCAAGGTGAATTGCATTGTGATGAACCCGCCATTTCATACTGGCCGGGCTGCAGAACCGCAGATCGGGCAGGCTTTTGTCGCGACCGCGGCGCGCCTTTTGACGGTGCAGGGCGACTTGTGGATGGTGGCAAACCGTCATCTGCCCTATGAGGCGGAATTGAAGAAGCGGTTTGCGCAGGTATCCGAAATCGGTGGGGATTCACGCTTCAAGCTGTTCCATGCAACGCGTCCTTTGCGCGCCCGCCGCAGGCCGTAAACGCGATCAAAAAACGAGGATAACCGTCTATGTCTTTTTCGGTTCAGGGTAAAACGGCCATCGTGACAGGGGCGGCGGATGGTATTGGCCTGGCCATTGCGCGCCATCTGGCGGACCGGGGTGCCAACGTCATGTGCGCCGATTCGCACGAAAAAAAGCTGGTCGAAGAACTGGGCGATGCGCCCGAGGATGGCAATCTGCGTATCTTTGCGGGCGATCTGCGCCAACGGCTGACCATCGCAAACCTTGTCTCGGCGACAATTGATGCCTTTGATCAGGTCGATATTCTGGTCAATGCATCGCGCCAGATGTTGCTGACGGATGCGCTGGATGTCGAAGATACCTCTGTAAAGGATTTGCTGGATCAGAATCTGCTGACGGCGCTGCAACTGACACAGTATGTCGCGAAACGCATGATCAAACAGGCTGAGGAGCAGGAGGAGGGGCAGATAGGCTCGATCATCAACCTCAGCTCTATTGCGGCCACCCATATGCAGCCGGAGTTGATGGCCTATTCCGTCGCGGCCGCGGCAGTGCAGCAGATGACGCGTTCAATGGCGCTTGTGCTGGCACCGCACCGGATCAGGGTGAACGCCATTTCGTTTGGTTCGGTGATGAGTGGCTCGCTGCGCACATCGGTTGCCGAGAACCGCGAGTGGCGCGCCGATATTCGCGAACACACGCCGTTGGGCCGGATTGCCGGCCCGAACGAGCTGTGCGAGGCGGTTCAATTTCTGGCCGCTGAGAGCTCTGGCTTCATGACAGGCGAAGTAATGGTACTGGATGGCGGGCGCAGCCTGCTGGACGCGGTGCGCGCGCCCGCGCATTGATTATTCAGGCTTTGTGCGTGGCACAAGCAGCGTCGCACACCATAACGCCGCGCCAAAGACTGCAACGCCACCGATCATATCGCTGACATGATGCCCGCCGTGCGACAGGATTGCAGGCAACATGGCAAGGTTCAGCACCATAAGGGGCCAAAACGCCCAGGTCCTCCGGACAAAAGCCACAGCAAGGCAGGTCATCACCGTGTGATAGGAGGGGAAGGCAATCGTCCCCATGATGATCTGGGGCGAGATAACAGCGTTCCCGGTTTCGGCCATCTGCATCAGCCGCGCACCTGCGGCTTCGCCGTGGACCAATCCAAGTGCTGCCTCTACCTCATGGGGAAGGGTGACATAGGCCGAAGGGCCCAAGCTGGGCCACGCCCACCAGATGATCACGGCAAAGAGCAGAGATAGAATACCGGTGATCATTACTCTGTGCAGATCAACTTGGCGGTTCAGAAAGCTGAGCAGAAAAAGGACGCCGAACAGCTGGAGCAACGACGTGCCGTAGACCCAGCCCAAAGCTCTGCCAAAGATGGGATAGGCGGCAACGGCGCTTGTGAACCCGGCCCATTCATAGCCGAAAAGTACCGCGTCCATCTGCATGAGCTGGGCGTCGATCATCGGGGTTTGAAAGGGAAAACGCAGGTAGATCAGGATCGTAACCACGCCGGTAAAGCCGATATAGACCCCCGTACCAATCGCCGCCATCGCGGCCCGCGGCATATTCTTGTGGGTCCGGATATAGAGGCCCAGCAGAATCATTCCCACTGCCGGAGCAAAGGAAATCATGAAGGCAGACCATGCCACGGCTTGGTCAAAGCGGATCGATAGCGCGAAGGCCCAGACGCCAACGCAGATCGTCAGCAAGATCATCAGATGTTCGGGTGGAAAGAACGCCTGTTGCAGGCCACGCAGCGTGGCGTTTGATCCGGTCTTGGCGACGGATGATGCGGAAAACTGCGCTGTGGTGTCAGTCGGCATAGCGGTCTCTCAGTATTTCGCGCGGGTATGCGCCACTGACAGTTGCCGTAAGTTTCAGACTATATTGGGGCACGGCGGGGGCAATTGGGTGAAAGGCCTGACGCGGGTAAAATCGGGCTTTGCGCGGACCTGTCGGTTTTGTGCTTGACGGCAACGGGGTGCTGGCATAGTTCACGCGCCGATGGCGTTATAGCTCAGTTGGTTAGAGCGAACGACTCATAATCGTTAGGTCCCTGGTTCAAATCCAGGTAACGCCACCATCGTTCCTATCCAGACACGGCGTCTTGCACTGCCCCATAGCATGTGAGCTGTGCATCATAGTGCATGCCTTCATCAGGGCGGTTTTTCGCGTCTTGCGGGAAGTGTACCCTGGAATCTGCGGCAAGCCACTGAAACTAATAGATAATCAATCTGTTGCTTTTGTAGTCTCACAATTGCCAAATGATAAGTGACAAGGGCCAAAGCATGTCTTAGCGTATGTAATGGTATGCAGGTCATACCGCGCTTGGGAGGAGCATTGAAATCGCCGGTCGCACTGCTTTGCCACAGGATTAAGCGCGCAATTGCCGGAAGCAAGGCAGCCCCCCAATCCACGACCTGACAAATTATTCGGACCGTCCGACACAAGGGCGGCCTTCAAGACACACAAGGGAGAAGACTATGATTTTACGCAGAACGATGATCGGCATGGCAGGTGCCGCGGTGGCCGCCATGATGGCGACTTCGGCGATGGCGCAGGATGTGACGTTGCGCATGCACCAGTTCCTGCCGCCACAGGCCAATGTGCCCAAGCTGGTGCTGGATGTCTGGGCCGACAATGTCGAAGAGGCCAGCGAAGGCCGTATCAAGGTCGAGCGCTATCCCTCCATGCAGCTGGGCGGTACGCCGCCGGAATTGATGGATCAGGCGATTGACGGCGTAGCCGATATCGTCTGGACCGTGGTGGGCTATACGCCGGGCCGCTATCCTTCGACCGAAGTCTTCGAGCTACCGTTCATCATGACGAACGCGCGGGCGGCCTCTTCTGCCTATTGGCAGATGTTTGAAAAGCACATGAAGGATACAGAGTTCAAAGACGTTCATATCCTTGGCACATGGGTCCACGGCCCCGGCATGATCCACACAAACAAGGAAGTCAGAACACCTTCCGACATGCAGGGTTTGAAAATTCGGGGCGGTTCGCGTTTGGTGAACTCTTTGCTGGAAAAAACCGGCGCTACGCCCGTGGGCATGCCGGTTCCTGCAATTCCTGAAGGCCTGTCAAAAGGCGTCATCGACGGCACGACGATCCCGTGGGAAGTAACATCCGCTTTGAAAGTGCCTGAACTGGTGTCGAACCACACCGAGTTCGAAGGCCAGGCGCTTTACGTGCTGACGTTCGTTTTGGCGATGAACAAGGATCGCTACGAAGGTCTGCCAGATGATCTGAAGAAAGTCATTGATGACAACTCCGGTCTTGAGTTCTCGATCTTTGCTGGTGGTACGCAGGCCGACAGCGATGGTCCGGCGCGTCAGATTGCCGTGGATCGCGGCAACAACATCGTCACCGTATCGGGCGACGACGTTCAGGCATGGCGCGATGCGGCCCAGCCGATCTATAACGAGTGGATCGCTGATATGGACGCCAAAGGCATCGACGGTCAGGCGCTTATCGACGAGGCGACATCCCTGATGGAAGCCTACGATAACTAAGTTCTGATCCACAGAAATGACCTGCGCCGGCTGGTTGCTGGCGCAGGTCTTCTGATAAAAGTGAGTATGCAATGCACCGCGCCATCCAGACGCTTGCCCGCCTTGTTGCATTGGCGGGCGGTATTGTCCTTATCGGCCTGATCGCGCTGACCACCCTGTCGATTATAGGCCGATCCATCAACAAGCTGCTGCACAATGATTTCTTCAGCGAAAGCCTCACCGGCTTTTCGCAATGGATGCTTGATCTGGGCGTTGGTGAAATCAACGGCAGCTATGAGTTGCTTGAGGCAGGTGTCGCCTTTGCCATCTTCTCGTTTTTGCCGGTTTGCCAGTTTTATGGCGCCCATGCGACGGTGGATGTGTTCACGTCTTTCCTCCCAAACCGCAGCAATCGCGGGATTGCCGCCTTTTGGGAAGTCGTGCTGGCGGCGGTGATCATCCTGATTGTGGTGCAGCTTTATGGCGGGATGGAACGCTATATTCGCAATGGTCAGACCACGCTTTTCCTGCAGTTTCCGGTGTGGTGGGCCTATGCCGCGAGCTTTGGTGCCGGCGTGATCGCCAGCATTACTGCTGTCTATTGCGCCGGAGCGCGCATTCTTGAAGCTGTGGGTGACCGCAGTATTCTTCCTTCCGAGCATGGAGAGCATTGAGATGAGCAACCTCGAGCTCGGGTTCTGGTCCTTCCCTATTTTGTTGATCATGGTTTTTCTGCGCGCGCCCATCGGCCTTGCCATGTTGCTGTGTGGTTTTGGCGGTTGGTTTTTTGCGATGGGGGGCAACCCGACGCCATTGTTGGCGAAGATGAAATCGGAAACCTACACTACCTTTTCCAGCTATTCGCTGAGCATCATTCCGATGTTCCTGCTGATGGGCCAGTTTGCGACCCTGTCGGGCATGTCCCAAGCCTTGTTCAAAGCAGCCGAGAACTTTCTTGGCCATCGTCGCGGTGGTGTCGCGATGGCGGCGGTGGGTGCCTGTGCGGGTTTTGGCGCGATCTGCGGATCGTCGCTGGCCACAGCGGCGACCATGTCCAAGGTCGCCTTGCCAGAGCTGAAACGATACGGCTATTCCGGTGGCTTCTCCACTGCCACACTCGCCGCTGGCGGCACGCTGGGCATTCTGATCCCGCCTTCGGTGATCTTGGTAATCTATGCGATCCTGACAGAGCAAAACATCGCGAAACTGTTTCTTGCAGCTTTCATTCCCGGCATCCTCGCGGCCGTCGGATATATGCTTACCATCTCCATCTATGTCCGTCTGCACCCCGATGCGGCTGGCACGCGTGCGCCTGTTCCCATGCAAGAGCGGTTCCGTGCCTTGGCCGATTGCTGGCCTGTGCTCTCGATCTTCATCGTCGTGGTAGGTGGCATTTATGCGGGCTGGTTCACGCCCACCGAAGGGTCCGCCATCGGGGCCGCCGCCACCGGGTTGGCGGCACTGTTGTCAGGCAGTTTGAATTGGCGCGTGCTGGGTGAAAGCCTGATCGGCACGGCCCGGACCACCGGTATGATCTTTTTCATCGTGCTGGGCGCTGGGTTCTACAACGGTTTTCTGGCGCTCTCCGGGGTGCCGCAGTTCATGGCCGGTTGGGTGGTTGAACAAGGCCTTTCCCCGCTGCTGGTGCTGTGCGTAATCCTTGTGTTCTATGTGATCTTCGGTTGCCTGATGGACAGCCTGTCGATGATCCTGCTAACCGTGCCGATCTTTTTCCCGGTCGTCATGGCGCTGGATTTCGGTATGACGCCCGAGCATGTGGCGATCTGGTTCGGTATTCTGGTGCTGATCGTGGTCGAGGTCGGATTGATCACGCCGCCGGTGGGGATGAACCTGTTCATCATCAACTCGATGGACCGCGAAACGCCGATGACACAAACCTATCGCGCTGTGATGTATTTCGTTGGCTCCGATATCGTGCGTGTCATCATCCTTGTCGCCTTTCCAGCGATCACGCTCTTCCTGCTGCCGGACTGACATCCGTCTTCAGCCGCAGGCTGCGCAGTAAAGTGCACAAAGCCTTCGATATTGTTGTGTCAATGCGTCGCAGGTGCACAATGATGCGTAACGGAGGAGGGGTGAATGCTGTCAACAACTGCCAATGCGGCGACGTATTTTGTGGACCGTCATATAAACGAGGGCCGCGGCGACAAGACTGCTTTTATCGAAGCAGAGACAGGTCGAACCCTGACGTATAGCGGTTTGGCCGAAGGGTCAGCACACCTTGCAGGGGCATTGACCCGTGCGGGGATCCGGCCCGAGGAACGTGCGGCGGTTCTGGTGTTGGACCAGATCGAATTCCCGCAAATCTTTTTCGGGGCGTTGAAGGCCGGGGTTGTACCCGTACCGATGAACACGCTGCTGGCCACGCCTGTCTATGACGCCATCCTGCGCGACAGCCGTGCCGCGATTCTGTTTGTGTCGGCCCCCTTGTGGGATGTGGTCGCCCCTGCAGTCGCGGGCAATCCTTATATTCGGCAGGTGGTCATGATCGGCGGCGCGGCGACGGGCACGACACCCTATCTGGACTTGATCGCAGATGCGCCCGCGCAGGACACCGCCGAAGTCAGCGGCGATGAGGTGGCCTTTTGGCTTTACTCCTCAGGTTCCACAGGTCAGCCCAAAGGCGTGGCGCATATACATTCCGCCTTGCAGGCAACGTCTGATACCTATGGCGCACAGGTGCTGGGTATCCGCGAAGATGATGTTGTGCTGTCGGCGGCCAAGTTCTTTTTTGCCTATGGTTTAGGAAACGCTCTGACCTTTCCCCTGTCAGTCGGCGCGACCACCGTGTTGTTCACCGGCAGGCCCACGCCACCCAGTATGATCAGCACGATCACTGCGCAAAAGCCCACAATCTTTTGCGGCGTGCCGACGCTCTTTGCGGCGATGGTCGCCGAAATGGACAGATCCGGCGCGCCGGATGCGCCGCTGCGGTTGTGCATTTCCGCTGGCGAAGCCTTGCCCGAAGATGTGGGAAACCGCTGGGAAAAGCACACTGGCGTAGAGATTTTGGACGGCGTTGGTTCAACCGAAATGCTGCACATCTTTCTGAGCAATCAGGCGGGTGATGTCGCTTATGGCACCTCCGGCGTGGCGGTGCCGGGATATGAACTCCGGTTGGTGGATGAAAACGGCCAAGAGGTCGGGGCAGGTGAAGTAGGCGAACTGCTCGTCAACGGGGCTTCTGCCGCCAATTGCTATTGGAACCAGCGTGATAAGTCGCGCAGTACATTTGAAGGGGTCTGGACCCGTACAGGCGATAAATACGAGCGTCGCGAAGATGGTCGGCTGGTCTACTGCGGGCGCACGGATGATATGTTCAAGGTGTCGGGCATCTGGTTGTCGCCGTTCGAGGTAGAGGGCGCGTTAGTCGATCATCCGCAGGTCTTGGAAGCAGCGGTGGTTGCGCACCGGGATGAGGACGGTTTGGAAAAGCCCAAGGCGTTCGTCGTTTTGCAATCGGGTGAGGGGGATCAGGCACTGCGAGATGCGCTGAAGGACCATGTGAAATCCAAGATCGGTCTGTGGAAATACCCGCGCTGGATCGAGGTCGTGGAAGAGTTACCCAAGACGGCCACAGGCAAAATCCAACGCTTCAAATTGAGGGAGTCTGTATGATGGCTATCGAATGGACCACGTCACCCGCCGCCCGCTTGGATGTGAATGGCACAGCTTTGGAATACGCGTGTTGGGGGCCGTCGCCGGGGGATGCGCCAACACTTGTGCTGTTGCACGAAGGCTTGGGATCGGTGGCGCAGTGGAAGGACGTGCCAGAAGCTCTGGCCGCGCAAACCGGCATGGGCGTGTTCGCTTACTCCCGTGCGGGCTACGGCGGCTCTGACCCCGTGTCGCTCCCGCGCCCCCTGGACTACATGACCCGCGAAGCCGAAGACACGCTGGGCGCTGTATTGGACGCGGCGGGTATCACGCAAGCGGTGCTGCTGGGCCATTCGGACGGGGCCACAATCGCCACCATCTATGCCGGATCAATATCCGACATGCGGGTGCGCGGGCTGGTGCTCTTGGCACCACACTTCTTCACCGAACCGGCGGGGCTTGCCGCGATCCGCGCTGTAGGGGAGGCGTTCAGGACGGGTGATCTGCGCGCACGGTTGGCGAAATATCACGCTAATGCGGATGTGGCCTTCAATGGCTGGCACGATGCCTGGACTGATCCGGGCTTTGCCAGTTGGAATGTCGCAGACGCGATCGACCATCTGCGTATTCCCGTGCTGGCGATACAGGGCCGCGAAGACCCTTACGGGACGCTGGCCCAGATTGCCGAGGTCGAAGAGCGGATGTATGCGCCGGTGGAAACCCTGATCCTTGACGGGACCGGCCACGCGCCGCATCTGGAAAAAGCCGATGCAACATTGGCTGCGATCACAGAGTTCTGTGCCCGTCTGATGCGGTTGGAGCGGGAAGGCGTCGCACTTGGCTGAGGACGGCACCATCCCGTTGCCGCCCCACGCCTATATCCCTGGGCAAAACGCCCGCCATCCAGAGGATTGGTTCGACGAGATCAAATCTTCTGTTCACCCCGGCACAATATTGGCTGGCATGCATCATACTGCCGCTTTCCGCGCGGGCTTGAAGTATTTGGAACGAGGGTACTTTTGGGAATGTCACGAGGTGCTTGAGGCCGTCTGGTTGCAAACGCCAGAAGGGTCAGCGGAACGCAATATGGTGCAAGCCTTGATCCAGCTCGCAAATGCCCGACTGAAGCTGCTGATGCAGCGGCCGAAGGCGGCGAAACGGTTGGTTGCGATGGTCGGAGAGCATCTTGCGCGCATACCTTCTGATCAGGTGATTCTCGGCTTGACGGTTGCAGGGGTGCGCGGTTGGCTGAACGCGTGCGAAGCGGCGATATCCTGCAAGTAGGTGCACTATAGCGCATAATATCCGGAAAAAACTGCGGAATGCTTGCCTAAGGCAGTACCTAGATGAATTATAGTTCTCAACACTGACCTTCGGGAGGATCCTGCAATGACCAAAGTGATCGACTTTCAAACCGATCCAACGAAATACCGTCATTGGAAGGTCGACTATGACGGCCCCATCGCGTGGCTGTCGATGGATGTGGATGAAAAGGGCGGGCTGTTCGAAGGCTATGACCTGAAGTTGAACAGCTACGACCTGGGTGTCGATATCGAGCTGGCAGATGTTGTCCAGCGGATGCGGTTCGAGCACCCCGATGTGAAAGTCATCGTGATGCAGTCGGCCAAGGACAAGGTGTTTTGCGCCGGTGCCAACATCCGCATGCTTGGCGGTGCCGCCCATGCCCATAAGGTCAACTTTTGCAAATTCACCAATGAGACGCGTAATACCTATGAGGCCGCTTTGGCCGACAGCGGTCAGAACTATATCTGTGCGATCAAGGGAGCCTGCGCCGGCGGCGGATATGAATTGGCGCTGGCATGTAACCACTTGATGCTCACCGACGATTCCACATCTTCTGTCGCCCTGCCCGAAGTGCCGCTGCTGGCGGTGTTGCCCGGCACGGGGGGGCTGACCCGCGTAACGGACAAGCGCAAGGTGCGGCGCGATCTGGCGGATGTATTTTGCTCGATCGAAGAAGGCGTGAAGGGCAAGCGGGCCGTCGAGTGGCGCTTGGTAGATGAGGTGTTTCCGAATTCCAGCTTTGATGAAAAAGTTGCCGAGCGGGCCAATGAGTTGGCAGAGAAATCGGACAAGGTGGACGTCGCCAAGGGTATCGAACTGACCCCGATCAGCCGCAGCTTTGCCGAGGATGGGGTCACCTATTCCACTGTTGAGGTCGCGTTTAACCGCGACGAAATGCGCGCCACCGTCACGATCAAAGGGCCGGAGGGTGCGGCACCTGCGGACATGGACGTGCTGGCGGCCGAAGGTGCGGAGGCTTGGATGTTGCGGTGTGCGCGTGAGTTGGACGATGCCATCCTGCACCTGAGGAACAATGAAAAAGAAATGGGTCTGATCGAATTTCAGACGCAGGGCGATCCGGAGTTGGTGATCGGACATGAAGCGCTTTTGCTTCAGAACAAGGATCACTGGCTGGCCAATGAAGTGCTGCAATACTGGAAGCGCCTGCTGAAACGCATCGACATGACCTCACGTTCGCTGGTCGCGATTGTCGAACACGGCTCCTGCTTTGCCGGGCCGCTGGCGGAACTCCTGTGGTCGGTCGATCGCAGCTATATGATGCTTGAGGAATTCGACGGCGATAACCGTCCTTTGGCGACTGTCACGATGAGCGATGGCAATTTCGGCACCTATCCAATGAGCAATGACCTCACGCGGTTGGAAACACGATTCCTTGGCACGCCGGAGCAAATCGAGAAATTGAAGTCGTCAGTTGGCGAGGCGTTGGAGGCTGATGCCGCCGAAGAACTGGGTCTTGTCACCTACGCCTATGACGACATTGATTGGGAAGACGAAGTGCGCCTGTTCATGGAGGAGCGCGCGAGCTTTAGCCCTGATGCGATGACCGGGATGGAAGCCAACCTGCGCTTTGCCGGACCCGAAACGATGGAGACCCGCATCTTCGGGCGTCTGACCGCCTGGCAAAACTGGATCTTCCAGCGCCCCAACGCAGTCGGCGAGGACGGTGCGCTGCAGCGCTACGGCACAGGTGTACGCGGCAAATACAACATGGAACGTGTTTAACGGGCGCGGATTTTTGAAAAATCCGGCCCAAATTCTTTGAAAGAATTTGACCCCCAAGAGGAGGAAACCAATGCTCGATCTGATCAACGTAAGCTACGACACGCAAATCCCGAACAACGTCGGCCTGTCAGAAGACAAGAAGGTGCTGAAAGCGCTGGAGAAATGGCACCCTGGTTACATCAACTGGTGGAACGACTTGATCCCGCAAAATTTTCAGGAATCGATGGTTTATCTGCGCACCGCTGTCAGCGTGGACCCAAAAGGCTGGGCGAAATTCGACTATGTGAAGATGCCCGAATACCGTTGGGGCGTATTGTTGGCCCCGCAGGTCGAAGACCGCAAAATCCCGATGGGCGAACATCTGGGCGAACCCGCGTGGCAGGAAGTGCCGGGCGAATACCGCAACATGCTCAAGCGATTGATCGTTATTCAGGGCGATACAGAGCCAGGGTCAGTCGAACAGCAGCGCTTCCTTGGCCTTACTGCGCCATCGCTCTATGACATGCGCAATCTCTTTCAGGTCAATGTCGAAGAGGGCCGCCACCTGTGGGCGATGGTCTATCTGCTGCAAAAGTATTTCGGTCGTGATGGTCGGGAAGAAGCCAACGATCTGCTGGTCCGGTCCTCAGGCGACGAAGATGCGCCGCGCATGTTGGGTGCCTTCAATGAGGAAACGCCTGATTGGCTGTCGTTCTTCATGTTCACCTATTTCACCGACCGCGATGGCAAGATGCAGCTGGAAAGCCTTGCACAGTCGGGTTTTGACCCGCTGTCGCGCACCTGCCGCTTTATGCTGACCGAAGAAGCACACCATATGTTCGTGGGCGAAACCGGCGTGGGCCGCACCATTCAAGCCACGCTTGAGGCAATGAACAAGGCCGGTATCACCGACCCCTACGACATCAACAAGATCCGCGATTTAGGCGTCATCGACCTGCCGACCATTCAGAAAAAGCTGAACCTGCACTACACGCTGTCGCTTGATCTGTTCGGGCAGGAAGTGTCGACAAACGCGGCCAATGCTTTCAACTACGGCATCAAGGGCCGCTATATGGAGCAGCGGATCGACGATGATCATCAGCTTAAGGACGACACTTACGCTGTGACATCAATTAAGGATGGCAAGATCGTCACCGAAGACGTGCCCGCCCTGACCGCGATCAACATGCGCCTGCGCGATGACTATGTCCGCGATGCAGCGGGCGGTGTGGGCCGCTGGAACAAGCAGATTGCGAAATCCGGTATCGAATTTGCGCTCAAACTGCCGCACGAGGGCTTTCACCGCCAGATCGGTGTGTTCAGCACCGTGGCCGTGGACCCCGATGGCGAGATCATCAGCGCGGACGAGTGGCACAAGCGTCGCGACGAATGGCTGCCGACAAAGGCGGATGGCGACTATATCCAGTCGCTCATGGTGCCATGCTACGAGCCGGGCAAATACGCTTCGTGGATTGCCGCGCCCAAGGTCGGCATCGACAACAAGCCGGGTGATTTCGAGTATGTGAAGCTGCACATGGCCTAAAGCTCTTTGCCCCCATCCGTGACATGCATGGGCGGGGGCTTTTTCAAATCCAAAAGACCCCAAGGGAGCCTCTCCATGCAAGCAAAACGTATCGTTGGACATGCCCCGCGCACCCAGGCGCTGGCGGATGATCTGGACACTCTGCAAGGCCCCTGTGTTGGATGTGCCGGATGTCAGGGTATCTGTCAGGCGCTGTTTGATGCCATACTGGTCCCTGACCTGATCCTGAGAGACCGCCACGCATGAACAAAGCCGTCAAGCAACACCTGATCGATCCTGAAATCTGCATCCGATGTTATACCTGCGAGATGACCTGCCCGATCGGCGCGATCGAGCATGACGACAACAATGTCGTGGTCAACGCGGATGTCTGCAACTTTTGCATGGACTGTATTCCCGTCTGTCCCACAGGCAGCATCGACGAATGGCGCGTGGTGATGGAACCCTACACGCTGGAACAGCAGTACGAGATGGACGAACTGCCAGAGCAGGCAGACATCGAAGCTGCTCCCGCAAGCAGCGACGAAGAAGCGGTGGATCCTGTGGCGGCGTTGCTGGCCGAAGCGCACAAGGGGGCTGGTGGCAAGGCCAAGGCACCGGTGTCGGCGGGCAAGCCGACGGTGAATATGTACAACCTAGGCAAACCGGCCAAGATGACGGTGCAGGGGAATTATCCGCTTACCAAAGATCCTGACCATGATGTGCGCCACATCATTCTTGACCCCGGCGCGCTGCCCTTTCCGGTGCTTGAGGGGCAATCGGTGGGCATTATCCCGCCCGGCACAGATGCCGATGGCAACGCTCATTTGCCGCGGCTCTATTCCATTTCCAGTCCGCGTGACGGGGAGCGTGCGGGCTATCACAACATATCCCTGACGGTGAAGCGGGAGGACAAGGGTCTTGCCTCAAACTTCCTGTGCGATCTGGAACAGGGCGCGACAGTTGATGTGACCGGTCCCTTCGGCGCGACCTTCCTGATGCCCTCCACTTCCGACGCACACTTACTGTTGATCTGCACCGGCACAGGATCGGCCCCTATGCGGGCCTTCACCATGCAGCGCCAGCGCAGTGGGGCAACGGGTGGCATGACGATGTTCTTCGGTGCCCGCACGCCTGAAAGCCTGCCGTACTTCGGCCCGCTCAAGAAAGTGCCGGAAAGCCTGTTGAAGCAGCATCTTGTCTTTAGCCGTATGCCGGATGCCGGGAAAGAATATGTGCAGGACCGCATGGTCGCTGAAGAAGATGCGATTGCCGCGCTTTTGCAGGATGACAAGACCCATATCTACATTTGCGGTTTGCGCGGCATGGAAGAAGGCGTCGAAAAAGCCATGACTTCCATCGCGGAAAGCATCGGCCAACAATGGACCGCCCTGCGGGATGCCATGCGCGAAGATGGGCGCTATCATGTGGAAACCTACTGAATGACTGCGCCTTTTGTGCATCCGGTGAATGTGACATGGGGCGATTGTGACCCGGCCCGTATCGCGTACACCGCGCGGTTGCCCTATTTCGCGCTGGACGCGATCAATGGCTGGTGGGAAGCGCATCTGGACGGAGATGGCTGGTTCCAGATGGAAATCGACCGCAATGTGGGCACGCCATTTGTAAAACTGGAGATGGAATTCCACAGCCCGGTCACGCCCCGTCATATGCTGATGTGCGAAACCTATCCTGTGCGGCTTGGGACAAAGTCGATCAGCTTCGCAGTCAAGGGACGCCAGAATGATGTGCTGTGTTTCGACGGCAAGTTCACTTGCGTTTTCACGATCGCAGACCAGTTCAAAAGCCGCGAAGTGCCATCCGAGATGCGTGCGATCATCGAACCATTGATCCGTGCGGAGTGACGCAAAAAGAACAGGTAAGTTGAGGTGACGGTGACGCTCGACCAGACACAGGCGAACGACGAAGACAGTGGCATACGTATGATCAGACGCCTTGCCGCCCGTGTGGCCGAGGCACGACGCCTGCGAGGGCTTCCACGGCGCGTCCTGTCGGAAATGTCCGGTGTCTCACCCCGCTATCTGGCGCAACTGGAGGCGGGGGAGGGCAATATCTCTGTTCTGTTGCTGCAACGCGTGGCGGATGCACTGGATCTGCGGATCGAGGCGCTTCTGGCCGAAGACATTCCGCTGGACCATGATGTGCAACGGGTGGCCGCCCTATTTCGACAGGCACCTGCGCCTGTGCAGCAAGAAGTGCGCGGCATGCTGGCGGAGCAGAACCCTGCGGTCATGCGCTCCGGCCGTATTTGTCTGATCGGGTTGCGCGGTGCGGGTAAGTCGACGTTGGGGCAGATGGCGGGTGCGGCCCTCGACATCCCTTTTGTCGAACTGAACCGCGAGATCGAGGATGCGGCGGGCATGCCGCTGGCCGAAGTCATGGCGTTTTATGGGGAGCCCGGTTATCGCCGGATGGAGGCTGAGGCGCTCGAACGGGTCTCGACCCGGCATGACCGCGTTATCCTAGCCGTTGCCGGCGGGATTGTGGCCGAAGAAAAGACATATGCCCATCTTTTGCAGCGGTTTCACACGGTCTGGATCAAAACCAGCCCGGCCGAGCATATGCAGCGGGTGCGCGCACAGGGCGATTATCGTCCAATGCAAGGCAACCCCGCCGCCATGGCGCAGCTCAAGGAGCTGTTGAAGGCGCGCACGCCGCTTTATGCGCAGGCCGAAGCGCAGGTGAACACCGCGAACCGGGCTGTGCGGTCTTCTTTCAACGATCTGATGGCCGTGGTTGCCAAGAATCGATTCCTCGACGCTGCATCCCATGATCAACGCTAAGGCGCTGACCCGGATACAGGATGCCTTCTGGCTGCAGGCTGAACACCTCATGTACCACCACACCAATCCGTGGGAGCTGGACGAAGCGTTATGCGACTGGGGCTATGCGATGGGCCCCTGCGAAGCACAGGATCTGGCGGGGCTTGAGAAGGTGCTGGCGCGAAACCCTGACCGGCCAGTGCCCATTTTGCCGCGCATGGTGGCCGAAGGGCGCATGGGGAAGGGTGGTGGCGTAGGTTATTACCGATATCCAGGTGGGGGTGGGGCAGTCATTGATCCGCTGATCGAGGATTTGATCCTTGAGGAAGCGTGGTTCGGTAAAGTCACCCGATCCGAATTGGCGGACGTCGACCTTGTCACCCAGATGCACAGCGCCTTGCGGGATGTCTGTGCAAAATTGCGAGGCAATGGCCTGACAAAAGAGAGCCTTGGGGAGTTACTGGTGCAGGGTCTGAGCTTTCCGGCAGGCAAAGTTTCGACATTCATCAAAGGCTAGACGTTTTTCGTTTTTGATAGAAAAAGGGCCGCGCAGAACGCGGCCCTTGATAGCTGGTTGGGGTTGGACCCTAGGTCCAGGCCATCCGCGCCGGGTGGTATTCGAACCCAATGTGGTGGCCTGCGCCTGCCAAACCCTCTTTGGTGTGGTTGTAGAGAGACCGCCAGTATGGCTGAATCGTGACGCCTTCGTCCTGAATCATCGCTTGTCCCTTTGCCATGATCTCACGGCGCTTTTCGACGTCCGCAATGGCCAGTGCTTCGGCAAGCAATGCGTCGAACTCAGGGTTGGACCAGCCGAATTCGTTCCATGCTTCACCCGAGCGATATGCCAGTGCCCAGATTTGCACGCCCAGCGGACGCGCGTTCCAGTTGGTCGAGGAGAAGGGGTACTTCGTCCAATCGTTCCAGAACGTGGAGCCGGGCAGGATCGTCCGTTTGACGTTGATGCCTGCATCGCGCAGCTGTGCCGCGACCGCGTCGGTGGTGTCCTTGCGCCATGCATCGTCGATCGAGAACAGCTCATGCTCGAAATCGGCCATGCCGGCTTCTTCCATCAACGCCTTGGCACCTGCGGGATCAACCTTGCGTGGTGGGATTTCCGCAAATTCGGGATGCATCGGACCGACATGGTGGTTATCGGCAACCAGACCTTTGCCCGCATATCCCAGCTCAAGCAGGACAGCATTGTCGACCGCCATCGTAATCGCCTGACGCACACGTTTGTCTGCATAGGGCTGTTTGCCATCAACTTCGGCCAGCTGGTTGGGGCGGATGACAATTGTCGCCGCTGTCGCGATTGAGTTTTCGACCCAGCCGTCCAAGGTGGACATGATGTCGATGTACTCGCCCTCCATAGAGTAGAAGGCATCGACTTCATCCGCTTCCGCCGCTGCGATCCATGCAGAGGGGTCAGTGCCGTAGTCGATGTACTCCAGGCGGTCGATGTAGGGGCCGCCATAAACATCGGTGCCCCACCATGTGTGATCGGGGTTTTTGACCAGCACGCTTTTGACACCAACCTCAAGCGATTCAGGCAGATAGGGGCCTGTGCCGATCGGGTTATCCAGCATTGTTTCGGCGTCAAAAGAACTGTGAACGATGGCCGCAGGATAGTCTGCCATGCCGGGGATCAGCGTAATGTCCGAGGCTGGCAGCTTCAGCTTGACGGTATGGGTATCGACGACTTCAATCGCGCCTTCGATGGCTTTGCCGCTTTCTTCGTCGATCAGCGTGGCGAAACGACCGGCCATTGAATTGCCTTCAAGCGATTTGTCACACCAGCCGGTGATGTTGCGCGCCACGTCTTCGGCGGTAAAGTCGTCGCCGTTGTTCCACTTGACGCCCTGACGGACATTCAGCGTGTATTCGGTCGCATCATCGTTGATTTCCCAGCTTTCCAACAGGGCAGGGGTGAAGGTACCGTCGTTTTCCCAGATGGCCAGATACTCGAGCCAGCCACGCGAAAAGTTGGCGATCTGTGACCAGTCGTACGTACGCGGATCTTTAAGGGCGCGGACTTCCATCTGCATGCGGACGGTGCCGCCCTCTTTGTGGGCTGCTGCCTGCGCAGGGGCGGGCATGCCGATCATGGCATAAGCGGTCGCTGTCGTGGCACCGAATGCGCTGGCCAGCGCCAAAAACTCACGGCGGTTGACCGGGTCTTTTTTGGCGGCTTCGGCGCTGTCCAAAATGGACTGCGGCAGGGGCTTACCCGTGCGTGTCAAAAAACTCATTATTCTTCCTCTCTGTTGGATAGCGCCAGTCTGTCTGTCGCCGGTCGGTGATGCGGCTTGCCCGCATTTATTGTTGTGCCCCTTTTGGAACATCCTTCATAGTCAAACACAGTGAGTTCAAAGGTCAAGCCTGTCTCACAAAGTTGTAAGGCTCGGGTACCCTTAATATGAAGGGAAACTGACACATGCGGGCTGCGAAGACGTGGTGAACGAGACTGTTCTTGCCGCTCTCATGTCTGTGCCGCCGTTTGCAGGCCGATGCGTGTCGGTAAAGAGCAAGATTTTCAGAACCGTCACATCCACCGGATATGCCAGCTGAGCTGGGCCTGTATTTAGAATTCGCGGTGGCAGGCTTTAGATCATTCCCGCCCCGCGGGTCTTTTCTGACTTTTAGTAAAACAACCGGGACGCTTCGCACAGGAACGTCCCGATTCTTGTCTCGAAATTGCAAGGGGGCGGTCGAGGAGGACACGCCATTCAGCGCGGCCAATCCCAAGCCATAGAGAGGCAGCGCCTTTCCGATCGCGCTGCCGTCTGCGCCCTATCGGCGTCAGCCTTGCAAATCAGCCCACATTTCGAGGTCGCGTTTGTCCGTCCAGATGCGGGGGTGCAGGATGCCGCGGGCTTCGTCATAAGCGCGGGCGACGTTGAAGGGCAGGCAGTGCTCATAGATGGCATAATCCTTGAATTTCGGGTCGCAGGAGGCGCGGACGGCGTCCCATGCTTCCTTAAGGCTGCCGCCCCGCGCGGCCACTTTCGCGGCGGGAGCATAGGTGCTGTCCACAAAGTCACGCGTGCTGTCGATGGCCCGGTTGACCGCTTCTTTGCCAATCAGTGCGCCGCCACGACCGGGCGCGATGGCATCCACGTCATAGGCCGCGATCCGGTCCAATGTGCCGCCCCAATCGCCGAAATATCCGTCACCGCAATAGCAGGCAGAGTGATCTTCGACGATATCGCCGGTGAACATCACATTTTCATCCGGGACATGGATGACCGCATCGCCAGCCGTATGGGCGCGGCCGATGTGTTTGATATCGACTCGCCGCTTGCCCAGATAGACGGTCATGCTGTCGCTGAATGTGGTGGTGGGATAGGTCAGGCCGGGGATGCTTTCGTGTCCCTCGAACAGGCGGGGGAAGCGTTGGAATTCGCTGTCCCAGTCTTCTTGCCCGCGTTCCTCGACCATGCCGCGCGCCACGTCGGACATAATGATCTGGTTGGCGCCATAGGCGCTGGCGCCCAATACGCGTACGGCGTGATAATGGGTCAGCACCAGATGGGTGATCGGCTTGTCCGTAACTTCGCGGACCTTTTCGATGACCTTGTTTGCCAGACGCGGGGTCGCCTGTGCCTCGACAATCATCACGCTGTCATCACCGATGATCACGCCAGAGTTCGGATCGCCCTCGGCGGTGAAGGCCCAAAGGTCGCGGCCCACCTCGTCAAAGGTGATTTTCTTTTCGGTCATGTCCCCTTGGGAAGCGAATGCTTTGGCCATTGTAGTGTCCTGTCTGTTGCGGTGCCCGGTGGGTCGGGCAGGATTTGGTATTTATGAAAAGGGTGAAGATCAGGGGTATTTCACCGCCGGAAGGATCGTGCCTGAACACGCGCCAAAGCCGATGCGGTAGTCTTCGCCTTGCGCATGGCCTGTCAGGATCAATGTATCACCGTCTTCGATAAAGCTGCGGGTACTGCCGTCTGCCAGCGTGATCGGCTCCTTGCCGCCCCAGCTGAGTTCCAAAAGGCTGCCGCGTTCGGATTTTTCTGCGCCTGAAATGGTGCCTGAGCCCAAGAGGTCGCCGGCGTTCATCGCGCAGCCCGAGGAGGAATGATGCGCCATCTGCTGGGCAGCAGAATAGTACATCTCTTTGTAGTTGGTCCGTGCGAGGACTTCTTGCGTGCCGCCGTTTGGTTCGATGATGACGCTGAGGTCAATGTCATAAAGCGTGTCACCGTCTTCTTGTAGATAGGGGAGAAGGTCGAATTCACGCTTTGGCGTGGGGGCGCGAAACGGCTCCAGTGCGGCGGTGGTGACGATCCACGGCGAGATCGAGGTGGCGAAGGCTTTGGCCTGAAAGGGGCCGAGCGGCTGGTATTCCCAGGCCTGGATGTCGCGGGCCGACCAGTCGTTCAGGATCACATAGCCAAAGATCATCGCATCGGCGTCTTTGGCCGTAACCGGTTCGCCCATCTCGGTCGATGTGCCGACAATCGCGCCCATCTCGAGCTCGATATCAAGCCTTTTGCACGGTCCGAAGGACGGCAGATCGGCGTCGGGTGCTTTCAGTTGCCCGTTGGGGCGGATGATATCGGTACCCGAGACGACCACGGTAGAGGCGCGGCCATTGTAGCCGATGGGGATGTGCAGCCAGTTGGGCGGCAGGGCGTTTTCTGCGCCCCGGAACATCGTGCCCACATTGGTCGCGTGATGGCGGCCTGCGTAGAAATCGGTGTATTCTGAGACCACCATCGGCATGTGCAGTCGTACATCGGCCATCGGAACCAGATGCGGCGCGACCTGGGCCTGTTCGGCAGAGCCGGTCAGCAGCATGCCCATGAGCCGCTCGCGCAGTAATTTCCACGTCCCTGGCCCAAGCTCCATCACGTCGTTCCAATAGGGCACGTCGAACACGGGCTCTTCGGACAGGGTCAGGATGCCCTCCTCCTCAAGCGCGGCCATATCGAGCACCATATCGCCGATGGCCACGCCGCAGCGTGCCTCGAGGCTATTGGTCGAGAAGACGCCGTAAGGCAGGTTGTTGAGCGGGAAATCGGTGTCGGGGGAATTGGCGCTTTCCACCCATGAGGTCAGTCGTGTCATTGGTATTCCTTATACGCGCGGCAGAGTGATCCGCCCTGCGGTCCGAATGCAGGGCAGGGAGCGGTATGCCGAGGTTATTTCTTGCCGGGGGTGCCGTCGAACTTCTTTTCAATGTCGGACCAGCAGTCGATGTAATCGTCCTGCAAGGGCGCTTCCTTGGCGGCAAACTCTGTCAGATGCTGGGGGAAGCGGGTTTCGAACATAAAGGACATGGTGTTGTCCAGCTTTTCTGCCTTGAGGTCCGCGTTCGATGCGCCTTCAAAAGCGTTCTTGTCCGGTCCGTGCGGCAACATCATGTTGTGCAGGGACATGCCGCCGGGGATGAAGCCCTTTGGTTTGGCATCGTACTGGCCATAGATATTGCCCATCATTTCGGACATGACGTTCTTGTGGTACCACGGCGGGCGGAAAGTATCCTCGGCCACCATCCAGCGTTCACGGAACAGGACAAAGTCAATATTCGCGGTGCCTTCGACGCCGGAAGGGGCGGTCAGAACCGTAAAGATCGACGGATCGGGGTGGTCGAACAGGACAGCGCCCACCGGGCAATAGGTTGTCAGATCGTATTTCACCGGGGCGTAATTGCCATG
Source organism: Sulfitobacter noctilucae (assembly GCF_000622365.1). Classification (GTDB taxonomy): domain Bacteria; phylum Pseudomonadota; class Alphaproteobacteria; order Rhodobacterales; family Rhodobacteraceae; genus Sulfitobacter; species Sulfitobacter noctilucae. The sequence goes on along the minus strand of NZ_JASC01000013.1, from coordinate 75,262 downwards.
CCATGCCACGACGTCCAGCGGCGAGTGGCCGATCTTGGTCTCGTGAAACTGCCCGCACCACTTGATCGTCACTGTCGAGGGGGTCTCGCGGTCTTCAAATGCGGCCACGGGGGTTTTGAAATCGCGCCGGTTCGCCATGCAATTCGCGCCGATGGGTCCACGGCCCGGCAATTCGAACTTCTGATCGTAGTTTTCGCAGACAAATCCGCGCGCCGGCCCTTCGAGCACTTCGACCCGGTACAGCAGCCCGCGCGGCAGGATCGCGATTTCCTTTGGTTCGAGGTCGATGACACCCAGTTCGGTGCAAAAGCGCAAACGGCCTTCCTGCGGAACAACCAACAGTTCTGAATCAGCGGAGTAGAAATAGCTGTCCACCATGCTGTCGGTCACCAGGTAGATGTGGCTGGCCATGCCCACTTGGGTATTCACGTCACCCGCGCTGGTCATCGTGCGCATGCCCGTGAGCCATGTCAGCTTGTTCTCGGAATGGGGCACCGGATCCCAGCGGTATTGGCCAAGGCTGGTGACGTTATCGGGGATATGGGGCGCTGACTTCCAATAGGGCAGGTCGATCCGTTCGTACCGGTGAGAATGTTTGACCGAGGGGCGGATACGGTAGCACCATGTGCGTTCGTTCTGGTGGCTGGGCGCGGTAAAAGCGGTCCCGGACAACTGCTCGCCATAGAGGCCGTAGTTGCACTTCTGAGGAGAGTTCATTCCCTGCGGCAAGGCACCGGGCAGGGCTTCGGTCTCAAAATCATTGCCAAAGCCCGGCATGTAGCCTTCCTGCGTGCCAGTCGGTGTCGCAGCGCTGGTCATATCGGTGGGATTCAATTGGCGGTTCATATCTGGCCTTCCCTTTTTGGTCTGTGCAGTCTTGGCACTCTATGTAATAGTTGTTTTTGTAACTAACAACAGATGATCTGATGCCTGACCCAGAATTCGAGCTTGAGAATTTCCTGCCATATCTCTTGAACCAAGCGGCAGAGGCGAGTTCGCTGGCCTTTCAACAGGTTTACAAAAAGCGCTACGGGATGTTGCGGACGGAATGGCGGGTGCTGTTTCATTTGGGCGTGTACGGCCAGTTGACGGCCAGTGACATCGGTGCGCGTGCGCGGATGCACAAGACCAAGATCAGCCGCGCTGTGCACCGTCTGACAGAGCGGCGTTTCATCGAGCGGGTCACAGACAAGGCCGACCGGCGGGTGGCGCATCTGACGCTGACAGCACAGGGACGGGCCGCTTACGACGACCTGCGCAGCGTGGCGCAGACCTATGAGCGTAATCTGCTGGCGCAACTGGCCCCCGAGGAAGTCGGCGCCCTGCGGCAGGCCTTGCTGAAACTGTCAGGTGCTGCGCCACAGGACTTTACTTAAATCGCAATAGCGGTCACGGCTGGGACATGAGCGATCAAGTCAAAGGTTTGTTGATCACGTTTTTCGGTGTGCTTTTTGTCGTGCCGGATTCACTTTTTGTGCGGTTGATTGATGCGGATGCGCTGACGGTCGCCTTTTGGCGCCTGCTTTTATCCGGCGGGTTGACGGCAACGTGGGTGCTGGTGACTGGCGGCACTGCACCCTTTCGCGCGGTTTTGCGTACCGGGCGGTATGGGTTGATCTATATGATTGGCGTCGGGGCCAGTGGCGTGCTGTTCGTGCTCGCGGTCAGCCTGACATCCGTGGCCAACGTGGTCTTCATCATCGCTTCGCTGCCAATTTTCGCTGCGATTTTCAGCCGCGTGTTCCTGTTCGAACCGTTCAGCCGCCGCACCTTGCTGACCATCGCCGCCGTTGTGCCGGGATTGGCAATCATCGCCTACGGGTCGGGGGAAACCGACCATGCCAGTCTTGCAGGTGACTTGCTGGCGTTGGGGGTATCGGCCCTTTTCGCGGCGGCCCTGACAGCAGCGCGGCATGCGCGGGCAACATCGATGGTGCCGGGGGTGGCAATGGGATGCTTGCTGGCGGCGCTTTGTATCCTGCCCTTCACGCAGCCCTTTTCCGTTCCGCCGGAGCAAGCACCGTTGGTGCTGGCCCACGGTGGGTTCATCCTGTTCAGTTCAGTGCTGCTGGCCATCGGCCCGCGCTTCATCACTTCGGCGGAAGTCGGGTTGTTGGTGTTGCTGGAGTCGGTTTTTGCGCCGCTTCTGGCATGGGCCGTGATCGGGGAGAACCCCGGTTCTTATGCGGTGGTAGGGGGCAGCATCGTGATCGGGGCGCTGTTTATCTCGAACCTTGTGCTGCTGATGCGCCAGCACCGGATCAAAAGGCGCGCGCTTTAGAAATCGGCGGTCACGCCCGGCAGGTTCAGCGCTTTGATCAGGTCACGCAATTCCTGCCGCGCTGCGACATTCGAGATATTAAGCTGCTTCACACCGATGTCCTTGAGGTCAAGCAGGGTCAGGCCGCGTGGAAACAGCTCGCGAAAGATTACCCGCTCGTTAAAGCCGGGTGCCACACGAAAGCCGATGCGCTTGGAGAGGTTCTTGATCGCCCGTTCCATCTTGTCTTTGTTCACCATGCGCTGGGCACCCATGCGGTTGCGCACCACGACCCAGTCAATCGGCGTCAAACCTGCTTGGCCGCGTAGCTGCCGTGCGGTCCAGACCATTTCGGAATAGACAGAAGGACCGGTGATCTTGTCGCCCATTGCATCGGTATGGGCCAAGAGATCAAAGTCGATAAAGCTGTCGTTCAGGGGTGTAACCAGCGTATCAGCCAAGGAATGGGCCACCTGAGACAAGCGCGTATGAGAACCGGGGCAGTCGATCAGGATGAAGTCGTTGTTTGGCTCCATTGATGCGACCGCGGCACTCAGACGGTGATCATAGATATTTTCGCCGGGCTTCAGGTTGGCTTCGGCAATTTCGGGCAGTTCGCACAGGGTTGGGCTTGCGAGTTCTAGATTGGCGTCTTTCAAGAATGCTTTGCGGTTGTCGATGTACCGCCCGAAGGTGCGCTGACGCAGGTCAAGATCAAGCCCGCTGACGCGGTGTCCCATGCGGGCCAGGGCCGTTGCAACATGCATGGAAACCGTCGATTTCCCCGCGCCGCCCTTTTCGTTCCCGACAACGATAATATGCGCCATGTACCTGTCCCTTTGCCCACCTGCGTACTAACAGGATATAGTTAGGCATAACTATATGTGGGGCGGTACGCTTTTGGAAGTGCGGCTTTGCTTTGGTTTGATCGGAGTTCAGCACCAGCCATCAGCATGATCTGTCACGCATCCCTGCATATGCAGACTTTGGGCGATTTGAATGTGACTTTTTGGCTGCAACCGGCGCAAACAGCACCGGGTTGCGCGCCGGAAACGTGGATCACAAAGTGAATGATACGGTTAGCTTAGTCGAAAAAAATTGCCCTAAAATTGTCTTAAATTTTCTGACTGTCGCCCTGTTCGGCACCAAACTGCACCACAGTCTTCAATTAAATTCAAATCAGAAACAGTGAGGAACCCACCCCCTAGTATGGGTCGGGGTCACCTCACTTGCAATGATTTGAGGCGAGGCGATGCCAGTTACATCCGTACAGGTATATGAGTTTGACCCCCTTGGTGCGTTTGAGACTGCAACCAATTTCTCAAGGGTTTACTCCGGTCCAGCGACCGCTGACGGCTCGGCTGTCATCACGGACAATGCGGCGGGTACTGGCAGTGCCTTCCTTGAGGACGTAGCCGTCGAGACAGCAACCGCTACGACCGTCCTGAACGGGGTCACGGACAACACGGCGCGGCAGATATATGCAGAGGAAGCATGGACCTTGCGCGACGAGGAAACGGGGCGGATCTTTCAACTGATCACCTTCCGCGTCAACGCGGGGCCGAACACGGGCTATTACACGCTGTCCGAGATTCCGCTGGTGCAGGGGCGCGAATATACGACCCTCGACTATGACACGACGCCAAATACCGCCAACGGCGACGACACCTTCAGCTATGCGGACTACGCCGTTTCCGACGGGATCGTATCGGGCACCGCCGGCGATGATGTCATCGACGGCAGCTATAACGGCGACCCGGGCAATGACGTTGTCGACGGGAACGATGCACCGGGGGCCGCCGCGCCAACGCCGCTTGATTTCAACTGGTCGGGCTATGCGGATGAACAGGATTTGCGCAACCTCGCAGCACCGCAGGATACGGGCGGCATCAATGTCACCGTTGGCTATTCTGATGTGCAGACGAATGAAGAGTTTTCGGCTGAACTGAGTGGAGGCACCAACAACGGTGTCTATGTCGCCCCCGGCGAAACCTTCAGCAACAATTCAGCAGGCTATCTGTTTTCCAATGGCGCTGCCGATGATTCGATTATCACCTTCGACTTCGCCGCCGTGTCGGGGTCGGGCTTTGTCGACAGTGTCGAGAATGTGGCATTTCGCATCAGCGACCTTGATGGAATAAACAACGGCACGAACGATTTTCAGGACATTGTAACGGTCCGTGCATTTGATGCTGCGGGCAATGAAATCCCGGTCAATATCACCGGAGGCAGCAACCATACGGTTGTTGGCAACACGATCACGGCCGGTCTGACCAACTATGCTCCCACGGCTGCGCAAGCCTCTGCGTTGATCGAGATTGCAGGACCGGTTGCCCAGATTGAGGTCGTCTACGGCAACGGCGGAACGACCGGTCAGGCGATCTATTTCTCTGATATCGAATTCGATGCGATCCCTGTCGGCAGCAATGACGATTCCATCGAAGCGGGTGCCGGCAACGACATCATCGAAGCTGGCGCTGGTGATGATACCGTCAGTGGTGGTACCGGCAATGATACGATCAGCGGTGGTATCGGATCTGACACGCTGTCCGGTGATGCCGGGGATGACACGCTGAATGTCGGCAGCGGGGATACCGCCAGTGGCGGCGATGGCGACGACACCTTCCTGATCGATGCCGGTGCCCTGAACGGAACTGGTTTGTCAGTCGTCGGTGGCGAAGGGGACGAGACCACCGGCGATGTGCTTGACTTCAACGGGCAGTTGCTTGCCGGATCGGTTGTGCTGACGGACAGCGACGGTCCCGGACCGGGAAAAAGCGGCACAGCGACACTGCTTGATGGCAGCACGGTTACATTTTCCGAAATCGAAAGCATCATCTGCTTTGCACAAGGAACGGCCGTTGAGACACCTTACGGGCCCCGCCGGGTCGAAGACCTTGCCCCCGGTGATCTGGTTCTGACCCGCGATCACGGGCCACAGCCGCTGCGCTGGGTCGGATCAAGGACTGTTGCGGGCGCAGGCAGTTTTGCCCCTATCCAATTCGCGCCGGGCAGTATCGGCAACAAAGATCGGCTCGTCGTGTCGCCACAACACCGGATGCTCATCGATGACTACCGCGCGTCCATGTATTTTGGCGAAGATGAAGTGTTGACGGCCGCTCATTTTCTGGTGAACGGCGATACGGTCGTGCGGCGAGAGATGGCCTCCGTCAGCTATTTTCATCTGCTGTTCGACACGCATGAACTCGTTCTGTCGGGCGGCACCTGGTCCGAAAGCTATCAGCCCGGCAGCTACAGTTTGCCTGGACTTGACGACCGCGCGCGGGATGAGTTGTTCCGGCTATTTCCGGAATTGCGCAGCAATCCAAATGGCTATGGTCAGGCCGTGCGGCCCAGTCTGAAACGCCAGCAAGGTATGCTACTGGCCGCATGACATGAAAAAAGGCGCAGCCCGCAAGCTGCGCCCTTTGATGTTCGACAAGGTAGTGCTTCTTACAGCGACAAACCTGCGTACTTGCTCTTGAACTTCGACACGCGGCCGCCGGTGTCCATCAAACGGCTTGTGCCGCCGGTCCACGCAGGGTGCACGGATGGGTCGATATCAAGCGACAGCTGGTCGCCTTCTTTGCCCCATGTCGATTTCATTTCCACAACGGTACCGTCTGTCATTTTGACGTTGATCATGTGGTATTCGGGATGTGTATCGGTTTTCATCGGTCCGCCCCTTACGCTTTTTTCGGCTTGTAGTTGGAATTCTCGACGATACGCGCAGATTTGCCGCGACGCGAGCGCAGGTAGTACAGTTTGGCGCGACGCACGCGACCGCGGCGGACCACGGTGATGCTGTCGATGTTCGTGGAATGCAGCGGGAATACACGCTCCACACCTTCACCAAAGCTGATTTTGCGCACAGTAAACGAACCGGCGATGCCGTGACCGTTGTTGCGCGCGATGCATACGCCTTCGTAGTTCTGTACACGGGTACGCGTACCCTCTGTCACTTTAAAGCCGACGCGGATGGTATCGCCCGCACGGAAATCGGGGATTTCCTTGGCCAGTTCAGCGATCTGTTCCGCTTCAATCTCTGCAATCAGGTTCATCTGATGCTTCTCCTTTAATGCTCGTGGTGTTCCACGAAGTTTTTACGCGATCCAAGAGCTTCGGGGTCTATCGGGACTGCACCGTGGTGGCCCGCCGGAGGTAGCATCGTCTTTCCTTGTTTGCCTGGCGCAAAACGCAAAGCGCTGGAAAGGCGGCAAAGCGATTCCAGTTGCGCGGGTTCTATGTGGCTTACGGGTAGTAATCAAGGGGGCAATTGAGGCACCCGCGCCGCATATAACGGCATGGGTGCCCTAAGCCCCGGTATTTTGCCGATTTCCGTCAGGCGATAGCGATCAAGCCCAGCACAACAAGCAGGAAGAGGACCAAGACCACACCGATGAGAAACTTGGCACCGGTTAATGCGACACCGGATATGCGGCCAAAACCCAGCAAGGCCGCGACAGCGGCAACAATAAGCAGAATAAGAATGATGTTGAGCACGGGAAATCCTCCAGTTGATATACCATCAGAACGCCCGAGATCGCGATAGTGTTCCGCGCGGCCTATGTCTCTCCATCGTTTATGTGACCATTCCACAGGTCCGGGCGGCGCTGTTTCGTCAAAGCTTCGGACTGCGCCTTGCGCCATTTTGCAATCTCGCCGTGATTGCCTGACATCAACACCGGGGGTATCTCGCGGCCTTCCCAGACAGGGGGCCTGGTGTATTGAGGATGCTCCAGAAGGCCAGCGGAATGGCTTTCCTCAACGGTGCTGTCCGCATTGCCCAAGACACCCGGCAACAGCCGCACGGTGGCGTCGATCATGGCCTGCGCCGCCAGTTCACCACCAGTCATGACAAAGTCGCCCAGCGAAACTTCGGTCAGGTTATAGTGTTCAATCACCCTTTCATCGACACCTTCAAAGCGCCCGCACAGCATTGTCACGCCCTGACAGGTGGACAGGTCACGCGCCATCGCCTGGTCAAAGCGGCGGCCGCGCGGTGACATATACAGGATCGGCCAACGCCCGCGTGCCTGGGCCTGTGCAGTTTCGATCGCGGGGCCAACCACATCGGCTCGCAGGACCATGCCCGCACCACCACCCGCAGGTGTGTCATCGACATTGCGATGTTTGCCGATGCCGAAACGGCGCAGATCATGCGTGTGCAACTGCCAGCGGCCCTCTTGCAGGGCCTTGCCCGTCAGGCTGCCCCCCAGAACACCGGGAAAGAGATCAGGAAACAGTGTAATGACACGGGCCTGCCAGACGCCGCTGTAGTCGGGCTGCGGCTGCATCAATTCACGCGGCTTGAGCGACGCCGTCACGGATTGACGGCCATGAGAGCGGGCAGGCGTTTTCATGACAGACCCGCCTGTGAAAGGATCGCGGCCTTGGCGGCGTTGCGGGCTTGCGCGTCGCTTGCGTAGGTTTGGTTCGCGGCTAGCAATGCCTGCAGAACTGTATCGCTGGGACGCCGGTTGACATACTTTGCAGGGACCAGCTCTGGGCGCAGGGCCAATGGAACTTCGGCCAGATCAAGCAGGGGATCCAATGGGCCCAAGGGCAGATCGCGGCAGTTTTCAAGGCGGATGCTGTGAACCTTCACGGGCACGCGGCTGGCAATATCTGCCACCGTCGCCTCAAGATCGGCAGCACCGGCAAAGCGTGCGCGGAAACTGTCGAAATCAAGTGTCATATTGGAGGACTTTACATGTTCGGCATAGGCCGAAGCCAGCCAGGCTTCTGGGGCACGGGTGGTCAGATAGATCAGGATCTCGGCTTGCGGGTACCGTGACTTGAGTATTTCCCAATAGGCATACAGCAAAACGGGGGCAGCCCCGTAATTGGCAAGGTCGTCGCGACCGGGAAGGTGCCCCAAGAGTTCTTCAGCCGAGATGATCAGCGTGCGGCGGGGCATGCCGGGTAGTTCATTCACCATCTGGCCAAAGCGGGTCTGTACCTTGATCAGGGTCAGCGGATCGTGATCCATCGAATACCCGCGGGCGGCGGCGACAACATCCTTGAGATGCCAGCGCAGACGCAGTGCCACATGGTGTTTCAGCGCCACGCGGTTTTCACGCAAAGTTGCTTGCAGGGTGGACGTGCCGGTTTTGTGAAACCCTGTATGCAGGATAATCCGGCGCGCCATCAGCTGTCTTCGCTTTGTGGCAGAATGCCCAAAGGCGGGTCCGCCACAATACGGCCAGAGGCCAGATCGACCGTGGGCACTGCCGATTTGGTGAAGGGCAGAAAGACGGTCTCGGAAGAGCCGGCCAATTGCAGTTCCAGCAGATCGTCGGCACCGTGGTTGTTCACTGTCTTCACACGGCCCAAAAGCACACCGCCGGTGTCGAATACCTCAAGCCCTATCAAATCCGCATAGTAGAATTCATCATCCGGCAGCGAGGGCAACTGTGTGCGTTCGGCATATAGGACCGTGCCGCGCAGGGCGTCCGCGTCCTCTTTGGTGGCCACATCCGGGATACGGGCGGCAAACCCGTTCTTGATCGGGCGCAGGATCGCGAGGGCAAATTGATTGGCACGGTCTTCGGTCCACAGAGGGCTGTAGCGTTCGATGTCTTCGGGCACGGCGCAATAACTTTTGACGCGCAGTTCGCCACGCACGCCATAGGCACCTGCGATGGCACCCACAGGAATGAGATCGGTCATTGTAACAGCTCCGAGTTGACGCAGATTGTGCCGGTCCATTGGCCCTCGCCCGTGGCGCATTCGACCGACATTTGATGGCGGTCATACCAGATGCCGATGGCAAAACCGATGACGAGCGTTAGAAGGGGCAAGATCAGGCGGAACATCAACGGCTTTCAATGTGCAAGGCGGGGGCGCGGGTTTCCCAGCCTTTGGTTTCCAGTTCGGGGGTTGTGGTGTTTTCGGCAGGCCACCCCAAACACAGGTAAGCCACCAGTGTCCAACCCTTCGGCACCTCAAGATCAGCGTTCAGACGGACGGGGTCAAGGACCGAAACCCAGCCGATGCCAAGACCAAGGCTGCGGGCCGTGAGCCACATGAGGGTGATGGCGCCCACAACCGAATAGCGGCGCATCTCCGGCATGGAGGCGGCACCCAGACCGCTGCCTTTGCTTGTGCTGTCATCACAATAGATCGCAAGGTGTTCGGGCGCTTCGCGCATGCCCGAAAGTTTGAGCGAGGCATAGAGTTTTGCTTGATCCCCGGTGAAACCGGCCAAAGCCTGCGTGTTGCTGTCAGTGAAATTTTCGATGGCCTGTGTACGGGCAGCGTCCGAAGTGACGCGCAGAATGCGCCAAGGTTCTGACAGCCCGACAGAAGGGGCGAGGGAGAAGGTGTCGAGACATTGCTTAAGCAATGCCTCATCCACCGGATCGGTACGAAAGTGGCGCACATCGCGCCGCCAGCGCATCAGATCGTGCAGCCCGGCACGGAAGTCATCAGAAAATCTGTCCATGCCGGGCGTGCCTGTTTGCTTACTCGGATGCGGCTTCTTCCGCAGGTGCTTCTTCGGCTGGTGCGGCGGCGGCTTCTGCTGCGGCTGCGGCCTTGTCGGCTTTCTCCTGCACGCGCTCTTGGGCTTTCTTGCCCGGTGTGCCTTTGTTGGGGTTGTTACGCTCTGTCTTGGGCAGGGCGCCTGCGGCTTCCAACATGCGACGCACGCGGTCTGTAGGCTGGGCACCCTTGGCCATCCATTCCTTGACCTTTTCGACGTCCATTTTCACGCGCTCTTCGCTGTCTTTGGGCAGCAATGGGTTATATGTGCCCAGCTTTTCGATGAAGCGGCCGTCGCGTGGCATGCGGCTATCCGCTGCAACGATACGGTAGAAGGGGCGCTTTTTGGAGCCGCCGCGGGCGAGACGAATTTTCATAGCCATGATGTGTAGTCCTTAAGTTGATTGTCGTTTTACGATTGGTGACTTTTGTGATGCTGAATGACTTCAGCGATGATGAAGTTCAGAAACTTCTTGGCGAATTCGGGATCAAGGTCTGCCCTTGTCGCCAAATCTTCGAGCCGCGCGATCTGATCCGCTTCGCGGTTGGGATCGGACGGGGGAAGGTCGTGTTCGGCTTTGAGTTTCCCCACAGCCTGTGTGTGTTTGAACCGCTCGCCCAGTGTATAGACGAGGATCGCATCGAGACGGTCGATGGAGGCGCGGTGATCGGCCAGCACTTCTGCGGCGAGTTTGACAGGATCGGTCATGCGGCCTCCTTTGGATGGCGCCAGATGTGGCAGGGCGTACCAATGACTTCGCCATCGCGTTCGTACGTGGCACCAAGGCGCCGGGCGAGATTGGCGGAACGGGTGTTGTCAGCGCGGATATAGCTGATCATGCCATCAAGCTTGAATTCCTGCGCGGCATAGGCACGGGCCGCGCGGGCGGCTTCAAAGGCGTATCCTTTGCCTTCGGCATGGGCAAAGAGCGTCCAGCCTAGTTCAGGTTCATCCCAATCCGGCGGATTGAGCACGCCAACCCAGCCTAGAAAGTCGCCGTTTTCGCGGTTGTCGATGTGCCAAAGGCCGTAGCCCAGCAGCGCCCAATGACCGATCCGCGAGGCCAGCGAGGTAAAGCTTTGTGAAGCACTGCGTGGGCCGCCGACCATATGACTGCGTTCTGTTTCATAGAACGCGGTCAGGGTCGGCAGATCCGACGCTTTGGGCGCGCGCAGGGTCAGGCGCTGGGTGTCGAGCACCGGGATGGGATCAGTCATCTGTTGCATGACGTGACCTGAGTGCCGCGCTGAAGCGCGATTCGATTATGGGTGCGTGTCGCGCCGTGCTCGCAAGACTGGAGTGTTGTGCGCGGGGTATCGTTTGCCCCTGTTGCTGAGAGGTGCTTGAGCCGCAGGTCTGCGCTCAAGGCACCTGTGCGAGGGTAGGTGGCGATTCCACCCGGCGTCAAGGACAGGCCGCGCAGGGCGCGGTGCCTGCGGCATCCTTGACCCCGTGCAGAACTACCGGTTGGTATTTGGATCGGCTGCATCATTTCTTTTTGCCAAACCCGCTCAGGCCTGAGGGCAGGCCCATGCCGCCACCCATGCCCGGCAGTTTGCCGCCCATGGCTTTGGCGGCGGCTTCCATGGCTTTGGGGTCCATCTGTCCGGCCATCGCCGCAGGGTCCATGCCGCCTTTGCCCATCATGCCTTTCATGGCCTGTTTGAGCATGCCGCCCTTACCCATCTTGCCCATTTTTTTCATCATGTCGGACATCTGGCGGTGCATTTTCATCAGCTTGTTGAGGTCGGAGACTTCCATGCCCGCACCTTTGGCTATGCGTTTCTTACGGGAGGCTTGCAGCAACGCCGGGTTGGCGCGTTCTTTTTTGGTCATGGACTGGATCAGGGCGATCTGACGGACCAGCACCTTGTCGTCGAGACCTGCGTCTTCGACCTGTTTGGCCATTTTGCCCATGCCGGGCATCATGCCCATCATACCCTGCATGCCGCCCATCTTCATCATCTGCTCAAGCTGCATCTTGAGGTCGTTCATGTTGAACTGACCTTTGGCCATGCGCTTCATCATGCGCTCGGCTTGCTCGGCTTCGATAGTTTCCTGTGCTTTCTCGACCAAGGCAACAATGTCGCCCATGCCAAGGATACGGCCCGCGATGCGCTCGGGCTCGAAGGTCTCGAGCGCGTCCATCTTTTCGCCAAGGCCGACGAACTTGATGGGTTTGCCGGTTACGGCACGCATGGAAAGGGCGGCACCACCGCGTCCGTCGCCGTCCATCCGGGTGAGGACAACGCCGGTAATGCCGATGCGGTCGTCGAAGTTTTCGGCGGTGTTCACCGCGTCTTGACCTGTCAGGCCATCGACCACCAGAAGTGTCTCGCGCGGCGTGACTACATCGCGGACGGCTTCGACCTGGGCCATAAGCTCTTCGTCGATTGAGAGGCGCCCGGCGGTGTCGAGCATATATACGTCATAGCCCCCAAGCCCGGCTTGGGTCTTGGCGCGTTTGGTAATGGCAACGGGGTCTTCACCTTTGACGATGGGAAGGGTGTCGACGCCGATCTGGGTGCCGAGGATCGCCAGCTGTTCCATCGCGGCGGGGCGGTTCACGTCGAGCGAGGCCATAAGCACGCGCTTGCCATCACGTTCTTTCAGCCGTTTTGCAAGTTTCGCTGTCGTTGTTGTTTTACCGCCGCCTTGCAGGCCAACCATCAGGATGGGTGCCGGTGGATTATCAATCTTGAGCGCACCCGGTTCGCCTTCGCCGCTAAGCACATCAATCAGCGCATCATGAACGATCTTGACGACCTGCTGGCCGGGTGTGATGGATTTGGTGACGGCCTGACCGGTGGCTTTGTCCTGCACCGCTTTGACAAAGTCACGTGCAACCGGGAGGGACACATCCGCCTCAAGCAAAGCCACGCGCACTTCGCGCAGGGCAGTTTTGACGTCTTCCTCTGACAGGGCACCCTGTTTCGTGAGGCGGTCAAAGACGCCTGAAAGGCGTTCGCTGAGGTTCTCAAACATGGGGCTGGCCCCTTTCTCGGTTCGGTTGCGGGATGCCTCCTATTTAGGAAGGCCCGCGAAAATGCGCAAATCCCAAAGCGGAGCGGCCCCCGTGGGCGCAACGCGCTGACGGAGGGCGATCCCTGCCTCATGGCAATGGGACCGGAAGGCTTTGCTTCCGGGATTGAGCGGCAATTAGGCGTTTAGAGGGAAGGAGTCAAGACATGCAGCGGCGGGGAGCGCTGCATGCCTTAGCGCTTAGGCGGCCAGTTTGTCGATCGCGGTGGCGGCGCGATCCTGCGCGGCGTCGGCGTCCATCATCAGAGCGTCGGCTGCAACGATCTCGACCTCTTCTATGCCGATGAAATTCATGATCTGGCGCATGTACCCGCTGGCATAGTCCATTTCGGAACCGATTTGCGTGCCGCCCGATGCCAGCACGAGGATCGCACGTTTGCCTTTCAGTAGGCCAACGGGACCGGTGGCGGTGTACTGGAATGTCTCACCGGCGCGGCAAATCAGGTCGATCCATGCCTTGAGCGATGCGGCTACGGAGAAGTTGTAGATCGGTATCCCGATGACAAGGGTATCTGCAGTGCGAATTTCCGCGATCAAGGCATCCGATTGCGCCAAAGCGGCGTGCTGGTCTGCCGTGCGTTCGGTCTTGGGCGTGATGCCGGCCGCCGTCCACGCGTTGTCAATCTGGGGTAAACCGCTTTTCGCAAGATCGCGGATGACGATGTTTGATGTACCAAGCTTTGCAACAATCTGGTCGGTCAGCCTTCGCGTGACCGATGACGTGAGATTGGCGGAGCTGTCGATGCGGAGGATATTCATGGGCGGGCCTTTCCTTTGGATAATAGTCTGTTGTTCTATGGAGCAGGTACGCCTTGCATTTGCGAACGCAACGGGCAGTATGGCGCAGGAAGTGTTCACATTTGCACATGGTTTGAAATGGACAGTTGGGACGAGATCAGGACAGCTTTTCAGGTGGCGCGGATCGGGACGGTCAGTGGTGCCGCAGAAGTGTTAGGTGTTCACCACGCCACAGTGATCCGGCATATAGATGCGCTTGAGGGCCAATTGGGCGTGAAGTTATTCCAGCGCCACGCGCGGGGGTATACGCCAACCGAAGCGGGGAATGATCTGCTGCGGGTGGCGCAAGCAACCCATGATCAACTGAACCAGCTTGCGGGGCGGATCAAAGGGCGCGGTGCCGACGTATCCGGCGACATGGTGGTGACCTCTTTGACCGTTTTGGCGGATTATATTGCGCCACTGCTCGCGGCCTTTCAGCAGGAACATAAAGAGGTATCCGTCCGCTATTTGACCGGCGAACGGTTGTTCCGGTTGGAATATGGCGAGGCGCATGTGGCAATTCGGGCCGGCGCAGCGCCGGACCAGCCGGACAACGTTGTCCAACGGTTGACCGATCTGACCACCGGGGCCTACGCGAGCGACGCCTATGTGGCGGAGTACGGTGTTCCGGAAGGGCCGGAAGATTATGCCAGCCACCGTTTTATTGGCAGTGATGACCGCGAGAGCCGGGCCCCCACGGAAATATGGCTGCGGCAGACGGTGCCGGAAAGCGCGATTACCTTTCGGTGTACTGATTGGCGGGCGGCATCAGCGGCAATCGGTGCCGGTGCAGGGATCGGCTTTATGTCGGAAATAGAAGCAGGCAGGACGCCGGGGCTGGTGCAGATCCACGCACCTCGGCCGGATTGGTCAGCCCCACTTTGGTTGGTGTCACATGTGGACTTGCACCGCACGACAAAGGTTCAGACCCTTTTGAGCTTTATCAAACACTACGTCGCAGAGCATCCGCTTTGAGCCCCGGTGCGCAAGGGCATCTGGCGATGCTGGCGTTCTCTGCACTGGTGGCCGGGTCATTTTCCTTGGGCGGATTGATGGCCAATGATATTGACCCTGCTGCCTTTACCGCAGTGCGGTTCTGGCTGGCGGCAGTGTTTGTCGGCATGCTTGCTAGTCTGCGCGGCGGGTTCGGCACGGGCAGCTTTAGGGCTCCCTGGCGGTATGCTGTTTTGGGCGGACTGTTCGGGCTCTACTTTGTTTTAATGTTCGAAGGGCTGAAGACAGCGCCACCCGTCAGTGCGGCTGCGGTCTTTACCCTCGTGCCGCTGATGGCGGCTGGATTTGCCTGGCTCTTGTTGCGGCAAGTGATGACGGGCCGGATGTCGCTCGCACTTGCGGTGGGTGCTGTTGGCGCGCTGTGGGTCATTTTCCGTGCAGATTTTCAGGCCCTTCTGGCGTTTGATTTAGGGCGCGGCGAGGCGGTCTATTTCATCGGCTGTGCCAGCCATGCACTTTATACCCCGATGGTGCGGCGGCTGAACCGGGGCGAGACAGCGGTCACATTCACATTTGGCACAGTGGTCGCCGGCGGGATTATTCTGAGCATTTATGCATGGTCCGATCTTGTCGCAGTGAATTGGGCGGACCTGCCTCTGCGCGTTTGGGTGGCACTCTTCTATACAGCGTTTTTTGCGACCGCTGTTACCGTGGTCATTTTGCAGTTTGCCACCCTGCGCCTGCCCTCGGCAAAGGTGATGGCCTACACGTATCTGGTGCCAAGCTGGGTGATCATCTGGGAAGTCCTGTTGGGCAATGACACGCCACCAGCACTCGTCTTGATCGGTGTCATGCTCACGGTTCTGGCGTTGTTTTTATTGCTGCGGGACGATGAAGTTCGAAAGTGTTAAAAGTTGGGGAACCTTTCAGCGTCCTGCGACGTTCTGTATCCAAGTGAATGAAAGGAAACACTATGCGCGGTATTATTTATCTTGTCGGTCTCGTCGTCATTGTCTTGGCGATCGTCCAGTTCGTATTATAGAACACCCCCAATGGCGCTGACTTCCCTGGTCAGCGTCTTTAATTATTTCTGACGCAATTCCGTTTCCAGAAAACGTTCGAAGGCGTCGAGATGGACAGGCTCAAACTGTCCAAACCCCTGCATCCAGATCGACGCATCCCTAAGCGCATCCGGCTCCAGCTTGCACCATTTCACCCGCCCCCGCTTTTCCTGCGATATCAGTCCCGCAGAGGTCAGCACGCCCAGATGTTTGGAAATCGCGGCGAGCGACATCTCGAAGGGTTCAGCCACATCTGTCACCGCCATATCGTCTTCCAGCAGCATCGCAAGGATCGCGCGCCGCGTCGGGTCCGCTAGCGCGGCAAATACCTGATCTATGCTCATTGGGGGATAATAGCCCTTGGGCGCGGGCAGGGAAAGTCGCTCAGCCGCGCGGATGATGGGTGTGCTGTGACGGGTGTCGATGCCGGCGATAGGCGCGGCTGACAGGGTCCAAACCGATATCGCGGGTTAGATGGTCGTCCAGATTGTTTACATGATCAAAGCGACCGGGTGTGTGTGGTGGTACTGTAGACCGAAGCGAGGCAATAGCCTGTGCGATTTGCGCACATACTTTCCAATCGCGCCACGGCATGTTTTGAAGCATTTTGATCAATTTGGCTCTCCCTGTCGCTGTATTTGCCGAACATCGCAGGTCCGACAGGCAAGAACAAAAAGAGTTCCTTGACATATAATGTGCGAAAAATGCACAAGTTCGGCTCATGCGAAACCTGCCTCCCCTTAACGCACTGCGCGCATTCGAAGCCGCAGGCCGCCATCAAAGCTTCTCGCGGGCGGCAGAAGAGTTGGGCGTCAGCCATTCATCGATCAGTCGCCATGTGCGCGGTCTGGAAGATCGTCTGGGCGTGCAATTGTTTCGGGAGGCCTCACGCGGGCTGGTCCTGTCGCAGGACGGTGCCGCTTTTCTGGCGCAGGTATCGCCCGCCTTTGATGCGATTTCCCATGCGACCGAAGGATTGGCAGAGACGCCGCAGGGGACGGTCACGGTGAATGCAGAGACCTTGTTCGCGACAAAATGGCTGGTACCGCGTCTAGGCGCATTTCGGGCTCTGCACCCAGACGTGGATATCAGGCTTGAGGCCTCGCGCCGCCTTGCGGATGTCGCCCGCTATGAGGCAGATTTGGCGATCCGTTTTGTCAGCCCCGGTGGGTGGTGTCCCGGTTCGGAGTTGTTGAGTGATGCGCCGCTGCATCCCTACGCAGCGCCGGACCTGACGAAAGGCACCACGTTGGTGCCGCGCGATCTGCTGTCGTACCCGTTGTTGCGGGACCGAACGACAGGAACCTGGGATTTGTGGTTCTCCCTTGCCGGAGGTGTTGCACCGGACGAGGTGCCGCAGTCCTCCTGGCGGATGAGTTCCCATTTGGAAGCGGAAGCGGCCATCTGCGGGCAGGGTATCCTGCTGATTTCGGATGAAGTGGTTGCCGGAGAGGTCGCCGCCGGGCGGTTGGAGCGCGTGTCGGATGTCGGGTTCCGTGAGGGAGGGTATCATCTGCTGCACGGCGACGGTGTGTTGCGGCGCAAGCCTGTGCGGGTGTTTCGAGAGTGGCTTTTGGCAGAAACGGCAATCTGGCGACATGCGGGCTGAGCTATAATCAACCAACCAGTTGAATATTGCGCCTTGCACCTGAGGTGGCATTGCGTCGGTATTTTGCGCAGCACCTCTGCCTATCGGCGTGAATAAAGTGAAGTGAATCAGTACGTTACGGATCAGCTTTGCTCAGTTGACTCTCTTGCGCTTCCCCAGTAGCACACAGCCAAGAATTCCAGTGGGGAATTGTCGATGCCGGATCAAGACCTTCAAGACCTTGAAGCCAAGATCAACGCCGCCAAAGCGCGGTCGGCGCCGGCGAAACCGCATCAGGAAGAGCACTACTCCCAGGCGCAATTGGCGTGGCGGATGGTGATCGAACTTGTGGCCGGTCTTGGGATCGGTTTTGGCATTGGGTACGGATTGGATGTGCTGCTTGGCACGCTGCCGATATTCATGGTCCTGTTTACGATGCTGGGTCTTGCGGCCGGGGTAAAGACGATGCTCCGCTCTGCGCAGGAAATCCAGGCCAAGAAGATGGCTGATGAGGCCGTGATGAATTCCCCGAACGGGGCTGACAAGAACGAAGGAGCCTGAGATGGCGACAGATACAAGCGGCGCAGAAGGCGGTCTGGTGTTTCACCCGATGGACCAGTTTATCATTAAGCCGTTCTTCGGCAGTGGTGAGGTGGCATGGTATACGGTGACCAACGCAACCGTCTGGATGTTCCTTGCTGTGATCGCAGTATTCCTGCTTCTGGTTGTCGGCAGCTCCAAGCGGGCGGTCGTGCCTTCGCGGATGCAGTCAGTGGCCGAACTGGCGTATGGTTTTGTCTATAAGATGGTCGAAGACATCTGCGGCAAAGAAGGGGTTAAATACTTCCCCTACATCATGACGCTGTTCATGTTCATCGTCTGCGCAAACTTTCTGGGTCTGATCCCGACGGCCTTTACGCCGACGTCGCACTTCGCCGTGACGGTTGTGCTGGCCCTGGCGGTCTTCCTGACAGTCACCGTGCTTGGCTTTGTCAAGAACGGCGCGTCTTTCCTCAGCCTCTTTTGGGTATCCTCGGCACCGCTGGCGCTGCGCCCCATTCTGGCTTTGATCGAGCTGATCTCGTACTTCGTGCGTCCGGTCAGCCATTCCATTCGTCTGGCGGGTAACGTCATGGCGGGCCACGCGGTGATCAAGGTTTTCGCGGGCTTTGCAGCCTTGCTGGCGGTCTCGCCCATCGCGATCCTCGGCATCACGGCGATGTACGGTTTGGAGGTCCTCGTGTCCTTCATTCAGGCTTACGTCTTTACCATCCTGACATGCGTGTACCTCAAGGACGCGCTGCACCCTCACCACTAACGACGCGGCGGGGATATCCCCGCCCACACTCTTTACTTCCAACGCATAGGAGAATTCTCATGGAAGGCGAACTCGCACACATCGGCGCAGGTCTGGCAGCAATCGGTTCCGGCGCAGCCGCAATCGGTGTTGGTAACGTTGCAGGCAACTACCTTGCCGGCGCATTGCGCAACCCCTCCGCTGCTGCATCGCAGACAGCAACATTGTTCATCGGCATCGCTTTCGCAGAAGCCCTGGGGATCTTCGCGTTCCTCGTCGCTCTGCTGCTGATGTTCGCTGTCTAAGACCTCACGGTAACGACACTCTTATGCGCGGGCAGGGGCACACCCCTGTCCGCTTGTAAGCCCCAAGTTTTCAGGGTCTCGTTTCCAAGGAGAAGCCAATATGGCAACTGAACCAATTGATATCGAAATGGCAGGCACCTGCGTAGGGCCGAACGGCTCTGCCATTGGTATGCCGCAACTGTGTTTCGACTGGTGGGGCAACCAGATTTTCTGGCTCGTTCTGGCGTTGATTGCGATCTATCTGATCCTGTCGCGCGTGGCGCTGCCCCGGATTGGTGCGGTTCTGGCCGAACGGACCGGGACCATCACCAACGACATCGCTGCCGCCGAAGACCTCAAGGCAAAAGCGGTCGAAGCCGAAGCGGCTTACGACAAAGCATTGCTTGATGCGCGTGCTGAAGCACAGCGTATTGTGGCGGATGCCAAGGCCGAGATCAAAGGCGATCTGGACGTTGCAATTGCCAAGGCAGATGCAGAAATCGCAGCCAAATCCGCAGAGTCTGAAAAGGCAATCGCCGACATTCGCGCCTCTGCTTTGGAGAATGTTGCTGTTGTTGCGAAAGACACTGCCAAAGAAATCGTCGCGGCTTTGGGTGGCAAGGCAGATGCCAAGACCATCAACGCTGCGGTGACCGCGCGGATGAAAGGATGAACCGGATGCGTTTTACTCTCACCGCCGCTCTCGTCGGTCTGACGGCATCGCCCGCATTTGCGGCAACAGGTCCGTTTTTCTCACTGGGCAATACGGACTTTGTCGTCCTGCTGGCCTTCTTGCTGTTCATCGCGGTGCTCTTCTATTTCAAAGTGCCGAGCCTATTGGGCGGCATGTTGGACAAGCGCGCCGATGATATCCGCGCTGAACTGAACGAAGCACGCCGCCTGCGTGAAGAAGCGCAGACTTTGTTGGCCTCTTACGAGCGCAAGCAGAAGGAAGTGCAGGACCAGGCAGACCGGATTGTTGCAAGCGCCAAAGATGAAGCAACAGCCGCTGCCGCGCAAGCTCGTGTTGATCTTGAAAAGTCTGTGGCCCGCCGCATGGCTGCTGCAGAAGACCAGATCGGATCAGCCGAAGCTGCCGCGATCAAGGAAGTGCGTGATCAGGCGGCGATGATCGCCGTTGCAGCCGCACGCGAAGTGATCGCCAAGCAAATGACGGCAGCAGATGGCAATCAGCTGATCGATGACGCTATTGCGCAGGTTGACGCCAAGCTGCACTAGGCCGGTTTAGTCAACGACATATAGAAAGAGCCCCGGTAGATTACCGGGGCTTTTTGCGTTCAGGCTGTGGCGCGAAATATTTTACCCGCCCACCTCATGCTGGAGCCGCTGCTGCGCAATGATCTCGTTGCGCTCTGCCCTGCGCTGATCGCTTAAAGATTTTTCAACGTAGTTCAGATGCGCCTCAATGGCTGTGCGGGTTTGCAGGGGATCGCGCGCTTGAAGGGCTGTATTAATCGCCCGGTGCTGTTCCAGCAACGCGGCCCGACTGGTACGTTGTTTGAACATCACCTGTCTGTTGTAGAAAACGCCGCCACGCAGCAATTCATACATCGACCGCATCATGTGCAGCATCACGACATTATGGCTCGCCTCAATGATCGCCATGTGAAACTGCGCGTCCAGTTGTGCTTCTTCCTCGGCGTTCCGTTTGCTGTGCACGGCAACCATTTTATCAAAGACGGTTTGCACCACGGCCAAATCGGTGCCGGATCCATGTTGGGCAGCACGTTCCCCCGCAAGCGCTTCCATGTCTCGGCGAAAAGACAGGTAGTCAAAGACTGCCTCATCATGACGCGCGAACAGCTGTATGAGCGCGGGTGAAAAGGCGCTGCCCAATACGTCCGCGACAAAGATCCCGGCACCGGGTCTTGCGTTCAACAGCCCGGTTTCTTGCAAGGCGGAAATTGCATCGCGCAAAGAGGGACGCGAGACACCGAGCCGATCTGACAATTCGCGCTCTGACGGCAAACGCTCGCCCGCCCGCAGGATACCGCGCAGGATCAACTCCTCGACTTGGCGCACAACAGCATTGGACAGCTTTTCCGATGTAACGGGGCGAAAGGGCATGGGGTCTCCTGAAATTGGTAATAACATATGACCAGTAGGGCGAAACGGCAATGGCCGCGCCTTTGGCAGGCGTCAGTTATCGACCTGTTAACCTTCCGGCGTCATGGTCATCGGATGAGGTGGTCTTTGCTCTTCGGTATGATTGCGGTTTGTGTGGGCTGTAATATGCCGAGCCCTGCGTTTCGAGGGGCCGCTGCAACGCGTGTAAAAGTCGAAGGGTCAACATTCGATGTGCGCATCAAGGGGCTGCGGGCGGAAGCCATTCGCATCAATCCCGAATATGCCCCGCGCTTTGGCCCAATCCGGTATCGCGCTGCACTGGCGATGCAATTGGTCAGCGGGTGCGACGTATTGAGCGTATCAGGCGATCAGGCGCAGGCTTTCGGGCGCTTGAAGTGCGGTACCAAAGCCGCACGGCGAGTAAGGCGGCCACGCGAACTAGATTGTGTGCCGGTACGCGGTAGCGGGATACCAGAGATTGGCCAACTGCGTGTTGAGCTGGATTGCGACCCTGCCTAAGCGGTTTTCCGCAATATCTTGTGGATAACATGGCCTATGGCACCGCTGGTTGTGGGGTTTGCTTGACAGCATAGGGGTCCAACACGCAGTTTCGATCAAGCTGGGAATCATCGGAGCCACAGAACAGGTGCGCTTTTCCAAACTGAGACTGACGGGCTTCAAAAGCTTTGTGGACCCCACTGATCTGATCATCGCCGATGGTCTGACCGGCGTTGTGGGGCCAAACGGCTGTGGCAAGTCGAACCTGCTGGAAGCGCTCCGTTGGGTCATGGGGGAGAACCGGCCGACGGCGATGCGCGGCGGCGGTATGGAAGACGTAATTTTTGCCGGGGCCGCAACACGGCCTGCGCGCAACTTCGCCGAAGTCGCCCTGCATATCGACAACTCCGAACGCCTTGCCCCGGCTGGGTTCAACGACACTGATGCGTTAGAGATTGTGCGGCGGATCACCCGCGATGTGGGCAGCGCCTACAAGGCCGCGGGCAAGGACGTGCGAGCCCGCGATGTGCAGATGCTCTTCGCCGATGCTTCCACCGGTGCCCATAGTCCGGCGCTGGTCCGGCAAGGTCAGATTTCGGAATTGATCAACGCAAAACCCAAGAACCGCCGCCGCATTCTGGAAGAGGCGGCGGGCATTTCCGGCCTCTACCAGCGGCGCCACGAGGCGGAGTTGAAGCTGAACGGCGCGGAATCGAACTTGGCCCGCGTCGATGATGTAATCGAACAACTGGCCGCGCAACTGGCACAATTGGCGCGACAGGCACGGCAAGCCGCCCGCTACCGCGAGATCGGCGACGCGTTGCGGCGCAGTGAAGGCATGCTGCTGTACCGCCGCTGGCGCGAAGCGGATGATGCGCGGGCGCGTATGGACGAGGAACTGCGCGCGCGGGTGTCGGCCGCTGCGCAAGCGCAGGGCGAGGTGCAGCAAAGCGCCAAAGCCCGGCAAACAGCAGAAGACGCCTTGCCGTCTCTGCGCGAGGAAGAAGCGATCGCCGCTGCCATTCTGCAACGTCTTGCCGTGCAGCGGGATACACTGGCTGATCAGGAAGCGCGTGCGCAGCAGACAATCGCGACGCTCACCGGGCGCATCGCGCAACTTGCCCGCGATATCGAGCGGGAAGCGGGTTTGAACCGCGATGCGGGCGAGACAATCGAGCGGTTGGAGTGGGAGGCGCAGGAGCTTTCTAAAGCAGGTGAAGGCCATACCGACGCGCTCGAAGCTGCAGCACAAGCGGCGCGCGAAGCGGCAGGGGTATTGCAGGCGCGCGAGGACGATCTGTCGAAACAAACTGAAGACGTGGCGCGGTTGGCCGCGCGTTATGGCTCTGCCGAGCGCCTGTTGGAAGACAGTCGCAAGACCCAAGCCAAATCTGAAACCGACGCGGCCAAGGCGCAAGAGGCTGCTGCCCAAAGTCGCGAAGCCCTTGCAAAGGCTGCGACGGATTTCGACACCGCCAAACGGGCGGAAACTTCTGCCGTGGCGGCCGCTGCTGCTGCGGATGCCGCCTTGATCCAGGCCGAAGAAACCCGCGCTGAGACTCAATCGCGCGAGGCGGACGCACGGGCGGAGCGGTCGGAGGCAGAAGGCGAGATGAACGCCTTGCGGGCAGAAGTCGGGGCGCTTGCCAAGCTGGTCGAACGCGATACTGCCGAAGGTGGCCAGATTTTGGACCGGTTGCAGGTTGAGCATGGTTTCGAAAAGGCATTAGGTGCCGCACTGGCTGACGACTTGCGCGCCCCTCAGGTTGATCAGGATGGTCCCTCCGGTTGGGCCGTTCTGCCCGGGTATGACCAAGATCAGCCTTTGCCCGGTGGGGTCACGCCGCTGACGCAGCATGTGTCGGTGCCTGATGTGCTGGTGCGTCGCATGGGACAGATCGGCTTGGTGGACACGGATGAGGGTGCGGCCTTGCAGGCGGGCTTGTTGCCCGGACAGCGCTTGGTTTCGGTTGAAGGCGATCTATGGCGCTGGGACGGCTTTCGCGCTTGGGCAGAAGATGCGCCCTCAGCGGCGGCGTTGCGGTTGCAGCAGTTGAACCGTTTGGAAGTGCTTAAGCAATCGTTGGAGCAGGCCAGCCAGCGGGCCGAAGGTGCTCGCGCTGCGCATGATAGTCTGACGCGCAGTCTGCAGTCACAAACCGAAGCTGACAAAGCGGCCCGCGCAGCGCGGCGCGATGCGGACCGGGCGCTGGCGGATGCCGGCCGGGCGCTGAGCCGGGTCGAGGCGGATCGCACATTGGCCGAAGGACGTTTGGAAAGCCTTGGGCTGGCCGTCAAACGGCATGAAGATGAAGCGATGGCCGCACGGGGCCGGGTGCTTGAGGCCGAGCGTGCCTTGGCAGAACTTGGTGATCTAGCAGAGGCCCGTGCGGGCATTGAAGATCTGCGCATGACGGTTGAAGCGGCGCGCATTACGATGATGTCACGCCGCTCCATCCATGATGAATTGCGCCGCGAAGGCGAGGCACGGGTGAAGCGCACGCAGGAAGTCACGAAAGAACTGAGCGGGTGGCGACACCGGCTTGAGACTGCCGAGAAACACAGCGCCGAACTCGCTGACCGTAAACTCTCCGCAGAGGTCGAGTTGAAAGAAGCCAGTGCCGCGCCCGATGAGCTGGCTGCCAAGCGCGATGAATTGAGCCAGTCGATTACCACAGCAGAAGCCCGGCGCGCCGATGCTGCAGATGCGCTATCGAAAGCGGAGGCGGCATTGCGCGACGCCACCACTGCCGAACGCGAGGCGGAACGCGCTGCATCAGAAGCCCGCGAGGCGCGTGCGCGCTCAGAGGCACGGACGGAAGCGGCGAAAGAAATGGTTGCAGCTGCGGCTGAACGGATCGCCGAGGACAGCCAGCAGACGCCCAATCAATTGCTGACTTCTCTGGACATAAATCCCGATCAGATGCCGGGGGCAGATACGCTGGAAGCGGATGTGAACCGCCTGAAGCGGCAGCGTGATTCATTAGGTGCCGTGAACCTGCGTGCCGAAGAAGATGCCAAGGAAGTGCAGGAAGAGCATGACAGCTTGACCACGGAAAAAGCGGATTTGGTGGAGGCGATCAAAACCCTGCGCTCCGGCATCGCCAGCCTGAACCGTGAAGGACGGGAACGGTTACTGACGGCGTTTGAGCAGGTAAATTCCAATTTCTCGATGTTGTTCACGCATCTTTTTGGCGGCGGCGAGGCCAATCTGGTGATGGTCGAATCCGAAGATCCGCTGGAAGCCGGGCTGGAAATCCTCTGCCAACCGCCGGGTAAGAAGCTGAGCACGCTGAGCCTGTTGTCGGGGGGCGAGCAGACGCTGACCGCGATGGCACTGATTTTTGCGGTCTTCCTTGCAAATCCTGCACCGATTTGTGTGCTTGACGAGGTGGATGCGCCCTTGGACGATGCCAACGTTACGCGCTTTTGCGACCTGCTGGATGAAATGTGCCGACAGACCGATACGCGGTTTTTGATCATCACGCACCACGCGGTGACGATGGCGCGGATGGACAGGCTGTTTGGTGTGACGATGGCCGAGCAAGGCGTGAGCCAGTTGGTATCCGTCGATTTGAAAGCGGCTGAAACGCTGGTCGCCTAGGCGCTTATTTCGCCGTTTTCTTTTCCACGGGTCCGCCTGCCTTTTCCCAAGCACCGAAACCTTCCTTCAGATGCGCCGCGTCGAAGCCCATGTCCTGAAGCGTGGCTACGGAAATGGCAGAGCGCCAGCCGGACGCGCAGTGAAAGACAAACTTTTTGTCCTGCGCAAAGACGTCTTTGAAATAGGGGCTGTCGGGATCAACCCAGAATTCGAGCATTCCGCGTGGGCAGTGAAAACTACCGGGGATGAAGCCACTGCGCTCGCGTTCGCGCGGGTCGCGTAGATCGACAATCTGCACGTTTGGGTCATCGACCATCGCGATGGCATCGGCGGTCTCGATCTCTTCGATGCGGGCACGTGCGGCGGCGACCATCTGGGCGGCGGAAGTCTTGAGCGGCATTGAATTTCCTTTGGTTAGAGCAGTGAAAGTAGCGCAGGCGTGGGCCATCCATCGACGACCAGACCCAGCCGCGCCTGTTCGGCGCGCACAGCGGTGCGTGTGCCTGCCCCGAGAATACCATCGATGTTGCCCACGTCATGGCCTTGTGCCTGCAATCTGGTTTGCAGCGTTTTCATCTGGTCACTGTTCAGTCCGGTATCCGGTTGGCCCGCATTGAACACCGGTGCACCACCCAGTCGCGTGGCGAAGTAGGCGGCGGTCATCACATAGGTAAAGCTTTGGTTCCAATCGAAATAAACGCGGAAATTGGGATAGGCGATGAACGCAGGCCCCTTGTGCCCCTGCGGGATCAGGACAGAGGCGCCGAGCCCTTCGTGAAGGGAGCCCATTCGCGGGGTGACGCCCAGAGCGGACCATTCCGAAACGGATTTGACAGTCTCAAGCCCGGTTGACGACCAGTCGAAATCGGACGGCAGGGTGACTTCGGTCAGCCAGGGCTCACCTGCGCGCCAGCCCAAGTCGTGCAGCATTGCCGCACCTGATAGCAAGGCGTCCGGGGCAGAATTTTTCAAAGAGACTTTGCCGTCCCCATCCCCGTCGACGCCGTTCTCCAAAATATCGCGTGGCAGCATTTGCACCATGCCGATCTCTCCCGCCCAGGCACCTGTGGTGCGGCGCGGGTCAAACTGACCACGGGCAAAAAGCTCAACAGCGGCCAGCACCTGCGGCCGAAACAGATCGGGGCGACGACAGTCGTGCGCCAGTGTTACAAGTGCGTTGGCGGTGTTGAAATCTCCTTGGAAGGCACCGAAATCCGTCTCGAACGCCCAGAAGGCCAGCAGGACGCCGCGATCCACGCCATAGTCGCGGTCGATCCGGTCAAAGACTGTGTCAAAGCGTTCCGCGTTGGCGCGGCCCCGATTGATCCTGTCGTTCGAGATGAGTCTGCGGGAAAATTCGATGAATGGCAGTTGAAAAACGCCCTGTTTGCGGTCGGCGGCCAGCACGGCGGTATCCTGGCGGACAGAGGCGAAAAACGCATCCGCGGTGACGGGTTCGATGCCTGTCGCGATGGCCTCGGCTTTCAATTCATCGACGAAGGTAGCAAAGGATCCTCCGCACGCGGCAACGGCCATCTGGCTAACTGACATGAGCAGCGCCGTCGCTGCAAAAATGGTTCGTCGCATTTTCATCTCTCAACCCATTCCGACAGCAAGGACCAAAACCATTGCCAGCGCCAGCCCCCATGCTAGCCATAATTGCCTGACGCAGGCGTCGATTTCCGGCGCGGCGATGGTCTTGCGGCCACTGTCGTTGACCCACGCAAAATTCTGCATCACGCCATCATAGGCGCTTGGCCCGGCAAGCGCCACTCCCACGGCCTTGGCCATCGCGGCTTCGGGCCAACCTGCGTTGGGCGAGCGATGTAGCGCTGCATCTGCGCTGATCGCGGGCCAATGGGTCAACACACGGCCGGGTAGGGCGATGAGAATCGCGGTCAACCGTGCTGGTATCCAGTTCAACACATCGTCCAACCGGGCCGCAGCCCAGCCAAAGTCCGCATGCCGTTCGGTGCGATAGCCGATCATGCTGTCCGCAGTATTGACGATCTTATACAAAAAGATTCCCGGCAATCCGCCGATCAGGAACCAGAAGGCGGGTGCGATAACCCCATCGCTCAGGTTTTCCGCGGCACTTTCGATGGCAGAGCGGGCGACGGCGGGCTGTTCCATATTGGCTGTATCGCGGCTAACGATCATGGCGACAGCGCGCCGTCCTGCGGTCAGCGACATTCGCAATCCGGTTGCCACCGCTGTGACGTGCTGCACCAGTGACCGTTGGGCCAGCAGGATAGCGACCGCGATAACCTCGACCAATGCACCCAGTTCGGCAAGCGCGAGACCGATGATAATGGACAAGGCGACGAGGCCCAAGACGAGCATTACACCTTTTAACTTGCGACTGCTGCCGGTGTTGAAACGCACATCACACAACCCAATCAAACGGCCCATCAGCACTGCAGGATGAGGGAGCCTGCGCCACAGCCAACCGGGTTCGCCAAAAGCCGCATCAAGCAGCATCGCCGCGGCGAGGATGGCTGGGCCGCTCATGCAAGCGCCTGATGCAAGCGGTGCCAGCCCGCCGTATCCGGTAGTCCCAGGCGGAGCCAACGGGGGTTATAAGGAAACACCCGCGTCCAGATGTGATGTTTTGCCAGACGGGTTTGCCAGTCTGCTGCATCACCTACATCGTAAAGGCGAAAGAGAGAGGTACCGCCAATCAAGGCGGCCCCTTTGTCGGTCATCACTTTGTCTAACCGGGCTGCATCCGTGGCCAGACGGGCGCGGGTGTGAGTGGCCCAGGGTGTGTTTTCCAAAGCATTGACGCCGATCTCGAGCGCCGGACCTGCGACCGCCCATGGCCCCAGCATGGTTTCGAGGCGGCGGATCAATTCAGGGTCGCCGATCACGAAGCCGAGTCGCACGCCGGCCAATCCCCAGAACTTGCCGAAACTTTTAAGGACTAAAGTGCCGGGCCGTGCTGCTTCTTGAATAAGGCTGGCCTCTGGCAGGATGTCACAAAAGCTTTCGTCGATGACCCGCAGATGACCCGTCAGATCGCTGGTCTGCCACAATCGTCCATCCGGGTTGTTGGGGTGCACATGCACGGATGCGTCATGCGGTGCGCCGTCTTTCGCGCTGTGCCAGCCTGCGCTCTCAAAACTGGCGGCATGTTCATTGTAAGTGGGCGCGGGAATGGAAACACGCCCCGCCGGAGCGAGCAGCGGGATATGCGCAATCGCCGCAGAAGCCCCCGGGACGGCAAGCACCGCAGCCGCATCCGGCACAGACCAAAAGCGGCGGGCCGCGTCTATCAAGCGGTTCATTGCGCCTTGGTCGGGAAGCGCTGTCCAGGCCCCGGCTGACACGTTTGGAAGGGGGTAGGGCACCGGATTGATCCCGGTGGACAGGTCAATCCATTCGTCGCGCTCGCCGCCAAAACGGGCGATTGCGGCATCAAGATTGCCGCCGTGATCCCGTTGAGTAAATGTCATGCGTGCTTTGTCCGTATTCTCGACTTTTGGCGGAGGTGCGCCATATCAGAAGCTAGCAAAAGCGGAAAAGCGCCGGTTCTACAAGGCTCGTCTATGGCGTTAACTGATTTCCCAATCTGTTAATACTTCGTTAAGGAATTGGGAACATCAGAAGATATGACTTCGCACCCTAAACCAGAAAAGCCCGCTTCGACGAATGGTCTGAAAGTATTGATCGTTGAAAGCAGTGAACCGCTAGGCCAGATTTGGCAACGCCACCTTGAACGACAGGGCATGATTGTCAGCAGGTGCGGAACGCAGGATGCCGCGACTGAATATCTCAGCACGCATGCGGTTGATATCATCGTTCTAAATCTGGTGTTGGAAGAGGGAGCCGCGTTGGCCGTGGCGGATTACGCGAATTACCGTCAACCGGCCGCGCGGGTTATATTTGTGACCAACACCAGCTTTTTCTCGGATGGATCGATATTTAGTCATTCATCCAATGCGCGTGCTTTCCTGCCATCTACCACGCCGCCAGATGATCTGGCGGCTATGATCGAACACTACGGGACAGTCGACGGCTAGATGCCCTCTCGATTGTGCGGGGCGTCAAAAGCCAGAACCGGGTTGATGGGGATGATGCGGTGCGGATTTATCGTCTCGTGGCTGTAGTGATAGTGCCGCACGATGTGATCGAAGTGGACCGTGTCTGAGACCCCGGGCCATTGATAGAGTTCGCGCAGATACCCCCAAAGGTTCGGATAATCGACGATCCGGCGGCGATTACATTTAAAATGCTGGTGATAAACCTTGTCGAAACGGATCAACGTGGTGAACAGCCGCCAGTCTGCCTCAGTGATGGTGTCGCCCATCAGGTACCTTTTGGCAGACAGTCGGTCCTCCAACCAATCAAGTGTGTCGAATAGCGGTTCAACCGCTTCGTCGTAGGCCTCCTGAGTAGTGGCGAATCCGCAGCGATAGACGCCGTTGTTCAACGTTTCATAGATACGATCGTTCACCGGTTCGATCGCCTCGCGCAGGGCTTCGGGCCAGTAATCCTCGGTGTTGCCTGTGATGGTGTCGAATGCGCTGTTGAACATTCTAATGATTTCGGAGCTTTCGTTCGACACGATAGTTTCGCGCTTTTTGTCCCATAGGATCGGCACAGTGACGCGACCACTGAACTTTGGTTCAGCCTTGGTGTAGATGTCTCTGGCATAGGGTAGGCCAAACAACCTGTCGCCGGTGGCCCCGTCAAAATCCGTGTCAAAGGTCCAGCCTTCGCCCAACATATCGGGGTGCACGACACTTACCTCAATATGGTCTTGCAAACCTTTCAGACTGCGGAAGATCAACGTGCGGTGGGCCCATGGGCACGCGTGACTGACGTAGAGGTGATAGCGCCCGCTCTCCGCTTTGAAGCCGCCCGCGCCCGATGGACCGGCGGAGCCATCTGCGGTCACCCAATTGCGGAACTTCGCGGCGGAGCGTTCGAATTTGCCGCCTGATGCCTCGGTGTCATACCATTTGTCCTGCCATTTTCCGTCGACCAGCAAACCCATGTCATTCTCCCTTCGGTTCTTCATCAAACTGTAGCGTTCCTCGCCTAGTCTGACCCCAGCAACCTGAGCGCAACCGATCTGCATCTGCGCACAGAAGATATTATGTTGATTTCGTCCGAAACTGCGCCAATTCTGGGATGAATGGGGAGACACTAAATGGAAGAGATGCTGTCAAAAGATGTGCAAGCTGGGTTGGACGCCGCGCGGATACATCGCCTACGAAAGCAATCGCGGCTGAGGCTGGAAGTGAACGGGCGTCAGATTGCCGTGCTGGGCATGTGGAAAACCGGCTTTTCGG
This sequence comes from Sulfitobacter noctilucae, assembly GCF_000622365.1. Classification (GTDB taxonomy): domain Bacteria; phylum Pseudomonadota; class Alphaproteobacteria; order Rhodobacterales; family Rhodobacteraceae; genus Sulfitobacter; species Sulfitobacter noctilucae. The sequence goes on along the minus strand of NZ_JASC01000013.1, from coordinate 45,023 downwards.
TCGCTGTCGAGGATGCGCCTACGCTACGCGGTCTGGTCGATCTTTACGATGGGGCCACGCATCTGTTCCAATGTCTGATCGTCACTGCCGCACAAGAGGCTGACGAGATGCATTATGTGTTCAAGCGGGCCACACCTGTTGCCACAGCTGCGGCACTGGATTTTGAGCGACCGACCCATGCGCCGGTCGCCTTGATCGAACAGTTCGGCTAGCGCTCAGATTCTTGCGCTAAGCGGCCTATTGAAGATCTTTGAAAGCGTCCGCCAGTCGGGCGCAGGCTTCCTCTACCCGCGCGCGGGGTGTAGCGATGTTAAAGCGCAGGAAGCTTTCACCGCCTTTTCCAAACGTAGGCCCGTGGTTCACAGCGATGCCTGCATCCTGTTGCACGCGGTTGGTGAAGTCCGCACGTTCCATGCCTGTATCTTCGAAATCCACCCAAGCCAGATAAGTCGCCTCAAGCTTCATGGATTTCAGCCCGGGTATGGCGTTGACCGCATCGTCGAAAAGTTTGCGATTGCCGTCCAGATAGGTGACCAGATCATCCACCCAAGCGGCACCTTCGGGAGAATAGGCCGCCGTAGCCATGAACAACCCGAAAGAATTCGGCGACAGGCCTAAAGCGGCCATGCGAGCTGCGAATTTTTCGCGAAGCTGCGGGTTTTCGATGATCACATTGCCTACATGGCTGCCCGCAATATTAAAGGTCTTGGTGGTGGCCGTCATCATCACAAGGCGGTCTGCGATGCCATCGATCTTGGCCATCGGGATATGGGTCTGACCGGGCATAACCAGATCGTGGTGGATCTCGTCCGAGACCAGCACAAGATCGTGGCGTTTGGCAAAATCGGCAACGCCTTGCAGCTCTGTCTGGCTCCAGACGCGGCCCCCGGGGTTGTGCGGCGAACACAGGACCAGCATCTTTTCTGACCCGGTCATCTGGGCGTCCCAGGCGTCGAAATCCATTTCGTAGCGCCCGTCGACCTGCGCCATCACACATTCGACAACCTTGCGCTGGGCGGCGGTAATCACCTTGGCGAATGCGTGATACACAGGCGTAAATAGAACCACACCGTCGCCGGGCGCGGTAAAGGCATCGACACAGATCGCGGTGCCGTTCACCAGACCGTGGGTGGTAAAGATCCAGGAGGGATCGACCTGCCAGCCGTGGCGATTTTCCATCCACCACTGAATCGCGCCCAGATATTTGCTGTCATCGCCGAAGTAGCCGAAGATGCCGTGCTCAAGCTGTTCACGCAGGGCATCCTGGACCACCTGCGGCGGGCGGAAATCCATATCTGCCACCCACATGGCAATGCCGGTATCGCGCGGTACGCCGTATAGCGCCTCCATCTTGTCCCACTTGGCACAATGTGTATCGCGGCGGTCGATGATTTCGTCAAAACTCATGGGGTGCTCCTCGTTTTCGGGGCCAAGCTAGCGGTTGAGACGCGGGCCGCAAGCCCTGCCTTGCACAGCGGGGGGGCATCGCCTAAATCATCGGTATGAAACGCTCTATTCTTTTGCACCCTGACCCGCGCCTGAAAAAGGTGGCAAAGCCCGTCGCTGACTTGAGCGACGATCTGCGCCTGTTGGCGGGCGACATGCTGCGCACCATGTACGAGGCACCGGGGATCGGGCTGGCTGCGCCTCAGGTAGGCGTGCTGGACCGGCTGATTGTGCTGGACTGTGTCAAGGAAGAGGGCGACAAGCCGCGCCCCCTGGTGATGTTCAACCCTCAGATTGTGGCCGGGTCGGATGAGTTGAACACTTATGAAGAGGGCTGTTTGTCGCTTCCCGATCTTTATGCAGATGTGACGCGGCCTAAAGTCGTCGATGTCGAGTGGGTTGACCGCGACGGCAATCCGCAATCCGAGACATTTGACGGGCTATGGGCGACTTGCGTGCAGCACGAGATCGACCATCTGGATGGCAAGCTGTTCATTGATTACCTCAAGCCGCTCAAGCGTCAGATGATGACGCGCAAAATGGTCAAGCTGAAACGCGAATTGGCCCGCGCATGAGCGTGCTGCCGATTGTCCTGTGGCCTGATCCGCGTCTGACCGAAACCTGCGTGCCGGTGGCCGAGATCACCCCCGAGATCGAGAAATTGGCGACGGATATGCTGGAAACCATGTACGATGCCCCCGGTCGCGGGCTGGCCGCCCCCCAAGTTGGTGTGATGCAGCGCATTTTCGTGATGGACACGGGCTGGAAAGAGGGCAAGTCCGACCCGATCGTTTGCATTAACCCGATGCTGCAGGAGGTCAGCGAGGAGCGCCAGACCAACAGCGAGGGCTGCCTAAGTATTCCGGGGGTGAGCGCCGACATCAGCCGTCCTGCACAGGTGCAGATGGTCTGGACCGGGCTGAACGGTGGGCGCTATGTGCAAAGCTTTGACGGCTTTGCCGCGGCTTGTGTGCAGCATGAGTTGGATCATCTGGATGGGGTCGTAACCTTTGATCATTTAGATGCTGAAAACCGGGCCGCCTTGATGACGGAATACGCGGCGCAATGACGGTTCGGCCCATCTTGCAATGGCCAGACAAGCGGCTTCGCACTCCTGCCGAAGAGGTATCGCAGATCACCGATAAGGTGCGTGGTATCTGGGCGGATATGGTCGAGACTATGGATGCCATGCCGGGGGTGGGTCTTGCGGCACCGCAGATCGGCGTGATGCTGCGGCTGGCGGTAGTTGATGCCTCAACAGATCGCAAGCGGCGGATCCTCATGGCCAACCCGCAGGTGATCGAAGCCTCGGCCAAACCCAATGAGCACGAGGAAGCCAGCCCCTGTTTGCCGGGCGTCTCGGCCAAAATCACGCGGCCGCGTGCAGTATCTGTCCGGTATCTGGACGAAAAAGGTGTGATCGCCCGGCGCGAGTTTGTCGGGCTGGAAGCCACCAGCGTGCAGCATCAGATCGACCATCTGGCGGGGAAGATGTATTTCGACAATCTCAGCAAAACCAAGCGCGACATGCTGTTGCGCAAGGCGCGGAAGCTGAACGGATAGGGGCCAGACCATGCGGATCGTCTTTATGGGAACGCCGGATTTTTCAGTGCCGGTCCTGGAGGCTTTGGTCGCAGCAGGCCACGAAATTGCTGCTGTCTATTGCCAGCCCCCGCGTCCGGCGGGCCGGGGCAAGAAGGATCGCCCGTCGCCGGTTCAGGCCCGTGCCGAGGCGTTGGGGCTGAATGTGCGCCACCCAGTCTCGCTGAAGACGGCGGAGGCGCAGGCCGATTTTGCAGCACTGAAGGCGGATATTGCGGTGGTTGTCGCTTATGGGTTGATCCTGCCGCAGGCGATATTGGACGCGCCCGAGAAGGGCTGTCTGAACATCCACGCGAGCCTTTTGCCGCGTTGGCGCGGGGCGGCTCCTATTCACCGGGCGATCATGGCAGGGGATGCGGAAACCGGTGTTTGCATCATGCAGATGGATGCAGGGTTGGACACGGGCGATGTGTTGTTGCGCAAATCGCTGGCCATTGGGGCTGAGGAGACAACGGCAGAGCTTCATGACCGTTTGAGCGTTTTGGGGTCAGAGGCAATTGTCGAAGCGCTTGCTGCATTGGACCGATTACAGCCAGAGCCGCAGCCGGAGGAGGGTGTCACCTACGCCAGCAAGATCGATAAAGCCGAGGCGCGTATCGATTGGACGCGGCCCGCGGCAGAAGTGGATCGTTTGATCCGAGGTCTTTCGCCGTTTCCCGGTGCCTGGTTTGATCTAAATGGCACGCGTATCAAGGTATTGCGCTCATCCCTTGCGGAAGGTTCTGGACAACCGAGCAAAGTGCTTGATTCCGGTCTTCGCGTGGCCTGCGGCACTGGCGCGGTACAGTTGCTGCGCTTGCAACGGGCGGGCAAGGCAGCGCAGGATGTGGATGTGTTTCAAAGCGGGGCGCAGATTGCCCCCGGCACCATCCTGAGCGGAGTATAGCGCGATGTTTCTCGTCCTTTTCGGCACGGTCGTCATTGCGGGGATCGTTGGATATGTTTCCGAAAAGACGGGTTGGACACATAATGGATATCTGCAATCAATCATCATCTGCATCGGTGGGGCGTTCTTGTTCTACTTTGTGCGGATAATGTTCGGGTTCGGGTTTGCCAGCCCCGGCGTGAATGCCATCGTGTCTTCCATAGGGGCGCTGATTATTGTGCCGTTTCACTGGCGGCGCTGACGCTCTTTGGTATTTCTAAAAGGGTGAAGCCTGGTGTGCCGTGCCTCAAGTCTTGGGTGGCGTGCTTTTGTAGACGGGCAGATTCCAGCCAAAGGCAAGCGAGCCCGCTCTGAGCACCCATGTCGCAGCGGCGCAGGCGAGCAGCGCAATAGGTGTTTCAATAAGGTAGAGTTTGGCGGTGGCAGCGGTTGCCGCTCCGGCGAAAGCGGCGGTGACGTATAGCTCGCCTTGTTTCAGGACCACCGGCACATCGCCCACGACCACATCACGCATCAACCCGCCCATGCAGCCGGTGATCATACCCATGAGGATTACAATGGTGGGTGATTGTTCAAGCGATATGGCCACGCCCGCGCCTGCGGCAACAGCAACGGCGAGGGCAAAACTATCCAGCCAGATCAGCGCCCGCATACGGCTTTCAAACAAATGCGCGGTGAAGAAGATGACGAGGGAAGCACCGGCGGCGACGCCGAGGTACGCGGGATTGTCGATCCAGAAGATCGGATTGCGGTCGAGTAGCAGGTCTCGGATTGTGCCACCGCCCAAAGCCGTGAGGCAGGCGATAAAGGCAAAGCCTACCAGATCGAGCTGGGCTCGGCTGGCGACCAGCGCGCCGGTGATGGCAAAGACCAGCACGGCGGCATAGTCGAGAAACGCCACAACGTTCATGGTTTGAAGGGTGCCATGCCCGCCCGTGCCAAAGCGTCGGCGCGTTCGTTTTCAGGATGGCCTGCGTGGCCCTTGACCCATTCCCATGTCACCTGATGGCGGGCGTTGGCCTCGTCCAGCCGCTGCCAAAGCTCGACATTCTTGACGGGCTTTTTGGCTGCATTCTTCCAGCCGTTTTTCTTCCAGCCAAAGATCCAGCCAGTGATCCCGTTCTTGACGTAATTGCTGTCGGTCACGATCGTGATTTCGGTCGGGCGGTCCAGCGCTTCAAGCGCGTTGATTGCAGCCAACAATTCCATGCGGTTGTTGGTGGTCTGCGCTTCGCCACCTTTCAATTCGCGTTCCTTGACGATCGCGTCGCCGTCGCGCGCCTGCATCAAGGCACCCCAGCCACCGGGGCCGGGATTGCCCGAGCAGGCACCGTCTGTGTATGCGTATAATCTAGCCATATGCGCGCAGGGCTATCCAATCGGCATAGGTGCCGTCCAGCCCTTTATCGCGTCCGGTGTTGCGATCTGTGACGGTGAAACCTGCCTGCGCCACAAGATCGGTCAGTTCCGCATCAGTATAGTAGGTATAAAGGCGGCCTATGGTGTCGCGCTTTTCGCCCGTTCCGGTTTTTAACGCGATGTGAAACGTGCCGCCGGGTTTAAGCGCTTGGTGCAGGGCCGCCAGGTGGCGCGGCATCGCATTGCGCGGCGCGTGCAGCAGGCTGAAGTTGGCCCAGATGCCATCAAAGATGTCGATGCCTTTGATGTCGTCGAACGCAGTGACCTGCGCCGTGACGCCGTGGTGAGTGTTGGCCATTTCAACCATTTCTGGCACGGCGTCTGTAGCAGTGACTTTGAATCCCCGTGCCGCCATCGCACCGGCAAAGAGGCCCGGACCACATCCTAAATCAAGAATGTGCCCACCGGGCGACACTTCTTCGAGAAAGGCGGCGAAGACAGGATCCTTGGCAATGACCGGCCCTGTCACATCGGCGTATTCAGCGGCCTTGGCAGCATAGGTGCGCAGGGTTTCCGCATCGGTCACAGGAAGACGCCGATGAGCAGGCACAGCACCACGACAGCGGTCAATTGGACCCGCAGTGCCATCCACCAACTCGGGGCCAGATCCCAACGGGCAAAGGCATAATCGAGCAATAGCAGCCCGATAAAGCCCGTCGTCAGATTCGTCAGCGCCGATGTAACGCCCGTGCCGGGCATGAAAAACCACCAAAGTGCAGGCAGCACTGAGAGTGCATAAGCCGCGATGGCTTGCGAGCCGCGGGCGTTGGTCGCAAAGCCCCAGAGTACTCCGGCCATGAACGGTAAAATGATGCCGCCGTAGCGGATCATGATCAGCTTGCCGTCGCCCAAAAGCACTTGGGGTATTGGCCAATCGGGGACATTAAAGAGGCCAAGCACCAGAAGGGCGGCCCAGAGGAAAGGGGTCAGCCCGGCAAGTCCGAGCACGAAAGCGGCGGGAGGAATGCGGCCCAGCATGCGATTAGGCCCGTTCCAGCGCGAGGCGCCCCGCAAGGGCGGCAAAGATCGCTGCGAAAGACCGGTTCAGCCACCGCATCACCGGCTCGGACCCTAGTAACCAGCGGCGGGCACCGGCCGCAAAGACGCCATAAAGGACAAAGACCGCAAAGGTCATCACCATAAAGATCAGGCCCAGCAGCGCCATCTCTGCGGTTGCCGTTGCCGCAGTCCCGCTCAGAAACGGGGGCAGGAGAGCGAGAAAGAAGATCGACAGTTTCGGGTTCAGGATGTTGATTAGCGCGCCGCGCCGCGCGATGACCCAACCGGACTCGAGTGTCTTTTCAGCGCTGACAGCAAGTGCACCGCCGGATTGCAGGCTTTGCCATGCAAGATAAAGCAGATAGCTGACCCCCGCCCATTTCACGAGGGTGAACAGCAAGGCCGAGGTGTGGAGAACAGCAGCGAGCCCCAGTGTTGCGGCCGCCAGATGGGGGAGGATCCCGAAGGTGCATCCCAATGCGGCCCAAAGAGCGGCCCGCCGCCCCTGACCGAGACCGAGCGCCAGCGTATAAATCACTCCCGTGCCGGGGGTAATGACCACAACAAAGGCGGTGAGCAGGAATTGCAGGGAGATCATCAGCTTAAATCCTTTCGGCTGCACAGACCCGGATAGTCCGTCACCAGTCCGAATTTGTCTACTGTGAGATCGGCGGTGTAACCGCTTTCCTCCTCCCCATACACCCAACCGTTCTGCCACTTCGTGTAAGACTGTTGCATGACCTTCATCTCGAGGTCGGGCGCGGTGACCATAACGACGTCAAATGTGCCGGCCTCCGTCGCATTGCCGTCAAGACGTTTGATGGGAAAGGTATTGGTGACAGCAGTCCAGCTTAGATCAAGGTCGAAGACATTGGCGCTGCCGGGCAAAAGGCCTGTGTTCGTCTCGAACCACCCGGCGCTGGTCCGGTTCAAGGTGATGCCCGCCGCATCGCTGGTGACTTCCAGCGACTGGCAAAGAAAACCGGCGTCCAGTTTGATCAGATATCGGATGTCGCCGTGTCGGCCGGCGACGCGCCAGCCTTGGGTTTCGCGGATGATTTGCGCTCGGTCATAGCTGCCATCGTGCCACTCCCATATAACGGAGTGCTGCGATGCCTCAGGCCGGTTCACGCAGCACCCGTGGCACTTTGAACTCGACATTCTCAACGGCGGTTTCCACCAATTCCTCAGTCACATCGAACCGCGTGGCAAAGGCGTCGATCACTTCGTTGATCAGGATCTCAGGGGCAGAGGCACCGGCGGTGATGCCGATGCTGGTGATGCCCTCAAGGCTGCGCCAGTCGATGTCAGCGGCGCGCTGCACAAGTTGCGCGTATTTGCAGCCAGCGCGTGCACCGACTTCGACAAGGCGTTTTGAGTTTGACGAATTAGGCGCACCAACCACCAGCATTGCGTCGCATTTGGGGGCCATCGCCTTGACCGCCTCCTGCCGATTGGTGGTGGCGTAACAGATGTCTTCCTTGTGCGGACCAACGATCGACGGGAACCGCGCCCGCAAGGCAGCGACAATATCGGCAGTGTCGTCAACGCTCAGCGTTGTTTGTGTGACATAGGCGAGTCTTTCAGGATCGCGCACCTCAACCCGCCCCACGTCTTCGGGGGTTTCCACCAGCAGGACTTCACCTTCGGGCAACTGGCCCATGGTGCCAACGGTTTCGGGGTGGCCGTCGTGGCCAATCATAATCATCTGAAGACCGGCATCCGCGTGCCGTTGTGCTTCGATATGAACCTTGCTGACCAAAGGACAGGTTGCATCGACATAGACCATCTGCCGAGCCGCCGCGGCGCTGGGCACAGATTTCGGCACGCCATGCGCAGAAAAGATCACCGGGCGGTCATCGGGGCATTGGTCAAGCTCTTCGACAAAGATCGCACCCTTGTCGCGCAGGCCATCAACGACGAATTTGTTATGCACGATCTCGTGGCGCACATAGACAGGGGCACCCCACTTCTCCAACGCCATCTCGACGATCTTGATAGCGCGGTCCACACCGGCACAAAAGCCACGCGGTGCGGCAAGATAGAGGGTGAGAGGGGGCTTGGTCATCAGGCGCTCCTTGGGTTGCCCTAGACCTAAACACTCAGGCGGAAGGGATCAATCGTTGCGCACAGGCTCATTGTCGCGCGGGGGGCGACCAATGACATCGCGCAGGTCTTCTAACTCGATGAAGTTATCAACCTGACGGCGCAGCTCGTCCGAGATCATCGGTGGCTGACTGCGAATGGTGGATACACAAGACACGCGTACGCCCTGGCGCTGCAGGCTTTCGACCAGAGGCCGGAAATCACCATCGCCGGAAAAGATGACGATATGGTCGACATGCGGGGCCAGTTCCATTGCGTTCACGGCCAACTCAATGTCCATGTTGCCCTTTACCTTACGGCGGCCCATGCTGTCGGTGTATTCCTTGGCGGGCTTGGTCACCATGGTGAACCCGTTGTAGTTCAGCCAATCGACCAACGGCCGGATCGGCGAATACTCATCGTTTTCCAGCAAGGCGGTATAGTAGAACGCGCGCAGCAGCTTGCCGCGGCGCATGAATTCGTGGCGCAGAAGTTTGTAATCGATGTCAAAACCAAGGGTTTTTCCGGCCGCGTAAAGATTTGCGCCATCAATAAAAAGCGCAAGGCGCTCGTCTTTATAAAACATTTCTATTCCTTTTGACGTCTTGGCGTCATACTCGCGACCGACATTCTTAGTATGCTGGTCTTCAAATGATTTTATTCAAAACCGGGACCATCACCTGCACGCTCGGCTAACTAGTGGTTTTTAGACCTGCTGCAAGTGCAAGAACACGGGGAAACTGGCGGATAAATGCTCACACGCAATCATAGCATACTTTTGGCGCTCGGGGCTAACCTGACGTCACCGATGGGGCCGCCCCCCGTGACTCTGCGGGCTGCGCTGGAGGCATTGCGGGATGCAGGCGCGGTGATTCGAAAGACAAGCGCATTTTACCAGACACCGGCATTCCCAAAGGGAAACGGCCCTGATTATGTGAACGCCGCTGCACTGATGGATGTCACATGGTCGCCCGAGCAAACGATCGCGGAACTGCACCGGATCGAGGCGATGTTTGCCCGGTCCCGTGATGTGCGCTGGGGGCAGCGGACGCTTGATCTGGATCTGATAGCGCAAGGCGATCTGGTGCTGCCGGATGCGAAAACCCATGCAATATGGCGTAATCTGGCGTTGAAAGCGCAGATGCAGCAGGTGCCGGATACGCTGATCTTGCCCCATCCCCGTCTGCAAGAGCGCGCCTTTGTGCTGGTGCCCCTGGCCGATGTGGCACCTGATTGGGTGCATCCGGTGTTGCAGCAGACCGTGACCCAGATGCGCGACGCCCTCGATCCGGCAGAAGTCGAAGCGGTCAAACCCCTTGAATAACGGGTTGTAAATCTGATGAAAGGGCCATACATACGCGTCTTCTGGCTAAATTCATGATATTGGAGCAGCAACATGGCACGCGTTACCGTCGAAGATTGTGTGGACAAAGTTCCCAACCGTTTCGAGCTTGTTATGCTGGCTGCCCACCGGGCGCGTGAAATCTCGGCCGGGTCTGCGGTGACCGTAGACCGGGACAATGACAAGAACCCTGTCGTTTCCCTGCGCGAGATTGCGGAGGAGACCCAGTCGGCGGATGATCTGCGTGAGCGTCTGATCGAAAGCAACCAGAGCCAGATCGAGGTGGATGAGCCCGAAGAGGATGCAATGGCACTGCTTATGGGTGCAGAACAGGACAAGCCTGAAGAAGACAGTATGTCCGAAGAGATGCTCTTGCGTCAGTTGATGGCAGCACAGGGTCAGGGCTAACCAGACCTTTCGAGGTCATGAGGCAGTTAAATGGACAGCGCCAACACGACTGCCGATGATCTGATCGCACTTGTCCGGGCCTATAACCCGAAAACCAGTACCAGAGCACTGCGTGCGGCCTATGACTATGGCCGCAAGATGCATGAGGGGCAGAAACGCCACTCGGGTGAGCCCTATTTCACGCATCCTGTCGCGGTCGCGGCCATTCTGACTGAGCAGCAGTTGGATGATGCCACGATTATCACCGCCCTTTTGCATGACACCGTTGAAGACACCCGTGCCTCTTATGCGGATATTGAACGGTTGTTCAGTAAGGAGGTGGCAGAGCTGGTCGATGGCGTGACCAAGCTGACGAACCTGCAGCTGAACTCGACCGAAACCAAACAGGCCGAGAACTTTCGCAAGCTGTTCATGGCCATGTCCAAAGATCTGCGTGTTATTCTGGTCAAGCTGGCGGATCGTTTGCACAACATGCGCACGATCAAGGCGATGCGCGTCGAGAAGCAGGCGAAAAAGGCCCGTGAAACGATGGACATCTATGCGCCACTTGCCGGGCGCATGGGTATGCAGTGGATGCGCGAAGAGCTGGAAGACCTGTCGTTTCGCGTCCTGAACCCCGAAGGCCGGGCCAGCATCATCCGCCGCTTTATCACGCTGCAGCGCGAAACCGGCGATGTCATCCAGCGGATCACCGGTGACATGCGCTTGGAGTTGGACAAGGCGGGCATTCAGGCAGAGGTTTTTGGCCGCGCCAAGAAGCCTTATTCAATTTGGCGCAAGATGCAGGAGAAAGAGCAAAGCTTCTCTCGATTGTCGGATATCTACGGTTTTCGCATCATCACCGGTAGCGACGAGGATTGCTACCGCATTCTGGGGGTGATCCATGGCCGCTGGCGGGCTGTGCCGGGGCGGTTCAAGGATTACATCAGTCAGCCCAAATCGAACGGGTACCGGTCGATCCATACCACAGTCTCCGGACGCGATGGCAAGCGTGTCGAGGTGCAGATCAGAACGCGCCAGATGCATGACGTGGCCGAAACAGGTGTGGCCGCGCATTGGTCATACCGCGACGGCAAACGATCCCAGAACCCTTTCGCAGTCGACCCTGCCAAATGGATTTCGCAGCTTTCCGAGCAGTTCAATGCCGAAGAGGATCACGAGGATTTCCTTGAGGCGGTCAAGCTTGAGATGTATGCCGATCAGGTCTTTTGCTTCACGCCCAAGGGCGAGGTGGTCAAACTGCCGCGAGGGGCCACGCCGATTGACTTTGCCTATGCCATCCACACGCGCATCGGCAATGACTGTGTCGGGGCCAAGATCGACGGCATGCGCGTGCCACTTTGGACCCGTGTCAAGAACGGCCAGTCCATCGAGATTATCCGCGCCCAAGGCCAGATGCCCCAGACCACATGGCTTGATATCGCGACGACCGGCAAAGCAAAATCCGCGATCCGCCGATCCCTGCGCGAAGCGGACAAGCAGCGATTTGTGAAACTGGGGCAGGAACTTGCGCGCTCGGCCTTTGCACAGGTGGGCAAGAAGGCCACCGATAAGGTTTTGCGCACTGCGGCCAAGAACATGCGGCTTGACGGTCCACAGGACCTGCTGGCGCGGTTGGGCAGTTCTGAACTGTTGGGGCGCGAAGTGGTGCAGTCCGTCTATCCTGACATCGCGCCCAAATCAGGAGAGCAGATTGCAGGCGACCGCGCCGTGGTCGGGCTTGAACCGGGGCAATCCTTTACCCGTGCGGCCTGTTGCACCCCTTTGCCGGGGGAGCGGATTGTCGGCATCTCATCGCGCGGCAAAGGCATGTCTGTGCACGCCATTGATTGCGAAAAACTGAGCGAATATGAAGACCAGCCTGATCGCTGGACCGACCTGCGGTGGCAGGAAGGCAACCACCCGGCGGTCAATGGCACCGTTCTGGATTTGACAATCGGCAACGGTGCAGGGGTGCTGGGGCGCATTTGCACTTTGATCGGTGAAGCCTCGGCAAATATCTCTGATCTGGAATTTTTGGAACGCAAACCTGACTTTTACAGGATCCTGATCTATCTGGACCTAAGAGACGTTGCACATCTGCATTCGCTGATGTCGACGCTTGAAGCTGAGGGTGACGTTGCTGCGGTAAGCAGGTATCGCAAAATTGACGTGCATATGCCCCCTCGATGACTTTTACAGCCGTTACGCCTTCTGGCGTTGCAACAGACTGACGCAGGACAGCCACTTTGATCTTCAAACGCCGTGACCCAAAGCCGACATTGCGAGCGATGGCAGAGTTCCTCTGGCCGCGCGGTGGCTGGTCACGTGCGTTTACCTATGTCAAACACCGGATGCGCCGACTGCCGGACAGTCCCGAACGGATCGCACGCGGCATCTGGGCAGGTGTTTTCATCACCTTCACCCCGTTGTTCGGGATGCATTTCGTGGCTGCCGTGCTTCTGGCGCGTCTTATGAAGGGAAATATCATTGCGGCGCTGATGGCGACCTTTGTGGGCAACCCGCTGACCTTTGTGTTTATCGCGCTGTCCTCTCTCAAGACGGGCCATTGGATCCTTGGTACCGACCTGGAGGAAGGCGAGCTGCGCGCATTGAGCCGCAAATTTGGCGATGCGGGCAGTGATCTGTGGCACAATTTCGTCGCCGCCTTCACCGATGCGACAATGGATTGGTCTGGCCTCGCGATTTTCTCGCGCGATGTGTTTTACCCCTACCTCATAGGCAGCATCGTTCCGGGCGTTATTTGCGGCACGATCGCCTACTACCTTGCCGTCCCGATTTTGCATGCCTATCAAAAACGTCGTCGGGGTTTGATCAAGGCCAAGTTTGAGGCGATCAAAGCCAAAAGTGCTGCAAAGGCGGATGCAAAGCGCAAAGTGAACGAAGTCAAATAGGAAGGATGCGACATGTCAGGCAGTGACACCCTCAGATTGGGCGTGAACATCGACCATGTGGCGACCGTACGCAATGCACGCGGTGGTGCCTATCCTGATCCGCTGCGCGCCGCACGAATTGCAGAAGAGGCGGGTGCCGACGGCATTACCGCGCACCTGCGCGAAGACCGTCGCCACATTTCCGACGCTGATATCGAAGGGTTGATGGAGGTTCTGACCGTTCCGCTGAACTTCGAGATGGCAGCAACCGATGAAATGCAGAAGATTGCGCTGCGTCACAGACCACATGCGGTGTGCATCGTGCCAGAAAAGCGCGAGGAGCGTACCACCGAAGGCGGTCTGGAAGTTGCGCGCGAAGAAAACCGTTTGGCGCATTTCATTGCGCCTCTGCGCGAGGCGGGTAGCCGTGTGTCAATCTTTATCGCCGCTGACAAGCGTCAGATTGAAGCGGCAAACCGCATCGGTGCGCAGGTGATCGAGCTGCATAGCGGTGCCTATTGCGATGCCTACAGCGAAGGCCGTTATGATGAGGCGGACGCCGAGCTGCAAAAGATGCGTGAGATGTCGGGGTTTGCCCATGACCTGGGTCTTGAAGTGCATGTGGGGCACGGACTGACCTATGATACAGTTTCTCCCGTTGCGGCCTTTCCCGAGGTGCGAGAGCTGAACATCGGGCACTTTCTGATTGGTGAGGCGATATTCCTCGGCCTTGCACCCGCGATCAAAGAGATGCGGCGTTTGATGGACGAGGCGCGTGCATGAACGGGACGGTTGAGCCCACAGCGTTAGAGCGCGAGATCATGGCCAGTATCAACGACTGGGCGCTTCAGATTGATGCGAACGAAGATGGGCCTGCCTTTACCGCAGCGATCATTCATGAGGGCCGCGAATTGGTGCGCGGCCGCAATACATCGCGACAAGACAATAATCCGACGCACCATGCGGAGGTTGTGACGATCGGCAAGGCAACTGGAGCGCTGGACAGTCGGCACCTGCATGGGTGTACGCTAATCTCGTCTTGCCAACCCTGCGAGATGTGTTTGGCTGCAATGCGTTGGGCCGGGATCGACCGTGTGATCTTTGCCGCGCAACAAGAAAACATCGACGCCGCGATGTTCCAGTTTCCCAGTCTGGTTTTGCCGCAGTATCACGCGGCTTGCGGCGGTGGGTTTGACTACGCGGGTGGGGTCCACGCCGAAATGGTCAATCACATCTACCGCGAAACCGCGACCCGCTGGAGTGCCGACTGATGATCCTCGGGATCGGAACTGATTTGGCCAACATCGAGCGTATCCAGGGCACGCTAGACCGCTTTGGGGATCGGTTTCGCAATCGCGTGTTCACGGAAACAGAGCAGCGCAAGGCCGAGCGGCGCAAGGATGTCGCAGGGACCTATGCCAAACGCTGGGCTGCGAAGGAGGCTTGTTCCAAGGCTTTGGGTACAGGGCTTCGCATGGGGATCGCCTGGCGCGATATGGCCGTCAGCAATATGCACACCGGTCAACCGATCATGCATGTCACTGGCTGGGCAGCCGAGCGTCTGGCCGGGATGACACCGGCAGGCCATGAGGCGATTATCCACGTTACCTTGACCGATGATCACCCTTGGGCGCAGGCTTTTGTCCTCATCGAAGCGCGGCCTATAGCGCAAACCGGCTGACACGCTCGGTGCCGGAACGACTGCAAAGCATCGGGACAGCCAGCCCATCTTGACAGCAGCGCCGCCCACCCGCATGTAACCTCAAATCTGATCGAAAAGGATACGGCATGGCCGACAAGGAAAAATCCGGCAATGCCTTTGTCGAAACGGTCAAGACAATCGTCTATGCGCTGGTGATCGCAGGCGTGTTTCGTACGCTGTTCTTTCAGCCGTTCTGGATCCCCTCCGGCTCTATGAAAGAGACATTGCTGATTGGTGATTTCCTGTTCGTGAACAAGATGGCCTATGGCTATTCCTATGCCTCCTGTCCGTCTTTGATGTTGCCCCGCTTTGGCATTGAAGTAGACGCACTGGATGTTTGTGGAGCCTTTGATGGCGACAACACCCGTCTTTGGGGGGGCGAGCCTGAGCGCGGCGACGTGGTGGTCTTTCGCCATCCGGTGTCGGGCCGCGATTACATCAAACGTCTGACGGGGTTGCCCGGTGATACGATCCAGATGAAAGCCGGTGTTCTGCATATCAACGACACGCCGGTCGAATTGGAAGACGCCGGTGTCTTCGAAGAAGTCATGGCCGCACAGGGGCCACAACGGCTGCGCCCGCGCTGCGAGAATGGACCGGTCGGCGAAGGTGGTGTTTGCACAAAATCCCGCCAGACCGAGACCCTGCCGAATGGGGTGTCTTACAGCATTCTCAATATCGCGAACCAGCAGTCCGACAACACAGGCATCTATTCAGTGCCCGAGGGGCATTACTTCTTTATGGGTGACAACCGCGACAACTCGGCAGACAGCCGTCTGCCGCAGCAAGTGGGCGGTGTAGGGTTCGTCCCTTACGAGAACCTCATCGGGCGCGCGGACCGGATCATGTTCAGTTCGGCCGGGTCTTCGATGTTGTATTTCTGGACATGGCGCGGCGACCGTTTCTTTAAAGGGGTTGAATGAAGCTGAGCGGCGATCTCAAAGCCTTCCAGGGGCGCATCGGACATGTATTTTCCGATCCCGGTCTCTTGGTGCGCGCGGTTACCCATGCCTCTATGTCTTCGGCCAATCGGGATGATAACCAAAGGTTGGAGTTTCTCGGCGACCGTGTGCTGGGTCTTGTGATGGCCGAGGCTCTGTTGGAGCTTGATCCAACTGCGGCCGAGGGGCAACTGGCACCGCGCTTCAATGCGCTGGTCCGCAAGGAAACCTGCGCCGATGTGGCGCGGGAAATCGATCTGGGAAAAGTGCTGAAACTGGGCCGGTCCGAGATGATTTCGGGCGGGCGACGCAAACAGGCGCTGCTGGGCGATGCGATTGAAGCGGTGATTGCTGCGGTCTACCAAGACGGTGGTTTTGATGCGGCGAAAGACCTGATTTTGCGGCTTTGGGGCGACCGGGTTCAATCTGTCGAAGAAGATGCCCGCGATGCCAAGACGGCTTTGCAGGAATGGGCGCAGGCGCGCAAACTGCAACCCCCGCGCTATGTCCAGACAGACCGCAGCGGGCCGGACCACGCGCCGGTCTTTACCATCGCGGCCAGGTTGGAAAACGGATATGAGGCTTATGCAACGGCTTCATCGAAACGCGCAGCGGAACAAGCCGCGGCAACGACGCTTTTGACGCAACTGGAGAACGAGACATGACACAATCCCCCTCGACAGCGCAGAGGGCCGGATTTGTTGCCCTGATCGGAGAGCCGAACGCGGGTAAATCAACCCTGCTGAACCGCATGGTGGGTGCCAAGGTCTCGATCGTGACGCACAAGGTGCAAACCACGCGTGCGCGTATTCGCGGTGTCGCGATGGAAGGGCAGGCGCAGATTGTGTTCGTCGATACGCCAGGCTTGTTCCAGCCGCGTCGCCGACTGGACCGTGCGATGGTCGCCGCCGCTTGGGGCGGGGCGGCGGATGCCGATGTGGTGGTGCTTTTGATCGAAGCGAACCGGGGTATGACCGAAGGGGTGGAACGCATCCTTGATGGTTTGTCAGAAATTGGCAAAGGCCGTAAAGTGGCTCTGGCCATCAACAAGATCGACCGGGTCGAAGCGCCGGTTCTGTTGGGTCTGACCGAAAAGATGAACGAGCGCTTTGAGTTTGCCGAAACATTTATGATTTCGGCGGAGCGCGGGCACGGCGTGGATGCGCTGCGCCAATGGCTGGCCGGAGAATTGCCCGAGGGGCCGTGGCTGTACCCCGAAGACCAAATTGCCGATCTGCCGATGCGCATGATCGCCGCCGAGATGACGCGCGAGAAACTGACCCTGCGCCTGCATCAGGAATTGCCCTATCAATTGACGGTAGAGACGGAGAACTGGGAGGAACGGCCCGACGGATCGGCGCGGATCGACCAACTGATCTATGTTGTGCGCGACGGTCACAAGGGCATCGTGCTGGGCAACAAGGGCGAGACGATCAAAGCTGTCAGCAAGGCCGCGCGCGAGGAATTGGAAGAGTTTCTTGGCCGCCGCATTCATCTGTTTTTGCAGGTAAAGGTCCGCTCCAACTGGCTGGACGAGGCGGAACGCTATTCCGAAATGGGGCTGGATTTCAAAGACGGCAACAGCTGAACTCAGGCCGCCGTGCCGGTGGCAAATGCAGTGTCGGGTATTTGAAAAAGGGTGAAGGAGAGGGCCGGTGCCAAGACTGACAGCACGGTTCTGGGTCGATGCCTATCTGGCGCGCTTGGCTGTGTTCGACATTCCGGCCTTTGTTGTAACGCATGGCGATGACACCGGCGGCGCGGTTCTGGTCAAGCTTGCCACACTGGATGGTCAGGCGGTGGTGTTTCAGCGGTCATTCGATCTGATGAGCGGAGAGCGGGCTTGGGTCGAACTGACCAGCGGGGCAGAACGTGATGTGGACGAGGCGGTGACCCGGCAGCGCAGTTTTGATCCCGATCTTTGGGTGATCGAAGTGGAAGATAGACAGGGGCGGCATCTTCTGGATCAAGAGGGTCTGGCCTGATGGAGTGGCGCGATCAGGGGATACTGTTGAGTGCGCGCCGCCATGCAGAGACATCCGCGATTATTGAAGTGTTTACGCCGTCACACGGGCGGCATGCGGGCGTTGTGCGCGGGGGCACGAGTCGCAAGATCGCTCCCATCCTACAGCCTGGTGCACAACTCGATGTTTCCTGGCGTGGGCGGCTGGAAGAACATATCGGCAGTTTCACCGTGGAGCCGGTACGCAGCCGTGCAGCCATTGCGATGAGTGACCGATTGGCTTTGGCGGGGCTGAACGCGGTGACCGGGCTTTTGGCGTTTTGTCTGCCCGAGCGCGAGGCGCATCCCCCGCTTTACGCCCGGACCGAAGCTTTGCTGGATCTGCTGGGGCAGGGCGATTTGTGGCCCCTGGCCTATCTGAAGTGGGAATTGGCGCTGTTGGAGGAGATGGGCTACGGCCTTGATCTGACGGAATGCGCGGTAACAGGGGCGGTGGATGGCCTGGTTTATGTGTCGCCCAAATCTGGACGGGCAGTATCGGCCGCAGGGGCCGGCGAATGGGCCGAAAAGCTCTTGCCCCTGCCAGAGGTGCTTCGCGGCGTTGGCGCTGCACCGGATGCGGAAATTGCGCAAGGTTTTGTCACGACGGGATACTTTCTGACGGCGCATCTGGCGAAGGATCTTGGTGACAAGCCCTTGCCGGAAGCACGCGCCCGATTTGTCGAGGCGTTCAGCCGCGGGCTTTGAAAATCATCAACGATTTTTCTTCGTCCGACAGCGTGAGCGTGTCGCCGTCGATCACGACGACTGATGCTAGGCTGAGCGCTTTAAAATACGCGGTCTCGGCTTGCAACTCCGGACAGGCGCGGCGGGTTGCCATGATCGGGCCAAGTTTGATCCACGGATACGGGGTGCGGTTGGTGCTGCGAAAGCTGTTGCAAGGCCCTCGTCCTGCTACCTCATGCCGGGCGGGAAAAGTAAGGGTCGCCTTTGCATCAAACGGATCACCATGGAGCGAGACCAGGTGCCATTCGCGGTCCGCTCCTCCATATCGCCAGACGGTTTCGTCGGGTTGCAATGTATGCGCAATCATCAGGGTGGAAAGGAGGAGGTGCCAAATCATTCGCGTTATTCCAGCGCAAGTATCGTATCAACAAGTGTATCAAAGGGGGCTTTGTCGGACGGCGAAGCCAGCAAAGGCAGCCCGATAAGGGATGCTTGAAGGGCGCGGGCAAAGTCGCGATTGCGCAGGCCAAGTTGGGCCAGAAGGCGGGTGATATAGTTCAACCGTTCCTCGTCTACTTCAGCCAGAACAGCGCGGACATCACCATCATGCTGCGCCCAGATGCGCAACTGCGGTTCGGCACGGTCTGCTAGAATCATATTGCCGAATTGGCGCAACCGCTGGTCTGCGCTGTCATCTCGACCCAGCTGTTCCACCACATGTTGCAATGCATCTGCCTGCCACTGGGCGATTACCGCTTGCTGAAAGGCGGGTACGTCTTTGAAATGCCAGTAGAATGACCCTTTGGTCGTCTTCAGCGCGCGGGAAAGCGGTTCGGCAGCAAGGGCTGTCGGACCGTGATCAGCCAAAGCGGCACGACCGGCGGTGATCCATTTTTCGCGGGAGAGACGGGTACGGGACATAGGCCCTTGTTACGCCCGAGGGCGTAGAGGAGGCAAGTCATGCCTCCTCTGCTTAGTGCGGGTATCAGCCGAGAAGACGACGCGCGATCACCTGTGCCTGAATTTCAGCCGCACCTTCAAAGATATTCAAGATGCGGGCGTCGCACAACACGCGGCTGATTTTGTATTCAAGCGCGAAACCGTTGCCGCCGTGGATTTGCAGACCATTGTCCGCTGCGGCCCATGCCACACGGGCGCCCAACAACTTGGCCATGCCGGCCTCGACGTCACAGCGACGCCCGTCGTCCTTCTCAAATGCAGAGAAATAGGTCAGCTGGCGGGCAACCATGATCTCGACCGCCATCATTGCTAGTTTGGAAGAGACACGGGGGAAGTTGATTAGCGCCTTGCCGAACTGCTTGCGGTCCTGTGCGTATTGCATTGAAATATCGAGCGCGGATTGGGCCACACCAATGGCGCGGGCTGCGGTCTGGATGCGGGCCGATTCGAAGGTTTCCATCAGCTGTTTGAAGCCTTTGCCTTCCTCGCCGCCGAGCAGGTTCTCGCCTTTGACGTGAAAGTCATCGAATGCCAGTTCGTATTCCTTCATTCCACGGTAGCCGAGCACTTCGATCTCGCCGCCGGTCATTCCGTCGGTCGGGAAGGGGTTCGCATCATCGCCGGGTGTCTTTTCCGCAAGGAACATCGACAGGCCTTTGTAGTCTGTCGTGTTCGGATCGGTACGCGCCATCAATGTCATGATCTGGGTACGGGCAGCATGGGTGATCCAGGTCTTGTTGCCTGTCACCTTGTAATCGCCGTTCTCATCCTTGACCGCGCGTGTTCGCAGGGAACCGAGGTCAGAACCGGTGTTCGGCTCTGTGAAGACAGCTGTTGGCAGTGTTTCGGCAGAGGCAATCCTGGGCAGCCACTTTTCTTTCTGCTCTTGCGTGCCGCCTGCGATAATCAGCTCTGCCGCAATCTCGGAGCGGGTCCCGAGCGAGCCGACACCGATGTAGCCGCGGGAAAGCTCTTCGGAAACGACACACATCGACGCTTTGGACAGGCCGAATCCGCCGAATTCTTCGGGGATGGTCAGGCCGAATACACCCATCTCGGCCAGTTCGTTGATCACCTCCATCGGGATAAGCTCGTCCTTGAGGTGCCATTCGTGGGCAAAGGGTTCGACCTTGTCGACCGCATAGCGGCGGAACTGCTCGCGAATCATTTCAAGCTCTTCATCAAGGCCTGAAGCGCCGACAGTGATATTGGCAGACTGCTCCTGCATCAGCTCGACCAGACGGGTCCGTGCGCCTTGTGTATTGCCACCCTGCGTCAGGGTCTGGATGGCAGGTTCCATCTGGCCAAGCATGTCATCCTGGCTCAGGCCCATATCCTGCAGGCGCAGGATTTCGCCCTGGTTCATCTGGATACCGCCGTAGATCTGGCAAAGGTATTCGCCAAATGCGATCTGATGGATCAGTTGTTCAGTCTCGCCGAATTTGCCTTGGGCATTCAGGGCTTCGGCCCATTTCTGCATTTGCTGTAAGGATTGCGTATAGGTTGCCAGCCAGGCCAGGCCGTGGGATGCGGTCTGGTGCTGTTCGACAAGGGCGGCACATACGCGGTCATTGTCGCTGACCAGAGCGCGGACTGCGTCCTTTGCCTTTTCCAAAACAGCCTCGACCGGGGGGACAGCAGCGGCTGTCAAACCAAGCAAGTCATCCAGCAGGACCGGTGCCTGCACGAGTGTCATATCCTGACCATCATGTGCCATATTTTCTATCCTCATATTGTTATCCCGCACATAGCGCCTTCGCAGGTGCAGCACAACAAAGATACGTTTTGCTGCGTCAATTTGGTTTAAAATTGCGCGCCCAAATGTATTGCGGTTTCGTCGTGCAGTCGGAAATGGACCTGTTATGTAGACCTATGGACGCGCTTTTCCCATTTCTGGGCCCGCTCACGGGTCTGCTTGCTTTGACTATCGCCTTCTGCGCGGGATTCGTCAAAGGCGTGGTCGGTTTCGCGATGCCGCTCGTGCTGATCTCAGGGCTGACGCTGTTTCTCGCGCCGGAACTGGCGTTGGCTGGCCTGATCATCCCGACTTTGATGTCTAACGGCGTCCAAGCGTTGCGGCAGGGGCCACAGGCGGCTTGGGAGTCGATCAAGGCGTTCCGGTATTTCCTGATGGCAGGCGGCGTGACGCTGGTGCTGGCCGCTCAAATGGTTCGGGTGGTGCCCGAAGAAGTTCTGCTGTTCGCGATCGGTTTGCCTGCGTTTTCCTATGCGGCGCTGCAATTGCTGGGCGTGTTGTTCTCCATCAAACGTCGCAGCGCGGTCGTCGAGACAGCGGTGGGGGCGGTTGCTGGCGTAATGGGCGGGCTGGCCGGGGTCTGGGGGCCGCCGACAGTCATGTATCTGACAGCGCTTGGCACGCCGAAAGGGGATCAAATGCGGGTGCAAGGCGTGATCTACGGCATGGGCGCTGTGGCGTTAACACTCGCGCATACCGGATCAGGCGTGTTGCGTGCAGAGACACTGCCGTTTTCACTAGTATTGGTTCTACCAGCCCTGATCGGAATGTGGGCTGGCGGTAAATTCTCTGATCGCGTGGATCAACGCACGTTCAAGCGGTTTACCTTGATCATGTTGCTGATCGCTGGGGCAAACCTGATGCGGCGCGCGCTGTATTAGGCTTAACCGCGGCGGGCGACCGTTACACCTGACACGTCTTCTATAAAGGTCACGATGCGCGTTTTAATCTCGTCGTCCTTAATAGAGGCAAGCGCGCTTACAATCTCCATGCCGGGGTCTTTTTGAGGCGCGCTGTTTTCGTTGTCATGCAGGCCTTCGAAAAAGAAAGACGGCGGCACATCCAGAATCTGGGCAAGTTCAAACAGGCGGCTGGCTGCGACACGGTTTGATCCAATTTCGTATTTCTGAATTTGCTGGAAGGACAAGTTCAGTTTCTTCGCAACATCCGTTTGGGACAAACGCCGGAGGGTGCGAATCTGTTTGAGTTTGCGACCGACGTGCAGATCGACGGGATGTGACATAAGTGTTAACCTCTGGTTGTGTATCCTCAGGGTTATTCGCTAAAACACCATATTCAATCAATTGCATACATTTGGTTATCTTTGATACACGGATAGATAGTCGAAGTATTAAATTTATTATATTGATGTATTATTTGTTTACCCAATCAGTTATAAAGATAACACTATGAATGCTAATCCAAGTTTTGAAAGTGGTACGACGGTCCCTGAAGCGAGTGCGCCGCCAGCGCTCTTGTTCGAGATGATCCGTTCCTTTGTCACTTTGGCCTCCACGCTAAATTTAAGTCATGCAGTCAAGGTACTTGGCAGCACCCGGCAAACCGTGAGGCGGCATATTTTGAACCTCGAAGTCGAGATGAAAGGGCCGCTTTTTTTCGTTGAGGAGCGCCGATACGTCCTGACCGATCTCGGCAAAAGGGTGCTACCTGGCGCGAAAGACATCCTTGCACGGGGCGAGATCTGGCTTGGCGGTGGCGCAGGGTCAGTTGGGGCGCTGCAGTTCCTCAAGGCGCATAAGGGCGATTGGGACTTCTACCAAGAGCAGAAACCGATGGGATTGATCTGGCAGCAGGAGCACTTAATTCTGCGCGAGGCCTTCCGTGCGTGGACAATGGCGGGCGGCCACATCCAAAGTCCACATTTTGCGCATATTCGGCCGTACCTGATGATCTACCGCGAATCAGGCAATAAATGGATTTGCGTCGAGTTCGGCGAGAAGTCTGCATATGTGGATTGGTTCGGTCTGGATTACGCCCGCTCAAGCGTCGGGCTGGCGATTGGTGAATTGCCCGCCGGAGAGGCATTTGGCCATATGCTGAACGAGGCATTTTTTGATGTGCAGGCAACGCAGCTGGCCCGTCTGGATCACGTTTTTACAAGAATGCCGGACGAGGATGGCCAAGGATGGGCCCCGATGGCCTACGAACGCCTTATGATATCAGGGTTTTTCCCGGATGGCTCCCTTGCGGTAATGACCTTGGTAAATCCCACTGCTAGTGTTCAAATCACTGGTTTGCCCAGCGAGGATCTTGCCGCATTGGCTGATCTGAGCATCCCGGCGCTCGACTTGGCGGATGCCAAGTTCGAGGCATTGGCCTCGGGTGAAGGCCCCTGAACGACAAGATTTAGCCGACGAGATTCAAATTGCGGGTATTTCCATGCCTTTTGTCCTACTTTAACGGGTGAACGGACAAGGAGGCACTAGGCCATGACGTTTCAATTTTCGAATGGTCCCGCTGCTTTGGTCGCGGCCAGCAATACGATTCTTGCTGGACACGGGATTGATGTGACCATCAGCAGTGATTTTACCGAGTATGCGCGTGTTATCGCGGAAGAAAGACCTACCCAGAAACTGGGCGACCCCTTTAATCCAGAACTTCATCCCCTTGGGGATGGAAACGGCTTCTGGCTGATCGGGCGCAATAGCGATGGGGTTTTGGTACATACCCAGGCATTCAAGACCATCGATTTGACTGGCCTGCCGCTCAGCCAATATTTGCGGCGCAACTATTGTAAGTTTCCACCGCCGATCCCGGGTGTGGATTTTTCAAGATCCCGCTATCGTTCGTCACCGGGTGCACATGGAATCAGAGGCAGCACAGTTTACCATGGTGAGGTCTGGATGGCACCGGAGGGCACGCTTTACCGAGGAAACGGGCTGTCGACCGTTCTGACACGTTTCGGCCTGACGGAAGCGATCCGGCGTTGGGATCCTGACTGGATCTTTGCCTTTATGGTACGTGCTGTCGTGTTCAAAGGCTTTTCCAGCCGGGTCGGCTATATGCACTGCGAACCTGGGGCGTTGAACTGGGCGGTGCATGGGCGCGAAAAGCTGATCGAGGCGTTTCTTATCTATCTTAGCCGTCAAGATGCGAAATACATGCTCGATATCCCGATCGAGGATTTGGTGGCTGAAGCGGGCTGATCGTTTTTGTCGTTGCACAAGAGCCTTATCGGGCGGCTCTTGTGCGCATTTGCGTTAGCCGATCGCGGCTGATTTCACATCATCGTCGATGAAGGGCAGGTACTGCTCAAAATTGGACGAGAACATGCCAACCAGTTTAGCTGCCTGACGGTCATAGGCCTCGGGGTTGTCCCATGTGCGGCGCGGATCAAGCAGGATGTCCGGCACACCCTGTACCGCGACGGGCACTTCGAAACCGAAGTTCGCGTCCTTGCGGTATTCAACGGACGCCAGTGCACCTTCCAACGCGGCCGTCAGCAAGTTGCGCGTTGCCTTGATCGGCATCCGGCTCCCGGTGCCATAAGCGCCGCCGGTCCAGCCCGTATTCACCAACCAGCAAGTCGCGCCGTGCTGGGCGATCTTTTCGCGCAGCAGGTTGCCGTAGACTTCCGGCCGACGTGGCATGAAGGGCGCGCCAAAGCAGGTGGAGAAGGTCGGCTCAGGTTCGGTCACGCCGCGCTCTGTGCCCGCAACCTTGGAAGTAAAGCCGGACAGGAAGTGATACATCGCCTGCGCCGGGGTGAGCCGTGCGATGGGGGGCAGCACGCCAAAGGCATCGCAGGTCAGCATGATGATGTTCTTCGGGTGTCCGCCGACCGCTTTCTCTGACGCATTCGAAATATAGTGCAGCGGATACGCGCAGCGCATGTTCGCCGTCAGTGAGTCGTCGTCAAAATCCAGTTCCTTGGTCTCTTCATCGTAGACCATGTTTTCGATCACGGTACCGAATTTCGACGTAGTGTCGTAAATCTCCGGCTCCGCTTCGCGGCTGAGGTTGATTGTTTTGGCGTAACAGCCCCCCTCAAAGTTGAAGGTGCCGTTGTCAGACCAGCCATGTTCATCGTCGCCGATCAGAACGCGCTGCGGATCTGCGGAAAGTGTTGTCTTGCCCGTACCGGACAAACCAAAGAACACAGCTGTATCAACAGGATTGCCTACCGCATGGTTGGCAGAGCAATGCATCGGCATGATGCCTTTTTCAGGAAGAAGATAGTTCAGCAGTGAGAAGACGGATTTCTTGTTCTCGCCCGCATACTCCGTGCCGCCGATCAGGATCAGCTTCCGGTCAAAGTTCATCGCGATAACGGTCTCTGACCGGCAATTGTGTTTTTGCGGATCAGCAGAGAAGCTGGGGCAGTTGATCACTGTGAAGTCGGCGATGAAATCATCCAGATCGGCACGGTCCGGGCGGCGCAGCATGTGGCGGATGAACAGGCCATGCCATGCCAATTCGGTGACCATGCGTACGTTGATCGAATGACGCGGGTCCGCACCGCCGACCAAATCCTGGACGAAATATTCCTTGCCCTGCATGTGGGCCAGCATGTCTTCATAAAGCGCGTCGAACCCTTCGGGCGACATCTCGGCGTTGTTTTCCCACCAGATTTTTTCGGCCACGCTGGCGGTCTTGACCACATGTTTGTCTTTGGGAGAGCGCCCGGTAAACTTGCCGGTGGTGACCAAAAAGGCACCGCCATTGCCCAGTGTGCCCTCGTCCCGCTTCAGCGCGGTTTCGATCAGCGCGGGTTCCATCAGGTTGTAATAGACATCGCCCAACCCGGTGATCTGTTGATCCTCAAGGCGGAACTGCGGGTTTACCCGTCCAAATGTCATGTAATCTCTCCTGTAGGCGCACGTGTTTCAGGCGCAGAGCTTAAGAAAGGGCGGATGCGCCCGTGGCCCTGGATCAGGCCATGTGTGGCTCTTAACACGATGATTTGCGAAATGAACAGACGGCCAAGTGGCAGTTAGCGCCATCATGGCAAACTTTGGCCGCGAAGCGTGAAATAGGACAAAGTCTATGGATCATCGCGGCGGGGAAACTGCGGCAATTTAGTCATTCCTAACCAAATTATGGCGGAAATATGGCCAGAGGCTTGGGTGATTCGCAGTTAGAGATTGATTCGCCGGGCAAAAGTGGTGATCAATGGCTCAAAATACAAAAAACGAAAATTGAGCAGTACAAGGAAACAGGCAATGTCAAAAATTGCGTTGGTGGATGACGACAGAAATATTCTGACGTCTGTGTCGATGACTCTCGAAGCCGAAGGTTTTGAGGTGGAAACATACAACGACGGTCAGGCCGCGTTGGATGCATTTAACAAAAGGCTCCCCGATATGGCCGTGCTCGACATCAAGATGCCGCGCATGGACGGGATGGACCTGTTGCAGCGTCTGCGCCAGAAGACGGCGATGCCGGTCATCTTCCTGACGTCCAAGGATGACGAAATTGACGAAGTGCTGGGCCTGCGGATGGGTGCCGACGACTACGTCAAAAAACCCTTTAGCCAAAGGCTGTTGGTCGAACGTATCCGCGCATTGCTGCGCCGCCAGGATGCGGTTGATACGGGCGAAGTTGGAGATACCGAAGAAACAAAAGTGATGGAGCGTGGCGATCTGCGGATGGATCCACTGCGCCATGCAGTGTCCTGGAAGGGCAATGACGTGTCCCTGACGGTGACTGAATTCCTGCTGTTGCAAGCCTTGGCCCAACGTCCCGGCTTCGTTAAGTCGCGCGATCAGTTGATGGATGTCGCCTATGACGATCAGGTTTATGTCGACGACCGCACCATCGACAGCCATATCAAGCGCTTGCGCAAGAAGATGCGCACCGCCGATGATGAATTCTCTGCGATTGAGACGCTCTACGGTATCGGCTACAGATATAATGAAGAGTGATATTGCCTAAGGGCAATTGCCGAAAGGAATCGTGTGCGTGATCTAAGCACATCTGCGCGGGACGGTGATGTTGTACTGGGCGACGATTGGGTCGCCCCGAACAGCACAGGTGTCGACGAGATGCGCATGCACCGGGAACGGCGGGGGCTTTTCTCGCTTCGGGGCTCCGCGCTGACGCGCAAGATCATCACCTTCAATCTGATTGCCCTCAACATCCTTGTTGCGGGCATTCTCTACCTCAATTCCTCGCGGGATTCATTAGCGGTTCAGCGGGCGGCCGGACTGGTCTCTGAAGCCGAGCTGATCGCCAATGTGTTCGAAGCGAAATTGCCCGATACGGGCGAGGCTGCCCTGTCCGGCGATGGGGCAATTGATGCGGCAGCCACGCTTGACGCGATCGAGCTGCGCAGTGGCATCACCGTTTATATCTACGACACAGTGCCAGAGCTTGTCGCGCGGTCCGAAGGCACGATGACCGTTCGCGAGACAGGCAATGGCGACGATATGCGCGGACCGACATTCCTGACGGATGGGTTGAGCTGGGTCTGGGACAAGCTTTCTGCGCCTTTCAGCAGTGGCAATGCTGCGCCTATTCTGCCGCTTGAAGAGCAGTTTAAACCGCTGATTGCCGGCAGTCTTGAAAACGGTACGCGGATTGAGGACACGCTGGATGCTGAGGGCGGCACGCTCTTTACCGTCCTGACCCCGATCCTGAAGGATGGTACCGAATACGGCGTTGTTGCCATCGTTTCGGCCGCCGGTGAAATCGACCGTCTTGTGCGCGGTGAACGCGAGCGCGTGCTGCGCATGTTCGTGATTGCCACACTTGTTTCCATCGGCCTGAGCCTTGTTCTGGCCTCGACCATTGCCAATCCGCTGGCGGATTTGGCTGCTGCTGCTGAATTGGGTCGCGATAAGGATGCTCGCAAGATGAACCCGGGCCGCATTCGGATCCCCGATCTGACGGCGCGGCCCGATGAGATTGGGCGGCTGTCCGGTGCGCTGCGTGGCATGGTATCGGCGCTATACAACCGAATTGATGGCAACGAACAATTTGCCGCTGACGTTGCGCATGAGATCAAGAACCCGCTTGCCTCTTTGCGCTCTGCCGTGGGCACCCTGCGGATGATCAAGCGCGAAGACCAGCGCGAGAAACTGCTGGATGTGATCGACCATGACGTGCGTCGTCTGGACCGGCTTGTCAGTGACATCTCTAACGCTTCGCGGCTTGATTCCGAACTGGTCAAAGAAGAAGAAGAGCGATTTGACCTTCTTAAAATGGTGGGCAATCTGGGCCAGTATCTGGGTGAGGATGCCCAAAGCAAAGGTATTGATTTCATCACCGACCTTCCGGAGAAGCCCATCTTTGTACACGGGTTGGAAGCGCGCTTGGCGCAGGTATTCGTTAACCTGATCACCAACGCGATTTCCTTTTGCGAAGACGGAGACGCGATTCGTGTCTGGGCCCGCAAGCGCGAAAACCGTGTGCTGGTTGTGGTTGAAGACACGGGTCCCGGCATCCCTGAACAGGCGCTGTCCAAAATCTTCAAACGTTTCTACTCTCAGCGGCCTGACGAACACTTCGGCAACAACTCCGGTCTTGGCCTCGCGATTTCCAAGCAGATCGTTGAAGCCCATGGCGGTGTGATCTGGGCCGAGAATATCCGCCCAACCGAGGCGGATATCACCTCCGACCCATTGGGTGCCCGCTTTGTGGTAGGTTTGCCCATCTGATCTGTCATGAGCAGTGAGTCGCTTCACGAAACGCTTCATGCAACGGCCATCAGTGTTGGCGGACGCGCGGCGTTAATCCTAGGGGCATCGGGTGCGGGGAAATCCACGCTGGCGTTGCAACTTATCTGCTACGGCGCGGTGCTGGTTGCGGATGACAGAACCACTCTCCACGTCAACGGCACCAAACTCATAGCTTCCGTACCGCCTGCCCTTGAAGGCCGCATCGAAGCACGTGGCGTAGGTTTGCTCGAACTACCACAAGCAGGACCGGCGCCCGTGGCGTTGGTGGTCGATCTGGATCGGGAAGAACCTGATCGCCTGCCCCGCCCGCACGACTACAGCGTGCTGGGGGTCACATTGCCGTGTCTTTGGCATCCTGACACCGGCGATTTTGCCGCTGCTGTCTTGCTTTGCCTGCGCCATGGTATACCTCGTCACCCATGAGCGAGAACGCGTCGTCCACTGAAATTGAGCTACCGCCGCGGAAGCGTCGGATCGTTCTGGTCACCGGTGCGTCCGGTGCCGGGCGCTCCACTACCCTTAACGTGCTTGAAGATGCCGGATTCGAAGCAATCGACAACCTGCCGCTGCGCCTTTTGCCTCAACTTCTGGACCAGGGGGCGGGTGATGGCGCACTTGCGCTTGGCATTGACGCCCGCACGCAGGATTTCTCGACCAACGGCGTGACTGACTTGTTGGCTCAACTATCCGCACGAACTGACGTCTCGGTCGAAATGCTCTATCTCGATTGCGCGCCTGATGTTCTGCTGCGCCGCTTCTCTGAAACACGGCGCCGCCATCCTTTGGCTGATGGTGGCCCTCCCATTGCCGGGATCGAGAGAGAGCAGGTTCTCTTGCGCCCCCTGCGGTTCCGGGCAGATGTCCTGATCGAGACCACGCATCTGAACATCCACGAACTGCGTGCCGAGGTAGAGCGGTGGTTTGCCCCCCAAGGCCAGCGTTTGCTCAGTATTTCGGTGCAGTCCTTCTCCTACAAACGGGGCTTACCACGGTCGGTCGACATGGTTTACGATTGCCGGTTTTTGCGGAACCCTTACTGGGAGCCGAGCCTGCGTGAAGGGGATGGCAGACAGGCCAGTGTTGCGGAATTCGTCAGCGCTGATCCGCGATTTGATTCTTTTGCGGATCAGGTGCTGTCGCTGAGTGATCTTCTGCTTCCAGCATTCCGCGAAGAGGGCAAGTCCAACATCTCGATTGCATTTGGCTGTACAGGGGGCCGTCACCGTTCAGTAACCTTGGCAGAGCACCACGCTTTGCGCCTTGCGCAACGGGGGTGGCAGGTGTCAATAAGGCACCGCGAACTTGATCGTCAGTTGGAAGGAAACGGTAGTCAGTGATCGGTATAGTGATCGTCGCACATGGCGGATTGGCGCAGGAATACCTCGCGGCGATTGAACACGTCGTCGGGTCTCAGAACGGCGTTCGGGCAATCGCAATCCACGCTGATCACGACCGGGATGGCAAGCAGGAAGAGATCTGTATCGCTGCCGATGAAGTTGACCAGGGCCAGGGCGTTGTGGTTGTCACCGACTTGTTCGGCGGCTCGCCGTCCAATCTGTCGATGCGCGCCTGTCAGCCTGAGAACCGGCGCATTCTATACGGGGCGAATTTGCCCATGTTGATCAAATTGGCGAAATCGCGCCAGATGGATGTGCCCGATGCCGTGCGTGCCGCTCTTGAGGCTGGTAAGAAATATATCGACAGCCAAAATGTCAGCGTCAGCTAAAGGCCCCAAAATGACCCAGGTTTCTCTGAAAATTGTAAACGAAAAAGGGCTTCATGCCCGTGCGTCAGCCAAACTGGTCGAAGTGGTCGAGGCATTCGACGCCCGCGCCGAGGTCGCCAAGGATGGCATGACTGCATCAGGCGATAGTATTATGGGTCTTTTGATGTTGGCAGCTGCACGGGGAAGCACTATTGAAGTGACGACTTCGGGCCCGGATGCGCAGGCGCTGGCCGAGGCCTTGACCGCGTTGGTTGCGGACAAGTTTGGCGAGGGCCACTAGGGCCTGCAAGCGGACCTGAAAAGGGGATCTTCTTGGTCGATGAGGCACAGTCCATAGCGGAGCCGAGAGCCGATACAGATGCACCGGTCAAATACGACCGCAGCAGTTTGTCTTATGCCTCCACGTTCAGCGATCCGGTGAAATCGCGGATCATCGGGCTGATCGAATTGCTGACCGGAAAGCTCACGATTTTGCGCCTTGTGCGCAAGTTCGAGCGTGCCGGCGCGCCCACAGGGCAGGCGTTCTGGCGTGGTGCGCTTGATACGATGGGGATCGACCTGACCACCCCGCAGGACCAACTCTCCCGCATCCCCCGTGAAGGGCCCGTGGTCGTTGTCGCCAATCATCCGCATGGCATGGTTGATGGTATGATCTTTGCCGATCTGATCGGCAGAGTCCGCCCCGATTATCGCATCCTCACACGCTCGCTCCTGACGTCTATCGACGAAGTCGCTGGTAGCTTCATGATCCCCGTGCCGTTTCCGCATGACCCTGATGCCCAGCGCAAGGGTGTTGAGATGCGTGCGAAGGCGATGAAACACTTGCAGAATGGCGGTGTCGTGGCGCTCTTTCCGTCCGGCGTGGTGGCGGCGTCCGAGACATGGTGGGGGCCAGCAGTCGAAGCGGAATGGAACGTCTTTACCGCAAAGATGATCCGCCGCTCCGGTGCGACAGTCGTGCCGATGAAGTTCCCCGGCCAGAACAGCCGCGCCTACCAGATCGCCAACAAACTCAGCCCGATGCTGCGTCAGGGTCTTTTGCTGCATGAAATCGTGCATGCCTGCAACAAGCCACAAGGGCCGATTGTGGGCCATCCGATCCCTCACGCCGAAATCGAAGCCCGCGCCGATGATCCGCGCGGTTTCATGGCTTGGCTGCGCAAGCACACGCTCTCGCTAACCGACTGAACCGCGCCCCGACCCGCAGGCGCACCAATTCGCAGTCGCAGTGCCGCCCTACTTTCTCTTTTTGGCCTTATATACCGTCCGCACTCTCAACCCAAGCCGCCCGCTTGTGTTTCAGCGCGTCGGCGTCGGCGTGTCGCCGCGATAGTCATAAAACCCGCGCTGGGTCTTGCGACCAAGCCATCCTGCTTCGACATATTTCGTCAGCAAGGGGCAGGGCCGGTATTTGGTATCTGCCAGACCGTCGTGCAAGACATTCATAATCGCCAGACAGGTATCCAGCCCGATAAAATCGGCCAGCTCCAATGGACCCATCGGATGGTTGGCCCCCAGCTTCATAGAGCTGTCGATGGATTTGACGTTACCGACCCCCTCATAAAGCGTATAGACCGCCTCGTTGATCATCGGCATCAGGATCCGGTTCACGATGAAGGCCGGGAAATCCTCTGCCGCCGCCGCGGTCTTGCCAAGCTTTTCGACGACTGCGTTGCAGGCCGCATAGGTTTCCTCGTTCGTCGCGATGCCCCGGATCAATTCAACCAATTGCATCACAGGAACGGGGTTCATGAAGTGGAACCCCATGAACCGCTCGGGCCGGTCGGTCCGGCTGGCCAGTCGGGTGATCGAAATTGAGGACGTATTTGACGTCAGGATCGTCTCGGGCTTGAGGGAGGGCAACAGGTCTTCAAAGATCGCCTGCTTGACGGTTTCCCGCTCGGTTGCGGCTTCAATAATCAGGTCGCTCTTGCCCAAATCGGTCAGCGTGGTTGTGGTGCCGATGCGCTTCATCGCCTCGACCATCTCTTCATCGGTGATTTTGCCGCGTCCGGCCTGTCGGGCCATATTGCCCTCAACGATCTTCATCGCATTTTCCAGCGCTTCGGCGCTGACGTCCGTAAGCATCACCTCATACCCGGCCAAAGCCATCACATGCGCAATGCCGTTGCCCATTTGGCCCGCGCCTACAATCCCGATTGTCTGGATGTCCATCAAAGGTCCTTTCTAGGTCTTCGGGGTACAATAGGGCGGGCAGGGGGCGCGCCGCAAGGGCAGCGTTTCACTCAAACACATGGCAAATGCTGCGTTTAACAGAATCGCAAGCCCGCTTTGTCAAACAGGGCCTTGGGTGAGTAAAACAAGGTGGGTGAGATGACCTATGACGCATTGGGGCAGGGTCCCCTAGACTATCTGCCGTGCCGTTATGGCACGTCGAAACTTTTGTTCCGGGGTCCCCGGCGCGAGCTGAAAGAGCCGTATCTGTCCTTTATCGGCACAACCGAAACATACGGAAAGTTCATCGAAACGCCGTTTCCGGCCCTGGTCGAGAAAGCCACAGGACTGACCTGTGCAAACTTCGGTCAGATCAACGCGGGTATTGATGCCTTCTCTTCTGATCCTTTTGTCATGGATGCGGCATCCGGTTCAGACATTGCTGTTATTCAGGTGATGGGGGCGCAGAATATGACGAATCGCTTTTATGCGGTGCATCCGCGGCGCAACGATCGGTTCGTAACGACAGCATCTCTATTACGTACGATCTACCGCGAGGTGGATTTTTCGGACTTCCATTTCAATAAACACATGCTGAACTGCCTCAAACAAACATCGGCGGAGCGCTTTGCCGCCGTTCGCCAAGAGCTTCAGGATGCCTGGAGCGCGCGTATGCGTCTGATGCTGAAACGCATTACGGGCAAGTCCATTGTGCTGTGGTTTGCGGATCATGCACCGGAGGATGAGAGCGACGATGGAGCCGGCGACCTGGGCCGTGATCCGTTGTTTGTCACCCGTCAGATGATGGATGAGATTGCGCCATATTGCACATCTGTTGTCGAAGTGGTCCCGTCCAAGAACGCGCTATCGCGCGGCACCGAGGGCATGATCTATGATGACATGGATGTTGTTGCTGCCTCTGGAATGCTTGGTCCGGCGGCGCATGCCGAGGCTGCGGAAGCGCTTTGTAACGCCATTGCAGCCTTGCGATAAAAAAGGCCCGCCGATGAAGGCGGGCCTTTTGAACTTCGTTTGAGGCAGGATCAGAGTTTGTCGATAAACTCTGGCACGGCCTCGAACAAATCGGCCACGAGCCCGTAGTCGGCAACCTGAAAGATCGGCGCTTCTTCGTCTTTGTTGATGGCGACGATAATCTTGCTGTCTTTCATACCGGCAAGGTGCTGGATCGCACCGGAAATGCCGACGGCGACATAAAGCTCTGGGGCCACGACCTTACCGGTCTGGCCAACTTGCCAGTCGTTCGGGGCATAGCCACTGTCAACCGCAGCACGCGATGCGCCAACGGCGGCACCCAACTTGTCGGCCAGTTTCTCGATCAGCGCAAAGTCTTCTTCGGAACCGACACCGCGACCACCAGACACAACCACACCAGCAGATGTGAGTTCGGGGCGATCTGACTCGGCGACCTTGTCTTCAACCCAGCTCGACAGGCCTGGATCAGCAGCAGCACCGATGGTTTCGACAGAGGCGGAACCGCCTTCGCCTGCTGCATCAAAGGACGCGCCACGGAAGGTGATGACCTTCTTGGCGTCCGAGGATTTGACGGTCTGCACCGCGTTGCCTGCATAGATTGGACGTTCGAATGTGTCGGCATCCACCACGCCGGAGGCGTCGGAGATGATCATTACATCCAAAAGAGCCGCGACCCGTGGCATCACGTTCTTTGCGTCTGTGGTTGCCGGGGCGACGATGTGGTCGTAATCGCCCGCGAGCGACACGATCAAGGCGGCAGTGGATTCCGCCAACCGATGGCCCAATGTCTCGTCTTCAGCGACAAGCACCTTGGACACGCCGTCGATTTTGGCAGCGGCTTCACCCGCAGCTGCGGCGGTGCCACCTGCGGCCAGAATAGTGATATCGCCCAGTGACTTACATGCGGTCACGGCCTTGGCAGTGGCATCCATTGCCAGTTCGCCATCGGTGATTTCTGCAAGGAGTAGAACAGCCATTTACACAGCCCCCGCTTCTTTGAGTTTCGCAACCAGTTCATCGACTGATCCGACTTTGATGCCCGCAGCACGTTCGGCTGGCTCGACCGTTTTGACGATTTCCAAGCGGTTCGCGACGTCGACGCCATAGTCGGCTGGTGTCTTCTCTTCCAAAGGCTTTTTCTTTGCCTTCATAATGTTGGGCAGCGATGCATAGCGCGGCTCGTTCAAGCGCAGGTCAACAGTGATGACTGTCGGCATGGTCACTTCAATGGTCTGCAAGCCGCCGTCCACTTCGCGTGTGACTTTGGCCTTGTCGCCCGAAATCTCGACGTCAGAGGCAAAGGTCGCCTGTGACCACCCCATCAGCGCCGCCAGCATCTGGCCGGTCGCGTTCATATCGTTGTCGATCGCTTGTTTGCCGCACATCACCAATCCGGGCTGCTCTTCGTCCACGATCCCCTTGAGGATCTTGGCCACAGTCAGCGGTTCGATGTCATTGTGCACATCATCGGAGGCGACGACGAGAATGGCCCGGTCTGCACCCATTGCCAGTGCGGTACGCAGAGTTTCCTGCGCCTGCTTGACGCCGATAGAGACCACAACGACCTCTTCGACCTGACCGGCTTCTTTCAGGCGGATCGCCTGTTCGACCGAAATCTCGTCAAAGGGGTTCATCGACATTTTGACATTGGCAAGATCAACACCCGATCCGTCCGCTTTGACGCGCACTTTCACGTTGTAGTCGATCACGCGTTTGACAGGTACAAGCACCTTCATGAGCGTTACTCTCCTTGGTTGCTGCCCAGCCTTTGGGGCGGAGCGGTTTATCTCTCTTGCGCTGGTTTAACGAAACAAATCACGTCAAAACAGGGCAAAATCGGCATCTGCGGCACTTAGGACGCCGCGTTTCGTGTCTGAGCGCGGCCATCGGCTTTGTTTGCATGGTTTCATACCATGCGAAAACAGAGCTCCCGCTTCGTTTAGCTGTCCTAGCGGTTGGCACCCGGCACCCACAGGACATCTTTCTTGCCGGTATCATTCGCCATGCGGGCGGCGACAAAGAACCAATCGCTGAGCCGGTTCAAATACGTCACGGCCGCCACATTCACGTCTTCACGTTCGGACAACAACATCGCAAGACGCTCTGCCCGGCGGGCCACTGTGCGGCAAACATGCAGGTGCGCCGACAGTTTTGATCCACCTGGCAGGATAAAACTGCGAAGTGGCTCGAGTTGTGATGTCATCAGATCAATCTCGGCCTCGAGCCGGTCAACTTGTGCAGGCGCCATGCGCAGCGGCGGATATTCTGCGTCTTTATCGGCGGCCATATCGGGACGGCACAAATCGGCACCAAGATCGAACAGATCATTTTGTATGCGCGACAGGGCGGCATCTGTTTCGCCCGTCGCCTCAAGTCGCGCCACACCCACAAAGCAGTTCAATTCGTCCGCCGTGCCATAGGCTTCGACGCGTGCATCGTGTTTCGCAACCCGGTCCCCGTTGCCAAGTGCTGTTGTGCCTTTGTCTCCGGTTCTCGTGTAAATCTTGTTCAGCACAACCATCAGCTTGCCCCCCCGCGCAGCCAAACGAACGCCAGTATCAGCGCCACCGCAATGAATTGTGCGATGATCCTGTAGCGCATCAACCGGTTCGCGTTTTTCTTGTTAAAAGCCCCGCCGCCGGCGAATCCCCCCAAACCAATCATCAAAACAACCAGGACAGCGAACACCGCCAGCAGAACGATGGTGAAAAGTGGATCTTCGGTCATGGTATTCCCCTTTGTCAGGCACCGAGATGTAGCCGCGTTGTCGCGCTGTGCAAGGGCTATTGGCGCCCCATAATCCTATCAAGTAGGCCCGTCGGCAGGATGCGCCGTGCGAAACCGGCGAAATAAGTAGGGAGTGTGACGTAGTAACGCGGCTTTGGTCGCTGGCTTTCGATGGCATGGATCAGTTTGCCTACCACCGCATCTGGCTCCAGTTGAAAGGAGGCCTTGTTCACCGAATCGTACAACCGTTTGCGCAGCTGGTTTTCGTATTGCGCGGCGCGCGGGCTTTTGGTCCACTCGATCCAGCGTTCAAACTGCGCTGCCGCGTTCTTGCGGAAATCCGATGTGATTGGCCCCGGCTCGATCAGGATTACCTCGATCCCGGTGCCTTTCATTTCTTGCCGCAGCGTATCGCTCAGTCCTTCCAACGCGAATTTCGTGGCATTATAGGCCCCGCGCCAGGGAGTGGAGATGAGACCCAACACCGAGGAACATTGCACAATCCGGCCGGCCCCTTGGTCGCGCATCACGGGGATCACAGCACGGGTCAGTGTGTGCCAGCCAAAAAAGTTCGCCTCGAATATGCTGCGCAGCGCATCGGTGGGCAGGTCTTCGACAGCACCGGGAATGGCAAAAGCACCGTTGTTAAAGACCGCATCCAGCCGTCCGCCCGTCGCGTCAAGCACCTGCGCAAGGGCGGCATGGATGCTGGATTCGTCCTGATAGTCCAAGAGCGGCGCGTCGAAACCTTCACTCTGCAAGCGGGCGCAGTCCTTGGTCTGACGACAGGCGGCAAAGACGCGCCAGCCCCGGTCGCGCAAGCTGTGCGCTGCAGCATAGCCGATGCCAGTGGAACATCCGGTGATCAGAATAGATCGCTTGGACGGGGTTTCTGACATGAAAAAGGCCTCCGGTATCACCGCAGGCCTTTGATCGCGTGAGTTGGGTGTCAAAGCAACCTGTCAGCTGCTTTCAAGCAGGAAATCCGCCATCCAGCCGCCGGGGCCACCGTCGATTGGCTCAAGCCGGACCCAGCCGTTGCCATCATCCTGGAGAATTTTCACCGCGTCACCGCGCACCAGACGGGCGACAATGCCAAAGTCTGTGCCCGGTCCGCCACGCACATTCACTCGGTTGCCGGTGACGGTGCGGATGTCGCCCGCTGCGGAGGTAGGAATAGAATGCCCGCTGGTCACGCCATCATTCGGGTCAATCAAACTGGGGATGATCGCGGGCGTATCTGCCGAAGAGGTCACAGTTGCCACGTTTTGAGGCACAGCTTGCTGCTCTTGCGCGTCGGCGGTGACGGCGCTTTCGAGTTCTGTCAGGTTCAACGCCACCCGTGTTACATCGCCCGTTTGTGGTGGATCAGTATCTACGAAAACCTTCGGCGCATCCGCAACGATCACAGGGGCGGGCGCAGGTGCCGGCTTTTGCGGTTTCTCCGCCTCAATGGCAGCTAGGCGTGCTTCGCGGATCGCGCCAGCATCGAAATCACTGCCACCGCTCATCTCGTAAAAGGCCCAGCCGAGAAAGCCGAACGACAATAACATGAACCGTATCATCACCTTACCCCACATTCGTGATTCTTGATAGTTTAACACAAAAAATAGCGTCAAAGTTCCAATAGCGTTTAATTCGGTAAACGATAGACGGGAATTCACAGAAACCTTTCCCCCGTGGCATCTGTGCCAGAATGGTCGCAACCGCATCAGCAAGCGCTTGCTGAGACGGCATCACGGAGATACAAAAACCGTCATGTCAGATATCACCGATCCCCCCGAGGTTGATCCTCGCAATATCTCGGAACCGCTGCGCCTTGCGCTGGGCGACCGCTATCTGACCTATGCTTTGTCTACCATCATGCATCGTGCCTTGCCGGATGCCCGCGATGGGCTCAAGCCCGTGCACCGTCGTATCCTTTATGCGATGCGCGAATTGCGGCTGGCGTCGAACGGGGGATACCGTAAGTCGGCCAAGATCAGTGGCGATGTGATGGGCAACTATCACCCGCATGGCGACGCTGCGATCTATGATGCGATGGCGCGGCTGGCGCAGGACTTCAACGTCCGGTACCCGCTGGTCGACGGGCAAGGCAACTTTGGCAACATTGACGGGGATAACCCCGCTGCCAGCCGCTATACCGAAGCGCGGATGACCGCAGTCGCAGAAGCGATGCTCGAAGGGCTGAACGAAAACGCCGTCGATTTCCGCGAGAACTACGATGGCACGCTGACCGAACCTGCGGTGCTGCCTGCGCAATTTCCGAATCTGCTGGCCAATGGATCAAGTGGCATCGCGGTGGGCATGGCGACGAACATACCGCCGCACAACATTGCCGAGCTTTGTGACGCTTGCATCCACATGATCAAAGTGCCCGATTGTCGGGACGAGACGTTGTTGAACTATGTGCCCGGGCCCGACTTTCCGACGGGCGGCATCATTGTTGAACCGCCCGAGAACATCGCGACCGCCTATCGCACGGGCAAGGGCGGCTTCCGCCTCCGCTGCCGCTGGGAGGTTGAGGATCTGGGCCGTGGACTGTGGCAGATCGTGGTCACCGAAATTCCCTATCAGGTGCAAAAGGGCAAGCTGATCGAGAAGATCGCCGAGCTGATCCAGACCAAGAAAATACCCATTCTGGCCGATGTCCGGGATGAAAGCGCCGACGACATCCGCATGGTGATCGAGCCGAGGTCCAAGAACGTGGACCCTGAAGTCTTGATGGGCATGCTCTATCGCAACTCCGATCTAGAAGTGCGGTTCTCGCTGAACATGAACGTGCTGATTGACGGGGTCACTCCGCGCGTCTGTTCGATGAAGGAAGTGCTGCGCGCCTTTCTTGATCACCGTCGCGAAGTGCTGCAACGCCGCTCGACGCACCGGATGGAAAAGATCGACCACCGGTTGGAAGTACTCGAAGGCTTTATCATTGCCTTCCTGAACCTTGACCGTGTGATCGACATCATCCGCTATGACGATGATCCCAAGGCGGCCCTGATGCGCGAGGATTGGGGCAAAGACCACGTTCGTGCGATGGACGAAGCCGACTACGTATCGCCACCGCCCGGAGAGGGCGAGCTGTCAGACGTGCAGGTCGATGCGATCCTGAACATGCGCCTGCGCTCTTTGCGCCGTCTGGAAGAGCTGGAGTTGCTTCGTGAACAATCCGAGCTAATGGAAGAACGCGCCGGGCTGGAAGACCTGCTGGAAAGTGCGGATTTGCAGTGGCAGTCCATCACCGAGCAGTTGAAGGCGACCAAAAAGCAATTTGGCAAGGATTGGGTCGGCGGCGCACGTCGCACCACCTTTGCCGAAGCGGGCGAGGTCGAGGATGTGCCGCTTGAGGCGATGATCGACAGAGAGCCGATCACTGTGGTCTGTTCGCAGATGGGCTGGATCAGGGCGATGACCGGCCATATCGATCTGGCCCGCGACTTGAAATTCAAAGACGGTGACGGGCCGCGCCACATCTTCCATGCTGAAACCACGGACAGGCTCTTGGTCTTTGGATCAAACGGTCGGTTCTATACGATATCTGCGTCAAACTTGCCCGGCGGGCGTGGCATGGGTGAACCCCTGCGCTTGATGGTCGATCTCCCTAATGAGGCACAGATCGTCGCGCTGTTCATTCACCGGCCTGAAGGCAAATTGCTGCTCGCGTCCTCTGCGGGTGACGGATTTGTGGTGCCTGAGGCCGACGTTGTCGCGCAGACGCGCAGTGGCAAACAGGTGTTGAACGTGCGGGCACCTTCGCAGGCGCTGGTGTGCAAGCCGGTGACCGGCGATTCGGTGGCGACCGTTGGCGAAAACCGCAAGGTGCTGGTTTTTGGTCTGGACGAGCTGCCGGAAATGGGACGCGGCAAAGGCGTACGCTTGCAGAAATATAGGGACGGTGGACTGTCGGATGCGACAACTTTCACCCGCGAGGAAGGGTTGAGCTGGCTGGACCCGGCGGGCCGCACCCGGACAGAGACAGAGCTGGCCGAATGGACCGGCAAACGGGCTTCTGCCGGGCGGATGGCCCCGCGTGGGTTCCCGCGTGACAACAAGTTTACGTCCTGACGCCTGTGTTGGGATGAGCGATACGTCGATCCAGACAGGCCCCTGGGCCGCAACCCCGAAAATGCGCAGCGCAGCGCCAGTGGGTCCAGCAGATGACGGGACAATGCGGGTCGATTTCACAGGACGGCGCGGGGCGCTGTTCTGGTTGGCGCTCAAGACCGGGTTTTTCACCATTCTCACGTTGGGCTTTTACCGGTTCTGGATGAAGACGCGGCTGCGGCGGTGGTACTGGTCCGCCATGCGGCCCGGTGGGCATCCCATGGAATATGCTGGCGATCCAATTGAAAAGCTTTTGGGGTTCTTCATCGCTGTGGTGATCCTGACGTTCTACATTGGTCTGGTGAACCTCTTGCTGATGTTCGTCAGCTTCTCGGTCTTCAACTCCTCGGTCATCGGCTATCTGGCCAGCTTTGCCGGCGTGATCCCATTGTGGTTTTATGCACGCTATCGGGCGCGACGTTACGTTCTGGCGCGCACGCGCTGGCGCGGTGTGCGCTTTGGGTTGGAAAAGGGCGCCTGGGGTTATGCCTGGCGGGCGCTATGGTATTGGTTCTGCACGATTGTCACGCTGGGTATCCTTTGGCCGCGCATGACGTTCTTGTTGGAAAAATACAAAACGGACAGGATGTTCTTTGGGTCTGCGCGGCTTTATCAAGGCGGCCGATGGCCCATGCTCTACCGCGCGACGCTGCCCTTTGTTTTTAGCTTGATCGCGCTGGGTGCCAGTATCGCGTGGGTATTCTATATTGATCCGGTATTTGATGGTGACGCCATCACCGCGACCCAGTTGATCAAGGAACTTGATGATGCAATGAACGGGAGCTGGTCGTCTTTTGATTTGCTGGGGCCAGAGCGGCTTTTGCTGATCCCGATCACTCTGTCCGGCCTGCTTTTCGGGGCGATCTATTACCGGTGGGTCAGCAAGCGGATTATGGCCAATCACAAGCTTGGTCCCGGCGTGCAGTTCGCTTCTGCTCTCAGCGGTGTGCGCGTAACCTTTATCTATGTGCTGGGCAATTTCATCGCCTATCTGACACTTGTGCTGGGGCTTGTCTCTCTCGTGCTGCTGGCGCTGGTGGTGTTCGTTGGGGGGGATATGGTGCTGGCTGACGACATATGGGGAAGAAACTATCTTGCCGATCTGCCGCGTTGGATATCGGTTGTAGTGTTCGCCGTCTTGTATCTGACGTTTTTTCTGCTTTGGGGCGTGCTCTATAATACATTTGTGACCTTTCCGCTGATGCGTCACATGGCGCGTACCACCACGCTGCCGGTGACAGAGGGTTTGGGATTGATCAGCCAAAGGGACCGCGATGATTTTGCCGAGGCAGAAGGCTTTGCCGAAGCTCTGGATCTGGGGGCTGCGATATGAGCCTCGGGTTTGATGGCCTGGGGGCCGCCTATTTTGACGGTGACAGGCCAGAGCCACAGGAGGTCAGCCTGCATATTGCCAGCGGCATGTTGCAGATTGGATTGGATGACGGCGATACCCTGCGTTGGCCTGTAGGTGAAGTCCGCCAACTGCCTGATCATGCCGGCAAGACGGGAGTTGTCCTGCGCCGTATCACCGATCCGGTCGGGCGGCTGTACCTGACGGATAAATCTGTGTTGGAGCATTTGCCCCATCTGACGCGGCGCGCACCGCCAAAGGGACGCGGGCGGTTGGTGGCCTGGGCTGTGGCTGCGGTGGCCGCTGTGGCGTTTCAAATATTTGTCCTGGTTCCTCTGCTTGCGGATAATCTCGCAGGCTTCATCCCGCCCGGAGGTGAACGTGCGCTGGGCGAGGCGACCTTTGGTCAGATACGCGAAGCCTTGGATGAATCCGGTTTGAGCCCGCTGGAGATTTGCGAGGGCGCGGAAGGGACTGCGGCGCTGAACGCCCTTGTGGGCCGTTTGGGCGGAGACCGCGATTTCAGTCAGGAGGTTACCATTTCGGTGCTGGACCACGAAATGGTCAACGCCTTCGCGCTGCCCGGCGGCTTTGTTGTCCTGTTCCGCGGCTTGATCGAGGCGGCGAATGGCCCGGACGAAGTGGCCGCCGTGCTCGCTCATGAGATTGGCCATGTGATCAGCGCCGATCCCACGCGCCACGCGCTGCGCTCTGCGGGATCAATCGGTGTGCTAGGCCTGCTGTTCGGTGATTTTGCTGGCGGTGCGGTGGTACTGTTTCTGGCCGAGCGCTTGATCGCCGCGCAATACAGCCAGGCAGCCGAGATCGGTGCGGATACGTTTGCCCATGATGTGTTGGCGCAGGCGGGCATCAACCCCGGTGCGCTGAGCGACATGTTTGAAAACATGCGGGCCAAGACCGGAGACGTGGACGGTCTGGTTGCCCATTTCCTGAGCCATCCATCGCTTGGTGATCGCATTAATGCGGCACAGGCCGAGGTGGAGGAAGACGCGGTTTACACCCCGTCAATGATGGACGCAGACTGGGCCGCCGTGCAAACGATCTGCGACTAGGCGGGTTCTGTTATTAACCGAACATCGCCCTGTGGGCGCAGGGGCAGGTTTATCGCCGCCTCCTGCAACTCTGCGTCATCGGCCATCGCAATCCCTTTGGTGTTCGGAACGAAGGTAAACGGCTGACCACGCCCCGCAAACGTGGCAATTGATTGCACCTTGAGGGGGCGTGCGCTATCGCTTGGGGGTGTTACCGGAAAGTTCGCGCCATGATCCGCCTGTTTGCCATTCTGACCTGTCTTTCGATCCTGACTGCCTGCAATGGCGCACGTGACTTGCAGGACGCACCGGTGCCATTGGGCGATTTCAATTTGGTGCATAACATCGCAGTGGCACCCAAAGCGCAGAAAGGTCCGTTAAGCCGTACTGTGAGCGAAGAGGTTCTGGCCAAGGCACTTTCTGATGCCACGGAAGAACGCTTTGGCCGCTACAATGGCAGCCGGGATTACCATTTCGGGATGAGTGTTGAAGGCTATGTGCTGGCGCAGCCCGGTATTCCGCTGGTGTTTTCGCCCAAATCCATCCTGATCATCAAGCTGACTGTTTGGGACGATGCCAAAAACCTCAAGCTGACACCCGAGCCGCATACGATCACGGTGCTTGAATCGCTTGATCAGGGGCCGGTTGTCGGGTCTGGCTACACCAAATCTGCGGAAGAGCAGTTAAAAAACCTGTCACAGAATGCGGCCAAACAGATCGAGAACTTTCTTGTGAAGCAAAACAAGGAACAGGGCTGGTTCAATGGCTCACCTGTCGCGGTCGGCGAATCTGTTGCAGAAGACCCTGCATAACGCTGGCATCGCGGCCGCGGCTTTTGGCATCGCAGACGACCAAGCAGATACACTCTTGCGACTATGACGTTGTAGATCACGCAGCCGCGTGAAACACGCTTGATTTTACCGCCCAGACCCAATACATCGCCCGCCATAACGGTGCAGGGCGTGTTGTCGTGTGCCGAAGAAGGTCCGGGCCCCTGTGGCCCCTCAAATACATAAGGGTGCTACCACCATGGCAAAGGCAAAGTTTGAACGTAACAAACCGCACGTTAACATCGGCACAATCGGCCACGTTGACCACGGTAAGACGACATTGACAGCGGCGATCACGAAGTACTTCGGTGACTTCCAAGCCTACGACCAGATCGACGGTGCGCCCGAAGAGAAAGCACGTGGCATCACGATCTCCACAGCGCACGTCGAGTACGAGACGGAGACACGCCACTACGCGCACGTCGACTGCCCCGGCCACGCCGACTACGTCAAGAACATGATCACCGGTGCCGCCCAGATGGACGGCGCGATCCTGGTTGTGAACGCAGCCGACGGCCCAATGCCCCAGACGCGTGAGCACATCCTGCTCGGCCGTCAGGTTGGCATCCCGTACATGGTTGTTTTCATGAACAAAGTGGACCAGGTGGACGACGAAGAGCTGCTGGAGCTGGTCGAGATGGAAATCCGCGAGCTGCTGTCCTCTTACGAGTACCCGGGCGACGACATTCCGATCGTCGCGGGTTCCGCGCTGGCGGCGATGGAAGGCAACAAACCTGAAATCGGTGAAGAGAAAATTAGGGAATTGATGGCAGCTGTGGATGAGTACATCCCGACGCCTGCCCGTGCTGTAGACCAGCCGTTCCTGATGCCTGTGGAAGACGTGTTCTCGATCTCCGGCCGTGGTACGGTTGTGACCGGCCGTGTCGAGCGTGGCGTGATCAACGTGGGCGACGAAATCGAAATCGTGGGTATCCGCGACACCAAGAAGACCACATGTACCGGCGTGGAAATGTTCCGCAAGCTGCTGGACCGTGGTGAAGCGGGCGACAACATCGGCGCTCTGCTGCGTGGTGTGGACCGTGAAGGTGTTGAGC
Source organism: Sulfitobacter noctilucae (assembly GCF_000622365.1). GTDB lineage: Bacteria > Pseudomonadota > Alphaproteobacteria > Rhodobacterales > Rhodobacteraceae > Sulfitobacter > Sulfitobacter noctilucae. The sequence continues at coordinate 262 of NZ_JASC01000013.1, read as the reverse complement.
GTGGCCAGGTGCTGTGTAAGCCCGGCTCCGTGAACCCGCACACGAAGTTCGAAGCCGAAGCCTATATCCTGACCAAGGAAGAGGGTGGCCGTCACACGCCGTTCTTTGCGAACTACCGTCCACAGTTCTACTTCCGGACAACAGACGTCACCGGCACCGTTCAGCTGCCCGAGGGCACTGAAATGGTGATGCCTGGCGACAACCTGAAGTTCGACGTAGAGCTGATCGCGCCCATCGCGATGGAGCAGGGCCTGCGCTTCGC
>NZ_JASC01000012.1 GCF_000622365.1 Sulfitobacter noctilucae | reverse complement strand
GCCATCGGTTGTCGCGGATAACACGCTGGATCGGCAGTTCGAAGTTGATGCCCCTGACCGTGTTTGGGTGACCGATATTACCTCCATCAGGACCCATGAAGGCTGGTCGTACCTCGCTGTGGTCATCGACCTGTTCTCACGGCGTGTTGTGGGCTGGTCGATGCAATCCCGAATGACAACTGATCTGGCCTTGCAGGCATTGCTGAGTGCCGTATGGCGGCGCAAACCAAAGCACAGGGTCATGATCCATTCCGACCAGGGGTCACAGTTCACCGGCAAAGAGTGGCAATCGTTTCTCGGCAAACACTATCTGGATGCCAGCATGAGTAGGCGCGGGAATTGTCATGATAACGCAGTCGCCGAGAGCTTCTTTCACTTGCTGAAACGGGAACGCATCAGGCGGCGAACGTACACCACGCGCGACGCAGCAAGGCAGGACGTGTTCGACTACATCGAGATGTTTTACAACCCGACCCGCAAGCACACCAACAACGGAATGCTGTCGCCAATTGACTATGAAACAGAACAGAGGAAAATGAACGAGGCAAGCGTCTAGGAAACTAGGGGCACGTCAAACCGATGATGGCAGGGCGTTCAGGACACTGAACATCTTGGATGAACACAGCCGGGAATGCCTTGCTATCCGGGTGAAGCGAAAGCTGAACTCGACTGAGGTCATCGATGCTCTGACGGATCTATTCATTTTGCGAGGCGTGCCTGCCTACATCCGTTCAGACAACGGCCCAGAGTTCATCGCAGAGGCCGTCAGGGACTGGATCAAAGCGGTTGGGGCCAAGACTGCATACATCGAGCCCGGGTCACCCTGGGAAAACGGATATTGCGAGAGCTTCAACGGCCGGATGCGCGACGAGCTGCTGAACGGTGAGATCTTTTACTCGCTGCATGAAGCCCAAATCATCATCGAACGATGGAGGAACCACTATAACACCAAACGAACCCATAGTGCTTTGGGCTACCGCCCACCTGCGCCAGAAGCCATCGTACCGATGGACCAAAGGCCAATCATGCACTAACCTTCAATTTGGACCACTCAAGTGAGGCTGCTCAATTTGTGGAGGTCAAGATTCGAGAATCCGTTCTAAATTCACAACACAGTAGCCAAAAATTTCCGCGGGAAAAGATGTCTCTCCCCCCAGCCACCTGCTTACGCGTTAGCCCGCTGGCTAACGCAGTCCGCACAGCATCTTGCCGCAACTCGCCCGTCCGTTTCAGTTCCTTAGTTCATCTCCTTTGCTGTAATAAATCCTATCAAAGTAGCGGCATAACAAACGCGACAGGTCCAATCCTATCCACCAGATACCGAGACTAAACATCTAGGGACTCTATTAGAACCGATCTGGGCAGCTTATTTTTCAAGAATCTCGGTCATGCGCGTGGCTGTCGGAGAGCTTACGTCGATTTCAGATATAGCGGGAGAAATCGCTGTAGTTGCCGAGGCCCTTGAGAAAATCCGGTCTGACAAAACTGTTTTGGTAATCTTGAAAATCAGAATACTGCAGAGATAGAAACCGCCATAAGTTATTATGTGAAAAACGTAACATGAAAAAACAATCTGTTGCTCTGGCCCTTGTAATTAGTCTGTGCGTGAGCACCCAAGGCGCGGCTAGAACAATTTGCACCATTGTAATGGACGAAGCGGCCGTTGAGATTATGCACCAAACTGGTGTTTGCGATAATCGTGTTACGCCAGCGTCCACCTTCAAAATTGCTCTCGCCCTGATGGGTTATGACGCAGGTATTTTGCAGGATTCGCACAGGCCTGCTCTGCCATTTCGGGAGAGCTACCCAGACTGGGGTGGCGATAGCTGGCGTAAGACAACCGATCCAGAGCGGTGGATGAGATATTCTGTGGTCTGGTATTCGCGGCAGATCACTCCGTTACTGGGCACGTCGCTCCTCACTCAGTATGCTACGGACTTCGACTACGGAAACGCTGATTTCAACGGAGATTTTGCACAAAGCAATGGCCTTGAACGCGCGTGGATGTCTTCGTCCCTTCAAATCTCCCCCCGTGAGCAAGTCAATTTCCTATCCCGGATGATAAGGAACGATCTACCTGTTTCGGTTGAAGCCACTGATCGAACTCTGGCGATCATCGAATCCACCGAAACCTCTGGCGGCTGGCGCATATGGGGCAAAACTGGTGCGGCTTATCCCCGTAGGGACACTGGCAGCTTTGACTACACAAGTGGCTGGGGCTGGTTTGTAGGCTGGGCAAAGCGAGATGGCACAACGCTCGTCTTTGCTCACCTGCTGCAAGACGAACGTCGTCACGGAGCGTCGCCCGTACTCCGCGCCAAAGTGACAATTCTTGCTGGTTTCGACGATTTGGTTTCAGAGGTCGTGCCTTGATGCTATCGTCAGGCGCTTTTCTAGCACTCTTATGTTTGCAGCTTTGCTCGAGTCCTGCTTGGGCAGATGATATCCAATTCGAAGATATGACGTGGCCCGAGCAAAAATGCGTTCTGTATCAGCGGGCTTGGGATTGGGCGTATGACGGTATCGGCCCTGACGGTATTAGCGCCGAGTTCGTTGCGCAAAACGATGATTTCGTTGCAACGGGGTGCATCGAACAGATCGTTGTTTGCCCACGCAGTCAGGAAGAGTTCGACATGGCAAATATGCTTACGGTGATGACAATGAATGAAGGAATGGCAAGTACATTTGTCCCATTCACGTGCCGCGATGAAGCGGGATAGGTTTGAACGATAGCAAGTGGTGGTCTACCGATCTGCGACAATTAGAAAGATGCACTATGGGACAGATTCTTCACGGGAGCGCCAAGACCACGCACGCCGTTAGAACTCTCATACAGCGATTGTACGCTTCGAACGCGGCGTCAAGGCAACAACTGAAGTTTGGTCTATGGACTTCATGGCTGACAGACCGGGGGATGGACGGCAATTCCGGCTGCTAAATGTTCTGGATGAATTCAACCGCGATGAACTCGGCATTGAAATTGACTTTTGACTGCCTGCGGAACGGGGTGTTCGAGCCTTGAACTAGCTGACCTGCTCCCCTGAAAAGTCCGGTGTTTTGAGTTAGCCTGTTCTCCAACTGAGGAGACAGACGATGAAGAGAAGCCGTTTCAGCGACGAACAGATCATTGGGATATTGAAAGAGCATCAGGCTGGGCTTGGTGCGAAGGAGCTTTGCCGCAAACACGGTGTCAGCGATGCGACGAATTACAAATGGCGTTCCAAGTATGGCGGCATGGAGGTGTCGGATGCGAAGAAGCTAAAGGCACTGGAAGTTGAGAACGGCAAGCTGAAGAAGTTGCTGGCTGAGCAGATGATGGACGTGTCGACGCTCAAGGAAATGCTGGGAAAAAACTTTTGAGGCCCGGCTCACGCAGAAACGCCGTGACC
>NZ_JASC01000011.1 GCF_000622365.1 Sulfitobacter noctilucae | reverse complement strand
TAGATCGTAGACTTGGTAGGCCATTACCCCACCAACTATCTAATCTAACGCGGGCCAATCCTTCACCGATAAATCTTTCCCCCGAAGGGCGTATATGGTATTACTCATCGTTTCCAATGGCTATTCCATAGTGAAGGGTATGTTCCCACGCGTTACTAACCCGTCCGCCGCTCACCCGAAGGTGCGCTCGACTTGCATGTGTTAGGCCTGCCGCCAGCGTTCGTTCTGAGCCAGGATCAAACTCTCAAGTTGAAAAGATCTTACGATCTTATCCTTGACGTCGAACCTCTGCACATCGTCCATTAAGCCTTACTGAAACTTAATGAACAGTCTTTCTGTTTGTTGTGCTTAGGACTTCAAAGAAGTCGAAAGCCGTCCAAACAGTGAAGCTGACACTCCATCATCGGCCGAAGCCTAAGAGCGCGATATACAGACGTTGATCCATCGAATGAACCAAACCGCCCACATATCTCTTCAGATATCAAATTTTCAAACAGCGTCGAGACAAATATGACCAGATGCGCCCTAACTAAAACGGCGCGCCCCGCCAAAATACCTCAGATTTTCTTCTCTTACCGTCCCGACCACCCCTTAGCGTCTGCTTCGTTGTGGCCCGTCTGGCGCCCCGCAAGACATCGTGTCGTCGTTGCTGAGAGCTGCCTTCTAGCCCTAGGTGTTCAGGACCGCAACACCTTTTTTCAAAAAAGTTCTCAAAGACCGAACTTTTTTCACCGGAAGCCATTTGAAGAGAGGCAAAGCGCCTATTTTTAAGGACCAGACGGCCCAGCTCTGCGCATCAGAAAATCAGTTGCGACAGAACTTTCGGTCTACAGACGCGATCAAGTGAATCGGTAACAAGGGCTTTTTCTACATATAATCGGGCCCCTCCCCCATCCTCACGCCCCTTCCCTATCCGCGCCCCCTAGAATCCCGCTTTCGGTATAAGGACGCCTACCGTTCACTGTATCGCTGCTTCGCATAAGGTTGAGCGATCAAAGGTCTGGTGGCACGCAAACGTTTAGGTCCACCCGAAGCTCTATTCCCAAGTGCATCGACGAGCCTCTCCACCTTGCTTTGAATGCCTGCGCTCCGGCGTTGCGCCAGCTGTTGTTCTACGCCGGGTGCCAAATGCTGCAACAGGTGTGGTCGCAAGACAGCGTCATACAAAGGCCACCCAAGCACGTTGTCAAAAAGAGCAGCCCTTCCTAAGCTGCCCCTTCAATAGGAGGAGATAAGTATTATGACCGAGACACAAACCGTTACCGTGCCGCACCTGGGAGGCACGCAGGTCGGATATCGAATGCCGGAGCCGCTTGATGGGTCGAAGCCTACATTGGTGATGGTCAATTCGTTCAGCACCTCGGCCGACCTCTACACACCACAATTCGAGGACGAAGGCCTTAAGAACAGCGCCAACCTCATCGCGATCGAGCTGTTCGGACATGGGCAGACGCGCAGCCCGTCGGAACAGTTCACATATTGGGATACCGCGATTGCCAATCTGCAGGTGATGGACGCTTTGGGAATCGAGAAGGCCTTTGTGCTGGGCACATCACAAGGGGGCTGGGTTGCCGCGCGTATGGCTCTGCTGGCTCCTGAGCGGGTTCTGGGCATCATTCCTCTGGGCACCTCGATGGATTATGAGAGCAAACGCAGCCATGATCTCGGATGCTGGAATGGTGACGAAGCATGCTCGCCGGTCATCGAGCAGTTCTCAGCGCCCGTCGGTGACGACTGGACTGTGCCGGGCGAGTTCACGGACTTCATATTGTCTGCCGGCATCGGTGGACCCACGTCAGAGGAGCAGCGTCAGCATTGGCATAAACTTCACCGGCAGGACTATAGCGGCGACGCCGGCAGACGGAGACTGCTGATGGCGGCGATCAACCTGCGTGACCGGGACGGACTTCACGGGCGCTTGGCGTATATCACCTGTCCGGTCTTGTGGATGCATGGCACGGCCGATCAGGTGTATTCGGTTGCCAATGCGCAAGAAGAAATTGCGCTGTTCACAAACTCAAAAGACGCCAAGGTTCAGGTCGTTGAGGGTGGGCAGCACTTCTTGTCTGCTTCGCACCCAGATGACGTTAATGCAGCAGCTGCCGAGTTCATCGGCACCTGGAGCTAGGAAAACGTCGCAGAGGCGCAGGAACGAGGGCCTGCGCCTCTGCACACAGGCAGAATTACACCGCGGTTTGTTAAGGCAACTGAGCCCATCCCCATCACACCCAAACGGCTTTTCCAGGACATCGAACTACGCCATGGTCGATGCCCGCCTACGCGTCCCTCAATGCTCAGCCATTCCTAATTTTCTAGCAGTGAGCTTACGCTGATTTCCTCGCAGTTCGCACAGTAATTCAAGTATCATGAGAGTTGGTAGATTGATTGCGCCATGTTCTCTGAGCCAAACCAAGTTGACAAGTTGTTCATGTGATCCGTCAGGTAATGTCGGTCGCCATCCCCAATAGAGAACGACGCAAAGACGCATAGCTCAGCTTGTCCGATTGAGATCCAGGGCGGGAAGCAGATTTTCGCTGCCGGTGCGATGTCTCAATCAAGAGATACCAAAAGCCGACATTCGGAAGTTCGGTCGGTCAATCTGTGCGAACCTAAGCCGCCATTAGCCGCTGCATGGCATTGGCCAAGAGTGCAACAAAGCGCATTTCGTCTAAGTCCTTCCCTTAAGAAAGCAGTTTGTGAAACGGTTTGCCGCCCCTATGATCAATAAACGGATTGGGAGGAATCACATGAAATTGTCTAAAATTTCCGCGTTCGCCGTTGCAGCTATGATATCGCTCAGCTCAGGTGCAGTCACCGCTCAGGAAAAGGAGCAGGCGATGGACAAAGTCCATTTCCTCATTCCCGGTGGCGCGGGTGGCGGTTGGGACGGAACCGCCCGCGGCGTCGGTGAGGCGCTCAGGAACTCGGGGTTGGTCAAGACTGTGACCTTCGAAAACATGTCGGGTGGGGGCGGTGGCAAAGCCCTGAACTATATCGTCGAAAACGCGCAGAGCAACGAAGGCACGTTGATGGTTCACTCCACACCGATCATCGTTCGGGCGTTGAACAAGACCGTGGACATGGGATACCGCGATGTCACGCCGGTCGCGGGTGTGATCGGTGACTATGCTGCCATCGTCGTTGGCAAAGATAGTCCCCATGAGAATTGGGCCGATCTTTACACCGCCTATAAGGAAGACCCCCGTGGCGTCGCCATCGGCGGCGGATCGGCCCCCGGCAGTATGGACCATCTTGTTCCCGCAGCCATCATGCAGGCGGCCGGCAGCGATCCCTTGGATATGCGCTATGTCGCCTATGACGCCGGAGGCAAGGCGATGGCGGGGTTGCTCTCGGGTGAAATCGCGGCCCTGTCCACCGGCCTATCCGAAGCGATCGCCCTGTCGGAGGCGGGCGAGGTCCGTATCCTGGGCGTGACGGCGCCAGAACGTGTCGATGCTGTGCCGGATGTGCCAACGTTCACCGAACTCGGGGTCGACCTGGAATTCGTCAACTGGCGCGGTTTCTTCGCGGCACCGGGACTATCCGATGAAAAGCGCGCTGAATACGCCGAACTGCTCAAGGAAATGACCACGACCGAGGCGTGGGCCACAGTGCGCGACAGGAACGGTTGGATCGATATCTACAACTCCGGCGACGATTTCTCGACCTACCTGGCAACACAGGAAGCAGACATGGAAAAGCTGATGAAGGGCATGGGCTTTATCCAGTAATTCGATTTTCCGGCCGCGGTCAGCTGCGGCCGGTTCATTGTCTGCAATAGGTGCATTTTTTATGACGCTTGACCGAGTGATCGCATTCTTCATCCTGCTGATCTGCCTGATCTACGGCTATTCCGCCTGGTTCATTATGGATGCGCAGATCGCACCATTCATGGCCCGGAACCCGGTCTGGCCCTCGTCCTTTCCGAAGCTGTTGGCGATCGGCGGAGTGTTCTTTGCCCTGCTGGTCCTGATCTCGCCGCACAAGCCTAAGGACGATCCTGACATCGACCTGTCGCGCTGGTCCGGCTATAACTATGGCCAAGCGATCGGTCTTTTGGCGTTGATGCTGGCATATGCGCTGCTGCTTTTGCCACTCGGCTTTCTTGCCTCCACCTTCCTATTTCTGATCCTCGGCAGCCTGATCCTTGGCGAAAGGCGCTGGATCGCGATGATCCTTGCCGCCGGCATCGCCAGCGTCGGCATCTGGTATCTGGTTCAGGAAGTCCTCGGAATATTCCTGCGTCCTCTTCCCGCAATGTTCGGAGCCTGATTCCATGATCGAAGGCATACTCATCGGCCTCTCCACGGCGTTCACCCTGACCAATATTCTCATGGTGATCGGTGGCTGCCTTATCGGCACGTTCATCGGCATGCTGCCAGGTCTCGGCCCGATGTCGATTATTGCCATCATGATACCAGTGGCCATCACCATCGGTGATCCGTCAGCAGCGTTGATTTTGCTTGCTGGTGTCTATTATGGCGCGATCTTCGGCGGCTCGACCTCGTCTATCCTAATCAATGCGCCCGGCGTGGCCTCGACTGTTGCCTCCAGCTTTGATGGCTACCCAATGGCACGCGACGGCAAGGCAGGTAAAGCGCTGACCATCGCTGCCATCGCCAGCTTTTGCGGCGGCACGATCGGCGCGATCTTACTGATGGTTTTCGCGCCCATGTTGGCCTCGGTCGCACTGCTGTTTCATTCCGCCGAATATTTCGCGCTGATGGTCGTAGGCCTGTCGGCCATCGCGGCATTTGCGGGCACCGGCAACGTCGCCAAAGCGATGCTGATGACCATCGTCGGTTTGATGCTCGCCACGGTTGGCACATCGGCGCTGTTCAACGCGCCGCGCTTCACCGCCGGTATGATGGAACTGCAATCAGGCATCGGTTTCATCACATTGGCCATGGCCATGTTTGCTTTGCCCGAAGCGCTTTACCTTGTCCTTGATCCCGCCCGCTCTAAACGTTCAGAAGAAAACAAAAAGATCACCGAATTGCGGATAAACCGCGAGGAGGCACGCCAGATCGCTCCCGTCATCGGCCGCCAGTCGATCCAAGGTTTTTTCATCGGTGTGCTGCCGGGTGCAGGAGCCACCATCGCCTCGTTCCTCGGCTACGCGGTCGAGCGCAACATCGCGTCGGCAGAAGACCAGAAAATGTTCGGCAAGGGCTCAATCAAGGGTCTTGCCGCTCCTGAAAGCGCCAACAACGCGGCCTCCACGGGGTCTTTTGTGCCGTTGCTCACGCTGGGAATACCAGGCTCAGGCACGACCGCAATTTTGCTGGGAGCATTGCTGGCGCTCAACGTTACACCCGGCCCCCGCCTGATGGTCGACCAACCCGAAATTTTCTGGTCAGTCATCATCTCTATGTATCTTGGCAATCTGGTGCTTTTGATCCTGAACCTGCCGCTCATCCCCTATATCGCGAAGATCCTTTCGGTGCCGCGCAACTTCCTGATCCCCTTCATACTCTTTTTCACCTTGATGGGCGCCTATATTGGGCAGAATAACTCGACCGAATTACTGTTGCTTGTCGCATTCGGGATTTTAGCTACGATCCTTAAATTCGCGGACTTTCCCCTGCCGCCTTTGCTTATCGGCTTCATCCTCGGCGGGATGCTCGAAGACAACTTCGCAAGGTCGATGCAGTTGTATGACGGGCCAAGTTTCATTTACGAGCGACCGATGACTTTGGTTCTTCTCATCCTCGCGGCCGGGCTTATCGTGTTTCCGGTCTTGCGCAATTGGCGCACCATGGCAAAGCAGCGCCGAGGCGTTTCCACACCGGACTAATGGCGGCTTGCAGTCTGTTTGCTTTTTGAATACTGCAGCAAAGGTCGCAGCACCGCGGATCTACACTTCTGGGTGGGAATACGGCTTAAATCTAAATCGCCGATTGTCCGCATTGAAGTCATCCATCGCGCAGGTAATTTTTCAGTCGCTTCGAATGTCCGTTTCGCCGTTTCGCACCTCAGCGGCCGAAACCTTTAGCGGATGTCAGGCTTGGGCCGGTCGCACTCTCGACAGGCTATCGCTTTTCAGCGGTCAAACTCCTCGGAAGCCCCTCACTCCACTTCCGCAGTTCGTCTAGAAAACCCAGAGCTGTGCGCCCGAAGTCGGAGATTTCGTAAACCACGGTGATCGGAGCAGTGTCGCAGACTTCGCGCCTAACCAGCCCCTGGTTTTCGAGTTGCCGCAAGCGTTCCGTGATCATCTTCTTGGATGCGCCGCCGATCATCCGGGCGAGGTCGTTGAACCGCACCGGCCCATCTTTGACGTGCCAAAGGATAGAGCCGGTCCATTACCCTCCGATGATCCGCATGCCACCCTCGATCGCGCAGGGCTCGGTGCAGGCATTTGCCGCGCTCCGTCGACCTGTGTCGTCGACTTCGAACTGAGGTGCCCCTGGATTTGTAGACGGTTTGCCTGGTAATTTTGGAACCAAGGAGAGACGGATATGAACAAGGGAATACGGTTTACGGACGAGTTCAAACAGGACGCTGTGGCACAGGTTGTTGAGCGTGGATATGCGGTCAGCGAAGTTGCTGAGCGCCTAGGGATCAGCACCAAATCGCTGTACACTTGGAAGGCACAATTTGCGAAGTCGCCCCGTGTCCGATCTGAAGTTGCAGAACAGGCTGCTGAGATAAAAAAAGGCTGAAGCGCGAACTGGCGCGAGTGACCGAGGAACGTACCATTCTAAAAAAGGCGACCGCGTACTTCGCGCGAGAATCTCAGTGAGGTACGCGTTTATCGAGGCTCACCGCGCAGAGTTTTCTGTGCGGTCCATGTGCCGCGTGCTGATGGTTCATTTCAGCGGGTTCTATGCATGGCTTAAAGAACCGTTAAGCCAGCGTGCCCTTGAGGATGCACGTCAGACGGTGCTGATCCAGCAGGCACGGGCCGATAGCGGTAAGGTCTATGGATATCGCAAATTGGCGGACGACCTGCGCGATGCTGGCGAGACCTGTTCAGAGAACCGTGTGGCACGTTTGGCCAGCTTGGCAGGCATTGCAGCGCAGATCGGATACAAACGTCGACCTGGGCGATATGGTGGCAAGCCATCGGTTGTCGCGGATAACACGCTGGATCGGCAGTTCGAAGTTGATGCCCCTGACC
>NZ_JASC01000010.1 GCF_000622365.1 Sulfitobacter noctilucae | reverse complement strand
GGTCGCGTGATCGAAGTGATCGCTGGCTGTACGCTTGAAGAGTTTTTCATCCGCGAAATATTTGACCCGATCGGAATGGATGAGACCCGCTTTACCGTGCCGCAGGGAACGGCGGACCGTTTCGCCTCTCTCTATACGCCGCTATCGGGCGATTCCTTTAACCTCAATGCCGCCGAGAAAAGCAGTGAAAGCCTACGCCTTAGCGATGCCGCAGACGGCTCTTCGTTTCACAAAACCAAGATGAATTCGGGTGGTGGCGGTCTGATCGGCACGATCGACGACTACATGAAGTTCACCAATATGCTGCGCTCCGGCGGTCAGGGCATACTCTCGTCGCATACGCTCAGCTTTATGATGCGCAATCATCTGGCGGGTGACATTGCGTCGATGGGACCATCCAGCTTTGCCGAACAACCGATGGAGGGTATGGGCTTTGGCATCGGCGGCGCCGTGGTGCTCGATCCGGGCCGTGCGCGTGTGCCCGGGTCCGTCGGTGATTTCTCATGGGGGGGCATGGCCTCGACCTTTTTCTGGGTCGATCCGGTGCATGATCTGTCTGTGGTGTTTTTCACGCAATTGGCCCCCAGCAGTTCCTACCCCTCGCGGTCACAATTGAAAGCTTTGGTCCAAGGGGCACTGACATGAGCGGCAAAGTACTTTGGACACCGTCACCCGAACGCTATGACGCCTCGACCATGGCGCAGTTCGAACGGTTCGTGCAGGAAAAGCATGGCCTGACATTCGAGGATTACAACGCGATGTGGCGCTGGAGTGTCGATGATCTGGAAACCTTTTGGAACGCCATTTGGGATTTCTTTGATATGCGCGCGGCGGTGCGGCCAGAGAAAATGATGGTCCGGCGACAGATGCCCGATATGGAGTGGGGCACCGGCGGCATGCTGAACTACGCGGATAACATCCTGCGTCACGCCGAAACCCGCCCCGATGCGCCTGCGGTGATCGTGCAGTCCGAAACCTTCGACCGCACAGAACTCAGCTGGGCCGAACTGCGCCAACGGGTTGCCAGCGTTGCTGCCAAGCTACGCGGTATGGGCGTGGTACAGGGCGACCGTGTGGTCGCCATTCTGCCCAACACCGAAACCGCGCTGATTGCCTTTCTCGCCACCTCCAGCATCGGCGCGGTCTGGTCGCTGTGCGCGCCGGATATGGGGCATGTTGCGATCCTTGACCGGTTCAAACAAATTGAACCCAAGGTGCTGATTGCGCAAGACGGCTATGTGCACGCGGGCAAGACTGTCGATCGCAGCGCCGTACTGGCCGAGATTGCAGCCGCTTTGCCATCATTGGTGCAATGCGTGACCTTGCCAGTGGTCGGGGAACTGCCTGAAGGGCATATGGCTTGGGATGATCTGACCCGCGATGACGTTCCCTTTGATCCCGTCGCCGTCCCGTTCGAGCATCCGCTCTGGATCGTTTATTCCTCTGGCACGACAGGCAACCCGAAACCTATTGTGCATGGGCATGGCGGGGTGCTGCTGGAATCCAGCAAACAATCTTTGCACAAGGATATCACAACCGAAGACCGATATTGCTGGCTGACGTCATCGGGTTGGATCATGTGGAACTCCCAATTTATGGCACTGGGGCAGGGGGCGGCACTGGCTATCTATGACGGTGCGCCCAACCACCCTGATATGGGCGTGATCTGGCGTTTTGTAGCGGATGAAAAACTGACTTTCTTTGGGGCGGGCGCCGCGTTTTTCAGCGGCTGTATGAAAGCGGGCGTGACCCCCCGCAGCGAGGTCGACTTGTCCGCGCTGCGCTCTCTTGGCTCAACCGGATCACCCTTGTCGGCGGATGCCTACGACTGGATTTACCGCGATGTGAAGGCTGACCAGTGGCTGGCCCCGATCTCGGGCGGGACCGACCTTGCCGGTGCTTTTGTGCTGGGTCATCCCGGCATGCCGGTCCGCGCGGGCGAAATGCAATGCCGCGCACTTGGCAATGCGGTGCGCGCCTATGACCCGCTGGGCAACGAGTTAACGGGCGAGGTGGGCGAGCTGGTCTGCACAGAGCCGCTCCCCTCCATGCCGCTGTATTTCTGGGGTGACACCGACGGTAAACGCCTGTTTGAGAGCTATTTCGAGGACTATCCCGGCGTCTGGCGTCACGGGGATTGGATCTCGATTGATGAAAACGGCGCTTCCGTAATCTATGGCCGCTCAGACGCCACGATCAACCGAAAGGGACTGCGGCTTGGGTCTGCCGAAATCTATCAGGCGGTCGAGGGGCTGGACAGCGTGATGGACAGTCTGGTCGTCGATCTGGAGTTTCTGGGCAAAGACAGCTTTATGCCGCTCTTTGTCGTGCCTGCTGTTGGTGTGTCCGTCGACGATGCACTGAAAGACGAAATCAATGCCGCCATCCGTGCGCAGGTCTCTGCCCGGTTTATCCCCAACGAGATTATCGAGGTCGCCGAAATACCGCGCACCCTATCGGGGAAGAAGCTTGAAGTTCCGGTGAAAAAGCTGTTGCTTGGCGGCGATCCCGCCAAGGTGGTGAACCGCGACAGTATGGCCAACCCCGACAGCTTTGATTTCTTTATTGCCTATGCGGATGCACGGGCCAATGCCTGAAGGCCGACCCGATGACACAAGATATGACACCAGCCGAAGAACTCCTGCACCTACTGAACATCGAACAGTTGGAGGTGGATCTGTTTCGGGGCATCGGCGGCGGTGGGGAAACCACCACACGCATCTTCGGCGGGCATGTGATTGCGCAGTCCCTGATGGCCGCGTACCGCACTGTAGAGTACCGGCTGTGCCACAGTTTGCACGCCTATTTTATCCGCCCCGGCGACCCGTCGATCCCGGTAATCTATCAGGTTGATCGTGCCCGCGACGGGGGCAGCTTTACCACCCGGCGTGTTGTCGCGATCCAGCATGGCAAACAGATTTTTAACATGTCCGCGTCCTTTCATGTGGCTGAAGACGGATGGGACTATCAGCACCCGATGAAAGATGTAGGCAGCCCCGATGACTGGCCCGATCGCAACGATCTGCGGGCTTCTTTTGTCGAACACCTGCCCAAGAAATATCACGCCGATTTTATGCGTGAACGGCCCATCGAACTGCGCGAAGTCAAGCCGCGCGAGTTTCTGGACCCGGAAGTCGCCGATGACGTGAACCAGCTGTGGTTCCGTATGGAAGCGGCCAAGGGTCAGGATGTGCCGATGCAGCACTGCCTGCTGGCCTATGCATCCGACATGAATCTGCTGGGCTCATCGCTGCGGCCGCATGGGCTGACCTGGTTTCAGGGCAAGGTGATGACGGCAAGCCTTGATCACGCCATGTGGTTTCACGCGCCGATCGAATTTGCCGATTGGCACCTCTATGATCTCGATGCGCCCTGGACAGGCGGCGGGCGCGGGTTCAATCGCGGGTCAATCTATCGGCAGGACGGTCAGATGGTGGCAAGCGTTGCCCAAGAAGGGCTGATGCGACCGCTCAAACCCAAGAGCACCTAACGCAAACCGCTCAGCTTGACCGGTTCCAGATCTGCCTGATCTCCGGGCAATGTCTCGGGCGTGGTATTTTTCAGAATTGCAATCGCTGCTGGCGAGGTAAGGGCAACGCTGTGCCCCGCGCCGCCGTTGCCCAGATCGCCCGCATCAATCACCTTGATCGGCAGATCACGGACCGCCGCGCGGTCGGGCGCTGAACCAAGCCGGTTGGTACGTCCGGTCAGCATGGCCGACAATCGCAAAACGCGGTCTTCGCTAGTGGCCAGCAAGACAGTCGGGTCGGGCAGGGGGGTGATGCGCGAGGCTTGGGAGTAGAACAGCTCTCCATCAATGTCGGGCGATACCATGATCAGCGCATCAACGCGCTTGGCAATATCGACGCGACCCGCAATTGCCATTTGGCGTAGGGTTTCGACAACCAACAGATTGCCCATCGAGTGACCCAGGATCACCAGCCGCTGACGCGGATCATCACTCAGCGCGGTGATCACCCTGGCCAATTGGTCACGGGCGATCAGCGCTGAATCACGGTCATAGAGATAGCCCACCGCCTTGCCCGCCGAGGGCCAGGAAAACAGCACAGGCTGGGCAGGCAATTCAAAATCATGCGCGATTTGCGCCAGTTGATAGACCGCTTCGCCGTGGGTGTAATTGTATCCATGCACGAAAAGGAAAATCTCGTTGTCCCCGGCAGACCCACTCTGTCCGATATGGCGGGCAAACTCCCCGATATCAGCGTATTCGGAACTCTCGAGCGTGACAAAGTTCTGCGCGGCGTCCGGAGTCCCTTCGGGCCATTCGATATGGCCTGTCTGGTGGCCGGGCGGCACCGAGATGACGTGCCGTTCAAATCGCATGCTGTCAGGACGCGGTGCCAGGCTTTGACCGGGGCGTGGCCCTTCGGTGGGGCGGAAATTCACCGCCCATATAGCGTGTTCAGTGGTGCCCGCAGCGGGCGGGCCATAGGCGATATGTCCTCGATCGGCACAGGCCGCGAGGACCAGCAACAGGCATATCACAACAGATCGGATAAACACCCTATTCGCTTCCTGTCGACATCGGCAAAGACTTCACGACAGAACACCATTTCCGCGCCCCCGGCAAGCGGGCGGCGCGGAAGGGGGGTATCTTATCTACGTGGCGTCAGCCGAAAACAAAGAAACAAATCTTGTTGCCATCGGGGTCGCGCGCATAGGCACCATAGAACCGGTCAGGAATACGCTGGCCCGGTTCACCGTCGTCGGTAGCCCCCAATTCAAGCGCACGGGCGTGCATCTTGTCCACGTCCTCCTTGGTCTTTGCGGTAAAGGCGACCATCGTGCCATTGCCCGGTGTTGGATCGCCCTTGTCGTAAGGCTCGCAGACTGCCACCATCGGCTGTCCGCGCGCGACCGAGATAAAGGCGATGCGCCCTTGGTCGATGACGACCCTGCCGCCGTCCGGCTCGAACAGGTTTGCGTAAAAAGTCTTGGCGCGTTCCATGTCGCGCACACCGAGGGTCACATAGCCGATCATATCGGGCTCCTTACATCTTTTTGTCGCCGTAGGCGCGGTTCAGCTTGCGCATCCCGCCGATCCAACGGTCGTAATCGTCGGTCTTGTTCTTCATATATCTGCGCACTTCTTCATGCGGCAGAATGAGGAACGTCTCGTCGCGGATGGCCTCAAGGCAAATCTGGGCGACAGGCTCGGGATCCATCATGCCGTTGATGGCGGCTACATGATCCTCGTGGCCCCGGGTCATTTCGGTGCGCACCGCCTGCGGGCAAAGCACCGAGACCTTGATCCCGTCATCACCATGGGTCAGCGCAATCCATTCGGCCAGACCGACAGCGGCGTGTTTTGTCACCCCGTAGGAAGCCGAACCAATCTGGTTCAGCAGACCCGCCGCCGAAGAGGTGTTCAACAGATAACCGCCGCCACGTTCTTTCATCAGCGGCACCAGATGACGTGCGGCCCAGACATGGGCCATCACGTTGATCTCCCAGACGCGCTGCCATTCGTCATTGGGCGTGTCCATCCCGCCGCCCACGGCGATACCGGCATTCGACCAGAACAGATCAATCGGGCCGATGTCCCGCTCGACACTGTCAATCATCTGCTTGATCTCGGCCTCGTTGGACACGTCCACGGTATAGGCCGCACCGCCAACGCTCTCGGCTGTCTCGGCCGCACCGTCACCGTTCACATCCACGCAGACGACTTGCTTGGCTCCCGCATCGGCAAAAGCCATGCACAACGCGCGACCAATACCGCTGGCGGCACCGGTCACGACACAAATTCTATCTTTGATATCCATCAGATCACGTCCACATGTTGGAGCCGCCACAGACGGTCAACGCCTGTCCGGTCATGTATTTGCTGGCATCCGATGCCAAATAGACGGCGAGCCCGGCAAAGTCTTCCGGCTCTCCCAGACGGCGCAGGGGGATGTCATTCTCGATCCTCTGGGCGACTTCGGGGTTGTCCCAAAGTTCACGGGCGAATTCGGTTTTCACCAGACCGGGGCAGATTGCGTTGAACCGGATGCCGTTTGGACCAAACTCGGCCGCTAGGTTGCGGCACAGGCCAATCAGCGCAAGTTTGGACATGCCGTAGGTGCCCAGCATCACGGAGGGTTTGAACGCCCCGATAGAGGACGTGAACGCCATCGAGCCGCTGCCCTTTTCGATCATATCGGGGGCGACCATCTGTGCCAGCCAAAGGTTGGACAGCACATTGGCGTTCATGGTTTTCTGATAGGCGTCATCAGGAATTTCAGACGTTTTCCCGTAGTAGGGGTTCACGCCTGCATTGCCGATCACCACGTCAATCGGGCCGGCCAGCTCGTGCGTTTTATCGACCAACGCCTGAAGCTGTTCCTTGTAACCCACGTTGCAGGACACGCCGTATGCTTTGCCTTTGCCAAGGGCATTGATGCCCTCGGCCGCTTCGTCCAGCTGGTCCTGTTTGCGCGCAGAGATGACGACAGTCGCGCCATGCTCTGCGAGCGCGGTGGCCATTGCCAGACC
The DNA here is from genome assembly GCF_000622365.1 of Sulfitobacter noctilucae. Taxonomy (GTDB): domain Bacteria; phylum Pseudomonadota; class Alphaproteobacteria; order Rhodobacterales; family Rhodobacteraceae; genus Sulfitobacter; species Sulfitobacter noctilucae. The sequence goes on along the minus strand of NZ_JASC01000010.1, from coordinate 30,231 downwards.
CATCCCCTTGGAGGCGCCGGTCAACAGCGCCACCTTGCCGGTCAGATCAAAAAGCGCACTCATCCCATGAACCCCGCAGAGCCGCGGTTTTCAGTGTGCTGCTTGGCCGCATCCTGACGTTCGTTGCTGTCCTTGTACGTTTGTACTTCGTGACGCGCGATAACGTGGTGGTGCACCTCATCGGGGCCATCCGCATAACGCAGCGTGCGCTGCTGGGCGTACATACCGGACAGGGGCGACCACTGGGAAATACCCGTCGCACCATGCACTTGCATGGCCTGATCGATGATGTCGCAAACCTGCTCCGGCACTTTCGCCTTGATCATCGACACCCAGATGCGGGCTTCCTTGTTGCCCAGAACATCCATCGCCTTGGCTGCTTTCAAGACCAGCAAACGCATGGATTCAATCTCGATCTTGGCACGAGAAATCGTTTCCATGTTCTTGCCCAGATCAACGATCTTTTTGCCAAAGGCGACGCGGGAAAGACCGCGTTCGATCATCAGATCCAGCGCCTTTTCGGCCTGCCCGATGGAACGCATGCAGTGATGGATGCGGCCAGGTCCAAGGCGGACTTGGGAGATTTCAAAGCCCTTGCCTTCGCCCCACAGAATGTTGCTTTCGGGCACGCGGACGTTGGTGAATTTGATGTGCATGTGGCCGTGTGGCGCGTCGTCGTGACCAAAGACGTGCATTGGCCCAAGGATCTCGACGCCGGGTGTGTCGATCGGCACAAGGATCTGGCTTTGCTGGCGGAAAGGTTCCGCGTCAGGGGACGTCTTGACCATGACGATCATGATTTTACAGCGCGGATCGCCCGCACCGGAAATATAATACTTCTCGCCGTTCATCACCCATTCGCCGTTTTCCAGCACGGCGGACATGGCGATGTTCTTGGCGTCAGAGGAAGCGCGGTCCGGCTCTGTCATCGCAAAGGCAGAACGGATTTCACCCGCCAGCAGGGGCTTCAGCCACTTCTCTTTCTGCTCCGGCGTGCCAACGCGTTCCAGCACTTCCATATTGCCGGTGTCAGGCGCGGAACAGTTCAGCGTCTGCGACGCCAGCGGGTTCTTGCCCAGCTCGGCGGCGATATAGGCATAATCGAGGTTCGACAGACCTTCGCCGGTTTCTGCATTGGGCAGGAAAAAGTTCCAAAGTCCCGCATCCCGCGCCTTTTGCTTGGCACCTTCCAGCAGTTCAAGCTGGCGCGGGTGATAGGACCAGCGGTCCTCCTGCGCGTCGGCCAGACGGTGATATTCTTCGCTGATCGGATCCACGTTCTCGCGGATGTGTTTGATCACGGCGTTCAGCAGGGGCTTGTTGCCCTCTGACATTTCCAGATTGTTCAGGCTGAGCGGTGAGTTTGTATCGGACATAATGTGCCTCCTTGGCGTGAATTACTTGTTCACCCAGTTGGGTGCGCGTTTCTCGACGAAGGCGTTGACGCCTTCCTTGAAATCTTCGGTTTTGCTTAGGTCTGCGATGACCTCGCGTGAATAGGCGATGCTGTCTGCAAACCCGTCGCGGGCGTACATATCGTTCATCACACGCTTGGTGGCTTTGACGGCAGAGGGCGACACGGTGCAAAGCTGTTCGGCCTTCTCCATCGCTTTGTCCATCAATTCATCATGGGGATGCACCTCGTTGACGCAGCCCATCGCGAGTGCCTCGTCGGCAAGGATGGTGCGGCCGGTATACATCATTTCCTGCGCGGCGAGCCGGCCGACATAACGTGACAACCGTTGCACACCGGAAGCGGCGGCAAAGAAGCCTACCTTCACTTCGGGCAGCGCGAATTTGGCCTTTTCCGATGCGAGGATGATGTCGCAGGACAGCGCGGTTTCAAACCCGCCGCCCATGGCAAAGCCATTGACCGCCGCGATGATCGGTTTCTCCAGGTCGAAGCGTGACGACAGACCGGCGAAACCACTCTCCGTCATCTTGGCCTTGCTGCCACCCGCCGCCGTCGCCTTGAGGTCATTGCCTGAGCAAAACGCCTTGTCCCCGGCACCAGTCAGCACCGCGACCCACAGATCCTGATCTGCAGCAAAGGCGTCCCAACAATCGGCCATCTCGTTGTGCATATCCACATGAACCGCGTTGTAGACATCGGGCCGGTTCATGGTCACGACCAGGATATGGCCCTTCTTCTCGGTTGTGATGAATTCGTAGCTCATACTTTCAGCCCTCCGGTGTCGATTTCGGTGAATTTACCGCCAGATGCCGCCAGTTTGCGCAGGGTATCTGCCGGTGCAAATGCGGCATCTTCGGCACCCAGTTTTTCCATGCGGTCCAGCACCGCTTGGGCACCCACCATGTCACCATAGAACATCGGCCCGCCTTTATCCGCTGGCCAGCCGTAGCCGTTGAGCCAGACCACATCCACGTCCGAGGGACGCTGTGCCTTGTTCTCTTCAAGGATCTTCACGGCCTCGTTGATCATGGGGTAGATGCAGATCTCGATGATCTCGTCCGCGCTCATCGTGGATGGCTCTGCGCCTGTGATGTCCTTGATGATGCCTGCGGTAACATCAGAAGGAATGGGGCGACGGTTTTCATCGTAATCATAGAAACCCGCCTTGGTTTTCTGTCCGCGCCGGTCCATTTCGCACAGGGCATCGCGGATCGGATTGTCGGTTTTGGCCCCTTTGGACCATCCGATATCAAGGCCCGCCAGATCGGACATCTGGAACGGTCCCATCTTGAACCCGAACTGGTTCAGCGCGGCGTCCACATCCCAGGGCATGACGCCCTGATAGACCAACTTGTTGGCTTGGATCTGACGCGCAAACAGGATGCGGTTGCCCACGAAACCGGGGCAGACGCCGACAAGGGCGGCAATCTTGTTGATCGTCTTGGCAAGGTCCATGCAGGTCGCGACGACATCATCGGCGGTATGTTTGGCGCGCACAATCTCCAGCAGCTTCATCACATTGGCAGGCGAGAAGAAATGCAGGCCGATTACATCTTCGGGCCGCTTGGTCATGCCCGCAATCTCGTTGATGTCCAGCGCGGATGTGTTTGTCGCCAGAATGGCACCGGGTTTCATCACGGCGTCCAGCTCGGTAAAAATCTTGCGTTTGAGATCCATATTCTCGAACACCGCTTCGATGACCAGATCGCAATCGGCCAGATCGGCAATCGCCAACCGTCCGTCAAACCGGTTCATCCGCGCCTCGACCTCATCCTGAGGAAAACGTCCCTTGTCGGAAGAACGCTGGTAATTGCCGCGCACGACCTTCAGGCCGCGATCCAAGGCTTCCTGCGTGGTCTCGACAATTTTCACATTGAAGCCGGCAGTTGCGAAATTCATCGCAATACCGCCGCCCATCGTGCCGGCACCAATGATGCCCACGGTCTTGATCTCGCGGCGCGGGGTGTCAGCGGGCAGGTCCGGCACTTCCCATGCGGCATGTCCTGCAGCAGCGATATAAGTTCCGATTTCTTCTTCGGTGGGGGTATTCATACTTTTGCCTCTTGGTTGTCCAGACAGACCGTGCGGATTGCACGTCGGTCGATTTTGTCGGTGGCACCGCGGGTCAGCACATCATGCTGCACCCACAGATGCACGGGGATTTTGAATTTTGCCAGATGCGCTTGCAAGAAGTCCGCCATCTTGGCCTGGGTCACTGCCGCACCGGCGCGCAGCTGCACGCAAGCACCGACTGTCTCGCCCAGCCGTTCGTCGGGAACAGAGAACACAACGGCTTCCAACACATCGGGGTGTTGATGCAACGCCCCCTCAACATCCAGACAGGCGATGTTCTCACCGCCCCGAATTATGATATTTTTCTTGCGGTCAAGGATGGTGATGAACCCCTCGTCATCCAACACGCCCAGATCGCCGGTGCGCAGCCAACCGTCCTGCACCGTTTCGGCGGTGGCCTCCGGTTTGTTCAGGTAACAGCGCATGATATGCGGGCCTTTGACCGCGATCTCGCCCATCGTGCCATTGGGCAGGGCATTGCCCGCGTCATCCATGATACGCAGCTCCTGCACCGGCGGATGCAGCTTGCCTGCCGCATCGGGCCGCGCCCGGTAATCATCGCCGATCATGCCGATGCCCAAAGCGTTGGTTTCGGTCATGCCCCAACCCGTCGCAATACCCGCGTTCGGAAAGGTCTCGGCCAGTTGCGCAACCTGAGCAGCAGGGCGTTTCGCGCCGCCTGCACCAAGGTAGTCGAGCGAGGGCAGGCTTTCACCCATCTGCTTGGCCGCTTCCATCAGTTCAGCCGATTGGGTAGGCACGCCCAGAAAGCGGGTGATGTTGTTGTCGCGGATCAGACGCACGGCCTGCTCTGCATCCCATTTGTGCATCAGCGTAATCTTGGCCCCCGCAGGCAGGGACAACAGAAACAGCGGATGGGTCGCTGTGACGTGAAACAAGGGCGTCACCACCAGCGCAGAGGGGCGCGGCGGCTCTGGCGCATCAGGGGCAGGGGGATCAATGAGCGGCGCGATGACCGATTGCATTAACCAGCTGAAGACCGCGTTCACTGCACTGCGATGGGTTTGCACCACGCCTTTGGGATGCCCCGTGGTACCAGACGAATACATAACCGCGAAATCGTCATCCGTGTCGATCTCGACATCCGGCGCTGTCTCGGCCCGTACGCCGTCGCGCAGTTTTGTGTAATCAAGCGCGGTTTGCCCTTCGCCGTCACGCACACCGATCAAGGTCAGCCCAAGTGCGTCCCGCAGCGGCAGCATCCGCTCCAGACGCGGCCCATCGGCAAAGACAACCTTGGCCCCGCTATCGCGCAAGGCGTACTCGAGTTCTGCCGTGGTCCACCATGCGTTGACGAAGACCACGACCCCGCCCATGGATGAAATCGCAAGGACCAGCGCCAGCAATTCAGGATAGTTGCGCATGGCCACCGCAATATGGTCGCCCTGTTTCAGGCCCAATTCATCGCGCATCGCATGGGCCATCCGATTTACCGTGGCGGTAAACTCGGCATAGGTCTGACTTTCGTCTTCCAGCGCGATGTAATCGAACTGCCCGTCCCCGTGCCGCGCCCAGCCAGCGGCCAACAAGGCCGGCACAGTCGCCGGAATATTTTTGAATGCCTTAACCGTCACGCCTCTGACATCTACGTCGTGCACGGCAAAGGTCGGTTCCGTGCTGACCACATGGCGCACTGCTTCTTCTGGTGTCATTGCCGTCATCACGGCATCTTCATATTGCATGGATCCCCCTCCCAAGGTCACCTGCCGACGCACTTCCTCCCCGGATCGCGGCCGACTCTATGCAGCAGACTAGGCAGGAAATCTCCACATGCCAATACCGCAGAACGGAACGTCATTCCGCAAATGCAAAATATGCCGTTTTGCGGCATAATCAGAGTTATGTAATGTGGCGCTCTAAACTCTCTCCATAATCGCAGCGCGCCACAAGAAAGCGTTAGTACCCCATCGCGCAGCCGTCTTTGCGCGGATCAGAGCCTGCGATCAGAACGCCTTCTTCGTGGTCAATCTCGATGATCTGGCCGCCGCCGTGGGGCATTTTGGTCCAGTCGATCTTATGTCCCTTGGCGGTCAGCCCGTCGAACACGTCCTGGCCCAGGGTTGGTTCGATCTCGATCGTGTCGTCCTCGCGCCAGAACATACGTGGGCTGTCGAGTGCTTCTTGGGGGTCCATGCCGAAATCCACCATATTGGTGATGACATGCGTATGACCGGTCGGCTGATACTGTCCGCCCATGACGCCAAAACAATATTTCGGTTTGTCGCCCTGCATCGCCATTGCCGGGATGATCGTATGCAGCGGCCGCTTGCCGCCTTCGATGGTGTTGGGATGGCCCGGCTTCACCCGGAACCCTGCGCCGCGATTCTGCAAGGTGATCCCGGTCTTGTCGGTCACGATGCCAGAACCGAATCCTTTGAACACAGAGTTGATCAGCGAGACCGCCATGCCATCACGGTCCACGCAGGACAGATAGATCGTATCGCTGGTGAAGTTCGGATCAGCGGACGGCAGATCGTTATTACGCTTAGCCGGATCAATTGTCGCCGCCAGCCCCTTGGCCCAAGCCTTGTCGATCAGCGCGTCGACAGTAACACCCATCGTCGTCTCATCGCCGATATGCGTGTCGCGAATGGCATAGCCGATGCGCGATGCTTCCATTTCAAGGTGGAATCGTTCCGCCCCATGCGGGTCGAGCCCGGTCAGGTCAAAACGCTCCATCAGGTTGAGGATAATCTGCGCGGTGATACCGGTACCGTTGGGCGGCAGCTCGGCCAGATCAATATCCCGGTAGCCAGACGCCACGGGCGTGCAGGGATCAGCGGTATGAGCCGCAAGGTCTTCTTCGGTCATCACGCCGCCGCGTGCCTTCAACTCGGCCACGATATCGGCCGCAACAGCGCCTTCGTAGAACCCTTTGGCACCCTCCTTGGCAATAATCTTCAGTGTTTCGGCCAAGGCGGGAAGTTTGTGAACCGTGCCCATCTTTGGCGCCTTACCGTCCACCATATAATGCTGGCCCCCTACCCCCTGTTTGGTCAGCTTAGCCACACATTCATTCCAGTCCGTCCAGACGCGGGGGTAGACAACAAAGCCATGCTCCGCCGCTTGAATAGCAGGTTGCAGCGCCTCTTCCATGCTGATGGTCCCGTGGCTTTCCAGCAGGCTCTCCCAACACTTGATCACACCCGGCACCGTCACGGAATGCGGGCTGGCATCGTCCATTGCGGACCACCCCTGCCCCATCAACATTTCGGTCGATAACGCGGCGGCCGCGCGACCCGACGAGTTCAGCCCATATAGCGCCTCCCCCGGCTTCGAGATCAGCGCAAAGCCGTCACCGCCGATTGCCGTCATCGCTGGTTCAACCACCGCCAGCACAGCAGCTGCCGTGACCCCGGCATCCACGGCATTGCCACCGCGCTTCAGCACCTCAAGCCCAGCTTGGGTCGCCAGCGGATGGGATGTGGCGAGAGCCCCATTGGCCGCATAAATCGGTGAACGTTTAGGCTCGTGAAAGTTGCGCATGGCAGGTGTCCTTTGTATTATTGGCGCAAGGTTAACCTGCCCGAGCGGCAAAGACAGCCCGAAACTGCAGATTTCAGACTTACCTTTTATTTACAGTAGGTTGTCACTCATCAAAGCCGATAAACCGCGCCACATCACCGATGTCACGCCGGTTTGAAACCACTGCATTCGCCGCGAACTCCTCGTCCGGCCATCCCAGTGCGACGCAGGTCATAATCACCTGATCGTCGGGAATTTGCGCGTGTTCGCGCACCACGGGAGACTGCATGATCCCCTGCCCGTTGATCACCGCGCCCAAGCCCCGCGACCATGCGGCGAGGACCAGACCATAGGTCACAGCGCCCAGATCGAAATGCGCAATTGTGCCACCGTCCAGTGATTTATCGAAGGTGACAACAATCGAGACAGGCGCATCGAACTGCCGAAACCCGCGCATCACCCAGTCCAGCCGCATCTCTTTGTCCTCGCGGGCGATGCCCATCGCGGCGAACAGTTGTTTGGCGATCTCAACCTGCCGGTCGCGGTGCGGCCCCTCATAGGCGCCATGATCAACGATCTCGCGCACCGGCGGCACACCTTCCATCATGCGGGTAGAGTTGCCCTCGCGCACTTTCGCCAAAGGCTCGCCCGTCAGCACATGCAAATGCCAAGGTTGCGTGTTCATCGAAGACGGCGCACGATTGGCCAGCGCGATGATTTCCTCCAACAGCGCTTTCGGCACCGGCTTGTCCTTGAAACCGCGGATCGAGCGGCGTTCCTGCATGGCTTGGTCTAATTGCATCATCTTGGCCCTTCGGTATTTGGTTCGGGCAAAGCTACCCGTCAGAACAAATCTGGCCAGCCCTTCCGCAGCGTCACAAAGTGGATCACGGCTGATGTCTATTGAGCACTGGACGTCAAAACTCAGGCCTCAGCGTCAAGACTTTTCAGGAAAGCCTCAAGCGCTTTGGTCAGCGCGTCCTCGGACAAGTCCCTACCGCGCAAGCGAATTGTATGGCCTTTTCCGTCGGTGCGATGTTCCAGCACCAGACCGGATCGGCCTTCAAGGCGCAGCCCGGCGACCGCTTTCTGCTTCGGGCGTCCGCCGCGGCGCGGATCGGTAGGTTCGGTCTTCTGTGTCGCCAAAACCCTGTCAATGATCGCCCATTCGCCGCGGGCATTTGCCCCCTGCCCCGCACCAAGCGCATCCCGTAACGTGGTCCCAGCGCCCGCGCGCAAACCCTGCGCAAGGCGCAAACCGTCCTTCTCGCGAAGGCTCTCGGGAAACTGCAGCACATCGCCCAATTCCTCAAAGATAAGGGCAAATGATCGGATCTTGCTCCGCTTGGCTTTTGACGCTGCTGCAAACATGCCCGCGACGGCGTCTTCCGTTGTAGCGAACGCGCCCTGCTGGGCTGCGATGACAGCGATTCGACCGCGTTCGTAATGGCTCAAATCCTGTCGGATTTCGTTTTCCTCTACCATCGCGGCGAAGGCACCCCCGATCTGATCAGGGTCGCGGACCAAAGATTTGATACGGGCAAATCCCTCGCCCCCCGCACGCGCAGCCAGGTTCTTTTGCGCCAGAAACCGGCGGTACCCGGACAGCAAGCCATAGCGCTTGCCACCTTTCGGATCTTTCAACTTGTAGACTTCGATCGGCAGGCGCAGCCCGTTTAGAGCGATGGAGTCTTCCAACTCGGTCAGCGCCTCATCGTCCATGATGGTTCGATCCCGCTGCATCGACAGCGGCTCAATTTCATCGAGCTGAAGCTCTAGGATGACGCGCCCCTGCCCTTCTGCCACACGAAACGCGGCAGCCTGCGCTTCGTCGCGGCGCATCTCGGGCGTTCCTACCTGATACGAGCCTGCCGCCTCTGCGGCGACCTGAGCGATGGGGGCTGACATCTGGCGCGATGGGGTTTCGCGACGAAACTCCTCCTCGATCTTGCCCAAAGTTTCTGCCGTCGGGGTTTCCAGTTTACGTCGCTTCGCCATCGCTCGCTTCCTCTGCTTTCAGCGCCTGCAAGTCGCGCCACCACGTGCCCAACAGCACCTCTTTCACTTCGGCCCATGTCCGATCAAAGGCTTCGCGCCCCCGGACATAGGTATCGCGGTTGAACTCTCGATAATCGGCCTCATAGATACCGTTCACCTGCTCACCCGCCTGCCCAACCATGGCCGTGACTTCCTGCCGGTAGGTTGTCATGAAATCACCAAAATAGGCCTGTATCACATTTGCCAGATCGGTCTGCTGGCCCGCATCAAATCGGGTGATCAATGCCCGCACGGCATCCCATTCAAACTTCATTTCCGGCAAACCATCTTGTCGCCGGACCCTATTCTCCCCCTCTTCGATACTGGCGAAGGTGGAATACAGCATGTCGAAAAACCGACCTGTCGAATCAAATTCAAGGAAAGAAGCGCCCAAGGGGACCAGCAAAATATCCGCCGCAGCCAGCGCGTTGATAGTGAGATAGCCAAGCGCGGGCGGTGTATCGAGCAGAATGATATCGTAGTCATCGAGTATCCCCTCGCCCTCAAGAGCATTGGTGAGCGCGTCCCACAACGGCCAGCTGCGCACCTGCATCCGCCAAACCGGCACCTGAAATTCGGCCCAATAGAGGTTCAGCTGCGCGCCGATCAGATCAATGTTGGGCCAGTGTGTTTCCTGGATCAGGTTTCGCGGCGAAACCCCAAGGCTTTCGGTTAAGGTTTCATCAAACGGTAGTTCGGCCACCCCCTTGGCGCGGCGAATGGCATTTTCTCCCTGCAAGTGACGGGCAAAATCTTTGGCCAATAGAGGAAAGGCCGTCGACCATTCATCGGGCACATTGCCGCCCATGATCGAGGTAAGCGACCCTTGGCTATCCAGGTCGATCACCAACACACGATAGCCATCCAAAGCCGCGGACATAGCCAGATGTGCACAGGTTGAGGTTTTCCCAACGCCCCCTTTGAAATTCGCCACAGAGATGACTTTCGCGGGCAACCCCTCCGGCCGCCAGGATTTGTATTGCTTGTTCGAGGCACCCTCGGTGACGAAATGCTCGCGCAGGCGCAGCACTTCTTCCAGCGTGAACCACTTACTCCCGGCTTCGCCCGTCCCCTGAGGAAGGTTGGGATGTGCCTTCAACACGCGCCGCAGATGGGCAGGTGCCACATCAATCAAATAGCGGCAGATTTCCCAGGTCGAAAACTTGCGCAGGCGCTTCTTGCCATCAGGCGCATAGCCACGTTTTGCCAGATCATCCCGGCCCTTGGCCGCAAAGTTCGCGGCTTTTGCGAATCGTGCCGTATCGATAGGCTCAGACAGACGAGCCGCCGCCTTTTCTGGATCGATGTTGAAATACGGGGGCGGGGGAGCCTTCGGAGTAAGTGCCATATCACCTCAATCATATGCGCTCTATCCACGCATGTTTTAAGTTTTATCGCACATCAGTGTCCAATTGTGAATCGGTAAGAGTGAGGACAACTCAAAACGAAATAATCCTGTAAGGAAGCATCAGACAAAGTGTAGAATCTTTCAGGTCTTTAAGATGTTTGCATCAGGATTTTCGCCTGAAAACAATCAGAAAGAGGTCTTACAGCACCCGCCTACAGGATAAAGCGCACCCATATACGGGAGCAAAGGGACCAGTCTACGGTTTTATAGGTGCCGATTCGCGGGAAATAAGGTGCCCATCCTCAGGGAGAGTTAAAATAGGCTCTGAAAGGCGTTGTATAGGCTCTTCTTCCAATCTGTCGGTCAAAACCGATCCTGTAAATTGGTACCTATAAGATAAGCCGCGCCAGCGTGAGAAGCATCTTAAAAGGGCACCCAAGAAAGTCTTGCCATCGGGTGCCTATTACCGCAGGTTAGCGCCCATAGACCGGATCACAATTCGGCGGGCAGGGCGATATGGCGACCAAACAAAATCTAAGGACCACCGGCGATATCCCGAAGGATACACTCACCGGATCGCTGCGGCGCGGCTCCGTCAAAAAACATGTGGCGGCGATTCATGTCTCAGGCAAGCTGACGCTCTTGCAACGCAAGCTCAGCAACGTCCTGTTGCTCAATGCCTACGATACGCTGGTCACCAATCAGGTTCATATGATTGACGCGCGTACGCTGTGTCTGATGATCGGATATAATTCGAACGACATGGATACGCTCAAGGCATCCTTGCGCGGCTTGGCCGAAACTGTGGCGGAATGGGACATGCTGGACGATCAGGGTCAGCAGGAATGGGGGGTTTCCAGTCTGCTTAGCTATGCGCGGCTGAAGGGTGGGGTCTGCGAATACGCTTATTCGCCTGCGCTTGCCGCCAAGCTGAATGATCCCAAAGTGTTCGCTCTGATCAACTTGAATATTCAGCGCAAATTTACATCGGGCCACGCCTTGGCGCTTTATGAGAATTGCTATCGCTTTGTGCGAACGGGAAGCACCGGTTGGTGGGCCCTCGATCTGTTTCGGCGGCTGATGGGGGTCGAAGACAGTGCCTATTACGGTGTTTACAAGCATCTGAACGCCAAGATCATCAAGCCTGCGGTGGCCGAGGTGAACAAGACGTCGAACATTGTGGTGACGCCCGAGATTCGCAAACGGGGGCGCAGCGTGACGGACATCCGTTTCAAGATTGCCGAGAATCCGCAGCTGGCGATCCTTGATCTGGACGATGGGGCAGGGGCGCGGAAATCCGATATTTATGCCCATTTGCAGGCGCTGGGGGTCAGTGATCGTTTGGCCCGCCAGTGGATCGCGGAACATGGCGAGGATCGGGTGACCGAACGCATGGCCTATGTGCGGTCACAGACAGGGGTCAAAAATCCAGTCGGCTATCTGTCTGCGGCACTCAAGCAGGGGTTTGGCGGGCAGGAGCAGACAGCCGCGCCCCTCACATCGGACCGTGCGAAATCCCTGGAGCGTATTCGCGACCTTGTGGCGGCCCGCTCGCCCACGCAGCGTGACGCGGACAAGCGTTTGTTTATGACGATGATCACCGATCCTGATGCACGCGCCGATTTTGAACGCCACGGTTGGATGTCAGCGCTCAATACAGGCTCTATCAAGGCCTTCTGGCAGGAACTACAGCCTGACTCTTTTGACGATCTTTAGTCTTTGAACACCGCCAACCCGAGCCATTCCGCGATGAGCGCCGGCGTTTCTTCACCCTCTATCTCGATGGTCAAAGCATTGGTGCGCAGCATGCTGGTGGCATCCCGTGCTTTCACGTCCTGCAGAGTGAACCGCCCCCGCAGACGCGAGCCGGCCAGCACGGGTTTCAAAAACCGCAGCTTGTTCATGCCATAGTTCACGCCCATCACCTGGCCGGGCATCATCGAAAAGCAGTCGTAGGCAAAACGGCTGGCGAGCGACAGCGTCAGGAATCCGTGGGCAATCGCCCCGCCAAACGGCGTTTCGGCGGCGGCGCGTTCGGGGTCGATGTGGATCCATTGCTCGTCAAAGGTGGTCTTCGCAAAATCATCGATCATCTTTTGGTCGACTAGAATCCAATTCGACACGCCAACTTCGGTGCCGATCTGGGCTTCGCTGATTTTCAGGGCTTCTGAGAGAGAGGACATAGCGGTCTCCTTAACTTGGGTCTGCGGCAACACGCACCAAGCGCTTGCCTTTGTTGTCACCAGCCAAAAGGCCGATCAGGGCTTGAGGCGCATTTTCAAGCCCCTCGACGATATCTTCGGTTACTTTGATTTGGCCGGTGCTGACCCAATGCTGCATGGCACGGATGCATTTGGCGTCGTTATGGGCGAAATCCATCACGATGAAGCCTTCCATCTTGAGCCGTTTGACCACGATCACACCCGGCAGGTTGCGCGGACCTGTGGGTGTGTCGGTGTCGTATTGGCTGATCGCCCCACAACAGACAACGCGACCTTTTTCGTTCATGAAGTTCAGCGAGGATTCCAGAATCTTGCCGCCGACATTGTCGAAATATACATCCACACCATTAGGGCAGGCGGCGGCCAGCGCCTTGCTCAGCCCCGCTTCGCGGTAATCGATACAGGCGTCAAAGCCCATTTCATCGACCACCCATTTGCATTTTGCAGCACCCCCCGCGATACCCACGACACGGCAGCCCAAAGCCTTGGCAATCTGGCCGACGTATCCGCCGACCGACCCGGCTGCAGCGGAAACCAGAACCGTCTCGCCCGCCATAGGCTGACCAATGGACATCAGCCCGTGATAGGCGGTTTTGCCCGCAATCCCGTAGACAGACATGAGGTGGGAAAGTGTCTCTACCTTGGGGAGTTTCTCTACTTTATGTGCCTTGGCGGTGACATAATCGGCCCAAACAGCTTCGGAGGCGACAATGTCGCCGGGGCTGTGTTTAGGGTTGTTCGATTCGACCACTTCGCAGATGGCATAGGTAGGCATCGGATCGCCCTTTTTCACAGCCGCGCGATAGGTCGCCCCGCGCAACCAAGAGCGATTAGCCGCGTCAATCGACATCAGGATGACACGCAGCAACAATTCGCCGTCACCCGGCACGGGCATGTCGGTCTCTGAAAGCTTGAAGTGTTCCGGCAACAGCGCGTCGGCAGGCAGTTCTTCAACAGTGATCTGGCGGTTCGTCATGGAATATGTCCTAGTGCAGGGAAAAGAGAGAGGAATTGAGATGAGCGGAAAACAACACCAGTTCGTACTGCCCGAAGGTGCAGCAGATTTGCTGTTGATTCGACATGGTGAGACACAGCAGGCGGTGCGAGGGGAAAGCTTTCCCTTGGTGGATGGGCAGGGTGACCCGTCCTTGCTGCCCATCGGAGAGCAACAGGCTTTGCGTGTCGGTGAACGGTTGAAAGCAGAGCCTATTAAGGCGATTTACGTCACTAAAATGGTGCGGACGCATCAGACAGCGGCCCCTTTGGCGGAGCATCTGGACCTTGAACCGCGTATTGACCCCGATCTGCACGAAGTTTTCTTGGGTGATTGGGACGGTGGCGAATACCGCTTCAGAGCCGCCGAACAAGACCCCGCTTTCATCCGTGCGCGGGACCGACAGGAATGGGGCGAGATCCCCGGTGCGGAGACGACGGCGCAGTTGCAAACCCGGGTGGCGCGTGGATTGCAGCGGATTGCGACCGCGCACCCCAACGAGCTGGTCGCCGTTGTGGTGCACGGCGGCGTCGTGGCGGCGTCTTTGGCGGTGGCCACAGGATCGCCCGCTTTCGCGTTCAATGGCGCGAACAACGGGTCGATTTCGCGCCTTGTGATTCATGGAAAGCGCATGATTCTGCGTGGCTTCAACGACGTGTCGCATCTGCGGGACTGACACCGGGTCAGTCCATCGTCACCACAACTTTACCCAGAACCTTGCGGTCTGACAGCAATTTCAAGGCGTCGCCTGCTTGCTCCAGCGGATAGCTGGCCGAGATGCGCGGTTTGACCTTGCCATCAGCGTACATGCTGAACAGATCGTTCATGTTTTCCGCGTGGTTCTGCGGTTCGCGCACCGTATGGGCACCCCAGAAAACGCCGACAATCTGGCAACCTTTGAGCAGTGTCAGGTTCAACGGGATTTTTGGAATGCCCGCCGGGAAGCCAACGACAAGGTAACGGCCTTTCCAGGCCAGCGCCCGCACAGCAGGTTCGGCATAATCACCGCCCACCGCGTCATAGACGACATCGACACCTTCACCGCCCGAGAGTTTTTTGATCTCGTTCGAGAAATCTTTTTGCACGGCGCGGTCGGACATGTCGCGCGAGTAGATCAGCGTTTCATCCGCGCCGAGATCACGGCAGAACTGCGCTTTCTCTTCGGAGGAAACAGCGGCGATCACCTTCGCGCCTGCGGCCTTGCCCAGCTCGATCGCGGCGGCACCAACACCGCCGGCGGCCCCGAGAATCAGCAAGGATTCGCCCGGCTGGATCGCGGCCCGATCCTTGAGCGCATGATGCGAAGTCCCGTAGGTCAGGACAAAACAGGCAGCCTCGTCATAGGGCATGGCATCCGGGATTTTGATAACCCGCTCAGCGTCCATGACCAGATGTGTTGCAAAGCCACCAAAGCCGGACATGCCCAACACACGGTCCCCTTCGGCAAGCGTGGTGACGCCTTCGCCAACCGCTTCGACAACGCCCGCGATTTCACCGCCCGGCGCAAAAGGGCGCGGCGGTTTTACCTGATACATATCACGGATAATCAGCGTGTCCGGAAAGTTGACGCCTGCGGCATGAACTCTGATTCGGACCTGTTTCTTGCCCGGTTCCGGTGTTGGCATATCTTCCAGAACCAGTGTTTCCGGTCCACCAACCTCTTTGCTTAACATCGCTTTCATCTTGTGCATCCTCCCGATTGCGCCTGTTGAAACTGGGACGTGGCGTCCTGTCTTGTCAATCGCAATTCGGTTCGCCATTCTGCACAGCGGAATGGATGTCCGCTATTTGACGTGACGTCCCAAGGGAGGAAATCGAAAATGACTGTGAACCCCACAGAAGAATTCCGCGCGGAGTTGCGGGCGTGGCTAGAAGAGAATTGCCCGGAGGAAATGCGCGACGGTAAAATGACCGAGGAGGGCATTTGCTGGGGTGGCAAAAACTGGAAATTCACATCCGAGGCGCAGAAGGTCTGGCTCGAGCGGTGTGCATCCAAAGGATACACGGTCCCGACGTGGCCGGTTGAGTATGGCGGCGCGGGCCTGACACGTGACCAGGAAAAGATCTTTGTCGAAGAAATGGACCGCATCAATGCCCGCTCGCCCTTGCAGAGCTTCGGCATCTGGATGCTGGGGCCAGCTTTGCTGCATTTCGGATCGCATGAACAAAAGCTGCATTATTTGCCGCCCATCGCACGCGGAGAGATCAGGTGGTGTCAGGGCTATTCAGAGCCGGGGGCAGGCTCTGATCTGGCGAATGTCCAGACCAAAGGCGAGGACAAGGGCGATCATTGGTTGATCAACGGCCAGAAGATCTGGACCTCCTATGCCGACAAGGCGGACTGGATTTTCGCGCTTGTCCGAACCGACCGCGAGGCACCAAAGCACAAGGGCATTTCCTTCCTGCTTTGCGACATGGAGCAAGAGGGCGTCGAGACGCGGCCGATCAAGATGATCAGCGGCATTTCCCCCTTCTGCGAGACGTTCTTTACCGATGCAGTGATCCCCAAAGAGCAGATCGTCGGTGAGGAAAACAAAGGCTGGGATGTGGCGAAATACCTGCTGACCCACGAGCGCGAGATGATCTCGGGCGGGGGTGCGGGGCTGTCCGGTGGCGGCCGCGCCTTGGGTGCTGTGATTTCAGATACGATCGACGATATGGACGCAATCCTGCGGGCAGATGCCATGCGCTGCGAGGTTGACGCGCTTGCGATTGGTCTGACGCTGGAGCGGTACAAGGACCAGTCCGAGGCGGGGCAGGGCGCGGGTGATGCCAGCGCCATGCTGAAATACATGGGCACCGAGCTGAACAAGCAGCGGCACGAGTTGATGATGTCGGCGGGTGGATCGGATGCATTGGAATGGGATGGCCCTCTGGGCAACCGCGCGGGCGACTGGCTGCGCACCAAAGCGAATTCGATTGAAGGTGGCACGAGCGAGGTGATGCTGAGCATCGTATCGCGGCGTGTACTTGGGCTTCCGGCGTAGGATCATAAAAATGGCAAAACTGGTAATGACAGAAGAAGAAACCATGCTGGCCGATATGGCGCGCGGGTTTCTGGATGGGTCCGCTCCGGTCTCCAAATTCCGCGAAATGCGGGACGCAGGCCAGACCTTCGACCGCGAGATGTGGAAAGAAATGGCCGACATGGGCTGGGCCGGGGTGCTGGTCCCGGAGGATGCAGGCGGCTCTGACATGGGATTTGCGGCGGCAAATGTGATTGCGCAGGAAATGGGCAAGACGCTCGCGGTATCGCCCTTCATCTCAAGCGCCGTGATCGCGGCGACGGCTTTGCGGCAGGTATCTGATGCACGCGCGACCGAGGCATTGGGACGGATCGCAAGCGGTGAGGCAACCTATGCCTTGGCGGTGGATGAAGGGATCAAATTCGATCCTGATGCCTGCCAGATGGAAGCCAGCGCCGATGGCAACGGGTTCCGCCTGAACGGTAAAAAGCAATTCGTTGTGGATGGTGCGCTTGCGGACCGGCTGCTGGTTCTTGCACGCACCGAGAATGGGCTGACCCTGTTTGATATTCCCGCCGATCGTGCCGGGGTGCAGCGCGATGCCTCCAATATGATCGACGCCCGCGATGCGGCGCGGATCACCTTCGAGAACGTCGAAGCCACGGGCGATGATGTTCTTGGGGCCGTAGATCAGGCGATGGACGTACTGCGGCCCGCGTTGCAGGCAGGGCAGGCGGCTTTGGCAGCCGAGATGACAGGCCTTTCAGCAGGCGCATTCGACATGACCGTGGGCTATCTAAAAGAGCGAAAACAGTTCGGTATCGAGATTGGCCGCTTTCAAGCCTTGCAACACCGCGCTGCCCATCTGTGGTGCGAGATTGAAGTGACTGCGAGCGCCATCCTTAATGCGGGCCGGATGCTGGACACAGACCCCGAAGGCGCGGAGCTGGCGGTCTCACTGGCCAAGGCCCGCGCCACCGACACGGCAAAACTGGCTGTAATCGAAGGTGTGCAAATGCACGGCGGGATCGGGATGACGGACGCCTATGATATGGGGTTCTATATGAAACGTGCCCGCGTGGGTGCGGAATGGCTGGGGGATTACTCTTACCACGCCGAGAAAATCGCAGCAGCGAGAGGGTTCTAAAATGGATATACAGTCTCTATTCGGGCTGGAAGGCAAGGTTGCGCTGGTCACCGGCGGTGCCACAGGAATTGGCCGCATGGCTTGCGAAGCACTGGTGCGCGCCGGCGCAACCGTGCTGATGGCCAGCCGCAAGGAAGGTGCCTGCGAAGCTGTGGCGGAGGAACTGAACGCGTTGGGAGCATCGGGCAAGGCGATTGGATTTGTCGGCGATGTCGGCAGCGAGGAAGGCATCGATGCGCTTGTCGCCGCGGTGAAAGAACGGACAGACAGCCTGCACATTCTGATGAACAACGCCGGTATCACATGGGGCGCGCCGTTGGGTCAGTTTCCGCATCATGCCTGGGAAAAGGTGATGAATGTAAACGTGGCGGGCATGTTTGACCTGACGCAAAAGCTGCTGCCGATGTTGATTGCCTCCACTTCAGAGGATGACCCCGCACGGGTGGTCAACGTTGGCTCTGTCATGGGCGAACGCGAGATGGGCGATGGTGCGTACTCCTATTCGATGTCCAAGGCAGCGGTGCATCACATGACTCGTATTCTGGGCAAGGAACTGGCCGGTCAGCATGTCACGGTCAACGCACTGGCTCCGGGGCCGTTCGTGTCCCGCATGACAGCCTTTGCCACAGCCGATGAAGACACACGCGGCAAGGTGGGCAAGGATGTGCCATTGAAGCGCGTGGGTCGCGACGAGGATATCGCGGGCTGTATGCTGTTTCTGTGCGGGCAGGGCGGTTCCTATGTCACGGGCGCGATCATCCCCGTGTCGGGCGGCATTAACGTGATGTCAGGGCCGAATATCTTTGAACAGGCGCTGCACTGATGGCCGATATCAGGTTTGACGAACGGGTGGCGATTGTCACCGGGGCAGGCACCGGTCTGGGGCGGTCCCACGCTTTGGGGCTGGCACAACGCGGTGCGCGGGTTGTCGTAAATGATCTGGGTGTCAGCCGGGATGGCACAGGTGCATCGTCCGAGGCCGCCGAGGCCGTGGTCGAAGAGATCAAGGCGATGGGCGGTGATGCGATTGCCCATGGCTGTGATGTGTCGGACGAGGACGGCGTGACCGATATGGTCGCGCAGGCGATGGCCGCCTGGGGTCGCATTGATATCGTAGTGAACAACGCAGGCATCCTGCGCGACAAGACATTCGCCAAGATGGAAATGGCTGATTTTCGCAAAGTCGTCGACGTGCATCTGATCGGCTCTGCCAATGTGGCGCATGCCTGCTGGCCGATCATGCGCGAGCAGAAATACGGGCGGATTGTGTTCACGGCCTCTGGCTCCGGTCTTTATGGCAACTTTGGCCAGTCCAACTATGGCGCTGCCAAAGCGGCGATGATGGGCCTGATGAATGTGCTACACATGGAAGGGGCGCGGGACAATATCCGCGTCAACACGCTGGCCCCCACCGCTGCGACACGGATGACCGAAGAGCTTTTGCCGCCCGAAGCTGCGGCCCTGCTGGCCCCTGAAACGATTACGCCGGGCTTGTTGTATCTGGTATCCGAAGACGCCCCGAGCCGCTTTATTCTGGGTGCAGGTGCCGGCAGCTTTGCCCAGACGCGGGTCTATGAGACCCAAGGCATCACCCTGCTTGACGACGACAATACGCCCGAAGCCGTTGCAGCGCGCTTTGCAGAAATGAACGACCCTACAGGTCAGGAAGAACTGCAGGACGCCTTTAGCCAAACCAAGAAATACGCCCTCAATGCAGCCAAGGCCCGTGGCCTGAAGCTGGATTGGTAAACAGAATTAACCAAGGAGAAATACCATGCGTGACGCAGTCATCGTATCTACCGCCCGGACGCCCATCGGCAAAGCCTATCGCGGCGCTTTCAACAACACCACGCCTCAGGAACTAGCCGGTCATGCCATTGCCCATGCGGTGAAACGCGCAGGCGTTGATCCGGCATCCATCCAGGACGTGCTGCTGGGTGCGGCGCTGCAACAGGGCCATTCCGCTGGCAACATCGCGCGGCAAGCAGCGATCCGTGCCGGATTGCCGGTCACGGTGGCGGGCATGTCGATGGACCGTCAGTGTGCGTCCGGCATGATGGCGATTGCTACGGCGGCCAAACAGGTTGTCATGGACGGTATGGATGTTGTCGTGGGTGGCGGCGTCGAAAGCATCTCGATGGTGCAAACGCCCGAAATGCGGGTGAAGGCCGATGGCTGGCTGAAAGAGCACAAGCCAGAGATCTATATGTCCATGCTGGAGACAGCCGAAACAGTCGCCGAGCGCTATAACGTCAGCCGCGAGCGGCAGGACGAATATGCAGCCCGGTCACAGGAAAACACACATCAGGCGCAGGAAGCGGGCAAGTTCGACGACGAGATCGTGCCGCTGACATCCAAAATGATGGTGCAGAACAAAGAGACCAAGGAAATCAGCGAACATGAAGTGACGCTGGAAAAAGACGAGGGCAACCGCCCCGGCACCTCTGCTGAAAGCCTTGCCGGTCTGCAGCCGGTACACAAGAACGGGATCCACATCCAGGAAGGTAAATACATCACTGCGGGCAACGCATCGCAGCTCAGTGATGGTGCCTCTGCTTCGGTGGTTATGGAAGCGAAAGCTGCAGAGAAAGCCGGTTTAGAGCCACTTGGCCGTTATGTCGGTGTGATGGCGGCGGGCTGCGAGCCGGACGAGATGGGCATTGGCCCGATCTATGCTGTGCCACCTTTGCTCAAAGCGCACGGGTTGAAAATGGACGATATCGGTCTGTGGGAATTGAACGAAGCCTTCGCCGTTCAGGTGATCCAGTCACGTGATGTGCTGGGCATCCCGGACGAGCTTTTGAACGTGAATGGCGGTGCGATTTCAATTGGCCACCCCTACGGCATGTCCGGTGCGCGGATGGTGGGCCATGCGCTGATCGAAGGCAAACGGCGCGGCGCGAAATATGTTGTCTGCACCATGTGTGTCGGCGGCGGCATGGGTGCTGCGGGTCTGTTCGAAGTCCTCTAAGTCTTGCGCTTTGCCAACAAGAGGGGCGGTTTTACCCGCCCCCTTACCGTGAATATGAATGCTTTTGGAGATTCTATGCCCCGCGACGATTCCCACCTGCCCCGCGCTCTGCAAGGGCTGCGCATCCCGCTGATTGCTTCGCCACTGTTCATCATATCAGTCCCTAAATTGGTGATTGCGCAGTGTAAGGCCGGGATCGTCGGATCTTTTCCGGCGCTGAATGCGCGGGAAGGCGAGGGCGAGCATCCGCTGCTCGACACCTGGCTGACCGAGATCAAGGAAGAACTGGACCGCCACAACCAGGCCAATCCGGACACCCCTGCTGCTCCATATGCTGTGAACCAGATTGTGCACCGCAGCAATGCGCGGTTGGACCGGGATCTGGAGATTTGTGTGAAGCATGAGGTGCCGATCTGGATCACCAGCCTGGGCGCACGGATCGAGGTGAACGAGGCGGCGCACAGCTGTGGCGGCATCGTTTTGCACGACATCATAAACAACAGATTTGCGCATAAAGCTGTCGAGAAGGGCGCCGATGGTCTTGTCGCTGTTGCTGCTGGCGCGGGCGGCCATGCGGGGCAGCAATCGCCCTTCGCCTTGGTACGTGAAATTCGCGAATGGTATAATGGGCCGATCGCCTTGTCCGGCTCGATCGCCACGGGTGAATCTCTGCTGGGTGCGCGGGCAATGGGGGCCGACCTAGGTTATACCGGATCACCGTTTATCGCCACGGACGAAGCGAATGCGGATCAGGGCTACAAGGACATGATCGTGGAATCCGGGGCAGAGGATATTGTCTATTCCTCGCTCTTCACGGGCGTTTGGGGCAATTACCTGAAAGGGTCGGTCAAAAACGCGGGCATGGACCCCGACAATCTGCCGACGGCGGATGCGTCCTCGATGAACTTCGGGACGGACCGTGAAAAGCCCAAAGCCTGGAAAACCATCTGGGGATCGGGGCAGGGGATCGGCGCGATCAAGTCGGTCGGACCGGCAGGCGCGATTGTGGACCGCATGGCAGACGAATATTTCGCTGCTGGCAAGAAACTGGCGGCTGAGTTTTCGTGAGCGAACTTCTCGTCATACGCCACGGTCAGGCTTCCTTTGGACAGGACGATTATGATGTGCTGTCCGATCTGGGTCACCGGCAATCACAGGCCGTCGGCGCGCTGCTGCGCGAGATGGACTGGGTGCCGGACCGTCTGGTGACCGGCACACTCCGGCGGCAAAAAGAGACGCTGGCTTCGATGGGCTTTACCCAAGCACCCGAAGAGCACGCAGGCTTCAACGAATATGATTTCGGTGATCTGTTGCAGGCGCGGTTCAAAGGCAATGTGCCCGACTTGGTCAAGGGCGACCGCAAGACACATTTCCGGGCCCTGCGCGAGACGGTGTTCGAATGGCAGGATGCGGCCTTTGATGGTGCGGCAGAAACATTTGCGGAGTTCACGGCCCGGATTGACGCGGCCCGCGCTTTCGCCTGCGACACGGATGCCGCACGCGTTCTGGTCATTTCGTCCGGCGGCGTGATCGGCCAGCTGACACGCGATGCGCTTGGCGCAGACAAACGCCATATGATGGAATTGAACCTGCAAATCAAAAACACGGCGATGACGCGTTTCATGTTCAAAGGCCCACGTTTTTCTTTGAGCGAGTTCAACGCCACACCACATTTTATGACGCCTTCGGGCGCGAAGCTGCTAAGCTACAGCTAGGGGAAGAGCATGACCGCAGACACACAGACATTAAACGAGCCGGCGGTTGCCAGCTATCTTTCGGAACATCTGCCAGGGTTTGAAGGGCCGATGACGGTCTCCAAGTTTCAAACGGGGCAGAGCAATCCGACCTTCATGCTGAAGACGCCGGCGCATAATTATGTGTTGCGGCGCAAACCGCCGGGGGTTCTGTTGAAATCGGCCCATGCGGTGGACCGTGAATTCCGCGTGCAAAAAGCGTTGCAAGGATCGGATGTGCCGGTCAGCAAGATGCATTTGCTGTGCGAGGATGACAGCGTGATCGGGTCGATGTTCTATATCATGGACCATGTGCCGGGCCGCAATTTCAACGAACCCGAAATGCCGGGTCTGACACCGGCGGAGCGGACCGGGGTTATTGACGATATGAACCGCGTTCTGGCGGCGTTGCATCAAGTGGATATCGACGCTGTCGGGCTAAGCGATTATGGCCCCGAGGGAAACTATTTCGAGCGTCAGGTGGGGCGCTGGTCCAAGCAGTACAAAGCGTCTGAGACCCAGAAGAACCCTGCGATGGATGCGCTGATGGTTGAACTGGTTGAAGCACAGCCCGAAGACGATGGCCAGCGGACGCTGGTGCATGGGGATTACCGGCTCGACAATATGATCTTTGACGCCGAAACGACCGATTGTCGCGCAGTGCTGGATTGGGAGCTGTCAACCATTGGTCACCCCTTTGCCGATCTGGCCGCAGTCATCATGCAGTGGCAGCTGCCGTCCGGCACCGAAGGCCGCGGCATGGGAGGTCTGGACCGTGCCGCCCTTGGTTTGCCCTCGGACGAAGCATTCATCGCCAAATATTGCGAGCGACGCGGATTGGATGGCATCGACAACTTTGGCTATTACCTTGGCTTCTGTTTCTTCCGCATGGCCGGAATCATTCAGGGTGTTCTGAAACGCGGACTGGACGGCAACGCCTCAAACCCGGAACGTGCTCTGAAGCTGGGTGAATTTGTGCCGGTTTTTGCGCAGCACGGGCTGGACGCCTTGCGGCGCGGCTAGGCATGATGGACGATCTGAACATTGCTGAAGACGAAGGCAAAGACCGCAACTTTGTCACAGCGCTGGCCCGCGGGCTGGAGCTGTTGCGCTGCTTTGGCAATGATGAGGTCACGCTCACCAATAGCGACTTTTCCGAACGGACCGGTCTGCCCAAGGCGACGATCTCGCGGCTGACGCATACGCTTTGCACGCTGGATTATCTGATCGCGGACCCGCGAAACGGCACCTACCGGCTGGGCGCGGGCGTGCTGAACCTTGGCTTCAGCGTTCTTTCTTCGCTTGATGTGGCAGACCGCGCGCAGATCGAGATGGAGCAACTGCGTGATGGTCCCAATTCCTATATCACTGCCGCCTTGGCCGAACGGCATCATCTGGATGCGGTTTATCTGGCGACCTGCAACTCTTGCGAAGGGGTCACGCTGGCCATTCGTGTGGGCACGCGGTTGCCGATCTTCCGCTCTGCCATCGGGCAGGCCATTCTGATCGGTATGGATGACGATGGTCGCGAGGCGGTGTTCGAAACGGCAGGTCGCGAGGGCGCGGAGATCGAGAAAGAGGGCCGCGCTTTATTCGTCGAAGCGCAGGCAATCTACGGCGTCAAGGGCTTCTGCACCGGGTATGGAGCCTGGCGATCGGATGTGAACGGCATTGCGGTGCCGGTCCTGTCGCTGGGGGGCGCACGGGTCTATGGGTTGAACGTGGGCGGGCCATCCTTTCGCGTAAAACCGAAACAGCTTGAGAATACCTATGGGCCCTTGCTGATCAAGGCGGGGCAGAACTTGAGTATTTCAGCCGAGGCGTGATGTGGGCGGAGAATGGTTTCGCATAGCGGAACTGTTACCAACGACCCGCCCCTGTTTTTTTCCGGCAGATCAAAGCGTCGACATGCAGCCGGGCGCACCAGTCCGGCTTGCAGGGTTTTGCACTAAATGTTGTCGCGCAGCCGAAAAACTATAGCAATATCAGAATGCTACGGCGTCACAATCTGCGCCTTGTTTTTCAGCAAGGCCTTCAGGCCAGGACGTGATCCTGTCTGAATTCGCGAAAAGTGACGCGGGGGCACGGGCCATCTGCGGCCTTGACTTTGTCAGGGGGTATGCAAGTCTTTGCCATAGCTAATGACCCTGAAAATACAAATAGGGGCGCAGCTTATCCTAGGGAGGAACACATGAAGAAAATTACCAAACTCGGCGCTGTATCCGCGCTTTCACTGATCATTGGTGCGACGGCTGCATTCGCCGAAGACATCAAGATCGCGTTTATTGATCCGCTGTCAGGCCCATTTGCGAGCACCGGCACCAACGGTCTGCACCAGTTCGAACATGCCGTGGATTTCATGGTAAACGACGAAGGTGGTCTGCTGGATGGCCAGACGATGGAAGTTGTCGGTTTCGACAACAAGATCAGCCCCAAAGAATCACTGATCCAGCTTCAGGTCGCGATTGACCAAGGCATCCGTTACATCGTTCAGGGTAACTCCTCCGGTGTTGCGAACGCGCTGACCGAAGCAATTGACAAGCACAACCGCCGCAACCCCGACAGCCGTGTTCTGTTTCTGAACTACGCAGCGGTTGATCCGGCATTGACCAACGACAAGTGCAACTTCTGGCACTTCCGTTTTGATGCGAACGCAGACATCAAGATGGACGCGCTCACCGATGTGATCGCAGCAGACGACAGCATCGAAAAAGTTTACATCATCGGCCAGGACTATTCCTTTGGTAAGGCTGTTTCTGCTGCCGCGAACAAGATGCTGGGCGAGAAGGCTCCGGAAATGGAAGTCGTCGGCGACGAACTGCACCCGATTGGCAAGGTTAAGGACTTCACGCCTTACGCCCGCAAGGTTGTTGCCTCCGGCGCGGATGCTGTGATCACAGGTAACTGGGGTGCGGACATGCTGAGCCTCGGCAAGTCGATCATCGAAAACGGTTTCGAAGGTCCGATTTACACATATTACGCGGCTGGTTCCGGTATGACGGCAGCCTTCGGCGAGGGTGGCAAGGATCGTATCCGTCTGATCTCCCAGGGGTCTATCAACCCGATCGGGTCTGACCGTGCCCGTGACGCGTATAACTCGTTCCTCGAGCGTCACCCCGATGGCAACATCGACCAGAGCCGTATCTACAACACGATCGGCATGCTGGCAGAGGCGATCAAAGAAGCCGGGACTGCAGATGATGTTGTTGCCGTGGCAAATGCACTGGAAAACATGGAGTACGACTCCATGTGGGGCGGCAAACTGTTCATGCGTCCACAGGATCACCAGCTGATCCAGGACATGCATATCGGTGTTCATACGGACGAGGACATCGAGTTCCCATACGACAGCTCGACGTTTGGTGTAAAAACCGAATCGACAATCGAGATGGCGTCTATGGACAGCCCGACAACCTGCGAGATGAAGCGCCCATAAGCGTTTGATCCGGTCCCGCTGCGGAGCGTCCGCGGCGGGACTTTCGTCTTGCCTATTCTTTTCCGCTAACCTTTTGGGGGACCGATGGAACTCATCCTCGTCAATCTGATTGACGGGCTGGTGACGGGACTGCTGCTCTTTATGCTTTCCGCCGGCCTGACGCTTATCTTCTCTATGATGGGTGTGCTTAACTTCGCCCATGCCAGTTTTTATATGCTGGGTGCCTATTTCGCCTATTCCATCAGCCTAGCTATCGGGTTCTGGATGGGCCTGCTGATCGCGCCGCTGATTGTCGGTCTGGCGGGTGCAGGTGTTGAAAGGTACGGGCTAAGACGCGTCCACCAATACGGCCATGTGCCCGAGCTGATCTTTACCTTCGGTCTGGCGCTGCTGATTGAAGAAGTGGTGCAGTTTATCTGGGGCAAGAACCAGATGCCCTATTCGGTGCCAGAGGTGCTGAATTTCACGGCCTTTTCCATCGCGGGCAATTCGATCCCCGCCTATAAAATTTTCATGATCTTCATCTCGATCAGCATCTTCATCGGGTTGCTCTATATCCTGACCAAGACTCGGGTCGGCATGATCATCCAGGCGGCCCTCAGCTATCCGC
Source organism: Sulfitobacter noctilucae (assembly GCF_000622365.1). Taxonomy (GTDB): domain Bacteria; phylum Pseudomonadota; class Alphaproteobacteria; order Rhodobacterales; family Rhodobacteraceae; genus Sulfitobacter; species Sulfitobacter noctilucae. The sequence continues at coordinate 3,794 of NZ_JASC01000010.1, read as the reverse complement.
GTACGGTCGAAGCGCTGGGGCACAATGTGCCGCTGATTTTTATGGGGGTCTTTGGTGTCGGCACGGCGCTGGCTGGCGTGGCCGGTGTGATCGCGGGGCCGGTGCTGGGCACCTTCCCAGGCATGGCTTTTGTCCTCGGCTCCATCGTGTTTGTGACCATCGTCATCGGGGGTCTCGGCTCACTTTGGGGAGCGCTTGTCGCGTCCCTGCTGATCGGGTGGATCACCACATTCGCCAAATCCTATAACATCGCGATGTCCGACATCCTGAACGGGATCGGCATCGCCACACCCGAAAACATGAGCGACAATCCGTTTCGGGATTTGTGGACCATCACCAGCCCTCAGATCGCAGACATCCTGCCCTATATCCTGATGGTGCTGATCCTGATCTTCCGTCCTGCGGGCCTTTTCGGAAAGCGTGAATCATGACCGACGAGATGACCAAAGATCCAAAGCAACAGATCACAACCGATCCAAGCAAGCCATCCGAACGGATGCGTGCAGGATCAATGACCATCACATTGGGACCGTGGATAATCGCAGGCATCGCGCTGATGCTGATGCCTTTCATCTTCACCTCGAATTCCGCGCTGACCATCATGAACCAGATGTGGATCACGGTGATTTTCGCGCTGGCCTATAACATGTTGCTGGGGCAGGGCGGGATGCTGTCCTTTGGCCATGCAGTCTACATGGGTCTTGGCGGCTTCTTCTGTATGCACATCATGAACTACGTTGAAGACTACGGCGTTGCTTTCCCGCTGCCGCTGTTGCCGCTCTTTGGTGGTCTGTTCGGGATGGGGTTTGCGATGCTTATTGGCTCCTTCTCGACCTCGGGGGCAGGCACACGCTTTGCGATGATTTCGCTCGGCGTGGGTGAACTGATTGCCGCCTGTTCGGTCATCATCGTCGCCTTCTTTGGCGGTGAGGAAGGTATTTCGGGCGACCGGACCTATGGTTTGCCGTTCTTTGGTGTCGAGTTCCTGAAACAGATCGAAGTCTACTATCTGATTTCCTTCTGGCTGATGTTGTCGGCGGCGCTGATGTATCTCTTCTCGCGCACACCGGTCGGCCGGATGGCCAATGCGGTGCGTGACAACCCCGAACGCGCGCAGTTCCTCGGATACTCCGCCCGCTGGGTCCGCTTCTACAGCTTCTGTGCCTCTGGTTTCTTCTGCGGCATCGCGGGTGGCCTCTTTGCCATCAGCTATGAGATCCTGACCGAAGAGAACCTGAACGCGGCCTCCTCGGGTGTGATCCTGCTGGTAACCTTCCTTGGGGGTGTGGGCTTCTTCTTTGGCCCGATCATCGGTGCAATTGCCTTTACGCTTCTGCAAACAGTGCTCAGCCTTCAGACAGAGCTGTGGTCAATCTACGCCGGTGCACTGTTCCTTGCCACGGTGATGTTCTTCCCCGGTGGTCTGGCGGGCTTGCTGATGATGCATGTGCCGGCATTCAAGCTCGGTAAAATGAGCGGACTGGTTGTGCCCTACTTCAAAACCCTGATCCCGGCGGCCATTGGTGTTCTGGGCATCTGTGCCCTGATCGAAATGACGTTCCACTTCCGCCACGGGGCCACGGGGGATAACGAAATGACCCTCTTCTGGACAACCTTCGACAGCCATTCGGTGCTGCCATGGATAATTGCCATCGCTGTCGCGGCGATTGGGATTGGCATCGCTAAAATGACCGCGCCCGAGATGAAAGAAGCTTGGGATGAAGCCAACACCGCAGGAGGCACATCATGAGCGCACCAGCACTTGAGCTTAAGGGTCTTAAAAAGAGCTTCGGCAAAGCCGAGATCATCCGCGGGATTGATCTGTCCATCGGCAAGGCCGAGCGGCACGCGATCATCGGGCCGAACGGCGCGGGCAAGTCCACGCTGTTCAACCTGATCACCGCGCGGTTCCCGCCAACGGCGGGTACGGTCAAGCTGCACGGAGAGGATCTGGCGGGGCTCGAGCCTTATCAGATCAACCGCAAAGGGTTGTCGCGGTCTTTCCAGATCACCAACATCTTTCCCAAGATGAGCGTGTTTGAAAACGTCCGCTGTGCGCTTTTGTGGGCGCAGGGGTACAAATATTCCTTCTGGAATCTGGTATCGCGGTCGCGCCAGCTGAACGAAGGTGCCGATGCCATTCTGGAGCAGATCAACCTGCTGGAGCGTCGTGATCTTGCTGCGGGCCTGTTGTCTTACGCCGAACAGCGCGCGCTTGAAATCGGGATCACCATCGCAGGCGGTGCCGACGTCATCATGCTGGACGAACCCACAGCGGGGATGAGCCATTCGGAAACCGATTACATCACCGACCTGATCCTCAAGGTGACGGCGGGCAAAACCCTGATCATGGTGGAACACGACATGGGTGTGGTCTTTGGCCTGGCCGATCGGATCAGCGTGCTGGTCTACGGCGAGATTATTGCAACGAATACGCCCGAACTTGTACGGGCAGACCCTAAGGTTCAAGAAGCCTACCTTGGCGCAGCACTGGAGGCAGAACATTGATCGAAGTCACAGACATGCACGCCTATTACGGCAAGTCGCACATCCTGCAGGGGGTGACGATGAACGTACAGGAAGGCGAGATTGTCGCTCTCCTCGGCCGCAACGGTGTGGGACGTTCGACGACCTGCAAGGCGATCATGGGCGAGGTGGAACCGCAAGGGTCCGTCAAGTTCAAGGGCCAGGAAATATCCGGCAAGAAGGCGTTCGAGATTGCCAATATGGGCATCGGGTATGTGCCGGAAAACCGCGATATCTTTCCCGGCCTGACAACCCGCCAGAACCTGACGCTGGGTCTCAAGCCCGGTCAAAAGGATGGCGCAGGCCGCTGGTCGATGCAGATGATGTTCGAGATGTTTGAAAACCTTGATCGCCGCGCGGACGTCGAAGCCTCTGTGCTTTCGGGGGGCGAACAGCAGATGCTGACCATGTGCCGCACGCTGATGGGCGACCCGGATTTTGTAATGATCGACGAGCCGACCGAAGGTCTGTCACCGCAGATGGTGCAAAAAGTGGCAGAGGTGCTGCAAGCCATTGCCGCCAAGGGTATTTCGACGCTACTGGTTGAGCAAAAGCTGTCCATTGCCATGGACATCGCGCACCGTGTCTATGTTATGGGTCACGGCCAGGTCGTGTTCGAAGGCACCCCGGCCGAGCTGAAGGCACGCGAAGACGTCCGCAAGGAATGGCTCGAAGTCTAAGTTCGCCCAGATCATAAGGAGAGCGCCATGAGCCGCTTTGACGAGACCCGTTTGAACCGCATCAAAGGGTGGATGCAGGGCTATGTCGACAGGCGGTCCTATCCTGGCTGCGCGGTGCTGATCACGCAGGGCGCGGATGAGGTTTTCTATCACGATTGCGGGCTGCGCGACATCGAAGGCAATCTACCGTGGCAGCGTGATACGATGGCCCGCATCTATTCGATGACCAAACCGGTCACCTCTGTCGCGCTGATGATACTGGTCGAACGCGGTCTGGTTCATCTCGATGCGCCGGTGTCCGATTTCATTCCCGGATTTGCCGATGCACGGTTTCTGGTGCCCGGTGCCACCTCGCTGGACCAGACAGAGCCCTGCGCGCCGCCCACGCTGCACCAGTTGCTGACCCATACATCCGGCATGAGCTACTCCTTCAACCCCGGCCCGCTGCCCGCCGCGATGAGCGAGGGCAGACTGGATTTTGGTCCTGGCAAACGCACGTTGGAAGAAGCGGCGGATGCGATAGCAACGCTGCCTTTGGTATTCCGCCCCGGCACGCGCTGGGAGTATTCGGTCGGGATCGACATCATC
>NZ_JASC01000009.1 GCF_000622365.1 Sulfitobacter noctilucae | reverse complement strand
GAAGCGCAGGCCCTGCTCCATCGCGATGGGCGCGATCAGCTCTACGTCGAACTTCAGGTTGTCGCCAGGCATCACCATTTCAGTGCCCTCGGGCAGCTGAACGGTGCCGGTGACGTCTGTTGTCCGGAAGTAGAACTGTGGACGGTAGTTCGCAAAGAACGGCGTGTGACGGCCACCCTCTTCCTTGGTCAGGATATAGGCTTCGGCTTCGAACTTCGTGTGCGGGTTCACGGAGCCGGGCTTACACAGCACCTGGCCACGCTCAACACCTTCACGGTCCACACCACGCAGCAGAGCGCCGATGTTGTCGCCCGCTTCACCACGGTCCAGCAGCTTGCGGAACATTTCCACGCCGGTACATGTGGTCTTCTTGGTGTCGCGGATACCCACGATTTCGATTTCGTCGCCCACGTTGATCACGCCACGCTCGACACGGCCGGTCACAACCGTACCACGGCCGGAGATCGAGAACACGTCTTCCACAGGCATCAGGAACGGCTGGTCTACAGCACGGGCAGGCGTCGGGATGTACTCATCCACAGCTGCCATCAATTCCCTAATTTTCTCTTCACCGATTTCAGGTTTGTTGCCTTCCATCGCCGCCAGCGCGGAACCCGCTACGATCGGAATGTCGTCGCCCGGGTACTCGTAAGAGGACAGCAGCTCGCGGATTTCCATCTCGACCAGCTCCAGCAGCTCTTCGTCGTCGACCTGGTCCACTTTGTTCATGAAAACAACCATGTACGGGATGCCAACCTGACGGCCGAGCAGGATGTGCTCACGCGTCTGGGGCATTGGGCCGTCGGCTGCGTTCACAACCAGGATCGCGCCGTCCATCTGGGCGGCACCGGTGATCATGTTCTTGACGTAGTCGGCGTGGCCGGGGCAGTCGACGTGCGCGTAGTGGCGTGTCTCTGTCTCGTACTCGACGTGCGCTGTGGAGATCGTGATGCCACGTGCTTTCTCTTCGGGCGCACCGTCGATCTGGTCGTAGGCTTGGAAGTCACCGAAGTACTTCGTGATCGCCGCTGTCAATGTCGTCTTACCGTGGTCCACGTGGCCGATTGTGCCGATATTAACGTGCGGTTTGTTACGTTCAAACTTTGCCTTTGCCATGGTGTTGGCTCCTTAAATTTTGATGACTGTGCGCCGGTATGGCGCACTGTGGTTATGCAAACTTGGACTGGATCTCGTCCGAGATGTTCTGTGGCACGCCTTCGTAGTGGTCGAACTGCATGGTGAAGTTCGCACGGCCTGAAGACATGGAGCGCAGCGTGTTGATATAGCCGAACATGTTCGCCAGCGGCACGAATGCATCGATGGCAATCGCGTTACCGCGTGTGTCCTGCCCCTGAACCTGCCCGCGACGGGAGGTCAGGTCACCAATGATGCCGCCTGTATATTCCTCAGGTGTCACCACTTCGACTTTCATGATCGGCTCGAGCAGCTTTGCGCCGGCTTTCTTCATACCTTCACGCATACCCATGCGGGCCGCGATTTCGAACGCCAGAACGCTGGAGTCAACGTCATGGAATTTACCGTCGATCAGCGCCACTTTGAAGTCGATCACAGGGAAGCCCGCCAGCGGACCAGAGTCCATGACAGAGTTGATACCCTTTTCAACACCCGGGATGTATTCCTTTGGAACAGCACCACCGACGATACGGCTCTCGAAGGAATAGCCTTCGCCCGGCTCGGTTGGCATCAGGATCATCTTCACCTCGGCAAACTGACCGGAACCACCGGACTGTTTTTTGTGGGTGTAGGTGATTTCAGCTTCGCGCGAGATGGTCTCGCGATAGGCCACCTGTGGCGCACCGATGTTGGCTTCGACCTTGAACTCGCGCTTAAGACGATCCACCAGAATATCGAGGTGAAGTTCGCCCATGCCCTTCATGATGGTCTGACCGGATTCGATGTCTGTCTCGACGCGGAAAGAAGGATCTTCGGCGGCCAAACGGGCCAGACCAGCAGACATCTTCTCTTGGTCGGCTTTGGTCTTTGGCTCAACCGCAATCTCGATCACAGGATCGGGGAAGGTCATCGTTTCCAGAACCACCGGATCGTTGACCGCACAAAGCGTGTCACCGGTTGTGGTGTCTTTCAGACCGGCCAATGCGATAATGTCGCCCGCGAACGCTTCGGTAATCTCTTCACGTTCGATGGAGTGCATCATCATCATACGACCGACGCGCTCTTTCTTGCCTTTGGTGGAGTTCAAGAGCGTATCGCCCTTGTTCAGCACACCAGAGTAGATGCGGGTAAAGGTCAGCGAGCCCACAAAGGGGTCGTTCATGATTTTGAACGCAAGGCCGGAGAAGGCCATCTCGTCATCCGCACGGCGCGGAATGTCGCGTGTTTCTGTCTCGTCGCCCGGCTTGAAGCCCATGTAGTCAACAACGTCCAGCGGGCTGGGCAGATAGTCGATCACAGCGTTGAGCAAAGGCTGAACGCCTTTGTTCTTGAACGCGGAACCACAGAGAACCGGAATGAACTTGATGGCCAGCGTACCTTTGCGGATCAGATCGCGCAGGGTTGCCTCATCAGGCTCGGCACCATCCATCAGGTAGTTTTCCATCGCATCATCGTCCATCTCAACCGCAGTTTCGATGAGATGTGCGCGCCACTTGTCGGCAGTCTCTTTCAGGCTGTCACGGATCGGCTTTTTGACCCAGCTTGCGCCCAGATCTTCGCCTTCCCAAACCCATTCTTCCATGGTCACGAGGTCAATCATGCCCTCGAGCTCGGTCTCTGCACCGATTGGAATCTGGATCGGCGCAGGTGTCGCGCCTGTGCGGTCCTGAATCATGTGAACGCAGTTGAAGAAATCCGCGCCGATTTTGTCCATCTTGTTGACGAACACGATGCGAGGCACTTTGTAGCGGTCGGCCTGGCGCCAAACAGTCTCGGTCTGTGGCTCAACACCCGCGTTGGCGTCGAGAACAGCAACCGCGCCGTCAAGAACAGCCAAGGAACGCTCAACTTCAATGGTGAAGTCAACGTGGCCGGGCGTGTCGATGATGTTCATCCGGTATTTGGTGTCGGATGTGGCATCGGCTGTTGGCTCTTCCTGACGCTGCCAGAAAGTTGTTGTCGCCGCGGATGTAATAGTGATGCCGCGCTCTTGTTCCTGCTCCATCCAGTCCATCGTGGCCGCACCATCGTGCACCTCACCGATGTTGTGGGACTTGCCTGTGTAATACAGGATGCGCTCGGAACATGTTGTCTTGCCGGCATCAATGTGGGCCATGATGCCGAAGTTGCGGTAGCGTGAAAGCGGATAGTCGCGTGCCATTTGTAAAGCTTCCTCAGGAGATTGCTTTGAAAAGGGTCGGGACCCGGCGTATCCGGGTCCCGATCTTGAAATTATTACCAGCGGTAGTGGCTGAATGCCTTGTTGGCGTCGGCCATCTTGTGCGTGTCTTCGCGCTTTTTAACAGCGGAACCGCGCGACTGAACAGCATCCAGAAGCTCGCCTGCAAGGCGCTCTTCCATGGTGTTCTCGTTGCGCGAACGGGCCGCTTTGATCAGCCAGCGAATGGCCAGCGCCTGACGACGCTCGGGGCGGACTTCGACGGGCACCTGATAGGTGGCACCACCAACGCGGCGCGACCGGACTTCGACGGAAGGCTGGATGTTTTCCAGCGCCTCGTGGAACACCTCGATGGGCGCGCGTTTGATCTTGTCTTCAACGCGGGTCATGGCGTTGTAAACGATGGTTTCGGCGACGGATTTCTTACCATCGATCATGAGATTGTTCATGAACTTGGTCAGAATCAGATCGCCATACTTGGCGTCTGGGAGAACTTCGCGTTTTTCAGCGGCGTGGCGGCGTGACATGGATGTGTCTTCCTCTTTGCGGGGGCGAAGCGGGGCTTCACCTTACGTGATGGTCGGTAAGGTGGGCATGCTGCCCACCCGACGGAATTACTTGGGACGCTTGGCACCGTACTTGGAGCGGCGCTGCTTACGGTCTTTGACGCCTTGCGTATCCAGAACACCGCGCAGAATGTGATAGCGCACACCGGGAAGGTCTTTTACACGACCGCCACGGATCAGAACCACGGAGTGCTCCTGAAGGTTGTGGCTTTCACCGGGGATGTAGGAAATGACTTCGAAACCGTTGGTCAGGCGAACCTTGGCGACTTTCCGCATCGCGGAGTTCGGTTTCTTGGGTGTGGTTGTGTATACACGTGTGCAAACGCCGCGCTTCTGCGGGCACTGCTCGAGGTGCATGGATTTAGAGGTCTTGCGTTTCGGCTGCCGCGGCTTGCGGATCAGCTGTTGGATCGTTGGCATTCCGGTTTATCCCCGTTCTGTCTCACATCAGGTGCAATGGGCGCGCCCAATGCGGTTTCAAATTCGATGCCTTGCATGACGCAAAGCGAAAACACCGCAACGTTCCCGTACCGAGGTGAACGTGGCGGTGGGGCTACAGAGGACCGGGTCAGCATTAGACCGGATCTTGACCACTTAAGCTATGATTTCGGCAGGCAGGAAAGCTCCCCGCGACCGAGATAGCGGGCGTATAGGGGATGTATTGAACGCTGTCAACAGCGCGGCCCGTCTTGCGCGGCGACTGTCTGGCTGCAATGCTATCACTAAACAACCCAAGGCTGAACCACCCATGCAGACCATCGGACTTTGCCGATTTTCCTACCCCGGTGACGGTGGCTTTCAGGTCGAGCACGCAACCCTCCGTGACCGCATGAATTACCTCTATGCACCCGCGCGCATGGCCGAACGTTTTGCCACATTCGAAACGATGATGCTGCCACCGCTCAAGGCGCAGACGGATGATGATTTCACGCTGCTGATTGTTATCGGTGATAGCTTGCCCTCTCTCTACCGTGACCGGTTGGAGGCGGCTGTCGCCGATATGCCGCAGGCCGTTATTCAGGCACATCCCCCGGGCCAGCACCGAAAAGTCATGCAAGAGGCGATTAATTCTGTGCGACGGTTTGATGGCGACGCCTGTCTGCAATTCCGCATGGACGATGATGACGCGGTGGCTTGCACCTATATCGAACGCCTGCGCGAGGCCGCACTCGATGTGCTGCCTATGGCGGCCAAGCACCGGCATATTGCAATCGACTTCAACCAAGGCTTCATCACCCGCCCATCGGTCAAGGGGCTTGAAGTAGCACCCACCAATGTTCCCTACACCACTGCTGCACTTGCGCTGATGTTCCAGCCTGACCTGCGCCTGTCGGTGATGAACTTTGCGCATATGAAGGTCGGGCAGAAGATGCCGACCGTCACCTTTGCGGGCGAGGATATGCTGATCCGGGGCCACAACGACTATAACGATTCGCGGCAGAAACCTGGTGTGCGCGGTCCCAAGCTTGCGCCCCTTGATGCCGCCGGCAAGGCGCATTTCAAAAAGACTTTTAACATTGACGCCGATGCAGTGGCTGCGGCCTTCAAATCCGTCTCAACCGCCTAAGAGCTTGCGCTCTCGGTAAAAGGTGAAAACGCCTGTGGCGACCACGATCACCGCTCCAATCTGGGTCAGCACCCCGGGCCAATCGCCAAAGACGAACCAGCCCAGCAGCAAGGCCCAGATCAGTCCAGTATAGCGGAATGGGGCGGTGAACGACACATCCCCCGACCGCATCACCTGGATCGAGAAGAAATATCCGCCCAATACGAACACGGACGAGGCTGCGATCAGCACCCAAACCTGCGGCGCGACCTGAACCCAGGGGGCTGTCAGCGATGCCAGCCCCATGCAGACCATCACAGTTACCGACGTCACCAGCGTGACCGTCATCGACGGCACCGTGGCAGACAATTGGCGGGTCACCAGATCGCGCAGGGTCACGCCCAGAACTGCAATCAGCGCATACAGCGACCAGACGTTGAACCCCTCCACACCGGGCTTGACGATCAACATCACCCCTCCAAAGCCGACGGCAATCGCCAGCATCCGCCGCCAGCCGACCGCTTCGCGCAGAAGAACCGCAGAGGCCAGCGTGACCGCCAGCGGAACTACCTGCAAAATCGCCGTCAGGTTGGCCAGCGGCATGTTGAACAGCGCCGACAGGAAGAAATAAGCGATCACAACCTCGGTCAGGGCGCGCACCATAATCAGCCCCCAATCGCGCGGGGCGATGTCGAAGTGCAGCGCACCGAGGCGGCCCTTGGTGGCAAGGATCAAACCGCTGCTTAGAAGACTGCGCAGGAACAGCAGTTGAAACAGCGGCACCGCACCTGAGGTCAGTTTGATCATCGTATCATTCAGTGTGAAACAGGCCATTGAGGCCATCATCAGCAACGCCCCGACCATGTTGATTGACATGCTATAGCCCCTCCAGCATTTCGGACGTCAGCCCGAAGCCATCCCAAAGCACCCGTTTGATCCCACGCGGACGCAGCGCCCCCGCCCTGCCCTGCGGCATAGCGGATGAATCGTTATCCTCATGTACGGAGCGGATCCACATCGGCTTGGCAATCTCGGTATAGCAATCGTAGTATTCCACCAGATTGCGATGGTTGCGGCGAAAAACCGTGGCGTGGTCGCCCTTGGCCGTGACCATCGCCAGCCCGATCCCCAAAGGCGCGCGTTCGTACCATTCGCTCAGTGGCACTTTCGCCGCGCCATCCAGATAAAGGCCGCGGTTAAACGCGATGATAAAGGGTTTGTCGTCTGGCCGGACCTGCAACATCGCATCGCCCACGGCCCTGATCCGCGCCGTGGTTTCGCGGTGCATTCCGTCGTCATCGTCTTGGCGAAAGGTCGCCACATGGGTCGCCGTCGGATCGTCAGGCAGCGCGTGATAGGCCGCCTTGACCGCTTGAATATGCACCATCGGCGGCAGCGCCACGATCTGCATCGGCTTGAAGTCGCGGGTGATATCCTCAAGCCGCGCACGCGCCTTATCAGGAAAGCTGTCACCAATCAGCACAGCGCAACTGAAATCCGTGTCGTCTTGCAGGGCCATGGTGTGAAAGGCCAACCGTTCAAACAGACGAAACCGCCGGTCCAGCCGCGCCGGATCATAGAGCATCTCGCGCATCGCAGTCAGATCGTCCACGGATTTCGCAAAGCCGTTTTCAGACAGATACGAGAACCGCATCAAGCCTTTGATCTGTGTTTTGGGAGGTTGCGCCACGCGATGCCCTGCTGTTTTTGGCGCAGACTAGGCCATAAGGGGACAGGGCTAAAGGGGGGGGCGCGTAAAAGCACAGGGGCAACTCATCGAATTGCCCCTGCGAACGGTGACTTACTGCATGGAATTCATGCCGAAAATATTGCCTTCGGTATCCTGGCACAGCGCGACAAACCCGAACTCACCGATGGAAAACTTGGGCCGGATCACCTGCCCGCCGGCATCTTCCACACGGGCCTGTTCAACCGCGCAATCCTGCACCGAGAAATAGACGATTGTGCCGCCAACACCCGGCCCGGCGTGTGGTGATTTGGTCAGGGCACCGGCCGCACCATAAATGCTCATATCGGCTGGAAAGCTCATCATCTGGGACTCTCCGGTGGGATCGCCCATCGCCTCAAGCTCGGTGCCCAAAACAGTTTCGTAAAAGTCCACGGCTCGGTCCAGATCATCTACATAAATATCGAACCAGCCAACTGCGTTCATCTTGCTCATTTTCAGCTCCTCTTGCTTTGCTATGACCCAGATGTACCGTCCCTTGCCCGCCCGGTATTGTAGATTTCAGACATCGAATTTTATTGCGTATTTTCCCGGCGTATAGCCCGTGGCACGGCGGAACGAATGGATGAAATGCGACTGATCCGCATAAGACCAGGTGTCGCTACCGTTCAAAGATTGCTGCAATCTCATTATCTTAAGGAAATCATGGGGCGCGAAACCTGTGGTCTCTTTCAAACGACGCTGCAACTGACGCGGCGACAGATCACAGACCTCGGCCATCTGTGCAACGGAAACAATATCGTCCAGATGCTGAAAAATCTGCTCTGTCACGGGATTGGGCGCGACCAGGCCGTCCTTGACCAAACGCTCAACCAGCCCCGTCAATATCCTTTGCTGATCCCCAAATTCAGTACCCGCAAGCGCCCTGTTCACATCGAGCAGGCCAAGCGCACCCCTATAGGGTTCGTCCACCATGCCAAGGGCCACAGGCTCCCGGTCACTTTGCCAGATGCCGGGCAGAAAGCGGATGTTCACAAAGTGAAAGACGCGGCCCAGATTGAATTCCTGCGACTGTGCCCGCAGGCGTGCCACGCCGGTGATCTGGCGGTCCAGCTGATCGAAAACCACATAGGTGCAGGCATCGGGCAGCGCGTGAAAGCGGTAGTCTTCCGCCAACTCACCATCGGTTTTCAGCTCCAGAAAACGATGCACAACGCCGCGCAAATGCTCGGGCGGTTCAGCTTCAGTGAACTGGACCGCCGCGACCTGCTTGTCTTTACCATTGCCTTTAGGCTCGTACATCGCGTTGCGCTTTCACGTCCCGGGCGCGGGCTTAGGTGTCGTCTTGAGCGACACAATCCGCGAAATACTGCATTTGGCCGTTTTCATCCAATTGCTGCACCAGCCCGTGAATATCCGTCTCGAACCCCGGGCATTCCCGCGCAAAGCTGCGGTTGAACTTCAGGTAATCGACGATCTTTTTGTTGAACACCTCGCCGGGGATCAGCAGCGGAATACCGGGGGGATAAGGGGTCACCAGACTGGTTGTGATCTTGCCCTCCAGATCATCAATCGGCACCCGCTGCGTCTTGCGGGCCGCGATATGGGCAAAGGCGTCGGATGGCTTCATCGCCGGAACAAGATCGCTCAGATACATCTCGGTCGACAGAACCGCGACATCCGATTTGGCATAAAGCGCATGCACATGCTGGCACAGATCGCGCAGGCCCATCTGCTCATACCGCGATTGCTTGGCGCAGAATTCGGGCATGCAGCGCCACAGCGGCTGGTTTTTGTCATAGTCATCCTTGAACTGCTGCAATTCGGTCAGCAGAGAGTTCCATCGGCCCTTGGTGATGCCGATGGTGAACATGACGAAAAAACTGTAAAGCCCTGTCTTTTCAACAACAACGCCGTGTTCCGCCAAATACTTTGTGACGATGGACGCGGGAATACCGGTTTCCTCAAAACGGCCGTCGATGTTCAAACCGGGGGTGATCAGCGTCGCTTTGATCGGATCCAACATGTTGAACCCACGCTCCATATCGCCAAAGGCGTGCCAGCTGTCCTCGCCGTCTGCGCGCTGCACCCCTTCGGCGTCGGTGCGTTTCAGCACCCAGTTCTCGGGGCTTTCGACGCCGTCTTCGTCCAGCGCCAATTCCTCTGGCCCCCAGACCTGAAACCACCAGTCATCCTCGCCGAATTCAGCATCGACCTTGCGCATGGCGCGGCGGAAATCAAAGGATTCCAGCAAGCTTTCCTCGACCAGCGCTTGCCCGCCCGGCGGTTCCATCATCGCCGCCGCGACATCGCAGCTTGCGATGATGCTGTACTGCGGGCTCGTGCTGGAATGCATGAGATAGGATTCGTTGAACAGGTGCCGGTCCAGCGGTGTGTCCTGACTGTCCTGCACCAGAATATGGCTGGCCTGACTGATCCCCGCGAGCAACTTGTGAATGGATTGGGTCGCATAGGTCACCGAATGGCGGGGCCGATCGCGTTTGCGGCCCATCGCGTGGAAGGCACCGTAAAACGGATGGAACGCCGCGTGCGGCAGCCAGGCCTCATCGAAATGCAGGTTGTCGACATAGCCGTCCAACATCTCTTTGATGGTTTCCGTATTATAAAGCACTCCGTCATAGGTGGACTGGGTCAGCGTCATGATGCGGGGTTTTACAGTGTCCGCATCCACATGGGCGAGCAGAGGGTTCGCGCGTATCTTCTCGCGGATCGTCTCAATCTCGAACTCAGATTTCTGGATCGGGCCGATGATGCCATAGTGGTTGCGCGTCGGCTTCATGAAGACCGGAATGGCGCCCGTCATGATGATTCCGTGCAGGATCGATTTGTGGCAGTTGCGGTCGACCACAACTACATCGCCGGGCGCGACTGTGTGGTGCCAGACCATTTTGTTGCTCGTGCTGGTGCCATTGGTCACGAAAAAGCAGTGATCGGCGTTGAAAATGCGTGCAGCATTGTGCTCCGATGCGCCGATGGCACCGTTGTGATCCAGCAACTGGCCCAGCTCTTCGACCGAGTTACAGACATCGGCGCGCAGCATGTTTTCACCGTAGAACTGGTGATACATCTGGCCAATCGGGCTCTTGAGAAACGCCACACCGCCCGAATGGCCCGGACAATGCCACGAATAGGATCCATCCTCCGCATAGTCCAACAGCGCTTTGAAAAACGGCGGCTGGATGCCCTCTAGATAGCTCTTGGCATCGCGGATGATGTGACGCGCAACAAATTCCGGCGTGTCTTCGAACATATGGATAAAGCCATGAAGCTCGCGCAGAATGTCGTTGGGCAAATGGCGGCTCGTCTTGGTTTCGCCATATATATAGATTGGGACATCGGCGTTCTTCCAACGCACCTCTTGGATAAAGGTGCGCAGGCTTAGAACCGCAGGGTCCAAATCAGGGCCGGGCGTGAACTCTTCATCGTCGATGGACAGCACAAAGGCACTGGCGCGCGATTGCTGCTGGGCAAATTGCGACAGGTCGCCATAGCTCGTTGTACCTAAAACCTCGAACCCTTCAGCCTCGATGGCTTCGGCCACGGCGCGGATACCAAGGCCGGATGAATTGTCGGAACGGAAATCCTCGTCGATGATGACGATGGGAAATCGGAATTTCATGAAGTTCTCCAAAAAGAAAGCAAGCTTTGTCCGGTAAGATAGAGCATTTCTGCCAAAGCGCTATTGCGGTCAGGGGCATCGCACCAAACCGTCATATTTCCGGTGATTGCCATCAAGCGGGCTAAGCGGGTCAGAGCATTGGTGTACGCGGCCAAGAAGGCCGATAGAGTTGCCCCACCGCACGAAAAAGCCCCCGCAACCAATCGGCTGCGGGGGCTTTTGTTCATAAAGAGATCAGTGCGAGATCAATCGCGGCTTTCCTCGTCAAAGACGGGCGAGTTGAATACGTCGCCACCGACAACATCGTTCTGCTCTTCAGCCACTGGTGCCGCGAGGGCCGCTGCAGCTTCCGCTTCTTCGCGGCGTGCTTCGATGACCACGTTGTCACGATCGGATGCCACCTTGCGCATTTGCATGGTCGCACCACCTGTACCCGCAGGGATCAAACGACCCACGATGACGTTCTCTTTCAGACCAACCAGTTTGTCGCGCTTGCCCTGAACCGATGCTTCGGTCAGAACCCGCGTGGTTTCCTGGAAGGATGCCGCCGAGATGAACGAACGTGTCTGCAAGGACGCCTTGGTGATGCCCAACAGGATCGGCTCGCCCTTGGCGACACGGCCACCTTTGGAAAGCGCCTTTTCGTTGGCCTGATCGAACTCCTGCTTGTCGACGTGCTCGCCCTTCAGCAGCGTGGTGTCTCCGCTCTCCTGGATCTCCCACTTTTGCAGCATCTGGCGCACGATCACTTCGATGTGCTTGTCGTTGATCTTCACACCCTGCAGGCGGTACACGTCCTGCACTTCGTCGATCATATAGTCAGCCAAGGCCTCGACACCCATAATCGCAAGGATGTCATGCGGCGCTGGGTTACCGTCCATGATGTAGTCACCCTTCTGGACAAAATCACCTTCCGCAACCGGGATGTGCTTGCCCTTGGGCACCATGTACTCGACCTTGTGATCCGCATCATCCGAGGACTCAATCGCGATACGGCGCTTGTTTTTATAGTCCTTGCCGAAGCGCACATAACCGTCGATTTCCGCGATGATCGCGTGATCCTTGGGGCGACGCGCCTCAAAGAGTTCCGCAACCCGTGGCAGACCACCGGTGATGTCCTTGGTCTTGGCACCTTCACGCGGGATACGCGCGATGATGTCGCCGGCCTTCACCTCCGTCTGATCTTCAACGGACAGAACCGCATCCACGGACATCGGATAAGTGACAGGGTTGCCCGCGTCGTTGCGCATCGGCTCGCCGTCTTCACCCACCAGAATGATCTCTGGCTTCAGCTCGTTGCCTTTAGGTGCAGCACGCCAGTCGATCACGATCTTCTGTGTCATGCCTGTCGCATCGTCCGTCTCGTCCTTGACCGCGATCCCGGACACTAGGTCCACGAACTTGGTCATACCCGACTTCTCGGCGATGATCGGCAGCGTATAGGGATCCCACTCAAAGAGCTTGTCACCCCGTGCAACGGTATCGCCATCCTTGACGAACAATGTCGTACCATAACCGATCTTGTGACTGGCCCGCTCGACACCGTCTTCGCCGACGATCAACATCTTCATGTTCCGGCCCATCACCATGATCCCGCCTTCGGCGTTCTCAAGGGTCATGGCGTTTTCAAACACGATTTTGCCTTCCTGCGATGCTTCGAGGAATGACTGCTGGCCACCCTGGGCAACGCCGCCGATGTGGAATGTCCGCATCGTCAGCTGTGTACCCGGCTCACCAATCGACTGCGCCGCGATGATACCCACCGCTTCACCTTGGTTCACCAGCGTACCGCGAGCAAGGTCACGACCATAGCACATGGCACAAACGCCCTCTTCGGCCTCACAGGTCAGAGGGGAGCGGATGCGTGTGGACTGCACCGCGGCCTCGTCAATGAGATCTGCCAGACGTTCGTCGATAATGGTCCCGGCTGTCGCGATGACTTCATCCGTGCCCGGCACAGTGATGTCGTCGGCAATCACACGGCCCAACAGACGCTCCGCCAATGAGGAAACAACCTCACCGTCGTTCACAGCTGCTTCTGCAGTAATCGCCATGTCGGTGCCACAGTCGTGCATACGCACGATGCAATCCTGCGCCACGTCCACCAGACGACGTGTCAGGTAACCGGAGTTCGCAGTCTTCAAAGCCGTATCCGACAGACCCTTACGGGCACCGTGGGTAGAGTTGAAGTACTCGAGAACGGTCAGACCTTCTTTAAAGTTCGATATGATCGGTGTCTCGATGATGTCGCCGTTCGGCTTGGCCATCAGGCCGCGCATACCGCCCAACTGCTTCATCTGCGTGACAGAACCACGCGCACCGGAGTGGGCCATCATGTAAACCGAGTTCGGCTCCATTTCGGCACCGCTCTCGTCCCGCTTCTCAGCGGAGATCGAACCCATCATCGCGTCGGTGACCTTGTCGTTACACTTCGACCAGGCGTCGACAACTTTGTTGTACTTTTCACCCTGAGTGATCAGGCCATCCATGTACTGCTGTTCAAAGTCCTTCACCTGCTCACGCGTTTCTTCAACCAGCGGCCATTTGCTGTCAGGGATCAGCATGTCGTCCTTACCGAAGGAAATACCGGCCTTGAAGGCTTCGCGGAAACCCATTGTCATGATCTGATCACAGAAGATGACGGATTCTTTCTGACCACAGTAGCGGTAGACCGTATCAATGACCTGCTGCACTTCTTTCTTACGCAGCAAGCGGTTGACCAGATCGAATGGTGCTTTCGCATTCAGCGGCAGCATCGCACCCAGACGGACACGGCCGGGCGTTGTGTCAAAGCGCACCAGCACTTCGTTGCCTTCGTTGTCGATCTGCTTGATCCGCGCCTTGATCTTGGAGTGCAAGTGTACTTCGCCCGCGTCGAGTGCGTGTTGCACTTCGTCGACGGTACCGAATACTTTGCCTTCGCCCTTCATACCTTCACGCTCAAGCGTGGTGTAATACAGGCCCAAGATCATATCCTGCGAAGGAACAATGATCGGTGCGCCGTTTGCAGGCGATAGAACGTTGTTCGTGGACATCATCAGAACGCGCGCTTCAAGCTGTGCTTCAAGCGACAGCGGCACGTGAACCGCCATCTGGTCACCGTCAAAGTCCGCGTTAAAGGCGGAACAAACCAGCGGGTGCAGCTGGATCGCTTTACCTTCAATCAGAACCGGCTCAAACGCCTGAATGCCAAGACGGTGCAGCGTAGGCGCACGGTTCAGCATGACAGGGTGCTCGCGGATAACTTCGTCGAGGATATCCCAGACTTCTGGACGTTCTTTTTCGACCAGCTTCTTGGCCTGCTTCACTGTGGAAGACAGGCCTTTGGCTTCAAGCCGACTGTAGATAAACGGCTTGAACAGTTCGAGAGCCATCTTTTTCGGCAAACCGCATTGATGCAGCTTTAGTTCTGGACCCGTCACAATCACAGAACGGCCAGAGAAGTCGACGCGCTTACCCAAAAGGTTTTGACGGAAACGACCCTGCTTACCCTTCAGCATGTCGGACAGTGATTTCAGCGGACGCTTGTTAGCACCCGTAATCACACGACCGCGACGGCCGTTGTCGAACAAGGCATCGACAGATTCCTGCAACATCCGCTTTTCGTTACGCACGATGATATCGGGCGCACGCAACTCGATCAGACGCTTCAGACGGTTGTTCCGGTTGATCACACGACGATAGAGGTCGTTGAGGTCAGACGTCGCGAAGCGACCGCCGTCCAGCGGCACCAATGGGCGCAGTTCTGGCGGGATCACGGGGATCACGGTCAGAACCATCCACTCGGGGCGGTTGCCGGATTCAAGGAAGGACTCAACCACCTTCAGGCGCTTGATGATCTTCTTAGGCTTCAACTCGCCTGTAGCTTCTTTCAGCTCTTCGCGCAGCTGGTCGGCCTCGGCCTCCAGATCAATCGCGGCAAGCATCTCGCGGATCGCTTCGGCACCGATGTTGGCGGTGAAGGCATCCATGCCAAAGGCATCCTGCGCATCCATATACTCTTCTTCGGTCATCATCTGACCGTAGGTGAGGTCCGTAAGGCCCGGCTCAATTACGACGTAGTTTTCGAAATACAGCACACGTTCCAGATCACGCAGTGTCATGTCGAGCATGAGACCGATCCGGGACGGCAGTGATTTCAGGAACCAGATGTGCGCGACCGGCGACGCCAGCTCGATGTGGCCCATCCGCTCGCGGCGAACCTTTTGTAGCGTGACTTCGACACCACATTTTTCGCAGACAACGCCACGATACTTCATGCGCTTGTATTTGCCGCACAGACATTCATAGTCTTTGATCGGGCCAAAGATACGCGCACAGAACAGGCCGTCACGCTCAGGCTTGAACGTCCGGTAGTTGATGGTTTCTGGCTTCTTGATCTCACCGAACGACCACGACAAGATACGCTCTGGCGAGGCCAAGGAAACCTTGATCTCGTCGAACGTCTTCATCGGAGCGACGGGGTTGAACGGGTTGTTTGTCAGTTCCTGGTTCATTTTCAAATCCTTGAATTGGGGGGAGGCGCGGATCGGGCAAGATTGCCCAACCCGCCTAGATGAGTTTTGGCGTTACTCATCTTCCTCCGCATCCAGGAGTTCCATATTCAGGCCGAGGCCGCGCACTTCCTTAACGAGAACGTTAAAGCTCTCCGGAATACCCGCTTCGAAGTTATCCTCGCCCTTGACGATGCTTTCATAGACCTTGGTCCGGCCCGCGACGTCATCCGATTTCACAGTCAGCATTTCCTGCAGGGTGTATGCAGCGCCATACGCCTCAAGAGCCCAGACCTCCATCTCACCAAAGCGCTGACCACCGAACTGCGCCTTACCGCCCAATGGCTGCTGGGTGACCAGCGAGTATGGACCAGTCGAGCGCGCGTGGATTTTGTCGTCCACAAGGTGGTGCAGTTTCAGCAGATACTTGACGCCGACTGTCACAGGGCGGGCAAACTGCTCGCCCGTGCGGCCATCAAACAGAACCGACTGGCCGGATGTGTCAAAGCCCGCGCGTGTCAGCGCATCGTTCACGTCCAGCTCCTTGGCACCGTCGAAAACCGGCGTCGCAATCGGCACACCGCGTGTGACATTGCCAGCTGCTTCCAACAATGTGTCCTCATCCATGCCTTCCAGACCTTCGGCATACACATCTTCGCCGTACGCAATGCTCATCGCTTCGCGGACCGGTGTCAGATCGCCCGAGCGTTTGTACTCTTGCAGCGCCTCGTCGACGTTCAGGCCCAGACCGCGTGCGGCCCAGCCCATGTGCGTCTCAAGAATCTGACCGACGTTCATACGCGATGGCACACCAAGTGGGTTCAGACAGAAATCGACCGGCGTACCGTCCGCAAGGAACGGCATATCTTCCATCGGTACAACTTTGGAAATAACACCTTTGTTGCCGTGACGGCCGGCCATCTTGTCGCCCGGTTGCAGCTTGCGTTTCACCGCGACGAACACTTTGACCATCTTCATCACACCCGGAGGCAGATCATCACCACGGCGCACTTTTTCGACTTTGTCGTCGAAACGTGCATCCAAGGTCCGCTTCTGGATCTCGTACTGCTCGTTCAACGCCTCGACGATTTTTGCGTCGTCCTCGTCTTCGAGGGCAAGCTGCCACCACTGACCACGGGTCAGAACGTTGTCCAGCATATCATCGGTGATCTGGCTGTTCGGAGAAACGCCTTTCGGACCTTTCACCGCAACCTTACCCACGATCATATCGCGCAGACGCGCAAAGATGTTCCGGTCCAGAATAGCCATCTCATCATCGCGGTCACGTGCCAGACGTTCGACTTCTTCCCGCTCGATCTGCAGCGCACGCTCGTCTTTTTCCACACCATGGCGGTTAAAGACGCGCACTTCTACGACCGTACCAAAATCACCCGGCTTCACCCGAAGGGAGGTGTCACGCACGTCAGACGCTTTCTCACCAAAGATGGCGCGCAAGAGCTTCTCTTCCGGCGTCATCGGGCTTTCGCCTTTTGGTGTGATCTTGCCGACCAGAATATCGCCCGGCTCAACGTCCGCGCCGATGTAGACGATGCCCGCCTCGTCGAGGTTGCGCAGCGCTTCTTCACCGACGTTCGGAATATCGCGTGTGATTTCCTCAGGCCCCAGCTTTGTGTCACGTGCAGCGACTTCGAATTCCTCGATGTGGATCGAGGTGAAGACGTCGTCACGGGAAACCCGCTCGGAGATCAGGATGGAGTCTTCGTAGTTGTAACCGTTCCAAGGCATAAACGCGACAACCACGTTTTTGCCAAGCGCCAGCTCACCCATGTCCGTGGACGGACCATCGGCAATCACCTGACCCTTTGTCACCGTCTCGCCCACACGCACCAGCGGACGCTGGTTAATGCAGGTGTTCTGGTTGGAGCGCTGGAATTTGCGCATGCGGTAGATATCCACACCCGCGTCGCCCAACTCAAGGTCTTCGGTCGCGCGGATAACGATCCGCGACGCATCGACTTGGTCGATGACACCGGCACGTTTCGCCATGTAGGCCGCACCGGAATCCCGTGCCACAACTTCTTCGATACCTGTGCCGACCAGCGGAGCTTCCGCTTGCAGCAATGGCACCGCCTGACGTTGCATGTTCGATCCCATCAAAGCACGGTTGGCGTCATCGTTCTCAAGGAACGGAATGAGCGAGGCCGCAACAGAGACCAACTGCTTGGGCGATACGTCAATCAGATCAACGCTTTCGGTAGGTGCGAGCGTATAATCACCGGAGCGGCGTGTGTTCACCATCTCGTTGGTGAACTTGCCGTTCACATCCAGCGATGCGTTCGCCTGCGCCACCGTATGACGCATTTCTTCGGTCGCGGACATATAGTGCACTTCGTCCGTGACGGTGCTGTCCTTGACCACGCGGTAAGGCGTTTCAATAAAGCCGTATTTGTTCACGCGGGCGAAGGTCGCAAGCGAGTTGATCAGACCAATGTTCGGACCTTCCGGCGTTTCAATCGGACACATCCGGCCATAGTGGGTCGGGTGTACGTCGCGTACCTCAAAGCCCGCACGCTCACGTGTCAGACCGCCAGGTCCAAGCGCGGAGAGGCGACGCTTGTGCGTAACCTCGGACAGCGGGTTGGTTTGGTCCATGAACTGCGACAGCTGAGAAGAGCCGAAGAATTCACGTACCGCAGCAGCGGCTGGTTTTGCGTTGATCAAGTCTTGCGGCATAACCGTGTCGATCTCGACGGACGACATCCGCTCCTTGATCGCACGCTCCATGCGCAGCAGGCCAACGCGGTACTGGTTTTCCATCAGCTCACCAACGGACCGCACGCGACGGTTACCAAGGTGGTCAATGTCGTCGATGTCACCGCGGCCATCGCGCAGATCAACCAATGCTTTGATACAGGCGACGATGTCTTCGCGGCGCAGAGTGCGCTGCGTGTCTTCGGCATCCAAATCAAGGCGCATGTTCATTTTCACACGACCAACGGCAGAGAGGTCATAGCGCTCTGAATCAAAGAACAGCGTGTCGAACAGGTTCGACGCGGCCTCAACGGTGGGCGGCTCGCCAGGACGCATGACGCGGTAAATGTCCATGAGCGCGGTGTCGCGGTTCATGTTCTTGTCGTTCGCCATGGTGTTGCGCATGTAGGGGCCGACATTGACGTTATCGATGTCCAACAGCGGGATCTCGGTAATGCCCGCATCAACCAATTCCTTGGCCGTGCCGCCGATCAGATCGCCGTCCTTGTCGTACTCAAGCGTAAGCTCGTCACCAGCCTCGACATAGATCGCGCCGGTTTCTTCGTTGATGATGTCCTTAGCGACAAACTTGCCCTGAATGTGATCGAAAGGCAGGAGCAGTTCGGTCACTTCGCCCGCATCAATCAGCTGCTTCACAGCGCGAGGCGTGACTTTCTTGCCCTGCTCGAACAGGACTTCGCCAGATTTTGCATCAACGATATCATAGGTCGGTCGCGTGCCCCGCACGCGGTCAGGGAAGAACGGTGCAACCCAGCCCTTCTTCTTCTGCAGCGTGTAGGTCACCGTGTTGTAATAGGCGTCCATGATCGCTTCCTGGTCCAGCCCCAGCGCATAAAGCAGGGTGGTCACAGGCAGTTTGCGGCGGCGGTCAATCCGCGCAAAGACGATGTCCTTGGCGTCGAATTCAAAGTCCAGCCAAGAGCCGCGATACGGGATAATGCGGCAGGCGAAGAGAAGCTTGCCCGAAGAGTGGGTCTTGCCTTTGTCGTGGTCAAAGAACACGCCGGGAGAGCGGTGCATCTGGGAAACGATCACACGCTCGGTGCCGTTCACGATGAACGTGCCGTTCGGCGTCATCAGAGGCATGTCGCCCATGAACACGTCTTGTTCCTTGATATCCTTAACGGACTTCGCGCCGGTGTCCTCGTCCACTTCGAACACGATCAGACGGAGGGTCACCTTAAGCGGCGCGCTGTATGTCATGTCGCGTTGCTGGCATTCCTCAACGTCGTACTTGGGCTTTTCAAGCTCGTACTTGACGTACTCGAGAATAGAGGTTTCGTTGAAATCCTTGATCGGGAAAACCGATTGGAAAACGCCCTGAATGCCATCACCATCGGTGGGCGTCTCGGCATCGCCGGAGTTCAGGAACAGGTCGTAGGAAGATTTTTGAACCTCAATCAGGTTCGGCATTTCCAGCACTTCGCGGATTTTGCCATAATATTTACGGAGACGCTTCTGGCCAAGGAAGGTTTGTGCCATGTGTCGTAATACCTTTCGTATCTCTTGCCTGAACGCCACCGCCGGGGCCGCGGTGCGTTCATCAGAGCGGATCAATCCGGTCTATGCTGGCATGCGTCCCACCGCACGCCTTCCGACCTTTGGACCTTTCCAGAAGGATGCTTTGGTTCGCAAAGCACCTTTCAAGACAGGTTTGGCTGGACAAGGATTCCTCCCCGTCCAGCCAAAATTTTCTACGGGAACAGCGGACTTTGTCGAAAAGTCCGGTCCGTTTTCCTCAAAAGAAAACGTGCCCCTGATCGTCCGGCTTAGGCCAGCTCGACTTCCGCGCCAGCTGCTTCCAGCTTCGCTTTGACGTCTTCGGCTTCGGCTTTGTCGACGCCTTCCTTGATTTTGCCGCCAGCTTCGACCAGATCCTTGGCTTCTTTCAGGCCAAGACCGGTGATGCCGCGCACTTCCTTGATCACGTTGATCTTGGATGCGCCCGCGTTCTTCAGAACGACGTCAAATTCGGTTTTCTCTTCTGCAGCGCCACCGGCACCGTCAGCAGGACCAGCCATCATCACAGCGCCACCAGCGGCGGGCTCGATGCCGTACTCATCCTTGAGGATTGTCTTCAGTTCTTGTGCTTCAAGCAGTGTCAGACCAACGATCTCTTCTGCCAGTTTCTTCAGATCAGCCATGTTTAGCTCTTTCCGTTAACAATATGTGTGTTCCAACGTGTTGTTTCAACACGCCAGCTTGACGATATGCCTTAAGCAGCCTTGTCCTCGATCGTGGACAGGATGGATGCAATGTTGCTTGCAGGTGCGCCAATGGCCCCGGCGATGTTGGATGCAGGTGCGCCCAGCATACCCGCGATGGTGGAGATAAGCTCCTCCCGCGAAGGCATCTTGGACACGGATTCAACACCGGCGACGTCCAGAGCGTTCTCACCCATAGCACCGCCCAAGATCACGAACTTGTCGTTTTCCTTGGCGAACTCCTGAGCAACCCTGGCCGCAGCCACAGGATCCTCAGAATAGGTCAGAACGGTCATACCCGTCAGAAGGTCGGCGATGCTTGCGCATGACTTTCCCTCAAGGGCGATCTTGGCGAGCCTGTTCTTGGCAACACGCACGGCCCCGCCTGCGTCACGAGCACGCGCGCGAAGGTCCTGCATTTCAGCAACTGTCAAACCGACGTAGTGAGATACCACAACGACGCCAGAGCTTTCAAAGATCTGGCCGAGTTCGTCGACCAACTGTTCTTTTTGTGCTCTATCCACAGTTTCACTCCAGTAAGGGAGGGTTGCCCCTCCGGCTCATTTTTGCCGAGACAAGTAGTGTCCCGACATTTCGGGTCCTTACGGGGTTCGGCGCGTGTCACTGCGGAGAGCCACAAAGGGCGCATCCGAAGAAATTCTACCACTCCCGTCTCAGGCAGGAATTATGAGGAAATAACCCCCTCACCCACCGTCTCGGACGAAAAGCACAAAAGCGCGACGAATCGCGCTCACATGCTTGCTGTGTGGATTAACGGCTTGAGCGGGAAGTGCCAACCCCTGTTTTCTATCCAAAGGTGACCAAGCATCATCATGCACGTCTGGCGGGCTCAGTCAATGATCCTATACGTGGGCGGCATGTTGCGGCTGCCCTGCAAGGCACAACAAGCCCCCGGCGATAGCCCAGTTTTTCACGACGATCGACATTTGCCACGGATCATCAGGCAGGAAGTGGAAATAACTGGTCGCCATACAGTAAAGGGCAAGCGTCAACGTCAACGGCCGCAGCGCAAACCCCAAGATCAGCGCCACCCCTGCCGCAAAGTTGAACAGGGCCACCAGCCATACCGCCTGTTCGGGCACGCCAATACTTCCCAACATCTCCATAACCGGCGCGGGGTCTACGATCTTTTGTAACGCGCCCAAGATGAACAAGGCGGCCAACAGGAACCGCCCCACCCGGTTGAGCCAGAGCGCGAACGGGTCCGGTGCGGCATCATATGAACGCTTCATTCCGGCATCCCCCTTAGCGCGGCTTGCCGATCCGGCCCCCGCTACAAACGAAAAAGGGCCGCGATTTCTCGCAGCCCTTCCTAATTTCATCAGCGAAAAATTCACTCCGCAGCAGCGTTATCCACGGCCACAGATACGCCTGGGCCCATTGTGGAGCTCAGGTTGATCTTTTTCATATAGGTACCTTTGGAGCCTGCCGGCTTGGCTTTGGCAACGGCACCAACAAAGGCGCGTACGTTTTCAACCAACTTGGCTTCGTCAAAGGACAGTTTGCCGATGCCCGCGTGAACAACGCCACCTTTTTCGGCTTTGAACTGCACCTGGCCACCTTTGGCGGCTTCAACGGCTTCTTTGATATCCATCGTCACCGTGCCGACCTTGGGGTTCGGCATCAGGTTGCGTGGGCCAAGAACTTTGCCCAGACGACCCACGATAGGCATCATGTCAGGTGTCGCGATGCAACGATCAAAGTCGATCTTGCCGGACTGAACCGTTTCCATCAGGTCTTCTGCGCCAACAATGTCGGCACCAGCAGCCTGCGCCTCTTCGGCTTTCGGACCGCGTGCGAACACAGCAACGCGCATCGTTTTGCCTGTACCGTTCGGCAGGCCCACCACACCGCGGACCATCTGGTCTGCGTGACGTGGGTCAACGCCAAGGTTCATCGCAATCTCGATGGTCTCGTCGAACTTGACCTTCGAGTTGGCTTTGATCAGTGCAACCGCTTCTTCGACGGTCACATCTTCTTTGCCTGCGAATGCTTCACGGGCCGCAGCGGTGCGTTTTCCAAGTTTTGCCATCTTACTTCACCTCAATGCCCATAGACCGGGCAGAGCCCAGAATGATTTTCATGGCCTGCTCAACATCGTTGGCGGACAGATCGACCATCTTAGCTTCTGCGATCTCACGCAGCTGCTTGGCGGTGACTGTGCCCACGGTTTCGCGCGATGGCGTCTTGGCACCAGAGTTGATCTTGGCCGCTTTTTTCAGGTAGTAGGACGCAGGTGGCGTCTTGATGTCCATGTTGAAGGACTTGTCCTGATAGTAGCTGATCACGGTCGGGCAAGGTGCGCCCGGCTCCAGGTCCGCTGTCTTGGCGTTGAACGCCTTACAGAATTCCATGATGTTGATGCCGCGCTGACCCAATGCTGGACCGACGGGCGGGGACGGGTTGGCTTGCCCCGCTTTAATCTGCAACTTCATCGTACCGACGAGTTTCTTGGCCATTGGCCTTCTCCTTTTCAACGCTCTCGGGTCGCGACCCTTGAGCCATGTGTTGCGTGGTCTGGTCTGCGTGCCGCGGCACGCGCGCCTCCCACTATGGTGAATCGCCTTTGCGGGCGATTGGGGGGAGGTATAGACAGAAGGGAAACAATGCAAGAGCGTTGAGCAAGCTGGTCACAGAAGCAAAACGAAAAACGCTCCCCCGGCCCGGCGACAGGAAGAGCGATAGTGTAAAGGATTTCTCCGCACCGCATTTTACGGTGCGGACTATTTACATGCCCTGCGACACCGCAAAGCCTGAAAAACCGCCCATGCCCAGATCAGCAAGGCTGGTCAGTGCGCCGGTGGACAGATCAACAGCATAGAGTCCCGCGCTGTCCTGTCCCTCAATCTGCAAAACCGCATAGGCCATGTCTGACCCTTCTTCAGGCGACACAATGTCAAAACCGCCAGCTTCGGTAACGTCCACAGCCTCTCCATCAACAGTCAAAGCGCCAACAGTCGCAAGCTCGCCTGCATTATTAGCCAAGGTCACCAGCGCGTCGGCTTCGGCATCGATGGCGTATTGCGCCGTTGATCCTGCCGTCGCACCAGAGATCGCATTGGTATAGGCGTTGGCGAAGATACGTGGCTCTGCACCGGCAGACGCATCGCCATCAACATAGAACGCATCTGTAAAGCGGCGGACGGAATTGGCCCGCTCGTCGCCATTACCGAAGCCGTCGGGGAAGTAGACCAGATTGCTCCCATCCGCACCGACCGCACGCACGGCATCAATCGCGTTGTTAAAATCAAACGCGACAGGACCCTCGCCAATCGTGGCATCTTCCATGAATGTGGCACCCAGATCGGTCAGGGCACCCGATGTTGCGTCAATCTCGAAGATCGAGCCATTCGCAAAGCCAAGCAGCTGACCTGTGACCGGACGATAGGCGATCGCACGCAATGGGGTCTCGAGCGGAAAAGTCTCCGCATCTCCCGGTGCTGCGATGCTCGCCATTGTCACCAGCGTCGCACCATCGTTAGCTAGTGCGTATCCCATGGTGCCCGCATGTCCATCAGCAAAGGCCGGTGCGGTAAGAGCGGTGGTGGCAAGAACTGCTGCAAAAATGTGCTTGTGCATTGTAGTCTCCGTGTCTGACGGCGTGCGGTGTGCCCGCCTGATTGATGCAACAACGTTGCCAGACAGCGAAGAGTTTCATGCAAAGTGACGGTATTGCCAAAGATCGCCCTGTGACTGGCGTTCACCTTTGCGACTTTGCGATAAAAGCAGCCTGCCACATGACAACTACAAGGCACCCGAGGACCAATAAAAAAGGCAGGAAACCCTACCTTTTTTTGTCACACCAAACATCCCCTCCGGGCTGTTTGCTTTCGCGTCAGCTTTGTTTGATCACCTGAGTGAACTCCAGCTCTACCGGAGTCTCGCGACCAAAGATCGACACGGACACTTTTAGGCGCTGCGCCTCGTCGTCGACTTCTTCGATCATGCCGTCGAAGTCTTCAAACGGACCGTCGCCAACCTTAACCTTCTCGCCCACTTCAAAGTGGATAAGCGTGCGTGGCGCGTCTTCGCCTTCCTGCACACGGCCAAGGATGCCCTGCACCTCTGCATCGCGCATTGGCATCGGACGCCCTTGAGGGCCCAGAAAACCAGTAACGCGGTTGATCGAGTTGATCAGGTGGTAGCCCTGGTCGGACATTTCCATGTGCACCAGCACATAGCCCGGCATGAAGCGGCGCTCAGTTGTAACCTTCTTGCCGCGACGGATTTCGATGACCTCTTCGGTCGGCACCAAAACCTCGTCAATCTGGTCTTCCAACCCGTGCTCTTCCACATTGGTGCGGATCTGCTCGGCGATCTTTTTCTCGAAATTGGACAGGACACTGACCGAATACCAACGCTTTGCCATGTGAATTTCTTGTCCCTGCTTGCGATGCGCGGGGCCAACTGCCCTGCCATCTGATCCTGTGATTCCACCTGAATAAAAAAGGGCGCGCGGGCTCGATTCGCCGCACGCCTCATCAGGTCTGGATTGGGCAATAACGGCTGGGCGATCAGGATTCAAGCCTGTCTATGGCTTTTTGGCCCGGTAGCCTCCCACAAAGTGGGTTAGCCAAACATCCCAAGCAGGCCCTGAAGGCCGCTGCGGATGATGATATCGACGATGGCAAAGAACACTGCAGTCAAAGCCGCGAGGATAAAGACCATGATTGTGGTCAACATCACTTCGCGTCGTGTAGGCCAGACAACTTTGCCAACCTCAGCACGCACCTGCTGGATAAACTGAAGTGGATTGGTCATCGCCATGTTGTTGTCCTACCTAATGCCTGTACCGCGCATCTAACCGCAGTGGGCTAGGGTTTCAAGACTGATCAGCGGCCTGCCCTCTTGCCGGTCAGGCGTCGCTGCTTTGCATATCGGCAAACCGACGGTCCAAGGCTTTGTCATGGCGCGCATCGGCTGTGGCCAAATCACCGAAATCAGGCAGGTACAATCCATCCACCGAACCTTCGGGAAAGCGATCCAGAATCGCATCCCATTTCATGGCAAAATTGTCGAGCTTGCGATGCAGTTCAGCGGCGCGGCTCGGACGGCGTTTGGCATACCAACGGGCCAGACCCATCGCACGACGCCAGAACCCGTCATAGCCGAGAATGAGAAATACGCCCACCATTACAAAGAGGCTCAGAAACAGCAGACCGACGACCAACCAGGGCCGGAAGAGGACGAGCAGAGCAAAGCCAGCCAATGCAATATGCTTGGGAGTTGGACGGTAGGACGTGAGCGAAGATTTGATTCCAGACGTCGTGGTTGCCTTGGCAGGCTTGTTGACGGGGCTTGCGACCTGCTCCGCCGTGCGGCTTGGCACGGGCTGCTCGCGGCGAGTCGGTGGCGTGTCGTCCGGCATGCCACGGGCCGCCTGCTCTGCCTGTCGCTCGGCCACCGGCTGCGCGGTGACGGGCGGCTCCGCCTCCAGCAACCCGCGGATGGCTGCAAGCGACTGCGGATCAAGCTCGGACACAGGCCGGGCTGTCCCATTCTTCTTCTGATTGCTCTGCATCTCTGTCGGCATCTTCGTTTCTCTCGGCTCTTTTTCAACTTGGAGTAACGAAAGTTTCAGACCCATTCGCGGCGGGAATATGGCCAGAATGTGATAAATGCCATCTATCCAGCGCGCCTCAGGCGAGCCCACTCAGGCGCGACGCAATACCAAATATGGTGGAAAGTGGCAGGGGCTGAGGGACTCGAACCCACGACCCTCGGTTTTGGAGACCGATGCTCTACCAACTGAGCTAAACCCCTATGCCGATGGGTTGGGTAGTCGCAAATGCCCCCACGATCAAGAGCAGATCGCGCCCTGATGCATTTTTCAGGAACATTAGCGCAGTTGAGCGGTTCTTTCCCCAACGCGACTGAACGCGAATAGGAGATAAAACATGACACTTAACTCACTCGAAGACGTATACAAAGACCAACTTCAAGACCTCTACAGCGCTTGCAAACAGTCTTTGGACGCAACGACAGAATTGGGCCGCGCCGCGTCTGACAAAGAACTCAGCGAAGCTTTGATCGCCGGTTCCAATGGTATCGCAACTGGCATGGACAAGCTGAAATCTCTTTGTGCCACCCATGACATTGATCCCGAAGGCGAGCACTGCAAAGGGATGGAGGGCCTCGTAAAGGAAGTCCACGCGCATGTCATAGACGCCGACTTCGGCGGCGACGCTACCCGAGACGCGATGGCGATCACGCAGTATCAGCGCATGGTGCACTACGCTCTCGCCGGGTACGGTTGCTTGGTGGCTTTCGCCAACCGGTTGGGTCTAAACGAAGATGCCGCCATTTTGAAAGCACAGCTGGATGAGACATACGACGGTGATCGCCGCATGACCGAAATCGCCACAGGCGGCATCAACAAACGCGCTGCGTAAACGCTCCTTGGCTCGAACGCCTATCAAAAAGCTCCCGCAAAACGCGGGGGCTTTTTTGGCTGTTCATCCGGCATCTTGTCGAGATGAACCGAAACGTCGTTACGACGTGCTTGAACAAAAGTACAATTTACTGACGGAGAATCGCTTTGATCGATCCGCGCTATTAGGTTCCCGCGATCTATCTCCTGTCCTCCGACAAATATGAAGCATAAGCCAAAACGGTTAATGAACTTAGGCAGTTAACAACAGACTTCACGTAAAAGTTTGAGCACTGTAATTGCGCATATTTCGTCAGCTGTCAGAAGGCATAGATCGTTCCAAAGCTCACTCGCAGGCGCTACGCGCTCAGCTGTACTAGAGGTTACGGCAAGCTAAGGCCAACCGCCCGTTATTCCGCCGAAACTGCCTCTAACGCAGTTACATCTGTCCCGCTGATCAGGGGTTCATACTCAAGTATTTTCGCAATCGGCCAGTCCCACCAGGCAATGATGTTCAGGCGCGCGACATCTGCCGCGTTGAAACGGGACCGCACGACCCGAGCCGGGTTTCCGGCGACAATACTATAGGCTGGCACCTGCCCGCTGACCACTGCACCGGCCCCGACAATCACCCCATTCCCAAGCACCGCACCGGGCAAAATACGCGCGCCTTGCCCGATCCAGACATCGTGGCCAATTATCGTATCCGGCCCAGGTTCCGGCATAGAGGCACGGCCCTCAATCGGACCGCTGCCGAAGACCGCGAAGGGAAAACTCGAAACACCGTCATATCGGTGATTGGCCGAGGCCGTCACAAAGGTCACGCCATCCGCGATCTGACAGAACTTGCCAATCAGCAACCGCTCCGGGCTGAAGTCATAAAGATAGGGGGCCAAATGCGCGGCCCAATTTGAGGGCGCCTGGTGCGCGCTGGCGTAGCTGTAAACGCCGACTTCAATGCGCGGGTGGTCCAGGACCGCCGAAAGAAACACAGTGCCCGCATGCGGCGTGCCGTCGGCAGTCACAATGGGGTGCCTGACCTGCGGATCGGGAAACGAGCTGTCTGACATTCTGTGATCCCTTTCCGTTTGCTTACGCCCTTCTAGCATGCGGCTTGGCTAGGTATGAAGACAGGATGCAATGCAAAAAGGCCGCCCCGGATGGAGCGGCCTTTGTTTCTCAGTAGCAACCGGGTGTTGCGGCGGGGGATTCCCGGTGCATTGGCCTTGGCCAATGTCGCCAGCCACCCCGTGCCGCCCACGCGGTGTGTTTCTCAAATCACTCGGTGATTTTGGAAACCACGCCCGCGCCGACAGTCCGGCCACCTTCGCGGATCGCGAAGCGCAGGCCCTGCTCCATCGCGATGGGCGCGATCAGCTCTACGTCGAACTTCAGGTTGTCGCCAGGCATCACCATTTCAGTGCCCTCGGGCAGCTGAACGGTGCCGGTGACGTCTGTTGTCCGGAAGTAGAACTGTGGACGGTAGTTCGCAAAGAACGGCGTGTGACGGCCACCCTCTTCCTTGGTCAGGATATAGGCTTCGGCTTCGAACTTCGTGTGCGGGTTCACGGAGCCGGGCTTACACAGCACCTGGCCACGCTCAACACCTTCACGGTCCACACCACGCAGCAGAGCGCCGATGTTGTCGCCCGCTTCACCACGGTCCAGCAGCTTGCGGAACATTTCCACGCCGGTACATGTGGTCTTCTTGGTGTCGCGGATACCCACGATTTCGATTTCGTCGCCCACGTTGATCACGCCACGCTCGACACGGCCGGTCACAACCGTACCACGGCCGGAGATCGAGAACACGTCTTCCACAGGCATCAG
>NZ_JASC01000008.1 GCF_000622365.1 Sulfitobacter noctilucae | reverse complement strand
TAAACGGGGCGGACGCAAGCGCGCAGTCGGCACCAGAGCACCGATCACTGCCCGCCAGGCGATTGCAACGCAATCTGCCGAAAGGGGCGATCCCGCAGGGGCCGAACCAGCGGTGGTCCTCGGACTTTGTGTCTGACAGCCTGTCATGTGGCCGCAGGTTCCGCATTCTGAACGTGATAGACGACTTCAGCCGCGAATGTCTTGCTGCCGTGGTCGACACATCGCTCTCAGGCAACCGTGTGGTTCGTGAACTGGACCGCATTGCTGAGATGCGTGGCTACCCCTGCATGGTGGTCAGCGACAACGGCACAGAACTAACTTCGAATGCGATCCTGAAATGGCAGGAAGACCGCAAGGTCGACTGGCATTATATTGCCCCCGGCAAACCAATGCAGAACGGCTTTGTGGAAAGCTTCAACGGCAGAATGCGGGATGAATGCCTGAACGAACATCTGTTCGACAACCTGCGCCATGCCCGCAGACCGATCTCAGCGTGGCGTAATGACTTCAACAACCACCGCCCACACACAAGCCTCGCTGGCATGACGCCAGCTGAATATGATAACAGGTCAGAAGAGGACCAAAACCTGAACAGAGCTAACCTAAATTAGCGGACACAAGGGGGAGCAGGTCAGGTGTCGTATCCAGTTGGATTGGGTTGCTCTCCGCTCCCCTACTATTGCCCTACTAACGACCCCACCTCATCGAGGGGTCGTCGCTGTTCTAGACTAGCGCGTAGGCTGGTTTGGAAGGAGTTGGCGGGAGCCGCTGGGTGTGTGGGGTGTTGCTACAGTCAATGCGATGACACGAACGGAAGCAAAACGAGAACGCTTAATCAGATATCCGCACAAGCTTAAAGTATACCGCGCTCTTATTGACACCGGCACTTCACTTAACGGTCGCAAGCGCGGCACGTTAAATTACCGTGCAGAACCACAACATTGACTGGACCACATCCTAACCTATTCAGGCTTGTAAAGAAATTCTCCGACCCGCTCTTCACCGCCGTATCCCATACGTTGCATACGGTACAGTTGCTTGACATAGTCCAGCGCTTCGATCCGGCTCATATCTGCACAGCGCGTTGTCGCTTGCATCTCGATCCGCAAAGCGAGAAGCGGATGGCGGACGATGCGCTCGGCATAGGCTTCTGCTTTTGCAATCAACTGGTCGGACTCTACGACAGCGTTCACCAGATTGGCGCGGAGGGCCGCTTCCGCATCTAACGGATCGCCCGTCATCAGCAATTCCATCGCCAGAACATACGGCATCTGCCGCGTCAGACGGGTAGAGCCACCGGCGCCTCCCATGCCATAGAAGATTTCGGGGAAGCCAAACTTCGCATCCGGTGTGCAAATCCGAATGTCTGTCAGATGATTGAGATATATCAGCCCTTGGCCAAGGCAGTAGCCGCGAACAGCACCGATAATCGGTTTGTTTCGGTCCAGCAGCAAGACATCCCGTGACCACGAAAAGGTATCGGGATCCCCTTCCTTCGTCAGATGCTTGGGAGATAAGTAGTGTTCAAGTTCCTGCATGGGCGTGTCGAATTTGGCATAGGTGGAACGCACATCGTCACCCGCTGAAAACGCCCGTTCGCCGGCACCCTGCATGATTCCGACTTTGACCTCATCGTCCGTAAGAAAGTTCACCATATGGCCATACATTTCCTTATGCATGGCTGGTGTCATGGGGTTCACCGACCCGTTGCGGATCGTGAAATAACCAATAGCGCCTTTGCGCTCATATTCGATGGGCATAGTAGAGTTCCTTTTTGGGATTAGAGCCAGGCGTTAGACACACGGTCGAACGAACCTGCGCGCAGGTCTTGTTTTTCCTTCACCAGCAATTGCTTGGCGATCTTTTCGGACGGGGTTTTGGGGAGCGCAGCGCGGTATTCGATGTAACGCGGAATTTTGAAGGCCGCGAGCCGTGTACTGCAGTGTTCGAATATCGTTGCTGGCGGCAGATCGTCAGGCGACATTCCGTCCGACAGGACAATATAGGCTTTGACTTCTTCACCACGGGCCGGGTCTTTTACTCCAACGGCCGCGGCTTCGACGACTTCAGGCAATTCGACGAGTACGGTTTCAACTTCCCGCGCCGCGATATTCTCGCCGCTGCGGCGGATCATATCCTTGAGGCGACCAACAATCGTGTGGAAACCGGCGCTGTCGCGTTTGAACAGGTCGCCTGTGCGAAACCACCCGCCATCGATGAACGAGGCGTCATTGGCTTCAGGTTTCTTGTAATAGCCAAGCATGATGCCCGGTCCACGAATGCACAACTCGCCTGTCTCGCCATCCGCAACTTCAGCACCATCCGCATCAATGATTTTGGCTTCGCGGAAGGGCGCGGGCAGGCCGCAAGCACCGGACCCCACCATATGTGTTGCCTCGCGCGGCATGAAAAGCGCGCCGCCCACTTCGGTCATTCCAAAGGATTCCCGTGCAATCACATCATAGCGTTCTTCTAATGCAGCATGTTGACTGCCAGAAACGCCAAAGATCGAAATGCGCCGCAAATCATTGTCACTATCATTTTCCTGCGCCGGAAGTTGATAGACGACTTCAGGGAACAGGCAGTAATGAATTTTGAATTGGCGCACCCAATCCATGAAACGGCTGGAAGATGCCCGGCGCGCGACAAAGATTTCGCCGCCCAAACGCATCGTCATGAGCGTAAGCCATTGCGGGTCCATGTAGAAAAACGGTTGTGCCGCCAGTACGTTATGGATCTCTTCTGCTGGGCCGCCCCTTTGCGACGCCACCAAAGATATTGTGAGCCAATAGCGATGGGTCAGCAGACACCCCTTTGGAAAGCCGGTAGTGCCGGAGGTGTACTGAATGTTGATGACATCATCGAGTTCCGGTTCCGGCAAGTCTTTGGGGAGGGGGCCGGCATGTTCCAGCAGGTTCTTTTCCGTCTGGCCCAGCACATCGTTGGCGTCTGTCGAACCAAACGTCACACATTGCGCGTTTTTGACCGGTGCCTCTCCTTCAAGCGCGCGATAGGCGGAAAGACAGTCTTCATGGATCAATAGAAAGGCGGCGTCTGAATCCGTCAGGACGTAGTTTAATTCACGGCCGGTATAGTTGATATTGACCGGCACCATAACCGCACCCAGTTGCGCAAGAGCAAGCCAGACAATCGGGAAGGCGGGAATATTTGGCAGCATCACGGCAACGTGGCTGCCTTTCTGAATGCCCAGTGAATAAAGGCCCGCGGCCATGTTTTCTATGTCGCGCCCAACTTGGCCGTAGGTTGCAACCCCGCCTTCCGTCTCATCAAAGAAATTCCAGAGCGGCGCGTCTGGCTGCCCTGTCACGCAATCGTTGACCAGCGCTGCAATATTGCGCGGGAAAGGCATGTTTTCAACGTCTGCGCGTTGGCGATCAAGCTCTGCTTTAACGTCCGGCCAGGATTCACGGGTCGTGAGAGGCATTTCACTTTTGTTCATTTGTCATTCTTCTGCGTTATGTGAGTTTTGATTGTGCGCTTCGTTCCGTCGCCGCACCATTTCACCGGCGAGCATAAGAAGGGCGCTGACAGCCGTGAGCATCACCGCCGCGGCGGGCACTGTGGGGTCAATTTTGAGGCTTAGATCGTTCCAGATCCGGACAGGGAGGGTTTGTTGGCCACCCGATACGAAAAGAGTGATGATTAGTTCGTCGAATGAGGCAAAGAACGATAATACGGAGGCTGCGAAAATGGAGGGGGCTAGGTGCGGCGTTGTTATCAACATGAAGGCTTTGAATGGGCCGGCCCCCATGGTGCGTGCCGCTCGTTCGATCGTCATATCAAAGCTGCGCAAGCTCGACGACACCAACAGAATGGAATAGGGCAAGGCAACAACCGCATGGGCCAGCGTCAACGCCAATGTGTTATCCACCAACTGCCAGCGCAAAAATACCATGTAAAGCCCGAGCGCCAGCACGACCGTCGGCACAATAAGCGGTGCGATGAATAAAGCAGTCAAGATACTGCGCCCCGGGAAATTCCCCCGCACAAGGGCAACGGATGCAAGTGTACCGATGATCACGCTAAGTGCGGTGGCACCCAGTCCAACCCTGAAGCTTAAAGACAGTGCCTCCATCCAGCTTTCTTGCTGAAAGAACTCACGGTACCAGCGAAGCGACAGCTGCTTGGGTGGGAATTCAAGAAACTGGCTTTCGCCAAGTGAAATGGGGATCAGGAAAATAAGAGGCGCGAGCAGAAAGAGAACAACCAGCCAAAAATGGAACGCGAGCAATTTACGGATCATCGGGACAGCCCTCCGGTCGCGAATTCAGGACGGTTTCGGGTCGCCAACCAGAAGATCAACAGGCACAGAAGGGTGGCAAGTAACAGAGCGGTCGCCAGTGCCGCCGCAAAACCCCAATTCAGAGTTTTATGCACCTGAAGGTCGATCAGGTTTGCGATGATCAGGCTTTTTTGTCCGCCAAGCAGCGTCGGCGTGACGTAGAACCCCAGCGAAAGAATGAAGCAAATCAGGCCGCCCGTCGCAGCACCCGATAGGGACAACGGAAAGAACACTGACCAGAAGGCGCGTATCGGGGAGGCTCCCATAACCCGCGCAGCCTTGATCAGGCCACCGTCGATGTTCACCATTCCGGCGACTGTCGGCAAAATAACGATGGGCAGCAAGATCTGCACCATGCCAAGGTGCACTGCAAAATTTGTATAAAGGAATTGGACAGGTTGTTCAGTCAGGCCCAACCACTGCAGGGCATTGTTTACCAAGCCCTCACGGCCCAATAGAATAATCCAGGTATAGGTGCGGATCAGGATCGAAATCCAGAAAGGCAGCAGCACGAGATACGTTATCATCGCGCGTTTTCGAGGGCGCAACTGGCTCATATAGTAGGCTGCCGGATATCCGACCAGCAAGCATATTACGGTTACCGTGAAGGCAAGCCAGAACGTCCGCTCCAACACCACCCTTGCCAGACGCGAGGTCCAGAGCTTGCTGATAGACTTTAGCGTAAAGCCGTCATCGCCAACAAAGCTTTGGATTAGCACACCGACCAGCGGGTTGAGGAACAACACGCAGATCAGGGCTATCGCAGGCAAGAGCAATGCCATGAGCCGCCAATTCTGTTTCGCCTTCACGATCAAACCATCCTTCAGATTAAAGCAGCGTCCATTCCGTCCAGCGCTCGGTCACCTCTTCAAGGTTTTCCGCCCACCATTGGCTGTTGAACTTGAATTGGGCCGCAGCATTCTTGGGTGCGGTTGGCAAGGTCTCGACAAAGTCGGGTTCGAGATAGTCGAACATGCCAGGGACAAAGCCCGGGTATG
Source organism: Sulfitobacter noctilucae (assembly GCF_000622365.1). GTDB lineage: Bacteria > Pseudomonadota > Alphaproteobacteria > Rhodobacterales > Rhodobacteraceae > Sulfitobacter > Sulfitobacter noctilucae. Next base: position 5,694 of record NZ_JASC01000008.1, on the reverse strand, counting down.
GAACAACCTTCACGAAATCTGCGGCCAATTTCGGATTCAGCCGGAACTTGAGAAACTCCATCGCTTCTTTTGGATGCGGAGCCCCTTTTGGCATTCCCATGTAGGACAGCATCAACGCACCTTCGTTAAAGGTGATCGCCACTGGCTTGCCTTCAGTTTGCAATGGCGAGATGCGACCGTTCCAGCAGGAGGTCATGTTAACTTCACCGTCGATCAACAACTGCACGTGCTGCGCGCCGGTCGACCACCAGACAGGAATATGGGCTTTGATTTCATCAAGTTTGGACAACGCCCGTTCAACATCGAGCGGATACAAATCTTCGGGGGCCACGCCATCTGCAAGCAGCGCAAATTCAAGTGTGCCTTTCGGCGAGTTTTCAAGCGAACGGGGCCCAGGGAAACGTTCGACGTCCCAGAAATCGGCCCAAGAGGAAGGTTGTTCACCCTCGTAACGGTCCGTACGATAAGCAAGGACAGTCGAATACGAAGCCCGAACCAAGGCTGTTGGTTCTTTTGCCATTTCCGGCAAAAGGCCTTCTGGATCGATGATCGAATAATCCAGCTCTTCTAGCCAGCCGTTTTTAGTCGCAATGACCACGTCATCGCCGTTTAGCTCGGTCAGATCCCATTCAACATTTCCAGATTCGACCATTGCTTTCAGCTTGGGCAGGCTGACAGGGGCTGAAGCCCGCACTTTGATACCAGTCTGCTCGGTAAAGGGCAGTTCGAACATGTCACGGATTACTGTTTCCAGTGAACCGCCCGAACCGTTTACAACGATGGTTGTTCCTTCTGCGCGCGCCATCGCGGGGGCGGCCAAGGCACCCAAAGCGGCCACAGAGCCGAGGTTGAAGTTACGCCGTGTAATAGTCATTTTCATCTCCTGTTGTGCGCGGTCAAAGACCGCTTTGTTAATAGTCATTTGGGTAAGAAAATCAGGTTTTCGAAATCAAAACCCAAAGCAATAGATTGGCCCGCCGCCAACGGTGCTTCGCCCGGGTGCCTGGGTTCGACCAGCAGAATCTCGGTGCCGTCTTCAGTGCGCGCGATGTAGCGGATGGCTTCGCCGGAAAAGATGGTTTGTTCGACCATCGCAGGCACCCCGTCAGATTCAGTCCGGCGTATGAGTTCCGGCCTTAACCCAACCGCATAGGGTTTTTCTGTACCTGGCTTCAGCGGGATACGCCCAAGACCTTCGACCTGGATAGAGTGTTGATCTGCACCACCCACCCTGAGGATGTTATTCGAGCCGATGAAGTTGGCGATAAAGGTTGAAGCGGGCTGGTCATAAAGCTCTTGCGGCGTGCAAATCTGCTGGATTTCACCCTGGTCCATAACCGCAATCCGGTCTGACAATGTCAGCGCTTCACCTTGGTCGTGCGTCACGAAAATGACGGTGCTGCCGATCTGCTTTTGTAAGGCCTTCAATTCAAGTTGCAGCGATTCACGCAGCTTGAGATCCAACGCGCCGAGCGGCTCGTCCATCAGCAGCACACGAGGTTCGAAAACCAAAGCACGCGCAATCGCAACACGCTGTTTCTGACCACCTGAAAGCTCGTGCGGCATCCGCTGGGCCAGTTCTGCCAGTTGGACCATTTCCAGCGCTTTCATTGAGCGTTGGCGCACTTCGGCCTTGTGCATTTTGCGCATCTGAAGTGGAAAACTGACATTGGCGAGAACATTTCGGTGGGGAAAGAGCGAATAGCTTTGAAACACCATTCCGATGTTTCGTTTCTCGGTGGGCGTTTGCCTGATGGAAATGCCGTCGATCAGGATGTCCCCCTGGCCCACGTCGATGAACCCTGCCAGTGCATTGAGTGCGGTAGTTTTCCCTGATCCGCTGGGGCCCAGCAGCGTCATGAATTCACCCGCCCCGACCTCAAGACAGAAGTTGTCGAGCGCAGTGAAAGCGCCAAACTCTTTGCGCACATTTCTAAATTCGATTGTCGCGCCAGTGTCTTTCATCAACCAACTCTCCCGATGCCTTGGCTATAAGTGACGACATTGTCATTTTTTAGTCAAGGAATTTGTTTTTTCATATAAATCATACGGTTGGAAAAATTTCACCTGTTTAAGAGCCGCGTTGCAACTTGTGGTTCAGGCGCAATTCGCTAAAGACTGTGTGGACTTTTCAAGGCCAGAAGACTCTTCTGTACCGGCAGCAAGGGAACCGGAAGATGTACGATTATTGTCAATATCTTGAAACCGTCCTCGCCGACTCGGAGGGGGAACGCAAGGTTGTGCGCACAGAGCAAAAACTTGTCCTGGCAACGGCCCGCTTGCTGAATGAAACCACTTATCACTCACTATCCGTCAGCAGGATTAGCGAAGGTGCCGGCTTGGCTCATGGAACTTTCTATCGCTATTTCAAAACGCGCTCTGAAATTGTCGCCAAAATGCTTGAAGGATACTTCGACTTTGTCAGGAAGGGTGCCCGCCAGCAGCGCCGCGGTCACTCCACGCGCGAACGGATTTTTATTTCCAACCTACATTATATACGCTGTTTTCGTCAAAATGTCGGACTCATGCGGTGCCTTTTCCAGCTTAAAGACGAAGATCAGCTCATTGGCAAAGTGGCAAACGACGCAAATGATGAATTGATTTCTCGCGTAATCAAAAGGAACCCGCTGCTTTCTGAGGACTCGAAAGAACTCCAACTTAGCCTTTATGCACTTGCAGGCATGGTCGATGAGCTGTTGCTTAAAGTATACGGTCGGACCAACCCGCCCTTGGTTGCATATTCTGATAGCCCGGAAATCATCGCTGAAGTCATTTCGAAATTCTGGTATGATGTTATGGAGCCGGCAGCATCGAATACGACATCCCCAGAAGACCAAGCACTAGGAGTCAGTCAATCCAAATAACGCGCCCATAATCGGGTGCTGGCTGTGAGCTACCCTCCGAGATTCAGACGCTATCGCAAGCTGCGATCTGCTCATTTTCAATACCAAGGAGATCGGAGATATCGAAATGGATGACCAGAGGCGCTTGTCGCCGACTGAACCAAGCTGACAAGGACCAACGCGCCTCATTACGAGCCAAGACGTACGAGTGTTTTTACTACTTTGCTGATTTATTGAACAGCTGGTTGAGATCATGCGAGGAGCAGGTGGGCGATGGTGCGTTTGCTCAGCCATTCACCTTGGCCCGAAAGCTCGACGGGCTCTGCCCGTGAAAGCTGCGGAATGCTGTAGAGAAATGTCCGTGATCGCCAAAGCCGCATTGTAGGGCAATCTCGGTGATGTTGGCGGGGCTTGTGATTAGCAGGTGTTCGGCCTTGCGCAAGCGCATCTCGCGCAGGGCGGCCATTGGTGTCTTGCCCTGATCGGCCTTGAAGGCGCGCAGGAAGTGAAACTTGCTGAGGCCTGCGGCAGCGGCAAGATCGTCGAGCGTGATCGGCTGGTCGAGGCGGCTTGCGATAAAGTTCTGTACCCTCCGTAAAGCTGTCGGACTCAGCAGTTTGGGGGCTGCATCGGCCTGACCGGCCAGAAGGCCTATCAATTCCACCAGAAGATCATGGGCTGCGTGGTCTGTGCGAAGTTGCCCCAGTGCACTGGTGTCGCAAGCGATTTCGGACAAGCTCAAGGCCGACCGCGAGAGCGATGTGTCGGTAAAAGTGCCGGTCTGGTAAACGGCCCGGGGCGGCAGGGTCAGGTCGATCTCGTAGGTGGCGCAGGTGCTGATCAGCAGTGATTTCGGAATATAGACATGCAGGAGCGAAAACTTGCCTTCCGTTTCCGCCGCGGGGTGTCCGGCAGTGTCGACCACCATCCACGAACCGCGTTCCAGTGCACCCGCACAACGACTGCGGCCATCCAGTTCCACATGGGCGAAGGAAAACCCACTCAGGTGAAGTGACAGGATTAGATGGTCATCGCCCAGGCCACAGCTCAGCGACGTCGGCGCATCGCTATCATGTTCCCACAGGATTGCGTCGATGCCATTGGAGGCCTCGCGGTGCCAAAGAGAGTTTATGCCCCATGCAGACCGCATCAGGCCGATGGCGTGTGTATCTGGTTGGACAGCTTGCATGATCAAAATGTAGCAACCCTAAGCAAGTCAGGCAATTGCCGCAAAGACTGGACGTCAGATTCCTGATTGCCTTTCTACCATGCAGATCAGGGAGGATTGCACATGAACGAACAAAGCGCCCCGCCAGAAGGCACCACTATGGAACTGACCAAACACGAACACCCTGCCTTTATGGATCCCGAAACCATCCCCTGGACACCCTGGGTGATGCCTGGCACGCACTATCGGCTTATGACCGTGGATGTCAGGTCAGGTGGCTTCACGCTTTTTCTGAAGGTCGATCCCGGTGCGGATGCACCGCCCCACGGGCATATCGGCGCTGTCGAAGGCGTGATCCTTGAAGGCGGTTTTGCTTATGACGACGATGCAGGTTCGAAGGGCGACTATATCTGCGAAAAGGCCGCAGCGATTCATCAGCCGGTCTCCCCGGACGGATGCATCATGTTTGCCATCGTTCATGGACCCCTGGTTGGTTACAACGAGGATGGCAGCATCGCGGGCATCATCGACGCTAAGGCGATGTACGAGATGGCAACCGCAGCCGGCGTCGCGGGCCATATCCGCGCCGACTTTGGCTGACCGGCACATCTAGCAAGTGCCTCGGTTGGCGAGCGCAACCGCGGCCTTCAGAATAGAGATGATGTCGGTGAGATAGCGGAAGCTGTGGCGCCGACATTTGCTAATACATGATAAGGCCGGAGAGTGCGTAAGGTCCATTATGTAACTTCACCCAAGGGCAGAGAAGTTGGTAATGGCAATTGCAGACCAGTGAGGGAACTGGGCGGCTGAGCGGCATTGTTTATGGCGTCTTGAAAGAATTCGTGTCAACTTTGCTGAAGACGGTTTAATTCTAAGGAGTGATTCATTGCGGTTTTTCGTCCTCGCCATTGGGTTGTCCATCGCTTCGAGTCCGTTAATGGCAGGGTGCAATAAAACTCTACTACGATTTGATAGCTGGAAGATCGAACATACCGATTCTGATACGAACAGACTGACAACCGTTTTCACATATACGGGTGACCGGCCAATCAGAATATTAGATGTGACCTGCTCCCCCTTGTGTCCGCTAATTTAGGTTAGCTCTGTTCAGGTTTTGGTCCTCTTCTGACCTGTTATCATATTCAGCTGGCGTCATGCCAGCGAGGCTTGTGTGTGGGCGGTGGTTGTTGAAGTCATTACGCCACGCTGAGATCGGTCTGCGGGCATGGCGCAGGTTGTCGAACAGATGTTCGTTCAGGCATTCATCCCGCATTCTGCCGTTGAAGCTTTCCACAAAGCCGTTCTGCATTGGTTTGCCGGGGGCAATATAATGCCAGTCGACCTTGCGGTCTTCCTGCCATTTCAGGATCGCATTCGAAGTTAGTTCTGTGCCGTTGTCGCTGACCACCATGCAGGGGTAGCCACGCATCTCAGCAATGCGGTCCAGTTCACGAACCACACGGTTGCCTGAGAGCGATGTGTCGACCACGGCAGCAAGACATTCGCGGCTGAAGTCGTCTATCACGTTCAGAATGCGGAACCTGCGGCCACATGACAGGCTGTCAGACACAAAGTCCGAGGACCACCGCTGGTTCGGCCCCTGCGGGATCGCCCCTTTCGGCAGATTGCGTTGCAATCGCCTGGCGGGCAGTGATCGGTGCTCTGGTGCCGACTGCGCGCTTG
>NZ_JASC01000007.1 GCF_000622365.1 Sulfitobacter noctilucae | reverse complement strand
GGCTGGGCAAACACGCGCAACAGATCACCATCGACAAAGATCGTCGCGTTCCCAGAGTTGTCATCGGGCCAAACGATTTCATAAAGAGCTTCATCTATGGTCAGCGCAGCAAAAGACAGGCGGGGCTGTGTGATGACCTGATCGCCAACAGTGGCTTCCCGCCACATAAGTTGCAGCCTTTCGCCGCCCTGCAGATCACGCCGGAAATCGACAGTGCCCCCCAACATCTCAGCCAAGTCTACGGCAAACCGCGCCGGAATATCAGCCGATGCAAGGGTTGTAAAGATCGAGGTTTCCACCGTCGTATCTGCCGCACGCAGAACCAGATCGGGCTCAGGAACGATCTTCCGTGTGGCAACCTCGTCTGCGAACACGGCTTCGATTTGTACGCCAGCATCGACGGACAATACTACCCTTCGAAGGGACCCGGAAAGCGACGTTTCAACCTCAATACTGTATCCGGGTTTGAGCTTGCGCAGGTCATATTCCGCGGCCAGCGCCAGCGCCACTTCGGCGCGATTGGGTGCAGAGAGGCCTGCTGAGGACAGCAATGCGTCCAGTGTTTCACCTGATGACAAACTTCCCGACCACATCTCCATTGGAGGATTGGTTTCTGGCAAAGCCGCATCAAGTATTCGGCGCGAGGGCAGTTCTGGTGCCCAAGCGATTGTGTCCGATCTAGGAACTGCTTTCTCAAAGGGCATCAGCGGTTGAGTTAGGATTGCCGGGTTCTGCATTGGCGCGGGCTGCCAATTAGACACCTCAACAAGCGCTTCTGGGACAGATGCCTTTCTCCAGTTGTTCGGGAGACCAATTACCAACGCGACAGCAACGCCTGCTGCTGCGACGCCGTTGGCAGGGTATCTCAATTTCATGATGTATCTTCTTCTGCTCTTGTCAGGATGCGGCGGATCTTTGGCACCGCAAATTCCCTTGATTCGTGGTAATCTACGGTCCCGGCAAACTGTCCCTCAACATCAAAGAGAAAGACGCTCGCCGTGTGGTTCATCGTGTAGTCGTCGCCCTCGGTGACGACTTTTTCATAACTTGCGCGGAAGCCTGCCGCGGCGCGTGCCGTTTCACTCAGCGTTCCGCTCCAACCTTGGATAGCGGGGTGAAAATAGCTGACATATTCAGCCATGGCGGCCTCCGTATCGCGCTCTGGATCGACTGTAATGAACACAACATTCATGTCGGCCACGTCGTCTCCAAGGTCGTCGAGCCACCCAGAAATGTCCGACAATGTCGTCGGGCAGACATCGGGGCAGTATGTGAAGCCGAAAAACGCCATTGATGGATTACCCAGAAGTGTCTCAGGTCCGACGGTTGCGCCGTCCTGGTCGGTCATCTGGAATTCCATCTGAGTGAGCGGCAAGGGTCGTTGAGCCACCGGTTCAGGCGCGCCGGGACCGTCCACGCGCCACCAGCCAATGAACAGCGTGAGTGCAGCCACTCCGGCAATTGCGGCACCATAAGTAAGGAGAGTTCTTCGGTTCATCAGCCCTCTGGCCCACGCGCCGCAATCCCAAGAATGGGCACATCGACGGTCCGCGTCCCGCCATCGGCAAAGTTCAATGTCAGCGGAAAAGTCTCGCCTTCCACCATCTTGGTTTGCAATCGCATCAGCATGGCATGCAAGCCACCCGGCTCAAGGGAAACACTTTCGCCGGGGGGAATCATGATCTCTCCGGCTGGAGCCATGGAACTCACACCATTTGCGTCGGTCTTAGTCTCATGGATGTCGGGCATCATGGCGAGAGGCGTTTCCAAGCCTACAAGCGTCACCGGATCGGTACCGGTATTGCGCAGGGTCATATAGGCAGCACCCGGACGGTTGATGCCTATAGAGGCGCGAGACCAGGCGTTTTCGACTACAACGTCCTCAGAGCCAGCAACTGTTGTCGTCGGCAGCCCGACGAACAGGCACGATGCAAAGATGGTGGCAGCAATGGATGATTTCACGAGTTAGTTCCTCTCAATAGTAAGTTGGTCACGAGCCGATTGCCGCGACTTCTGCGGCGACCAACGCGCGCAGTTCGTCAACTCCAAACGGATCGAGCGGTTTGCCATTTACATAAAAGGTGGGGGTTTGGCGCACGCCCATTGCCTCAACGTCTGCGCGGTCTTGATTAAGGATCGCCAGCGTTTGTGGCGCTCTCATCTGGTTATGTGCGGCGTCAACATCTAGGCCAGCCTGTTCAGCAATGCCGAGAATTAAACCCGGCGCTGGTTCGCCGTGAGACGCCCAACGTGGCTGAAACTCAAGGATCGCTTCTTTGACCGGGATATAGACGTCTTGCATACGCGCCGCTTCCATCACCCTGATGGCTTCTTCCGAGGCCGCCCCATGGAACGCGGTGTAGCGAAGAACGACCCGAACCTGTCCGTCGTGCTCCGCCATGATATCCTTGATGACGGGGTAGAATGCCCTACAAGCCTCACAGGCTGGATCAAAGAATTCCACGATTGTGACAGGCGCATCCTCTGGCCCCATGATGGGCGAGTAGGGACGCATCAGAGCCTCCGCTATTTCGGGCTGGACCGGATCGACTTGTGCAATCGGGGCAGGGCGGGACTGATACCAGACAGCGGCGGCAAAGATCGCTAAGCCAACAGCCAAGACGGATAGAACGATTGATCTGTTTTTCATGTGCGGGGCTCCTTCAGGGAGAAAATGGACAGGATCGCGATCAGCCCAAAGGCGACCAACGCCAAAAGCGGGATGGGGAGGCTAAGAAAAACCTGATTATCGTCTGTGCAAGACGGGCCAGTCGCCGTGCAGGGTTGGATGCGCTCCGGGAGAATTCCGGTGTAGAGGCCCAGATGCCACAGTGCGATGGCGGCCCCACCAAGGGCGAGCGCCACACCGTAGCGACCTACCCGGTAATCCTCCCACCAAAGACCGAGGCCCAGAACAACGGCCAGAGGGAACATAAACGCGCGCTGAAACCAACACAGATTGCACGGAACCTGCCCCAGAACCTCACCGATATAGAGAACGGCCAAGGAACTCCCCAAAGCGACGACCCACGCGGCGGTCAGAGCCGTCTCTCTTGACATCACCCGGCTCATATCGACATCCGCGCCTTCAGATCGGCAAGGATCTCCTCTGCCGGTGTGCCATATGTCCAAGCCCCGACATATCCACCTTGGGGGTCAAAGAGGAACAGCTGAGACGAATGCCCCATCGTGTATCCGTCGGGCGAAGCCGCTTCCTCGATCTTCTCAAAGTACACCCGGAAGGTTTCTGTTGTTCGCTTGATTTGATCGGCCGTACCAGTGAGCCCTATGATATCTGCATCGAAAGCCGGAACGAATTCCGCGAGCTGTTCAGGCGTATCACGTTCAGGATCAATCGAGATAAACAGCGGCTGGACTTTAGCGGCATCGGAGCAGAGCGCATCCATGACAGCAGCAACCTCAGCCAAGGTCGTGGGGCACACATCTGGGCAATTCGCAAAGCCGAAAAATACGAGCATCCAGCGCCCTGCGAAGTCTTCGTCCGTCTGCACCATGCCTTGGTGATCGGTTAGTTCGAAATCTGCCCGGAACGCAGGATCATCAATGCGCTGTTCGCTTCTGGTAGAAACTTGCAGCCAAACGAACCCCACAATTGCGATCGTGGCGAGGCCCCAAAGCATTTTTTGCAAAACAGATAGTCTCATTGGTCGAATTGCGCCCGATTCAGTGCATTTTTATGGTGTTGTAAATGTTCTAGTTGCTAGAGGTTCAAGCTGTTTCTTGGCACAGTGACGGCGTGTCACGGACCCGTGAACAGAGCAATGGCTTGCACATGCCAATACCTATAGCTACCAACACTATAGCTATGGAGGTTACATGCTTACAATTGGCAGCTTGGGAAAGAAAACCGGAACGAAAGTTCAGACCATTCGGTACTATGAACAAATTGGGTTAATGCCCGAGCCGGGCCGGACCGATGGAGGGCAGCGGCGCTATGGGGACACTGAGGTCGACCGCCTGTCCTTTATTCGACATGCGCGACAGTTGGGGTTTCCTCTGGAAGCCATCCGTGAACTGCTTGATCTCAGCGATAATCCCGACCGCTCATGCAATGAGGCCGACTCCATCGCGCGTCGGCAACTCAAACAGGTTGAATTGCGGATGGATCGACTCAAAGCGCTACGCACCGAACTGAAACGCATGATCCAGGAATGCAGCGGCGGAAACACAGCGGACTGCAAGGTTCTCGAAGTTTTGCGAGATCATTCGGAGTGTCTTACCGACCATGACGGGATTGGAGCCTAGCCCTTACAAGGGCTCAAACGGATTAATCGGAAAAAGCCTCTTGAAGCTCTAGTCACTAGAGCAATTACATCTACACATATACGATTCGAGGAGATGTAAATTGAGTGCTGATGATCCGCTTCTGGCAGCAACCGCATTATTGAATTTCGACAATCCATCGATTGCACGGCTGATTGAGAATAGAGACTGGAACGCCCTGTCGACACATGACCAGATTGGGGCAATCTACGATTTTGTGCGCAATGAAATCGCCTTCGGATATAACCGGTCAGATGACATCTCGGCCGCTGAGGTGCTGACTGACGGGTTTGGCCAATGCAACACCAAGGGCATTCTACTAATGGCGCTCATGCGTGCGGTCGGCGTGCGCTGCCGTCTTCATGGATTCACTATCCACAAAGAACTGCAGCGGGGTGTTGTTCCTGAACTCGTCTATCCCATTGCTCCGGAAGAAATCATTCATTCCTGGATTGAGGTCGAAACCGAGACGGGTTGGGTGAACCTCGAAGGGTTTATTCTTGATGCCGAGTTTCTTTTGGCTCTCCAATCCACATTTACCGATACACAAAGCCTCTGCGGCTATGGGGCAGGGACTGATTGTCTGAGGGCTCCGCCGGTCGAATGGACCGGCGGCGATACCTACATCCAAAAAACAGGCATCGTGCAGGATTTGGGCACATTCGACACGCCAGATGATTTCTATGCCAACCATCGACAGTCGTTCAGTTTGGTGAAGGATCTTTTGTATCGCTATGTCGTCCGCCATTGGATGAATGCCCGCGTCCGTCGCATTCGGGCAGGGCGCGTTCCGCGCATTCCCGGCATAGCGCTTTCAAATCATCACCACGAGGGATCACGCCATGCCTCATGACGGCCACGCGCATATCGACCCTGCATCCGGTGATCGTCGTGTTTCCGTCGCGATTTGGGCGAACGCACTTCTGACAGTTGCGCAGATTGTTGGCGGCATCCTGTCGGGCAGTCTCGCACTCATTGCAGATGCCTTGCACAACTTCTCTGATATGGCTTCTCTGGTAATTGCGTTCGCGGCCCGAAAGATTGCCAGACGTCCTGCTGATGAAAGAATGACATTTGGCTACGGTAGGATCGAAGTCGTCGCGGCGTTGATCAACTACACAACCCTCATCCTCGTCGGTGTCTACCTCATATATGAAGGCGGAATGCGACTGATCGAACCGACCGAAGTGGCTGGTTGGACAGTGGTAATCCTTGGCTCTGTAGCGCTAGTCGTCGATACGCTGACAGCGATTCTGACCTACTCTATGCAAAAGGGTAGCGTGAACATCCGAGCCCTATTCCTGCATAACTTGTCAGATGCTTTAGCATCTGTTGCTGTGATCATCGGCGGCTCGCTAATTCTGCTTTATAACATGTGGTGGGTCGATCCTGCGATCACGATTGGTATCGCCCTGTATATCCTTTACCTCGCCGTCTCAGAAATTGGCGGTCCCATACGCATTCTGATGCTGGGAAGTCCGCCAGATCTCAACAACGAGGAGGTGATTGCCGCCATTAAAGATGTCGATTGTGTGCATGACGTCCACCACGTTCATCTTTGGCAAATGCAGGAGAACCAAGCCGCATTGGATTGCCACGTTGTGATCAGTAACGGTGCTTCCGGCGAAGGAGTCAAAACGGCGCTAAAGGCCCGTCTTGCCGACGAGTTTGGCATCCAGCATTCCACGCTGGAACTTGAAGACCTGGAGCATGCGCATAAAGGCGCACAGCTCTATGGCCATAATGAGAGCGAGGCATAATGCAGACGACGTTGATTTTTCTTGGTCTGGGAATTGCCGCCGCAACGCTCGCTTCAATCCTGTGGTCCATTGCAGTTCCGGATCGCCGCATTTGGCCCCCTCGACGCTATACAGTCATGACACCTGTTCTTGTCTGGGTGCCCACACTCTCGCTGTTTGGCATTCTTATTGTCCTTGGGATCTGGGGGTGGGGCGATCTTGCTTTGGCAGGCTGGTTACGTTTCGGGGTTGGGATACCACTTATCTTGGTTGGGAATTTCGTCGTCTGGTCTGAAGTCGCTCATTTCGGGATACCACAAACAGGTGGTGCGGAGGGCACTCTGAGGACCGCTGGGATGTATCGCTACTCACGTAATCCTCAGTATGTGGCAGATATCGCGATTGTGGGAGGTTGGATAATTCTCACATCAGCAAGGCCGGCGCTCATGGTAGGAATGGCAGGAATCCTCGTTCTGATAGCTGCACCATTTGCTGAAGAGCCATGGCTTAAAGAGAAGTATGGTTCCGAATTCGAAGAGTATCGTGCTTCGACCCGTCGTTTTCTCTGAACCGCCTCACGAAAATGTCATTCCCAGGCCTGTTGACCCTCTAGCTGCTAGAGGTCGCAAAAGACGAGAGAGTACAATTAAGAAATGTGGGCAAACTCATGAAAACTCGTAGGCAATTTTTCACTACCTCAGCAGCATTCATCGGTCTTCCCGCATTGGTGAGAGCCCAATCTGCGGAGCAGCTGAGTCAAGGGTCGGTACGCAGGAACATCTCATCTTTCAGGACCCAGCCTTGGCAGGACCATTTTGCTGATCTGTCACATGGAGCCATCCTCTGCGACATAAATTCTAGGGCGGTACAGTATTGGTCTGAAGACCAGAGCATCTACAAGCTCTACCCATCAAGTGTGCCGTTATCCGAAGAACTGACTCGACGGGGATATACAGAGGTCGTTCGAAAGGTTGAGGGGCCGAGTTGGCGACCAACACCATCAATGAAAGAGCGCAATCCTGAATGGCCAGATTACTGGCCGCCCGGACCAGATAACCCGCTCGGGACGCATGCGCTCTACTTGTCTTGGCAGTATTATCGTGTTCATGGCACCGGCGATACGCGCAAGATTGGACGCCAATCTTCAAACGGCTGTATCGGTCTTTACAATGAACATATCGCCGAGCTCTTCGGCTTTGCTGAGGTTGGAACGCAGGTTAGAATTTTCTAAGTCGCCTTCTTTAGAATTAGTGCTTCGCGCTTGGTAATTTCTCCTAGTTTACTTAATTTCCTTGAACGCAGAATTCCGACCGCTGCTTATGCTGGCCCGTCTTTACCGGACAGGTCTATGTTCGAAAAGAAATCGAAAATCTGCGCCATCACGTCGCCGCCCACCTCGGGAATCTCCGTCAGCACGTCGTGCTTCGCGTTTCGTATCATGGAATATTTGGCGCCCGGCCATTTCGCCATACGCTTTTTGATTGAGGAATTGTCTACGAGTTGATCAAGTTCGCCGCAAAAGGTGATGCAAGGGACATTGGGGGAGGGGACCCTTGAAAGCCGTCGGCATTCCGCAAGGGCTTCATACAGCCACGACATCGTTGGCCCACCAATCTGCAGCTCCGGCGCAGCCTGCGCCTGTTTCACCCAATAGTCATACATTGCAGTGTTGTGGGTGAGATTGTTTTCCTCGAATGGCGTTTCCAAAACATAAATCTCGCCACTTTCGCCCGGTACGTATTTCTGGCCAATTCCGAATTTTTGGAATCCCCAAGAAAGCGGCCAAGCGGCAATGCGTTGAACCGTAGACATCTTGATCCCCCACATAGGGGAAATGAAGGCAGAAGCCGCGACAGGAAGTCCATCAAGCATTGCGCGAAAACCGATACAGGCTCCCATAGAAACGCCGACCAGGAAATATGGTTTGGGCATGTTCAACTCGTCAGCAGCTTGAATGAATGCAGCGACATCTTTTTGATAATCAGAAAAACTCTCAATGTGACCAGCTTGAGGGTCCGTTGCCATTCGGTCGGATAAGCCTTGGCTTCGCCAATCTATGATCGCGGTTGCAAAACCATTCTCTGCAAAGGTTTTTGCGACCCGCCCGTATCTCTCGACATACCCAAACCTGCCAAGCATCAGCAGGATCGTGCCCTTGGCCTCAAGCTCGGACTGATAAGTCCCAACTCGAACGCGAACACCATCGTCGGTTTTGATCCAGTAGGCGTTACCCGATGCAGGTCCTTCTGCGATATCACTATAAAATCTTGCTTGTTCCATTACTCACCTAAAATGTTCGTAATCTGGGACCGGATAGTACGTGCAGCGACGCCAACGTACTGGCCGCAACGAGAAAGGAAAATCCGGCAAACCTTCCCACAAGTACCAAGTTGAAGGATAGCAGCCCAATGATGGCAAGCATCTTCACAATTGCGAGCTGGTCACGGGAAAAAGGGTAGTCCTGATTGTAGACAGACAGGCGCTCAAAGACAGTCTGAATTTTCAGCGCACAAACTATGAAGATTGTTACTGTCACCACCATCATAAGGAAGGTGGTGAAGTGGCTGATAGAGGTGTTTTCCAACCATCCGTTGCGAATGCTCGTCGCACCAAAAACACTCAGCGCATCGGTCCTCAGCCAAGTCACGAAGTCTGGGCCGTCAGAGGACAGATAGGTGATCTGTAACTTGACCAGCGATGCAAGCCACAGCGCAAAGACAGCTATGCGGAAGCAGCCCCATACAATCTTCTGCCCTTCTTTTCGGATTTGGTTCGTATCCGCATTGCTTCCTTCAAGGTCGGCGGTCGTGCAAAGGTCATGATAATCAAGGACAACGATGACCAGAAACAGCAATCCAAACATGAAGATCGCGATGTAGGACGCCGTGTAGAGATAGCCAATGAATGACAAGGCCATGGCTTCTCCCACAGAAATGACCTCGGGACGCACCAGTGCGACCAGGTATCTATCAATCTGGACGCCGTTGGTGTCGCCGGAAAGATAAGCAGGCATGTAGATGCCGGCCCACTGGAACCCGAAAACGAATAGGAAGCAGAAGGAAGCAATTGCCCAGAAAGAAAACGAGAAATCGTTAACTTTCGCATACCATGCTTCGTTGCTCTCGGAATGGACTGAAATCACATCGTCCGGTGTGCATTTGAACCGGCCGACACGCTTCCAGTAAGTGTTCAAATCGCTCACGTAGAAAATAAACGCAGGCAGGGCGACCAACGGCAGCACAGTGAGTGTTGGTGCCCAAATGAAGCCGACTTGTTTGTCCAGTCCATCGACGGGGCTGAATGTGACACTTAACGTATTCAGTACATAATTGAGCAAACCCAATCCGCAGAAAGCGAGCCAGTATGCGATCAACAGGTTCATTGATCCTGAACCACTGAGCATCCATTCGCACTTTTCAGGGAGAGATCTCGCACAACGATTACCGTCATCGGTTGGGGTTGCAGAACTCGTGCTAACGACAAAGTTAGACGACCCCGACACCTGTGGCATGACAATCCGCAATGACTCGGTTTCTGAAACCTCAGAGCAGCTATCCATGCGTTTTCTCTCACGTCGTTGGCTGGTCAGGCGATCCTTTGAAGCCATTAGCTCCGCTTGCCATTTACTTGTTTCTTCAGGGTCGTTGCATCCGAAGATTCGGGCGAGCCAGCGAATATTGTCGTTGCTGATACCGTTGTCGTTGTCCTGAAACCACGTCTGCACCGCACGAAGTTCTACGCCTTTGACGTTCTCTTCGATAGCGGTGATCGCGTCTGCGAGTTTTTCAGCTGTCCAAGGTCCGTCCGGAAGACCGTTCGGATCTACAGGCCGTCCTGCGCCAGAGGCCGCCAAACGAGCAAAAACCTGCTTAAAGTTACCTTGGTTTTGCTGCGGTGCGACAAAAAACTTACCATTTTTTATCAACGATTTGCGCGCCTTTTCTGCGCTTCCATGCGTTACTTTGCACATTTTATCGTGCGCGTTCGAGGTTTGTAAGAACAACTCAAGGGCGAAGCGAACTACCGCCCAAGCGCGCCTGCTCAAGCGCGAATTACTGCTCACAGGACGTATCAATCGAGGGAGATGGCAGTGGCAACAATTGTCAAAACGACGATGATATCGACCGGTCCAATCACTGTCCGGAGAACTGCGCGCATACGCGCAGACAACTCACATTTGCCTGGTGCCGAACCCAAGCGAGTTCATGCACGGGCGATTAAGCGCATTTTTGATAGAGAAACTGGCGAATTAGTCGGTTGGCTCTATGAGTGGAACACCGGGTCGTTGGTACCGAGGTGGAAATCCAAGGCACATGAGGATGTCGTATACAAGTGATTGACCTGTGAGCTTGCAATCCTTATCAAAACAAGGTCAGTAATATTGACTTATTTAACATAACTCTGATTATGCGTTAGGTCAGTGTACGCGCAAAGTTAAAGTGTCCCACATCTGCAAAGTAGAAGTGTCACACTTCCCTGTTGATCAAGCAGGATTGGAGTGTGGCCGTGGGATTGATAATCATGAGCGAGCGCGAGCTGAACCGGATTGAAGTACTGAGCCAAGTAACCCAAGGAACGATGACTGTCGTGACAGCGGCCAATGTGTTGGGACTGAGCCGACGACAAGTTCAGAGGCTGCTGAAGGATTTCCAGACCGATGGTCCGGCTGCGATCCGGCACAAAGCGCGCGGTCGCCGGTCGAACAACCGGATTGATCCTGCGATACGTGAGTTCGCGGTGACGCTGGTCCGCGAGAGCTATATCGACTTTGGGCCCACATTTGCGGCCGAGAAGTTGGCGGAAGATCATGACCTGAAGGTTTCGCGTGAGACGCTGCGCAAGTGGATGCAGGACGCTGGGATCTGGCTGAGCCGCAAGCAACGTCGCACATTTCATCAGCTGCGTTTGCGCAGAGAGTGTCTGGGCGAACTGATCCAGATCGACGGATCTGATCACCATTGGTTTGAAGATCGTGGTCCACGATGCACCCTGCTCGTCTTCATTGATGATGCGACCAGTACGTTGATGCAGCTACGGTTTGTCACGTCTGAGAGCACGTTCAGCTACTTTGAAGCGCTGGATCTGTATCTGGCGGCGCATGGTCGTCCTGTCGCGTTTTATTCCGACAAGCACACAGTGTTCCGCGTCGCCAATCAATCGGCGAAGTCCGGGCACGGGATGACGCAGTTTGGTCGTGCTTTGAACGCGCTCAACATCGAGATTCTTTGCGCAAACAGTTCTCAGGCCAAAGGCCGTGTCGAACGCGCCAATCGCACACTACAGGACCGTTTGGTCAAAGAACTCAGGCTTGCAGGCATCTCGGATCTGGACGCAGCCAATACGTTTCTGCCTGCTTTCACGGACCGTTATAACGCCAAGTTTGCAAAGGTCCCGCGCCGCGCTGACAACCTGCACAGGCCGATGAACATTGAACCCGATCGACTGCGAGATGTGTTCGCGCTCCAAGACGAACGGCTTGTTGGGGCGCAACTTGCATTCTCTTATGAACGCCAACGGATCATCCTGGCCGAGAATGAGATCACGCGCGGTTTGCCAGGAAAGTACGTCGACACCTATGCTTTCCCAGACGGGCGCTTTGAGGTCCGCTGGAAGGAAGTGTCGATCCCCTACTCCATCTTCGACAAGGATCAGCGCGTGACCCACGCGGCGATCACCGAGAACAAACATCTCAGCGCGGTTCTGGAACACGTCAAGACCGAGCAGGACAAAGCGCCTCCAAAAAAATGCCGGGCTGGCAAGCAAGCGACGCGCTATCAACCAACCGGCAAGCGCAACGATGGCTGGAACTCAAAGCTGGCCATTAGAGCCAAAAAGAAACTGGGGGAAGCCGCGCAAACAGCCGCAGAATGAACACGCCCGCATGGCTGTTCAGCGCTCCGATATGTGAGGTCTACGCACTGCCCAGCCATGCTCCAACATCACCAAGTGGGACATTTCTACTTTGCACAGAGGCGGACATTTTAACTTGGTTGCATTGGTTGCAACAGTCAGTACTGCTGATCTATATGCCCTGTTTCAGCAATTGAAGCCCATCCCTGTCTGATGGCAATCGAGACATCGCAGCCGTTCGCTGCGGGAAGTACGAACTGGTAAGATGCAGACAAAGTGGACATTCAGTTTTCAGCCTTTGCTGATGCAGCATTCACTCGGACGCCCAGCAAGTTCTTGGTGTAGTGCAGCATATGTCGCCGAACCGATCATTCAAAGCCACTGCGAGCCCCTGATTTTGAACCGTTCTTTCGCTGTAGCGAGGACCTACAATAAGATCGTGGATTGCCTCTATCCAGTTCCTCGCTTTAACCATGAGGATTACCTGGCGACAGGCCGTATCGCTACTTCGACACCGAGAACGGTTGTCCCGGCCAAGTCGCCCGCGGCAGTTCCAGTCCACGCAACCAAAACGCCCGCCGCTGATCGCGTCATCCTAGGAAATCCCACCGACTCTCTCCCACGGTTGATGTGGAGCGCTTGCGGCGAGGTGCATCCGCTCGCTGGCGAGACTCGGCACATGACTATTGCCTCCCCGTTGTTCGCATACTCCAACCAAAGTGCGAGCGCCGTTCCGTCAGGCATCAGCAAAACATCGACGCGACCTGCGGGCGACCCAAGATCGAGCGGCAACGGCTTACCAAATGAGCCACCCCCATCTTTTGAGAAAGCAATCCGAACCTTTGCTTCACCTTTAGCACCGGTGAACCACACCACGACGGCATTGGCCCCCAACGCATCGACGGCTGGTCCGTTAACGGGGCAGCCCGAGATTTCCCAGCCATCAAAGTGGATTGAATTGGGCCGTGTCCATCCATCTTTGGTCAACCTAACAACTGAAATATCGCGAATTTCTTCCGCCGTCCGGTCCCTGTAAACGGCTATGATGTCACCTGCTTCGTTGCGGACCGCAGATGTCTGGCAGCACGTACAGGCCCGAGGGTCCAGCAGGCTTTCTGACCCCATTAATCCGTCCGGGGAAATGCGACGTGCGCGGACCTGCATGGCATTCTCAAAGCTGTCGTCTGTGGCTTGATTGTTGTATGCACGTCCATCCAGCCAAAGAGCTGTCAGTCCGCCGCGGTGGTCAGGAATGAGTGAAACGAAACCGTGTTCACGCTTTGACCGGTCATCGTGGGGAATGATGGGCGCTGTCCAGTTCAGGCCCTCATCGGGAGAGAATGCGATGTTTACATCGTACTGGTAGTCGTCCGTTCCGTTCAGTTCCAGCCAATGCGCTGCAAGCGTGCCATTGGTTAGCGCAACTACTGACGGAAAATCGGCCCAGTTGACGAACATCGAGGCAGACTGATGAATGGTGCGCGCAGGCGACCATTGGTCATCGTCCAGCACGGCCATCTTGACTGCCGTGTCAGTTCCAATCTCTTCGGTCCAACTCAGGACGATACGGCCATCCTTCAGGGTGGCAAGGGAGGGTTCTCTCGCGTTCAGGCCGACCGGGGGATCAAGAGCGGTGAGGTTGAACATTGCACTTTCTTGGGCATGACCAAGGGGGACGATACCAAAACAAAGACTGGCACCAAGTAACAAGGGCAGGACCAGTCGATTTCGAACCGGCTTTACCAATGCGTGCCCTGAACGTTGTGGCAATCGTTCTCTAGCTTTCCGAAAACGCTGCAAATCTCTTCCTTTCATCCGCATCTGCGGTTCAATTGATCCCATTCGCACGCTGCAATGCACGAATGTAGGCCACAATATTGAGAACATCTTCATTCTTCACGCCTTCAACTGCTGGCATGTTACCGAATTTCCAATGGTGCGCCCGAACGCCATTTTGAGCCGCAAGGACAAACGCCATGTCGCCGTGGTGGCTCGGTTCATAAATTTTGTGTACGAGCGGTGGTGCAACGCCGTTCTGACCCTGCCCATTGACGCCGTGGCAGGACGCGCAGACCACATCGTAGGCACGCTTGCCAAACAGCTCTTGCTCCTCGAATCTGGGGGGCAACTGGACGGCTGCAAGCGCACCTGTGGGAAGCGCCATGCCTTCACCAACCTGATCGCCTGTATTGGAATTGGAGGTCTGCATGACGTACCATCCTGCCGCAGCAACAGCGATCAGAGCAAAAAGTATTGCTGCCCATTTCATTCTAACAAACTCCCTCATGATGTTGCGGTGGCCCCATGTCCCTGAAAGGGCAAACCTGGTTTCCCTAGCGTGGCTCGCTCGAATTGACTGACGTCTTCCAGTACGCTGTCAACTACTCGGCCTTTTTCTGACTGCTGGTTCGATTTGGAAAAAAAGTCAGTGATTTCCTGGTACCGGATCCGTGTGTCTTCCAGGGTCTGATAGTAGCGGAAAAGTTCCTTCAATGGTGCAGAGAAGTCCTTGTGCGCTGCAAGCACGGCCACCAGCGCGCCGAGTGTAATCCGACCCTCAATGACAAAATATCCACCCAGAGAATAGAACAGGAACGGCGTCAGTGCAGTCAGGAAGTTATTGAGCGCCTTAATGAAGAATTTCAGGCGAAAAATCTTCCTACGGACACGCTCAAGTTCTCGAAAACGCGCGCCCGCAGGCAGCAATCCGAGCGCATTTGAGTGCTCACCACGCAATTGGTCGCTTAGCTGTCTGCCGAGCAACCGGACCTCCTTGATCCTTGTACGAGAGAGGGCGTTGACCTTCCTCTGCAGCTTGGGAAGCAGCACGAGTTGAATTGGCAGCACAGTCAGCGCAGCCGCACCCAATACAGGGTCTTGAACGAACATGAACAACAGGATCGTCAGAAGTGTACCGCCTTGAAGTATTGGCAGAGTCAGCACATCGGCTGCGAAGCCGCCCACGGGTTCGACCTCTTGTGCGAGGATCGGGACGATTTCACTTTTGTCGGAAGAGTCCGGATCACTGCGCCATTGCCGATATACCAGTAACCGAAAGCGCCGCAAAAAACGCTCTGCAACATAGCCCTTGAAGACATTGAGACCATATTTGTTGAGCCCATTCAAAAGAATAGCCAGCAGATAAAGGCCGCAAAGAAGCATCAAAAAAACGAGCTGATCGACGTCCTGCCCCAGAACGACAATAGGAAACCGATCAGAATCCAATGCGTTGTTCACAATCTGCTTTGGCAATTCAAGCGTCAGATAGAGAATTGGCATTGCAATTAGGCTAAGCATGATCATCAATGCCTGCTGCTTTCTGGAATAGCGCAAGACGGTGCTGAAGAGGCTGCTATCAAGCCCCCGTATGGGCTCAGGATGAAACTTGGTCGGGCGTCGGCGTTTCCAGAGCTTCAGAATCCCGCGTAGTGCGAAGTAGGAGCCAACGGCGATCAGAAGCGCTGGAGCCAAGACCAGGATGAGATGGATAAACGGATGAACCCAGTCTGGAGTGGCATCGTTGTAATCGTAGCCGAAACCAGCAGCCACCTCGTGGACTAGAGCATGATATCTATCCTTGAGCGACACCGGAGTACTTCAACCCTCTGACTTGGGAGCAAGGTGGTCGTGCACCATGATCACACCCCACATGCCCGCTTCGCGATGTCCAGTGAGAAGGCAGACAAACTCCAGATTCAAAATGTCAGTGAATTCCCATATCAGTTCGGCGCTTTGCCCACTTTGAACAGTTACCGCGTTGGGATCGTCATGTTGCATGTCAGGATGGTCACGCATCCATTGCTTATGCTCTGCAACCTCGCTGAATGAGCCGAGAAAGAATTCGTGATCCAATGCACCCAAGTTGCTGATCACAAACCGGACAACCGATCCACTTTCAATGTGTATGGCGTCCGGCTCAAAGAGCATGTAGCCGCTGGCGGTTTCCTTGATGGTTATCTCAACCGTTCTGTCGAACAAGGAGCCATCACTGGGTTTCCCAATTGGTTCATGGCCCGGGAGTTCGAATGCTCGCGCATGAGGCTCTTGGCCTTTGCCACTCGCGGCGTCCACTGAAATAGCCGGGAACGCCAGCGACACGACAAAAGCACAGGCTCTGATGAACGTCTTCATGATCAATTCCTCCGCAGTGCTTGGTTATCGAGAATTGGTTTGCTTGCTTAGACCAGGCTGAGAAGTGCAAGGGGCCAGGGCGTGTGCCCGGCCCCTTGCGCAGTCATCACTTCATCTGTGTGACGGTCAGCTTTCCTTTTACCGGCTCCGCGACAAATTCGATGTCCTGACCCTCGGACATTCTGGAAATCATGGCCTCATCGGCCCGGAAAACCATGGTCATTGCAGGCATATCCAGATTAAGCAACGGGCCGTGGACGATGGTGACCTTGCCCCCTTTTGCATCGATCTTCTTAATTTTGCCTTGGGTGTATTCCACGTCCGCCTGAGCCATTTTCTGTGACACCTTGATTGGCCCATGCATGCCGGATTCGTAGTGCCCAGGGATCAGACACGCGAACTCAAACGTACCGGCATTGGCGAACTTCCAGATGACTTCGCCGGATTTGCCTTCGTCGAGACGCACCGAATTGGGATCGTCATGTTCCATATCCATCTCGGCCATCGCCATCTTGTGTTTGGCATTGCCCTCGACGTCGTCAATGACAAACTCATGCTCCAGCTCACCGTTATTCATCACGTTGAACCGGATCGTTTCGCCTTGTTCAAATTCAAAGCTGCTCGGCTCAAAGATCATCTCGCCGTCGTCTGTCTCCCGCATGATCACATCGATCGTGCGGGTCACGCCATCTGCCATTCCCGGCATGCCCGCAGCCATCATTGCGTGTGCATCGCCGTGACCATCATTTCCATGGCCTCCGTCGCTGTGACCGTGGGCTTCTTCGGTCTTTACTTCATCATGGCCTCCGGAATGGGTGCCTGCCGCATATGCCGGCATCCCCAAGGCGAACGCGATTGCAGTTGTCAAAAGAAGGTTTTTCATCAGTTTTTCCTGTGTTCTAAAGTTGGTTCGAGTGCGTCGAAAGGCCGATCAGCCTTTCGATGTTGGCTTGGGCGTAAGAATCGTTTTCGGGCTGTTGTTCGATGCGAATTCAGGCAGTTCGCCTGTCCATTCGTAAGCTTGTTCACCCGGAGGGTTTTCGTACCAGCCGGGATCGGAGTAATCGTCGGCACCGATACCTTCACGGACCTTAACGACCGAGAACATGCCACCCATCTCAAGTGGCCCATGCGGACCCCAGCCATTCATCATTGGAATGGTGTTGTCGGGTAACTCCATGGTCATTTTGCCCATGTCGCCCATCCCTGCAGTGCCCATCGGCATGTATTCAGGCTGGAACTGACGGATCTTCTCGGTCAGTGGTTTCTTGTTCACACCGATGAATGTAGGCACATCGTGGCCCATGGCGTTCATTGTGTGGTGTGATTTGTGACAATGGATCGCCCAGTCACCCAAATGGTCAGCGACGAACTCATAAGCCCGCATCGCACCTACCGGGATGTCGATACTGACCTCGGGCCATTGCGCCGATTCAGGCACCCAGCCTCCATCGGTGCAGGTCACCTTAAAGTCATAGCCGTGCATGTGGATGGGGTGGTTGGTCATTGTCAGGTTACCAACGCGGACACGAACTTTGTCGCCGCGGTTCACGACCAGCGGGTCGATATCCGGGAAAATTCGGCTGTTCCATGTCCACAGGTTGAAGTCCGTCATTGTCATGATGCGCGGCACATAGGTACCGGGATCAATGTCGAATGCGTTCAGCATGATCAGGAAATCTCGATCAACCGGCATGAATGTTGGGTCTTTGGGGTGGACCACAAACATGCCCATCATGCCCATCGCCATCTGAGTCATCTCATCCGCATGCGGATGGTACATGAATGTGCCTGATTTGATTAGATCGAACTCGTAAACGAACGTCTTTCCCGGTTTGATGCCCGGATGGCTGAGCCCGACAACACCGTCCATACCTGACGGCAGGATCAAGCCGTGCCAATGGACCGAAGTCTCTTCCGGAAGCTTGTTGGTCACATAGATACGAATACGGTCGCCTTCGACCGCCTCGATCGTCGGCCCTGTGGATTGACCGTTATAGCCCCATAGATGCGCGATCATGCCATCGGCCATCTCCCGCTCTACTGGCTCGGCAACCAGATGGAACTCCTTCACACCATTGTTCATACGGTAGGGGAGTGTCCAGCCATTCAGCGTAACAACTGGAGTATAGTCGACACCCGACGAGGGTCTCGGTGTCACTTGAGTTGCAGCTGTTTCCATCAGTGCAGCTTCAGGCAAACCCATGTTTAGCGTCTGGCCCCAAGCCTTCGAAGAAACCAGCGTTGCACCTGCAGCACCAGCCCCGAGTAATTGACGTCTATTAAGCATATCAGTTCCTTTCAGTGTCCTGCGCCGCCACCAGCGGCAAGTGTTGCGCCTTCACCACCAGCACCACCGCTGCCTGCACCGCCGCCGTAAATGGCTGCGGTCAGATCGGCTTGAGCCGTGTAAAATTCGCGTTTTGCATTGGCTGCTTCCAGCGATGCGGCAAGTTTTTCGCGCACATCCGTCAGCAGTTCGAAGGTGTTGGTGATCATGCCGTTGTAGGACAGCAACCCTTCCTCCTCGACGGTCTGGCGCAATGGAACCAGAACGTCTCGGTAGTGTCGCGCGATCTTGTATGAAGCGTGATAGGCGGTTTCAGCACCCCTCGCTTCTGAGCGAACATTGACCGCCTTCTCGGCAAGGACGTTTGCCGCTTGCAAATAGGCGAGTTCGGCCTTGCGCATCCGGGCCTTACCTGTGTCGTAAATCGGGATCGCAAATTCGAGTTCGACCTGCGGGGTGGTCTCGGTTTCCGTTTCGCCGTCCTCTGCTTCACGCTCGGTCTCGAACCCTGCGATGATTTCAAGGTCAGTGACCAAGCGCGTTTGGTCTGTCAGACCGAAAGCTGCTGCTTGCGCCTCAAGCCCCAGCTTTGCGACCCTCAAGTCCAAACGATTTCGAAGCGCTCGCCCTTCAATATTGGTCACGCGACCCACCGAGCGTGGCAATGCTGGAAGCGCATCGGGTACGAAGTAGTTGACCTCAGTCCCCCATAGACCCATGAGTTTTGTAAGGTCTTCTTTCGCCCTGGTGGCGTTGAGACGGGTCTGTGCAAGCTGCCCGGCAAGTTCAGCATTGAACGCCTGCTCACGGGCTTGCCCCGCTTTGTTGAGCGCTCCTGTTTCTCCCAACTTTCGGGCGAGTTCCGAACCTGCGTCAGATGTGGCTTTTGCCCTCTTGAGATAGCTGACAGCTTCGAAAGCGGCGACAGCATTGATCCATGCTTGTCGCGTTTCATTTGCCAACGTCAAAGTATCATTTACCGCTGTCAGCTGTGCGGCACGGAAATTGACATCAGCCAAAGCAACCCGTTGTCTGCGCGTCTTGGCATCCAGGATATTCGTTGCAATCATGCCTTCGATTGCCCGGTAAACACCAAGTTCCGCGGCTCCAATGCCCAGCACACCAATCGAAACCACCGGGTTCTCCAGCGTCGATTGTTGCCATGCTTCAGCAGCAGAAAGCCCGACATTTGCGTAGGAGGCTTGTAACCCCTTATTGTTAAGCAACGCGACTTGAACCGCCGTATCGGCCGAAATGGTTTTTCGATGGACCATGCCGTGAACCTGCTTTTTCAACGCAACGTTCTCAGCTTGGGTTTGAGCGAACGCGGTGCGTTTGCCGATTGCGGCTGACGTCTGACTCGCCACGTTGGCGAACCCAGCTTTCGGTTCAGTGTAAATCCCTGGAATCGCAGTCGCACAGGCCCCCAATAGAATGGGAAAGCTCACGGCCATCGGTATCTTCAATACCCGCATCAGTTGCCCTCCGATTGCTCTTGATTGACGCTTCGCCAATCGCGCGGGCCGGTGGGGCCGCGATACGTGTAGCCAGCCAACGGATTCTGATAGCTGATGGGGGACACAATCGCCGTGTTCGTAGCGGCTTGCTGCGCGGTGATATCGGGGAGAGGCGTAGGCTCGGACGCGCACGCGCCTAACCCGAGGGCCGAAGCCCCTAGCAAAAGTTGGATTTTCATGAATTTTACCTGACTGATGAACTTCGGGATCACGCACGCTTAAGCGCGATACGAAGACCCTCTAGGGGCCCGTAATCAGATCAGGGATTGGGGAGGGCGCAGAAAGCCGGAGGGCTTAATCGAGTCGCTCTGCGCATACAGCGTCAGATATTTTTCGCCAGTTGGCTGGATTGCCGCATCAACAGTGGTGTCGTCCAGCACGACTGAAGAGCAAATGCCGCTGCAACATTGACCAGTCGATTCATCGTCACTAGGCGACGCGGAGGTTGAGCCGCAACTGGACTGCGTTGCATGTGAGGACATATAGCTGATCGAGCCGTCGCTTGCATCATGGTCATGCTGAGTGGCCGAAGCGTGGTGACCGCCATCATGCATACCGGCACCGGCATGGGATGCCGAAGGAGGCGCAAATACCAAAGTCAACACAAGTGCGAGGCACGTGAGTACCTTGTACAATGAAGAAATGGAGCGACGTCGATACATAGGGGGGGTATCCGATACGTGGAACTCTTTGTCAATACTGCCTGAAATTTGAATGAGACATTGTATTGGCAGCTTGTTGACCATTGATGCGGGTTTCGGAAACATTACCCTAGACCCATCTTAGCCCCTCACGCACCACATGCTCTGGGCATCATGCGGTTAAACAGGGGTTGCTGACTTCCAACTCAATAAGTCGGCTCAGGGTGTTCGCAGGAACCGAGCCCATGAAAACTGTCCGGCCAATCGCGAATGCGGGTGTACCGTAAAAGCCAAAGACATCGGCAATCGCGGCGGTCATTTGCAGCCGTTGGTCAATTGCTTCGGACGCCATGTCCTCTAACAGACGGTTGGCATCGAGCCCTATATTTTCAGCAATGACTGCAACAAAGCTTTCATCGGTGATCGCAGGGGTTCGGATCAGACGTTGGTGCATGTCACGGTATCCACCTTGTAGATCGGTAGCCAGGACCGCGCGACTGGCCGTTGCGGAGGCGACACCCAGAAGAGGAAGCTGGTGTCGTACAATTGTGAAACTGTTTGGTTTACTCAGATTTAGATCAGATAACCTGTCATCCACGATCCGACAGATAGGACAGGCGAAATCCGAGAACATTGCTACCGACACAATATCAGATTTCTGAGTGCCGTAGAAAGCCGAGCAAGGGTCTGCACGCACGATATCTTTAAGTCTGTCATTCGTTTCCGGTTCAGGCTCTCCTGCATCGAGACCCGCAAATATTGCAGCTGCGGGTGTCGCCGAGCCGCTTCCAAGAAAACGCCGGAACGGCGGCGCACTTGGGATGTCTTCAAAGGTCAAGTCTGGCGTGCCAAGGGACGCAAGGTACGGCACACCTTTTACCCAGCCCACTACCGCAAGGGCACCACCTGCCAGCAGTGCCCGACGCCGCCAGTCAATTTGCGTTGTCATTAAACGACGATCTTAATGAGCATGACGATGGCCATCCCCATCATCATCAGGTTTTCTGTCAAGCTGACAAAACCCAGCGGCACGTTCGCGCCGCCGCCCACGCAGGCGCATTTCAATTCTCGTTTGTCGATGTAAACCGCCTTGAACACACTGATCGCGCCAACAGTGGCGATAAACAGCGCCGCAGGCGCGGCGAGCGGGGTCAGCAGCATTCCCGTCATCAGAATGCCTGCGCCGGTCTCAACCCACGGATACACATAGGCATATGGCACCCATTTGCGCGCCAGCAGGGCATAGTTCAGGAACATCGTCGTAAAGGTTTCGATGTCGCGCAGCTTTTGCATCCCAAGCAGGATCATTGAGATCGAGATGAACCAGCCCAACGTCTGCCATGTGATTGCACCAAGGAATCCAATCGAAAGCACGAGTGCTGTCGCGGCGGCCACAGCAAAAAGATAAAGGACCGGTGCATAGGTTTTCGCATCAGGATCGTAGTCGGTGAGCTTTTGGCGCAGCGCGTCATATCCGCCGACCCGCTCGCCTTCGATCCAGACCTGTGGGGTGGTCGGAACATCGTGTTCTTCTTTGAATGCATCGACTTCCGACCTTTCTCGAAACAGCCGATCATCCACCTTGTATCCTTTACTGTTCAAGAGCCAGCGTGCCTTCTGGCCCGCAGGGCACAGATGATTGGGCAAAGCCATACGATACAGAACGGCGGTCTTTCCGGTGGCGGACGTGGCGGGATCGGTTGTGACGTCTGCAACGTCGCGGGTGTCCTTTGGCATAATTATTCTCCTTGCAATCAGCGTCCGCCGGAATTGCGAACAAAGTAGACGATACCTGCGATCAGAAAGACGACAACAAGCATGGCAATTATCCCCATGCCGCCCATCATCCAGCCTGCGCCATCGTGCATTTCACCATTCATCATCGTTCAGTTTCCTTCTTGGTTACGGGCGGTGCCTGCGGGCGCATCCCCATTGGCTTCAATATCCGCAATGTATCGCTTCATTTCCGCAATCTCGCCGCGCTGCGCTTCGATGATTGTAGTGGCCAGCTCCTGAACGCGGGGATCGGAAATGTTGGCGCGTTCACTGGTCAGGATCGCGATGGAATGATGCGGGATCATCGCCTTCATCCAGGCAACATCGCCAACTGTGTCCTGTGAGCGAACAAGAAAAAGACCGGCGGCGAAGGCAATGGCTGCACCTGCAAAGATCGCGATATTGGCTTTTTTGTTGGAATACATGCCCAACATGAACGCCAGCATGATGATCGCCATCATCCCACCCATATAAAGCGCCATCCACATCCGCGTTTGCGAAAAAAACACGTGATCCAGCGCGTAGGTGTTGAGATACATCAGGCCGTACATCACGACCGTCGATGTGCCGATCATGGCAAAAAACCGGCCATATCCGCTGCCTTTGCTGGACTGGCTATTGTGATGCGTACCGTGCGATTCCATTGTAGTATGCTCCTTACGTGCCATTGGCTGTCTTTCTGGTATACCCATATGGGGTATATAACCAAAATGTCAGTCGTTGGTTCCAAAAATAGGGAGCGCCGTTGGATGAAGGCAAACAAAGACAAGACTCTGGACCGCCTGTCACGGCTCGAAGGACAGGTGCGTGGTGTCGCAAAAATGGTCGAAACCGACCGTTACTGCATGGATATTCTGGCACAGACAGCGGCGATCCGTTCGGCGGTGTTGGGTGTGGAGAAGCTGGTGCTGGAAAACCATGCGCAACATTGTGTTGAGTCCGCCATCGAAAGTGGCGACCCCGAGGAACAGAGGGCCAAGTTCGACGAACTGATCGGCCTTTTGCAAAAGGCGTCGCGGTAGGTCTTCTCAATCGAGTGTCCTCCCGCGCCAAAGCATCGTCGCGAGCGCCATTGCCAGAACCACGTCGATTCCAAGACAAAACGGTCCCCACCAACCTGGTGCGGGGTTCGCAATGACCAATCCGACAAATACATCGAAGATTCCGTGCGCAAGGAGCGCGGCGGCAAGTATCCAAGACGAAGTGCGCGCGCCGATGATTACCAGTCCCGCGAAGCCTGCCGCGAGACCCGTATGGACAATAATTTCCAGCGTGTCGCCCGACTGGATCGCAAAGACAACGTAAAAGGATGCGATAGCCACCATTGTCGTGGCCCAAGTTCCTCGCTGGTTGAGCACACCACCGAGTACCATGAGCGCCACCGTGGCACCGCCGAGGCCAACCCCAGCCAACAGGGGAACCCAAAACATCACGCGACCTCGAACCAGCCCATCATGCCGGAGGCTTGATGCGAGAGCATGTGGCAATGCAGCATCCAAACACCGGGATTGTCCGCGACGAAAGCAATTTCCAATGTTTCGTCTGCACCGATCATAACAGTATCCCGAATATCGCCAGATGTGTTTGACGCACCGCTGCGGGCCAGAACCTCGAAATGATGGCCGTGTAAGTGAATGGCGTGCGGGAACATAGAACGGTTGGTCATTTCCATATGCACCGTCCGACCCAAGGATGTTCGGAACATTGGCGCATCCATACCATTTGCCACACCGTTGAAAGCCCAGACCATGCCGTTTGACGAGAGTTCGCGAAAATCCATAACCTTGCCCTGATATTCGGTTTCCAGCATTCCGCGCATTGCCCCACCTTCCATCAGCAGCGTTTCGCGTTGCGGGTCGGTGAGATCAGGCGCAGGAAGCGTTCCCCATGCGGGCAAGGCTCTGACATCGGCATGGACCGTAGTGAATGCGTCACCAGCAACAGCGAAAGACGCTATTTCCACCAACTCACCATTACCCGGGTCCAATAACAGAGCGATTTGCGCGTCAGGGTCCATAGGAGCATCTATGACGACATCTGCCCGTTGCGCTGGTCCCAGCAGAACAGTTTCTATCGCGCGTGGTTGGACAGGATGACCGTCCAGCGAGATCAAATGCGGCGCAAGCCCTTGCAGAACCAGAGGCATAATCCGTGCTGTCGCCGTGTTTATGAGGCGAAGCCGTACTCTCTCGCCGGGCCGAATTTCCAGATTGGGATAGGCCTTGCCATTTACAGTGACCGTGTTTCCCATTCGCCCGCCATGGGCAGCGGCATGAAGGTCATCCCACCGGTCCTCGACGATCGTGGCATCCGCGTCGAGCAACCAATCATCAAGAACCAGCGTGACCTCGCGGGTTGCAGCTCCAAGTTCACCCAACCAAGGTTCGCGATCCTCCACGATCAGGGGGCCTGCCAAGCCCCGCGCGACCTGCTCCGTGCTACGATTGTGCGAATGATACCAATAGGTGCCAGGATCAGGGGTCACGAAGTCATAGTCGAAGCCTTCACTCGGTGGCACCGGTGCTTGCGTCAGCGGAGCGGCTCCGTCCATCGCGTTTTCAATACGGATACCATGCCAATGAACGGCGGTCGGTTGCGGCAGATCGTTGACCAGCCGGTATTGGACCCGCTCACCGGCGGTGACGCGGATTTCAGGTCCGGGAACTGTGCCCGCATCTCCCGTGGCGTAGGACCAGACTGGCGTTGCAGGGTATCCATCAGGGGCGAGCTGCGCCGTAGACGTTGAGGCTCGCAAAACCGGCAGGCCGGTCTCCGCAAACACTGCGCGCGGCAGTATTGCCGCTCCGAACAGTGAAGCTGTACCGGTTAGAAGGGTTCGTCTTGATGGTCGTGTCATCGGATTTTCTCCAATCAAAGATTCACTGGCGGGGTCGTGATCGAGGTGAGTGTGGCCGTTGCCAACAGGATTAAGGCGACGGCGACGACTTCCATACGGATGGAGCGACGCAGTCGCCCGCCTGCGTCGTCTTTGTTAGCGGCGAGAGCTGGGACAAGCTGGAGCTTATTCTTTGCGGCGAGGCCAAGCAGTCCAGTGACAACGCAAATTTTAACAATCAGCGTCCAGCCATAAGCCGTTCCAAATAATCCGCTGAAAGACCCGATCATGAGCCACGCAAATGACACACCCACGACAACGAGCACTGCAACGGTACCGCTGGCAATGATGCCGAAGCGATGAAGGAGAGCTGCGCCGTCTTTGTTAGCGGCAGACCGATGCAGGGGAGCCAACGCCCCAACCCAGAAAGCCGCGGCCAACAGATGCGTCACCACAAGTACCGCCAGTATCCAGCGCGGATCACCCAAGGAGTGACCGACGAAGGCATAAGACATGGCGATCAGTAGCGCGCCAAGAAGACTTGCAACTATCCCGATGGTGCCCTCGATTAGGACGGCAACGATCAGCAATGCACCCGCGCCGCGCCAGATCGCAGCCGTCCCGAGGGGGCTGTCCCAGACAAAGCTCAGCATCATCGCTTCTATCGCCCCGGATGGGCCCATTCCTGAAATACGGGCGGCGCGGATGCCAAAGCGTAGCGCTAGAACTGCAAGACCAATGAGAGCGGCAATGACGGCGAGTTTCCGAGCGAGGCGTAGCACGTCATCAGGAGCAGATCGGAAGGCGGCGAGAAACAACGGTCCTCCCATAGCAACCAATGCCGCTGCATATCCGGCGGCTTTTGCAATGATCGCGGCAAGCGCCCACCCGTCTATCGGGGCAAGACCTTCCATCACTTAGTCAGCAACCGTGAAGCTGAAAGTGCCCTGCATTGGGTGGCCGTCCGCTGACAAACCACGCCAATCCACCGAGTAAACCCCGGCCGGCATAATTGCAGACGGCATAGCGCGAAACTCCGTCACCGGATCGAGACCGGTTTCGCGCATGATCTCCACATCTCCGTCTGGTCCCGTAAGGGTGATGGCGGTGACACGC
This sequence comes from Sulfitobacter noctilucae, assembly GCF_000622365.1. GTDB lineage: Bacteria > Pseudomonadota > Alphaproteobacteria > Rhodobacterales > Rhodobacteraceae > Sulfitobacter > Sulfitobacter noctilucae. The sequence goes on along the minus strand of NZ_JASC01000007.1, from coordinate 59,092 downwards.
ATCGGATCATCAAAGCGCAGTTCGATGACCTCAACCTTCTCGACAGTTGATTCATTTGCCGGAGTTGTGGTTTCGGCTTTTGAGTGGGCCAGCGCAGCTGGCGCAATCGCCAATGTGGCCACTAAGGCCAGAATTATTTGTTTCATTGTCTGTTTTCCATTTCGTCATGCCGGTCACGGATTTCCTGCGGCCAAGTCGATTTAATATAGCTAAGGACGGCGATGATCTCATCATCCGTCAGGACACCCTCATAGACAGGCATATTGGATTCGTAGTCAGGATCACCGATCAAAGCGGCGGTTCCGTATTTTGTAAGTCGAAACAGCGTGTCGCCGTCATGGTGCCACGTATGTCCGGTCTCATCATGAGGTGGCGCAGGAAGTCGTCCGTCCGAGCCGGGCGAACGCCAGTTCGACTCGCCTTCGAGGTTCGCACCATGACAGGCCGCACAGTTATCGGTATAGATTGTCTGCCCAAGGGCTACCACGTCCGGGTCCGAGGCATAGAGAACGGTTCCGGCTGGTGCAGACGTTCCCCACGTAAAGACGAGTACAGCGGTTCCAGCCAGAACCGCTGCACCAATGCCCATCACCATAGTCCGGTTCATAGGCCTGCCTGATAAAAGACTTCGCCATCACCGGCATCCCCGCCGAAGGCCAACACATCATACCGCGCGGTTGGATCGTTCCCCATGCCGGGGGAGCCGCCGGGCATTCCGGGCACGGCAATCCCAGTGATGTCTGGGCGTTCATCTAGCAACTTGGTTAGGGCCGCAAAAGGCACATGACCTTCGACCACATAGCCGTCGATCATCGCGGTATGGCAGGCCCACATCGTGCCGGGCACATCGTTATCCAGCTTAACACTGGTGACGTCGGCGGTGTCTGTCACTTCGATGTCATAGCCCTCTTCGCGGGCCAAAGCGACCCATGCGCCGCAACAACCGCAGGTTGGACTTTTGGTCACGTGCATCGTTCCGTGATCGGCGATGTTGGAATGACTTTCCGCATGGGCCATTTCGACCACGCCAAAGGAGGCGAGTCCAAGCGTAAGAACAGCGGCAGGGGCGAAGGCGAGTAGTGTCTTGATAGGTTTCATGTCTTTTCCTCTCGACAGAAATACGCGCGGGTAAAACCCGCTAAGATGTGATTGCAAATTCTAAGCCCGCGTCCAAACGGACACGGAACGCATCACACCGCGCGGGGAGGGTCGAGGGGACCGGATGGATCAAAGCCCGTCAGAAGAAGGCCAGCACTGAAGAACACATTTTCGCAAGTCACAGGAGCAACGTCTTGGAGTGGCGTACCGGGAACCAGCGCAGACAAAACATGACAGGTCGAGGTACGCTCCGAGCTTTCTGAACAGCAGGCCGATTGATCGTCAGCCATTTCGTCCATTGCTGCGTGGCTTTGCTCCACGGTCAACGCGTGGCTAGCGTCCATTGCCCCCGATACAGAAGCGGACAACGTTACCATGATGACAAGAAGGAGCCGGACAAAATACATGACGTATACCTACATGGGGTATGTGGACATTTGCAAGCCTAAGCTACGCTACATCCTGTCACGGGTGTCAGTGGCTGTGCGCATCTTCACCACGCGCCATCATCAGGTGGTGTTCGCGGTGATGGTCCTGACTCGCCATCAACCCAAAGAACCCCAGCCCCTTAATTCTGGCGATCACAGCAGGATCATCACTGGTCACACGCAACTCAATGCCGCTTTCCAGTTCTGAGACTTCCACTGTCCAGCGCTCATCCCGCGCGAGCTGCGCTGCGTGAGCGGGAACCATCCGGCCAAGCGTGGCGAGCGTTTCCGTATCGCCCGTCGCCAGCCCCGACAAACCGTTTGGTAGTATTGTTTCCGTGACGATCGTATCCGTGATCAGTCGATCCATGTCCACCAAGTGCGCGCGCAAGCCCGCCAAATCCACTTGTGCCCAGTTCGTGTCGGGGTCGGCTTCCAGCACGCGCACGACTTCGGACAATGCCGCAAAAGCCCCTTGCCCCGGTTCAGTCAGTTCGGTGCCGCCAGCAGGTAAGTCTTGGGCATGCATCGCATGATCCATTCCTTCGCCGTGATCAGTATGCATCGTTTGCGCCAAGGCAATCGCCGAACCGCCAGCTACAGCAGCTACCGTCAAAATAATCTTCAATCGCATCATCAAACCTCGCTCAAATTTAACTGCACCCTATCCAATGTGCGGGGAAGCTTATATGATTTCTATCATGTCAGGCTGGCAACACATATTTGATCACGCGCCATTGCAGTACTACGAACAGGGCAAAACTCTGTTCCGTCGTGAGGATCCTGTCAGGTCGATGTATTTGGTCCGATCTGGTGCGGTCGCGCTGGAAAGGCCAATGGAAGACGGAACCGCGCTAACTCTCCATGTCACCGACGCAGGCAGTGCATTGGCCGAAGCATCTCTGTTCGCCGAGATCTACCATTGTGATGCGGTCACTCGCTCTAATTCCCAGATCGCTGTCATGCCTAGAGCTAAGTTTCTTTTAGCCTTGCGGGACGATCCGGGTGCAGCCTTAAGCCTCATCGAAACTCACGCCCGAGAAGTTCAGGCGCAACGTGCGCGGATTGAGATATTACGCCTGCGCCGTGTTTCTGACCGGCTAGACGCATGGCTGGATCTTTATGGTGAGCCGAAGAAAGGTGAGTGGATCGCGATTGCAGATAAGATCGGTGTGTCGCCACCAGCGCTTTATCGTGAGTTGGCCAAGCGAAGACTCTAGATCGGTTGTCGCGAAACGATTGCAAAAACTGCCATCCGTCTAATCTGTAGCATCGGTGCGTTTGGGCTCTTCAGACACCTTCGCTGAGCTGATTATCAACGTCCGCATCCCCTACCCCGCAATGCCAGTCAGGGCTGGGGCATATCGGGTCTTCCCCGTATCAGACATTGCTCAAGTCAGCGCTCTTGGTGACATTTCTACTTGGTTGCAACGATGAATAATGCGTCAGACGCTCCTATCAATCGTTGGTGATCTCCAAAAACCGGCCATACTCTTGGCTGACTTCACGCGCTTCCTCAAAGGCCCGCGACCTCTCTTCTTCTAGGCATCTAAAGTAACTTTGGATGTCGGCGATATAGTTCTCGAAGTCTCGACCAATCAGATCGCGATACTCTTGAACATCGTGCGGATCGGTCGGCACAAATGGTCTCTCCGGCGCATAGCAGGTTTGACCGTGTGCCTGCCCTGCAAGCGAAACCAACAGAAATACGGGGATGAGGGATTGGCGGCATACCCTTTTGATCATGTCCATGTTCCTTCAATGCTTGAGGAATCCGCACCTGCGTGCGTAATACTGTGCGCGGGTTAAGGCACGATCACGGCACGAAACCGTATCTTGCGCACATAACCGTATTATTGTAACTATGGTGCATCGAAGCAATAGCCTCGGTGCGCCCAAAGACAGAAAGAGCGCAGCCGTGGACATGGATCTAGAAAAAGAAGCGCCAAATGTGGTTACAGAAGCCGGTTTCCGCGAGCTCATCGAGTCCGGATACCACGTCGAAGTCGTTTGCAAAGAAGATGCATACCGAAAGAATTCGGTATGGCATGGCATCTGGATACTCCGCGCCGTTAACGATGACGGCGTCGAGAAACAGCTTGTCACTGCGCGTGCCCGCACCGGCAGCGACTACATCAAGGTCAGAAAGTTCAAGACTGTCACCGGGCTTGTCTCTTTCCTCATCGACCTCGGCTTCTCCGTTATCGCGTTCCCAGTTTATGAAGGTCAGCGTTGGACCTTTACGCTATCTCAAGAGGAAGACGGCGACAGCAACGGCTAGCGCCTTCCTACTGCTGATTGCGCCTCACGCCGCAACAGCACAATTGATCTTCACGATGGAATCCGATGGCTCTCTTGTGCCATCGCAATCTCAAGACCGTTTCGCAAGAAATTACAATGACGGTATTGGGCAAGGTGACGCAAACGCGCCCTTGAGCATCTTTGGCGACGGCGAAGCTGCTGAGACTGAAGGTGACGCATCTACAACCGAAGACGGCTCATTCCGCGTCGCTGCTGTTGCGCCCCGTGTCGCCGTTCCCCGCCCCGATATCCTCGCTGCAATAGATGACACCGCCTTGCGGTATGGAAGCCACCGAGGCTTGCGCGCCGCCGGTCTCACGGTGACTGAATGGCGGTTGCTGTTCCGCTCAAACATCGAAATCGAAAGCGCCTACAATGTGAGCGCCCGGTCGCATGTCGGCGCGATTGGCCTTGGTCAGCTCATGCCGGGAACCGCCGAAGACCTTGGCGTCGATCCCTTTGACTGGCGGGCAAATCTTGACGGCTCCGCGCGATACCTGGTCGCACAGCTTGAGACCTTCGGTGACGCGCGGCTCGCTCTGGCTGCCTACAACGCCGGTCCCGATGCCGTCAGGCAATACCGGGGCATCCCGCCTTACCGTGAAACGCAAAGCCACGTTCAGCGGGTGCTGGCCGTGTTCAACAGGCTAGAAGGAGAAAACTCATGAGGCCGCTACCACTACTGATGACCGTCTTGACGGTCTTCGTCGTCATGGCCGAACCGGCTATGGCGCAATCTATCGACCTGTCGCCTATCCAAAACCTCTTGCAGGGCATCGTTGATGCCCTGACCGGCCCGCTTGGTGTCGTGATTGCCACGCTGGCCGTCATCGGCGTCTTTTTGAGCTGGTTCTTCAACATCATCGACCTGCGCCAAGCCCTATGGGTTCTGGTTGGTATTGCGGGTGTCGCCGCAGCGCCGACGATCGTTGCAGCAGTATTTGCTTAAGGGGGTGTAGCGTGGCTGAAAGATCACCTTTGTTCCTAGGCCTCGTCCGCCCTCCAAAGCTGTTTGGTTTGCCGATCATGTATGCCGTTGTCTGGCTGTTCGGCTCCGTGCTGCTGTTTGTGTGGATACAGAGCTTCCTGGTGCTTGGCATAGCGGCAGTTCTGTATCCGGTGCTTTGGAAGGCGGCGGATTGGGACCCTCGGTTCATCGACGTTGCGATAACAAGCCTCCAAGAAACGCCCCCGACCAGAAACAGGAAAATCCATGGCGGAGATAGCTATGCCCCGTGATGGTCTGGATGAGCGCACGCTGATGCCCAAGTGGTTTCAGCACGAAAAGCAACTGGCGCACATGCTTCCCTATGTGAGCCTTGTTGATGATCGGACCGTGCGCACACGTGTTAACGAGTTGTTCCAGTGCATCCGCATCACCGGAATCAACAGCTACACGATCGATGACGACTATCTCGATGGCATTCGAGCGAGCTTCGCCCGGATCGTTGCCCAGCTTGGCGAAGAATTCAGCTACTACGTCCACAAGGTCTCGAAAGGGATCAGTGTCGATGTTGAGCCCATCGAAGGCGATACTTTCGCCGCAATGGTCGATCAACAATGGCGCGGCAAATTGTCGAATGGAGGATTGCGCGACAAGACACTGACGCTCACGATCGTCCATCGCCCGCCGTCCAAGAGCTTCTTGAAGTTCATGCGGCGACCATCGCCAGAACGCTTGCGGGAAGAAACAGCCAAGCGGATGCGTCGTCTCAATGAAGCGGTTGGCATTTACATGTCTGGCTTAGCACATCTTAAACCCTCTGTTTTGTCGGCTGAGAAAGGCGAATTGGTTGGGTTCCTCGGTGCCTTGAATACAGGTCAGGAACTCCCGCTGCATCACACGTCGAAATTCGGCTTTGTGGCGTCTTCTGCCTCCAACACACGGGCGACATTCTTCGGTGAGCATTTTGAGTTAAGCGAAGGCGTTGCGGGCCGACGCTTTGGCAAAAGCTACAGCATCAAAGACTATTCTGAGCAGACCAACTGCATCATGTTCGACCAGCTCAATCTGCCGGTCGATATGATCGTCACGCACTCGTTTACGCCGGTGAACACCAACATGACAATTTCGCGGATCAAACGGCAGGTGAAGCAAATGCAAGCGACCGATGACGCCGCAGTGTCTCTACGCGAAAACCTTCTCTTTCTCGCTGATGATCTGGAAGCGAAACGCGCCAGCATGGGCGATCATCATATGGTGGTGACGGTCTTCGCTGAAACCCGTGAGGAACTGGAAACACTCGGCGCAGAAATCGTGAATGCTGCCGCATCGGAAGGCGTCACAATGATCAGCGACAGCTTTGGCGCGAATACGCATTATTTCAGTCAGCACCCTGGCAACCAACCCAAACGGCTGCGGGCCAGCACCGTGACAAACCGCAACTTTGCTGACTTTGCTGCGTTCCACCGGACACAACTCGGCAAGGCGGATCACGAAGTGCCATGGGGCAAGGTCATCTCGATCTTCCCGACGCCAGAAAAGAGCGCCTATCGCTTCTCCTACCACGAGGCCGGTTCGCCAGAGAAAGAGCCCACCAGCGGTCACACGCTGATTATGGGACGTCCCGGCTCGGGTAAGTCGGTCTTCTCGGCCTTCCTTATGACACAGGCCGTGCGGGCAGGTGCGCGCGTGTTCGTCTTCGACTACCGGCAGGGCATGGAAATGGCCGTGCGGGCCAATGAGGGCCGCTATACGACGATCCAGGGCGGTATGCCCACGGGTCTTAATCCGCTCTGGACCGAAGTGGACAAACGCGGCGTCGCGTGGCTGGCAGACTGGTTCGGCTCCCTGCTCTACCGCGAAGACAAGCCGCTGACGCCTGCCCAGACCAATCGTATCATGGAATGCGTTCGTCAGAATGCGCAGGCAACAGACCCAGGCTTGCGCGATTGGCAGAACTTCGCGTCCCTTTTCATGTCGATGGACGATGACGGCGATCTGAACCAGCGGGTTCTCGAATGGGCTGAAAAAGGCCGCTTCGGCTGGATTTTCGGCCATAGCCTTAAAGACACCTTCTCGCTGGATGGCAGTTTGGTGGGCTTCGATCTGACCGGAATCCTCGACAGTGAAAGCGACAAGGAACGGATGGCCGTTCTCAGCTATTTGTTCCGCCGTATCGAGCGGAAGATCGAAGATCGCCGCCCCACAATCATCATCATTGATGAGGCATGGAAGGCGCTCGACAACGAGTATTTCGCAGAACGTCTATCGCAATGGCTGGTGACAGCGCGGAAGCAAAACACTGTGGCCGTGATGATGACGCAATATGCCAGCCAACTTGAACGGACCCGCACCGGCAAGACCATCGTTGAGGCGGTACCGACGCAAGTTCTACTCCCGAACATTCGGGCCAATGCGTCGGACTATCAGATGCTCAATCTCTACCAGAAAGAGCTGGATACGCTTCTCAGCACCGGCACGAATTCACGCTTGGCTCTCATTCGAGATGACCAAGGCTCAGTCGTGGTGGACGCAGACCTTGGCGCTCTCGGCAATAACCTGACCATCCTCGGTGGAATGGAAGCAGGTGAAAAACTCGTCGGCCCCGATTACCGGGATCGGCCAGACTTTTGGAGGCTCAAATAATGCGCAAACTTACCTGTTTCCTGCTGCTGTGTGTGATCGCAGGTTGCTCGAACTATCAAGAGCCACGAGCCAACTGCTTCAGCTTCGTGTCACGCGATCCTGACCCATTGGACTGCAATTTTGAGGCACTGGACTCCCCTGATTTGCAGGATATTGCCAATGAATAGGCTCACCTTCGCAGCGGTATTATTGATCGGGGTATCCACCGGCGCGCTCGCCCAGGGCGTGCCGGTCGTGGACTCTGGGCTAACGGCGCGTGACCTGATTGAAACGGCGGACCGGGAGGCAGACCTTGCGGTCCAAGGTGACACGCTCGCGGTCGAAGAGGCGATATCGGAAATTGAGCGAGAACAGCTTGCGGTTCTCGATGCAATTCTTGACGCGCAGACCAGCTTTGAAGCTGGCGGCGTTGCGATATCGCGCATGGTCTCAGACCTTGAAGGTGGCAGCGGGTATGCTGACAGGTCTGTAGAGGCGGTCTACGGGACCGCTGACCTCGACCCTAACCCTGCTGGCGACCAGATGTTCGGCGACGCAGCCGAAAACATTGAACAGCTTATCATCCGAGTGGCGCAGGAAACCCATGATCATCCTGGCGTCTCGACGGCTCGTCTTTCGGTCGTGCAGTGGCGGGCCCTGATCCAAGCCCTGATCTGGCAGGAAAGCCGGTTTGTCATCCGCGCCGAAAGCCCTGTCGGAGCTTACGGTCTCACACAGATTATGCCGGGGACGGCAGGCGATTTGGGCATCTTCCCTGAATACCGCACAAGCCCTTACCTGCAGGTTGAAGGTGGCGCCCGGTATCTGGCGCAACAGCTCAATCGCTTTGATGGAAACATCATCTTCGCGCTTGCGGCCTACAACGCGGGACCAGGACGCGTGATCGAGTACAGCGGCTTGCCGCCTTTCCAAGAGACGCAGCATTACGTCACGGTCATTCCGCAGAAATACAATGAATATCTGGCGCGGATCGGCGGGATCGAAGCGCTCGGCACAATCGACCCTGCCCTGCTGGCGAACTCGAACCTCTCGATGATGGGTTCGGGGGCTGCGTTCTATGGCAGTAATTCCCCGACCGCGATCCGCCAAGCAGCGCTTCGTGTGCGGGATATCGTGACCCGCATCGGCTCCACCACCGATGTCCAAGAGTCCATGGCGTTGAACACCTACGCCCGGGCTGAACTGGTCCGTCTCATTGCAGCGATGACAAGACTGCAAGCCGCACGGACCCAACCCCTTAGCGCTGAGCAACTGCATCTGGCGGCTGCCCGGATGCAAGAACAAGAATTCATGAACTTCACCATAGAGGACTTAGATTAATGCGCACTTCAACGCTTCTCACCAACTACGTCCGCAAGACCCTTCGGACTTACGCAATCGCATTGCTTCTGCCGCTCGGCGTAGCTGCACCCGTCACCATGATTGCATCCCCTGCCCTCGCGCAGGGTGTGCCTGTGGTGGACACGCAAAACATTGCACAAAACATCCAGCAACTTCGCCAGATGATCGAAGACGAGCTTCTGCAGAACGAACAGCTGTTGCAGCTTCGTGAACAGCTCACCACCCTCACCGATCAACTGGCACAGCTTCAGGAAACCTATGCAGCTCTGACCCGGCTTGCCGAACTGCCTGAAATCATCGGCACTGAAATGGAAGACGAACTCAACGGGATCCTTGATCAAGAGTTTGGCGATATCCAATCCACCATCGCGGCGATCCGCAATGGCGACTTCTCAGGTCTCAGTGGATCAGGCGCGAGCCAGATTGAAACCCAGATGGACCGCGTTCTCGCGGACCTGGGCTTTGATGAAGACACGCTTAGCGAAATGGCTTCCAGCGGCAACGCGGGCGCTGAACGCATTGCGACACAAGCCACCACTGGCGCCCTCGTCTCGGCGGCTGCGCAAAACAGCTACGACGATGCAGGCCAGTCGCTTGAGCGTGTGGACCGCCTTGTCAGCCTGATTGATGACATGGACGAAATCAAAGAGAGCGTCGATTTGAACACACGCTTGACGGCTGAATTAGCCATTGCACTCGTTGCCATGTGGCAACTGGAAGCCGTTCAGACCGTCAGTGACGGCACCGGCGGTGTCATCGACGCAGCCACCATCGCCGAAGAACAGAACTTCATGGAGTTCACGATTCCGGACCTCGGCGACTAACAGTAGAGGTAGAGATTTTGGGCGACGAGAAAGAAATCATTGAGGAAGAACTGGTTTACGGCGCATTGCGCCGCGAACGGTTGTGGCAAAAGCTCGGTCTAACCGGGCTGGCATTTGGTGTGCTCGGTTGCTTGGGTGCCGTGGCAGTTGCCATCCTCGATGTAGACCCGCCCCCCGTGGTCGTGCCCTACGATCCCGAGACGGGATTTGCGTTGCCTGAAGTCTCTGTTGACGCAAGCACTGTCACTGCCAATCAGGCGGTGATTGAAGCGGAAATCTTCCGCTATGTAACAGATCGCGAGGTCTACAACCAGCTAGACAACGATGTGCGTATCAACAGCGTTTTGCAGCGTTCCGATGGACGTGCGGAGGCCTCCGTGCGTGCCCAATGGAACAGCGCGAACGCTCAATATCCTCCAACCGTCTATGGCAGCAACTCCACGCTGGATGTTGAAATCCTGAGTGTCAACTTGATCGGTGAGAACCGCGCGACCGTCCGGCTACGCAAGCGGCTCACTTCCATTCAAGGCGTCCAAGCAGGCCTGTTCACAGCAACGATGCTCTTCGAGTTCCGGCCCGAAGAAGCGCGGACGATTGATCAGGTTTGGACGAACCCCTTTGGCTTCACCGTGATCGAATACTCGATCCGTTCAGACAGATTGGAGAATTAAGATGCGTCGATTTGGACTTGCATTGCTATGTCTGTTTGTTGTGGCTTCCACGGCATTTGCAGAGAACACGCCTCGGCGCGGCCCGAATGACAGCCGGGTCCGTATTGCCACCTATATCGATCAACAGGTTTATCGCCTGAATGTGTCGCTCACCCACGTCACCACCGTGGAATTCGGCGAAGGCGAAACGATCCGCTCGATTCTGGCCGGTGACACTGAAGGATTCGAACTGGACGGCGTGCCCGGTGGGCAAGCCTTCGCGATTAAACCTCTTGCGCGCGGCGTTCATACCAACGTCACAGTCTACACCAATCGGCGCAGCTACTATTTCAACGTACAGGAAGTGTCTTCGCCAACCTTCTACGTGGTGCAATTCCGTTATCCTGAAGACGAACGCCGCCCAGCAAACGCAATTGCTTCGCAAGCTCCAAACTACAACTACGGGGCCAGCTCGCGCACAGAAATCACACCCACGCGCATCTGGGATGACGGAACATTTACATACTTTCAGTTTGCTCGAAACGCGCCCATCCCCGCGATATTCCGTTACTCGAACGGGCGTGAGCGGACAGTCAACACGCAACAAACCGAACCGGGTGTCATCCGTGTATCCGGCATCAACGCCCAATGGGTTCTGCGCCTCGGTGAGGAAGTTGTCTGCATCGAAGAAAACACTCCGACGACAGGGGGCACGTCATGACCAATGATCCAAATCAAGCAGACGTAAGTGAACGTCTCGCACGTCTCGAAGCTGGCAATGGCGGTGGCCCGGTGACGGCCACCCGCCGCTCTCCGCTCATGGCACTTCTTGTCGTCGCGCTAATCGGTCTGGTCGGGGCTGTTTTCTACCTTCTCAATCAGCCGGAAGAGGAAGTTGTCTTGCCAACGGCAACGCCCGATGAATTCCAACCGGAAGGTGATGGGTTTGGAACAATCGAACCGTTTGTTCCACCCGAGCCGGAAACGCGCATTGTCGAGGCCGAACCTGCACCTGTAGAGCCAAGCGCCGAATTGCTTGCGCAGATCGCGGCGCTCCAAGCGCAGATAGAAGCTATCCAAAATGCACCCGAACCCGTGGTTGAAGACGACACGGCCGCGGCTGAGGCAATGAATGCGCTGACAGACCAGCTTGCTCAACTGCAAGCGGCCTCGGAAGCTGCACAACAACAATTTGCTGACGAATTGGCGGCGCGGGATCGTCAGCTTCAGGAGCTTCGTATGGACCTTGATCTGGCGCGTCTGGAAGCCCAAGCGCCCTCCCCTGCCCCGGCTGGCCCGACTGAAGAAGAATTGCGCTTGCGGGAAGAAGAACGCCTGCGTCGCGAGGAAGAAGCCCGGCGGCTCGCTGAATTGCAGCAACGTGCCGAACAAGAGCGTGCGTTCCAAGAGCGTCGTATCCAATCCCCCACAATCGCCTTTGGCGGTACCACGGGTGGCCTCGGTGGAGATGGCGCAGAACTCGCTGAACGCACCTTTGGTGATGTAACCGATTTCGTGCTGAATGGCGCTCTGCCGTCTACCGTCACGCAATCTGAGATCATCGCGAACCCTGCGAATACGGTTATTCAAGGGACAGTCATCCAAGCGGCGCTTGAAACCGCCATTTCAAGCGAGTTGGCGGGTCAGGTGCGTGCAATCACGTCTGAACACGTCTACAGCTTTGACGGCACGCGGCTGCTGATCCCTGCCGGGTCTCGGCTCATTGGCCGTTATCGTTCTGGCGTGGGAGTCGCGCAAAGCCGCATCACGGTCGCGTGGGACCGGATCATCTTACCGACCAACCAAACCGTGCAAATCAGTTCATTTGGTGCTGACGAACTTGGCCGATCTGGAACGACGGGCTTTGTGGACACGCGCTTTGCAGAGCGCTTCGGTTCTGCTGCTCTCATCTCTCTCATTTCCGCTGCGCCAAGCGTCGCGGCAAATCAAACTGAGGATGAGATTGCAGAAGATGTCCTTGAAGACATTGGCGATGATTTGGCCGACGCTACGGACAGCGTCGTAGGCGAATACCTTTCGATCGGACCAGTGATCTATGTCGATCAAGGCGCTCGGATCACTGTCATGGTGGACCGGGACTTGGAGATTTTCTGAAGCAATGGCCCTCAGCTACCTCCAATCATCTATTGACCGGCTCGAAGATGCCAAACGCGATGATGTCATTGAAATCTGCATCAACCCGGATGGCAGGTGCTGGGGTGAGTTTCAGGGCGACCGTTTCATGCGTCGCCTTGAGCAAACTCTGACTGAGGATCAGATCAAAGACCTCGGAAACCAGATCGCATCCGACGCCTCCACTCCCCTCTCTAAGGACCGGCCTATCGTGTCGGTCTCGATCACCTATCGGGATCGGCCGATCAGGGCACAGGTCATCACGCCGCCTGCTGTGAACCGTGGCATGTCGATCAGTCTACGCTTTTTCTCAAGCCTGGCGCTTGATGCAATCGAATTGGGCTTCCTTTATGGGAAAGAGCGCAAGCTGGAAGAGCTACGGCAAGAAAAGAACCGCCAGCTTCGACGGGTTGTTGCAAGCGGCGACATTGACGCTGCCATCCTTCACTGCGTTGAAAACAAGCTCAACATGATCGTCTCCGGCGGCACATCTACCGGTAAGACCGTGGCGGCCCGGAAGATCCTTTCCAATGTCAGCGACGAAGAAAGGATCCTCACGATTGAGGAAGCGTCAGAACTACTTCCGACACAGCCAAATACTGTCACGCTCATCTCGAACCGGGATGCGTCCCACCAAACTGCTGATATCTTGTTGACCGCCACTCTACGGATGCGGCCAGATCGCATTATCCTGGGTGAGGTGCGCGGAAAAGAGGCGATGACGTTCCTTGAGGCCATCAACACCGGCCATGGCGGTTCGATGACGACGCTTCACGCCGAAACGCCCCAATTGGCGGTCCAACGCCTAGCCATCGCTGCACTAAAGACAGAAGTCCCGATACCTTACCGCGATATGATAGATTACATTGAAAGCTCAATCGACGTGATCATCCAGGCCGGCCGCGAAGACGGAAAGCGTGGGATTACGGAATTCTATTTACCTGGAACAGAACTAGGAAAGGAGGCTGACAAATGAAAAGCTATGCACCCAAAATCCTCACTTTCACACCAAGCAAAAAATTCAGCTATCAAGATATGGAAGATCAGATTGCAAAGTACACTCTCAATGGCTGGAAGATCATCTCCATGACGCACTTTCAGGGTTATCAGCCCGTTTATACGGTGCTTTTGCAGTACGAGTTCTCTGAACAAGAAATGCAAGAAAACGCGGAGAACCGAGCATGAAAAAACGAGCGTACATTCTCGCTTCTGCCATCGCCATATCGCCCGCCATCACATCTGCTCAGGGTCTAGTTCCCACTATCGAAAGCGAGTTCGACTTTTGCCAAGATCGACCGGTCGAACCCGAGTGGATGTCAGAGCTGCCGTCCCGAGAGAAATACAAGCGTCTCGTGATCCAGACGATCTATCGCGCTCAGGGTCTAGAAAGCGTGGTCGAAGCCCAGGAATGTTCTTGCGAGACACGCTTTCCGCCTTGGGACGCTGCGGTCCAACACTTCAACGACAATTTTCTCGGTGGAGATCGGAATGCGCTGAGAGAAGCGGAAGAAGAACACTTGGACCGTTTCAATGAGTTGCGTTCAACAGCACGAGAAATCTGTGAAGCTGAGGGCCTCTGGTAGCATAGGAGCAAAGTATGAGCGTCGTTTCTTTCATTGTAGATGAGGCCCAAGGCTTTCTGGATGACGCAGCCGAAACCCAATTTGGTGCCATTGCCGCGACCGTAGGCACAGTCACCACAGTGGCGGTCACTCTGGTTCTCATCCTCGTCTGCATCAACATGGTATTCCAATACCGATCTATGGACGGTCGCGCTGCGTTTTGGTTAGGTGTAAAGATTGTCTTAATCGGAATATTCGCCCAAAACTGGACCCAATTCAACGCCCTCTCTACCGCTATACTAAGCGGCATCGACAGCATCGCAGGATCGCTTATCACGGCTGTCGGTGGCGGCGCGCCAGGGCCCTCGGGTACCTATGCCGAAGAATTTGACAGGATGATCGCTCGCTTTGGCGATTACTTGAACGCAGCCGGTGAAGAATTGAACTGGATGGCCGGTGCCATTCTTTCCAACTTGGGAGTCTTCCTGCTTTCGCTTCTCGGGGCGCTCGCTGCTTTCCTTATGGTCGCATCCCGTCTGATGATCGCACTTCTTCTCGGTCTCGCCCCAATCATGATCTTCTTGACGCTGTTTGATGTGACGAAGGACTACTTTGCTCGATGGCTAACCGCTGTGGTCTCATTCGCAATGTATCCCATCATTATTGCGGGTGTATTCTCGACTATCACGGGCGTCTCCGCCTCCTTGCTCGGCGAGCTTGGTGATCCCACCGCTGCACCCAACATCGGCGCACTCGTGCCGTTCTTCATGATGGTACTGATGGCGAAAGGATTCATCCTTGCAACGCCGTTCATTGTTCGCGCCGTTTCAGGCAACATAATGATGCCCGCCATCTCTGGTGGACTTGGAGGTACCTATGCGTTTGGCCGCGCTGCTTTCGGCTCCGCCCAAGCACGAAACCGCTACCTAATGGGCAATGCAAGCGGTGCTGAATATGCCGCGCTCCGCGCTCGCTCGATGGTGGGAATTGATCCAATGCCTGTTCGCAACAGCTACGGCCAGTCGGCGCAACAACAACCGGCGAATACCCCTGGCCCTTCTAATCCGAATGCGGGCACCGCTCCCGACTATCAGGCCCAGATGGATCGCAACCGACGAATCGGTCGATAATCCTGCCTGCCTAAGACACTCGACGATCCGCAATGTGGGTCGTCATTCCTTCCAAGAAAGGCCTGCCATGGACCTAGGACAGATCGTAGTCGACCAATACCTTATCATGCTCCACGGCATGCCGCTCTCGCTGATCACAAAATACGGTTTGGCTCAGTGGGAAGATGAAGGTCAAAGGTTTTCCTGCTGCTATGATCAAATCACTGACGAGGGGGAACATGAAGGGAAATTCCGTTGTCTTTATCAGAAAGAAGGATCGCCTGAGATTTTCCTGCTCGTGGAACCTCCTTCATCGCCGGATGGATTCGGCGTTATCCTATTCGATCAGCCCCCGCGCACCGTCCACTAACTCAAGACACTTTTAGGCTCTAACGCCACCTTCTACGTCGTCAGGCAAGCTATTTTTCAATTCTCTCAGGTCGCCCATAGCGCTTTCTAGTTCGGAAACATCAGCATCGGTTGGCGCATCGAGGGTCAGCTTAACCTGCGTCGCCAAGTCCAGTTCAACCTGGCGCTGTTGATCCTCTACCATGCCAACCAGTGCCTTAGCCTTCTTCCTATCGGTTGTGCGAATGCTACTGCGCTGTTTTTTCGCTACTGCCATAAGAACAGACTCCCGCTGTGAAGCCGGGCGATCAACCGGATCTATCGGTAATCTGCCTTGATCAGGAACTTCCTTTTCTTGCTTAGGCACTGGCGTTTCTGGCCGAGATGCCGGCGTCTCGGCTGGAGCCGCATGGTCCTGATCCTTTAACGGATTCTTAGGTTCAGAAATCATTGCAACGCTTGTTGGGACCTTTCTCTCAGGAAATGGCAATTCACCAGACTGCTTACTGTGTATCTGCTTGAAAAATGGATCATTGAAATACTCGATGCGACGCGCACGAATAGGCATCTGCGCGTCGATCACCATTACGATTTCTTCGAGCGGCAAACGCCTGGCTTCGTCCTCAGGAAGTAAGGAGACTTCCTCCGTCCGCACTGACTGGCTGCGACCTTCGAAAGGGTTCTTGCCAATCGCTCGTGACCGTGTGACCACTTTCTTCGTCGTTTTGCCGACAGCCTTGCTCAATTCCTCGACCGTCTTTTCATCCGATGGAGTGAGGTAGAGTTTCACGCCCGCGTTGCCCTGCAGGGCGCGGCGGGTGTTCTCCCCATAAATTTCATCCAACGCCGGGATCGTCTGGGTAACGATAGCCAAATGCCCTTTGTAGGATCGCAAAGTCTCGATGCTCTCAACCACAATTGGCATTTTCCCGAGGCGGTTGAATTCATCGAGCATAATCATAACCGGCCATGGTTCGTCTGGACCTGGTTCTTTGTCCTGCAAAGACGCAAGTAGGTCTGAGAAGAAGAGTCGGATCAGGGGTGCCAGAGGTTTGACCATCAACGGCTGCACGACGAGGTAAACGCTGAACGGTTCCTTCCTGATCCTACGAAAATCAAAGTCAGAAACCTGTGTCGCCGCGTCGATCGCCGGATTCTGCCATTGATCCAGACCCGAAGTCATCAAGAGCGAGACATAAGACGTCAACGTCTCGTTATTTGTCGATGCGAGGCGCGTGAAAATCAGCTTTGCGGCCTCGTTCTCGACTTCGACGCCCCGCTCCATGTATTCTTTCTGCTTGTTCCCACCCGACGCGGCGATGCGGTAGATTTCACCAAGCGTCGGCTTCTTGCGCTGGAAGGCCAGCAAACCAGCAGCAACAAACAGGTCGATCCCCCCTTTTAAGAGCCCTTGAACCCGCTCGTTCTCGTTCTGCAAGAACAGCGATGCGAGAAGCTGCAACTCCATTTGTTGCTGTGCAGCGTCCTTCAGTTCGGATATGCGCAGCAATGGGTTATAGCGGTGCGTGCGACGATCTTCGAAGTCGGTGGGTGCGAAGCGGAAAACCTTATCGCCATTCCCGTGCCGATGCCGAGCGGTCGCTTCAAAACATTCTCCCTTCACGTCAAGCACAACGGCAGAGCCTTCCCAAGTCAGTAGATTAGGGATTACGAAGCCCGACGTCTTACCTCGCCCCGTCGGAGCGACGATGAGGGCGTGAGGGAACCTCTTGGCGACCAGGTACTTGCCTTTGCGCTTGGGCTTCGTGATCTTCCCGAGGATGAAACCCGTGCCCGGCTTGCCGAAAAACCCGTTCTTCGACATTTCACCCATCTTCTGCCAATGGGTCAGCCCGAACTTCGTCAGCGCCGAACCAGACACGGCGATGCTCATAAGCAAACCACCAATGCCGAAACCGGCCATAATGAGGTTCACAAGGCGGAAGTCGTCCGGGCGATAGCCACGTAGGGAGAAGTAGTTTTCCGCCAGATAGAGAAAGTCGATATCGGCCTGAAACCCCAAATCCTTGAAGGTCAACACAGCCGATGAAACGACGTAGCCGATGGCAACGGCGACCAACGTAAGTAGGAAGATGCCAAATGCGATGCGACCCTTACCCATGGACCGGCCCTCCTTCGCGCTCTGAATCGACAAGTCGGTCTTTCTGCAACTCATATTCCTCGTCCGCGATTTCCCTCACGACTTCGCGGTAGACCTCGGTATTCGCGGTTGCTGCGTCAGATTGCAGATAGGCTTTTGCGGCGTAGAGCCGATCAATTCGGTCATCCGACACGTTCTCTAAGGCGTCACTGTCACCTTCGCGCAGCCGCTCGATCTGCTCGTCGTCAAGCTCTTGCTCGATCTGCTCTCGATAGCTGACACGCTGATCGTCATTCGCAAACGGCGAAGACAGTTCATCGGATCGTTCATGCTCGACCACGCGCCGAATTTCATCGTTCTCGATGCGCGTCACCTCTCCTTCGCGTTCGTGATACGCACGCCAGAATTCCGCGTCTGTCGGGTTCTGCACATCCCGCTCAATGTCCTCAAGACGCGGTGCCGCCGTATGGACCTCATCGCCAACCTGCCCCGCTGAAGCCAGGACACGCGCCGACCCATTGGACAACTGCTCGATGATACATGGCCGATCTGCCGCTCTGCTATCTGAATAAGCCCTACCCGCCTCACGTGCGGACATGAAAGTGCGCGTTTCATCGGAACCGGCAGACGACAGAGTAAATGTCGAACGATTTGCCACCTGACCACGCTCGACCAACTCACGCTCGTTCAAGTAGCCTTCTGGAGGCCGCATGATGTCCGTCGCCTTATCCCAGGAACGCGACGCCATAGACGCATGGACCGGCGACTTGACCGCAAAGGACCTGAATGCCTCTGACGCCTGTTCCGTCTGCGCACGTCCAGCCTCACGCGCATTCGGATCATCCGAATACGGATAGTTGAAGTCCGTGCGGGCAAATTGATCTTCAAGCGCCTCGTACTCGCGCCGATCAGCAGCAGAAACACGCTCACCCTCGGCCATAACAACGCCGTTCTCAGTTCGCAAAGCGACGGCTGCAATGTCACGCGCTGTTTCTAGGCCAGCCGCCTCCTGCTCGGCCTCCCTCAACTCTTGCGCGTTGTTCAACCGGAAACTCGTCTCGTAGGTATCACCCAAGCCACGGGCGACGTGATCCGGCATGTCAGGGTAGCGGTCCTTGAAATCGGACGCGACGGCCTCCGAAATCGTCTGATTGGCGGGCGCACGATCCAGGATGACCTCAATCTCGCGGTCCAACCTGTCGGCCAGTTGTTGATCCATGATCTGCCCCCTGCCCTCTTCATCGGTGCGATACACAGCATCTGGGCCAGACACAATTTCGGGACGCGTTTCGAGATAGGTCTGCTGCTCGGCCTCGATCCTGTCGAAAGCGCGGTTCTCAATCTCGACCGCCCGCGCTTCAAGCTGTGCCTCGTTGACCCCCTGCCCTCGCAGTTCTTGCCGGATCGCTCGTGCGCTGTCGTCAAACTGCGCTTGGTCGAAGTGGAAACGTATTTCGCGCGCTTCTTCGATCACCCCATCGTCCCGCAGCACCTCCGCTCGTTCAAGCGCGGTGCCTAACTCAACATGGACCTGGTTCAACCGCTCACGCGCTGCTTCAAGATCGTCCTTGCGTTCAAGGTTCAAACCTTCGGTCTCAGCCACCTTCGCAAGATCATCGGCCACCCATTGGCTTTCTAGCGCAGCATTGGGCGCACCTGTCTCAATCCGATTTACAACTGTTTCTGCGTTTATGCCTGTTCCGCGCAAGGCATTGTCAATCTGAGCTCGGGCGGACCCCTCCGACAGACGACCAACAAGTTCTGCGTTGATGTTTGTTTCTGAATAGATCCCGCCCTCTGAAGGCTTCTGCTCAAGCATGACGGATCGCAATCCCAACGGTTGCATCCGCCGAAGACTGGCTTGGATTTCATTTAACCTCCGCTCATTGTCTGCCCTTTGTCCCTCCGGAAGTCGGGCAATGCGTGCCTGCACCTCCTCAACGGTCTCGGCATACTGCCCTCTCAGGTTGTCAAAGTCCTCGGCGGCTCCCATGTAAATGTCTCCATCATGCTGAATGGTTGATCCCTTGCCCAAAAGCTCGGCGGCTTTCAGAAGGGCTTCGGAAATTTCTTCACGACTGTCGGCTGAGGCCTCAGATGCAAGCGAGTGGTAGACAACGCGTGTGCTTGCGATTTCAGCCAATGTTCGTGCCAGATTGCGACCGACCCTCTCGCGCGGAACAGGTTCACGCACAACGCCATTGCTGGCGTCTTCTTTCACGGCATAGATTTCTCTGGTGCTTGATGGGTAATGCACAACACCGCGATCTACGCGTCGCGTCGCTTCTAGCTTGACCCCGTACTTCTCTGCCTCTTCGACCATTGCGAGGCGAATGTCGTCATAGTTGAACCGATGATCCCGGCCCAAATAAAAGAACTCGCCCTCCTGCGATCGCCGGTTCAGGACGATATGTGCGTGCGGGTGATCGCGATCCTTATGGACAGCAATCACATAATCAAAATGGCTTTCATCTGTCTCAAAGAAGCGCTCGCAAACGTCCGACGCGATATCACGAACATCATTTGCGTTCGTTCCGTGAGGAAAAGACATCAACATATGGGTGGTGTTTCCCAACTTTGGACGAAAATCACCGCTCCAACGTTCGGCAAACCGATCCGTTAGCTTTTTGATGTCTTTGTCATCAAACCTTGTCTTTCCGTCAAACGTCCCTCGACTGTCAACGAAGTGCGATAGCTTGTTGTCGCGTGTGATGTAGGACAGCTGGTTGCTGAGCTGGCCCTTGTTATGAGTTCCGCCGTTCTTGATAGCCTTGAACACGGCTGAACGGTGGCCCCTCGCCGCGCGATAAAGCTGCGCATGCTTCTTGCTGTTGAGACCTTGCATCGAGCCACGAATGCGATCCCAACCTTCACGGAAAATTTCGCCGGTGACGGCTTCAACTGCGCTATTGCGTGCCAAGAGCAAACTCCCTCAACACATTGGTGACTGTCAGGGTCATGGTCGCGTTGCGCCGCCGAACCAAGAGGTCGATCTGATCCCCCATCTCTAAGACCATTCCAGCAAGCGCTCGAATTTCTTCATACTGCTTGTCAGACCAGGGCGCAGGCATTCCGCGCTTCTTTGCCTCGTTCAGGCGTCGGGCGATCTGCGTGATGTTGTTGCCCACCCGATTGAGGGCGGCACGATATCCCGCTAATTCATTGGCGAGATGTTCATCCGGCACGAAAATTCCATTTGTCGCCTGCATGAGCGCGCGCAATCCATCCGCTCTACTATCGAAACCGTGCCTCGCGAGCTCCGCATCGAAGGCCTTAATCTCATCCGGCGTGACCGTCACGCTGGCAGCGGCGGTACGAACTCCCGTATCGCGTCGGCGGTCTTTTTCACGCTTGATCGTGTAGTGGATTGTCCGCCGCGTGACACCGAAGCGCAGCGCAAGCCCTTTCACATCAGCGCCTTTTGCTGCCTCACGGACAATCACCAGGCGTTCGTCTGGTGTCAGAATTCGGCCTTTAGGCATACGAACAAAGAACCCCTATTTCCTGCCATCATCATAACACCCATTGCTACAATAATGCTTTAAGTGGTGCAATCACGTATTATTGTGGAAATGGGTGTTATGCCATTTTCCGCCGAGGCTCTTAGAACCGAGGCCCGCGAACCGCATGCGAGTGACTTCGCGTACCTGCGGTAGTCTCGCGGGCTTGCCGAAATTTCCCCTTCAGAGGAGCCGCCACGTGTTTTGGCACCCCTACCCTAGCGCGACCTCCGTATGCGCCCCTATGGCCGCTCTCAGCGCCGCCATGACCCATTTACAGGCTTTTGGGTCGGCGCGACTGTCGATTGGTTGCCATTCCGACATCGCTTTTTGGTTTTCGCACGCGACACGCGACACGCGCCATACAACACGCGAACTTAGGGATGTAAGATTGCTCATCGTCGACCGCCCTCGTCACGCGACACGCGGCACGCAACAAGCGACACGCGTGGTGATGTTAGCAGCACGCGTCACGCAACACGCGTAGTGCTAAACGGACACGCGATAAGCTACACGCGACCAGCGATAATTGACACGCGACATGCGGTATGGAACAAGCAACACGCGAAAAAGACAAAAACCAACGCGACACGCGAAAAGCGATACGCAACACGCGAGAGAGCAGAAATGCAAAATGATGATATGAAAGTCGTCACTGTAATGACGCGAAAGGGTGGCGCTGGCAAAACAACACTTTTGCAGGCCATTGTGAGCGCCGCAGTTAAAGACAAACAACGCTGCCTTGTACTGGACGCCGATCCGCAACAAGCATTGTATCGGTGGTTCAACAGGCTCGAGATTGACGAACCATTGGTAAAGGTTCAACAACTTGAGTTTTCAAGCGACCTCGACAACGTCATTGAAGCCGCATGGAAGGCAGGGGACACAGACCTTGTCTTCGTAGACACACAAGGTGCTGCCGGAGCGTGGGCTGACGACCTTGCGGCAAGCAGTGATTATCTAGTTGTACCGATGAAGCTTGCCGAGAAGGACCTCTCGATTACAAAGGACACCTTCAACTGGTACGTCGGCCTCCGTGACCGCACAGACGATCCTGCGGCCCTCCCAAGTCTCCGGATCATATTCGCAGACGTACCGACGAAACCCACTATGGCCCAAGAGGGGATTGAAAAGGAGGCGCTTCGTCTATTCCCGATCATGGATAACTACTTCATGCATCGCAATCAGCACCTAGATGCAGATGCTCAGGGCTTTCTTCACGTCGTCGCCGAAAGGCGACGTGAATCCAAGTATGGCCTACTCAGAACTCATGCAAAATATTTTGACGAAGCAGTCGATGAAGCCCGCGACATTCTCAAAGAGATTCTGGGAGATAAATGATGGTACGTCGAACCAAACCAAAAATCACCGGCGACGATCCCAAGTATTCGCACACTTTCGAGCGCTACCGACCAGTCGAAACCGACATGCCCTCTGATGTCAAAATCCCAGACAAAAGTGCTCAAGCAATCGAGCCCAGTCGCCAAACGCAATCGCCCCCAACGACGCCACCAGTCAAGAAATCAAAAACACCCGATACCAAGCCGGAATCGAGGAAAGCGACAGCAACCCCAAACAAACCAAAAGCTTCAAAAGCACGATCAGAACCACAAGCCAAGACAGAAACTGCCCCACGGGGTGGTCGTCAAACGACACTCGATGCTGCTGTTCGAGTTGATCAAGGCGAAGCTATGAAGCCGTTGATTAAGAAAGGCCTGGAGCAGCGCGATATTGTGATGCTAGCGGGGCGCAAAGCGACAGAGCAATTCGTGCTTTCGCCCACTTTCATTCCAAAGCCGGAAGCTCACAGGCTTCCTATGCAAGACGGATACCATACGTCAAAGAGGCTCGATGGTACCATTCTAGACGCAATGCGTGAGGAACATGACCCTCTTCGTGTTCGCTCCGATCCGGCCATGGTTCGAGGACAGTTCGAAACCCTGTTTTGGGACAAGCTCGATGAAGTGATAGAAGAGCTAAGCAAGAAGTACCTCTAGTCGTTTTACAGATTACTACGGGCAATGAAATCCCGCGAAAAACGCGAGATTGAATAGAGCGGGGGACAACACGCCCTCCGCTCCGCTCTAGGCGCGTCGGCACGTTTCCAACTCTTGATCCGCCTGCCATCCGGCCCCGGCTCTCAACAGAGGTTGTGATGTCGCGTAAACGCGCCAGCCTCCGTGCAAAAAATCGGCTCCCCCACGCTTTGCGCGGTCCCCCCAATTTTCCGCCCTCTAGCCCCCTGTCTTCGATCCGTTTCCGGACGCAGGACGGGCTGCGCCCTCTCTGCTCTGCCCAGTCGAATGGCATGAGGCCATTCGGCTGGTCAGTTCAGCCGAGGCTTCGCCACTGGCGGAAGGGAGCGCAAAACCCAACCGCATCGCGAAAGGATTTGATCATGATGCGAAAACAGAAGATTGAAGGAAAAGCCGTCGCCCGCATTCTCGATGCCAAAACGCGCGATATCGTAGGATATCTTTATGAATGGAACACCGGGGCGCGAACACCGAAATGGAAAGATGATATCGTGCGGGAGGACGTGATTTACGATTATGACTGATATGTTCTCCATGCGCAGCGAGGATGACGCTGTAGATGTCGGCGTTGTCTACTCGCAATCACCCGAAACCCTCCGGATGTTTGGGGCGTCTTACATGCTGGATAAAGAGACCTCTGGCACGTTGAAGATCCTCGACCCGCAGGGCACTATATTGGCCACCTTTGATGTCTGGCAAAGTAAGTGGGTTCTCGCCGCTGAACTCGACGCGTGACCTTCCAGTTTCCCTGAAAAAATGCTAGGCTGGCTCCGAAAGGAAGTCAGCCTATGCGTTTCAAAAACCGCCTTGTTTCTATGCTCATCGCTGCCCTTGCCGCGACACCCGCCGTGGCATGGGAACATGATTTTACGCGCGGTCTTGATGTATATTCCACCACAGACAACGGGGCCACCATCCGCCTCGTCTGCGATCCCAACCGTGTCTATGGCGGGACCGAAAGCATGGTTCTGATCGTGTTGGGGGCAACTCCGATTTGACCACAATGGCCACGCTCGCCTTTCCCGACGGTCAGACGATCACCGCACCACTTGTCCATGGACGGCTGGCAAAGCGTGACCTGGCTGAAAACGTCTGGCATCCGATCCTTGAGGGCCTGCGCAACACTCAACGTGTTGAGTTAACCATAGGGGACACAACCCGGGCTATGAACCTGGGCGACGCGCCAGCCTTCACTTGCATCTGAAAAACAAACCTCCGCTGCAACGGTAGAGCAGGGGCCTAAGCGACCTCTGCAATCTCTCCAGCTTTCTCCATGAGATAATCCGCAGATCGCTGCGCCGCCGCTGCTGCTTTGACAATCGCACGCTTGTCATCGCGCAACACTTTCAACCACGACTGAACGTAAGCCGCGTTGTCCTCGATGTGGCCCGGCTGAAAACCAAGCTGCGCACCCATCATCGCCGACGATATCTCGGCAACAAGCTCTTCCAAGGCATAGACCGCATTCCCAAACTTGGATCCCGTCTTTTCTTTCGTCCGATCGCACCGGCGCTTGTGACCTGTCGCATGGGATAATTCGTGAAACAGCGTTGAATAGAACAACTCTGCCGCCTTGAACTTCGGCAGTTCGGGCATGTGAACCTTATCCAAAGACGGGACATAGCACGCCCGGTCCCCACCTTCCGCATAGCACACGCCCATATTCTCGATCATGTTTGCGGCAATGTGCGAAAGCTGCTCAATAGGCCGCGTTGCCAGCGGCTCGGCCTCGTCAGTTGTCGGGAATTGATCGTCCAGCCCGTCGATTTGCTGCACATTGAACACGCGATAGGCTTTCAGATACCCCCGCGTCTTGGCCTCCATCCCGCCTTCCGGTGCTTCGTCCTTCGCTTCGAACGTGCCATATTTGACCACAAGAGATGATTTCTCGCCCTTGCGCAC
Organism: Sulfitobacter noctilucae; assembly: GCF_000622365.1. GTDB lineage: Bacteria > Pseudomonadota > Alphaproteobacteria > Rhodobacterales > Rhodobacteraceae > Sulfitobacter > Sulfitobacter noctilucae. The sequence goes on along the minus strand of NZ_JASC01000007.1, from coordinate 34,170 downwards.
CATTCCACCCAAGTCTTTTGCCTGCTTGAACGTCATCCAGACTGGATTGCGATAGCCTTGCGCCCATGCTTTGAGGTTCAACAGAACATGGTTGATCCCGCGATAGCTGTCTCCGGTGACCCGCAAGGGCAGGGCGGCGGCGTTCTTCTGCCACGGGCATTCCCACGGCTTCACACCTTGTTCCAGCGCCTCAATGATCTGATTTGTGACTTCCGTATAGACATCAAATTTCGGCATGACGGTTCTCCTTTGTGGTGTCGCTCGGGTCTGTCGCCCAATGGATCGGGGTTGATGTACAGCGCGAATGCGCCTGCTCCTGAAACCTCGAATGCGATGAAAGGAAGGATTAGGAGGAATTGAGCGAAATCGACGGACTGGCGCGGGCAGGAGGCGCAGCCGACAACACGGGTCTGTCTATTTCGCTTAAATCCGGCGGCATCCCTGCCGCCAACGTCTCGCAGTGGCGTTCGGCTTGTCCGAACCCCAAGGGACCAGGCTAGGCGTGATCGCAGATCGCATTGCCCTCTGGATCAACGCTATCTGTTCTGCTTATGTTCTCCATTATGGGAAGTAAATCGCCACACCGCTATGAAATCATGGATCGGGAGTTTCCCGTTCGTCTCAGCGTGCGTGCAGACCCCGCGACAAACGAGTTGACCCGGCAATGGCTGCAACGCCATGTCGGGACCGGCAACTATGCCAGCAAACCCCATACGCTGTGGTCAACGAACAAGGCACATTGCATCTATTTCCGCTCGCTGCTCACCGCGACCAGCTTCATCTTGGGATGTCCACATATCCAGCTTATTGGGGAACCGTATCGTGGTCCGTATAGGTAGGGAGGGGGCTATCTGCCCCCGCGCCCTTCGGGCGCTCCCCCGAGGATATTTTTGGCAAGATGAAATGCGAAATTCTGACTTCTAGAACAGGCTCAACTGTTCGCCCTTGATAGGCTGAGCAGTCTTCATGTCTTCCAATCGTTAGGCGCGGTCTTCGTGGGCTTTGTCTTCAGCTTCCTTGTCCGCCTGAGCCTTAGCTGCTGCTTCGCCTTTCTGTTTTGCAAAAGGGTCTCCGCTCTTGGCGAAGAACACAGGCGCAGCCGCCGTAAAGGCAACGCCGTAGGTTTCCAATGACAGAGAATTACCGTAAATGATCCGCCCTGCCAAACCCCGCGCAGCGCATTGGATATAGCACATGTGGAAGGTTGAGCGGGAAAGCTCGGTCGCCTCAACCCAAACCTGCGTTTCCAGATCGAACCCCTTCTGCTCAATCGTATCAGCAAGGGCCAACAGCATTCCGCCCGCGCCTGCTGCTGGTTCCTGAACCGTCACAAACCCGTTCTGTTCGATGATGTCTTCGACCCCCTGAAAGTTCATCTCGGCCATCAGGCGCGACACGGGATAGGGGGTGAAGAACTGCCCCATGCGCCCGTCCAGTGCGCCCTTTTCACCTGCGACCTCACCCAGAAAATCAACCCCTCCGTTGCCGATCTCTCCAAGAGCAAGGGCCATAAATTCCGGCATTGCGCGAACGTGGTCCTTGTCGCGGTAGCGACCCACAACCTTCATGTATTGTTCCTCAAGCTGGTCTTGCTGCTCCGGCCATGGGCTGGCCTTCTTCGCAAGAGCACAAAAGACCAGCTCGCAAAAGTCCCTGAGAACCTCATCGGCATGTTTGGAAGAACATATGCCCGAAAGGCCTTTGACAAACTTTTGGACGGCAGGGCGGCTCATGACTCCCACACGTCGCGGAAATGGCAAGTAACAGGCGCAAACGGGTAAGTGTCCTGCATGACGGCCAAGGTCTTTTCCATCTGGCCGTGTGACAGGTCGTCCATTTCGTGCAGCGTGTGAATGTCACCGTCGGGTGTCGGATCGGTCGTCACCATGACGTCATAGAAGGCCGGTGTTTCACCGTCCTGTGCCTGTCGCGAAACGTCCTTGTCATCGACCATTGCAAAGGCTTGGATTTCCATGCCCGTTGCTTCGTCCACTTCGATCAGACTGCAGCTTGAACTGCACTTTTCGCAGGTCTTTTCGTCATAGACTGAGTGCAGGACCCATGCGCCCGCTACCACGTCCCATTCGGCATAGGCGTCTGCCCGAACATCTGGTGATCCGCAGCCAGCACAAAGGAAGTGAATGCGGGATATCGGAGGCCGTTTGAGGCCCTGAACTTCAAAGCCTGTGCAAGCAACGCCGGTCGTTGAATCGGCGTCATAGAGACGCCCGATGTCTTCGGCGATCCGCTCCTTCTGCTGATCTGGGTTCAAGCTCTCTGGAACATCGAAATTGAGGGTGACGGTTGCTGTGATTGACTTGGCCATCTCTCAAGCCTCCGCTGGTTCAGCTGGGGCTTGGTCGCCGTCTATCTCCACGGGGGCAAATTCCTCGCCCCGCAACAACGCCTTGAGGTTTTCGACGTTGCCGCCATGATCAAACATCGCGTGAATCTGGTCGGCGTGTTCCTCGACACGCTCGCGCACAAGGCGTAACGCCTTCCGGCTATAGCGTTCCAATGGGGTGACAAGGACATACCCATCCCCGGGCTGGCCGGTCTTCCAAGACTTGATGCCTGACCCCGGCACCTGCTCGTAAAGGCCCGTTGAGAAATAGATGCCTTTGGGTTTCTGGTCATAGTTCCAGTAATTGACCCCGCCTTTGTCGTAGTAGACGCTCAATTCCCGAATATTGGTTTCTGTCAGGTGTTTTGTGTGAACAAGCGTTGGCATTGGCATTTTCGGCCTCTCCTATGTGGTGTCGCTTGGGGTCTTCGCCCCTTTGGTGCGGATTTCAGGCACCGCGCTCTTGCGCGGCTGTTCCTGCAAATCTGCTTGCGGCGAGCACGGAGGGGGGCGAGAAAACGTCCCGAAATCGGGAGGGGGATCGCCCAGCAACGCAGCCCGAAGGGACCGTTGTTGGGGACACCCGATTTGGGGACTTTTCCGAGGGGGGAGGCGGTGCCTCCACCCTGAACGTACCGCAGTGGCGTTCGGCTTGTCCGAACCCCAAGGGACCGGAGAGACCGGATCGAAGATCCGATGCCCCATGCAATTGAAACCCGTCAGGGCGGATCGCTGTGTTCTGCATGACCATGTGAACGCGACAGGACGTGGCTCGGAGAGACGCGGCCAGGCGCCCAAGTTCGCAGGGAAGGCAGGGCACAGTGTTCCGGGCGCAAGCCGGTCTGCCGGCTGGAGCCTGAATGCGCGGTGACCCGTCAGAAAGACGGGGCAGGGGCCCTAAAGCTGCTCCTGGCCTTTGATTTTCACCATCACACGGATTCCGTGCTGCACCGCCACCTCATCATTAGGCCAGATGCGCGCTGCTTCTCGTTGACACGCGCGTGCAAGATCGAAGTGGACGCATTGCGCCAGCTCATCGAGCATGTTCCCAAGCAGGTCATACCGCACAACGTGGTAAGGGTGATCGAAAACTCGGCGCATCCAACTTGCTATAGATGTTCTAAATCTGTTCTCACAAGAGAAGAGTGAAGGACCGCTCGAACCTAAACCTGTTTCTGAACGGTCAGCCACAAGGCTTCCATTGACCCGAACACATCGTCGATGATCTGAGCCAGGGCAGCGTTCAACGCGTTCATATCGGCGTCTTCTGGGCCTTCTGTTGCGTCAAAAACCGGAATGATACCGTCGGGGCCTACAAAAAATATAGTTGCTTCATTGTCACCGCGAAGCTGATCGGTGGTCTTTGCATATCCAGGGATTCTGAGCCGAATATGGGTATCCAACAACTCAAGTTCTGGTTCAGAAAGCTCAGGATGCGCCTCATGCAGCCAATCGGGCAGGTATGGGATGTCAATGAAGGGACCACCACTCGCCCACTCCAAATTTTGCTCGGTCATGCCTTTGGCGGTGAATTTCAGTGCCTTCAATTGTTCACGCAGAAAGGCATAAAAATCCAGATCAGCTCTGACGCATAGATCATCCTCGTCAACCATGGAAATACAGGACCAGTCGATGTCCTCTGCAAGAAGACGTGGTAACCACATGTTCGTAGAGTCTAAGTCCTCGGATGGCTCACAGATCGCCATCGTTAACCCGCCTTTGCTGTCGTCGCCTGACTGCGCGTGTGCCATGATCATTCCGAAAAAGGTCTCATAAAATCCCTTTGAGCTGGGCAACATGCCGCGTCGCATTTGTTCGGTTGTCGGCAAGCCGATGTAAGCAACATAGATGCTTTCGTTGTGCGCATGTTCTACGTAGTCCTGGGCGATCTCAGCAGCCAGCTTCATCAACAACGACAAGCGTTCAAATCCTCTCTCTAGCAGGACTTCCGGCATATTCATCTTACCGCTTTGCCATTTTTTGATTGTGTCACGGCGCACGGAAAAGAAGACCGCAGCGTCGGTTTGTGACAACCCCAGTGCCTGAATGAGGCAAGAAGCGGTTGTTGGGCCTTTGAACGGATATTCATTTGGGAGATCGAGAGACATATCATCAGACATAGGACGACCTTTCATTTAAGCTGAGCTTTGGATTTTCGACCAATGACGGTGGTTAAGACCACCGATGGATGCCCTTAGAGTAACGAAACGGCGCGACAAAACAAGCCGACAGAAGTGATGACTTCCGGGGTCTCGATGCGGCGTGTCTCTGTCAGGCGTCGCTTGGGCAGGCGGTGCCGTGGATCGGGTTTGTCCTTCATGCCGCGATCCTCGCATGTTTTGCGTGTTTGTCGCTGGAAAAAGCCGCCGCCCGGGAGGGAGGCAACGGAGTTTTCAGTAAATGGCATTCGGGTTTTGCACCCGCTGCTCTTTGTTTGGGGTCGGGGGCGGCCTGGGTCGCCCCTTGGCTGGCCTTAGCCAGCCAGTGGGACCAGGCGGTATTCGCCTTCGGGGTCTTCCTCGGTGCGCAGAGCGTTCACGCGGACCTGCTGGCCGTTCACCATGACCGAGAGGGAGAGGTAGTCGTTGCCCGCTTGGCTGGTCTGTTCCCAGGCCGATCCGATGCGGATGATACGGTTGCGCGGGGTGCGTGTGGTGATTTCGAAGTCCGGGTGCGTCTCCTTGGTTTTGTGTGGGTTCTTTGTGAGCGTGATGTCCACGTCGAAGGTCAGTGAAGCGATCCAGCCGGTGATTGCGTCGTCGTCAGTGCGTGTGATTTTTCCGTCGATTGCCATTGTTCATCTCCTTGGTTTCGATGGGGATAAACAAGAAGGGAGGGAATGAAGGATGCAGGTGGAAAAACGGAAGGTTCGCCCGCAGGGTGAAAGCCGAGCCGTAGGCGTTTTTTCTGCTTGCTGAAGCTCAAAGGGTCTCGTGATCGCAACCGTAGGTGCGGATCTTCGAAGACGAGCTGAAGGAACATTCTTCAGGCGCTCCATTCATCCCCATCAAAAGAGAAACCAAGGGGGTGAGCGATGGTGATCGGAAAATCACTCTGATGACATATTGCAATTGACAGGGATCGCCCGAACTATTTTCTCTTGTGGACATTACTTTCACGCGCCCACACAGCCAAGGATGAGTGCCCGGACAGATCAACTCATGTGACCGTAGATTGCGAAGCCGTTAAAAGGATCGGTGGGACAGACCTGCGAGGGGCATACTCCTTGGATCAAAGGTCAGAAACGGACATATTGGATGCGCGATAACTCTGTCACTGAAGACCGTTTAGGAGGTCCGCGATCCTGCCATGCTGAGACGGCCCAGAATGCGATCTAACCGGTTCCGACCATGGAAAAGGCATCGACCGCGAATGCTACGCGGGGTGTTGTTTCCTTGCTTACTGCTCGTGCTTCTTGGGCTGTGGTTTTATGATCCTGACACGCCCAAACAAGCGACGGCGCGGGTACAAACGACCACGGTACAAAGCGTCAATCCAAACCGCTTGACGGTGGTAGACGGTGACACGGTGCGCCTCGCTGGTGAAACCATCCGCCTCGTTGGCTTCGACACACCGGAAACCTACCGTGCGCAATGCGACGCAGAACGTGCGCGGGGAGACGCGGCGACAGAACGGCTTCGCGAATTGCTGGCCCGGGCATCATCGGCACGACTGGCCTATCTGCCGCGCCGCGACCAATACGGACGCGATCTGGCGCAGCTAATGCTAGATGGCCAGGACGTGGCCGATGTCATGGTGCGGGAAGGGCTGGCCCGAAGGTATAGCGGCGGACATCGCCAATCATGGTGCTAACAGGACAAGCCTACGCCTCGAACCGCTAACATTCAGTTTGGACAAGGTCCGCAAGGCGGAACAAAGTAACAGTTCGCGAATCCAAAACTACCGGCTGCCTTGCTAGCGTAGGTCGTCGCCAAAGCCATCCTTCATCAAGGCGTCCAACATGGGACAGGCCGCAGTGCCATCGTCGCAGTTCTTGGAAAGGCTCAAAAGCGCTTCTCGGAGGCGCACTAAGTTCTCAATCTTGGCGTTTATCTCAACCAAATGGTTCTCGGCCATGACTTTCACCTCACCACAGGATCGGTCACTATGCGTAGTGAGCGACAAAAAGGTCTGTATGATCGAGATCGGGAAGCCCAGATCGCGACACCGCCGCACGAACCTGAGTTTGGCAATTTCATCGGACGAGTAGAGCCGACGTCCACCTGCTGAGCGACCAGGCTTCGAAACAATCCCCTCACGCTCATAGTACCGGATCGTTTCGATGTTCACGCCGCTTTGTTCCGACGCCTTGCCGATTGTGAACATTTTGCTTGCTCCTGTAGTGGCTACAGGAACTAGAAAGGCATAATGGACATGAATGCAAATCAACATCCGGTGGCAAAATCCGGCGTTGCTGCTCGACTTGTGATGCCCTTCGCATCACTTTTGGCGCTGCTATCGGCGTCATGCTGTATTTTGCCTATCGGTCTCTCGATTCTGGGTCTCGGCGGTGCATCGCTCACCATGCTGGGGCCATTCATCGCGTACCGAGGGTTCATCCTTGTCGGTCTAGCGATTGCGCTTGTTTGGGCTTGGTATCAGGTGCTTTGCCGCAGGCCATGTGCAGCGCGTCGGCGGTCCGCAATTGTCTGGACCTCACTGGCAACCATCGCCTTTTTGATCGCGCTATCTTCGCCGCTCTGGGAGGCGTCAGCACAGAGTTTCATGTGGGATTTGTGGAGATCGACCCGATGAAGAACAAATTATTGGCGCTCGGAGTGGGTGGCACGATCTTGGCAATCCTCTGTTGCTTCACGCCGCTCTTGCCGATCGTACTGACCGCACTTGGCCTGACAGGCTTACTTGGTGCCGTTTACAACGATGCTGTTTTGCTGCCGGTTTTGGCGGGATTTCTTATACTGACGGGGTACGCGATATGGCGACAGAAGAAGCAAAAGTAGTCTTGGAGTCTATGCTCACTTGTCCATCTTGCGGGCACATCGAAACCGAGACGATGTCGACAGATGCGTGCCAGTGGTTCTATGAATGCAAGTCATGTCAGACCGTCTTGAAGCCACTTAAGGGGGATTGCTGCGTCTACTGTTCTTACGCAACAGTTCCGTGTCCACCAATCCAAGACGGCAAGTCCTGCTGCGCTTAGCGGACGTTCGACTGGCCACAGCACTCTGGTAGGTCAGGGCTGGGAGCCGCCCTTTCGGGGGTGTGTGGAGCGCTTGCAGCATCATAGCAAGCTTGAACCAAAAAAGGACCCCGCCGAAGCGGGGCCAAGTTGATCCTCACCACAAGGATACGAAACTGTCAGTCTGTGGGTGCATGGTCGATGAAGTCAGGCATAGTCGTAAATCACGTCCTCACGCTCGATATCGTCCTTCCACTTCGGTTCGATTTGCCCTGTGTTCCATTCATAGAGATGGCCAACGACGGCGCGTGTTTTGGCATCGAGAATGCGCGCGACGGCTTTTCCCTCGATCTTTCGAATTCCCTCCCGCGCACCGGCTTGGTCCTGGCGGCGAGCGTTTGGGACTGAATGTTTGCGGGATGTACGGTCAGGCATGAACGTCCTCCAATTCACCAAGCCGCAAGAACAGGTCGGACGCCAACACGCGGTCGGCCATGGCCCGGTTGCGGTCTTTGTTCTTTGATGCAGCTGCTTGCAGGTGGTGATAGGCCGCATGTCGTTCGGCCAGCGGGTAACTGTCAGGGTCTTCAGCGATGTCACGGGCCTTCAGGACGGTGACAAACAGGTCAGGTGTGGCAAACAGGTTGGCAATCCTCGCTCCGCCTGCATCTGTCTCGGAAAGCGGAAAAGGCGGGCGTCTCAGGTCGACCTTGCCAAGGCTGCAGCTGTGCAACACGCTCAAGAGGCGGCTTGGGTCGGCGGGGTATGGGGCGCAGTCCCAGACGCGCCGGATCGCAAGGCGTTCCTCGGCGGGCAGACAGTCAATCATTCGGCGGGCTTTGCGCCACTCTGCGGCGCGATCTGAACGCCACCGGATTTCCTGTGCGTCTGACAACTCGGCACGAAGTGACATTTCCTCGTCCCCGCTCGGCTGTTCCGCCGCGATCTGCTCGGCAAAGAGCGGCAGGGCATCGCGCTCCCGCCGCTGCTTGCGCCGGAGTGCCGCCCGTTTACGCGGTGTATCGGTAAACTCGAATGTGGGCGTCTTCTTGAACCGCATCTCACCGGCTCCCGTCATCGGAAGCCGCGCAGCCTTCGGCAAGGCGCGCCTCGTGGGCCTCAAGCCGTCCCAACAGGGCGGCGGTGAGGTCGCGCCAAGGACGCGCGGTCGGCAAGGTGCAGCGCGGCCCGCTGGCCTGCTGTAAGGGCAAGTGTGGGCGCGTCCTGCCCCTTTGGGGCATCGACGGGCGCACCCATCACCCCTGCTTTTGTCAGCGCTGCAATCAGCGGGCGCATCATAACCCCCAAGGAGTCTGCGTCCTCTCGATTGGACTTGGCCGATTTCTGGATCAGGGCAAAGCTCTCGACCATTTTCGCAACTCTGCCGGTATTGGTATCGTTCTCGAACGCCATCGGTCTTTCTCCTGTCAGGAAAGGGGCAGGGCGCGAACGCCCTGCCGCCGCTCTCACTCCATGCCTTCGGGCAACCAAGCGTCGATCCGTGCGGCCTGCGCCTCGGTGACACCAAGAGCACTGCGCAGGTCGGAATGCGTGAACAAGGCTTCCAGCTTCGCGGCCTTCTCGCCCTTTTTCAGCTTCGCAAAGGTGGTGACGGTTGGGTGATCTTCCGCCAGTTCTAGAAGATCGCGCCAAATCTCGACCATGTAGGGACCGCCCACACGGCTGAAAAAGTTCGCCGCTGTCGGGGTCCAGACTTCGCGGGTGTTGGGCTTCGTAGACTTTGCCACAAGCGCTTGCAGCTTCTCGTCGCCGCCCCTGAATTGGGCGGCAAGGAACCGCACCAATTCGCCGCGAACATGCTCTACACCTTTCTTGCGAAACGCACGGAAGGATGCGGCAATGTCTTTGGAATCCATCATATTACGGGGCGGGTTTGTAGTCAGTCGCTCGTCCAGCGCGTAGCCTTCGGCCTCTGTAGAGGGCCAATTCGGCACTTCGGTGGTCGTGATCCCGAACGGATCATTCCAGAACAGGTGATGGCTCAACTGATAGGCCAGAAGGTCGATCAAAAGGTCAGGATCGCGCAGGGCCGCGTGCTGTTGCGCCCCTTTGGTCACGCGGTTCAAGTCGTCGCGCAGCTTTTGCGAGATAGGCGATTTCGGACCATCGCTGCCGCTGCTGCCATGCATCGACTTGCGCAGGACACCAGCCTCAATCGCGGCCTTCTTGTCCTCTGGCTTTACCAGTGCACCGCTAACTGACTGGACCCCGTTGCCGTCCACATAGACATAGAGGCCCGCATAAGCGCGTTGCTCGTCGGTGTATTCCCCGTCGATGATCGTTTGCAACACCGCCAGTTCGGCTTCGCCTGCGGCGTCCAGCACGCCACCATTGGCGAGGGCTGCCAATTCGTCGTAGCGTTCGCCTTCTTCTTCGGCCAAATCGCCGCCTTCGGCATAGACCCGGCCAAACTTCTCAAGCCCCATGTTATAGTGGCAAAGGTAGCTGTCATGGATCGCTTCAATCCATTTCCAGCCCTCGGTTTGCAACGTCTCAACGGCCTCGGACAGCTTCGCGTCAAACAGTTCGTCCAGCAACGCCACATCGTCAAAGAAGGTCTGTTCCTTGAAAAGATCAGCGGTCTTGCGGCCACCGGCCTCGTCATAGCCCGCCTCGGTCACGTAGATCACACGTCGGTCAGACCCGCGCACACTGTCAGGTTTGATCATCTGTTTGATCTGATGATCGCTGTAGCCTTCGCCCCGCACCGTCTCCAAGACCTCAAGGGCCATCTTCTCGTCATTGCTGACCGTGAAGGCGGCTGCGTTGGACAGGCTGATTTCGTTCGCGGCAAGTGCGTCCAGCACCGCATCGGGCAGGTGTGCCAATGCAAGGCGGCGGTAGACGTGCTTTTCGTTCACTGCGAAGGCGCGAGCAATGGTCCCAACGGTGCCGCCTTTGGCTTCCATTTTACCATAGGCGCGGATTTCCTCGGCGGGGTGTAGATCGCGGCGGGCCACGTTCTCCATGTTGGCCCATGCCTCGGCGGTTTCCGCATCAGGGGCCAACATCACCATCGGGTTTGCCAGTTCGGGGCGCTTGGTCGCCAAGTCTGGGTGTCGCTCGGCCAGATAATTCAGGGCGCGCAAACGGCGTCCGCCCGCGACAATCTCTGCGGTATCTTTCTTGCCTGACAGCCCTGCAATGGACTGGATAAGACCAGCGGCCCAAATGCTCTCTCCGAGTTCAATAACGTCATGTTCCGGCACGTCTTGGCGTGGGTTCATGGGTGAGAGGGTTAGCTTTTCCAGCGGAAAGCGGGCCTCTGTTGCGGTGATTTTGGATTGCTTGGTCATTGGGACATTCCTTGTGTTGTGGCGTTGATTTTGATAAGGATGCCCTACCCCTGCTGGGGTGAGGCGAGGCCGCTTAGGCGGCGTGTTGTTTCAGAAAGGCGAGGCCGCTTAGGCGGCGTGTTGTTTCAGAAAGGCGAGGCCGATCTTTGCGGAGAGACCTCCCTTTCTCACAAGCGCGATTGCTTCGCGTTTGCGCTGCTCGATAACTGCTCTGGTCATGTGTTCACCTCCGTTCCGACGCAGGCAGCGCCTTTGGCGCACCCCTCCTGCGGGGTGGCCAATTTCAGTAGTCACTCGGAAAAAGGATCGTCAGAACGCGGCGCGTATCTGCGAGCGACGTGGGATTTGGTGAACCGCCATGATAAGCGCGGTCGAAAAGGTCGATCTTCCACCAGACCTTTTTGCCGGACACGTCCATGAACCCCATTTCGTGGGTTCCGAACGGGTCGTTATCTTCGGTGAAATCATCATATGCCGCGACGGCGGCAATGCAGGTCAGGACAAAGTCCATCCCCTCGGCGTCAACGGCTTGGGTCCAGACCCATTTCCCTTGTCCGCCGCCAATCTGTTCCTTTCGGAAGGCATCATTCTGTTCTGCAATACGGGCGCAATCTCGCGTCCGGTCTTCAACCGTGTCAGCCATCCTTGGCCTCCTTGTGGTGATGCGGTCGGGTCTTGTGACCTCTTTCCGCCGATGGGCTGCGCCTCGGCTCTTTGGTTCTGGCCGAAATGCATATTTCGGACGGAAACAGAGTGGTGAGGGCGTAAGCCCGACCCACGGGCCTGGAATGGACTGTCAACGGTCGTGGGGCAGGGGTGGTGCGGCCCGCAGGCGTGAGCCGAGGACACGGCCCTGCCACGCGACGACTGGCTTTAGCCGGGCGCTTGCCGATTGACCGGCCAGGCCAGGTCTGTTGGGCGGACAACACCATTGGAAAAAATGTCGACGTGCCTAGAGCGAAGCGGAGGGCACGGCGTCCGTTTGGCCATCGATCCCGCGCTTCAAGCGGGATCACCGATGTCTGTTACTGGCCGATGCCAAACTTAGGCAGAGACCGGCGTATAAGAGCCTTGGGTTTTGCTCTCCTGGTTTCTGGAAAGATGGAGGTGACGCATCGCGGGTTTGGCGTAACCGTGGCGTGGCCACGGCAAGCAGAAAAACGGTTTCCCAAGGGAGCCTCCGATTTTCAGTCTGCGCCGCACCCTCATCCAATGCGTTTGTTCACCTTCATCGAAACAAGGAGAAACCCAATGACACATTACACGCTCACCGTTCCTGTAAAGTATGACGACAACGGCACCGAGAAGACAACATACCGCCGCGTTGGCGCTGTATTCGAGAACACCAAACGGGATACCGGCGAAACTTTCCTCACGATCAAGCTCGATTTTCCAGTTGGTGTCACCGAGCTGGTTGCCTTTCAGCCAAGCAAAGGCGACGTGACCGAATAAGCAGATCGGGTCGCCGCAAGGCGGCCCTTCTCTCGCTTGTCGGTAGGGGCTGTCTGCCCCCGGCGCTCCGCGCCTCCCCCGAGGATATTTAGGGCAAGATGAAATATGCAGATAAAGATCGAGATTACTCTGATGAAGTTCATCCACTGATTTGGTCGAACCCGGTCCAAACTGCGCATTCCATTCTTAGCAGAATCTCCTCACTGCCTCTGAATGGCAGGTCTGATGATACGTGCTTCTGCACATCAAGGGTGTTATATATGTGTTAGAATAAGGGGTTACGGACTAAAAACCTCTGATTCAATTCATGATATCAACGCCTTACAAATCTGCCGGTGGGTAATAAGCCATCGAGAGGTGTGCAATAAGCCATCGTTCGGTGTGTCACAAGCCATCGTTCGGTGTGTCACAAGTCAATGGCATGAATTCATTGAGTTTCTAGATTTGGCTCTATGTTCGGTGTGCGATAAGCCAGCAAAAATTAGCAAATAGGTGGGTAATAAGCCAATGGATTGACGTGGTGGGTAATAAGCCACTAGTGTGTGATAAGCCAGTAAGGATGCGAATCGGTGTGTGATAGGCCAGCAACATGACAACGGTGGGTGATAAGCCAGTGAAGCGTTTGACCCATCCGCTTCTGCCAGATCGGTTCCAGCAACCGGATCTGTTCATTTGTGATATCTTTGATGCCGCCCCAAAGAGCGACATGGCGGGTATGGAGCATCCGGTTTTCTCGATTTCAAAGAAGCCTGATCATCAAACACGGCGCTATGAGAACGGCGACAACTACATCGAAATCTCACCTTCTGCGAAGGGCTTGGCCACGGTCTTTGATCGGGACATTCTGATCTTCTGCATTTCTCAACTGATTGCGGCTCTGAACGCGGGCAGGGAGGTGTCGAAGACCGTCAGCTTTAAAGTCAGCGATTACATCGTGGCGACCGGCAAGCCAGCCGGTGGCAGCGCCTACGGTCGTGCAGAAGATGCTTTAGAGCGGCTTCGCGGAACTTCGATCAAGACCAATATTCACACCGGAGAAGAGCGACAGTGGCAGGTGTTTGGTCTGGTTGAGAGTGCGAAGACGATCCGGCGCGACAATGATGGCGTGCTGCAGGAAGTGCAGGTCACGCTTTCGGATTGGGTCTTTAATGCGATTCAGGCGAAAGAGGTGCTGACCATCAGCCGGGACTACTTCCGACTGAAGAAGCCGCTTGAGCGGCGGATGTATGAGATTGCCCGCAAGCATTGCGGCAAATCGTCGGAATGGCGGATCGGACTTGAAAAGCTGCGCTTGAAATGTGGATCGCATTCGTCAGCCAAAGAATTCAAACGGCTGATCAGCAACATCATTGCTGACAGTGAACAGCACGACCACTTTCCGGATTACGACCCGTCCCTCGAGGGCAACATTGTCGTGTTTCGCAGCAAGGGTACTGTGCCGATGCCTGTCGTTGAAATGTATGAGGGGTCGCTTAATCCCGAAGCCTACCACGATGCCCGTACAGCCGCCCCCGGCTGGGATGTACGGATGATTGAACAGGAATGGCGGGCATGGTGCGGCAAGGAAGAGATCGAACCGAAGCACCCGGAGCGTCATTTTATCAAGTTCTGCCAGAGCTGGTTCGAAAAGCGCGGGAAGCCCTAAATCTGAGATTTCTCGGATTCCTCCAGACTCTGAATACCGCCGCAACTGCAGGGCGTCCAAAATCCGCTCAAGATGGGTTAAGGGCAGTTTTTTCCACAAGGGCTTGTAATGGTCTACTTTTGTTCCCACATCACCTAGAGTTTACAATTCGTTACCAAGGACAGGAAAATGACAGCAACAATTGAAGTTTTCCCGCTTGGGAACGCAGACACGACACGATTGACGCTTGCAGATGGGCGACGCGTTCTTTTCGATTTCGCCGATATGGGACGATCCGATAGCTCAGACATCGACTTCGATCTTGAGAGTGCTATCAAAAATGATCTTGGTTCTGCGCCCTATAGACTTCCGGCGCTCTGTATAACCCATGTCGACGATGACCATTGTCATGGTTTTGGCGAAGTCTTTTGGCTCGAACACGCCAAGAAATATCAGGATGACGACCGAATTAAGGTGGACGAGCTCTGGGTGCCAGCCGCGGCGATCCTTGAAGAAGGATTGACACGCGACTCGCGTCTTGTGCGCGAAGAGGCAAAACACCGACTCTTAGAAGGCAAAGGTGTTCGTGTATTTTCTTCGCCGAAAATCCTCGAAGACTGGCTGGTGGGCAAGGGGCTCACGTTAGCGTCGCGCAAGGATTGCATTGTCAACGCAGGCCAAACCATTCCAGGCTACTCAGTCGAAGGTGAAGAAAAGGTCGAGTTTTTTGTGCATTGCCCTTTGTCCTGGGTTCAAGACGATGACGATGAAATCATCCGAAACGAGCATTCTATTGTCGTTCAAGCAACTTTTATTGAGGGCACTCGCAAGACTCGCGCTCTTCTGGGATCAGATGTGAACTCGGACACGCTTGCTCAGATTGTCAAAAGTACCATAAGGCACGGTAACGAAGACCGATTGGAATGGGATTTGCTGAAGCTCTTCCACCACTGCTCGTACAAAGCGCTCAACGTTAATGACCGTGGGGTGGACAAAACAACACCCGTCTCCGAGGTAGCTTGGCTGATTGAAGAACAGGGGCAAGATCGTTCAATCATTGTTTCTTCAAGCAAGCAGATCCCAACAAGGGGTTCTAAAGAGGACGACAAACAACCACCCCATCGCCAAGCGGCAGCCTACTACCGCCCTATTCAAGCCAAACGTAAGGGTGATTTCGTCGTGACAATGGACAAACCGAAGAAACCAGCGAAAATCAGCATTACTGCTTTTGGCGTGAGCCTAGCGCTATCGTCTCCTGCTGTGGCTGGTTCAGGTTCAACATCAAAACCAGTACGCTCAGGTTGAAACGTGGAGCTTGAGAGCCTGAATGAAGGCGAAGAGCCGTCCGCTCATTCGATCAATAAGGAGGCGAAGGCTGCGAAGGCGATCACTAGTGATCTAGCGCGATCATTTCTGGAATTCATAGAACACCATGCCAATGATGAAATTGGTTTGGTTGGATGCTATGACCTCTCTGAAGGCGTCGAAGGTGTTCAGATTGAGTTTCCAACCGGTACACACCAAGAGCCCGCTTATGATGTGCGACCCGTTGAATCTCTTTTGGTAATGTTCCTAAAGGGCAGTGCACCAGCAGTTGCTTCGCTTCGGCCGTCGTTTCCCATGACCAAGCATACCTTCGGACTTGAAATTGACGCCCCCACGGATGCGCAAGTAGCGTTGTGCATTGATGATCGCGCTTGGGAAGATGCTTCCAGTGACTACAATGGCGCAGAGATTGTCAGGCGCATTGCGTCTTGGTTCAGACGAGCAATCACAGGAAACATGGATGATGAGCTCCAATTCCAAGACCCAGTGTTCCTGCCTTCACCGGCTTCAATCGTTGTGGGAACAACCATAGAAAAACAAATTCTGGAACAAGAGTCGCATCCGTTGTTCCTTGCAATTGTTCAAGGGGACGAAGGATCCAATACGTATTTTGGTCATGCGTACGATGATGCGCCACCTCCGGACGAAGGTAAGATTTGGACGCCATTTCTCGTTGTTTCGCTTGCACGTGTAGCAAACAACACAGGTGCGATGTGGCGCCCTCCAAGCAATCTTGGGCAGCTTAGTCAGTCAGTCTCAAGCACCGACAACGAACTACTGACGCAGCTGAGAGACACACTCTCTAGTTTTTGGGCTTCGTTAGAAGGTGCTGAGCACGACAAGTTGAAGACAGCCAATCTGCTCATCCACATTGCGATCAGGAACGCAGAGTTAGATAGATATGAGAGCTATTGGCTTATGGCGCGTGAAAGCGTGGCAGACATTGCAGTAGGTCTAGGCATACTGCTGCCACCTGACCCAGACGTCGGCAGTGATTATGTTCTGAGGCTTACGCGTGGGGAACTAGATGCAGACGCGCTCGCCAAGGTTGGCTTCATGTCAGCCAACTCGTTCGGCTCCTTTGAAAACCATCTCGCAAGAGCAATGTCAGGACTGGAACTCATTGCAGAACATGCAACGATTCTCGGTGTTGGTTCTATCGGGAGCCAAATCACAATCAATCTAGTACGAGAAGGTGCGTTCGAACGCATTACGTTGATCGATAACGATAGACTTTTGCCTCACAATCTTGCGCGACATACTCTAACATCGTCATCTATCAGCCATCTCAAATCATCTGAGATTGCAAAGCATATCAAAGACATTTCAGCTGATTTTGTTGTCAAAGCTCTGGGATCGAAATTGGACTCTTCAGAGTCTGACAAAGAGGTTCAACAAGCGCTTTCAAGCTCCTCGATCGTATTTGACTTTACGGCGTCTGTCGGGGCAAGCCGCGATTTGTCGGATTGCCTAAGCCGAGGCCGAGCGGTTTCCGCATTTTTCAACCCGTTGGGAAACGCCTATGTTGTGTTGGCCGAAGATGAGGCTGGTCACTGTGATCTCGCATGTTTGGAAGCAGAATATTATGCTCAGGTTGCTCAAATCGACGACTTTGCAGACCACCTTTCCGATCCCAATCGTGTTGTAGTTTCAAGCGGGCAGTGCAGGTCGGTTAGCAACCGACTATGCGCATCTGATGCGGCACTGCTGTCGGCAGCTGCAACAAAATCCATTAGGAAGGTCGTCAGCGAGCCGTCGGCATCAATCACTGTCGGAACGATTGGTTACGATGGGTCTTTGCAGAATAGGCACATCAAAGTCTCCGCGGGCTCCATTATGGTCGAAATCGACGGTTGGACAATCAGGATGTCCGCCGCCGTCGAGGCAAGACTTAGGTCTGCGCGCGACCAGGGTCTTCCATGCGAGACAGGAGGCGTCCTTTTGGGCATAGTTGATCACAGACGAAAACGAGTTGAAATAGCACATATGCTGCCGCCTCCGGCCGATAGCTCGTTTGCAGCAACCGAGTTCGTGAGGGGCGTAAGTGGGCTCAGAGATGCTATTGATCAGGTCTCAGCGCGCGTCATGCATCAGCTAACTTATGTTGGAGAGTGGCACAGCCATCCAAAGGGCGCATCAGCAACACCGAGCCTTGTCGATCATGTGCAAATCAATGAACTTGCGCTGGATCTGGCTTCCGAAAGCCGTCCAGCCGTGATGGTCATTGTTGGGGAAAAAGAGACATGTATTGCGGCAATGGAATAGTGTCAGGTGAGATTCAGTCGGTATCTTTGGCAGAAGAAATTCGCAGATATTCGGCAAACGCTTCGCGTGCATAATGCTTTCCGAAACGAACCATTCGGTATGTGAATACTCCAGCGACACCAAGCAAAAGCAACGCGATCTCGGTG
This sequence comes from Sulfitobacter noctilucae, assembly GCF_000622365.1. Classification (GTDB taxonomy): domain Bacteria; phylum Pseudomonadota; class Alphaproteobacteria; order Rhodobacterales; family Rhodobacteraceae; genus Sulfitobacter; species Sulfitobacter noctilucae. Next base: position 16,556 of record NZ_JASC01000007.1, on the reverse strand, counting down.
TGATCTGGGTCAAAAACCAAGACCAGTGCTGCGGAAACCAAGAAGGAAACCGCAGTTCCGCGCATAAGGCCATAATTGCGGTTGAATTTCTCTATCCGATCAATACTGCCACTTTGCCGTACTTTGACGAACAGCTCCCTCATCGCACCACGTCCAACCGCAAGTCCCTCTCGTGCGTCAGGTCCGAAATCGTCAGTCAACTTGGACTTTAACCGTTCCTGCTGGCCCGGGGAAAGCAATCTAGAATTCGGTTTGAAGACAGAGCTGGAAGGCATTCCGCCAAGAAGTTTCCAGACAATGGTCTCCCAAAGGTTTCCACCAGCTTGCACGAAGTGGCCTGCGACAAATGCCAAAATGACCATGAGACCCAGATCTCCCAAAGAGAGGGACGACGTAATGCTTGGCACCAGATCGGGAAAAATCAATGCGATCGCAAGCACCAAAACGCTACCCGGCACGACGACGCCAATATACTCGTATGGATCGAATTTCATTTTCGCGACCTCCGCTACACTTAGGAACACTATAACGGATGTCGGACAGATTGTGCCTTTTTTTCAGCACCATGGAAGGTTTCAATTCGGAGTGTGAAACATGTTGGTATTCTTACGATAATACGGTATTGTAAATTCAGGATACAGGCAGGGATGCCGATGGTCCTGCAAGGTGAAAACGCAAGTTTCACTTGAAAGCCGGGGCTACAGGGCTCCGGTTTTCGCATTAAAGAAGGCGATCTATGAAGGTTCTTTTGATCATCGTCGTGTTCAATTTCGAAACGGGTTCGGAACTGCACACAAACCTCGATTTTGCGGCTGAAGCCGATTGCCATGCATCAGCTTTCGCGTCTTTTCAGGAAATTGATGACGCTGTCGAAATACGCGCAATGGCGATTGCCGAAGGGCAGGAAATGCTTGAAGGGACAATGATCGCGTACGGGGGTCAGGACGGAGAGATCGGCATGTACGCCTGCAACACGCTGCGATCGACCTCTGGGTGAGGTTAAATCGAAGACTACTGCGGTGTCCAGGACATGAAAAGTTGGATCACCTTACTGTTCAGCTGAGCCGCAAAAGGCCCTCGCCTTAGCGCGGGCCCCGCAGTTTATGCCTCATCGGGCTTGCCGGGCGGTGTGAGTGTTTTTTCGTACTCGACTTCGACCTTCAGGAAGCCCGGAATGGATAAGGCAACACTGAGTTTCACTTTTGCCTTGTGCGCCATGTTCCGAAGAACAGAGCGGATTTTCTTCAAAAGTTTGGTCATGTTGATCTCCTTTTGGGTACGGGTAATGACGCAGCCCCAATGAAGTACCGAGGAGAGGCGCCGCACCTGCAGCGGCGCAACAAAGTGGAGAAGGGCAGCGCCCTTGCGGCGACGCAACGGTTTGTCACGGTTCGGGCTAGGGATTGGCCGAATTCCAAAGAGCGGCACATCAGGACGGAAGCGAAGATGAGTTTGGGCTGTGGAGCTGGCTGACCAAGGCGAGGTTCGATACTACAAGCATGGAGAGATATCGTGACGCAAAGCAGGGATAAGCTGGCGCTTCATTTTCTTGTCATTAAAGAGGCCTGGGCCCAGATCTCATGCTGAAATCAGGGATAAACTTGAAGCTGCATTAGAGCAAACAGGCAGGCCTCGCCTGAGCCGTGAACAGATCAGGTTGATGATCGAAAAAGACCAGATCAAAAGATATGGTCGCAAACTGAGCCGTTCAGAAGTCCTGGCTGAAATCAGGAAGAGGCTTGATCGTAACTGATGCGACCGCGAGGCCGCTCGGGCGAAGATCGTGACCCGTATGGGCGGAGACCTTATGACTCCGGTCGGCTTGGCCGACTAGAGCTGATCGCCGCAGGCGACGCCCCCATACACCCAGTAAGAGATATGGCTCAGACCTGCACGCGGGCCCGCTGTTGCAGACGAGCATAAAGCGCAACTTGAGCTTCGTGTTCTAGCTCGACAACAATCGCGTAGTTTTGACGGACTTCTTCATCGGAAGCCCATCCACCGACGCAGCGCACCACCAGAAAGTAATCATTGCCGTATTGGGCGGTGTCTTGGGTGAATTTGACGCTTGAAGTCTGGATCGTGTTGCGATCACGCCGCTTGGGCCCAGGCTCTAGCTTACAATTGTACCGTCCTTCGATCTCTGGCGGCTCAGTATCCGCACCGGTATGCGACCGGAAATGTTCGAAGACCTGATCGGCCGGGCACCCTCGGATCAGACGATAGTTCATCCGCGTGCCTATATACTCGGCCCGCGTACGTTTCACAGGCGGATCGAATGCCATGGACACATGTAGTCGGCGCGGGCCGTTGCCTTGAAAATCGCCGGGGATCGGCACTTGATAAACGGCAAACTGATCCATCCCAAGCCTGTCTTCAGCGTAAAGGACGACCCGATGATCGTCAGAATAACTGGCTTTGGCCGCATTCACGAGACCATTTCCAAAGATCTGTTCGCGTTCGACATCTGCGATTCCATTGAGGCGCTGCAGCGTTGCTTCAGGCACATGGGCGGACCCTGCCATCAGTGCTTTCACGAGGTTAGCGGATGCATCGGGTAAGGTTCTTAGGATTTGGGCAGCCTTGTGGGCGAGATGGGGTCCTGCGAAAGACGTGCCGGTCTTGCTGACGAGGAGCTGTCGCTGGAAATCTCCATTGGTGGTTAGGACACCAGCATTGGGAAGGGCAGGGGCGCGTTGCAAACGCCGCCCCACAGCATCAAAGACCAACGTGCCGCCATAGTCGACAAAATCCGGTTTCTTAATCCCACCGCCGCCAGGTCCCGCGCGGGAAAATGGCGAGGGTTCGTCTGCCTCGGTGATGTTTTGAGTATGCGCATCAAACTCGTGTTGCGGACCAAGCCCGTTGGAGTTCGCAATAGATCCGACGGTAACGGCGTTCACAGCGCCCGCTGGCTCACAAACCCGATTTGCAGTTTCAAGAAGGTAACGCGGATACTGGGTAACGCCCTGTTCAAGCGTGTTGCCGCCACGGGGATCTCGGTTTCCAGCGGAAACGAAGATTACAACATCAAGCTCACGGGCCAATTCATCAAGGGTCGTGGCCCATGGCCCGACCCGGCCGCGTTCGAACCTGGCACGCACATCGCCCAAAGATATAACAAAGAGCCGACATCCGTAGGTATTGCGCAAACGCTCAATTGTGATCCGCATCTGCGTTGGCAGTGTTCGGCGGTCATAGAATTGACCCTGATCGGTGACCACCTTTGCTGAAACAATACGGGCGGCGGGCTGCAGCGCGGGCAGGTCCAGTTGCTGACGCAGATCGCCGAACCGGGCCATGCCGGCGACCGGGGTTCCGTGGCCGTAAACATCGGCCGTTCCAAGCGCGTCCTCGGGAAACCCTTCTTGGGCTACAATACCGTCTACAAGAAGCGGATTGTCATTCACGCCGCTGTCGAGAATGCCAATGATGGGCAAATCGTCAACTTCTTCGGCGACGGGTGGCAAATCTCCAAGTGCGAAGTCCTCAGGGGCTTCAGCAACGATGTCCGGTTGCGGTGGAAAATCGACAAAAGCAACTTGGGGGATCGCAAGGATAGGACGGATTGTTTGGCCTCGAGCCCGCACACGCAGAAGCGTGATCGATGGACCGGAGTAAAGGTCGTAAAGCTCACCATTCTGTTCTTCGACCCAACCCACGATCTCTTCGCCGAAGTTGCGGCGGGCTTGTGGCGGACCAAATTCCCAGAGCTCAATGTCGACGACATATTCGGTATCATCCTGAAAATCTCCTGCCTCGACGAACCCGTCTTCACGCGCGCGAACACCAATCCTGTCGCGTGGAGCGACGGTTGCGATATCGCCAATCCGGTCGATAAATCCGGCATATCGCCGATTGAGCTGTCCGTTGGGAATAGGCCCCTCGTATTCGTTCAGCCGGTAGCGAAAGTCCTGCAGATCGTCAGTGGACGCGAAAAGAACAAGAGTATTGTCATCATCTGTTGACAGAACTGTCAGTCCAAGACCTTCCCAATCCTCCTCCATCGTTGCCCCACTCATTTCGACGCGCAGGATGAGCGCGGGGTCTACAAAACGCGGCGGGCGTTGTTGCGCGCGTTGCTCCTGAACGGCACGATCAATTTCTTGACGAACACGTCCACCATGCCCGCCGCCGCGGCCAGGAGCGGCGGGCACCATGCCATGCTTGCGACGGTCAAAACTTTCAGGAAGGCGCACCAAAGGCAGGTGCTGATGTTGGGGCAAAGATCATCTCACGCTTTACGGGTTAGTTTCCGGATGCGCATGCGACGTCGATCGGCATATCGAATGGCTTCCCTAAAATGCTTTTTTGAAATCGTTTTGCGGCGGGCCAGCACCGCAAGCTTTTTGGCCTGATTGCAGATTTTTTCGAGCTCTGCGTAGGAGTAGTCAGTTGTGCTCTGGACCATATCTTCGATATCGAAGTCCAACTTGGCGTTCTTCATCGCATTGACGAGGTACTTCCGGGTCATGGTTTCATCGGGATGGTCAAACCAGACAACTTCGTCAAACCGCCGCCAAATTGCAGGGTCAAGTTGGTCATCGAGGTTCGTGGCCGCAATAAGAAAACCGCTGGGTTGGATCTGATCGATGAAGATGAGCAGGGAATTGACGACGCGTCGCAACTCGCTGTGGTCGTTTCCTTCTGCGCGCGAGCTGGCAAGAGCGTCGAACTCGTCAAAGAAGAGGACACACGGCTGACGTCTGGCGAATTCGAAGGTCTTGCGGATGTTAGTCGCGGTCTCACCTAGGAACGAAGAGATCAGACGGTCCAGCTTGACGTGAAAAAAGGGTAGCCCCAGCTGTCCTGCAAAGATCTCGGCGCAGAGAGTTTTTCCAGTACCTGGCGGACCGCAAAAAAGGAGCTTGGATCGCACTGGCAAGCCGTTCCGTTTGATCATGTCACTCTTGCGATACTCATCGATCAGGCCTGTGAACAGGCTCACGTTTTCGATGTTGAGCTGGATGTCTTCGGGGCTAAAGCGCGGCTCAACCCGCTGGATGAACTCGTTGGCGTCATCTGGGAAGGGCACCAATCGGCTGAGCTCTTTGGGCCCAACGTCGCTGGACAAACCGTCCAGAGCTTTGCGCAACCCTTTGGCAAGCACGCGGTTGTTCTTGTTTTCTTCTTCTTTGATGATCTGTTCTACGACGGCGCGAAACTCATCGTCGCGTCCGTAGTTGAGCAATAGTTTTTTCATCAATTCACCACGTGCCATTCGGCGACCTCCTGGGACTGAGTGTAGCGTGGTTGAGCTGATCCGACCACCAAATATCGCGATTTTACCGGTACGTTATGGGGTCTGTGGCATCTTGCACGCGGTGCTACATGGTTGTGTTGGAGACGGCCAGGGCTTTCATCTCAGATTAACCGACATATATTACATATAGCCACAAACACTATATGTGCTATATGGTGGTCCGGTTCGACTTGTGATGGAGAAACTGCATGGTGAAGAGCGAGCCACATTTCGCAGTCATGGACGGAGGCAGGGTGCGTCCACTCCCGGCCATCGAACATGATGATGCTTTGCGCAAGGCACTTTTCCAGGCCATCCAAGCGTGGCGTAACGCTGCAGCCCATGATGCAAGCCGCACTCTTTGGCATGAACCTGGTGCACATTATGTAATTGTACCAAGCCACGAGATGAAGGACCACGTGCTTTTGTTCAGCGACGGCGTCGTCTGCAAATATGCCGCGCAGCAAAAGTTGCACGAGAGTGGCGGATTTGACAGTTGGATTCACTTCCTGTCGGTGATGCCTGACCTTCCGATGAAACTATCTGAACGGGCAGCTGAGCTGAGCGAAGATCGTATCCAATCGCTCTTGGATGTGATGATAGATGTCCATCCGTTTGAACCTATTGAGGCGAGGATCGATGCAAAGAATGCCGAGCTTCGGGCAGAGTTTCTACACGATTTCCCGGTTCTCGATAGCACTGGCGTGCATAAGTTGGCGGGTTTGAAAGGCACGAACACGTCGCAAACAGTAAACACATGGCGGCAAAAGGGGCGGATCCTCGGCATTTTGGTCCAGGGTAAGAATGCTTACCCGAGGTTTCAGTTTGATGCCGATGGTCAGCCATTGGCACTGATGGAACCCGTTCTGGGTGCCTTGCCGGCATCGTTCACAGCGTGGCAGCGTGCATTTTGGTTTGTCAGTCCCAAGGAAACGCTTGACGGGAAGACACCGGCGGAAGCGGTGAGGGCAGGGGATGACCGGGTCGTCGAGACGGCACGCGTCGCCGGCGAACTTGTGGCAGGATAAAGAAAGCCTGCACGAGAATGGACCTGCCGAAGACCACGATTGCTAACAAGCTCCATGTTTGCCTGGAAGACACACGTCTCTATCGTGTGCATGATGAGCGGTTCGACGGGAACAGCTTCAATCCCTGCATGGGCGATGCGACACGATTCACGCATCTGCATGCCGAAAATGGCGACTGCATCCCGACGTCTTATGCGGCCACAACCCTTGACGGAGCGGCTTTTGAAACGGTCTTTCGGGGGATCCCAGACAAGTACCAAGCTGTGCCAAGGCAATTGCTTGATGATCGCATGATCAGCATCGTTCAGCTCCAACGATCCTTGCAGTTGGTGCCGCTGTTTACGCCAGAGTTGAAGGCTTGGAACCTCAACCAAGCCGAGGTATTTGCGCCGCATAAGGACGTCTACGATTTCTGCCGAGTCCTTGCCTTCCAATGCTGGCGAGACAATCCAACGGCGGATGGGCTCATCTGGTCGTCGGTTCAGGACAGCGGCGCTCATGCGATGCTGCTCTTTGGTGACCGATTGCAAAGCGAGGAGCTCGCGGTGATATCGTCCCGCTGCGTACGCACAGATCCGACGGCGCTTGACGATTTGGAAAGTGCTGGCGGCCGGGGCAGCTGGTTCATCTCGAAATAAGCCAATCCGAGGCCAAATCAGGAGTTCTGACGCCGATCTGATTGCCCGCAACACATGCTTTCGGTCACCAGCGCGACGAGAGAGGCCCAGATTTTGGCCAAAAGCAGCGGATTTGATGCCGTCAGGGATCACAGCCCACGCCTCCGATGCAAACCGATCAAGCTGCCGATGATGTTCAACTTGCCGCGGTTGTGTGCTTTGATCATGCCGCGCAGCGCACCTCCGGGATTATGGACCGGGCTGGTCGGGTGATCGCGGTTCGCATCAAGTAAGAGGATGCAGATGGCAGCTTTGGTCCGTCCCATCCTATCGCAGGCCGCAGCCCAAGCTGTGATATTGATCCCAAGATGTGGAACCCTGGCAGCCGCTGCCTCAACAAGCGCGTATTCCGGTCGCTCGCCACTTCGCGCTTCCATTTCCATTTGGAATTCGGCGCTTGCCAAAGAGACAGCGTGCGACAGTCCGTAGTATCCCGAGAAAAGTCCTTGAAGTGCTTCGGTTTCCGCCTGAAACTCTTTTTCTTTGTAATTGTCGGGGCCGTTAGGTTCCGACAGATTTGAATCAGAGTGCGCGGGCTTGCCCGCGCTCCGCTTATTCTCGCTTGCGTTACACTCTTCAGAATGAATCTGGTGAATGTCTTCTTGTATATAGGACCGGAAGGTTTCTTCCGGTTCACAGGAGGAATCACTATGGTTTTCTATCCAATCCATAAGTCTTGTGCACAGATCAGTGGCCTCTTCGAGGTGCTGCGAGAGCTTCGCTTCGCCCAGTGAGAGAAGCGTGTCTGTGCGGGGCCAGGTGGCTCGCTCATGGATCATCGCTTGGATATCGTCCGAGAATTGATCGTTCTCTGAGAGCCGGGCAAGCTCGTCGCGGAAGGTTGCGAGACGTACACTTCGCATGGCCTTGAGCTGTTTCATGCGCTCAAACTGGGCCTTCCTTGCTTCTCGGATGTCCAGGAACTCCGTGAAACGCTCGATGAGCGGTGTCAGGACAAGACCGAGGCCGGCACTGCCGTAACGACTGCCGTTGGCAAGCGTGCGACGCTGAATGAGCCCGTGCTTCTGCAAGGTCTTCTCGTGCGACCGCAATTGGCGGGTCGAGATCCTCAAGCGTTGCGCGAAGGTCTCCTGGCGCCCATAGAAAATGGGTTCTTTTTCTGGATCGACCCAAGCGTCCTGATCGGTGCTGCCAACCATACGCGTGAGAATATCTGTCAGTCGGGTGCTGAGGCCGATGTCACGGCCCACGTCAGCAATCAGCGCGATCACGTCACGCCGGGAATAGCCCTGTGGAAGGGCGGGGTGAGGTTCTGTCCTCATTGTTGTCACTCCTTGTCTCTGCTCGATTGACAAGGCGGCGGCAGGCAAATCTTCTCTGTTCGCATAAATGCGTTTTTTCTTGCCTGCATGATTCAAGGGGACTATGATCTATCGTGTAGATTGCGATGTCAGAGTTGGCGCTCTGTGATCATAGCTCCCCGGAAGGTCACCGCCTTGCGGGGTTTTGCTTTTCTAGGGTTCAGTTTCTCCTTCGAAGTATCGGCAGAAAGATGCTGCCGGGTTGTTTGGGTTTGCACCCAGGGTTGGTCCAACGTGGTTTCGGTGGGCCAATCCAAGATGCACTTCACCTGTTCGCACGAATGCGTTTTTTCTTGATCGAACTGTTTGGGAGGTGCTAAAACCGCAATCAGATATCGGATTGTTTGGGAAGTTGGCGCTTCCTGGTTCTTGACCCCCCCCCGTTAAGGCCTCCGCCTTGCGGGGGTTTCGCTTTCTGGATGTCTCGAACCTCCTTCGAATCTGTTTCAGTCTTGTCTCAGCATACAACACCTCGACCTCTGCGGCAGAGGTTTGTCTAGGTCTTGCGTCTGGGGCTAATTCTTGTGGTTTCATCAAGAGTTAGGCCGAGATGCAAAGGCAGCGATCGCACAAATGCGTTTTTTGCTTGCCGTATCGATGTCTTGGGTGATAAAACCGGACTTGAGTTACAGAGCCTCTTCGGGATTGCCGTCCCTAGGTCTTATCAAACCCCCCGCTAGGTTGCCGCCTTGCGGGGGTTTGCTTTTTTAGCTGCTCGCTTGCCGCCCCCTTTCGATTCTTATTTTGTCCCACAGGCATACTATTTATAGGTGCCCGCCGTAAATACGGTTTTGTCGCGCGTGTGAGTCACCACATCTAGTAGTTCACCTGCTCGAAGCCGTAGTTGCCCTCGTAGTCGCGCCACTCAACGAACACCGACCGATGGAAAATTCTCGGACAGGTGCTGCCGAACCCTGCTGTGCCCACATGGGCATCGGGCAGGGCGGCAACGGAGCTTCTGGTCCAGCGAAAGTCGCCTTGGGTTCCATAGGTGCCTAGCCGAATATTCTGTGTTCGGTTGCAATCACCGTCGCGACCGGATTCATGCTGCCGCACGTAGGTGGCATCGAAGACACGGATCGAGCGAACAAAGTTGAACTCGGACCCACTGATGTCGATATCCGCTCGATCTTGCACAAGTCGCATCGTGAAGCCCTCGGGCAGTGGAGCCGCATTGCCACCAGTCAGCCGAACGACTGCGGGTTGCGGCTCCATTGCGTCCGTGAGTGGTGGCGCTTGAAAGGTCGGAGCGGGCGCAGCGGCCATCCGACCATCAAGCCCGGTGATCGGGTTGCTCGCGTCATCAATGGGGAAGGATTGCAGCGGTGCGGACTGATTCAATTCGAGAAGGATTTCATATATCCGCTCGCTGGTCAGTGTGTCGGGGTCAACCGTGTAAGCTGCACCCATGGGGCACCGCCAGATCTGTAGCGGCGGCTCAACGGGCCAGGGAGTGATGCGGCGGATAAATTCGGCTCGCGCTCTGGCGCATGGCACAGATGCGGGCCAACCGCCTGAGAGACAAAGTAGGATTGCGCAGTCGATCTGGTATGACTGAGCCTCGGCGCGTTGCGGTGTGGCGGCGAAGGTTGCTGCTGCCAACGCTGCCACGGTTAATGCTGTATTTCTGAGTGTTTTCATCATGTGGCCTCCTTGGGTGAGCACGGTGAAAAGCGCGATACAATACTGCATTATTGGCAAATTAATACGGTATTGGCAATTTCTTTATTTGAAGATAGGTGACGTGTCGCACGCCTGCTCTGCCGATGCGGCGGGGTTATCGAATTTTGCACAGTGAACTGGGCTCCATACACATACTCGTGTGCCGGTATTTTTGCCTTGAACCTCTAGTAGGTGTAGGTTGTACAATCTAGTTCCTAAAGGTGCCTTTGTGCCTGCCTCATGATTACTACCACGGAGACGAGTTTAATATGTTGACAAGACGGCATTTCATCGCGACCGGCGCGGCCCTGTTTTCAGCGCCCATTTCAAACCCTGTCTTTGCCAATACTTGGCCCACTGCGTCGCAAAAGGCGGCTTGGGATGCGCAAGTAACGCCCGCGAATTTCGACCTTGAGACTTCCAATCCCTGGGGCGTGCAGCCTCGGTTCCTGCCCCGACGGGTCGAAGCCAATGCTGGTTTGACGCCCGGTGACATTCACGTCGATGCAGTGGCACGATACCTTTACCACATCGAAAACGGTGGCACGGCGATGCGTTATGGCGTCGCAATTGCCCGTGGCAACCTCTATGAGCCGGGGACATATACGATCCGCCGCAAGGTTGAATGGCCGCACTGGACGCCAACCGCCTCGATGATCGAGCGCAATCCCGAATACGCCGAGTTTGAAAATGGTCAGGAGCCAGGACCAAGGAACGCGCTTGGATCACGCGCACTCTATCTCTTTATAGGTCAGCGGGACACATATTTACGCATCCACGGCACACCGCAAGCCAGGTCAATTGGCGGACGTGCCAGTTCGGGATGTGTCCGAATGGTCATGGCGCATATCAACGAGCTTTATCCCAGGGTCGAGATTGGCTCCACCGCGTTTTTGTATTCTGCGGAAGAGAGCGTGACAACACGCAGCTAAGCCTGAATTAAGGATAACTTCTGCTTAGAAGCTGAAGAGCTACGCCGCCGGTTGGATGCAAATCGGATTGCCGCGAGCAGTTCTGAGCGGCAAAAGTGTCGTCTCCACGGGACCGGAATGCATGTACCAATAGCAATTGTCTTCTGGGCGCAGGCGTGCGGTTGTGATGTCTTGGTTCGGTGCAGCAAGTGCTACAACTTGTTCCGGGACCGGCGGAAGTGATGCCGAACCTTGTGAGTTCGAGAGAGATTCTGAACAGGCCCCAAGCGCCAAACCGATAGAAAGAAGAATTGCGCTTCGCGTATACATAAACTGCCAGTCCTGATTTTTAGATTATTTTGGTGTCTCTTGGGCCTATTTCGCATCTGACGATAAATGCTGCAATGCGCGTATGAGACTTCCTGAGAAAAGTTGCCAAAAGTCAATGGTTTCAGCTCAAACCGGGCACAATCGAGTGATGTCGAACTTTCCTGTCTCATGCCCGGATTTTTTCTCTTGAACCTCTAGTTGCTGTAGGGCGTATGCCTTTCGCACAACAGCGAATCCGAGGATAATCCATGGCACATGACGGTGTTCACGACGCTCACCAGCACTCACCTGATTCACAGGTTAGGTCTGGGAGTTGCTGCAGCGGGAAAACCGTTGAGCCAACACAGGTACAGGTCTCAGATGGTAGAAGTTTTCACGTCAGCGGTTTGGATTGTGCTGAGGAAGTTTCAATTCTGAACCGGGTCGTGGGACCGGAGGTCGGCGGCGCGGAGTATCTGGCCTTTGACGTAATCAATGCGCGAATGACCGTTTTGGAAGGCGGGAAAAACCCGTCTTCGGATCAGATCATTGATGCCGTTGCGACCACCGGAATGACAGCAAAACTCTGGGATGCCGAAGACGCCAGCGCGGATCAGGCCGCGCATTTGAAAACTCAAAAGCTCTTCACTGCGTTGAGTGGTGGACTTTGGGGCGCAGGCTTTTTGTACCACATCGTCGAGACTGGGATCGGTGGTGCCATTGGTATTTTCGCTGGTCATCGCGAGTCCGCGATGCCTCCGGTCGAAGTCGCTCTTTTTGCTGGCGCAATACTATTCGGCGTTTGGTTGGTTGCCCCCAAGGCGTGGTCCTCTGCGCGCCGGTTTTCGCCGGACATGAACCTGTTGATGGTAGTGGCTGTGGCTGGTGCCATCGCGCTTGGGGAATTCTTTGAGGCCGCAACGGTGGCCTTCTTCTTCTCACTCTCGCTGTATCTTGAAAGCTGGAGCGTTGGGCGGGCGCGCAATGCTGTCTCAGCGCTTCTCGATCTCGCACCTCCGACAGCCCGGATACTCTATGACGATGGCTCTGAGGACGACGTTCCAGCAGCGGCTGTGGCTGTTGGTGCGAAATTCATCGTGCGCGGTGGGGATCGTATTCCACTCGACGGGGAAGTTGTCGAAGGGGCAGGGGCCGTAGATCAGGCCCCCATTACGGGCGAAAGTGCTCTTGTACCAAAGGAAGCTGGCGATGATGTGTATGCTGGCACGATCAATGGTGAGGGCACTTTAACTGTGCAGGCAACGAAAGCCGCCTCCGACACAGTCTTGTCCAAGATTATTCGCATGGTGGGCGATGCTCATTCGCGCCGGGCAGAAGTAGAGCAATGGGTGACAAAGTTCGCCCGTGTTTACACGCCGGTTGTTATGGCAGGCGCTATTATCATTGCTTTGGTCCCCCCGCTTGTCGCGGGCGGCGATTGGGGTTTCTGGTTCTACAACGCGCTGGTTCTACTGGTGATAGCCTGTCCTTGCGCACTCGTTATCTCAACACCGGTCTCCATCGTTGCGGCCCTTGCCGCATCGGCGCGTAACGGCGTGCTGATCAAAGGCGGTGCCTATGTAGAGGCGCCCGGGCGCACGACTGCGCTGGCAATGGATAAGACCGGCACGATCACTATGGGGGAACCTGAAGTCGCTAAGGTCTACCCCATTAGCGAAACATCGGAGCGCGATCTCTTGATGCGAGCAGCTGCGCTGGAAGCGCGATCGTCACACCCGCTTGCCCGGGCAATACTCAGCCGTGCCAAGCAAGACAGCCTCTCCTTTGTAGCCGCTGACAACACCCGCACAGTCCCAGGTCGCGGGCTTGAGGGAGAGTTGCAGGGTCAGGTTATCTGGCTGGGATCTGACCGCTTCGCCGAGGAGAAAGGTTTCGGCAGGGCAATCTCAGCAGAATTGCGTGATCGCATTGAAGGAGCGGGCAACACGCTTGTGGCCATCGGCGACGACCATGGGGTTAACGGTGTTCTGGAACTGCGGGATAGGATCCGGCCCGACGCAAAGAGCATTGTAGCCCGCCTGCACGCACAAGGAATCAAGAAGATCGTCATGCTAACCGGCGATAATGCGGCAACGGCAAAGGCTGTGGCTACCGAAGTGGGTATAGACGAAGTGCGCGCCGAACTCCTGCCCGAAGACAAGGTTACTGCAATCGAGGAATTGGTCGCGCAATACGCCACCGTCGCGATGATAGGGGATGGCGTTAACGACGCTCCTGCAATGGCGCGCGCGCATTACGGCATCGCCATGGGGGCGGTCGGATCGGATGCGGCTATTGAGACGGCTGACATCGCGCTCATGACTGACGACATCGGCAAAGTGCCATGGCTGATCGGTCATTCCCGCCGGACCATGTCAATCATTAAGCAGAACATCGGTCTATCGCTTGCGACCAAGGCCGTCTTCGTTGTGGCAACCGCCTTTGGCATGGCTTCAATGTGGGGTGCAATCGCCGCTGACGTCGGGGTGTCACTGCTTGTCGTGGCCAATGCTTTGAGGTTGCTACAGGCGCGAGACGAGCCTGCCGGGGAGCGGATGGGGGGCAAAATTGCGAATAAGGCGTTGGCGCACGAACATTGATCGAGCACTTTTGATACGGTAACAACATATTGTAGCAGACCTCGAACAAAGGGGCACTGAGCAGTAATGATTGAAAAATTTTCGAGACGGATCTTTTGTTTGAGCGGCATGGCCGCTTTTCTTTCCGGGTGTGCGAACAAATTCCGCTCATATAGTGGGCCAGAGGTCACACGACTTCGCCTCTACAAGTCGGAAAGACTGTTGGTACTCGATGGCGTAGAGGGTGTGTTGCGCACCTATCCGGTCGGGCTTGGCTTCGCGCCAACAGGACACAAGCAGTTTGAAGGGGATGGGCGCACGCCCGAGGGTGCTTACACTATCGACCGTCGAAATCCTGACAGTCTATTTCACCTGTCCATCGGCATCTCTTATCCGAATGACGCAGATCGTGCTTTTGCCGCAGCGCGGGGCCTATCCCCGGGAGGCGATATCTTCATTCATGGCGGTCCGCGACAGGGAATTGACCCGTTGGACAAGCGCGATTGGACAGCTGGGTGTATCTCGGTAACAGATCGGCAAATCGAAGACGTCTACGCGATGGTGCGCGACGGCACGCCCATCGACATTTACGCTTGACGGAGTGATTGCAAAATCGGGGCCAAAAGCAGAATTGCGACACCACTGACGACAAAGACATCCGCCAGATTGAACGCTGGCCAATGTAGGTCCCCGATGTAAAAATCCAAAAAGTCTGTCACCGCCCGAAACCGTATGCGGTCCATGACATTTCCAAGCGCACCACCGATGATCACCCCGTAAGCAAGGGCCTCATGCTGACTGTTCGTTCGCAATAGCAACACCACCAACCAGCAGCATATGCTAAACGCAAGTAGCGTCAGTCCCCACCACGGGACACCCGCAAGCATCCCAAAGCTCACGCCATCATTTCGAACAAAAACGAGGTCAAACCCGGGAAAGACCTCAATCCCCTGGGCGAGCGCCGAACCGTTCCCTATCACGATTATCTTTGTGACCTGATCTGCCAGAAGTGCGACTAAGGCACTTAAGATTCCGACCATATTGGTCCGTATCATCTTCACCGCCTCAACCAAGCCAGACGTCCAAAAACAGCATGATGACTAAGCCGATCGCAAGGCCAAGCGTGGCCTTGTTCTGGTGGCCACTTCGGTGCGTTTCGGGGATGATTTCATGGCTGATGACATAAAGCATGGCACCAGCGGCAAACGCGAGGCCCCAAGGAAGAAGTGGCTGTGAAAAAGTGATAATTCCCGCACCAAGCAATCCACCGATAGGCTCTACCATACCCGTTAGCGCGGCAATGCCCCACGCGCGGCCTTTGGAATATCCTTCGCCGAGAAGAGATACCGCCACGGCCAAACCTTCTGGGGCGTTTTGCAAGCCAATGCCGATGGCAAGCGGCAAACCACCAGAAATGCCTTCCGCACCAAAGCCGACGCCGACCGCGAGTCCTTCGGGGAAATTGTGGATCGTGATGGCAATGATGAACAACCAGACGCGTCGCAGCGACGCTGCTTCAGGTCCTTCACGACCAGAGCTGAAATGCTCATGTGGCAGTTTCTCGTTCATCAATGCTACTGCACCCATTCCGAGAAGAATGGCCACGCAAACAATGGCTGCCGGAGCTGCCTCGCTCACATACCGCAACTCAGCCGCATCAAGTGCGGGAATGATCAAAGAAAAGAATGACGCTGCCAGCATCACTCCCGCCGCAAATCCAAGTGACAGGTCACGCGTTGCGCGTGAAGGAATCCGCCCAAAGAGCACGGGTATGGCGCCAACGGCTGTCAGTGATCCAGCGGCCAGACTGCCCAGAAACCCGAGCATGATGGGGGAGATAGTGTCCAATTTTGATTCTTTCGTAATTAATCGTTTCAGTTGCCGGGATAGCTGGAAAACACTTCCGTCGATCCATCGTTGTTTATGAGAAATACGTCATAGGCATCACGCCAACGGCTTTGATCCATACCGGGAGAGCCGAGCGGCATTCCCGGGACAGCGAGGCCGACAGCGTCCGGACTTTCGCTCAATAATCTGCGAATATCAGCCGCTGGCACATGGCCCTCGATCACGTACCCCTCGATGAGGCCCGTGTGACAAGACACCATGCGTTGCGGGACACCGTTGTCTAGTTTGAAGCGGACGAGAAGTCTGGCAAACATGTCCTCACCGGAAGGGGCAAAACCGTTCTCTTCAAGGTGCTCCATCCATGCAAGGCAGCACCCGCAGCCATTCGTCTTTTTGACATTGATTGGCGTCGCTTGGGCCAACGCCTGTGTAACGACACCGAGTAAGAAAGCAGTTGCGAGTGTAAGTTGTCTCACGATCTAGAGCCTTTCTGACGTCACGGTAGCGTCGCCTTGATCTTGCAATATTGAAAACTGTGCGCGGCTGTCTTGGAGGCGCACCAAAACGCCGGTGTCGGTCCCTGCTTCGCTTGCCGCTTCGGCAAGCCGTTCTTCCGACATCGGATCCGTCGGTCGCCCATCCACGCGCACTTCATAGTGCAGATTTGGACCGGTCGCAGTTCCTGTAGCACCAACGCGGCCGATACTGTCACCAGCGGCAACCCGATCCCCGACTGCGAGACCTTCAGGCACAGAACTCAGATGCGCATAGCGCGTTAGGGTGTCCGAGCCATGGGCTATCTCGATTACGCGACCGTAACCACCGCGTCGCCCGATAAAGGAGATGCGGCCTGGCGCAGTTGCATAAACCGGCGTCCCATGCGGAGCCGCGAAATCTACCCCTGTGTGCATGCGCACGTCTCCAAACACAGGATGCCTGCGATTGCCGTAAACCGAACTTAAGCGTGCGCCCTTTACC
>NZ_JASC01000006.1 GCF_000622365.1 Sulfitobacter noctilucae | reverse complement strand
CCGTTCATATCCCATGTCTCGTCGAACTTGGCATAAAGCGGAGGGACATAGGGCATGTCAGGATCGACGCTGCTTTCTTTCGGCATATCCGTCGGCGGTGCTTTCAGCGGGTGTTGCGCAAGCGGCAGCACATGCACCGTCTGTGTCGCTTTGTATTCCTGCAAAAAGGCGTTCAGGTCGTCCGCAGTGGCCTGTGAATTGGCCAGATAAACATCGGCGGTTTCCAATGTGCTGTGGAGCCATTGGTAAAAGACCTTTGAATCCGTGCCGGGAATATATTCCGGGTTCTGGATCTGGATCAGATCATGGACCAGCAATGCGATCCGCACGCCCTTTGCCCGCAGCCTGTGGCGCCAGTTGTCGGCGCTTTGCCAGCTTTTATCGGCCCAGCCGGCATCCAGCATCACCATCCAGTCACCGGGGCCACATATGTCGAACAGGCTTTGGGGTTTTGACAGGTCCGCCCCGTCAGCAAGCGCGGGGGCAGAGGCGCGCCAGGCCTCGATCGTGGTGCCGCGTTTGATAAAGTGCTGGACGTCTCCATTGCGGGCTCTGTGATCGCGCAAGAGCGTGTGGAAGAACCGTTTGACCGGTCTATCGGCATAGGCCTGCATTGAAGGCCGCATGGGCCGGCTGCGGGACTGGTGCAGCACCACGGCCAGATTTTCGATGTCCGACATACCTGCCGTCCCAAGCGCTTTGTAGGGCCGGACGTGATATTCATGAGGGGCGTCGCCGCAATAGCCCAGCCAGATGTCATCGTTTCCGATCTGTGCTGCCAGCTCGTCGATGATCATCACCATCACACGTTGAATGCCGCTGAGATGTGGATGCATCGCGATGTATTTTCGCAGGTCGGTGACATCAAAAATGATTTTGCTCATGTGGATCTAGCCATCGCTCGGGAAAGGTTGCGCGGTATTGGCAGATCGGCCTTGCCTTGGCAACCGAAGGGGGCCGCGGGGGCTTATATCCTTGTGCCGTTTCGGGGTCTCGGCTACGGTTTCAGCCCTGTTATATGGCCGTATCTTCGGCCTTGTGCTTTTGCTGATCCCACTGCCCGAAAGACCTGTTTCCCGCCATGCACCGCTTTCTCGTTTCGACTTTTCGCCGCTTGCTGGATGTCACTTTGACGGCGCAGGGCGAGGTGCATGACATGCGCGTGGTTGATGAGGCCCATGGTGTCTATTTCGGCATTACCCGCCGGGGGCCTTTCATTTTCGTGGCCGAGCGGAACCTCGATATCAACAAAGAGCCGATGACGCCGGGCGATCCGCAGGACGTGATCAGGCTCTATTTCAGGTGGCCGTCGGGGCGGATGACGCGCACGCCGCTGTATTTCGGTAGCAAGGCTTTTGATGACCTGCACCAGATCGCCTATGATAGGGGCGCTTTGTTCGTGACCTCTGCCCGGTTCCCTTTTTTGTTTCGCAAGGGGCTGTTTGGCGGACGGCGCGGCATTGATATCAGGGATGCGGTGCCCGCGCCCTATGTGCGCCAGGACGATGAAAACCATGACGCCTATCACATCAATTCGGTCAGTGTGGATGGTGATCACCTGATGGTTTTGGCGCATAACTGGGACCAGCCCAGTTTCGCCATCCGCATGTCACTGCGGGATGCCCGGCAGGGGCGGATGACGGGGGCAAAAGTCTATGAGGATCTGGGGTTTTGCTGTCATGACATCATCCCCGATGGCGATGTCTTCTGGACCTTGGACAGTGGCGGTTCGGCCCTAGTTAGGGTCGATATCACGCAAGGCACCAAGGAGCGTTTTGCGTTGGCAGGTGCCAGCGATGATCCCGATGCGGTGCCCTTTCCCCGCGGGATCGACCTGTTGGACGGGATGCTGGCAGTGACGTACGGATTTAACGAAGACCGCGCCGACAGGATGGACAGCGACGCGATGATCGCCTTGTTCGACCCTGAACAGGAGGCATTCGTCAAACATCTGTCACTGGGCAGACATGGCAACACCTGTGCGGTGATGCGGGTTTAGGGTCTGGTATAATAGAGGCCGTCGATCGCCTCGTAATTGTCCGGATAAATGAGCCTTGGGTCGAAATCTCTCAACTGGTCGAGATAGGCCTGAATGGGCGCGGACACATCATAGGGTTTGTCTTCGGTGGTGTTTTCGCGCACGGGCGGGAAGCAGCATGTGATGCCCGGATGTAGAGACTGTAAAAGGCTTTCCAGCAGGGACCAGTCCGCGACCATATCCTCGTAGCGCAGCACATGGACCTTGCCCTTGCCCAGCTCGCCTACCAGATCTTCGATCATCGCTTTGTAATCCAGGTATTCGTACCAAAGTCGCCAGATCAGAGCCGCATATCTGTCCTGCCGGTCGCTGTTGACGAAAGCTGCGACCTCTTCCAGCGACAGATCGCCAATGCGTAGGTAATCGAAATCGCGGTGGAACTGTACTGCAGAAGAGGCGAGCATCTTTTTGGGGTCGCGCAGCACGATCAGCGCCTGCACATCCTCGCTGCCTGCGGCGGTAAAAACGTCTCTAAGATTGGCGATAGCGGTCTTGCGGTCCAGAGGCGCGCTTTTGCGACCGGGGCGCAGGTAGCCTTCGTGAGACCAGACGTTGAGGTCGGTTTCCGACAGAATGCTGCGCAGGTGATGGGCCAGCCCGCCCATGTCGATCTGATGAGAGGGCCGCACGCGCATCACGTCTTCATGGTCAAAGAAAGGGTCAAAGCGGTGGATTTGGCGCCCGTCCAGCTTCAGATATTTGTAAGCAAAGGATTCGAGCCTGTTCTTGCTGAGATCGAAAGGTTTGCCGAGGTAGTTGATCCCGGCGGATGTCTCGAAAACATGGCGTTGCAGATAGGTGGTCGCGGTCTTGGCATAGCCAAGGTGCAAGAGGCTGCGGGTCATGGCCAGTTTCCCCCGGTGTCAGGATCGCAGAGGGCGCAGATTTGCCGCCACAGGCGCGGTGCCAGTGTTTGATAGGCATGGCTTTGCCGCCAGCGGGTGACATTGTCGCGGGTGGTGGCCAGCCGCTGGGCGACCTCAGGGTGCGCGGCGGGATCACGCAGGGCCCGGACGAGGGGGATCAGCCCGTCGGCAATGTCCTGGGCCGAGGTGCCGGGCAGGCGGGTGATCAGCGGGTCCACATCATCAAAGATGCGCAGGGAGGTGGCGATGACAGGCCGGTCCAGTGCCAGCGCCTGACGGATCGCACCAGAGGCGCTTTCGGCGGTATGCTGATAGGGAAAGACCAATGCATCGCTGCGCGACAATCGCGCAAAGCTGTCGTCATCTTCTAGAAAGGCAGTCTCTAATATGACGTGATCGGTCAGCCCCAGCTCTGCGATGCGGGCGCGGGCGGCGGCAATGCCTTCGGTTGAACTGGCCACGGGGTATTCGGCATTGACCATATTGAGGGCCACGTTTTCGCCCGCTGCGCGGATCAGCGCCAGCGCTTCGATCAACTTGTCCAATCCCTTGGGCGGCAAGAAGAACCCGTAGGTGCCCAAGGTCACGGGGCGGTCGCGGGTCATTGCAAGCGGGGCGGGGGTGCCGACATGCGGCACGCCATGGGGGAAGAGCGCGACGTTATCCTCCAGCCCCAGCGCCTTGAGGTGGTTCAGGTCGTGATGGGCATGGACCAGCAACAGATCACAGGCCCGAAGCGCGGGCAGGATCGAGGCAAGCTTGCGCTGCGGCGGTACGGCGCGATCGTCCGTCGCATGCATCATCATCACCACGCGCCGCCCGTCGGCCTGCGCCGCGAGGATCAGGGCGGCAAGATCGGGAAAGCTGTAGAAGCCATAGTTGAACTGGATCACCAGCACTTGTGGATCGGCGCGGTCAATTTCGCTGCGCAGATCGGCTAGCGGATCGCGTCCGTTCTGGTGCCAGCAGCGGCGGACCTCTGGCCCGTCAGGGGCGGGGCGGTCCTCGGTATGAGAGGCAAAGACAGTGACCGCATCGGGGAAGGCGCGGATCAGATGTTCGGAATAGGTCGCGATGCCGCAGCGGGTGTTGTAGCTGCTGATCCATCCGATTTTGGGCGGCGGTGCGGGGGTATGGGCCGCGATCCGGCGGGCGGCCTGTTCGGAGCGTTCGGCGACTTTCGCCCAGGTGTGGTCCTGCAACAGCATCTTCTTGGCGGTGCTGCGCGTCCTGGCATCGGGGGCAGGGGCGGCGCGCAGTTGCTGCATCTGTGCCACCAGATCGGCAAGGTCCGGCTCGGCCCAGACGGAATCCCATGCGCCCAGATGGCTGGTGGTCGGCGCAAAGCTGTAACCGGTGAAATGCACCAGCGGGTTGCCCGCGAATATCCGCTGTCCGCCCCAGCCGGTGGTCAGCACGGGCGTACCGGCCAGCACCGCTTCGGCCACGGGCAGGCAATAGCCTTCGGCCCGCGAGGGGGCGACCAGCAGATCGGCGGCGGCATAAAGGCTGCGCATCTGGCCGGGGGTCAGCGGATCATCGATCACCGTGATGGAGGGCAGATCGGGGTGGGCCGCCTGTAGGGCGGTGATCTGGTCTGCGATGTCGTTGTGCGGATTGGCGAAGGTCTTGATCACCAGTTGCACATCGTGCTGACCGGCAAAGGCCTCGGCAAAGCCTGCCAGCAGCACGTCGACCCCCTTGCGCGGGAAACAGGACGACACATGCAAAAGAGTGAAGGCCGCCTTCGGTAGGGGGGCGGGCAGGGGCGCGGGCGGGACATCCAGATGATCGACACCATTGCCGACCACATGCACCGGCAGGCCGATGCCTGCATCCTGCATCAGTTTTTTCACATGCGGCGCGGTGACCAGCAGCCCTTGCAGATGGGCCGTCATATCGCGGGTGAAAGACAACGGCAGGCCGGTTTCTTCCCAGGCATAGCCGTGCAGCAGGTTCAGGGGGGCGCCCATGTCCGACACCCGTGGCGGGAACATGTTACGGCTCAGGATATCAGGCGGGGTTGGCGCTTTGGTGTGCAGGGTGGCGACATCCGGGTGATCGGCCAGAAAAGCGGGATCAGGGTCAAAGGCGCCGTCCCCTTCGGCAGAGACAAGAGCGGTGTCGATGCCGCAGGCCTCTAGCGCAAGAGCGGTTTCGCGGTTGACCGAGGCAAGGCTGTAATCGCTGTCGAAGGGCCCTTCGATCTGCCAGCGGAGGGTCCCATCGGGCAAGGTGCGGGGGCGCCATGCGTCTTCGATTGCCAGACGTGTGATCGCGAGGGCGCGGGCCAGATCATCGCGGTCGCCCTCGGTCAGCCCGTCCGGAGGGAGATTTTGCAGCGCGGTGATGGCCGCGGGTTCAAGCGCATCAAGGCGGCTCTGCACGGCGGGCCAGTCAGACACCGGGGTCCTTGTCTGTGCATAGCGTTCCAGCAGCGCGAGGGTGTCGCAGGCCGCTTTATCCCACGAGAACTGTGCTGCATGTTTCTGCTGTGCGGCGCGCATGCGTTTGGCGAAATCAGAATCGGTCAGGCCCCGGATGATCAGCGCGGTCTGTGCAGGAATGTCCGCAGGATCAAAGAGCGTCTCGGGCGTGCCGATCACTTCGGGCAGGCTGGTGGCATCGGTGCCAAGGGTGAGCGTGCCACAGCGGATCGCCTCGAGTGCGGGCAGGCCAAACCCTTCGCGCAGGGAAGGCATCACGAAGAGTGCGGCCAGCCCGTAAAGCCCCGGCAGGTCCTCCTCGGGGGTGTGGCCCAGAATACGGATGCGCCCCAGATCAAGCGAGAGATCCTGCGCCAGCTGGTGGATATTGCGGTGTTCTTCAATGGTCAGCGTACCCGCGATGACCAGATCATGCGCATCGCGCAGCCCTTGCGGCAGGCCGCCATAGGCGCGGATCAGCCCCATCAGGTTCTTGCGTGGCTCGCCCCCGCCGACATAGAGGATATAGGGCCGCATTAACCCGTGCCGGCTGCGCAGGTCCGTCATATCGCTCAGCGACATGGCACCCGGCGGGGTGAATTGCGGGCCCGCGTCTTCGGGGACAAGATGCAGATGCGCCGCCGGATAATCCAGCAGCGTCCGCGCCTCTTGGCGGGTCGCCTCTGACACTGCAATCAGAGCCGTGAAGTGCTGCATCTCGGCCATGCGGGCGCGGTAAAAGGCGGCAAAACCGGGATTGTTGTCGAAATAGATGGCGGGCATCTGCGCGGGGATCAGATCATGCTGGGTGGCCAGCGATGGCGTGTCCGACAGGACCAGCGGCGTCAGCGCAAAAGCCTCGCTGTCGCCTTCGAAAACACTGGGGCAGAAGACCGCGTCAGGGGCCAGCCCCGCGATGGCGAAATCGCGCAGCAGGCCAGAAGCGGCCTTGCGCCAGGGGCCGTTTGGATCTTGCAGGCCCGAGCGGTCAAGCCCTTGGAAAACATGGATATGTCCGCTGCGATGCAGGGCAGGATAGCGGCGCTGGATGTCGGGAATGGTCGCGGGGAAAGCGGCGTTGAGCAGCAGATGCACGTCGTGGCCTGCCGCCGTGGCTTGGGGCAGCATCGCGTCCAGCAAGCTGAGCGTATAGCGCCCGATGCCGCGGCTGCGGCTGCCGCTTTGAGCGCATTGAAGATCAATCAGAAACCGCATGCCTCAGCTCCCCTTGGGGCCGAAAAGACGCGCGCGCAGGCGCGTTTCGCGCGGCGAGAGCGGGACCGGATCGGCGGTGGGGCCGGGCTGCGCGGGAACCGGTGGTGCGGCGAAGTCGGGCGGCACAACCGGAGCGGGTGGCGGTGCTGTCTCGGGGGCCGGAAGGTCGAGATCGGGATCCTGTATCTGGCGCTTTTGCTTGAACCGGTGCACCAGCTTGCGCAGCCCGCGCCGCCGCGTCAGGCGCTGTAGCTCGGCGATGATCTGGCGCAGATGCTCGATGTCTGCCTGCCTGTCCTGCAGGGCATTTTCAGCATGCTCAAGCTGCTCCCGCAGGGCGGTTTCGCTGTGCTGCAACCGCTCCTGAAAGGTGGTGTCCACATGGGTGATCCGGTCATGCAGCCGGGCTTCTGCGTGGTTGATCCGGCCCAGTAAAGCATCCTCGGCCCGGCGCAAAAGCGCTCGGGGTGTTGCACTGGATACCTCCAGAAAAACCGGGGAAAAGACGTCAAAATCCTTGCCGAAAGCCGGAGCCTGCGCCACCACGGCATAGGCTTCGGAGCCACCGAAAAGAGCCGCAGAAAGGCTGTTCTCCCCCAAGTTTATGTCGGGCCGGATCACGCAGACCCGTGCATATCCCGCCGCGCTGAGCGCCTGTTCGGCAGCGACCGGAAGAAGCCCCCGCTGGCTGGCGCGCAGAGGGTCTGGATTGCAGCCGCCCAGCACCATCAGCCCGCCGGGCCGCAGCGCGGACAGGGCCTTGCGCGCCCAGCTTTCCAGCGATTGCGCATCATGGGCATCGAGCACGGCAAATCCGCTGACCACAGCGGTGTCCGGGGGGATATTCCCTGCCGCTCCGGCACCCTCGCGCAGGGCGATGCCCTGACCGGTCAACAGCTGTTTCCAGCCATCGGGCGGTGATTCCAGCGAGAGGACCTCAAAGCCCGGATCAAGCGCCTGCCAGACCCGTACAAAAGGCAGGACAGCACTCTGAACAGCGAGGGGTGTGACCGGGTTCACAGCCTGTTCAGCCGGTCCGAAAAGCTGTCAAAATGACCGTTCACGCGGAAAAACTCCTTGATCCTTGGGGTATTTCACCCGTTCTCAGGAAAAAAACCAGTTCTGTCAAATCGGGCCGCACAGGGGGCGGTCATTTGCCTGTTTTTGGGTGGATTTTTCGCAGGATTTTACAAGAAATATTCATATAATACAGTTAATTATCTGGATTTCCCCAGAGACACCCGAGATACATCACAGCGATCCCGCCACGCCAAAAATACCCGCTATAGGGGAATCGGCATCGTTTGGAGCAAGACGCTTTATGGGGAGCGAAAAAAATGTGTAGCAAAAACACCATAGTAGTCATCAATGGGGGGGGAGTATGAGATTCACGCTACATCTTTCCTTGTCCGAAGAAGGAAGACGCGTTAACACCCTCCACAATTGGTTATTTGCGTCATCTCGATCGGGGGGGGCAATAGCAATTACGTACAACCAGAAACGGGGCGTCGAGCTTTCCCGTAATTTAAAAGGAAAAAAGCATGGCTTTAGATCTTACAGCACTCTCAACCAAGGAAGCGGTCGCCGCTATCTTTGTTGGGTATTATGATCGTGCACCAGCGCCAAATGGCCTGAACTACTGGGTCAACGACATCGAGAACAACGGTTTCTCGCTTGCCGACGTCGCCCGCGCATTCGCGCTTCAGGACGAGTCGCAGGCGCTCTACCCAGCACTCGGCACAGCCGGCACAATGGATCTGGACGCAAACGTTACTTTCGTAACCGCGATTTTCCAGAACCTGTTTGGCCGTGACCCGAACAACATCACCGATAACGGTGGCGCAGACAACTTCTGGGTTAACGAACTCCAGAACGGTGCAGACGTTGGTCAGCTGATCCTCGACATCATCAGCGGTGCCCAGGGCAACGACCTGGCTATCATCACAAACAAGATCGAAGTCGGCGTTGCATACTCCGACGCTTCCGAAGCGGCTGGCACTCTGACACGCACAGCCGGTGCAGACACCATCCTTGACGATGTTGATGCAACCGCTGCTTCTGTTGCAGAGGCAAAAGCGGACATTGCTGAGACATTCCCTACGGTTACTCCTGCCAACCCGGGCGCGGATTACTACCTGACATCCGGTACGGACACAGAGCGGCTCGAAACTACTGATGATCAGAGCTTCCTCGGTACAGATGCGGACGACAACTATTACGCCTATATCGCGCAGAACCCATTCGCGGGCGGCGTATCCAACACATTGTCTTCCGCTGACCGTCTTGACGGTGGCGCAGGCGAAGACACTCTGTATGCTGAGCTGAGCAAAGAGTTCCTTGGTGTTTCCGGCCAAAATACTCAGGCAACCGACATCCAGCCACGTTTGACCAGCATCGAAGACATCAGCATCGAAGCCCGTGACGACACAGAAGATGGAGATAACGACACAGATACGATCGTCGTCGACGCCAAGAACATTGTCGGCCACGATGCCATCGGTTCCGTCAACTCCGACGGCGATCTGAAGATCGAGAACCTGACGACGAAAGAAACCTCTGAGGCCAGCTCTGCCCGCAACACATCTGACATCACTGTCAAGATGGAGTATACTGACAACTTCAACTCCGATGGCGATGCGTCTGACCTTGTTGTTCTGTTCGACAACGACTACCTGCTGTCTGGCCAGGTCGAGCAAGGCTTTGCCGACTTCTTCATCCTGGACCAGGATGCCGAACTGGCACTCTTGACCGGTGGCGAAGCAGAAGGCCGCCTGGATGACCTTGACAAGAACGGTATCCAGTTCCGCATCGACACCAACGGTGACGGTGCCGTCGACGGCACTGATGATCTGATCACAGTTGCATTTGCAGACGATCTGATCGTGAACGACGAGATCAACTCGCATCAGGATTTCCGCGATGCGCTGCAGGATCCGCTTCAGGCTCTGATCGATTCAGGCGTTCTGCCTGAAGGTACAACAATCGAACTGTTCGAGTACACACAAGTTGTCCAAGACGATCGTGGCCGTAACGCCAACCAGGCAACTCTGGATGGTGGAGCACTTTCCAACCTGATCCCTGCGATCCGTGTGGAACTGGGCAATGATGCAGAAGTTGTTGCTGTTGGTTTCGCAACACCAGACACAGACGTTCCACCGTTCAACTTCTTCGGCCGTGTGAAGAACGAGTTCGAGCAGGATGATCAGCCGATCTCCGTCAACATCGACCTCGAGAAGGCCGGTCGCGGTGGCGAAGGTGGTAACCTGATCGTCGGTGGCAAATCCGCAAGCGTGCCTGATGGCATTGCCGGTGGCGTCGAAGTCTTCAATGTCAACGTGAAGGGCGGCTCCGAACTTCCAAGCTGGATCGGTTCGCTGAACTCGACACTCGACACTCTGGACCAGGTCTATGTCAAAACCGACCTGGCTGTTGCAGGCTCCGGCGATGTTGCCGATCTGATCATCGGTGAAATCGGTGGTGGTACAGGCATCAACGATACGGCGATCAACGGTGGCGAGACCGATGTCCGTTACTTCGACTCGACCGATTTCGAAGGCGATCTGACTGCATTTGCGAACCTCGACGAGTTTGGCAACGGCGCGCACAGCTATCTGCTGGGCGGTGGTGATGACAACCTGACTATCGTGTTCGGTAATGAAGATGGCCCGACACCCTTCGGTGGCGCGGCAGGTGACTCGCTGACCATCAACACCGGTGCTGGCAATGACTTGTTGATCATTGATGATGTGCGTGCCGCTTCAACCGGTGGTGCTGCCAACCGCAAAGCCGATCTCGAGTTCCTGAACATCGAAACTGGCGCGGGCGATGACGTTGTCTTCTTCGACAGCGACAACCAGAACGAAGGTCCGAATGTCGGCGGCTCCGACACTACAGCTGGCGATGGTGCACGCATCAGCACAAGCAGTGGTGAAGACCGCATCTACATGAACGACGGTACGTCTGAGTTTGCCGAGCTGGACTTCTCCGGTCTGCTGGATCAGGACAACTTCCAGTTCTTCGGGGCATCGCTCCAGATCGAAATGGATGGCGTTCTGTCCGAGTGGGTCGACATCTCCTTCGACAGCAGCAGCTACACCACCAGCCGTGAAGACATTCGTGATGCAATCCAGGCAGCCGTTGCAAGCAACACTGCGCTGCAAGGTATGATCGAAATTGTTGAACTGACAGATGGTTCGCTTCAGGCACGTTCACTGGTGTCCGATGGATCGACATTCACCGTCGATCTGGAAGGTCCGGTTGCAAACGCGGCACTGATCGATAACCCGGCCGGCAACGAAGGAGCCTTTGAAACGGCAGGCACATCCACAGATGGTGGTTCTGATGAGCCGCAGTCTGCCGGTGATGACGGTGGTTGGGATCTTCTGAACGGTGGTCAGAGCACGATCAACCAGGTGGGTCTGAGCCAGTTGGCAAACGCATGGAACGCCTGGTATCCAGGCAGCACAGCCTTTGCTGATCTGGATGACGCTGGTGCTGATTTCGGTAGCGATGGTGACCCTGCAATTGGTGACATCGAAAACGTCAGCGACTTCCTCAATGTGATGGCGGACCGTGCCAATGCATTGGACTTCGACGGCAACCTTGATGGTCCGACAGGCAATGTCAGCGACGACAACGTTATCAACGCCGGTGGCGAAGATGATCTGATCGTTCTGACAGCGACGGAAGTAGCGGATGAAGATACCAACACCGAAGACGGCAACGGCAACGTGGTCGAATTCACCGGTCAGTTCGGGTTCGACACCATCGTCAACTTCACATCCGACGACGATTTTGAAGAAGATGGTTCGACTTTCGACAACGATATCCTGGACTTCACCAGCTATCTCGACGCGGCCGCAGACGCCCGCGGCACGTCGGTTGGCGATCAGGATGATCGTGTTGACGAAGCTGTGGACTTCACATTCGTCAACGCGATGGCCGCTTCGGGTGCAGCGGCTGACTCTGGTGCTACCGTGATCGACCACAACCAGATCCGTTTGATGGACTTCTCGGAAATCTGGAATGACCTTGAAGGTGATGATACGGGCTCCGGTCCTGATCACTATGACGGTCTCACAGCGGCGGATGTCGATGCGTGGCTTGAACTCGAAATGAGTGCTGCTGCAAACGTCCAAGAAACCGGTGATGCCGGTGGCGCAGTTGGTAGCAACTTCCTGATCCTTGTGGGTAAGGATGGCGACATCGAGATCACATACGATGGTGATACAGAAAGCTTTGATGACGCGCATGCTGACAACCAGTTCTGGGCGTTCGAAGCGACTGTTTCAGCTTACGATGCTGACGATGCTGAATACGACTTCACTGTCGAATTCCGTGGCGGTGTCGATCTGGCCGAAACGGACATCACAGGTCTGAGCCCGGATGACTTCGGTGTGGCTCTGTTCGCCTAAATCATAGCTCCTGTCTTACAGGTGCGACAGCAGCCCCCGGTTTTCCGGGGGCTGTTTTTCTTCCGGGGGTGGCTCTTGCCCGATTGACGCGATACATCCCCACCGAAACGGATTGAAAGGATATTCCCATGGCCAAAGTAACCATCAACGGCAAAGAGTACGAAACCGACACGATGTCGAAGGAAGCCCGTGACAGCCTGACCAACGTCAAGCTGTGCGACGACCGCATTCTCGAGTTGCAGCGCGATATTGCAATAACCCAGACTGCGCGCGTGGCTTTTGCCCAGACGCTCAAGAACAAACTGCCCAAAGACGCCTGATCGGCGAATCCATGCCGGCCCCGCGTCCGCGCGAGATATAGTCCGGGCCGGCATGTTGCTTTTCATCGGCCAAGATTCCAGGACCGCCGGGGCGTACAACAAAATTGCATCAGCCCCCTGCTTGGTGTATTGATTTTCTAAAATATTGCGGTGCCCGAGCAGGCAAAACGTCACCGACCCGCATAAAGCGAGAGGATGTTCGCTCATGAAAGCCCAGACACCATTGGCAAAAGCCTACGGCAAATTTCGAGCCGTGATCGGTGCGACAGTATTGTTCAGCTTTTTCAGCAACATTCTGATGTTTGTCGGCCCTTTGTACATGCTTCAGGTCTATGACCGCGTGCTGGCCAGCCGCAACGAGCTGACCCTGATCATGATCTCGGCCATCGCGATTGCATTGTTGGTCACCTACGGTTTGCTCGAGTTCATCCGCTCCAAGCTGCTCGTGCGGGCGGGTTTGCAGTTCGACGAAATGCTGGCCACGCCGTCGTTCAACAGGGTCATCCGAAACCAGTTGTCCAACCCGAACGGGGCAGGCCATACAACTTTGCAGGATGTTGATCGGGTTCGTGAGTTTATGACAGGGCAGGGGATCCTGGCGTTTTTCGATGCGCCTTGGGTGCCGCTGTTCCTGGCCTTGTGTTTCGCCTTTCATCCCTGGCTGGGTATGGTGGCAACCGTTGGTGCTGTCATCATTTTCTGTCTCGCGCTCGCGAATGAATTTGCCACGCGCGGTTTGCTGAAAGAGGCGGGATCGGCCAACCAGGGTGCGTCGCATTTCGTGAATACCACCATGCAGAATGCCGAGGTGATCCGCGCACTTGGTATGGAAAAACAGCTGACCAAGCGCTGGCAAAAGCAACACGATGATGTGCTGGACAAGCAAGCTCGTGCGAGTGGGCGTGCCGGCGGTATTATGGCATCAACCAAGTTTGTGCGTATGACCTTGCAGATTGCGATTTTGGGTACCGGTGCCTATCTGGCGATTCAACAGCAGATTTCGCCGGGTATCATGATCGCGGCGTCCATCGTTATGGGTCGTGCTTTGGCACCTGTGGAACAGGCCGTCGGTCAGTGGAAGCAGTTTGTGGCCGCCCGTCAATCGCATCAAAGGCTGACCCAGATATTTGGCAGCTTTGACGATGAAGAAGAGCGCATGCAACTGCCCGCCCCCAAAGGCAACCTGAACGTGCAGGGCCTTATTGCGACGGCACCCGGAGCAAAGCCGGGCATGGGTAATTCCCGTCCCGCATTGCTAAAGGGTGTTTCTTTCTCGATCGCACAGGGTGAAGTCTTGGCGGTAATCGGGCCCAGCGGGTCGGGCAAA
Organism: Sulfitobacter noctilucae; assembly: GCF_000622365.1. GTDB lineage: Bacteria > Pseudomonadota > Alphaproteobacteria > Rhodobacterales > Rhodobacteraceae > Sulfitobacter > Sulfitobacter noctilucae. Next base: position 23,093 of record NZ_JASC01000006.1, on the reverse strand, counting down.
TCCACTTTGGTCCGTCACCTGGTGGGCGCTGCACAGCCTCAAGCCGGTTCTGTGCGGCTTGATGGAACAGAGTTGCATCACTGGGACGCAGCGCAGCTGGGTCGCCATATGGGCTATATGCCTCAGGATGTGAAGTTATTCCGTGGATCGGTATCTGAGAACATATCGCGCTTTGTCGAAGATGCCTCTGACAAGGAAATCGTTGCTGCCGCTTCGCTGTCGGGCGCTCACGAAATGATTCAGACACTGTCTGAAGGCTATGACACTGACGTCGGCGATGGCGGCCATTCTTTGTCTGGTGGACAACGTCAGCGTGTCGGTCTTGCTCGCGCAGTGTTCCGTGACCCCAACCTGATCGTCTTGGACGAACCGAACTCCAACCTTGATGCTCATGGCGAACAGGCTCTCGCGGCTTGTATCCAAGAGATGAAGAGCCGCGGAAAAACAGTTGTGATAGTAACGCATAAAGCCAACCTATTGGCGTTGACCGACAAGACACTTATGTTGGTCAATGGTTCGGTTGAAAAATTCGGTTCCACCCGTGAGATGTTTGCGCAGCAGGCACAGGCCCAGCAACAGGCTAAAGAAGCACAAGAAAAACAGAAGACGTCCGCTGCACAGTCCCCGGCGGTTGTAAACATGTCCGATAAACCACGTGCTTGATGCTTAGGTGATCCATATAGCACTCTTGAGGAGCTTACCCGCCCATGGCCAGTAAACTGAGCCCGAAACCCGTAGCTCTTGCGGGTTACATCTTGATTTTCATCACTTTCGGCGTGTTCGGAAGCTGGGCCGCTGTGGCCAAGCTTGATAGTGCTGTGGTTGCCCCTGCAACGATCTCGCTTGAAGGCAACCGCCGGGTTGTTCAGCATTTCGAAGGGGGGATCGTAGATGAAATCCTTGTGCAGGAAGCCGACAGAGTAGAACAGGGTGATGTTCTTATTCGGCTGAACAGTATCGAGACACGTTCCAACCTTGAGGTTTTTTCGACCCGACTTGATGTGGCCCGGCTGGTAGAGGCGCGTCTGCTAGCAGAGCGTGCCTTGCAGGAAGAGGTCAGCTTTCCGGTTGACGTGCTGTCGCGGAATTCGGATTCAGTGAGCGCGGTTTTGGCGGACCAACAGGATCTGTTCAACGACCGTCGCCTGATCCTGCAATCTCAAAAAGACATTCTATCGGCACGGGTCGAACAGATCAAAGTTCAGATCGAAGGGCTGGAGTTGCAAAAGTCCGCCTTTGAACGCCGGATTGCCAATTATACCGAAATGCTGGTGCGGATGCGTACCGGTGCCGAAGGTGGCAATATCGCCAGCAACATCCTTTCCCAGCGGGAGGATGAGCTGATCGAGATCGAAGCCAATCTGGGTCAGGTCATTTCGGACACTGCACAGGCGCGGGCCAGCATCGGCGAGACGGAATTGCAGGCCTTGCAGCTGCGTCAGGAATACCGCGAGCGGGCCAGTACCGAGCTGGAACAGATCCGCGCCGAAATCAGCGAGCTGATGGAGCGGCGCAAAGTGGCCGCCGATGTCCTGGACCGGACCGAAATCCGCGCGCCGAGCTCTGGTACTATCCAAAATCTCAAGGTGCATACGGTTGGTTCTGTGGTGCGCCCCGGCGACGTGCTGATGGAACTGGTCCCCGAAGACGAAGAACTGATTATCAATGCACGGGTGTCCCCGATTGATGTTGATAATGTGGCACCGGGCCTTGCGACTGAAGTACGCTTCAGTGCGTTCAAAACCAAGTTGATCCCTATCATGTTGGGAACGGTCGAAACGGTATCAGGCGATGTGATTACACCGGACAACGGGAATGAACCGCCCTATTATCTTGCGCGGGTCACTGTCGAAGAAGAAGATATTCCTGTCGAAATCAAAGACCGCCTGACTGCTGGCATGCCCGTGGATGTTGTCATTACCACCGGTGAGCGGACCGTGATTAATTTCATTGCTTCACCGCTGCTGGATGCAGTGCGCAAAAGCATGATCGAAGAATAAAGCTGTTTTGAGAATATAGGTCGCTCGATTTGAGTGACCTATATTTGTTTTCTCAGGCCGTCAGGTCGAAATGTTGAAAATCAGAATGTAGACCGACGAGAGAAATTATTTTTCCGTCAGTTGTCTGCCACTCGATGTAGTCAACATCACCTTCTTTTATTGCCACATTATCAATGGCAATAAAGCGGCCGTCTTGTTCAACAAAGCTGACATTGCTGTTACGGCTCGTAAAGAAGTCTGTCAGCCGGTGCGCAAGCTCGTCAAATTCGCTGAGATCTGAACCCTGCTGGCTCTCCATGCTTGTGTCGATCCATTCTACGATGGCGACTGTATATTCATCGGGCATTTCAAAACTTGCTTTCAAAGTTTTTTGCCCAAGGCTGAACTCTTTCAGATCAGCCTGTTCGAACCCCTGAAGAATAGCCGATATATCGAGCGCTGCTACTTTCTGAAGAGGTGTATCATCGCCGACGGCGGATTCCTCGACGTCGGTTGCGTGAGTATAGGCTGTTTCAGTCGGAGTGGTTTTTTCTGCTGTATCCACACTGGAAGGCTGAACTTCTGAAGCCTCGTTATGGGTAGAGGAGGCGACAATCGCTTTTTTGATCGCAATGGCCTCTTCTCCTGTCAGCGTATTCTCCGTGAACTGCATGAGTTCCTGTTGTAGTAGAGAAATGCCTTCATACGCGCTGTCAGCATCTGCAGTCTCTGTATCAATGGCCAGGTCCAGACCCAGGAAGTCGGCCAGAATTGCGATGAAACCGTTCGCATCCTGATCCTCTGTGATATCAAGTCTGGCTGTCTGTTCCGCATCCTGACCGTAGTCGGAGAAGCCCAGCTCTTTCAGGCTTTCCAGAACCTTGCGCTGGTTATCCAGCAGCACAACCTCGGACATAAAGCCCATGGCGATGGCGATGGTGCTGAGGCCGATGGCAAAACCGTTCTGGTGCGCGGCAAGGCCCTGCTGGTGCAAGGTGGCTTCGCGCATCTGGCTCTGGTTTTCGCTGGCAGTGAACTGCGCGCTTTCAGGGCTCGGGTCTTTGATCACGCTGGCGGGAGCGGTGTCGGCATCTGACAGGGTCGTTGTGTCGGCCAGTTGTGCGTTGTGCTCTACCGTGAACAGACCGTCAAAGCTGAGCAATGCATCGTTATCTTCGGGTGTCTCTTCGGGGGCCAGCAGAACCAGCTCGTCCGAGGCCATCAGCAGGGTCCAGATCAGCGCAGCCAGCATGGCAGAGGGGTGCAGACGGATCTTGCCGCCCCGCTCAAGCCGGATGACCCGACTTTCGGAGGCGTCAGCGCTGCCAGGGGCCGGCAAGGCCTTGTTGGTGAAATCCGCGATCAGCGCCGAGAAGCTGTCACCACGCAGGGGGCGCAGTACATTGGGGCTGTCCAGCAAGTATGCGCCGTCGATGCGGCACAGATGAATAAAGACTTCGCCAGAGATGTGGCAGAAGACGAACCAAGGATCACCCTCATCGGTGATACCCCGCTCGGTTTCGACGGGCATGTTTGCGCCGCTCAGCAGTTGGCGGACCTTGTAGAGGTCGGCAAGCTCCTGATTGCTCCAGTCTTTTTTGGGATCGGGGAAAAGGCCCGTCAGGCCGCCACCGGATGCACCATCCACACTTACGCTGCTGCCATCCGATTTGCGGAACGACAGGGTCTGGTTGCCATCCGTAAGGAAGTCCAGGTCAGAAGAAGCTGCCTCTTTGCCCCGGAATGTGAGGATTTTCGCCATAGGGGATCGTCCCGATCAATCTAAGTCGTACAGAACCATACCGCCTGCGGGTTCGCATATCCAGAGAAGATATTCAGCCAGCCACGTCTTCGAACAGGATTTGGTAGGTCAGCGGTTCGTAAAAGCGCAGCAGTTCGCGCACGAAGCTTTTTGGCTCCTGCCCAAGAGCGCGGGCCCATTCGACATAGCGGTGCGCAGGAATTTTGCCGCGGCCGTTTTCCAGCTGCGAAATGAAGGTGTAATAATCCAGCGACAGACGGTCGGCCAGATCGCGTTGCGACAGCCCTTCGGCCTCGCGGAGAGATTTAAGCCAGAGGCCCAAGGTGGCGCGTTGTTCCTTGGCTTCTTCCGGCGTCGATTTGTGCAGCTCAGCAAGCATGATATGACCCTTAATTGGCAGCTTTCGGGGTAAACACCGACTGAATTCAGGGGGTGTCTAGTGATCCACTATACAGCAGCTTTCCGCCTATTGCAAATGTCGTGTGAACGGGCCAGCGCATTTCGCGCTCAGTGCAGATTCGCCGGTGTTTTCCCTGCCGCGCCACAGGCGGAGTTTTACAGACGCAAGGCGCGTCCAGGACGGGTTTTGGGGTGGCGACTGGATTATGCAACCGCATCGGAGCAGGGTCACAGCCCCGGTTGGAAAGGGCGGTTTGCCTGCATGATCCTTTGAAACGAATCGCCGCATTGTCGCTTGGGACAAGCATCAGGGGCAGGCAGGGTTCTGCCGTCCAGCACCGGGGGCAGGCGGTGCGGTGCCGAAAATCCGTAAGTCTGATTTTTAACATAGTCTTGCCCCATTATGAGTGCATACTTGCCCTATTACGAGCGCATAGATGGCGCATCAAAACTGCCACGAGTGTTGAATGGTAAGAGGTTTAGATGTGTGAAGTCTGCGCAAACGAATACCACCTGAGCAATGCCAAATGGGGCACCGGTGAATACAACACGCCGGGTGGGAATGTGTACTGGAGCTTTGCGACAAGTCCGGGCAGCGGCTTCGGGTTCTCCTCCTACATCACCGACGCCGGATATCGCGATACGATCCGCGACGCGTTTCAGGCGTGGGAAGACGTGGCCGATATCAATTTTATCGAAGTGACGGATGGCGGCCAGACCGACATCCGTCTGGGCTGGGATGTGATCGATGATCCTTACGGCGTGGTCGGAGAGGCCGCAACGCGTGGCTCCAAAACCACCTCGACCCTGTTCAGCTTTACCGAAGCAGAAATCCGTTTCGACATCTCCGAAAACTGGACCACGGATCATGATGTCGCCCGCAACGAGGTGGGCCTGTATCAGGTGGCCCTGCACGAGATCGGCCATGCCATCGGTCTGGATCACACCACAAGTTCCGATACCATCATGTATGCCAGTGACATCAGCGATCTGGACGGGCTGACGCCGGACGATATCGCCGGGGCGCAGGCTTTTTATGGCACCGCTGACAGCTATCAGTCGGGCACGCCGCCACCCGCTCCGGTGGCCGAGCCTGATCCGGTGGCACCCGTGATCGTCTATGCTGCCACTCGTGGAAATGATGTTTTTGATGCCCGCGCCGGCAACGATGTGATCGACGGAATGGAAGGTTTCGACACCCTCAGCCTGACCGGGGACATCACCCAATACACGCTGACGCTGACCGCTGACGCCATTCTGCTGACCGACCGTGTGGCCGACCGCGATGGCGATGACCGGTTGATCAGTGTCGAAAATCTGGCTTTTGCCGACGAGACGTTCAATGTCGATATCCGAAGCGGGGTCACCGATCTATCGGCGCAGGATTTCGCCGCCATTGCCGAGTTGTACATTGCCTATTTCGACCGCGCCCCGGCGGCACAGGGTCTGTCCTATTGGGCCACCCGTCTGGATGACGGGATGACCCTGCCGCAAATCGCCGACAGCTTTTTTGTCCAGCCGGAGACCCAGAACACCTATGCCGGTTTTCTGGACGGGCAGGGCAATCTGGTCAACACACAGGCCTTTGTGACGACCGTCTTCAACAATGTACTGGGCCGCGATCCGACCAGTTCCTACTGGGTGGACCAGCTGGACAATCCGGCCAGCGGCATCACCCCTGCGAACTTTATTCTGGCGGTGCTGAACGGCGCCAAAGCGGTGACCGGCGGCGCGGCAGATGCGGCCTATCTGGAAGCCAAGACCGATATCGGTGTCTATTTCTCGGCCATCAAAGGGCTGTCGGATTACGACGACACGCTGTCTGTGATGGATATCTTTGATGGTAGTGCGGACAGTGTGACCAGTGCCGTAGCCGCAATTGATCAGCTTTTTACCGAAGCGCTTAATCCTGATGGCGGGACATTCCTGATGCCATTGGTGGGTGTGATCGACGATCCTTTCGCGATGGGCTAAGGCCCGCCGCCGCAGGCCCGTCCAAGGGGCTGCACCCCCAAATCCTCCCCTTTTTCCGCGACTTATACCCCTGCCTTTGGCGGGGGTATTTTGCGTTTTGCACTCTGCTTTCCGTGGCGACCTGTACGGCCCTGAACCGGCGCGCCCGGATCTGATTGTTTCACAACAATAAACAAACAATCTTGCCGTTAACCATTATGTGGCAAAAATAGGGCCAATTTTGTTCAAAAGGACTTATTTCACTGTATATCAACGATTTTCTTGAATTATTGAGGTCAAATCTGGCAACTTTGTGGCGGTGGGCACCGACATTGAGATGAATAAGCCAGTTCGAATGATCCTGATTTGAGGCAATCCACCGATGGCAGTCATGACACTTTCCGGTCTTCGTAAAACCGGTGAAACCGTTGATGCGGATATGTTCGGGGCCAACGCGGTCTTTGAACTGACCGACGATGGCACGCCATCCTCTGCCTATACTGCGGCGGCGCAGGCGCTGGGGGCGCTGAACATCCGTTTTGGCGGCGGGCAGGCCGATCTGGACCCGGACAAGGCCAACAGCGCCGGTGAACGCCCCATCGACGGGGAAACCGCGATTAATATCGTGGACATGCCCGACGGTGCCCTGCGTCCCGAGCTGATCAATTTCCTGACCTGGTGCCAGACCAATAGCGCCGGCGGCACGCCGACCAAGGCGACGTTGATCATTCCGACAAAACACCTTGATGTGGCGGAATACGCAGCCTTCGCCGCCGAGATCGAGACCTTTGTGACCACCGTGATGGATCAATACGGCGATGTGATCGCGGCCTTCCAGATGGGCAACGAATACTGGGAGATGGGCGAGACGGCATACGGCATCAAGGCATCGCTTGGCGTCGAAGCGGTGGAGCGCGGCATGTTGGGGGCAGGGTACGGCAGTGCCGACCAGCCCGATATTCTGGTCCAGATGGGCACCGCCGGTAATCAGGGGTCTGAATTTCCCGCCGTGCCGGGCGTGTCCGATTTCGCCGCCCGCAACACGGCCGCGAACACCCAGATCATCGACCAGCTTTCAGACCGCGCCATTGAGGCCATCGACGGTGTGACCGAACATTACTACTACAACAAATCCAGTTACGAACTTGGGGGCCTCGATACAGAGGTCAAAAACATCGACAAGGATTTCGCGATCTGGGCGGACCGGCTGGGCGATGACCTTGATCTGCACATCACCGAATGGAACATCAAGACCACCGCCAGCGCACAGCACGGCATGGTGGCAGGCTCCAGCATGGTCAAACAGTTCGAGAATATGATCGCGCTGGGGGTCGATGGGGCGCATGTCTGGGCGTTGGACTATCATTCCCGCACCGCCCTGACGCTGGACACCGACGCAGGCGTGCGGCTGGATGCACAGGGGCGGGTGACCAATTCCGCACAGGGCGCTGTGTTCGATCTGATGTCGGCTGCGCTGGTGGGCAAGGAACTGGTCACCGCCAGCTTTGCCAACGCGCTGCCGGACATTGCGGTCTCGACCTATGCCTCGGCGCAGGAAATGGTGTTCTACGTCTCCTCGCGCAGCCTTGAGAAACAGGATTTCCGGCTCGATCTATCGGATAAATTGCCCGCGGGGGCCTGGATCTCGGGCGTGCAGGTGACGATGGATGCGGCAACCTCCAACGGTCTGCAATGGGAACAGGGCGTGGATGCCTATAGCGTGACAATCGACGGCGCGCCCTATTTCTACAACGAACATGATGTGGATGTGACGCTTGTCGATCTGAGCTTTGACGATGCCGCGCAGATCAATCTGTCGCTGAAACCCTTCGAGGTGGTCGAGTTGACCGTCTCGCTCAACGGCACCAATCCGCCCGCACCACAGACCCCGACCGAGGCACCCGGCACGATCGCAGGCACCAGCGGCGATGACATCTTGCAAGGCGATGCCGCCTTTAACCTGATCGACGGGGATGCAGGATTCGATACGGCGATCTTCTCGGGCACGCAGGACAGCTATACCCTGCAGGTCTCTGCCACGGGCATGGCCCTGATGGACCGTCGCCCGGACCGGGACGGCACCGACACATTGATCGATATTGAAAACCTGGCGTTCGCCGATGCGGATTTTGCCATCGACCACTTTGAGGGGGCGCAAAACCTGTCAGCCGCGCAGTTCGCCCAGATCACCGAGCTTTATATCGCCTATTTTGACCGTGCACCGGCGTCCAAGGGGCTGCTCTATTGGGCGGCGCGCCTGGAAGACGGGATGTCCTTGGACCAGATCGCCCAGAGCTTTTTTGTCCAGCCCGAGACCCAGACCACCTATGCCGCCTATCTGAACACCGATGGCAGCCTGACCGACCCGCAGGCTTTCGTGACGGCGGTGTTCAACAATGTGTTGGGACGCGACCCTTCGGGACCCTATTGGGTGGATGCGCTGGCGCGAGCAGACAGCGGCGTGACGCCCGCGAATTTCATCCTGTCGGTGCTGAACGGCGCCAAGGCCGATACCGGCGGCGCGGCGGATGCGGCCTACTTGCAGGCCAAGACCGACATCGGCGTCTATTTCTCGGCCATCAAGGGGCTGTCGGAGTATGACGACACCCGCGCCGTGATGGATATCTTTGACGGCAGTCCCGCCAGCGTGAGCAATGCCGTGGCCACGATTGATCAGCTGCATGCAGATGCGCTTGCCCCCGAGGACGGCGCGTTTCTGATTGAGCTGGTGGGCCTTGTTGATGATCCGTTCACGATGCTCTGAAGCGGTGCGGGATTGACCTCAACATTACATAATAAGTCCTATGGGTGTGTAGAATAGAGGGAGAAGTGTGTTCTAAATCACCATACTCGCCACTTTGTAACAGGACGCGATTTTGGGCCAAGCGATCCCCTAAAAAGAAACTGTTCGTCGCAGAGTATCTTATCGGCATCAATGCGCCCGGGGCGCATCGAAAAGCTGGGATTAAGGAGAAGTCCCACGGCACTCTCGGTTCACGCATGTTGAAAAAGGTTCACATTGCGGAAGCGATTGAGGCAGGGAAAAAGGAAATCACAGAAAAACAAGGCATATCGCAGGAACGTGTGCTTGCAGAACTGGCCAAGGTCGGGTTCGCTTCTATGCATCAGGCAGTTAAAATTGATCAGGATGGTCAACCTCAGATTAACCTTATCAGCAACATCAGAAGATAGTCTGGATGCTCTGTCAGAGGTTTCTACCGAGACCATATTGGAAAAAAACGGCACTGATGATGAAGGGAAGCCGATCTACGCCAGCATTAAACTTCATGACAAGATGAACGCGTTGGACAATCTGGTAAGATACACTGGCGTTTACGTAGAAAGAGAATGCAAGCTCGGTTGGCACACTGGCCAAAGCCCTTGCTGAAATCCAGCGCCGCCTGCACAAAGCCCTTGGTGACAGACCAGCAGCAATGGTCGACTCACTGCAAATCGAAACAATGTGACCCGATCAGCAGGAGAAAAGAAGCGCTCAAAAAGCGCCAGATCCTGTCCAAGAAATGGGGAGCACCTCAGTGAGCGATACTTGAAGCCGCTGGACCAGGATAGAATTCACAGCCACGATGGGCCACGCAAACAAGCATGGACCACCGGGACAGGAATGCACTTCAGAACGTATATTCAACGAAATCCGTGTTGCTCAGGCCGACCAGCCCGCCCAGATCGGTGATGTTGTCGAACTCGGCCGTCATGCTGCGGCCGCCGGTGTTCGACCAGTCACTGTCAAACCACAGCTCGCCCTTGCCGGAGGTCTGGTTGAACACCAGCAGATAGGTGTTGCTTGCCCCCGCGGTGGTCTGGGTGATCTGGGTCTCGCTTGCCGCACTCTGCAGCTCGACCACCTTGTTGTTGTCCGCCGCTGACAGGTTGGCCACCGACAGCAGGTTCTCGACGTAGTCCGCCGCGTTCAGGATCGCCCCCTCGGCTGTGGCCGTGGTGTTGGTGAAATCAACGCGCTCCAGGCCGATCTTGTCGGTGCCTGCCGTGAAGTCCTTGATCTCGTCCGTACCGCTGTTGTTGGAGAAACGGAACTGGTCCGCGCCGCCGTTCCCGGTCAGCACATCGTTGCCGCCCATGCCGTAGAAGATGTCGTTCCCGGAGCCACCCTGGATCGCATCGGCCGAGTTGGACCCTGCAAGACGCAGCGCACCGGTGGCAGCAGATCCGTTGAGGTTGACGGCACTCACGAAACCCGTCTCGTCGGAGCTTGAGTTGAGGTTCACGCCCGCCTCGGCGGTGATGGTCAGCGCCTGCGATCCGGAGAGGGTAAAGCTACTGGGTCCGTTCTGGTTGTCGAAGGCAAAGTAGTTGTTGGAGCCGCTATCGATCCCGCGGATCACGTTAGCGGCGGTGTTGGACCCACTCGATATGATTTCGACGCTGCTGATGTTGCTGGTGCCGAAACCGACGGCAGCGCTAGAGTTGTTAGAGCCGCTTGAGGTCATGCGGATCTCGCCCCCCGACCCGGTGTCGGCGTTCAGCTCGAAGGTGACCGACTGACCCGCCGTTGCGGTCGAGAATTGCACCGCCTCGTCGGTCCGGCCCACGTCCGAGCGGAAGACGAACTTGTCCTCGTCGGTCACGCCCCGGATGTTGAGACGGCCGTCATTGCCGGTCTGCCCGCCAAAGATGAATTCGTCGATCTTGGTGAAATCATCTGCCTGCAGGCTGGAGACCGCATTTGCCGCGGCCAGCACCTCGAACCCGTTGGCGGCATTGACTGAAGCTGCCGACAGGTTGGTAAAGCTGTCCACGACCAGCATGTCGGTCCCGTCGCCGCCATCCAGTGACAGGGTATTGGCATTGTTGAACAGATTGTTGTTCAGCTGCAGCGTGTCGTCGAAATCGCTGCCCATGAAGGCAAAGTCGGATGAGGTCACACCCGAGGCAAAGAGGAAAAGCCCGCCGCCGGTCATGCCGCTGGCGTCGGCGGATTTCAGTTCCTGAAAGTTGCGGCCGGTATCCTCAAGCTGCAACTGCTGCGTGCCGGTGACGGTCAGGGTATCCAGCGTCATGTTCGGCAGGTTCAGGAAGGAAGCTGTTGTCCCGCCGGTTTCGAGCGCGATCTGCTCGAAGCTTGTATCCATCACGTTGACATTGGTTTGTACCGTGGCAAATATCGCCGACTGGTTGGCTGTGCCTGAATCGCTGATGAACAGATCAAGGCTATCCGTGGTCGAGGTGCTTCTGTCGCCCTTGAAGTTCACCAGGCTGCCGCCATCGACGTTTTCCAGACGGATATTTGCCCCCTCATCCACATTGATGAAGGCGGTGAACGAATTGGCGGCCGTGTCGATCGCCGTCAGTTCGGTTTCGCCCGCCATGCCGGACATATCCAGAATGAACTGGGAATTCTGTGATTGGCTGGTCACGGTGATTTTCTCAAGACCCGTGGCACTGGGCGCGACAGTCTGGCTGGCGTTCACTACCCGGATGTTCAGCGTATCCGTGCCGTCACCGGCTTCGATCACATCGCTGTTTTGCAGCGTGCCGCCTGTCGTGCCTTCGACCGTGGCCGCATAGGTGTCGGCATTCGCCGTGCCGGTGGTGCTTGTTCCGCCACCGTCACCACCGGGCAGATCGGCACTCGTGGTCAGGTTGACCGTGACGCCGGGCTGGTTGCCGCCTACATCGTCGATATAGGCGTTGGTCTGCGCCAGCGCAGGCCCCACTGTCGCGGGGTCTTCGGTGACGTTTGTCAGCAAACTGGTCGCCACCGCGCGGGCGTCGGCGTCAAAGACGAACCCCTCGATCGCATCCGTCTTGTTGAAGAAATCGACCGACACCGCGACCTTGTGGTCGATGCGCGCCTTGTCGGGGCCGGAGTTGGCACCGTTGATGATATCAAGAATGATCTCGCCCACCGACCGCTGCACATCTGGATCCGTCGAGGTCAGCTGGTTGGAATAATAGGTCAGCCCGCCTTCGCGGATGTCGCGGCCAAAAAGGTTCTGGAACACAGAATTGAAAAAACTCTGCAGCGAGCTTTCGGAAAAGTCGCGCGTGTCCATGATCGGATAAAGCGTCGTGGTCTCGTTCTGGACCGAGAACGATTCCGCGATCTCCGCCCAGGTCATCGCCGGACCTTCGCTGCTGGCCTCGAACCGGCCGGTCCAGTAGTTGGTGCCGCCGGGTGCCGGCGCGCGGTTGAAATACCCGATGAAAAGTTTGACGATCTGTTCGACTTGTTCGGTCGTGGCCATGATAGAAATCCCCCAAATGAAAAGTGCGGCATCAAAATAAACATGCCTATACCCGTTATCCTCATGGCTGGGGTGCGCTTGTGGCAAGGATTATCCTCTGCCCTGCCTTGACCGGAGGGCGGGGCAAAGCATTGGATCAAGTCGATGCCAAAGCCATCAAGTATCTGTAATAATTTGATTTATGCCCAAAGCGCCCCTGCCCCAAAGGTCCGTTCAGGCGGCCGCGGTCCGTGATGCCGTTCACAAGTGGATATTGCCCTTCGCCAAGCATATTCCATTCAGGGTAGCAGAATCCTCCAACGCCAGCGGTCTACGGCAGCATCAAAGTCACCCTCGCAACACAGACGGCCAGACCGCTGCCGATAAAGCGCCGAGCAGGCCCCATGCTGCTTGGCATCATTGCGCCCAAGGGCAGTGACTTATAAAGGGCAAAGAGCAGCCACGGAATGAGGCGTTTCTACTTTATGTCGACCAAGTTCAATCCCTTCGGAAAATGGCGAAGCCGGCCGCGCAAACCGCTTTTCACGGACCGCGACAAGGAAAACATCCACTGGTTCTACCACACCTACCTCAAGGAAAAGGCGCTGTGGCTGGGTCTGGTGATGTGCATGATCCTGGTGCAGGGCTTTGCCTATCAGCAGTTCATCCGGCTGACCGAAGACGGCCTGCGGGTCATTTTTGAAAACGGTGATGTGGCCGGGCTGGTCTGGGTCTGCGTGATGGTCATGGGGATCTTCAGTGTACGCGCGCTGATGTCCTATCTGGTGCCGCGCATTTCGGTCTGGCTGGCCTCTGACGCGGTGTTCAAGATGCGCCGCGACCTGATCGACCACATGATGGTGCTGGATCTGGCCTATTTCGAGCGGACCAAGGCCGGCGACATCATCCTGCGGCTGGTCAACCAGGCCCAGGACCTGAGCGATTTCATCGGCCAGACCACCGTGAATGCCGTGCGCGATGCGGTGACGGTGATCATCGTTTCGGGCTATCTGACGTGGAAATCGCCACATCTGTTTGTGCTGGTGGCCATCGTGCTGCCCTGCATTTCCTTTGTCGTCCGCTATATCTCGCACCGCATCAAGGAAGTGCAGCAAAGCGCGGAAAACGCGATGGGCGCCTATATGTCGGGGCTTGAGGAAATGTCCAACGGCATGCGCACCGTCAAGATCTCCAACCAGGAACCGATGGAACGCACCCGCCTCACGGACGCGAGCCAGGAGATCAAGAACCTTGCCCTGCGACTGCAAGCGGTGCAGGCCCTGATGAGCCCCTCGGTCGATATCATGTCGGCCACGATCTATATCCTGATCATCGGCGCGGGCGGCTATATGGCGCTGGATCCCGGGTTTGCAATGGACGGGGCCGCGATCATCGGCTTCATGATCGGCATGGCGCTGATCTTTGATCCTGCGCGCAGGCTCACCTATTTCTTTGTGCGGATGCAGGCCAGCCTGATCATCCTCGACAGCCTGCGTGGCATGTACCGCGTGCGCCCCTCGATCACCAATGCGCCCGATGCCAAAGACAGCTTTGACCCCTCGGGCGACATCGTGCTGCACGATGTGGCGTTCCAGTATTCCGAAAGCCAGCCGCTGTTCGACGGGGTCGATATGACCTTCGAGGGCGGCAAGATCACTGCCATCGTCGGCGCCACCGGATCGGGCAAAACCACAGTGCTCAGCCTGATTGCACGACTTTATGATGCACAGCGCGGCGAGGTGACCATCGGCGGCGAACGCATCGACAAACTGCGCATCGACAAGCTGCGCCAGTCGTTCTCGGTCGTGGCCCAGGACATCGTGATCTTCAACAATTCAATCTATGAAAACATCCGCTATGTGAAACCCGATGCCACCGAAGAACAGATCTGGCGCGCCGCCGAACTGGTGGGCATCGACGTGCTGATGCGCGAACGGGGCGATGCGCCACTGGGCCCCAAAGGCTCGCAACTGTCGGGCGGTCAGAAACAACGCATCGCCATCGCGCGCGCCTTCCTACGCGAAGCCCCGATCCTGCTGCTGGACGAGGCCACATCCGCACTGGACCAGCGCACCGAAGAAAAGGTGCGCAACGCCATCACCGAACTGTCCCGCGATAAAACCACAATCATCGTGGCGCACCGTCTGTCCACCGTTACCCACGCAAACCATATTTACGTTCTGGACGAAGGCCGCGTGGTCGAACAAGGCAGCCACGCCGATCTGATGGCCCAAGAGGGTCTCTATGCAGCGATGTTCACCGCACAGCGGGAGAGTTATGGGTAGGGGGTCGAGATAGGGGTACTGATACTCCTTGACACGCAGTGCCATGTCCCTCGGTCTAGGATCAGGGCGTCTCCAGCACCTCGACGATGCGCTTGGCCATGGTGTCATAGGCCCCGAATTGTGCCAGCATGGCGTCTTCGCCCAGCTTTTGACGCAGCACGCCTAAGATGGGGGCTGACAGTACCGATAGATTGCCCTGATTGGCCTCCAGACAGTAGATCCTGCCCGTCTGTGCACAGCGCACCATGTCGATACTAAGCACAGATGTCTCGGGAAAGACCGCCGCCACACGGGTCGCAAGCGCCACCATTTCCGCATCGTCCACCAGAACCCGCGTACGGTCCTCGCGGAAGTTCGACGTGGCCTCACCCGCCGCCAGACCAGTCAGGGCCGCAGGATCGAAAGGCGCGCGCGCCGTGGTGGAGAAACACACGATCGGCGCGCCCAGAAACGTGGTGACCCGAGTATGGCAGGGCCGCGGCCCCGTGGACACGTACTGCTGCAACAGTGGTACGAAACCGCGCGCGATGTCGCTTTGGTACATCTGCGTGATCTTGGGACGCAGAGCTTCAAAATTCGCTGTTCTGCAAACCGTGATGCCGGTGGCCCGCGTCGTACCGGGTGCCGTGGTCTTGATAGTGATATAGGGCCCGAAATCAGCCTCGGTCGGCTGTGATACCGGATGCAGCGCGGCGCTTTTAGGCACCGGAATGCCGGCCTGGATCACTCGGTCCAGCAGCGCTGCCTTGGACAGCACAGGCGCAAAGAACTGCCGTCCCGGCACGAATTGCATCAGATAGGGGGCAGCATCGTTGTTCAGCGTTACAGTCACCACGGGGGGCGGCAGAGGATCGGCCAGCCACACCGGGATGCAGGTCGTCTCAAAGCTGCGCAAGGCCACATCGGGTGCTTGCGCGGCAAGTGCCGCGCGCAATCGCGTAATGTCCTGTGGGGTGGTTCGCTGGGCGGTATAGGGCAGGATAACGGTGCGGGTCATGCAGTGCCTTTCGAGAGTATTGGGTGTCTGCATAGAGCCGATTTCGGCGTTCTGATAAATCACTTTTATTGATCATATGCCTCGCCGCGGCCCTTTGTGGTTCAAGGCCCCCAGCTTGGCCCACCAGCATAGAACCAAACACGCAACGGGGTTTACCGGCGTTTGGCCCTGTCTTTAACGCTCACCGGCGTCCACTGCGAACCCCAAACTCCTCACCCCTCCAGCGCCGCCACGAAATCCGCCGCCACATCATCCCATGTGCGCAATCTTGCGCCCGCAATTCGCGCCTCCAACCCTTCGCGATAATCAGGCTCCGCAACCAGCTTGCGCACGGCCCCCGCAATGCTGTCGATGGAGGTCGCATCGCAGTATTCCACCATGTCGCCGCCCACCTCGGGCATGGATGAATTATCTGCCACCACACCCGTCTTGCCAAAGGCCAGGCTCTCGCCGATGGGCAGGCCCCAGCCCTCGTACAGGCTGACCATCGCGGTAAAGAGGCAGGTCTCGTAGAGATAGGCCAGCTCAGCGTCGCTGGGCCGGTCGGCAAACTGCACCCAGCCGCCCAGATTGCCGGTGGCCTGCATCAGCGCGTTGAAATCCTCGATATGCCAGCCGCGCTTACCGGCGAACACCAGGCGCGGCAGCTCAAGCTCCTCCTCCCGGCTCAACCTCTGCCAGACCTGCGCCAGCCGCCAGATGTTCTTGCGCGATTCCAGCGTGCCCACCACCAGCACAAAGGGCATCCGGGACAGGTTCAGGATCTCGCGGCGCATCCCCTGGACGCTTGCCACACGTGCGCCGTACATGCCGGCGTGGGCTTCTGGGGTCTGCGGTGCCTTGTCAAAGGCCTGTGCCAGCGGCACGGTCCGGATGGGCCGCTGCACTCCGACCTCTTCCAGAAACCCCGCCAGATCACGGGCGGTGTTTTGCGAATTGGCGAAATAGCTGCTGCAATACCCGGTCGAGGTTTTGAGCCAGTCATAGAACTCCTGGCTGAAATCCTCGACAATATGTTCGGGGGTCAGCACCGGGATCAGGTCGTGTACCAGCTGGGTGATCTGCATCCCCTGCTCGTCCGCCAATCCCTGAAAACACGCCTGCAGCCCGTCGATGGCCCAGGTGGCGCCCAGCACCACCAAAGCGTCGCCGGGCCGGGCCACTTCTGCCACCGGGGTGCGGGCGATGTCCTGCGCCACGGGCGCGGATGGGCGGCCCGGGTTGAACGCCCGCCACTCTGCCAGGCTGCTGCCCAACCGCTCGAAATAGGCCGCATCCCCGCGCAGGGCATGAAAGCTGCGGTTCAGATGGTGAAACCAGTACTTCAGCGGGTGGTTGCGATACCGCGCCAGTGTGGGTGCCGTATCCTGCAGCGCCCGCGCCTGTTTGCCAAAGAACACCGCCCCCAGCACATCCGCATCAAACCCGGTCATCCCTTCGATGAAATCCGACGGGATCGACAGATAGACCCGTTTGGACCGGTCCCAATAGGCCAGCCGCACCGCCCCTGCCCCGTGCTGCGCCACCATCCGCCGGATCACCTCGAACGACACCCGCTGGATGCCTGAAACAGACGTTTCCTTTTCCACATAGATCACGACATCGGAGACATCGAAAAAATAGGTTTTCATCTGTCGCGGTCCTTCGCGGGAATGTGATCACAGGCTGGCCCGCGATCTTTGGCGGTAAATCCGATGTTTCTCAACCCTTGAGGCAATGCTAAGAGCCTGTCATGACGACGCTTTACTACGACCTTTCTGAGCAGTTTCTCGCATCAGGCCTCAAGTTCAAATATTACGGTATTTCGCGTACCGTGATGGAAGTGGGCTATGAGCTGGCCTGCTCGGGTGCAGACGTGCGCTTTGTCATCTTTTCGCCCGCCCATGAACGGTTCTTTGAAGTGACCCCGCGCATCGGTGCGGACAGCCCCACCGGCATTCTCGACCCCGGTCTGCCGCCCGAGGCAAGCCCGATCCGCATGCGCTACAGCTTTCCAAAACCCAATAAAATCCGTGATCTACTCTATCCCCTTGCCCTGTGGGGCGCGCGCCGGATCAACCTGCGGCGCTGGCGTGCGGTGCCCGAAGGCACGGCCCGCGAGGTCGATCTGAACGGGCAAACGCTGGTGTCGCTGGGCCGGCCCAAGATCATGGCCGATTACCTTACCGCGCTGGCGCGGGACGGGGTGCAGGTCAGGCTCAACCCGCTGTTGCACGACATGATCCCGATCTATGAATTTGCCCATTCCAGCCAGTCGATGTTTTCGAATAATTTCACCCACGACAATCACATCGTGATCCGCAATTCGGAACGGGTTCTGACAAATTCGGTTTTCACCAAACATGAAATCGAGCGGTTTTCCGCTTCGGGCCATTTGCCGCCTGCGCCGCAGGTGGTCGCGGTACCGCTGTGTCACGAGCTGCGTCCGACGGATGAACCTGTGGCGCAAACCGTCCCGGCGGAACCCTATGTGCTTTGCGTTGGCATTCTGACCGGGCGCAAGAACCTTGAATGCGTGATGGAAGCCCTGCTGCATCTGCATGAGACCGGCCGCCCCGTGCCGCCTTTGGTTCTGGCAGGGGCACAGCGCAAACGCACCGACAGCTATCTGGATCAGCCCCGTTTTGATCCGATCCGCGACCGGATCAACATCGTCACCAATCCCAATCAGGCCGAATTGCGCGACCTGTATGAAAATGCGCTGGCGCTTGCCATCCCCAGCCGTATGGAAGGCTGGGGTCTGCCCCTGGGCGAGGCGCTTTGGCTCGGCACGCCCGGTCTGGCCTCGACAGCCGCCGAAGCGCTGCATGAAGTGGGCGGCGATCTGGCGCAATATTTCGATCCCGATGCGCCCGAAGAGCTGGCCGCATTGATCGACACCCTGAACACCGACCCGCAGGCCTATGCCGCGCTCAAGGCCCGCATCGCTGCCGCCCACGGCAGTCTGCGCACCTGGAAAGACGTGGCCCAGGATGTGCTGCGCGCGGTCAGGATCACGCCCTAGGGCGCTATGCTTCGCGGGCAGCTCTTGCTCGGGCAAACCCCGTGAACGCCGCATCGGCAGAGCGTAGCCGCGGCCGGCCCGACGTGGCCCAGAACGCCCGCCAGTCCGCTTCCAGCGCATAGACATCACAGCCCGGTATCAAGGCGCGTGCAGCATCGTATGCGGCCTGTGACAGCGGCGGCGCCTCTGGCCCTTCCGTGACACGCCGCGCCTCAAAGCGGATCTTGTCGCCGGGTTCTTCGGCGATCGTATAATCAGGCAAATGATCGCTCTTGATCATCTCGCGCAGCATTGCGCGAAAGACGCGGCGCGGCGAGGCAGAGCCGGATTTCTTCAGGAGCACATCAACCGAGACCCGCCAGACCGGCTGACGCCCGCAATGCTTGCGTGCCAGCTCATAGATGCGCCGCTCCAGCGGTTTGCGCAGGCGGAAATAATCTCGGCTCAGCGTTAGCACCGATTTTGACAGCACCGCCCGATAGAGCCATTCCGACAGCGTGACCGAGACGCTGATCATCCGCCCGCCCCGCGCGCGCCGCTCGATCTCCCAAGCCTCGATCAGACCGAAACCCGAAGTCACCTCGCGACCGCCCGTCTCGATATTGGTGGTGATGCGCGTGCCGGCCAACCGCTCGAAAGCATCCTTCAGGCGGCGGTAGGCATCGCCGGAGGTTTCACGGTTGGTCGCTACCAGCAGGTCATGCGCCTTGAGCGTCAGCGTGCGGCTGGTCTGTCGCCCTGCATTGATCGCCGCCATCAGCTGGCTGATGCAAAAGATCAGAATGTCCTTGTCGTGGATCGTGGCCAGCCCGCGCATCGACGGCACCACGGTGATCTCGGTCCCGTTATGGGTATAGTTCAGGATGCGCCGGTCGGGCCGCGTGGACAGTGTGAACAGCGGATGTTCCATGCTTGCCAGATCATCCTTCGGGACTGCATCGAACACATCGCAGACAAAGAAATCGCCCGTCGGGTGGCGGTCGGGCATCAACCCGCCGCTTTCAAAAACTGCCCCACCACTGGCCATAACCACCCTGCCCTGCTCACCTGTTCCCTTGTCGGGAATCGTGGTTTCAATGACACCAAGGCTACCCCCTGTGGATAACTCAGTCCAGCAATGCCAGCGGGGTATCGGAATCGCTTTGTCGGGGGATCAGAGTCGTTCAAGCGTGGTTTCAGAGTCGCTTTGAGAACCAGCGCGCGCAAATTCTTCATAGGTCTAAGCAGGTTACGCGAGAGGCCAAATACCGTAACACTTAAATAACACATCATAACACGTGATATTTTTCTGGCCCTCCCCTGAAAACTGGCGTCAGATAGAGATCAAACCTCGGGATTTACTCAGAAAAGCGAAGAAAGAGCCGTTTTTCCTTCCAGATGCCGCGTTTCGTGATATATGTTGAAAAACACGTTACATTGGCAGATCGCAGATGACGGACCTCCCTCCTTATTTCAACATCGACCCCGATCAGGCGCTGGCCGATCTGGGGCCCGCAGGCACCACCGCCGCCTTTGGCGAGATGGCCGTCGCCTGCACACGGGGGCGCGATGATCTGGCCGCACGTGGAATGAACGAGGCGGGGCAAAAGGCGCTGCGACTCTTCTCCACATGGGAGATCACCAAATACCTCATTCCCGTGGCCCCCGCCCATTTCCGCCGTGTGCTGCGGGCCAATCCGGATTTGCCCCAGGGCCGTACCGAAACCGAAGCGGGTGCGAAATGGTTCTCGCTCGACGAGGTGCTGCGCCTGCGTGCGCATTTCTCGCAGGAGGGATCGAAGTCCAAGGAATACCGCCCCTACCGGCCCGAGGGACTCCCTGCAAAAATTGTCGCTGTGGCCAACTTCAAGGGCGGCGTGGGCAAGACCTCAACGGCCGCGCATCTGGCGATGTCGGCGGCGCTGGATGGCTACCGCGTGTTGGTGATCGATCTCGACAGCCAGGGTTCCATGACCAGCATTTTCGGCGGCAAGGTAGAAGACGAATGGCAGACCGTCTTTCCCCTCCTCGCCCGCCATTACGCCGAGGCCGCGCAGACCGAGAACCACAGCCGCTTGTCGCGCGGTGATCCCACCATCGAGATTGACGACACATTGGCCGAGGCGCTGAAAATCTCTGCCACGGACGTTATCCAGAAAACCCACTGGCCCAACATTGATCTGATCGGTGCCCAGCTCAATCTTTACTGGGCCGAGTTCCAGATCCCTGTCTGGCGCATGGCTGCGCGGCGCTGGAAGCTTTGGGATGCGCTCACTGAACGGCTTGAGGCTGACGGTGTGCTGGATGCCTATGATGTTGTCTTTATCGATACGCCCCCTGCCCTGGGTTATCTGACCATCAACGGGCTGTCCGCCGCCGACATCCTGCTGGTGCCGCTGGGCGCCTCCTTTCTGGAATTCGACAGCACCGGGCGGTTCTTTGACATGCTGCACGCCACCTTCGGCTCCATCGAAGAAAACGAGAACATGGCCGCCCGTGCGCTGGGACGCGAGGGGATGGCCTTTGAATGGGATGCGGTGCGGGCGGTGATCACGCGCTACGATGGCGCCCAGCAGGCCGAGATGGCCGCCCTCATGCAGGCCTACCTTGGCCCCGTGCTGTCGCCGCACCGGCAGGATTTTACCGCGTTGATCGGGCAGGCGGGCGAGAGCGTGAACGGCATCTACGAAGCCGATTACCGTGATTTCAACCGCGAGACCTACGCCCGCGGGCGTCAGGCCTTCGACGCGACCTATGCCGCCTTCAAGCGGTTGCTGATCGGTGCCTGGCGGCGCGATGAAAAGGCGGCAGCCGACTAACCCGATAGGATCTCAGGACGGGATCAAAGGAGACAGCAGATGGCCAAACGCAAGCGACTGACCCTGCCCGATGAGGGCAATACCGTCCCTGCCCGCGCGCCCGAGACCAAGGGCATGTTCACCGATGCCCCAACGGGCGTCGTCCCGCCGTCTCAGCGCAGCCGTCTGGCCCCCAAAGCGCCCATTGCCGATATGGCGGGTGCTGCCGCAGCCAGCGCCGCGCTGGAAGAGGTCAGCGCCGAGTTGAGTGCCGCCCGCGCCGAAGGACGGTTGGTGCAGAACCTGCGCACCACCCAGATCGACACCGGTCATCTGATGCGCGACCGTGTGGTCATTGACGGCGAGGATATGAAAACGCTGATGGCGTCGATCCGGGCGCGTGGGCAGCAAACCCCGATCGAGGTGCTTGAGGTCGGGCCGGACCGGTACGGCCTGATTTCAGGCTGGCGCCGGTTGGCCGCACTGGCCCGCCTTTATGAGGAAACGGGCGATGCGACATTCGCCTATGTCCATGCTCTTGTACGCCAACCCGCCGCCGCACAAGACGCCTATGTCGCGATGGTCGAGGAGAACGAAATTCGCGTCGGCCTCAGCTATTACGAGCGTGCCCAGATCGTGGCGCGCACGGTGCAGGCAGGCGTTTATAACAGTCACAAAATAGCCCTACAGACTCTGTTTTCTTCTGCCAGCCGGGCCAAGAGGTCCAAGATCAAATCTTTCCTGCCGGTGGTCGAAGAGCTTGGCACCGTGTTGCATCATCCGGCAGCCATCGGAGAGCGTTTGGGGCTGGAGCTGTCCCAGCGGTTGGGCGACACAGGCTTTGCCCGCAAGGCCCGCAAGGCGCTGGAGGATAACGGAGGCCGCCGCTCGGCTGAGGATGAGCACCAGACGCTCTCAAGCTTGCTGAAAACAGGCTCTAAAAAGAGTAAAAAGACTGACAGCCATGCTGGCGAAGAACTGGCACCGGGCATCCACTTGCTGCGTCAGAAATCAGGGCTCACCCTGACAGGCCCGGGTGTGACTGACGATCTGGTAGAGCGTCTGCGCGGGTTTATCAGCAAAACCTGAAACGTTTCGCGCGCGAAACATTTTCCTAAAACATCCTCGCCCTGCGATGTTTCGCACGCGAAACAAATGCGCTGGCCCACTATCCCGCTGGATTACGTCAGAAGGGCGTACATGTCCCGGCTGACATCCGCCCAGCTGCGCAACCTGGTCGATGCGATGCGCGCCTCAAGGGCTGCACGATGTTCGGGATCGGAGATCAGTTTGAAGCAGGCGTCCTCGATTGAGGACATGTTATGCGGGTCGCAATATTCCACCAGATCAAGCCCCACTTCGGGCATGGACGAGGTTTGCGACACAACGCCGGTTTTGCCGTAGCTTAGGCTCTCACCAATAGGCAGCCCCCAGCCTTCGTAGAAGCTGGGCATTACGGTGAATAGGCAGTTACGATAAAGGAAATCGAGATCGGCATCGGAAGCATTGTTGTGGATCTCGACCCAGCCGCCCAGATTGCCGGTCGCCTGCATCAACCTGTTGAAGTCATCGTTAAAAGACCCCGGGCGCCCGGCCAGAACCAGCTTGGGCAGGGTGATGTCCTTGTTCTGGCTCAGCCGCAACCAGGCCTGCGAGAGGGCCCAAAGGTTTTTGCGGATATCCATCGTGCCGACACATAGCACAAAGGGCCATTTCAACAGCGCTCTGATCTCT
>NZ_JASC01000005.1 GCF_000622365.1 Sulfitobacter noctilucae | reverse complement strand
CTGACGAAGCTGACACATCACAAGGTATACTGGCCAGGTTGGAAACGCCCGAGGCGGAGGTCGAAGAGGAGAGCGCGCTCGATGTTCTGGCGAGCATCGAACCTGTTGTGGAGGCTGAAGAAGCAGACGAAGCAAATCACGTTCTGGCCGCGTTGGACGTCATTGAAGAGGTCGAGAAGGAAGACGACCCCGCCGATATCCTTGCAGGGCTTGAAGCCGTTGCGGAAGAACCAGAGGAGGAGACTGCTGCGGATGTTCTCGCTGGGATCGAGATTGCTGAAGAGACTATCGAAGCAGACCTATCCTTGGATGTTCTGACCGGGTTGGAAGCGCCGGAGGCCGAGGTTGAAGATGATAATACACTCGTTGTTTTGGGGAACATCGAACCTGTTCCTGAGGCCGAAGATGCGGATGACGCGGGCGATATTTTGGCCGGATTGGACGCGGTTGAAGCCCCTGCGTTGGACGAGGGCTCCATCGATATCCTTGCTGGAATAGAGCCAGTAGACGACATTGAACCGGATGATGATGCCGCAGACATTCTCGCAGGAATTGAAGCCGTTCCGGAGGAATCTGAAGAAGACCTTGCGGCCGATGTTCTCGCGGGGATCGAGGTGAGTGAGGATGCGCCGCAACAAGATGAGGCGGCAGATGTTCTCGCGGCTCTGGATGCCATTGAGGAACCCGCCGAAACGGACACAACCGGCGATGTGCTGTCCGGCCTTGATGCCCCCGAACCGGTGGAGGAAGATGATACACTCGACGATGTCTTCGCCAGTCTGGATGAGATCGAAGAGCCGGGAATCGAAGATGATCCAAACGACATTCTGGCCACGTTGGAGCCCGACAAAACCATTGATAACGACGATGCGGCCGAGCTTGATGATTTGCTTGGCGCGCTAGAAAGCACTGCTGTTCAGGACGGCGATATTGAAGAAGCTGAAGCTGAGGAAGTAGGTTCCGATGGCGGTTCCACCGACGCATTGGATGATCTGCTGGCCGATCTGGAGGAAGAAGAAATAACCTTGGCACCGGAGCCTGATGGTCTTGCCGATCTTTTAGAAGAAACCGATGCGGACACCGATGCGGAGGATATGCTCGACAGTCTATTCGCCGATGCCGAAGACGAGCCTGCAGAAACCCCCGAAGACGTTGCGCCAGAGGATGATCTGGATGCGCTTCTGGGTGATCTGGACGATAGCGCTGAAAGTGAACTGGACAACCTGCTGTCGGAGACAGATGCTCCTGAACCGGAAGAAGCCAGTGCAGCATCCGCCGACGATGATCTGGACGACCTACTGGGCGAACTTACGGTCGAAGATCCGCCGGAAGGGGAGGACGATCTGGATGCGTTGCTTGCCGGATTTGACGACGATACGGCAATAGGTGACGACGATCTTGATGATCTGGGGGGCGATCAGCCAACGGATACAGCAGAACCCATTGGGGCAGGGCAGGCGACCCAGACTGCTTCGGAGTTTTCCTACGGTCAAATTTCCGCTGACAGACCAAGTCCCCAAAAGCTTGAGCGCAAACGCTTTCGCATCGCCATTCTGGGCGATTTTACGGGGCGGGCCGCGCGGGGGCAAATTGAGGTGGGCGCAGCGCTCGCTGAACGTCCGGCTATCCCGCTGGATACCGATACGGTCGAGCAGGTTATCGAGAGCTTTGCCACCACTCTCGTGCTGCCCATCGGAAAAGAAGGCGCAGGGGTCAAGGTTGATCTGCGCGGGCTGGACGACCTTCACCCTGACGAACTTTACGAGAATGTCGAGGTCTTTGCCGCGCTGCGGGACCTAAAATCGCAACTGAGTACTGGCGGAACCGCACAAAGCGCTGCGGCCTCGCTGATCGAGTGGGGAGAAACCTATGGCCGAGCGGTTACGCCAGCGCGGGCGACGTCCGGCAGTAATACGGTGCGCGCGGATCTGAAACTCAGCGATTTTCAGAAACTGGTTGGCGATACAGCCAATAGATTGGCGCAGCCCTCAGCCGTGGATGATCTGCTGGCGCGCATTGTCGGGCCACATATTCGCAAACTGCCCGATCCCGATGCCACTGCGATGGCTTCTGCCGTCGATGATGCGCTGTCAGGTGCCATGCGGCTGGTTTTGCACCACCCCGATTTCCAATCGATTGAGGCGCAGTGGCGCAGCCTTGATCTGATCGCACGCAGCATCGAAACGGACGATACGCTCGAGGTCATGCTTTATGATATCTCGGCCGAGGAAATTGCCGCCGATCTCACGCAGGCCGACGATCTGTCGCAAAGTGGTCTGGTGCGCCTGCTGACTGAAGAGCCGATGGACGAGGTCACCGGGCGCGGGGCCTATTCCGCGTTGATGGGGCTTTATACGTTTGAAGAAACACCCCCGCACGCCCAGCTCTTGGGCCGGATCGCCCGTGTGGCCGCCCATGTCGATGCGCCGTTTTTCACTGCGATAACCCCCGGTTTCATCGACACACCCAAGAAAGACCGGCATCCTTTGGTGGCGCAGGAATGGGATACTTTGCGCGCCATGCCCGAAGCCGCGCATCTGGCGCTGGCAAGCCCGCGTTTCATGCTGCGCCGGCCCTATGGCGCCAAAAGCGAGCCGATTTACGCGTTTGAATTTGAAGAATTCACCCAAAGCGCCGGGCTTTCGGGTATGCTGTGGGCCAATCCGGTCGTGCTTGTCGCGATCTTGCTGGCACGCTCTTTCAAGGAAATCGGTCCTTCAATGGGGCTGGGACAGATCATGTCGTTGGGCGATGTGCCGTACCACTTTGTGACCGACAACTACGGCGAACAGGTGGCGCTGCCCTGCACGGAACGCAACCTGACGCTGGACAAGATCGAGACAGTTTTGGGCCGGGGCTTTTTGCCGGTGATCTCGATCAAGGGGCGTGATGAAATCCGGTTAGGATCGTTCCAGTCTTTGGCAGGCGGCGATATCCTCGGCCCTTGGGCAGGCGTGGCACCGCCACCGCCATCGCCGCCCAAACCGCCCCGCGCCGCCACGGCAGAGGATACGCCTTATGTGCCTGACGCGGACGCTGATCTGGACGATCTGCTGGCAGGCTTTGATCTGGACGCAGACGATGCGTCCGACAGCGATACTGATGATGATATGGATGAAGAACTGGCTGCGCTGCTTGCCGATCTATGACGTGGAGAAATTACGCTCCACTTCGGCCGCGCGATTTTAGAGGGACATTTTGATGACCATTAGCAAGCCAAGAGAAGAAGCGACGACGTGGATGTCGGGCACCTATCCGACAGACAAACTGCGGCTGAAACAGGCCGTGGTCACAGAAGAAATGAGCACACTGACCGCTACCACCATCGAGTTTCTGGCGCAAAAGGTCGAAGTGAAATTGCGCGATTTCGTTGGTCGGATCATGACGGTGCATGTGGACCCCGATGTTGGCACTGCCGGCAGCGCCAGCGGTGCCGCCGCCGGCAATGGCCGCATGTTCACGGGCACCTGTATCTCTGTCGAAGCGATGGGGATGCGAGACGGGTTTGACCACTTTGTTGCACAGGTCCGACCGTGGTTCTGGCTGCTGACGCTTGAACGCAACACGCGGGTCTTTCAGGAAAAAACCGCCGTTCAGATCATCGAAGAAGTTTTGGGCGAGCATGGCTTTTCCGATTATCAGATCAAGACATCGGACAGCTATGCCTCCCGCACCTATTGCGTGCAGTACCGCGAAACCGATTTCGCCTTTCTCTCCCGACTGATGGAGGAAGAGGGGCTCTATTACTTCTTTGACCACACGGATGCGTTTGAAAAGAACGAAAAGTTGATCATCACCGATGGTTTGCAGGGTCATGACAACCTCCCCGATGGAAACGAGGTGTCCTTTAAGCCCCGCGACGGAGGCGATTCAAAAACCGGGCAAACAATCTCGGAATGGGCCGCGGCGCAGGGGGTCACACGCGGCAAGGTATCGCTGGCTGACTATGATTTTGAAAAGCCTTCTGTTCGCCAGATGGAGACGACATCGATCCTGAAGGGCACGCATAACTACAAGGATTTCGAATATTACGATCTGCCGGGCCATTATCGCGGTGAAAAGACTTTGGGCGAGACGCGCACGCGGATCAGAGCAGAATCCGCCGCCATCCGTCATCTCTTATACCGCGGGTCCGGCGATGTGCGCCAGTTCGGCACCGGTTTCATCTTCAAACTGACGGAGCATCCCGAGCCGCTAAACAATGCGGAATACCTGATCACCGAAACCACTCATTACATCAAGGATGCCGAAGAACAGGCGGATAATGATACATGGTTCGCGATCAAGCCCGAAGGCCCGGAGTTTCCCGAAGAAGTCACCAATGATTACTCGTTTACCTTCGGTGCGGTGGTTAAAGAGCATCAATACCGCGCACCCTTTGTCACGCCCTGGCCCGAAATTCCGGGCATCCAGATCGGAGAGGTCGTGGGCCCGGCTGGCAAGGAAATCCATACCGATGAATATGGCCGAGTTCGGGTGCGGTTTCGCTGGGACCGGATCAATCCCGACGATGAAACCGCGTCTTGCTGGATCAGGGTTGTGACGCAGTGGTCAGGTAATAACTGGGGTCTCCTCTCTATTCCGCGCATTGGGCAGGAAGTTGTGATACAATTCGAGGATGGCGATCCAGATCGTCCGATTGTCACCGGCATGATGTACAACAAAGACAAGATGCCACCCTATGTGGACCCACAACAGCCCACGCGCACGGGCATCATGACGCGGTCGTCACCTGACGGGCGCGAAACCGATTACAACGCGCTGGTGATGGAGGATGAAGCGGGCAGCGAATATGTCCATTTCCAGTCCCAGAAGGACTATCAGATGGTGGTTAAGGACAGCGCGCAAATCACCGTTGGCGATGACGGTGTGAACGTCGATCCGGGCGGCCATAACGCTGATGCGGGTAGCTTGTTGCAAACGGTCAAACAAAACGTAACCGAGGTCGTTCAGGAGGGCGACAAAGCCGAGACCGTAGAAAGCGGCAAACTCGATCTGACGGTCGAGGGGAACATGACCGAGATCGTGCGGTCCGGTGACATGAGCCTTGACGTACAATCAGGCAAGATCGACATTTCTGCTGCGACGACGATCACAATGGAGGCGGGGCAGAAGATCACGCTGAAGGTGGGCGGCAGCTCGGTCGAGATTACTCAATCGGGTGTGACCGTCAAAGGCACCGGCACCGCGAAAATGGAAGCGCCCGCAGTCACTGCACAGGCCTCAGGCATGTTGACCCTGAAGGGGTCACTGACCAAGATTAACTAGGGCGGAATGATGAGCGAACGTTTCAAAGATATGGTCAAGGTGCCAAAGGAGCCAGCGGCAAAATTGCTGTCGCTGACGAACACGCGCCTTGAAACACCGATCGATGCCCCCGTCGCCGCAGCCCCCGAAGTGGTCTTGGCGGAACTGGATCAGAAAGGCGCAATGATTGATGTGCTGCGGCTCTTGTCCATCGCCTTGCCCCCGCGCGAAAGGGTCTGGTGGGCCTGCCTTGCGGCACGCGATTATATCGGGCCGAAGTCTGACAAGGATCCCAAATCGCTGGCCGCCTCTGAGGATTGGGTGTTCAACCCAAACGCTGACAATCGCGAACGCGCGCGTGTGTCGATGGATGACGCCTATATCGATGATGATACGGTGAACATCGCCATGTCGGTGCTCTATTCCGACGGTACACTGGGGCCTGCCGATCTGGCTGAATTTCCGGCCCCTGCGGGGGCCGCCGAAACCTGTGCTTTTGTCATGAATCTCGTGGCGTTAGACAAAAACTCTGATAGGTTTGAGGAATATGGGCAAATGCTGATTGACCGTGCGGTTGATATTGCGCGTGGTGGAAATGGTCGCGTCGAGGTCAGTCAAGAAGCAAAGGAGGCGACATCATGAGCAGACCTGCCGCCCGGCTTTTTGACATGCACATGTGCGTTGTTGCGGCACCGCCCCCTGCGCCCCCTGTCCCGCCGCCCGGTGTGCCCAACCCGATTTCCCTACCCGGCGCGGCAAGTGTGTTGATCGGCAACATCCCTGCTGCGCGGGTGACGGACAATGCCGCCCTTGGTGTGCCGCACCCAATTATCATGGGATCGACGACCGTTCTGATCCAGAATTTTCCCGCCGCCCGCGTCGGAGACCAGCTTGCCTGTGGCGGGGTGATTATTCCGCCCTGCTGCCCAACCGTGCTGATCGGGGGCTAGCACGGGTATGGCGGTCAAACTGGCTTTTCAATCTTCAGGCACAATGCCGGGCAATGTCGGCCCCATGCAGATGCCCACGGGCGGCAGTCTGAGTCTCGGGCGCGGACCTGCCAATGACATCGTGTTGCCCGACCCGGAGCGGCAGTTGTCCAAGAACCACTGCGTGATCGAAGATCATAACGGCAATGTTGTTGTCGTTGATTTCTCGACCAACGGTACCTTTCTGAATTATTCCAAAGTACCGCTGGGCCGCACGCCGACGCCACTGAACAACGGGGATATCCTGTCGATCGGCCCTTATGAGGTGATGGTCGAAATCGCCTCGGCGCTGCCGCCGCCAATCCCGGAACCCATGGGGCACGATCAGGTGTCGCACGGGCAGGCGGGCAATGCGCCCGACCCGATGCAATTGCTGGATGATGTGGGGCCTGGCGGTGATTTTCTGGATGATCTGTTGGGCGCCCCCGAAGGCCCGCAAGGCCCCGGCCAGATCAAGACCGCCGATCCCATCGACGATCTGCTACCGCCTTTGGGCGAGGAAGAAGATCCGTTCTTTACCAAAGCGAACGACCCTGCACAGGACGATCTGGGGCCAAGCCAGTCGATGCACAACACCAGCGCCAGCGACAGTTTTCGCCCCAAGTTTGCGACCGGCCCTGCCGTGATCCCCGATGACTGGGACGATGATCTGCTGGCACCGACGCCCACGCCTGAGGCCAAGCCGGTGCCGCAGCCTCAAGACACGCCACCTGCGCCCGAGCCAAAGCCCGAGCCAGTGGCGGAGACACCGCCAGAGCCGACACCCGAGCCAGAGATGAAAAAGCAGACCACCGTCCCGCCTGCTTTGGAAAAGCCGGTCGTTGTCAGTGGCGATCAGGCCGCGGCGCATGCTTTTCTTGATGCGCTGGATGTCGAAGGGCTTGAGATCAGCGATGATGAATTGCACACCGCCATGGGCCGCATGGGCCGGGTGATGCGCACGATGATCACGGGCTTGCGCGAGATCCTGATGACCCGCACCTCGATCAAATCAGAATTCCGCATCGAACAGACAATGATCAGCGCGGGCGGCAACAACCCCCTGAAATTCTCGATCAGCCCCGAACAGGCAATCGAGGCTTTGGTCAAGCCCAAGACACGCGGCTATCTAGGGTCCGAACTGGCCACCGAACAGGCGCTGAACGACATCAAGGCACATGAGGTGGCGATGGTCACCGGCATGGAAGCAGCCCTCAAGGGTATTCTGGCCAAGCTGGACCCGGAAGTGCTGGGCGCACAGATTGAGACCGGCGGCGGCATCGGTGGCTTGCTCAAGGGCAAGAAAGCCCGCTACTGGGAAGTATACGAAAAAATGTATGGCCAAATTTCCGATCAGGCCGAAAACGATTTTCACGAGTTGTTCAGCCGCGAATTTGCGCGTGCCTATAAAGAGCAGCTTGAAAAGTTAAAATAATCCGCTTCGATCGTTGAAGCGGAACACAGGGGAGAATTGCGTGTCCTGGGACAGTAAAGTGCTTTGGACGGAGGGGATGTTTCTGCAGCCCCACCATTTCCAACAGGCGGACCGCCACAAGGAAGCGCTGATTGCCGGTCTTGCGCGCCGCATACGCCCCTATGCCTGGGGTCTCAGTGCGCTCGAGATCGACGAAGAAGTGCTGAAAGTGGGTCAATTCGCCATCAAGACCTGTTCGGGGCTGACGCACGACGGCACAGTGTTTCGCGTGCCGCAAGTCGACACACATCCCCCCGCACTGGAAGTCCCCGATACCGTCAAGGATTGCATCGTCTATCTGACCGTACCGCAGCGGCGCCAGGGGGCGATTGAGGTTGATCTGACGGGGGCCGAACAATCCGTCAGCCGCCTGCGCCCTGACGAGCTGGAAATTACCGACACCATGGGCCGTGATCGCAAACCGGTCACCATTGGCGTGGGCAAGATGCGCCTGCAATTTGCACTGGCCGTGGATGATCTGGCCGATATGCTGGCCATCCCGATTGCCCGGATTATCGAAGTGCGCCCGGACAAGGAGATCATCCTCGACCGCAGCTTTATCCCGTCCTGTATCGACGTGCGTGCCGCACTTCCACTGCAAGGATTCATTCGCGAGATTGAAGGCCTGTTGTCGCACCGCATGACCGCATTGGCCGGTCGTCTGTCCGAAGGTGGTGCCGCAAAGGCCGTGGCCGAAGTGTCGGATTTCTTGCTGCTGACGGTGATCAACCGGATGATCCCGGTGTTCCGCCATCTGGCGAACGTCGAAAACCTGCACCCCGAAGATGCTTACCGCCATTGCATCTCACTAGCGGGTGAACTGTCGGTCTTTATGACAACCGACAAACAGCCGCCCGACTTTCCGCCCTATCAGCATGACAACCTGTCGGTGACCTATGCGCCGGTGATCCGTACCCTGCGCCAATATCTCAGCTCCGTTCTGGAACAGACCGCCGTGTCCGTGCCGCTGGAGGCGCGTAAATACGGCGTCAGCGTTGGCGTAATCACCGACCGCAAACTCATTTCAACCGCCGGATTTGTCCTTGCCGTGCAGGCTGACATCCCGGCCGAGGACGTGCGGCGACACTTTGCGGGGCAGGCCAAGATCGGCCCGGTGGAGGAGATCAGGCAGTTGGTCAATTCCGCCTTGCCAGGGATTACACTGCGGCCCTTGCCCGTGGCCCCGCGCCAAATTCCTTATCATGCAGGCGTGGTCTATTTCGAGCTTGCCGCCGACAGCCCGTATTGGGGCAAGATGACAACTTCCGGCGGCATCGCCGTGCATGTGTCGGGGCAATATCCGGGCCTGAACATGGAACTTTGGGCGATCCGTAACGCGTAACGACGATTTAAAAAGGGGCAGGCCATGTCAGACGACGATCCGTTTGCAGAACCTGATGACACAGACAAGACAGTGATCCGCCCCAATCCGGGCGGGCGGCGCACTGCTGCGGCCAAGCCTGCTGCTGCGATCCCGGCAGAGCCGATGGCTGCGCCCGAAGTGGACACGATGGGCATCCCCGCGGCCGCCGCTGCCCCGCAGGCCACGCGCAAGGACGGGCCGCAGGAAGTCGAGATGGTGCTGACGGGCATGAATCAGCTGACTGCCTGTGCAGCACCGCTGTTCTCGCTTATCAGCCGCATTCGCAACCGCGCACAGCATATGGACCCTGACAAACTGCGGTCTTCCGTGGTGGCCGAGGTTCGCGCCTTTGAAAACCGTGCCTTGCAGGCGGGCGTCCCCGCGCAGACCGTGAAAATCGCCCGCTATGCGCTTTGTGCGACCTTGGATGACGTGGTGCTGAACACGCCCTGGGGCGGACAATCCAGCTGGGGATTACAGTCGATGGTCGGCACTTTCCACCGCGAGACCGTGGGCGGGGACCGCTTTTACGACCTGCTGGCGCGGCTTGAAAAGGAACCTGGCACCAACCTCGATGTGCTTGAGTTTATCTACATGTGCCTGTCGCTCGGGTTCGAAGGCCGGCTGCGCATTGAACAGGGTGGGGCCGATAAACACCTGCAAATCCGGCAGGGTTTGGCGCGGATCATCCGCGGCCAGCGCGGCGATGTGGAGCGTGATCTGTCACCGCATTGGGAAGGGGAGGACAAACCTTTCCGAGCCCTGTCTGCGTGGCGTCTGGTCTGGATCGCGCTGGGTGCGACCGCCGCTTTGCTCGCGCTGCAGTTCACCTCGCTGTCCTATCTTTTGGGTACGCAAACCGAACGCCTGATTGGTCAGCTTTCGGTCATCGACAATGGCCCCGTGGCCGAATTGCAGCGCCGTGCCCCACCGCCACCACCGACACCCCCCGCCTCTTCCGAAGAGGTGCGTCTGCAAAAAGTCGTGACTTTTCTGCAAAAGGAAATCGACGAAGGCATCGTGAATGTCTTTCAAAAAGGCAACACACTGGTGATCCGCATCGCGGGATCGAATATGTTCGGCTCAGGCTCTGACCAGTTGACTCCGGCCTTTATCGACCCCATCGCGCGGGTCGCCAATGCGCTGAACGATGAACCCGGTCCGGTGATCATCACAGGCCATTCCGACAACGTGCCGATCAAATCCTCACGCTTTCCTTCGAACATGCACCTTAGCCTCGCGCGGGCCAAATCGGTGATGGCGTCGATGGCCAAAACGATCCAAGACCCCAAGCGCCTGACCGCAGAAGGCCGCGCAGAAAAAGAACCCATTGCTGACAACAGCACACGCGAAGGCCGGGCCAAGAACCGCCGGATCGAAGTGTTGTTGGTGCAGGAGGCCCAATAATGTACGGACGCCGCATACTACGCTTCTTCTTCAAATCCATCTACACGATCTTTTTGCTGGCCGCGATTTCGCTGTCGGCCGCGGTTTGGTTCCTCGCGCCCTTCATTGGCAACGAAGAATGGCGGCCCTTCGATGGTATCTGGTCGCGGGTCATCTTTATCAGCGGGATTTGGTTCTTCTTCCTGATGCTGATGCTCTTTGTGTTCCTACGCCGGCGCCGCCGCGATAAGGCCATGACCGAAGAGATCGCGGAACAGATCGACAGTGCCGAGGACGACGTCACCTCGGTCGAGTTGGGCGAATTGCGTGACAAGCTGAAGCTGGCGATGACCGAGCTGCGCAAATCCAAGAACGGGCGCAAGAACCTGAATGAGTTGCCGTGGTATGTGATGATTGGCCCGCCGGGCGCGGGCAAGACAACGGCGATTGTGAATTCGGGTCTAAAATTTCCATTGGCCGAAAGCATGGGCAAAACCGCTATTGGCGGTGTGGGGGGCACACGCAATTGCGACTGGTGGTTCACAAATAATGCCGTGCTAATCGACACGGCGGGCCGCTATACTACGCAGGAAAGCGATGCCGATACGGACAATGCGGGCTGGCTTGGCTTTCTGGGTCTGCTCAAGAAATATCGCAAGCGCCAGCCCATTAACGGCGCGATGATCGCCATCTCGCTGAGTGATCTGTTGCAGCAGGACGAGATCACACAAGCCAGCCACGCCATGGCCGTGCGCCGCCGCCTGAATGAATTGCGCGAAAAGCTGGGAGTGCGCTTTCCCGTCTATGTGCTGTTTACGAAGGCCGATCTGATCGCAGGCTTCTCTGAATTCTACGACAATCTGGGCAAAGAAGACCGCGAGCAGGTTTGGGGGTTCACCCTGCCGCTTGATACGTCCAAAGGCGAAGCGTCGCCCGTGGCTGCATTTGATTCCGAATTCGCCTTGCTCTTGGGTCAATTGAACGCCCAATCGCTAGAGCGGATGCAGACGGAAATAGACCCCCAGCGGCGATCCCTGATTGCGGGTTTCCCATCACAGGTGGCCGCCATGCGGGCAGTCGCGCGGAACTTCCTGCAAGAGGTGTTTCAGGACAACCGCTATGAACAGCGCCACATGCTGCGGGGCGTCTATTTCACCTCCGGCACGCAGGAAGGTACGCCGATTGACCGCCTGATGCTTGGTATGGCCCGCACTTTTGGTATCGGCCGTCAGGCGATTGGCACGGGGCAAGGGCAGGGGCGGTCCTACTTTCTTACACGCCTGTTCGAGGCCGTGATCTTTCCCGAGGCGGGGCTTGTCTCGGCCGATGACAAGGTCGAGCGCCGCTACCGTTGGACCAAGCGCGCGGCGATTGCGGCCACTGTCATTGTGGCACTGATCACCGGCACGCTGTTCACCCGCAGCTATCTGGGCAATCGCGATCTGATTGCGCAGGCGGGCACCTATATCGACAGCTACCAACAGGTCAGCGCCGTGCTGCCCACCAGCCCCATCGGGGACACTGATCTGCCGCCGGTAGTTGAAGCGCTGAATGTTTTGCGTGATATGCCCGGCAATCCTGTGGCCGGTGATCCCGACCCCGAACGCAAGCTGACCTATGGCCTGTATCAAGGTGAAGTCATCGGTACTCAGGCCGCCCAGACCTACCGCGCGGCGCTGAACCAGCGCCTTCTGCCGCGTCTATTGCTGCGGCTGGAAGAACAAATTACGGGCAACGTCAACAATCCTGATCTGCTCTATGAAGCGCTGAAAATCTATTTGATGCTGGGGCTCGAAGGGCCGATGAGCACCGAGCTTGTACAGGAGTGGATGGCGATTGATTGGTCTATCACTTTTGCCGGGCCCAACCGTGAACAATTGCGCAATGATCTTGGCGTGCATCTGGATGCGATGCTGTCCCAGCCGATGGAAAAGATCGCGCTGAACGGGCCGCTTGTCGAACAGGTGCAGGGCATCCTGTCGGAAATGCCGCTGGCCCAACGGGTGTATAACGGCATCATCAATAGCGCCTCTGCAACCAGCCTGCCTGAATGGCGCATCACCGAAGCGGGCGGGCCTGCGGTAACCCGCGTTCTGGTCCGCTCTTCGGGCAATCCGCTTAATTCCGGCGTGCCGGGGATTTTCACCTATGACGGGTTCAACAATGTGTTTCTGGGCGAAGCGCTTGGCGTGGCCCGCCGCATCCAACGCGACAGTTGGGTGCTGGGCCCGCGCGGCGTGGCAGAGCAGACCGATGGCGCGCTCACCGCGCTCAGCCGCGATGTGCTGAACCTTTATTACAACGATTACATCGCCAAGTATGACGCGATCCTTGGCGATATTGACGTGATCCCGCTTGAATCGCTGTCCCATGCGGTCGAGGTGACGAATGTTCTGTCCGGTCCCACCTCGCCCTTGGTCAATATCCTGAACGAGATCTCCGAACAGACCAAGCTGACCGAAAACCGCAGCCTTTTGGGCGGCGAAGCTGTAGAGAGCGGTCTGGGCCGCATCGCCCAGATTGAGGCGCGGTCGGCGCTGAGCGTTCAGGGTGAAATCTTGCTGGAGGCTTTGCAAAATTCGGCAAGTGGCGAAAATGGTGCACCGCCCAAACCGCCCGGTGCATATGTAGAGGAACGCTTTGCCTGGCTGCACACGCTTGTCGAACGGCCCGAAGGACAGAACAGCGAGCTTGATCTGCTGATTGCCACCTTGCAGGAAGTCTATCAGGAGTTGAACAAGATGTCGTTCAGCGGCATCGCCGCCACGGCCAGCGAGGGCGGCACCGCCACCCAACGCTTTCAGCAGATGGCAAGCCGTATTCCCGGCCCGCTGGAACGCTGGGCGAGCCAGATTACCAGCAGTTCAACGGGTATCACTGCGGACGGCACGCGGTCGTCAATCAATGCCGCGTGGCAGTCCAACGTGCTGCCTTTCTGCACGCAGGCGCTTGAAAACCGCTACCCCTTTAACAGGCAGGCGCGGGCTGATGTGGCAATGGCGGACTTTGCCAAACTTTTTGCTCCGGGCGGTATGGTCGACGCTTTCTTTGCCCAACATCTTGCGAAATTTGTCGACACCCGATCGCGGCCCTGGACGTGGAAAAAGGTCAATGACGTGGACCTTGGCATCTCGCCCGCTGTGTTGGAACAGCTGCAATATGCCGCCGAAATCCGTGACGCTTTCTTTGCGGGTGGGGCAGCGCCACAGGTGCAGTTCCAGATCACGCCAGAGGCGTTGGACCCCAAGGCCGCATCGGTTCAACTGACCATCGGCGCGCAGAATGTCCTGTTCGAAACCCGCCGTCCCAACAATACGCCCGTGGCAATCACATGGCCCGGCACGGTGGGGCTGGCGGGCGTGGTGTTCCAACCCAGTCTCAGCAATGGCGAAAGTCAGTTGGCCAAAGACGGGCCATGGGCGTGGTTCCGACTGCTGGATGCCGCAGAAATCAGGCGCACCAACGTATCGGACCGCAAGCGCGTCATCTTTAATGTCTCGGGGAGAATTGCGATTTTTCAGCTTCAGTCAGGGTCTGTCATCAACCCGTTCGCATTGCCTGCCCTGTCTAAATTCAACTGTCCCAAGACGTTCTGATGGGGCAAGGGTTCGGTGCCTTTGGCAAAATACCCGCCTTGGGCGACTTTTTCCAACTCAACACCCCGCCGGGGTTTGTGCGGGTTTGGGATGATTGGCTGCAAGGCGCGATGATGGCGGCGGCAGAGGCCGGAGGAGAGGCTTGGGATGATCAGTATATGTCGGCGCCGATTTGGCGGTTCACCCTGTCCCCGGGCCTTGCGGGCTCTAGCAAAGTGCTGGGCGTGCTGATGCCATCGGTCGACCGTGTAGGTCGCCGCTTTCCTTTGGCGCTGATGGTGCCGTTGCCGGGCGACGGGCCGATGGCCCTGGATCACATGGTTCAGGAAGAGACCTTTGATCAGTTGGAAACCCTTGCGCTGACCACCCTCGAAGACGGCACGGACCGCGAACACCTTGCCGCTGGTTTGGAAAAAATCTCACCACCCGACGCCCAGAGTTTTTCGCCACCTCGCCGCGTGGGCGGCGCAATTGTTCTGGATGAAGCAAGCGACCCTAGCATCGCACACGAACTGGCCGCAGGCTTTGTCGGCCTGACCGGTATGGCAGCGCCCAGTTTGTGGAGCACGTTGCTGCAAGACACCCGCCGCGCCTTGATCTGCGACGGGCTACCCGATGCGCACCAGGCGCGCGCCCTGTTTGATCTGAATGCCCCCCTTTGGGGGGATGCGAGGCCCCAAGGATGACCCTGCACACCCGCTACAGCGTACAAACCCATGTGGGCCTTAAACGCAAAGTGAACGAAGACGCGGTTCTGGCGCTGCCGGAACTGGACATCTGGCTGGTGTCAGACGGAATGGGCGGCCACGCGGCAGGCGACTATGCCAGCCGTTTGATCGCGGATATGGCAGCAGGCATCCCGCCCAATCTGGCACCCGCTGACCGGATGCAGGCGCTGCGCGATACCATCCAGGACGCCCACCGCGCCATTCGCGATGAAGCCGCAAGCCGTGGTGTCGATGTGATGGGTGCCACCGTCGTGGGACTGCTCCTTGCCGAAGGTCATTTTGCGGCCCTTTGGGCGGGCGACAGCAGGCTTTACCGGTTTCGCGATGGTCAGATCGAGATGCTGACCACCGATCACTCCGTTGTCGCCGCTCTGGTCGAGACAGGACAGCTGAGCTGGGACGAAGCGGAGCATCACCCGCAATCCAACGCCATAACCCGCGCCGTTGGTGTGGGTGACGTGCTTGAGATCGAAAAGATCAGAGGACAGATTGCGCCGGGCGACCGGTTCCTGTTGTGCTCAGATGGGCTGAGCAAATATGCGACTTTCGACATGCTACGCCGCGCGCTTTCCACACAACCGATCGAAGTGATCTGTGACCATCTGATCCAGATTGCGCTGGCGGGAGGCGGCGCCGATAACATCACCGCCGCTGTGGTCGATATTCTTTAGCGCCTAGGGCTGTGAGGTGGTCAGAATACGCGAGTCGAGCGACCGGATAAGCCCCTGACCTTCTTCCGCCCGAAGGCTCAGCGCTTCAGCGTAGCCGACCGCAGATTCAGTTGTCGGTCGCATCTGGCGAAACAGCGGTGCCTCGGAATGAATGACCAATATCTTGCTCTTGCCCAAAGAGGATCCGTCAACCGCAAAGGCGATGCCACCTTCGGGCCGTTCTTCATCCAGGCTATAGGCCACCCGCACAGGAACTGCGCCAATTTCACTGCCACGCAACGTGTTCACTGAATTGTCGGCCCGTCCGATATTCGGCAACAGATGAAACACATTGCCCGATACATCCAGCACAGAAACTGAGAGATAACCGGTATAAACGCTGTCGGGGATGATCACATCAATCACCGGATTTTCACCAACACGAAAATCACCTGTGGTGTTCTCTTGTCCCGTCGCACCATCCCGAAAGGTGATCCCAATCTCGCTTGAAGGGGCTTCAGGAAGAAAATTCTCGACCAGACAAAGGGTCGGATTCATGATTTCGGCGTCAATGACCACGGTGCGGCCATCGGTGGTGTCATCCAATGCATCTTGTAATCCCGCGCGGCTGGCATCGCCTGAAAGCGTGCCTTTGATCAGCACCGGATCCTCCGGACCATAGCCCACCGGACCGGGATCGTTCACTTGGATCAACGGGCCGCAATCAGCGAATTGTTCCAAGACTTGCTCAACCGCCGCCGCTTCCAGAAACAGCGAAGTCAACGCAATCTCGATACTGCCGCTAAGCGCGCCGGGCCAGGTTTCGGAGTACAGCGCCGTAAGGGTCGAAGCCACATCGGCATCCGATGTGCTGCCTGTGATCGTGCCAAGGTTGCCGTCAAGCGACAGCTGCCAGTGATCCAGCACCGAAATATCTTCCAGCACTTGCAGTACATCCGCATCCCAGCTTGGCGCAATGCGGCCCGTGGCAAGTGTCACATCCACGTCGCCGCCAAGTGCGCTCATCCGGTTCACCAGCGCGTTTTGCATTTCGGGGTCGGGGACAAATCCGCTGGCCATGGCGGGCAGATCTTCGAGGTTTTCAATGTCCAGCGTATAGGGGCTGACCGCGGGAAACCGGGGGCCGCTGTCAAATACACCTGCGAAAAACGCCGCCGCAGCGCCGCCGATCAACACAACCGCGGCGGCGGCTGCGATCAGGCCCGTCGGACGGCCCGTACTTTTGGCAGGCGTTTTGGCAGATGGTGCAGGGTCAGGGACAGCGGTCGTCGGTTGTGGTTTGGCCTTCGGCGGGGCAACGATGATGGTTTCATCGCCAAGCGCCTCTTCAGTGCCGCCGCTATCAAGAAACGCGAGTACCTCGCTCATGGATTGGAACCGCTGGGCCGGGTCTGGCGCTGTCATCCGGTCCAACAGTGTTTTCAGCGGCTCTGGCACATCAGAGGTATCAAGAGGGTCGTTCTTTTTCTGAACGACCTCCATCGGGTTTGCGCCCACTTCAGGTGATTTACCGCGAAAGTTCGCCAGCAGCAGCGCGCCCAGTGAATAGATATCAGACCGCGCGTCGGTGTTTCCGCTCAGCTGCTCGGGCGCGGCATAGGCGTATTTCCCGGCAAATTCATTGCCGACAATGGTCTCGGCCCCCGGATTGGTATCCTTGGCAATGCCGAAATCAATCACCACCGCCTGTGCAGGATCGCCGTCGCGCAGGATGATATTGTCGGGCGACAGATCGCGGTGCACGATCGACCGGTCATGCGCCGCCTTCAGCCCTTCGCCCACGCGCTTGCACAGGACCAGCAGGTCCTCGGCTGCCATCGGCCCTTCCTTGAGCTTTTTATCCAGACCCGGGCCGTCGATAAAATCCATCAACAAATAGACCAGACCTTCGGCGGTGCGGTGGTTTTCGGAATAGCGCACGATGGCATCGTGCCTGATCTCGCGAATTTCCTCTTCGCGGGTCATCAGCACCAGATAGTCATCGTTGCCCGAAAACTCGGACTTGAGCACTTTGATCGCGACCAGCCGACCCGAAATCTCGCTTCGGGCGCGATAGACATCCGAGGTGCCCCCGCGGCCCAAAAGCGCCTCGATCCGGTAGGTGTTGTTCAGCACATCACCCGGTTGAAAGGCATCGCCGGGTCGGGGGTCTGTCATAAGGTCATTCCAGTCTGCAAGGCCGAGACACGCAAGCCGCGTTTAGCCAAGCGCCTGAAACTCGACCCGGCGGTTGGCGTCACTGCGTGGATCAGCGGGATCAAAGGGCGCACTTTCGCCCAGACCGATCGCCCGCAAGCGGTCCTCTTCGATGCCGCAGCTGGATACCATATGCCGTTTTACTTCCTGTGCGCGCAGCAGCGACAGGTTTTCGTTATAGGCGGCAGAGCCGGAACTGTCTGTGTGGCCGATGATCTGGAACACGGCAACATCCACTGCTTTCATCGCATCACAGAGGCTGGCCAGTTTGGGCTTTTCATCCTCGCGCAGGGCAGCACTGTCGAAATCAAAGCTGATCTTGACGTTAACCTGATCAGCCTTGTCCACCGCGACATATTCCTCGGCGGCAGCAACTTCCGTCCCGGCAGGGGCGGTATCCGTTGCGGTGTCGGTCTGGCCCGACGGCACGATCACCAACCCACGGGTCTTTTGCTTGTTGAATGCATCCTTGATCTCATCCGCCGTAAGATCAGTTTGCGCCGACACAAATGCGCCTGCGCAAGTGAAGAGCGTCGCGGCAGCGGCCGCGGTGAAGGCACGCAGAAAAAACATACCGTCTCCTTTCAAAAATATGGTTCATCAAATTAACTGGCCCAAGGATATACGACAGCCGGAGCGGTCACAACGGTTTTGACGCGCGACCCCTCTTTGGCCTAAGCTATCTGTGAACAGGCGCACTTCATTTATGCGAGCATTATTTCATGCGATTGATTATCCCGGCCATCATTCTGGCCATCGCCATCATTCTGGCCCCGGTGCTGTGGTATGTCTTGCCGATGGCTTTTGGCCAGTCGCGCGGCGGCATGGGCCCTGCCATCGACAGCCAGGCGCGGATCGAGATCGAGATCCTGAACCAGCAGGTCGAGGATATTCGCCTGCGCATGGAGGATATCCGCGAAGGCATGGCAGCCTTGGGCCAAGAGGTGCGCAGACGTCCGGCGTTTCAGCCGCAGGTGCCCGGTGCGTCCCTTAGCGGGCAAGCGCCACAAACCGACGGGTCGGAAGTGTTTCGCCAGAACGGCACCAATGACATCATCGACGCCTATGCGCAGGTGGTGCTGATTGCTGACCGCCGGAACGTGAACAAGGGGCTTAAGATTGCGGGGGGCCGGTATCTGACCGAAAAGCTGGGCCTGCCGCGCCAGAACCTGAGCGATAAATGCGAGGCGATGACCAATCCGCGGCTGAAATCAAAGCTGAAAACAACGCAGGTCGGCCCCATTCGGGTCACCATGCTGCAACCCGCACTCGATTCGCTGGCGCGGGTGTTCGAGAATGTGCGCATCACCGACCCCGACCTCTATGCCCGGATTAACACCGCCGGAGCGCTTTGTGTTCGGCGCATTCGCGGAACAACGAACCGTGTCTCCACCCACAGCTTTGGTTTGGCGGTTGATCTGAACATTGATGGCAAGCTCGATACGCTTGGCGATGGGCGCACACAGCTCGGGTTGACCATCCTCGCAGATTTCTTCCGTACCGAAGGGTGGGTCTGGGGTGCCTCATGGGGCCGGGAGGACAGCATGCACTTTGAGATCAGCAGGTCTCAGCTGGACAAATGGCTCGCGGAAGGCGCGCTTTGACTGGTGTACGAAAAACCCGAGCCTCCCGATCGTGAAGTTCCCACCTCTCACGCGCATAAAGTCGGGCAGAGAACTTACGTTACGCTATTTTGCAGCAAACATACATCACTCGGCACGAAACACTTCCACTCTGGATTGATAATTAAAATACTGGTACTTATCAACTTGTACTAGAATTTAAGGACATCCGGCAAACGGATGCCGTGTGATTGAGGCAAGGGCACATTAGAAGTGTCATTTGGATGTGGGTGAGTGGTGACTTCACGTTTGGAAATATTTCTTGTTGTGGTGTGTATCGCCCTGACGTCCGGCCTGTACATGTCAAGCTTGCGGAACAACGCAGAAGTTGCGAATGGAGAATTCCATAGCCTGTCCGAAGACGGTGTTCAGGTGCTTCGCGCGCGGCTTTCCACCTATCTGCAAAGCATCAACGGTATGGC
The DNA here is from genome assembly GCF_000622365.1 of Sulfitobacter noctilucae. Lineage (GTDB taxonomy): Bacteria > Pseudomonadota > Alphaproteobacteria > Rhodobacterales > Rhodobacteraceae > Sulfitobacter > Sulfitobacter noctilucae. The sequence continues at coordinate 75,164 of NZ_JASC01000005.1, read as the reverse complement.
CGCCTATATCGCTGCTGCCGATGAGGTCGATGCCGACAGTTTCGCAACCTATGTCGATAGTCTGAAGCTGGAGAAACAGCTGCCGAACATTGGTGGGCTGGGTCTGATTATTGATGTGCCCGATGCGGAACTGGATGCATTTGTCGAGCAGATGCGCGATGAAGGCCGGACCGATTTCGATGTCAAACTTCGTACCGACAGCGAAATGCATTATATTCTGAAGTACGTCGAGCCCAAAGCAACGAACAGCGGGGCGATCGGGCTTGATCTTTCTTTTACGCAAGATCGTGTCGAGGTTCTGGAGCAGGCGAAAGCGACAAGATCGCCGCAGATGACGCCGCCGGTCAGCCTTGTGGTAAACGACAAGCGGCTGCCGGGGTTTGTTCTTATTGCCCCTGTATTCGATCCCGACGAGATAAACAGTGAGGATCAATTCAAAGGCTGGGTGAGTGCAGGCTTTGTATCCGACAGGCTAATCAGCGGTCTGACCTCAAGCCATGGATCCAATTACGATTTGAGTGTTTATGATGGGACCTCCGTTGAGAACGGAACCCAGGTCTTTAGTAGTCTGCAAGAAGGCAGTGAAATTGGCGACCACTCGGCGACCTTTCAACTGAACAGATTTGGCCGGACGTGGACGCTTCTTTTTTCCAGCACGCCCGCTTTCGACCGCTCCTTCGTCTCCTACCAGCCCCTCTTAATTCTCTTCTCCGGGCTCGCGTTTACAGCTTTTCTTGTTACAGTGCTGCGCAATTTTCATTTGAAATCAACGGCACTTCGCGAGATAGCGAGGCTGCGAGGGCAGCAGGTGGCGGAGAGGGAAGAGGAAAACCGGTCGATCATCCAAAACGACGTGACCTCGGTTCTGCTGCTCGACGCGCTGGACAACATCCGCTTTGCCAACCAGGCGGCATTGGAGTGTTTCGGTTTTACCAGCGGTGAAATAACCGGAATGAAGTTTGCCAACCTGGCTACTTTGTTGGCAGAACCTGCAGAGACGCACAACGCCATCGGGGTGCGCAAGGACGGGCGCAAGCTCGAGCTTGATCTGCAACGCAACGACTGGATGAACAGCGAAGGCGCGGCCTCCACGACTGTTATCATCCGCGACCTGACCGAACAGAACCAGGCGCAGCGAGACCTCAAGAGCAACAAGGCTCTTTATGATATGGCGCTGCAAGGGGCCGATATCGGTGTTTTCGACGTAGATTTGACGACGGGCACTTCGGAAGTATCGGAAACATGGTGCCGGATTATGGGGTACACAGATGGTTGCAACGGCATGGACACCCAGCGCAGTTTTCTGTCCCGCATTCATCCTGATGACGTCGAGATCCTGAACAAGGCGGATACCGACTGTATCGAGGGTCGCACGCAGCGTTCCATTGCGGAATACCGGTTGAAGACGCGGGATGGTGGATGGTGCTGGATGCGGTCGGACGCGGTGGTCGTCGAGCGTGACGAGACCGGCAAAGCTACACGCATGATCGGAACCCAGACCGATGTGACGGCCCTCAGACGGGATCGCAACGCGCTTGAAGCCAGCGAGGGTCTCTTTCGACAAGTCTTGGCAAGCGCTCCGATCGGCATGGCCTTGATGGACGATCAGGGTAGGTTCATCGGTCTGAATGATGCCTTTTGCGAGTTGAGCGGCAGAAGTGAAACGGATCTTTTGGAGAATGCGCGGCTTGCGGATCTTATACCCTACGAGCATCGCAAACCGATCTACGCAGCCATCACCCGTATGATAAAAGATGATGCCTCCTCCGTTTACACGGGCGAACATCGTATCATTTGCGCAGGCAAGGTCGAGCGCTGGGGGTTGCTGAACATCTCATGGTCGTTTGACAGGAACCTGGGCACGAACTTCTTTATCGCTCAAGTCATCGATATTACGGAACAGAAAAGACTGGACCAGATCAAAAATGAATTCGTCTCGACGGTAAGCCACGAGTTGCGCACCCCGTTGACTTCAATCAAAGGCGCGCTGGGTCTGCTTACGGCATCAGCAAGTGCGAACCTCAGCTCCGCCAATGGCCGACTGGTTCAAATTGCAAGTGCCAATGCCGAGCGCCTGACTGACATCGTCAACGACATCCTCGATCTTGAAAAAATTGCTTCAGGTAAGATTACCTTCGATTTTGGCGACTGTGATCTTGGCACCATCATCGAAGATGCAGGACGGGAAATGATGCCGTTTGCTGTCACACATGAAAGCACTCTGCAACTTGATGTCCCGGATGAGCCGATTGGCGTCTTTGCCGATCCCCGCAGAACCAAGCAGGTGCTTGCCAACCTAATCTCCAATGCGTGCAAGTATTCTGACCCGTCCAGCGATGTTGTCATCAAAGCCGAGCGCATCGATGATCAGGCGATTGTCTTTATCCAGAACGTCGGCCCAGGCGTTCCCGAAGCTTTCCGGTCGCGCATTTTCGATGCTTTCTCCCAGGCGGATAGCTCTGACACCCGCGCCAAGGGGGGCACGGGGCTGGGGCTGAACATCACCCGCCAGATCGTGCTAAGGCATGGGGGGCAAATCGGGTTCGAGAGCATTGCTGACGGGATCACGGTGTTCTGGTTCACCATCCCGCTGGCGGCCCAGCAAAAGACCAAGCACACCGCCCCGTCCCGTCCGCAAAACCGGCCAACCGGAATGCAATCCGTTTTGCACGTGGAAGACGATGGTGATTTTGCCGAAGTCATCTCGGGCGCACTTGAGAAGGTCGCGCACGTCACTCACGCAAAGTCGCTAGGCGCAGCGAAAGTCGCAATAAACAGCTGCTCCTTGGATGTTGTCATCCTGGATTGGTCTCTTCCCGACGGAGATGCCGAGACTCTGCTGAACCTCATCGCAACGCGACAACCGCACGCCAGAATCATTGCGCTTTCAGCTGATGCTGAGCGGCGACATGATCCTCGAATCTATGCTTCCATGGTAAAAAGCAGAACAGACATGGCATCGCTGATATCAGCAGTTGAATGTCATGCGGCCATCGCATCCTGAAAGAGAAAGTGAAGCGCACTGCCAAAAAATCAGGACCGGACGGACACAATGGTGCCAATATTGCCATTCATAACTCGTGAAGAACGTTCGAGGAATGCTGGCTCGTCAGCACCCGAGGACCTGAAAAAACGCGAAGATGGGTGAAGAGATGCCACCATACAATTATATGAGCAAAGCGCCCCTCGTTGCACTAAGTGGCTGCGGGCTTGCTCTTGCATGGTACGCTGGCACATCAGCTGTGCTGACAGGTGCCGCAGCAAGCGTTGTTCCCGCGGTCGGAGCGGTATCAATCGCCAGTCTGGTGCCCACATATCTGATGCATCAAAGATGTAACCGCGTAATAGAAACCAAACTGCTGTCGATGTCTCAGCGTCTGGATGCGCTGAACCAGCACGCATGCATTAATATCGTAAACGCTGACAACGAACTGACCGAAGTAAACGATAGCTTGCTTGAACTCACCGGATATTCCCGCGAAGAGCTGATCGGCCAGCAGGTGCGGGTGCTTTACGATGCCTCGGTCAAAAGCCTGACGGACAAGGTACGCAGCTGTCTGAGACGCGGCGAGACCTGGCAGGGCGAGACGCGATTGCAGCACAAAGACGGGCATTCTGTGTTCACCCAGGCGACGATCATGCCGCTGTTTGATGAGGCCGGCGAATGGGCAGGGTCGATTTCCGCCCGTACGGATGTCACTGAAACCAACGCACTGATGTCTGAACGGCACACCGCCGAAACGCTGAACGAATTGCGCGACGACATCTGGATTGTGGATTCCGAGACCGAAAAGTTCAGCTACATGAACAGATCGGCCAAGGGTCGGCTGTGCCTGAGCGATGCAGACTACAAAGCCAAAGATCTAAGCGACCTTAATCGCGAAACAGAAATCGAAAAGATTCTGAGCGCCTGCCGCGCGCTGCGCGACAATGGGGAATCGAGCACAGAGTTCAAAGCAACCTTGCTCGGCGTGCCGATGGATGTCTCGGTCAAATTTCTGCCCGGTGCCGCCGGAACGGGTCGGTACCTCATCCTGTTCAACGATATCTCCGAACACCTGGAGCAGGAAAAACGCAAATCAGCGTTCATTTCCACAGTCAGCCATGAACTTCGCTCGCCGCTCACCTCGATCAAGGGTGCGATGGGTCTGCTCCTCTCCGGTTCTGCAGGGGCTCTTCCTGACAAGGCATCGGCGCTTTTGGAAATCGCACACCGTAATGCGGATCGGTTGATCCTGATCATCAATGACATTCTAGATCTCGACAAGATATCGAACGGACAGATGGACTTTGATATTCAAACAGTGGATCTGGCAGCGCTGGTGAAGGAAACAGACACCGCAAATGCCATGTTGCAACAACGTTTTGGTGTTCAGACCGTTCTAGAGGGCGTCGATGCGCCTGTGATGATGCAAACCGATCCGAACCGGATCATTCAGGTTTTGACGAACCTTCTATCGAACGCCTACAAATTTTCCACGCCCGGCAGCAGCATCACGCTGCGGGTTCTGGATGATGAAGAAGGCGTTCGTATCGAAGTGGGCGACAAAGGCCAGGGTATTCCCGCGGACGAGCAGCACAAGATTTTTGACCGTTTTGCCGATATGACCAACTCTGATCGTGCGTCCAAGGGCGGCACCGGACTGGGGCTCAACATCTGTCGTGCGATTGTCGAAAGTTTGGGTGGAACGATCGGATTTGAAACCAATGTCGGTATTGGCACCACCTTCTATTTCAATCTGCCCAAGACCCTGCCAGAAACAGCACACGCCGATGACGAGAGCGCCAAACAAAGCGCCTGAACGAAGGGTCTTAAATGATAAAGCTTCTCCACGTCGAAGACGACGCTGACATTCGCGAAATCGCTGAAATGGCATTGGGCCTTTCGGGCGAATTTGAGATTGTGCAATGCATATCGGGAGAGGCCGCGCTCGCGCAGATCGAAAACTATACTCCCGATGTCCTTTTGTTGGACATGATGATGCCGGGCATGACCGGCCGTCAGACACTGGAAAAGATGCGCGAAAAGCCCCATTTCGCGACGATCCCCGCGATCTTTATGACGGCGCGCGCACAGCATGCAGAGATTGAAGAGCTGCTTGCGACAGGTGCCGCGGAAGTCATCAGCAAACCCTTCGACCCCATGACGCTTGGGGATCAGATCAAAGATGCCATAAAAAAACACGCTGAATAAGTCAGCGTGTTGAACTCAGACACGGGTTTGTTTGTCTACGCGTCAGGGCCCGCCTTGGCTCATCAGATCCTGGCTCATTAAAACGAACTGGCCGAGGTCATCGATAATTGCAACAGGTACGTTTGCATCTGACTGGCCTGCTTCCGCAAGGTGACGCACAATGGCCTCTTCGCACTTTCGCGCGTTCTGACCCAGCGCAGCGAACCCGAGGGATCCCGCACTTCCAGCGATCTGGTGCAAGATGCTTTGCGCCTGTGACAGTTCGGACGATGCAACGGCAGCATCGGGTGTATCCCATGCCGCCAAAGTGCAGTTGGCGATGATGCTGCTGCGCTCTTCAAGAAGGTCCAGAAAGCGCAGTTTAATGCGCTCCAGACCGGGCAATTCTTCTGTTAAATCCTTCATGCCCGTCTCTCTTCCAGCCAAAAGTCATTCATCGCGCGTTCATGCCGTTCGCTGGCCGCTTCGGCAGAGGCATGGGCCATGCCGATGGTTTCCATGATCAAACTCTCCGGCTTCCAGATCATGCGGATCGCATCGCCCGCGCTGACGCGCACGTAAAGCTGTTGCCCCGCATTGTCGAAAAGCTCTGTACGCGAAAGCGCCAGATTGATTGCATCCATCAGTTTCGGCATGTCGGGGGACCATCCGCTTTCCGTAACGCAGACAAAGGTACCGCCCCCGGCATAGGACATCAGAAACTGATGATCCGCCAATACGTCCGAGATGATCTCTGACACATCGGACACAAGGCTGAAGAACTCGAATGCAGACATCGCCTGATGGTGTTCTGCAATCTTACGGATGGTGAAGGCAAAGGTGGTCGACCCGAAAAGGGCCGTACGCGAAAGCTGTGCGACGTAATTTTCCATCGCGAAATAGTCGATCACATAGTCCACGTCATATATCGAAATAGGCTCGTGCAGCTCCAAGCTGGACGCGGGCTGTTCGGGCAGCGCCGAAGCGGCGAGGGATTGAGCGGCAAAAATCTTGCGTGTGTGTGATCTGCGTGCGGTGACCAAACCGCTGACCAAACCCAACCGGCCCTTGAGATCGGCCAACTCAAACGGCTTCGTCACATAATCCGTGGCACCCGCGGCGAATGCTGCGTCGACATAGCGTTTGTCCGACATCGCGGTCAGCATCAGGATCGGCGTGTCGGAATACATCGCCATCTCACGGATCGTATGGGTCAGGACGATACCGTCCATCTCGGGCATCTGAATATCGAACAAGAAGCAGTCAAATGGCTCCTTGGTTGCCGCGCCGGCAACCTCCAGGGCCTCCGGACCGGAAAGGCAAGTTACCAACTCGTGCTCGCCTGTAAGGCTAACAAACTGGGTCAGCAGCTCAAGGATGATCGGATCGTCATCAACAGCCAAAATTTTCATAGTGTTCTCCAATGCACTTTCAGCTCCGTGCAAGTTAGTTTGCGCCTGTCTGTTGTTCTCAACCTGAAGTCGAAAGGTGTCCAAAGTGGGGCGATTAGAAACATTCTGCGAAAAATTTACGGATTGTTTATATTCTGACGTTAGGTCAACTTGATTTATGTCACGCGCGACAGTTCTTTGTTGAGGCGTGAAAACAGGTCGTCTTCCACATCAACAGTCAGATCGCTGATCCCATCGGCAACCGCGATGAAAGTACGCAAGGCATCACTGGCCGAGTGGCCGGACCACAATCTTTGTGCTGCAACTGTCGAGAAGACAACCTCAAGCGGAACCGGAATGCCCGTGGTATCGACATCCCAAATCTCTGCCAGTCTGATGTTGAGTTCCTCAGTCAGAGTTTGCTTGTCGTGACGGTGTCTGTCGAAGATCACGCCGACAAACCGGCCTTGGCCAAGGTAAGACAACCGTGTGTTATGGCTTTGCAGAACGCTTGTCGCCGCTGCGGCAACCAGATCGATACACGCACGGAACGCCGGGGCCGTGGCAGACCGATAGACGCCGCGCAATCCAACCACATTGAAACTGAACATCGTCATTGCAAAGCAATGGGCTCTGTAGCGCAGTAATTCGTTTTCGAGCGCAAGAGCGCTGCACATGCCATCCAGGCCCAGATCAATGGGTTCTTCAAACTGGATTTTTGTCTGATCGCTCAGATCCTGCATCGTATGTCTGTTCTCGGCCAGACTTTGGTTCAGCAGACCGGCCATCTGAACCCGCGCTTTCAGCTCAACCGTATTGAACGGCTTTCTGATGAAATCGGTCGCACCGGCGGTAAAGGCGCGCGACATCAGCGCAACTTCGGAGCTGCCGGTGATCATCAGGATAGGCGTCGCGGCATAGCGGTCTGACTTCCGCAGAATGTCGCAAAGTTCCACACCGTCCATACCTGGCAACATGATATCAAGCAGAACGCAGTCATAGCTGTGCTCTGATGTACCCAGTGCCTCAACACCGGCTTCGGCCGAGGTATACATCTCAAGATGATAGCCGTCAGCTTCCGTCAGGGTTTGGGACAGGATGTTCAGCATTACTGGGTCGTCATCAACTACAAAAACACGCATTGCGTTCATTTCCTTGGCTCTATCAACGCCGGTGATCTTTCATCGACGATACAACGCCAAGTGGAAGCTCTGGTCGCGACAAATCAAAGACCAGTTTAAGGAAACATTGAGACAGCCTGCGGTCGAATTGTTCGGCTGAACCCCTTGAAATCATCGCGTTTCAGAGCGATTGCAGCGCGAAAAAGGCACTCTGCTGCTGTGCAGACGCGCTATCAACCTGATAAACTTACGATTTTACTAACCGAACGCCGGTACTTTGATCCGCCCGGTCGCCTTAGACGTCATCATCCAGTGATCCGTGAATCGCGAATTGATCAAGATCGGCGTCGCGCGGTTCGACAATGCGAAAGGCTTCTCTCACGCCTGCCTCTGTCAATTCCCGTGACACCAGCAGAAGCGTATTGGGTGCCTGATCTTCGCAAATCTCCGACATCTGCATGATCTCTTCACGCGCCACATGCTGCGCGGCATCTACGGACGGGGCACCGTACATATCCACGAAATGCTGGGCAAGCGATGTGCAAAGAGCGTCTACTTCAACGTGTTCGATCTGAGTAACAGCTACCACGCTGACTCTGCCAAACGTCTCGATTCCGAGCCATCCGTTTGCAAAGGCCTGACGAGCCTTGCCCGTCAAATCCGCCTCGCCCCAGTTGGAGAATTCAAAACCGCCAGAAATACACCACTCACCTGTCCGCGCGGGGGAATGAAAGATGTTCATATCGCTTTCGTCAAAGTGGATCGCGCGCGCGAGCATCATGTCAGTTGCCCTCCAGAAGATGGGTCATTGGGATCAGATGCGTTTGCTTTGTGTCCCGCAACAGCATGCCGAACCGTTCGTCTATACCTACAAAGGTGCCCGAGTGGCCTGCCAGCCGTGTATCTTCCCCGATGCCATGCGCCAGACTGCGCCAGTCCTTGTGGACAGCACCCGCGCCCCCCTCAAGCCAGGTGTTGATGCCAACCAGCGTATGTTTCACCCAGGACTCGAGCAGATCGACTGCGTTCACATCTGCGCAGCCTTCGGCATAAAGGGCGGTCTGATCCGGTGTTTCGCCCATATCATCGCTATGTGGCCATAAAGGCAGCTCCAACCCGACGACAAGCCAATCGGGCTGGGCGAGGGGCTCTGCAGTAGACGCCGCAACGCGCAGGTGGCCGCAGGACGCACCGTTGATACGCAGACCCCCGTTCCAGTCCAGATGCACGGCCACTTCCGGGGGCGCCAGCGCACCCAGTGCATTTTGAAAACCAACACCGCACAAGGGCATCATCACCAGCGCATCTTCCAAAGCAACATCCGGTGCAAAAACCAGCGCCGCGCGAAGAAAGTCTGCGTCGAGCTTGTAGACGACCAACCCCGCATCGCAGCCCCGCGCCGCCTCTGCACAGGCTTTGTCAAAAGGATCAGCCTGCCCGTCTACAGCCAAGCCGCTGAACAAGGGTGGAAAGCTGGGTGTGGTCATGCTTTGTTTGCCTCGATCAAGCTGCGTGCAACTGTGCGAAATGCCTGCGCCTGCGGGCTGTCCGGTTTCGACACCACAATAGGTGCGCCGCCATCAGCGGCCACGCGGATGTCAAGATGCAGGGGGATCTCTGCCAACAAGGGCACACCTAGCTTTTCGGCTTCGGCCTTCACGCCACCATGGCCGAAGACGTGCTCCTCATGTCCACAGTTCGAGCAGATATGCGTGCTCATATTCTCGATCATGCCGATCACAGGCGTGCCCATCTGATTGAACATATCTATGCCTTTACGGGCATCCAGCAGCGCCACATCCTGCGGCGTCGACACGACGATCGCCCCGTCAAGCTGGGCCTTCTGTGCCAGTGTCATTTGCACATCGCCAGTGCCGGGGGGCAGGTCCACAATCAGCACATCCAAGGCGCCCCATTGCACCTGTCCTAGCATCTGCTGCAATGCACCCATCAACATCGGTCCACGCCAGACAACGGCCTGATCTTCGTTGGTCATCAGCCCGATCGACATCATCGTGACGCCGAAGTTGCGAAGTGGCAGAATGATTTTGCCATCCGGGCTTTGCGGGCGACCGGAAACGCCAAGCATGCGCGGCTGCGATGGCCCATAGACGTCCGCATCCAGAAGGCCTACGCGCCGCCCTTCGGCAGCCAAAGCGCAGGCAAGGTTCGACGCGACGGTCGACTTTCCGACGCCCCCCTTGCCAGAGGCCACAGCGATGATCCTGTCGATACCCGCGATCTTTTGAGGCCCCGCAGGTTCGGATTTGCGGCCTACGTTCAGATCGGGGGGCGGCGTCTGTTTGCTGTGCGTCGTCATGACGATGGACACGGACGTCGCACCCAAACTGGTCAATTCCTGTTCCGCCTGTGCCTTTGCGGGCATGAAGGGATCGGGTGTATCCACCTCCATGACAAACCGCACAGCGCCCTCTTCGACTGTCAGGGCGCGCACCAATCCGGCTTCGACCAGATCCACACCTGATGGCGCCTTGATTTGTTTCAGGCAGTTCAGAACATCATCGCGGGTCAGGGTCATTCAGGCGCCTTCGATCTTGCCGGTCACGACATGTTCCAGGTCGATCCCGTCGACGGTCAGCACCATCTTAGCTTCGAATGTCTTGCCCGATGTATCGCCGGCGTTTCGCATCGCTTCTTCAATGGCCTGCTGCGATGTGACACCGACCTGCTTGAGAAACTTGCGCATCGACATGTTGAAATCTTCGCTCATGTTGGTGTCCTTCTGGTGTGTGGGAATTGTTGACCTATGCATCCTAACGCCCCTAGGCTTGGTCGCAACCTGACATGCGGTGGAGATAGGGGCCTATGTTCTGGAAAGTGGCGATAAGCCTTGCGTTGCTGGCCAGCCCCATTGCGGCCCAGGACAAGGCGTTTTCCTTGCAGGCCCCGGATACCCTTGTCCAGACGGGGTTCTTGAAGCACCTGCTCCCGCGGTTTTCTTTGAAAACGGGGGTGCGGATCACTGTCACAGAGGGCGCGGGCGACGCAGCGCTTGGCGCGGAAGGCATGCCCGTTTTCGCCCAGGGTGAGACAGTCTGGCACTTTACCAGCCCCGGCGGCGAAGACATGGACGCCTTTCAGGACTGGCTTTTGTCGGAGGTGGGCAAGCGCACCATTGAAGCTTTCGCACCCGATGGCACCCCGCTTTTCAGCGCTGATGTCGGGCGGGTCCAAGCGGTCGAGACAACGCAGATCACCGGAAATGTCGTGCGCGGCGAAGCCGTGAGCCTCAGCCAATGTGGACGCTGTCATGTTGTCAATGAAACCAACCGGATGAATGCCATCGGCTCCACCCCGTCCTTCGCCTTGATGCGCACGTTCCCCGACTGGCAGGAACGGTTCGAGACATTCTTCATGCTGCGCCCGCATCCGGCATTCACCCAAGTCACCGGCATCACCGAACCGTTTCCCGAAAACCTGCCGTCGCCCATCGCGCCGATTGAGGTCAGCTGGGAAGACATTGAAGCCATCGGGGCCTATGTCGGCTCCATAACGCCCGCCGATTTGGGAAAGCCCATTCAACTTCAGTGATCCTTGCGCTTGGCAAAGTAGTCATCCGAGGTCCGCACGCGGGGACGCTCTGCGCCCTGGAACGGATTGTTGGTGGAGTGGTATTGCGCCTGTATGCGGCAATTTTCGCAGCGCTGGATCATCTTCGCAGCTTCTGAAGACGCGAACATCGCATGCTTGCCCGCCAGTTTCTCGGTGATCTTTGCGATGGTCGATTTGGAACCGAACAGGCTGCCACAATCGATGCAGGCAAAGGGTTCTTCCTCATAAAGCACACGCTGGTCGAAGGCGGCATCGGTCAGATTCATTTGCGGTTGCAATGTGATGGCCTGCTCTGGGCAAATGTTGCTGCACAAACCGCATTGCAGACAGGCATCTTCCTGAAAGCGGAGTTGCGGCAGATCCGAGTTGTCGCCCAAGGCCCCCGACGGGCAAAGCGAAACGCACGAGAGACACAGGGTACAGGCGTCCGTATCAACCACGACCGCGCCATAGGGCGCGCCGGCGGGCAGCTCCTGAACCTTGGTTTCAGGTTGCAGCGTTTTGGCGGCCAGTCGGGCCACCTGCCTGCGCGTACCAAGGGGCAGCACGGGCGCACAGTGCGCAGGGTCGACGGCAGGCGCATCGACCGCGTCACTCAGGGCATCCGGATCGTTCAGCGACAACAATCGCACAGCATCCTTGCCAGCCAAAGCACGGGCCAATATGGCCTGAGCTTCGATCACGTCCTGTTCGGTTTTCGGGCTGAGCAGCAGATCAACATGTTCAAATCCGCAGGCCAATGCCGCGAGCATTTCCGCATGCCCAAAGCCTGACAATGCATCGATCTCGATCGGGATCACATGCCCCGGCAGGCCACGCCCGAAACGCGCCGCGAGCGAGATCATCTCGCGCCCGAATTCAGCATCATGCACCAGCAGGCGCGGCGATGTGCCCCCTGCGGTGCGGTAGGTCGTGGCAAGTGTGGACAAACGGCGAAAGAGTGCATCAACAGGCGGCGCGTCATAGGTGATCGCCCCGGAAGGACAAACCGCAGAGCATGAACCGCACCCCGCACAGATCATCGGATCAATCGCCACATGTTCGCCCGCAGAAACAATGGCACCGGTCGGGCAGACATTCAGGCAATTCGAACAGGCAGGTTGCTCCGCACGGCTATGGGCGCAGAGGCTGGGTTCGAGCCGGACATAAAGCGGCTTTTCAAATGTGCCGATCAACTGCGCGGCTTCGATCACAGCATTGGCAACCGAAGGGGGGTGGCCGGGCTCCGCCCGCAGATAGCCTTCGCGCTTGTGGGGCGCAGGTACCAACGCGGTTTCACCGGACAGATCGAGGATGATGTCACAGGCCGAGACCACACCATTCTGCGGCGGGCTCAGATCAAAGGCACCGCGACCGGCAGGCAGGACCTGCTGGAAAGCGTCAAGTTTCACGGTAAAGCCGCCCAGTGCCCCCGACACGTTGCGGACCTTGCCCACGACACAGTCAAAAGTCCGGTCGTTTGGGATCAGATCAGGGTCCGTGACAAGCACTGTCACCGCCAATGTCTCGCTGAGGTTTTGCGCGGCGATAAGTGCGGCCTCTGCCCCCACGATCAGGCAGGTACCTTCGGATACCACATCGACAGATTTGCCCAAGGGCAGGGAAAGTGCTGCTTCGGCAGCCAAGGCGGCCATCTTGGGCGCAGGCGCGCCCGTGCCCCAACCGGCCCGGTCCCTTAAGTCAACGAAACCGGGCGCATCAATTTGCAGATCATCCGCAAGTTCTTCGAAGGTAGCGCGCTCTTGCTGGCAGGCAACAATGGCATCGCCCTGCGCCAGTTCTTTTGCAGCAGCGTCGATTTGCAGGGTACACAGGTGCGAATAGACCTTGGAGCAGGCAAGACCAGACCCCGCCGCGATGGCATCGGCATCAAGGGACTGGCTGCCCGCGCAATCGCACAATATCAGCTTTTTGGCCATCTTCTCTCCTCCGGGGCGCACGCGTCCGATCACGAAGCGCGGGCCAAGCTACCCGCGATTCTCTGCTATCGTAAACCTCAATTCGTACCGCTCTCGCGGGTAAGTAAAATGCTGCAGCAGCAAAGGAATTTACTTACTGGCATCCCTAAAAAACACAATCCTCCCTGAACTACCATGTCAGACGGGCGTAAGTGAAAAACAATTCTTTGCTGCGCTGCGGCATGGGCAGATGTTGTTCAGCATAAGTGCCAAAAATTACTTTGAATTATCCGCGATCCTATTAAGATAGAGGCTTCAACAGCATGCTTCGAGGGTCGTTTTGGACAAGTGCAGCCAAAAATCCATTTCTATGCCTGTCGGAATTGTGATCCGAAGGGTGCCCGGCGTCACACGCTGGGCCAAGCATGTGTGGAAAGCTGTTGCTGTATTGCCCGGTGCCGGTTCGGCCAATTGGAAAGAGTTGCGGCGGGATGGCGAGGCAGTGGAATACCACGCCGCCACCTTGCCGCTAGAGCTGTTTCGCACGGATACCGAGGCGTATTCACATGGCTTATCTGCCAAGGTCCCTGCGATCTATGTCGTGATGCGCCCGGGCGAGGGGGAGGCACCGCTGGATATAGTGCTTGCCACAGCGTCCCCGTACGAAGCGCAGGATTATGCCGACACGGGCGAGGAGCTGGTTGAAAAGGTTGCGATGCCCGATGGGTTGATCGCCTGGATCCGCGACTTTGTGCAACTGCACCACGAAGATGAAGTGTTCATCAAGCGGCGGCGGGATAAAACGCGTGTCGACCGCAAAGAAGACGGCATTGGCGATGCGCGCATCCGGCAGGTTTCTGATGTGTACCGCGCGCCCTCTTCCAAGGAGACGGTGCATTGAGCGGGCGTTCCGATTTCTGGGCTCGCCGGAGGGCCGGTGTTGCCGCTGAGGCGAAGGCAGAGATTGCGTCGGCGGAAGCCGAAGCACTTGCTCAGGAACATGCCGCGCTTGAGCAGATGAGCGAGGCGGAGATGCTGGCAGCCCTCGATTTGCCCGCACCCGAGACACTCGGCAAAGGGGACGATTTCACCGTGTTCATGGCAAAGACCGTGCCCGATCTGATCCGGCGCCGGGCCTTGCGGGCGTTGTGGCGGTCCAACCCTGTTCTGGCCAATGTCGACATGTTGGTCGATTACGGTGAGGATTTCACAGATTCAGCCATGGCGGTCGAGAATATCCAGACGGCCTATCAGGTCGGCAAGGGCATGTTGAAGCATGTTCAAGAGATGGCCCGACAGGCAGAAGCACTTGCCAACCCGGTCGAGACAAACGACGTCGACGAGATAGAAGAAGACGTCCTGGAAAATCAGGATGATCTGATCGCGTCATCTGACGCGACGCCAGAGGCACACGCGCCTGTAGAAATGGCGCAGGCAGAAAGTCCGGAGCCGGAAGCGATGCATCAACCTGTTCCGCGCCGCATGAAATTCAGAATAGAGGACGCCGCGTGAATACAGCCGAAGACATCGCAGTTGCTTCCGAAGACCGCCTGCGGGCGGATCTTTACAACTTTCTGGGCCTGATGCTCTCGGCACCGCCCGACCAGATGTTGCTGGACCAATGCGCGGGCCTTTCAGGGGATGACAGCGAGATTGGCAAAGCCATCGCTGGCCTGTCGCGTGTGGCCAAAGCCAGCAAACCCGCCAAGGTGGAAAGCGAATTCAACGCGCTTTTCGTCGGGTTGGGGCGCGGAGAGCTGCTGCCTTATGCCAGCTATTATCTGACCGGCTTTCTGAACGAAAAGCCACTGGCGACGCTGCGCTCTGATATGGCTGCACGGGCCATGACGCGGCCTGCAAATGTGTTCGAGCCCGAGGATAACATCGCCTCTCTGATGGAGATGATGGCCGGAATGATCGTGGGGCGCTTTGGCGCGCCCGCATCGCTGGACAGCCAGAAAACCTTTTTTAACAAACACATCGCGCCCTGGGCCGGGCATTTCTTTGCCGACCTTGAAGCAGCCAAGAATTCCATCCTCTATGCCTCGCTTGGCACAGTGGGTCGGGAATTCATGGAGATCGAGCGCGAAGCATTTCGGATGGCCGGTTAGCAGACCGGCCAGACTATCATCGGTGGGGATGCCCGCCATAACAAGGGAGGGAGACATCCCCCATGACGAAAGAAGAGACGAAGAAAGAGACCGGCACAAACCGCCGCGATTTTCTGAAACTGGCTGGCACAACCGCGCCGGTTGCAGCTGTGGCACTAGCCGCAGGGGCATCAACCGCCGAGGCCAACCCCGTCGACCCCACATCTGAAAAGATGCAGGACACCGCGCATACGCGTGCATATCTGGACAGCGCCCGGTTCTAGGACCGGACGCTTCTTACTAAACATCCTGGCGACTGGTTGCGTGACGCCCGACTGTCAGGATCAAGGGAGGAAGACACATGCTGAAGAAAAAAACCAACGGGGTTGCGCGACGCCCCCAGCGGACAGGCATTCTATCAGACATCGCGGAGAAATCCGTAGACCGCCGCAGTTTCCTGCGCGGATCCGGCCTGGCCATTGGAGGCCTTGCTGCAATTTCCGCCACAGGCGGCACGGTGACGCAAGCACAGGCGGCGGCTACTGCCACCGGCGCGGTTGAGACGATCAAATCCGTCTGCACCCACTGCTCGGTCGGCTGTACCGTTATCGCAGAGGTGGCCAATGGCGTCTGGACAGGGCAGGAGCCCGGTTGGGACAGCCCGTTCAACCTTGGTGCCCATTGTGCCAAAGGGGCCGCTGTGCGCGAGCATGCCCACGGCGAGCGCCGCCTCAAGTACCCGATGAAAAAAGAGGGTGGTGAATGGAAGCGCATCTCATGGGAGCAGGCGATCGACGAGATCGGCGACGGCATGATGAACATCCGCGAAGAGAGCGGACCGGATTCAGTCTATTGGCTGGGCAGCGCCAAACATAACAACGAACAGGCCTATCTCTTCCGCAAGTTCGCCGCCTATTGGGGCACGAACAATGTGGACCACCAGGCGCGTATCTGTCACTCGACCACAGTTGCCGGTGTTGCGAACACCTGGGGCTATGGCGCGATGACCAACAGCTACAACGACATCCACAATTCCAAAGCGATCTTTATCATCGGTGGCAACCCTGCCGAGGCGCATCCCGTTTCGCTGTTGCACCTGCTGAAAGCCAAGGAACAGAACAACGCGCCAGTGATCGTATGTGACCCGCGCTTCACCCGCACGGCGGCCCATGCTGATGAGTATGTGCGCTTCCGTCCCGGCACCGATGTGGCGCTGGTCTGGGGTATTTTGTGGCACATCTTTGACAACGGGTGGGAAGACAAGGAATTCATCCGCACCCGCGTCTGGGGCATGGACCAGATCCAGGAAGAAGTCGCCCGCTGGACTCCAGAAGAAGTCGAGCGCGTCACAGGCGCACCTGCCTCGCAGCTCAAGCGCGTTGCCCGCACAATGGCCAACAACCGCCCGGGCACCGTGATTTGGTGCATGGGTGGCACGCAGCATACGAACGGCAACAACAACACGCGCGCGTACTGCGTGCTTCAGCTGGCGCTTGGCAACATGGGCACATCGGGCGGTGGTACAAACATCTTCCGTGGTCACGATAACGTGCAGGGGGCAACCGACCTAGGCGTTCTGTCGCACACGCTGCCGGGCTATTATGGCCTGTCCGCTGGTGCATGGGCGCACTGGGGCCGCGTTTGGGAAGAAGATGCCGACTGGCTCAAGAACCAGTTTGCGACGACCAAAAACGCGGACGGCAAAGACAAGTCGTTGCAGAACCTCACCGGCATCCCGGTCAGCCGCTGGATTGACGGCGTGTTGGAAGACCCTGACAACATGGACAACCCCAACAAGGTGCGTGCCATGGTGCTATGGGGCCACGCGCCAAACTCGCAGACCCGCCAGAAGGAGATGAAGACCGCGATGGAGCAATTGGATATGCTGGTCGTCATCGACCCCTATCCAACGGTCTCTGCCGTTCTGCATGACCGCACGGATGGCGTTTACCTGCTGCCGGCCTGTACCCAGTTTGAAACGCGTGGCTCGGTCACCGCGTCAAACCGGTCGATCCAGTGGCGCGACAAGGTGGTTGATCCACTGTTCGAAAGCCTGCCGGACGAGGTCATCATGGCCAAGTTCGCCAATAAGTTCGGCTGGGCGGACCGTCTGTTCCGCAACATCGAAATGGATGACGAAGAAACCCCGAACGTTGAAAGCATCACGCGCGAGTTCAACAAAGGCATGTGGACGGTCGGCTATACGGGTCAAAGCCCGGAGCGGATCAAAAAACACATGGCCAACCAGCATACCTTTGACCGCACAACATTGCAGGCCGTTGGCGGGCCAGCGGATGGCGATTATTACGGGATGCCGTGGCCCTGCTGGGGTACGCCCGAGATGAACCACCCCGGCACCCCGAACCTCTATGACATGTCCAAACGTGTCTCCGAGGGGGGTCTGACGTTCCGTGCCCGCTTTGGGGTGGAACGCGACGGTGATAACCTGTTGGCCGAAGGGGTCTATAGCCTTGGGTCGGACATTCAAGATGGCTATCCCGAGTTCACCTATCAGATGCTTGTCGATCTCGGCTGGGACAGCGAATTGACCGACGAAGAACGCCGGGCGATGGGCCGTGTGGTCGGAATGGAAGGGCTGGATGACGCTTCCGTTGGCAATCAGGACGATGGCGAGGAAGCATCCAACGCCAGCACCGAAGAGGGCCAGACGGACGAGGTGCAGGATACTGCGGAAGCACAAAACCTCTCCGAACCGTCCGGCGAACAGGGCGCGGCCGAGGAAGTTGGCGAAGCTTCCATGTCGCCGTTCCCGTCGGACTACAACGAAAAGGTCGCTGCCGTGAACTGGAAGACCGATCTGTCGGGCGGTATCCAACGTGTGGCGATTGCGCATGAATGTGCGCCCTTCGGGAACGCCAAGGCGCGTGCAGTGGTCTGGACTTTCCCTGATCCGGTACCGGTCCACCGCGAACCGCTCTACACCAACCGCCGCGATCTGGTGGAGGACTACCCAACATATGAGGACCGTAAGTTCTACCGCTTGCCGACCATGTATGCCTCGATCCAGAAGAACGACTTTTCGAAGGATTACCCGATGATCCTGACGTCCGGTCGTCTGGTCGAATACGAGGGGGGTGGTGACGAGACACGCTCGAACCCATGGTTGGCCGAGTTGCAGCAGGACATGTTCGTCGAGATCAACACACGCGACGCCAATAACCTTGGTGTGCGTGATGGCGAACAGGTCTGGGTCGAAGGTCCCGAAGGCGGCAAGGTCAAAGTGATGGCCATGGTGACTGAACGGGTTGGTGAAGGCGTGGCCTTTATGCCATTCCACTTCGGCGGTCATCTGGAAGGCGAGGACCTGAGGGGCAAATATCCTGATGGTGCCGATCCATATGTGTTGGGTGAAAGCACCAACACCGCTCAGACCTACGGCTACGATTCAGTCACGCAAATGCAAGAGACCAAAGCGACTCTTTGCAAAATCTCAGCAGCATAAGGAGAACAACCAATGGCAAGAGCAAAGTTTCTCGTCGACGCCGAACGCTGCATTGAATGCAACGCCTGCGTCACAGCCTGTAAGAACGAACACGAAGTGCCGTGGGGCATCAACCGCCGGAAAGTCGTCACGATCAATGACGGCTCACCGGGTGAACGGTCGATTTCCGTGGCCTGTATGCACTGTTCCGATGCGCCTTGTATGGCGGTCTGCCCCGTGGACTGCTTTTACCAGAACGAGGAAGGTGTGGTTCTCCACTCCAAGGACCTCTGCATCGGGTGCGGTTACTGCTTCTACGCGTGCCCCTTTGGCGCACCGCAGTTCCCACAGGCTGGTAACTTCGGGTCTCGCGGCAAGATGGACAAATGTACCTTCTGCGCCGGTGGCCCTGAGGAAACCCACTCCACCGCCGAGTTCGCCAAATACGGCCGCAACCGGATTGCGGAAGGCAAGCTGCCAATCTGCGCCGAGATGTGTTCCACCAAGGCGCTGTTGGCCGGTGACGGTGACGTTGTCTCGGGCATCTACCGCGAACGTGTGGTGGCCCGTGGTTTCGGCTCCGGCGCATGGGGCTGGGGTTCGGCCTACGGCCAGCGCGATGGCTAACTGTCCTTGACTGGACTTTTGAAAATCAGAGCGGCTCGTTGGTGGGCCGCTCTTTTTCGCTCATTTGAACGCTAAAGGATACACCATGCTGCGCACGCTGACGGCCCTGCTACTTTGCCTGTCGTTTGTCACCATTGCCCATGCACAATCGGCTGATGCACCGGCCCCGGATCGCTCCGCGACCGGTGGTGCACAAACGCTTGACGATATTCTAGCGCGGCAGCGCGGTGAAGTGGTTGCGGATGACTTGGGAACCGGCGCCACGGGCGACGATGTACCGAACGTGGGTCACTTGCAGCCGCTTGGCGGCGCATCCGACCCCGATCTTTGGCGGGCGCTGAAACACGGGACAGCTGATGTCACGGCGTCGAATAACGGTCCGGCGGCAACGACGCTGTTTCAGGATGGCGGCATGTGGTGGCTGGAGTTTCGCAAAGGGCCGCTTATCACCTACGGCAGCTTGCTGTTGGGCGGCACGATATTGCTGTTGCTGGTCTTCTATCTGATCCGTGGCCGCATCCGCATTGATGGTACAAAGACAGGCCGCAAGATCGAGCGGTTCAAAGCCGTAGAGCGTTTTGGCCACTGGCTTTTGTCGGGGTCCTTTATCCTGCTGGGCTTAACCGGCCTGGTTACGCTGATGGGACGCAAGGTGATCATTCCTACATTCGGGCATGAAGCCTTTGCCGCACTGGCTGCACCATCAAAGTGGATTCACAACAACGTCTCCTGGGCGTTCATGATCGCACTGGTGATGGTTTTTGTAATGTGGGTGTATCACAACCTGCCGCATCGCTCTGACATCAATTGGCTGCTAAAAGGCGGTGGAATCTTCTCGAAGGGGCATCCACCCGCCAAGAAATTCAACGCGGGCCAAAAGCTGATCTTCTGGTCGGTTATTGTGTTAGGCACATCCATCTCGGTCTCTGGCCTAGCCTTGCTGTTCCCGTTCGAGATCAACCTGTTCGGTGCCACCTTTGACAAGCTCAACAGCTGGGGCATCTCTGGCGCAATGGGTCTGGGTGAACTGCCCGCAACGCTCGCTCCGCATGAGGAAATGCAATACGCACAGTTGTGGCACGCCATCGTCAGCTTTGTGCTGATGGCGATCATTCTTGCACATATCTACATCGGTACTTTGGGTATGGAAGGTGCCTATGATGCGATGGGCAGCGGCGAAGTCGAAGAGCAATGGGCGCGCGAGCATCACTCGCTTTGGGTTGAGGAGGTCGAAGCCAAGGCAAAGACCCCCACCGAAAGCGCCACCCCTGCTGAATAGATGTGGCGCACCGCAGCCATAGTAGCTTGCCTCGCGGCACCTTTGGCTGCGCAGGACTTCTATACGCTTAAGGGCCATGGCGGGCCGATCATGGACATCGCGGTGGGTCCCTCCGGCCAGATTGCCACCGCCAGTTTTGACAACTCGGTCGGGCTGTGGGACGGCCTCGCTCCTATCTGGCGCGAGGGGCATCGCGCCGCCGTTACCACGGTCTCCTATGATGAAAGCGGCACGATCCTGTCAGGTGGCGATGATTTCCGCGTTCTACTGTGGCAGCCCGCGCAGGCTGAGCCACTAGAAGTCACGGAGCATCTGGGCAAAGTCAGCGACATTGCCATGCACCCCAAAGGCGACGTCATCGCGAGTGCAGGCTGGGACGGTTTCATCAACCTCACCACGCTGCGAGAACCGCTGCAGACTACCGCTTTGCACCCTACGGTCATTGAAACGCAGATACTTAAAGGGCACCGGTCCAACGTGACTGCCGTGGCCTTTGCCCCCGCCGGGAATCTGTTTTCAGCATCTTCGGACGGCACTTTGCGGATTTGGGATGGCAACACATCTCGTACCTTGGTCAAGCACGGTTTTGGCATCAACAAGTTGATCGTGACCGATGAGTGGGTCGCCTACGGTGCCGTCGACGGGGGCACGCGGCTAGTAGACATAAATACCGGCACGGAAATCGCGGACTTTACCCTCGACCGCCGCCCGATCCTGTCGATGGCTTTTCACGCGCCAACGGCGCAACTCGCCGTCGGGGATGGATAAGGCTACATCATGGTTGTGGATACCAATGAAATGACCATCTCCCGCGACTTTCGCGCCACATTGAATGGTCCCATCTGGGCGCTGGCTTTTTCGCCGGACGGAAAGAACATTCACGCCGGCGGGATCGAAAACATTGTTTATTCCTGGCCTGTTGCAACATTGGATCAAAGCGAGGCTATGGCAGGCACACCCCGCAGCTTTCTTGAAAAGCCGGAGACGTTGAAGAACGGTGAACGTCAGTTCAAACGCAAATGCTCGATCTGCCATACCCTGACCGAAGGCAGTGCGCGCAAGGCGGGACCCAGTCTCTATGGGCTATTTGGACGGCGCGCTGGCACAGTTGCGGACTACACCTATTCCGATACGCTGGACGGGGCAGATATTATCTGGTCCTCAGATACCATAAACGCCCTGTTCGACCTTGGCCCTGACCACTATATTCCCGGGACCAAGATGCCGATGCAGCGGATTGCAAAGCAATCGGACCGGGACGATCTGATCGACTATTTGCGCACCAATACAGTGCAGAAAGAGAAATGACATGAAAGCCATGCTTGCGGCACTTACGGCCATCGTTGTGATCGCTGTCGGCTCGAACCTGATCCTGAACGAAGCCGGTTTCTCCAGCCAGGATCGCGGATCTGGTCCTTCCGTGCGCCTGGACGACTAAATTTGAAACCCGGGTAGGACAGTCTTTCCATGAATGACATCTGGGCCGGACTTTTGGCCGGTTTTCAGCTGGTGATTACACTCGATGCCGATCTGGTCGATATCACATTGCGCTCGCTGAAAGTCAGTCTTTCTGCCTTGGTGATCGCCTCGCTTATCGCGCTGCCGCTGGGGACCTGGCTGGCCATTCGCCGGTTCCGTTTTCGCCGGGCTGCGATTGCAACGTTGAACGCGCTGATGGGCCTGCCCCCAGTTGTCGTCGGGCTGATTGTCTATCTGCTCCTGTCGCGTTCTGGTCCGTTCGGCGTTCTGGGTCTTTTGTTCACCCCCACAGCGATGATCATCGCACAGGTCATCATCATCACGCCGCTTATCGCCTCGATCACCCATCAAGCGATGCGCGAGCTTTGGGCGGAATATCACGATCTGCTGATTTCCCTGAACACCACCAACCGGCAACGTGTCTTGACCCTGATCTGGGACGGGCGCCGGGCTTTGCTGACCGGGGCGCTTGCGGGGTTCGGGCGCGCGATCGGCGAAGTCGGTGCCATCATGATCGTTGGCGGAAACATCGACCATGCAACACGTGTCCTGACCACGGCCATCGCACTTGAAACCGGCAAAGGGGATTTTGCCTTGGCACTGGGTCTGGGCTTTGTACTGATTGCCTTGGCCATCCTTTTGAACTTTGCGATCCACACCTTGTCCCGCACCGAACGGCACGACACATGGTAGCCAAGCCCCCAAGCGTCGCCCTCAGAGATCTGCGCGTCAAAAAGCGTGGCAAGACGATTCTGGGGCCCCTCGATCTCGATCTTGAAGCCACGGGGTTCACCATCGTTCTGGGCCCGAATGGCGCGGGCAAAACAACTCTGTTGAAAGTGCTGCATGGTGTCGAACGCATTGCGACAGGCACCGTTTCATGGTCCATGCCCCGCAGTCGCATGGATCAGGAACAGGCCTATGTCTTTCAGCGCCCCATCATGCTGCGCCGCTCGGTCCGGCAAAATCTGGCGTATCCCCTGGCTTTGTTGGGACGGCCGAAATCCGAGATCGCGATTCAGGTGGAGCATTGGGCCGGGCGGGTCGGGCTGGGCAATTTGCTGGACCAACACGCGCCGCGCCTCTCAGGCGGCGAAAAGCAAAAGCTGGCCCTCGCACGCGCCCTTATCCGCGCCCCATCCGTGCTGTTTCTGGATGAGCCATGCGCAAATCTGGACGGACGTTCCACCCGCGAGATCGAGGCTGTGTTGCAAGCGGCCCATAGCGATGGTACCCGTATTATCATGACGACCCATGACCTTGGACAGGCGCGGCGCCTTGCCAACGACGTTATTTTTCTGTCCCAGGGCCAGTTACATGAACAGGGCGCTGCAGCGGACATATTCACAAATCCCGGTCAGCCAAAAACAAAAGCATTTCTTCAAGGAGATATCGTCGAATGACACGCGTTCTTGCAATTCTGTTTTGCCTTCTGGCGACCGGTTCCCTTGCCGAGCAATTGAAAGTGGCAGTTACCACAAGCTTTCACAATTCCGGTCTGTCGGACGTGCTGCTGCCGGCCATTGCCACCGACACCGGGCTTGAGGTTCAACTGCTCGTCGTGGGCACAGGCCAGGCGTTGCGCCTTGGTGAGGCGGGTGATGTGGACGCGATCCTTGTCCACTCGCGCAGCGCAGAGGACGCTTTCGTCGCAGAAGGATACGCCCCGCATCGCCGCGAAATCATGTACAATGATTTTGTCTTCATCGGGCCCAAGGATGATCCGGCAAAGGTCGGCACCGCCTCTGATGCCGTCACCGCGCTCCAGCGCATTGCAGAGGCCGAAGCCAATTTCGTCAGCCGCGGGGACGACAGCGGCACCCACAAGAAAGAACGCGCCCTGTGGAACGAAGCCACGCTTGACCCGGACCAGTTTGCTGCATGGTACAAGGCGGTCGGCGCAGGCATGGGGGCCAGCCTGAACACCGCGGCAGGCTTTGACGCCTACATCCTGGCGGACCGTGCCAGCTGGCTCAATTTCGGCAACAAAGGCGACTTGGCTTTGTTGTTTTCCGGCGATCCTGTGCTCTTTAACCAATACGCCTACCTTCCGGTCGACCCAGCGCGTCACCCGCATGTAAAAGCGGAGGCAGCCCAAAAGCTTGAGGAGTGGCTAACCAGCAGTACCGCTCAGGCGTTGATCGATGGCTATACCATTGGTGGTGAGCCGCTGTTCGTGTTCAACGCGACACCAAAGGACTGAGCGATCAACGCTCGCTTTGGTACTAGGGTATCATCTGTTCAACCGCTGTACCTCCCTAGTTGGACCTATGGGGGCACGGCGCAGCTTTATCTCGTAATACTGATTATGTTATAAATGATGACTGGCTATCAATTAGCTTGATCATAGACCGCATAGCGACATCCGTGCCAAGGTCTGAGCCCAGAACGCCAGGGAACGAACATTTAGTTGGCTTTCCGCATCAAAGCAGCAATGCCCGCCTATCTGGCTGTGTTTGAAAACAAGTTGAGCGCTACCTAACCCCGCCAGTCGAAAAACCCGTCACCGGCCTGCGCCAGCATTTTGGCGGCCATTTCCGCCCCTGCGGCGGCACCGTCTTCGATCGTGCAACGTACCGCATCATCAATCGCTTCCGACCCGTCCGGGCGCAGTACTTCGCCGCGCAGATGAATATCGCCGTCCTCCAGCACAGCCAGTCCCGCAATCGGCGTCTCGCAAGAGCCATCCAAAGCGGCCAGAAACGCGCGTTCGGCTGCCAAACGCTGGCCTGTGGGTACATCATGGATCGCCATCAGCATTTCCGCTACGCGGGCGTCATCCATGCGGCGTTCGATTCCGATGGCCCCCTGTGCCACGGCGGGCAGCATGGTGTCGACTTCAATCGCCGTTTTCGGCACCTCGTCCATGTTCAGCCGGTTCAGACCCGCCATGGCAAGGAAAGTCGCCTCGGCCACGCCCTGCTCCAGCTTCATCAAACGGGTTTGCAAATTGCCGCGAAACTCGACGACCTCCAGATCGGGCCGCCTCAGTTTAAGCTGGGCTTTGCGGCGCAGGCTTGACGTACCAACCACCGTGCCTTCGGCCAGATCATCAAGGCTTTTGACGCGGGGCGAAATGAACGCATCGCGCACATCTTCGCGCGGCAGATACGTATCAAGGATCAGCCCATCGGGCTGCAAGGTCGGCATGTCCTTCATCGAGTGCACAGCGATGTCGATCTTGCCCGCCATCATGTCTTCTTCAATCTCGCGGGTGAACAGCCCTTTGCCGCCAATCTCTTTCAAGGGGCGGTCAATGATCTTGTCCCCTGTTGTTTTGATCACAACAATCGTAAAGGCTTCGAACGGCAAATCGAAGGCATGCGCCAGCCTTTTGCGGGTTTCATGGGCTTGCGCCAATGCCAGCGGAGAGCCACGGGTGCCGATGTTCAACGGGTTCTGCGGAGTGGGTAAATCCTTGATCATGTCTTTCCGTACAACTGCAAACTTCGCCTGACAAATCTTGTATCACCTTCGCTTAAAAAGCATGGTACCGCAAAAGACCAGTAGCCACGAAAGACAAGTTGAATGACCAAAGATAAAACGATCCTGCGTGCGCTCTCGGGCGAGACCCTGCCGACCCCTCCGATCTGGATGATGCGACAGGCGGGCCGTTATCTGCCCGAGTATAAAGCGACCCGCGCGCAGGCCGGCGATTTCCTGTCGCTGTGCTACAATCCTGAACTGGCGGCGGAGGTAACGTTTCAGCCTATCCGCCGCTACGGTTTTGATGCCGCCATTCTGTTTGCGGATATTCTGCTTATCCCTCAGGCGCTTGGCGCGGATTTGTGGTTTGTCACCGGCGAAGGTCCGCGCCTATCCACCATCACAACACAGGCCGAAGTTGACGCCCTGAAACCGGTTGAGGCCATTCACGATACGCTCAGCCCCATCTACGAGACGGTAAAAATTCTCTCAAAGGGATTGCCGTCAGAGACCACATTGATCGGCTTCGCAGGTGCCCCGTGGACCGTTGCCACCTATATGATCGCGGGCCAAGGCACGCCAGATCAAGGGCCAGCACATGCGCTCAAGGCCGAGAACCGGGCGGTGTTCGACGCCGTGATGGACCGGATCACCGAAGCCACGGTGCTGTACCTGTCCGAGCAGATCAAGGGGGGGGCCGAAGTGGTGAAGATCTTCGACAGCTGGGCCGGATCCCTGCAAGGCGCTGATTTCGATACCTATTCAATCAAGCCGATGCAGCGTATCACCTCCGAAATCCATGCCTTGCATCCCGGCGTGCCTGTCATCGCCTTTCCGCGCGGTGCCGGTGAACGCTATGCCGGTGCGCATCAGGCCATCGGGGCTGACTGTATTGCCATCGACGATGGCGTCAGCGCGGAGTGGGCCGCCAAGAATGTGCAGATCGATGGGTGTGTGCAGGGTAACCTCAAATCCTCTCACATGGTGACGGGCGGCGATGCCCTGGTATCTGAAACCCGCCAGATCGTTGACGCGCTGTCGGGCGGGCCGCATATTTTCAATCTTGGCCACGGGATCACGCCCGACGCGGATCCTGAAAATGTGCAACTGATGATCGACACCGTGCGCGGCAACTGATCGACCCTATCCCACGATTTCGATGGCGGTCACATCGCCATCAACCTCGCGGCAGGCACGCAGCAAAACAGGCTCTAGATGGGTTTGGACATATGCCGCATGAAAGCGGCTGGGGGCTGTAAGGGTGACACGCCCCCCTGCCCTGCCCGTCCGTCGCAAGGCCTGGATCCAGGCGGCAAAACGACCCGCATCCTCGGCATACAGAACAGCGCGCGCCAGCCCCCACTCGGTTGCCGTATCTATCTCCGGTGGCGTTACCGTGCCTTTGACCGGAAATGGCACGACAGTCTCGGCAGACGGCCCTTCAAGACGAACAACAAAATCGGGTCCGACCTCTGGCCAGATGTTCTTGGTCGCATCCAGCATCACGGTCGTCTGAAAGCTGTAGGTTGTCACACGCCCCCGTGCGCCCTGCCGCTTGACCACGAGCCACCCCAACGCCCGCAGCTTGGCCAATTCACGTTTCACGGTCCGTTCGTTGCACGACCACAGTCGCGCGATTTCGCGCTGGCCCATCGACAGCTCGTCCCGCGCCCAATTGTACCGGGCCGTCATCAAAATGATGAGCCGGAGGATAAGACGTTGATCATGTTTGCCCAAGGACAGCGCATGTGCCCCAAGAGCCGTAATCAAATCGTATTTGCGCGTCGAAGCCCCCGGCCCGACTGGTTTTGTCTGGAGCATTTATGTGCCCTGCTCTTTGCAGCCTGAGGAACGCCAAGCCACTTCACCTCGGTATCCGAACTCTCCGGTTCGGTTCGGCCTTAGCACCAACTCAACGCTTTTGCTGACCGTGCCCTGATTTGCGTCCAAAGCGACGATTCTGTCAAGGATTAGCTTTCGCTTATCGCCGAAGTACCCTGAAATTCAAAAAGAATATCTTGGTATATAGGTATAGAGGGACATCTTGGCTGACCCCTAGTTAGAGACTTATGTCCCCTAATAGGGTCTGCTCGAAATATTCATGTCACCTCAATTTCGGTCCTCGGCGGTCGTGGGCGGGTGCAGCATGCGATTCGCGTGTGCGTATAGGAAAAGCATCTTTCTACTATATAACGGGATTTACAAATTTAACAAACTCGGCGTAAATCAAGAAGTGCGGTGAATTTGCGTCCTGAAGTGCATATCGCCGCCCTCAAGGCGCTGTCCCCGCGGGGACAGTCGAAGAAAAGTAAGTAATAAGAGGCATTTGAGCATGTTCACCCATCAAGATCTTGCGAAGCTGCAGGCGCAGTCGCTTAAAATGCAGGGGTTCATCCGCCAGCAGACATTTTCGCCCGAGAACGAAAAGACCCTGCGCCGGTTTTCAAGCTGGGAGGTGGCGGAGCTGATCTTCAAGGTAAATCAGTCTACGCTTCGCGGGCGACTGGCTGCGGATCCATCTTTGCCACAAGGACTTACCGAAGAAGATGGACGCCAGCATTGGTACACACTCGAAGAGATCAACGAGATGCGTCGCCGTTTGAAGGTCAAACGCAAATCCCTCATGCCAGAACGGCCGGCAGGAAAGCGGGCAATTCGCGCGGCTATCGCCAACTTCAAGGGCGGGGCTGGGAAATCCACCGTTGCGCTACACTTTGCGCATGCCGCGGCATTGGATGGCTACCGGGTGTTGGTGGTTGATTTTGACCCTCAAGCCACGCTGAGCCATTCGATGGGCCTGAACGACGTCAGCGAAGAATACACCGTCTGGGGTGTCATGGCGCGGGATCTGATCCGTGAGACCGAGCGGATGAATGCAGCCACACGCGGTGCAGAGAGCGGAGCCGCCCTGCCCCAACGCAAACTGCCTTCGGCCATTACCGAGATGGGCCTGAATGAGCTGCGGGTCACCGACTTCATCAAGCCAACCAATTGGCCCACTATTGACGCCCTGCCCTCTTGCGCCAACGCGGCTTTCGTCGAATTCGCAAGCGCCCAGTACCGGCACCTGAACCCGGAATGGTCGTTCTTTGCGGCTGTGTCGCGGTTCCTGGATGGGCTGCCGAATGACGCCTACGACCTTGTGCTTTTCGATTGTCCGCCTGCGATCGGTTATCAATCCATGAATGCAGTCTTTGCGGCGGATGTGCTCTATATCCCTTCGGGCCCCGGATATTGGGAATACGATTCCACGACGTCCTTCATCGGACAACTGTCCGAGGCATTGGAAGACCTCGAGCGGTTCGGCGGATCTGTCCCCGCGGGGACGCTGCGGTTGCCCAAGGTGTTTGCGGATGTGCGGTTCTTGCTGACCCGTTTCGAATCCAACAACGATTTGCACCGCGCGATGCAGCAAGCTTTTGGCAAAGTGTTCGGCGACAGATTGGCAGAACATCCCATCGAAATGACCCGCGCAGTCGAGCAATCCGGGCGCTTTCTGAATTCAATTTATGAGACAGATTACCGCGATATGACCCGCGAGACCTGGCGGCGCGCGCGCGCGTCATTCGATCAGGCTTATGGCGAATTTAAGGGGCATCTTATCACTGCATGGGACAAGCTAGAGGATCAGGCATGAGCAAGAAAAAGCGCGGTTTTGACATTAACTTTGATGACGTCGCGGGCGAGGAACCTACACCTGTCCCCGCGGGGACAGAAGCCCGGCGCGGCCCGATGGCCGCCGCGATCACGGAAAATGCCGATGCCCTGAACGCCCGCCAAACGGCCGAGGCTGCAATCCGGGCGGAAAATGATGCGCTCGCACATGAGCATGTCAGGTTGAAGAAGGCCGGGCTGATCACCGATCTCATTCCGCTCGACGCGATCAGAACCGACAAGCTGACCCGTGACCGCGCACCGGGCCGCGATCCGGAAATTGACGAACTAAAGCAATCGATCCGCGACGTGGGCCTAAGCAATCCGATCAGGGTGGAGCAGGTCGGCGACACCTATGAACTGATCCAGGGGTTCCGACGCTTCACCGCCTATTCCGAACTGTTGGCCGAAACCGGTGACGAGAATTTCGCGCGCATCCCCGCAGGGATCAATGCGAAGGGTGAAAACCTGCTGCGGCTTTATCGGCAGATGGTCGACGAAAACCTTGTCAGGCGCGGTGTCTCATTCGGTGAAATGGCGCAGTTGGCGATCAATTATCGCAAACAAGCGGCAGAGGTCGAAGGCTACGATCACGCGGTAGAATTGCTTTTTGCCTCATCCGGCCGTCAAAAGCGCAGCTACATCAAGCATTTTGTCCGACTGCTTTCAGCCACCGAAGGGCAAATCACCCATGTGGATGCGATCCCACGCGCGCTTGGTTTGGCCGTGGTACGACGATTGGACGAGAACCCGGAAGGGCAGGGGGTGTTAAACCGGATGCTCGCCGCGATGCCGGACCGCGATGCGCAGCAAGAGCATGCCGTGCTGACCGACTTTGTATCACAAATGGCCGCGCCTGCTGCGAAGAAGGTGAAGCTTGCTCCAACAGCACGGGCCGCCAAAACCACATTCAGGCTGAGCCGGCCTGATGGGGATGCAAAGTGCACAGTCGCCGATGGTCGAATCGAGCTGCGGTTGGAACGCGACTTCTCCGGGATCGAGCGGAAGCGGCTGGAAAAGGCCGTCGCAGCGTTTTTAACCGAATTAGAAGCCTGACGCGATCTGTCCCCGCGGGGACAGAGCTTTATTGCTGTTTAATTTCAATACTTTGTGTCTCTTTCCGCCGAATAAAGGCCAGCATCCGAGCCAATCTACCCTTCAATTCTCTTATGACTGACTAAACACAGAAGTCCTAGCAAGTGCATCGGTGCGGGGAGGGAAACACGATATCTCCACAGGGACGCCGCCAGATCGTGTGGGCGGCTTTAATCTGGCTTGCAATGTTGTTCACTACCAAATTCGCACGGCAGCGGGTTAGCGTAGAATGATAAGGCTCCGGCCCATTCGAATGGCAGCCTTGGCAGGCTCTAGACCGGGTATTAGGCTCACAATAGTTCGGGTCCGCCGCCCGTTTGTAGCTTAGGCCGCTGGGGTGGGTGATAGGGCCCTATAAGGCGATGACAACGCAGAAGTCGACGGGCGGCGTATGTTGGTAATCCAAGGTAATGAGATGAGTATCGCACCGCCTGTTCGAGCGATGTCGAAATACCTGTCTTGTCTTTACAGATTAGCGCGCAAGGCGCGCGTTCGATCTTATCATTTTTCTTTGGGAAAAATGGGCGAGCCGCTATCTCGCGTTCTGCAGGATATAGGGCCAAACAGAGAAAGCGTTTGTGTTCAGGCGGTGCCGAGGATCATGTTGTGGTGCTTGTCGAGATAGATGCGCAGCCAGGGGGTGAATTTGTTAGGCGTTGCGGCGATCTCGGTGGCGAGGGTTGTGGGCGTGACCCAGCGCGTGTCCATCACCTCATCGGGGTTCGGGGCTAGTGGCATATCGTCGGCAGCCTGTGCCAGATAGACCTCGACAACTTCATGTTCCGTCAGACCATTGCCGACATCTGCGCGGTATTCGACCTGGCCGCGGTGGGTGAGTGTGACGCCGGTGATGCCAAGCTCTTCATCCACGCGGCGGTGGGCGCAAGCCAACGGGTTTTCGCCCCAGGCGGGGTGTGTGCAGCAGGTGTTCGCCCATAGGCCGGGCGTGTGATATTTGCCCAAGGCGCGGCGCTGGAGCAGGATTGCACCGTCGCGCACCACAAAGACCGACACCGCCAGATGGCGCAAGCCGCGTTGATGGGCAGCCAGCTTTTCCACCGGTGTGAGCACGCCTTCCACCCAGGCGGGGATCATGATGTCGGTGGGCTGCATGCTGCCGTCCATTGCAGGGATCTTTCAGGTGCGCGTTTCTGACACATGGCCAACGAGATGTACAAGGTTCTTGATGCTGATCATGAGGTTGGCCATGGACCAGGCTTTGACCCGTCTTAACAGTGCCGCGGGGACGGGCAGGGCGCGCGGGGTGATATGGGATAAAACTCTCATAGGGCAACCCTGGACTGACGTGTTGTTGTATTTGATAGGCGGGGCTGGGGAAATTGCCTTACGATCATGGGATACGAGATTCGTTTTGAGCAGACTTGGACTTGGCCGGAACCGCGCTAGGTTCGGATAGCGAGACCAGATAAATGGGAGACTGCAAATGAAGATATTGAGAACTGCCGCCGTAGGATTTGCATTGATGGCCGGCTCGGCGTTTGCTGATGGCCATGCAACAGGGGACGCCGCTGAAGGCGAAGGCGTCTTTTCAAAGTGCAAAGCCTGCCATGGCATCGTGAGTGCTGATGGTGATGTGATCGTCAAAGGGGGGCGTACCGGGCCGAACCTGTACGGGCTCCATACACGCGTTGCCGGTGGCGATGAAGATTTCGGTCGCAAGTACGGCGATGCACTTGTCGAAGCGGGTGAAAACGGTCTGGAGTGGAACGAAGCGAATTTTGTCAGCTACGTTGCTGATCCCCGTGCATTCCTGCGCGAGTACAATGACGACAAGCGTGCCCGCTCAAAAATGTCGTTCAAACTGGGCGACGAAACAGACGCTAAAAACGTCTGGGCCTATATCGTTTCGGTAGGTCCGGAAGTTGAAGCGGAAGACGTAACCAACTGACCCTGTCCAAACTGGATTTACTTGAATTTGGAACGGCGCTGGAATTTCAGCGCCGTTTTTTATTGATGAACACAAGTGTGCGACAGGCGGTCATTCCCTACCCTGTCCCGAGCTTTTTTGCCGCAGGGCGCGGTGGTCGGGATAGAGCGCCTGAACCTGCAGGTCGATTTCTGCGATGCAGTGAGCCATCAAAGCTTCAAGCTGATATATTTTGAACTTGAAGTAATAACGGTGGTGCCGTACGTTTTGTATCAGAAACCCATTTCATTTCGTCACTTGCGGGCGCAAACTGCTTTAAGAGATGCACAAATGCATCCGATTAACCGGGAGAAAAATATGATTTCGAAGAACGCAAAACGTACGGTCAAGGCTTTGGGAGCGGCGACAGCTTTGGCTTTGTCGCTCGGCCAGGTTGCTGTCGCAGATGGCCACGCCGGGAAACTTAAGGTTGGTATGCTCACGACACTGACGGGGGGGGGTGCCGGTCTGGGTGTCGATATCCGCGATGGTTTCCTGCTCGCAATTGAACAGTCAGGTAATGCCGGAATCGAAGTTGTCGTTGAGGATGATCAGAGAAAGCCGGACATCGCTGTGCAGGTCGCTGACAAGATGATCCAGTCAGAGAAGGTTGATATCCTGACAGGTATCGTTTTCTCCAACCTCGCGCTGGCGGTGGCACCTTCGGCCACGGCGCAGGGCAAGTTTTACATCTCGCCTAACGCGGGCCCGGCACAGCTTGCCGGACGCGGATGTCATGAAAACTATTTTAACGTCGCATGGCAGAACGATGGTCCGCACGAGGCTGCGGGGGCGACCGCCAACAAGATGGGCATCAAGAAAGCCTTTATCTGGGCCCCGAACTATCCCGCTGGGCAGGATGCGCTGACCGGGTTCAAACGCACTTTTGAGGGCGAGGTCGCGCAGGAGGTTTTCACCAAACTGGGCCAGACCGATTATGCCGCCGAGATTGCACAGATGCGTGCCTCTGACGCCGATGGCATTTTCTTCTTTGCGCCTGGCGGTATGGGGATTTCCTTCCTCAAGCAATACGCGGACAGCGGTGTGGACCTTCCTTTGGTCGGTCCGGCTTTCAGCTTTGACCAGACCATTCTGCCAGCGGTCGGTGCGGCCGCCGAAGGTGTGTTGAACACGGCGCAATGGGCGCCTGATCTGGACAATGACGCCAGCCGGGCCTTCGTCGAAAGCTTCAAAGAAGCTTACGGTCGCATCCCGTCGATCTATGCGCAGCAGGGGTTCGACACCGGTTTGTTGATCGCATCGGCGGCTACCAAGGCGGATGTCAAGGATGCCGATGCCTTCCGCGCGGCCCTGCGCGAGGCTGATTTCACCTCCACCCGCGGGGATTTCAAATTCGGCAATAACCAGCACCCTATCCAGGATTTCTGGGTCCGTAAGGTGATCCAGTTGGATGATGGCACCTTTATCAACACCGCCGTCGAAGTCGCTCTGGAAGACCGTCAGGATGTCTATGCCACCGAGTGTGCGCTGGACTGGTAATCGGTCAGGCTTTCGGCGGTTTGGTCGCCGGAAGCCATTTTGCCGGGGGACCGCATGAGCACAATCCTTTTGATCGAACAGATCCTGAACGGTTTGCAGTTCGGGGTGATGCTGTTCCTGATGGCCGCCGGGCTGACGTTGATTTTTGGTGTTATGGGCTTGATCAATCTCGCGCATGGTTCGCTTTATATGATCGGGGCGTTTGCCGCAGCTGCGGTTGCGGGGTGGAGCGGGAATTTCCTGCTGGCGCTGATTGCCAGCCTGATTGCTGCGGCCATATTTGGCGTGATTGTCGAGATGACGGTGATCCGGCGGCTGTATAAACGCGACCATCTGGATCAGGTCCTTGCGACCTTCGCGCTGATCCTGATTTTTTCCGAAGCGACCCGCTGGACCTTTGGTTCCTTCCCGCTGTTTCTCGACATTCCTGCTGTGCTGAAAGGCACGGTCATCTTGCCGGGGGGCATTGAATATTCGCTTTACCGGCTGACGATCATTCTGATCGGTCTCGCGGTGGCACTTGGGCTCTATCTGCTGATTTCCAAAACCCGTGTCGGTATGCGCATCAGAGCGGGAGAGAACGACCGCGAGATGATTGGTGCTTTGGGCGTGGATATTTCAGTGCTCTATACAATGGTTTTTGCGCTGGGGGCGGCGCTCGCGGGTTTGTCCGGTGCTCTGGTCGGCGCGATCCAATCGGTCGAGGTCGGTATGGGCGAGCCGGTGCTGATCCTTGCCTTCGTCGTGATTGTCATCGGCGGCATCGGGTCCATTCGCGGTGCGCTGGCCGGCGCAATTCTGGTCGGGCTGACCGACACGCTGGGGCGTACGCTGTTGCCCGTTCTGTTCAGCAGTTTCATGGACGGCTCTGCCGCGACGACCGTTGGCTCGGCACTGGCGTCCATGCTGATCTATATTCTCATGGCGGGGGTACTGATCTTTAAACCCACCGGCCTTTTCGGGAGCGCTTGAGATGATCCGCGAAGGCACCCTGAACATCGTCATTCTGTGTCTGTTGGTGGCCGTTCCCGCCTATGCCTATGTGATGAACGAACCCTTCACGATCACGCTGGCCACCCGCGCGGTGATCTTTGCGCTGGCAGGTGTGGGGTTGAACCTTGCGCTGGGGCAGGGCGGTTTGGTCAGCTTTGGGCATGCGGCCTATTTCGGGATGGGCGGCTATGCGATGGGTATTCTGGCCAGCCACGCACAAAACTACGATCCGATTTTCGACGGGGCGTTCCTGATCGAAGGGACCAACTCCATGCCGGTGATCTGGGTGGTTGCGGTTGTCAGTTCCGCGCTTCTGGCGCTGCTGATTGGTGCGCTGAGCCTGCGGACATCGGGCGTGTATTTTATCATGGTTACGCTCGCGTTCGGGCAGATGTTTTACTATTTCGCTATCAGTTGGCCTGCCTATGGCGGCGAGGACGGCCTGTCGATCTATGTGCGCAACCAGTTTCCGGGGCTGAACACGCTGGACCCGATCCAGTTTTTCGGCATTTGCTTCGCCATTCTCTGTCTGGTGCTTTTGTTTGTGGACCGGTTGAATAAATCGCCCTTTGGTCTGGCGCTGAACGGGGCGCACCAGAACGAGGAACGCGCCCGCACCGTAGGCATCAACGTCTATAAACTTCGGTTGGTTGCCTTCGTGATCTCCGGCGCGATCACGGGTTTGGCGGGGGCGCTTTTCGCCGACCTCAACCGCTTCGTCAGCCCCACGATGTTCAGCTGGGCGATCTCTGGCGAGATCATGATCTTTATCATTCTGGGTGGTGTTGCACGGCTGTTCGGCCCGGTTGTCGGTGCTGCGGTCTACATCTTGCTCGAGCATTTTTTGGGTGGGCTGTCGGACTATTGGTTTATCTATCTGGGCGCTATCCTGTTGGGAATGGTGCTGTTTGCCAAGGGCGGCATCATCGGCAAGCTGGCGAAGAAGGAGACGCACCATGGCGGATAGCATCCTGCGCGTCAGCGATATTCACAAGAGTTTCGGGGCGCTTAAAGCCAGTGACGGCATTACGCTTGATCTGCGGCAGGGCGAAATTCATGCACTGATCGGACCGAATGGTGCGGGCAAGTCGACGTTGATCAAACAGATTGCAGGTGGCTTGCGGCCCGATAGCGGCAGCGTGACTTTTCTGGATCAGGACGTAACGCGCCATAGCGTAGCAGAGCGTGCACGTTTAGGTCTCGCGCGCACCTTTCAAATATCTGCTCTCGCAATGGATCTGACGGTTTTGGAAAATGCGGTTCTGGGTGCCATCGGGCAACGCGGTTCGGTTTTCTCGTTCTTCCGCCCCGCGATGAAGAATGCCGGGTTGTTGTCACAAGCGCGGGCGGCGCTTGCGCAAGTGGGGTTGGAAGAGGATGAGGCGACGATCACCGCCGAGCTGTCGCATGGTCAGCGCCGTCAACTGGAGGTGGCCGTGGCCCTGACCCTCGCGCCGAAGGCGTTCTTGATGGATGAGCCGATGGCGGGCATGGGGGCCGAAGGATCAAAGGCGCTGACCCGCTTTTTGCAGGAGCTCAAGCATCAGGCCCCGATCCTTCTGGTCGAACACGATATGGACGCGATCTTTGCCTGCGCTGACCGGATTTCAGTGCTTGTCTACGGCAAGATCATCGCGACCGGCAGTGTCGACGACATACGCGCCAACCCGGATGTGCGCACGGCCTACCTGGGTGAAGAGGACGCGGCATGAGCTTGCTTTCTCTCAAAGGCGTAACCGCGCATTACGGGGCCTCGCAGGCGCTGTTCGGTGTTAATCTGGAGATAGCCGAAGGCAGTGTCGTTGCCCTGATGGGGCGCAATGGCATGGGGAAATCCACAACGATCAAGGTGATCTGCCGTTTGCTGAAAAACCCGATGGGGCAGGTGACATTCGCGGGTCAGGACCTTGCCGGACTGCCCGCGCACCGGGCCGCGCGGATGGGACTGGGGCTGGTGCCCGAGGGGCGGCGCTGTTTCACGAACCTGTCGGTTTACGAGAACCTCTATGCCTCAGCGCGGCCGGGTGCATGGGACTTTGACAAGGTGCACGCGCTGTTTCCGCGTCTCAAGGAACGCAGCACCCAATTGGCTGGATCTTTGTCGGGCGGCGAACAACAGATGTTGGCCATCGGGCGGGCGCTGATGACGAACCCGCGTTTGCTGATCCTGGACGAAGCGACAGAGGGATTGGCCCCCGTGGTCCGACAAGAGATCTGGGCCGCCATCGCTACGCTCAAGCAAAGCGGTGATCTTTCTATCCTGGTGGTCGACAAGACGCTTAGCGAGCTACGCCGGATCGCAGACCGGGTGGTGATCCTTGAGCGGGGCAAATCTGTCTGGGACGGCGCGATGACGGATCTGGACGCAGATGTGCGCGACCGGCATCTGGGAATATGACAAGTTGATATGCAGGGCGACCTGCGCAGGACGAACGACAAAGGGAGTGAACCGATGCCACATGATGTGATCCAGCCAGAGGGATGGGCGAAGGCCAAAGGCTATGCCAATGGCATGAAAACGGCGGACAACCATCTGTTCATCGGCGGCCAGATCGGCTGGACCGCGGATCAGGTGTTCGAGACACATGATTTTATCGGGCAGATGGAGCAAGCATTGCGCAACATTGTGGCCGTGCTGGAAGCGGCGGGCGGCCAGATCGAAGATCTGGTGCGGTTGACCTGGTACGTAGTCGACAAAAAGGAATACGTCGCGCGTCAGCGTGAGGTGGGCGAGGTGTACCGCAAGGTTCTGGGCCGGCATTTTCCGGCCATGACGATGGTGGTGGTTGCCGGGCTTGTCGAAGACGAGGCTTTGGTCGAAATCGAGGCGACTGCGGTGCTTTGACGCAGCGCCCGGGGCAGGGGAAAGGCTATGTCGTTTGGCATCGCGAAGGGTTGCGTTTCAGATCAAGGAAAAGCCATGCGCTTTGTCATGCCGCAAAAAGTGAAGTTCAAGCATTGCGACCCTGCGGGGATCGTTTTCTATCCGCGTTATTTCGAGATGATCAACGACTGCGTCGAGGCGTTTTTCGACGATGCGCTCGAGTGCCCTTTCGAGGATTTGCACAAGAACGGTGGTGTGCCGACAGCCGAGATTTCGGTGCAGTTTACCGCACCCAGCCGCCATGGCGATCATCTGGAGCTCGCGTTGACCTGCACCCGTTTGGGGCGATCAAGCCTTGGCATTCAGACCGAAGCGACCTGTGAAGGGCAACGCCGGTTTCTAGCGACCTCAACCTTGGTTTTGACAGACGCGCAGGGCAAATCCACGCCTTGGCCTGATGTCTTGCGGCAGCGGATAGACGCGCGGATCGTGAAAGCGGCAGCTTAAGGTCAGCTATAGCTGCGGATCGCTTGCGCGGTGCGCTGCACAAGTGTGGCGTCGAGGTCCGCGAGTGTTCCGGTGATATCGAAGTGATTGTAGCCGGGCATGTCGATCAGGTCCGCCTTGTGTCCGGCTTTTGTCCAAGCGTCGTGGTAGGCGGCTGTTTCGCGCAGGAAGCCATTACGCTCTTCCCCCCCGACAGAAATGAGCAGCTGCGCATCCGTTCGGGCCGGAATATGCCGGATGGGTGACAGCGCTGCCACCGTTTCCATGTCCATATCCATCCAGCCGTTCACCTGCGTGTGCAGCAAAGGTTCCAGATCGAATATCCCGCTAAGCGCCAGGGCAGCGCCGATGCTACTCTCGGGCAATCCATATTCAGCATGCCACCCACCGGCCAGAACTGCCCCGGTCAGATGCCCGCCTGCAGAAGAGCCGCCCACATGGATTTTTCGCGTATCAAGGCCCAACCCTGGCCCCTCGCGGCGCAGCCACGCGACGGCCAGCCGCACTTCATGTACGATCTGGTCCAGCGTCACGGCGGGGGCCAGCGAATAATCCATCACGGCAACCGCGATGCCTTGGGCCACCAGACCCGGCGCCGCAAAGGCATTGCCCTCCTTCGTACCAATCCGCCAATAGCCGCCGTGTATCCACAGAAACACCGGCCGCCCGTTACCCGCGCCGTATAGGTCAAGCGCGCTGCCGCTGGCGGGATCAAACACCAGATCGCGCTGGCAGGGCACATTGGCGCGGGCCTGATCGCTCAGCCGCCCGAGGGCCGCGAATTCATCGTCAAAGGAGGCGACGCTTTCGCGGGCGTTGAAATCATAGTCTATCTGCGGATCAATCGGGTACTGCGTCATTCAAAACTGGTGGTGTTGATGATCGGGTGACGGATCGTGCCGATGCCTTCGACATGCGCCTCCATCACATCGCCGGGCCACATGAATTCCTGCGGATTGCGGCCCGCGCCCACACCTTCGGGCGTGCCGGATGCGATGATATCACCGGGTTCCAGCGTGATGCCCTTGGACAGATCGGCAATCAGTTCGTCCACTTTGAACAGCATCTTGGCCGTGTTCGAGCGCTGCTTTTCCACGCCATTCACTGTCAGCCAAAGGTCAAGCGTTTGCGGATCGGGGATTTCATCAGCGGTCACGATGCAAGGGCCGAAGGGCGCGTAGCTGTCCATCCCCTTGGAGAAAATCCACTGTCCCGCGCGCCGGTTGTCGCGGGCCGAGACGTCGATCATGATCGAATAGCCGAACACATGATCCAGCGCGGTCTCGCGTTTGGCATGGCTGGCGGTGGTGCCCATGATGACGGCCAGCTCAACTTCCCAATCAAGCTGCTGGGTCATATTTGCGTCATGTCGCACGGGGTCACCGGGGCCAATAACGGCGGTAGGGGGTTTGGAAAACACCACCGGTTCTTTGGGCAGATCAGGGGCAGTATCAAGCGCCGAGGAGCTTTCAGCGATATGGTCGAGATAGTTCAGACCAATGCCGAAGATGTTTTTGCGTGGGCGCGGGATCGGGGCCAGCAGCGTGACGGTAGCCAGAGGCAGGGCAAGCGCATTGCCCCAGTCGCCTTCGGCCAATTGCAACGCATCACTGAGTTGTCGGACGGCCACTGGCCCAAGGTCGATAAAATCCAGCATCCGTGAGGGCAGATCAAGGCCCGCATATTCGCCAAACCCGGCCACGTCGACGACGATGTCGTCTTCGATCACGCCCAGACGGGCCTCGGCTTCGATATGGGTGCGGTAGGTGACAAGTTTCATATTCGATCTTTCCAGGTTCAGGTAGGTTGGTGGCCGCCATTGTCGCCAAGTGCCTCTTCGCGGTAGAGACCCATGGCGCGGATGACAGGCAAATCATTCAGGCAAAACAACACCGCATCGTCGCTGTCGGATGTATTGCCATGTTCGTGCCAGGCCCAGGAGGGCACGCAGAAAATATCACGTTCGGTCCAATCGAAACGCTGACCGTTGATGATGGAATACCCCGACCCCTTGGCGACCTGATAGAGATAGCTGCCGGTATGGCGGTGCGCTTTTGTACGCTCGGATGGGGCCAACCGCTGCATGCTGGCACCCATGGTTTTCATCACCGCACCGTTGGTGGTGGGGTTCACATATTCCATCAGCGTGCCGTCAAACGGCGATGGATCAGAGGCACTGGCATAGGCGTTCAACGCCTCATAAGTGCGGTCCCATTCGTATTTGAACATCGGCGAATAGCCTTTGTCCCACGCGCCGCCACCCGGCGTCAGTCCGGCATTGCCCCATGTCTTGGTCATGTCATCAACGGGAAAGGCGACAGGCTCGCTCAGGTCGGGGTGGACTTCAAAAAAGTTCGCCTCCATCGCGTTGACGAAAGGGATATCCAGACCGTCCTGCCAGATGCACGGCGTGCCGGTTTCTTCGACCGCGTGTTCGTGCCAAGTGCCGTTCGGGGTCAGGACAAAGTCGTTCTGGCCCAGTGTCATCTTGTGGCCGTCTACGACCGTATAGGCGCCAGACCCTTCCATGATAAAGCGGATGGCAGAGGCGGAATGGCGGTGCGCGGTAGCTTTTTCACCGGGGTTCATCACTTGCAACCCACCGTAGATCCAGCCCACTGCGGCAGAGACATCGGTGCGGCCAGGATTGTTAAGATAAATGACACGGCGGCCCGCTTTTTCAGGCGTGACCAGATCGACAGAGCGCAGGACTTTCTCGCGCAGATCGGCATAGCGCCACAGCACCGGCACGGATTGCGATTGCGGCTCCCAGGGTTCGATCTTGTTAGCGACGGTCCAAAGCGCGCCGGTATGATGGCTGTCAAGTTCATCGTAATAAGCCAGCAGTTCGGGTGTATCCTCGACATTGGCGCGGCCCGCGACATCTTCGCGGTGGTTTTCCCGTGTCATGGTTCTGGTTCTCCCTGTGCTGGTACCGTCTGATGGTAACAATTGCAGCGGCATGGGCAACAGATGATTTAAGTTTAAACCTTTTCGCGTGCCTCGGCGCGGTGCAGCAGATCGCGGATCAGATCGAGGTCTGCATGATCGAGTTCGGAGAAGATATCATCGACCACCGCTTCGTGACCTTTGGCCTGTGCTTGAAATTGGCGGCGGCCCTCGGGCGTCAGATCGACCAGAACCACACGGCGGTCCTGTTGTTCTGCGGTGCGTTGTACCAGCCCGTCCTTTTCCAGCCGGTTCACGACGGTCGAGGCATTGCCGTTCGAGACCAGCAAACGCTTGCTAAGGTCAGACATCTTCATTGGGTCGGGACTGCTGTAGAGCGCTGCCATCACGTCAAAACGGGGCAGGGTGGTTTCGTGATTAAGCCGCATGAACTCGCGCAACTGGTTTTCGGTGCTGCGCGTGACGCGCAAGAGGCGCAGCCAGGTGCGCAGGCGCCGCCGCGCAAGGGGTGTCTCGGAGGTCACATGCTGTCCTTTGGTTGCTCCAGTCGTGCGGGGTCTTGCATTCGCCGAAGTTACTCCACCAACACGCCCGGTTCAAACCCGCCATTACGCCAAGACTCCAGCGCTGCTACAAAATTCGGGCCGCTGCGCCCGTCGATGGTGCTGGTATAGAACCCGGCCGCCTTGAGCCGTTCCTGTACCGCCGCAATTGTATCACGCGACCAGTCATCGCTACGTTGGGTCAGTTCCTCGATGGTCTGACCGCTGTCTTCCGCGGCACCGCGCAACAGCATGTTCGCCGCCGCAACGGGATTGCGGGGCGCGATGCGGCCTTCATCCAGCAAAATGGCGCTGGCCATATAGGCGCGTGGTTCGCCCGCCTTGATGGCGCGTTCGAAATAGCTCAAAGCCTGTTCTGGCGCTCCGGTGACACCGTCACGCGCCAGAACGCCCAGATTGAAGGTCGCGATCGGAGAGCCGAGATCGGCGGCTTCATTCAGCAGGCGGATCGCTTCATCCTCGTTCTTCTCAACGCCGATGCCCTCGAACAGGGCCACGGCCAGGTTGATCTTGCCATCGGCACTGCCAAGGCTGGCGGCGCGTTGATAAAGCCGCAAGGCTTCGGTCAAGCTGGGTGGCACACCACGTCCGGCCTCGGTCATTAGACCAAGGCTGACCATAGCGCGCAGATCGCCCCGCGTTGCTGCCTCGCGATAAAGCTGGATCGCGCGGTCGGTATCGCCTGCGGCCACGGTCGCACGGGCCAGCAGCGCGGTATAATGGGGCAATTCGGGATGCGCGGTTGCGGCGGCCTGACAGGCCTGAATGGCGGACAGGGCGTTCTGCTGTAACCGGCCAAATGGCACGCCTGCCGTGCTGGCGGTCGCATCACGCGGATGGGTGGCCAGTCTTTCGCACAAAGGCCCGGCACCGCCTTCGTCCTCCACAGGCATGGTTGCGATCAGGCGTCCGGCATCCGCGGCATAAGTCCCTTCGGGATATTGATCGAGGTAGAATTGAACCAAGGGCCGCATCCGGCTGCGCCGCGCCAATTGCCATAGGCGTTCTTCTTGTGCGTCGCGTTCTTGGGGAGAGTAGTCTCGGGACAGGGCCTCACCGCCCGGACCCGCTGGATCGAGGAACGCCATGACCTCTTGCGCGTGCGCACCACCGGGATAGCGTTCGGCGTAGAGTTTCATCAACTGAGGGTCGCCTGCGTTTGCGGCGACCTGCCAAAGCAGCGTTTCAGACGACATGGTGTTGGGGCGCGGATCAAACTGGAACTGACGTGTCAGCGACGAATTTTCCCAAGGGATTTGCCGCCCGCCGGTGGCCGCCAGTACATCGCGCCGCACCGAGATCATAAGGTCATTGATTGTCAGACCGGGTGTATAGATATGGCCCAACAGGGCCTTGGTGAAATAGCTGTTCCGCCCGCTGCCGTCATAGGCCACGTTGTCGGGCTGTGTCGCAAATGAGATTAGAAAGTCCTGCGCATCGCCGATCTGCGCCAGCCCTTCGGACACAGCAGAGACCACGCCCTCAAAAGGATCATTGCGGCAGGCATCGAGGAACACGAATTTGATGCCGGGCGCCTGCGCCATTTGGTCCAGCACAGCGTTCAGGCGAATGGTCTGATCCTGAATATCCTCGGGTTTTTGGATTTGCGCATCGGTGGGTACCAGATAGTTCTGCCCCCCCACCTGAAACCCATGCCCTGCGTAGTAGAACAAGGATACGTCCGCTGTCTGGATCGCTTTTGAAAAACCCTCGACCAGTCCTTCGGTCTCCATTTCGGTTACATCCAACCCAAGGAAAACGTCAAACCCCAACCCCTCGAGTGCCACTGAAA
This sequence comes from Sulfitobacter noctilucae, assembly GCF_000622365.1. Lineage (GTDB taxonomy): Bacteria > Pseudomonadota > Alphaproteobacteria > Rhodobacterales > Rhodobacteraceae > Sulfitobacter > Sulfitobacter noctilucae. Next base: position 31,900 of record NZ_JASC01000005.1, on the reverse strand, counting down.
TATCCGTGGCGTCATTGCCCGGATTATCAAGCGGTGTGACGTGCTCGTAGTCGGAATTGCCGATAATCAACGCGACCCGGCGCTCACCCGTAGACTGCGCGGCGGCCAGGCCCGGCAACAACAGACCGAGTACCAGAAAGCATCGGATCAGCAGGTCAAGGCGCATGGGGCACTCCGATTACAGATCAACGGCGCGGGCCAGCGAGGAATCGACCGCATCAAAAGCCTGAACGATGCGGGCCCCTGTCTGGCGCTGTACGGCAGCGACTTCGGGATCATCGGCACGGATCAGAGAGATCGCCTTGCGGATCTCGGTCTTGGCCGTGTCAATGGCGCCGCGCGCCTCGTTCACCGCATCGCGCTGGATTGCACGGCGCTGTGCATCCGTGGTAGCGGTGGCCAGACGACGTGTGGCGCGTGCGGCCGCCGCATCCACGGCATCCCGCGCAGTACGGATCGTGGCCGATACGGTTTCCAGTCCCGAGGGCAGATCATTGGCGATTTCATCCAGCGCGTTGGAATAGGTGTCCAGCGATTCGCTGAGGCAGGCCATATAGTTGGCAAAGTCCTGATCCGCCGAGCCGCAGGATTGTACCGCCAGTTCCAGACTATCCGAAATGTCGTCTACCGCTTCAAATGTGGCTTCGGCATCGGGCAGGCTTTGCTGCGGTCCAGCCCCGCCGGGCCGGCTCTGGATCCCACCTGGCGTTCCGCTTGCGTCAGGGAAGGAGATGTTGATCCGATCAGGCGGGTTGTTGATCGATGGGCCACCGCTTGGGTTCGGGTTGATCACGGGCGGAATGATGGTCTGTGTGACGGTAAAGGCGCCATCAACGGTCGCGATGTCATAGTTGGTCAGACCGCTGCCAGAAACATCACCGATTGTGATTGCAAAAGGACTGTCGTCCGCCTGCGCTGTGGCATCTGCGCCCTCACTACTCAAGATCGCGCTGTCGACCGTATCGGCATTGAGCAAACCTGCTGTCGTGAATTCGGTCCCGCTAAAGACAAAAGCGGTCCCTTGGGGTTTGCTTTGGTCGTCAGCACTGACGGTTAGTGGTGCAGGTGTGACAGTAAAGCTGCCATCGGCAAAGACCAGCGTGTATTTTTCGAGGCCCGTTCCCACCGCATCACTTGGCGTGATCAGGAAGGGACCATCCGCCACCTGCGCGTTTGCGTCCGCCCCGTCACTGGTCAGGGTCACGCTGTCCACACTGTCCCCTTCTGCCAGCCCGACAACGGTAAATTCGCTGCCGTCGAAGGCAAAAGTATCGCCGTAGACTTTGGTCTGGTCATTGGCGGTGATGGTCAGGTTTCCTGGCGCGACGATGAAGACGCCATTCACGAGAGTGACCGTGTAGTTATCAAGGCCGCTGCCTTGGGGATCGGTGATCAGGATCGCGATCCCGGTATCCCCTGTGATCGGCGTGTCGGGGTCAATCGCAACGCTGTTCAGGGTCGCGGAGGTCACAGTATCGTCGTTCAATAGACCTTCAACAGTGAATTCGGTCCCGGCAAAGGTGAAGCTGGCACCTGCGGCTTTGGTCTGATCGTCAGCAGTGATGGTCAGCGGTGCCGGCGTGATCGTCAGGATGCCAGGCACGATGTTAATTGTGTAATTCTGCAATCCTGTACCGACCGGTTCAGTGCCAAGGATATCGAACGGGCTACCCTCGACTTGTGCGGTCGCCGCAGCACCTTCGCTCGTGATGTTTAACGAGGTGAGGATGTCGCCGTTAATAAGCCCAGTGGACGTGAACTCATCACCGCTGAACGTCAATTCTTCCCCATAAGTCTTTGTGGCATCGTTGATGATGACGTTCACATCGCGTGGTATTACACGCAAACGACCCGGTATAACAGAAACGCTGTAGTTCGTCAGGCCGGGGCCGGCGAGATTGGTAAGCGAGAGGAAGTACTCCTCTTCCGATATCGGTGTGTCGGTTTCATTTCCTGCGCTGACAACATCGGCGCTTGTAATCGCATCGCTGCCGAATAGCGTTTCGGTGCTGATGTTGACATCGGAAAATGCAAGCTGGTTACCGAATTGTTTCTGAGTATCATTAACTGTGACGGTCAGCGGAGCCGGGTTCACTGTGGCATCCGTTGGAAGGGAACGTACAGTGTATGCTTGCCCAAGATTGCTGGTGAAAGCGGTGGGGAAGGTGAAAGTTTGCGGACCGACATTCGGCCCCGACAAGATGATTGGCACGCTTGCGATCGGTGGCGCGCCGGAGTCCCCCACCGGACCGAAGAAGAAGTCGCCCGTGCCGCCGTTGTTGATGGCTTCTGCCAGCACCTGGTTAACTGTGCCGTTGTAGGTGAAGACAGGATTCGGGAATACGGTGCTTACCGCAGAAATGACCGGGTCCACCGAGTAGAGCCGCGCATGATCTAAACCGTCGAGGGGATAGGACCAGGTATTGGCGAAATCCCAGCCGGAAACGAACGCGGCGAAGGTGAAGTTGAAGGCGTCGTTCAGGCTTGCTGTGGTTTCGGAAAAGGCACCTTCGAACTGCCCCATAGCGTTGGTGCTACCAAGCATCTCGCCGTCTTGCCCACTGAGGAGTTGCCCCGTGGTTTCACGATTCCAGAACGACGATAGAATGCTCTGGTCGGAAGAACCGTCGTCCTCTCCGACGAGGCCGTTGGCGATGCCGAACCCGCCACAACACCCAGGGGCGAGCGTGACGGCACCGGTGGCCAGCCCGTTCACGATCGTTCCGCCCGGCTGGTTGTCGCCCACCAGCCCGCCAATGGTCGCTTCGGCGGAGGGATCCGAGCTGTCCGCCGTAACAGAGGCGCTTGAATAGACGTCCTGAATGATATCTTCGTTGCGTCCGACAAGCCCACCAGCGAACCCTTCGGCTGCCGCTGTGATGGTCACACTGCCAGTGCTTTTGGAGCTGATGATATCGCCATCATTGAGCCCGACCAGCCCGCCAAGATTGACGAGGCCGACTGGGTTGCCAGACACACCTTCGGACGGGTCTACTGCATCGGAGACGTCTACATCCGCGGAACTGTCGCGGGTGATACCGAAGGGCATCAAACCGTTCAGACCACCGCCGTTCTCGCCATACGTGACAACCGTACCTGTAACTTCAATGCCTTGGGTGAAGCCACCATTCTCGCCTGCGAGGATGCCGACATTGTCCCCGGCAACATCCGCGTTCAGGATGCTGAAGTTGGTGATGCGGGCATTGTCGCCCACGGCGCTGAACAGACCGGCATTGCCGCCCCCCGCCGCTGGGTACTGCCGGACGAAGAGGCCGGTGATATCATAGCCTTGACCATCGATATCGTCGTTGAAGAAAAACGGCACGAACCCTGAATTGCGGAATCCGTTGGTTAGTGGAGCCAAGGATTCCCACGTCGAGGTGACGGACGCGTCGATATCGTTGGCGAGTTCTACTACATCAAAAGTGAGCGTCGAGAGCCCCTGAAGACCATAGATGTCACCAATAAGATAAGGGTCGATGATGGGGCTGTTCTGCCCGGTGCCACCTAGTACACGTAGGAAACTCACCCCGTCTTGAAGAACAAAATTGTTGGCGTCGAAGGATGCCAGATTCGGATCGACCTGAAACCAGTTACCCCCACTGAGAACGAATTCGTCGACATCGATTGCCGCTCCGGTTGATACCTCAATGTCTGGGAACGCGCCATTTACATTGATCGCAAGCCGACCACCCGGTGCAGAAAGCGGACCTTCAAATTCAACAAGGTTTTCAGCGTTAATCGTAATGTTTCCGGTGTCCGTGGTAACTTCGCCAAGAATTGCAAGATCAAAGCCACCAGCCACCATATCCGTATTGGGAGACAAGACGATATCACCGTCGGTCGTCGTCAGGTCTTCGATGATGATGACGTCACCCGCAGTAAACTCGAGATCGCCGAAACTGCTTACAACCTCGGAATCCGGGAACATTTCGATATCGCTGCCTGCTCCGAAAGCCAGAGTGGCCCCGCTGGAATTGATGGAAATAGGGTTTCCAAATTGTCCGATGTTTAGCGTCCCAGTTGCGATAAAGCTCAACTCGTTATCGTTGGTAACATCTGCGCCGATGGTAATATCCGAGCCAGTCACCACAAAGTCATCACCAATTGAAATTGGGGCGAGAATGTCGACATTGCCGTCAGCATCAAAGCGCATTGGACCGTTTGTCGAAGTGATCGTCTCGTTCACGATGATCGCATTGTCTGCGTTTAGCCGCAGCGCATTGGCAGAGTTCCAGTTGATCGGCGCATCTACGGAAATCGTGCCAAGTTCACTTTCATCCGGGAAGTAAGTGGAAGTGTCGATGGTAAAGTCGCCAAGGCCAAGTTGATTGTTGACGAAGGTATTGAGGAGCTGGTTTGTGCCGGGATCAACATCGACAATCTCAATGTTTGTCGGGTCCAGCAGAAGCATGCCTGAGATGCCATTGGGCGCGCGTAGGTCAGCCGTGCCGCGCATAGTGAGATTAATCATGCCAGAAACTTCGGCAAAGCCGCCATTGCCGCCTGTCGCACCACCTCGCGCAGAAATATCCCCCCCGAAATCAGTCCTCAGATCAGACCAGGCAATCACCCGGCCGCCGTCACCTGTGAAATAGGCATCTGCCTTGATCACGGTCGCCTCATCCACGCTGAGAGTATCAGCCGTCATCAGGCCGGGGCCGCCCTGGTATTCGCCGCCGATGCGGATGGTGCCGCCGCCATCTGCGCCGCTGGCGTCGATGGTTGCACCTTCCAATGCGATGTTCTGGCCGGTGATCGTGATGTCACCGCCGCGTGCGGGGCGCAGGGCTGGGCGGCGGGATTGGGTGACCTGAATGGCCGGGCGCCGCGTCTTGGTCTTGATCTTGCCGCTCACGGTGACTTTGCCACCGCTGCCGCCGCCCAGAGTGACGCGACCGTTGCGGCCCGAGACGGTGCGCGCTTCGACCACACCGCTCATATTGATGGCGTGGCGTGCGGCATTGCGGGCGGTGGCGGCCGAAATTTGAACCGTGCCGCCGTTAGCCTGTATCGTGCCGGAATTCTCGATCAACGCGTCCAGAGTGTCATCGCCGGACTCGGTCGGGATCGCCACTTGCAAGAACCCGTCGCCCGCCAGATCAAGCGTGATACGCTCGCCCGATCCCAGACCAACAAAGCCCAATGGGGCGTGGATGGTACCGGAGTTCTTGACCTTGCCGCCGATCAGCGCGGCATAGCCGCCGGTCACCACTTCTATATTGCCTGCGTTGCTGACGGTGGCTGAGGCACCATCCCCTTCGAATACCAGTTCACCCGTCATAAAACGGTCTGTGCGCACGCCCAGAGTGGACGCGACAAAACTGCCGGTGTTCACGCTGCCCGTCTGGCCGATAAAGATGCCGTTCGGGTTGACGACAAACACCCGCCCGTTGGCGTTCAACTGGCCGTGGATCTGGCTGGTGGTATCGCCGGTCACCCGGTTCAGGATCGCCGAATTGGCGGTAGGTTGGTTGATATCAACACGGCCACCTGCCCCGATCGAGAAATCCTGCCAGTTGATCACAGCGCGGTCGCTGCTTTGGTTGATCGTCATGGCGCCTGCGCCGGGGGTGCTGATCTGGGCATCGCCGGCCACGACACTGCCGCCGATTGGTAGGCTTTGGGTCTGCGCCAAAACAGGTGTCAGCGCGGTGCCAAGCACCAGCGCCACGCGTGCCGTCCAGCGCGTGCTAAAAGCGGAACGAGCCTTGGACAGAGAAGCGGTTGTTGTCGGGTTGATCGTCATCACGGGTTCCCCTCGCGTATTCGACCCGCACCGTTGCGGACGAGAAATTTGAATCTGAGAATGAATTGAATTCGACACCGATACCGAGGGACGTCGCCGAAACACTTGCGCTTTCCTGTGCGGTCGGTTGCTCAAGCGAGACATCGCCGTAAGCTGCAAAAATATAAGGACTGATTAAAACGGGGATGTCGCGAATGGTGGTCTGTCGGGGCATGGAGACTTCGCCGCGCAGGACAAAGCCGCTGTCGCCTTTCACGCTGCCTGCATCAAAGCCCGAAAGCTCTTGTCCGCCCGCAATGCCGAATTGTTCGGCCGTCAGCAGCGGATCGCCGAAACCGGTTTGCGCCCGTCCCGAGAGGGCGTAGTTGAACCGTTCGTTGATCTTGCCACGCACGCGGCCGGATACAACAAGCTTGGTGAATGTTGCATCGGCTCCCTGACGGGACAGGGGTGCACCGCTGCCCACATCATCGGCGGTGCGGGCCCCAAGAATATCAAGACCACGCGACAGCACGGCACCGGCTTCGATCGCGGTGCCGGTTTCCAGCAACCAGAAGCCATCGACGGCGGCACGCAGAACGGTTGCTTCGTCTTGGTAGACCGGTGTGCGTTCATCGTCAGACAGTACCAGCAACTGCTCGTCTGTTTGCTTATCTAGGGTCAGCTGTCCCGAGATGTTCAAGTTGCGCGAGCGGACGAAGGGATAAAACAGGCGCACCGAAGTCCGGTCGAAACGACTTACCGTCGGTACATCCAGCGTATCAGGCGCTGTGCGGCTGTCGGTCGCTTCAATGTTCAGCGTCAGACCGTCAAAGCCCAGCGGGATCACACCACCGACGGACAGGGACCGCACCCGCGGATCACTGCCAAAGAAATCACCGAGATTGTTGTCATTATCGTTCGAGGGAGAGCCGGAAATCCGTGCATAGAATGTCTCGCCCAAATTAAAGGGTGAGTTGACCTCGATCCCGGCGCTTATGTTCACCGGGCCAAGGGAGCTGGCGTTGTAATTGTCAAAAGCGAAAAAGCCGGTAACAGGACGAAACTCAGGTTGGAGGATCAGTGTGGTGCCGCCCGGTGTGGCACCGGCGGACAAAGCGGAGCCCAGTGCGACACCGTAGGTATCGCCTGCCAGCAACAGTTGGCGCTCAATTTCGGGCAAACGCAGGCTGCGCTTGCCGACCAGCGGGCCGGTGATGCGTTCGATCCGCTCGCGGACCGGGCCGGGCGCGCTGGAGGCATCGACCGTTTCGACAAATCCGTCGATTACCGCGATCCTCAGGCGTCCGCCATCGCGCAACTCTTGCGCGGGCAGGACGACACGCGCCAGCACAAAACCCGCCTGCGCATAGGCGGTCTCAAGATCGGAAGCGGCGTTAAAAATCTCTGCGACAGTGATTGTCTTGCCGGACAGACGCGCCTGCGTGGCGGCGTTGACCTCGGCCATCTGGGATATGCCGCCATCAAGGGTCACGCCTGACAGGTTGATCAGAAGTTTCTCTGCGCCATCGGGCGGCTTTGTGCCCCGTTCACCCGAAAAAACAACAGCGCCGGTCAGGCGCTGTGCGTCGGGGGCAAAACTGGGCGGTGTAATCTCGCTTGCGGTTTGTGCCGTCACCGGGCTGGCATGGACAAGCACCGCAACAGCGCTGCCCGCCATAAGGATGGATGCAGTCGAACAAAGCGCTTTGCGCATGGTCTTGAATTTGGGCTCCCGCAAAACAGAACTCCCGAAGCAATAAATTGAATCAATATTTGGCAAAATGCCGCTAGGTCAGGTTAAGCCTTGATGAGAAGTCCGTAAAGGCACGATTTTCCTTACCTTTATACCCTTGGGTGTGCCGGAGTGGCCTGCATCGCGAATTTGACGCAAAGCGTGAAAATCCTTGCATTGCTGCAAACGCTGGTTTTCACTTGCAACATGCGGGCGCCACGCACTTTATTTCAAGCACCTTATTTTTCTGCGTCCCGCTTATGTTCTTCTGGAGGACCGGAATGGCAATCGAAGGATTGACCCAGCAGCAGAGCGATTTTGTTGAACGCTTTTTGAAAGTGCCAAAGGTATTCAATCGAAAGGCTGCAAAAGAACGCCGCCGCGCCGCGCAAGAGCAGTTTCGACTGTTCAATGCCGAACAGGATGTGATTCGCGCCGAAGTTGAATTGTTGCAGGACCCTGATCTGCGGATCGAACTGTTGGCCAAACTCCGCGCCGCAGAAGCGGTGATCGAGCGAAACCCGAAGGCGCTGAACTTCGAGGGGGGTCACAAGTTACTGGTCGAAGTCGATGAAGCACAGCAAATTGCGCGGCTCAAGGCTGAGGCCGAAGCTGGCATTGGTCCATTGGAAGAGGCGATGGAACGGCTGGGAGGAGGGCCGTCAGACCCTGAGAAAGCGCAAAGCGATGTAACGCTGACTTGGACCTTCATTCAGGAGAAACTGGCAACTGAGCCGGTGACGTTGGTCGATATTCAGTCAGCGGTGAAGGCGATGGCTCGATTGAAGGCGATGATCGCACGAAGCCAGACGGACGATGACAATCCGTTTGCCGTGGCAGAGCCGACCCTGCGCTCGGTCAAGGCAGATGCCGAAGCCGGGTTGGAACCCTCTGTGCTGGCCGCGCGGCGGATACTGTCGGACATCCATAATCAACTGGCCGTCTTGCAGGAGAAACTTGCCCTTCAGTTTGGGGCAGAGGCCATTCCGCTCTCGCTGGCAATGGGATGTACTTTGGTACAGACCAAACTGGATGCCGGCGTTGATGCGCCAGTCGATGCGCTGGCCGGTCTGGCCGAGGATGCAGAGGCGGCGCTCGCGCAGGTCAACCGGGACGCCGACAAGCTGATCGCGTTGGCGCAGGCCTGGGTCAAGGATCACGAGGCCTTTCAGGTGCGCTATGCGGTAATGCTCGCCCATCCGGCCGGCAAGAATGCGCGTTTCGTGAAACCGGAATTCGACAAGATCAAAGCGGCCTATGCACAGGCCAAGGCGCGCGCTGACGCCCATGAATATGTACAGGCCAGCACGCAGATTGCCGCCGTGCGGCATGATCTGAAGGACGCGCTCGATTTCGCTGACGACTTCGCTAATATAAAAGCGGTCTTTGCCGAACGGCGCGCTCTTTTGGCGACTTTGCCGGGGCCGAACACCTATGCGCTGCCGCATCTCAAGGATGACCATCTTGCAGCGCATGACCTGCTGACACAGGCAACAACCGCGCTGAGCGCCGGACAGATGACAGCCGCGCTGACGGCGTTAAATGCCATCCCCAAAGCCGTTGAAGATATTCTGGACCAGAACCGGTTCGCCAAAGATTTCAAAGATAGCGAGAAGAACTGCATTGCGTGGCAAAGCCATATTCAGTCAAGCTTTGCGCCACAGGTATTGGGCATGCTCTCTTCCGAAAACACCTATGCCGCGCGGGCACTGGACGAGGCGCGCGATGATGCCGCCGCGGGCGCGCACCGCCGGGCGTCGGGGCGTTTGTTGGCGTTGCAACGCTATCTTAGCCAGATGGCGACCAAGGCAGAGTTGATTACCTCTTACCTTGATGAGAAAGCCGCTTTTGACCAGCGATTGCAGGAAACCCAGGCGCGGGAAGGGGCCAAAGGCCGGATCGCCATTGAAGGATATTATCAAGCCTTGGTTGGGGATCAGGGCAAGCGAGATGCGGCGGAAGCGTCGGGCGATTTCAAACTCGCCCATGCCATGTCTGTGCGGCTCAAAGATCAACATGGCGAGATGATCAGACTGGCCGACGATGCGGCGGCTTATCTGGCCTGCAAACAGGAGTTCGATACCGAGCTTAAAAAGTTGGAGGGCGTCGGCTCCACCGATGCGACAGAGGCAAGGGCGACAGCACAGGCGATGTTGGGTCATGCGGTCGCAGCAACACAGCGCGGTAATTGGATGGCTGCGGCCACTCTGTTGGAAAGCGCTATCGTCGACATTCACCGCGCTGTGAAAGATGCAGAAACGGCGGCTTTGATCGACGGGCATCAGGGTGGCACAGATGGCATGAGCCTCACGGGGGACAGTGACTTTAAGACGGTGCATGCGGCCTTTACCAAAACCCATAGGCATGTGGCAGGGTTGGATAAAAAGGGGCTGTTCAGCGAGGCTTTGGTGGCCGCCTATGATCAGGCACGGACGGTTGAAGGGCTGATGCAAACCGATCTGGCCAAGGCGGAAGCGACACTGAACGCGGCATTTGCCACCTGCCGGGACATCGCGTTCAAATTGTCAGCGGCGGCCAGCTTCGATACCCAGCTTGGTTTAGCAGAAACAGCCGTAGCCTCTGCTGTCGGTGCGAATGCCGAGGGTGTGGTTGACGCTGAAGTCGATGCGGCACAAGGGGCGCTGGACGCAGCCGAGCAAGCTGCCGCCTCACCGGAATATGATTTTGCCGGTGCCATCACCTTGTTGAACACTGCCCAGATCAACGCCCGGCGCGGGGTGGATACGATGGAGGTTTACACAACCACCATTGCCGATGCGCGTACCAGGATGAACAAGGCGATGGCCGCATATAGCGCGCCAGATGTGCAACCCTATCTGCAAGCGCAGAGCACGCAGATTAGGGCGATCAGAGACGCAATGGATGCGGCGTTCGATGCCCGCGACCTGAGAGAGGCGCGGGCGCAAGCCGCCAAAGGCGAGGCACTGGCAGCACTTCAGGCGGACCAATGCACAGCCTGCAAAGAGGCGGTTGGGTTGCTTTACACCTATGTGATCGGGCAGGCGGGGGTCGAGCAGGGGCATGCGACCACGGTGCCGGAGATGGCCGAGCTTAAGACTTTGACCGACGGTGCCCTCGCGGCGCTGCAAAAGGGCAACTTTAAACAAGCGCACGGGATGGCGACCGATGCCTATTGGGTGATGATCGGTGCCCGCAAAAAGGCCGAGAGTTTCGACGCGTTTCTGCCCGTCCGTATCGCGGCGGCTGACAAGCTTGACGCGCTTGAGCTGCGTAGCGTTCCCGAAGCAGGGCCGGGGCATGATGCGGTTGTCGCGCTGCGCCAGCGCTTTGATGCTTTGGCCGAACTTGAGGCGCTGGAGAATTATACAGGTGCATTGAAACGGCTCGACGGATTTTCTGAGACTTGCGACGCCGCCGCTGCGCAGTTGGACGCCTATGATCACTGCCTGCTTCAGCAAACCCGCGCTCGCGAGGCTCTTGTAGCCGTCCGCCAGCTTGACGCTTCAGCGATTGAGACTCTCTTGGTGCGGCTGGAGGGCAAGGACCGCAACGCCGAACGCAAGATGCTGTCTTTTGCCTTTGATCTCGCCGCCACCCTTTACGCCGAGTTGAAAGACGAATGTGCCGCCGCGCAAAGCACTGCGGCTTCGGTCGAGGATTATGCGGCGATGACAACTCTGATTACTGAAGTGGCGCCGGACACACCGGAGGATTTGATCCCGCTGATCGCCACCGTGCGCCTGACATTGCGCAAGATGATGCGGGAGCCGTCGGCGATGTATGTTCACGCGCAGATGCTCGACTGCAACATGCTGCTGGACGGGGCGGAGAAGATCGCCGCAGACGATTTTTATAACGCCCGTCGCGATGTGGAGGCGGCAGTGGATGCCTGCGTGCAAATGCGTCTTCTGATGGCACAGTACGATCAGTTGAATGACGCCGCTGGCACCGCACGCGGTCTGGGTGAAAGCCTGTTGGCGCGTGGAGCGGGCAGCAGTATCGCCCGGCTGGATGTTACCGGGCGCATCTCGGCGGTGGATCTGGCCATGTCGGCGGCACGGCATAACCATGCGAACCGCGCCCAGACTCGCAATGACATCGAAGAGGCCATCTCCGCCCTGCGTGATCTGCGCGGGATCATCGACGCGCATGAGGCCTATATGGCCCAACGGGCGCCGGTGGATACAGAGCTTGCCGCGCTGGAAAAAGGCGAGACGCGCCATCTGATCCGTGCCGATCTGACCCAGGTGCGCAAACACCTTGATACCGCCGCCACCCGTGCTGCCGACCGCAATCACCGCGATGCCAAGGCCGAAGTCGCCGCCGCCGCGCATTGTTTGGCATTGGCCAAGCTGCGGGCCGAGGTGGCGACAAACAAGACCCCCGAACTGGGCGATATTAAGGCAATCCTTGAGGCACCGGGGGGCACTGCGATGTTCGATGATCTGATCGACAGTCTTGAGGCTTCGGTGCAGCGCAAGGTCATGGCAGTTGCGTTTGAGGCGCGCTTTGGCTGCAAGCTTGAGATGATGAAACCGGGGGCGGGCGGCGCGGACCCGCAGGCCGAAGACCAGATGGATCTGCCCGCCGCCAACCTGCGCCGTTTTTATTTGGAAATGTCGAAATTGCCCGACAGTAATACGCTCGATAATGACAGTATGCTCAGCTTTGAGCATCTGAGCGGCACGCAGGTCGGATCGGAATACCAGCCATCGGAAAAGCGGGTGGTGATGCGCGAAGGTGATGAAGCATCCTCGCGCATATACGCGATTTCGGTAGAGCATGAGATTGGCGAGATTGATCCCGATGCCGTTCCCAAGGAAGGCGAGGCGCGCACGGCCTTCAGTTGGAACACCCTGCACGAGGTCGGCCATGCGGTGGACGACAAGCTGGGGTATATGAAAAAGCACGGCGAACGGCTGGCAGGCTGGAAAGCCTATGGCAGCAACGTGACGGAGCCCGCTGGCATCATCGCTGCGGAGTTTGAGTTCGATGCCGATTATATAGCCGAATACATGGCCGGGTCCGCCGGTCGCGATCTGCCTGTACCAGAGCCTAAAGGGTGCGACAGTGACGAATGGCAGCGCCGCAAAGAGGCCTGCCGCAATTTTGTGGACCGCGCCCGCGAAGCAAATGCGCCATGGCAATCGGCCAGTGTGGCCAAAGCCTGTGCCATCGGCGACTATACCTATGTCGAAAGCTATGCCGGTTCATGGCACCGGTATCTGACAAGCGCGCGGCGGTTTGCGGTGTCCGGCTACCAGTTTCGTGCGCCGGGAGAGTGGTTTTCGGAAATATATGCCGCGATGGCAAGTGGCAGGTTGAATGACAACCACCCTCACCGCGATGAAATCAAAGTGCTCTGCGTCAAGGAGGATGCCTGATGTCCCTGTTCGAGACGACAACCATTCAGTGCCCGGCCTGTGCGACGACGTCCGATTTTGAGGCAGCAGGCAGCGTAAATGCAGACCGGCGCCCGGATTTGCGCGATGCGATATTGGACAATACGTTTCAGAACGTCACTTGTCCTTCATGCGGTGAAGCCATGCGGCTGGAACCTGTGCTAAACTATCTCGACGTGGAACTGGGTCTGTGGCTGGCCGCCTATCCGCCGCGTCAGATCGGTGATTACCTCGCGCTCGAGGATCAGGTGCAAGGCCTGTTTGATGAAAGCTATGGGGCGGCGGCGTCTGAGGCGGCGCAGACCGTGGGTGCCAGCCTGCGCCCGAGGCTGACCTTCGGTTGGCCCGGCACATGTGAAAAGCTGTTGTTGCAACAACATGGCCTTGATGACGTAGCGATCGAATTGCTCAAACTCGATCTGTTGCGCCGTCTGCCAGAGGCACCCCTGCGCCCGGGTGTGGAATTGAGGGTCGAGCGCGTTAGCGAAGCAGGGTTCGATTTTATCTGGATCGAGACCGCGAGCGAGGACATTTTGCAAAGGTTTCAGGCCAAGAGAGCACTGCTGTCAGAGATCGAAGCAAACCCCGATGGCTGGGCACCGCTACGCTCCAGCCTCACTCAAGGCTTGTTTGTGGATATGCAGAAACTCTACCTCGGCGCAGGTCGGGATGCTGCCTGACGTGTGCTATTTTTCGGCTGTGGTGACAAAGAAATAGACCCATTCCCCTTTGAAATCAGGATGGGTGTCGCGGGCCTGCGCCACCTGTCCGCGCAACCAGGCGAGATAGGGCGCAGCCGGTTCTACCACGGGGCGATTCCCCTCGTACAGTGGCTCGGACGCGGCAAAAGCTGCTGCGATCTCTTGGCCATAAGGCGGTCCTACGAGCACAAAAAGTCCCGGATCATCCGGTCCTCTCGCCCCGATCACAATCTCTTCCTTTGGCGCGATCTGGCGTAGGGGGGCGCTGTCATTCGGGCTGAGGTGGATGACATTTCCGTCCGCATCAAAGTAGTCGACATAGATGTAGGCGGCATAATCCGGCCCGCCCATTTCGATGACCAAAGGCCGGTCTTTGACAAAGCGAAAGGCCCGCGCGTGGGTATCGGCACCAACGATCAACGGGTTGGTGATCTGATCGGTGGATTGCGGCAGGCCTACTTCGGCGATCCTCGTCAACGCGCCACATTGCGGCGCGGGCAGGATCAGCAAATTCTCTGTCACGTCGATATCCGCGCCCATCTGGGCACGCAAAGCCTGCAACACCGGGGCGCGCTGATCGGGCGAGGGCACATGGCCGCTGACCTGCAAAGAGGTTGTCACGGGATCAAATGTGACTTGCATTCGCGAACAGGGCACGGAAAGCGCGGCGGTCAGGCTGTCCCTGACATTATCACTGTCGGTCTGCTGCGGCGCGGTAAAGCTTTGGAATGCGGCAAGCGAAACAGGATCGACGGCACCGTCAGCGGGAAAAGCCAGAACAGCTTTGCTTGCGGTGGCTTTCGGGGTTCTCGAAGGGGTGCTTTGGGTCTCAGGGGTGCGCGGCGCGGTATTGACGCTTGGTGGGTTCAGGGATGCGACAGCGATGGGTTGCACCTGCGCGGCCTCTGCTTCTGCGGCGGTCGGGGGCATTTCGCTCGCGTCGGTCTTTGGCGGCGGGACGGGTGTTACTTGATCCGTGCGGGGCGGGCGCTGTGGCACCCTGTCGGCAACAGGGGCGGCGGCGGTTTGCGACATTGGCTTGACCTCGGCCGCCGATACGCCCTGCGTTGCTGCCTGAGGATCTTGTACGGCCGCGCTCTGTACCTGCGGCGCAACCGATGCTGCGCTCGATTGCGCGATGGCACCTGCGTTAAGGGAAGCGCCGTCGGCCTCTTGCGGTTTGGTCGCTTCGCTGACGGGGGCCTTCTCCGCCGCTGAACTGCGCGTGACGTCCTGCGCTTGTACCGACAGGCGACTTTCCGGCATTTGCTGGTCCTGAACTTCTTCGGGCTGCAATGCGGCACGCAATCCGACCGCTGCGCCCAAATGCACCAGCATGGAAACAACAAGCCCCAGCGCCCATATGCCTGCGGGGTTCTTCATGGAGCGGACGGGGTGACAACAAGCGCCACCTCTCTTGCACCAGCGGCTTCAAGCTCTGCGATCAGCGGCAGGATATGGCGCAGCTCGGCCGTGTGGTGGGCATTGATACGCACCAAGGTTTCGGGTGTTTCACGTATCCCTGCGAGCAAGGGCACCATCGGATCAGTAACGGGCAAACCATCCACCGCCATCGCGCCATCAGCGGCAACGGACAGGGTGATGCCGCCCGCGGGCATGTCGCTGCCGGTTTGGGCCACGGGGGGAGAGACCTCGAAAGGGGCGGTTGCATCCATCCGGCCGATCAGCATGAAAAACACCAGCAAAAAGAACACGACGTCGATGAGGGCGACAATCGTCTCTGGTGCCTGCCGGGCAGGGGGGCGCGTGAGCCTCATGGCCGCGCCTCAAGCCGGATCACGCGCACTTCGCGTGCGCCCGCGCGGGTGGCAATATCCATGACTGTGACCAAAGACTGCGTTTGCGCCACGCCGGTGGGCAGGATCAAAACCGGGGCACCATTGGCATCACGCACCCGTGCTGCGAGCATCTGATCATCAAGCGGCTGGCCTCGCACAAAGGGCCGCCCATCCGCACCGATACGGATCATCAGAGGACGGCTGCGCTGGTCAGGCAAAGGCGCGGTACTGGCGGTGTTCTCGTCCTGTGACACTGCCGGAATCATGTCGAGATCAAGGTAGGTGGAGGTAACCATGAAGAAGACCAGAAGGATCAAGAGAACATCGATCATCGCCACCAAGGAGATCAGCGCACGCGGCGGGCGCGGGCGTCTGAGAATGATGGCGTCGGCCTGGCTCACTCTATTACTCTCTGTGTTTGGCGGGTGTCACGCGGCACTGGGGTTCTCCTCGACCAGCATCAGGCGTCCTACGGCGTTCTCAATCATCTGCGCGGCACTTTCAGCGCGGGCTGACAGAAGCGTGGCACCGACAGCGGCGGGAATGGCGACCAGAAGGCCCACGGCAGTGGTCAAAAGCGCCTGCCAAATGCCGCCCGCCAAGACAGAGGCATTGGCCGCCCCCTGCGCCATTTCCAGCGCCTGAAAGGACTGGATCATGCCAAGCACGGTGCCCAGAAGACCCAGCAGGGGGCTGATCATCGCGATTAATTCCAGCACGCGTATCATGCTATTCATGCGGGCAACCTCTTCGTTGCCACGGCGCAGAAGCTCCGTATTCAAAGGCGCGCCCTTGAACCCTTTTGCGAGCGAGGTCATTGCGTATGATATTACCCTGTCAGCCGGGCTTTTGCCATCCTTGACCGAGGCAAGGGCCGCATCTTTCTTGCCTTCCGCCCACATCGTCACTGCAGCGTCGCGTCGCGCGGCTCCGGCACGGGCGGGCAAAAGCTGAACAATCTTAACCACGATCAGGGTGAGCGACAAAGCCGACAAGAGGGCGAGTACAACGATGATCACGCCGCCGGGGCCAAGGGTGCTGAGGTCAAACGACATCCTATTTCACCAAGGCGACAGGGGCGCGGCTGGTCAGGGTCAGGATGGGAAAGCAATCCATCTCCTCCCCGTTCTGGGGGCGGCAGGCAGTGAGGTCATGCAACAGGATTTCCGATATGTCATTGCAGGCAATTTCCGGGATCTCGAATAGTTTCAAGGTTGTCCGGCTGAGCGGCAGGGGGGCCGCATCAATCGACAAAAGGCGGTCGATCACGCCGCCGCTATCGAGAATGGCCAAGGACATTTCGAACCCTTCGAAACTGTTTTCAGTTTCGTTTCGGAAAAGAAAGAAGGCGCTACAGCCACCGGTTTCAGAAGGCTCTACCTTGTTCAACTCGACTGTCAGCCCGCCGGTAGATTGCGCGACTGCCACTAGGGGAAGGAAAGCGAAGCAACCGGCAACCAAGGTGGCAAAAAATCTCGAAAGGGTCATGGTTTGTCCTATCATGGTTCAGGCGGCTAGCGCCGTTTCTACATCCGCAAGTGCGTCAAGGGCGGTGCTGCGGATGGTGGTCTTGGTAAAGCCGTTGTCGTCAACCGCCTTGAAGAAATCGCTGTCCAGTGTCTCGCGGTAATGGCTGATGACCTTGATCGCTTCGGCTTTCAATGCAGCGCGGGCGGGGCTGTCTGGTGTCTCCACAAGAGCTTCCAGCTTGGTTTCCAGTGATGTGTCGAGCGCGTCCAGATAGTCAAACAATACGCCTGTGTTCTGGGCAATCTCTTCCAGCCCTTCGATCCCTTTGGTTTGCGTGTCGATGGCCATTTTCAGTTTGACCAATTCAGCCTGCAATCCATTGCGGGTTTTGATCCAGCTCAGGCGCGATTGGACATAGGCAACCGTATTGTCAGCGGTGCTGTCTTCGGCTTCGCGAATGCGGGCGTTGGGTGCACCGGCGGCTTCTTTCAACAGACCCACGGTGGTGCTGCCCGCCTTGAGGGCGCTGGTGAAATCGCCCGCTTCAGCCTGCGATTTGGCATAGTCAAAGGCACGCAGAATTGCGGCGGTATCGCCCGTCCGGGCGGCCATTGCGGCATCGACGCGGGCTTGCAACTGGGGCGCTGCGGTTTCCCATTTTTGCTGCGCGGGGTCGGGTCTTTCAGATGCGGCTTGCGCATCTTCATCGACAGGATTTACAGTCGACAACTGTGTTGCTTCGGCCAGCGCGAGTTGCGCTTCGGCTTCGGCAATGTCTTGCGCAGACAAGGCCTCAAGCGCCTGTTTCAGATGCGCTTTTATTATGTCCGCCTCGGCCTTCGGCATATCTTCCAAAACGGATTTCACGTCAGAGACACGCGCCAGAACCGCTTTGGCCTCAGGCGTGCTGGTCCCCTTCGCGTCGATCTGGTCGCTGGCCGTGTCCTGCGCCTCGGCCTTTTCGATCCCCCGCTGCAAAAGAGCCAGCGCCTTCTCGGCCTTTTCAAGGTCTCCCGCCTTGATCAACCCGACAATCGCCGCCGCGACTTTCCGCAGATCGTTCCCGGCAGGACCGAGTGCCGCAAGGGGGGCTTGCGCCGCCTTCAACGCTTCGGTCACCGCAGCCTTGCGGTCGGTATCCGAGGGGGCATTTTCTGTCCCGGCGGAGGCGGGAACAGCACCCTGAGGTTGAGCGCCCTCGTCGTCTTCGCTCTCAATCAGGTCGCCGCTTGGGTCCAGCACCTCGATTCGAAACGATAAATCCAGCGTCTTGAGATATTTACGCAGTCGTTTGGCAAGTGCCGGTACAACCTGACTTGCGGTCAGGCGGAGTATCTTGCCATCCAGTTCGAATGTGCCGATGGCGACCTTGGTGCCTTCGCCTTGCTTTTTTGCAATTCTTCCAATGACTTCGGGTGCCTTTATCCGCTCGATAATCAGCAGATCATCGCCTTGTGGTCCGGGGTTATAAGCCAGGTTCATCACGCGCTTCTTGCCCATCATCACGCTTTTTTTAAGCTCTTCGGGCTGGACAGGGGTGTAAGCCAAATTACATTCCTTCGCTTTTTTCGTGGAAAGCCATTGACATAAAAATGACGATAAGGCTGACTATTGGTCAAGCTTGCATTTTTCTTTCCCCTGTTTTGGGTCGGGTCGCGGGCTTGTTTTTTTAAGTGTTTTGAACCGTTTGTGTATTTTGGTATTAGCGATTTAGCCTGGTCTGCTGCCAGACTTCCCAAGATACACGCGCAACGGGGGGCCATTATGGACGTGACCAGCCTTCTCTCTTCTCTTGGGGACGATGCCCCGAGCGGTGAGAATTTGGAGTATGACCCCGCCTTCGTCGAGATGGAGTTGGCGGCGCAGCCTGGCGAGGAACGTCAGGAGGGCGACAAGATACTCGAGGCCGAAGATCCCGATTTTGGGGAGGTCATCGAGAAGGCTGAAGCTGTGCTCGGGCGCAGCCACGATATTCGCGCTGCAGTTTTTTATGCAGAGGCGGTTTTATATTCGAAAGGGATGGAAGGTTTTGCCGAAGCCACCGCCCTGATCCGCGGGTACCTCGAGAATTTCTGGGATACCTGTCACCCGGAACTGGACGAGGATGACGGCAACGATCCGACCATGCGGATCAACGCGGTGCAGGGATTGAACGGTACAGATACGGTCGTGAAGGCACTGCGCCGGACCAAGCTGACCGACAGCCGCATGTTCGGCCAGATGAGCCTGCGCGCGATTGATGTGGCGGAAGGGACGATCCCGCCTCCGGCGAGCATGACGGACATCCCTGATGCATCTTCGGTGGGCGCGGCATTTCAGGATACCGACCCTGATGTTCTGGCCGCGATCCTGGCATCGACCATCGCCGCGCAGGCCGACATCAAAGCGATCGACGAGGTGTTTTCGGACAAGACACCGGGGCAGGGGCCTGATCTGAACGAGGTGACAAAGACGCTGAACGCGATGGTGCGCCGTTTGTCGGATGCCATGGGCACCGAAGACGCCGCCAGTGAAGAAGCTGGTGAGCCGGGTGAAGTTGCCGAAGGCGAAGCGCCCGCCCCGCGCGGGGGGACACCCGGCGCAATCAGCAGCCGTCAGGATGTGCTGAACACGATGGACCGTATTCTGGGCTATTACGCCCGCTACGAGCCTTCGAGCCCGGTGCCGATGTTTCTGGAGCGCTGCAAAAAGCTGGTCGATATGGAATTCGCCGCGATCATCAAGGAAATTGCACCATCAGGCTTTGAGCAGGTTAAGCAATTGGGGGGGCTGAAAGATGAAGATTACTACTAATATCCTGACCCCGGTTTCGTTTTTCACCGCAGGTTCCGCCCTGCATCATATTTTTCAAGACCAAGGAGCCCTTCATGGCCGGTAGTTCCCAAAAATTCATAGCCCGCAACAGGGCACCCCGTGTCCAGATCGAATATGATGTGGAATTGTATGGTGCCGAGAAAAAGGTGCAGCTGCCCTTCGTGATGGGCGTGATGAGCGACCTTGCCGGTAAATCCGAAAAGGAACAGCCCGCCGTGGCGGATCGCAAGTTCCTTGAGATTGACGTTGATAACTTTGACGACCGGATGAAATCCATCGCCCCGCGTGCGGCATTCACTGTGCCGAACACCCTGACGGGTGAGGGCAACATGGCTGTCGATATCACATTTGAGAGCATGGACGATTTCAGCCCTGCTGCCATCGCCGCCAAGGTAG
The DNA here is from genome assembly GCF_000622365.1 of Sulfitobacter noctilucae. GTDB lineage: Bacteria > Pseudomonadota > Alphaproteobacteria > Rhodobacterales > Rhodobacteraceae > Sulfitobacter > Sulfitobacter noctilucae. Next base: position 11,873 of record NZ_JASC01000005.1, on the reverse strand, counting down.
AGCCGCTGGCTGAGCTTCTGGATGCGCGTACGCAGCTCAGCAATCTGATGACCTACATGGACGGCAAAACCGGCGCAGAGGATCTGATCAGCAAGATCATTCAGGATCCTGCCCTGCTGAAAACTTTGGCCGCTCAGCCCAAGCCCGGCGCGAAAGAGGAGGAATAATTCATGGCCGAACAAGAAGCCCAGGTAGAAGAAGCAGGTGGTGGCACGGCCTTTGGCTCTTCGGAGTTTGAAAGCCTGCTGCAAAAGGAATTCCGCCCCAAGTCGGATCAGGCCAAGACGGCCGTTGAATCGGCGGTCAAGGCGCTTGCCGAACAGGCGCTCAGCAACACCGCCCTGATCTCGGACGATGCGCTGCGTTCGATCGAAAGCATCGTGGCCGAGATCGACAAAAAACTGACAGAGCAGGTGAACCTTATCCTGCACCATGAAGAATTCCAGCAGATGGAAAGCGCCTGGCGCGGTTTGCATTATCTGGTGAACAACACTGAATCGGACGAGATGTTGAAGATCCGGGTGATGAACATCTCCAAGAAGGACATGCACAAGACCCTGCGCAAGTTCAAAGGTACCGCTTGGGACCAGTCGCCGATCTTCAAGAAGCTTTATACCGAGGAATTCAGCCAGCTGGGTGGTGAGCCTTACGGCACGCTAATTGCGGATTACCATTTCGATCACAGCCCGCAGGATGTCGAGCTGTTGGGCGAGATGGCCAAGGTTGCCGCCGCAGGCCACGCACCGTTGATTACGGGGGCCAAGCCCAGCCTGTTCCAGATGGACAACTGGTCAGAGCTGAGCAATCCGCGCGATCTGACCAAAATCTTCCAGACGCCGGAATATGCCTCTTGGAAATCCCTGCGCGAAAGCGAGGATTCAAAGTATGTCGGTCTGGCGATGCCGCGCTTTCTGGGTCGTTTGCCCTACGGTGCCAAAACCGAACCGGTGGAGGCGTTTGCCTTCGAAGAAGACACCGACGGGTCGGATGCTACCAAATACGGTTGGGTCAACGCGGCCTATGGCATGGCGGTGAATATCAACCGATCCTTCAAGGAATACGGCTGGTGTAGCCGCATTCGTGGTGTGGAATCCGGCGGTACGCTGGAGAATCTGCCCAGCCACACCTTCCCCACAACCGATGGCGGCGTGGACCAGAAATGTCCCACAGAAATTGCCATCGATGACCGGCGCGAGGCGGAGCTTGCCAAGAATGGTATGATGCCGCTGATCCACCGGAAGAACACGGACGTTGCAACCTTTATGGGCGCTCAATCCCTGCACAAACCGGCAGAGTATGACGACCCGGATGCCACGGCCAACGCAAATCTTGCCGCCCGACTTCCTTATCTTTTCGCCACATGCCGCTTTGCGCATTACCTCAAATGCATGGTGCGCGACAAGATCGGCTCGTTCAAGAGCCGTCAGGATATGGAAGCCTGGTTGCAGGAGTGGATCAACAATTACGTTGATTTCAACGCCGACGTTTCGTCGGAAAGTGAGAAGGCGCGGAAACCTCTGGCAGCGGCGGAAGTCGTGGTCGAAGAGGTGGAAGGCAACCCCGGTTATTATTCTTCAAAGTTCTTCCTGCGACCACATTACCAGTTGGAAGGTCTTTCGGTATCGTTGCGGCTTGTTTCCAAGCTCCCTTCTGAGAAAGGTGCCTAACCCTCCGTATTTCCGTCGGGTCGGCCCGCATAACGCATAACGCAAACTACTTTTTGAAAGGAATAGCACAATGGCTGCTAATATGTTCGTCCACATCTCGGATATTCCCGGCGATGCGACAGAGATCAATCATGACAAATGGATTGTCATCCAAAGCGCCAACTTCGAGATGGAGCGGTCGGTTGATATGACCGATCTCGGCTCAAACCAGCGTGCACACGCCAACACCAACTTCCAGAAGATCGAAGTGACCTCTCAAATCGGGATCGCCTCGAACGAGATCGCTAAATCTGTGGCAAACGGCACCGTCCGCCCCGAAATCAAGATCGAGTTCTGCCGGTCTGGTGACAGTGCGGCTCAGGGTCTCAAGGCATTCTCGGTCTGGACGCTCAAGCATGTGATCATCGACAAGTACTCCATCGCCTATTCCGAGGATGGCATCCCCGAGGAAACATGGGCGCTGGCCTATATCGGGGTGGAGCATGAGTATAAGGAAACCAACCAGCAGACAGGTGCGCTGACCACGAAGAACGTGTTCAAATGGAACCTGCGGACCGGCGACGTCAGCTGATTGTTCCGACTTTGCCGTGCGCGTGGCTTGCGCGCACGGCTTTCGACCTTCTACGCGACCATTCTCCTCGCATCCTGACCGAGCGGAGGCTGTCTTATGACGCCCGAAGAGCATCTGAAATCCGGCAACCTGACCGAAACGCTGAAGGCGTTGCAGGACAAGGTGCGCGCCGATCCGTCCGATGCCAAGCTGCGCATCTTTCTGTTCCAGCTTCTGAGCGTTCTGGGCGATTGGAAACGTGCGATCACGCAGCTTAAAATCAGCGCAGAGATGGACCCGCTGGCCCTAATGATGGCGCAGACCTACCGCGAGGGGATCATCTGCGAGGTCTACCGCGAAAAGGTGTTCAAGGGTGAGAAAGACCCGATGATTTTTGGCGAGCCTGAGCCCTGGCTTGCCCTGTTGATTGAAGCGCAAAAACTGCTGGCCACCGGCAAACTGGAAGAGGCCGCAAAGCTGCGCGAACAGGCGTTCGCCGATGCGCCTGCGACCAGTGGCACCGTCAATGGCACCGCGTTCGAGTGGATTGCCGATGCTGACATGCGTCTGGGTCCGGTTCTGGAAGTCATCGTGAACGGACGCTATTTCTGGCTGCCGTTTTCGCAGATTAGCAAGCTTGAGATGGAGCCGCCCGCCGATCTGCGCGACTATGTCTGGACGGCTGCCACCCTGACGCTGCGCAATGGCGGCGAGGTCGTGGCGCTGATCCCGACCCGTTATGCAGGCACGCCCGAGACAGGCACCGATGCCGCAAAACTAGCCCGCGCCACCGATTGGCGCGATGCAGGCAACGACACCTATCTTGGCACCGGGCAGCGCCTGTTTGCGACGGATCAGGAAGACATCGCCTTGCTCGACATCCGCGAGTTGGTGCTGGCTTCGGCACCCGGAGAGGCGGCCAGCGATGGCTGACAACCTGCTCTCGGAACGCTTGCAGCCCTCGCTGCTGGACCGGCTCACCGACGATGCGCCGAACGAGAAAGCCGAATCCCGCACGCACCGCGCCATCGACATTTCGCGCCTGCGCGAGATCATCAAGCGGGATCTGTCGTGGCTGTTGAACACCAACAATCTGGGCAAGACCTTAGACGCGAACCGCTACCCCCATGCGGCGCGTTCGGTTCTGAACTACGGTGTAACCGAGGTCGCAGGTGAATATTCCACGTCACAGCGGGCCGAGATGATCCGTAAATCAATCCTCAACGCCATTGCGATTCACGAGCCGCGCATCATCCGTGGCTCTGCTGCGGTTGAGCTGCGCACCGAGCAAAGCAAAGGTGAAACGCAGATCGCGTTTGATATTCACGCCGATATGTGGGCCCAGCCCATGCCGCTCGAGCTTTATCTGCGCAGCAAGGTCGATATGGCCTCTGGCGAAGTGACGCTGGACAGGGTGGGCTGACGCAAAATGGATACCCGGCTGCTCAGACATTACGAAAACGAACTGGCCTTCATGCGCGACATGGGGGCCGAGTTTGCCGAAGCCTATCCCAAGATCGCATCGCGGTTGGGGATGGAAGGGGTCGAAGTGCTCGACCCCTATGTGGAGCGCTTGCTGGAAGGTGTGGCGTTTCTGTCCGCGCGGGTTCAGCTGGAACTCGAAATGCAGTTTCCGGTCTTCACCTCGCACCTGCTCGAGATCATCTATCCCCATTATCTGGCTCCCACACCGTCGATGATGATCGCGCAGCTACGGCCCGATCTGGCCAATGCCGGGCTGAAGAAGGGCTATAAAATTCCACGCCACACGACCCTGCGCAGCCGCCTACTCGACGGGGAACAAACCGCCTGCGAATTTCGCACCGCCAATGATCTTACGCTTTGGCCCATCGAGATTTCAGAGGCGGAGTATATCGAAAGCCGTGGTGGTCTGGTGGCCGCTGGCGTTGGGGCAGATACGGCTGCGCGGGCGGGCATCCGTTTGCGGCTCAAACGATTGGACGGTGATCCGATCGCTGATCTGGCGCTGGACAATCTGACGCTCTATCTCGAACGTCAATCAGGGCGCAGCTGGCAATTGCACGAATTGCTCTCGACCCAAACGGTTGCCTTGGCAGGCCGCTCTGCGGACAGGCGCGCCGATTGGACCCTCGCCTTGCCGGACGGCAAGCTCAATCCCCTGGGGTTTACCCCTGAAGAAGCTCTCTTGCCCACGCCGCGCCGCTCTTTTGACGGCTACCGTTTGCTGCAGGAATACTTCGCGATGCCTGAACGCTTTTTGTTCGTGCAGCTGGCCGGATTGCAACCCGCCCTTAAGGAAGCCAAGGGCGATGAAGTCGACATCTATATCCTGTTGGGCGATGGCAACCGCGACCTTGCCGCGGCTGTCACCCCGGAGGCCTTTGGCCTGAACGCTGTACCTGCAATCAATCTGTTCAAGAAGCGCTGCGACCGGGTGCATGTGACCTCGAAAGACATAGAGCAGCATGTGGTACCCAACCGCACCGCCGGTCTGGATTACGAGATTTACAACATCGAAAGTGTCACGGGCATCAGCGGTGACGGGTCTGACGATGTGGTGTTCCGGCCGTTTTATTCCGCGACCGATTTCACCGCCGCGGGCGATGTGCATACGTCCTATTACACCCAAAGCCGCAAGATGCGACAGCGCAGTGAGAAAGAGCGCCTGCGCGGTGTGCGCACCTCCTATCTGGGGTCAGAGCTTTACCTGTCGCTGGTGGACCGCAAACAGGCCCCCTACAGCGCCAGCCTTGACCAGCTTGCTGTCACCGCGTTGTGCACCAACCGCGACCTGCCGATGCTCCTGTCGGTTGGGGACACAGATGTGTTTCACCTGCCTGATGGTGGCCCGGTCAAATCCGTGCGCACGCCCATTTCGCCCACTCGGCCCAATCCGACGTTGGCGCAGGGCGATACCGCATGGCGCCTGATCAGTCATTTGTCGCTGAATTATTTGTCCATCGCACAAACCGATGAGGGCAGCTCAGCCGAGGCGCTGCGCGAGTTGATCGGCATTTACGCGCCGCTTGGCAACCGCGTCACGGAAAAGCAGCTGGAAGGCATCACCGATGTGCGCAGCCGCCCCATCGTGCGCCGGATGAGTGACGAGATCCTGTCGACCGCTGTGCGCGGGATGGAGATCACAATCGAATTTGACGAATCCTTTTTTGAGGGGACCAGCGTCTATGTGCTGGGTTCCGTGATGGAGCGGTTTTTCCGCAAATATGCCACCATCAACAGCTTTACAGAAACCGTTCTCAAGACCGAACGACGAGGGGAAATTGCCCGATGGCGACCAACAAGCGGGTTGGGTCAGATACTCTGAGCCACTTCGACAAACTGGTAGAAGACCCTGAAAAGCATCATATCTTTCAGGCGATGCGGGTCATCGACGCGGCCTATCCCGATGCGCCACGACTGGGCGACGCACGCCGTCCGCGCGAAGACCGCGTGCGCCTTGGTCAAGAAGCAGAACTGGCGTTCCCGCCCTCCACGATCTCAAGCTTCAAACCCGGCGTAGGCAAATTGCCGGGCAAGCTGCTGAACCGGTTCTTCGGGATGTTCGGCCCGCATGGCCCCCTGCCGCTGCACCTCACAGAATACGCGCGCAACCGGCAGCGGAACCAGCGCGACCATACGATCGTGGCCTTTGCCAACATGCTGACCCACCGCATGATGAGTCTGTTCTACCGTGCCTGGCGCAGCGGCCAGCCCGCCGCAAGCTTTGACCGCGAGGATGACGAGTTCGAGCGCCGCGTCGCGGCTGTTGCAGGTTTTCGCGGCGATGCGATGCAGGAACGCGACGCGATGCCGGACCTCTCGCGCCGTCACTTCGCCGCCTATATGGCCCAGAATTCCAAGAACCCGGACGGATTGAAGTCGTTTCTCTCCGCCTTCTTTGACGTGCAGGTCGAGCTGGAGCAATTCGTGGGATGCTGGCTGCAACTGGAGCCGGATGACCGCTGGGAAATGGGCAGCATGGCGCGGTTAGGCCAGACCGCCAGCATTGGCAACAAAGTCTGGAGCCGCACCGCCAAGTTTCGCCTACGCATCGGGCCATTGGACCGCGAACGCTATGACCGCTTTCTACCCGGCAACGAGGGGTTCTCCCGGCTCGAAGCGATAGTGCGCAGTTATGTCGGCGACAGTCTGGATTGGGATGTGCAGCTGATCCTCAAGGGGGAGGACGTGCCGCGCGCAGTTTTGGGTGGCACCACCCGCCTGGGCCAAAGCTCATGGGTCGATATGAAGAAAGACGATGACACGCCGCGCCCGGATGCGGGGGATCTTTTTCTGGCCCCGGCAACCAATTTAAGCGCCTCGGCATGAACGAATTTAAGGGAGTAACACAATGAGCGAGATCAGCAGGGTCGCATTGTTCGGAAAGCTGAACAGCCTTGGGTACAAGGCGGTTGAGGGGGCTACTGTCTTTTGCAAGATGCGTGGCAATCCATACGTCGAAGTCGTGCATTGGCTGCACCAGATCTTGCAGGGGCAAGACAGTGACCTCCACCGCATTGTCGATCACTATGATCTGGATGTGGGCAAGATCGCCGCCGAGATGACCCGCAATCTGGACGGTCTGCCGCGCGGGGCGACGGCCATTTCCGACCTGAGCGATCACCTGATGGATGCGATGGAACGCGGCTGGGTCTTTGGCTCGCTGCTTTACAGCTCCTCGAATGTGCGCACCGGGCATCTGCTGCTTGGCATGCTGAAGACGCCCGCGCTGCGCAACATATTATCAAGCATTTCGCCCGAACTGGCCAAGATCAAACATGACGATCTGGCCGAAAATTTTCACGATGCCACCAATGGCTCGCCGGAAGATCATATGGGCGCACAGGACGGGTCGCATACGGGCGGCGGGGCGGTTCCGGGCGAAGCTTCTGACGCGATGTCGCCAGCCCAGATGGGCAAGGGCGAAGCGCTGGAGCAGTTTTGCACCGATCTGACCGAACAGGCGCGGAATGGCGAGATTGATCCCATCGTGGGCCGCGATGAGGAAATACGCCAGATTGTTGATGTGCTGATGCGGCGCCGGCAGAACAACCCGATCCTGACAGGCGAGGCAGGTGTCGGTAAAACCGCTGTGGTTGAGGGTTTTGCCCTGCGCATTGCACGCGGCGATGTCCCGCCCGCGCTGCATGATGTGCGGCTGCTGGTGCTGGATGTCGGTCTGCTGCAGGCTGGCGCGTCCATGAAGGGCGAGTTTGAAAACCGCCTGCGCTCCGTCATTGACGAGGTGCAGGCCAGTCCCACGCCGATCATCATGTTCGTCGATGAAACCCATACGCTGGTGGGTGCCGGTGGTGCAGCAGGGACGGGCGACGCGGCGAACCTGTTGAAACCGGCGCTTGCACGAGGGACATTGCGCACAATCGGCGCGACCACATGGGCCGAATACAAGAAATACATCGAAAAAGACCCCGCTTTGACCCGCCGCTTTCAGGTGGTGCAGGTGGATGAACCCGATGTGCCCAAAGCCATCATGATGATGCGCGGCATCGCGTCGATGCTGGAAAAGCATCACAAGGTGCAGGTGCTCGACGAAGGGATCGAGGCTGCAGTGGCGCTGTCGGCCCGCTACATTCCTGCGCGGCAACTGCCGGACAAATCGGTCAGCGTGCTGGACACCGCCTGCGCCCGTGTGGCGGTCAGCCAGCATGCCGTGCCCGCGCAGGTCGACGATGCACAGCGCAGGATCGAAGCGCTGGAGACCGAGCTCGAGATTATCGGGCGCGACGAAACTGCCGGCTTTGACGTGGAAGACCGCCGCGCCAAGGTCGAGGCGGAAAAGGCCGAGGTCGCAGAGCGACTGACCGGCCTGCAGGCCCGTTGGGACGTGGAAAAAGAGATCGTTGCCGAAATTCTGGACCTGCGTGCGCAACTGCGTGCCGGTGGTGCGCCCGTTGAAGAAGGTTCAGAGCTTGCCCCCGAAGGCGGCGAAGACGCGCTGGATGAGACTGCACGCGCCGAAGTGATGGAAAAGCTGAAGGCCGCGAACGCAAAGTTGCATGAAGCGCAGGGTGAAAGCCCGCTGATCCTGCCCATCGTCGACGAACAGGCGGTCGCCAGCGTTGTCGGTGATTGGACGGGCATCCCTGTGGGCCGCATGGTAAGCGATGAACTTGCCACGGTCCTGAGCCTTGAGGAGCATCTGGGCAAACGTGTAATCGGTCAGGACCACGCGATGGCGATGATCGCCAAACGCATCCAGACCAGCCGCGCGGGCCTTGATAACCCGAACAAACCCATTGGCGTTTTCATGCTGGCGGGTACATCCGGTGTGGGTAAGACCGAAACGGCGCTGGCTTTGGCCGAGGTGCTTTATGGTGGCGAGCAGAACGTTATCACGATCAACATGAGCGAGTATCAGGAAGCGCATAGCGTCAGCTCACTGAAAGGCGCGCCTCCGGGGTATGTCGGCTATGGAGAAGGGGGCGTGCTGACCGAAGCAGTGCGGCGCAAACCATACTCCGTCGTATTGCTGGACGAGGTGGAAAAGGCTCACCCCGATGTGCACGAGATCTTTTTTCAGGTGTTCGACAAGGGCGTCATGGAAGACGGCGAAGGTCGCACGATTGATTTTAAGAACACGCTCATTCTGCTGACCTCGAACGCGGGCTCCGATCTTATCATGGACCTGTGCAGCGATCCTGATCTGCTGCCCGAACCCGAAGGCATCGCCAAGGCGCTGAGGGATCCTCTGCTCAAGATTTTCCCGGCGGCCCTGCTGGGGCGGCTGGTGACGATCCCCTATTATCCGCTCAGCCCGCATATGATCGCCGAAATCACGAAGCTGCAGCTGAATCGCATCAAGAAGCGGGTGGAGCAAACGCACGACGTGCCCTTCACCTATTCCGATGCCGTGGTCGATCTGATCGTGGACCGTTGTCAGGAGATTGAAAGCGGCGGACGGATGATCGACGCGATCGTGACCAACACCATGCTGCCCGACATCTCGGCCGAGTTTCTGCGCCGGATGATGGAGGGCAAACCGGTCAAGGCGGTCAACATCGATGTCACCGACAGCACCTTCACCTACAGCTTTGACGGATGACACAAAGCCATGCTGAGCGACTGATCAACGACAGCCCGAAGCAACGGGGGCGGGCGGACGAAAAGGAAAGAGATTGTGCAAGAGATTGACAGAACCAAGATGAGCGCACGCCGGGCATGGGTCTATGATCTGGTCGAGGCCTCCTGGTTCAAGAACGCCATCATGGTCGTTATCATTTTCAATGCCATCACCCTTGGCATGTCCACTTCTGACTATCTGATGGCGCAGATGGGTGGGCTCTTGTCCGTGCTCGATAACGTTGTGTTGACGATCTTTGTGGCCGAACTTCTGTTGAAATTCTATGCCTACCGGCTCGCATTCTTCCGCTCTGCCTGGAACATCTTTGACCTCGCGGTTGTGGGTCTGGGCCTGTTGCCAAGCCAGGAAGGGCTGTCTGCCCTGCGCGGATTGCGCGTGATCCGGGCCATGCGTCTTCTGTCGGTGGTGCCGCAAATGCGTGCGGTGGTGCAGGCGTTGCTGGATGCCTTGCCGGGGATGGGCGCGGTGATCGTAATGATCTCCATCGTGTTCTACGTCTTTGGTGTGATGGCCACATTGATGTACGGCAACGCCTTTGACGAATGGTTCGGCACGCTGGGCCGATCCCTTTATTCACTGTTCCAGATCATGACGCTGGAAAGCTGGTCAATGGGCATCGTGCGCCCGGTGATGGAGCAGTATCCATCGGCCTGGGCCTTCTTTGTCCCGTTCATCGTCATCACCGCCTTCTCCGTGCTCAACCTGTTTATCGGCCTGCTGGTCAACACCATGCAGGGGGCCGTGGAAGAAGAAACAGAGGCCGAGTTTGAAAACCTGCGTGCGCTTGTCCGCGACGAAACGGATACGGTGGACCGTAATGTGCTGGCCCTGATGGAAGAGGTCAAAGCTCTGCGTGCAGAGATTGCCGCCAGCCGTGGCGAAGGAGGAGGCTGATCCGCAATGGCCGGGAATTCGCAAAAGTTCATTGCCCGCAATCGGGCACCCCGGGTCCAGATCGAATATGATGTGGAGCTTTATGGGGCCGAGAAGAAGGTGCAGCTGCCCTTTGTGATGGGCGTGATGAGCGACCTTGCGGGTAAATCAGAGGTTGATCAGGGATCTGTCGTGGATCGCAAGTTTCTGGAAATCGACGTCGATAATTTCGACAGCCGGATGAAAGCGATAGCCCCGCGCGCGGCCTTTACCGTGCCAAATACGCTGACCGGCGAAGGCAATCTGGCGATTGATTTGACGTTCGAGAAAATGGCCGATTTCGAACCGGGTGCCATTGCCGCCCGGACCGAGGCTTTGCGCCCACTGCTTGAGGCGCGCACGCAGTTGACCAACCTTATGACCTATATGGATGGCAAAGCGGGGGCCGAAAGCCTGATTGAAAAGGTGCTCGCAAACCCTGCATTGCTCTCTGCTTTGGCGACGGATCCGGCGGAACAAACGGATGCCCATGCCCAAGCGCTCGACGCATTGCGCACCGTCGAAGTGGAGATACCGAAGGGCACCGATACATCCGGCGTACTGGATGGTTTGCGCACCGCATCCCCGCCCGAGGTTGCCCCTGATGATACAACCGACGCCGCGCTCGCAGGCCTACGCAACACGTTGGTCCCGGAAGACAAGACCGACGACAGCAACGCCGCGCTGGACGCCTTACGGCAAACAACGGTGGATGTCGCACCGACCGAGAGCGGTTCTGATGCACTGGATGCACTTCGGGCATCTGCTCCTGAGGACGCGCCGCACACCGATGAAAGCGGCAACACTCTTGACGCTTTGCGTGCGGTTCAGCCGGCCACGCCGGAGGAGATTAATGAGAGTGCAGCCGTGCTTGCGGCGCTTGAGGCAAACCCGTCAGAAGAAGCGCTAGCGGAGGACCGTACCGCAGAGGTCCTGGCCGGGATCGAAAAGGGCACGCCCACGGATGCCCCCGACGCGCCTGATGCCGCCGCCGAAGCGCTGGCCAGTTTGGAGACCGTCGAGGATGATACAGCGGTCGAAACGTCCGATGATATCCTTGCCGGAATCGAAAGCGTCGAAGTGCCAGAGGAGGCAGACAAAACCGAAGATGTCCTCGCTGGTTTGGACACCGTGGAAGTGGTGCCTGAAGAAGACACCGCCGTAGATGTGCTCGCCGGGATCGAAGCGGTTGAGCCCCCAACTGACGACACCGAGGATACCACCGATATTCTGGCCGGACTGGAAAGCGCTGTTCCCGAGACCGAGGAGGCTAACGACACGGCGGAGGTTCTTGCGGGCATAGAAATTGTTGATGGCGCGGTTGTCGAAGACAGCGCAAATGAGGTGCTTGCTGGTCTGGATCTGATCGAAGAGGTCGAACCGGAAGAAGATGCCACCGACATTCTCGCAAGCATTGAAGCCGCCATGGAAGAACCCGAGCAGGAGAGCGTAGCCGATGTTCTCGCCGAGATCGAACCGGTCGCGGAGGTCGACGATACGGAGGACGCGAGCGATATCCTCGGCGGGTTGGAGGCGGTTGAAGACACTGAGCCAGATGGGGATGCCGCTGATATCCTCGCGGGGATTGAAACGGTTGCACAAGAGCCGGTGCAGGAGAGCGCCGCGGAGGTTCTTGCGGGGATCGAGATTGCTGAAGAGA
>NZ_JASC01000004.1 GCF_000622365.1 Sulfitobacter noctilucae | reverse complement strand
GGTCAGGGGCATCAACTTCGAACTGCCGATCCAGCGTGTTATCCGCGACAACCGATGGCTTGCCACCATATCGCCCAGGTCGACGTTTGTATCCGATCTGCGCTGCAATGCCTGCCAAGCTGGCCAAACGTGCCACACGGTTCTCTGAACAGGTCTCGCCAGCATCGCGCAGGTCGTCCGCCAATTTGCGATATCCATAGACCTTACCGCTATCGGCCCGTGCCTGCTGGATCAGCACCGTCTGACGTGCATCCTCAAGGGCACGCTGGCTTAACGGTTCTTTAAGCCATGCATAGAACCCGCTGAAATGAACCATCAGCACGCGGCACATGGACCGCACAGAAAACTCTGCGCGGTGAGCCTCGATAAACGCGTACCTCACTGAGATTCTCGCGCGAAGTACGCGGTCGCCTTTTTTAGAATGGTACGTTCCTCGGTCACTCGCGCCAGTTCGCGCTTCAGCCTTTTTTTATCTCAGCAGCCTGTTCTGCAACTTCAGATCGGACACGGGGCGACTTCGCAAATTGTGCCTTCCAAGTGTACAGCGATTTGGTGCTGATCCCTAGGCGCTCAGCAACTTCGCTGACCGCATATCCACGCTCAACAACCTGTGCCACAGCGTCCTGTTTGAACTCGTCCGTAAACCGTATTCCCTTGTTCATATCCGTCTCTCCTTGGTTCCAAAATTACCAGGCAAACCGTCTACAAATCTAGGGGCACCTCAGATCACTTAGATCATGTTGTGCGAGATGGGTTTCCCATTCGAGAAGGACGTCAAACAGAGAGTTCAAACTATCTCTCTGCAACTGCACCATGAAGCTTTTATCGTGCTCTAAAAAATTCTTCAACGTTGACCGCCATCTTGAACCAATCGACGTCCTGCGAAGCGGCTGAATTGCTAGCGGGCGTCGATACCATCCAAATCAACGTACTCTGTGTCCCCTTCGATGACGAATACGTTTTGCGCCAGCGGAAATTGGTGCGAACGGCTTTCCAGGAAATGCATCAGATACCCAGCGGTATTGGGAAAAACCATCAAATCGCCGACTTTGACGCCTTCCGGGAAAGACATTTTGCGGCGCGTAAGCCATTCGCTCTCGGTGCAATAGGTGCCGGCCAGATAGCCTTCGATAGCCTCTTTGCGCGGACCGGCGGCGGGAACCATCAGCGGATCAAGCGCGAACTCGGCAAAGCCGGATCGGGATTGAGTGCGGTTCATCTGCACACCGATTACGGGGGAACCTGCACTGTCACGTTTGCAAAAAGCGACGCGGGCAAGGGTTATGCCGCAGCCGTCGAGCAATGACCGACCGGGTTCGCAGCGCAGAGAGATATGGGCATCCCTTAGATGCGCCGCCACGGTTTGACCGTCAGCCACGTGATCAAGGATGCACCGCATCCAATCTTCCTTCACCAGCGATTGGGCGACCGGATAGCTGTCGACTTTGCCAGCGCCCTCCGATTTGCGTCCCAGCCCGTCATTATGCTGGGTAATGGGGGCGCGGTCACCAGCAAGCGCCCGGTCCAATTCGGCTTCCCATGCGTCCCATTCGGCCGCATCGTCGAGGTAATTCATGGGGATGCCGCCGCCGATGTCGAGAAAAAAGGGCACGGTGCTGTCATCGTTGATTTTGCGAATGAGGGGGAGGGTTTGTAGAATAGCGACGATGCGATCCTCGGGGCTATAACCGTTAAGATGGAAGTGCAGCCCGTCGAGACGTAGATGTTCCGAATTCGAAATTCGGTCGGCGAGGGCGGGTACTTCTGTGAGTGGGAAACCGAAACGCGAGTAAAGCTTGGTGCCGTCACGCTCAAACCCATTGAGACGCAACCCGACAGATACCGGCTTGGCGGGCCCGATGGCGACGTCTTCAAGCAGCTCCAGCTCATCTTCATTATCAAGGATCACGGTCACGCCACCGTTTACACACAGGGCCATCAATGCACGGTCTTTGACCGCAGCAGTGCAGACGATCCGGTTGCCCGGCACCCCTTGGGCAAGGCACTGCTCAACTTCGTTGTGACTAGCCGTATCAATGCCGATACCTAAATCACGCGCGGCCTGAACATAGCTGAGACATTTGTTCGCCTTACGCGCAAACATTGGCAAGAAAGGCAGATCATAGTCAGCCACACAATCGGTAAGCTGTGAAATATTGCGGCGAAACGGATCAAGGGACTGAATGTTCAGCGGCGCGCCAAATTGGTCGATCAGGGCATCAAGGCGGGGGCGGTTTTGCATCAGTTCTGCCATCCAGCTTTCCATACGGGGACGCAGCGGCACAACACCGTGGCACGGGCTGAAGATCGATTGAGGGGTCGTCATTAGGAATGTTCCAATACGGTAACTTGGCGGGCGGTGCGCAAGATCGATGCGGCCCAGTTTTCGGGAATATTATGCAGGCTGGGTGAGAGAGTGTCATTGCCAAGCACGCAGCCTTCAGTCGCACGTCCGATGACGCAAAGCCCGTGCGCGTTGCCGATTGGCGTAAGCGCCTGCGCGTTCTTATCGACCCTGATGCCACCCAATGCGCCAATATCGAGGAGACCTTCGCGCAACAGTCCGTCAAGGGGCGCGCCGAGTTCTGCGCTCCCCGCAGCAGGGATCGTCGCATTGATTGTTACATCCGCCGTGGTATCGCCTGACATATGATCTAGGCTGACAAGGCCAGTCTGCTCCAATGCTATCAGTTTGCCGATGTTCTGCGCGGGCGGGCCAAAGGCAAGACGCTCCATTTCTGCCGCGATTTGGCGGAAGTGGTGCGCATCGTCAGCATCCATTTCACGGTAACTGACCCAGTTGACCAGCTGCGGATAGCAATGACGCCAGACCTCGGCCAGGGCCCAGACACTGTCTGGCGCGCGTTGCCCAGTGGCAATGTCGTAGCCAATGCGCAAATCCTGGCGGATATCTTCGGGCGTGAAGGTGGTTTGCGAACGGCGATCAAAGACCTCCGAACTGGTCCTTGGATCGCTGTCAAGAACCCGGTCGGAGAATGACAAAAACGCGGGCCAGATATGGTGCGTGAAGGTCGTATCTGGTGCCTGCAAGATATGCGACAGCTCGGACCGTCGGTCGTCCCAAAATGCGTCGGGTTGCGGCTGAGTGAACAGTGCTGCTTCAACCTTGGCTCTCATCGGGCGACCACTGCGGCTAAACGGGATGATGCGCTGTGGTTCCCTGCCCGAGGGGGTATAGCTGTAGCCGGTATCAAGAGGTGTAAAGACACCGCCGCGCCCTTCGCTCAATGCGAGCATTGTGTCGATAAAGGTAAGTGCGAAGCCTCTGCAGCGCACTGTAGCGTTGGGGGGGACGGCGGTCAGTGTTAGGCGCTGATTGATGGGGAAGGGGGAGGGGATCTCATGGCGGGTGGTGGTCGCGCTTTGGCGAAACCCGTCTTGGTGCCCGGTAGTCACAAGGACATGGTCTACGGTGACATTCTCCGGCGATATTGCCCAACGGCCTGCTATGCGTTTGACGGTATCAACTCGTGAGCGATGGTGGACCAGCGTCACATTTGATGGAGCTTCGGTAACAACGCGCTCAAGACTCCAAAAGAGATACTTGCCCACACGGGCACGCGGGACGTAGTCTGCTGCATCTGCGGGGTTTGATCCATTCTTTGTCCACTCTAAGAAAGAGGGACCGCGCCCATCGGTCCAAGCGTTGATCAAACCGGCAGGAAAGTTCATTAGTAATATTTCCGGCTGACGGGGGTCATAAATAGGCCCCGCGCCAAGGTGTACCGAGGGTTCGAATATGTGTATGGTAAAACGGAGCTCGGAGTCATGCCGGGCGGCCTCGCACAGACTATCAAGTGCATAAAGCCCTTTGGGGCCGCATCCGACGATGGCAATTTTTATGTCGCTCATGAATTTTCGGGGGCCAATCCTGCCATGGCGATCACATCAGCCTCGCAAACCCCCAATTCTCTCTCTACCCACTCGGGGTCAAAGACAGTGCCCAAGTAGCGCGATCCGGAATCGTGGATGATCGCCGCGACGGTCTGACCCGCCAATTCGTCCTGCATACCCCGCACCGCTTCAAGGACACCCCCGCCTGACCCGCCGACCAGCAGGCCTTCCCGCGCAACAGCACGACGGCAACCGGCAACACAGGTAATGTCGGAGACGCGCACGAGGTCGTCGAACTCCTGCCCCTTGGCAAGCGCGGGAATCCGACCGGCACCCATGCCAGAGATTTTGCGCGGACCGGCGGTGCCGTTGAACAACGTGCTGCCCATGGCATCCACTGCAACAACCTTAGTCTTGCGTCCCATCCGGCGCAAATAGTCACGACACCCCCGCGCCGTCCCGGTACTGGAGCAGGCGACGAATAAAACATCAATCCGACCGCCAAGTGTCGTGTCGATTTCCGCGATGGTGCCTAACTCGTGCGATTCGGGATTGTCGAGGTTGGCATATTGATTGGGCCAAAAGCGATCGGAGTCTTCCTGCAACAGAGCCGCAACCCGGTCCAGACGCGCCGCCAGAAAGTCGCCGTCGGGTGCGTGATTTACCAGTTCGATTACCCCACCCAAGGCGCGGATAATCGCGACGTTTTGCGATTGCGCATTGGGATCGACAACACAAATAAATTTGAGGCCATGAACGCCACAAACTTGCGCCAGGCCAATCCCCATATTGCCGGAGGAAGATTCCACCACCGTATCGCCAGCCTTGAGCCGTCCATCCTTCAATGCGCTTTCGATCATGTGGCGTGCGGGCCGGTCTTTTGCACTGCCTCCGGGATTCAACGCCTCGACCTTCGCGATCAGGTTAACATCTGCGCGATCAAGATAGCGCGGCAGACGTACCATTGGCGTTTGACCAACAAGATCGAGCACATTGTCGGCGATCCGCGTCGCGGCGATTGCCTGAGGGCGGTTTGTGACCTGAGTACGAACGTTCATGAGCGTAGCCTCTCGAAAGTTAATATATTCTATTTATCGGCGCAGGTACGCGGCACCGGCAGTCGCTTTGCTTGTTCTCTTGCGAACATGTCGAAACTACTTGCTGGCCATGGACGCGTGTCTGAGGGCGAAAGCGGTGGCAAACAGCCTGCCATCACAGCATAACTTCGTGCGGCGGTCAAAGTTCCGCACTGTCCTGCGTTGAAATGCCTGCGGAAAACAAAGGTACCTCCATTTACTTTGCGGCAGGGGCCGACACGAAGCATCTATTATGCGGAACGTCCTATCTGATGCCGTGAAGCAGCTTCGATTTTTTCGGTGATGCGCCGCAGGGGGTGGCGGGCCACATCTCGGAAGGTTTGCACACGCAACCCCGCGCCATATCCCCATACCGATGCGCGCTTTGCTTGAGAGACTGAAAGCGCGGTTGTATCCACATACTCTTGATTGCCATCGCGAATATCGGAGGGTGTGGCAACAGGATCAACATCCAGAAATGCCGCCAATCTCGCAAGAGTTGCCTCGGGGTTGGCGACCAGATCCTCATAACGCACAGTGATTACGGCATGCAGATAATCGAGATCGCGCCAGACGATGTCATGGGCGTCCAGCCAATGATCCATCATCGCTCCGTGATCCATAGCGACCCATTTCGACGTAGCGGCGGCAACGGCCTCTGGATGGCGGATAACAACAACGAATTGTGAAAGAGGAAAAAGCTGCTGATACAGCCGCATCCGGGTCAAATTGACCGGCGACTTCTCCACCCGCCAAGGTGCTTCTTTAAAATACGGTGCCCAGCTGCGGTCCAATCTTGTCTGTGTCTCTAGGCTGTCAAAATGTGATCCTTCGATATGATGCTGCGCGGGATCGGTCGCGAAATGCATCGGTATACCGTGCTGTGCGGTGTGTGGGATGGCGCCTTGCAGATAGACGCCTTCATTCTCGGGCACGGGCGCTTGATTTATGGCGCTGACACCAGGCAGTTCACCAATCAACCGCGCCACTAGACTGGTGCCAGAGCGGTGCAGCCCGCCAACGAAAACATAGCGATGTGATGTCATAAGGCCCCTTTGTCTTGGACCGGTCAAGTAGGGTGACAGCCACGGCCGGCAAGGCTTGAACGTTTCGGGTGACCAAACCGATGGCCACATCTACGCGGACATCTCGGGGACGGTCAGTCGACGCTTGCAGGCGGAAACTGGGTCGCCTTCCAAGAAAACTCATCTCTCTACCTGCAGCAGAACACACTGCAGATCAGCACGCCGAGATAAGTTGGGAACCAAAAAGTAACTTTTCAGTTATCACCGTACGGCTCGCATTCGCGGCCCTGAAAAAGCAAAATCGTTGGAGGCTGGTATGCGCATCATGCATATTTCGCTGGGCGGATGTCTATCCGCCCCGCCCGTTAAGTACGGCATAACGGATGATACTGGTGGCCATATTGCCTATGTCCTTGGTGCTGCACTGGCCCAAGCGAAGCTTCCCGAAATTGAGAACGTGACGATCGTCACCCGGCTTTTCGACGCGCCAGAGCTGGGCCCAATATTTGCTGAATGCGAGGAAGAGATTGCACCCAAGTGTCAGGTGGTCCGCCTGTCGTCTAATCGGACTGAGTATCTGGAAAAGGATGACCTCGTTGGAGAGCTGCCATCCTTGCGGATTGCCTTGCTAGAGATGCTTGAGAAGTTGGGTGATGCGCGGCCGGATGTGATCCATGCCCATTTCGCCGATGCGGCGGAACTGGCATTGGCGGCGCGACAGAAGTTCGGAATTCCGGTGCTTTATACCGCGCATTCATTGGGCTCGGAAAAGCTTGCCCCGGGGGAGGAACCCACAGACGCATTGAAGGCGCGAATTGCGCGGGAGACCCTAGCACTAAAGAAAGCCGATGCGATTATCGCGTCATCTCGGGATGAGTTGGAACGACAGATTCCGAAACTTGCGCCGGATGCCGAGGGTCGAGGTCAACGGATCGCGCCCGGCGTTTCGGTGCCGAAAACAGGTGATCCGAGCTGCGCGCGCGAGATGCTAAGCGGCTTTTTGCGGGATACAGACAAACCCATCATCCTCGCCATCGCACGACCCATCCGGAAAAAGAACCTGCGCCGGCTCATCGACGCCTATGCCGCCGATACGGTTCTGCAGGAACGTGCAAATCTGGTGATTGTTGCGGGACTGCGTGATGGGTTGAGGCAAAAGAGCAATGAGCGGGATGAAGTAATTGCCGGCTTGTTCGACGGGATTGACCGTCATGATCTGTGGGGCAAAGTGGCGCTGCCACGGCAACACACTGCACGGGATATAGGCGACCTATACGCGCTCGCGGCCGAAGGTGGGGTGTTTTGCAATCCAGCTTTCCACGAACCTTTCGGCCTGACCCTGATCGAAGCGGCTCAAGCTGGCGTGCCTTTGGTTGGGACGCAATCAGGCGGTCCATCCGACATTATCCCCGAACTGGGGTTCGGTGCGTTGGTTGACCCCTGTGATGCCGCGGACATTGGCCGCGGTCTGCGGGAAATTCTGACCGCACCCGCGCGTGAGTTCGCGGCTCGCAGAGCACGCAATATCGCCCGACAGATCTACGATTGGGACACATGGGCCATCCACACTCAAAAATTGATAAATTCGGTGACGAAATTGCAACGGCCCGCGGTAGTACGTGATTCCTCACCCGATCATCTCTTGGCTTCTGATATCGACAACACCTTGACGGGTTGCCGCAAAAGCGCCCGCGTTTTCGCCCGATGGCTGTCGCAGGAAAACGGAAGACTTGCCTTTACGGTCGCCACTGGCCGCTCGGTGGTCGAGGCGCAGCGCGTGCTGGCGGAGTGGGACCTGCCGATACCCGATACAATCATCAGCTCCACAGGCACGGAGATTTGGCGCCAAACGGGCCATGGTTTTGATCTTTGCAGAGACTACGCAGAAAGTATCGCGCAGGGTTGGGATGGGCAGGCGGTCCGGGCAGCCTTGGATAGCCTCGATGTGGCGTTCCAGCCGGTTTATGAGCAAAGGCGCTGGAAGGTCAGCCTGTTTGGAAAAGCCGAAGACGTCCCGGCTCTCTCTGCCCGTTTGGACGGGGTTGACGTCCAGGCGCGCATCATTCCTTCGCACGGCAGGTTCATCGATATCATCCCCGCTTCGGCAGGTAAGGCGGCCGCTATCCGTTTTGAAGCAATACGCCGTGGCCTTTCAGAGGATCAGGTGATTGTAGCCGGCGACAGTGGGAACGATCTCGACATGCTGTCGTGGTTTGAACGCGCCGTCCTGCCAGCCAACGCGCTGCAAGAACTGGACGGTCTGATATCGTGCTACCGGTCGCCGCATCAGCACGCGGCGGGGGTGCTTGATGGTATGCAAAACTACCGTACACCTCATCCGATGCTGATTGCGGGCGAATAATTATGAGGGATTTTCCAGATCAGCCAATTCGTCCATTTGGATATTTTGTGCATCATCAGGGGCGGGGCCATGCCGAACGTTGCGCCGCTGTCGTCAACGCACTGCCGATGGAGCGCCCGGTGCGCATTTTTTGCGCGCGTGACGATATTTTCCCACAACTGCGCAAGAACGTGACTGTGCAAAAGCTGCCCTCGTTGTTTGAACCCCAAGGAGATGAGCCAGAAGGCGCGGCGTTGCTACCTACGCCCGATACGACGCATTGCGCGCCGGTCGGCTGGTCCGGTATTCGGATGGCGATGTCGTCGATGGTATCCTTCTTCGCCGCAGAAGCGCCGGAATTAATGATTGTCGATGTCTCTGCCGAAGTCGCACAGCTAGCGCGTCTGTGTTCGGTCCCTCATGTAAAGATCTTGCAACATGGCGACCGCAGCGATCCGGGTCACCAAGCTGCATATGACGGTTCTGCGGGCCTGCTCGCGCCGTTTCATGCCGATTTGGCGCAAAAGGATTGGCACACTTGGAATGACAGGACCCACTTCGCGCCGGGACTTGGCGTGAATGTCTCGATGCCCACCACTCAGGACGCGCGGAAAAAGCTTAAGCTGAGTAAGCGTCCTATGGCACTTATTGTCTGTGGTGGTGGGGGCAATGGAATATCTGAAGCGGCGCTGGGCGTTGCCGCACGGAGCTATCCGGAGATGGATTGGATCACCATCGGAGAGGTGCAGCGTGATTGGCATGCGACCCTCCCGCCGAACCTGTGCCACCGTGGTTGGGTTGATAACGCGCCAGATTATATTGCGGCTGCGGATCTGGTGATTTCGTCAACAGGTAACACCACCTGCGCCCAAGTGCTTACGGCCGCGAAACCTTGGATCGTTGTGCCGGAATGGCGATATTTTGACGAACAGGTCGAAAAGGCCGGTGCGCTGGGCCGCGCGGGCGCTGCGCTGCATTTACCCCATATGCCTGGTTCTTCGCACGCGTGGCGATTGGCAATTGATCAGGCGTATCAGCAACACGATCCTGCGCGGCAACGCGCTTTGGCAGGAAGCGCCGACGCGGCATCTCTCACGGCCGATTGGCTGCTTACCTTGGCCGACCGGCTGTGGGACCGGTCAGACAAATCTACATTCATCAAAGAGGTTCACCATGCGTAACGTATCCGTTTTGACCATCGCCCACGGCCGTGAGGCGCATCTGCACAATGTCATTCTAGGACTGACGCAGCAAACTGTCCCCCCGCGCGAATTGGTGATCGCTGCAATGCAAGACGATCCGTACGACAATTTGCCCGAGACAGATTTCCCGATCCATCAGGTTCAAGTCACCCGCCCGGACGGAGAGCTTGCTCTGGCCGCCGCGCGGAATGCTGCTGCTGCGAAAGCAAGCGGTGATATACTGGCCTTTGTCGATGTGGATTGTATTCCGCATCCCGAGTTGGTCGCCGATCTGGCTGGCGTTATATATGAAAAGCGCGGGCTGGTGATGGGAGAGGTCGCCTACCTTCCTCAGGGAGCCGTAGAAGATGGGCTGAACTTTGATGAATTCGAAGTGGTGGGTGTCAGACATTCCGACCGGCAAGGCCCTCCCGCGGAAGGTCTTCGTCGCTGTGAGGACTATCGCTGTTTCTGGTCGTTGAGCTTTGCCATGCACCGCACCGATTGGGATCGAAGCGGCGGTTTCGACGAAGGCTATTTCGGGTATGGCGGCGAGGACACAGATTTTGGCCGTGTGCTGGATGCACGCGGGATCGACATCTGGTGGATGAAAGGGGCTAAGGTCTACCATCAGTATCACGACCATTGCATGCCGCCGATCCATCATGTTGAAGCTGTCGTTCGGAACGCTGAATATTTCGCCACCCGCTGGGGCCACCGGACAATGGGACATTGGTTGCATGCGTTCCGGCTGATGGGGCTGATCGAAAACACAAACGAGGGCCTGAAAATTCTGCGCAAACCAAATGACGCAGATTTTGCCTTGTGTCGTCAGACTGGTGATATGCCTTACGCCAATTCCCGGCGGGTGATGGACAAGCTTTTGCGTGATTTCAATACCGAGGAAGAACGACGCGCCGCGGCTCGGGCCGGGGACGACCTTGTGTCAATGATAGCGGCGGAATGAAGCAATGAAGATTGCGGTCATCGGGCATATCCGCTTCCCAATTGCGCCTCCGTTCATGGGGGGGATGGAAGCACACTGCTGGCATTTGTGCCGCGGATTGCGGGCGAGGGGGCATGATGTCACCCTCTTTGCCGCGGGAGACAGCGATTGGGGAGGAAAGGTCGAACCCGTCATTCAGACGCATTATGACCGCGTGTATCCTTGGCACAAATGGCACGGCACACAGGAGTTGACGGATTATCTAGATCAAGCTTTCGAGCGGTTGCTACCGCGCATCATCGCGGGCGGTTTCGATGTCGTACATAACAACTCTCTGCATCGGTTTCCGCCGCGTTTTGCCACCCGCGACCGCATCCCCATGGTTACATCTTTGCATGTGCCACCGTTCAAGGTCCTCAAGCGTGCCGTAGCCGATGGTGGAACCCCCTGGTCGCTCTTTACAACCTGCTCCAAACGGCAGTTATCGGCTTGGTTTGATACTGCCGACGCACCGTTTGCTCGGGTTGTTCCCAACGGCATTGATCTGGATGCCTGGCCATTCTGCCCGGAAGGAGACGGAACCGCCGTCTGGATGGGGCGCATTACGCCGACCAAGGGAACGCACCTGGCCGTGCAGGCCGCACGTTTGGCCGGGATTCCGCTCAGGTTCTACGGCACTATCGAGAACCAAACCTATTTTGATGAAGAGATTGCGCCCCTATTGAGCGCTGACGTACAATACGGCGGCTTGTTGAAAGGGGCGGATCTGGCCCGCGAAATTGCCCGCTCTTCTGTTTTACTGTTCACCCCTCTTTGGGATGAACCTTTTGGCCTGGCCGCGATCGAGGCTATGGCATGCGGCCTTCCGATTGCTGCAATCGAGAATGGCGCAATTCGCGAGGTTGCCGGTGATGTTGCAGAATACGCAACAGCGGATGCCGGTGATTTGGCGAGGGCATTGAAGAGTGTGCTCAAAATTTCAAGGAACAAGGCGCGGCAACGTGCAGAGCAGTTGTTCACATTGGATCAGATGCTGTCAGCATATGAGGCGCTTTATGCCCGGGCCATCGACGGCACCGGGGAAGGGTTCGAGCCCCCGCCTTTCGAACCACTCCAGCTGCCGCCTTTTGAGAGCCTCGCGTCGCGGTCTGTGGCATGATCATACGGCTATTTTTGCTGGGCGACGATCTGGCAGCAGCGTCAGACATGGTGTTGGAAGAGCGAATGGCGCCACATTGCGAAGCTCAAAGGCCCATCGGTGGCCAAGCAAGCGTATTGATGCAACAATCCCTCTGCGACTTGCAGGGTGGAGATTTTGCGAAAGCCGGGGTGATGTCATTGGAAAAGAGGATAAAGATGTACGAGTGCAGCCAAGGTAATTTGTCGAATCGTGAGCAGGCTATTCTCTGATGTGGGATGACTTGCTGACAGAGTTTACCTTGGATCCCAGTCTGCCTCTCGCTGTCGTGGTAGCCCGCACATTGGCGACCGTGGTGTTCTGCGGCCTCATCGGGCTTGAGCGTGAATCCTTGCAGCGTCCAGCAGGCCTGAGGACGCATATGTTGATTGGTCTGGCCGCCTGTGTCTACTGCCTGCTGACACTTGCACTACTATCCCGGGTGGGCGACTTCGGTGAGACCGTGAGAATGGATCCCTTGCGCATTATCGAAGCGGTCACGGGTGGCGTCGCCTTCTTGGCGGCGGGATTGATCGTGTTTTCCCAAGGCAAGGTGCGTGGTCTGACGACTGGTGCCAGTATGTGGGTCGCCGCCGCCATCGGAGTGGCCTGTGGTTTGGGGGAATGGTCCATTGCCGGTATGACGGTCCTTTTGGCGCTGATCATCATCACCCTGATCCGCAAACTTGAACAGCGGGCAGGGACCTATGACGACGACTGAGCGCGGCTCGTTGTCGTGAAAGACAAGCGCGTTTGGTGTGAATGGACCGGATAACCCACTGACCCTGCCCGGGGAGATCGAAAGGTTCCGGGCGAGACATCGCTGGCATCAAGATTCCGGATCGCACAAACTGAATGGGGAGTATCGCAAAGATGGATGGCGGAACGTCAAAGGACAACAAGCCCTTGGTTGTGATCACCGGGGCCGCCGGAAATATCGGCACCGCGCTGACCCGCGCATTGCAAAAAGACTATACCATCGTTGGTCTTGATACGAACACCGAAAGCGATCTTTGCGAGATAATAGAAATTGATCTGACGCAGGATGCGTCGGTCGAATTGGCGCTGAAAACACTGCAGGAAAACCACGGCAAGCAGATTGCATCAGTCATTCATCTGGCAGCCTATTTTGACTTTTCCGGCAAAGAAAGAGACCTTTACCGAGAGGTCAACGAGGATGGCACCCGCCGCCTGCTGCAAGGGCTTCAGGCCTTCAATGTGGCGCAATTTATCTATTCCAGCACGATGCTGGTGCATGCCCCAATCCACCCCGGTGAAGTGATCGACGAGGACAGCCCTCTCGGCCCCGGATGGGCCTATCCGAAGTCCAAGGCGCGCACGGAGAAGGTCATAAAAGAGACAGCGGGAAACATTCCATATGTGCTGCTGCGACTGGCCGGGCTTTACGACAGCGAAAGCGCTGTTCCGACGCTAAGCCAGCAGATCGCCCGCATCTATGAGCGTGATTTGAAAAGCTATGTTTATTCCGGCGATTTGAATGCCGGTCAGGCGTTTCTGCATCGCGATGATATGATCGATGCCTTCAAACGCACCGTTGATCGACGTGACCGCATCGACAGCGGCACGGCAATCCTGATCGGAGAGCCTTACGGGCTGGGCTATCAAGCCCTGCAGACCCGCATCGGAGAGTTGATCCACGGGGCAGACGAATGGGCAACACTTGTCGCACCGGGACCCGCGGCCAAACTCGGTGCCTGGGTCGAAACCAAGGCCGAGCCGATCATTCCCGATGCCTATGACGAGGGCGAGAAGCCTTTCATCAGGCCGTTCATGATTGACATGGCCTCTGATCACTATGCGCTGGACACAAGCCGCGCGCGTGATGTGCTGGGGTGGACGCCGGATCACAATATCGAAGACGGGCTTGCAGCGCTGGTCGCGGCACTCAAGGAGGATCCGCCGGGTTGGTATGAGGGCAACGGCATCCATCAGCCGCCTTGGATGGTGGCAGCTGCCGAACGGGGCCGCGACGCCGAAGACATTCGCGCCGCGCATGAATTGAAATACCGCAAAGCGCATCAATCGAACCTTTGGGCGCACTGGGCGAATATGGCGCTGGCGTTCTGGTTGCTAACCTCGCCGCCCCTTCTGGGCTACGCCGGCACATGGATGGCCTGGGGCGACTATGTGACCGGCGCACTTTTGGTCCCGTTCTCGTTTCTGGCGATGTCCTGGCGGCTGTCTTGGGCGCGGTTTGCCTGCGCTTTGATCGGGGTCTGTCTGTTGATGGTGCCGCTTGTCACATGGACGGACAGTGGTGCTGCTTATCTGAACGCGACGATCTGCGGTATTTTGATTATCTCGTTTGCGATAGCGCTTCCACCCGCGCCGGGGGTGTCGGCTACAGCCGACCAGACCGGACCGATGGTACCGAAGGGATGGGACTACAATCCGTCCAGCTGGTTGCAACGCATACCGCTGATCGTGCTGGCGCTGGTGGGGCTATTGGGGTCCCGCTACATGACCGCGCACCAATTGGAGGCAATCCCCGGCGTTTGGGACCCGTTTTTCAGCGGCATGCCGGGTGATGGCAAAAACGGCACCGAAGAGGTGATCACCTCGGATGTGTCAAAGGCTTGGCCGATACCCGACGCAGGGATCGGTGCCGTGACCTATGCGCTGGAAATAATCGTGGGCTTGATCGGGGCACAGAACCGGTGGCGCACGATGCCGTGGTTGACGTTGCTCTTCGGGCTGATGATCGTGCCATTGGGGGCCATTTCGATCTTCTTCATCATTATTCAACCCATTCTGATCGGAACCTATTGCACCTTATGTCTGCTGCTGGCCGCTGCCATGCTGGTGCAAATCCCGTATTCGGTGGATGAGCTGGTCGCGACTTGCCAATTCCTGCGCCGTCGCAAAAACGAGGGCCAACCGTGGCTGCGCGTGTTCCTTACCGGCGACACCGATGAGGGTGCCACCTCGCATCAGGGTGACGATTTCGAACAGGCCCCAACTGTGCTGATCAAGGACATGCTGACGGGTGGTTTGCAAGTGACCTGGCCGCTGGCAGGCATGGCCATCGTGTCGATCTGGCTGATGCTGGCGCCCTGGGCCATCGGCGCGTCGGGTGGTATGGCGTCGGTCAATCATATCGTCGGGGCGCTGGCCCTAACGGTGACCATAACCGCGGTTGCAACCGTCGCACGGGCGTTTCGCTTGGTAAATATCATGCTGGGTCTGGTCCTGCTCGCAGCGCCATTCTTCTATGATACGCCGCTGCTGATCTTGGCCAATTCGGCGATCTGCGGGCTGGCGCTTGTCGCCTTGTCGATCCCGCGCGGGCCGGTGCGCTCAAGCTACGGTACATGGGATAGGATGATCTTTTAGGAGCAGCCTGCCAACAGCACGGGAAACAGCGACCAAAGCATCGCTACAATGGCTGTCCAGCCTAGGGTCAGGGCGATGCGCTGAAGGGTCGCCGATGCCGACGGCCAGTGATGCAAGCCGCCCAGCACTATGGTCTGTATCAATATTGCCACAATCCATGCGCCGGTCAGAAGGCCGCTGGCAGGCAGCGATGCCAGCAAATTGGAATGTTGCGAACAGGTCAGCCCGTGCAGTCCGTAGATCGCGCTGAATGTCGCAACCCAAACCAGAAGCGGCAGCAAGATGCGCAGCAGATCCTTCATGTCAGCAGAGCCGGAAGATGCGCAATCGTGAGGCACAAGATGCCGACGGCGGCGGTATAGTCGACCCAAAGCCGAACGATGGCCGGTTCTGCACGGCGGGCCTGAGAGGTGTGGCCCTTTGCAATCCGCGCCCTTAAGAAACCCAACATCACACCCGTCACCGCCGCATGGAAAAATCCATAACCCCCCAGCACCAGCAATGTCGCGCCATAGGCGTGCATTGAAGGGTCAGGCGTGCGTAGCATCAAAGAGGCCAGACAGACTGCCAGCACAACGACTGCCACAAGGGCCATCGTGCAGGGGGCTGCAGCGGCCTGACCGCCGGCTACACGGGCACAGGTCATGCGGATCAGGATCGGGGCGGCAAGGGCTGCGGCAATACCAAAGGCAAGTTCGGGCAACCACAAGTCTAGCCAGACAGGCGGCGGCCAGCCCGGCGCAATAGTCCACAAAAAGGCGTATCCGAACAGAAGCGAGCCGAAAAATGTTGCGTTGGCGACCAATAGAAATGCGCTGCCCCACCAGCCTTGCGATTTGGCCGTTTCGGACGACAGCGGCAGATACATGTCGCGACCCACTGGCTGGGGGCCTGCGTCGTTTCGTGCGCCAAGCTGCCATGCCCAGCGCCATGCAAGGGCAGCAACCCCGATTACCGCCAGCGGTGTGATCCAGTAGACTTTCAGAAGCAGCGACAAGAAGAACACCCCCGTCACAGCCGCCATTTTGATCGGCAGAAACGTGTTGGCCGGATAGACTACTACGGCTTCGGGCGTGCCGCTGGTCACATCAATCATCAACGTCTCGCGTCTGCCCTCTTGCGGATCACTAAGGTATCCCAGCCCGCGCGCCATTTCATCCGGCAACGTGGGGTTGTCGGTGTAGGGCGCGCGTGATGTGACATGCGGCAGGCTGGCGAAATTATAGGATGGCGGCGGCGACATTGTGGCCCATTCCAGCGTGCCTGCACCCCAAGGGCTGCGTGCACCGCGCACGGCGATGAACAGGTGGATGATGATATCGATCAACACCAGCGCCAGCCCGATGGCCATGATGAAACTGAAAACCGATGCAGTCAGGTTGATCGCGGTCCATCCCGCATCAACGTCGTATGTGTGGATGCGGCGGCGCTGGCCGAGCAGGCCCAGAACGTGCATGGCCAGAAACGTCCCGTGAAAACCGGTGAAGATCAGCACAAACGCGGTCTCGCCCAGCTTGAAGAACCGCTTGCGGCCGGTGACCAGCGGCAGCCAGTAATACAACCCCGCAAGGATCGGGAACACGAAGCCGCCGAACAGCACGTAATGGAGATGCGCGGTGATAAAGGCCGTATCATGCACCTGCCAGTCGAATGGCACGATGGCCACCATCACACCCGTCAGACCACCGATCACGAAGGTGATGAAAAAGCCGAGGATATGCAGCATCGGCATATGGAGTTCTGGCCGCCCTTTCCACATCGTACCGATCCACGCGAACAACTGTACCGCCGTGGGCACCGCCACGAGGGTCGAGGCGGCAGAAAAGAACGCCACCCCCATGTGCGGGATGCCGGTCGTGAACATGTGATGCACCCATAATCCGAAGCTGAGGAAAGCCAACGCCACCACGCTCGCCACGATCCAGCCGTAGCCCAGCAGCGTTGTTCGGGCCATCACCGGGATCAAGGTTGACAGGATACCGGCTGCAGGCAGGAAGATGATGTAAACCTCGGGGTGGCCGAACAGCCAGAACAGGTGCTGCCAGAGCAGGCTGTCACCGCCAAGTTCCGCCTGAAAGAACGGCAGGCCGAAGGCGCGTTCCAGCTCCAGCAGGATCGAGCCCAGGATCAGTGGCGGAAAGCCGGTCAGGATCATCAGCGACGTGACAAGGATATACCAACCAAAGATCGGCATCTTGTCCAGCGACATGCCCGGTGCGCGGAATTTGAGGATCGACACGCAGAGTTCCACCGCAGCGCAGATTGCCGAGATCTCAACGAAGGTAATGCCGATCAACCAGAAATCCGTATTGATCCCCGGCGAATGGATGCCGCCCGTCAGCGGCGGATACATGAACCAGCCGCCATCCGGGGCCAGCCCCAACACCAGCGAGGCAAGCATCATTGCGCCCCCGAAGGCATAGCACCAGTAGCCGTAGGCGGTCAGGCGGGGATAGGCCAAATCACGTGTGCCTAGCATTTTGGGGATCAGATAAACGGCCATGCCTTCGATCGCGGGGATCGCGAACAGGAACATCATGATTGTTCCGTGCATGGTGAACAGTTGGGCGTAAACCTCTTCGCTGGCCCAAGCGGAATGGGGCGTGGCCAGCTGCGCACGGATCAACATCGACAGAACACCCGCGACACCGAAGTAGAAAAACGCAGTCACTAGAAACATGCGGCCCAGATCGGTGTGGCTGACAGTATTGAACCAGCCGCGAAACCCTTTGTCGGAGGCCCAGATTGCGTCAAGTTTGCGGTGACGTTGCAGGGCGTTCATTCGGTTTCTCCACGCAGGAATTCTTGCCAGCCGTCGGCGTCATGGGCCTGAACCGTGAACCGAAGGTCAAGGTAGCCCGGCCCGCTGTATTCGGCGCTGCGGCCTTGATAAACGCCCGGTGTATCTGCTTCGATGCGAAGCCTGTTCACGTGGCCCGGAATCGCGTCGATCTTGCCGGCCAGTCGCGGCACCCAGAAGCTGTGAATGATATCGCCTGTGGTGATCGCCACCTCGACGTCACGCCTGGCGGGAATATGCAGCACATCTTCGGTGTCGTCGCGCGCGTCGTAGCCGAAGGTCCAACCGGCCAATGTCGCCTTTGCCGTAACCTGCACAGGTGTCTCCGAAGGTGCCGTCAGACGCGCACCTGTGGCGACGCCGTACGACAGCAGCGCGGCGAGCACCGCCACGGAAAAACCCAAGCCCAGTCCGACGATCCAGGTGCGTTCCATTCGCACATCATCGTGCTGGCGCCTGTCAGGGCGGAACGACAGCGCCAACAGAATGGTTACAAATACAAGGATGGCAAAGGAACCCCCCAGCATGATCCACCAAAGTGTTGCGATCTCGCGGGCGGCGGGTCCGGCGGGGTCAAGCATCGACAGGGGACCTTTGCAGCCTGTAGACAGAAACAAAGCCCCGACCCACAGGAGCCTGATATGAGCGATAACAAAGCGATCCAGCAGCCGAATGACGCCACCGACCATCCTGAGCTGATCGACCCCATTCCCGAGCTTCCCGGTCACGATTCCACCGAATCCCGCGTCGCCATCTTTGGTCATCCGATCCATGCCATGAGCGTTGCATTCCCCGTGGCGCTGACGTTCTGCGGGTTTGGTGCGGATCTGATGTATTGGTTCACCGGAGAGGCCTTTTGGGCACGAGCAGCCCTCTGGGCCATCGGCACGGGGTTCTTCTTTGGCATGTTCTCGGGCTTTTCGGGCACCGCCGAAATTTTGTTCGTTCCGGGCATTCGTGCGCGTGCGCCTGCCTGGACGCATTTCATCATCGCTGTGACCGCGCTTGCGCTGATGGGGGCCAACTGGGGCCACCGTCTGTCGGGATACGAGACCGCTGTGCTGCCTTGGGGTATCACCCTGTCGGCGCTCAGCGTGTTGGTCGTGATGGTCACGGGGTGGCATGGCGGCAAGCTCGTCTTTAATTACAATCTGGGAACGTCGAGGGGAAAATCGGCGTCCAAGGGTTCTTGAAGCCAGTCGGGGAATGCCAGCCAGCCGAGATCAGGTTTGGCCAGCACTAGAAACAGGATGAATGTAGCGGGAACCAGTATGGCGGCGATGGGCAGCCAGGGGTGGGGTGGACGCTTGCGGCCTGCGCTATCGGCGACCGAAACAAGAACCTCGCCGATCCAGATGTGTGCCGACACCAGCAACATTACAAAGAACAGCTTGGCATAGAACCACGGGAAAAACGTGCCACGCATGAAGATAAGCCAAGTGCCGGCGATTACGGTCAGCACGGCAGCGGGCGTCACGGCCAGCGTATAGGTCAGATGGGTGGCCCTGCGGATGCGATGGTAATCGACCTGACTGACCGCAGGATCGTGCAGCGCCAGCATTAAGGACATGCCAATCAGCCCGCCACACCAGACGATCAAACCAAAGATGTGCCCAGCTTTGAAAATCGGGATCAACCAGATCAGCCAGTCACTCATGCTTGGACGCGGCGCAGGTCCGTCCACCATCCCCGTGCCACAATGAAGCCCAGCACGGCATAAGCAACTCCCGCCGGACCCCACATGATCAAACCGCCAAGTTGCTGATCGACCAGCGGCTCCATGCCCCAGAGATAAGGGGAAACGACATGGGCGGCGTAAAGCGGGCTTGGCGCGAAAGTCAGAATTGCGCCCAGCATACCCATCTGGGCATAGGCGATCACAATAAACGACAGCGCGTCAATCGGAGGCCGGTTGGGGGCCATAACAGCCCGCCAGAACCAGATGGCCGTTGCCAGCAGGCTGATTTGCATGACCCAGTAGACTGCTACATTCGAAAGGGCGAGATCGTAGGCGGCCGGCAGGTGCCAGCCCCATAGGGCAATAGTGGACACAACCAGTGGAAAGGCCGGGTGGACAGGATGGCGCGCGGGACTGATCCGGGCCAACAGGGGTGCCGCCACCGCGATCAGCAGGACATGATGCACAACCCGCGCCGAGAACAGCGTCGACGATAGCGCACAAAGTGGCGACACGAACGCAACAAACAACACTGCGACTGCCCAAAGTCCGGACGTAGTGTGCCGAACAGTCCAGCATGACACTGCCAAGACCGACAAAAGTACCGGGTCAAAGTTCCAGCTGTACCACAGCTGCGCTGGGCCTGGCGGCGGGCCGCAATAGATCGTATTCAATGTTTCGCTCAACACAGGGCATTGCTCCGATATTGCTGGTCGTCAGGGTCGCGCAGGTCAGGGTCATGGTCAACCAGTCAGCTGCAATGGCTCAGGCGGTTCTGCGCAATGCACCGCGCAAGGCGCACGCTTGCAACGGTTCGGTCACGCTTGGGGCAGGTGCATAGCCCATCCGTTCCATCGCGGCACTTTCGTTTGGATGCCTCTGGTGGGTCACTGACGCAGCTATCAGAGCGAACATTGCCCGTGTGTTTCCTGCCGCTTGTGACAATTCTGTCAAAGCGGGCAAGAGCACTTGTTCAATTTCGGAAAAGTCGGTGCCCAGCGGGAAGTCCGGCAATAGCGCAGGCTGATGCGGTGCCAGCCAGTTCTTGATTTTTTCAGGAAAATTGTTGCGGTGCGCCTCCGGCACTCGCCAGTTTGACGCCAGCTTTCCCGCCGCCTGAGCCTGTTTCACCAGATCGTCCTGAAACCGGCTGTCGGCAATGCAGATCAACCTTTGGATCACGGTTTCGTCGGTCTCGCCGCGCAGGTGCGCCGCGCCATATTCCGTTACCACCACATCGCGCATGTGACGCGGCACCGTCGTAACAGCCAACTGCCATACGATGTTTGAAGTCGTCGCGCCGCCGCTTTGTCGTGTGGCGGGCAAGGTCAGCACCGCTTGCCCATCTTCCAGCGCGAAGGCCTGTTCGAAAAAGTTGAATTGCCCGCCGACGCCGCTGACCACCTGACCGGGTTTGGCGGCATCTGACATTGCGTCGCCTAGAACGCTAACCTGCATAGCCCCGTTGATGAACCGCGCGTGGACCCGGGCCGCGCGTTTGGCGGCCTCATCGCCATAAAGCGCATTGGTAAAACTGACTGGCATCATGTGAATTTTGTCACGGGTTTGCGCCGGCATTGCCCGCAAGCGTTCGTACATGTCACGCGCTTCTACGAAAAAACCAGCGTGGATTACCGCACCGTCCACTTCGCGGCGCAGCACGCCGCCCTCGAACAACGCAAGCAATCCGCCCACCAGCATCTCGCTGACGGCATAAAGCCCTTCCTTAAAAGGCCGGGTATGCTCACCTTTTAAGGGAACGGGCGACGCTTTCCAGATATCACCTAATGCGTCGCGGTCTCGTAACAGCAGGACGTTTGCGACTGCATCGCCAATCGCCCCGATCCCGATCTGCAGAGTGCCCCCGTCGCGAACCAGTCGTGAAACGTGCAATCCGATGGCGTGTTGTGCGGGGGATACCGGGCGGCGGACGGCAGAAAAAAGGTCGATTTGCTCGTGCGGCGCAAGCATCATAGCAATCTCGTCCGCGCCAATTGCGGCAGGGCCACCCATGAAGGGAAGCTTGTCGCTAAGCTCAGCCACAGCGATGAAATCCATCCCGCCCTCTTTGCGCCTGGCGAACAGATCGGCGGAGATATCGGTGTTGCACGACATGCTGAATCCGTCCCCGTCGCGCGGCATCAGTTGCGCCAGTACATTGGGCTTTTGCGAGATCAGCACATCTCGCGCATAGGTGTAATTGGCGGAAATGTAGTGGCGCTGGGCATATTCGTTCCCCAACCAACTTCCCGCCTGAAAGAAAAACTCCGAGACCTCGATATTGTCAGGCAACTCGTCCCTCGCGATCAGGTCGGCATACAAGAGGGGCGGGGTCGTGCCGAACAGGCTGTCCAGCGCAGGCTCAAGAAACCGCCGTTCCATATCGGATGACGGTTGAGGCCGGCGGAGCGTCAGTGCCGTAAAAATTTTCAGGTCGAGCGACGTGTCCGACATTGCCGCCCGCACCAATGCGTTGACGAGTGTGACGGGCTTGCCGAGTCCTAGCGGCAAGGCGAGGCGCACTTTGCCATTCACCGCGTCGAAGATCGCACGGGCCATGGCATCCGCATCCGCAAATTCCTGTGGATGCTCAGTCAAGGTCGGACCAGCCAGCGTCGGGGGCAAATCGTGGGCCATGTGTCTCTTGCAGTTTGCGTAGAGCTTCGATGATTTCGGTGATACCGCGCGACTTGGCATAATTAATCGGACCGCCTCGAAACGGGGCCCAGCCCGTTGCAAATATCATTGCGCCGTCCAGTTGGTCGGCATCTCGCGCTACACCTTCGCGCAGCACCTCCGCGCAGGCATTCAGCATTGGCAGGATCAACCTGTCGGTCAGATCGTCCGGCGCGTCCGTAAGGTCAGCATCGGTGTAGGGCGTGCCATCGGACCAATCGTAAAACCCGTTGCCTGTTTTCTTGCCCAGGTCACCCC
Organism: Sulfitobacter noctilucae; assembly: GCF_000622365.1. Taxonomy (GTDB): domain Bacteria; phylum Pseudomonadota; class Alphaproteobacteria; order Rhodobacterales; family Rhodobacteraceae; genus Sulfitobacter; species Sulfitobacter noctilucae. The sequence goes on along the minus strand of NZ_JASC01000004.1, from coordinate 173,361 downwards.
TTTCGACTTTTTGACGAAGATCGTCGTTGATCGGCGGCATTTTATCGCCAAGTTTTTCAGCCAGGCTTTCGGCCACGTGAAGTCCGATATCCAATCCTACCTGATCGGCCAGTGTGACCGGACCCATCGGCATTCCGAAACGCACCGCGGCCGTGTCGATAACCTCTTTGCTTACACCTTCGTCCATCAGAACCATCGCCTCGATCATATATGGCACAAGCGCTCGATTGACGACAAAACCGGGATAGTCTTGGACGGTCGCGGGCAGTTTGCCTATCGACCCGCAAAAGGCGGCTAGCCTTCGGGCGGTCTTGTCGGTGGTTGCGGCCCCTTTCACTACTTCGACAAGGTCGATCTTGGAAACGGGATTAAAGAAATGCAGCCCCGCAAAGCGCGACTTGGCGAGGACATTGCTTGCCAGATCGTCCACTGACAGGCTCGAGGTGTTCGTGGCAAGCAACGCGTCCTTCTTCAGCTTGCTCTTGATACCCTTGAATATCTTTTCCTTTATCTTTTTCTCCTCACTCGCGGCCTCAATCACAAGATCAGCACTGGCAATGCCGTATCCCTGTGGGTCAGGCATGAGGCGGTCGAGGGCGTCGCGTGTTTCGGTTCCGCTCAGATGCTTGTCATTGCAAATCTGCACCGCACGTTTAATCGCGCGGCCCAGTGCATCAGTATCAATGTCACCCAGCGTCACGATCTTGCCCCTGATCGCCGACATCGCCGCGATTTCCGATCCCATGGCACCGGCACCGACGACATGCACATGGGAGATGTCATCGTCACCATGCCCGGCCTCTTTCAGTCTTTGACGTAGGAAAAAGACGCGCCGCAGGTTCTTTGATGTCTCGCTGTCCAGCAGTTGTACAAAGCTTTCTATTTCCGCCCCTTGCATTTCCTCGCGGTCGCCACCGTGCTCTTCCCAAAGGTCGATCAGCGCGTAGGGTGCTGGATAGTGATCTTTCGGAGCTTTCTTTTCCGTCCGGCTGCGCATCTGCCGCGCGGCGATGGCGCGGGCCTGACCGAACTCAAACGCGCGGGATGTGACTCGGGGGTTGTGTTCGTCGACATCTCCATTGACCATTGCGGCAACGGCCGCCGCGACGTGGCGTTCCTCGATCACTGTATCGACAATGCCTTGGTCTTTGGCGCGTTTTGTATGCGCTGTCTTGCCGGTCAACATCATGGTCATTGCGTCGGTCGGACCGATCAGTGCGGGAAGCCGGAATGTGCCGCCAAGGCCCGGATGCAGGCCCAACTGCACTTCGGGAAAGCCGAAGGATGCACCGGGGGTCGCGATACGATAATCGCAGGCAAGGGCCAATTCGAACCCCGCGCCGAGGGCCGCACCGTGAACGACGCAAATTGTCGCGCAATTCAGATTTTCGATCCGGTCCAGTACCTTGTGGGCGTCGCTCAGCAGATCATCTGCACCGCTTCGACCCATTTCGTCGAAACTGCTGATGTCTGCCCCCGCTGCAAAACCTGTGTCTTTGGCCGAGCGTATGACCAGCGCTTTGGGTAAATCAGCTTCGGCCTCGGCAATATGGCGATCTAGCTCGCGGATCACAGCCTCCGAGATGGTATTGGTGCCACTGTCGGTTTTATCCAACACCAACCATAACACTCCCGCATCATCGCGACCCGTCCGCCAGTTACCATTCGCCTTATCGGTGGGGCCAAGCTCGAGTTTCGTCTCACCCAAAAAGTTCAGAACATGTCCGGTCATCACACGGCCTCCAGTAGCATGGCACCGCCAAGGCCACCGCCGATGCATTCCGTGGCGATGCCTCGTTTGGCACCGCGTTGCTTCATTGCATTAGCCAGATGCAACACGATCCGGTTGCCACTGGTGCCTACAGGGTGCCCCAGCGAGATTGCCCCGCCGTCAACGTTCAACCGGTCGCGGTCGATACGCCCGAAGGCAGCATCAAAGCCCAGAACCTCGCGGCAGAATTCGGTGTCGTTCCACGCGGCAAGGCAAGACAGCACCTGAGCTGCGAAGGCCTCATTGAGTTCCCACAATTCAATATCGTCGACCCCGAACCCGTGACGTTGCACAATCGGGGTGGCCGACATGACCGGCCCCAAGCCCATGATGGACGGATCGAGCCCAGCCCATTCGCTGTCTGTGACCTCCGCCAGTGGTTCTAGCCCGTGCAGCTCTACCGCTTGTTCGGACGCAAGAATACACCAGCTTGCACCGTCGGTAATCTGGCTCGAGTTGCCTGCGGTGACCTTGCCGTAGGGCGGTTCGAACACCGGTTTAGGCTTGGCGAGGCCCTCCATATCGCTGTCGGGGCGCACACCGTTGTCATGATCGTAGACAGTCCCGTCGCGGTCAAACGCGGGCATGAGCTCACCTTCCAACCGCCCCTCGGAATGAGCGGCAGCAAGACGGTGGTGGCTTTGCATCGCATAGGTATCGGCCGTCTTACGATCAATGTCGAAATGGTGCGCCAAGACTTCGGCTGTCTGGCCCATGCTCAGGGTTGTAATCGGGTCGGTTAACCCACGCTCAAGGCCAACGACAGGCTTAAAGAATTCAGGCCGGATGCCAGCCATAGCCTTTGCCTGTTCCAAGGGTCCCTTTGCGGCGTTCATCCGCCCGAACCATTCCACGGCAGACTGTCGCAAGGTCAGTGGTGCATGGCTCAACGCCTCGGTTCCGCCAGCAAGGATCATCTGATGGGATCCGTCGCGAATATAGCGGTAGGCCGTGTCGATGCTTTGCATTCCCGACCCGCAATTGATTTGAACAGAGAATGCCACCGTGTTTTCAGGCAAACCCAGCCGCAGGGCGGCAACGCGGGCGGGGTTCATTTCATCGGCGATCACGTTGACGCAGCCGAGGACCACTAGATCAAAGGCTGAGCGGTCGAACGGCTGTCGCGCAAGCAAAGGTCGCCCGCATTGTACTGCGAGATCGACGGGGGTGAACGGGCCGGGCTTGCCCTCTGCTTTCAAAAATGGGGTGCGTGCCCCGTCCACCAGAAAGACGCGCTGTCGGGCTTGAGCATTCATTCCGCGGCCTCCTTCGGGGTAAAGCTTTGCTGGGGAGGGGCGGGGAACAATGCGGCAAAATTTTCGGGCGCATATTCATCCACCGCAACGACTTCATCGACCAGCTTTTGCATCGTCTTGATGTCTGCCATTTCGGTGTTCGACAAGATACCGGCTTCCAAAGCTTGTTGCGGGGTCATCTTCGCCTCCCGCAACCGTTTCATCACGGGCGCCATTTCTGTGACCTTGGCGTAACACTCATTTAGCACCTGCACACCGTCGCGGTTGCAGCCGCTTGCGATGTGTCCGGTGATCCGGTTGCGGGTGGCACTGGGATCATAGAGCAGATCGCTGACCTCGGCAGTCAGACGGTCGTCGGGCTTGCGCTGATGGGACCCCGGTAGTGTGATCGCGCGCAGGATCCACGCGGCCCAGCGGGCAGGCATACTGGCGATCACCTCGTCCAGCGCGGTCTGGATGCTGTGGAATGCATCGGCAGCGACATAGCTGAGCACGGGCAAATCTGCATCCTGCCGCCCTTCATCTTCCCACCGTTTCAAGGCGGCAGAGAGGATATACATGTCGGATAGAATATCACCCATCCGGCCCGATATCATTTCTTTGCGCTTCAATGCTCCGCCCAGCGTCAGGAACAGGACGTCCGCCGTAAGGGCATAGGCAGCAGACCAGCGAGACAAGCGGCGGTAGATGGGCGTAGCCTTTCCTGCCGCGGGTGCAGGAGCGAAACGCCCCCCCGTCACAGCATGGCCGAAGGCGCGGAAGATGGTTTTTGTCGTGTGGCCGACATGGGCCCAAAAGCTCTTGTCAAAGGCGTCGAGGGACTTTTGCGGATCGTCTTCCTGCAGCGCCAGCACGTTGTCCAGCATATGCGGATGTGCCCGGATCGACCCCTGTCCGAAAATGATCAGACTGCGGGTTACAATATTGGCTCCCTCAACAGTGATGCCGATGGGTACCGCCCGGTATAGCGGAAGCAGGTAATTTGATGGGCCGTCGATCACCGCCTTGCCGGAATGAACATCCATTGCGTCGTCGACTGCCTCGCGCATGCGGAATGTCGCGTGGGCTTTCATGATGGCTGAAATAACAGACAATGCACGGCCCTCATCCAGCCCGGCGCAAGTCAGGTGGCGGGCAGCATCCATCGCATATGCGTCGGCTGCCAGTCGCCCCAGCCGGTTCTGGACGCCGCCGAATTTGCCAATCGGCATGTTGAATTGTTGACGAATGCGCGCGTAGGCCCCCGTTGTGTGGGCAGCGAGCGCAATTGCGGCGCACCCCATGGACGGCAGCGAGATACCCCGCCCAGCCGCCAGCGCAGACATCAACATCATCCAACCCTTGCCCGCGTACTCAGGCCCGCCGATGATGTTTTCTAGCGGTATGAACACATTTGTGCCAACAGTTGGACCGTTCATGAACATTGTGGATGATGGAATATGCCGATGGCCGGTATCGACACCGTCAAGATCGGTGGGCACCAAAGCGCAGGTGATGCCAATATCTTCGGTATCCCCGAATAATCCATCCGGATCGCGCAGTTTGAAGGCAAGGCCTAGTACCGTGCAGACAGGCGACAGGGTGATATACCGTTTGGCCCAATTCAGACGAATGCCCAAAACTTCTTCGCCCTGCCATTGGCCTTTGCAGATCACCCCCTCGTCAACCATCGCGCCGGCGTCGGACCCGGCCTCGGCACTGGTCAGGCCGAAGGCAGGTAACTCTGTACCCTCCGCCAATTTGGGGAGCCAGTAATGTTTTTGCTCGTCTGTACCAAACTGATGAAGCAGTTCACCCGGCCCGAGCGAATTTGGCACCATGACCGTGACGGCTACAGCGACCGAACGGGTTGAGATGTAGCGCACGATTTCCGAGTGAGCGAAGGCGGAAAACTCAAGTCCGCCGTGCTCTTTTGGGATGATCATGCCAAAGAACTTGTTGTCGCGGAGGAATTGCCAGACTTCGGCGGGCAGATCGCCGGTTTCGTGATTGATCTCCCAATCGTCGATCATGCCGCACAATTCCCGTAGCGGCCCGTCAAAGAATGCCTGCTCTTCTGCCGTTAATTCTGGTGCTTTGATCTTATGGAGCTTTGACCAGTCAGGGTTGCCGGAGAATAACTCGGCTTCCCACCAGACCTCCCCGGCGTTCAGCGCCTCGCTTTCAGTTTCAGACAGGGCGGGCAAAACGCCCTTGGCCCATGCGTGAATGGGCTTGGTGAGCGTGCGGGCGCGAAAACTGGTCATTTGGAAACCTCCGGCAGACAAACGTCCGACCGGATCATCGGTTCCGTATTGTCGCTCAAGGACCCGCGGTAGAAGGTATGCAAAGCCGTTGCATTGCGAACCGCATCACGAAACCCTTTTCTATGCTTTGGGTTCCAAAGGGGGCAAACAGGGCGCAGGGACATATTCGTCGCCAGCCAGTTCCGGCGTATCATAGGCTTTCAATCGCTCGAACTGCGTCTCGATATCCTCGCTGAAGAAAGCTGCAGCAATGGCGCGGCCCAGGCGTTTGGCACCAACGCTGACGGCAGGAATATCACCCGACACCTTGCCGTGGCTCAGCATCGCAGCATCGTTGAAGCAGTGGATCAACGACAGGGCAGGGCAGGTGCCGGGGGTCTTTTCAAGAAATGTAAAATCGGGCGCAAGGTAGGGCGAAGAACCGAGCGGTCCGTCCTTGGAGAGATGCGCGGGAAAGTCTGCGCGATCCTTCCAAGAGAGCACATGCGGCGCGATCTCGTTCAGGTCGCCGCGCCCGGCAAAATCGTTGCGGAATCCTGTACCCGCAATTACGAAATCGGACACGAAATCCCCGCGGGCAGTTTTGACGCGCAGCTGCCCATTCTTTTCCTCAGCACCCGTCAGGGCGCAGCCGAGGTGCAGGAAGGCATTCGGATGCCGGGTGAACCGCCTGACCGAATGTGCGGGTGGCGGAACTTGCTGATCTGCGGCGTAGTGATGGATACGCAGCTTCCAGTCGTCGGGTACGTGGCCAAGCCCATACTCGGTGCCCGGGCTTGCGATACCGGTCAACTTGTTGATCGCAGGAATCGTCTCGCGCCGGATCAACATGTCGACACGCGCGGCACCTTTTTCCAATGCTGTGGCAGCATTATCAAAGGCTGATGCGCCCGCTCCAATTACGGTGACGCAGCGGCCCTTGAGAGCCGAAAAGTCGATATCGTCGGCACTATGCGCCCAGTATCGGCGGTCCAATTCTTCCAACGCCGCAGGCACTGCACCGCCCCCAAGACCGGACCGGCCGGTTGCCAGAACCACGCGCCTTGCGCGAACCTGTTCCATGCCTTCGGGTGACTTCAGTGTCACCAGAAGCCCGCCGTCATCGCCTTTAAGCCCTGTAAGGCGGGTCTCGTTGCGAATTGGCAGTTCAAGCGCATCGCGGTACCAGCGCAGATACTCCATCCACTGCCCCTTGGGGATTTTGTCGAGGTTTTCCCACTCCTTTGGCCCCCATTGCGCCATGAACCAAGCCTGGAAGGTCAACGCAGGAAGCCCGAGTGCGGGACCGGTCAGGGTCTTAGGTGAGCGCAGGGTCTCCATACGGGCAAAAGTGTCCCATGGCCCTTCAAGACCCATCGGTGCGGCATCAATAGCAAAGCTGTTCGTGATGCCAAGGAATTGCAAGTTGGCAAGCGCGGCCAAGCCGCACATGCCCGCCCCGACGACAAGCACATCTACTACACCGTCACGCGGTGGTACCCAAGAGGCCGCCGGAAGATTGAGAAAGCGCAGGTCTTCTGCCAAGCGGGATTTCAGATCGTCCAGGCTCATGCGCTGTGTCTCGCATTCTGGTGGCGGAAGCGTGCGGTTGCCGTGTCGCAGGTGTAATTCGAGGCGTGCTGTTCGGCCGTGCGGGCCAGATCGCGGACACCGTCGATAATGCGGGAGACTTCGTCTTCGGAGTGCAGCCACGACAGGTTCAGCCGCACCCAACCGGGCTTTTCTATTTCGTGCCCTTCCGCCAGCCGCGAGAAAAGCGCGTCAGATCCGGTTTCGTCGATGCCAAGCAACTGGTGGGCGTAAGGACCCGCACAGGCACAGCCGCCCCGCACCTGAATCCCATGAATGTCTGAGAGCATGCGGGTGAATAGCTGATGATGGACGACACTCGCCTTTCCAACCACACGGAACGACATGATCGGCAGCGCATCCGCACCGGATTGGTCAAGAAGCTGGATCTCGGGCGTGTCCGCCCATGCTTTCAGTGCGCGTTTCCGCAGGTTCCAATCAATAGATTCGATACGCTCTGCCCCCACGGCGTCTTTGACCAGCATCACCAGTGCTGCGCGGATATCGCCGACGACGTTGGGGGTTCCGCCTTCTTCGCGGGCTTCCACGCGGGTCGAATAGTCGTGCCGCCAAGGCGAGACGAAGGAGACCGTGCCGCCTCCGGGTGCCGTCGGCGTGGCGCGCTGTACCAGACTATCACAGACAACCGCGACACCGGAGGCGCCGGGGCCGCCCGGAAACTTGTGCGTTGAAAATACGATTGCGTCCTTCTTGGCCTCTGCGCTGGGGTTCATATCCATTGGAAGGTAGGGTGCCCCGCCCGCATAGTCCCAGATTGCCAACGCACCATAGGATTTGAGCAAGAGTGTGACCGGATCCGGTTCGGTCAGGATGCCAGTGACGTTGGAGGCGGCAGAGAAACTGCCGACGACCAGATCGGCGTCGATTTCTCGCAGGAGGTTTTCGAGATGCACAAGGTCTACGCCACCCAGTGCCCCGGGGCGGGCGACGTGAATCTCGGCTCCGCTTTCCCGCCACGGAAGGATGTTGGAGTGGTGCTCGTAAGGGCCGTGGATCACTACGATCCGTTCGCCTGCTCTGACCCGCTCCTCTAACCGCAGCAGACGGGCAATCCGGTTCAGGCCCGCTGTTGCCCCCGCTCCGGCGAATATAACGTGACCATCAGGTCCGGCGTTGACGAGACGCGCGATTGTTGTGCGGGCTTCTTCCCGCATGCGAGTCATCGCCTCACCTGTGGCCGAGGCTTCGGTGTGGCTGTTGGCGTACCACGGCAGAATTTCGTCCGTGACGAAGGTCTCGATCTGTTTCAACGCGCGACCGGAGGCGACATAGTCCGCATAAAGCAGTCGCTGCGTCCCGTAAGGCGTTTCGAACGGCATATCGCGTCCAATCAGGCCTTCGCGCAGATGGTCGAGAATATCCGGTCGGTCAAGCGCGGCGCGAAATCGTGTGAGTGGTGTCATGGTCATGCTCCGGCTAGTATCAGGTGGCGACTGTCATTTTCTGTATCCCGTACAAACGGTCCGCAACGACGAGCGCCACGACGGCGAAAACCAGTTGCAGGGTCGACAGGGCGGCGATGGAGGGGTCGAACTGATGCTCCATATAGGCAAGCATCACAACGGGCAGCGTATTGGTTTGGGCAGAGCCAAAAAAGTAGCTGACCGGTAGATTATCAAAGGAAGTGAGGAAGGAGAACAGGCTGCCTGCCGCGATGCCGGGCCGGATCAGCGGCAGTGTTACCTCACGGAATACCGTCAGGCGCGATGCTCCGAGTATCTGCGCCGCCTCTTCATAAGCAGGTGGGATAGCGCGGTAGACTGCGGTGACTGTGCGGATCACGTAAGGCAGGCAGATCACCGTGTGGACGATTACCAGCGACAGGAAGGAAACGCCAAAGCCGAGCCGCGACAGGAAGAACAAGGATGCAAAACCGATCACGATCATAGGCATGGACAGCGGAGAGAGCATGAAGGCCGTTATTGCCGTGGCCCAGCCCGAGCGTGACCGCGATAGATACAGCGCCGCCGGCACGCCCAGCAAGCAGGAGGCAGCGGTGGCGATCACGCCAAGTTTCAAGCTGACCCAGAGCGAATTCATGAATGGCTCATATTCAAAAATGCGGGCGAACCATTTCAGTGACCAGCCGGGGATGGGGAAGGAGGCATAGCCCGCCGACGTGAAAGAGATCACGACGACCACGGCAATCGGCAGGATCATGAAAATGAAAAAGGCGATGGTAAAGACCCACAGCGCCCAGTCGGACAACCGCATCTCAGACCCCCTGTCTGCGCAGCAGGCGCAATTGCAGCCACAAGCAGGCCAGCGCGATCACAAGGAGAATTGTGCTCATCGTCGAGGCCAGCGCGAAATCGCGGGTGGTGTTGAACTGTTGATAGATCAGCAGAGGCAGCGTCTGAAAGCCACCACCAAGCAGGACAAGTGTTACGAAAGATCCGTTGGCGATCATGAAGACAAGGATCGCGCCGGTGCCGATGCCATCGACTGTGAGCGGCAGGGTTACTTCGAAAAATGTGCGGATCCGCGATGCACCGAGGACAAGTGCGCCCTCCTCAAGTCGACGGTCGACGCCTTGCAGCACCGACGCGATGGACAGGACGGCAAAAGGCACCAGCACATGGACCAAGGCTGCAATGGCGAGGCCCGGCGTATTCAGCCACCGCAATGGCGTATCAAGAAGCCCCAGATCGGTCACAAGCCATTGGTTCACCAACCCACGGCGCGCAAACAGCACCTGCCAGCCGAAGGTGCGCATGATGATCGACGTGAGAAGCGGCGCAATCAAGAGAAACACGATCAGGCCCGAAAGACGCCCCGCCTTGCGCACCAGCACATAAGCAACGGGATAGGCGATCACGACGGAAATTACTGTGACTGCGGCCGACAGGATCAGGGTTTCGAGGATGACGCCGAGATAGAAGCGGTCGGTCAGAAAGGCGGCATAGCGCGACAGGGTGAACCCGCCGTCTTCCGTCAGGAACGAACGGGCGGAATTGTCTGCAAGTGGCATCACGAAGAATACCGCAAGAAAGATCAGCGCCGGCGCCAGCAGTAGCGCGCGGCGGGCTCGAGCTGAATTTTTTACAGCATCCAACATGATCTCTCTTTCTTCGTTTCTAGAGGTTGCCCCCGCCACCGTAGCGGCGGGGGCGGATGGGGATTACATGCCGATTTCGCGGTTCCAGCGATCGACCCAGTCGTTGCGAACACGGGCGATTTCCGCATAGGGAGGCAGGTTCGCTTCGGACAGCGGCGTGACCCGCGCGGCCAGTTTCTCGCTGTATTCGACCTGCGTGTTCGTCACACCGTAGTTGAGGATCTCCGCGAACTTGGCCTGGTTATCGGCATCCAGAACCTCGTTCAGATAGTCCCACGCCAGGTCCGACGCGTTTTTAGGCTTCTGGATCGCCACAGAAGTGATCGCGCCGCCTTCTTCGGGGTTGATCCAGTCGATCCAGTCCACGCCTTCATCCACGTGGTTCCACGTCCGGCCGTCAAAGTAGATACCAAGATCGGCTTCGCCGGAAGCAAGGTGGTTGAAGAAGTCATTGGGACCTGCCCAGTACACCAGATTGTCCTTCATCTTGGCCATCGCTTCAAAGAAGGGGTCGGTATTGTCGACATCCCCGCCGAGTGCGTTGTTCAGTGCCCAGAGGAAGAAGACAGTGGTCGGGCCGTACTGGATTGAAGGAATTGAAGCGATGAACTCGCCCGCGGCCACGCGATCAACGAAGTCGGCAAAGCTTCGGGGTGGTTCTGCAACCACGTCTTTGTTGTAGGTGATGCCGCCGACGCCGTAGTCGAAATACGTGCCCTTTCCGAGACAAGCATCGGTAAATTCCTGCGGAATGTACGCAAGGTTCGGCAGCTTTTCGACCGTGAAATCATCCATAAGGTCCGCTTCAGCTGCGAGAACAGCGAGGTCGGGGGACATGATCAGCACGTCGAGTGGCGGGTTGTCAGGGCTGGCTTCTACCTGTGCCAGCCATTGGGCGGGACCGCCGAGTGAGACAGTCGCCTTCGCACCTGTTTTCGCCTCGAAGGGCGCAACAAAGCAGTCGCGGACCGCTTGCTCCCAGACACCACCGTAGGCGGTGACATTCAGGGTCTTGCCCTGAGCATGAAGCGGTAGGCCGTTCAGGCCAACCAAGCTGGCAGCGGCGGCGCCAGTGCCAAGAAATTTTCGTCTGTTCAGTGTCATGTGCTCTCTCCGTTGGGTTTGTCGTGTTGGACCGGTTTTCCGGTGCTGTTCAGAGGCTGCTCAACCAGGTTTCAAGACGGTGGATCGCTGTCTTTCGTTGCGTGTCGTTCGCGGGGCTGCGTGGAAAGCTCGAAGGTAGATCCGCAAGCACGGTTTCAAGTATCTCGCGTCTTTGGCTTTGGCGGCGCGATAGCGGCAAAGCCAAGAGGCCTGCGTTCAATTGGTCCATAAGACCGGGCGCGAAGATACTGTCCCACGCGTCGCGCTCGGGTCCAAAAACGGTAGCCGACTTTGGGGATGCAGCTTCGCGCAGGGCCGCCGTGGCTTCAGCATCAAATACGCCGTTGCACAGTACCAGCCCGTAGTCACGCCGTGCGCATTCGGGAGTTACGAAACCGGCCTCGATATCAGCCAGAACGGCCTCGGGTGCCCGCTCGAACGGATTGCCCCAACCGCCGGCCCCCGGCGTGCGGAATGTCACAACGTCGCCAGCGCTGACTTCTAGAACGTCGATTTTGCCCAGGCGGTGTTCACGCGGGTGACCTTCGTTGATGACCAGCGATCCGGGTTTGCCCGGTTGCCCGCCCGATTGTCCCCAAGGGCGGAACAAGAGACGTTCCATGCCCCGCGCCAGCACGTTTGACCCTTCCGTCAGAATACGGAACGACAGTTCCATCCCGCAGCCGCCGCGCCATTCGCCAGCCCCACCTGAATCGGGCCGCAGCCCATAGTGCAGAACTTCGACACCGAGTTCGGCCTCGACCGTTTCCACCGGGTTGTTGGCGAGGTTGGAGATGCCGCTATCGCGGCCGTCCACGCCATCGTGACCTTTGCGCGCTCCTGTGCCCCCAATTAGTGGTTCGACCACCTGCACCGTTCGGCCGCCCGTTGCATTGGGTTCGCTCACAACGATCGGAATCACAGTGCCGGAGGCCGCAGCGGGCATCACGTCCGGCAAGGCCAGCGCAAACGCACCATTCAGTATATCGTTCACGCGGATTGCGGCCGCGTGCCGTACGCCGGTCGCTGCGGGTTCTTCGGGATTCACCAAAGACCCCAGCGGGGCATTGATGCTAAGGGGCCGCAGTAACCCGGCGTTCAGCGGGGCCGAGGGGTCGAGGGTAAGGACCAGCGCGAGCATTCTAAGGGTCAGCCATGCATGGGGGCGACCGCAGGAGGGGATGTTCATCGCCGTCGCGACCTGCGGGTCGGTGCCCGTGAAGTCGAGGTGGATTTTGCCGTCTGCAATCTCGATCGTAACGGCTACGCGCACCGGCAGACGGCTCGCAGCATCGTCATCAAGATAGTCCGAAAAGCTGTACTTGCCCTCTGGAATGCTGCGCAACACGGCTTCGGCCTTACCTGCGGCATAGTCCATCAATGCGCCCTGCGCTGAGCTCAGCTCTTGCGGGTCGTGCTGCCCGAGCATCTGCGCTACGCGTTTGCGCCCCGTTGCCAGAGAGGCGAGCATCGCGTTGATATCGCCCATGTTGGCTTCGGGTGTTCGGGAATTGGCGTCAAGAAACAGGCGTACTTCGTTCGACATCTGCCCCTTGCGTATCAGTTTAACGGGCGGAATCCGCAGGCCTTCCTGAAAAATTTCGGTGTTGAGCGGAGAGATCGACGAGGCCACGCGTCCCCCGACATCGGAGCAATGCACAAAGCACCACCCATAGGCGATAATCTCGCCGTTGTGGAAATACGGTTCGATCATGTGCAGGTCGGGCAGGTGCGTGGCAAGGCCTGTTGATCGGTAGGGGTCATTTGTCAGGATCACGTCACCGGGCTCAAGCGCGCCTTGCAGGGCAATCACCGCCTCGATCGACGGCAGGCATTCCAGCCCGACAAATCCCGAAACGCCGATGGATCGGGGGTAGGCAAAGAAGCGTCCGTCCGCGCCGGCAAGCGCGCAGGCAAAGTCCGCGGTTTCCTTGACATAGAGTGTTCGGCCCGTGCGTTGCAGCGTCAGGCACATCTCTTCTGTCACCGAAGCGAATTTGTTGCCCAGGATTTCCAGCAGTACAGGGTCGAGGCGGGTCATGCCGGTGTCCTCTCGATAATCAGGTTTCCATGCGGGTCAACACGAGCGCCCCAGCCGGGGAGAATGACGGTGGTGGTTTCGGGCTGCTCAACGATGGCGGGCCCTTCCAGCTTTGCCCCGACGGCCAGACCGGCTCGATTGTAGACAGCCGCTTCGCGCCATGCCCCGTTGACGTAGATATCACGGGAATCCTGCGTCGGATCTCCGGTAACCGAAGGAGCCGAGGTCGAAAGCGGTTGTCCCGCACCGATCATGGCCAAACGGATGGTCCCGATTTCGATCATCGCAGCACTGTCGCGAAATCCGTAGATCCGTTCATGTTCGACATGAAAGGCCTCGGCGTAGGTGGCGAGGTTCGCCTTTGCTTCAATCTCCACCCGCAATTCATAGGCTTGCCCTGCATAGCGCATATCCGCTGACCGTTCGGCGCGGCGCTCGGAAATATCGGGCAGCTCTGCATCGAGCCATGCGTTGCCGTCCTTCTGTAACGTCTCGAACGCCGTCTCAGCAGCAGCGGCGCTATCTTCGGTTAGCTCGACCCGAAGCGAACGCACAAAATCACGGCGTAGATCAGCACCGGCGGCCCCCATCGCACAATATGCGCCAGCTGCCTGGGGGACGAGGATACGCTCGATCCCGATTTCCTCGGCAAGAAGGTTGGCATGGGTCGGACCCGCACCTCCGAATGGCAGCAATACGAAATTACGGGGGTCCAGCCCCCGTTCCGCCATCGTGCGGAACAACGAACCTGCCATTCCTGCGGAAGCGACAGATAGGGCCCCCTCGGCGATGCGGGCGGCGGTGTCAGATCCGCGCATTCCGATGCGATTGGCGACGCTTTCTAGTGCCGCACCCGCCGCTGGACCGTCGAGCGGCATGCTCCCACCGCCAAAACTGGCCGGATTGATAAAGCCGCAAGCGATGTAACAGTCTGTTACCGCTGGTTCCGTCCCGCCGCGTCCATAAGACACGGGGCCGGGATGTGCACCGGCACTTTGCGGTCCTACCTTCAGCACCCCTTGTGCATCGGCCCAAATGATAGACCCGCCGCCGGCACCGATGGCGTTCACATCAACCACTGGTAGAGCAAGTGGCAACCCGCCGATATCCGTGCGTGTCGCCATACCTGCCGTCCCATCGGTCGCGACCGCCATGTCCGAGGACGTCCCGCCCATGTCAAAGGTGATGATATCCTGCATACCGGATTGGCTTGCCTGCCGAACGGCGGCCATGACACCGGATGCGGGACCGGACAGGATTGTCTCGACCGGACGGTCAACGGCTGATGTCACAGAAAGCGACCCGCCGTTTGAAGCTGTTACCAGCAATGGTGCATCAACCCCGATGCGTTCCAGTCCAGCAGTAAGCCGGGTGAAATAGCTGCCCATCAGCGGCTGGATATAGGCGTTCAAGCAGGCCACGAGGGCGCGTTCATATTCGCGGATTTCGGGCCAGATCAATGCTGCAGAGGATATCGACAGATCTGGCAATTGATCCGAAAGTGCATCGGCGATGCGCCCTTCAGCTTGGGGATCGGTATAGCCGTTGACGAGCATCAGCGCGGCCGCGTCGATGTCAAGCGCAGCAAGCGCCTTGGCCACACGGTCCAGTTCCTCCGCGCCAGGGTTTCGGGTCAGTTTGCCGTCGTCGTCAAAGCGCGCGTCAATTTCGATCACATGGCTGCGGGGCACCAAAGGCACTTCTTTATCCGCGTGAAGATCGAAAGACGACGGCATCCGGCAGCGTGCGATTTCGAGTATGTCACGAAACCCTTTTGTGACGACGAGGCCGATCCGCGCACCCTTTCGCTGGATGATCGCGTTCAGCCCGATTGTCGTGCCGTGCATAAGCCCGCCCACATCAGCAGGGGACATGTCCTCGCGCTGGAGGAATTTTTCCAACCCTGCAATCAGGGCGCGGGACGGATCATCCGGGGTTGAGGGTTCTTTGTAGAGCGTGACCTTGCCAGTCTGTGTGTCGGCCATAACAAAGTCGGTAAACGTCCCGCCGACATCAATACCGATGCGAAGCCGTCCGGCAGTGCGAGGGGTGGTGTTTTGCATGTCTAACTCCTGCACAGTCAGTTCGCGTTTTCATTGGTGGTCACGATGACGCCTTGATCGACAGGCCAGCCAAGAGGGACCCGATCTCCAGGTGACATCCCGGTATGACCGAGGGAGGCATCGGCCTGCCGGTAGCTCGTGATTTCGACGCCGGTTTCGTCCAGCGCGATGCGATACGCGGCGTAGGATCCACGAAACGAGGCGCTGATAACCCGACCGCTCAGGCCTTGAGGCAGGGCGGCAGCTGCATCGCCCATCATAATACGCTCGGGCCGGACGGAGAGCGTCACCTCGCGTCCCGGTGGAACCTGAGCGGGTAGGGCCAGATTACCTGCAGGGGTCCGAAGCAACCCATCGGTGGTAACGGTTCCTGTAAACAGGTTCGAAGTCCCGAGGAAAGTCGCGACGAAGGCTGTTTCCGGTTTGTCGTAGATATCGTTCGGCGCGCCAAGTTGCAGGATACGTCCGTCTTGCATCACGGCAATTTCGTCAGAAATCGACATCGCTTCTTCCTGGTCGTGGGTGACCAGCAGGGTCGTGATCTCAAGCCGTTGCTGCATCTCGCGAATTTCAAATTGCATGGACTCTCGCAAGGCCTTGTCCAACGCGCCAAGGGGTTCGTCCAGCAACAGAACGCGAGGGTTGATCACCAATGCCCGTGCAAGTGCGACGCGTTGTTGTTGCCCCCCCGAAAGTTGTGCCGGATACATATCCTCCCGCCCGCCAAGCTTGACCATATCAAGCATCCGCCGGACTTCATCCGCCTGGGTTTGTCGGGAGGCACCCATCATGCGCAATCCGAAGGCAACGTTTTCCGCGACGGTCCGGTGTGGAAATAGGGAATAGCTTTGAAAGACCATGCCAAGACCGCGCTTGTTCGGGGGCAGGGGGGTGACGTCCTCGTCGCGGATCCTGATTGTCCCGCTATCGGGGGCATCGAAACCTGCCACCATGCGCAATGTGGTGGTCTTGCCACAACCCGAAGGGCCGAGGAGGGACACAAGAGTACCCGGTGCAACGTCAAGATCCAGATCCTCGACCGCAGTAAGCGAGCCGAATTTTTTGTGGATCCCCGAGAGGATCAGACTTGAAGGGGCGTTGGACATACTGGCTCCGGTCGCTATTGGTAGCAATATTGTAGCGCTACAAATTTTTGTAAAGCGTAATATGTTCTCAAGGGCGGGTTGCTTGCCATATCGCGAAAAACAAAGCATTTTATTGCGTAAAACGAGGGCATGCATGAGCGAAAAATCGAAATTCGCGTCAGGAAAGCTGACGATGCAGGATATTGCACGCGCTGCGGGCGTATCGCCGATGACCGTGTCCAATTGTTTCCGGTATCCGGACCGTGTACGGGAAAAAACACGCATGGCTGTTATGAAAGTGGCGGTCGAGCTTGGCTATGTCCCGAATCTGTCAGCAGGGCTGCTGGCCGCGGGAACCAGCCGCGTCATCGGGGCTGTTCTGCCGTCGATCCGAAACTCGTCGTTTTTCGGGTATGTCGCAGGTCTTCGGCAGGAAACGACAGAACGCGGTCACGAACTCATCACAATGATTGCCGAAACCCCCGAGGAAGAATTGGCAGCGGCCCAGACCCTTTTGGGGTTGCGGGTGGCGGGTATTGCGCTGGTGGCAGGGCCGCACTCTGTGGATTTGCGGTCTTTTCTGGAATTGTCAGGGACTCCTGTCGCCGAAAGCTGGGGTGGGGAGAATGCGGTGGGCAAAGCCGTGGGCTATGATGTCGGGGCGGCAAGCCGTGTCTTGACCAGACATCTGATCGAACAAGGCCATCGGCAGATCGGTTTCGTACAGGTTTCGGGTGGCGGCGGGTTGCGATACAGCATGCGCCTGCCTGCCTTCCGGCAGGAGATGTTTGCGGCAGGATTATCGGACTCGCTGGTCCTGACCGTGCGCGCAGCAGATGGTTTTGCATCGGGACGGCGGATACTCGACGAATTTCTGGCACTTCAGCCCAAACTGGACGCCGTGCTTTGCCCGACGGATGTGGTCGCTGCAGGAGCCGTGTTCGAATGCCAGCGAAGAGGGTTGAGCGTGCCGGGTGATATCGCGATTTCGGGCTGGGGTGACTATGATATCGGGCGCGAGCTCAGCCCTACCCTGACCACGATTTCACCCTTTTCGCACGAGATTGGGGTCAACGCGGCCAGATTACTTATCGATGGCGATACCGGGACCGCCGGAAATTTGACCACGCCCTTTTCTTTGGAATTGCGCGAAAGCGCCTGACGTATCGCCTGTTATAGTTCGCGCTTGGGGCTCAGATCACGCAGGGTATCGTGCGGATTATCCTGCATGAGACTTGGCAAGATAGCCTTCCAGGCGTCGAGCATTGAACGGAAATATTCGGGGTCTTTTTTCAGCACCGTCTGGACGCCCATGCCGCGCACAAGACAAACCGTGAGGTTCAACGCGTCGCGGGTCGCTTGCGGCGTCCCGTCCGCCTGCTTTTCGAACTCCGCCCAGATGCTATCAACTGCGGCGTGAAAATCCTTCACCAATGGGACCATGCGGGCGCGCAATTCTTCGTCCGTTCTGGCTTCGTTGATGAACTCCAGCGAGATGTAGAAGAAACGGCCCGAAAACAACTGCCACAGGAAATCGACAAAGTCATCGAGGCTCAACTCGAGCTGCGCCATCTTGGCGGTAACGGCGCGGATTTCACTGATACCCTCACCTAGCAGTTGTTCCATCGCGGCGATAATGATGTCAGACCGCGTTGGAAAGTGGTGCACAAGCGCGCCGCGCGACGCACCCGCCCGGCGCGCGAATTCAGGTGTCGACGCTGAACGGTATCCCAGATCATAAATCACATCGAGCGTTGCATCGATCAGGTTCTTGCGCATCACAACGCTGCGGGATTGCGCCGGTTTTTCCCGGTTTGGGGTGTGATCGGTTTCTTCTACCATGGGGCCTCCAGTCCGGCTGTCACTTGCTGTCTTGTCAATAGGCAAGTGACGGAAGCCAAAGCGTTATGATCGGAAAGGCAATGAGAATGATCAAAGTGAGCATATCCATTGCCAGAAACCAGGAGATCCCCCTGAAGATTTCCGGCAAGGTGACACGGTTATTCAGCGCCCCGTTGATCATATAGACGTTCAATCCAATGGGCGGTGTGATCAACCCGATCTCCAGCAACTTGATAACGATGATCCCGAACCATACCGGATTGATGCCGGCCTCGTTCACCAGCGGCACAAGAATGGGCAGCGTCAGCAGGAGCAAACCGATGCTGTCGATAAGCATTCCCAGCACCAGGAAGATGATCGTGACGGCGAGCAAGATCCACCATGTTTCGGTACTGACGGACAGGATCGCATCAGCGAACGCGCGCGGAAAACCGGATAGCGCCAGAAAGCGGGTGAAAAAGAGCGAGCCGATCAGGATAAAGAAGATCGAAGCGGTGGACACCACGGCCTGGGAAACGGCTTCGAATATTGCCTTACGGGTGAGCTTGCGCCGCACGATAGCGATGATAGTGGCGGCGAAGGCTCCCAGGGCACCTGCCTCTGTCGGTGAAAAGATGCCCGAAAAAATCCCGCCCAGTACCACAAGGATGAGCGTTGGCAGGGGCCAGACATCGCGAAACGCCTCGCGCCGTTCTTCGGCGGTTGGGTTGATCTCTACATTGCCGGCAAGGGAAGGATTGAATTTTACACGAATAACGATCATCGCCATGTAGATCAGCGCCGACAGCAAGCCCGGCAGGAAACCGGCCATGAACAGTTGACCCACAGAGACCTGCGCATAGACCCCGTATAGGATCAGCAGGACAGAGGGCGGTATCAGGGATCCGAGTGTGCCGGATGCGGCGATGGTTCCTGTGGCAAGCCCGCGGTCATAGCCGTTGTCCAGCATTTCTGGCACGGCCATGCGCGACATGGCGGAAGCGGTCGCGACCGATGATCCAGAGGCCGCAGCAAAAAAGGCGCAGGCTCCGACAGAAGTAATCGCCAGACCACCGGGCAGTCGGGAAAGATACAGCCTGAGGGCGAGGAATAGGCCACGGGTCATGTCCGTCGAGGAGCAGATGAACCCCATCAGCAGGAACATCGGGGCGGCCGACAGTTCCCATTGGCCGACGTAATCAAAGGGTGTGGCCGAGACCATGCCCCATGCGACATCCATGTTGAACATGATGCCAATGCCAAAGATCGATACCAGACCAAGCGCCAGTCCGATTGGAATGCGGATCGCGATCAGAAGGAGGGCTAGGACAACACCCGCAATCCCGATATCCAGGTTACTCATTCGGGAAACTCCAGTACTTAAAGTGGGATCGCATCAAAGTGCTTCCCGTGTTGTGATGGCTCTTAGCAAGTTGGCGATAACGGCAAGAAACGCGCCTGCGAACCCGATTGGCAAGGCCCATCGTGCGGGCCAAATCAGGAAACGAAAGTTGCTCATTGCTTCTTCTTGGCGCTGTGTCGCACGGATGGCGTCAACAAACGTTTGCCAAAACAGCATTCCAAAAAACACGAGCGCAAGCAGACAGGCAAAGATATAGAGGCCGAGTTGCACCGATTTCGGCATCTTTTGCGCAAAGAGATCGACGCGGATGTTTTCGTTCTTGAACTCGACATAGCCGAAGGACAGGAACACCAAGCCGACCATATAATAGTAAGACACCCATTCAAGTGTGCCGACGATCTGTCCGTTGACAAAGTAACGGACCCCGACATCAAGAGTGATGTGTAGCATCATCAGCATCATGACCAGACAGGCAGCGGTGGCGATGGCGATATTCAACCAGCGGATGGCACCTATAGCGTACTTCATCACGACAATCTTTCGATATTTCGGTTTGCGATAGAGCCTGCCGGTTGCGCAAGGCAGGCGGGATCGAAATGGGCCGGCGCAATGCACCGGCCCTTTGTGATCAGTTCACACCATAGGTGCTTGCATCGATTTTGCTAAAGATTTCCTTCATTGCGATCTCTGTCAGCGCGTCTTCGTCTTTTGGATCGACACCATCGAGGAGATCGGACCACTTCTGCATCGTGGCTTCGAAATCGCCAATAACCCCTTCAGGATCGGAAAGGCCGTAATCCGTACCGGCTTTTTCGACAGCCGAAGCGGAAGCGCGGTCACGGAATTCAGCAACATGCTCGGCCAGATCCTGTTCAGGTTCGTAAACATTGCCACCAGCGGCTTTCGACGCGGCGAGACCTTCTTCCACTTTGTTGCCATAGGCGATGACGATTCGGGCCATTGAACGCGCGGATGCCTCCATCAACGCTTCGCGCTGTCCGCTCGTAAGTCCCTCCCAGAAGGCTGTGTTGAAACCCCATTGGGGCCCTGCGTAATACATCCCTGTCGACAGAAGCGTGGTGTGCTCGGCAACTTCGAGCAGCGACCGATCCACAAGATCACTGGCCGAATTCGTTGCACAGTCAAGGGAGCCGCGCTCAAGCCCGGTGTACATTTCGCTCGACGGAACGTTTACCGGAATGCCGCCGGCTTCCTCGACCCAGATCGAAACGGCCGAACCGGCAGTTCTGATCCGTTTGCCCTTCATTTCGGCAAGGTTGCGTACGGGGCTGGAACACATCAGAACATAAGGCGGTGTTGCGAAAGCGCCAAGATAGACGACCTGCTGGTCTTTCCACTCTTTCAGTTGAGCTTCATTGTTCATCGAAAAATCAGCGACTGCAAAGATTGCGGCCACCGGATCGGAATAGGCAAACCCCAGTTCCTGAACAGAGTTGGCAACCGGAAGATCGGACGGCGTGTAGACCGCAGCGTGGTGTGCGACCTGAACCACGTTGTCCTGAATCCCCTGAAGAGCGGCGCGTGGTGCCAGCAGAACGGTGCCGGTAAACACCTCAGGTGCCAATTCTCCGCCAGAAAGTTCCTTGACCAGCTCGGCCCAGCGTACATAACCCTCGCCCGACATCGGCACGGCGCCGTCATAGAAGCTATTGGCGATGAAATCGGTCTGCGCAGAGGCCGCTCCGGCAATGAGGCCGGCAAGTGCCGTTGATAAGATCAGTTTTTTCATTTTCTTTTCCCTGTTGGTTGGTCGTCTATTTGGTCTGCACCGTGGCGCAGATGGTTAGATTGTTGAGGTCAGGCTTGACCGTTCTCATGGGCCTTCGACATTTCCCTGCTACGCTGGCCGGGCAAGCGGAAAAGGCCCGCAAACATGGCGCAATTATCAAAGTTGAGTGCGGGATATGTTGCCCAAGTGTTCATCAGAGGGAGGCGGCTTTTTTGATAGCCTTACCGTCTTTCATGATGAGCGGCATATGCGCGCCCTGACCCGTGAGCAGATTGAGATCGTTCAACGGGTTGCCGTCGACGGCGATGATATCTGCGAACGCGCCCGGTGCGATGGTGCCGATCTGGCCTTCCATGCGCAGCACTTTTGCCGCGTCGGTTGTGGCAGAGCGGATCACCGCATCAGCAGGAAGGTACTGCCCGCGCAACATGAATTCACCCGACTGTTCGGTCTGCATACCACCCAAAAGATCTGATCCGTACCCCATGGTCACACCGGCGTCGTACATCTTTTCCAACCGCTCAAGACCTGCCTCGCGGACGTCGGCAATCTTGGCTACGGATTCTTCCGGCAATCCGAATTCAGCGCCGGACTTGGCAAGGACGTCATACGTGATGTTTGTGGGGACCACCGGAATACCTTCCTTTGCGATACGCGCGATTGTCGCGTCCGAAATCAGGTTCCCATGCTCGATACATTCAAAGCCACAATCAAGAGCCCGCACAATTGCCTCGTCGGCGTAAAGGTGGCCGGTGGCATAGGTGCCGAAATTTTTGGCGATCTCGACCATCGCTTTCAGTTCCTCGACCGAGAATACGAGGTAGCCTACAGGATCTGACGGTGACGAGACGCCGCCATCTGCCATAACTTTAACAAATTGCGCCCCGTTCTTGATCTCTTCGCGTGCGGCACGCTGGACTTCGGGGATTCCGTCGCAATTGCGACCCATTGCGCCGAGGCTCTGCGCGTACCAGCTGACATCGCGGTTGTCATAGGGCCCGCGATAGTCCGTATGACCTCCCGTCTGTGACAGGGCCTTGCCGCAAATCACCAATCGCGGTCCGACCAGTGCACCTTCTTCTACGGCAAGCTGCAATCCCCGGTCTGCACCGCCAAGATCACGCACCGTTGTGAAGCCGCGCATGAGCATATTGCGCATCAGGATGCCGCTGCGTGCTGTGACCAACGATGGCGGAAGCGATGCATTCAGCCCGAGATTTGCAGTCGTGGCGATGACGTGCACATGGCAGTCGACCAACCCCGGCATTACGGTAAGCCCGGACAGATCAATGGTTTCGTCGGCATCGGCTGTGACATTCGCACCGACCTCACGGATGATCCCGTCTTCGATCACGATCCCCATCGGATCTGTTGGTTCGGTTGTCGTGCCATCCACAATGCGGGCATTCTTGATAAGCGTCAGGGTCATCTAGGTTCTTTCTATCCGATGGAAGGCTGTTTGCGTCCATGTAGGTGTTTCGGGAATGAGGGGAGGCGGGAATGGTGCTCGGCAGGCGAATGATCACCGCAGTGTGGGACACCTAGCGTTCCGGTCACCTCGCCATCCCGCGCGATATCTGGATTGAGGCTCACTATGGCTGGTGTCTTCCCATCGTTGGGCTGCTTGTCGTCGTCTTGAATCAGCACATCTTCACCCAGTTGCTCAGGTGGACAAGCTTGCGCTCAAATAAAAAACAGTCAAGCCTGTTTTTTTTCTTAACCCACCGGGGAAGCCGTTAGGCGGTCTTGCGCGCGGCAATCTGGGGTGCGTTGATTAATTTTTCAGCACCCCTCAAGTGAGGGGCTGCTGTTGCGGAAGTGTGAGGTACATCTAAATTCTTAGATGCTTCGCCCAGTGATTTTGGGACCAAGGAAAGACGGGTATGAGCTAGGGAGTTAAGTTTGCAGATGAGTACAGACAAGATACTGTGACGCAGTTGTTTGGAGGTTGGATATGCGTTGAGCGAAGTGACTGAACCGCTAAGGATGGTACTCAGTCGCTTCACACTTGGAAGGCTCAGTTTGCGAAGTCTCTACGGAACAGATCAGCGATTGCTGAACAGGACGGCGAGATCAAACGGCTGAAGCGCGAGCTAGCCGCAGTCACCAAGAAGCGCACCGCTTTAAAATCCGAGCGCGTACCTCGTGCGCAAGCCTCAGGTAAGAACGCGTTCATTGAGGTTCATCGGGCAAGGTTTTCTGTACGTTCAATGTGCGGTGTGCTGGATGTGTCTTTCAGCGGGTTCTATGCATGATTCATAGAACCGTTAAGCATATGCGCGCGTGAATTTGCGCAGCAGACAATGCTAATCCGCGAAGCTTCGACAGAGAGGGGGAACGTCTATGTCTATCGGAAGCTGACCGATGATGTATGCTCCTATCGACAGATTGCTTTGCAATCGCCTGCCGGGCAATGAATATGGGCGAGGCCTGCTCCGAGTACCGAGAGGCGCGACTGGCCAGCCTTGCAGACAGCATAGCACAGATCGGATACAAGCGTCGGGCTGGTCGCTACGGCGGAAAGCCTACTGCCGTCAATGGTAGCAAGCTGGGTCGTCAACTTTAGATCGATGCGCCTGATCGCTTCTAGGTTACCGACATAACATACGTTAGAAGCCACCATGGTTGGTCTTATCTGACCGTCGTAATTGACCTGCTCTCAAGGCGGGGTGTTGGATTGTTCGTGCAGTCACGAATTGCAACTGGCCTTGCCCGAAAGGCACTATTGGCGGCTGTTTAGCGGCGCAAACGGAAGCAAAATGCCATAATCCACTCAAACCAAGGTTCTCAATTTATCGACGGGGAGTAAAAACCTTCCTAAGCTAATACAATTTGGTCGCCAGCCTTCTTGGCAGAAGGCCCTGCGTGCGCCTGCCAGGCAAGACCTAAGCCGCCGTGGTAAGTGCCATCGCAATGCGGTCGCAGAATGCGTCTTCCAGCTTTTTAAGCGAGAGCACATTCGGCGGCAGACGTATCTCACACGCGACACTGCAAGGCAGGATGTGTTCGATTACACTGAGATGCTCTACAATCCAGCACGCAAGCACACGAACATCAGCATGCTACCACCGGTCAGCTATGAAATGAAACAGCAGGAAATGAACAGGCAGGCACCTACGAAACTAGGGCCAACTCGATTCTGTGTCATTTAGTCAGCCCATGGATGTGGCTTTGCTCTTAGCAACCCATCCTTCTTCAAATCATTCGCCTGTTCAACATAAGAGCCCCAGAGTGGCTACCTGACCGCCGCCAAACCGACCACTTTTTCTACTGTCCGTTGGATAAACTTGCGATCCCTTGAGCCTTGCGCGCGATCCCGATATTCGGTGTGCATCTTCTTGACTGCATTGGAATTGCCATGCCCGTGACCCTCGATGCTTCCACCCCAGATTTCGACGCGGCCTTTACAACGCTTCTCTCCGCAAAGCGCGAGGACAGCCCTGATGTGGACGCCACCGTAGCCGACATCATTGCGGATGTGCGCAGCCGTGGTGATGCCGCCGTCATTGAGCTGACGGCGAAGTTTGACCGCATCACACTGACCCCGGATACCCTGCGCATCACCGAGGGTGAAATTGCAGCGGCAGCCGATCAGGTGGCCCCTGAGGATAAAGAAGCACTTGACCTCGCAGCGGCCCGGATCCGTGCTTATCACGCCCGTCAATTGCCCGAAGATGCGCAGTGGACGGACGAGGCGGGCGCAACCCTTGGCTGGCGGTGGACGCCTGTCTCGGCGGCGGGTCTTTATGTGCCGGGGGGGCTTGCCAGCTATCCTTCCTCCGTTCTGATGAATGCGATCCCGGCCAAGGTTGCTGGCGTGCAGCGCCTTGCGATGGTGGTGCCGACGCCCGATGGGGTGATGAACCCGCTGGTGCCGTTGGCGGCCCATATTTCTGGCGTGGATGAAATCTACCGCATCGGCGGCGCGCAGGCGGTGGCGGCGCTGGCTTACGGCACCGATACGATTGCGCCAGTGGACAAGATTACAGGGCCCGGAAACGCTTTCGTCGCCGCTGCCAAGCGTCGCGTTTTTGGCAAGGTGGGCATCGACATGATCGCTGGTCCCTCCGAGATCCTTGTGATCGCCGATGCTGACAACGATCCTGATTGGATCGCCCTAGATCTGCTTTCGCAGGCCGAACACGACGAAAGCGCACAGTCCATTCTCATCTCCACGGATGCGGATTTTGGCCGCGCCGTGGGGGAGGCTGTGATGAAACGGCTCGAAACCCTCGACCGCCGCGCAATCGCGGGGCCAAGCTGGCGTGACTTTGGCGCGATCATCACGGTGCCCGACCTCGACACCGCCGCCGCCCTGTCAAACCGGATCGCACCCGAGCACCTTGAGTTGTGTGTGGCCGACCCTGACGCCCTGAGTGCCAAGATCACCCATGCGGGAGCAATTTTTCTGGGCCAATGGACGCCGGAAGCCATTGGTGATTACATCGGCGGCCCGAACCATGTGCTGCCCACGGCCCGATCGGCGCGGTTCTCCTCAGGGCTTTCGGTTCTTGATTTCATGAAACGCACCACGCTGGCACGCATGACGCCGGAAGCCCTGCGTGCCATCGGCCCTGCCGCTGAACGCCTTGCCACATCCGAGAGTCTGCAAGCACATGGTCTGTCAGTCACCGCGCGCCTCGACAAACTCAACCGCTAGGCATTTCGATTCACCATGCTGCGCCGCGGCATTGCTTTGCTGCTCGCGCTCGCGTATCGATTACGCGAACGTTTTAATTCAAAAGGCTGCGACCTATGTCCCGCATTAGCCATATCAGACTTGACGACGCAGGCCTGCCGCCTCCGACGCCCGAAATCGAGCAGGAGCGCAAGGTTGCGGTCTTTGACTTGCTTGAGGACAATACGTTTGTGATCCCGTCGCGGGATGACCGCACACCGCCACAGGGACCGTATCATCTGGGCCTGTCAATTCGTGACAAGCGTCTGGTATTCGATGTCGAAACAGAAGCCGCCGAAAAAGCTGCCGAGTTTCACTTGTCGCTCGGCCCCTTTCGTCAGGTTGTAAAAGACTACTTTCAAATCTGCGAGTCCTACTTTGATGCGGTGAAAAAGCTGCCGCCCAGCCAGATCGAAACCATCGACATGGCGCGGCGCGGTATACACAACGAAGGTTCGCGTGTTTTGCAAGAGCGCCTTGAGGGCAAAGCCGAGATTGACGTTGACACTGCACGCCGCCTCTTTACGCTAATCTGCGTTCTTCATTTCGGAGGCTGAGTGCCTGAAACACTCCCCCAGTCGGTGCTTTTTTGCTGTGATCATAACGCAGTACGCTCGCCCATGGCCGAAGGGATCATGAAGAAATTCTACGGCACCGACACCTATGTGCAGTCCGTGGGCGTGATGAACGACCTTGAGATTGACGGCTTTTCCATCGCGGTCTGCGCGGAGATGGAGGTGGAATTGTCGCGCCATCGCAGCCGCAGCTTTGATGAGATGGAACAATGGGGCGACGACCTGTCATCCTTTGATCTGGTGATCGCGCTCTCTCCTGCCAGCCAGCGTCGTGCGCTTGAACTTACACGCTTTTTTCATCTGGATGTCGAATACTGGCCGATCTTGGACCCTACTGGGCTGGGCGAAAGTCGCGAAGCCAAACTGGTGCAATTTCGTGCCGCCCGCGATCAGATCGTGACACGGTTGCAGGATCGGTTTGGCCCACCGCTCGCGGAGTGACAACAGAACACGCTACGGTGGGGCCTTTTCGCGTCTAACCTGTCAAACCCGCGCACAGACCCGTGAGGCCGTCTGACCGTAAGCCTTCCAAGCTGCCCAAAACTCTCTGTTGCTGGCGTTGTTGTCCTGATTTTGTCGGACTTGCTGAAGCGCATGGGGGTCTCTGAAATACTTTGCTCCGCGCCGCTGCTGGGCAGCGGACAATTCCTGATTGGCCACCGCTTGGACGCAGCCACATCTGGACTGCGTTGCCGCTCTGCGATCGAGGGCCTGACAGGCTTTCTGGATCGGGCCAGTGGCATAAAGCGACGGTGCCACATACCCCCTTGTAACATTCGATGATCCACCGCCGCAGGCGGCCAATCCCAATACCGCCCCAAGGGCGAAACCTAAACGTATCATGCGCGCTGCCTATTCTCGAACCGACGGGGTTTGCCCCTTGGGTGGTCCTGTTTCTGCCTCTGCAAACCAGTATGCAGGATTTGATGCGAGGGATCAAATCACGAAATAGGGCGGCCTTGGGAAAAGGATTGTAGCAGCGACGCATAAGGTCAGATCGGGGCCTTGAGGTGCCTTAGCGCCAGCCCGACTTCATCCAGCAGAAAGTCGATGAAGGCACGTACTTTGGCGGTCAGCACATTGGACTGGGGATAGATCAGCCAAAGCCCCGCGGCCTCGTCAAGCGCGTAGTCCGGCAGCACGCGCGTAAGAGCACCGCTTTGCAGTTCATTATGAACGCTCCAGAGCGAATTGATCGAAATGCCCGCACCGGCAATCGTTGCAATCTTCTGGCTTAGCCCGTCGTCAAAGACCAGTTGCCCCCTGGATGCTTTGGGGGCGAAGATTGCTTGGTCACCCTGTGCGCTCCTCAGCGGCTTGTCTGCGAGGTTACGAAACGCGATCAGACGGTGATTTTGCAAATCGGCAGGCGAACTTGGCGTGCCGTGGCTGGCGAGATAGTCCTGCGAGGCACAGAGGATCCGCGTGTCATCGGCCAGCTTGCGGCCCTTCAAGCTCGAATCCGTCAATTCCATATTACGCAGCGCTAGATCAAAGCTGCCTTCGATAAGGTCGAACTGCGTATCCGATAGCCTTAAGTCCATGGTAATATCAGGGTAGAGCGCCAGAAACTTTGGTAAGATCGGCGCGATATAAAGTTGGGCGAATGTACTGGGCGCTGCAAACCGCAACTTTCCGCTGATGTTCGGCTGTGTCCTGCCAAGCGCGGCAAGGCCCGCATCCTCCTGCGCCAGCATCTCTTTCGCAAAGGGCAGGAAATCAGCCCCCTCTACCGAAAGCGACACCTTGCGTGTGGATCTTCGAAACAGGTCGGCACCCAACAGGTTTTCCAACTTTGCCAACCGCGCGCTGGCAACGGCAGGTGCCATTCCCAAGGATCGGCCCGCCGCGCTGATGTTCAATTTCTCTGCGCAAAGGACAAAGAGTCTGACGCTTTGAGTATCCATGTCATTATCTTCCATATCGAAATTATGAATTCCGCAGGGAGCATCTTATGCGGAACTGAAAGTTAATCTAAGTGTTGGACAACGCACAAGCCACCACATGGCGATTCACCTGCGCGGGAACGCAGCAGGCACGGAAACAACGATGAGGCAACCGGCAGAGGTATCCTCCCAGCCTTCATGACCAAGGGATCAGAATAATGACAAAGACCATCCTCCTGACGGGTGCTACAGATGGCATCGGGCTTGAAACCGCGAAACTTTTTGCGGCTCAGGGACATACGGTTCTGATGCACGGCCGCAGCGACGCAAAGCTGAAAGCGGCGCGTGCCGAAGTTGGTGGCACAACACTGGGCTATCTCGCAGACCTTTCAGTGGCATCCGACATCACCGCGATGGCGCAGAGCATTGCGAAGGATCACGCGCATCTTGATGTGCTGATCAACAACGCAGGTGTCCTGAAGATGCCGAACGCCACAACTCCGGACGGGCTGGATGCACGCTTTATGGTGAACACGATTGCGCCTTACATCCTGACAGAGGCAGTTCTGCCGCTGATGGGGGCAGGGGGGCGGATCATCAACCTGTCCTCTGCGGCACAGGCACCGGTTGATCTGGACGCCCTCAAGGGCGACGCGGCTTTGGGAGATATGGAAGCCTATGCGCAAAGCAAACTGGCGATCACAATGTGGTCACAGCATTTAGCTGCGCAATTGACTACGGGGCCGAGTGTATTGGCCGTCAATCCAGGTTCGTTGCTGGCCAGTAAGATGGTCAAAGAAGGCTTCGGGGTCGCTGGAAACGATCTGAGCATCGGTGCGCAGATCCTGTACCGGACCGCGCTGGAAGACGAGTTCGCCAATGTGTCCGGCCGCTATTTCGACAATGATGCGGGCGCGTTTGGCCAACCGCACGCCGACGCAAGTGATCCCGCCAAAGTGCGCGCCGTCGTTCAGGCGGTCAAAGACATCTCTAACAAACTCATGAACACCTAATCTCTTCCCTTGAAAGGACATAAAATGAAAGCTGTCGGATATAAAGCCGCAGGCGATTTGGAGCGGACAGATGCGCTGATGGACCTCACGCTCGACAAACCATCCGCCACAGGGCGCGACCTGCTTGTTCAGGTGCGGGCCGTTTCGGTCAACCCTGTCGATTACAAAATACGCCAGAACCGCCCGCCAGAAGACGACGCTCCCGCAATCCTCGGATGGGATGCTGTCGGTGAGGTGGTTGAGGCCGGCCCACAGGCAACATTGTTCAAAGTAGGCGATCTGGTCTGGTATGCGGGCGCAATTGACCGCTCAGGCACAAACGCGGAATATCATCTGGTCGACGAACGCATTGTAGGCACGGCACCCACAACCGTAAGCCATGCCGCGGCGGCCTCTTTGCCACTGACAACGCTGACAGCCTACGAAATGTTGTTTGACCGTTTGCGCGTTTCTGACCCCGTACCGGGGGCCGCAAATGCCGTTGTGATCATTGGGGGTGCCGGCGGTGTCGGCTCTATCGCAATCCAGCTTTTGCGGGCCAAAACGGATATGACCGTGATAGCTACCGCTTCACGTCCCGAAACGCAGGAATGGGCCAAATCTTTGGGTGCGCATCACGTGCTTGACCATTCCAAACCGCTCGCCGCGCAAATAGAGGCGCTGGGCATTGGTCAGCCGGGGTATGTTTTCTCGACAACCCACACGGATCAATACATCGAACAAATCGCCGATTTCATCGCGCCGCAAGGCCGCTTTGGTCTGATCGACGATCCTGAAACGCTTAACATTCAGCCGTTCAAAGCCAAAGCAATCTCGACCCACTGGGAATTCATGTTCACGCGGTCGATGTTTCAAACCGCCGATATGACGCGTCAGCACGACATTCTGAACGAAGTCGCTGAGATGCTGGACGCTGGCAGGATCAAGTCCACGGCAACGCAGACTTTGGGCAAGATTGACGCCGAAACGCTTAAGAAGGCCCACGCGATCCTTGAGAGTAACACGGCGAAAGGCAAACTGGTGCTTGAAGGCTTTTGATCTGGCCGGATGGCGCAAATTTCATGCGCCATCCGTTTCTGCAGATGATGTTGCGGCTTTAAGCCTTGAACCCAGCCGCCTTGAAATAGCGGGCCACGCAGCGCTGCACATGATGTGCGATCAAATGATCCGGCTCCTTGGGCATTTCGCCGAATTCCAAACCCATGAACGATTGCGATGTCAGGGTTTCGGGGGCCGGATTCTCCTTTAGCACTGCCAGCAACCGCTCCAAAGCCGACGCAATAGTCGGGTCCGTCCAGTAATATCGAATACGGTCACTGTAGCTGTAGGTTCTCAGTATCCTTAGTTCTTCTTCGGTGCCGGTATAGTAGCTTTGCCAGTAGCCCGGATTGGCCGTCATCTGATCGCGAATGATCTGCCGGAGGTTCGAGGGGCTATCAACATTCATCTGTTCTTCAATCGCAGTCAGGGCAAAGACCGCTTCGCGGAACCGGAATGTCAGTTCCGGCCCAACCTTGAGAAAGAAGAAATGGTTTTCAACCAGTGCGGCCAGCGCATCTGTGGATTGGTAATCGGTGGAATGGGCCTCAAACGTCAGCCCGTCTTCTGACAGGATTGCGGCGCTCAAAGGTTGCGCCTTTTCCGGCTCGAACGGATAGATCGAGGTGTGCCCGAAATCGACACCCGGTTGGGTGACCACGGACACAATGCGCGTCCATGCCGTGTCCAGCCCGCGTGCGGCCCATGCATCGCGGTGCGTCTGTATCGTGTCGCGGAAGCGGTCAACAGAAGTCACATCCAGCGCGTCAGGCTCTTCGGTTTCACCCCCCGGGATCGGAACTTCGGTGCCGATAATATAGAAAAGCTCATCGGGATTGGGCGCATGAGCCTCGGCAACCGCGCAAAGATCAGCCGCACGCTCAGCGATCTGCGCAAAAGTCGGGTTCGGCTCTCCGCCGCAAGCCATGCTGGTATCAAGGTGAATCTTTTTGAACCCAGACTGCACATAGGATTTGACCAGTTCACGGGATTTTTCCATCGCAACGTCCAGTGGTTCGTCTTTCCAGACGTTGGGGCCAAGGTGGTCACCGCCAAGGATCAACTGATCCATCGGCACGCCAGCGTCCTCCGCCATATCGGCTAGCCATGCCATGAAATCGGCGGCTGTCATGCCGGTATAGCCGCCGTATTGGTTCACCTGATTACAGGTCGCCTCGATCACGGTGGGAAAGCCGGTTTGCTTGGCATAGGCCAGCACTGCCCGCAGAACGTGTTCATTGGCAGTACAGAAACAGGGCAGGCCAATTGCCTCGCCCCCACGGTTCCGCGCGGTCAGATCATGGACAAGGCTCATGCGACATGCTCACTTTTTTGAAGTTCAAGAAATGCGGCGATCCGGGAGGGGCTGGAATTGCCCTCCATGGGGCCGCGTTGTGTTACGGCAAGGGCACCGGCAGCATTCGCCTGTGCGCCCGCCTCCTCCAAGGACACACCTTGGGCCAGCAGCGAAATGAATGTGCCGCCGAAACAATCGCCCGCACCTGTGGGGTCGACCTCTTCCACGGCGTGCCCGTCAAATTCAAAGCGTGCACCTTCGCCCACCACGGTTGCTCCGTCCCCGCCACGTTTGATGACGATGACCTCCGCCTTGGCATTCAGTAGCTGCTCGATCGCCGCTTCTTCGTTGAGGTCGGGAAACAGGAACGCCAGGTCGCTGGTGCTGGGCATCAGGTAGGTGCTGCGGTCCATCACCTCGATCAGGGCCACCCGCACGGCATCGTCCTGCATCAGTTCGGGACGCGCGTTGGGATCGCAGCTGATCTTCCCCCCGGCGGCGTCGACGCGGCGCATGGTTTCCATGATATGTGTACGCATGAGGGTATTGCCGAGAGAGGCCGCAGAGACGTGTAGAATGGTTTGCGCCGGATCGAAGAGGCCGTCCGGCACTGTAAAGTGATCGGACGCGGTGTTTTCCATGTGGAAGATAAAGTCGCGATTGCCGTCGGCGTAATAGGAGACAAAAGCAACGCCGGTCGTACAGTCCTTGTGCATGGTCACACCGGCTGTTCCGACCCCGTCAGCCTTGAGCCGGTCCAGCACGCAGCGCCCGAAGCCATCATTGCCGACGCCGCCGATCATTTCTGTGACAGCCCCCATACGCGCAGCCTGATTCAGGAAAATCGCGGGCGCACCGCTGGGGTATGGACCAGAATAGTTACCGATTCGCGACAGCCCGCAATCGGTGGAATGAGAGACAAATTCGACGAGAATCTCGCCAATAGTCACAATCTTGACGGTGTTCGACATTGTTCCCCCATATCGCTTGTAAAAAAGATGTAGCCATAAATTTATCGCGTGTCAAAAAAAGTTCGCACTTTGGAATCGCGTTGCTATAGTGCTGGCAGAACAATAGGAGATCGGCGCGATGACAAAGCCTTTGATTAAAACGATGGAAGAGCTTTCGGTGGCGATCGGCGTTTCCCGCCCGACGCTGTCGCGGTATTTTCAGGACTCTAAATCGGTCAAGGCCAGTACGGTTGCGCGGATCGAGCAGGGATTGGCGCAAGTTGAATATGTACCAAACTTCTTTGCCACGCGGTTGAATCGCAAAACCAGAGGCATCATTGGCGTCATCATTCCCTATCTGAATGACCTGTTTTTCACCAAGCTGCTGCAAGGCATCGAGGTCGCCGCGATGGAAGCGGGGCTGACCGTTATCACCCAGTGCTCTCACTCCGATCCGGCGATCGAGGCACGGGCGGCCGAGACCTTTATGTCGATGAATGTGGATGGTGCATTGGTCGCGCCGCTAGGGGATCACAGCGATCAGGCCGTCCATCTGAGGTTGAAGTCGCGATTGCCTTTTGTCCTGATGGATTCGCGCCCCAAGACGATGCCGGACGTTGATTTCGTCGGTACAAACCACCGGCAAAGCACTGGTTTAATTACGGAATACCTGTGTCGTGTTGGCGATCCTCCGGTCTTTCTGGCCATGCCGCGGGTCAACTTTAACGCGTTGGAGCGTGAAACGGCCTATATCACAACAATGCAGCGTTTGGGCTTTGAGCCACGGGTAATCGGCACCCAATTGCTCAGCGAAAACTGGCATTTCGAGGAGCATGGGGAAGCGGTGCTCGACGCGGAGTTCGGGCGCGGGCGGCTGATGGAAAGCTCGATTCTCTGCGCAAATGACCGTGTGGCCATCGGCGCTCTGCACGCTGCATCGCGGCATGGGCTTAAGCCCGGCAGGGCAGAGCAGGGCGGGCTGCGTATCGCGGGACATGATGATTATCCGCTGTGCCCTTATATGAATCCGGCTTTGACAACCGTTGCGCAGGACACCGATGCGATTGGAAGAAAAGCGGTTTCCCGTATTTTGCAAATTATTCATGGCGAAACGGATAGCGAAACGCCGGAGCTCACATTGTTCGACGGCGCTTTGAAATTGCGCGAGTCTGCCTGAGCCTGCGCCACGCCGCATTGCAGCAATATTCACCCGTTAAATATTTCTTGACTCACGCTTAAGGCGACCTGTACGTTTACGCATGTAAAAGGGAGGACGACAATGTCTATTAAGAAAGCACTACTGACCACTGCGGTCGGCTTTGGTCTGTCTGCGGGGATTGCAGCCAACGCCATGGCAGAAGAAATTACGATTGCGACAGTGAACAACGCTGACATGATCACCATGCAAGAGCTTGCGCCTGCATGGGAAGAAGCAACAGGCAACACGATCAACTGGGTTGTTCTGGAAGAGAACGTGCTGCGCCAGCGCACAACAACAGACATCGCAACAGGTGGCGGCTCTTTCGACATCATGTTCATCGGTGCTTACGAGACACCGATCTGGGGTGCCAAGGGTTGGCTGACACCGCTGAACGATTTTGCTGAAGATGCAGATTACGATCTGGAAGACGTCTTCCCGCTGGTCCGCAACGGTCTGTCCGCAGACGGCAACCTCTACGCGCTGCCGCTGTATTCCGAGACATCCTTCACATTCTACCGCACCGACCTGTTTGAGGCGGCTGGCATTGAAGCGCCAACATCGCAGCCAACCTACGAAGAGTTCGCTGAGATGGCAGCCAAGCTGCACGATCCAGAGAACGGCATCTACGGTACATGCCAGCGCGGCAAGGCCGGCTGGGGTGAGAACATGGCCTTCGTTGGCACAGTCGCCAACGCATTCGGCGCGGACTGGTTCGACATGGACTGGAACCCACAGCTGGATTCACCAGAGTGGAACGCAGCCGTCACATACTACGTCGACCTGATGACCAACTCGGGCCCTCCCGGTGCATCTGCAAATGGGCACAACGAAAACCGTGCTTTGTTCAAAGACGGCAAATGCGCCACATGGGTTGATGCGACATCAGCCGCTGGCGACGTGCGCAACCCGGAAACTTCCTCCGTTGCGGATACAACCGACTTCTTCCAGGCACCTCAGCAGGTGACCGACAAGGGTACAGGTTGGTTCTGGTCCTGGGCGCTGGCGATCCCTGCAAGTTCGCAGAAAACAGACACTGCCAAAGAGTTCCTGAAGTGGGCAACCTCCAAAGAGTACTTTGAAGCGGTTGGCGAAGCCAAAGGCTGGGTCGCGGTCCCCTCCGGTACCCGCAAATCCGTCGAAGAAGACGCGCGTCGCCTTGAAGCGGCACCTTTCGCAGAGACAATTGTCGAAGCGATCCTGTCGGTTAATCCCGCAGACCCGACACGCGACCCGGTCCCTTACACAGGCGTCCAGTTTGTCGCGATCCCTGAGTTCCAGGGCATTGGTAACTATGTGGGTCAGCAGGTTGCTGCCGCACTCGCCGGTCAGTCCACCGTCGAAGAAGCGCTGGCGAACAGCCAGAAGTTCGCAGTGCGCGAAATGACCAAGGCCGGTTACATCAAGTAACCTTCTTTCTTGGGCGGACCGGAACAAGCGATCCGGTCCGCCTCAAGGTTTTTTCAACTATAACTAGCGTTTCAGCAAGGGCCCGGTTTAGGGTCTTTCCTAAAATGCTGTCGAATTTTCGTTTGGGAGGGCGAACCACATGGCGACCAAAGCTTCCAGATCCTCTGCGCGTTTGATGATTGCCCCTGCGGTGATCCTGTTGCTGGGGTGGATGATTATCCCCCTCGCAATGACGCTCTACTTCTCTTTCCTGCGGTACAATTTGCTCCAGCCGGGCGACAATCCGTTTGTTGGCTGGGAAAACTACTATTGGTTCTTTACCGACCCCAGTTTTAGCGCTGCGATGTGGAACACATTGGTTCTTGTCGGTGGTGTGCTGACAATCACGACGCTAGGCGGTATCTGCTTTGCGCTTTTGCTGGACCGTCCGATGTTCGGACAGGGTATCATCCGCATCATGGTCATCGCCCCGTTTTTCGTCATGCCCACGGTATCAGGCCTTGTCTGGAAGAACATGTTCATGAACCCGGTGAACGGTATCTTCGGCAAAATCGCCTCGGGCCTCGGATTTCAACCGATTGATTTCTTCGGGCAATACCCCATGGCGTCGATCATTTTCATCGTGTCCTGGATGTGGCTTCCGTTTGCGACACTGATCTTGCTGACCGCCCTGCAATCGCTGGATCAGGAACAGCTGGAAGCCGCCGAGATGGACGGGGCAAACTGGCTCAATCGGTTCTGGTACATGATGCTGCCGCATCTGGGGCGGGCGATCACGGTGGTGATTCTGATCCAGACCATCTTCCTGTTGTCGATCTTTGCCGAAATCCTCGTGACCACCAACGGCGGTCCGGGTGTGGCAACCACCAACCTCACTTACCTGATCTACGTCTCATCGCTGCTGCAATTTGATGTCGGCATCGGCAGCGCCGGTGGTGTCGTTGCAATCATCCTCGCCAATATCGTCGCATTCTTCCTGATGCGGATGATTGGCAAGAACCTAGACGCATAGGGAGGGCACAGACATGGCACGCGCAGTCACCAACAAAACCAAAGTCTGGAACACGGTCACATCCGGAACGCTTGGCTTTCTGATGTTCTTTCCGATCCTCTGGATCCTCGTTTTGTCGTTCAAGACCGAAGAAGACGCCATTCGCGCACCTTTGGAAGTCCTGTTCGCCTCGGATTGGACCATGGACAGCTTTGCCGCCGTTCAGGCGCGCTCGGATTACTTCAAGCACTTCATGAACTCGGTCATCATCTCGGTCGGCTCTACTCTGGTGGGCCTTCTGATCGCCATCCCGGCGGCTTGGGCGATGGCCTTCGTGCCCGCAAAGCGCACCAAGGACGTGCTCATGTGGATGCTGTCGACCAAGATGCTGCCGCCCGTCGGCGTGTTGATCCCGATCTACCTGATCTTCCGCGATCTGGGCATTCTGGACAGCCGCATTGGCCTGACCTTTGTGCTGATGATGATCAACCTGCCGATCATCATCTGGATGCTCTACACCTACTTCAAGGAAATCCCCGGCGAGATCCTTGAGGCAGCGCGGATGGACGGTGCGTCGCTGCGCGAGGAAGTCATCTATGTCCTGACGCCGATGGCGATCCCCGGCATGGCATCGACCGTTTTGCTGTGCATCATTCTGGCCTGGAACGAAGCCTTCTGGACGCTGAACCTGACGGCGGCAAACGCGGCCCCGCTGACCGCCTTC
This sequence comes from Sulfitobacter noctilucae, assembly GCF_000622365.1. Lineage (GTDB taxonomy): Bacteria > Pseudomonadota > Alphaproteobacteria > Rhodobacterales > Rhodobacteraceae > Sulfitobacter > Sulfitobacter noctilucae. The sequence continues at coordinate 136,453 of NZ_JASC01000004.1, read as the reverse complement.
ATCGCCAGCTATTCAAGCCCAGAAGGTCTGTTCTACGCCAAACTCAGCGCGGCCTCCATCATGGCCATCGCGCCGATTCTCATCATGGGCTGGTTCAGCCAGAAACAACTTGTCCGGGGTCTGACCTTCGGCGCCGTTAAGTAAGGAAAAACACCATGGGACGCATTCAGCTGAAACAGGTTCAGAAGAAATTTGGCGAAGTCGAAGTCATTCCGCCGCTGGATCTGACGATCGAGGACGGAGAGTTCACCGTGTTCGTCGGCCCTTCAGGCTGTGGTAAATCCACTCTCTTGCGCCTGATCGCGGGCCTTGAGGACACCTCTGCCGGCAATATAGAGATTGACGGTGCCGACGCCACGGATCTGCCACCCGCCAAGCGTGGTCTGGCGATGGTGTTCCAGTCCTATGCGCTCTATCCGCATATGTCGGTGCGCAAGAACATTGCCTTTCCCATGAAAATGGCAAAGATGCCCGAAGACGAACAGAACCGCCGGATCGAAAGCGCCGCGAAAGCGCTGAACCTGACGGACTACCTTGATCGCAAGCCTGGCCAACTGTCGGGCGGCCAGCGCCAGCGCGTTGCCATCGGTCGCGCCATTGTGCGTGAACCCGCCGCGTTTCTCTTTGACGAGCCGCTGTCCAACCTTGATGCCGCCTTGCGCGTCGGCATGCGGATGGAAATTGGCGAGCTTCACAAGAAGCTTGAAACAACGATGATCTATGTGACCCACGATCAGGTCGAAGCCATGACAATGGCCGACAAGATCGTTGTCCTGCAGGCCGGTGTGATCGAGCAGGTCGGCACCCCTCTGGAGCTCTACCGCGCGCCGCGCAACAAGTTTGTTGCCGGCTTTATCGGCAGCCCCAAGATGAACCTCATCGAAGGGTCCGAGGCCGCCAAACATGATGCCCATACCATCGGCATTCGCCCCGAGCACATCGACGTCTCGACAACCGAAGGCCAGTGGCAAGGCACCGTCGGCGTGTCAGAGCATCTGGGCTCGGACACCTTTATCCATATCCACGGTGTACCGGGGTGCGATCCGATGACAGTGCGGACAGTCGGTGATATCGCGGTCAAGCACGGCGACACGGTCTTCCTGACACCGAACCCTGCGCTGATCCACAAATTTGGCGCGGACGGCCTGCGCCTGATCTAAACCCCAACCGATGTAGTATGGCCGTGCGTTGACGGCTGGAGACGTGTGATCTGATGCAGGATTCGATGCTAAAACTTTCAAACGCTACGCTGAGTGACCTTCCCGCAGGGGTCAGCGGCCCGACCTATGACCGCTCGGCCATTACGCCCGGGATTGTGCACATCGGCTTGGGCAACTTTCACCGTGCGCATCAATCATGGTACCTGCACCGCTTGATGCAGCAGGGGCTGGCGATGGATTGGGGCATCATCGGTGCCGGGGTGCGGGCCGGCGACGAAGCGCAACGCAAGCGGATGCAGGCTCAGGATTATCTGACCACGCTGATCGAGCTGGACCCGAAAGGCCGGTCGGCAGAGATTGTGGGTGCGATGATCGGGTTTGTGCCTGTACAAGAAGACAACGCAGCGCTGATTGCCCAAATGGCCGACCCCGCCATCCGCATCGTCGCACTGACGGTCACCGAAGGGGGCTATTACATTGATCCGGTCACCAAGGCGTTTGATGCGGATCACCCTGATATGCAGCATGACGCCGCGCATCCGGACAGCCCGCGCACGGCCTTCGGCGCGATGGTCGCGGCCCTGAAACTGCGCCGCGCCGATGGCATTGGCCCCTTTACGGGTCAAAGCTGTGACAATCTGCAAGGCAACGGTGCAATCCTGCGCCAGACGCTGGTTTCGTTGGCGCGCCTTTCCGATGCGGACCTCGCCGAGTGGATCGACACAAATTGCACATTCCCCAATGCTATGGTCGATTGCATCGTACCTGCCACCGGACCCAAAGAGCTGGAATTGGTCAAGAGCTTTGGCATAGAAGACACGACCCCCGTTACCCATGAGAATTTTCGCCAGTGGGTGATTGAGGATGACTTCTGCGCCGGACGTCCCGATTGGGATAGGGCAGGTGCCACTTTTACCGATGACGTGCATGCCTTTGAGGCGATGAAAATCAGGCTGTTGAACGGCAGCCACCAGTTGATCGCAAACGCGGGCGAGGTTCTGTCGGTCGAGGTTATCTCTGATTGCATGAACCATCCTGTAATCGGCGACTACGTGGGCAAGGTTGCAAAGACCGAGATTGCGCTGCAAGTTGACGCCGTTCCCGGCATGACGCCTGCGGCTTACGTCGATCTCGTCGATCGCCGGTTCTCGAACGCGCAGATCATCGACACAGTGCGCCGCGTCGCCTTTGACGGATCGTCGCGCCAGACCGGTTTTATACTTCCTACGCTGCGGGAAGCACTTGCCAAAGCTGACCCGATCGAAGGTCTGGCGCTGTCACAAGCGGTTTGGGCGCGGATGTGCGAAGGCACGCGGGAGGACGGCACAAAAATCGCTCCCAATGACCCGATCTGGGAAAAGCTGACAACTGCAGCACAGGCCGCAAAATCCGAGCCGCAGGTTTGGCTGGATCAACGGGACCTTTATGGCGATCTTGCCGAAAATGCAGCATTCGCGGACCGCTTTTGCCACTGGCTAACGCTGATCTGGTCCGAGGGGCTAGAGACAGCGCTGCGCGCCTATGTGCAGGGATAAGAGACCATGAAAGCTATTGTTTTCGCAGGAAAGAACGACGTTCAATTCACCGATCTTCCGGATCCGAAACCCGGTGCGGGTGAAGTTGTGGTGCAGGTCAAGGCAAGCGGCATTTGCCACACCGACTACGAGGTCTTGAAAGACAATTACGGGACAGGTGCCTTTCCGGTTGTCCCCGGCCACGAATATGCAGGGGTTGTTGTCGAAGTCGGAGCCGATGTGACAGGCGTTGCCACGGGGGACAGGGTTGCCGTTGATCCGAACCTGGAGTGCGGCACCTGCCGCGCCTGTGCGCGAGGCTGGGCGCATCTGTGCGAAAACCTCGGTGCCTATGGGGTCACCACAAATGGCGGCTTTGCAGAGCTGAGCGTCGTCAAAGCCTCGGCCGTTCATCCCATCGGCGACATGAGCTTTCTTCAGGCCGCCTTGGCCGAACCTATGGGCTGCGTGCTGAACGGTGTTGATGCGGTACACGCCCCCTGGATGAAAGAGGCTCTTATTTTTGGCGCAGGCCCGATGGGATTGCTCATGGGTATGGCGCTGAAAGCCGAAGGCGTCTCGAAAGTCGCCTTCGTCGATATTGCCCAAAGCCGCCTTGATCTCGCTGCCAGCTTTGGTTTCGATGCCGTCCCCGCCGGATCAGCCGAGTTGCAAGACTGGCACCACCGCGCCGATCTGGCCGTCGAGGCTACCGGCGTTCCGGCCGTTGCTTCCGGCCTGACCAGCTATATGGCGAATGGCGGCAAAGGCCTCTACTTCGGCGTTTGCCCGTCCGACGCAAAAATTGACGTCTCACCTTTCGAGGTCTTCCGCCGGCAGCTGACGCTCGCGGGGTCCCATTCGCTGAACCACAATATCCCGAAATCCCTTGCCGTCATCGCCGGTCTGGGGTCGGACATTGACCGCGCCGTGTCCCATAGACTGCCGCTTAACGAGATTTCAAAGCTGCTCGAGACCAAGCCCCCGCAGGACAGTCTGAAAGTTCAATGGATGGCGGAGTGATCGTATAACGAATGGCAGGACCTCCTGTCGTTCTGATCATTGCAGTTGTACCCCACCGGGTCGGTTCTGCATCAAAAGTAAGGATGTGCCAGCACGCGCAGGACCGCAAAACATGATGCCACTTCGCGTCGCCAATCGCTTGTTTGAGAGACCGATCTTCAACTAGCGCCGGACCGGCAAATCCATACCACTGCCACGCGGGCCCCGCCCGCGACATCATCCACCTTGACCACCCCGTCAAACCGCATCATATCCAGATCATGACACCCTTATCACACATCCGCAATTTCTCCATCGTGGCCCATATCGACCACGGGAAATCCACGCTGGCGGACCGCCTCATCCAATCGACGCACACCGTCGCTGATCGTGACATGAAAGAGCAGATGCTCGACAGCATGGACATCGAACGCGAACGCGGGATCACGATCAAGGCCCAGACCGTGCGGATCAACTACACCGCCAAGGATGGCGAGGATTACGTCCTCAACCTGATCGACACCCCCGGTCACGTCGACTTTGCCTATGAGGTATCCCGCTCCATGCGTGCGGTCGAAGGGTCGTTGCTGGTTGTGGACAGCACCCAAGGGGTCGAGGCACAGACACTGGCCAATGTGTATCACGCGATCGAGGCCGATCATGAAATCGTGCCCGTCCTGAACAAGATCGACCTGCCCGCGGCCGATTGTGACCGCGTGGCCGAACAGATCGAAGACGTCATCGGCATCGACGCCACGGATGCCATCCGCGTCTCTGCCAAGACCGGTGTCGGGATCGCCGAAACACTCGAAGCGATTGTGACCAAGCTGCCCGCCCCCAAAGGCACCCGCGATGCGCCGCTCAAGGCGATGCTGGTAGATTCGTGGTACGACAGCTATCTCGGTGTCATCGTCCTTGTCCGTATTATGGATGGCGTGCTGAAGAAGGGCGAGCGTATCCGCATGCTCTCCAACGATAGCACCCACCACGTGGACCGCATCGGCGTGTTCCGACCCGCCATGACAGAGATTGACGAGCTTGGACCGGGCGAGCTTGGTTTCCTCACCGCTTCAATTAAACAGGTGCGCGACACCCGCGTGGGCGACACAATCACCCACGAACGCAAAGGCACAACCGAACGCCTGCCGGGCTTCAAACCCTCCCAGCCTGTGGTTTTTTGTGGGCTCTTCCCCGTAGACGCCAACGATTTCGAAGACCTGCGCGACAGTATCGAAAAACTCGCCCTTAACGACGCGTCCTTCTCCTTCGAGATGGAAACCTCCGCCGCCCTCGGCTTCGGTTTTCGCTGCGGCTTCCTTGGCCTTTTGCATCTTGAAGTCATCCGCGACCGGATCGAGCGCGAGTATGACATCGACCTCATTACGACAGCGCCCTCCGTTATCTATGACATCCACATGAAGGACGGCTCGGTCACACAACTGCACAATCCAGCTGACATGCCCGACATGACCCTCGTCGATCACATCGAGGAGCCGCGCATCAAGGCGACGATCCTCGTGCCCGACGAATATCTTGGCGACGTGCTCAAGCTCTGTCAGGACCGCCGCGGCATGCAGCAGGATCTGACCTATGCAGGCTCCCGCGCCATGGCCGTATATGACCTGCCTCTGAACGAAGTGGTGTTCGATTTCTACGACCGCCTCAAATCCGTCACCAAAGGCTATGCTTCCTTCGACTACCAGATGGTCGGCTACCGGACAGATAACCTTGTGAAAATGTCGATCCTCGTCAACGACGAACCCGTCGACGCCCTGTCGATGATGGTCCACCGCGACCGCGCCGAAACCCGTGGCCGCGCCATGGTCGAAAAACTCAAAGACCTGATCCCCCGCCACATGTTCAAAATCCCGATCCAGGCGGCCATCGGCGGCAAGGTCATCGCCCGCGAGACGCTGAGCGCGATGCGCAAAGACGTGACGGCAAAATGCTACGGCGGCGACGCCACGCGTAAGAAGAAGCTGTTGGAAAAACAGAAGGCGGGTAAGAAGAAGATGCGCCAGTTCGGGAAAGTCGATATTCCACAGGAGGCTTTCATCAGCGCGCTGAAGATGGATGGGTAAGCGCCTTGACCAACTTTGACTGTGCTGGAGAAGACCAGCATGGTTGAAAACGCCATCATATCGCATAGTAGCGATCAAAACCCACTTGCATCTGGCCTTTAACTTCAGCTTCTCGCATCGGAAGCTTGTCGTATAAGAAAAAATTCTGCGCCGAATGAAGACGGCAATATTCACATGCTGCTCATTCCCAATGCCACACCCAGAAAATAAAAGCCGCCCACGAAGACACGTGGACGGCTTTAGTCTTCAAAAGCGAAATCGCTTACTCCGACTCTTCCTCAATTGCCTGACCCACATCCTGCACATCCCGGCCGAAGCCCTCTGTCGTTTCGCAGGCTGCCAATCAAGCCAGTGCCACAGTCATTGCTACAATTCTTAACATATCAATTCTCCATCCGGTTTCGCAGCATAAGCGCTCCACTGAACAGCAAGTTCCCTCAATTAGCGCTTGTCGGCATCCTGCAAGGCATCAATCCGCTCCGACGCCTGCGCTTTTGTCAGTGTGTCGTCGAATTCCTCTCCGGTTTGTTCACATAACGTTTTCAAGTAACTCGCTTGTGCGCCGGTCATTTCCTCGTCGCCTGTCACCCAGTCATCGGGGTCTTTGATTGCGTTGTCGGTCGGGTTTGTCTTTGGGTTGCCGGTCATGATGTTCTCCATTCGTTCAATGGATAATGCGCGAGCTCGGCAAAGGTTCCGCAGATGGCGGGGTGTACGTGCGGTGCACAGTCGGTGTACGATCCGTGTCAGCCGGTCCGCAGTTGAACAAACGGATTGGCTCACGCTGCAAACGGAACAATCCCAAGGCTTTGTCTCATGTCCAACCCCTGCATCCTCTGCGTCGCCATCACCGGCTCTGTTCCCACCAAGGCGGCCAATCCCGCTGTGCCGACGACGATCTCCGAACAGATCGAAAGCACGCAGGAAGCCTATGAAGCCGGTGCCGCCATTTGCCACGCGCATGTGCGGAATGCTGATGAAACCCCGTCCTCCGATCCTGAAAAGTTCGCGGCGCTGATGGAAGGGTTGAAGAAGCACTGCCCTGATATGATCATCCAGCTTTCAACCGGGGGCCGCTCTGGCGCGGGTGAAGAACGCGGCGGGATGCTGTCCCTGCGCCCCGATATGGCGAGCCTCTCCGTTGGGTCAAACAACTTCCCGACCCGCGTGTATGAGAACCCGCCACAGCTTGTCGATTGGCTTGCGGGCGAAATGCGGACCTATGAAATCAAGCCGGAGATCGAGGCTTTTGATCTGTCCCATATTCACAAAGCTGCCGAGATGAACCGCGATGGCCGCATTCCGGGTCAGCTCTACGTGCAGTTTGTCATGGGCGTCAAAAATGCCACGCCAGCGGATAAAGAGACCTTTGATTTCTATATCAAAACCCTCAACCGTCTGGCTCCGGATGCTGCGTGGTGCGCTGCCGGGATCGGTCCCAACCAGATTGTCGTGAACGAATGGGCCATTGCGGCAGGCGGCCATACCCGTGCGGGTCTTGAAGACAACGTGCGCATGGACAAGGACACGCTTGCACCCAGCAATGCGGCGTTGATCCAACGTGCGGCGGACCTTTGCGCGAAATACGACAGACCTGTCGCCACACCTGCGCAGGCCCGCGAGATACTTGGGCTCCGTCCGGCCTGATCAGGGCAGCGGGCCGAGGCGCAGATCGACAGCAACAGCGCCGCCGTCCAACAGGCGGGATAGACAGGTGCGGGTAAAGTCCCAAATGGCAGCATCGTGTACAAGGTGATGGGTCAGCAAACCTAGGGGTTCCTCAAGGTCCGTTCGGCCCTCGCGCCGGTCTCGCAGCAAGGTGACGAGACGGTCGATCAGCACATCCTCTGCAACCAACCCGCCACCGCCGCGCCAGTTGATCGGGTCAAGATGCGTGTTGATTTGCACCAGACCAGCAGCGGCGAATTTCGACGTTCGCGGTGTGAAGGTTGACACCCCACGATACCCCTCAAGCGCGACCTTTTCCATAATTGACGGATCCAGCCTGTTCCACGGTGGCACAAATACCGGCACCATGTTTGCAGAAAAAAGCGTCTTCATGCGCGCCAGTGCGGCTTTGAGTTCACCTTCAATTCCAGACCGCGGGTGCGCAAACTCGGCCTTTTTAGCACTCTCTGGCGCGTGGTTCTTGTGGCGCCACCCGTGCACCAGCGGGATGAGCATTTCAGCCCCGGCGCAGTAACTCGCCAGCGCGGAGGTCGCGGGTTCAGGGATCACCGCAAGATGGACGGGCAGATACAGATCCCCTGCCATTCGCGTCAAACGATCCAATTCGGGTGTCGGCGCAATTGCATCGTCGTCGCGCCACCAAATCGGCAGCCGCATGCCTTCGGCTCTCCAACAGGTCAATTCATGTGTTAAAGCAGACCAGTTAGATTTCGGCATGAGCGTTCCTCAAATCTTCGACAATTCTCACGGTCGTCAGTGCGCCATCCGCAAGCCTATGGTTTGCCGTGGGTCGTCGGGCTGAAATAATGGGTGCCACACGATCCGCGAGCGTCCTTGCGGTCAGATCCTGACTGCTGATTACGGTGAACCCCTCCTGTCGCGCCAAAGCCTGCGCCCGGATGGATTGCTCGACCTCATTGCCATCGTTGAAGGGAACCAGAACGCCAGGACATCCGCTCTGCAACAAGTCCAGCGCGGTGTTGTAGCCGCAAAAGGAAACGGACGCCGTTGCGTGGTACAGCATCTGGCGAAAGTCGTCCCGGGCGGGCTCGATGATGACGTTCGGGGGGGCATCCCGTTGCAGCGTTGCGATGCGGTCATGTGCTGTGCGCCCGCCGACCAGAATGCGCCATCTATAATCCGGCATCAATGCTGCCGCATCGCGAGCGCAGGCGAACAGTCTGTCTCCCACGTCACCGCCGCCAGCGCTCACCAATATCTCGCCATGGCCGAGCCTGTCCGGGTGTGCCCCGGCAGGGGGAGGGGCCACAAAGCCGGTGTAATGCAGAAGCGCCCGAATGCTGTCTGTCACAGGCCAGCTGAGATCGAGGGGGGTGATTTCCGCGTCGGAATGCACCAGCACGGCGTGATAATGTTGCGCGATCATCTCTTGCGCAAAAAGGCGTTTCTTCTCTGCGCCCGGAGGGGCGAGGATGTCACGGATCGAAGCGCAGATAAGCGGCTTTCGCTCGCTGTTTTCCGCCGCTTCCAACACCGCCCGGAATTCTTCTCTAAGTATTCTTCGCCCGAACGGAAAAAGCTCGGTGATCAACACATCGGGTTGGTCGTCAGTGAAGACATCAAGCAGTTGTTTCTGGCGTTGAGCCATAAACTCAGGATCGACAGGTTGCCCATTTGCTTTCAACAGACGACTGAAGTCCACTCCATCTGATCTGACTGGCGGCAGCTGCACAATTCTTACGCCGCGGTTCTCAAGCCGGGGCACAGAGGTGCCGCCAGATGCGACAACAACATCATGGTGTTCTGCGCCGAATGCTTCGGCCAGGGTGACCGCCCGGGCCAGATGCCCCGTTCCCAAGAGATGCGTCACAAGGATTATAACCCTCATGCGCCGTCCTCCACCAAGCGCGGCTGTTCCGGCTCAAGCATCCATTCGCTTTTGTCGATACGCACCACGAACAGGCGGTTCCGCTTGATTGTGAAGGGTGCTGGCCCATCGAAGTTCCAGTCAGTTGCCATCCCTAGGATGACCCGCATCACTCCGATGTGGCAGACCGCGACTGTGTCGTTTGTAAGGCTGCGTACCCATGGATCCAGCCTGCGGCGCAAAGCGTCAGGGCTTTCGCCGTTGGGAGGGGTGTATTGCCAACCCCAGCTTTCGATATCACGATGATCACAATCAGGATCGGCGCGCAGTTCCTCGGCCCTGCGGCCTTCCCAATCACCCCAGTCCATTTCCATCAACGCCGCCTCTGTGCGTGGCGCGCGCCCTGACACCAGTTTGGCCGTCTCGACCGCGCGGGACAGGGGGCTGGATACAAGATCAGCGTGCGCCCAAGGTGTGGGCAAAGACCGCCGGCCCAGTTCATCGCGGGCGATGGGATCGAGTGAGATATCGGTGCGGCCTTGAACGCGACCTTCGCGGTTCCATTGGGTGTGACCATGCCGTAGCAGAGCGAGCCTGATCATGATGCCACCCCGGCAAGCCGCAAGCCGTTGCGCAGGGTTGTAGAGGCGGCGGGCATGAGGTGGCCCGTTTCAATACGGTGGCGTACGGTATCGCCCTCGTCTTTTAACGCCGTCTGATCCGAGAGCAAGACAGACAATCGCTGCGCAAGCCCTGAAGCCCCCGTTCCCGGTGCGGGATGCGGGCCACCCCCCAACAGTTCGTTCATGCCGGGACGGTCCTGGGCTACAATGGGAAGTCCTGCTGCTTGAGCTTCAAGGTAGACCATACCGAGCGCCTCATTCACGCCAGGCCAGAACAGCAGTTTAGCCTGCGCGTAGACGTCCTGCATCGTATCTGGATGCAATTGTCCAAGAAAGCGGATGCGGTCTTTGAAAGGTGCCATCAGCGCAGCAACCTCTACCCGCGCGGGACCATCCCCCGCGATCTCCAGCGCCCAGTCGTCGTGTTCCAAAGCAGCAAGCGTTTCTGCAATCAAAGTGTAGGAAGCGAGTTTATCCCCCTTGCGCATCATTCCGACGCTCAGCATCGGACCGCCGAGGGTGCTGCGCGGACCGAGTTCGGTACGCGGCAAAAAGGGCTTTAGATGCAGCAAATGCTGGCCGGACGGCGCATGGGTTTCCAAACTCTCAGCATCGCGTTGAGTGAAATAATACACAACGCGCGCCGCATCCGTTGCTGCCTCGGCAGCTTGTGCGAAAAGCGCCCAAGGCCCATTAAGACGTTTGCGGGCGCGGGTCGCTTCGATTTGGATATAGGGAATATTCAGCGCACGGCTGACCTTGGGGCCAAGCAGATCGGGCGCTTTGTAATAGCTGTGATAGGTGACCCAAGCCTCCCAATCGGCAGCGCATTCCATTGCAATCAACCGCTCGACCTCGGCCTCGGCCGCATCCAGTGTCTTCCGTTGAACGAAAGGATCGCCTTGCCCGTCGCGGCTGCGAAACCGGCTCGCAAGTGTCATCTCTGCGCCAAAAGCCTCGAACGCCTTCAGCAAATTGCGGGCAATCGTGCGATCGCCCGAAGGTACAGGATCGTCAGGGGGCTTCATCGGAGCGTAGAACGCCAGAAGCATCAGTCCGCATCCGCCATCATCGCGGTCAGGCGGGCGTGTAGATGTCTGATGCCGGGATGCATCAGGAAGTCTGCCGTCAGCCGGTCAAAAGCTGCATCCGCCATCCGCAGTGCAAAGGCGCTGTCTTGTGCCACGCGTAGCATGGCATCTGCCAATCGGGCGGGTGCATCGTCACTCAGGATACCGTGCACGCCGTCCTCGATGAATTCAGGAATAGCAGAGACGGGCGTGCTGAGGATCGGCAGCTTCTGACTGGCCGCTTCCATCAGCACATTGGGCAGGCCGTCGCGGTCGCCATCCGCCGCGATGCGCGAGGGCAGCACGAACAGGTCTGCGGCACGCATGGTCTCGATCACCTCAGGCTGGTCGCAGGCCCCGCGCCAAGTGATGCGCGGCGTCAGGCCCAATGCTTCGGCGCGGGCGCGCATTTCTGTATCCAGCGCGCCACCCCCGATATGGGTGAAATGCCAGTCGAGCGTGGCGGGCAGCAGGGCAAGCGCGTCGATCAGATTGTCGAAACCCTTCTTCTCGACCAGCCGTCCCACGGACATCATGTGAAATGGCGCATCTGCGGCACGCGGCAGACGGTCCGGCGGTGCAGGAAAGCGGGAGAGGTCCAACCCGTGATAGACCAGATCAACCCGGTCAGGCGTATCTGCCAAGCCCTGCAGATGCTCGGTGCCGAAGCGCGTACAGGTTGCGCCAAAGGCCGCCCCATGATGTGCCGCCGATAGCTTTTCGCGCAGCTCCCATTCCGGTGAGGTCCAGATGTCCTTGGCATGGGCCGAGAATGACCACGGCAAACCGCGCAGGATCGCCGCGTACCGCGCCACCGAAGAGGGCGTGTGCAGGAAATGAGCGTAAATGCCTTGCACATTGTCAGGCAGTTCATGCGCCATGACACAGGCCTGACCCCAGCGACGGCGGCGATTAACGGTGTCGTCCCGTTCCAGATCCGCGACGAAAGCAGCAGCTGCGGTATCGAACCCCGGCATCGTGGCCGCAGCCCCCATGGCATGCGCCACACGGGCGGGGTCATCGCGCAGGTATTCCGGCAGATAGCGGATTGGCGCCTGCAAACGATCATGTAGGGGATGCGTCTTGGTGTCTGTTGGATGGCGCAGCGACCAGATGTCGAAACTCAATCCGGCTTCCTCAAGTGCCACCAGTTCTTGCGCGATAAAGGTCTCGGACAGGCGCGGCCAGCCTTTGACAACGACAGCGAGACGCGCGGTCATGATTACTCTCCCTGCATCAGATCGCGCGCGCGGCGCACGACAACGTCGAGCCCGTCCAACAGCCCGTCCGCCCCCGCCGCCGATGGCTTCGGCTGATCCGGCAGCGCCTTGATCGCGGCAATCATGGATGTGGTGGTCAACCCGTCGCGACCCTCATCCAGCATCCGGACCAAACCCAGTTCCTCGGCCCTGCTGGCCCTGATCCATTGCTCCAGCCGGGGCTTGGTACGCGGCACAATTACGGCAGGTTTGTCAAAGGACAGTACCTCGCAAAAGGTGTTGTAGCCCCCCATGCAGACGACACCGACGGCACCGGCAAACAAGGCCTCGATGCGACTGTCGAAACCGACGGCGGTGACGCGGCCGTCCAGCTTTGCCACCCGCGCATCAAAAGCGTCGCGCACATCGCCCGATAGAAACGGCCCATAGATCAGCACTGCATTCGGCCCAAGATCGGGGTCTTGTTCATAGGCAGACAACGCCAGAGACACCATTGCGGCACCATCCCCACCGCCGCCGGGGGTAACCAGAATGTAGGGGGTATCCGGTGTGTCGGACGCATCGGTGATCTCGCGGCGCAGATAGCCTGTCCAATGCGTTTTCGCACGGGCTTCATCCGACAGGTCCAGACCGCTGGTGGGGTCATAGACGTCGCGCATACCGTATACCCAGATCTCGTCATAAAGATTTTCGGCAGCGGCCAGAGCGCCCTTGCGATCCCATTCGCTGGCCAGCACGTCAGGCGCGTCCAGCACATCGCGCAGGCCCAGCACCACCCGTGTGCGCCCTCGCATCCGAAGATATTCCAACGTGGGCAGCAGTTCGCCCCGAAATCCCGTTGGTTCTTTGTCCACGATCAGCAGATCAGGCTCGTAGCGTTCAACGGCCGACTGGATCAGGCCGGCGCGAAGCGACGTAGTGTCGTCGATGTTCAGCCCGAGTGTCTGGCTGATATACGTTCCATCCGAAAGTTTGGTGACACCGGGCAGCCGAATGTGATCGACCCGTTCGGGAAAGGTGAACCGCCCTGCCACCGGCGAGCCTGTCAGGATGATGGCAGAAGCCTGCGGATTGCCCTGCATCAGCGCCGTGGCCAAAGCGCGACTGCGCCGCAAATGGCCCAGACCAAAAGTGTCATGGCTGTAAAACATCACACGGCGCGAGGCCGTTACGGCACGATTGGCCGGGGAGAGCGATGGCCCCATAAGCAAGTCCTGTGCCCGATCTTCCCGCTGCCTGTCGCCGCGTGCCCGGGGGCGGTGCAGGACGGACGGTCCCGATAGAGGGGCGCGTTCGTGTAAATGTCCAAGATGCACTATAGCACCTCATCTCCGTGCCTCTAATGCACGCAATGGCCCGAATTGTAAAACCTTGTGGGCTACTTTTTCTGGGCAGTGTGATTTGAACCGCGATGCAATTGCTTTGAGGGCAGGGCTGGCCTAGCCTGCGCAAGCGCGGGCGGCCAAAAATGGCGCAATTAATCGCATGATGCGGAGTATTTTATGCGACTGTTTTATACCATCCTTTTGCTGATAGGCCTGCTGTTTCTGCCAGACCCTCAGGGCATTGCCGCCCAAACTGCCGGATCGCTTTTCACCGGGAGCACTGATGCCTCAACAAATGGCAGCACGGCAGTGACGGATGCAATTGCGCAAGCGGCCAGCAGCGGGATTGAGGTGATCGTTGTCGATACCGAGGGCAATGTGGTGTCTCAGGTTCGGCCCGCAGAGGCGCAAACCCAGACCGTGGATGACACAGAGAAAGGCTCTGCGCTGATGCGCGTACAGGACAATGCGGTGCGCTTTCGCGGTGCCCTCATTGCCCGACTGCTGGATATGCCCGCAGCCTTTAACGAGGTGCTATATATTCTGCGCGCGGCCAGCCCGGATGGCACGCTTTTCGCATTTGCCAAAGTTGTACTCTATTCGCTCGGCCTGTTCGCGGTCGGTATCCTGTTTGAACGCGAAATTTATGGCAAGCGGTTGATGAAAAGCTTCATCGTGGCGCGGATCATGGACGCGCCACAGGGATATTCAGAGAAGATGCCCTTTCTTGTCCTGCGGTTCCTGGCTGGGATCGGCGGCATCATTGTGTCTATGGTGGTGGCCTATTTATTGGGCTGGGCGATCTTTGGTGAACTACAGGACACAGCCATGCAGTTTACCGCGACCCTTGTGAATGTGGGCTACTTTACCAGCCGCTTTCTCGCGACCCTTTGGCGGATGATCCTGTCGCCCTATCTGTCCCAATACCGCATTCCGGCCTTCAGCGACCGTGCAGCCATCCGTCTGCATCGCTGGCTCTGGGGCGTGGGCAGCCTTGATATATGTGTGATCCTGTTTGGCGTCTGGATCGCTGAACTCGGGCTGAACTACGACGTCTATGCCTTCCTTTTTGCGCTTTTGTCAGTCGGCGTGGTTCTGCTGAACATCCTCATGGTGCTGGTCAACCGACGCGCTATTTCCCAAGCCTTGCGCAACGGCAAACAACCCGAGAATACAACACCTGTTCTGCGTGCCCTCAGCCAGATTTGGGCACCATTGGTGATTCTCTACGTGATCTTTGCCTGGTTCGAACTGACCTATGATCTGGTGTTGGGGAACCCCGGGACGGTGCCGCTGATTGCCGGTGCCTATGGCATCCTTGTTTCGATCATCGTGGTCTATGGCGTAATCAACTTTGCTATTGAACGCAGCTTTGCCCGCGCCCGGGCGGTCCGGCGCATGAATGAGATTATGCGTGAAGAAGAATCCCAGGAAGCGGCGCTAGCCGAGGCGGAAGAAAGTGCCGGCGAGGTCGAAGTGGCGCGTCTGACGGAAGAACTTGAAGAAACCCGTGAAGAAGAAAGGGAAGCCCGTGCGGCGATCAGCCAAGCACCGGGCATGCACAGTTTCGAGGCTCTGGCCCGGCGCGTTGCCGGTATCCTGGCATTTGTTTCGGGTGTCTATGCGTTTTTCTACATCTGGGACAACAACGGCAGCGCCCAGATGGTCGAAAGCTATGCCGACAGGCTGCTGGATGTCATGGTGATCATCTTCATCGGCTACATCATCTATCACGCTTTTCGCATCTGGATCGACAGCAAGATCCGCGAAGAAACCGGCGATGTGGTCGAGGCCGAGCTGGGCGATGAAGGCGGTGGCAGCTCTGCCTCGCGGCTTGCGACCCTCTTGCCGCTATTTCGCAACATTGTCCTGATCGCTGTTCTGATCTCGATCCTGCTGATTGTATTGATGGAGTTTGGCGTCAATGTCGGCCCCCTTTTTGCCGGTGCCGGCATCATCGGGATCGCGGTCGGCTTTGGCTCGCAGGCCTTGGTGCGTGACATCTTTGCAGGTGCGTTCTTTCTGTTCGATGACGCTTTTCGCAAAGGGGAATACCTTGATGTGGGCGGGGTGAAAGGGACAGTTGAAAAGATTTCCGTGCGGTCGTTTCAACTGCGCCACCATTTGGGTGCGTTGCACACGATCCCCTTTGGGGAATTGCAGGTGATGACGAACTACTCCCGCGATTGGGTGATGATGAAACTGCCCCTGCGCGTGACCTATGACACGGACGTGGAAAAGGTGCGTAAGCTGATCAAGAAGCTGGGCCAGCAGATGTTGGAAGACCCGGTGATCGGGCCGGATTTCATCCAGCCACTAAAATCGCAGGGCGTGATCGAGATGCAGGACAGCGCGATGATCATTCGCGTGAAGTTCATGACAAAGCCCGGCGATCAATGGGTGATCCGCAAAAAGGTCTATGAGGAAATTCGTATCCTGTTTGAGCGCGAAGGCATCAAGTTCGCCCATCGCGAGGTCACGGTGCGGTTGGCCGATGGCAAGGTCGACGACCTGAGCGAAGAGGAAAAGAAGACGGTCACAGCGGCGGCCCAAGCCTCGCTCGACGAGGATATTCTGGATGGCGGGGCCAGCGGAGATGATCGCTGAAATAGGGTTTGTTTTGCCTTTGGGTGAGAGCAACAGGGAGTGAAACGGTTGCCGGAGAGGTGTTGGCGTCAGGGATATGTGATAGGGTAAGGGATTTCGGGTCGCTGATGCGACCCGACCGGAGCGGGGGCTGACGCCCCCGCTTTTTATTATCTTGATGATCGGGAATCGGGTTCCAACCATCATATGGCGAGGGAGTTTTTATTAAGTTTGCAGAGCAAATTCGGGGGCTCTGCCCCGTCGATCAAGATCGACTCCCCGCGGGATATAAGGGCCAAAAAGAGAAAGGTAGAGGGAACGGGCTGAGCTTAGCCTTTGTAGGGGTCGAGTGAGGCGCGCAGACCATCGCCGAGGAAATTAAAGGCGAGGACGACAACGATGATCGGCAGCATCGGAATGGCAGTCCACCAGTAGATTTCGATACTGGCGAGGTTTTGGGCGTCGTTCAGCATTACGCCCCAACTGACGGCAGGCGCGCGCAGGCCGAGGCCCAGAAAGCTGAGTGCTGTTTCGCCAAGGATCATCGCGGGGATCGACAGGGTGGCGCTTGCGATGAGGTGAGACATGAAGTTTGGCAGGAGGTGTCTGCGGATCACACGGCCCGGCTTCGCGCCCATCATTTCGGCGGCTTTCACATACTCCTCTTCGCGCAGGGACAGGAATTTGGAGCGTACGGCGCGGGCCAGCCCCGGCCAATCGAGGATGCCCAGAATGATCGAGATGATGAAGAACACCGCCACTGGCCCCCAGTTCGAGGGCACCGCCGCCGATAGTGCCAGCCAGAGGGGCAGTTCCGGCAGCGAGCGCAAAATCTCGATCACGCGGTTGACGATCCAGTCGGTTTTGCCGCCAAAGTAGCCCGCTATTGCTCCAAAGGTGATACCCAGAAGGAAGCTGACTGTGATCCCGATCAGGCCCACTGTGAGCGATAGTTGCGCACCATAGAGGATGCGGCTGAAGACATCGCGGCCCAGCCTGTCCGAGCCCCAGATGAACACCGTTGCGCCCTCTGGCGCACAGAACAGATGCGTGTCCGAGGGGATCAAGCCGAAGAGCCGGTAGGTCTGGCCTTCGCAGAAAAACTCAAGCGGCATTGGGGTGGTTTCATCGGTGGTATATGTCCAGCGGAAATTGACCAGATCGGCCTCTGCCGTGATGGGATAGACGTAGGGGCCGATGAAATCGCCCTCGTGCCAGAGGTTGATGCTTTGCGGTGGGGCATAGAGGTAGTCGGCGCTGCGTTCATTGGGCGTATAGGGTGCGATGAAGCCCGCGATGGGCAGGATCAGATAGCAGGTCAGCAGAAAGATCGCCGAGACCAGTGCCAGCTTGTGCCGCCGGAACTTGCGCCATGTCAGCCGCCAAGCCGGTGCGTCCATCTCGGCCCGGTCGGGGGCGCTGATATCCGTGTCGTCCTGCCAGGGCGCGGTATCGACGAACCTGTTGTCCGGTTGGGTGCTCATTTACCGCGTTCTCCGTACCGGATGCGGGGGTCCAGCAGGACCAGCAGCACGTCCGAGATCATTGTTCCGATCAGCGTCAGGAGCGCCACGAACATCAATACGAAAGCCGCAAGAAACTGGTCTTGTGACTTCAGCGCGGTTAGCAAGGAGGGCCCGATGGTTTGCAGGCCCAGCACGACCGAGACCAGAACAGAACCGGAGACCATGGCAGGCAGCAGGTTGCCGATGTCGGCCACGAAAGGATTGAAAGCCATGCGCAGTGGGTATTTGGCGAGCAGGCGGGCAGGGGCCATGCCCTTGGCGCGGGCGGTTTCCACATAGGGTTTGCTAAGTTCATCCAGCATATTGGCGCGCAATCGCTGCATCATGGCAGCAGCACCCGAGGTGCCGATCACAAAGGTTGGGACAATGAGGTGGAGCAGCATGGATTTAACCTTTGCCCAGGACATTGGCTCGCCTTCAAACACCGGGTCCATCAGACCGCCAATAGGCAGGTCAAAGTACTTGTTCCCATAGTAGAACAGGATCAGCGCCAGCAGGAAGTTCGGCGTGGCAAGGCCCAGATAGCCCAGAAAACCGGCGGTGTAGTCGACCCAGGTCTCAGACTTTGCTGCCGCCAGCACACCCAGCGGAAGGGCCACGGCATAGACGAACAGCACCGCAGCCAGATTGACCAGAACTGTCATCCACAGCGCATCGCCGACAATCTCACCCACGGGGCGGTCGAACTCAAAAGACCAGCCGAAATCGCCCTGCAACAGGCCGGAAAACCCGTTCGGCCCCGGCATCATACCGACCCAAATGAAATACTGTTCCCAGATGGGCCGGTCCAATGCATATTCCTGGCGTAGGAATTCGACCTTGGCGATGCCTTCGGCCTGACCCGTGGCGCGCAGCTCGGCGATCTGGTTGCTGAGGTAATCACCGGGCGGCAGGTTGATGATGATAAAGACAAGGATCGACACCACCCAGAGCGTCAGCAACATGGTGATGAAACGGTAAACTGCGTAGCGCAGCAACATCATTGCGTCACCTGCGGGGCGGGGTTCTCGAAATAGAATTCGTCCACCCGGTGCACTCCGAAATGGGCCCCCGGATCATAGGCCCAGATGCCTGTTTCAGGCACATTGCGCAGCTGTTTTGACACGACCACGGGCTGGGGGGCACCCGACAGAATGCCGATGGCGAATTGTTGATCTGCATGGATGTCCAGCATGTCTCGCCAGATCGCTTTGCGTTCGGCGGGAACAGAGGTGTGGAACCAATCGTCGTACAGCTTCAACAGATGCTGTGCGGGTTCAATATCGGGCGCTTCACCTGCTTCGCCGCCGGTAACGTAGAACTGACCCCACTTGGGCCAGGCAAAGAATTCCTGATTGGTCGGTGCCAGATAGTCGGGCGAGGTGCCCGAGGTGGGCAAGCCGTTGTCCCAGCCATACCAGATCGCCGCCATGCTGATCCCGGCATAGACCCGGTTGCGCAGGATGTCGCGGTCCAACGGGCGCAGCACCAACCGGATGCCCAGATCACGCCATGTGTCCGTGACGATGGCCAGTGCATTCTCGACTTCCTGACGTTCGCCTGCGGTCTCGATCACGAATTCCATCGGCCGCCCGTCAGGCAAGAGCCGCAGCCCCGCAGGGTTGCGCTGGGTCAGGCCCATGTCGTCCAACAGCGCGTTGGCCGCCTCGATGTCCATATCGGACCACATCTTGAGGTCTTGTTCATCGAACAGCGGGCTGGAGGGTAGCGCCGCCATCCCGCCTTCATTCGCCAGACCGAAGTACAGCGCGCGGTTGATCATCCGTCGGTCGATCCCCATGCTCAGCGCCCGCCGGAACCGCACATCGCGCATAACCTCGCGCCAGACAGGGTCCTTGAAGTTGAGGTTCGGATAAATTGCGATCTGGCTGGCCACGCCATTCGCCCAAAGGAAGGTGCGATAGTTTCCGCCGTCCTGCTCCCCTTTCTTAAGGATCGAGACATCGGAGAAATCGAGCCCGCGTGCTTGAAGGTCTGCTTCGCCTGCATTGGCCTTGGCCGCGACCAGCCCGCCCCCGACAATCGTCATATTCACGACGTCGATATAGGGAAGCTGCTTCCCGCGGGCGTCGATCCGGTGGTAGTAGGGGTTACGCACGAACAACTGGCGCGACCCGCGATCACTGGCGCTCAGCCACGGCTGCAAGGTGGGCTGGTCCGGGTTGTCGAACTTGTACATATTGTCGCGCCGGTTGTGTAGCGCAGCCCAGCTTTTGACCCGTGCACTGCGGACCTCTTCGGCCAGCGCATCAGGCTCGGCAAAGTCGATATGGAACTGTTTCAGGTAATGTGCTGGGCGGTAGATGAAGGGCGGGGAAGCCTGCGCGAGAAGCGGCAGGAAATTGGGGTTGGGACGGTCCCACTCAAATACAACCGTATAAAGATCGGGGAAGGTGACACGCCCAAGTGTGTCGTCCACGATCATGAACTCAGGGGGGCCGGACGGGGTAATCTCATTATTGCCGACCACCTTTTCCCACCAGTAGCGGAAATCTTCAGAAGTGAAAGGCTCTCCGTCTGACCAACGGTGTCCGGGGCGCAGATGCAGCACAAAGCGGCGGTCCTCGATCACCTCAACATCGCGCAGGATGTCGGGGTACAGGTCGTATTGGGGGTTATACCCCACCAGCCGTGCATAGCCGTACACAACCATCTGGCGCACGTCCTTGGACCGGGTGACCATCGTGCGCAATGTCCCGCCCTGGGTGCCAAAGCTGCGGCCCTTGGCCTCCAGATCGACAACCAGCGGCGTGTCCGGCAGTCGCTCAAAGATCGGGGGCATGGTCCCGGCATCGACTTCGGGTTGCCAGAACGGCGTTTCCTGAAGCGGGGTCTGGGCAAGCACAGGGGCCGCGACGAAGGCCAGTAGGGCAATCAATCTACGCATGACACCGCACCTTATGACCCGGCTCCAGCTCACGCAAGTCGGGGGCTGTGTCGCCATCAAACCGGTACATTTCAGGCCAGTTTGTCGGCGCACCGGCCCCTTTCGACACCAGATCAAGGTCGATGGGTCGCGTCACATCCGGCTCTGGCTGGGCTGCGATCAGTGCCTTGGTGTAGGGGTGGCGCGGGTTGAAGAACAGCGTGTCGGGCGGCGCCTGTTCGACGATCACACCTGCACGCATCACCGCAACTTCGTCGGCAATCCGCGCAACCACGGCGAGGTCATGGCTGATAAACAGGTAGCTCAGGCCCGCCTGAGCGCGGATGTCTTCCAGCAAGCTCAGGATCTGGTCCTGCACAGAAACATCAAGCGCAGAGGTCGGCTCGTCGCAGATCAGCAGCTTGGGGTCCAGCGTAAGTGCGCGGGCAATCGATAGGCGCTGGCGCTGCCCGCCTGAAAACGCGTGCGGATAGCGCCGCAGCATATCAGGGTCGAGGCCCACCAGACGCAACATCTCGGCAGCTTTGTCGCGCCGCTCCGACCGGCTGCCGATGTGGTGGATGTCCATCGGTTCGGTCATCGCATCCAGAACCCTCATCCGGGGGCTGAGCGATGAGTAGGGGTCCTGGAACACCATCTGCGCTTCGCGCTGAAAGGTGGTCCGTTGCTCTCGGGTCATGTCATGAACCGGCAGCGCGGGCTCTCCGGCTACGGGCCGAAACATCACTTCGCCGCCCGGATCGGGATGCTCCGCACCAAGCGCCACCCGCGCACAGGTCGTTTTGCCTGACCCGCTTTCGCCCACAACCGCCAGCGTTTTGCCGCGCGGTACCTGCAGGTTCACATCGCGGCAGGCTGTGATCTGGACCGGGCTGCGCCAGCCGCTGGCCCGCATCGTGTAGGTCTTGGTCACCGATTTCAGATCAAGGATCACATCGTCGTATTCAAGCTTTGGCGCCGGGGTCGCCACTGTCGGGATCATCGGAGCCGCCGCAAAAAGCTTTTGGGTATAGCCATGAGACGGATTGCGCAGGATATGCTCGGCGCGGCCTGCCTCCATCACGCGGCCCTTGTTCATCACCACCACATGTTCGGCCATATTCGCCACCACACCCAGATCGTGCGTGACAAGAATAACCGCCATCCCGGTTTCTTGCTGCAAGCTGTTGATCAGCCCCAACACCTGCGCTTGCGTGGTCACATCCAGCGCGGTCGTCGGTTCGTCCGCGATAAGCAGTTCAGGCTGCGCCACCATTGCCATGGCGATCATCGCGCGTTGACGCATCCCGCCCGACATCTCGAAAGGATAGCTGCGAAAGGCGCGTTCGGCGTCGGCAAAGCCTACCTTTTCGAATTGCTCCAGCACCCGCCGCTTTGCCTCGGACTTGCCCATATCCCGGTGCAGACGCAAAACTTCGCCCACCTGATTGCCAAGCCGGTGCAGCGGCGACAGCGAGCGCATCGGCTCCTGAAAGATCATCGCGATGCGGTTGCCCCTGATCCGCCGCATCTCGCGTTCCGGGGCATGCAGCAAATCGACAGGGCCGTTCTGCCCGGCGAAAGTAACCGACCCCCCTCTGACCTGCGCCGTCTCAGGCAACACCCGCAGCGCGGTGCGGCAGGTCAGCGTCTTGCCCGACCCGCTTTCGCCCACCAGCGCCAGCGTCTCGCCCGGCTGCACGGAAAAGCTGACGTCCGACACCACTGGCGGGGCGTTGCCGAACCCAATGGTCAGCGCATCTACGTCCAGCAAGGCGGTCATATGGATCCATTCAAGCAGGCTACGGTTTCGGATTCGGAGTGAAGCCGATTTGAACCAGATCGTCTAGCGAATCCGGTGGATCGACGCCTTTGCCGCGCCGCGGGGCGCTTGCGCTCTCCGCAGGCTTAAATTTTGCACGCTATTCTTGCGTTCCGCTGATCTGGCGATAGTCTCACCTGAGGTTGTGGTCGGAGAGGCAACGTTTTCTTCAAAGGGAACAGATTGGCATTTTTGCGTATGGGTATGAAGTTTTCCAGGGATCAATTTGCCTCCTTCGAGGCGCAGGCGAGTGCCGATTGGAACCGGGACACCGGCGCAGCTTTGATCAAACTTTACCCCGCACATATGGCCGCCCTTGGTGCGACGCCCGAGATCGCAGAGACATTCGTGCAGACCGTCCGGGATTATGCGCTGGCTTTTGCTATCACTGCCAAGCGTGAGACTTTCAAACTGGCTGTCATGGGCGTGACGCTGGGCGCGCATTTTCCTCAGGACAGCCGGCTTGAAAAGGGTATCAGCACCTCGCTGATGCGGGGCGACATTCCGCAGGACCGCCGGCTCGTTCTTTTTACCGAGTTTGTGCAGGACTGGCTGTCCGGCACCTGGACCGGCCACGGTACCGGGCACTTTGGCACGCGGCTGGTGGCCAGACTACGGACACATCAGGACGCGCAGACAGCTTTGGCAAACCTGACGCCGCACCATCCCGGCCTTTCGACACAGCGTGATACCGATGTGTTCCTTGCGCATTCCGCGTCACATGCGGATGGCTACGGGCTGAGCGATCCGGTTCGGCGGACGGCCTATCTGGGCGTTGCCCTGATACACGGTATCTATTGGTTCGATGATCCGCTGATGCGCAATTTGCGCAAAATTGTCGAAAGCGCAGCCCGAGAAGACCTCTGCGATCAGCTGCAGACCTTCTACGACGGGATTGCCTGATGGACCCCGAAGATCCAGCCAGCCCGGCCCAGTTGCGGCAAGGGATGCTTGTCGCCGAACAACAGCCCAGCGGCACAGTCGGCCAGGTCTGCGAAGGGTGCGGTGACAATTGGGTCGAGGCAGGGGCCATCGACGACACCACAGGCGAGCCGATCGCCGGAATCGGGTACCGCATCTACGATCTGGCTTCGGGTGATATGGTCGCTTCCGGAACGCTGAATGACCAAGGCGAATCCCCGCGCCATCCGCTGGCAATGCCTATCACGCAGCTTTACGTCATTTACGGAACAGAAGAGGCAATGGACGCGGCCGAAGCACAAATCGGTGAAGTCCAGCGCGAGCGGGAGCTGGAAGCGAACGCAGTAGAAGACTGGCGCGGTATTCCGGCAGGCCTGGATCAGGACGGTTTCAACAGCGCCTATGATCAGATCGCCCGCGAGGCGGGGCAGTACGAAAAACCAAGCGTGGGGTTTTTTCAAGGTGCCGGTTACGGGGCCAATATGTTGTGGGACTATGTCAGCTCCGGCTTTGACTCCGATCACATGCTGAACCAGCTTTATCTCGATGATCGTCGCCGCAACTTTGATCAATACGAGCTTGCGACCAACGCCCGTCGGGCCTCGGACGCTGAAAGCTTTTTTGGCGGCGGGGGGCAGGGCCTGACCTTCGGCTTCGGCGAGGAAGGGATGGCACGGCTCGATTCGCTGTTCTCGGACAGGTCCTATGAAGAGCTGGTGGCAGAGCGCCGCCAGTTGATGAACGCCGAGCGTATTGCAAACCCGAACTGGTATGTCGGAGGCGAAGTTGCCGGAATGGTGCCGACAATGTTCGTGCCCGTGGGCGGTGCGGCCGCGAATGCCGCGCGCGCGGGCAACGGGTTGCGCGGTGCTGTGGTGGCAGGTGCGCGCACCGGTGCCGCGACCGGCGCGCTCTCGGGGGCGGGCCACGACGAGGGGGGCGTGATCGACCGTCTGGACGGCGCGGCCATCGGCGGGATCACAGGCGGCATGGCTGGTGCTGTCCTGTCCGGCGCAGGCGTGCTGATCGCACGCGGTGTGTCGCGGACACGGATTTGGGGGCGGATCACGGGCAATCCGCGGCCCGGAACCCTTACCAATCGCGAGGCGCGGGAATGGTACCTCAATCAAGAAAGACTGATTCCCGGGCAACTCGAGGCTGATGCGCCGCTCGAAGCGCAGGCGCGGCAGGCGTTCCAGCTGCGCAACGCCGCGCGTACTCAGGCACGCGACCTGATGGCTGACCGTAATCTTGCCGCCCAATTGGCCCGTGACAACCCGAACCTTACCTGGGATCAGATCTATAGTCGCACGGTGGACAAAGGCTTCACCGGAGATGATATCTTCCGGGAAATCATCGGCTCGTCGCAACGCTCGCGGCCAAGCGTTAACAGAAGTCTGGGATTAGAATGAACGCTGTAACTCTTATCGAACAAGCAGACGGTACCGTCATTTGCGACATTGTCGCTGCGCCAACGCATGAAGATTGCCACAGTCTGTGCCGCTATCTTGAAAAATACTGGCAGGCAGAAATCAAGGAACTGCATGACACCGGCTTTGCGGCCAAATTCGAAGTGGTCTTGCCCGGACGCACGGTTTTTCTTTCGCACGACTCCCAGACCGGGAACGCGTTGTCAGCCCCATCCGGGCCGGTAGATAAGATCATTCCGGAAATTATCGCAGACCTGCGCGAACGGTTGTCGAGCTAAGCCGCATCGCGCCAAGGCTCAGGTCAAAAACGGAAAATCCCCTGACGTAAAATTGCGCGCCACTGGCACTCCCTTGGCGATCGGGCTAGATACCGTCGCGCACCCCGCAGGGCCATTCGCGCCCCGCCAACAAGGAGCCCGACATGAGCCGACTGGATGCATTCATCAACCGCATGGTATCGCAACGCGCCTGCCTGAACTTTGCCGCCGACCAGACCAAAGACATGTCTGGCCCGGTGCTGGAATTGGGTCTGGGCAATGGCCGCACCTATCACCACATGGTCGAGATCATGCCGGGGCGCGACGTGTTCGTCTTTGAACGCGCCATTGCCTCGCACCCCAAAAGCACGCCGCCCGACGAGATGTTGATCATGGGGGATGTGCATGAAACACTTCCGCAGGCCTTAGAGCGCTTCGGCCCGACGGCCTCGCTGATCCATGCCGATCTCGGCGGGCACAATCCGGCCAAGAACGATGATTTCGCTCGCGCCGTTTCCCCGCTGATCGAGCCCTTGCTGGCCAAAGGCGGGCTGATGGTTGCCAGTGACCGGATGTATTTTGAAAACCTGACCGAAGTGGCGTTGCCGGCCGATGCGGTCGAAAACGCGTGTTTCATTTACGGCTAGGACACACCCCGGCCCACCGCTTTGCATCAACAGGAGACCCAGATGACAGATAAAATCGCCTACACCCGCCACGACGACATTGCCGTCCTGCGCATCCAGAACCCCCCCGTTAACGCGCTGTCCCAAGCCGTGCGACAGGGCCTGTGGGACGCAATGGAACGCGCCGAAGCGGATGCGGGTGTAAAGGCGGTGGTCATCGTGGGCGAAGGCCGCGCCTTTATCGCAGGGGCAGACATCACTGAATTCGGCAAGCCGCCGACGGAGCCGTATCTGCCAATTCTGTGCAACCGTATCGAAGCGTCGCCTTTGCTCGTGGTGGCTTCCATGCACGGTGTGTCGCTGGGCGGCGGGCTTGAGGTGGCGCTGTCGGCGCATTACCGCATCGCTCAGCCTTCTGCCAAAGTCGGCCTGCCCGAGGTCAATCTGGGCCTTATCCCCGGGGCCGGTGCAACACAGCGGCTGCCGCGCTTGACTGGTGCTGAAAAGGCGCTGGAAATGATCACCAGCGGCGCACCGATCAAAGCCGAGGCTGCACGCGATCTGGGCATCCTCGACCGTGTGGCCGAAGGCGACCCCGAAGCCGTCGGTCTGGCCTACGCGGCCGAATTGCTGGCGGATGGCGCGACCCGCCGCCCGGTGAGTGAATTGCCACCCGCCGATGCTATCGACTGGGACGCAACCTATGATGCGGTGCTGGCAAAGGGCCGTGGCCAGATTAGTCCGGCGACAGCCGTGCGTGCCGTGCAGGTCGCGACGGAACTGCCTTTTGAGCAAGGCCTGCAAAAAGAACGCGATCTGTTCATGGAGCTGATGCAGACAGACCAACGCCAAGGCATGATCCACGCCTTCTTCTCCGAACGCGCTGTCAGCAATCTGCCTGAACTCAAGGGCGTCGAGCCGCGCAGCCTGAACACGATTGGCGTTATCGGTGGTGGGACAATGGGGGCAGGCATTGCCACTGCCGCACTGCTGGCGGGCATGGACGTGGTCCTGATCGAGATGAAACCGGAAGCTGCCCGAGCCGCGCACGAGCGCATCTCTGGCAACCTCTCGGGGGCGCTCAAGCGTGGTAAGATCAGTCAGGACAAATTCGATACACTTACTGAAAAGGCACTTACCGTTTCCACCGATTACGACAGCCTGAGTGATGTCGATCTGGTCGTCGAAGCCGTGTTCGAAAACATGGACGTCAAGAAAGAGGTCTTTGCCAAACTCGATTCCGTCTGCAAGCCGGGCTGCGTGTTGGCCACGAACACCTCTTATCTTGACGTGAACGAAATTGCCGCCGCCACATCGCGTCCTGCTGATGTAATCGGCCTGCACTTTTTCTCGCCGGCACATATCATGAAGCTGCTGGAGGTCGTTGTCGCTGAAAAGACAGCAAAGGATGTCGTCGCCACCGGTTTTGCGCTGGGCAAGGCGCTGGGCAAGATCTCGGTCCGCGCGGGCGTATGTGACGGGTTCATTGGCAACCGCATTCTGGCGACCTACCGCACGGCGGCGGATCACATGGTGCTTGATGGTGCCTCGCCTTATCAGATCGACAAGGCGCTGGTGGATTTCGGTTTTGCGATGGGGCCCTTTGCGGTTGCGGACCTTGCTGGGCTGGACATCGGCTGGATGACCCGCAAACGCAAAGCGCCGGACCGTCATCCTGATGAACGGGTGCCGACCTACATCGACAAACTCTGCGAAGAGGGGCACTTCGGACAGAAGACGGGAGAGGGCTATTATATCTACGCCGCGGGAAAACGCGCGGGCGTGCCCAACCCCAAAATTGCCGAACTGATCGCCGCCGAACAGGCCGAGTTGGGAATTACGCCACGTCCTTTTACAGACGAAGATATTGTGCGCCGCTATATGTGTGCCATGGTGAACGAAGCCGCGAAAGTTGTCGGCGAAGGCATCGCACGCCGTCCTCTGGACGTCGATATGACGTTGCTCTTCGGCTACGGCTTTCCGCGCTATTGGGGGGGACCCATGAAATGGGCCGATATTCAGGGCTTGCCGTCTGTGCTGGCTGACATCCAGCGCTATGCGCAGGATGACGCCTGGTTTTGGCAACCCGCACCCCTTCTCGAAGACCTCGCGGCGCAGGGCCGCACATTTGATGATCTGAATAAGGACGCTGCAAAATGAAACAAGCTGTCATCGTCTCTACTGCCCGCACCGGGCTTGCCAAGTCTTTCCGGGGGTCGTTCAATATGACCCACGGTGCCGCAATGGGCGGTCATGTGGTCGAACACGCCGTGGAACGCGCCGGTCTTGATCCCGCACAGATCGAAGACGTCGTTATGGGCTGCGCCACACCCGAAGGGGCGACCGGCGGCAATATCGCCCGCCAGATCGCGCTGCGCGCGGGGCTGCCGATCACTGCTGCCGGTGTGACGGTCAACCGTTTTTGCTCTTCCGGTCTGCAATCCATCGCCATGGCCGCCAATGCAATCACCCAAGAGGGCGCAGGCCCGATGGTTGCAGGCGGGGTCGAGAGCATCTCGATGGTCGCGCCAAACTCCAAGAGCGTAAAAGACCCGTGGCTGGAAGAGCATAAACCGGCCATCTATATGACGATGATCGAGACCGCCGATATCGTGGCGGAACGCTATGGTTTGAGCCGCGAGTATCAAGATGAATTTGGTCTGCGCAGCCAGCGTTTGATCCACGAGGCGCAGCAAGCGGGCAAATTCGACCACGAGATCGTTCCGATGCAGACCACAATGGGTATGCAGAACAAGGAAACCGGCGAAATCACGCAGCACGAGGTGACCGTCGATAAGGACGAATGCAACCGCCCTGGTACGACACTCGAAGGTCTCTCTGGACTGCAGCCCGTGCGCGAGGGCGGCTTTGTAACTGCGGGCAATGCCAGCCAGTTGTCGGATGGTGCCGCCGCTGTGGTGGTGATGGACAGCAAAGATGCTGAAAAACAGGGGCTGACGCCGCTGGGTGCTTTCAAGGGCTTTGCTGTTGCGGGCTGCGAGCCGGACGAGATGGGCATTGGCCCCATCTACGCGGTACCGCGCCTGCTGGAGCGTCATGGCCTCAAGGTCGACGACATTGACCTTTGGGAGCTGAACGAGGCCTTTGCGTCACAATGTCTCTATTCCCGTGATACGCTGGGCATCGACCCGGAAAAATATAACGTCAACGGTGGCTCAATCGCCATCGGACATCCCTTTGGGATGACCGGCGCACGCTGCACCGGGCATCTGCTGCTGGAAGGCAAGCGCCGTGGCGCGAAACTGGGCGTTGTCACCATGTGTATCGGCGGCGGCATGGGTGCCGCTGGCCTGTTTGAAATCTACTCATAAGGAGTGCTGAAATGGACCTGAGTTATACCGACGAAGAAAAAGCCTTCCGCGATGAAGTGCGGACGTTTCTTGACGAAAAACTGCCGAAAGATCTGGCGGACAAGGTTGCCGGCAATGACGGCGACGACCTGACCAAAGATGATATGGAGCGCTGGCATGCGATCCTGAACGAACAGGGCTGGCTGGTGCCGAACTGGCCCAAAGAATTTGGCGGTGCCGAGTGGAATGCCGTTCAGCGCCACATCTGGGAAGAGGAATGTGCCGCTGCCAACACGCCGCGCGTTGTGCCCTTCGGGTTCTCGATGCTCGCGCCTGTGCTGCAGAAATTCGGCTCCAAAGAGCAGAACGATTATTGGCTGCCGCGCATGTTGAACGGCGACGATTGGTGGTGTCAGGGCTATTCAGAGCCGGGTGCCGGTTCCGACCTCGCCTCGCTCAAGACGACTGCCGTGAAATCCGACGATGGCAAACACTACATCGTCAACGGCCAGAAAACATGGACCACGCTGGGCCAACACGCCAACATGATCTTCTGTCTGGTGCGCACCGATAAGGACGTCAAACAGCAAGAGGGCATCTCCTTTTTGCTGATCGACATGGACACACCGGGCATCGAAGTGCGCCCGATTATCCTGCTCGACGGCACGCCCGAGGTGAACGAAGTCTGGTTCACAGATGTCAAAGTGCCGGTCGAAAATCTGGTCGGTGAAGAGAACAAGGGCTGGACCTATGCCAAGTATCTGCTGACCCACGAGCGCACGAACATTGCAGGCGTTGGTTTCTCGCAGGCGGGTCTGAACACCGTGAAGCGCTTGGCGAAATCCGAGATGGCGGGCGGCAAGCCGCTCATCCAGAACCCGCATTTCGCCGCGCGTGTGGCGCAGGTTGAGATTGATCTCAAGGCGATGGCGACCACGAACATGCGGATCATTTCCAAAGCGGCGGCAGGCTCGGCCCCCGGTGTCGAGGCGTCGATGCTTAAGGTCAAAGGCACAGTGATCCGTCAGGAAATCAACGATCTGGCCCGCCGCACGGCAGGTGCCTATGCGATGCCTTTCGCATCCGAGGCTGTGGAAGGATCGAACGCCGGTCTGCCCGATCCGCTGGGCGCAGGCCCGGTGGCGGCGAAATACTTCAATAACCGCAAACTGTCGATCTTTGGCGGTTCCAACGAAATCCAACGTGGCATCATCGCCAAAGTGACCATGAGCGGGGGCGCATAAATGAACTTTGATCTGACAGAAGAACGGCAAATGTTGCAGGACACGCTGCGGCGTTTCCTGCGCGACCGCTACGATACGGCGACGCGGAACAAGATCCTCGACAGTGACACCGGCATGTCCACCGACATCTGGAACGAATTGGCAGAGTTGGGCGTCATCGGTGCCTTGTTCACAGAAGAGCAGGGCGGCTTTGGCGGTAAAGGTTTCGACATCGCCGTGGTGTTCGAAGAGCTGGGCCGCGCAGGCGTGGTCGAGCCATTCCTGGATACGGCCGTGTTGGGCGGTGGTCTGGTGGCCGATCTGGGCACCGATGATCAAAAGGCGCTGATCGAAGAGATCATCGGCGGGACGTGCCAGATGGCATTCGCCCACGGCGAACCGACCAGCCGCTATGACCTGAACCGCGTTCAGACCACTGCCAAAGCAGATGGCGATGATATCGTGCTGAACGGTCACAAGGCAGTTGTCGTAAACGCCGAAGCCGCGGATCATATCGTGGTTTCCGCTCGCGAAAGCGGCAACATCGACGACGAGGCAGGGATTTCCCTGTTCCTTGTGCCAGCGGACACCAAGGGTGTGACGGTGCAAGGCTATGCCCTGCTGGCCGGTGGTCGTGCTGCCGAGGTCATGCTGGACGATGTGCGCCTGCCAGCCTCCGCCCGTTTGGGCAAGGCCGGCGAAGCCTTTGCCGCGATCGAAGCGCGGACGGCTGCGGCCAATGTCGCCCAGTGCGCCGAGACGCTTGGCGCGATGGACACGGCCACGCAGCTGACCAAAGACTACCTGATGACGCGCAAGCAGTTTGGCCGTCCCATCGGCACCTTCCAGGCGCTGGCCTTCCGCATGTCCGATCTGCTGATCGAGATGGAGCAGGCACGCTCTGCCGTGATCAACGCTGCTGGTCACCTTGAGTCGGATCGCAAATCGCGTGAAAGCAATGTGTCGGCTACGAAGAACTTGATGGGCCGCGCGGGCCGTCTTGTGGCCGAGGACAGCATCCAGCTGCATGGCGGTATCGCCATGACGCAGGAATACGAACTGGCCCATATCGCCAAGCGCATCGTCATGGCAGATCACCGCTTTGGCGATACAGACCACCACCTTGAGCGGTTTATCAACCTTGCAGCAGCCTGACGAAAGCCAGCTCATTCGGGATGAGACCGGTACCCAGACCCTGATCGGATATGTCGTCGACATATCCGACGGGGAACAGGGCCGGTGTTTTCTCGACATCGGGCCGCAACATACCAATCGCCACGGCGTTCTGCACGGCGGCATCGCAGCAGCAATGCTGGATAATGCCTGCGGCTGTACCGGCTCGCTGACAGTGGACAAAACTGGGCGTGCGCCATTTCTGACAGTCTCGATGACCACGCATTTCATCGCACCCGGCAGGGCAGGCCGCGTTTGGGCCACAGGCACGATAAAAGGGGGCGGGCGCAGCATTCTCTATATCGACGGCGAACTGAGACACGAAGACGGCACCTTGATCGCCACAGCGACAGGCGTGTTCAAACGTGTGCCGCAGGAGAAACTGACATGAGCGCACGGATCGAAGATGCAGGTGACCGCCTGATTATCTTGAACGGCAATACAGAAAAGCGCGGTGCCCTGTCGCCCGAGCTTTACGAGTGTATTCTTACAGCGATGAAACAGGCCGAAGACCCACGCATTCGCGCAGTGATCCTGACCTCGGAAGGGCCGTTCTTTTGTGCGGGCGGCAACCTGAATGTTCTAATTGAACGGCGCGGCATGTCCGAAGAGGCGCGGCGTGGTAAAGTTGACGAGCTGCACGATCTTTTGCGGGCGATGCGGGCCTGCCCCGTACCGCTGATTGCTGCCGTCGAAGGCGGCGCCGCAGGTGCGGGCCTCAGCCTTGCGCTGGCCTGTGATATGATCGTCGCAGCCAAGGACGCGAAATTCACGGCTGCCTATGTTAAGGCGGGGCTGGTGCCGGATGGCGGCCTGACCTCGGCGATGGCCCGGCTGTTGCCACGCCCGTTGGCGATGGAAATGTGCCTGATGGGGCGCCCGGTGATGGCCACCCGCTTTGCTGAACTTGGGGCGGTCAACCGACTGGCCGGATCAGGCAAGACATTGGAAGAAGCGATGGTACTGGCCGACGCGCTTGCCGCTGGCCCACGGGACGCGCAGGGTGTGATCCGCGATCTGGTCGCGGATGCCTATGAGGCTAGCGAAGCCGATCAGCTTGATGCAGAGCGTGATGCGATGGCCGCTGCCGCTGGGCGGGACGAGGCCGCCGAAGGCATTGCAGCATTTTTGGAAAAACGCGCCCCCGCCTATCGGTGAGGACGGCGCGATAAGGGGGAGGTAGACGAGCATGGCACGGGTAGAAGACTTTTTGAAAGATCAGGTTGCGGCGCGACCGGAGGCACCTGCCTTGACCGACAGTATTGGGACGCGTTGGTCATTTGCGGCGCTTGATGCCGCAAGTGACGCGTTGGTTGAGCAGTTTCGCGCGGCGGGGGTGCAGGCCAATGACCGAGTTCTGATGCTGTCTGAAAACTGCGCGGCCGCAGTTGCGGTGCTGTTTGCGGCATGGAAAATGGACGCGGTGGCAATCCCGGTGAATGCACGCCAAACCGAAGGCGAATTGAAACGCATTCTGGATCACGCGACACCCGCTGCCGTGGTGATGACCACTCAGGTATCGAAGGATGCAGCGGCCCATGCCGAAAGGCTTGGTGCAAGTGAGATCACGGGGGCCTTTGGGGCGCTGCACATGGCGGTACGCGCGTCGAATCCCGATGCGGAACTGCATGACGTGGCGGTGCTGCTTTATACCACCGGAACCACGGGTGATCCCAAAGGCGTGATGCTGACACATGAAAACATGCGCTTTGGCGGTATGGCCTCCAGCGGTCTGCGCCGTATGACGCCGGACGATGTGATTTACGGCGTGCTGCCGCTGACCCATGTCTTCGGGCTGGTGTCTGTGATCACGGGCGCTGTCTTTACCGGGGCCACTGTGCAGCAGGATTCTCGTTTCTCGGCCAAGGCGCTTTATGATGCGGTGATGAATGGCGTCACAGTCCTGCCTGCAGTGCCGCAGATGCATGCTTTGGTCATGCAATACGCCAAGGAGCAAGGGCTGACGCAGCTTGGCTCGCCCAGCTTGCGCTATGTCTCTTCAGGTGGCGCGCCGCTTGACCCGGCATGGAAGCGCAAGGCGGAAGCATTCTATGGACTGCCGCTTCAGAACGGCTTTGGCATGACCGAGACATGCTCGGGCGCGTCGGCCACGGATAACCCGCTGGGATCATCCGATATTTCCGTTGGGCCCAAGACGCCGGGAACGGAAGTCAAAATTGATGATCAGGCACCCGGCGGAAATGGGGCGGGCGAAGGCGAACTGATGGTCAGGGGACCGCATGTGATGAAGGGGTATTATCGCAATCCGGTTGAGACGAAAAAAGCACTTGATGCCGACGGTTGGCTGCGTACCGGCGATCTGGGCAAAATTGATGAGCTTGGCCACATCCATATCCTGGGTCGGTCAAAGGAGTTGATTATTCACGGGGGGTTCAACGTCTATCCGCCAGAGGTGGAGGCTGCGCTGAACGATCACCCGCAGGTGATCCAGTCCGGTGTCGTTGGTCGCACGCGGGACGGGGATGAACAGGTGCTTGCCTTTGTGCAGATTGCCGAAGGCGACCAGCTGGATCCCGAAGACCTGCGCCGTTTTGTGGGTGAACGTCTGGCGGGCTACAAACGGCCTTCACAGATCGTGGTTGCGACCAGCTTGCCTGCTGCACCGACGGGTAAATTGCTCAAGCACAAGCTGCTTGAGACCTTTGCGGATCAACTCAACTAAGGGCGCTCTTCCACCCTGCGGCTGTCATCGCTAGACGTAGACGCCCTCCGCCGCCGCACGGATGGCTTTGATGTTCTCGCCGTAGGGGGCCGGGTTGGTGACCGAGCCGCCTTTGAACACTGCCGATCCAGCGACCAGCACATCGGCCCCCGCAGCCGCCACGATGGGGGCGGTTGTCGGGTCAACGCCGCCGTCAATCTCGATGTGGATGGGCCTGTCGCCGATCATGGACCGCAAGGTTTTGATCTTGGCACTCATGTCGATGAATTTTTGCCCGCCAAAGCCGGGGTTCACCGTCATCACGCAAACAAGGTCCGTAAGGTCCAAAAGCTCTGCCACGCTTTCTGCTGGCGTGCCGGGGTTCAGCGCCAGGCCAGCCTTGGGCCCGCTGGCCCGGATTGCCTGCAATGTACGGTGGATGTGCGGGCCTGCTTCGATATGAGCAGTGATCACATCCGCACCGGCCTGCGCGAAGGCGTCGATGTAGGGATCAACGGGCGCAATCATCAGGTGAACGTCCATGACGCCTTTGATGTGCGGGCGGATCGCCGCACAGGTCGCGGGGCCGAAGGTGATGTTGGGCACAAAATGACCGTCCATCACATCCACATGGACCCAGTCTGCGCCCTCGGCTTCGATAGCGGCACATTCGGCACCAAAGTTGGCGAAGTCGGCGGCAAGGATGGACGGTGCGATTTTGATGGAGCGGTCAAAGGTCATGGGCATGTCTTTCGGGTGGCGATGAACGGAGCGTTTGAAAGGGCTGATAGGATGGTGGCGGGTATTTGTAAAAGGGTGAATTGGGGGGCAGGGCCCGTAATACTCCCGGTACCAGTCGACGAAATGTTGCAGGTCCGTGCGGCTCTCACAGGTCAATCTCCAGCGTGGCACCTGCATCGGCGGCGCGGGACTGGCACAGGATCATCGATGTCTCGCGCTGGGCGGCAGAAAGGACAAAGTCGCGGTGTTCGACCGCGCCCTTAGTCACGCCGCATTTGCAGACACCGCAGATGCCGTCGCTGCATTTGATGTCGATGGGAATGCCAGCGGCGATCAGCGCGTCAGAGGCCGATTGATCGGCCGCAACGTCAATCTCGCGGCCCGAGGCAAGGCGTAGCTTGAAGGGGTGGTTCACATAATCCAGCACTTCCGGCGTCGAGAAATACTCAAGATGCCGGCGCTCTTCGGGGATATGGGCATGGGTGGCTGCGGTCATGACAGCTTGCATGTAGGCATCCGGGCCGCAGGTGTAAACGTGGGCACCGCGTGGCAGCGCAGACATGAGCAGGGGCAGATCGGCTCGGGTCTTTTCGTCGGACAAATGAAGGTGGACGTTTTTGGCCCAGGGCATCGCCGCGAGAATATCGCAGAAAGCGGCAGAGGCGCGGGTGCTGGCAGAGTAATGCAGATCGAAAGGACGGCCCAGCGCATGGAGGCGGTGCGCAAAGGCAATCATCGGGGTGACACCAATGCCGCCGCCCATAAGCAGGGAGTGCGGCGCATCTTCGTTCAGCTCGAAGTGGTTGACGGGTTTCGAGACAAAGACACGGCGGTTCGGGGTAAAGACCCGGTGCAGCAGAGCGGAGCCGCCGCGGCCGTCGTCTTCGCGCAGAACGGCGATTTGGTAACAAGACCGGTCAGCCGGGTCGCTCATTATAGAATAGGGGCGCAGGAATTCAGGGGCGACGACCAGATCGAGGTGCCCGCCTACGGTCCATTCGGGCAGGGTGTGACCTTGGGGGTGAGTGAGGGTGTAAAGCGTGACGGCATCGGTCAGTTGGTCGATGCCGGTGATGCGCAGGTCGAGTACGGGCGTGTCGCTGCCCGCGTCATAGAGGTGCAGGTGATCGGTTTCTCCGGCGGCACTGCGGGCGCGGTGTTCATCGGCGCTGAGCAATGCGGCATGGGCGCGGATCCCCGATTCGCGGTGCATCGGGTCGGGGTAGGGCCAGGGATGCGGGGCAAGGGGGGCCGGATAAACGGCGAGGGTTTGGTCCTCGAATTTAAGGTCCAGATCGGTTTGCAGGTCACGGGCGTTGACCGGAGCATTGGGAATGCCATATCCGCCATCCGCGCCGATTTCGAGATCCCACCACCACTTCTTGGTCGGGTTCAGCCCGCCACGCCCGGTTTTGTCGTCGAGTTTTGCCAGAAGGGGAGCGGCCTTTGGAATATGTGTCGCGGCCCAGCGAAACGGGGCTTCGGCGAACAGCCCTTCGAGGTTCCACGGACAGGTCTTCATACAGCGGCCGCACATGGCACCGCCCTGGTTGGTGATCCGGTAGGTGGCGCATTTCTGGCTGTCGGATTTCCAGATCTCGTAACCGTTGAACATTTTCTTCGGCCCGGCGGTGATGGCACCTGACGGACATTCGCGGGCGCATTTGTTGCAGGCCTCGCAAAAGGATTGCAGGCCAAAGTCGATGGGTTTGTCGTGGGTCACGGGCATTGTCGTGGTTACCACACCCGATTTGAGGCGGGGGCCGAGGAAGGGGTTCAGGATCACCTCGCCGATCCGGCTGACTTCGCCCAACCCGCTCAGCAGCAAGAGCGGGGGTTGCAGCACATCGCCGTCCATCACCGTGTGAGCCTTGGCAGCGAAGCCGAGGTTGCGCAGGTGCTGTGCGATCACGCCGCCCAGAACGGCAAAGCGCAGGTAGGCGCGCATGGACTGGCTGACGCTGATCCAGTCGTCGCCGGATGCGCCCTCCATCGTCTCGTACCCCTGGTCGATGATCATCGAGAGCGCCTGGTCATGCGGCGGGTCGATGGGCGTGCCGGTGGCGTCATGGCTGTACCACGTCCAGTCGGGGCAGGCCGACAGCCCCGCCGCGTCCGCACCGAGGAAATAGCTTGCGGCCTTGAAGTTGGCGGCGTTTTCCTGCGGGTCGGTGGCGGCTGACGCTGATGATACCGGGCCATCCTGCAGCAAGATCAGCGCCCCCAGCAGGCGGCGCTGGGCTGCGGAAGGGGCGGATTTGATGACGTGCTGGCCGCCTTTCATGGCGTCCTGCACCTTTGGCCCCATATCGCCGAACTGACCACGGGCGAACATATCGGTGCGCTTGGGGATGCGCGGCACATTGGGCGCGTCGATGAAGGTGGTCGGATTGTCCACGCGTTTGAGGGTTTCGAACGGGTGGATGCCCTGCGCAAAGCCGCGTTTGGCGAAAGGATCGGCCGTGCGGGCGCTTAGCCCGCCGTGGGTGCCGAATTGCCAGACGGGGCCATGGGCCACCGACCACGGTTGATCCTTGAGCGGGGCAAGCGGCATATCGGGGGAGAGCGCCATATCTGTGGTGACAACGGCGAGGCCAAATCGTGTGCCGATCCAGGGTGCTTGCAGGGCACCGTCCTGCCAGACGGTCAATCCTGCCGCCAAGGCACAAAGTCCCGGATTGATGTCGGAGGTCGTGGTGGAATGGACCCGCGCATCAAAGCCCAACTGACGAATGTATTCGGCCAGCACAGTGGCGTTTTCTGTACCGCGCAGGCAGGCACGTTCGGCTTGGGCATCCATGATCCACGCGGCTCCGGCCTCCTCCCGGCGCGGGTCGCGGGGGGTAGGCGGTAAGGATTATAAGCGCGTGTGTGTGGGCGGGCAGGGCCGTTGCGGGCGCGGCTGCCGCCTCGCGCAGATTGGCCATGATTACATCGACCCCAGCAGCCAGCGTTTTGGTCTGACGCTCGCGCAGGTCGCGCACCAAAGCGGCGGTGCCAGGATTGCGGCGGGCACTGGACAGGCGCGCCGCATCGGGCAGGGCGCAGATGCCCATCATCGACGCGTCGTTGTAATAGCCGAACGCCTTGAGGTGGTTGGCGCGGGCTGTCGGGTCTTCGGGAATCACGGCACGGACCGGGTTGACCTTGCCACTGCGCAGCACGTCCATCATCGCCTGAAACGGGGCCATCGCGTTTACGATGCTTTCAGGCGTCTCTGGTCGCGCAAAATCAAGCGTGGGGAAAGGGATGGAAGGCAGGACTGTCAGCGGCGCGTCCAGCCGCCGCAACCGCTCCAGCGGGAAGCCGCCCAGATGCACAGGGCGGGATTTCGAGGAAAACATCTTCATCTGTCAGAGGTGCCATAGACCGATGCCAAAAACCAGTGGGCGCTTGACTCGGCTCGGGTCGCCACTCATCTTTGCGCGAAACATCCGGGAGGACACCATGACAGATTTCAACCGCCGTCAGGCCATTGCCACGCTTGGCGCCGCAACGGCCGTGGGCCTTGCCACGCCTGCGCTGGCGCAGAACCGCAAGATCACAGTGGGTGCGCTGCGCTTTACCAGCCATTCGGCCAGCTTTGTCGCCTTCGAGCGCGGTTATTTCAAGGAAGCTGGTCTGGATGTGGAACTGCGGTTCTTTGAGGCGGCACAGCCGATGGCCGTGGCGATCGCCAGCGGTGACGTAGATTACGCGGTCACGGCGATTTCCGGTGGGCTTGTATCACTGGCTGACAAAGGCGCGATCAAGGTAATCGGCGGCGCGTTGCAGGAAGAGCCGGGGATCGACGGGCAAAAGATTTTGGTGTCGGACGCGGCGTTCCAGGCGGGTGTCACGGCCCCCGCGATGCTGGACGGCAAAAGCTGGGGTGTGACGCAGGCGGGATCATCCTTCCACTATATCGGATCGAAGATTGCGCAAAAAGAGAACATCTCGATGAGCTTCAAGCCGCTGCAGAAGGTTGGCGCGGTGATCGGTGCGCTGAAGTCGGGCCAGATTGACGGCTGGGCCATTGTGCCCCATATTGCCAAGCCGTTGGCGGGATCGGGTGCCGTCCATATCATCGGCAATGTCTCCGACTATATTGACAATTATCAGGTCACGACGGTCTTTACCTCGGCCAAGAACGCCGCCGACGAGCGCGAGATGACGACGAGCTTCCTTGCCGGATTCTCCAAGGGCGTGGCGGATTACAACAGCGCCATGATCGACAAAGCGGGTGGGGATGAAGGCGTGAACGACATGGTCAGCCTGATCCACAAGTACGTCTACACGGACCGACCACTGGAAAAGGCGGCCCCGTCGATCATTAACGGCACCATGCGCCTGAATGAAGGTGCGGCGCTGAATGTGGCGTCTGTGGCAGATCAGCTGACATGGTTCCAGTCCGAAGGGCTGGTCGATGCGGGCATCACGATGGATACCTTGGTCGATACCTCCTATGTGGACACGATTGGCGCCTAGTCTATACCAATACCGCATCAGGGGCCGGGCAAAGCGCCCGGCCTTTTGCGCTTGAAGGAATATCAATGGACCTGCGTCTGCAAAACGTCAGCCACAGCTATGGCGACACCGAAGTTCTGCGCGGCATCGACCTTGAGGTGCCCTCGGGGCAGATCGTCTGCATTGTCGGGCCATCGGGTTGTGGCAAGTCCACCCTGCTGCGCATGCTCGGTGGGTTGGAGCGGCCCGCATCCGGCGATATCCTTCAGTTGGGAGAACCACCAGCGGATTGCCTGAATCCGCTTACATTCATTTTTCAGGATTTCGCCCTATTGCCGTGGCGCAGCGTCCGCGGAAATGTGGAGTTGGTGCTGGAAGATCACGGCCTGCCCCGCGCAAAACGCGACGCGATTATCGACGATGTTCTGGCCCGCACCAAGCTGACCGAATTCGGCGCGGCCCTGCCCAAGCAACTTTCAGGTGGTATGAAACAAAGGGTCGCTATTGCGCGGGCGCTCGCCGTGAACCCGGCGGTGATGCTGATGGACGAACCGCTCTCGGCACTGGACAGTCAGACCCGCGAGTTGCTGATGGACGACTTGATCGCCCTTTGGACGCGACAACCTTTCACGGCTGTTTATGTCACGCATAATCTGGCCGAAGCCGTGCGGCTGGGGCACAAGATTGTCGTGCTGTCGCGCCGTCCGGGGCAGATCAGGGAGGTGGTCGAGCTGACCACACCGTTGGCCGAGCGCCAGTATGGCGATGCAGGACTTGAAGCGCAGCAGCAGCACCTATGGGGGCTGATGCGGGACGAGGCAGCGGCGGCGGATGCGGAGTTGATAAATGTCTGATCCTGCACAGCCGGTTTCGTTTCGCGGTGGTGGTTTTGTCGCACAGCGCAGGCGCGGTGTGGGACTGGCCGTATTTGTCGTGCTGCTTTTGCTCGCTGAATGGGGCACGCGCACGGGGTTCATTTCGCAACTGACCCTGCCGCGTCCCAGCGACGTGTTGGCAACTTTTGGGGAACTCTATCAATCCGGGCTCCTCTTCAAGCACCTTATACCATCGCTGACGCGGCTGATCGTCGGTGCGGCCATCGGCGCTTCACTAGGCATCGCGCTTGGTGTTTTCATCGGATTGTTCTCACTGGTGCGGGCGGGTCTGGTGCCCCTGATTGCGGCGATCTTTCCGATACCGAAAATCGCGCTTTTGCCGCTTTTTGTGATCTGGTTCGGCATTGACGAGGCCAGTAAATACGCGCTGATTGCCTTCGGCACTTTCACCCCCACTGTCGTCGCGACCTACGCCGCCGTTGATAACGTCGACCGCACGCTCATCCGTATGGGGCAAAGCTTCGGACTAAGCTGGCGGTCTATCGTTGGCAAGATTGTACTGCCCGGTGCCATGCCCGGCATCCTCTCGGGGCTGCGCATTTCGCTAACAATCGCCATCATTCTGTTGGTCGCCGCCGAGATGCTGGGCGCCGAGTACGGCATTGGTGCCTACATCCTGCAGGCCGGCAGCCTCTATGATCTGGAGCGGTTGTTTGCAGGTGTGGTGATCCTGTCGGTGCTGGGGGTGCTGGTCTCTGGTGTCATCGGCATAATCGAACGGCGCGTGCTGCGCTGGCGGGTCTGACGGGAACCAAGCAGCGCCACGCGGTGTTGTCTGTCTGAAACCAGATAGAGAGGTGCCGACATGGCCAGCA
Organism: Sulfitobacter noctilucae; assembly: GCF_000622365.1. Classification (GTDB taxonomy): domain Bacteria; phylum Pseudomonadota; class Alphaproteobacteria; order Rhodobacterales; family Rhodobacteraceae; genus Sulfitobacter; species Sulfitobacter noctilucae. Next base: position 95,640 of record NZ_JASC01000004.1, on the reverse strand, counting down.
TTAACGAAGGCGACAAAGTAGAATGGGACTGGGGCAACGGGACGGCCAGCGGCAAAGTCCAAAGCACCTTTGCTGAAAAGACGACCCGCAAGATCGACGGCTCCGAGGTTACACGCAATGGAACCAAAGACGACCCGGCGCTCTATATTGAGCAATCAGATGGCGATAACGTCCTGAAACTCGCATCGGAAGTACGTAAGGCATGACAGCACCGGGTGATCCGATCCCCGGTGATCTTGTCTATGTCACCGATGATCAACCCGGTATCCGCCGACAAAAGCGCGGGCGCGGTTTCACCTATATTGCGCCCGACGGCACCACCATCGCACGCGGTGCAGAGCGCCAGAGACTTGAAGCCCTGGCCGTGCCGCCTGCCTATAGAGACGTCTGGATGTGCGTTTTGCCGAACGGACATCTGCAAGCCACTGGCCGAGATGACCGTAAACGCAAGCAATACCGCTATCATCCCGAATGGGCACAGGCACAGTCCAAAACAAAATTCGACAGCCTTACAGAGTTTGGCAACGTACTGCCGCGCATTCGGCGTCGTCTGCGACGTGACTTGGGCGAAGACGTGGGCGAACGAGATTTCGCACTCGCCAGCGCTGTAACGCTGATCGACAACACGGCAATTCGTGTGGGTAACGCAGACTACACCCGCGAGAACGGCAGCTTCGGCGCTGTCACGCTGCAAACCAAACACATCACACTGGACGGCAGTAACATCGGGCTTCGCTATACGGCGAAGGGCGGCAAAAAAGTACGCCGACAGATCACCAACAAACGACTGGCGAAGTTGCTGGAACGCATCAGCGATCTGCCAGGTGCCGAGTTACTGACCTGGATGGATGAGGATGGTGAGAGCCATACCCTCTCGTCACAAGCGCTGAACAATTATATCGCCGACGCCGCAGGGGTAGAGGGCATTACGGCCAAGACGTTCCGTACCTGGAAAGGAACGCTAGCAGCCTATGAGATCGCCGAAGCAGGCGATGCCACGATCAAAGCCATGGCCGAGGCTGCGGCACAAACGCTGAGTAATACCCCGACCATCGCGCGCAACAGCTATATCCATCCAGCCGTCATTGATCTGGCCGGAGAAAAACCGGTTTCGGTGGAAGGGTACGATCGTGCCGATTTGCAACTGGCTGAAGGGCGGTTGTTGCATTTTCTCGACCACCTTTAAGGGGCGCTGGCCAGAGGGATATAACCTGCTATCAAGAGGCAGCAACAGAAGGCCCCCAGTATGACCACCACCCACGAAGCCGACGAAGACATCCGCAACCGCGATATCAAAATCTATGTAAACGGTGACATCGTGCACCGCGATGCGGCCAAGGTTTCGGTTTATGACGCAGGCTTCATGCTGGGCGACGGAATTTGGGAAGGGATGCGCCTTTACCAAGGTGTCTGGGCATTCTTTGACGAACACATGGATCGGTTCTTCAATTCCTGCAAAACCATTTCGCTGGACGTGGGGATGGACAAGGCGGGGATCGCGGATGCATTGGCGCAAACAGCGGCGGCCAATGGCATGACCGATGATGTGCATTGCCGTCTGATGCTGACACGGGGTATCAAGAACAAACCCTTCCAGCATCCGGGGCTTAGCACATCAGGGCCGACGCTGGTTATCATCATGGAGCATTCCAAACCTGTGGACCGGTTGCAATCGGCTGGCATCCGGCTGGCCTCCGTGCCGCAGGTGCGCGGCCTGCCGATGGCCCAGGACCCCAAGTTGAACAGCCATTCCAAGCTGAATTGCATCATAGCATGCCTTCAGGCCGAACAGGCGGGGGCGGATGAAGGGCTGATGCTGGACCCGCATGGTTTTGTGAACACCACCAACGCCTGCAACTTCTTTATCGTGCGGCGTGGTGAGGTTTGGACCTCGACGGGCGATTACTGCATGAATGGCGTCACCCGCCAAAAGGTGATTGACCTGTGCCGCGCAAACGGCATTCCGGTTTTTGAAAAGAACTTCTCGCTCTACGAGACCTATGGTGCCGATGAGGCCTTTCTGACAGGGACTTTTGGTGCGCAGACCCCCGTGGCCGAGATCGACGGCAAGCCCATCGGTACCAGGGAACGTCCGGTGACAGCTCGGATTCAGGCGCTCTACAAGGAGCTGATCCGCAACCATGTGGCGGAACGGTCCTAGCCTGTCAGCAACTCGCCAATCAGGATGGCGCGAAAGTCGTTCACGTTTGTCCCCGTTGGGCCGGTCATAAACAGATCGCCCGTCCCCTCAAAGGCCGAGTACGCATCGTTCTTTTGCAAGTAAAGCTGCGGATCGATTCCTGCTTTGCGCATTTTGGCCGCAGTGCAGCCATCGGCAAAGGCCCCTGCGTTGTCCTCTGATCCGTCGATGCCATCGGTGTCCGCTGCCAAAGCGGTAATGTGGGGCAGATTCTCGATCGCCAAGGCCAGCGCGAGCTGGAACGCGCTGTTGCGGCCGCCCCGGCCCTTGTGGCGCAAGGTCACGGTGGTTTCTCCGCCCGACAGCAGCACCACAGGTGCGGGGTGCGGAAAGCCAGTGTCTGCCACCTGCCGCGCGAGCGCAGCATGAACAAGGGCCACATCTTCGGCTTCACCCTCTATCCGGTCCGAGAGCACCCACGCGTTGACGCCAGCAGCGCGGGCCGTTGCGGCAGCGGCTTCAAGCGACATCGCGGCAGAGGCGATAATCCGGGTGCTGATACGGGGATCATGAGGTATGACTGCGGGTGCCTCTTGCGCGCTGAGATGGGTGAGGAGCTTGTCAGGCAGAACAATGCCCCGTGCATTCAGCATCTCCTGCACATCGGCGGAAGCCGGACGGCCCGGCACCGTGGGGCCTGAGGCAACCTCACCCGGCGCGTCGCCCGGCACGTCCGAGACGATGAGGGAACATACTTGTGCCGGTGCAGCCAGTTCGGCCAAGCGGCCCCCGTTGATCCCCGAGAAACATTTGCGGATATCATTCATCACCGAGATAGGCGCGCCCGAGGCGAGGAGCGCCTGGTTGAGGGCTTGCAAATCTGACAGATTAAGGCCCGCTGGTGGGTCCGGGAGCAGCGACGAGCCGCCCCCGCAGATAAGGGCAATCACCAGATCGTCCGGGCCAAGCCCGCTTACCGCGTCTTTCAGCGCAGCTGCGGCCCGCAGGCCGGCCTCGTCTGGCACCGGGTGTGCAGCCTCCATAACCTTGATTGTCTCGCAGGGCGCGGCATAGCCATAGCGGGTGACGACAACGCCCTCGAATGGCCCTTCCCACAGCGCCTCGAACGCCTGCGCCAGTTGCGCGGACCCTTTACCAGCGCCAATCACGACGGTGCGCCCCTTGGGCGGTGCTGGCAACTTGCCGCGCAGTGCTTCAACCGGATCGGCGGCGGCAACAGCGCTGTGGAACAAGCGGCTTAGAAAATCGCGGGCGGCTTGGTCCATGTGTTTTCCTGTTCCTCAGCTGACGCCGAAAATATCACGGGTGAACACCTTGCCGTCCACATCGTCAAGCTCCGGCGCGGCACGGTTGGCAACAATCACATCGCTTTGCGCTTTGAAAGCGTCCAGATCCGTCACCACTTCGCAGCCCATGAATTTCTTCTTGTCGAGGCTGGGTTCAAAAACCAGCACCCGGATGCCCGCATCACGGATCTCGCGGATCACGCCGCGCACGGAGGTCTGGCGAAAGTTGTCGGAGCCTTCCTTCATCGCCAGCCGGTGGATGCCCACGGTATCGGGGTTCCGGGCAATCACCTGAGCGGCGATGAATTCCTTGCGGGTCTTGTTGGCCTGAACCACCGCCCGCATCAGGTTCTGCGGCACATCAGAGAAATTGGCGAGCAGTTGCTTGGTGTCTTTTGGCAAACAATAGCCGCCATAGCCGAACGACGGGTTGTTGTAATGTGTCCCGATCCGAGGATCGAGCCCGATGCCGTCGATGATCTGGCGCGTGTCCATACCCTGAGCCATCGCATAGCTGTCGAGTTCATTAAAGAATGCCACCCGCATCGCGAGATAGGTGTTGGCGAAGAGCTTGATCGATTCAGCCTCTTCGGCACCGGTAAAGAGGATCGGCACATCCGCTTTCTCTGCTCCATCAGCCATCAGTTGGGCAAAGATACGCGCAGCCTGTGTATCGGCCCCCACCACAATCCGCGAGGGGTGCAAGTTGTCGTAAAGGGCCTGACCTTCGCGCAGGAATTCCGGACAGAAGAAGATATTCTCGCTGCCCAGCGCTGCCCGCATCCGGCTGACAAAGCCGACAGGTACCGTTGATTTTACAACCAGCGCCGCATCCGGGTTTGTCTTATGCGCCAGCGCCAAAACCTGTTCGACCGATGACGTGTCAAAGAAGTCGCTTTGCGGGTCATAGTCTGTGGGAGTGGCCACGATGACGAACTCCGCACCTTCACAAGCAGCTTTGCCGTCTGTTGTCGCACTCAGCTGCAAAGGCTGCTCGGCCAGCCACTTCGAAAGCGCCGCCTCTTCGATGGGGGAGGTGCGTGCATTGATCTGCGCGACGCGGTCGGCGGACAGATCGACTGCAACAACGTTATTGTGTTGTGCCAGCAAGGCGGCGTTGGACAGCCCTACATAGCCGATCCCGAATACTGCGATTTTCATGCTTTGCTGCCCTACGCGGTTTTGCCGACTGTGTTTTCACATTCGACAGTTTCTGGCAACTCTGCCTGTTACGCTCTGTGCGACAGAGCGTCACGGTGATGCAAGCATGCCATTGCTTTCGGCTTAGGGGCTTCCCTTTGGGTCGAAGTGGTCAAGTTGTGCCAATAGATCGAGCAGGGTATCAAACGCACCATCGCCCAGAGTATCTCGCATTGCCTGAGCGATATGTCCGGCCTGTTTCTCGTTGCTCGCGATCATGCTGCGCCCTTCAGAGGTAAGCGTGACGACCTGTTTGCGCTTGTCTGACGGGTCCTGGACCCGCGTGATGAACCCTCGTTCAGTCAGCGTGCGTAAAATGCGCGTCAGGCTGGGTTGCAGCAGGGCTGCGCGTTCGGCCAGCGCCGTTGCGTCGAGATCAGCGTGTTCGGACAGAACCCGCAGCACACGCCATTGCTGTTCGGTGATGCCGGTCTCTGACAACATGTCACGGATCGGGGCCATCACCCGCTCCCGCGCGCGGATCAGCGCAATGGGCAGGGAGCGTTCGGTAGGGGGGAGGGGACGCATGGACATAGGCCTGTTATGAAGTAAATTACTTCACATGTGAACAAAATTCTTGACTCGGGGTTCGGGCATTGTAGGGTGGAATTGATTAACATGGTAATTAAATTATGCCTCATCTTATCTTGGACTACTCTGCAAATCTTGAAGAAGTGATTGACATGTCAGCGCTTTGCGAGGCTTTGCGCAAATCCATGACCCAAATGCCGGTCTTTCCGGCGGCGGGCGTGCGCGTCCGCGCCATTCCAGCCCTGCATTACAGTATCGCTGACGGAAATCCGGCGCATGGCTATATCGATATTTCTCTGCGCCTCAGGGCGGGCCGTGCGCAATCCGACAAAGAGGCCGCGACCGAGGCGCTCTTTGCTGTGGCCCGCGACTTCATCGCGCCGGTGATGGCGAAACAGCCCATCGCCCTGTCCTTCGAGACACGCGACATAGACCCCGCACTTTCGCCCATCACCGGCACAATCCGCGACCATCTGAAGGACATGACATGAGCAAGCTGCAAGAAAACATCACCAAACTGGACGGTCTTCTGGCGCGGTTTCGCGAGGGCGGCATCCTGAACCGGGTGGCAGGGCAGGACGTTGCGGGCAGCGGCGGCTTCTTCGCAAATACTTCACCGGTTGATAAAAGCATGATCTGCGATGTGGCCCATGGCACCGCCGCCGATATCGACGCCGCCGCCAAGGCGGCCAAGGCAGCCTTTGCAGACTGGCGTGATATGCCCGCGCTGGAGCGCAAAAAGATACTGATACGCATCGCCGAAGGGATTGAGGCCCGTGCCGAAGAGATCGCCCTGTGCGAATGTTGGGATACAGGTCAGGCTTGGCGCTTTATGTCCAAAGCCGCCTTGCGTGGCGCGGAAAACTTCCGCTATTTCGCCGATCAGGTCACCGCCGCCCGCGACGGCAAGCACCTGCAATCGCCCACGTTGATGAACATCACGACCCGTACGCCGATTGGCCCCATCGGCGTGATCACCCCGTGGAATACGCCCTTTATGCTGTCCACATGGAAGATCGCGCCCGCGCTGGCAGCGGGCTGCACGGTGGTGCACAAACCTGCCGAAGCATCGCCGCTCAGCGCGCGTCTTCTGGTGGAAATCGCCGAAGAAGCCGGCCTGCCGCCCGGTGTGCTGAACACCGTCAACGGTTTCGGCGAAGATGCGGGCAAGGCGCTGACAGAACACAAGGATATCAAAGCCATCGCCTTTGTCGGCGAAAGCCGCACCGGCAGTATGATCACGAAGCAGGGGGCCGATACGCTCAAGCGGGTACATCTGGAACTGGGTGGCAAGAACCCCGTGATCGTCTTTGATGATGCTGATCTGGAGCGTGCCTTGGATGCGGTCATCTTTATGATCTATTCGATCAACGGCGAGCGCTGTACCTCGTCGTCGCGCTTGTTGGTGCAGGAGACCATCCGCGAGGAATTCGAAGCCAAGCTGGTCGCGCGGGTCAACAACATCAAGGTAGGGCACCCGCTGGACCCCGACACAGAGATTGGCCCGCTGATATCGGAAGAACACTTTACAAAGGTCACCTCGTATTTCGACATCGCTAAAGAGGACGGCGCAACCATAGCGGCGGGCGGAGAGACCGTCGGCGATGCGGGCTATTTCGTACGGCCTACGCTGTTTACGGATGCCAACAACCAGATGCGGATTGCACGAGAGGAAATCTTTGGTCCCGTCCTGACCTCCATCCCCTTTGGCACCGAAGAAGAGGCGTTGGAGATCGCCAATGACACGGATTATGGCCTGACCGGTTATGTCTGGACCAATGATCTAACCCGCGCGCTGCGCTTTACCGACAAGCTTGAGGCGGGCATGATCTGGGTCAATTCCGAGAACGTACGTCACCTGCCCACGCCCTTTGGCGGGGTCAAGGCCAGCGGCATTGGTCGCGACGGCGGGGACTGGAGTTTCGAATTCTACATGGAGCAAAAGCACGTCGGCTTTGCCACCGGACAGCACAAAATTTCCCGCCTCGGCGTCTGAGCACAGGAGAGCATCATGCCCGTACCCGCCCCGAACCTTTACCCGGACTTCAATGTCATCCGGTTGAGCCACACCTGTCTGAATGTGGCCGACCTTGCTGCATCCAAGGCGTTTTATACAACCATACTTGGCCTTCAGGTTACTGATGAGGACGACAATCGCGTCTACTTGCGTGCCATGGAAGAACGCGGGCATCATTGTGTGATCCTGCAAAAGTCAGACCAGCCGGGCACCGTCGAAGTGATGGGCTTCAAGACCTATGACGAGGATGATCTGGACCGCGCGGAGGTGTTTTTCAAAGCCAAGGGCCAGCCCACCGAATGGGTCGAGCGCCCCTATCAGGGCCGTACCTTGCTGACCCGTGACAACGTCGGCATTCCGCTGGAATTCTATCACAAGATGGACCGGCTGCCGGCGATCCATCAGCAATACGCGCTTTATCGCGGGGTCAAACCGCTGCGGATTGATCACTTCAACTGCTTTACGCCCGATGTGGACGCCAGCGTGGGGTTCTACACCGACATGGGTTTCCGTGTGACGGAATACACCGAAGACAACGAGAGCAAAAAGCTCTGGGCGGCGTGGATGCACCGTAAGGGCGGCGTGCATGATATGGCGTTTACCAATGGCACCGGCCCGCGCATGCACCATGTGGCGTTCTGGGTGCCGACACCGCTGAACATCATTGATCTGCTCGATCTGATGGCGACCACCGGCTATGTCGGCAACATCGAACGTGGCCCCGGTCGGCACGGCATTTCCAACGCGTTCTTCCTTTACATCCTCGACCCCGATGGCCACCGGATCGAGATCTACTGTTCCGATTACCAAACCGTCGATCCTGATCACGAACCGATCCACTGGGATCTCAAAGACCCGCAGCGTCAGACGCTTTGGGGCGCACCGGCACCGAAAAGCTGGTTTGAACATGGCACCGAGTTTGTCGGAGCCGACACACAAGAGGCGGTGCTGAAAGCTGCGCCGATCGTGGCACCATGAAGTTCGCAAGCTACAGTGTCGCGGGCCAGCCGCACTACGGCGCTGTGACCGATGACGGCATGATTGACCTGTCCGCAGATTTCCCCGATTGGCCCAGCCTGCACGCGGCGACTATCAGTGGCGGGCTCAACAAGTTGAGCGAAGCCGCACAGGGCCGCGAGGCGACACATCGTGATTTTACCTATGATATGGTGCTGCCGGACACCCGGCGCATCTTATGTGTTGGCGTCAACTTTCCCGACCGTAATGCGGAGTACAAAGATGGCACCGCGCAGCCCGAACACATGTCCCTGTTTCCGCGCTTTGCCAGCGGGTTCACCGGGCATAACCACCCGTTGATCCGGCCGCCTGAAAGCCCGCAACTGGACTACGAAGGCGAGGTGGCGATTGTCATCGGCAAGGCAGGGCGGCGCATCGCGCAAGAGGATGCCTATGATCACATCGTAGCTCTGACCATCTGCAATGAAGGCACCATACGTGACTGGGTACGGCATGCGAAATTCAACGTCACGCAGGGCAAGAACTGGGACCGCTCGGGTGCGATGGGCCCGTGGATCGTGCCCTTTACGGACGCGGCACAACTGGACGACGCCCAGATCATCACACGTGTAAATGGTGATGAACGCCAGAACGATACGCTCAGCCGCATGATGTTTCCCATCCGCGAACAGATCGCCTATATCTCGACCTTCATGACGTTGCAGCCCGGTGACATCATCGTCACCGGCACGCCTACCGGTGCTGGCGCACGGTTTGACCCGCCTCGGTTTCTGACACCCGGCGATGTAGTCGAGGTTGAGGTGAATACCATCGGTACGCTGCGCAACACCGTGGAGGACGAGGCATGACGCCCGCAGAACATCAAGCCGCCGCCGCCGACCTGTTAGGGGCCGAGGAAAGCGGCAGCCAGATTGGTCTACTGTCGGTCCGCTACCCCGATATCAGCATGGACGATGCCTATGCGATCCAGTCAGCGCTGTATCAAGCCAAGCTGGCGGCGGGCCGGGGGGTGATCGGCTGGAAAATCGGGCTGACGTCCAAAGCGATGCAGCAAGCGCTGGGCATCGACATTCCCGACAGCGGCATCCTGTTTGACGACATGCTTTTCGAGAATGGCGCATTGGTACCAAAGGGTCGGTTCATCCAGCCCCGGATCGAGGCAGAGATTGCCTTTGTTATGAAGGCCCCGCTGGGCGGCACGGAAGTGACCCGCGAGGATGTGATTAATGCAACCGATTATGTCGCACCGTCGATCGAGATACTGGACACCCGTATCCTACGGGCCGATCCTGACACAGGCCAGCCGCGCAAGGTGTTCGACACGATCAGCGACAATGCGGCAAACGCAGGTATTGTGCTGGGCAAGGAACGCTATGCGCTGGAAGATATCGATCTGCGCTGGACCGGCGCGATGGTGTTTCGCGACGGTGAGGTTGAGGAGACAGGGCTTGGTGCAGGCGTGCTGAATGATCCTGTCAAAAGCGTGGTCTGGCTTGCGCGCCGCATGGGGCAATATGGTCAGCGGATCGAGGCCGGGCAGGTCATCCTGTCGGGCAGCTTTATCCGTCCGGTCGAATGCCCGCCGGGGTCCAAGATCATTGCCGATTTCGGGAGTTTCGGCAGCGCCGCCGTAGATTTCTCCTGACCCATCGTCTTGCTGCGCGACTGCCCTATGTTTGGGCCAGGCAATCCGGAGCGAGGTACAGATGCGAGGCGAAAGTATGGCCGCCGTTTTCTTGGCAATCCTGCCTCTATCGGTATGTGCAGCTGATCTGTCGCTGGTGCAAACCAAGGCGATGCAGTCTGCTGACGTGGTGCTGCTGGGCGAATTGCACGACAATCCCCTGCATCATCTTGGCCAGGCCGATCTGTTGCGGCAGGTAGCCCCCAAAGCAGTGGTGTTCGAGATGCTGACGCCGGAAATGGCGGCTACCGTGAATGCCTACGCGGGCGATCTGGCTGAGTTAGGCGCGATAATCGGTTGGGAAGCCGCCGGCTGGCCCGACTTCGCGATCTACCAGCCCATCTTCGAGGCTTTGGGTGATGCCCCCGCCGTCGGTGCCGCTGCCCCGCGTGAAACGGTGCGCGCGGCGTTTGCCGAGGGGGCGGCGGCTGTCTTTGGCCCGCAGGCAGAGCGTTTTGGTTTGTCCGATCCTTTGCCCGAAGATCAGTTGCAAACCCGCGTGACCGCGCAATTCGAGGCCCATTGTCAGGCAATGCCACTGGAGATGATGGGCGGCATGGTTGAAGCCCAACGTCTGCGCGATGCGCAATTTGCCAAAGTCACACTTAATGCATTGGCGGAATACGGTGCGTCTGTGGTGGTGATCACCGGCAACGGACACGCGCGGCGCGACTGGGGTGTGCCTTTTGCGATTGCGCAGGCGGATCCGGCGGTATCAACCTATAGCGTTGGTTTTATCGAAGCGCCGGTGTCGGCCCCCGATGCCCGCTTCGATGCGACAATCGTGACTGCACCGGCACAACGCAGCGACCCTTGTGCTGCTTTCAACAACTAAACGAGGATGCCAGATGTATATTGCCATGAACCGTTTTTTGGTGAAGCCCGAAAACGCCCAAGCCTTCGAGGCGCTTTGGCTGAACCGCGACAGCCATCTTAAAGAGATGGAAGGCTTTGTGGAATTTCACATGCTGCGCGGCCCCGAGGTGGACGGTTTCGTGCTTTTTGCTTCTCATACGGTATGGGCGTCGGAAGAAGCCTTTCGCGGTTGGACCCGCAGCGACGCCTTTCGGTCCTCGCACAAAAGCGCTGGGACCACGGGTAAGTTGCACGAAGGGACACCGGTCTTTGAAGGGTTCACCACGATACAGCATATCGCCTGAGGGCTTTGCAACTCACGGCACCAGCACTTAAGCAAGGGGCAGACCAGTCTGCCACGGAGAGCGCCCATGCCCAAAACCCTTCTAATCACCCGCCCTCTGCCTGACCGCGTGATTGCGGCGGCACGCGATGCTTTTGATGTGACAGTACGTTCCAGCAACACGCCGCTTAGCACAGACGAAATGGTGCATGCGCTAAGCGATTATGACGCGGTGCTGCCAACTTTGGGCGATGCCTTTTCCGCAGAGGTTTTTCCGGACACCCCGCGCTGCAAGATCCTTGCGAACTTCGGTGTGGGGTTCAATCACATCGATGCCAAGGCCGCCCGTGCCGCTGGCGTTGAAGTCACCAACACGCCCGGTGCCGTGACCGATGCCACCGCTGACGTCGCCATGACGCTGATGTTGATGACTTGTCGCCGCGCGGGTGAAGGCGAACGGATGGTACGGGCGGGCGAATGGCAAGGCTGGCACCCGACGCAGCTGCTTGGCCTGCATGTATCGGGTAAGACGCTGGGCGTGATCGGCATGGGCCGTATCGGCAAGGCGATTGCCAAACGCGCACAGGCGGGGTTCGGGATGAAAGTGGTGTTCCACAACCGGTCGAAAGTGGCCGAGCCGGGCGTGGAGGCGACCCAGCTGGAGAGTGTCACAGAGGTGATGCGAGCCGCCGACGTGGTCGTGCTGGCCGTGCCTGCCAGCCCCCAGACGCACCATCTGATTGACGCAGAGGCGCTGAGCGCGCTTGGGCCGCAGGGGTATCTAATCAACATTGCACGCGGCGATGTGGTGGACGAAGCAGCCTTGATCGACGCGCTTGAAAACAGCAAGATCGCGGGTGCCGGGCTGGATGTCTATGAATTTGAACCCAAGGTACCCGCCGCACTGGTCGCACTCGATAATGTAACATTGCTGCCGCACTTGGGCACTTCCGCGCAGGAGGTCCGCGAAGAGATGGGAATGATGGCCGTGGCCAACCTGATTGCTTTCGCGAATGGAGAGCCCGTGCCGAACCCGGTCTGATGGGGGTTTCATCCGCTGATTTCGTGGCGCAAGGTAAGTGCAAAAGATCGGATGAGTCCCTTGCAACAAAAATCAATCAGACTGGGCGTGGATATTGGCGGCACCTTCACGGATGTGGTGTTGGAAACCGGCGCAGACGTTTTCTCGACCAAGGTGCTGACCACCTATGCCGCGCCTGAAGATGCCATCATCGACGGGCTACATCAGGTCTGCACCAAGGCGGACATTGCACCGTCCGACATCGGTCAGATCATTCATGGCACCACGTTGGCCACCAACGCGCTGATTGAACGGCGCGGGGCAAAGACGGCATTGATCACCACTGAAGGCTTTCGCGACGTGATCGAAATGCGCACGGAATCGCGGTTCGAGCAATATGACCTGAACCTCGTGCTGCCCGAACCACTGCTGCCGCGCCAGATGCGTTATGTCGTGCCGGGGCGGATGGATGCGGGCGGTGCGGAACTGGTGCCGCTGACGCGCGATCAGATCGAACCGGTGGTCGATGCGATTGCCAAGGCCGGATACCAAAGCGTCGCGGTGGGTCTGATCCACAGCTACCTGAACGACGCACACGAACGGCTTGTGCGCGATGTGCTGGCGGAGCGCCTGCCGGATGTAATGGTGTCTCTATCATCCGAAGTTTCGCCCCAGATGCGGGAATACGAGCGGTTCAATACCACCGTTGCCAACTCCTATATCAAGCCCCTTATGAAAAGCTATCTGGACCGCTTGCGCGGGCGATTGGCGGGTGAAGGGGTGGGCTGCCCGGTCTTTCTGATGCACTCCGGCGGCGGGATCATATCTATCGAAAGCGCAGCGGAATTTCCCGTGCGGCTGGTTGAATCCGGCCCCGCAGGGGGCGCGGTCTTTGCCGCGCATATCGCCGCGCGCTACGGTTTGGATAAGGTGCTGAGCTTCGACATGGGTGGCACTACGGCCAAGATTTGTTTGATTCAGAACCAGACGCCCAAAACCAGCCGAGTGTTTGAAGTGGCACGGACCTACCGTTTCAAGAAGGGTTCGGGCATGCCCATTTCAATCCCGGTGATCGACATGGTCGAGATTGGCGCTGGCGGTGGATCGCTGGGCCATGTGGACGCAATGCGCCAGATCCGCGTCGGGCCGGAAAGTGCCGGATCAGAGCCGGGACCGGCCTGTTACGCCCGTGGCGGCACGCGCCCTGCGGTGACAGATGCCGATCTGGTATTGGGCAAGCTCGATCCGGATTTCTTTGCCGGTGGTTCGATTGCATTGGATGCAAGCGCGTCAGGCACGGCTCTCGTGGAGCACATCGGACAGACCCTCGAGATGGACGCGCCGACGGCTGCTTTCGGACTGGCCGAAGTGGTGGATGAAAACATGGCTAATGCGGCTCGGGTGCACGCAGTCGAGAATGGCGAAGACCTCAGCGGCTATACGATGATCGCCTTTGGCGGTGCCGCCCCGCTGCATGCCGCGCGTTTGTGTGAAAAGCTGGGTATCGACCGCTGTCTTGTGCCACCCGGCGCGGGTGTGGGCTCTGCCATCGGTTTCCTGCGGGCACCCTTCAGTTTTGAAGCGACACGCTCGGCCTATATGACCCTTGCATCCTTTGACGCCGGACGGGTCGTAACCTTGCTGACCGAGTTACAGGCAGAGGCCGAAGGCTTTGTGCGCAGTTGTGCCGGCGATGCGACGGTCCTGTCTGAATACAAGGTCTATATGCGCTACAAGGGGCAGGGCTGGGAAATCCCGATCAGCCTGACGCAGCCGCAGGCTAAGGCGCCTGATGCTGCCACGCTCGAGACAATTTTTGCCGAAGATTACACAAAGCTGTTTGGCCGCCCGGTGGTGGGGCTGGATATCGAGATGACCGTCTGGTCGGTCAATGCCACAACTCCGCCGCAGGACGTTGCCTCCGTCGATCAGACCGCCAAGCCACCGGAAGCACAGACGGTTAAAACGCGTGAAGTGTTTGATGCCCGGTTGCAGAGTTTTGTCACTGCCGGGGTCTTTGCCCGCGATCAGATCGCAGCCCATGCGGTCAGCGGTCCGGCAGTGATCGAAGAGCCGGAAACAACGGTGATCCTCCCCTCTAGCCGAAATCTGGTGGTGCAACCAGATGGTTGTCTGGACATTCACATCAAGCCCGAAGGGAGCGCCGCATGACGCAGGACATCTCGAATGTCGCCTATCAGGTGATGTGGAACCGTCTGATTTCCGTGGTAGAGGAACAGGCCCAAGCGCTGGTGCGCACTGCGTTCTCGACATCGGTCCGCGAGGCGGGTGACCTATCGGCGGGGGTGTACGACACCGAAGGGCGGATGTTGGCGCAGGCAGTGACCGGCACACCGGGGCATGTGAACGCGATGGCCGATGCGGTCGCGTATTTCATCCGCCGCATCGGGCGCGAGAATATATTCGAGGGTGACGTCTATATCACCAATGACCCCTGGGAAGGCACCGGCCATTTGCATGACATCACCATGGTCACGCCCTCTTTCTACGGCGGTGCTTTGGTCGGGTTCTTTGCCTGTACGGCCCATGTGGTCGACATCGGCGGACGTGGGTTTGGTGCAGACGCGGCGAGTGTGTATGAAGAGGGGCTGTATCTGCCGATCATGAAGTTCGCGGAGCGCGGCGTGGTGGACAAGACGCTGATGCAAATTGTGCGCGGCAACGTGCGCGAACCGGATCAGCTTGTCGGTGATATCTATGCATTGGCCACTTGCAACGAGATCGGCCACCGTCGGCTGACCGAAATGCTGCAGGAATTCGGGCTGGACGACCTCACTGGCGTTGCGAGCTTCATCTTGGATAACTCCCGTCGCGCCACGCTGGAGCGGATCGCATCGCTGCCGCAGGCGGAAGCCACAGGCGAAATGACGGTCGACGGGTTCTCGGCACCGATTACCCTGCGCGTGAAGCTGACCATCGAAAAAGACCGCATCCTGTCGGACTTTACAGGTACCTCAGGCGTGGACAAGAAAGGCATCAACTGTCCACTTGTCTACGCCAAAGCATATGCCTGCTACGCGCTGAAATGTGCGATCGCACCGGAAATCCCCAACAATGCAGCCTCCCTTGCACCCTTCGAGATCTTCGCGCCGGAAGGCACCATCGTCAATGCGGTGCATCCTGCCCCTGTCGCGTTGCGCCACATCGTAGGGCATTTCGTGCCCGACACCGTGTACAACGCTTTGGACAAGATCCTGCCCGACACCGTGCCAGCCGAGGGGGCCGGGTGTCTGTGCAATTTCCAGCTGTCGCTACGGCCTCGTACGGATATGGCAGCACCCGAAGGTGCCGTGCGGGCCGAGGTGCTGACTTTCAATTCAGGCGGTTCCGGCGCGCGCCCCGGCTTTGACGGGTTGAACGCCACGGCTTTTCCTTCGGGAGTAATGACCATGCCGGTCGAGGCGACGGAACACGCAGGCCCCGTGATCATCTGGCGCAAGGAGTTGCGCCCCGGATCGGGGGGTGCGGGCAAGCAACGCGGCGGCTTGGGCCAGCATATGGAAGTGGGCGCGCGCGAGGGCCATGAGTTTGACTTTCAGGCCATGTTCGACCGCGTGCGCCACCCCGCCCAGGGCCGCCGTGGCGGCGGAGCAGGGGCGGCAACCACCATCGCGCAGGATGACGGCCCCGCCATGCAGGGCAAGGGCAAACAATTCGTGCCGCCGGGGCGACGCGTTGTCATGGCCTTTCCTGGGGGCGGTGGATATGGCGATGCTAAGGCACGTGATCCAAGTGCCATACGCCGCGATCTGCTGCGTGGGTATATCACTGCCGAGGATGCAGTGGAGATTTATGGGTTGAGCCCGCAGGATATCGCGGCGGTGCAAGACGCGATCACCAAGGGAGAGGATTTCTGATGCAGATGCCGCGCAACCCTTTCACCCACGCGCTGGCTGCGCAGCAAAAGCAGCTGGGCCTGTGGATCAGCCTGTCCAGCCCGTTTGTTGCCGAGGTGACAGCGCATGCTGGGTTTGACTGGGCGCTCATCGACATGGAACACGCGCCGAACGAATATTTCAGCGTGCTGGGGCAGCTGCAGGCCTTTGCTGCCTCGGGCACGACCGCGATTGTGCGGCCCGAATGGAACGACCCGGTGATGGTCAAACGTCTGCTGGATCTGGGCGCGCCCGGTTTGTTGTTCCCTATGATCCAGTCGGTCGAAGAAGCCGAGCAGGCGGTCGCTGCGACGCGTTATCCTCCGCGTGGCATACGCGGGGTATCGGGGGCGATGCGCGGCAACAAGTTTGGCCGGATGACAGATTATGTGGCCCGGGTAGAGCAGGAAACCACCGTGATTCTGCAGCTTGAAACGCAGGCCGCGATTGAACAGGCCGATGCGATTGCGGCAGTGGATGGCGTCTCGGGCGTGTTTTTCGGACCGGCCGACATCGCCGCTGATATGGGCAAAGTGGGGCAGGCAATGGATGCCGAAGTCTGGGAACTGATCCGCGCCACGGTCAAGCGGTTGAGCGACAAGGGCGTGGCCACAGGTACGCTGGTGCTCGACCCGGATTTTGCGGCAGAGCTTTTGAATGACGGCTTCACCTTCGTTGCCTGCGGCACTGATGCGTCCCTGCTGGCCAAGGCCACGGACAGCTTGCTGGCGACAGTAAAAGGCAAATTGACATGAAAGTTGGAAGGACACAGCGATGAAGAAACTGGTTTTGACAGGGGCCGCCGGGCGGCTGGGATCGTATCTGCGCGAACCATTGTCCAAGATGTGCGAGACGCTGGTGTCGACCGACCTGGCCGATGACATTGGCACGCTCTATCCTGGCGAGACCTATGTCAAAGGCGATCTGGCCAGCCTTGATGATATGATGCAGGTGCTTGAAGGGGCCGAGATGGTTGTCCATTTCGGGGCCATCGCTGACGAGGCTCCCTTTGAGGAGTTGCTGGGGCCAAACTTTGTGGGAGCCTATAATATCTGGGAGGCGGCGTATCGGCACAAGTTGCGCCGCGTCGTCTATGCCAGCTCGATCCACGCGGTGGGCATGCACGCCAAGAACGATTTCATTGGTACCGATGCGCCGCACCGGCCCGATACGTTTTACGGGCTAGCCAAGTGTTTTGCCGAAGATTTGGGCAGCATGTATTGGGACAAACGCGGGTTGGAGAGTGTTCACATGCGCATCCTTTCGTGTGCCCAGGTCAACAACGCGCGTGCACTGGGATCGTGGCTGTCCTACGATGATCTGATCCAGCTGGTAAAACGGTCGATTGAGACGCCGGTCACCGGCTTTTCGGTGGTCTACGGCGTGTCAAACAACGACCGCGTGCCGGTGGACAATGCGCGCGCCAGCTTTCTGGGCTACCGCCCTCAGGATAATGCGGAGCAGTTTGCCGAGAAAGTTCTGGCCGACGAACCACAGATGGACCCGCAAGACCCCGGCCATATGTGCCACGGCGGGCCTTTCGCCTCGGTCGAGTTGGGCAACAGCGGGGTCGCGTCGATGAACATTGTGGACGATAAAAAGACGACCTGAGCTTAGTTGATCTGGCAGGCCGTCAGGCGTTCCGGTCTGCCAGATGCATCATAGAGCGGAAATAATCGCTGGGGTCGCCGAAGATCTCTCCGAACACAGACAGGGGAGTGGGCCATGGGGTAGATAGCGTGCCCTCCACTTCGCCGGTATCGAACTTCAGGACTGCCGCGTGTTTGCGGGCGAGGGTCTGCATCGGTTTGTTCTCACGCAGGCACAACATCTGGATCGACCTGATGTGCCTGTTCCGGGCAGCGGAGATAATGCGGTTAAACATTGCGTCCCCGATGCCGGCGTGCTGCCAGTCCGGCTCAACCAACAGCGCCAGTTCTGCGGAGCGTGGCCAGCTGTCGTGCAATCCTCGCAATTCCGCAACGCCGCGCAACTCACCATCCGGAAATGCGCCAAAGACGATAGAGTCTGATGACAGCAGCTCGCTGGCATATTTTGCGAGATAGGTATCAGTGACCTGCGCCAGAAACCTGAGCCGCCGTGTGGGACGATCCAGCCGCTGAAAATGCGCCATGACTTCTGATTGGTCTGCGGGCCGAAGGCGGCGGATATTGTGCTGGATAAGTTTTGACGCAGTAAGCATCGGTTCGGACCTTCTGTAATGTCAGCTATGCCGACAGCGATTTGCCCTCCCGTTCTTACAAGTAATGCCGCAATGCAGCATGTCTAGTGGTCTATTGTGTTTCCGCCACGTCTTAGCGCCATCTGCAAATAAAAAAGGCCACGCTTCGACGCGCGGCCTTTCTTTGTATCACAAATACGCTGGCGTTACTTCCAGCTAACCTCGTTAAAGATCTTCTGTGCTTCCGGCAGGTTCTTGGCGACTTCGGAAAGGTTGACGTCGTCGGCCTTGAATTCACCCAGCTTGGCCACGCTTTCGCTAAGCTCAACGCCCGGTACAACGGGGAATTCGTCGTTACCGGCCGAGAAATAGACCTGTGCCTGCTCCGAGGTGAGGTATTCCAGAAAGGCGATGGCGTTGTCGCGGTTGGGTGCATTTGCTGCCACACCGCCACCTGAGAGGTTCATGTGCGCACCCTCGGCGTCTGCTGCGGGGAACACCCATTCGATCTGTTCGATATCCGCACTCAACCCGCTGACATCGGTGCGCAAGGCACGCGCGAAGTAATAGCTGTTGGCAATGGAGATATCGCACTGGCCGGAAATCAGACCGCGCAGCTGGTCCGTATCGCCGCCTTCGGGGTCGCGGGCAAAGTTGTCGACCACGCCAGCAGCCCAATCACGCGCCGCTTCGACGCCGTGGTTTTCAATGACAGAGGCAAGCAACGTCTGGCTGTAGACGTTGGAGGAGGAGCGGTGACAGACCATGCCTTTGTATTGTGGGTCAGCAAGCGAAAGGTAATCCATCGGCGGGTTCTCGACCCGGTCTTTAGCGTAAAAGATGATCCGCGCACGCTGCGAAAAGCCGAACCAATGGTTGTCGCTGTCTTGCAGATTTGCCGGCACACGTTCTTCCAGTGTTGCACTGTCGATGGCTTGCAGAACGCCCGCTTCCTTTGCCCGCTGCAGACGCGAGGTGTCTACAGTCAGCAGCACATCGGCAGGCGAATTCGCACCTTCGGCCTGCATCCGCGCAATCAACTCGTCCGCATTGCCTTCAATCCGGTTGATGGTGATTCCGGTGGCTTCGGTGAAATCGGAATAAAGCCGCTCGTCCGTGTCATAGTGGCGCGAGGAATAAAGGTTCAAATCTTGCGCTTGGGCGGCAAATGCCCCGGACAGGGCCGTTGTAGCGGCAAGAAGGGCAAGGGAAATATGTCGACGCATAAGGTGTCTCCTGATGGCTGAGTAGTTGACTTAAATACTCAAGTATCAGGATTCTAGCGAAAGGCAACATGACTTATTAAAACAGTCGGAAATATGCTGGTGCAGCCTGGCTGCGCTATTCTAGCGGCGGCGCCCCCCCGGCTGCGGTGACTTTTTCATATAGATAGCTAGACGATCGGTGACGGATGCGCAGGTTTTAGGTGGCGTGAAGTCGCGCAGAAGCTGCTGCCTGACGGCTATCACACCCTGTACAGAGCAAGTGGGAACGGACGACACCGACAAAAAGGTTTTCGACACGGGTCAGAATGCGACGAGACGTTCAGGCTTGTCTCCCTGCCGCCGAATTGAAAGGATGCGCGTCAGATATTGGGAGGACACCAGATGAAACTGACAAAGATATTAAGCGCCACAGCCGTGGCGCTGGCGCTGATCGCACCGGCCGCTTGGGCCGAAACGCGGATCACCTACAAATCGGCCAAGACAGCATCGTCCTATTACCAGATGGGCGTGCAGATTGCCGAGGCCATGAAGACAGGTACCAATGGCGACGTGATCGTGACGGTCGAGGAAAGCCAGGGTTCGGTACAGAATGTTATGGAAGTGCGCGCACGCGGCGGGGACTACGTTTTCACCACGCCTCCCGCTTTGGTCGGGTTGGCCCAAGGTGGCAAGGCAATGTTCGAAGGTAAGGGTGATCCTGCTTTTGCCGAGATCCGCGCGCTCTTTCCGATTCCGTCCCTGACCATGCACTTTGTGATGTCCGAGGCTTCAGGCGTCACAGATTTCGCCGGCATGGAGGGCAAGACGATACTGCTGGGCAGTGGCTCCTTTGGTGCGCGTGAAGGGGAGAAATATCTCGGTCTGTTCGGTCTTGAAGGCAAGGTGACCATTGCCGACAGCGAACTGTCGAACGCAGTATCGGCGTTGAAGAACGGTCAGATTGACGGCTTTGTCACCGCCGGGTCCTATCCGGCACCCAATGTGATCGAAGCGGCGGCATCCACGCCGGTGAACGTGATTTCGCTGAGCGAAGATCAGGTCGCCGCATCCAAGCGCACGCGCCTTGTCATCCCGGCAGGCACTTACGCAGGCCAAGACAATGAAATCGTCACAACATCATTGCCGGTTGCAGCCTTTACCACGACCAAGATGGATGACGACACGGCGTATCTGCTGACCAAAACCTATTGGGAGCGTCAGGGGCTGCTCAAGGGTTCAGCCGCATGGTGGGGCGGTGTCAACTTGCAGATGCTCTTTAACATCAACTCCAAGATCCATCCCGGCGCACTGAAGTACTACGAGGAAATCGGCGCGCGCTTGAGCGACGACCATACGTGATCGCGCTTTGCTCCGGCGGTGGATGCTGCCGGAGCAATCTGTTTTGTGAAAGCCCCCCGACATGAGTGAATTCTCCCGCCCCGTTCTATGGGTCGCGCTTGGCGTGTTGACCTGCGTCTTTCACCTCGGGCTGATCTTTTACGGGCTGGTGCCCAATCTGGTCAGTCGCCCACTGCACATGGCCTTGCTGCTGCCTTGGGTCTTCCTGTTTCCAGTGCAGGGGCGGCTGGCATTGGCCAGCGGCGCAGTAATCACCCTGATCGGGCTGGCCTGTTGTTTCTGGATCGCCTGGAGCCACCAGATGCTGCGCAACCAGTATGGCTTTCTAGAGGGGCGTGCGCAGATCTGGATCGCAGTGGCCCTTCTGCTGATCGCAATCGAAGGCGCACGCCGGATGATCGGCTGGCCTTTGCCGCTCGTCGCCATCACGGCGCTGGCTTACGGCTTGCTGGGTCAATACCTGCCCGGCGAATTCGGCCATTCCGGCACGCCGCTGCCCAGCTTTCTCGGCACGCTGACAATCGCCGAAGGGGGGCTTTGGGGAAGCCTGACGGGCGTTTCCGTGAGCGTGGTCGCGATATTCGTGATTTTCGGTGCCGTTTTGAACGCGGGCGAAGCGGGGCAGGGGTTCATGAATGTGGCCTCTGCGGCGGCGGGGCGTTTGAAAGGCGGAGCGGCCAAGGTCTCGGTGTTGTCGTCTGCGCTTTTCGGGTCCATCTCCGGTTCGGCCTCTGCCAACGTTGCCTCCACTGGCGCGATTACCCTGCCTGCGATGACCAAGCTGGGCTACCCCAAGCGCTTGGCCGCCGCGGTTGAAGCCGTGGCTTCGTCAGGCGGGCAGATCATGCCGCCGCTGATGGGGGCAGGTGCCTTTGTCATGGTCGAACTCACAGGCGTCCCCTACACCCAGATCATGGTCGCGGCGATCCTGCCTGCGGTCCTGTATTTCTTTGCAGTGTGGATGGGTATCAACGCCTATGCAGGGCGCTATGATCTGCGCGGTGTGCCCGAAGACGAACGCCCTGGCGCACGAGACGTCCTCATCACCTCCGCGTTTTTTCTGGTCCCTTTCACCGTCTTGTTGAGTGCAATGTTCGCACTGGGTTACACACCGCAATACGCCGCTTGTCTGGCGGTTCTGGTCGGTGTGCTGGCGCTTGCATTTGACGGCAAGCAAGGACTGAACCTGCGGCAATGGCCGAGCAGGCTGGCCGATGCTGCGATAAGCGCGGGCAAGCAGGTCGCCATGATCGGCTCTATCATCATCTGCGCGTCCATCATTATTGGCGTGCTGGGGATCACCGGGTTGGGGGTGAAGCTGACAAGTGTGATTCTATCCGGCTCGGGCGGGATGCTTTGGCCTGCGCTCCTGCTGACGGCACTCGCCTGTTTACTCTTGGGGATGGAGGTTCCGACAACCGCCGCCTATGTGATCTGCGTTTCCGTGGTCGGCCCTGCGTTGATCGAACTGGGGTTGGCCCCCCTGCAGGCGCATCTTTTCGTCTTCTGGTTCGCCCTGTTGTCGACCATAACGCCGCCCGTTTGCGGCGCAGTCTTTATCGCCGCGGGCATGATTGGCGAGAACTGGCTGCGCGTGGCGCTGACGGCTATGGCGTTGGGTGTGGGCCTGTACCTGATCCCGCTGGGCATGATCGCCAATGATCAACTGATCCGCCTGGGCGAAGCACCACTGCCCGCGCTTTGGGCTGCTCTGCGCATGGCCTTGGGCCTGTCGCTGATTTCCTATGGGCTGATCGGCAAAGGGGCGGCTATGCGTCGTTGTGCGCTGGTGGTCGCCGGCATGGGCGTCAATTTCGTCGCGATCTGGTTTTAGCGCTTTGAAGCGGCGCTCACTCTTTCCTTGAAATACGGCTTTGTTAGCGCTAACTATTCCCCAAACGAATAGGGGAGCCCTCATCATGACCACAAAAATCGCAATCAATGGATTTGGACGGATTGGCCGCTGTACCCTGCGGGCTGTTTTCGAAAGCGGGCGCACGGATGTTGAGGTGGTCGCGGTTAATGATCTGGCCAAGCCGGAGCATCTGGCGCATCTGTTCAAATACGACAGCGTTCACGGGGTGTTCGCCCATGATGTCAGCGTCGAAGGTGACATGCTGGTGGTTGCGGGCCACAAGATCAGACTGACGGCCATTCCTGACCCCGCAGACCTGCCATGGTCCGACGTGGATATTGCGCTGGAATGTACCGGCCGCTTTAACAGCAACGACAAAGCGAAAGCTCACCTTGAGAACGGATCAAAGCGCGTGCTCTGCTCGGCACCTGCTTCTGGCGCGGACCGCACGGTTGTCTACGGGGTAAACCACACCGAGTTGACCGCGTCGGATGTGATTGTGTCAAACGCCTCGTGCACGACCAATTGCCTGGCCCCGGTGGCCAAGGTTCTGGATGATACCTTCGGCATTCAAACCGGTTACATGACCACCATCCACGCCTATACCGGCGACCAGCCGACCCATGACCGCGACCACAGCGATCTATATCGCGCGCGTGCTGCTGCACTGTCGATGGTGCCCACCTCCACCGGTGCGGCCAAGGCGATCTCGCTTGTGCTGCCGCATCTGGAAGGACGCCTTGAAGGGTCAGCCATCCGCGTGCCGACCGCCAACGTATCAATGGTGGATCTGACAATCATGCCCGAGCGCGCCGCCACGGTGAAAACAGTGAACGCCGCAATGCAAGAGGCCGCTATAGGCGCCATGAAAGGCGTGCTGGGTTACGAGCCTGCACCGCTGGTTTCAAGTGACTTCAACCACAACCCCCTGTCCTCGGTCTTTGCCCCCGCACAGACCAGCGTGACGGGCGCGGGCATGGTGCGTGTGGTCAGCTGGTATGACAACGAATGGGGCTTCTCGAACCGGATGCTGGATACCGCCGCACATATGGCGACACTTTAAAGTCCGGGCAGCCAGAGCGCGATTTGCGGGAAAGCCACCAACAGCGCCACCACCAGCAATGAACACCCGATGAAGGGAAAGGCGGAGAGATAGATCTCGCGCATGGTCGTGCCGCGTGGCGCGACCCCCTTCATCACGAATAATAGCAATCCAAAGGGCGGCGTGGTAAAGCTGATTTCAAGCGCAAGCAGCATGATCAGCCCGAACCAGATCGGATCAAACCCCAGCGTTTGCGCGAGCGGGAAGAAGATCGGCACGGTCAGCAACATGATGGAGATCTGCTCCATGAACATGCCCAGCAGCAGCAGAACCCCGAACATCACCAACAGCATCACGAGCGGCGCCAGATCAAAAGACGTGGCCCAGTTGACCAACCCGCGCGACGCGCCAGAGAAGGCCAGAAGCTGGCTGAACGTGGCCGAGCCAAAGACGATGAGGTAGGCCATCAAAGTCACGCGCAGCGCGCCAACCACTGATTTTTTCATCGTTTCCCATGTGAGGCAGCGAAACACTGCCGCAAGGATCAGCACGCCGAAGGCCCCAAAGGCCGCCGCCTCTGACGGGGTGACGATGCCGTTGATCATCAGCACGATGATCACCACCATGACGCCCACCATCGGCACCACTTCGGTCATCAGTAGCGTCAGCTTGGTGACGATGCTCATCGGTTCGACGTCATAGGCAGGGGCCGCATCCGGGTCGATCTTGGTCTGAAGCCAGATCGTCCCGATATAGAATGCGGCGAGGATCAGACCGGGGATCACCCCGGCAATCAGCAAGGCGGCCACGTCAATCTGCGCCAGCGTGGCCAGCAGCACGGCAAGGGCCGAGGGCGGGATGATGATCGCAAGACCACCGGTGCCAAGGATTGGCCCGATGCTCATATGCGTTTTATACCCCCGCGCCTTCATCTCGGGCACCATGAGCGAGCCGAGCAGGGCCGTAGACCCCATCGAAGATCCTGACAGTGTTGAAAACGCCGTACCGCCCAGCACAGTGACATAGCTCAATCGGCCGGGCAGGCGGCCCAAGAGCTTGTCGATGGCAGTAAACATCCGGCCCCCAAGGCCGGTGTGAAAGAAAATCTCGCCCATCAGCAAAAACAGCGGGATCGGCACCAGTGCATAGGTGGTCAGTGACCCCAAACCGTTGTTCAGCAGTTGCCCGATGCCGCGCTCGCCCCCCATGAATATCCACGCGCCAAAGATGTTGGCTGCGAGGAATGCCAGCGCCACAGGCATGCCGAGGGCCATGAGGAACATGATAGCCCCCAGAAGAAGGCCAAGTGCTTCATACCATTCCATTATTCGTGAATCCCTGCTTCGCCTGAATGCATCAGGTCGCGGCCAAACAAAAAGCGGGAAAATTCGATCGCCATGATGCCAAAGCTGAGCGGGAAGGCGATGGTCAGTAGCCAGCGGGGATAGTAATAGGCCCGCGTGTCAAAATCCCCGCGTTCGATATTGGTCAGAAACAGGTCAGCCCCTTTCCACGCGAGGATCACACAGACCAGCACGCAGGCCGCCGCTACAACCCGGCTGACGATGCGGCGCAACACTTCAGGAAGGGCGGCTGTGACCAGTTCGATGTGCACATGCCCTTTTTCGCGGACCAGCCACGGGGCACCCAGCATCGTCATGTAAAGAATGCCGTATTCTGCGGAGGTGAAGAGCCAGGCCGCCGGTTGCAGCCCCAGATTTCGCATCGTGACCGAGGCAATGACCGATACCATCAGCCAGACCAAAGTGGCCCCCGACACAATCGCCATCGCATAAAGAAGTGCCGTGTAGGTTCTGCTGATCGCTGTCATGCTGCCTGCCTTTTATAGATAAAGGGCCCGCCGGTTTGGCAGGCCCCCCAGTGTCGTTATTCGATCAATCGAGCTTGTAGAACAGCTCAACCAGACGGTCATAGTTGTCAGTGCCGCCAGGCTGTTCGGCCATGACTTCCTTCATCCGCTCCCATGTCTTTTCACGGGCCGCAGCCAGATAGTTGGCGCCTGCTTCGCCTTCCAGCGTCACAACCTTCATTCCCGCTTCTTCAAGGGCTGCAAAATCTTCGTCCCGCTTGGTGCGCAAGGCTTCGACGCTGTCTTTCTCGTGCTGGATCGCCACGTCCTGCAGGATCTGCTTGGACTCGTCCGACAGGCTCTCCCACTTTTCGTTGTTCACGATGACGCCAAGGTCGGTGGAGAAGAAACACGGTTCGATCCGGTAGTTGAGGAACTCGTTCCACTTAAGATCGATCAAACCGATCTGGGTCCAGCCTGTCGCGTCCACCACGCCACGTTGAAGCGCGGAGTATACTTCGCCTGTTGGCAGATCGATGACCTGTGCGCCGAGGTAGTTGGTAAAGAACGCGTTATAGACGTTGTTGCCGCGCAGCTTCAGACCATCAACGTCGAGGTTGCCATCGGCATCGAACGTGGGCTCATCACGGGTCCATAGGTTGTAGCAGACACCGGAATCAAACCAACCGAGGTATTTCAGACCCATTTTCTCTTGATGGATTTCGTCGATCAGCGCGATGCCACCATTCTCGCGGGTCTCGATGGCGGTCAGGTTCGACGTCACCATCGCGTCTTTCTCGGGCAGCGCACCACCGTAGAATGAGCCGGGGGTATAGACCATGTCGACGATCCCGTCGCGCACCGCATCGGGCTGCTGGAACATGCCGATGGCCTCTGGCCCGCCGCGCACTTCGATCTGTACGACGCCTTTACCGGCCTCGTTCACCTTGTCCACAAAGGACAGAAAGCTCTGCGTATAGATCAGCGTTTCGGGAAAGGCGTGGACCGCCGTTACAGTGTCTTCGGCATAGGCGGCGCTGGCCACCAATGTCGATCCGGCGATAAAGCCGCCCAGAATATTCATTTTCATTTTTCTTCCTTCCTGTTGGTGCCGCTGTGCTGCGGCTTTTGGTGACGGGCAACTCCCTTTGCCCGGGTGTGCCGACGCTGGGCCGGCTGGTCTTAATCTGCAGCGCTGGGCCAGGCCCAGGGCGTTTGCGAATGTCGTTTGTCTTTGTACGCTGCGATGGCGCCAGCGTGGTGCAGCGTCAGGTCGATGTCATCCCAACCGTTGATCAGTTTGGTGCGCCAGCTGTCGCGCAGCTGGAACGGAATCGAGCGGTTGCCAAGGGTCATGACGCCCGTTTCAAGGTCGATGGTCATCTCGGCGCAGTCCTTGCCAAGTGTGGCGTGCAGAACCTCGGCATCTTCGGCGGTGACCTGTGCGGGCAGCAATCCGTTGTTCACCGCATTGCTGGCAAATATGTCGCCAAAGGCCGGCGCGATCACAGCGCGAAAGCCTGCATCCACCAATGCATAGACCGCAGCTTCGCGCGATGATCCGCTGCCGAAATTGCGCCCCGCGACGAGGACGCCTGCCTCTTGGTGACGGTTCAGAACGAAATCTGCGCTGTCTGCGCCGCTATCATCCCGGCGCATGTCGTGCAGCAGAAACTTACCATAGCCCTCGCTGCGCGGTGCGGACATGAACCGCGCGGGGATCAGCTGATCGGTATCGACGTTGGCAAGCGGCAAGGATACCGCAGACCCGCGATATGTGCTCCAGCCCGCCATCACGCCGCCCGTCCTTGCAGCATCGGGCGTACATCGGTGATTGCTCCAGTTACGGCGGCGGCGGCAACCATTGCAGGCGACATCAGATGCGTGCGCGCCCCGCGCCCCTGCCGTCCGCGAAAGTTGCGGTTGGTGGAAGAGGCACAGCGCTTTCCGGACTCAACCAGATCCCCGTTCATTCCAACGCACATCGAACAGCCCGAAGCGACCCATTCGAGACCTGCCTCGATAAAGATGCGGTCCAACCCTTCGGCTTCCGCCTGCGCCTTGACCTTGGCAGAACCGGGAGAAACGATGCCGGGCACTTTCGCGCGGCGACCCGTCAATACAGCCCCGGCGGCCCGCAAATCTTCAATGCGGCCATTGGTGCAGGACCCGATAAACACCTGATCCACCGGCGTGCCCGCAATCGGCTTGCCAGCTGTCAGCCCCATGTACTCAAGCGCTGCGCTGGCTGCCTTGGCCTTGTCCGCCTCTAACGCGGCGGGGGTTGGTATATCGGCATCGACGGGAACGGCCTGTTCGGGGCTGGTGCCCCATGTGACGGTCGGCGCGATCTGGGCCGCGTCGATATGCACCTCACGGGTGAATGCGGCATCCGGATCGCTGCGGTGTTTCGACCAATCGGCACAGGCATCGTCCCATGCTATACCCTTTGGCGCATGGGGACGCCCCTTGAGATACGCGAAGGTTGTGTCATCCGGTGCGATCATCCCAAACCGTGCACCGCCCTCGATAGAGAGGTTGCACAGAGTCATGCGTCCTTCCATGCTCAGGTCACGCACCGCTGATCCGGCATATTCGACCGCAAAACCTTGCGCGCCGCCTGTCCCCAGACGGGCGATCCAATGCAAGGCGATGTCCTTGGCCGATACGCCCGGTCCCAGCGCACCCTCCACCGTGATCCGCATCGCATCCGGCTTTTTCTGCCAGATCGTCTGGGTGCTAAGGACATGAGCAACCTCGGTGGCACCGATGCCAAAGGCCAAAGCGCCAAAGGCGCCGTGTGTTGACGTATGACTGTCGCCGCAGTTGATCAACAGTCCGGGGAGGGTCAGCCCCTGTTCCGGCCCGATCACATGAACGATCCCCTGCGCAGGGTCCATCAGATCGAACAGGCGGATGCCGTGCTGGTCCGCATTGCGCCGTAGCGTGTCGATCATGCGGGCCACATCGGGAGCCATCGCGCCTTCGCGGCCCCGTGTGGGCGCATAGTGATCCACAACACCAAAGGTCAGTGCAGGCTCTGCCACGGCTGCTTTACGTGCGGCAAGCTTGGCAAAGGCATGGTGCGATCCTTCGTGCACCAAGTGCCGGTCCACCCACAAGAGCGAAGTGCCATCCTCACGGCGCAGCACCTCATGCGCTGACCACAAGCGGTCCAGAAGCGTGAGCGGCGCGGTCATTCCGATGCCTCGCCGTCTTTGCCGATGGCGGGTTCCCAATGGCGCCCGGCCCCTGTGCCAACGCGGGTCAGCGGCATCTCAAGCCGGAACATATCGGGCCGGTAAAGCGCCGAGAGGTATTCGACCCCTTTGCCATCCACATCCCGCACCACCCGTTTGAGCGACAAGAGCGCAGTGCCCACAGCGACGTTCAATGCCTCTGCAACCTCGGGTCCGGCAAGCGTGGCTGTCACCGATTGATGGGCATGAGCGATCTCGACCCCGCTGCGTTCCAGCAAGGTGAAAAGCGGATGGTTGGCGAGATCGTCCTCCGAGTAATTGCGGGCGATATTGGCCGGGACATAGGTGGTGAGATGCGAAAACGGCGTGTCATCGGCGCTGCGCACGCGGATGGCGATCTGGATGTCCGCATCCGCTTCCAGCTCCATCGAACGAGCGACAAATTCAGGTGCTGTACCATAGGAAAACGCCAACAGCCGCGCCGTAGTGCTGTGCCCCATCTCGACCAGTTGCGGCATCAGCGTGGCGAGGTTCATCGCCACGGGCATCTCCGCGCCACCTCTGTCTCGCACGACTGTACCGCTGCCCGCCCTCCTGTCGATCAACCCGGTGCCCGCCAGCGCATCAAGTGCCCGGCGCACAGTGACACGCGACACGCCAAAGCTTTCGGCCAGCCGTTGTTCGCCCGGAAGACTGTCACCCGAGGCAAGCGCCCCGCCAGTGATCTGATCGCGCAAGGACAGGTAGACGCGCTGCGCCTTGGCGCCTTCTGGCAATCTGGATGGTGCCGCCCCGTTCACGAAATCAATCTCCCTTCGGTTCCATTTCACATTATCGGCGAATCCTAGAAATGCAAGATAATGTATTCACAATATCCTGCATCTGGTATTATAAATAATACAACTTGTGAGGGGAGGTGTGATGCCGATTGTCGAACTGCATATCCTGAAAGGCTATACCGCCGATGACAAGCGCCGTCTTGGCGAGGCTTTGACCGATGCGGTCCGTCTTGTTTTGCCAGCGCCGCCGGACGCCGTCACCATCATGATGCACGAAATGGAATCCGATCATTATTACCGGGGGCGCACCACGCGCAAAGGGGCCGCAGCGCTGCCCGATCCGGTCGCGGTCGTTCGGACCTATCTTTCAGCGATGGAGCAGCGTGATCTTGGGGCCGCGGAGGCGATGCTGGCCCCTGATTTTGCAATGCAGTTTCCCGGTGCCGCCCCGATGACCCGGCTCTCTGAGCTGATCGCATGGTCCAAGCCGCGCTATAAATCGGTCGCGAAAACCTACGAAGGGTTTGACGCAATGCAATCCGAAGGGGCCGCCGCCGTAGTCTATGCGCGCGGCATATTGCATGGCGTCTGGCTGGACGGCACAACCTTTGATGGCATCCGCTTCATTGACCGCTTCGAAATCATCGACGGCAAAATCACACATCAAGATGTCTGGAACGACATGGCAGAGGTAAAGGCAAACGTATGAGCACCGAAGCGAAACCGCAGATTGATCCAATCACGCTCTCTGTCCTGTCAGGCCGGATGGAGCAGATCGCCGATGAAATGGACGCGACCTTGTTCCGTGCTGCCTTCAACCCCATCATCGCCGAAGCGCATGACGCCAGTCATGGGCTGTATCACGCGGTGTCCGGCGATACGCTGGTGCAGGGTAAGTCCGGCCTGCCGATTTTCGTCGGCGTGATGTCATTTGCCGTACAGGCTGTGATCGAAAAGGCCGCCGCCGATGGTGATCTGGCCGACGGTGACATCTATATTTTCAATGATGCCCATATCGGCGGTACGCACCTCAGCGACATGCGGCTGGTGCGCCCCTACTTTCGCGATGGTAAGCTGTTCTGCTATCTGGCGTCGGTCGGCCATTGGCACGATGTGGGCGGTAACGTGCCCGGCAACTACAACCCTGCCGCGACCGAAGTCTTTCAGGAGGCCTTTGTCCTGCCGCCCGTCAAGCTGGCCAGTGCAGGCAAGACCAATCAGGACATCATCGACATCCTGCTACGCAACACCCGCCTGCCGCAATCAGCGATGGGCGATCTGAACGGCCAGATGGGCGCGCTTGATCTAGGCATCCGGCGGATGGACGAACTGCTGGATGAATACGGGGCCGAAACGGTGAGTGGGGCACTTGAGGCGCTGGGCCACCGCGCCGAAGCGTTGATGCGCTCGGAGCTGGAGGGGCTGCCGGATGGCCGCTGGGAGGCGGAGGATTTTCTGGACAACGATGGCATCGTGGATGAGCCGCTGAAGATCAAGGTCGCGCTTGAGATCAAGGACGATACGATGACGCTTGATTTCACCGGATCAGCGCCACAATGCGCGGGGCCCGTGAACATCGCGCTGCCAACCACTGTGGCGACGGCCTATGTGGCGATCAAACATATCTTTCCCAGCCTGCCCGCCAACGCAGGCGTGATGCGCCCAATCAATGTGGTTGTACCCGAAGGCTCGCTTTTGTCGGCGGAATTTCCCGCTCCGACTGGTGGTTATACCGAAACGATCCTGCGGATGATCGACGTGGTGTTCTGTGCCTTTGCAGGTGCGGCACCGGACCGCGTGGTGGCCAATGCCTATGGCACGATCAACGCCCTTTCGATTGCAGGCAAGCGCAGCAACGGGCAGCCCTGGGTGATGTTCAGCTTTTACGGGGGCGGCCACGGCGGCTCTCCAGAAAGTGACGGTTTGAACCACGGCAATGCGCCCATTTCGACCGCGACGATCCCGCCGATGGAAATTCTGGAAGCGGCCTATCCCGTGATGTTCCGGCAATGGGCACTGCGGCCTGATAGCGCCGGCACAGGTGCGCATCGCGGCGGGGTGGGTGCCACCTACGAAATTGAAGTGCTGGAGAAGAATGGTGCCGAGGCGTTTCTGTTTGGCGAACGCGGTCGCTTTGCGCCCAAAGGAATTGCGGGTGGCGGCGACGCGGCAATGAATGTCTTTCATTTTGAACAGGACGACGGCTGGGACAGCCCGCCATTGGCCTCGAAGATGCGCGGTATCAAGTTGAAGCAGGGGCAGGCTGTGCGGCTGGAAACCCCCGGTGGCGGCGGATACGGCGCGACAGCGGACCGCGCGGCAAGCGCTATCGCTCGCGATGTGGCGCGGGGGCTGATGACAGATACCAAGGCAGATGAAACCTATGGCACCGCATGGCGGGAGGCAGACCAATGAGCGCAGTAAGCAAGGGCCGCATGATCGGTGTTGATGTGGGCGGCACCTTTACGGATGTTTTCGTGCTGAACGAGGCTGATGGCACGGCAGCGGTCGCCAAGGTGCCGACAACGCGGCCCGACCAATCGGGCGGGTTTCTGGACGGCATCCGGCGCGAGGTCGCGGACCTATCAGAGATCTCTGTGGTGGTGCACGGAACCACGGCCGGCACCAACGCGCTGCTGGAACGCAAGGGTGCCAAGACAGGCGTGATCTGCACCGAAGGCCTGCGCGACGTGCTGGAAATGCGCCGCCGCGACCGGCCCCGCACATGGGGGCTGCGCGGCGATTTCGAGCCGGTGGTGGACCGCCGAAACCGGTTGGAAGTGCCGGAGCGGACCTTGGCGAGCGGCGATATCCGCACACCCGTCGATCTGGAAGCTGTGCGCAACGCGGCGCAGCAATTGATGGAAGACGGCTGCGCGGCGGTGTCGATCCTCTTTGCCAACGCCTATGCCAACCCCGAAAACGAAGCACATGCTGTGGCGGCGGTGCGCGAGATTTGGCCCAACCCCCATGTATCGGCATCCTCGGAAATCCTGCCGGAAATCCGTGAGTTTGAACGCTTTTCCACCACCGCTCTTAACGCCTATCTGCAACCCGAGGTTTCCGGCTATCTGGGCCGGTTGGAAGCGGCCCTCAAAAAGGGCGGCTTTGACGGTGAGTTCATGATCGTGCAGTCGAACGGCGGCGTGATGGCGGTGGACACTGCCTGCCGCCTGCCGGTACGCACGGCGCTCTCTGGCCCTGCTGCGGGTGTCATCGCGGCGGCCTACATTGCGTCCACCGCTGGCTTCGACAATGTCATCACAGGTGACATGGGCGGCACCAGCTTTGATGTGTCCTTGATCTCCGAAGGCAAATCGATGCTGTCGCCGCAAACCGCCATCGATTTTGGCATGGTCGTCCGTGCGCCGATGATCGAGATTACCACAATCGGCGCGGGTGGCGGTTCCATTGCTTGGGTGGACAAAGGCGGCTTGCTGAACATCGGCCCCGAAAGCGCCGGATCGGATCCCGGGCCGGTGGCCTACGGTCTGGGCAATGATCGCCCCACGGTGACGGACGCTAATGTGGTGCTGGGCCGGATTGATCCGGAAAACCCCATCGGCGGCAAGCTGGAGCGGCTGGACGTGGAGGCTGCAAAAAAGGCAATTGATGTGCATGTGGGCCAACCGCTGGGGTTAGACACGCTGGCGGCGGCCGAGGCAATCCTGAAGGTCGCCAATTCCCGCATGGCCGGAGCGATCCGTCTGGTCAGCATTGAGCGCGGCTTTGACCCAAAACGCTTTGCCTTCATGCCCTTCGGAGGCGGCGGTGCGCTGCATGCTGGGGCCATGCTGGCAGAGGTCGGCATCGCCAGTGCAATTGTTCCCCGATATCCCGGTGTAACTTCCGCAATGGGGTGCGTCATTGCCGACATGCGGCAGGATTTTGTGCAGACGGTGAACACACTGGTCTCGACGCTGGATGAAGCCGCATTGGCGCAGTTCATGCAAGATCACACGGATGGTGGTATGGCCTTGCTGGATGCCGCTCGCACCACCTTCGAAGCACGCGAGGTCGGGTTCGAGTTGGACATGGCCTATGTCGGGCAGACGCATACGGTTTCTGTCCCGCTGAGCGTTGAAGTGAAGGATGGTAAAGTGACACTGCCCACCAAGGCCGAAGTTGAGGCCGCCTTCGACACCGCCTATCAGGCGACCTTCGGCAGGCTGCTGAAAAACGGCACACGGCGGATCATCAATCTGCGCTCTGCTGTAACGGGCAAGCGGCCAAAGTTCGATCTGTCCACGCTGGCCCCCACGTCAACAGTCGCGGTCAGTCCCAAGGCGACGCGCGCTGTGCATTTCGGCACTGAATGGCACGAGACGGCGATTTACGACCGGCTTAATTTGCCCGTGGGCACAATCATCAACGGCCCCGCCATTCTGGAACAGCCCGACACAACCGTCCTGATCGAACCGGGCCTCAAGGGCCGTGTGGACGATTTCGGCAATACCATCATCGAACCCGCAAAGGACACAGCATGAGCGATCCCACCGGCTGGAACCCCGCCCGCACTGCTTTGCTGACGATTGATCTGCAAAACGACTTTATCCATCCCGAAGGGGCCTATGGTCGCGCCGGGCAGGTGGCGGACAGTATCGCCGCTTTGCCCGACCGCGTCGCGCCGTTGGTCAAGGCGTTGCGAGCCAAGGGAGGACATTACATCTCGGCACAGTTTACACTGGTGCCGGGCCCCGATGGCGAGCCGTTGATCGCGCCGCACCTCAAGGAATTGCGTCCCTTTCTTGCGAAAGGTGACTTTGAACCCGGCAGCTTTGGCCATACAGTTGTGGATACGCTGCATCCGGCGGATTTTGTGATCGAAAAGGTGGCTTACTCCGCCTTCTACCAGACCCGCCTGGAATACATCATGCGTGCGATGGGCATCGACCATCTGATCGTCGGCGGGATCGTGACCAACGGCGGCGTCGCCTCCACCCTGCGCGACGCGCATCTGCGCAATATTGAAACGGCGATGTTGACCGATGGCTGCGCGGCGTTTCGGGACGAGGTGCATGATGCCACCATTCTGTCGCTCGGCACGGTCACGCATCAGATGACATGCGCGCAGGCGCTGGCATGGCTGGAGGGCTCAGCATGAGCTTCAAGGCACGTCTGACCCAAACCGATATCCTCACCGCGCCCGGTGTCTATGACGGGCTGACCGCGGCACTGGCCGAAGCTGCCGGGTTCGAGGCGCTGTATCTTAGTGGTGCTGCCGTGGCCTATACGCGGCTGGGGCGGCCCGACATTGGCCTGAGTTCGGTTAGCGAAATGGCCGACACGATGACCTTAATCGCCGACCGCGTGAACCTGCCTGTAATCATTGACGCCGATACCGGTTTTGGCAATGCGCTGAACGCACAACGCACGATGCGGCTTTATGAACGCGCGGGGGCGTCCGCCTTGCAGGTCGAAGACCAGACATACCCGAAACGCTGTGGTCATCTGAAGGACAAGTCGCTCATTCCGGTGGGAGAGATGGCGGGCAAAGTTGCTGCGATGGCTGATGCGCGGGCATCCGAGGACACATTGATCGTGGCGCGCACTGATGCGATTGCTGTCGAAGGGCTGACGGCGGCCATCGACCGCGCGGAGCGGTATCTTGAAGCGGGGGCGGACGTGCTCTTTATCGAAGCACCGCAAAGCCGCGACCAGATGGAGCAGATCACCCGGACCTTCGGGGCCCGTGTGCCCCTTTTGGCCAATATGGTCGAAGGCGGGGCGACCCCCATCAGCAGCGCTGCGGATTTGCAGGCACAGGGGTTCTCCATCGCGATCTTCCCCGGCGGCATTGTGCGGGCCTTGGCGAAAACCGCGCAAGCCTATTATGCCAGCCTGCACGAGAACGGCAGCAACAAACCCTTTGCTGACCGAATGTTTGATTTCGACGGGTTGAACGAGGTGATCGGCACCGACGAAATGCTGGCCAAGGGACAAAGCTACGACAGCCATGACTGACGCCATCGCCTCCCCACCCGACGCCTTTGATTTCGAGGTCGAGACGCTGATCATTGGAGCAGGTGCCTGCGGATTGGTCGCGGCTCTGTCGGCCCATGAGGCGGGCCAAGAGGTGCTGGTGATCGAGGCTGACGCAGTGCCTTCCGGCTCTACCGCGCTATCGGCTGGTTTGATTCCTGCGGCAGGCACGCAGGTGCAAAAGGCGGCCGGCATTGATGATAGCGCCGCGCTGTTTGCGTCTGACATTCAGGCCAAGGCGCACAACGAAAACGACCCGGCGCTGGTTGATCTGTTAGCAGGGAATGCCGCCCGAGTGATCGATTGGCTGATGGCGGCGCATGACCTGCCTTTCTCTGTCGTCACCAATTTTGCCTACCCCGGCCACAGCCGCCGCCGGATGCACGGATTGCCTACGCGGGCAGGGGCGGAGCTGATTAACGCATTGCGCGCCGCTTGCGAGGCGCAGGGCATCGACATCATCTGCGAACGCCGGGCCAAGACGCTTTATGCGGACGGCACACTGGTGCGCGGTGTCAGCGTCAGCCGCCCGGATGGCGGGCAGGAACATATCGGATGCCGCAAGCTGATCCTCGCTTGTAACGGCTTTGGCGGCAACCGCGACATGGTGGCCGAGAACATGCCGGACATCGCGGAGGGGCAGTGGTTCGGCCATGACGGTAATCAGGGCGACGCCATGCGCTGGGGTGCTGAACTTGACGCGGCATTGATACACATGGGCGCTTACCAAGGACACGGCAATGTGGCTCACCCGCACGGCATCCTGATCACATGGGCGACAATGAGCGAAGGCGGCGTGCAGGTGAACCGTGCAGGCGAACGGTTCTGGAACGAGGCGCAAGGCTATTCCGAAGCGGCGCGCGCGGTGCTGGCGCAGGAGGGTGGCGAAGCCTTTGCAATCTTCGATGGGCGCATCGCCGAGATTGCTGGCCAGTTCGAGGATTTCAAACAGGCGCAATCAGTAGGTGCCGTGCGCCAGCACGACACAATTGATGCGCTCGCACAGGATCTGGGTCTGCCTGCGGACACCCTGCGCGAAACCTTGGCAAATATACCCACGGAAGGGCCGGACGCCTTTGGCCGGAAGTTTCAGGGCAAACCGCTCGCGCCGCCCTTTTGCGGGGTGCGCGTGACGGGGGCGCTTTTCCACACCCAGGGCGGACTACGGATCAATGACGCCGCACAGGTGCTGCGGCAGGACGGCAGCGCCATAACCAACCTCTATGCAGGCGGTGGTGCGGCTTGTGGCGTGTCCGGTGCGGGCGACAGTGGCTATCTGTCGGGCAACGGATTGTTGAGCGCGGTGGTTCTCGGGGCCTTGGCAGGCAAGGCACCGCTTTGATAGCAAGGCGGCAGTGCCAACCGGAGACCGGCCATGACTGAAGCCCCAGATATCATTATTCGCAACGGGAGGTTGATCACCTTTGATCCCGAACAGCCAGATGCGCAGGCCCTTGCCATCACGGGCGGCACGCTGAGCGCGGTAGGTAACGATGCAGAAATCGCTGCTCTCGCTGGCGAGAATACCCGCATCATCGACGCGCAGGGCGGCACGGTGCTGCCGGGGTTCATCGACAGCCATGTGCATCTGTTTGGCGGGTCGGTCGAACTGTCCCTGCTTAGCCTTTATGGCGTGCAGGGGCTGGACGAGAAGAAGGCGCATATCCTGCCCTATGCGGAGGCCAACCCCGATGATGACTTGGTGTTCTGCGTCATGGCTGACTATGACATTCTGGGCACCGGACAGACGCTGACGCGCCACGACCTTGACCAGATTATCGCGGATCGTCCGCTCGCCGTATTCGCGCCGGATCACCATACGATTTGGGCCAATACGGCGGCTTTGCAAGCGGCAAATCTGCTGGATGGTGGCACGGTGGATGCGGGGTCGCAGATCGTCATGGGCGCGGATGGCAAAGCCAGCGGGGCATTGCTTGAACCGGGAGCCTACGGCCCGATCCTTGAGATGACCCGCAACAAGGGGCGCGACATGTTGGGGCTGGTCACGGGGCGCGACCCATTTCCCGCAGCGACGCCGGCCGAGCGCGAAATGGATAAGGATGCCATCGAACAGGGCCTGCTGCATTGCGCGGGGCAGGGCATCACCGGCCTGCACTTGATGGACGGCAACCGCTACCAGTTGGAACTGCTGAGCGAACTTGAGGTCGAAGGTCGTTTGCACTGTCGGACGATGGTACCGTTTCACTTCAAGGGCACGGATGACATCGCCCGGATCGTGACCGAAGGCGTACCGATGCGCGATGCCTATCAAGGGGACAAGGTCTGGTGCGGGCATATGAAGATGTTCATCGACGGTGTGGTCGAAAGCGGCACAGCGCTGATGCTAGAGCCCTATCCCGGCGATATGGGCGCGGGCGGCAACACCGGCGAAGAGGTCTTCACGCAGGATCATTTCGTCGCCGCTGCATGCGAAGCTGACAAACACGGCTTTCAAATCGCCGTCCATGCCATCGGTGACGCGGGCGTGCGCCGCACAATCGACGCCTTCGAGGTTGCGCGGGAAACAAATGGCAAGCGCGACAGCCGCCACCGGATCGAGCATCTTGAAGTTATGCATCCCGCCGATATCCCCCGCTTGAATGCGCTCGATATTGTCGCCTCTATCCAGCCGGGCCATGCGCCATGCGGCCATATATTTGCGCCCGGAGCCGTTGGCGATTATCTGCACCGGCATCAGATTGAAGGGGCCTATGCCTGGCAGACGATCCGTGACACCGGGGCCAAGATGGTCTTTTCCACAGACTGGCCCGTAATGCCCGTCAATGTAATGGACAACATCAAAGCCGCCATCGCACCCCTTGATTTGGGGCCTGATTGGCCGGACCAGTCGCAGACACTGATGGATACGCTGGCGAGCTATACCCGCGACAACGCCTGGGTGGAGTTCAATGAGCACCGCAAGGGCCAACTGTCGTCCGGCATGATGGCCGATGTCGTGATCTTGACCGAAGACATCACCGCCGTGTCGCCCGCCGACGTGCCGCGCGTGCACGCGATGGTAACGATTTGCGATGGCACGGTCACTTTCGAGCGCAGCATTTGAATCTGCGCGACGGGTCGCCTAGTCTCGCAAGACAACTTCTGTGAAAGATATAGACCATGTCCCTGCGCCCCCTTGGAATTGACCCATCGCATTGCTTTATCGGGGGCGTTTGGGCACCGGGTGAGAGCGGTGAAACGCTGGACCTGCGCAATCCGTCTGACGGCAGCACGCTTTGCGCAATTGCGCGTGGGACGGAGGCAGATATCGACCGCGCGGTCGCGGCGGGAGAGCAGGCGTTGGAGGGTGAATGGGGGCGCCTGGCGAACTTTGAGCGGGGACGCATCCTGCACCGTATCGGGCAAAAGGTGCTGGAGCATGTGGAGACACTTGCCGAGCTTGAAGCACTGGACGTTGGTAAACCGCTGAAACAGGCCCGCGCCGATGTGATCGCGCTGGCCCGCTATATGGAGTTCTACGCGGGGGCGGCGGACAAAATTCATGGCACCACCATTCCTTTTCTCGACGGCTATACCGTCTATACGATGCGCGAACCACATGGGGTGACGGGCCATATCATCCCATGGAACTACCCGATGCAGATCATCGGCAGATCGGTGGGGGCAGCCCTGACGATGGGCAATGCCGCCGTGCTGAAACCCGCCGAGGAAGCCTGCCTGACCGCTTTGGCATTCGCCGGGATCGCCCATGAAGCAGGTCTACCCGCAGGCGCGTTGAATGTCGTGCCGGGCTTGGGGGCCGAGGCCGGTGCTGCCCTGACCGCGCATCCGGGCGTGCGGCATATTTCTTTCACCGGTTCGGTGGGCGTAGGCAAATTGATCCAGTCCGCAGCGGCGCAAAACGTGGTGCCAGTAACCTTGGAACTGGGCGGCAAATCCCCGCAACTGGTGTTCGAGGATGCAGATGTGGCGGCGGCGTTGCCGTTTCTGACCAACGCGGGCATCCAGAATGCGGGCCAGACCTGCTCCGCATCTTCACGTATCTTAGTGCATCGCAGTCGTTATGACGAGGTCGTCAGTGGCATGGCGGCACGCTATGCGGCGCTGCGGGCGGGTCCGGCGATGGATGATCTGGACGTGGGCCCGCTTGTGTCCGCCCGACAAAAGCAGATCGTTGAAGGATTTCTGGCGCAAGGCGCGGACCTCGAGGTCGCGGCGTGCGGGCAGGTCGTGGAAAGCGCGCCCGAAGGCGGTGCCTATGTGGCACCCACGCTCTTTACCGGGGTGTCCCCCGACCATCGGCTGGCGCAGGATGAAATCTTTGGCCCGGTACAGGTGGTCATCCCGTTTGACACCGAAGAGGAAGCGGTCAGTATCGCCAATGGCACGGCCTACGGGCTGGTCGCGTCGGTCTGGTCCGATAGCGGTGCGCGGCAGATGCGATTGGCCAAACGTCTGCGGGCGGGACAGGTGTTCTTGAACAACTATGGTGCCGGGGGCGGGGTGGAATTGCCGTTTGGTGGCAGTGGCCTGTCGGGGCACGGACGTGAAAAGGGGTTCGAGGCGCTTTACGGCTTTTCGACGCTCAAGACAGTGGCAGCTTTGCACGGATAGGAGGAACATCATGCGGCTTCAGGACAAGACAGCGATTGTAACCGGCGGGGCTTCGGGCTTTGGCGCGGGGATCGTGCGCAAGTTTCACGCCGAAGGGGGCAAGGTGCTGATTGCGGACCTCAACACAGAGATGGCGCAGGCCTTGGCGGATGAGCTGGGCGCGGGGGTTGAGGTGATCACCACCAATGTGGCGGATTCGGCGGACGTGCAAAAGATGGCTGATCGGGCCATGGAGCTTTGGGGGCAGATCGACATCCTGATCAACAACGCCGGTGTCACGCACCTGCCCGCCGCGATGGAGGATATCTCGGAAGAGGACTTTGACCGCGTGATCGCGGTGAACGTTAAATCGGTCTACCTGACCGCTCGCGCTATCGTGCCGCTGATGAAGGAACGAGGGCAGGGTGCAATCCTCAATGTTGCCTCCACCGCAGGGGTCAGCCCGCGCCCCAAGTTGAGCTGGTACAACGCCTCTAAAGGCTGGATGAACAATGCGACCAAAGGGATGGCGGTGGAACTGGCCCCTGCGGGCATCCGCGTGAACGCACTGAACCCCGTGGCCGGAGAAACCCCGCTGCTCAAGAGCTTTCTGGGCGAGGATACGCCCGAAATGCGGGCCAAGTTTCTGGCGACCATCCCGCTGGGCCGCTTCTCTACACCTGAAGACATGGGCAATGCAGCCTGCTACCTTTGCTCGGACGAAGCCAGCATGATCACCGGGGTTTGCATGGAGGTGGATGGGGGTCGCTGTATCTGACAACGCGACAGTTGCATGGATCGCAAATTCAGCGTACTTAGGATTAAGTTAGCGCTAACATATTGGGAGAAATCACATGGTTCAGGCCAAGATCCAAGAGATTACCGACCGCATCATCGACCGTAGCGGCCCCAGCAGGGACGGCTATCTTGAGCGGATGCGCAATGCGACCAGCAAAGGGCCATCGCGCGCGCA
Organism: Sulfitobacter noctilucae; assembly: GCF_000622365.1. GTDB lineage: Bacteria > Pseudomonadota > Alphaproteobacteria > Rhodobacterales > Rhodobacteraceae > Sulfitobacter > Sulfitobacter noctilucae. The sequence goes on along the minus strand of NZ_JASC01000004.1, from coordinate 54,787 downwards.
TTTGTCGTGTAGCGGGCAGGCGCATGCCTATGCTGCGGCGGGTGTGGATCAAGCGCCGCTGGCGACTGGCGTGGGTGGAAATCTTGGCATAGTGACGGCCTATAACGACATGCTGTCGGCGCATCAGCCGTTCGAGCATTTCCCCGATGTGATCCGCGCCGCCGCCCGCAGTGTCGGCGGCACTGCGCAGGTTGCAGGCGGCGTGCCTGCCATGTGCGATGGCGTGACCCAGGGCGAGGCGGGTATGGAGCTGAGCCTGTTTTCACGCGATGTAATCGCGATGGCCGCCGGAGTGGCGCTGAGCCACAACGTGTTTGACGCCGCCGTATTCCTGGGTGTCTGTGACAAGATCATCCCCGGTCTGGTGATCGGCGCACAGGCCTTCGGCCATCTGCCCGCCGTTTTTGTTCCTGCGGGTCCCATGACCAGCGGTCTGGCCAATGATGACAAGGCGCAGGTCCGCCAGAAATTTGCCGCAGGCGAAGTGGGTCGACCCGAATTGATGGCCGCTGAAATGGCCGCCTATCACGGACCGGGCACCTGCACCTTTTATGGTACGGCCAACACCAACCAGATGCTGATGGAATTCATGGGCCTGCACCTGCCGGGGTCCAGCTTTGTCACGCCAAATACCGATATGCGGCAGGCGCTGACGACCGAGGCCGCGCGGCGTGCACTGTCGCTTTCGGCGCTGGGCAACAGCTATACACCGGTCTGCGATATTCTGGATGAAAAGGCTTTTGTGAACGGCATGGTCGGGCTGATGGCGACGGGTGGCTCGACCAACCTGTTGATCCATCTGGTCGCAATGGCACGGGCGGGGGGCATCATGCTCACGCCTGAAGACTTCTCTGAGATCTCCGACATCGTGCCGTTGCTGGCGCGGGTCTATCCCAACGGTTTGGCGGACGTGAACCATTTCCATGCGGCAGGCGGTCTGGGCTATATGATCGGCCAATTGCTGGAAGGCGGGCTGCTGCACCCCGATACCAAGACTGTCGCGGGTGGGGGGCTTGCGGAATATACCCAAGAGCCTTTCTTGCAAGACGGAGAGTTGATCTGGCGTGAGGGCACGAAAGAGAGCCTGAATGACAAGATCCTCAAGCCCGTCACGGATCCATTTCAGGCCACGGGCGGTTTGAAACGGCTGGCCGGATCCCTTGGGACGGGCGTGATCAAAGTGTCCGCGGTCAAACCGGAGTTCCATGTGATCGAGGCACCGGCGCGGGTGTTTCACAATCAGGAAGAAGCGAAGGCCGCGTTCAAGGCAGGCGAGTTTACGGGTGACGTCATCGTTGTTGTGCGTTTCCAGGGACCGAAAGCCAACGGTATGCCGGAACTGCACAGCCTGACGCCGATGCTGGCGATCCTTCAGGGGCGTGGGCATAAAGTAGCGATGATTACCGACGGGCGCATGTCGGGTGCGTCGGGCAAGGTGCCTGCCGCGATCCATGTCTGTCCCGAAGCGATGGACGGCGGGCCAATCGCACAGGTGCGCGACGGAGACATGCTGCGCGTTGATGCGGTGGCAGGAACGCTGGAAAACCTCGCGCCGGATGCTGCAGATCGTACCCCGGTAACCGCCGATCTCAGCGGCAATCACGCAGGTACGGGCCGCGAGCTATTCGCGCCCTTCCGTGCTGCGGTGGGTGCTGCAGATGACGGTGCCACTGTCTTTGGCTGGTAAGGAAAACGCTATGACTGAACGCAATCGCTCTGTCGAAACCCGCAAGCTTTGTGCTCTTGCGCCAATCATTCCGGTGCTTGTGGTGCATGATGTGGCCCATGCCCGCCCGCTCGCCGAAGCGCTGGTGCGGGGTGGTCTCCCGGTGCTTGAAGTGACCCTGCGCACCCCCGCAGCACTAGATGTCATCACCGAAATGGCATCGGTCGAAGGGGGACATGTCGGCGCGGGTACCCTCGTAACCCCTGCGGACGTCACGGCAGCGGTCAAAGCCGGCGCAACCTTTGGTGTCTCTCCGGGGTCTACGCCTGCGTTGCTGGACGCTGCCGAAGCCGCCAGCTTGCCGATGCTGCCCGGTGCTGCTACCGCGTCCGAGGCGATGGCGCTGCTGGAACGCGGTTATGATGTGCTGAAATTTTTCCCTGCAGAAGCGTCGGGCGGTGTACCGGCTCTTAAAGGGATCGGCGGTCCGCTGCCGCAAATCACGTTTTGCCCCACGGGAGGTGTGAACCCAAAGAACGCGCCCGATTATTTGGCCCAGCCCAATGTCATCTGCGCGGGCGGCAGCTGGGTCTGCCCCTCCGATCTGGTGGCCGCAGGCGACTGGGATCAGATCGAAGCCTTGGCGCGTGAGGCCAGCCAGCTGGCACGCTGACTGGCTCAGTGTCGTGTTATGGAGAGCTGCGCGAGATCGTGCGGCAGAACTGGATTGCGTGGTCGATTGAGAGGTTGGAGCCGGGCACATCCAGCGAAGCGCCAACGCTGAACACCGACTGCGGTGCGGCGGTGCCAGGGTCGAGGCCAAAGGTCACCGGACCGCTGTTCGCGGCTTTTGCTTGCTGAATATAAACCCGCGTCGTGCCGGACTGGCCCAGAACCCGCATCGCATAATCGGCAGCAGCACACCATGTACCTTGTGCCCCATACCGACCGGACGAAGGTACTGAAAAACTGCTGTTGGTGACGGGGGTGACTTCAACCTTGTTCTGGGCTGTGTAGGTCTGCGCATTGGCTGTCGCGGCAAGGGCGACGAAGGGCAGCGCCATCAAGAATTTGCTTTGCATAGTTCTTATCCTTTGGTGTTGTTTGTTTGAAATCTGGGCCTAGAAACGACGCCGCCAAGGGGATGGTTCCGCTTCTCTTTAAAACGTGATGGGCGGGTGAGCGGGCAAAGCGCATATCGACAAAGACGGGTTTCTATGGAATGCACCTGCCCGACTGGGATCAAACCAAAAGGCATATTCAAGCATGGCGACGTGGCAAGATCTTGAGACCGAGTTGGAGCTGTGGCGGGCAGCGGGTGAACGGCCCACGTTCTGGTGGCGCGACGACGACACGGAAGCACCCACCGATGCATTGCGCCGCTTGATTGGTTTGAGTGGGAAATACGGTGCACCTTTGCATCTGGCCGTGATCCCCGCGCAGATTGATCCGGGGCTTGCGCCCCTGTTGGAAACCGCGCCGCATGTCTGGTCCATGCAGCACGGCTTTGCTCATAAAAACCACGAACCCAAAGGCTTGCGCGCCTCCGAAGTGGGCGTATCGCGTGATCTGGCGCTGCAGGAAACGGACCTGCGCGAGGGCTGGCGACGGATGCAGGCTGCAGCCTTGCCACGTCTTACGCCAATCTTTGTGCCGCCGTGGAACCGCATCGGTGATCAAGTGGTGCCGCATCTTTCGGACTGGGGCTATCTCGCGCTTTCGGGTTTTGACCGGCGCAGCCTGCGCCAGCATCCTTCCGGCTTGCACCAGATCAACGGCCATATCGAACCGCTGCGCTGGCGGCCCGACGCGCAATTCGCGGGCGAGGCCAAGACGCTTGAGCAATGTGTCACGCACCTCCGAGAACGCCGCACAGGCCTTGCTGACAAGGACGAAGCAACAGGGCTGGTCACCCACCATCTGCAAACCCCGGAGGTGGTTTGGGAGTTCTGCGATGCCCTTGCCGCGCGTCTGTCCCACAACAATCGCGCCGACTGGATCGCCATTGATCCGTTGGTCAGGGAGCAAACCAATGCTTGATATCGCCTATGCCCGCCCAGATGAACGCGAGGAAGTCGCACAGTTCATGAACGACGTCTTTGTTCGGGCCAAGTGGGATATCGAGGGATGGCGCACCTTGCTCGCTGGACGGTGGTGCGGGCCTGAGGGCCGCTATGCGATCATCGTGCGGGACGCAGGCCGTATGATCGGTGTGCTGGGCTTGGTCTATGCCGAACGCATCACCAGCGCCGGACGTCGCACCACGGCGGATATGACCTCCTGGTATGTGCTCAAAGAATATCGCGGGCAGGGCATCGGCCAGAAGATGATCAAGCTGGCAACCTCTGACCCGGCGGTGACGGTGACCAATTTCTCATCCGCCAAAGCGGCGGTGAAGGTGCTGGTCAACGCAGGCCTGACCGTATTGGATGCGGAACGCCTGGTCTGGCATCCGCGCGACGCGGCGGCAGGGTTTACACTGCACGAAAATGCACTGACCATTGCCGACAGGTTAAACCGCAAAGATCGCAAAATCATAGAGGACCATCAGGGCCTGCGTCTGCGTCATCTGGCGATTGACACGCCAGAGGGATTGGTCGCGATGGTCGTCTACCCACAGCAAAAGAACGATGAATTCGTTACCCACGAGATCATGTACCTGGGTGATCAGCCTCTTTTTGCAAAATATGCTGCCGAAATTGCATCGGTCGTCCTGCCCGCAACCGCCGCGATCCTGTCGCTGGATCGCCGATTTGCGGCACCCGGTATCGTCCCCGACGAGGTCCGCCAGTTCGCCACGCCCCGTTACTGCCAGCCCGGCCTTCTGGATCCTTCCGAGATCGACATGCTCTACTCAGAATGTGTGCTGTTGCCGATCAAAATTCACTGAGCGCACAGGTGCATCTGCGCGCCTGATCCGGTCACCATCCAGCACCTTCGCACAAAATACAGGCAGTCCCTGTCAAATGCCTCTAGTTTAGAAGGGGATCATTGTCACACCACCGAATTGCGATAGATTAGGTGCATGATAGGCAAACCTTCACCTTTCGATGAAATGCAGGGTCCGGATGGCCCACGTTATCCATACGCCACATACGGCGACTGGTTTGCCAAACAGAACAACGAACGGTTGGCGAAAAAAACGAGCGAAGCCGAAGCGTTTTTTCGCAGCACCGGCATTACCTTTAATGTCTACGGCCAGACTGATGCCGAGGAACGCCTGATTCCTTTCGATCTGGTGCCCCGTATCCTGTCGTCGCGCGAATGGACCAAACTGGCCAAGGGGATCGACCAGCGCGTCCGTGCTATCAACGCATTTTTGCACGATATCTATAACCGGCAAGAGATCATCCGTGCGGGCATTGTCCCGATGGAGTTGATCGCTAAGAATGACGCTTTCCTGCCGCAGATGATCGACTTCAGCCCGCCGGGTGGCGTTTACACCCATATCGTTGGCACTGACATTGTGCGCACGGGCGAGGATGATTTCTTTGTCTTGGAAGACAATGCGCGAACCCCTTCTGGCGTCAGTTATATGCTGGAAAATCGCGAAACGATGCTGAAAATGTTCCCCGAATTGTTCAGCAAAGTCAAAGTGCAGCCGGTCAGCGACTATCCCAAAGAGCTGCGCCGGTCGTTGGAAGGCTCCGCGCCCAAGTCTTGCGGCGGGCGGCCCTGTGTCGCGGTGCTGACGCCCGGTATCCATAACTCGGCTTATTACGAACACAGCTTTCTGGCCGACCAGATGGGGGTGGAGTTGGTCGAAGGGCATGACCTGCGGGTGGTGGGTGGCCATATCGCCATGCGCACCACCAAGGGTTACAAGGTGATTGACGTGCTTTATCGCCGGGTGGACGATGAATTCCTGGATCCGCTGACCTTCAATCCAAATTCGCTGCTGGGCGTGCCGGGCATTATGGATGTCTACCGCGCTGGTAATATTGCCATCGCAAATGCGCCGGGCACGGGCGTCGCTGATGACAAGGCGATTTACAGCTACATGCCGCAGATCGTCGAATTTTACACCGGCGACCGAGCGATACTGAAGAACGTCGAAACACACCGCTGTTCAGAGCCGCAATCGCTGCAATATGTACTCGATAACCTCGCCGATCTGGTGGTCAAGGAAGTCCACGGATCTGGGGGCTATGGCATGTTGGTCGGGCCTGCAGCATCGAAACAAGAGCTTGCTGATTTCGCGGATAAACTGCGTGCCCGCCCCGGCAATTATATTGCTCAGCCCACGCTATCGCTGTCTACCGTACCGATCTTTACCGAAAGCGGGCTGGCCCCGCGCCATGTTGACCTGCGCCCCTTTGCGCTGGTGTCGCCCACGGGGGTGAACATCATTCCCGGCGGCCTGACCCGTGTGGCGCTGACCGAAGGGAGCCTTGTCGTCAACTCAAGCCAGGGCGGCGGCACCAAAGACACTTGGGTCTTGGGGGACTAATATGCTGGGTAAAACCGCAGGTGGCCTGTACTGGATGTTCCGCTTTCTGGAGCGGGCGGAGAATACGGCCCGACTAATCGAGGCTGGCTTTCGCATCGCACTGACCCGGTCAAGCGATGCCGAGGCGGAATGGCGATCCGTGATAACGACCTCTGCCGTGCGTCAGGCCTATGAGAACAAACACGATGGATACGATAGTGCGCGGGTGACGGATTTCCTGCTGCGCGATACCGACAACCCCAGCTCTGTCCTGTCTGTAATGAAACAGGCGCGGAATAATGCCCGTATGGTGCGCACGGCGCTGACGACCGAAGTCTGGTTGGCTGTGAACGAAACCTGGATGCTGTTCAACGAGGTTCTGAAGGAGCCTGTCGAAGAAACAGAATTGCCCGACGTGTTGGCCACCATCCGACAGCAGTCCGGGCTGGTGCGCGGTGCCTTGCATGGCACAATGCTGCGCAACGACCTTTATGATTTCTGCCGTTTGGGCACCTTCATTGAGCGGGCCGATAGCACGGCGCGGATCATCGACGTGAAATATTATTCCCTCCTGCCTGCGCCGTCCTTTGTGGGCAGCAGCATGGATAACGTCCAATGGGAAACTCTGCTCAGGTCCGTGTCGGCGCATCGGTCGTTCCGCTGGGCCGTCGATTCAGAGTTCAATGCCACAAGCATCGCATCCTTTCTGATCCTAGACCGACGCATGCCGCGATCTCTCGCGTTCAGCGCCGGGCAAATTGTCGATAACCTTGGCCAACTAGCCGAGGAATATGATATGCCGATGCCAAGCTATGATATGGCCCGTGCGCTTCGGGCGCGGCTCAAGGATCGGGACATCAATGCGATTTTCGAAGAAGGCCTTCACGAATTCATAACCTCGATCCTTCAGGACGTGGCGAGGCTGGGTCAACAGATTGAAAATGATTACAGGTTCACGCGCTAGATGCTGCTGAAAATCCGCCATGAAACCCGGTACACCTATGACCGGCCCGTCGATTATGCCTTGGAAAAGCTGCGGTTGCGGCCGTTGTCTTCTGCTGTGCAAACCGTCAGCAGCTGGGCGCTTGAGGTTGAGGGCGGCAAGATCGAATGCGGGTATTCGGATCATTACGGCAACCATGTCGATCTGATCAGCACCGACATCGGCGGCACCGATCTGGTTGTGCGCGTCGAAGGACAGGTTGAGACGTCTGATACATCCGGTGTTTTCGGTAGTGTCTACGGGCGGGCGCCACTTTGGCATTTTCAACAAGTGACACCGCTGACCACCGTCGGCGCAGCGGTCGAACCATTTGTCAGCATTGTGCAGGGTGCGGACACGGTGTTGAACGGTCTACATGCGCTCTCTTCCGCAGTGATCAAGGCTGTGCCCTATGCGTTCGGCAAAACCGATGCCACCACAACGGCGGAACAGGCGCTGGCAGTGGCGGCGGGCGTCTGTCAGGACCATGCGAATATTTTCATCGCCGCCGCCCGCGCTGCGGGGGTGCCCGCCCGCTATGTCAGCGGCTATCTTTTGATGGACGACCGGGTGGATCAGGATGCCAGCCATGCCTGGGCCGAGGCGCATGTAGATGGGCTGGGCTGGGTCGGCTTTGATGTGTCAAACGCGGTTGCACCCGATGAAAGATATGTGCGTCTGGCGATTGGCCGCGATGCGGCCGATGCGGCACCCATTTCGGGCATGCGATTGGGGCCATCTGACGAAGCGATGGTGGTCACCGTTCAGGTTCAGCAGTAGCGGTTGACGCGATGCCGCTAAAATCGTTCTTTCGCTCCATATTCTGCGAAAGCCCTTACCCACATGCCTGATACTTCCGATCTCAAGAGCCGCTTTCTGGCAAACCAAGGTCTTGGTGATGCCGCTTTGGTGCCGCTGCAAGCGGACGCATCGGCGCGCCGCTACTCACGGCTTGAAGGGCAAAACCTTTTGCTGATGGAGGACCCGACCGATCCTGTTGGTTTTGACGCCTTTGTCCGACTGGCCGCGCATCTGGCGACGCTTGGACTAAGCGCACCTGTGGTCCATGCGACCGATCCCTCACAGGGGGTCGCCCTGATCGAAGACTTCGGGACCGGCACCTATGGCACCCTGCTTAATTCAGGCGGGGATGAGGCGGCTCTCTACGCTCTGGCCATCGACGCTCTGGTGCATCTGCACAGCCATCCGCAGGCGACTGCGGTAAATGTACCGGTTTTTGATACTTCGCTTCTGCTTGATGAGCTGTCGATCTTTTCGCACTGGTTTATCCCCGAATTTTTCGCAGAAGTCAGTGTGCCCGATTTTGACCAAGCCTTTCGTGCGCTGTGGCGCAAAGCCCTTACGCCGCTTGAGGCGCATCAATCCGCTCTGGTCCTGCGGGATTTTCACATCGACAACCTGATGCTGTTGGCGGACCGCCGCGGGATCGCCCGATGCGGACTGCTCGACTTTCAGGATGCGGTGCGGGGGGCAGGCGAATACGATCTGATGTCCCTCCTGCAAGACGCGCGCCGCGATCTTGCCCCCGGGTTGGAGGAGGCGATGCTGGCGCGGTATATCGCAGAGGCACCCGCGCAACTTGGCGAGCCCGAGCACATCATGCACCGCTATCACCTGCTGGGCGCACAACGGCACACGCGGTTGGCGGGGCTTTTCCCGCGCCTGAACAGGCGGGATGGCAAACCGGGCTATTTGCGGTTCATGCCACGGGTCATGCGCCAGATGCAGACAGCGCTTGCAGCGGCGGGCCTGACCGAAATCAGCGATTTTCTGGATCAGACCCTGCCGGGTTGGCAGGATGTGGCAAAGACCTAGACTTTGTTGACGCATCCGCCATAGTTCGCGCCCGATGTTCGCTCAAGCCCCGCTTGCATAGTGATCATATCGGCAATGGTGCAAGCGGCTTAACTGACCGCCGCCAATCCTTTATCCAGTGCTGCCAGTATCACATCAACCTGAGCTTCGGAGATGATCAGAGGCGGCGATAGGATCACATTCGGCCCGGAAATGCGTATCATCGCACCCGCCTCATAGGTCGCTTGGTGCAGGGTATTGGTGGTCTTCTTGTCCACGGGTTTCTTGGTGCCGCGGTCGCTGACCAGTTCGATCGCGCTCATCAACCCGTGGCCACCGCGCACGTCCCCGATCACATCATAGGTCTGCGCCAGGCGTGTGAGGCCTTCGAACATCTGCGTCCCGCGCAGTCCTGCGTTGTCCTTGACCTTAAGCCGCTCAGTTTCTTTCAGACAAGCAATCGCCGCCGCCGCGCCGACAGGATGACCCGAATAGGTATAGCCCGAAGCGATGGCCCCCATGCCGCTGGTGTCTTTCTCGAACACCTCTGCCACCTTGTCGTTGATCATGGCCGCCCCGAAAGGGAAGTACCCGTTGGTGATCGCCTTGGCGGTACACATCATATCGGGTTTCACGCCCCAGTGCCGCGAACCCGTCCAACTGCCGGTGCGGCCAAACGCGGTGATGACTTCATCCGCCACAAGCAAGATACCGTGCTTGTCGCAGATCTCGCGCACGCCAGGCATAAAGCAGGCATGCGGCGGGATCACACCGCCCGCGCCCAGGATCGGCTCCATGATAAAGGCCGCGATGGTGTTGGCCCCCTGAAAGGCAATCTCGTCTTCCAACGCTGCAAGACACAACTGCGCCAACCGCTCAGGGTCGGTTTCGTTGAAGGGGTTGCGATAGGTATAGGGGGCGGGAATGTGGTAGCAGCCGGGCATCATCGGCTCATACATATTACGGAAGTTGGCATTCCCATTGACGCTGGCACCCAGCGTATGCGTGCCGTGGTACCCTTTTTTCAGCGAAAGATATTTGACGCGCCCGGCCTCGCCCCTGATTTTGTGATACTGCCGCGCCAGCCGCAAAGCGATCTCGATTGAATCCGACCCGCCAGAGGTAAAGAACGCACGGGTCATTCCTTCGGGCTCGAAAAAGTCCTTGAGCATCTGGCTCAGCTCGATGACCGCGTCATTGGTGGTGCCGCGAAAGATGGAATAGTAGGGCAAAGCGTCAAGTTGCGTGGCAATGGCCTGTTTTACCGGCGCGCAGGAATAGCCCAGATTCACGTTCCAAAGCCCGCCGACCGCATCCACGGTGCGGTGCCCGTCAATATCGATGATCTCGACCCCTTCGCCGCCTACGATGATGTCAGGCGGGTTGGCAAGGCTGTCAGCAGGATGGGTCATCGGATGCCAAAGATTGCGGGCATTATGTTCCTTGAGGAAATTGTCATCTTTCATGGCAGGATACCTTCTATTGGGCTTGCGACAGGGCCGGATTGGCGGTGTCGGTTGCATTGAATTGGGGGTGCAGGCCGCCAAGCGACCGGGTGGCAGTGTGGGCAGCGGCAAGAAGTTTCTGGCCAATGATGCGCTGGCCTTCGGACGTGGCGCGGGCTTGCGGGACCGCGACAGACAGCGCGCCGATCACCCGTCCGTGCTGATCAAACAGCGGTGCCCCTTGCGAGATAACCTCGCTGTCGAAGCTGCCCGCCATCAGGCTGATCCCGCTGTGGCGGATTTTGGCAATCATCTCGCGCAGTTTATCCGGTTCAGTGGGGGTGCCGGGCGTCAGTGCCGCAAGGGGGTGGTTCAGGATACGGCCTTGCAAGGCGGCTTCGGCAAAGGCCAGAACCGCCATACCGCCAGAGGTCGCGTGCAACGGCAGGCGCTCTGCTTCGTCGAAATGCACCTGCGTGCCGTGGCGCAGCGGGTCGGCATGGACAAGCGGCGATAACATATCGCCCTCCAGTAGCGAGGCATGGGCCAGCTCACCCACGGCATCCGCCAGCTCGGTCACAATGGGCCGCAACAGACGGCGCATGGGAAAGGCCGCTTCGCGCACCGCAGCCAGCCGCAACAGTGCAGGCCCGAGCCGGTAGGCGCGGCTCGCTGCATCTTGTTCCAGAAAGCCGTTTTCCTCCAATTCGTTCAAGTGGCGATGCACGGTTGCTTTGTCCCGTTGGGACAGGCGCACAAACTCGCCCAACCCGATCTCGGACCGGGAGGCGGAGAAGTGGTTCAACAATTCCAGTGCCTTGGATATCGTTCCCATAGTGGTCTAGCCTCCCGCCTTCGCCGCCACGGCCTGTTCGAAGAACCGGGCGATTTCTTCGGCAAAGGCGATGCTGTCGGCGGGCGAGGCAAGAGAGGCTCGAGCGGCCTCGGTGACCTCTGGCCCGACCTCATCTGCGTAGTGATCCACCAGATCGGTGATGAATGTGTGATCCATTTCTGGATGGTGCTGCACGGTAAAGACATCGTTGCCAATCGCGAAACCTGCAATCGGGCAGCCGGGGGCGGTAAGGACGGTTTTGGCCCCCTTGGGCAATGCGCCGACCTGTTCGATATGAGAGCCGTAAAGCGACAATTGCTCTTGGTCGCCAGCCCAGGGTGTGGCCTCTGAACGTGTGATCTCAAGCCGTCCGTGGCCCCAGCCCTGCGGGTTTCGCACAATTGGCGCACCCAATGCCGATGCAATCAACTGATGCCCGAAACAGGTCCCGAACAGCGGTTGGCCTCTCTCAATGATGCGCTGCACCAGGGCCTTCAGCGGAGCAATCCACGGCAAGTCAGCATGGACCGAAGACGGACTGCCGGTGATCATCACGCCGTCAAACGCAGCAATATCTGGCGGGAACTCGCCCTTGCAGACCCAAACAGGCGTGCAGGTCCAGTCCGGGCGCACCGCCTTGATCATCGCCGCAAATTTCGCGCCATCATCGGGACGGGCGCGGGCAAAGTCGCTGTCGTCAGTATTGGTGATCAGGGTGGCCAGCCGCATATCAGATAAACCACACATAGAAATCGAGCAGGGCATTCGGCTCCAGATCGCGGGTCTTGCGGTACTCGCGTTCCTTCATGAAAAGCTGGTGTTCGACAAGCTCTGGCCCGACGGCCTGTGTCAGCGCGGTGTCAGCTTGCAGATCCCGCATTGCAGCCCGCAGGTTCGGCGCGGTGCCATGCTTGGCATCGGTCTTGTCAAATCCGTCGCCTGTCTCGATGGGCGGAAGGGGCAGCTTGCCCTCAAACCCCAGTCGCGCGGCCTGCAGCACCGCAGCAGTCGCGGTATAGGGATTGGCGCTGGCGTCGGCCATACGGTGTTCCAGCCGCGCCTTTGCCCCGCCTTCGCAGGACACGCGGGTGGTTACGGCGCGGTGATCGCCGCCCCAGTTCTGCCAATAGCCCGAAAGGGACGCCGGTTGCAGCCGCAGGTAGGAGCTGGTGGTGGGCGCGACGAGGCCTGCCAGCCCCTTATGATGCTCGACCAATCCAGCCAGACAGCCACGCGACAAATCATTGAGGTGATCGGGGCCTCCTTGCAGCCCGCTCGCCAGCGCGTTCTGGCCGTTTTCATCGACAAAGGAAAAGTTGATGTGCATCCCCGATCCACCGGTTTCGGCAATAGGTTTCGGTAGGAAGGTCAGGATGATACCATGGTCCAGCGCAATTTCCCGCGCCATCAGACGAAAGAGCACGATATCGTCTACCGCCTTGAGGGCATCGTCGAATGTCAACGTGTACTCGAATTGCGGGCTGTCATATTCCGCCGTGATCATATCGAGGGTAAAGCCCAACTCTTCTGCCTTGCGCCAGATCAGATCGTTCATGCGCATCGGGTCTGAAAACGGTCCGGTACCATAAACCACGCCGCCCGGCGCATCATAAGGGCGCAGGCGCCCGTTTTCATCACCTTGAAAGGCATAGGCCTCAAGCTCGATTCCGACCTTCGGGGTCAACCCAAGTTTTTGCCAATCCGCAATCGCCCGTTTCAACGCGCCGCGTGGGCAAAGCGGCAAGGGCGCACCATCGGTGTCATATAGATCGCCCAGAACAACCTTGGTCGCCGGTTCCCAGCTGTCGCGGATATCGTCTGCCCGCCAACGCAACTCCATATCCGGCATCCCCTCGCGGACCATCGCATGCGGCGCTTCAAGCAGCAGATCACGATCGTAGTGTACGCCAAAGGTCGCGCGAGCAAAGCGGGTGTCATTGTCGCCGATCTTAGAGCCTGGCAAATACTTGCCACGGGGGATCGAAAGATGGTCGATGAACAGGGCGCGAAGACGGTCGGACATGTGATACCTCAGTTCAGCGTGACACGGACGGGCAGACGCTTGATACCGCCCACGAAATTCGAGCGGACAAATGCCTCCGGTCCGGTAAGTTCCACGGCCTTGATCCGCTTGACCAACTCCTGAAACAGCACCCGGATTTCCAACCGTGCCAGATGCATGCCCAGACAGACATGCGGCCCGCCCTGACCAAAGCCAAGCTGGCGATTTGGTTTGCGCGCGAGATCCAGCTTGTAGGGATCCGCGAACATGGCGTCGTCGCGGTTGGCCGAGCAGAACCAGTAGAGCACCTTGTCGCCCGCCTTGATTTGCTGCCCATGTACCTCGACATCCTTGGTGGCTGTGCGGCGGAAATATGTGGCGGGGGAGGCCCAGCGGACAATCTCGTCGGGTGCCGTGCCCCAGACATCGCCAGCCTGCATCTGCTCCAACAGCCCCGGTTGACGCGCGAGCGCTTGAATACCTGCGGCAATGGAGTAGCGTGTGGTGTCATTGCCCGCCGCGACCAGCAGGCAAAAGAAGTTGCGAAATTCGGTTTCGGAAATCGTCTCGCCATTCTCGTCCGGTTGCAGGATCAGATGCAAAATGCCGTCGGTGTCGCCTCGGGCGTTTTTTTTCTCCATCAGATCGCGGGCGTATTCATACAGCTCTGCGCCCGCAGGCGAGTTGAAGGGCATCAGGCGGTAGGCGTCCGTTTCCATCCGGTCGGCCACATGGTCGGTGAAATCAGGGTCGGTATTGGCCATCAGCGCATCGCCCTTGTCGACCAGCCAGCCAAGGTCTTCATCCGGCACGCCGAGGATCTGGCCCAGCATCCGCATCGGCAATTCACGCGCGATGGCGTGGGTCGCGCAAAATTCGCCCTGTGCCAGAGCCGCATCCAGTATGGGATGGCAGAGATCACGGATTTGCTCTTCGAACCCGGCCACAACACCGGGCGAAAAGGCACGGGCAACTTTCATCCGCACTTTGCGGTGATCGGTACCGTCAGTTTCCTGAAAGGTCCGGCGGGCCATGTATTCCTCATGGGTCTGGTCTTCCATGCGGATGCCCTGGGCGGACGAAAACGTCTCGGTGTCGCGGATCATGCGATCAATATCGGCATGGCGGGTGATCGACCAATATCCTTCGCCCTGATCAAACTCAGACCAGTGGCAGGGTGCCTCACGCCGCAGTCGTTCAAAGGTGTTATAGGGCGCACCCCGGGCAAAGCTGTCATGCGCGCCCAGATCGGCATGGCCGTCGTCTTCAGGAACCCAAATGGTCATATTTCCGCTTTCTTCTTTGCTGTTTGGTGCGCACTTCGAAGTGCCGGGTTTTGCGTCCCGCAATGCGTTTTGCGAAGTGATGCGAGGCTTTGCGTGCGGGCGTGCGGCGGTCCACCGGCTGCCATTCCCGCCAGACGCGCCAAAGCGTGCCAAGCAGGATAAGCGCGATCAGGCAGAACAGGATGAACGCGATGGGCCTGTCGATGAAATCAAGCGGTGTCTTCACCCGGTTCATCGAGGCCCGCAGCTTCACCTCCATGATGCCGCCCAGCACCATGCCCAGAATGATTGGCACCACCGGCATGTTCAGCCGCTTGAGGACAAAGCCAATCAGACCAAAAACTGCGGCGATGGCGCAATCTACCGCCGAGTTGCGGATCGAATAGACGCCGACAAAGCTGAGCAGCAGAATGCACATACCCAGAAACCGGTTCGGGATCCGCGTCAGATGCACCAGCCATCCTGTCGAGATCAGCAGGAAGATCACCACCAGCACGTTCAGGATCAGCAGCGCGAGATAAAGCGCGATGACGAAATCCATCTGGTTCTGAAACAGGCCCGGCCCCGGCACCACATTGTGCACGTAGAACACCGAAAGCATCATCGCCGTCAGCGCTTCGCCGGGGATGCCAAGCGCCAGCAAGGGGATCATCGCCGCGGCGGGTACGGCATTGTTCGAGGCCTCAGAGGCGATCAACCCTTCGGACGACCCCTGGCCAAAAGCCTCCGGCGTTTTCGACAGTTTGCGGGCCGAGGTGTAGGACATGAACTGTGCCGTGAACTCGCCCACGCCGGGGATCATGCCCATGAAGACGCCGAAGCTGGCAGAGATTGCGGCAACACGGGGGTGGCGACCCAATTCGCGAAATCCCTGAAACAGCGATCCCCGAGATTTGCTCAGACGGATTTTTTCATCATCGGAGGTCAGCAGGATCAACGCCTGGCTAAGGGCGAATAGCCCCAGCACCACGACAATCAGGTTCACGCCGCTGGCGAGCCAGGTCTGATCAAAGGTGAACCGGCGTGTGTACTTGACCGGCTCCAGCCCGACGGTGGCGAGAAAGATGCCGAAACCCGTCAACGCCGTGGCGATGAGCATCTGACCTTTATGCGCGACGATCACGAGAATAATGCCCAGAAGGGCGGCCAGAAAAATCTCGCGGCTGCCGAACATCGGGGCAACCTTGGCCAGCAGCGGGGACAACAAAATCAGACAAACCACCGAGAAGACGCCGCCGAAAAAGCTGGCCGAATAGGCGAGCGACAGCGCCCGCCGTCCTTCGCCGCGCTGCGTCATGGGAAAGCCGTCGTAGGTGGTCAATGCGTTGACGGCAGTACCGGGCGTGTTGATCAGGATCGCCGGGATCGCGCCACCGAACATGGATGATCCGTAGATGCCCAAAAGAACAGTCAGCCCGACAATCGGGTCCATCGAGAACGTTGCAGGCAGCAGAATGGCGATGGCAACCGCAGGCCCCACCCCGGGGATCGCACCAATGGCGACACCGCCGATGGACCCGACGACCAGTGCCAGCACCACATCCCAGCGGGCCAGAACGTCAAATGCGGATAGAAGAAGCTCCATCACAGATACAGAATGAAGAAGTTGCGCAGGCCACCCGGCAACACTTCATAGAGCGCCGCACCGGGGATGCGCACCCCCAGTAGAGCCTTGAAGATCACCACAGTCACGAGCGCAAACACAGCCGCAAGCCCGATGTAAAACCGCCCGCGATAGCCCAAACGGTAGGACAGCGCGCAGGCGAAGATCACGCTCATTGGAAGAAAGCCCACGATCGGCACGGCAAAGACATAGCCCATGAACCATCCGATATATTCAAGCGGCTCAACCCAGCGTCGGGCTTCGGTCCAGTCTTGTGGCCGTGCACGGCGGCGCTGCATCCGCAGCAGGTGCAGACCAAAGCCCGCAACCATAAGCGCCAGTGCAACAGCAGGCCAGAAACGCGGCTGTGCAGGCACGGATTTGCTGTTCTCGATCCAGGCGGTTTGCGTCGTGATCTGCGACAGCAGCACCAGCGACAGCGCAAGCGCACCGATGATAAATACCACTTGCCCGCTGCTGCGTGTCTTGGCTTGAAGTTCAGTTTCAATGCTCACTGGTGTGTCCCACAAAGGTGAAGGGGCCAGTGCGGCCCCTTCGCATTTATTTACTCAAGGATTGCACCAACGGTGCCCAGCGTGGCTTTGTCAGCCTCGATCACTTTGGCGCTTTCCGCAGCATCCTGCCAATAGACCAATGCGCCGGTCTCTTCCGCGACCTTTTGCGCGCGCTCGCTCATCATGGTTTTCTCTGCGACTGCGGCGATCTTGGCACGCACGTCTTCGGGTGTGTCCTTGGTCACGAACAGACCGTTCCACAGCGCGATGTTCAGATCACCGTCGACTTCGGCAATCGTGGGCGTGTCCGGCACGATGGAAATCCGCTCGCCGGTGATCGCGACCAGCACCTTTACCTGATCGAGACAAGGAAGCACCAGCTGCAAGGTCGTGTTGATCACATCCGCATCGCCCGAGGCCAGCGTGTTGCAATCCAGCGCATCAAACGCCGCGTCAGAGGACCAGTCGAATTCCATCTTCTTGGCCAGCGCTTTGGTCACCTGTGTAGGCGTCAGCACGTCACCGAAATGGCCCAAGGCCACGTCGTTTTCCTTGGCGTGTGCTGCCAGCTCTTCCATCGTGGAATAGGGCGCATCGCCTGACGTGGCGATGACAAAAGGATAGGTCAGGAAAATGCCAATGGGGTCGAACTTTTCCGGATCCAGATCAGGAATGCCGATGGTATGACCGACCAAAGGCACGGCGGGCACAAAGGATCCGATGGTATATCCATCCGCAGGCGCATTGGCGACTTCGATCGCACCGGGGAATGGGCCACCGCCGCCACCGGGTTTGTTCACCACTGCCGCGGCAACGCCGTATTCGGCCTGAAAGTCTTCGGCAATCATGCGCGTCAGCACGTCTTCGAGATCGCCCGGAGGCCACGGCACGATAAAGCTGACAGGCTTTTCGGGGTATTCAGCCAACGCCGGGCCGGCAAGGCCAAGTGTGAGGGCCGCGATTGCTGCGGTCAAAACCGATTTCATATGGAGACTCCCTGTCTTTCTAAGATCGGCTCATTATTTGAACCGCTAGTTTGAAATTCTTGACTTTGCTCGGGCACCTGTCAACAATTCTTTTGCGAGAGGGGCTCTCAAGCGCGGTTATTGCCCGAATGCAGGGCAAATGCAGAGCAGCTGACGTATCTTGGGTAAGGGAAGAACGAGAATGGACCAGAATCGAATCGAGGCGCTGCGCAATACATCCGTGCCGCCCGCGCATCATCTGATTGACGGAACTCCTTGCGCGGCCTCCGATGGTGGCGTGATGCCGGTGATTTCGCCGCTCGACGGAAAGCAACTCACCACAATGGCCAAGGGGACCCGTCAGGATGCAGACCGCGCCGTGGCCGCAGCACGGCAGGCGTTCGACAATGGCATCTGGTCTGGCCTCGCTCCTGCCGCGCGCAAGACAGTCCAGCTGGAATGGGCCGCCCTAATTGAGGAGAACGCGCTGGAACTGGCGGTACTCGGCGTGCGCAACAATGGTACTGAAATCGGCATGGCGCTGAAGGCAGAGCCGATGTCCGCCGCCGCCACGATCCGCTACTACGCGGAAGCGATCGACAAGCTGAACGGGGAAATCGCGCCGACGGCCCCCGGTACTCTGGGTCTTGTCCACCGCGAGCCTGTAGGTGTCGTTGGCGCGATCGTCCCCTGGAACTTTCCGTTGATGATCGGCGCGTGGAAGCTGGGACCGGCATTGGCGGCAGGTTGTACCGTGGTCTTGAAACCCGCGGAAACCGCCTCGCTAACCTTGCTGCGCATTGCAGAGCTGGCTTTGGACGCGGGCCTGCCGCCCGGCGTCTTGAACGTCGTGACGGGCGAGGGGGGCACGGTGGGTGCCGCAATCGCGGAGTCGATGGATGTCGATGTTCTGGCTTTCACCGGATCGGGCGGCACGGGCCGCAAGTTGCTGGGGGCCGCCGCGCGGTCAAACTTCAAACGGGTCTATCTGGAGTTGGGTGGCAAATCCCCCAATATCGTTTTTGCGGATACGCCTGATCTGGACGAGGCCGTCAAAGTCACTGCAAACGGCATTTTCCGCAACGCCGGTCAGGTCTGTATCGCGGGCTCCCGCCTGCTGGTCGAGCGCAGCATTCACGACGCCTTTGTCGAAAAGCTGGCAGCGTTTACCGAAGGGATGAAGGTGGGCGACCCGCTTGATCCGGTCACTGCGTCGGGGGCGATCAATTCTCTGCCGCAGCTCGAACGCAATTTGGCCTTTGTCGAAGACGCGCGCGCCTCCGGGGCCACCATTGTCACTGGAGGGGCGCGTGTTCTACAGGAAACAGGCGGCTATTACATGGCACCTACCATCGTGACCGGCATCGCTCCCAAGGATGCGATTGCCCGTGAAGAGGTCTTTGGCCCCGTGCTGGCCGTATTGCCATTTGACAGCGAAGAAGAAGCCGTACGCCTTGCCAACGACAGCGAGTATGGACTGGCCGCCGCCGTCTGGACCGCTGATCTAAGCCGCGCACACCGTATGGTGCGGGCCGTTCGTGCGGGCGTGGTGCACGTTAATACCTATGGTGGGTCGGACCTGACGGTGCCCTTGGGCGGTGTCAAACAATCGGGCAACGGTCATGACAAGTCATTGCATGCGTTCGACAAATTTCTCGACCTGAAAACCGCGTGGATCAAACTATGACGGACCGCACAATTCTGGTCGTTGGCACCTACGACACCAAAGACGAAGAATTAACCTATCTGCGCGAGGTGATCGAAGGGCAGGGTGGCGCCGTGCTGAGCATGGATGTCAGCGTATTGGGCGATCCAACGCAACCGACGGACTATTCCAAACATCAAGTCGCCGATGCGGGAGGGCATTCGATCAAGGAAGCCATTGACGGCGATGACGAAAATCTGGCGATGCAGATCATGGCAAAAGGGGCGGCAAGGCTTGCAGTACAGCTGCACCGGGAGGGCCAATTCGACGGCGTGATCGTTCTGGGCGGTACAATGGGCACCGACCTCGCGCTGGACCTTTGCGCCGCTCTGCCGCTGGGCGTGCCGAAATACATCGTATCAACGGTCAGCTTTTCAGCGTTGATCCCGCCAGAACGGCTGGCTGCGGATGTGCAGATGCTTCTCTGGGCAGGCGGACTTTATGGTTTGAATTCGGTTTGCAAGGCGTCGCTGTCACAGGCGGCGGGCGCGGTGCTGGGGGCCGCCCGGGCGGTGGAGCCGCCGCGTCGGGACCGACCGCTGATCGGGATGACGTCATTCGGCAAAACCGTGTTGCGCTATATGGTGGCGCTGAAACCGGCATTGGAAGAACGCGGTTTTGAAGTGGCGGTGTTTCACGCGACAGGCATGGGCGGGCGCGCATTCGAAAGCCTAGCCGCAGAAGGCGCATTCGCCGCCGTTATGGATTTTGCGCCACAAGAAGTCGGCAACCACCTGATGGGGTCGAACATCAGCGCCGGCGCAGACCGGATGACCGCCGCTGGCCGCAATGGCACACCGCAGATCGTGGCACCGGGCTGTTACGATCTGGTTGATTTCGTGGGCTGGCAGGACGTTCCACCCAAACTGGCCGGGCAAGAAGTGCATGCACACAACCGGTTGCTGTCTTCGGTGATGATGACCGCTGAGCAGCGCCGCGAAATGGCGCGCGAGATGTGCAGTAAGTTGGCAAGCGCGAAAGGGCCAAGTGTGCTTATCCTGCCCGAGCAGGGCGGCAACGAGTGGGACCGCCCCGGCGGACCGCTTTGTGATCCCGAAGGGCTCGCGGCCTTCGTGGAAGAGATCAAGCTGCGCTGCCCCGATAACCTGCGCCTGATTTCGATGGATGCGCATATCAACGATACCGCGTTCACGGATATGGTGCTCGAGGTCTTTGACGCGTGGCGGGCCGAGGGTGTGATCGCGGTCTAGTAACCGACCACTCCGCCTTTGCGATACATGCAATCTCAAACCGTGGGATGCGATCCCGCGTGGACAATCCGTTGCGCGGTTGCGATGTTCAGTTCAACATAAAGCGCATCGGGGAGCAATCGCATGGTACAGAAACGGCAGCTTGGGGCGGGCGGGCCATTGGTCCATCCCATCGGCATTGGTGCGATGTCGTTTTCTGATTTCTACGGACCTACCACCGAAGTTGACAGCCACGC
This sequence comes from Sulfitobacter noctilucae, assembly GCF_000622365.1. Classification (GTDB taxonomy): domain Bacteria; phylum Pseudomonadota; class Alphaproteobacteria; order Rhodobacterales; family Rhodobacteraceae; genus Sulfitobacter; species Sulfitobacter noctilucae. The sequence continues at coordinate 34,092 of NZ_JASC01000004.1, read as the reverse complement.
CATCCTGGACGCGGCCCGCGATGCGGGGGTGAACCATATCGACACGTCAAACGTCTATGGCATGGGCGGATCAGAATCCGTGATCGGAAGCTATCTTGCAGCAAACCCGACTGCGCGTGATTTCTTTTCCATCGCGACAAAGGGTGGCATTCGGCGCAAGGCTGATGGATCAGGCAATTATTTCGATAATTCCCGCGCGCATCTAGAAGCCGAGTTGGAAGGCAGTTTGAAGCGGATGGGGATAGAGGCGGTCGATCTCTATTATGTGCACCGCCGTGATCCCGAAATACCCATCGAAGAAGTCGCCGAAACCATGGCCAGCTTGGTCAAAGCGGGCAAAGCCAAAAGCATAGGCTTTTCGGAGATTGCGCCTAGCTCGCTGCGCCGTGCTCATGCGGTGCATCCGGTCGCAGCTGTGCAATCTGAGTACTCCTTGTCGACCCGCGCACCCGAGTTGGGCCTTGTCCAGACCTGTGCCGAGCTTGGTACAGCGCTGGTGGCATTCTCACCCGTGGGGCGATCGTTACTAACGGACAACCCCCTGAGCTTTAAGGCTGCGCAGGCGCTGCCTTTTTTGCAGAACAACCCACGATTTATGCAGCCGAACTACGCCGCTAACATCTCAGCTGTTTCGGGGTTTCAGGCATTGGCTGCGGATATGGGCATCGCCACTGCGGGCCTGGCGATGGCATGGCTCTTGGCCAAGGGTGACCATATCATTCCGATACCTGGCACCCGCTCTGTCACGCACTTCGCCGAAATTCTACAGGGCGCGGAACTGTCGCTGAGTGCAGAATACATGGCCGCGATCGAAAAGGTTCTGCCGGTGGGATGGGCCCATGGAGATCGCTATTCGGCGGTGCAATGGGTTGGGCCGGAACGGTATTGCTAGCCCTCGGCTTAAGGCAACCATGCTATGCGGCCATTTCCGACGCGGTATTTTTAGTGCTCGAAATCGGCCATTCAAACGTGAAAGTAGCCCCCTTGCCCGGCTCGGAGGTCAGGGTGATCCCACTGCCATGCCGTTTGATTGCTTTCTTCACAATTGCGAGGCCGATGCCGGTGCTTTCCGGGGCGTCCGCCGCACGTAGGGTTTGGAAGACTTCAAAAATGCGCTCGTGATAACGTTCATCGATCCCAGGGCCGTTATCCGCCACTGACACGCGGCAATTTGGACCTTCTTCACGGACGGTCACGACAATCTGCATCTCCTCTGGCGCGTGGTGGTATTTGATGGCATTGCCCACCAGGTTTTCTATGACCCTGCGGAAATTGATCGTATCTACCGAGATGCGGTCCACGTCGGTGTCGAGGCGCAGATTCCCCGGCGAGAGCTCGAAATCCAAACGCAGGGCCTTGACGATTTCAGTCAGTTCCACATGGTTGTTGGCATCCAACTGCGGTGAAATTTGAGAAAATTCCAATATCCCGCGTGTCAGCTGGTCCATTCGCCTGACCCTTTCCAGAATGTGTTCGAGGTTTTCAGCAACTTCGAAGTTGGCATCGGGAGATTGAAAATAGTCTTTCAAATCCTCCTGTATCATCTCAGTCAGGCCGCCGATGCCCCGTATGGGTGTCTTGAGATCATGCGAAGTGACATAGGCGTATTGCTCTAGTTCTTCATTCTTGTGGCTCAATTCCTGATTTGTCGCTTCCAGCGCCTGACTTTCTTCCTTCAATCTTTCGGTGACGCGGTCGGCATAGCTGATGGCGCGCGCGTTGGCTTGTGACATCTGGTACAGCAGCAGTATGATTAAACATTCGATCACGAGCCCCGCAGCCAGAATAATCGTCGGCTTGGACTGCGTATTCTCTGCCCGGAACGCCATGTTCGTACGGATATCGATCAGCCAGGTGCGTCCATAAAGCTCCAGCGGAACCTCCTGCGAGAACATGGGGTTCGGGTCTGTATTTTCGTCCTGCGCTTCATGTTCGTCGAAAATTACCTTGTCTCCGTCACGGATACTGAACCGAACGCCGCGGACGTTTTGCGACAGCAGACCATCAACCAGACGGTTGACCACAAATGGTGCGTAGACTGCGCCGATAAAGCGCGACCGCCGCCCTCGCAGGAAACCAGGTGGGCCATCGCGATAGAAGGGGGCATAGAACAGAAAACCCGGTGTCTTGGCCGAATCCTGCACCAACACGATAGGTCCGGTGATTTGAGCCTGACCACTGTCGCGGCTTAGCAGGGCAGCCGTGCGCCGATTGGTTTCATAGGCCACATCAAGCCCGATGGCTGCCTCGTTCGCTTCGCGGGGTTCAACATAGGTGATCGGCATATATTCAGAATATGCATGTTCGGGGAACACCCTGAAATCAGGTCTGACCTTGCGCTGTTCGGCCAGATAGGCGGGAAGGGTTTCGCCAGTGTGATAGTGAATGACGCCGATACCACTGATGCCCGGATACCGTTCGCCTATACGCAGGTTGCGGGAGAATTGCTCCCATTCTTCATGTGACATGTCACCGCCATGCGATTCGACTGCGGCAACGCCTGACCAAAGCGCATCTTCGTATTTGTTCATCCGTTCTTCGATCAAGGCGAGCAGACGGCTGCTGGCCCCGTCGAAACGCTGTTTCGTTTGAAGTTCAACCTGACGGGTCGCAAAGTGCCAAGCCGTCAGCGTAAGGAGTAAGGACAACCCGATGACGGCAATATGAAACGCCCTTATGCCGCTTGAATGCGCCGCTTGGTCCCGCGCCATTTCATACTCCATTCTCAGTTGCACACCTGAGTACGTACGAGGTGTTAAAAAATTGCTTCTGTGCGCAATGACCGCCAATTTATCGATGTTTTCGGGATCAGCGACGTCTTTGCTGCTGACGAAGATTTTTTCAGAGCGAAAAATATCTAGCCAAATAAAGTTATGCTGTATAACTATTATTGAAACGTTCCCGCTGACCCGTCTTTTCAGGAGCCGCCTGTGCTGAAGATCGACATCGATGGCCCCATCGCCACGCTGACAATGAACCGCCCCGACAAACGCAACGCCATGTGCGAAGAACTGCTGGAAGCGCTTGATGCTTTTTTCACAGCACCCCCCAAAGACGTTCGGGTGGTCATCCTGACCGGTGTCGCAGGGCATTTTTGCTCCGGGCTTGATCTGTCCGAACATGTGCACCGCTCGGCAGAGGAAAACCTGTACCACTCGCGGCGCTGGCATCAGGTGATGGATAAGATCCAGTTTGGCGGGCTGGCCGTGGTCTCGGCCATGTTCGGGGCGGTTATTGGGGGCGGTCTGGAACTGGCCGCATCAACCCATGTACGCATCGCCGAACCCTCTACCTTGTTTCAACTGCCCGAAGGACGACGCGGTATCTTTGTCGGTGGCGGGGCGACGGCACGGGTTGGTCGTCTGCTTGGGCCGGACCGGATGACAGAAATGATGCTGACCGGTCGCAAATACGGCGCTGATGAAGGGCTGGCGCTGGGCCTGACACACTACGCCGTGGGGGAGGGCGAAGCCCTGGCACTGGCCCAGGAGCTTGCCGGCAAGGTTGCCCGCAACGCGCCGCTGTCCAATTATCTGATGATACAATCCATCGCGCGGATCAGCGATATGGGCCAATCGGATGGATTGTTTACGGAATCCCTTGCCGCAGCCTTGGCGCAAACCACACCGGACGCAGAAGAGGGGCTGAGCGCCTTTCTGGAAAAGCGTGCCCCGAAATTCAGGTGACAAGATGAAACGGCCCGAGCTTTCGCCCGTTCCCGATCCCGCTGCTGACCAGATCAACGACGCTACGCTGCGCCTGTCGGTCGGGTATCACATGAAACGGGCTTTCAACGTGGTGCAAGCCGATCTGGTGGCAACACTCAAGCCCTTCGACCTGCGGATGCTGACCTATACGGCGCTGGTGCTGATCGTTGATAATCCGGGCCTGAGCCAATCGCAGCTTGCCGCCGCGATGGATATCGAACGGCCCAATTTGGTGGTCCTCATGGATGAGTTGGAACGCCGGGCGCTGATCAACCGCGACCGTGTGCCGACCGACCGCCGCGCCTATGCTTTGACTGCCACGCTGGCGGGCAGACGGCTCTATGAGAAAGCGACCGCTGCCGTTGCTGTCCACGAAAAACGCCTGTTGTCTGGCATTGACGAGGCAACGCGCACAGCCGTGATCGCTGCCTTGCACAGCATCGAAATCGGCCAGACCGGAGAAGGCTGATGAAACGCACATCCGACTATCTTGGACATGCAGTCACTCGCGAAGACCGCGATGATGGCACGATACTGTTGCGATCTGAGTATCCGTTGGGACCGGTGGTGGAAAAAACGGGCGTCTGGCTGCACGATTGGGCGGGAAAAGCGCCTGAGCGGACCTTTCTGGCTGAACGCAGCGGCGCGGGATGGCGCAGCGAAAGCTATGCGTCCACGCTGGGCAAGGTGCGCGCCCTAGCGCAGGCGTTGCTGGCGCGGGGCATGGGGCCGGACACACCATTGCTCATCATGTCGGCCAACAGTGTGGATCACGGGCTGCTCAGTCTTGCCGCACAGTACATCGGCATGCCGACAGCCCCCGTGGCCGAACAATACTCGCTGATCGAAGCAGCCCATCCTCGGCTGACGCATGCGGTGGAGCTGATCAAACCACGGATGGCCTTTGTTGAAGATGCAGATCAATACGCCAAAGCACTGGCGCTGGATGCCTTTGACGGGGTCGAGATCATCGCGAGCCGACCGGGCGCGCAACCCGGCGTCACCGCGGTGGATGATCTGTTGAAGGGGGATACAGGCGTTGATCTTGAAGCCGCTTACCGGCAGGTGAACGCTGATACTGTCGCCAAGATCTTGATGACCAGCGGTTCGACCTCTGCGCCAAAGGGTGTGCTGACCACCCAAGGCATGATGTGCGTGAACCAGACGCAGGTGGCGGATTCGCTGCCTTTCCTGCGGCAACGTCCGCCCAGCGTGGTGGACTGGCTGCCGTGGAACCATGTGTTTGGTGGCTCGCATAACTTTAACATGATGCTGGCCAATGGCGGCAGTTTCTACATTGACGACGGCAAGCCGGTGAAAGGTCTCTTCGACCGCACGGTGGAAAACCTGTCGATGGTCACAGGTTCGCTCAGTTTCAATGTGCCGGTGGGCTATGCGATGTTGTTGCAGGCCTTGCAGAACGATAAAACCTTGCAGCAGCGCTTCTTCGAAAACCTCGACCTGATCTTTTACGCCGGTGCATCCTTGCCGCAGGATGTCTGGCAGGGGTTCGAGCGCATGGCGATGGAGATCAAGGGAGAGATCCCGCTGATGACATCGTCTTGGGGGCTGACCGAAACCGCGCCTGCCACCATGATGCAACAAGAACCGATCGACCGCTCTGGTGTTGTGGGCGTTCCGATGACAGGTGTCACGCTCAAGCTTGTGCCGGACGCGGACATGCGCTGCGAGGTGCGGGTCAAAGGGCCTAACGTGATGCCGGGCTATCTGGACGACGCGACCAAGACCGCAGAAGCGTTTGATGAAGAGGGGTATTTCATCACTGGCGATGCAATGGCATTCAACGATTCCGCCGACATCAATCAGGGCATGCGCTTTGATGGACGGATCTCGGAAGACTTCAAACTGCTGACCGGCACATGGGTGCGGGCGGCGCAATTGCGGCTTGATATGCTGGCGCATCTGGCGCCCTTCGCCGCCGATCTGGTAGTGACAGGTGCCGACCGCAACGAGATCGGGCTGATGATTTTTCCTGATAGGGCCGCGTTAATGAACGCAGGCTTTGATCCGCAGGACGCGGGCGGTGCTCTCATCTGCACCAAGATGCAGGGTGAATTCGAAAGCCGCCTGCGATCGCGCACAGGGGCCGGTAGCTCCACCCGTGTGACCCGTTTGATTGTCCTGAGCGAGCCTGCCTCCATGCCCGAAGGCGAGATGACCGCCAAGGGCAACCTCAATTTCCGCAAGGTGCTGACGCGCCGCAAACATCTGCTGGACCGGCTTTATGCGCCGTCCGACACAGCTGTGATCAAACAGTAACGAAAGGGCCAAACCTATGGTCGACCTGACAAAAATACGCGCCATCGACATCCACACCCATGCCGAGGAACCCTGCGGCTGTCACGCCGATGACGGCTATGATGATCTGCAAGCGACGATGGCCAACTACTTTGGCGCGCCGTGGAGCCACCCACCAACGGTCGAGCAGACGGCCCAACACTACCGCGACCAGAACATCGCCGCGGTGATCTTTCCCGTCGATGCGGAGCGCGAGACCGGCTACCGCCGTTACAAGAACGAAGAAGTCGCCGAGATTGCCGCCGCCAACGACGATGTGCTGATCCCCTTCGCCTCGATTGATCCGCACAAAGGCAAGATGGGCGCGCGCGAAGCCCGCCGTCTGATCAAGGACTTCGGCATCAAGGGGTTCAAGTTCCACCCGACGATGCAGGGCTTTTATGCCAACGACCGCATGGCCTATGAATTGTACGAAGCGATTGCCGAAGAAGGCGGGATCGCGCTGTTCCACACGGGCCAGACCGGCGTAGGGTCGGGGATGCCGGGCGGCAACGGCATGCGGCTGAAATACTCCAACCCGATGTATATGGACGATGTCGCCGTGGATTTCCCTGATATGAAGATCATCCTCGCGCATCCGTCCTTTCCTTGGCAGGAAGAAGCGCTTGCGGTGGCCCAGCACAAACCCAACGTCTATATCGACCTGTCGGGCTGGTCGCCCAAATATTTCCCCGAAATTCTGGTGAAATACTGCAATTCGATCCTGAAAAAGAAGGTGCTCTTCGGCTCCGACTGGCCCATGATCACACCCGAACGCTGGCTGTCGGATTTCGAAAAGATCGCGATCAAGGACGAGCTGCGCCCTGACATTATCAAGGGCAATGCCGCCCGTTTGCTGGGGCTCGCGTAAGCGGCAAAATCTCTGGCGTGTAAGTTAACTGCGTTTGTCCACAGCTTTGCGGCCTACGTATTTTGCAACGGCTTCCGGGGCTGCGTCGCTTTGCTCCGGTATGCCGATCATGACACCATGTCGGGGCGACCCCGCGCGTTTTGCGATAAAGCTGTCGTTTGACATGGTCGTGCGTGCCGCTGGTCTGCGGGCCCATTCAAAAAGTAGGTCGTAGAGTTTTGCCCGGACATCGGCGTGCTCAGTACTACCGCCCAGATCGGTGATCTCACCTGGATCATTGGCCAGATCGAACAATATCGGGCGATGGCCGCTTTCAAAGTGGATCAGTTTCCAAGCCTTGTCGGCCACCATGAACATCCGCGCCTGATCGGGATGCAGATCAAGCTTGCCTGCCAGCGGGCTGGCCGAAAAATCATACTCTGCTATCACAAAGCCGCGTTCCGGTACTGCCGTGCCGTACAGATGCGGCAGCAAAGAACGCCCCTCAAGGATGTGATCCAGTTTGCCTGCATCCTGCCCGGCAACTTCGACGAATGTCGGCAGCAGATCAATGCTTTCAATTAAAGCATCACAAACCGTGCCACGGGTGGCGTCCGCTTCGGGCGAAGGATCGTAGACAATCAGTGGCACCTTGACCGATGCGTCGTGAAAGAACGTCTTTTCCCCCAGCCAATGATCGCCCAGAAAATCCCCGTGATCAGAGGTGATCACGATCATCGTGTCGTCCATCCGTCCGGTCTTTTTCAACCAGTCGAACAACACGCCCATCTGATCGTCGCATTGTTTGATCAGACCCATATAGGCCCGCAAAACCTTGTCGCGCACATCATCGCGGGAAAAGGCGCGGCCCACGGGGGCGTTCTGAAATCCTTTGTAGACAGGGTGATCCGTCTCACGCTCCGCCTCACTACGCACGGGCGACAGGAAATCCTGCGGGCTGTACATGCTGGCATAGGGTTCTGGCACAATATAGGGCCAATGCGGTTTGATATAGCTGAGGTGGCAGCACCACGGCTTATCGCCCTGCGCCTCGATAAATTCGATCCCCCGCCGCGTCAGATAGGGGGTTTCGCTGTCTTCCTCGCGGATATTGGCCGCCTGGTCGGAGTTGTTGAGAAACCAGCCCGACAGCACATTGCCCGCATCATCAATTCCGGAGTTGGCGTAATCATGCCAGGGATTCTCACCCTCATAGCCTTTGTTTCGTAAATAATCGTTGTATTTCAACGCCCCACCCGGATCATAAAACCCGTCCGGGCCTTCGGGCCGCATCCCGTCGTCCCGTTCCCAGATGTCAAAGCCGCATTCCGCGACCCTCGCACCGATCACACTGTCAGGCTCCAATCCCAAGCGGCGCATTCCCTCGGCATCAGCCTCCATATGGGTTTTGCCCACCAGCCAGCATCCCATTCCCGCATCGCGCAGGTGATCGCCCATCGTGATTTCGCCAACCTTCAACGGCACCTTGTTCCAGGACGCGCCATGGCTATGCACATAGCGCCCCGTATAGGTCGACATCCGCGAAGGGCCACATAGCGGCGACTGGATATAGGCCCGGTCAAAGCGCACACCTTTGGCGGCAATCGCATCAATATGCGGCGTTTTCAGGTGGGGGTGACCGTAGCAGCTGAGGTAGTCCCACCGCAGTTGGTCGAACATGATGAACAGAATGTTCTTCGCTTTTGCCATCGTCGATGTGCCTCACCCCTGCGACCGGAAGATCTCGGTCTGTCTGTGCAGAGTACTGCCATTTGCGGCATGGGCAATCAATCTGTCGACTGCAGGTGGGTGCCGTTTTTGAGGCATCGTTGATATCGGCAATCTCAGGAGGTCGCTTGACTGGCATTCGCTTTCTCAACCTCGACCCCGGCGTTATGCGCCGCAGCACCTTGACCCAAAAGCGAGGTGCCGCAATCCCGTGTCAGTACATTGGGGTTGCCTGCGCGGTCGGTGCCGTCTGGCGCGGGGTCAAACCACGCGCCGGTGGGCAGGGCCGCCACGCCTGTAAGGATCGTGTTCGAGACAGTCAGCCGGGCGAGACACGCGCCCTGCGCGTTCCAAATCCGGACCAGATCGCCCTCCACCAGCCCCCGCGCTTCCGCGTCTTGGGGGTGGAGGGTAAGTTCCGCCAGGGTACCAGCAGTGCCGTCCATCAGCGCCGATTGCATCTGGCTATGCAGTTTGTCTTTGGGTTGCGGCGACAGCAGGCGCAGCGGGTATTCCGTATCGCAGGTCGGCACCAGCCAGGTTGGATGGCCCTTGATCCCGGCATAAGCAAAGCCTGCAATGGTATCGGAATAAACCTCGATCTTGCCCGAAGGCGTCCCGATGGGGGCCTGCGCAGGGTCGGCGCGAAAGGCGGCGAAAGGGGCAGGGGCGGGCGCATCGGGCACAATCGGCAGCTTGATGAAATTGTGCTCTTTCAGGGTCGCCCAATCCGGGACGGCAATCCCATCGGTCTGCGCATTATGCATAAATTCATCGAAAAGATGCGCAAGCCACGCCGTGGCATCGCGGCCTTCAGTAAAGGCTTCATGCAGTTCAAGCCGTTGGGCAAGCCCCGAGAAAATCGCATAATCATCACGGGCCTCGGCCACCGGCTCAATCATTTTAGGCATGTGAAAAAGATAGGGATCGCCTTTGGCCCAACCGATATCTTCACGTTCAAACTGTGTGGTCGCAGGGAAGACAATATCGGCACGTCGGGCGGTGGGCGTCCACCAGGGTTCATGCACGATAATCGTTTCCGGCTTGTCCCATGCGCGCATCAGGCGGTTAAGATCCTGATGGTGGTGAAAAGGATTGCCACCACACCAATAGACCAGCCGGATGTCAGGATAGGTGCGGCGCTTTCCATTGAAATCAAACGGCTGATTTGGATTTAGCAACAGGTCGGCAATGCGCGACACCGGGATGAATTCCTCGACCGCGTTGCTGCCCTGATCCAAAGTCGGACCACGCAGACGGGTCACATTAGATCCGACGTTGCCAATCGCGCCGTAGCCAAAGCCGATGCCGCCACCCGGCAGGCCGATTTGGCCCAGCATCGCCGCCAATACACAGGCCATCCAATAGGGCTGTTCCCCGTGCTGCGCGCGCTGCAAGGACCATGCCACGCTGATCATTGTGCGCCCCTGGGTCAGCCGCAGCGCCAGCGCGCGGATCTCAGCGGCGCCGATCCCGCAAATGCCTGACGCCCATTCGGGGCTTTTGGGCTCTCCGTCACTTTCACCCAAAAGATAGGGGCGGAAACGGTCGTAGCCTACACAATGACTTTGCAGAAAGGAATGGTCTGCCAGTTTGTCGGTCTCTAGCACATAGGCCAACGCCAGCATCAACGCCACATCGGTGCCGGGCAGCAGGGCCAACCACTCGGTGCAATCGGGACTGTCACTCCGCTGTGGACTGACCGAAATCAGCCGTTTGCCCTGCGCCGCAAAACGCTCCAGATGGCTTGCGGTGCGGTGCTCCGTCACGCCGCCCATGCTGACCTGAGCGTTCTTGGGATTGATCCCGCCGAACATCAAAAGCGTATCGGTATGGGCCTCGATCATGTCCCAGGTGCTTTGCTCACCCCATGTGACCTTGTGAAAATTTGTCCCCAGAATATGCGGAATGATGGTCTGCGCCGCCCCGGTGCTATAGCTGGCAAACGAGCTGACATAGCCGCCCAGCAGATTGAGAAACCGGTGCACCTGACTTTGCGCATGGTGAAATCGCCCGGCGCTGGCCCAGCCGTAAGAGCCGCCATAGATTGCCGTATTCCCGTGTTGGGTGCGCACGCGATCAATCTCTTGAGCGGCAAGATCAAGCGCCTCATCCCAATCCATTGGGATAAAAGTGTCATTGCTGCGCGACTTTGTCCTATCTTTCTCCAACCAGCCCTTGCGCACATGCGGGCGGTTAATCCGGGTGTGATGATGCACCGCCTGCGGGACGGTGCGGAAGATTGTAGGGGGATGCGGATCATCCTTGAACGGGGCGGTGCCGACGATGCGCCCGTCCTTTACGCGGACTTCGAAAGCACCCCAATGGCTGGTTGTGATCCGCGTTTTCATCAAGACAAAAGACCTTTCGACCGTGATGCCATGGCATGTGCCGGTGTCATACTACAATCAGACCAATGGCAATCTGCGTCAAGCTTGATAGCGCAGGGCATTAAACGCAGCATCAGGATTGAGGAAAAAACCGGTTTCGCCTTATCCTAATCCCGTCAGCTCAAACAACGCTCTGCATCAAAGCTGACGGATCGGTGCCATCGGGCATTCGAAAGGTGGCTCAATGCAGCGTTCTGATATCAATGTTATTCTTGCAGCAGCGGATGAGACGATCCGTAGATACGGTTTCTCGCTGCCCCCTTTCGCCTATTGGACGCCGCAGCAGTTCAAGCAGAACGCGCCCGAGGCCAGACATTTGATCGACAGTCGTTGTGGTTGGGACGTGACAGACTACGGCGCGGGTGACTTTGAAAAGACGGGTCTGTTCCTGTTCACGCTCCGCAATGGCGCGCAGGCTGGCCAGCGGGTTGGCGGAGGCATGTGCTACGCTGAAAAACTTATGATCACGCGGCAGGATCAACTCAGCCCGATGCACCGTCATCACCGTAAAACCGAAGATATCATTAACAGGGGCGGTGGGGTGCTGGTGGTGATGCTCTATGGCTCTGACCCTTCCGGTGCCTTCGCGCAGGAACGCGGCGGAACAGTGATGCGCGATGGGATGCAATATGGTTTTGCCCCCGGTGAAAAGCTGCGTCTGGCCCCCGGGCAAAGTGTCACGTTACAGCCCGGCGATTGGCATGCCTTTTGGGCCGAAGGGGGCGAAGTGCTGGTGGGCGAAGTATCTAGCGTGAACGACGACGCCACCGACAACATCTTTCGCGACCCGGTCGGACGGTTCTCCGAGATCGAAGAAGACGCGCCGCCACGGCATCTGCTGGTCAGTGATTACGCAGAGTGGCTGGGCTAAGCGGACGCTTATGCTGAGGGCGGCGGCTGTCATGTCGGGCTTGCGCAACAGCCTTCATACCAAGGCGAAGGGATTGTCGATCACCCCGACCAGTTCGATCAGAAAGCTGCCTGTTTCGGAGTCCAACGCCTCGGCGTGAAGTCTGTCTATTTCCCGCGTTGCACTCTCCACGCTGGCGCGGCTTCCGTCGAACATCTGCATCACCGACACAGTATTTTCATATCCGTCCAGCCCTTTTATGGCCGAGAAATAGACCCCGATGTCGGTCTTGGCCTCCAGATAAGCCGCATCTGCCACGCCGCCGCTCTCTGCTTTGGCACCGTTTAGAACAGCAAGAATGAAGATGCCCGGTGTGATCCCGCTATCGGGACGATCAAGGGCGTCAATCCAGTAGGCGCTATAGGGATCGCGGCCCAAAAGGTTGTTGAAGACGGCCGTTACGAAAGCCTCTGTATCAGCAAGGCTGCCATCGTTGTTCAGGAAACCGGCATAGGTTGCCTGGGTCTCATCCTGAACAAAAAAGCTCTGCGCGATCTCGGGCAGTGTCATACCGTCGTCCAGTCTGCTTGCCCAATAGGCCAATCCCTTGGCAGCAGGCGCGCGGTCAAAGTAGGCGATATAAAGCTCGACCACATCGGCGATGCTTTGCGTGGACAGGTTCGAAATGCCTTGCAACAAGGTCAGATCCAGACTGTCGATCTCCCCACCCGATCCAAACACCACCTCTTCGATGTCGATCAACCTGTCCTTGCCATCGCCGCTCGCCCGGCGGTCCGTCATGATGGTGCCGTCCGGTGCAAACGTCAGGGTGAAAGCGTCTTGCGGGCCGCTGTAGGTTGCAACATCCCAGCCGCTGCCGCCATAAAGAAGATCATCGCCTGCGTTGCCGCTGAGCCAATCGTCGCCTGCTTGCCCGCGCAGCACGTTATCTCCCGCGTCACCGGCCAGCTGGTTATCCTCTCCATCGCCGGTAAGGGGCAAACCCGGTGATGGAATATCGGAACCACCGTCAGGTGCTGTGCTGACATCTTTGGGAAAGACTTCAAGGAATTCAATCACCGCATCCATGCGTGCGTTTTCATCGTCCAGATGCCGCAAATGCCCCCAACTGCCAAAGGGCGTGGGCCGGTCCACAGCAGTGAAAGCATTAAAGAGCGTCCCACCTTCGCGTACCCAAGAGGCGAGCAACTCCGTATAAATCTCTCCCATTCCTGCGGTATAATTAAGATGAGCGAAAAAGGCTGCCAAATCGGCGTTGGCCTGCCATTGGCCCACGCCCACAATATGCGTGCCGCCTTCGTACATGACCAGATCCAGATCTGCCTTGTCGGCCTGCTCTTTATGATAGGCAAAAAGCTCTGATAGTTCGGCCAGCGATCCATCCGGGTTTCCCGTGACCGATCCATCGCGCAACTCGCGGATGGCGAGGGTCGTGGCATGGTCATAGCGGTGGTCCTGCACATATTGCGCCGCCGCATCGCCCGAAAGCCCGAGGGCCGCCGCCTCCGCCTGCGCGCGCGACAGGCTGTCGGCGATCCATTCAAGTACCGTGGGTGCTTTGTCCTCACGGCCCAAACCACCGTCGAAATAGCCGGTGATCGCGTAGGCGTCGAAATAGCTCGAAGGGGCCGCGCGGTTGCCCGGGTCCTCGGCCACCCAATCGGGAGCGTTCAGGATCGGTTCTTCAAGTCCGCGCCAACCCGTCTGGGTCGCAATCACCTTGACCACATCGGGGCTGTTCGCGCCGTAGATGTCGTCAATCAGCCGGGCCATTGTAACGGCATCAGCGGCATAGTTCTGCACCCAGGCCGAGCTGACATCGCCAAAGCGGCCCTGCCCTTCGGTCTGGGCTTCTTGCGCCTGACTGAATTGCCAGTTCCAAACCTCGTTCGAGAATTCGAAATAGGGTGTCAGCTGAGGGTCGAGGATCGCTTTCACCTTGGTAATGAAATCGCGCATATAATCTTCGGTGGCACGGTGGGGCAGGGTGAACCACGGGTCGGTCCCGGTTTCATTGGCAAGGCGGATCATCACCTCAAGCGGGGCACCCGTGGTGGCCCAGCTGGCATCGGCGAATTGCGGGGCGTCAGCAGTATCAGAAATGGTCGAATTATTGGTATCCATCCAATCCATGAAACGCAGCGCATGGGCGTCTTCGATGACGGAAATCCATTTGGAATTAAAGATCTCGCCCGCCTCGAATGCCGGGATATGGCGTTCATGCACGACTGAGATGTCGCGAATGTAGCTGCCGGTGCCGTTGGGATCGGTCGATAGAATGTCAACGCTGACAAGGCCTGTGCCATCAGGCGTATAGGTAAACCACGCCTCGTTCTGACCATAGGTTACATCCTCTGCGCTCAGACTTAACCGGACCTCGCCCTCCCCCTGCCACGTCACGCGGTAGCGTCCCTGCGCGTCTTCCATCTCGGCTGGCAGCTCGGTCAGGACCAGGGCGCTAATGCGGTCGACACCGGCCGGGATATCGGTCGGCCAACCCATCGGGTCAAGAAAGCCACCCTGATCCAATGCGTCATGTTCAAATCCACCCCATCGGCCCGTTTCATGGCCAAAGAACGGGCGTGAGGACTTGAAAACATCAAGGAAGGGAGAGGCGGTTGCGTAGTCTGCAATGCCACTCAAGCCAAAGCCCAACCCGACTTCCGGCACCGTATCGACAGGGCTGCCGACCGGCGGCGTATCAGGCGTATCGCCTGTATCCGTATCCGGCGCTGGATCAGGCACTTGCGGGGGCACCGGACCTGGCGCGCCGACATCGCCATTCTGTCCGACGGCGGCAAGGGTTTCGTCGATCACATCGTTCATCGCCTGCGCCAATGCTGCATCCGGCCCGCCATATGCGCTGCCCCATTGCGAGAACGTCTCGACCGGCAGCGCTGCGGCATCAACGTCTGCAATCACCTCGGCATGCAGTGCCGCGATGAACCACATCCCGGTATCGTTCAGGTGAACGTCATCGGTAAAAAGCGCGGTGATGCTACTGAGGCCCGGAACCTCCCCGGCCTCGATCGCATCATAAAGACGGCCCATCGCCTGACCGGCAGGGATGAGCAACGCATCGGACGCACCGGATGCGGCCGTTGCGTTCACATGGTCGAGGATGCCTTGCCACTTGGGCAGATCCGCCGTCAGTTGGTCACGCCACGCGGCGGGATCGCTGCCAAGCGGATGCCATGTCTCATAGAGATAGAATTGAGTTTGCGGATTGGCGTCATAGGCCAGATCGGCATAGCGTTTGGCATAGCCGTGCGTGTCATTCCATTGGATTTGATCGTCCAGTGGTATCGCCTCTGTCACGACAACCGTATCGTAGTCGCCGCTGGGCAAAACAGCCCGTGCATTCACCCCTTGTGCGGTATCGCCATTGTCCCAGTTCCAGCGCAGCGGGGCACCGTTGATGATTTGCGCATCAGCACGGGTCGCCTGACCGTGATCCGCCATGAAGCTGTTGAACATGTCAGGCATGACCTGCCCAATAAGGCTGTGCCCGATGAAAAGCGTATTTCCTGCCATGCTACCCCCGATTGCCCGCACAATTATCGTAGGGCTTTCGGCGGACCCTAGACATGCAAACGACTGTGGCTATCCAGAAGTTAAGGTCGGGTAAAGTTTGGCCTAATTCCGCCAGTACGGATGGGCCTAACGGCTTGGATCTGCCGAGTGAGACTTATTCTGGAGGCGGACTACTCGATCTCGAAGTCATAGACCAAATCGACCGGACCATCCTTGTTCATATAGGGGCGGTGATCATTGGTATTAAGCGCGATGCGCAAGGCATAACGGCCGGGCAGAAGCGCGCCCAGCGTAAAGCTGCTTTCATAAAGCCGGCCAAGTTTGAGGCCGTTTAGATAGATATGGGCATGCCCCTCACCTGCAATATGACCGGCATTATCAGCTACGCGGACGAAGGTAAAATTCTTCAGCGCAAGGCTGATCTCAAATCCGTCGTTATCGGCGGCCGGGGGAGACGGGAGTGATATTTCAGGTGTCGGAGATGCATCAACACCCTGCATCATGCCGTGATGCATTTCTGCCATGCCATCGCCGCCTGCGGGTCTGATCACGCGCGCTGCGACTTCGCTGCCATCATCAAAGACCAGCGCGATGGGTTGATACGTCCCCTTTGCAAAGCTGCCCTGGGGTGCGGACAACATCAGATGCGCACCGTCCATCGCCAGCAGGCCTTGCCCCATTGCAGGCACTACAAGCGGGCCCGCGCCACCGGGGTTCGTAATAGAAACATCGGCAGCCGGTGCGGTGACACCGATCAGCGTAACCGCATCACCGCTGTTGTGCATTTCCAGGGATACCATGAAAACATCCCCACCCGTGCCCATTGGCGTTGCGATGGCGTTTGTAACCGTGACCGTGCTTTGCGGCGGTTTCGTTGAGAAATAGACCAGAGCCGCGATGGCAATCACCGCGCCGAATACAAAGAACCGCTTCATTGTCTATCTTGTCTCCCGTCGAGAACTCAGGTGTAAACTAACAAGATGGTGGTTGGAACAAAGCGCTTTATTGGCATGCTCATAGGCGCGGTTCTGACCGGGGACGCCGCGCATGCGCATGCAGCGGATCAGGGTTTTGTGCTGCTTTTGCCAACCACGGCCTATATCACCGGCGGCACAATCGCAGTGGCGGTCACAATCCTGCTGATGTTTTTTTTAAATACCCATCAGCTAGCCCGCGCCTTTACACCCTATGATACAGGACTGCCGGGCCGGTGGTTCACGCCCCCGCGCGGCTTTTCGCTTTTGGCCTCGGCCGCACTTGCTGCGCTGATCTATATCGGGTTGGCCGGACCCACGGACCCGCAGGCAAACCTGCTGCCGCTGACCCTCTGGACGGTCTGGTGGATGGCGCTGTTTGTGGTGCAGGGGGTCGTCTGCGACGTCTGGCGCTGGATTAACCCCTGGACCGGAGTGTTTGACACGGTTTTTCCCGATCATAAAGCTCCTTTGGTCTTACCCAAGTCCCTGTCGGTCTGGCCTGCGGTCCTCCTCTTTGCCGCCTTCATGGGCTTTGTTCTGGCAGACACCGCGCCGAACGATCCGGAGCGGCTCGCCACTTTCGCGCTGGGCTATTGGCTTTTTACCCTGACCGGGATGGCACTGTTTGGCAGGAAAGCCTGGCTGCGGCAGGTTGAGTGTTTCACGGTCCTTTTCGGCCTGATCGGCAACATGCGTATCGCGGGGGGGGATCGCACGCTCAAACTGGGTGTTCCAGGATGGCAGACATTCCACGGGACGAGGTTTGACCTAAGCCATGCGTTCTTTGTGCTCGTTCTCCTTGCGGCGGGCAGTTTCGACGGTCTTCACGAAACATTCTGGTGGCTGGGTCAACTCGGCATCAATCCTTTGGAGTATCCCGGCCGCACCGCGATGGTTCAGATCACGACACTTGGTCTGATTGGCGCGATTTGCTTGCTGACAGCGGTTTTTGCAGGGGCGGTCTGGATCGGCTTGCGAGCGGTCCCTGTGGTCGACGGCCAACGGGCAGCAGGCTTTGCCGAAGCCTTCATCAGGTTCGCAATTGCCCTGCTGCCAATCGCCATCGGCTATCACTTTGCGCATTACTTCGTCACATTCCTTGTGCAGATGCAGGTTGTCGTGGCGACGTTGGCTGATCCGCTGGCGAAAGGATGGAACCTGTTCGGTTTGGCCCAATCGCGGGTCATGGTCGGCTTTCTGACGGTGCCGCAAACCGTAAAGCTGATCTGGCTGACGCAAGCCGGGATCGTTGTCTTGGCCCATATCCTGAGTGTCATTCTTACCCATAAAACTGCCGAAACGCTGTGTAGAACACGCGCTGACGTACTCAAGATGCAGCTTGGACTGTCATTCCTCATGGTGGCCTACACTGTTTTCGGGTTATGGCTGCTGGCAAGCCCGCGCGGGGTCTGACAAGTTTCTAGACATCTTGTCGGCTTCCATAGACAGTATTTCGCACGCGACGAAACGTTGCGCCGCTCTGACAGGAAGATACCCAATGACACAACCGACCAAAAAGCCCACCAAGATGAACCGCCGCAAGGCGCTGATTGGATTGGGTGCCAGCACGGGTGCTCTGGCCGCAGGCGGTGCCTTTCCCGGTGCTGAACGATTTGCACATGCGCAAAGCGCCGCGCCCATAAAGATCGGTTTTCAAAAGCACGCCACCGGCATCGGTGCTGCCTATGGTCGCTGGTACGGTGCGACCACGGACGCGGCGGTCAAGCGGATCAACGAAAACGGCGGCATCAACGGACGCCCCGTCGAGATCGTGGTCGAAGACGATGCGACCGATCCCGGCCGTGGTGCAGAGGTGCTTGAGAAGTTCGCGACACAGCACGAGGTCGACGTGGCCTTCGGGACGCTCTTCAGCCATGTGGTGATCGGGTCCGCGCCGCGTGCGGGCGAACTGAAACTGCCGTATTTCGTGGTCTCCGAAGGCCACCATGTCGCCAGCGGCATGCTGAACCGCTACACGCTTCAGCCGTGCATCACGGATGTGAAAAGCCAGGTCATCTCAATGGCCCCTTTTGTGGCGGAAAACCTCGGTAAAAAGGTCACGATGATCTATCCCGACTTTGCGTTTGGCCACGACCACCGCGATTTTTTCTCGGAGGCGATTGAGGCGCAAGGCGGCGAGGTTGTTGCCAAGATCGCAATCCCGCCAACCGAGACAACATTCACCCGCTATTTCCCGAACATCCCGCGCGAGACCGAAGTGATCTATCACGTCATGGTCGGCCCTGCTGTTCTGACCTTCGTCAAGGAGCTGGGCGAATTCTTTGGCCCCAACCGGCCCGAGCTTTTCGGCTTTATCGACAGCCTAGAGGCGGTCGACATCCAAAGTCCCGGCCTTGAATTCCTTGAAGGGTCGTATTTCTGGGAAGGCATGCCGCGCCATGCGCAGGCGGGTGACACCGAGGCGCAGAAAGCCTACCGCGCGGCGGTGGGCTGTAATGAGCGCGGTGCATCGGTGGAGGATCCTGCCAACGTCTCGACCTATGCGCATATGTTTGGCTGCTGGGAGACATTGAACGTGATCAAGGCCGGCATGGAAGCCGCCGATTACCAAGGTCCGGCAGATCGCCCCAAATTGATTGAAGCAGTCGAGGCCATGTCAGCGATCCCGGCCTCCGAAGATCATCCGCAGGGTGACAAGCTTTTCAACGGCAAAACTCATCAGGTCTTTGCCCAGCAGCATATTTCCAAGGTCACGGACGGGACGCTGGTAGTCGAACATTCCACTTCGATTGAGGACGGCATGTACGAAGACGAAGTCGACTATACGACGCAAACCTTCTAGGCCCGCGCGCAGACCGAACAGGAAAAGAGACCATCTATGGATTTCGGGCCTCATTTGATGCTCGCCTCCCTCGAGGGGGCGGTCATCTCGGCGATTTTGGTGCTGACCGCGATGGGGCTCAGCCTTGTCTTTGGTGTGATGCGCGTGGTGAATGTGGCGCACGGCGAGTTTTTCATGCTCGGTGCGGTCTTGGCCTGGGTGGTGTCGACCACGCTGGGCGGGCATCCGGCGATTGGATTTATCGGCGCGTTAATCGTGGCACCCGTGTTGGTGGGGTGCATCGCGGCGGGCGTTGACCGCTTTGTTCTCAAGCGCGTGAACTATGATGCGGATCGCACCATCGTCGCGACAATTGGTGTGCTCTATATCATCCAGCAATCCACCTTGATGCTGTACGGACCCGAAGCACGCCCCGTCCAGCCACCCTTCAACACGCGGCTGTCCCTGCCGTGGTTCGAGTTTGGCGAAAACGGTTTTGCGATGATCTGGCCATGGGGGCTGAGTATCACCAGCTACAAGCTCTTCGTGATCTTTGCCGCGGCCGCTGTGTTGGTCGCCCTGTGGCTGCTGCTAACCCGAACGAGGATCGGTCTGATCATGCGCGCCACCCAACAAGACAGCGATACTGCGCAGGCCTTTGGTGTGCCGGTCGGCAAAGTCTATTCCTGGGTCTTTGGTCTGGGTGCGGGGCTGGCTGCATTGGGTGCGGTGTTGGTCGTGCCGATCCAGCAGGCGCATTACCTGATGGGGGGCGACCCGCTGTTGCTGGCCTTTATCGTGGTGATCATCGGCGGTCTGGGCAGTTTGCCCGGCACCGTCATCGCGGCTCTGTTGATCGGAATGAGCGACGGCATCATCTCGGTATTTTTCTCGCCCACCCTGGCCAAAATTATCGCGACGTTTCTGGTGGCTATGGTGCTGGTCTTTCGCCCTCAGGGGCTGTTGGGCAGGGCCGAGACATGATGGCCAGCCGCAAGCCATTGGCCCTGCACTTGGGCATCCTCGCGCTGCTGCTGGTCCTGTTCTTCGTGTTGCCCGCCTACCATGTCGGGGCGTTCTCGCGGATCATGGTGCTGGCGATCTACGCGATGGGGTATAACCTGTTGTTCGGTTACACCGGATTGCTCAGCCTTGGTCATGCGATGTTCTTTGCCGCGGGGATGTACGGCTTTGGGCTGACCACGAACCTTACCGGCTTTTCGGTGATCCCGGCGTTCGCGTCCGCGATGCTGGCCGCTGGACTGCTGGCGCTGGGCGTGGGGTATCTGGCGCTGCGCACGGCCGGGGTCGCTTTCATGATCGTCACGCTGATGTTCGCACAGACGGTCTACCTGATCATTCTTTATTTCGGCACCTACACCCGTGGCGACGAAGGGTTCGTCGTGCAACAGGCGCAGCGCCAATTAGCAGGCATCGACCTGACCACCGAAACCGCCCGCTATTTTACCGCTTTCATTCTGTTCTCGGTCTGCTTTCTGGCAATGGCGAAACTGGTGCAGATGCCTTTCGGCAAGCGCCTTATCGCGATCCGGGAGAACGAAGAACGCGCGCGGATGCTGGGCTATGATGTGGCCAACCTGAAATTGCGGGCGATGGTAATCTCGGGGGTGTTTTCTGGCGTTGCCGGGGCATCATATGCCTTGCTGTTCGGCTATGTCGGGGCCAGCTTTGCCGGGGTGCAATATTCGATCTTCCCGCTGCTTTGGGTGCTTCTGGGCGGCGCAGGGACGACAATCGGCCCGCTGATCGGCGTGATCTTCATGTTTTACCTGATCGACATTTCTAGCGGTTGGACCAATGCCTACATGCTGGTGGCAGGTATTGTATTGGTCTTGTTGACCCTTTTCGCACCGCAAGGGATTGTCGGCACGCTGCGCAAGAGGGGTGTCGCATGGCTGCCGTGAATGTGCTTGAGGCCAAGGGGCTGACGAAAATCTATGGCGGGGTAGAGGCCAACGTCGACGTCGATCTGCATTTGGATCAGGGAAAAATCACCGCGCTGATCGGCCCCAACGGGGCGGGCAAATCGACTTTTGTCGGCATGATCAGCGGGCGCATCGCACCCACCCGCGGCACTGTGTATTTCAAGGGCCGCGACATCAGCCAATTGCCCGCGCACAAGCGGATGCAGTTGGGCATGGCCTATACGTTTCAGATCACGTCGATCTTTCCGGGATTGAGCGTCTATGACAACGTGGCGCTGGCGGCGGGCCTGCGACTGGCGCACGACAAACAGGCCCATGATGCCAAGGTACATGCCGTGTTGGACCGTATCGGTCTGGACGACCGCGCCGATCAAACCGCCGGCGATCTGAGCTATGGCCACCAACGGGTGCTCGAAATTGCGATGGGGCTTGCGCAGGAGCCCGAGGTTTTCATTCTGGACGAGCCGACGCAGGGTCTGTCGGAAACCGAAGTCGATGCTTTTATTGCTCTGATGAAATCAATCGCGGGGGAGACCACCATCCTGCTGATCGAACACAATATGCGCGTGGTGGCGGCACTTGCGGATCACGTCACGGTTTTGGACCAGGGGCGTGTGCTGGCTTCTGGCACCTTTGCAGAAATCCACGCGAACGACGCGGTTCAGGCCGCTTATCTGGGATCGACGCCTCATGCTTGAGGTCAGCAATATCGAATCCGGGTACGGGCCTGTCCAAGTGCTCTTTGATGTGTCGTTGCAGGTCAACGCGGGTGAAATCCTGTGCTTGATGGGCCGGAATGGCGCCGGCAAATCCACGATCCTCAAGGCAATCATGGGGCAGCTTCCGGTGACCGGGGGCAGCATCACACTGGACGGCAAGCCGCTCCATACGATGCCCGCGCATCTGATCCCGAAACAGGGCATTGGCTATGTACCGCAAGGCCGGCGGCTGTTCAAAGAACTGACGGTGGCCGAGAACATCGAAGTCGGTCTGATGACACGGGGCGAGGGGGCGTCGACCCGCGACTGGGTGCTCGACCTGTTCCCGCGCCTGCGCGAACGGCTAAGTCAGGTGGCGGGCACACTGTCAGGCGGAGAGCAACAAATGCTCGCCACAGCCCGCGCCCTGTGTCTGCGACCCAAGGTGCTGTTGCTGGACGAGCCGACCGAAGGGCTGCAGCCTTCGATGATCGAACTGATCCGGCAAGTGGTCATCAAGATGAAAGCCGAAGGCTATGCCATCATTCTGGTCGAACAGCGGGTCGATGCAGTTTTGTCGATTGCCGACCGTGTAACTTTCATCGAAAACGGCAAAGATCGAGAGACTGTCTTGGCCGCCGAGTTGCGCCGCGACAAAACCAAGCTGAAGACTTATATAGGGGTGTGATACCCGCGGTCCGGGCGGTCAGCGCAGCCCATACGCGCCCTTCGCATCGCACCAGCCAGGCCGCCAACACGATTGTGACCCGGCGAGCAAGATCAACTTGAGCAAGGCAACGCCGGGCTTGGTCTGGGATCCTCCGTGTGCTTTGGTTTCCCACCGTATGATCTTGCTCAGGTATTCCAAGGCCGCTAGGACAAGGGGCAATGGATCAAGCAAACGGGTTGCGCGCCCACATGTCGCAGGCCGTTTGCATTAAATACGAAGGATCAACGGCATGGCAGAATTCATCGGTTTCGGCAGATTTGCTCCACTCGAGAAGGAGAGCACCAAATTGTTTGGCCATAGATCTGCAGAAAGCAGGACAGTATGAGCCGGCTTGCTGGTAAAACGGCCCTGATCACAGGGGCGGCACGGGGCATCGGCTTGGCCTTTGCCAAGGCCTATATCGCCGAAGGTGCCCGTGTCGCCATCGCCGACATCGACATTGATCGCGCGCGCGCGGAGGCGGAACGCATCGGTCCCGCAGCCATCGCGGTCGAGATGGACGTCACCCGCCAGCCCAGCATCGACGCTGGCATTGCAGCGACGGTAGAGGCTTTTGGCCGGATCGACATCCTGATCAACAACGCCGCGATCTTCAGTGCAGCGCCGATTGTTGATATCACCTCGGCCGACTACGACCGTGTGTTCGACATCAACGTAAAAGGGGCGTTGTTCACCCTGCAATCTGTCGCCAAGCAGATGATTGCACAGGGCCACGGGGGCAAGATCATTAATATGGCCTCTCAGGCGGGTCGCAGGGGCGAGGCGCTGGTTGCTGTCTATTGCGCAAGCAAAGCGGCGATCATCAGCCTGACCCAATCGGCGGGGCTGGACCTGATCCAGCACGGCATCAACGTCAACGCCATCGCGCCAGGTGTGGTGGACGGAGAGCATTGGGACGGGGTTGATGCCTTTTTCGCAAAACACGAGGGCAAACCGCTCGGCCAGAAGAAAACCGAGGTGGGTAATGCGGTGCCTTACGGGCGAATGGGCACGGCGGATGATCTGACCGGCATGGCGGTGTTTCTCGCGTCTGGAGATGCGGAATATGTCGTCGCGCAGACATACAACGTTGACGGCGGAAACTGGTTAAGCTGATGACGGTGGACCGAGGGGCCAGCAGTGCTGATCGGAACGTGCCCAGCCTCACATCTCTTGTGGAGCGGATTACCGATCTGAGCGCCAACGAGGCGCGTGTGCTTGTTGCAATTGCCGGTCCACCTGCCTCCGGTAAATCGACGCTGGCCGATGAACTCGCATCGCGTCTTGGTCCAACGGCGATGGTCATGCCGATGGACGGCTTTCATATGGACAATGAGGCATTGCAAGAGCTTGGATTGCTGGATCGTAAAGGTGCGCCCGAAACCTTTGACGCGCCGGCCTTTGTCGATCTGGTGACGCACCTGCGCGAAGAGGTTTCACTGTCCTTTCCCACTTTTGACCGTGCCGCTGATAAAACTGTGCTTGGTGGTGGGCGGGTGACCACCGATACCCGCATTGTCCTGATCGAAGGCAATTATCTGCTGCTGAATATCTCGCCCTGGGCTGATTTGGCAAAGGCCTTTGATCTGACAATCAGCTTGCAGGTCGATCATGATGAACTTGAGCGCAGGTTGGTCGCGCGATGGGTGAAGCATGGATTGACGACGGACGCTGCGAAGGTGCGCGCCCGGGGCAACGATCTGAAGAATGCGCGGTTTGTGGAGGAACACAGCTTGCCCGCTGACATGACCGTGAAAGGGTGGTCTGTGGCTTAATTGGGGAGGTCGAGCGGGCTCATGGGTCTCACTCACCAGGAGATGTAAACGAGGCCGGGCTAGGGGCAGCGTTTCACCTTGCGTTCTGACTGGTCTGGATCGTGTCTGTTTTTGAATGGCAATCGGGCGATAGGGTTAGCCCCCATCGCCCGTGCAGATTTTAGGCGAAATGCCTTATCAGATTACTTCCAAGGCGTGACGAGATATTTCTCGCCCGTTTTCATCGCGCGATAGTCTGTCACGGCTTCCTTGGTCAGCATCTCTTCGAGGCTTACGTGCTTTTTGTAATGGCTGGCAAAGGTGGTGGTCAGGTTTTCCAGCACACGTTTGCGCATCCGACCCACGGTTTCCGAACCGACGGACTGCAAGAACGGGAATAACAGCCAGCCTGACAGGGTCCAACCAAAGCCATAGCTGGGTGACAGGGTCGTTGGGCTCGTGTCCAGACGGCCATAGATGAACATGCGCTTTTGCTGGTTGGAGCCATAGCGCGAATATTCGGTCATCTTGGTGATCGCGACCTGTTCCATCGCTTTGAAAACACCATCAACAGTCTTGCCGCCGCCAATCGGGTCGAAGCCAAAGAAGGCATCGGTATCGTCAATCGCGGTGCGCAGGTTCTTCATGAAGTCGTCATCCGAAGAATTTACGACATGGGTTGAGCCAAGCTTTTTCAGCAAATCGGCGTGCTCTTCCTTGCGTACGATATTGACCAGCCCAAGCCCGTCTTCCTGACAAATGCGGGTCAGCATTTGTCCCAGATTAGACGCGCCAACGGTGTGCAGAAGGGCGTCCTGACCTTCTGCTTTGGCATTCTCGGCAAAGCCCAGAGCGGTCATCGGGTTAACAAATGCGCTCGCGCCTTCTTCGGCAGTATAATCACCCAGCGGCAAGCACATATGGGCGTCGGCAATGCAATACTGGCTGTAGGCGTTGCCCGGAACACAGGCAACGCGCTGGCCCATCAATGCTTTGGCCTTGTCGCCGTCGCCTGTCGCGACGACGGTACCCGCACCTTCGTTCCCGGCAGGCAGTTTCAGCCCGTGCCGCGCCTTTGACCCGGTGTTGAATGGCTCAGGCATCTTGGCCACGTATTTGCCGGCCGAATAATCGGCGTTCTCAAGATCGGCAGCGCCGGTCAGGATGGCGAGGTCCGAAGGGTTGATCGGAGCCGCCTCCATTTTGACAAGCACTTGATTGCCTGTCGGTTCGGGAAAGGTCACATCCTCAATCGCGACGGTAAGGGTGCCATCGCTTTCCAGCGTGGTGAAAAGCTGCTTGCCGGTGATGCTCATGTCAGTATCTCCAAAGTAGGTGAGTAGAATGTAAGATGCGGCGTCAGCGCCGCGCTGGCCGTGACTGAACACACCTCGTCGCCAAGGTGCAACCCAAGGGGTGAAGTGACGTCACGCTCTGTGCGGCCCGCCGCCGGGTATATCCCTACAGGTGCCAAAGCGCGCCGTGTTCAGGGACGCAACTGATCTGCCAGCAACCCGAGAACCTTACAGCAGGCATCAAGCTCGCTTTGTGTGATGTACTCATCTGCGCGATGTGCTCTGGACATGGACCCCGGACCGCAAATCAGGGCCGCATGGCCCGCAGCCTGAAAAAGCCCCGCCTCGGTGCCAAAGCTGACGGCTTGCTGCACTGGATGGCCGGTAAGTTCCGACATCATGCTTTCCAAGGCCGGATCGTCAGGCGGTGTAAGCGCGGGATAGCTGCTAAGGTCCGTTACTTCCACCGCATCCGCCGCACCGCTGCGCTGTGCGGCACGGGCAAACTGCAAAACCCTGTCGATGATGGCATCTGCATCCTGACCGGGCACAGCACGGCATTCGATCTGCACGGTGCAGCCATCAGGGATGATATTCACCGCCGTGCCGCCGGTGATGACACTTGCCACCACAGTAGAGTGGGGCGGATCAAACCTGTCGTCCTTTGCCCCTGATTGTGCCAGTTCGAGGTTCAAGCCCCGCACAAACAATGCCAGGTCGGCAGCAGGGTAGAGGGCATTCAGCCCCGCATCCGGCGTGGAGGAATGTGCCGCACGCCCTTTGAACGTGAACGACACAGCCCGCTTGCCCTTGTGTGACAGGACGGGGTGCATGTCGGAGGGCTCTCCAATGATACAACCCAGCGGCGGCGCGCAAAGCCGGGGCATTTCAGTGATCATATGCGGCACCCCGCGACAGCCGATTTCTTCGTCATAGGAAAAGGCAAAGTGCAGCGGTTGCCGCAACGGCTTGTCCTTAAGGGCATAGGCCGTCGCCAGCATGGAGGCCAGAAAGCCCTTCATATCCGAAGTGCCTCGTCCGTACAGCTTTCCGTCCCGCGCGGTCAGGGAAAACGGATCGCTGGTCCAATCCTGCCCTTCCACCGGCACCACATCCATGTGCCCCGACAGCAGATAGCCCCGCTCATCTGCAGGGCCAAGCGTAGCAAATATATTCCCGCGATCCCCCTCGGGACCCGGCAAAAGCGTAACCGTGGCGCCGGCGTTATCAAGGTGTTTGCCGATACAGGCACCCATCGCAGCATTGGATTGACCCGGCAGGTCGGGAATGGCGATCAGCTCGGAAAGGATATCAGTGACGTGCATGATAGCTCCAGTGGTTGCGGGCCCTAAAGCGTGGCGTGATTGTCATGGGTGATCGTTACGTTTATCGGCGCAAATGATCGTGGCTAAGGCAGTGGGATTATCCGTAAAATCGACGGTTCATTGCGTTCAGTCTAATAGAAAAAACCCGCCCCTACTCGCCCATCCCCTCATCAGCCGAGCCGCGTATGGCAAGGATGTTGGTCTCGGACAGCTTTGCAAGAAGGGTCTGTTCGACTTCTGCCATGACCTTGGAGACACGTGCATGAAGTGCATGTTCGACGCTGCAATTATGCTCTTCGGTATCGGCTTGGGGGGCGACGAGCCGTTCATCCAACGCAAGGTATACATCTGCCAGTGTGATCTGCTGCGGCGCGCGCGCCAGACGCCAACCGCCTGCGTGGCCACTTTCGGACACCAGCAATCCTGCCTCGCGCAGGCTCCCCAACACACGGCGCACGACCACGGGGTTTGTCCCTGCATGCGCGGCAATATCGGCAGACTTCCGCGTCTGCTCGGGGTCTCGTGCCATATGCCCGAGGGTGTGAAGGGCCAGTGACAGGCGGCTGTTGCGTTTCACAGGCAATCTCCATTGGTTGCGTTATTTTGTAACAGTAGCAGTTGCGCGTATTCGGTAACTCATCTAGTTACATGATTCTGAGTTTCACCAACACCGAGGTATGCGCGTGCTTCAAGAACGTCTTCCCGCAACAGTCCTGTCAGGCTTTCTGGGTGCTGGCAAGACAACACTCCTGAACCGCATTTTGAACAACCGCGAGGGCCGCCGTGTAGCGGTCATCGTCAACGATATGTCCGAGGTGAACATCGATGCCGATCTGGTGCGCGAAGGCGGAGCAAACCTGAGCCACACCGATGAGACGCTGGTAGAGATGTCGAACGGGTGTATTTGCTGCACCCTGCGCGACGACCTGTTGCAAGAGGTCCGGCGCTTGGCCGAGGACGGGCGGTTCGACTACCTATTGATCGAGTCGACCGGCATCTCCGAGCCGCTGCCTGTCGCCGCAACCTTCGACTTTCGCGACGAAGCCGGCGAAAGCCTGTCAGATGTGTCGCGCCTGGATACAATGGTGACGGTAGTCGATGCGGTGAACCTGCTGCGCGACTATTCCAGTCATGATTTTCTGCGTGACCGGGGTGAAACGTTGGGCGAGGAGGACGAGCGCACGCTGGTCAACCTTCTGGTCGAACAGATCGAATTTGCCGATGTGGTTGTTCTCAACAAGGTTGCAGACGCCCAAACGCATGATGTGGACGCTGCGCGCAAGATCATCCGCAGTCTGAACGGCGATGCGCAGATTATTGAAACCAATCACGGTGATGTCCCGGCGGATGCGATCCTGAATACGGGGCTTTTCGATTTCGAGAAGGCGCATGAACACCCGATGTGGGCCAAGGAGTTATATGGCTTCGCGGACCATGTGCCCGAGACCGAGGAATATGGCGTAGCCAGCTATGTCTACCGCGCCCGCCGCCCGTTCGAGCCGGAAAAGATCTTGGCGCTGCTGAATGGCGACCTGCCCGGTGTGATCCGTGCCAAGGGACACTTCTGGATTGCCACACGCCCGGAATGGGTGGCTGAGTTCAGTCTGGCGGGGCACTGTCGAGCATCAAGCCGTTGGGCACATGGTGGGCTTCTGTGCCTGAAGAGCGCTGGCCCGATCACGAAAGCGCGCGTCAGTATATGGCCGCGCACTGGTCCGCGCCCTGGGGCGACCGTCGTCAGGAGTTGGTCTTTATCGGCGCGGGCATCGATTGGTCCACGATCAAGGCCCGGCTGGATCAATGCCTTGTACCTGAACATCTTGCACCCGGTCCCGAGGCATTGCCGGACCTGCCCGATCCCTTTCCAGTTTGGCGGCATGCGGAGGCCGAAAACGCTGGAGATTGATGAGGAGCAGGTGAAAGACCTGCACGCCAAGATTGGGGAGTTGGCCGTCGCCAACAATTTTTTGGCCAGAAAGCTCAAACTCTGGACCGGCAAGTGAGGCGTAGGATGATTGAGCCGAACCTGCCTGGCCTGTCTGTTGGCAAACAATGTGCGCTGCTGTCGATCTCACGTTCGTCATTTTACTATGAGCCGAAACGCGAGACCGAGATGAACCTCGATTTGATGCGTCTGATCTACAAGCAGTTCCTGGAGGCCCCGTTTTACGGCGAGCGCCAGCCTCTCGGGACATTTGCTGTGCAAATACCCTGACGGCCAATGGATGACCTGGTACCTGCGCAATGAGGATCATCTCGTGAACGAGAAGCGCATCCGCCGTCTCATGCGGTTAATGGGTTTGATGCCGATCTATCAGAAGCCCAACACCAGCAAAGCGGCAAAAGGGCACAATACTTACCCCTATTTGCTGCGCGGGTTGCGCGTTGATCGGCCCAATCAGGTCTGGCGCGCAGACATCACCTACCTGCCGATGCGGCGTGGGTTCCTGTATTTGGTGGCGATCATGGACTGGCACACCCGCAAGGTTTTGGCTTGGCGCATCTCGAACACCCTTGAGGCTGACTTTTGCGTCGAGGCGCTGAACGAGCCGATCCACCGGTTCGGCCCGCCCGAGATCATGAACACAGATCGGGCAGCCAGTTCACGTCCTTCGTTTGGACTGCCGACTGAAGCGGGTTGGCACCCGGATCTCGATGGACGGCAAGGGTCGGTTCCTGGACGACATCTTTGTCGAACGCCTGTGGCGGCCGCTGAAATACGAGTGCGTCTATCTGCATGCTTGAGAGAGCGGTTCAGAGGCCAAGGCGGGCATCAGAAAGTGGATCGAGTTCTACAATCACAAGCGACCGCATTCCTCGCTTGGCGGCAGGCCACCTGCCCTGGTCTATAGGCAGAGAAATGAGAAAACCAACCCCGATCAACAGGTGTAAAAAGTAGCTTAATTTACGCCAGATACTGTCCAAATAATGGGGAGTAGCTCAGTTCAATATATGAACTGTGTTTATTAGACGAAGTCTTATTTTAAGTTTGAAAGGCCAATTTGCCGGCGTATTTCTTAAAGGATAAAAGTTCGAATTTAGTCTATCTACTTGATAGATATTGATATTTCCTATTCTTCAACCCTAAAATACAACTCTGAGATATATTCTCACACGCCTGAATTGTGCCGAAAACCGATTCTACGCTTGTAAGTACGCCGATGGCATACCCCGCAAGTTGTGTGGAGCCGTCTTAATCAGTTTAAACAAGTAAGAAGGATTACGAAATGAGACACGCAAAGCAACTGACTGCAACAGCGATAATCACGATCAGTCTTTCGTCGAGTGCAATGGCGCTTGGCCTCGGTGCAGGGGTAGGCATAGGAATTGGTGGTGACGGTATCGGCGCGGGCATCGGGGCAGATGTCGGCGGGCTCGGCGTTGGTGTCGGTGTCGGCTTAGGAGGTGGCAACGGTAGCGGATCAAGCTCCGGGGGAAGTGGTCAAGGCTCAAGTGGTCAGTCAGGAGGGCTGGGTGCCGGAGTTGGTGTCGGCACCGGAAGTGGATCAGGGAATAGTGGTGGAAGTAGCTCGGGTGGCGCAACCGGCCAAGGGTCGGGCAATGGAACCGGGAGTGGCTCGGGCAGCGTTGGTAGCGGCGGCCTCGGAGCATCTGTTGGCGGATTAGGAGCTGGCCTTGGAGTGGGTCTTGGCAGCGGTGGATCAAACGGGAACACAGGTGGCTCAGGCACAGGTGGCAGCGGTACAGGTGGCTCAGGCACGGGTGGTAGTGGCACAGGTGGTTCAGGCACGGGTGGCAGTGGCACTGGCGGCTCTGGGTCAGGCGGCAATTCGGATAGCGGCGGGCCGGGATCAGCAGATAGTAGCTCCGCATCGGGTGGCCGGAATGGTGATTTTGGATTTAGCAGCATTAGTCGTAGTTTGGGGCTCAGTACGACCAAGCAGCGGTCGTTCGCGGCGGAACCGACTTCTAGCGCACAGGCCATCATCGGTGCGAATGTATGGGCATCGGATGGGGTTTTCCTTGGACAGGTCTATGAAGTTAAACCTGCCGCCGGCGGCCAAGTAGACGCTCGATTGAAATTGAATTCGAAAATCATTCGCAATGAGACTGCTTTGCTTAGACTGGACCCTGACTGGATCAGGAACGGCCGACTAAAGATTAAGATGTCTAGCGCCAAATTCATCGCGCGCATCTCAAAATAGAGCGGATCTTAAGTTGCTTAGTGGGTCGCCAGCATTGGCGGCCCCTCAGAAACAGATGCTGAAAGGGTTCAAGCTTTAGAAGCATTTGCACTTGTCGAAAGCCTTCAGATCGTTTCCACTAACCGTTATGCTAGGCGATGTTTAAGTGTTTTAAAACGTAGTCCAAAGGAAATTAAACTAATTCCTGGAAGTATGAGTAAAAGGCGCTCAAGTCGCCAACATGTTGGAGCATGGAATGTTTAAGGCAATCGTCGAGAGTTCGCCACTGGGAATATTCGGGGTAAACGCCGCAGGGAACGTCACATACTGCAACTTAAGTGCAGCTAGGCTAGCTTATATCGACCAGAGCAAATTAGTCGGTTCGAAAATTTCGACAATTTTCCCAGAGATTGAGCTTCATGAGGGCCGGCTAGCTATCCCGACGTCTCTATCCGCATGGAAAATGAACTTGATAACGGTTTGCTCACCCAAGGGTGATCTTAGATACTACGACGTGAAAGTAGATCACATTTCCGAGGGAGAGCATAAGGGAACTAATGTCTTAACGCTAAGCGATGTCACGGCGCGCAAACGAGCCTGGCAAACGGTTGAAGAACAGGAGAAACGGTGGAATTTAGCGCTGCAAGGCAGCAGAATTGGCGTATTTGAATCTGACCTGCGCACAGGATTGGGATCAGCGTCAGATACTTGGTACCAACTACTCGGACTTTCGAAAGCCGACGAAAATAACTCAGACGAGGAGTGGCGGAAAAGAGTCCATCCAGACGACTTGGATGCGGTGCTCGAAATCGACGCTAAATGTATCGACGGTCAAATCGAACAATCCGAGGCAAAGTTTCGCATGAAAGGCGGCGACGGAACATGGCTTTGGATGAAGTCAGTTTTGCGCGTGACAGAACGTGATGACCAGGGAAAAGCTACAAGAGTATTAGGCACAATGACAGATATCTCGCCTTTAGAAGCTGCCTTGGAGCTTGCAAGGTCAAGGCGGGATGAACTTGAACTGCTTATATCCAACGCGCCAATCGCCATGTCGGTGTTTGCCTTGGATGGTACCATTCTGCTTTTCAACGACTCGTGTCAAAAACTGCTCGGATATACGAAGAACCAACTGGTCCGTCAAAATATTGGAAATCTTTCGGGCATCGGCAACACCAAAGAGATTAAAAGAAGCATTAGCGACCTAGTTTCGGGCAAATCTGCAACCAGTACGACGCAAACGCGCATTACGAGGCCAGATGGGTCAGTTGCTGACCTTCAGATAAGCTTGTCTGTCCTCAGAGAAGGCGATGTTGAGCAGAGCCAAATCATTGCACAGATGTTAGATATCACTGAGCAAAAGCGGCTGGCTACAATGAAAGACGACTTTGTCGCCACTGTAAGTCATGAACTTCGTACACCCTTAGCATCTGTCTATGGAGCGATAAAATTACTGGCTCAGTGTGCCCAATTCGAAACCGGCGACAAGGCCAAGGGGCTCATTGAGGTAGCCGAACGTAATAGCGATAGGCTCCTTGAAGTGGTCGATGATCTTCTCAATTTTCAGAAACTCAATACCGGAGGCCTAGCAGTTCAAATGGAACCGGTTAGTATTGCTGAATTAATTAGCCAGGCCGTCATACAGCACCAAGACATCGCGGAAAAGTCAGGTGTGACGTATAGTCTAAAACTACCTACTAATCCCATTTGGGCCGATGCAGACGCGATACTTCTAAAGCAGGCCATCTCGCAACTTCTGTCAAATGCCACAAAGTTTTCGAGTGAGAAAGGGTCTGTAGAAGTGCGGGTTGAAAGGTTCAATGGAGCCTGTCAAATTTCTGTAACTGATAACGGCAGAGGTGTCTCCACGAGCTTTTCAAAACAAATCTTTAAACCCTTCACTCAGGAAGCAGACAATCTGACAAGGGATAAGGAAGGAAGCGGTCTTGGCCTAGCGATCTCAAAAGGCCTAGTTGAAGCGATGGGCGGCAAGATCGGATATGACTCGCTACCCAATGTAAAGACTACTTTCTGGATCCGGCTCAAACTCTCTAGACGCTCTGGTATCGGGCGGAAAACCCAAACTTTCAGTGGAAACTCCGGTCGACCGGAAGGTCACGCCCTTTCAGGGTAGACCTAATATAAATTTTCGTTCTCGATATAGATTGACACATAGCAGTTTGGACGCTGGCAAGGACGACACCCGGGGTTCCGGCGGTTAGATAGAGATCTTTGACGATGGCGCAGTCCTATTCAGTGAATGTGACCTGCTCTGACCTGCTCCCCATTGTGTCCGCTAATTTAGGTTAGCTCTGTTCAGGTTTTGGTCCTCTTCTGACCGGTTAGCATATTCAGCTGTAGTCATGCCAGCGAGGCTTCTGTGTGGGCGGTGGTTGTTGAAGTCATTACGCCAAGCAGCGATCAACTGGCGGGCATGGCGCAGGTTGTCGAACAGATGTTCGTTCAGGCATTCATCCCGCATTCTGCCGTTGAAGCTTTCCACAAAGCCGTTCTGCATTGGTTTGCCGAGGGCAATGTGACGTGCCCCTAGTTTCCTAGACGCTTGCCTCGTTCATTTTCCTCTGTTCTGTTTCATAGTCAATTGGCGACAGCATTCCGTTGTTGGTGTGCTTGCGGGTCGGGTTGTAAAACATCTCGATGTAGTCGAACACGTCCTGCCTTGCTGCGTCGCGCGTGGTGTACGTTCGCCGCCTGATGCGTTCCCGTTTCAGCAAGTGAAAGAAGCTCTCGGCGACTGCGTTATCATGACAATTCCCGCGCCTACTCATGCTGGCATCCAGATAGTGTTTGCCGAGAAACGATTGCCACTCTTTGCCGGTGAACTGTGACCCCTGGTCGGAATGGATCATGACCCTGTGCTTTGGTTTGCGCCGCCATACGGCACTCAGCAATGCCTGCAAGGCCAGATCAGTTGTCATTCGGGATTGCATCGACCAGCCCACAACACGCCGTGAGAACAGGTCGATGACCACAGCGAGGTACGACCAGCCTTCATGGGTCCTGATGGAGGTAATATCGGTCACCCAAACACGGTCAGGGGCATCAACTTCGAACTGCCGATC
>NZ_JASC01000003.1 GCF_000622365.1 Sulfitobacter noctilucae | reverse complement strand
CGTTTCATGCGGTTGCTAACAGCCCAACCAATGACACGGCGTGAGTGCAGGTCCAGTATCACAGCCAGATACAGCCAGCCCTCGCGGGTCCAAACGTAGCTGATATCGCCTGCCCATTTCTGATTGGGCGCATCAGCGGTGAAGTCCCGATCCAGTAAGTTGGGCGCGATGTTGAACTTATGGTCGCTGTCCGTGGTCACTTTGTGTTTGCAGGTTCTTACGACTGATATGCGGTTCTGGCGCATCAGCCTACCTACGCGGCGGTGCCCCACATTCAGACCAATCTCTTTCAGCTCTTCGGTCATTCGTGGCCTGCCATAACTGCCCAAGCTGAGACGGGACTGTTCCTTGATGTGGGCCAGCGTGACCAGATCAGATCGCTGTCTGCGACTGGCCGGTCGATTGCGGAATGCTCGTAAACCACGTGAACTGACATCCATGACCTTGCAAAGACGCGCCATTTCGAAAGCTCCCGTGTGTTCTTCAATAAACCTGAACCTCATGGCTTTTGGCCCGCGAAGAACTGCGTTGCTTTTTTTAAGATCTCCCTCTCCTCCTTGAGAATACGGTTCTCGCGCCGAAGCCGGTCATTCTCCTTGGCAAGGCTCAAATCCTCTTTCGACACCACATCCGTGTCTCTATGCGCAGTAATCCACTTGTTCAGCGTCGACATGCCGACACCCAGATCGTCGGCCACCTGCTTGCGCGTTAGCCCACTGGTCAGCGCGATACGCACTGCATCTTGCCGGAATTCGTCCGTCCGTTTCAGTCCCATAGTCAGTCTCCTTTGTTGCAGTAAATGCTATCAAAGGAGCGGCTTCAAACCGCGACAGGTCCAGTCGACTTCTTCTTTGCCCACACTCAACTGCTCGCGAAGGCTTGCTGCATCAGCGAGACTACGATCCCTCTGTTGGATGATTTCCTCCATGTCTGCCTGAAGTCGTGCATTTTCCGTCTCGAGCTCTGCGATGTGCCGGCGTGCGGAACGTTTGTCAGAGCGTAGCCCTTCGCACATGGCATCAGCATCAGCTTGGCATTTTGCATTTTGCTCTGCGACCATAATTGCGAACGCGTCACGAGCTCCTTTCATGAAATGATCAATTGACGCCGTAACCGTGTCAGGCAAGGCTTCGAGCAAAGCGCGATCCTGCTCTTCTTTAAGCTCGGAAACGGCATCCTCGACCAAGCGTTGCAGGCTGTCCAAGCGGATCGACCCCTTAATGCCGTGCACCTTGCAAAGCTCATCTTTCACGAGAGGCGCATCTATCTGTGAACAGGGCGTACCAGCGTCCAGAAGCTGCTCGACGACGCCATAGACGAGTTCGGGAGGGTAGCTAAGTGGGCGTCCGCCCTGCTTCTTTTCGGATGCAATATTTGTCATTGGGAGTTTGTCTTTCTGTTTGTCAAACCGAGTTTGACAAACCTGTGGTGCGTTTGCTTTTGCCTTAGGGATCTGGGCTCGGTGCTCCTGCTGCGGAACGGATTTAACACATTCCGGAGTGGAGCCTCGGCAAACAGACTTTGTTCCCCCATTCACGACGGGTATCTGCCTTCAACAACCTTCATGATCTCTGAGCGACGCCAGCGACTCGAGCGACCCTGCTTTTGTGCGGCGGGAAATGTCTTGCGCTGAATGTCGCGGTAAATGCTCGCACGAGAACGGGCTACGATTTCGCAGACGGCTTTAATGGGTAGCAGGACGTCGTGGGGAGTATTGTCATGGTTCATTTTTCTTCTCCAGTTGGTGAACTGTAGAAGAAATGATGTCGATCAGGTTTCAACGGAAACGCGGATGTGCCAATAATCGGGTTCGATGCAATCTCTCAAGGGAGGGAAGTCTGTTATCCCGCTGTCGTCCCGAAGCCGGAATAGTTAAAGCTCAGCACATGGCAAATGTGAAGAATGTCATATTTTACTGAGGCTTACAATGGTGCCCGGGGGCGGAATCGAACCACCGACACGAGGATTTTCAATTTTCGTTTCGGTTTGGGGGTAGGAGCCTAGGCAGGTCTGAACCGTATGGAAACTAAACAGATTACTGGAGCTACTTGCCTGCCCACTATCTATATGCGCCTGAACAAACCTAGTACGTTCCGGTCTTTGTTACACAGAAATTACACTGTGTTGCTCGCTGCGTGCTTGCTTTGTCCCGACGTGCAGTGGGATTCCTCATCGCTTGCCTGCCAAGCGGTTTTATTCGAAGTGTGGAAAAAGAAGGATGGATATTCGCGAAGAAATCACAATCCTCGAATAGCTACTTCTAAGCTTGCACAATCTGTCCGCGTAGGTGCTTTCCGCAGGGTAGGTGTGGATTTCCCTGCCCGCGTAATCGACGCACTGGCATACGCTGTGGTTAATCCAGCCGTGGGCGTCTCACATGGCAGTACGCCTTTACCAGAGAACGCTATCCGCCCACCTCATCAATGAGCTGGCGCATCGAACGGAGGAGTGCCGACCATTCCTTCCGCTCTGATATTGCGGTGGCAGCGTAGAGGCCGTGCTTCCTTGCATTGTCATTTCCGATCGGCGCACCCGAAGACTTACCTCCATGCATTCTACATCTGCCGTTCGCCATTGCGGGGGACCGGCATGGCGTCCCGTTCCGAGTTCGCGCCCCGCAGCGCGGGCTCAGGTGCATGGGCAATTTGCTTTGCATGGGGTTGTTCCTTCAATTTGCTCTGCCCCCCTCCCCCGGGGCTTTCAATCGTGCCAACGACCGCCTGACCGCCTGCATGGACGTGAACATGTTCGACGGTAACCTTTTGCTGACCCTTGCCACGATGCTTGTTCAATGCGTCAAGCAGCGCCGCCGAAGTACGAGAGAGTTTGTTGGCCTGGTTCAAATTTGAGTGACGGCCTTCAAAGGTCTGATCACCAATCATAGCGCGTCCGTAGCACTCCATCGCCGCGTTGTGGGCGGCAATCATTTGGGCCACCATCATTCCTTCTAAAACATCGCGGGGAGCGACCTCTTCGAGGGCAGCGACCGCGGCATCGATCTGAATTGACCTCGTTGTTTCATCAGAGTGCTTCGTCCAAAGTGACTGGACCACCTGAGCCCCCAAGATCAAGTTCCACTCGTCGGATTTCGCGCCGCCGAGCGATTTCACCTCGCCTCTTCTCACGAGGGGGACCTTCGAACCTGTTGTCTTCGGTCCGGCGACACTCTCTGCTTTTCTCTTTGTCATCCATCCTCATTTCAGCCTTCGGCCCGCTACTGAGAGCACTCCGGTCTCATCATTCGGCTTCCGCTAGACGAAGCTAAGGCTCGCACCTATTTATGTTTCATGTGGTAACAGGATACCTCAATTTACACAAAAACACAAATTTTGCGACCGAGATTAAGTCGCTAACATGGGGATTTGAGGGGCCAGTTTGGAAAAACTGCGCCGAAAACATTGGCGGAAACCAGACATTCGCTGCATCTGCGAAGGTTCTGTGCCAGAATTGCAAAAGCGGCTATTCATGCCGTAGCAGACCGAAGCCCCCATGGTACGCTGCAGGCCAAAGGGCGGCGGTGCGCAGGAAGCATGCAATGGCTGCTCAACCCTTCCACGCCGGTTTTCGATGAACAGACAGGCGAGATGGCGGGGGTCGTCATCTACAGCCAGCGTATGGCATGGGTGCAGTCTTTTCTGACGCGTGTCCGTGAACAGTAAGATATAGACGTGGTGGCGCAAAACCGCGATGGCGAGACAATCGTTGATACCCGCGACACCGTCCGCGTTCTTCCCGACGCTGCCATAACGTAGGCCAGTTTGGTACGGGACCTGCACGAAACTTTTCAGTTGTTTGATTAAGGGGATGGGCACTATGCTTTTTCGCCGAACTTCGTCAGTGATGAACTGCCCAATTTCGGCTGGCGCGTCTTCGCTATGCTGGACCTGAGCAAGTTGATCAATGGGGTCCCGCAGTTTCTGCAAAGCTTAGTTGCCGCGGCTTCCGTCGCCGCGATCTTTGTCCTGCTCGCGACGTCAACCGTCGCGCGAGTGGTCCTACGCACGTTGGAAGATTTTGTTACCACCGTGAAGGGGATGGCGGAAGCTGAGTATAGCTACCCGCGGGAAAGCCGAAGTTCGCGCGAAGCCGTTAATCTGGCGCAGGCCTTAGCTCGCATTCAGGCGACCTTGGCCCTGCACCAGCAAGCGACGGCAAACGGGTCTCCCTCGGTTCGATTGCTGGAGAACAGTGCAGACGTGACGCCTCGCAAAGATGGCTATCCGGGTGATAAGATTTCGGACCAAACATCGAAGCAAAAGCCAAAGAAGCGTAAACCTTTAGCGACACGATGAACTGGAGGCAGTCGGCCCTCCAGACGCCATTGATCACCGGCACATTCTTTTGCCTTGCCACCAGTGCTCGGGCGGGTATTACGTTTTTCCAACTCGATCGGGCATTAAATGCCTCTGACGCAATGCTGGGCGCAGCGCGTGGCAAAATGAGTTTCAGTGCGAACTGTTCCACCTTTGACGTGGATCGAGCGTGGGAGCCTATGCAACTCGCGATTTCACCATCGAAAACCTTACGATCTTCAAAATTTGTCCGAGTATAAGGCAGGACGCCAGCACACCAGCCAATCCCAACCGGCGCTCCACTTCCCGTAGAAGTGTTAGGCCCGCGTCAGAACTCATCGCTGCGGCATCTAAATTGGAGAGGATCAGCTTGCCGTTCACGGGTTACGAGGCTGGGGCGGCGGGGGTAGACTGGTTTGAAGTGATGTGGCCCGCTTCGGACACTGGAAGTTTTGGCCAACACAAGAGAAAAAATACGTGCGTTCAAATCCTTACACCGCCTTCACCAACCCTTCATCAATATTTCGGATTAACCAGCCTGAACTAAAACACGGTGGTCCAATCCAACTGTTTCGTAGACGGATTGGTGTGGTTGATAGTCGAGCGGATGGATGGGCGAGGGGATTGGTTTGAACGCCAGATCGCCGTCAAGCTTGCGCTGGTTCGGATCAGCAATTGGGACGGCTTGCATCAGGGATTTGGTATAGGTGTGCTGCGGGTTCTCGAATACGGCGGCGCGCGGGCCAATTTCCACAATCCGGCCCAGATACATTACTGCCACATGATGGCTTACACGCTCGACCACCGCCATATCGTGGCTGATGAATAAATACGAGATGTCAAGATCGGCTTGCAATTCCATCATCAGGTTCAGCACCTGCGCTTGTACCGAGACATCCAGCGCCGACACGGCTTCATCCGCAACGATCAAGCCGGGGGAGACCGCAAGCGCGCGGGCGATTGCGATCCGTTGGCGTTGACCGCCCGACAGCTCATGCGGGAAACGGCGCAGGAAATCGCGCGGCAGACCGACACGGTCGAACAGTTGTGCGGCGCGCTCCTCGCGGTTGTCCAGGCCGTAGTTCTGCATGGGCTCGGTGAGTTGCGCCTGCAGCCGCATGTACGGATTGAGGGAGGCGAACGGATCCTGAAAGATCATCTGCATGTGCTGGCGCATTCCGCGCAGCTCGTGCTTGGTCTGGGCGAGGACGTTTTGGCCGCCCAGATGGACGGTGCCACTGGTCGCTTCCACCAACCGCAAAATGGAGCGGCCACAAGATGATTTCCCGCATCCGCTTTCCCCGACGAGGCTGAGGGTTTCACCCTTGTTTACGGTGAACGAAACATCTTCGACCGCGTGTACCTGCGCTACCGTTCGGCGGAATACGCCACCTTTGACAGGAAAGCGCGTGGTCAGATTGCGCACCTCCAGCAGCGGCTCTGGTGTCGCACGCGGCGTGAGCGGTTTGGGATCATGCGTGTCGCCTACAAGGCGCAAGGGCTCGGGAGCCGATTGGCCCGCCATGTCCCCCAGACGCGGCACAGCGGCCAGCAGCGCACGGGTGTATTCGGCCTTGGGTGCTGCGAAAATCTCAGCTACAGGGCCGGTCTCCACCACGTCACCCTTATACATCACCACCACGCGGTCGGCGATCTGGGCCACCACAGCCATGTCATGGGTGATGAACATTACCGCCATGCCTATCTCACGTTTCAAACGGTTGAGGAGGGCCAAAATCTCGGCCTGAATGGTCACGTCCAAAGCTGTTGTCGGTTCATCCGCGATCAGCAGGCGGGGTCTGCAGGCCATGGCGATGGCGATCACGACACGCTGGCGCATGCCACCAGACAATTCATGCGGATATTGCTTCAACCGCCGCTCAGGCTCGGGTATGCGGACCTCTCTAAGCAACTCCAACGCACGCTCGCGGGCCTTGGACCTGCTCAGCGGCTCATGCATCAACAGGCCGTCGGTTAGTTGCCGCTCGATGTTGAACACAGGGTTCAGGGACGTCATTGGCTCCTGAAAAATCATCCCTATCTCATTGCCGCGGATACTCTGCATTGTGGCGGCATCGGCGGTGACCAGATCCATTGTCACGTCACCGCGCTGAAACATCAGGTGCCCATCAAGGATCTCG
This sequence comes from Sulfitobacter noctilucae, assembly GCF_000622365.1. GTDB lineage: Bacteria > Pseudomonadota > Alphaproteobacteria > Rhodobacterales > Rhodobacteraceae > Sulfitobacter > Sulfitobacter noctilucae. Next base: position 378,250 of record NZ_JASC01000003.1, on the reverse strand, counting down.
CCACCGCCAAACTCCACCAGGCGCATCAACGACAAAGACGTAACCGATTTGCCCGATCCGCTTTCACCGACGATGCACACCGTCTCCCCCGGCTGGATGGAAAAGCTGACATCCTTGACTGCAGCAGCGCCGCCGAATCCAACCCGCAGGCCAACTATTTCTACAATTGGTTTGGTCATTTTGTCCTCGGATCCAGAACGTCGCGCAGGACATCTCCGAACATGTTAAGTCCTAAAACAGTGATCGCCACAGCTGCTCCCGGCACCAGTGCAGTCCAAGGAGCCACATCCAGATAATCGCGGCTGGCCTGGATCATCAGGCCCCAGCTGGCATCGGGCGGCTGCGTGCCAAGACCCAGAAACGAAAGACCCGCCTCGGCCAATATCGCAAAGGCAAGGCTGATCGTAGCCTGTACGATGATGGGTGGCATGATATTGGGCAGGATATGGCGGATAATCATCCATGTGTCTGATGTGCCTACGGCGCGCGCGGCCTCGACATAGGGCATTTGTGCTACGCGCAGCGCTTCACCCCTAATGATGCGGGCCAGATACGGCGTAAAAGCAATGCCGATGGCGATGATCGTATTGGTCAGGTTCGGCCCCAGCACCGCCGATATGGTCAGCGCCAGCAACAACGCCGGAAAGGCAAGCAGCGTATCCACCAACCGCATCAATACATTGTCAATCCAGCCTCCGAAGTATCCCGAAATGACGCCTAGCGGCAGACCGATCACGAGGCTCATCAGCACTGCTGTGCCCGCAATCATAATGGAGGTTTGTGCGCCAAGAAGCATTCGAAACATTAGATCCCGGCCCAATTGGTCTGTGCCCATCAGATAGGTCGTGCTTGGCCCGGCAAGGCGCGACCGCATATCCATCTGCGTGGCCCATGTGTCGGGAATGAGCAACGGCGCTAATAGGGCGACTGCGAGGACCAGCAACACGATGCCGCCGCCAACAATCCCCTTTCCGGTGAAAAATTCCTTCATGGTAATTTTATCCTTGGATCAATTGCAGCATAGAGCAGATCCACCACCAGATTGGTGATCATCACAACGGCAGCAATGACGAAGACCGTACTTTGAATTAGAGGAATGTCGCGGTTGAGCAGGGCCTGATAGGTCAGCCAGCCCATGCCGGTAAAATTAAACAGGCTCTCGATCACGATGATAGAGCCGAAAAGATACCCGACTTGTAGGCCCGCCACGGTCATCACAGGGCCAATCGCGTTAGCCAGCGCATAACGCCAGATCACCGTATGTTCGGTCAGGCCCTTTGCGCGCGCGACGCGGATGAATTCCTGACTGAGAATGGAAGACATGGTAGAGCGGGTCATGCGCGTAAGATGCGCCATCAACCCCAGCCCGAGGGCCAGAGAGGGCAGGAACGCATGGCGCACTGCTGCGATGAAATCATCTGCCGGATGCACAAACCCCGACGAAGGCAGCCAGCCCAGATACCGGGCAAAAAGCAAGATCAGCATGATGCCCCAAAAGAAATCAGGCAGGCTGACGCCCATCAGCGCGGTCGTTGATGCGGTTGTATCTTGCCATTTATCACGGTGCACTGCCGCCCAAACGCCCAGCGGAATGGCCGCTGCCAGTGCGATGGTCATCGACATCACTACGATCAGAGCCGAGGCCGCAACCTTGTTGGCAATCAGCGGGCCAATGGCCTCTTTGAACACCAGCGAATTGCCCCAATCACCCGTCAACATTCCGCCAATCCAGCGCCCATATTGCACAATCAGCGGGTCGTTCAATCCCAGGCTTTCCCGCAAGCCCGCTAAGGCTTCGGGGTTGGACTGCGTGCCCATAATCACCATGGCTACATCGCCCGGCAAGATATTGGTCACCATAAAGGTAATTACCGAGATCAGCAGCAGCGTCAAAGCCACCGACAGCAATCTGTTAGCGATATAGGTCATGCACGTCCCCGGGGTGAAGCACCGGGAGTTACCCCCCCGGCGCAGTTGCATCAGGCTTCTTTGAGCCAGACCTTGTGGAAGTTCATCTCGGATCCATTAGGCTGCACGATGGTGTCCAGACCCATCACATTTGTCTGTGCGCCGATAGTGCCATTGCGGAACCACAAGATCACGTCCAGGGTGTTTTCATTGATGTATTTCTGCACGTCTTTGTAGATCGCCATGCGATCATCAGTGTCCACGGTGATGCGAGCCTTTTCCAGCATCTCGTCCAGCGCGGGCTCGGATATCTTGCGATAATTGAAACCGCCCGTGGTGTGATACAGCGAATAGTAGAGGAAATCCGGTTCCCACAACGTGAAGAAGTTCATCATCGTGATCTGGAAGTCCTTATCGACCCAAACCTGTGACAACCAGTCCGACCATGTAAGCTGCTCAATTTTTATGTCGACACCGCCCTGACGGAACCATTCGAGCATGATTTGCGCACTATCAACGTGGTAGGGGTAGTTGGTTGTGACCTTGAACACGACCTTCAGCTCTCCTGGGCCAAATCCTGCCTCTTGCAGCAAAGCCGCCGCACGTTCGAAGTCTTGCGGGCGCTGGCTGATACTGTCGTTATAGGACGCAGAGGTGGGGAAGCTGGGCGATGCCGAGGCTTTACCCTGCCCCCAGAGCGCGCCTTGCATCAGCACTTCTTTGTCTATCATCAGGTCAAAGGCTTCGCGGACGCGCGCGTCTTTGAACGGCTCAAATTCATGGTTGAAGTTCAGAAAGTCAAAGTTCAGCGGAAACCACGAAACCGTTTGGAATTCATTGTTACTCTCAAATTCGGACATACGATCCAGCGGAATGTCGTTGATCATGTGCACTTCGCCTGTGCGCAGGCCTGTCAGCCGTACTGTGGGCTCAGTGATTTCGCGACTGATGACTTTTTCCAGATAGGCCGGACCGTCAAAATATTCCTCGAACCGCTCCAGTTCAACCTCGTTGCCAAATTCGCGACGCACGAATTTGAAGGGGCCGGCACCGACAGGGGTGTCACCCTGAACGTCGCCTGAGCCTATTGGCATCACTACGCCTGCACCATTCTCAGCCAAGCGTGACAGAAACGGCGCGTTTACAGATTTCAGTTTAACAATAACAGTTACATCATCGGGGGTTTCAATCGCTTCGACAGCGTTGAACACCTCGAAATTCGTGGCGCCGGTTTCAGGGTCTGCGCAGCGCTCGAACGAGTATTTTACATCTGCCGATGTCATCTTTGCGCCTGTGTGGAACATCACATCATCGCGCAGCGTGAAAGTGTACGTGAGGCCATCATCAGATTGCTCAAAGCTGCTGGCGAGGTTTGGAACAACGTTCAGATCGGCATCCGTGGTCACGATGCTTTCATGTACGTTTTGCAGCAAGCGCCCTGTTGAGGCGGTGCCAGTCTGATGTATGTCAAGGTTTTGGGTTGTCTCGGAATGGCCCCAAATCAAGGTGCCTCCGCTGACAGGGGTGGCATGTGCATCGGCAAATGCCATCGGTGCGCCGGTCATCAACCCTCCGCCGATCATGGCAGTGGATGTCTGTAAGAACTCTCTACGTTTCATATTCTCTCTCTCCGGTTTTTGGGTGTGTCATGCGATAAAAGTGGATGGAATAGCCCTACGTGTTTGGGTCTTGTTATTGTGGAAAATCAGGCCTTTCGCTTGCTACACCCAACGCCTTTTCCAGCGCCATTCCGAGGTTTAGCAGCGGCCCTTCGTCAAAGAGGTGCCCCCATAAGGATATGCCCTGCGGGACGCGGAAGGTATCGCCTCCCATCGCATCACCTGTGGTGAGCTTGCCCGCGCCCAAAGAAGCAGCGGAGCGGGTGGGCACCTGCTCAAACCCTGCGCGAAGGTGCAAACAGGGGTGTCCAGTAAAGTTGCTCGCAACCAGCATCGGACCGGTCATAAATGGACCGATCAAGGCATCCATACCGCTCATCATTTCGCCGACCGCTTGCATGACGCGGTACCGCAGACGGTCAAGGTTGACGTGGTCAACCGCGGACAGGAACCGTGCCTTGCGCATGGTATTGGGCCATGCGCCTTCGTCCTGCCATGTTAATGTGTCGTCAGCGTCTGTCAGGGTCAGCTCTTCAAAGGCGGCGCCTGCTTCTGCATACAGGATATTCATAAGTGCGCCGTAAGGCAGATCGGGAATGCTGACCTCGACCACTTTGATCCCGAGGCTTTTTGCGGTTTCCAGCGCGGCGCGGTCCACGTCTGTGGCTCCCTCCCCGAAAGCTTCTGGCAGATAACCCAACACCATGTCTTCGATGCCCTTCTTCGCATCGAACACGAACGGGGCGTCAATGCTGCCACGGTCAGCGGGATCACCGCCGTTGAGGGCGGCCAAAACCAGCGCAGTATCCTCGACCGAGCGGCAGATCGGCCCAACTTTGTCCAACGACCAGCACAGCGCCATTGCACCCGCGCGGCTGACCCGCCCGAACGTGGGGCGTAGTCCAGTTGTACCGCATCGCTGCGAGGGCGAGGTGATGGAGCCGAGTGTTTCCGTCCCGATCGAGAACCCACATAGCCCCGCGCCCGTGGCCGAAGCTGATCCGGCACTTGACCCCGACGAGCCTTCATTGAGGTTCCAGGGGTTACGCGTCCAACCGCCATACCACACATCATTATAAGCCAATGCGCCAAGCGTGGTTTTGCCCAGCAAAACGGCACCCGCTGCGCGCATTTTCCGGGTCACGGCCGCGTCGCTGTCAGGCATATTGTGCTGGAACGGCTCTGCCCCCCAGCCTGTCGCGATGCCTTTGGTGTCAAACAAGTCCTTCAGGCCGTAGGGGATACCATGCAGAGGCCCGAGGTTGCTGCCTGCACGGGTCAGAGCGTCCATTGCATCAGCTTCGACCAAGGCGAGATCAGCTGTGATGGTCGCATAACATTCCAGCTTGGGGTTTAGCGCCTCGATCCGTGCAAGATAGATCTGCGTCAGACGTCGTGATGTAATCTGACCTGCGCCAATCCAGTAGGAAAGATGCGTCAACGGGGCAAACGCAATGTCCTCATCAGACGCTGGCAAATCTGGTGCGACATGCGATCGTGTGACCATAGACTGACCGTGCGGCATGACAAATCCTGCCAACCGCGGATCGAACTTGCAGGCCATAGGAGTACCATTGTCCAGCTTCACCGCGCGGCGTGCTTGTGCGGACAGCATCTGGCCTTCCAGATTTCCGATCATCTGCTCGCGCTCGGCGGGCGTATAATCAATCCCCATCAGCTTTTCTGCGGCAGCGATGTCCGATGTGGTGATGTCCTTCGTCATGTCTCAGTCCTCCGCGTGGGGTTTGCTGTCCAGCGCTGCATGAAGCGCTGCTGAAATAGTCTCGAGGTGATCGCGCATCGCGTTACGTGCCGCATCGGAATGACCAAGTTCGATGGCATCAATGATGGCCGTATGTTCGCTGTGGCTGACCAGAACGGACGAGGTGCTGCGCGCACGCGCCCGTATCGAGACCCAATCCATATTTCTGCGAATATTGTCGAACAGCCCATAGGCTGTCAGTAGCGGACGGTTGCGTGCACATTGTGCAATCAAGCGGTGCAGAGAGGCATCCCATAGTTCTGTCGCCTTCGCATCCGCAGCCTCGAAACGTCTTTGCGCAAGTTGGCGCAAGCGTGTGATTTCGTCCGGCGACGCGCGCTGCGCGCACATCGCTGCCAGTTCAGGCTCAATACAAAGACGTGCTTCCATGACTTCGAGCGCGTTTGTTTCTCCGACAATTTTTGCGGCCAGATCGCCCATCGGATCGCGAGGTTGGCCGATGAATGTACCCTTGCCCTGTTGTCGCCAGACAAGGCCTTCTTCCTCGAGCCGGTCTAACGCTGCGCGGATGTTTCGCCTGCTGACGTTTAGTTGCTCGGCTAACGCACGTTCTGTCGGCAACTTACCGTTTTCCGGCAGTTCGCCCAAGCGGATCAGGTCAAGCAGGGACACACGGACCCTGTTTTCAGGGCCTGAGTAGTTCATCACCGAGGTCATTGTGAAACCGCCATGACGCGTGAACGGCTCGCTCCGTCCTTTCCAATGCGCAGCAGGTTGGCAAATTCTGCAAAAGAGGCAGCGATCATTGCCCGCTGGCGTGTACCACTGGACGATTGGTGCGGATCCTTAAATAGCCTCGTTTTGAAGTTTTCCATGCCCATTCGCTTAAGCATCGACAAACGACGGGCCCGAGCATCCGTTTTGCTCCCTTCTTGGTGGCTTAGAATGGTCTCGCTGATTTGGTTGACTATGGTGCATGACGGATCAAGCGAGGTCATCGGTTCTTGAAATATCTTCGCCAGTCGGTTTTTGCGTTGTGAAGCTGACATGATCTGCTCAGCCGGTACAGATAATACTCTTTCAAACTCAAGTTTTATTGGAGAAAAATTTGCTGTGTATTTTGGAAGAACAGCCATGACGGCCAACTCCGTCACGCTTTTAGCGAAACCGGATCCGTCAACGACACAAAGCGCCTCACCGCGCTTAACCTCGCGACTTACATCATTAACAACATTTGGCTTCCTTTTTAAACCAACGGGTAAATGCGCTAGCGATAGCAGTGGCGCATCATCATCTTCGGCTCGACTCGATGATGTCATCTACACTCCAAACTTAATGAACCAATTGGATATTGGTGCAATCACGCTGATGTGCGACGGCCAGTTAGTCAAATAATAAATGGCGACGATTGCCTAATTGCATAGACCTGCCTAAAATCGAGGCAATGGCTTTTCCCCGCAACAACGTCAACAACCCAGATTGCTGACGGATGGACCAACATAGATATCACCGTCGTGACGTACTCGAGAAGCGAGAAGAAGGATCACATGTCTCCATCGACACAACCCAAATTTATCAAACATACCTCCGAGCGCCGACCGACTTCCAAGTCGGTGCGACTTGGAAGTCGACACTAAGAATGACTGTCTGTGGCAACAGTCGAAACTCGGACGCCTCGATCTGGGTTCTGGCGATATGCATTCTATTGCCCTGATCCTGCGCACCACCACGGACTTGGAATCATAGGAAAACCAAAAAGACTCCGTGAATGAGGAGATCAAGCTTCTTCCGGGTGCGGAAGTCTTGGAAATAGCGCCTTCAACGCGCCTGTTCGGTTTCAATCCCATGAGGCGAACTATGCTGCAATTGCGCTGTTCAATGTCTCTGAAAAGCCATTTAATAAAAAAGGGTAAATGCCCGATTTAGTGCATTTACAGCGTAAGGGCACATTCCAAGTGAGCGTCCTCTTTCACAACGAAAAGACAGCGTTGACAGCCGCGGGATATCACACTTTGCTACGCGGCAGCCCTCGGCCTTAGTTCCGGGCGGGGGCAAGTATTGAGGAGTCTCTTCGTCCCAAACCGCCGACCTTTACAGTTCGAACATGCTGCGCAATGCGTGAACGTCAGGTCTGGCGGTTCTGCGTCGCGGCATCGCGACTGACAGGAGAGGACCGCTTTGGGCCGTCCATGAAGACGGCCCAAAAATTTAGATTTCGATGGCTTCCGCGATAGCAAGAGCATCTTCCAACTCAACGCCGAGATAGCGCACTGTGCTGTCCATCTTGGTATGACCCAACAGAAGCTGAACCGCACGCAAGTTTCCCGTCTTCTTGTATATCTGCGTGACTTTCGTGCGTCGCATTGAATGGGTTCCATATGCTGTCACTTCCAATCCAATTGATGAAATCCAGTCTCGAACAATCCGGGCATACTGGCGGGTCGAGATATGCAAACACTGGTGAAAACGACCAGGCCAGAGGTGTTCGGACCCGACCATCAGCGGGTCTTCCATCCACTTCGCGAGCGAGGCTCTTGTCCCTTCGGAGATCTCAAAGCGCACGGGCTTCTGTGTTTTGCTTTGCAGTACGGACGCCCGTTCTTTGATTTGGCCAGATGCCATAACATCGACCACTTTCATTCTGACCAAATCGCAGCCGCGTAGCTTGCTGTCGATGGCGAGGTTGAACAACGCGAGATCGCGATGGTTTGCGGCGAGCTCAAGTCGAACTCTGATTGCCCATACATGCTTGGGTTTCAGCGGGCGTTTCTGGCCGACGATCCGGCCCTTGTTCCAAGCTGGACGTAGCGCGCGAATGGCAGGTAAGTTTGGTGTTTCCATGACTGATCCTCCGATCCGCCAATCCCTCCCACATCGACAACCCGACGTTGACCTGGCCAGCATATCACAGGATGCTGCAACGCATCCGAAGTCGGCTTTGATCCCAAAGCAGACGTGACGAAGTCTTGCTGCACGCGCTCGCAGCGCGAAAAGTTCTGCGTAGGCGTAAGGTTCATTGCTGCCGTGCAGCGGGGAAACCGATCATTCATGCAGGTCGTAGCGAGAAACGCTGCTGCAAATTTTGCTACACATTCTGCATTCGCAACTGTGGAAAACGCCGCAGTGTTAGGGTCAGGAGAATGAAAAATTGCGTTTACATTGAACCGCCCGCCGCCTGAGTGATCTACCGACTTGCCCGCGGTGTTTCTGGCATTGCTTTGGTGGGTCAATCTGGGCTGAAAATTAGCATCTCAGTTGCTGTCACCTGGATAACATCCTCGCCAAAGGTAAGAAAATTCAGCTTTCACGCGCGCTACTTCCAAGCACAAATTTTCGAATTGGGTAAAAACCTGCATACACTCTGCACAATTTGATGCGATATCATCCATTATGAAGACTATCCGCAGATCGTTGTTTGCCAAAATATTTTCCGCCATTGCGGCGACCGCAGTTTTGGTCGTTATGGTTATGGCGGTGATCGTCGCGTTTTGGATGCGGGATGGTTTTGCCCAGTATCTGCTTCGAGGTGAACTTGCGCGGTTCGACGACCTGACATCCTCTTTGGCTGACGTCCATCCGGGCGGTTGGACCCAGTTCGCAGATAATCCGCAACAATGGAGCGATTTTGTGCGCACGCATGCTCGACGTCCGGGTATAGACAGCGGCCGACCGCCTCGTCCTCCGCCCGGCGGGCCGCCGCCAACGGCAGGAAAGCCGCCACCCCTTGGCGCAGGTGGTGAAGGCCTGAGACTGGACGAACGGCTTGTTCTACTTGATCGCGAGGGCTATCAACTTGCAGGCAATCCGGAACGCACGAAGGTGTTTGAACGTCGCCCGATTTGTGCGCAGGGCGATTGTGCCGATGGAGAGCTTCTCGGCTATCTTGGAATGAACGCACCCGTCGCAGCGGAGAGCGCCAGTGATGCCTTCTTTCTGCGCGGCCAGTATCTGTCTCTCCTGCTGGCCGCCTTGATTGCAATCGCCGTTTCAGCCATTGCGGCCTATATCATCGCGCGTCAGTTGCTGGGGCCGATCAGGCGGTTGGAAGCTGGCGCGAAAACCATGGCGTCGGGTAATTATACGGCGCGGATCAGGCAGAACCGCAAGGATGAGTTGGGTCAGTTGATCGGCCACTACAACACTCTGGCCGCAACGCTTGAACAGACGGAAAGGGCCGAGCGGGAGTGGATATCGAACACCAGTCACGAATTGCAGACCCCCCTCGCGGTGTTGCGCGCCCAGATCGAGGCATTACAGGATGGGATTCGTCAGCCCGATGAAAAGACACTGACCGAGATGCACGCAGCGCTGATGCGGCTGTCCCGTTTGGTGCAGGACCTCAAAACGCTTTCTTACGCGCGCGAGGCAGAATTGGCGGCCAATTTTGCCCGCGAAGACCTGTCAGGCTTAGCACGTGTTTCCGCTGACGCGGCGAGATTAAAGCTGGTCGCGCAGGGCATTGATCTGGACCTTGATCTGGCGGCCCCGATGCTGATTGAATGTGACGGCGTGCAGATTGGTCAGGTCATTGATAATTTGCTTGAGAATGCGCGCAGATACACGGACGGACCGGGAAAGGTGCGTATGAATCTCGAAGAGATTGACGGTTTTGCCGTTCTGTCCGTCGATGACACGCCGCCTGCGCCGCCGGATGCCGATGTTGGTCGGCTGTTTGACCGCTTTTTCCGCGCGGAGGGTTCAAGATCACGCGCATCGGGTGGGTCGGGATTGGGCCTGTCTGTGTGCAAGGCGATCGTCGAGGCCCACGGCGGTACGATTTCCGCTGGACACTCGGTCTTGGGCGGGCTGCAAATCATAATACGATTGCCTAAGGATACCGCATGACAGCGCCACGCATCTTGATCATAGAGGATGAGGTAACCCTTGCCGAAGTCGTGCGGGATTATCTGATTGCAGAGGGTATGAGCGTCGACTTGCTGGCCGAGGGCACAGGCGCTGTCGAGATGGCCCAGGCACAGCAGCATGATCTGGTCATCCTTGATCTAATGCTGCCCGGAGTCGATGGTCTGAAGATCTGCCGCGAACTCCGCAAAACATCTGATGTGCCGATCATCATGACAACCGCAAAAGTAGAAGAGATCGACCGCCTGCTGGGGCTTGAGCTTGGAGCCGACGATTACATGTGCAAGCCTTATTCCCCCCGCGAACTTGTTGCGCGGGTCAGAGCGGTCTTGCGCAGACGTCCCTCCGGCGGCGTGATCGAGCATGCGTCGGAAGATATACGTTTGATGATTGATGCCGACAAATGGCAAGCGACGATTGATGGCATACAGCTTGGCCTAACACGGCGGGAATTTGCGTTGCTGCAATCGCTTGTCGCGCGTCCGGGGCGGGTCTTCTCGCGCGACCAACTGCTGTCGCTGGCTTTTCCGGATGATACAGAGGTTTTTGACCGTACCGTTGACAGCCACATCCGGAATATGCGCCGAAAAATCGCGGCCGTCAGCTCATGGGATCCCATCCGCTCGGTCTACGGTGTGGGCTATGCCTACGACGGCTGAAGCGGGCAACAGTTGCGTTCACACTGCAACATGAGCTGAAATTGAAACAGCAGACGTTTTTTTGTTGTCTGCATTTTGCCTGCATAATTGCTGCAAACTCACTTCTCAAAGAACGGGCAAACCGAACCTGTGAATGGCGAATCAACGCCAATACAGGAGACGAAAAATGTTCGTAGAAAAACTCAGAGCGATCCGAGCGCAGTCCGCAGCAAACCGAAAAACTCCGATCTACAGATCGACCGTCCCGCGCATTCGTGGCAACCAGTACATCATTATTGCAACGACTTTCGCGGCCGTCATCCTTGGTGCGCTCAATATTTCGGCGCTTCGGGCAGACAGCGTCTCGGACACTTCAGGGCAAAGCTTTTCGGTCGCACAAGCCGCACCTGCTGGACAGGGAAACCGCGCGGGCCGTCCCCCTCGTGAAGCGCTTGAAGCCTGCGCGAATGTAGAGCCGCAGTCGGCATGTTCATTCAACAATCGCGAGGGCGACACAGTCCAAGGCAAATGCATGTCGCCCAAAGCAGATGTGCCTTTGGCATGCGCGCCTGCAAACGCGCCAAAGAACGGCTGATTTTTAACCCTCTCCCCACTTCTAAAAACATCTCCGAAAGGAAAGCTCATGGGATCCCTCATAAAGCTGCCCGTATTTCTATTTGCCTCGGCAATCGCTCTTTCTGATGGACGCAAAGCGTCGTCTGCGTCAGCCGCGCGCATCACCTCCTCCGAGACGCATATCGCGCACTCGGTCGATCCTCAGCAGAACGCTGATGCAAAGGTTTGGTCAAATAACCTTGCGGCCAAACTCTCAAAAGTTGGGCCAGGCCGCGAGGCCTCAGAGCAAGGTCGGTCAATCGGTCGTCTGTCGGAGTCTAAGAACTGGAGTGACACATGAAACAGAGATATCTGGGCGTCATTCCTGCCACCATATTGGCAGCGGTTCTGTTCACGCCTCTCGCCGTATTTTCGGAGGAAACCCTCAGCCAAGTTGACCAAGATCACCTCAATGATCTGGTGAAACACGGGCAGGGCAATGTTGCATTCTTGGAGGCGTTCGAGGCAGGTGACGAGCTATCCGAATTCGACTTTACTGCTGACCACGGGGTCGGTGCCAATATCGGCGAAGGCCGCCGCTTTACACGGTTTCCGCGCGCCGATCTGGACGGAGATCAGGAGTGGGCCAGCCATTTCCCGAAACGCGAGGGCGGTGCAAACGCCACAAGCTGCATAAGCTGTCACAGTGCGCCCTTCGCCAACGGCGCAGGAGGCGTCGCGATGAATGTGGTCCTTGATCCGGATCATACCGGCGATCCAAGCCAGTATCTCGAACGGAACACCACGTCGCTGTTTGCGCTTTCCATACCGCAACGCCTCGCAGAGGAAATGAGCGTCGAGCTTTACCTCCAGCGCGAAAGTGCAAGGGGTCTTGCCTGTTCACAAGGTGCAACGACCGTAGCTCTTGTGGCCAAGGAGGTTAAGTTTGGCACCTTGTCATTGACCCGCATCAACACGGAGCCTTGCGAAGTTAATATTGATACAAGTCAGCTGGCCGGTATCGACGCTGATTTGGTGGTTCGCCCGTTCGGCTGGAAAGGCAATCACGCCACAATTCGGTCGTTTACCCGTGATGCGGCTCACAACGAATTGGGTTTGCAGGCAACCGAGCTGGTCGGCGCGCAGGACGGTGATTTTGACGGTGTGATCCATGAGCTCAGCGTTGGTGATGTGACCGCTCTTACCCTCTATATGGCGGCGCTTGAGCGGCCTGTCAGCACGGTTGAGCTTGCAGAGTTTGGGTTGATCAATCTCACGGAGGCGCAGAGTGCAGAAATCGCCGCCGGAGAGCATCTGTTTACCACCGTAGGGTGCAGCAGCTGTCACGTCCCAAGTATGGAAATCGCCAACCCGACATTTAGCGAGCCGAGCCGTGTTGCAGGATACGCCGATATTCTGTTTCCAGACGGGTCAAATCCCGGCGCGCACGGGTTGGGTTCTGATACCGCGGTCACGTTCGACATGCGGCTGGATCCACCGAACAATCAGGTACTGCTGGACGATGGCGGGGTGTACTATCTGGGCGCGCTTGAAACTGACGCAAAAGGAAAGGGGACCGCCCGCTGGTTCTCCGACTTCAAACGCCATGACATGGGACCCGCTCTGTCAGATCCGTCCGATCCGCTCGGCATGGGCGCATCAGTGTTTATGACCCGCTCGCTTGCCGGTGTGGGCTCAACCGGTCCATGGTTGCATGACGGCCGCGCGACGACCCTGGATGAGGCGATTCTCGCCCATGGCGGTGAGGCGGCGGCCAGCCGACACGCCTATGCTGCGATGTCTGAGGCGGATGCCGCGCGGATCGTGACCTATCTCGAAAGCCTCATCTTGTTCAGTGCCGATACCGAGCACTGATTTTTAATCTTTAATACAAACGATGGATACGCCTGATGACCCTCAAATCCCACCTTTGGCCAAGCCTTCTGGCGCTCGCCTCTCTTAGCGCGGCACCAATGGCGCTCGCCCATCCCGATCTTGATGAATTTTCTGAAACTGCCTTCGCGCAACAGCCACAAACCGTGGACTGCACATTGGAGAACGGCACAGCATCGACTTGCTATAAAATCATAGTCAATTACCTGCCCGAAGATCTGGAGATCGGACCCTTCTGTCCAGCGACCTTGACGGATGCGGGTGGCATCTGGGAATGGACCGGGGAGAACGCCAAACTCTACCGCGTGGATGAGACATTCCTGCGTATGCTCGATGATCTGGGGTATCGTTTCTTTGACGAGGACGGGACTGTTCATGTGGTCGACGCGGCAACCGAACAACCCACAGTGGATCACGCCTGCATCAACGTCTCGCCCGATGAAAGTGTCGAGATCACAATGCTGCTGCCGGTCACCCCTGTGATGGCCGACCGCCCGACCCCCTTGGGGACAGTATCCAAGGTTGGCGTGGCCCTGAACGGTGTGCCGGTTTTTTCAGACGCGCCCAGCATCCAGCAGACAGGGCACATGCCCGCACTCGATACCTGCGGTGGCCACATCGACCCCGGCGGATGGTATCATTGGCACGCAACCTCGACGGACATTGAAACGGTTTTCGCAGCGAGTGGTGTCACTGCGGACTGCGCACTGCAGCAGGATAGTGCTGCCCTGTTCGGATATGCATTTGACGGGTTTCCAATGTTCGGCAGCACCGAGGCTGACGGGACCGTCGCAGCCGGTCTTGATGCCTGCAACGGCCATGTCGGAATGACGTCCGCTGGTGAGACATATCATTATCACGCGACGGACGATTTCCCGAACCTGCCAGCTTGTCTGGCCGGTGTGCAAGCTGCAAATAACTTCTCGACAACGGCAACTGCTGGCGTTGGCGCCACACGGGCCGGTGCAGATGGACGCAATGAACCACCACGCCCCGATGGCGGTGCTCTCGGACAGATGCCACCGGATTTTTCGCAAGCCGCTGACGCGCCTGGGGTGACACCGGATGACCTGATGCAAGCTTTGGGTGATCCCCGTTCGGGTCCACCTGACCTTGCTGCCGCCGCAAAAACGCTCGGTGTGACCGAGGAAACCCTGCGTGCTGCCTTGCCTCCGCCACCGAACCGCTAAATCAAGCGCCGGGCAGATGCGTCTGATCGGCCCTTCCACAGGATTTTGACATGAGTGATACGTACACCACCAAACGCTGCATCGGACGCAGGCACCTACTGATGGGTTTGGGGGCAACCGCGCTTTCGGCCTGTACCAGTCGGATCGAGGCTTCAGCACGCGTGCCCGTGACTGCGGCTAATGATCCGTTATCCCGGTTTCGCTTTTTCGCCGATGATGGTTCCGAAGAGTGGATGAAGCATTTGCACCCCCGCCAGTCTTCGTGGTCTGCCACAGGACCACGCGTGCTGGCGCTTTCGGGTGGCGGGGAGGATGGCGCATTCGGTGCAGGCGCGCTTGTCGGCTGGTCGGCACGCGGGGACAGACCTGATTTTGATCTCGTAACTGGCATTTCGACCGGTGCCCTGATTGCTCCGTTTGCCTTTATGGGACAGGACTATGACGATGTTCTCACCCGAGTCTTCACCCAAACGGATGCAAGTGATATTATGCGCTTGCGCCCCTTTCAGGCGGTGTTCAGTGACGCGCTTTATGATACCACGCCTCTTGCGGAACTGATCGCGGAATTTACACCGCCTGCCTTCCTGCAGGCCGTCGCACAGCGGCACGCGGCAGGCAATAATCTGCTTGTTGTTACCTCGGAACTCGACAGCGCCCGGGCCTCGGTCTGGGACATGGGTGCGATTGCGCAAGCAAGGCAATTTGATCTGTTTCGCAGTATCATGCGAGCCTCTGCGGCACTGCCAGGCCTCTTCCCGCCCGCCAATCTGAGCTTTGCATCGGGCGGCAAGACCTATTCCGAGACCCACATCGACGGTGGCGTTCACATGCAGTTTCTTGCCGTGCCCAGCTTTGCCTTCACCACGCCGGATCAAGAGCTGGAAGGCGGGCATATCTACGTGATCATCAACAACACACTCAATCCTGCGCCAGCATCTGTCGGGCGATCTGCATTGAGCATATCGCAACAAGCACTCACAACGACAGGACGGGCAAGTGCGTTGTTACAAGTCAACGCAACACAGCTATTTGCGCGCGAATATGGGATGCGTTTTTCTGTAACCTCGATCGATCCAAATGCGGGTGTTCAGTATGATCCGTCGGATCGATTTTCATCCACATACATGAACGCGCTCTATCGTCACGGCACAGAGCGTGCGCGAAGTGGCTCGCTCTGGACAAATAGCTAAGAGAAACCCGTCGTTCACTTAAGGCGCTGACAACAAGAAACGGGCACGCAGAGCATGCCCGTTTGAGTTTGTCGATGGGACTGCTTAGTTTGTGGCAAAGCAGTAGAACAGGCCGTCACCGCCTGTCCCTTGCAACGCTTCCATGCCACACCCGCGCGACGGATGCGCGGAGTTCCACGCTGTCGGATGATCACCGCCGCCCGTGCGGTCGTGGTGACCGACCATGGCAGAGCCTTCGCCGCTTGTGGTCCAGCCTTCGCACGCATCGCCAACCAGATTTCCGTCAAGGTCTGAACCGGTCAGAATGTCATGGCGGTTTGGTTTATCACCGCGGCCGTTGATCACTGCACCTGTCTCGGAGATTGCCGTCTCCTTGGTCAGATTGTTGCTGTCGCTGTGCAGATCATCGACGCTTTGCGCCACGACAACACCATCGGCGTTCATCCACGGGCCGGTTCCGATCCGGTCGCGCGCGTTCTGCTCGGCTGATGACAGGTAGGCAGCCCATGTCTTGCCCGTCACGCCCGCCGCTTCGGCAAGAGTGGTGCAGTAGGCATCCGCACCTTCCAAACCGCCCAGATCAGCCCCGTTTCCAAGGTTCGCGCTGGTGATGAAAAAGCTCATATCCGCGTCTTGAGCCGATGCGAGGGTCGCGCCCGTCAGAGATAGGGCAGTGGCGAGGATAAGTCTGTTGATCATGGTGATCTTCCTTTGAGGTTATAGTTGGAGGTTGTTCAGGGGCGTGGTGGTCGGGCCGTTGCATCACATACTGCGGTCGGGTCATCCGAGACACAGCCATATTCCGCGCTCATACAACCAAGGATCGCGTTCGATCCCGGATCACCAGCATGGTAGTGATAGCCCAGATGATCCGTCTCATGCCCGTTGCAGCGGTCAAGCCCGGTCTGGGTTAAGCCATCTGTCATGTTCTGCGCATAAATTTGGTAGCCGTCCATGGCGATGCCAATCTGGCCGCCGTGGTCCGACAGATCCGAAAGTTCGGTCAGGCAATCAGTCACAGCGTGGTAATGATATCCTGCATGCGGGTTCACATGTCCGCCGCAGACATCGAAGGGGGCGATTGTATAAGCCCCGAGGATCGCATCCGTCGGAGCAGCGGCCGCCAGCGAAACTTCGTTGCGCGCAACGCCAGCGCCCGCAAATCCGATGCTGCGCCCACGCAGAAGCGGCTGGGGTTCAACAGGGATTACATAGGTTTGGGTGGTGCCCTCGGGCATGTATTCGACCAAACACTCTACACAATGATTGGTATAGGCCGGATCGACATCAGGGCGCGCAGCGGCAAGGCATGCTTCAAGGCTGTCTGTCACGTTGATTTTTCCCGTCGACGGATCGGAGAGCTGCCATGTGCCAACGTCATAGAATGTGGAAAGGTTTTGCATGAACGCGCCGTCGGCCACATGGACCTTACCGTCTTCCAGCCAGATGCCGCTTTTATCTGGTCCATCGGAAATATTGGTCGGACACCACGGACCCGGGGTATAGCTGGCCGGCTCTGCAATCACCGTGATCGAGAAACAAGTCGTTTCGGTCCCGCCCGAGAGCGTGCAATCCACTATGGTTGGTCCCGCAACAACCTGTGCTGCGTCAAAGAAACTCTCAACCTCCTCAAGCGTGGTCTGCGCCTGCACGTGGGACGGGAGTACCAATACGGCTACTACGGTTGCGAGGGCGGTTCGGTGAAATTGCGGTAATTCCATGCTGCTCTTCCTGCTCTTCTTCTGATCATTGCACCTCTTATACAGGAATGGCGCAATTTTCCGTCGCTTCAAAGCTCGGAAAGTAGTTTGGCAAGCAAGACTTTGCCGAATCCGTTACCGCCGCTCATACGGTTCTGGGCAAGTTGGAACGCCACATCGGTATGACAGCCTTATTATGAAAACAGACAGACAACCCAAAGTTTCTGCGGGCAATCTGTTTGCTTCTCGCGGGAGGCGTGGCCCCTTTAGCTGACCAGCTGGAACGGAAGATAACTGGACCCCTTTTTGAGAGACGGCTTTCTGCCGCCAGAACGCCGCTCAGAACATCAATAACCGTCTGCACTCGCTGGTTAGTCTGTTGCGCCAGTCGGTCTTAGGGCGGTTGGCCGGATATGAAGTCGTGCCCGAACCTTCCAAAAGGGTTGATCAGAGCGCAGAACAGCGCCAACATTCAGGTGAAGGCACTTTTTTTTGGGAATGTAAATTTAGACGACTGAAGTATTTTGACAAAGTTAGGAGATTCCATGGCTACCAATCCATTTCTCGACGCATGGACCAAAGAAGAAAAGACGCGCTCTGACGCGCTTATGGCTTCGATCAACAAGGCGCTCTCCGCCTCGAGTTTTTTGTCCAAGGTGGACAAGGCGACAAAGGAGAAGCCAAACACACCCAAACCGCCCAGCGACATCAGCAAGCTGTTCGACAAGGCGCTCGGCGATGCTGTCAAAGCGGGCACGCGAACCTACGGTGGTATGAGCGTCGATACCGAGATGACCTACAAAGTCGAAAAGGACAAATGGCGCGCGACCGCAAAGGCTGATGCCAAGTTCATCAAAAAGAAAATCTCGTCCAAGACAGTGACGGTGAAAAAAGGTGATACGCTCTTCAAACTCGCGGAGTCCCACTATGGGGACGGCATCTATTATCCGGTGATCGCGGACGCAAACGCAAAGCAGGTCAAGTTCAAGGGCGACTTTATCGTCGTGCATTCTCAACTGACTCTACCGGCGATGGACGTGCTGGACAAGAAGGCGGAAACCGCATGGATGACGTCTTCGATCAAGGGCGACTTAACCAAATATAAAGAGCAAAAGGGCAATGAGATTTGCCTGCCCAGCATCGACTTTGATCTCAGCAAATCGAAACCTCTATACCTTTCGATCAACACCGGCTTTTGCCTCTGCAAGATTACCGTGACGCTGACCGGCGCGATCTCAGGCTTCAAGGACGGCGTAATCAAGAACAAGTTCAGCGAAAGCGGCTATGCCGCAGAGATGTCGAAGGAGCTGAACAAATACACGACCGTCGATGTGGGCCTGGTAAAGGGCAAGCCCGAAGGCACGATATCGACCGGGCTGACAGGCTCGCTCGGGAGCTTCAAGATCGCTATCTCGAATGATTTGAAAGCAACCGCCTCAGTGAGCTCAAAGAAGGTCACCAAGAAAGTCGGGAACTATACATTTGAGGGGAATGTCGGCGCGACCGTCTCGCTGGATTATCAATGTGTGCCAGGCGACCTGCCGCCAGGAGTGCGCGAGACATGGGACGCCTACGATGTGTCCGAGGAACTGCATAAAAAAACTGCCGCCGCAGGGGCGGTTATCCTTGTCGGAGGCGCGGTTATCGTCACGGCACCGGTATCTGTTCCCAGCGGAATGGTCAGTTTTGGCACCGCCGCGACAGGAGGGGCATTGGCCGCATTTTAGAGCTTTTCCTGAATAACTTGAGACACATATTATCACCTAACGTGCTCCAATCTCTTATTTAAGGAAGCGTTAGGTGACTCAGGTTTTTCGAAAACTGCTTCAGGCGCGATCTGCATCCTTCAGACGCCCACGTCGATCAAGGCGGCAAGGACGGCACAGTCTGCGCATTCAGACCGGCGATGTTCATCCGAGTGTCATCCGCCAAGTAGATTCCGTGTTTTTAGCGAAGCTCTCCGACCTTTTCCGGCGTTGTCCCAACGCCCGAGAACAAGCGCTGGAAGAAACGCACTGCGTAACTCTATCCCGCTCAAAGCACCTTGGAACTATGCGTTCCAGCGTGTGAGATACTGCCGAAGGGGGGCGGTTTGACCCGATGCCCCTTCGGCATGGTTGGATGACTTTGATGGAAGCGGACGTTGCTGCGCGAGTAGCGAAGGGCAGCAACGTCCCGCATTGCCGACATCGAACGGGCCCAAATGCTGCGCAACTGTTCCAATGACCGCTTCGGGGAAGCGGCGGCGCGGCGACACGTGGTTGCATCAATGTCCGCAAAGGGCCGAGAGTGACGTCGGACCTGGCCGACGTGGTCGGCACCGGCCGCTGCGCCGCCGCATGACCGCTTCGAGCCCACACCTACCGAGGTTACACTCGGCTGCAATGTCTGCTGTTGAGAATTTGACGGAATGGTGTTCTCTATACAGCGAGTGAAGCTGTCAGCTTTGAGTACAAATACATGCAATGGATACTTCAGGATTTTGAAGACACTCGGAAGATGGCTGATGCGCTTGATCGACTGGGGTTACCCTACTCATGGCACCAAGTTGTTCCGTTTATCGGCGAACTAATACCAGCACCGACTATCAACGACCCACACGCAGTGGTCATGTTTGGTTCGTATACCCTATGGCGATACGCAAGGAACAACGACCTCAAGCCCGGCGTTTTCAAAATCAGGCCTTTTGTCCATGAAGTATCGTGGCACCCGTTTCTTCTAAATGGCGCGGATGCTCTTTTCTTAAAGCTACGAGATGTTCCAGAAAAACTTCCCGATGATGGAAAAAGCTGGTTCCTACGCCCAGTAGAAGATAACAAGGAAGAGCCGGGAAACGTAAAGTCTACTGGTGACATCATTGATTTGGCTAACAAGGTACTGGCATTAGAAGAACGCGAGATACCCAAAGGATCACTTCGTCACGATACAGAATTGATGTTCACGGAACCGGTTAATATTCTCAAAGAATGGCGACTGTGGGCAGTCAGAGATAAGATTGTGACTTTTTCTCTCTACAAAGAGGGCTCACGCATCGTATATCGAAATGAGATTGATGAGGATGCCTTAGAATTTGCCAAAAGGCTGGTGGAGGCAAACCCAGGTTACGCACCCGCTTATGTTATCGACATTTGTCGCACAAAAGATGGACTCAAGATGCTTGAAACAAATTGCATCAATGCTGCCGGTTTCTATGAGGCAGACCTATTGGAACTAGTATCATCAATTGACGAACTTGCGGTTAGCTAGCATGAGAATATGGCTACTCGCTGGTGGTTCATTCACAGACTGAACGAGAAGACATTTTAGAAAACGCGGGTCTTGACGATTGGCACGACATATTGACAGCCCACCCAGAGTAAGCAAACCGCGACATGGAGAGCTTCCCACTTGGTGGTCGAGAATTATAGGCATTCGATGTCCCAACTGTGCTCGGCCCCAATCCCCTCGAAGAATGCATTCAACCAACCCTTATCGCATATACAATCGAACGGATTTCCACATGTGCGGCGGTTGTGGAAAGCTCCTCTATTTGACTGGCAATCGGCGCTTCCGGCGGTTTTTCCTTCTTGTTTTACCAGTATTTTGGGGAGTCAGTATTTTGGGACATTCCGTTTTCAGCAGAGTTAATGGCCTGAACATTTACCGTGAAGCCCGGGGCGGCTATGAGCCTAATTTCTTGGGGTTCCTTTTGATATGTCTGATGATCTGGTTTACCGTGAGCTTATTGTACCGATTTGAAATTGTTGGGGTTGCGACATCGAAAGATTAGATGACGAACAAGCTGGTTCCAGTACTGAAATTCTGATGGATCACAGGCCGACAACCTGAACTAGCCGCTATCCATTGATTGGATACCTGAATGCGATGTGGTCACTGGCGCAAACCCAGGAACGACTACTTCGTCCCGCATTACCGGCGTCGATGCGGTCTGCAGCGAATGTTTTCAACGAGCCCGATTTGTCGAATTTTGCGCTAAGAAGGCATCCTGGCTATTGCTCTTGTTTGCATTGCTCCAACGGTTCCCTAACGACTAGGGCCGTTTGGATGGCACTCTCAGCTTCATCGGATGATATGAACCCGGCTTCTAACATTTCTGACAGTACGAAATCTCGTCGATCAACAGCCCGCTCATATGATCTAACAGGATGATAAACCATTGGCGCTTTGGGTAATGCTGCCAAGTAAGCGATTTCCTCAAGCTTCAAATCGTCAATAGATTTTCCGAAGTAAGCCATGGACGCGCCCGGAATTCCAAAGCACGTCTGCCCTAGGAAAACTTGGTTCACATACCAATTTATAACTTCATCGTGTGAGAGCGCTTCACCTATGACAAATGAAAGCGCTACTCTTTGAAGTTTCCCTGCCCTCGGGTAAAGATACCAACGTCCAATCTGTCGGGTGACGGTCGAGTTTTGAGGTGGCCGTTCAAAAAAGAAGCGATCCTCTGCCGCAACGAATGCTAGCAGAGCGACGCTGGGTATCGTCGGCCAACTCCTCGCTAATTCTTGATAGCGCTGACGTATCTGATCGGTGCTCGGAAGCTGTGGCTCTGTGTTCTGGCCCATAGAATCATTTGCCGAGATGATGACCACAAGAGTGGCTAAGAGTAGGTGCGAAAAAAGGCGCATAGGGAAGCCAGTCAAACAAAGTTATTGAAGCCTACGATGGAAGGAGCTTGATTGCGAGCCAATCCATCGATTGCATGGGAAAACGAATTCTTAAACATCGGGAAGCCGCCATTCGTGCAGGCGCTGCGAACAACCGCTTAGTCCCGCAGACTTTGAGTTCAGCAACAACCTGAATTCGCAGGTGCAGCGAACGGCTGGTTCGACGGGCCGCAACGCAGCAATCCTGATGTTCGGCCAAGGTCGGCTCTGGGCCGTCCTTGACGTCGCTATCTGGGCAGATCGAAGAGTATGCTGCGACCGATCTAATGGCGGCAAGGAGCCCATAGCGAAAGTCTTGATTTCGCGCTGCGTGCACTCGCAGCACAATTTTTGTCGCGGATGATCGGTAGACCAAATTGTGCCGCTTCAGCCAAAGCGGCCAATCTTTCATGGCGCGGGGAGAAATCTGGACCGCGATTTATGGGTCGCGGGACAGAGCTTGGTTTCGGTGCAATGAATGGCTAGGTTTGGTGTCGGAAACCATTGCTCGTCTTCAATGGATCGCAACGTCATCAACGCGTCAACAGCAGTGGGATGATCATCGTGTTGCGCTATATGGCGATCCCTCATGAGCGGGCCGTCATTGCCGAATTGTTCAAAATCCAGTCCGTTGCATTTCCAAATCCAAACAAGCTTTGATGTGACGAACGCAAAGCCTTATTTTGCACCGTCCTGAGCGGGAAAAACGCTCGTTCCAAGCTGGCGGTCCGCACAAGCTCAGACCAGATATAATGCGACCGCCCCGCTCAGTTGCTTTGGTCGGTCTTCAAAACCAGAGGACTACAGATTCTGCTTGGACAACCCGTCCAACGTTATGAATGACTGCACAAGTTGAACCGCTGAATTTGCGGCAACGCGCCGCCTCTCCAGCCGCAATTGCAACGTTGTATCCGTCATGTTTTTGGACAGAAACCCGTTCTCTTGAACAGGCTCTTCCTTAAATTCTTCGAGCTCGTGGCGCGCTAATTCAAACTGTGCTCCCAGTGCCAAACGACGGCTGTCGAGCTTGTTCGAAATGGGCTCCAACAAGAGCAGGTTATGGAACGTTTCACCGTTCATGCGCCGATTTTTCAGGATGACTTGCGTGCGCCTGTTTTCTTCTAGAGCCAATCTGATCTCGGCGCGGGCGGCATCGTTTTCCAGATCACTTTGCAGAAATCTGCAGTTTTGCCCCAAATGCGCGTCCGTCGTA
This sequence comes from Sulfitobacter noctilucae, assembly GCF_000622365.1. GTDB lineage: Bacteria > Pseudomonadota > Alphaproteobacteria > Rhodobacterales > Rhodobacteraceae > Sulfitobacter > Sulfitobacter noctilucae. The sequence goes on along the minus strand of NZ_JASC01000003.1, from coordinate 355,112 downwards.
CCCGTCATGTCGCGGAAGGCACGGTTCATATAAATCAGCGGCTGGTCGTCACGGTCCAGGTCTGACAGTGTCAACGGGTACGGCGCACGATCCAGCGTTGCGTCAAGTGAGCCAAAATCTAGTTTGCTTCTCTCGGTCAATGAGATACCTTTCTTGACAGCCGACGTGGAATTCAGACTTATACTTCATGACAGAAAAATTAGCGACCGACAGCCCTGTAATTGTGGGAATTGGGGCCTCGGCTGGCGGGCTTGAGGCGTTTCAAAGCTTGCTGACCGGTTTGCCCGATGAGCATGAGCTGGTTATTGTTCTGATCCAGCACCTTGATCCCAACCACGAAAGCCTGATGCCAGAGCTTGTGGCGGCCAAAACCAAATCGCCCGTCCACAGTGTAACGGACGGGATGAAGGTTGAAACCGGGCACATTTACCTGATGCCACCGGGCTACGAGATGGAAATCTCGGGTCGCACGCTAAAGCTCGCGGATTTCGAATCCCCCCGCGGATTGCGCCGTCCCATCGATCGTTTTTTCAACAGTCTGGCCGCCGAGCATGGCGATCATGCCGCGGCGGTCGTTTTGTCGGGAACCGGAAGTGACGGGGCAAACGGCGCCCGCGAGCTAAAGGGCAAAGGCGGCCTGGTGTTGGTGCAGGATCCCAGTCAGGCCAAGTATGACGGAATGCCGCGCGGCGTCATGGATTTGGGCGGTGCAGATGTCGTTGCCAACTCGGAAGAAATCATCGATGTGGTGCGCGACTATTTCAACCTTCGCGTGGACCGAGAGGGGGCGTTCGGCTCTGACGAGGAATTCCTGCTGAGAATTCTGCGCCATGTCCGGTTCCGGACCGGTCATGACTTTTCAGAATACAAGAACGCCACCATGCTGCGCCGCATTGCGGTGCGCATGTCCGTGCTCAACATTACCAAACCAGAGGAATATCTGAAATATATCGTTGAGACGAAGTCCGAAGGCGACCTTCTGTTTCGCGATTTGCTCATCAATGTGACAAGCTTTTTCCGCGACGCAGACCACTTCGAGACGTTGAAGAAGTCTGTCATCCCCGAGCTAGTCGATGCGGCCGAAGAACACGGCGAGCTGCGCATATGGGTGGCCGGGTGTTCAACTGGCGAAGAGGCCTATACGATCGGTATGCTTGTGGCCGAAGAGATCAGCCGCGTGAAAAAGCCATGTCACGCGGTGATTTTTGGCACTGATATCGATGAACAGGCCCTGCACACCGCGCGTCAGGGGCTTTACCCCGACACGCTTGTCGACAGTATTCCCCCTGCTTTGCTCGAACGTTATTTCAAGCCCGTGAAAGATGGCTACGAGGTGGGGGCGCAATTGCGCGAAATGGTCCGTTTCTCGCGGCACAGTTTTATCAAGGATCCCCCGTTTTCGAAGCTCGACTTGGTGTCGTGTCGCAATGTGCTGATCTACCTCAAAGATAGCCTGCAGGTTCTCAGCAACCGCATCTTTCACTATGCGCTACGCGAAGACGGTTATCTTTTCCTCGGGCCCAGCGAGAATCCCAAGGACCTCGGGAACCTGTTTTCCGAGGTCGCAGCCCGTGCCCGCATCTTCAAACGCCGACCGGGGCCTTCAAAAACGCTCAATCTCGGCAGGTTGTCGGTTACAGTGATGAACCGCCCAAGTGCTGCGGCCGAGCGGGCAAACGCCGAGCCCGACCCGTCAGACGCCGAGCGCATTATTCTCGACGAATTTGCACCGGCCTATTTGCAAGTGGACGTGGACGGCAAGGTGACCTTTGCATCCCAGAATGCCAAAAAGTATCTGTCGGTGCGCGGTGGGGCCATCACCACCGATCTGTTCCAATTCGTCAGTCCAGAATTGGAGGCAACGTTCAGACGGTTGTCGCGTCTGAAAGCGACCGACGATCATGCTGCAGAATATGAGTTTCAGGGCAAAATAGGCGACCAGCAGCAGCGGCTGATCGTCAGTGCCCGTGCAACGCCGGACGGAGGGCAGCTGTTTGTCATCAAGGACAATCTGCAACTCCTTGAGCGACGCCCCTCTGCGAGCGGCGACACCAACGACAATCAGGAAAGCTATATTCGACAGCTTGAGTCCGAGCTGGACGATGCCCGCCAAGCAGTGCGCACCACTGTCGAAGAACTTGAAACCTCGAACGAGGAATTAAAAAGTTCCAACGAAGAAATGATGTCGATGAACGAGGAGCTTCAGTCGGCCAACGAAGAGCTCACGACGATCAATGACGAGCTTCAAGAAAAGCTGCGCGAGCTTAACCTTGCGAACATCAACCTCAAGAGCTTCGAGAAAAGCGCGCGTATCGCGACAGTCTTTCTGGACGGAGAGCTTAACCTGCTGCGCTACACGACCGAGGCCACTGAGTACTTCAGCTTCTCGGCAAGTGATATTGGCCGCCCCATGACTGATCTGAATTCGGTTCTGGAAGAAGACGATCTGCTCGACCTTTGCGCGCTGACGGTCAGCGACAAACAAGAGCGTGACGCAGAATTCCAGACCAAGGACGGAGATGTCAGTCTGTCGGTTCGTATCATGCCCTACGCGCCGGAAGGCGGTCAAAGCCTTGGCGTCGTGTTCACGCTGCAGAATGTCACCGAGCTGCGCGACGCCATCAAAGGCGCGCATGATGCAAAATCCATTGCTGAGGTACGCATGGAAGAGGTTGAGCAGATTTACTCTGCCAGTCCGATCGCCATGGGTCTTGTCGATACGCAGATGAGGTACGTCCGGCTGAACTCAAAGCTGGCGGAAATCAACGGTATGGCGATCGAAAATATCATCGGTCGGACCATCAGGGAAGTTATTCCAGCGGTTGCGGAGCACACGGAGAGCTTGGTGAAAAAGGTTCTAGAGACCGAGACGCCGATTCTTGGCGAACGTGTTCGAGGGTCCACTCTGTTCGATCCTGATAACCGTCGTGTCTGGGAAAGCGATTGGACACCTTTCTATTCCAGCGGGGAATTGACCGGCGTGTCTTTCACAGTGCGGGACATCACTGAGGAGGTCGATGTCGCTGACAATCTGCGACTGATCATGGGAGAGCTTGAGCATCGCGTCAAAAACATGCTGTCCAATGTCACCGCCCTGGTGAACCGTGCGTCCCGCGAAGCGACAACCGATAGTGAAGTGTTCAAAACGCTCAGCGACCGGGTGCGCGGCTTGGCCAATACCCATGCTTTGCTCACGTCTGAGTCTTGGTCCTCTGCATCACTCGAAGATATCATCCGACCCGAAACGGTTGATATCTATGGCGAAGAACGCGTGACGCTCTCGGGGCCGAACATCAAAGTCACGTCCGAGGCTACGCTGGCACTTGGCATGGCGATCCACGAGCTTTCAACCAATGCGGCCAAATACGGCGCGTTCAGCGTACCTGAGGGCCATGTTACGATCAGCTGGTCGCGGATCAACGACGCCGAAAGTGACCGCCTCGTGATCAATTGGGTCGAGACCGGGGGACCCAAAGTCGAACGACCTGAAAAGTTGGGATTTGGAAGTCAGCTGATCTCTTCGACGCTCACGAGCAACCTTGACGGCGATTTCGAAAAGAGCTGGGAACCAAGCGGACTGCGGGTTGTTATCAAGCTAGGATTTGAAGAGAACACTATAGAATAAAATGGGCACTTATGTTTGACGACCTCAAGATCGTTTATCTAGAAGACGAACCAATTGTGGCGCTCGATACAAGCGAGCATCTTAAGAATCTTGGATTCGGTGAAGTTAAAGTGGTCTCAAGGCTCAGGGATGCCGAGGCTTTGACCTGCGAAGACAATTTCGATGTTGCCTTGTTCGACATCAACGTTGACAAGGGCCAAACCAGCCTTGAGTTGGGGCATCAACTTGCATCGCGCGGCACCAAGGTCATTTTTGCATCGGGCAATAGCAGCTTAGGTCGCGAAATCAGTGGAGAAAGTATCTTGTTCCTTGATAAGCCATTTTCGCTGACCCAGTTAACGTCGATGCTGAAGCAAGCCGCCAATACCTAAATTCTTGGCAGTCCTAATTCGCGACCAACACCACTCCCGATATCTCCAAGATTCGCTATTGTTTTTCAGCTCTCGCGCTGTCCTGAACGAAGGTCATTCTTTCCTTGATTGCAGTGGTCCGGACGAGCGATCAAACGGTAATACCACTGCCAAATCACACGCAAGGCTGTGAATGGGTGCCGCCAAAAACCTGTCGGGATGTTTTATCAGGCCATCTTATTTTACTAAGAAGGTAGCTTCATGATTTCCTTCATTGGAAGGCAGTTTGCCATTAGACGGCGGCTCTAGCGTTAGAGCCGCAAGGGCATAAGGCTCCGATGCTGCAATTTAGATGACCCCATTTTCGAAACATTGCTGCGCGGTGCGTTACCGGGTAACAGATGAGACGTTTGTGAAAAGTCTACGAAAACAGCGGCATGTCCTCGAGTAACTGCTGCGTCAGCGAAGTTCACAGAAACGAACCATGGGAAAGACCACGTCTCGATTGTGCCGACACCGTGTAGCTAAAGTGCAGTTCGGATTCGACCCCATTAAGCAGAATTGAATGACCCCATTGGCGACCTGAGTTGCAACGCGGCGACAGACATGTAGCAAGCGCGAGGACATGCCGCGTCAGCGAAGTCTAAAAAGTGAATAGCCGCTTTGTCCGCATACCCGACCTTTGGGTGGTCAAATTGCTGCACAAACGACGAATGACCGCTTTACGGACGCCGCACCGCAGATTTCAAGCCAACGTGAAGGTCCGCAATGGGCCGAGAGCGGCCCGGGACACTAAGGGGAGCGGATCAGTGCGTCCCTTCTTGATCGACAGATAACTCAACTCGGCGAAGCTTCGCAGATCAATGGAGATAGGGTTGGCGGACTTTTCCATCTGTGGTAGTGTATAAAATCTGGTGATGTGAGGCTCCGTATGGCTGCGGACAAGTCGAACGAGACCAAGCGGATCAAAGGCATTATTGCGCTGGCCCGCAAAGCACCGCTAAATTTTGCTGCTTGCGTCGGCCGCGATGGTGCTGTGCTTGAAGCCGACCTGCGCAAGAGCCCCGCCCAACTGCTCAAGACCGTCCGCAAAACCAGCGGGTCATCCAACGGGGCAGCTGGCCACATGTCTGTTAAGGGCAGCACTCTACTGCTCACCTGCGACGCGTTGCCACCAAGCAGCCTGGGTAAATCTCTCCAGTCCATGCTGTCGCAGCACGGCCACTCAATGACCGTGCGGTTCGGAGAGGCAGAAGAGCCGACCGTCGCCAGCACACCTCAAGCCGAACCAGAAGAAGACGCGCCGGACCCCGGTGATGACGAAGATGACATCGCCGCCGCTGCAGGTGATCTTACGGCCCTACTAAAGGCGGTTCTGCGCAAGACCTACAACTTTGCCTTCCTCTTCGGAAATCCCTCTGTACTAAAAGGGCACAAGCGTCACCCTGCTGCGAAACTGGTGCGCGCCGCCAAGGCCGAAGGCGCCGGGCCGCAAGGTGCGTGGGGGCAGCTTAACCGCGAGGGCCGCCTGCTGATCATGACGGTCGAAAACAGGCCGCCCCCAACTGCGGCCAAGAAAGCGCGGGTCTTCCTGCGCAACGCTGGCCATTCCCTGCAGGTGAGCATTCGCACGCCCGAGGGCGACGTGCTCGAAGACGACTTGGCCGACCTCGACGATGCCGCCCTCGACGGTGAAAGCGTCGAAGACCGCATGGCAGCAACCGCTGCGCGGCTTGAGGCGATCCTGCCCATGATGCCCGAGAATGACGCCAAACGGGCACAATCCATCGCGACCCTCATGACCACCAAACTGGCAGGTGGTGAGGTCGTAAAGTCAGAGCAACTGCTGGCCATGCTGGAGGATCTCATCGCCCCCCATGAGGAAGGTGCAGCCCCTCCTGCGCAGGACGCGGATACCCTCCTGGAAGGCGGCCCGGGGGACGAGCCCGAAGGCTCGATTGGTGCCCTGCCCGTGGAACTTGATGCCGACATGTTCGAGGCCTTCGCCGACGATGAAACCTGGGCCATTTCGCAGTTTCTCGAAGATGAAAACTATGTTCAGACAACCCGGCGGCGCGGCCCCTTCTTTCTGCGCGGCATTGAGCGTGAAATGACCAATGACGCGCTCACCGACCACGCCTATGAGACTTTTCTGCGTCACAAGCACGGGGAAGAATACACTTATGATCTTTTCCTGAGGTTCAAGGACGAAGCGGGACCCCTGCTCGACCTCACTACAGGCGAGCTTTTGGTCATCACCGACAATTACTGGGCCGAGATTGAGCGCGATGGCGGAGCGTGGCTCAAGATCGTGCCGCTCGACATTCCCGTGCGTGAAGAAGACAGCGCCGCGTTTATCGACGAATATATCGACGATCTGGATCAGGCAGGCCTCGATGCGCTGAACAAGGCGACCGATGACGCCTTCTACCTCGCTATGGCGCACAAGCCGGGATACGAAATTCCCTCAAGCCAGCATATCGAGGCCGAGGCCTGGATCGCTATGCGGCGTGAGTTCATGGGCAGGGTTGTGCGTCTTTCAAATCTGCCAGACAGCGCGCGCACAATTTTCGAGCAGGTCCTGCCGAGCATGCCCTTGGGCCTGCCAGCTCCCGGTGAGGAAATGCGGCTCTTTGAGAACGCCGAGGCGCTCATCGGCATTGCCAAGGACCTGCTACAGCTTTCGCCGACCGAGCGGGCCGGGTTTGTGGCCTTTGCGGGCCGATGTGACAGCGTGGCTGACCTCAGGGGCAAGCTCGATGAATTTCTTGCCGCTGCCGAAGGGCGGGAGGCCGCGTCAGAGGATCGCTTTGCCAAGGGAGAGCAAATTGCCGGGATGGCGTATGAATATGATCTGGCAAAGAAGTACCTCGATGGTCCGGTAAGCGCGGCCGCGCTTGAAAATATCCTTGGCCCGAAGCTGGAGGCTTGGGGGTATACCGGGACGGTGCGTCAGATGGTTGATGCCTTCATGGCGGATGTGGAGGAATACAAGGCCGCATTCAAAAAAGAGGCAGAACAGGTCGCTCTGCGCGGCATGGCGCAATTCGAGACGGAGTTTGATGCGGTGTCGATCGCCATGGCGGACGACGCCGCGTTTGCCGAAACCTTCGCGGAATGCCGCGACACCTGTGTGGCTTTTCTGGAAAGAACCAACAACATGGGGGACAACGACTACCTCTTCCTGGAGTTGCAAGCGTTGGCGCGTGGCAATCCGCTCCTAGCGCAGATATTGGACGCGCTTGGCGGCAACGAACCTTTTGGCGGAAACCGGTCCGACACAATGGGCACGTTTTACGAGTTCTTTGCGATGTTCGATCCAGACGACCCCAAAGCCGCGAGCAAGTTCAAGTATGAGCTGCAAAAGCTGGTCTCCAAGCGCCGCAAAGGGATCGAAGACAGCCGCAAGTTCATCAAGGAACAAGACCCGGAAGACTTCATCTGGCGCACCGGTGCCATTCAACAGAACCTGCAGGAGAGCGGAGCCAAGCCGAGCTCGATCCACGCGGAAATCGTCGGGGACGAGCTTGAGAAGATCGCAGATGAAGAACTCGCAGATGCCCTGAAACTTGGCGCGGCCGCCATTGCTGCGGGTCTGCTGACCATGGGCACCGGAACGGTGGCTGTCATCGGAGCGACCGCTTCCTTTGCCATCAGCAGCTATGACGCGTGGGAGACCTATAACCGCTATCTGCAAGATGAAGCAGGCTCAAACGCAGGTCTCATACGCACCGAGCCAAATTTCGCATGGGCCGTCATCGCCATGGTCAGCGTGGGCCCGGACGCTTTCGAAGTGGTGGGGGTCGCCGCCAAAGTTGCCAAAGCTCGACGCATCAAGGCGATCGCGGAGCTTCTTGATGCCGAGACGGGTGACGCCGTCAGGGCCTTTAACGCCGCAGACCCGGAGGATTTACTTGAGCAGATTTAAGGCAGGCAGGGGCCTTGAGGCATTTGAGGCCGCGATTGACGCAGCCCCCATGAAAGTGACCAAGACCAAGGGGGTCACCCCAGATCCTGCACGGCTGCGCAAATCGCTTAAGGCCGCCGCCCTGGTTGAGGCCCGTTTGAGGGCAAGTTTTGCCATCGGGATTGCGGCAAATGTCCCGCCGGCCGCCGCCTCAACGGTCGATGACTTTCGCAAATCCCTTACCAGTTCCGCCTGCGCATGGGCATTTTGGGGCACGCGCGGCTTTGAAGCGTATCAGGATACCCGCCATGCCGCCGAACTGCTGGCGCGCGTCGGACCCGACGACACCAAGGCATTGGCCAACGTCCGCGCGGCCTATGGCAAGGCCATGGACGATTTCAAGGTGCTTGACGCTTACGTTGCTGAGAACAAGCTTGGCGCGGCAGAGTTGAACAGCTCGCTGATGTTCTGGATGGAGCATCCCAACCTGACAGTCGACGAAATCATGGACCGAATGCGGTTCTACTTGCCGGATGCAACCCCAGTGCGCTCCCGCAAGGCGGCACCCAACCCAAGCTCTACCGGGTCCATCCCTGCCCCCGACGACGTCATCAAAAACGAAGAGCACCGCAAGCTACTCAACCAGATCTTTCAATATGGAGATGAGATTGGCGGCACCGGGGCCTTTGACGATATCACCTGCGTGGAACTGCTTGGCGGGGGCGAGAAAGTCACCCTGTCGATGGAGCCTCTCGCCCACCGAATGACCCGCGGCAGCGAAGGCATGCTGAAACCTGGTCAGAACCTGGCACCGGATTTCAACACCAAGATCAAACCAGCCATCAATGAGCTTGAGATGTTGGTCGACGGCAAACGGCTTGAGGTCGTGAATCCCGAAACGGGGGAGCTCACCGTGGTCATCTTGAGCGGTGGCAAGGGGGGCTGGAACCGCTTGCACCTCGCCGGCCCCGGCTTTGGAGATGAGGCAGGGGCCGGTCTGGCCCTCGGTCCGTGGGAAATCAACCACGAGTATCAGAATGCCGGCATCGAGGATTTCATTCGCAGCATCTCTGAACAGGTCGCGCCCCACCGCGCCGACAACCTGCATTTCAAGCTGCGAATTGAAATGACCACCTGGGGAAATCCCACGCCCAAGGGGCTGACGTCAGAAACCAAAGAGCCATTCTTCAGGAGTGTGACCTATCACATGGATCTGACAACGCCCGAAGGCACCGTGTCACAGAAATTCATGATCAGTCTGGACAACGACCCACTAGACGTCATGCAGGGTGCCAAACCCAATGTTTCGGTCACCGCGGGTCAGGATTGGAAAAACAGCAAGAGCGCCCTGTTCATGGAGTTGGAGAAGTGGGTACCAGTTAAGAAGAACTGAGTGGCCCCCCTTTCAAGCACCAAAACGCTGCAATTGCGGATTGAAGGCTTATCCCCTTTGATCCGGCAGCACATTATGTTGTCCTTCCAGGCTTGATAATCGGCAATGTTTGGACCTGTCGCGGTTTGAAGCCGCTCCTTTGATAGCATTTACTGCAACAAAGGAGACTGACTATGGGACTGAAACGGACGGACGAATTCCGGCAAGATGCAGTGCGTATCGCGCTGACCAGTGGGCTAACGCGCAAGCAGGTGGCCGACGATCTGGGTGTCGGCATGTCGACGCTGAACAAGTGGATTACTGCGCATAGAGACACGGATGTGGTGTCGAAAGAGGATTTGAGCCTTGCCAAGGAGAATGACCGGCTTCGGCGCGAGAACCGTATTCTCAAGGAGGAGAGGGAGATCTTAAAAAAAGCAACGCAGTTCTTCGCGGGCCAAAAGCCATGAGGTTCAGGTTTATTGAAGAACACACGGGAGCTTTCGAAATGGCGCGTCTTTGCAAGGTCATGGATGTCAGTTCACGTGGTTTACGAGCATTCCGCAATCGACCGGCCAGTCGCAGACAGCGATCTGATCTGGTCACGCTGGTCCACATCAAGGAACAGTCCCGTCTCAGCTTGGGCAGTTATGGCAGGCCACGAATGACCGAAGAGCTGAAAGAGATTGGTCTGAATGTGGGGCACCGCCGCGTAGGTAGGCTGATGCGCCAGAACCGCATATCAGTCGTAAGAACCTGCAAACACAAAGTGACCACGGACAGCGACCATAAGTTCAACATCGCGCCCAACTTACTGGATCGGGACTTCACCGCTGATGCGCCCAATCAGAAATGGGCAGGCGATATCAGCTACGTTTGGACCCGCGAGGGCTGGCTGTATCTGGCTGTGATACTGGACCTGCACTCACGCCGTGTCATTGGTTGGGCTGTTAGCAACCGCATGAAACGCGACTTGGCAATCAGAGCATTGAAGATGGCCATCGCATTCCGGTCACCGCCGAAGGACTGCATCCACCACACGGATCGTGGCAGCCAATATTGTTCTCACGACTATCAGAAAATCTTGCGCAAGCATGGCTTCAAGGTGTCGATGAGCGGCAAAGGCAATTGCTATGACAATGCGGCAGTCGAGACCTTCTTCAAAACCATTAAAGCTGAGCTGATCTGGCGGCATCCTTGGGAAACGCGACGGAAAGCCGAGATGGCGATCTTCGAATACATAAATGGCTTCTACAATCCGCGTCGCCGACACTCAGCATTGGGTTGGAAAAGCCCGGTCGCTTTAGAACGCAAGGTGGCTTAAACGAGCACTTGGGGCGGCACTAAAGCGGGACAGGTCCACTTCCCAGCCCAACCATACCAACTTCAGCAAGCTCTCAACGAAGCCTGTCGTCTGCCGGAGCGGCATGCCGAACAACACCTTCAGTGTCAGGCAGGCCTGGATCGCGGCGTCACTGAATTGTTGCCGCCGACCGCGTTTGCCCGTCGGTGGCGGTATCCAGATCATCTGAGGATCAAACCAGATTGATAGCGACCCACGTCGCTTCAAGCTGTCATTGTAAGTCGACCAGTTCGTGGTCTTGTACTTCGTAGGGGCCCAGCTGCTCATGTGCTCAAGCTATCATGCTGGATTGGCGAGATGAATCCCTCAACTCGTTTGTGCAACAAAGCCCAATGTACCTCCAATTACAGAACCTATCTTTGTTTGCTTTTTTGCAAACCCGTTGACAATCTCAAAAATAATATGATTAGTGATTCATAAATCATATTTTGTGTTTGGGAGGATGCAGGGATGGAAACGCTTCAAGCGCTTGCCGAGTTCAAGCAGGAGGTCATGACCTTCGTCGAATCGAATCTGCCGTCAGACATCGCCGAAAAAGTTCGCCTGAACGCAGAGTTGGAAAAGGACGATTTCGTCCGTTGGCAAAAGATACTCGAGAACAAGGGATGGTACTGCGCGCATTGGTCGAAAGAGGACGGCGGCGCAGGCTGGTCACCGCTCAAGCGCTATGCATTAGAGCAGGCATTGGCAGAGGCGGGCGCGCCCTGGATCCTGCCGTTTGGTCCTGCTTATGTCGGCCCGGTCATCGCAGAATACGGGTCAGACGACCAAAAGCAGCGGTTTTTGCCAGCTATCATTTCTTCGCGAACCGCTTGGTGTCAGGGGTACTCCGAACCCGGTGCCGGATCGGACCTGGCCGGGCTCAAGACACGCGCGGCACGCGATGGTGACAGCTATATCGTCAACGGCCAAAAGCTCTGGACCAGTTACGCGCATTGGGCGGACATGATGTTCTGCCTTGTCCGCACCTCTGACGAGGACCGCCCGCAAAAGGGCATCTCATTCCTGCTGCTGGACATGAACCAGCCCGGCGTGACCATCCGGCCCATCGTGACAATGGACATGCGGCATCACGTCAACGAGGTATTTCTGGAAGATGTAAGAGTGCCGATAGACAACCTTGTCGGTGCCGAAGGGGCCGGTTGGGAGATAGCGAAATTCCTGCTGTCCACCGAGCGTTTGATCGTGGCCGAAACAGGTAAATCGCGCCGACTGCTGGATCAGGTGAGACAGATTGCAGGTGACGCACGTGAAGGCGGGAAACCGCTTTTGGATACCCCGGTTTTCGCCAATGCCTTCACCGAAACGGAAATCGCGCTGGAAACGCTCGAAGCATTCTGCACGCGCCTTCTGAAACGGGCGGCGCAGGGGCAGCAACCCGGTTTCGAGGCATCGCTGCTCAAGATACGCGGATCGGAACTGTTGCAGTCAATCACCGCGCTGGCGACGCGGGTCGCGGCCCGATCAGGAATGCCGCTGGAGACCGTGGAGATGTTCGACGGTACGAACGAGGCCCCTGACCCCAACGCAGAAATGTCGGGGCTTTTGCGCGAACACCTGACGCAACGCGCCGCCAGCATCTACGGCGGCTCAAACGAGATTCAGCGAAATATCGTATCAAAGGCGAGGTTCGGGTTTTGAGCATGTTAGAGCCTACAGACGCAGAAATACTACGTGACCACGCATTCAAGTGGGTCGATGAGAACTATGGCGAGGATCGTGAAAAAGCGGGACGCGACAGCGCAACCGGCTTTGATGCCGTTCTGCACGATGCGATCGCACAGCAGGGGTGGCTGGGTGCCATGGTGCCGGAGGACAAGGATGGCACCGGCGGCGATCTGGCCGAAATGGCCGGGATCATGCAGGCCGTCGGAAGGGGTCTTGTCTCTGAGCCTGTCCTGTCAATAGGCGGCATCACTGCGCCCCTGCTGGCGCGGCTGGGGACACCGGCGGCCGACACGTTGCTGGCGCAGATCATGAACGGCGAAAAAACAGCCGTCTTGTGCCATTACGAACGTGATGCCGGGTTCGACCGGGGCTTGTCCGACAGCACGCTGCGGCCCGTGGACGACACGTTGGACCTGAATGCGGCCAAGGCGCCAGTGCTCGACGTGGTCGGCGCGGATGTGCTTTTGGTGACGGCACGGGATGCAGCAGGCCGGATGGCCCTGCTCGCCGTGACGCCTGACACAAGGGGCCTGACCCTGGATCAGCACCGGTCGGTGGACCAACGGCGTTTGGGAACGGCCCGTTTTGAGGGATGCCGCCTGCCCACTGATGCCGACCTTGCCGAAGGGGCGGATGTCGACGCGCTGGTCTCTCGGGTGCTGGACGGCGCGGCGCTGCTTGTCTGCGCCGAGGCAATCGGCGCGATGGACGTCCTGATTGCTGAGACGGAAACCTATCTGCAGACACGCAAGCAGTTCGGCCAGCCGTTGTCGCAGTTTCAGGTGTTGCAGCACCGCATGGTCGACATGCTGATGCATCTCGAAGAGGCGCAATCGACGCTGGAAGCCGCCCTCGATGCCCAAGGCACAGCGCGCGAGGCGCGCGCAATTGCCTTAGCCAAGATCGTTTGCGCCCGCGCCGCCCGCTATGTGTCGCAGGAAGCTGTGCAGCTTCATGGCGGCATCGGCATGACAGACGACCTGAGGATAAGCCGCTATTTTCGCCGGTTAATGCTGAGCGAGACAATGTTCGGGGACGCCGATTGGCACGCGGAAAAGTATCGCCAACTGCGGCCCTGAGAAACAGAAAGTTTGGGAGAATTTCGATGATGAACTATGATCACTACAAGACGATCCGATGCGATCTGGGCGACCGGATCATGACTGTGACCCTGAACCGGCCCGAACAGATGAATGCAACGGACGCCACTCTCCATCAGGAGGTCTCATGCATCTTTGCTGATGTGCGGCACGACGACGATGTCGACGTAGTCGTCGTGACCGGCGCTGGCAAGGCGTTCTCTGCAGGGGGCGACATCAACTGGATGCAAGAAGGGATCGACGACCCCGGCCAGTTCGAAAGGACCGGCCGCGAGGCGCGCGACATCGTGTTCAACCTGCTTGACCTCGACAAGCCTGTGATCTGCATGATGAATGGTCATGCGGTGGGGCTCGGTGCGACGATTGCCCTGCTTTGCGATGTCATCATCTCAAGTGACCAGGCGAAGATCGGCGACCCCCATGTTGTCATGGGTCTGGTGGCCGGCGATGGCGGGGCTGTGCTCTGGCCGCAGAACATTGGGTACGCCAAGGCAAAATACTATCTGATGACCGGTGACCTGATGACCGCCGCAGAAGCCGAGCGTATCGGCCTGATCACTAAGGTGGTCCCGGCCGATGCGTTGGAGGACGAGGTCTATGGCCTGGCTAAGCGTTTTGCCAAGGGGCCGCTCAAGGCGATTGTCTGGACCAAGGTGGCCACTAACCTTCAGCTTAAGCAGGCGATGCACGCTTCCTTCGACGCGGGGCTTGCGTATGAAACGGTTTCCAATGTCAGCGCGGACCACCGCGAGGCCGTGGATGCCTATCGCAATAAGAGAGAACCCCAGTTTACCGGAAAGTGACCGATCCCGTCACCTGGGGAGGCAGGACGGGATGGATAGCCGCGTGCGCGACGTACGCATCACCACTGAGGAGGATAGCATGACCCACTTGAAGAGAAGAACCGTCATTGGGGGGTTGGGGGCTTCGGCCCTGACAGCGCCGTTCCTGACGCGGACCGCTTGGGCGCAATCGGACGAGCCGATCAAGATCGGCGTGGTCACATCGCTGAGCGGCCCGCAAGAATTCATCGGCAGCTTTGTGCTGAACGGCTGCAAGATCGCCGTAAACCAGATTAACGCGCAAGGCGGCGTGATGGGGCGCGAACTGGTGCTGGAGGTTCGCGACGACCGAGCCAATCCCGCCGACGCCACCGCCGCCGCGCGCGAACTGATCGGTCTGGGTGCGCACTTGCAGATTGGCACAATATCCTCCGCCGTGGCATTGGCGATGGGGCCGTTGATGTCTCAAGAAGGAGGCGTGGTCATAACCTGCGGTGCGGGTTCGGAAAAGATCAATCATGAGAATTACAACAAGCACGTGTTCCGGCCGGGTGACGGCCCCTACATGAGGATGCGGGCGCAGGCGCAACTCATGGCAGAGCGTCAGCCCGAAGTGACAAGCTGGACTGGGATCATTCCTGATCACGAATATGGTCGCACAACTTGGGCTGTCTTTGTGGACGGGCTATTGGAATTCTACCCCGACATCGCGGGCGTCCAGCCCGAGATCATCGACCCCATCATCGTGCCCTACGGCGCAGGCGATTACCGCAGCTTCATCACCCAAGCCGCCCGCAGCTCTGCCAAGGGGATCTACAACTCCACCTATGGGGGCGATTCAGTAACGCTGTTCCAGCAAGCCAAGCCCTACAGATTGTTCGAGGATCGCATCTTGATGGATTCCGCGAATGAATTCATCGTGGCAGGTGCGCTGGGTACCCAGACGCCGCCGCATTGGACCGGTATCCACTGGTATCATGAAACCAACAAGGGCAACGAGATGAGCGATCAACTCTATGCCGATTATGTGGAAATGACCGGTGACACGACGCCGATGGGCTGGTTGGCCGAGGCGCACGCCGGCATCTACGCCTATGCCAAGGCGATAGAGAAAGCCGGCTCAACAGAAACGGATGCGGTGATATCGGGTCTCAAAGGATTGGTCTGGCAAACCGTCACCGGCGAGCGGACCATGCGCGCCGAGGACAATCAGGCGATCAAGGACGTGGAACTGATTTATATTGAACCAAAACCGGATACCGAAAAGGGCTATGCCGTGACTGACTACGTAAAGGTCGAAGGCACCAGCGTAATCGAACCGCCATCGCCAGGCCAGGCGGTCGAGCTGCGCAGCCCCACCTGACCGCTATTTGTGACTCAGCGGCCGCCTGCCCCGGGCGGGCGGCTGCCAGACATCAACACAACTGATCGACAAGGATAGGTAGCCATGACTGGCGAACTGATCACCATCGCCTTTAACGCGCTCATCTGGTCGATGGCGACGTTTCTAATTGCATCAGGCCTGACGCTAGTTTTCGGAATCCTGCACGTGCTCAACTTTTCGCACGGCGGGTTCTTCATGATCGGTGCCTATGTTGCCTACACGGTCCTCGAACAGTTTGGCGCAACGGTGCCCCTCTGGGCCTACCTGATGGCCGCGATTGTCGCAGCCGCCGCCATGGGGACAGCAGGGGCGGCCGTGGATCAGGTTGTGTTCCGACGGCTGAAGAACTTTGAGGGCGTCTATGTTCTGATCGCTACCTACGCGCTGCTGCTGGTCTGCGACGGTTTTGTTAAACTGGTCTGGGGGCTGAACTATCACAGCGTCTCCCCTCCCGAGAGCCTTCTGGGTGTGCTCTTTGCCGGCGGCGCGATTCTTCCGCATTTTTCGATCTTCGTGGTGCTGGCCGGTCTTTTGACGTTTCTGGTGCTCGAGGCGGTGCTGAACCACACATCTGTCGGGCGAACACTTCAGGCGATCGCGGCGGACCCCTGGATGGCCCAGGTTCTGGGCATCAATGTCTCGTCCGTCTACCGCTGGACGATGATCGTGGGGTTCGCACTGGCGGGTCTGGCAGGGGGGCTACTGGTTGCGAACCAAAGCCTGTCACCGGATCTGGCGGGTATCTTCATCCTCCAGGCCTTTGGCGTGGTCATCGTGGGTGGCATGGGCTCAATTCGTGGCGCTTTCATTGCGGCGATCCTGCTGGGCTTTGTCGAGGCGATCAGCGCCACCTACCTGCCAAGCTACCCCGGCGTCCTGTTCTTCGCCACGATTGCCGCGGTGTTGATCTTACGCCCCGAAGGGCTGTTGGGCAGGGCAACGACATGAGCATCACACGCATCAAACCGCAACATTTTGCAGGCGTCATGGCCCTGCTGATCGTGGCAGGGTTCCTGCTGCCGCATGTCGCCAACCGGGGCATCGTGTTCCTGGGCGGCGTGGTCGCAATCAACATGGTCTTTGGCATCGCCTTCAACATCGCGTTCCAAAAGGCGGGCATCCTGTCCTTTGGCAACGCCATGTTCTTTGCCACCGGTGCCTATGCAACCGGCTACATGATCACCCAGGTCCCGCAGATCCCCTTTCTGCTGATGATCGCGCTCAGCGGTCTGGCCGGGGCGCTTCTTGCCCTCATCACGGGCCTGCTGGCCCTGCGGCGATCAAGCGGTGTCTATTTCGCAGTCATCACCCTGGCCGTCGGAGAACTGATCCACGTACTGATTACCAAGATGGATTTCCTTGGCCGCAACGACGGCATGGTTGGCGTCTTTCGCCCGACGTTGGACTTCGCGGTGTTTCAAATCGACCTCAGCCAAGGCGACTCCTATTATTATTTCATTATCCTGTCCTGCGCCGTCCTGATCTCGATTCTTTGGGTGCTGTGGTCGAACCGGTTTGGTCGCGCCCTGCAAACCGTGAAATCCGACCCGATGCGCGCTGACTTCCTGGGTACGGACATCAACCGCAAACGATTGCAGGCGCTGGTCCTGTCGGGTGCGGCGACCGCCTTGGCCGGAGCACTTTTCGCGCCCTGGGCACAGATCGTGACACCTGACCTCGCCCATTGGAGCCAATCAACCATGCCGCTGCTTTTTGCGCTCCTGGGCGGCACGGCCTTCTTCTTTGGGCCGGTGGTCGGCGCGGTGCTGTTCAGCGTGCTGGAATACAACACCCGCACGCTTGTCGGGATATCGGATCTGATGGTTGGCGGCCTGCTGCTGGCCGTCGTCCTCGCCGTTCCTGGCGGCGTGTTGGGCCTTTTGAAGTCGGTGATTGCGCGCAAACCCGCCAAGTCGCTGGTTAGAAAGGAGAAAAATCCATGAGCCAATCTTTGCTATCCGCCGAGGGCATTCACCTCAACTATGGGCCGATCAAGGTCTTGAAGGATGTGACACTGACACTTGAAGAGGGTGAGCGTCACGTCATCATCGGACCCAACGGGGCCGGAAAGACTACCCTGTTCAAGGTGTTGTCGGGTGAACTGCGCCCAACCGCGGGCCAGATTCTTCTGGAAGGCGATGACGTGAGCCGGACCACCGGGTTCCACAGGGTACGGCGCGGCGTGGGCCGGTCATTTCAGGTGGCGCGGGTGTTTCTGGAAATGACCGCGCTCGACAATGTCGCGGTGGCCGCCGAGGCGCGCCATGCATACGAAGGGGTGCGGCCCGGCCTTTGGCGCATCTCGGCCACGCGGCGGGTCATGGACGAAGCGGCAGAACTCCTTAGTGTTCTCGGCCTTGACGCGCTTAGGGACACGCCCGCGTCGATGCTCAGCCACGGCGACCGCAAACGGCTCGAACTCGCAATGAGTCTCGCTTTGCGGCCCCGCATCCTGATGCTGGACGAACCGACTGCTGGCATGTCCCCGACGGACCGCGCTGCCGCCGTCCATCTGATCGACCGGATCATGCGCGATAACGGGATCAGCCTGATCCTGACAGAGCACGACATGGGCGTCGTGTTTCAATTGGGCACCCGGTTGTCCGTGCTCAACTATGGTGAACTTGTGGTTTCTGGCACGCCGGAAGAGGTGCGGCAGAATCCGATGGTGCGCGAAATCTATCTCGGGCGGAACGCTTATGCTTGAGGTCCGCGATCTGAATGCCTTTTATGGCCAAAGCCACATCCTGCACGGGATCAACCTGGATCTGGCTGAAGGCGAAAGCATTGCTCTGCTAGGGCGCAACGGCGCCGGTAAGAGCACCTTTCTCAAAGCCCTGCTCAACGCCGACCCCAGAACGGAGGGGGCGATGCGGTTCGGTGCCCAAACCCTCGATACCCAGCCGACGCACACGCGCACGCGCTTGGGCATGTCCCTAGTGCCCGAGGACCGGCGTATCTTCCCTAAGCTGACCGTGGCGCAGAACATCGAAATGGGTGCCTTTGCAGCTCGAGAAGAACAGAAACCCTACACCATCGCCGAGGTGGTGGACCTGCTGCCGATGGTCGGTCCGCTGCTGAACCGGTTCGGCTATCAGCTTTCCGGCGGACAGCAGCAAATGGTTGCCATCGCGCGCGGGCTGATCGCGCGCCCCCGGCTTTTGATGCTTGACGAACCGGCCGAGGGGCTGGCACCCGTCATTGTTGACGAACTTTCCGATACTATCAACGCCATCCGCAAGGCCGAGGGCCGGTCAATTGTCGTCACCGAGCAGAACATAGACTTTGCCCGTCAGACGACGGACCGCCTTTACCTGCTTGATGTCGGTTCCGTTGTGTTCTCGGGCACCTGGGAGGAGTTCTCTCGCAACGCTGACCTCGTTGACCGCTACCTCGTTCTCTAGGAGACAGACATGACAACACATCAGGATCTCAAAAGCGTCGAACCTTCTCCCGAACGGATCGACCGCTATCGGACTTCCGGGGTCTGGCGCAACCGGACGCTGGCTGACGACGCACGCGACAGCGCGAAACAGACACCCGACAAGGTGCTGTGGGTCGAAAGCGACAACCACCTGACGGCGGGGGCGGCACTGACCCAAGCTGAGGCATTGGCCAGCAACCTTTACGCCATGGGGTTGCGAGAGGGCGATGTTGTCAGCTTTCAGCTTCCTAACTGGACGGAAACGGTCATCCTCGACATCGCTTGCGTCCTTCTGGGGCTTGTGGTCAACCCGGTGGTGCCTATCTACCGCAATGCGGAACTGGCGATGATCCTCGCCGACTGCGAAGCCAAGGTGCTGTTCATCCCCGAGAAATTCCGCAGCATCGACTACGCCGCGATGGTCGCCGACCTGCGGCCAAACCTGCCCGAATTGCAGCACGTCGTCGTTCTACGTGGCACCCCGCACGAAGGGATGCTGTCGTTCGATGCACTGATGGACCCCGCAGGCGGGGATGTGCCCTGGCCCCGGCAGCGCCCGGAAGCCGCCAAGATGATCCTTTACACCTCCGGCACGACCGGCAGACCGAAAGGCGTGTTGCATAGCCACGAGACCGTTGCCCGCGGGTTGTCGGCCTGCTTTGACCACTGGGGACTGAAAGCTGATGACTGGACCCTGATGCCCTCGCCGGTTACGCATGTGACCGGCTTCAGCTACGGCATCGAATGGCCGCTGATCCAAGGGACGCGAACCGTCTTTATGGACC
Organism: Sulfitobacter noctilucae; assembly: GCF_000622365.1. Lineage (GTDB taxonomy): Bacteria > Pseudomonadota > Alphaproteobacteria > Rhodobacterales > Rhodobacteraceae > Sulfitobacter > Sulfitobacter noctilucae. Next base: position 335,352 of record NZ_JASC01000003.1, on the reverse strand, counting down.
AATGGAACGCGGACAAGGCAGTTCACCTCATCGACGCTTACAACGTCGCATCGACGATTGGCGCGACTCCCTTTCTGGCCGAACTGGTCGGGGCCGCGGAAAAGGCCGGATCCCGCCTGCCCAGCCTGCGCGTCTTTGGCTGCGGCGGTGCCGCGGTGCCACCGGCGTTGATCCGCAAGGCGAACAAAGTACTCGAGAACACCTGCGCATTTCGCGTTTATGGATCAACCGAAGTACCTGTCGTGACGCTGGGATACTTAGGCGACGCGAATGCCGAGCTGGCCAGCGACACCGACGGCGAAATAGTCGACTACGAGGTGCAGTTGGTGGATGATGCTGGCCTGACTGTGACCGAAGGCGAAGGGGAGGTGCTGGCCCGTGGCCCTGCGCAATTCCTCGGCTATCTCCGTCCAGAGGACCGTGTGGGGGCGGTGAATCCGGATGGGTATTTCCTGACCGGTGATATCGGGCGCTACGTACAGGACAGCGGTCTAATCATTACTGGTCGTAAGAAAGACCTAATTATACGAGGCGGCGAAAACCTGTCGGCCAAGGAGATAGAGGACGCGTTGCACCAGCACGCTGCCGTCACTGAAGCAGCTGTCATTTCTATGCCTCACGACAGGCTTGGTGAAACGGTCTGTGCCTACGTCATCCCTTCAGGCGACGATCGCCCGGGCATTGCGGACTTCAGCACATTCCTTGGCCAACTCGGCTTGGCGCGGCAAAAGGTACCCGAACGAATCGAATACGTGACTGATCTGCCGCGCACTGCCTCCGGGAAAGTCCGCAAAGACGTCTTGCGCAAAAAGATCGCAAAAGAGGTTGCCCGACCAGCTCGGTGATCTCGGCTGGAAATAGTGATCGGATTCCAATAGAATGACTGTCTTAACCGATACACGAGGCGGATGTCTGGAAAAGAAATTGCAGTGACTAAAGTAGCCAAATCAAAGCCGCGCACAACATCCGTGGCACAGCAAAAGCGCAACAAGGAAACGCGGCTAGCAATCATCCACAGCGCTGGACAGCTCGTTGGTCTTAAAGGATATGCTGGCTGCTCGATCGCAAAGGTCACCGAGCTTGCCAACATTTCGCATGGGGCTTTCTACCTGCACTTCAAAAACCAGCAGAAACTGTTTGACGTCCTGCTCCCGGAATTGGGCATGGAGATGGTTGCCCACATCTCAACGGCGGTCAGAGGCGCAGAAACGCTCGAAGAGGTGGAGCGGCGCGGCATCACCTCTAATATCGCCTATCTCGTGCGGCATCCGCATATCTACAGAGTGATGTATGAGGCGCCACAGCACGCGCCTGCAGCCTACAAACGGCACCACGAATTTCTTGTGCGTGGCTATCTACGTTCCTTCCGCCGCATCCTCGGAGACACAATGCCGGACGCGCGGCAGATTGAGGCCATTGCATCCATGATGATGGGCGCGCGGTCTTTTCTCTTCATGCGGTTCTGCGAAGAAGACTCCGGCTTACGAGCGCTGCAGCCGGAGTTGATCGATAATTATGTGACATTCGTCGTAGCGGGGATGCATGCCTGTTTGGGGTTGGAAGCCTGATGCAAAGCGACCGGACAGTCTGCTATTGCAGGCCCTGATACTGACGGGCATTTTCAATTTTTTTCGGCGTGCAGAAGTTACGGTTTTTTACCCACAACCAAGATAAAGCCATAACGCGAAAATGCCCTCGCCTGCTGACGGCCCCCCAATCATTTCGGCGGCCCGGGTCGATGAATCGGCCGGATTGGGAGGCCGGACCAAGTTCGAACCGATTGGTTCAAAACTGAGTCGAAGCACAGAATGCTCCCTTCGAGTTGCACATGAATAAGGCCAAGCAGTGCTCGGACCTAAGTGTTTACGTCAGTGCAGGGTCGGACGTGCCTCTCCGGCCATGAAGGCCTTCGCACACATCGACCGCAGCTCTTTCCGTGCTTCGATTAAGGCCGCTGCGTCGAAAGAGAAGGTGTCATCCCAGACGTGGGACGTGTTGCTTTGATCCACGACCTCGAGCGTCTAGGCGGTTTCGTGTTCCAACCGAAAAATATTGATCTCAAACAGGTAACCGTCGATCTCGATCTCTTCGGACATGTCCGACTCCACCAGAGCTGCTTCATCATCCAACATCATGCTCCCACCATCACGTCTAGCGACGTGGCCTAAAACCCGTCAAAACCGCCTCGATTTTGCACGGGATTTCTGACACCGCCAAGCCCTTGATTGATAGGTGCGCAGTTTGGATGGTCAAAAACGACCCTTTCTTGAACGGTGACCAAAGCGGACGTTGGAGCACATTGACCCAAGGTCGGAAAAGTCCGCTCTGCCGACCTTCATCCTCCGAAAATGCTGCACGATGCAGGAATGTCCGGTCTGGTGAAGCTGCACTGCCGCGCAGGTCACCTTGTCGAGCGACCGGTCTGGGCCGGATGCTTCACTCTTTATCATGCAACATTATCTTTTTTAGTGCATCAATGTCGGCCAAGTCTTTGTCTTCACCAATACATTTCTTTGATGCAAATAAGTGCTCTAGCGACATCACAGGAACGGACACGTCACCTACGGTCACAAAAATTCGGTCTCGCATTAAATCTTCAGTTGGAACTCCAGCAATCTCTTTGAGCAAATCAACCCCTCGCTCCCTATCCCGAATTTTGGCATCGTCTTGCTTGAGACCTTGTATCAACTTTTGTGTGAACCTGTACCAGTTAAGGCAGACGTGTTCCAATCGATCAATATTGGAATGCGCCCCATCAATCACCAGATCCAAGTCTTCTCGGGCCCGACAATGGCCATGCAGAATCACAGCAGCCCCCCCGACCGCAGCAAATTGAACGCCCGCATTCAAGAACTCGCGCAGAAGTTCCATCTCACGAGCTTCAAACAAGTTGTTTTGCTTACATTCCAACATTTGAGCGCCCCTTCGATGATCCAACAGTTGGCCATAGGTTAATTAGAGGAACTGTAAGAACGCATCAATGAGAGGTGGTCGCGGAGATTTGGGCCAGCCGTTAAGGTGGATCGCATGAAGAAAGTGACGATCCAAAATGAAGAAAAGAAAGAACCATTCGCCAGAGTTCAAAGCCAAGGTTGCGCTTGAAGCGATCCGCGAGGAGATGACGCTTGCGGAACTGTGAGGGATCGGATTGATCATCCTGCGATACCGATGCGGCGCACTGGTCGATCAATGGCGAACAGCGGCTTGGCCTGCGTCGGGCCGGCGACATGCGCCCGGCCACGCTCGTTTTTCAGGATCTGAGTGATGTGGGCGGGGTTCGGCTTTTTGCTGGGGTTTCGGCCGCGCCATGCGCGGAGTGCCCAACGGATTTGGTCGATGTGCCAGTCTTCCAGTTCGTCCATCCAGTCAGCGAGGATGGCGGCCTTCATCTGGGGCCCGGGCATGGTCTGCCAGTAGCCGTCGAGGATGATTTCTACCTCGATGCCAATGCTCCGCCTATGATCTTCGCATTGCTGCAGCGAGAGCGATTGCGTCAAGCGTGGCGTTGGTGCGGGAAGTTGTTCCATTTTGTCTTCTTTCTGAAATTTTCATCGGACCGGCTGATTTGGTCTTGGCAAGGTTCTGCATCGCGTAGTCGAGAGCTTTCGGTCCTCGCGGCGGGTCGTGGTGCTGTTGTCTGTTGGCAGCAACGGTCTGCAAAATCTCCGCCGGTGAAAGTGAAAGGTCATTGATCCAGCGCATAACGTGCATCGTGGCTGCGGGGGGTAGCCAATGTGTCGGTATCGTTCCGCCTCGCAAGCCAGCAGCAGCCACTACATCGGCGAGAAATTTGTCAGGGTTAAATTCACGCGCGTCATTACTGCTACTGCTTTCCTCTTTTCGGTTCCTTACTGGTTCCTCTCCACCTGACTGTAGTTTGCTCCCCTTAATAGTGGAGGCTGCTTGCTCTGAAAGTGGAGTTTGCTCCCTTTCTGGCTCCACCTGAGTGGAGTTTGGTCTACCTCCATTTGGTGGAGTTTGGCTGGTGGATTCAATCTGGTCACACCCCAAGATGTAGTATGTCCTGCGCGTCGATGTTCCGGGAATCGTGCTGCGCTTACGGTTCGACAGACCAGCATCCTCGAGCAGATTGAGGCAGTTATTGAGGCCGCCATTTGACAGTCCGGTCCGCTCCATCAACGTCTCCTGAGAGGGAAAGCAGGCAAGCTGGGGATCCTTGGCGTCGTTGTGGTGATCGCAAAGATGGAACAGGACGCGGAACGCTCCTGCACTGATCCTTTTAGGGTCTATCGTGGCGAGCCAGTGTGTGGCTTTATGGCTCATCATCGCCTCCCATAGGTTCTTCGGGCAGATATCTGCGAAGTTCAGCGCTATGGACCTGTGTGGGATTCAGGTCATCGATAGTTCTCAACCCGCTGTCGATCCATCGGCGAACAGTGTAAACGTGAACTTCAAGAAGAGCCGCGACTTCGGGCACAGAGTAGGTGCGCGCGTTACGGATACGCCTGCGATTCGGGTTCTTGGCTCCCGGCACTGTTACGATCCTAGTCGCTCGCCCGGAGTTCGCGACCGCCGGTTCCGGCGAGACGCGGCGCAGCTGCGATCCAAGACTGTAAGTCTTCAAGAAAATAGAAAGCGCGACCGCCCAGAAGAACGTATTGCGGTCCTTGGCCTTTCATTGCCCAGTCGGCCAGCGTCTTTGGCGAACAGCCAAGGTAACGGGCCGCGTTCTTGCGATCCATCCGTCCATCCGGGTGAATGAAAACGCGCTGAGTGTCAGTATCGATTTTCATGGTTTGTTTCCTTGCTCGAAAGACTTCGTCGATCAGTACGCGACAAGAAGAGCAAGACATGTGTTGAAACTCAATACGTAACGTGCAAAATGGATCATGACAGAACGTTTCGACACGAGGACATCATGGCAATCAAGGTTCCAAAGGGCTCTGGATCGAAGTTGGGCAGGACGGAGACCGTCTCGATTCGGCTTGATCCGCGTCTCAATTACCTGTGCGAACTGGCCGCAAGATCGCAGCGGCGCACCAAGTCTTCCTTCATCGAGTCGATGTTGGCTGAGCAGATTCAAACACTCGTCATCAACAAGTGGCGAGATGTACCTTATGGCGAATCTGAAACGTTCGGTTCAATGGCTGACGTGCTGTGGCATGTGAGAGAGAGCCAACGATTGGTTTCCCTCGCCCTTGTTGCGCCCGAACTCATGACCTTTGAAGAGCAGCACGTTTGGTCTCTAATCGAAGAGAACGGATACTTTTGGTTGGGCCGTTGGGAGAAAGAGAAATGGAAATACAGCATCGGCCTCAACAAGATCATTCGCGAGCGTGTCGACGAGTATTGGAACGACATCCTTGCTGTGGCCGCAGGAGAAAAAAACACTGAATCTTTGCCTGTCATCTCTCAAAAATCCGCGAAGCCGGAACCGGAAGAACCGCAAGACATTGATTCTGAGATCCCGTTTTAACAGGTGATTTATGGCTGTTCGCTTCAACAAACTTAAACGCCCTGCTATTCGCGCATTGCAAGTCGGGGAAAGCCTGACGGAACATGGCATAACGTTCCGTCGCGACGCCAATGGTGACGGTGTGTACTCCGTCAACATCATGGTCGACCGTCAGCGCATTCATCGCGTGATAGGCCGAGAGTCCGAGGGGGTGACGAGGCAGCAGGCGGAAGATTTCATTGCTCAAGCCAGAACCGATGCAAGGCGTCAGCGCTTGGAGTTGCCAGAAGGGCGTAAGACGCCTTTGAGCTTCGAAGAAGCCGCAGACCGCTACGTTCAGAGGCTTCGGGACAGTGACGGAAAAAACATCGACATCAAAGAGCGTCAGCTACGGCAGCACTTGCTCCCATTTCTTGCGGCCAAGCCATTGAGTGCCATCGAGTCCTTCGACGTTGAACGCTACAAGAAGGCTCGCCGCATTGCGGGTGCAGCAAAGGCGACCGTAAATCGGGAATTGGCCACACTTTCGCATCTGCTGAACCAAGCCGTCGAGTGGAAGTGGATCAAGAGCAAGTCAGTCAGGATCAATCGCTTCAAAGAAGATAACCAGCGGATCGTGTACCTGACGGATGATCAGTGCGTTGCATTGCTGGAAGCGGCGGCATCGGACCACAACGAAAACGTCCACGCCTTCGTCATGGTCGGACTGCACACGGGGATGCGGCATTCGGAAATTCTCGCGATCCGTCGAGAAGATGTCGATGTCGGAAAGCGGGCGATCTGGGTTCCGCAGGCGAAGGCGGGATCTCGTGAGCAACCGATCACGCGTGAACTGTCCGAGTACCTTGGAAAGCGCATGGATATGTTGCCACTCGGCTGCGAATGGTTGTTTCCCTCGCCGGGAAGCGCCACCGGCCACGTCCACACGATCCGCAAGGCCTTTCGCCGCTCCGCTGAACGCGCTGGCCTTGATCCCGAACAGATCACCCCCCACACGCTTCGCCATACGGCGGTGACGCATCTGGTTCAGGCGGGCGTCGACCTGCCCACAGTCCAACGCATTTCCGGTCACAAGACGTTGTCCATGGTTGCGCGTTACGCGCATCAAAGCGGATCGCACATCGAAGCGGCAATGGATCGGCTCGAAGGGCGGGTCAGCGGGATCCAGGAAAATAACATCCGCAAGCTAAAGCCAAATAATTCGACCTGATTACACATGAATTACACGTGCACTTGTGCGCAAATAGTCGGAGGGTATCTAAGTCTTTGATTTTTGTGGTGCCCGGGGGCGGAATCGAACCACCGACACGAGGATTTTCAATCCACTGCTCTACCCCTGAGCTACCCGGGCACGGGATGCCATTCGCTGGCTGGGTGAGCGGGTTCTAGGAGGTTGCGGGCGGGGTGTCCAGCCTCTTTTTCCAAGATTTCCAGCCCTTTGTCTGACCGCCAACCTAATGTGGCTTTTGGCCATCATTCTGGACCGCCTCAGATGCTTCTGCAGCCGCCTCGATATCTTCGGGATCATTTGACGGCACCGCATAAGAGCCGTTCAGCCACTTGACCAGATCGCGGTCAGCGCAGCGACCTGAACAAAAAGGACGGTACTCTTTTACAGTTTCGGCGCCGCAGATCGGGCAGGTCATTTCAGAACCTCGTTCAATCCCACACGGGCGCGTTTACGTTGCAATTCGTAGTGCCCGAGTGGTGTCCAGCCCACCAGGGTCGTCTCCACCTCGTCACTGCGAAAGGCCGCGCGCAGGGCATTTTCGAAGGGGCGGCGTTCTTTTTTGGGCATGGGGGCAAGGTCCAATGTAATTTGCCCGCCAAGACCGCGCACGCGCAGCGCACGGGGCAAAGCACGCGCACAGGCCATATTGGCCTTGATCCCTGCGGCCAAGGACGCGTCGCTGCCCGTGTTCACATCGACCGCAACCAAGGCGCGGGTCGGCTCCACATACATTGACGCCCCCCCGCCCAACGGGACGAATGCACTTTGCGCCGCTTCAATCGCTTCCATCACGCCCTGGGGTTCAAAGCTGCCGGCGTCGGTCACCACCTCGGCCGCTTCGGTCCATTCGCGCCAGGCCAGAACATGGGGGCCATCGCCCTCGCTCAGCACTTCCATCTCGGTGCTTTTGTCCTCAAGCACTTTGCCGGCAAGATCGAGCATGGCCGCGATGTCATCAGCAATTTCCTCGCCATCGGCCTCCGCGCAGGAAGAGCGCAGGATGACGCCATGCGCGCTGCCTTCCGCGGCATCATTCACGATTTCCAGCAGACGGTCGCGCTCGGCATCGTCCTTGATGCTGCGTGAGATATTCAATCCCGGCGCATCGGGTGTCACAATCGCATAACGGCTTTTGAACAGGATCTTGGCCGTCACGGGAATCGCTTTGCCCGGCTCGGCAAAGCCACTCACCTGCACAAGGATCGACTGACCGGGCGACATGCCTTTAATCTGGCGGAGAAAGGCGGAGCCATCAGGCGTTTTAAGGAACATGCCCCCCTGCCCTTTCACCGGACGGTCCGCAATGGCGCGGTAGATGGTGCCCGGGCGTGGCGCATCGCTGTCGACGATCAGATCCTCCAACTTGCCATCGACCATCAGTGCAGCGGCTTCAACCTCGCCCAAGTGATCCAGAATGATTGTGCGGCCTTTCACAGGCGTTCTCCATACAAGGGGTATCCGGCGGCGATCAACAGATTGGCGGTCTCGGCCAGAGGCAGGCCGACAATGCCGGTGAATGACCCGCTGATCCAAGGGATAAAGGCGCCGGCAGCACCCTGGATGCCATATCCGCCTGCCTTGCCCTGCCAGTCACCGCTGGCCAGATAACTTTTGATCTCGGCGTCCGACAGCGATTTCATCTTGACCGCAGACTGCACATCGCGCTGCCACAGGGTATCGCCGCATTTTACCACGACGGCGGTGATCACCTTGTGACGGCGACCTGACATCAAGCGCAGAAACGCCTCGGCTTCGGTCAAATCGTCAGGCTTGCCCAGAATACGCCGGCCCAGCGCAACAGTGGTATCCGCGCAAAGGACAATGTCATCCTGCCCCGCTGGTACCGCCACAACTTTTTCACGCGCCATGCGGGCGCAATAGGGGCGCGGCAGCTCTGCTTTCAAAGGGGTTTCGTCGATATCGGGCGCGCGCACGTCATCCGGCACGACCCCGATTTGCGCTAGCAACTCTAGCCGTCTGGGAGAGCCTGATCCGAGGATAAACTGCATGATCACGCCATATCACGCAGGCCAGTATCGGCCCACGTTCCTCAAACTACATTACTTAAAGCGGTAGTTGATCCGACCCTTGGTCAAATCATAGGGGGTCATTTCGACCTGCACCTTGTCGCCTGCCAGAACACGAATGCGGTTTTTGCGCATCTTGCCTGCCGTATGCGCGATGATCTCATGGCCGTTTTCCAGCTCGACCCGAAACGTCGCGTTAGGCAAGAGTTCCTTCACGACACCGGGAAATTCGAGCGTATCTTCCTTGGCCATGTTCTCTCCTACATAGATTCCCCCGTAAAAGCGGGGCACGCGCCTAAATGAGCGCATCTTTGCCTTTTTTCAAGGGCTATTCAGCACAATGCCCGGATTGAAGCGGCCTATGGCGTTCCGCTTGACTGCAAACGCTGGTCTGTCGGCGGCGCACTATGTTAATCAAGGCAGCGTCCATCCAAGCACCGGAGCCTGCCCCATGACCAAAATCGTAATCCTGACCGGCGCCGGCATATCGGCCGAAAGCGAAATCGAAACATTCCGCGCCGAAGACGGTCTGTGGGCGCAGCACCGGGTTGAGGATGTTGCCACGCCTGAAGGCTTTGCAAAGGACCCCGAACTGGTGGTGAACTTCTATAATGGCCGCCGCGCACAGGCGGCGGAAGTCGAACCAAATGCTGCGCATCGCGCATTGGCCCGGTTGGAAGCGGAGTATGACGGCGAGGTGGTCGTGATCACACAGAATGTCGATGATCTGCACGAACGCGGTGGCACAAAATCGCTTTATCATATGCATGGCCACCTTAAAGGTGCGCTTTGTGCTGCTTGCGATCATCGGTGGCCAGCGCCGATGGTGATGGCCCCTGGTGATGCCTGCCCCGCCTGCAAGGCCCCCGCCGCACGGCCCGACATCGTCTGGTTCGGAGAGATGCCCTATGACATGGATACCCTCTTTGACCATCTGGCCGGAGCAGACATTTTCGTTGCCATCGGCACCTCGGGCAATGTCTATCCAGCAGCCGGTTTCGTGGCCGAGGCCCGCCGCGCGGGGGCGCATACGATTGAATTCAACCTCGAACCCTCTGCGGTCGGCAACCAATTCGCCGAACACCGCATCGGGCCTGCCTCAGTGACCGTCACCGATTGGGTGGCCGAAGTATTGGCAGCACCCGTAGGGGCGTAGAACGCAGTTATTCTTTAGGTTCGGTAAGCTGTTGAATGGCCCCAGCACTGACCAGATAGATCGAGGTTAGAATCAATCCCCAGTGCGCCCAGCTTTCGGGGTCAAAATCGACCCAGGCCGCCCAGGCCGCAAAGAACGTCCAGCCCAGTGCCATTGGCAAGGTGATCAGCCGCCAGCGTTCGGTGCGCACGGGGTGAACAAACTTGATCGGCAGGAACATCGCAATCGACAGGACAGTCACGACAATCAGACTGACCCACCAAGGCGGTGCCAAGGCGAACAGCACCAACACAAGCATGTTAAAGCACCCCGGAAACCCCCAGAAGGAATTATCCTTTGTTTTCATGCGCGTGTCGCAGAAATACATGGCCGAGGCGAACGTGACCACGATGATCATGACCCAGCCACTCCACCCGTCCATCAGACCGGATGTGAAAAGCGCGAATGCCGGGATGAACACATACGTCAGGTAGTCGATGATCAAGTCGAGCAGGACGCCATCGAATTGCGGGGCGTTGGTTTGCACGTCATATTTTCGGGCCAATGGCCCATCAATTCCATCTACAAAGAAGGCGATGATAAGCCAGAGAAACATCATACTCCACTCGTGCTCCACCGCCGCGAGCATGGCTAGCATGGCAAAAACAGCACCGGTGGCGGTGAGCAGGTGAACAAGAAGGGCGCGCATTTGAATTGTCATACCATCAGGTGTCGCAAATCTTGATCCATGATGGAAGGGCGGAATGGGCAGCGGCCCCATTTGGATCGGCGTTTGAATGGGTGCAGGGCCCACCATCTGCACCACTGCCCAGCACGGGTCGGGCGCGCTTTGCGCAGGATTTACCCTTTTGGGGGCCGGGATGTGCTGGTATACAACAATTGCGCAGGGAACATCTGCCACTACCGCTTGACCCCTCAGTCGATTCCCACTAAAGCCAGCGGACAAGTTTCCGGGGTCGCATCGTGCGGCCTCTTTTATGTGTCGCAGCGGGCCGTCGTTGCCACACCACTAAAGCAAAAGGATAAGCCCATGTCACGCGTCTGCGAATTGACCGGAAAAGGCCCGATGACGGGCAACAATGTAAGCCATGCGAACAACAAGACGCGTCGCCGCTTTCTGCCGAACCTGAACGACACAACGCTCCAGTCGGAAGCACTGGGCCGTTCGTTCAAGCTGCGCATCTCGGCCCACGCCCTGCGTTCTGTCGATCACCGCGGTGGTCTGGACAAGTTTCTTGCCAAGGCAAAGGACACCGAACTGTCCGCCAACGCACTGAAGATCAAGAAGGCGATTGCAAAGTCCTCCGCGACTGCGGATGCACTGACCTAAGCTCAGCTTTCGATCATTGTAGAATATGACGCAACCCCGGACACCCTGTCCGGGGTTGCGTCGTTTTTGCCTCTCGCGGTTCGGATCAGCCTGCACTAGATAGGCCTCTATGATGCTGCGCAGCTTCCTTTCTCTCACCCTTGCCTTGCTATTGGCCCTGACGAGCCAGGCGATGGCGGTGACCCGTGGGGCGTCGGCGGCGACGGGGCAGATGGTGCTCTGCATCGGAAGCGGCTCTGTCACGGTCTATACGGACGCTGAAGGAGCACCCACTGCAGCACCCCATATTTGCCCGGACTGCGCCTTTGGCGATGGGCTGAACACCCGGTTTGTGCCCGCAGCGGTGCCACAAACCCTGCGCCCGGTTTCACATCGCCAAGCGCCACATGCGTTCTTTCTGGCTAATACGCCACGCTCTGCCGCACGACCGCGGGCACCCCCTTTGCCTGTTTGATCTTCCCTTACTTCGGAACTCAAGACACGCAAGGATAACACAATGAAATTGAATACTCTTTTCGCAAGCGGCATTGCCGCGCTGATGCTGGCCGCGGGCCCCGTTCTCGCCGGTGATATCATGGTCAAAGATGCTTATATCCGCAGCTCGACGCCCACTTCCGTCACTGGTGCAGCTTTTCTGGAACTGATGAACCACGGTGATACAGATGATCGACTGATCGGAGCCGCCTCCGACGTTGCCGGTCGGGTGGAACTTCATACCCATTTGGAAGACGCCAATGGCGTGATGAAGATGATGGAAGTCGAAGAAGGCTTTGTCGTGCCTGCAGGTGGCATGCATGCATTGGCACGCGGCGGGGATCACATCATGTTCATGGGCCTGAATGCCCCACTGGTGCAGGGCGAAGACATCACCGTCACGCTAACCTTTGAAAAGGCGGGCGAGATGGAGATTTCGATTCCCGTTGATCACGAGCGCAAGCCGGATCACGGGGCATCAGGCCACGGCACAATGGATCATGGCAAGATGGATCACTCCAGCGACAGCTAAGCGCCTGACGGAACGCTAAATCAACAGCCCTGCCGCACCCTCGTGGCGCAGCAGGGCGACTTTGGTCTCGACTCCGCCGCGCCCGGAGAACCCGGTCAGCCCCTTGGCCCCCATAACCCGGTGGCACGGAATGATCACAGGGATCGGGTTTCCACCACAGGCCTGCCCCACGGCTTGCGCAGGCACACCAAGCTCCTGTGCAATCTCGCCATAAGTGCGCGTATATCCAAAGGGAATGGCCGACATCACGCGGCAGACATCTCGCTGAAACGCCGTGCCAGCGACATGCAAAGGCAGATCAAAGTCTTCCCGCGCACCTGCGGCATAGTCGGCAAGTTGCGCCGTGGCTTCGTTCAGCAGTTCAGAAGAAGCCTGTTTCCTGACCCAGCCCCAGACCAATGCCGTAATGGCACCCTGCTCTTCAGTTACAGTCAGATCACCAAAGGGCGTATGGACAGAACGTTGTTTCATAAAACAAGACTGGACGCAGATGCGCCCAGCCTCAATCCGTTTCTTGCGCCAAGCGAGGCCGCAGCCTCAGCTCATCGCCGCATCACAGCGCCCGCAGACACCCGGATGTGAATGCGTGCCAACGTCTGGCAGCACCTTCCAGCAGCGCGCGCATTTCTCGCCCTCGGCACGGGCAAAGACCACTCCGACGCCCTCTACCTCATCAAGGGTAAAGGCCCCTTCGGGCGCTTCGCCTTCAACGATTGTGATCTGGCTGGTGATGCACAGATCGGCAAAGGTATCGGGGTTGGTGACAACCTGTGCCAGTTCCGCCGACAAATAGACCGTCGGTGCCGCTTCCAGCGACGATCCGATGACCTTGGCGGTACGCTGCTCCTCCAAAGCACCCGTCACAACGCGGCGCACCGCCCGGACCGTGTCAGCCCGCGCAGCCAGCGCATCATCACGCCATGCCGCGGGCGTCTCGGGGAAGTCCTGCAAGTGCACAGATGTATCCGCGCCATGCCGTTCCAACCAGACCTCCTCCATCGTGAAGACGAGGATCGGGGCAAGCCATGTTGTCAGACGCGCATAGAGATGATCCAGCACCGTCAGTGCTGCAAGGCGCCGATCCGTATCGCCATCGCAGTAGAGCGCGTCCTTGCGCACATCGAAATAGAAGGACGACAGATCAAGCGTCGCGAAATCAAAGATCGCACGATAGACGCCCTGAAAATCAAAAGCCGCATACCGCGTGCGCACGACCTCATCCAACACCGCCAGTTTATGCAGGATCAGACGCTCCAGCTCTGGCATATCGGCATAATCAACCGCTTTGGCCGCATCGAAATCCGGCAAACTGCCCAGCATATAGCGCATGGTGTTGCGCAAGCGGCGATAGCTGTCCGCAACCCCCTTGAGGATCTCGTCCCCGATGCGCTGGTCCTGCGTGTAATCTGTCTGCGCCACCCAAAGGCGCAGGATATCGGCACCATATTGCTGCACGATCTTTTCGGGCACGATGGTGTTGCCGATGCTTTTGGACATTTTCAGCCCCTTGGCATCCAGCGTAAAGCCATGCGTCACAACATTGCGGTAAGGCGCGTGGCCCGTGGTGCCGACCGACTGCAAGAGCGAGGAATGGAACCACCCGCGATGCTGGTCGGTGCCTTCCATATAGACGTCCGCGATCCCGTCTTCGGTTCCGTCTTCGCGGTCGCGCAGGGTAAAGGCATGGGTCGACCCGGAATCGAACCACACATCCAGAATGTCCATCACTTGCTCATAGTCATCCGGGTTCACAATCCCCTCAAGGAACCGCTGCTTGGCACCCTCTTCGTACCACGCATCGGCACCTTCCTCCTCAAAAGCCGAGGTGATACGGCGGTTGACCTGCGGATTGCGCAGAAGGAAGTCCTCATCCGTGGGCAGCGCACCCTTCTTGGTGAAACAGGTCAGCGGCACACCCCAAGCCCGTTGACGTGACAGCACCCAATCGGGCCGCGCCTCCATCATGGCATGCAGACGGTTGCGCCCCGATTTGGGCGTCCAGTTCACATTGTCGATCTCGGTCAGAGCGCGTTCGCGGATGGTCTTACCATGCGCGTCCTGACCGTCGCCTACCGGCTTGTCGATGGCGGCAAACCACTGCGGCGTGTTGCGATAGATCACAGGTGCCTTGGACCTCCAGGAATGCGGATAGCTGTGCTTGATCTTGCCCCGTGCAAGCAATCCGCCCACCTCGACCAACTTGTCGATCACAGCGGCATTGGCATTGCCTTCTTTTCCGTTGGGCTTGAGAATCGCCTTGCCGCCAAAGAATGGCAGATCGTCGCGATACCGACCATCGGGATTCACATTATAGGTGATGACCTGTTCCAGCATGCCAAGATCACGGTAAAGGTCATATTCCTCCAAACCATGACTTGGCGCGCAATGCACAAACCCCGTGCCTTCGGTATCGGTCACAAAGTCCGCCGCCCGGAAATCGCGCCGGTCATCCCATTCGCCCTTGCCCTCTTCAGCCTCGGCCAAAGGATGCTTCAGCGTCATACCCGCCAGTTGGGCAGAGGTCACATCGCGGACGCGTTTCCACTGTCCTTCTTCCAACCGCGCCCGCGCGAAGACATCGGCGGCGAGATTGTCAGCCAGCAAAAACCGCTCACCCGGTGCCGCCCAGCACTCCTCTGGCGTTTCCAGCACCTCGTAAAGGCCATAGGCAATATCCTCGCCGAACACGACGGCCTTGTTCGACGGGATGGTCCAGGGCGTCGTCGTCCAGATCACAACGCTGGCACCCACAAAATCCTGCGCCGCCTGCGCTTCAGCCTCGATGACAGGCTGTCGATCATCGATCGAGCCTTCCTCGCCACCGGTGACAAGATCCTGCAAAGCAAAATCTGTTACCGCGAATTTGACCCAGATCGTAAAGCTGTCCTTGTCGTGGTATTCCACCTCGGCCTCGGCCAATGCGGTCTGCTCCACCGGCGACCACATCACCGGTTTGGACCCCTGATAGAGGGTGCCGTTCATCAGGAACTTCATGAACTCCTCGGCAATCACCCGCTCGGCATGAAAGTCCATCGTCAGATAAGGCTCGGCCCAATTACCCTGCACCCCAAGCCGCTTGAACTCCTCGCGCTGGATATCCACCCAACCGGCTGCAAAGGACCGACATTCCGCGCGGAACTCGTTGATCGGCACGGCATCCTTGTCGCGGCCCTTCTTGCGGTACTGCTCTTCGATCTTCCACTCGATCGGCAAACCATGACAATCCCAACCGGGGATATACCGCGCATCCCGCCCCATCATCTGATGGCTGCGCACGATCATGTCCTTGATGGTTTTGTTCAATGCATGCCCGATGTGCAAATGCCCGTTCGCATAGGGCGGCCCGTCATGCAGCGTAAAGGGCTTACGGCCCTCTTTCTCCCGCAACCGGTCATAGACCCCGATCTCCTCCCACCGCGCCAGCCAGTTCGGCTCGCGTTTGGGCAGTCCCGCCCGCATCGGGAAATCGGTCTTCGGCAGGTTCAGGGTTGATTTATAGTCAAGCGTCTCTGGCGTATCGGCGCACATGTGGGGCGTCCTTCGGATAGATTTGGAATGTGTCTGGTTCAAACGGTGCGAATAGCTCAAACACCTCTGCCCGGCAGCTCAAGCATTCAGAGCGCCGGGGAAATAATTCGAATAATGATCAGCGTCAGCCAAGCCATACGCCGCTTATAGGCCTGCCAAAACCCTGCTACAAGTCTCATCTCTTTTTGGCCCTGAAACCGCAGAGCGCGAGACAGCGTCTCGCATCCGATTTGGCCGGGGCCAAATCAACAAAATCGCGTGCAGGCTTGCCTGCCCCTTTGGATCATCCCTTGCCGAACAATCCCGCGAGCGCATTCTTGATGATCCCGCGGATCGAAGGCCTTTTGGCAACCGAGAAAGGCAGAGGGCGGCAGACGTCCATTGCCGCCACCCCGACCCGCGCGGTCAACGCCCCATTGACCAACCCCTCGCCAAAGCGCCGGCTGAGCTTGCCGATGATGGTCCCGCCCAGAACCGGCTCCAACAGATCATCACCCACTGCGACCGCTCCCGTCGCAACCATATGGCTCAGCACGGCACGGGTCAGACGCCATGATCCGAAGAACCCAGATCGCCCGCCATAAACCTCCGCCACGCGCCGGATCATCCGCAGGTTCGCCGTCAGTGCCGCCACGACATCTGCCAGCGCCAAAGGCACCAAAGCTGTAACCGTCGCCACCTGCCGCGCCGCCGCTTCAATCTCGCGGCTGGCGGCTTTATCCAAGGGCAGCAACAATTCCTGCTCGGTCAGCGCCAGCAAGCCCGCCGCATCCATCTGGTCGCCGCGCAGCTCCGTCAACCGCTCGCGACCCCAACGGGTATCCTCGCGCCCTTTATACAGGCCCACTAGCCTGTCCGTCACCGCCCGCGCCGCCTTCAGATCTTCCTGCGCCAAGGCCTGCGCTGCGTCATGGCGCAACCCGTCCAGCCGCGCGAGCCTGCCGAAAGCTGCCATTTCGCGTAGCCCCAGCAACGCCAGCACCAACAGAAAGGCAGTCAGAAGAACCGTCATCGCCCAGCCCAAAAGCGGAGCCCGCGCCATCAGATCAGTGACGAAGGTCCATGCCGCAATCGACACAACCGCGCCGACCAGCGTGGTCGCCAGCCACCAGAATGCCCGCACCAAGGTCGAGGGTTGACGGGCCGCCAATCGGGCAGCGGCCTGCATCGCCTGCCCCTGCGGCGCAACCGGGACGATATCCGGCACCGGTGGCGCATCAGCCACCTGCGGACGCGGGCTGGCCTCTGCTTCCAGATCGAACAATATCGGTCCCTTGGCCATGTCAGCCGCCCTTTCGCTGCCATTCGTACCGGACATCCGGCAATTTCTCGTCATTTCGAGCCCCGTCGGTGCGCTCACCCTCAACGAACCCGTGCCGCATATAGAACCTCTGCGCGTCTGAATTCGCCTGAAAAGTCCATAGTGCCAGCCTGTCATGCTGGCTCATCAGATGCGCCAGCATCATCTGCCCGATGCCTTGCCCCCTTGCAGCTGCAGCCACATAGAGCGCATCAAGATCGCCATCAGCACAGGCCGCAAATCCCACGACCAAACCGCCCTGCTCCGCCACAATGACAGCACCGCTATCAATGAGCCTCCCCGCATGGGCCACGTCCTCTGCCCCGGTGTGCAGCTTCGGCATCCAGTCTGTTGTTGCAGTGAATTCCGTCAGAATCGCGCCGATCTTGCCCGCATCTGTGGACCGCGCTTTGCGCAGATGGATCATAGCCGGTCCCCGATCAGGAATTCCGCCGCCCGGTCCAGCCGGATATGCGGCGGACCATCGCCGGGTTTCAGCGCCAGAGGTGCAGGCGCAAAACGCATCACCTGATAGTCCTGATCCAGCCATTTCTCCGCGCCCGCCCGCGCCGGGCTCAACAGGTGCGCGGGATCTTCAGGCAGATCACCAGGATAGAACGCTGCTTCCTTGCCGCTGTCCAATAATGTACCGCGCACAACGTCAAGTGGCGTGCCTTCATGCTCCATCGTGGCTTCGGTTGTGGCGCGCAGGGATGCAATTGCCATCGCCTGTGTGCCCGCGCCTGCGTATTGCGCCCGATTCCGCGCATCGCGGGTCAGCGCCTGCATGATCGCACTTAGCTTTCCGTGCTGGCTGTGATGCAGATGATCCGCTTTGGTCGCCGCAAACAAGATTTTCTCGACCCGCTTGCCGCCCAACAAGCCGCGTAAGAACGAATTTTTGCCGGGGCGAAACGCGGTCAGGATTTCACTCATCGCATGGCGTAAATCATCGACGGCCCGCGGCCCCTGATGGATCGCCCCCAGCGCATCGACCAGCACCACTTGGCGGTCAATCCGGGCAAAGTGATCGCGAAAGAACGGCTGCACAACGCGGGATTTATAGGCCTCGAACCGCCGTGCCATCTCGCGGTGCAGCGAACCGCGCGCGCCTGTGCCTGAGACGGGCAGTGGCGCGAAGGTCAGCACTGGAGACCCGGCCAGATCACCCGGCAGCAAAAACCGCCCCGGCGTGCAGTCCGAGAACCCCTCAAGCCGCGCCGCCGTCAGGTAGGCGGCAAAACGTTTGGCAAGGTCTTGCGCCACGGCTTCATCATGCGATTTATCGACGTCAACTTCGGACACCAACCCCATGAATTCAGAGGCAGATTCCCGATTCTTAATCCTCTCCAGCGTCTCTTGCGACCAATCTTCGTAGCTGCGCTCCATCAGCCCCAGATCAAGCAGCCATTCACCTGGATAATCCACGATATCCAGATGCACCGTGCGCGGCCCCTGCAGCCCTGCCAGTAATCCGTTGGGCCGTACCTTGAGCGACAACCGCAACTCGGAAATCGCGCGGGTGCTATCGGGCCAATGGGGGGATCTGCCCGTCAGCGCCGCCAGATGTGCTTCGTATTCAAAGCGCGGCAGCGTATCATTGGGTTGCGGTTGCAGGAACGCAGCTTCGATCCGGCCTTCGCTTGCGGCCAGCAACCCCGGCATGCGCCCCCGGTCCAGCAGATTGGCGACCAGCGAGGTAATAAATACCGTCTTCCCCGATCGTGCCAACCCCGTCACACCTAAGCGGATCACCGGCTCGAACAGCGTCTCTGACACCGTGTCCTGAACCGCCTCGACCTGCCGCCAGATGCCATCGGCAATACGTGAGATGACCAAAACCTTGTCCGCCTTCAATTGCTCGTAGCGATAACATAGGTGCGCCCCATAGGGATTGCCAGTCGCCATGCCGGGGCGTAAATCGCTTTCCATGAACCGCTATGCCCTGAAAATCGAATACCACGGCGCCCCCTTTGTCGGCTGGCAACGCCAGATCGGCCTGACATCTGTGCAGGGCACCATCGAAGCGGCATTGGCGAAACTGGAACCGCGCGAACACAACATTGCGGCCGCCGGGCGCACGGATGCAGGGGTGCATGGCCTGGGCCAAGTGGCGCATTGTGACATGACACGCGACTGGGAACCGTTTCGCCTGTCAGAGGCACTGAATTACCACCTGAAACCACATCCCGTTGCAGTTACCGCCTGCGCGCCGGCTCCGCCAGAATTTCATGCACGGTTTTCTGCACAGGAACGCCAGTACCTCTTTCGGGTGCTCAGCCGCCGTGCGCCCGCCACCCATCAGGCCGGGCTGGTCTGGCAGGTCAAGCAGCCACTAAACATCCATGCGATGCAAGAGGCGGCTGATATTCTGGTTGGAAAGCATGACTTTACAACCTTCCGCTCAACCATCTGTCAGGCTCAGACACCAGTCAAGACGCTGGACCGGTTGCAGATCACGCGAGTGGAGACCGAAGGCGGCATCGAATATCATTTCGATGTCCGTGCGCGGTCTTTCCTGCACAATCAGGTGCGCAGTTTTGTCGGAACGCTGGAGCGGGTCGGTGCCGGTTCATGGACACCACAGGATGTGGAGCGTGCCTTGCAGGCGAGAACCCGGGCAGCCTGCGGTCCGGTCAGCCCGCCCGAGGGTCTCTATCTGGCGCATGTCGTCTACCCGGTCGATCCCTTCGCGGCTGACTGACACAAGCCATAGATCCAAGCGATCCGGGTAACGCACTTGAAACGCGAATCACTTAGTATTATGTTATAGCTTACAAAAATAATAATAGTCTTCGGTGAACCCCAGATGATACATACTCTGAAGCGGGCATGGGCAGAGATGTTTAGCCACGTAGAACCTGTCGAAAAGCGCCAGCAGGTGGCGGCGCTATGCTACCGCGTGACGGACGCGGGCAAGCAAGTGCTTTTGATCACCAGTCGCGACACCGGGCGCTGGATTGTGCCCAAGGGTTGGCCGATGAAAGGCAAGACCGATTTTGAGGCGGCCTTGCAAGAGGCGTGGGAAGAGGCCGGCGTGAGCAAGGCCGACATCGAAGAAGAGCCCATGGGTGTCTTTGACTATGAAAAGGGATTGTCTTCGGGAGAAACTGTTCCGGTCGAGGCAGAAGTGTATCTGACCCGCGTGCGCAATCTTGAAAAAACTTATCCGGAAGTAGACGAACGCACCCGCAAGTGGTTTTCCCCGGCAGAGGCGGCTGAACTGGTGGATGAACCGGATTTGAAAAAGATCCTGCGCGACTTCTGAGTCTACAGGGTCGAGCGGCATTTCAGTTACTGCCGACCATACGTTTCAACTCATTGCGCAGCACCGATGGCGTCAGGTTCGGCAACCCTTCACGGGCAAGCTCGGCCGTTTGTATTACATCCATTACCATTGTGTTGATCGGTGCCGATACTCCCTGCGCGTCTGCCATCCGCACAACCTCGCCTTGCAGGGCGTCTATCTCAGTCGGGCGGTTTTCCATCAGGTCATAAGACATTGATGTTCGCGCCTGCGGATCAATGCGGAGCATACGCGCGGCCACGCGGGTAAAGATTGGCGTGGGCAAGCGCAATACCCACGGGATCGTTGCGGGCGATACCGGTGTCGAGGAAACCGGCCGGATGCCCGCTGCGCTTAGGATACCGAGCGCCTCTGCCCATTGATCAGCCATCAACCTGCGCCAAGCGCGGTCTTTCAGCTGGCTTTGCAAGGGCAAGCCACTGAGCGCATTCAGGGCATTGTTCAGATTCATCAGGAACTTGCCCCATTGCACCGCCTCTATGTCGCGGCTTTCGGAGCAGGCCAGATGCGGCGTCGTAAGGTATTTCGACAACTCTCCCGGTCCGGCTTCGATCACAATATCCCCGTCCACCGCGCGGTGATAGCACCCCTGCCCCATCGGAACGACATTGAAGGGCACCATGCCCGCACGCACATCCTGCCCCGGCAGAGCAGTGCGCAGGGTTGCCGCATTGCCTACGCCGTTTTGCAGGCTGATGACCGGAATACGGGCGGGAACATGCCGGTTGATCAGCGTAGCCACGCCAGCGGTATCACGGGATTTGACCGTGACCAGCACCAGATCAGCGGTGGCAAGGCAGGCAGGGTTTTCGGCAAGCGTCAGCGCTTGCGCGTCCATATTTATCACCATGCCATCCAGATCGGTCAGGGTCAGCCCATGCGCTCGAACCTCTGCCGCGATGCGCGGGCGCACCAGCAGGCTGACCCGCGCGCCGGATGCCGCCAGAAGGCCTCCGACGAAACAGCCGATGGCCCCTGCGCCGGCAACAACAATATGTGGCGCGTCAGCGGCCAAGACAGTGGCGCATGATCGCCTTTTGCGCATGCAGACGGTTCTCGGCTTCGTCAAAGATCACCGAATTGGGGCCATCCATCACCGCGCTTGTGGCTTCATCTTCGCGGTGGGCAGGCAGGCAGTGCATGAAAAGCGCATCGTCTTTTGCGCGGGCCATCAGTGCCTCGTTCACCTGATACCCGCGCAACTGGTTATGGCGGCGTTCACGGGCCGATTGCGGATCGTGCATCGACACCCATGTGTCCGTGACGACCAGATCGGCCCCCTGCACCGCGACATTCGGGTCGCGTTCAATCGTGTAGAGCCCCTGCAACGCAGGTTCAGGATCAAGCGGGGGCGGGCCAGTAAAGGTCAAATCAAAGTCGAACTGCTGTGCCGCATGGGCGAAGCTGGCAAAGACGTTGTTGCCATCACCCGACCAAACAACCTTTTTGCCTTTGATCGGGCCATTATGTTCCTCGAACGTCATGATGTCGGCCATGATCTGGCAGGGATGGCTGCGGTTCGTCAGCCCGTTGATCACAGGCACGCTCGCGTATTCTGCCATATCAAGCAGGGTTTGTTCCTCGAACGTGCGGATCATAATGAGATCGACATAGCGCGAGAGCACGCGGGCAGTGTCGGCGATTGTTTCGCCGTGGCCCAGCTGCATGTCAGTGCCCGACAGCACCATCGTTTGCCCGCCCATCTGTCGCACGCCCACGTCAAAGCTGACGCGGGTGCGGGTCGATGGTTTCTCGAAAATCAGCGCGACCATATGGTTTTTCAGCGGCTGGTCGTCGTCCGGTGCGCCTTTGGGGCGGCCCGCGCGGGACGTCTTGATCGCGATGGCGTTGTCGATGATGCCACGCAGTTCGTCTGCAGGCGTGGTGTGGATATCCAGAAAGTGTGTCATATGTCGCTTTTCATTTGCATCGTCGGGCTGTGCAGAAGGGCCAGCACTACGGTATATAAGGCCAAAAAGAGAATCAGGATGCGTCGAGGGACGCCGCTGCTTTATCGAGGCGGGTGACGGCTTCGGCGATCTCTTCGTCGGAGATGATGAGCGGGGGCAGAAGGCGGATCACGTTATCGGCGGCGGGCACGGTGATGACGTCTTGGGCGTATCCCGCGTTAACCACATCGCCCGGTGCGACCTTGCATTTGATGCCCAGCATCAAGCCGCTGCCGCGCACGCTGTCAAAGACATTCGGGTGGCTGGCGATCAGCCCTTCGAGCTTTTGGCGCATCAGGCTGGCTTTGCGGTTCACCTCGGCCAGAAAGTCCGGATCGGACACGATCTCCATCACCGCATTACCGACCGCGCAGCCCAGCGGGTTGCCACCATAAGTCGAGCCGTGGGTGCCTGCAGTCATGCCGGAAGCCGCGTTTTCGGTGGCCAGAACACAGCCCAACGGAAAGCCGCCCCCGATGCCTTTGGCAACCATCATGATATCGGGCGCGATGCCTGCCCATTCATGGGCAAAGAGCTTGCCCGTCCGGCCCACACCGCATTGCACCTCGTCAAATATGAGCAGGATGCCGTGTTCATCGCACAGGTCGCGCAAGCCTTTGAGGCATTGGTCGGGCACCGGGCGAATGCCGCCTTCGCCCTGCACAGGCTCGATCAGGATGGCGCAGGTCTTGTCATTGATCGCCGCCGTCAGCGCACCATGATCACCAAAGCCCAGATGCACAAAACCGGGCAACAGCGGACCGAAGCCCTTTGTCATTTTCTCGGACCCTGCCGCTGCGATCCCCGCGGAGGAGCGCCCGTGGAAAGACCCGTCAAATGTGATGATCTCGACCCGCTCGGGCTGGCCTTTGTCGTAGAAATACTTGCGTGCCATTTTCACCGCCAGCTCACAGGATTCAGTGCCGGAGTTGGTGAAGAATACCGTATCGGCAAAGCTGTGATCCACCAGTTTATCCGCCAGCGCCTGTTGCTGAGGGATCTGGTAGAGGTTCGACGTGTGCCAGAGCGTGTTTGCCTGATCGGTCAAAGCGGCAACCAATGCCGGATGGGCATGACCCAACGCGTTGACCGCGATGCCCGCCCCCAGATCCAGAAAACGTCGGCCATCCGCCTCGGTCAGCCATGATCCGGCACCCGAGACAAAGCTCAGGGGGGCGCGGTTATAGGTCGGCAGAACGGAAGAGATCATCTGGATCATCCTTATAAGGGCCGCTGAAAAGCGCAAAAGGCCACGGGCGGCGTATCGGGTCAAGGGATTTGGGGGTGGTGCAGCGCACCGGGATCAGACCTGCGGCACGCAGGTCACGCGCAGGTTTAGCCTTGGCGTCGTCGGAACGAGGTATGTACCACTGTGATCATGGCGGGTTGATACGACCCGACTGCGGTTTTGCCCAGCTTTTTTTCATCAACTGTGCAGGATTCTATGTATTCTAGTTATTTTCACTGCTGTTTCTTGCAAGGTCGCGCCGCGTCAGGGGTGCTTCGTCCCTTGCACGCAGCGACGATAGGCTTAGTATAGGGCTTTGAATTTGCCAAAGCGGTCCAAGGGGGCCGCTTTTTGACCGAAGGAAGGCCTGGGATGTCCTGGACAGATGAGCGCGTTGAGACACTGAAGAAGATGTGGGGCGAAGGCCAATCCGCAAGCCAGATCGCCAAGGAGCTGGGCGGCGTGACCCGCAACGCTGTAATCGGCAAGGTGCATCGCTTGGGCCTGTCCAACCGCGCAACCAGCACAGGCACCGCTGCGAAAGCCGAGCCGAAGGCCAAGGCCAAGCCGGCTCCGAAGCCGGAAGCCAAGCCCCAGGCGGAACCAAAGCCGGAAAAGCCTATTATGCAGACCGTTGCAGCAGCGCCGCCCAAGTCCACATTGCCTGCACGCAAACAGATCATTCCCGCAGGCCAGCCGTTGCCGCCACAGCCATCGGCCAACGAGATTTCACCAGAGGCTTTGGCCAAGGTCAACGAGGTCGAGAAGAAGGCCAAGAAGATCGGCCTGATGGATTTGACCGAACGTACCTGCAAATGGCCCGTCGGTGACCCCGCGACCGAAGACTTCTGGTTCTGCGGATTGCCTGTAAAGCAGGGTAAGCCCTATTGCGAGGCGCATGTTGGCGTTGCCTTCCAGCCGATGTCATCGCGGCGCGACCGTCGGCGCTAAGGCCACTGGCCTTCCCCCGTATCCCTGAGACATTCGGGCAGTCCAGGCACTCCGGCTGCAACAATTCCGACAAGAGCGTGAGTTGCGCCGGACCTTCCGGCGTGGTTGATCATAGGCAGACCCCTGCCTGAAAGGCTCGCTCATGTCCGATACCATCCGCGCTGCTGATGCCCTTGCACGCCGACTTTATGCCGCCGGATGCCGCACCGCTTTTGGGATGCCCGGCGGCGAAGTATTGACCGTGATTGATGCGCTGGAGGCCGCAGGCATCGGGTTCGTACTGGCCAAGCATGAAAACGCAGCAGGGTTCATGGCAGAAGGTGTGCATCACCGCGATCATGCGCCCGCCATTCTTGTGGGCACCATTGGCCCTGGCACGCTGAACGGGGTCAATACAGTGGCCAACGCTTTGCAAGATCAGGTGCCGCTGATCGTGATTTCAGGCTGCATGGATGCGGACGAGGCGCAGCGCTATACCCATCAGGTCGTCGATCAGGGTGCCGTCTTTGCCCCTATCACCAAGGCCAGCTTTACGCTGAGCGCCGGCGCGGCCCACACCATCGCGGACAAGGCCGTAGCCATCGCCACCGAGGGCCGTATGGGTCCGGTGCATATCGACGTGCCGATCTCGGTGGCCGAAGCACCTGTCAGCACCAAAGCCCCTGCCCCGCGCAGACCTGCCACCCCTACCGCCCCGACCGGGCCTGATCTTGAAACAGCGCGCGAGTGGCTGGCGCAGGCGCAGCGGCCTGTGATGATTGTGGGTGTCGATGCGTTGAACCAACATGCTGCTCCCGCCGTTCAGGCCTTTGCCGAGGCGCACAACATACCTGTGATTACCACCTACAAGGCCAAGGGCATATTGCCGGAAGACCACCCATTGAGCCTTGGCGGCGCGGGTTTGTCGCCTTTGGCCGACACCCATCTCGTGCCCTTCGTGCAAAGCGCCGATCTTATTCTCTGTGTCGGTTATGACCCGATCGAAATGCGCCCCGGCTGGCGCGATGTCTGGCAACCGGTCGATCAGAATGTGATCGACATCACCGCCGCCCCCAACCACCACTACATGCACCAATCTACCCTCAATTTCGTGACCGATTGCGCGGCAACGCTCACGGCCCTGAGTACGGGGCTGGACCGACAGGACACTTGGGCGGCGGGCGAGATATACCAACTGAAATCCGCTTTGGCTGATGCCTTTCCGAAGAACGACGCTTGGGGACCGGCTGCGGTAATCGATACCTGCCGCAAGGTTTTGCCCCGCGATACGATAGCCTCTGCTGACAGCGGCGCGCACCGGATCCTGCTGAGCCAGATGTGGGAATGCTACGCCCCGCGCGAGCTGATGCAATCCTCGGCGCTGTGCACGATGGGCTGCGCCGTGCCCCTTGCCATCGGCGCAAAGCTGGCAACGCCGGACCGTCCGGTTGTGTCATTCTCCGGCGACGCGGGATTCCTTATGGTGGTTGGCGAGCTTGCTACAGCTATCGAGCTGAATGTGACCCCGATCTTCGTCGTCTTTGTCGATGCTTCACTGGCGTTGATCGAAAAGAAACAGCGCGAGCGGCAGATGTCCAACCACGGCGTTGATTTCGCGCAGCACAACTTTGCCGCGATGGGGCTGGCTTTTGGCGGTGCCGGTGTCACCGTGCAGGATCGCGCCGGGCTGGAGGCGGCGCTGAAAGATGCGCTGGTGGCAGACACCTTCACCGTGATTGCAGCAGTGATCGACAGGGGCGCATACGATGGCCGCATCTAAGGGCGCGTTGGACGGCGTATTTGTCCTTGATCTGACGCGTATTCTTGCAGGGCCGACCTGCACACAGATGCTCGGTGATCTGGGGGCAACGGTAATCAAGGTCGAGAACCCCAGGACAGGCGGCGATGACACACGCGGCTGGGGCCCGCACTACGCAAAGGACGGCGGCGGCGCAGACACTGACCTATCGGCCTATTTCATGGCTGCCAACCGCAACAAACGCTCTGTCGCCATTGATATTGCAGACCCGGAAGGTCAACGCATCCTGCGCCATATGGCGGCCCGCGCCGATGTTGTGATCGAGAATTTCAAACCCGGAGGACTGGCTAAATATGGACTGGACCATGCAACGCTCTGCGCAGCGCATCCCGGGCTTGTCTATTGTTCGATTTCCGGCTTTGGCCAGACCGGACCGAATAGCAGTCAGCCAGGTTATGACCTGATGGCGCAAGGATATGGCGGGATCATGTCAATTACCGGGGCGCCTGATGGCCCGCCGATGAAGGTCGGCGTAGGCATCGCTGATGTGATGTGCGGGATGTATGCCACCATCGGCATTCTGGCTGCGCTGCGCCACCGTGATGCAACGGGTGCAGGTCAGCATATTGATCTGTCGCTGGTGGATGCCGCGATGGCATGGTTGGTGAACGAAGGCACGAATTATCTGACATCGGGTACCCTGCCCGAGCGGCGCGGAAATGCGCATCCCAACATCGTGCCTTACGATGCCTTTGCCTGCGCCGACGGACATATCCTGCTGGCCGTCGGCAATGACCCGCAATTCGCCCGTTTCTGCGATGCGCTGGAGCTGAGCGAGGTCGCAAGCGATCCGCGTTTCACCACCAACCTCGACCGCATTGCACATCGGGCAGCATTGATCCCCGCAATCCGTCCGGCGATGGCGGCCCTGCCCAAAGCTGACGTGCTCAATCGTCTGCACAGCGCTGGCGTGCCATGCGGGCCGATCAATACCATCGCAGAAGCTCTCACCTCGGATCAGGTACAGGCGCGCGGCGGGGTCGCCGAAGTAGCGGGTGCTGATTTACAAGACGGCAAGGTCCGCCTTTTAGGCAATCCGCTCAAGTTTTCGGCCACGCCTGTCCGCTACACCCGTGCGCCGCCGCGCTTTGGGCAGGACACTGACGAAGTACTTGACCGTTGGGGGCCAGACGCACCTGATCTATAGGGGCATTGCGCAACAAACTCCTGCTAAACCGCAGATTTGCCCGTGAATGTTGCAAGGTTCGGCGGGAATTCTCACAAAAGCGATCACTCACTTCACGTTGACGTGTGCCCATGTCAAATCCGTATTTCGCACAGGTCAAACCCCGTAAACTCTGTCTCAACCGCCCGCTCCCGGAAGGACCGCGCCGATGAGATTTGATATTTGCAACGCCCCCGTCACCTTGGCCTCTGCCTCAACGGTGGACGCGTGGAACGCGATGATCCGCGCCTTCTTGGCGCACAAAGCGGCCACACCGCAGCACTTGGGCGCAGTGCTGGAAGCGGAGACACACTTTGCCATGGGTCATGCGGCACGGGGTCTGTTTTCGCTGATGATGGGTCGGGCCGAGATGTGGCAGGTCGCCGAAGATGCCCGCTTCGCCGCGCACAAGGCCGCCGCGCAAACCAGCATCACCGCCCGCGAACGCGGCTGGATTGATGCGCTCGATCAATGGTTGGCAGACAGCCCCACGGGTGCAGTTGCCGCGCTGGAGACGGTTCTGGCCGCCACCCCTCAGGACACGCTCAGCGCTAAGGTCTGCCACGGCATCCGATTTGTTCTGGGCGATGCGGCTGGCATGCGCCGGTCAATCGAACGGGTGATGCCGGCCCATACCCCCGATCATCCTTTGCGTGGCTATCTGATGGGGTGCCATGCTTTCACGCTTGAAGAAACAGGCAGCTATGCGGCGGCGGAACTGGCGGGCCGTGCCGGGCTGACACTGGCCCCCGATGACGCCTGGGGTCTGCATGCGGTGGCGCATGTGCATGACATGCGCGCCGAGCCGGACGCAGGCATCGCGCTGATCGAGAACCACCGCCACGCTTGGGATGGATCAAATAATTTCCGCTATCACGTCTGGTGGCACAAAGCGTTGTTGCACCTCGACAGGGGAGAGAATGACATGGCGCTGGCGCTCTACGACGACCAGATCCGCGCCGATAAAACCGACGACTACCGCGACGTCGCCAATGCCACCTCTTTGCTGATGCGGCTTGAACTGGAAGGAATGGCCGTTGGCACCCGCTGGGAAGAGCTGGGCACCCTGGCTGAGACCCGCATCGACGATGGCTGTCTCGTCTTTGCCGATCTACATTACCAGCTGGCACTGTCTGGGGCGCAGAAAGGTGCGGCGCGTACCGCCATGGCGCAGCGCTTTGCCCGCGACGCCCGCCAGACCGGAGATATGGCCGAACGTGTCGCCGATCCGGGGCTGAACGCCTTGGCAGGATTAAATGCTTTTTCTGAAGG
This sequence comes from Sulfitobacter noctilucae, assembly GCF_000622365.1. Taxonomy (GTDB): domain Bacteria; phylum Pseudomonadota; class Alphaproteobacteria; order Rhodobacterales; family Rhodobacteraceae; genus Sulfitobacter; species Sulfitobacter noctilucae. The sequence continues at coordinate 306,688 of NZ_JASC01000003.1, read as the reverse complement.
CAGATATGGCGATGCCTTCGTTCAATTGGCGGATGCCCGCCCAAAGATGCAATCCATCGGCGGAAGTCATGCACAACGCGATGTGTTCGAACGTATGACCATTGACGCGGGCCTGCGGGCGGGCCATTTCGACGCGGCAGAAGCGATCCTGCGCGACCGGCTGGCGCTGCGGGCCGGGCGAGAGGATCGATTTACCGCTCTGCGTCTGGACCAACTTGCCGCTGCACGGCAACGGCCTGCCCAACAAGGTTAAAAGACTGCCTCCAAGATGACACTTGCCGACATATCCCCCCCCTCCACGGCTCCGAGCGCTGCTGCAGTTGCCGCCACGCGGGCCGCACCACGCGTGCGCGACCTGCGGCTTGATTTCTTTCGCGGGCTTGCGATGTTCATCATCCTGATGGCCCATACCCCCGGCAATCTGTTGTCGCTGTGGATTCCCGCGCGGTGGGGCTTTTCCGACGCCACCGAGATTTTTGTCTTTTGTTCAGGTATGGCCAGCGCCATCGCTTTCGGCGGCGGGTTTGACCGCGCCGGCTGGCTCTTGGGTACGGCGCGGGTGCTGTTTCGCGTCTGGCAAGTCTACTGGGCGCATGTGGGCCTGTTCTTTGCCACACTGGCGCTGACGGTGTTCCTGACCGACCTCGACATCACCGGGCGCAACTATTGGGGGCAACTGAACCTCTGGATGATCTTTGTAGAGTCGGACAATTGGGAAAATCCCAATATGCTGCTCAGCTTTATGACACTGCGCTGGGTGCCGAATTATTTCGACATCCTGCCTATGTATATGATCGTCCTGTTGATGATGCCCGTGGTCATGGCGCTTTCGCGCATTGATCTGCGACTAGTTGCAGCATTTGTTATCGGCGTCTGGCTCATGGGACAAACGGCGCTTCTGGAGCAGTTCGGTCTCGGCCATCTGCACCTAGAATTTCCGGCAGAGCCTTGGACTGACCGCACATGGTTCTTCAACCCCTTCGCCTGGCAGCTCATCTTTTTCACAGGTTTTGCCTTTATGCGCGGCTGGCTGCCCAAACCGCCTGTGACGCCCCTGTTGGTCGGACTGGCGCTAGTGATGGTCTTGGCCATAGTTCCCCTGTCCAGCATCGGCGTACGCGAATTCGGGTTCGAATGGGCCCGCGACTGGCGCAACGACTATGCTGCGCTGATTGACAAATCGGATTTCGGCATCCTGCGATACGCGCATTTTCTGGCAATGGCTTATGTGTTTTGGGTCCTGGCTGGCGATCGGGGTGACAACCTGTTGGCGCGGGGCAGCGGTGCGCTGGCGCGGCTATGGACCGGGTTGCTTACCGTGATCCTCAAGGTCGGCCAGCAAAGTCTTGCGGTCTTTGTATTCTCGATGTTCACGGCACGGTTTCTGGGTTTCGTGATGGACGTTCTGGGTCGCGATGTGGTCACCACCTTGCTGGTCAATCTGGCAGGTTGCGCGTCGCTTGTTGCAGTGGCCTATGGCGCAGGCTGGTTCAAATCGCAGCCTTGGCGCGTGAAGGTGCCCGCATGATCCGGCGCGACGTTCTTAAATCACTGGCGGCACTTGCCGTGGTGCCCGCTGCCGCATGGGCCGAAGAACCGGGATTGCATCTTGGCGATGAGGCAACACCCTTTGATGCGGACACCGTTACCGATCTGGCCCGCACCCTCGCAGCCGAGCCTTACGCCCCGCGTCCCATGATCCCTGAAAGCTGGCGCAAACTCAGCTACGATCAATACCGAAAAATCTGGTTCGACGGGCGCAATGCCCTGTGGGAGAACAGCGATCTGCCCCAGCGGATGGATGTCTTCCCACCCGGTCTGTATTACCCGCAGGCCGTGGCGCTGCATGTTGTCGAGGATGGCACTGCGCGGCCCATCTCCTTTGACATGGGCGTTTTCGACACTGCCGAGGAATTCCCCGAGGTCGATATTAACGAAACGCTAGGTTATTCTGGCCTGCGCCTGCGGGCAGAACTGGAAAAGCCCGGCATCTTTCAGGAATACGCGGTCTTTCAGGGCGCGAGCTATTTTCGCGGCATCGGCACGGGCGAGATTTACGGTCTTTCTGCCCGTGGTCTTGCACTTAAAACCGGCGATCCGGCGGGCGAAGAGTTTCCCGATTTTACAGCGTTCTGGATGGAAACACCCGACGCCGATAGCAGCAGACTGGTGCTGCACGCGCTGCTGGATTCACCGTCCTGCACGGGCGCATACCGGTTTGAGATCACCCACGGCAATGTGCTACAAATGCGGATCAGCGCCACGCTCTTTGCACGCGAGGATATGACCCATGTGGGTATCGCTCCCCTGACCTCGATGTTCCTGTTCGATGACACCATGCGCCAGCGTTTCTCCGATTTCCGCCCCGCCGTTCATGACAGCGACGGGTTGTTGATACAGAACGGCGGTGGCGAGGTGATCTGGCGGCCCCTGGCAAACCCCACCAGCCTGCAAATCAGCACCTTTGCCGACCAGAACCCACGCGGATTTGGTCTGATGCAACGCAAACGTGCCTTTTCGGATTTCAACGACCTTGAAGCGCTCTACCATGACCGCCCCGCTGTCTGGATCACCCCCGGCGAGGACTGGGGCGCAGGTGCTGTGACGCTTGTGGAGATTCCAGCGGACCTTGAGATTTATGACAACATCGTCAGCTACTGGCGGCCTGAAAACCCGTTCCCCGCAGGTACCAGCCACCAGATGAGCTATACGCTCCACTGGGGGGAGGACCCGGTTGCGCCCGCGGCGGATATGCCGGTCAAGGTGATCAATACCGCGATGGGCGGTCGGCCCGAAGGCGGGATCGTCGTCGCGATTGATTTTGCAGCTGCAGATATCGTGCCTGACGATCTTGGCACGGTCGAAATTGTTGTGCGCAGCAGCACCGGAACGGTCACCCCCGGCATTCTTCAAAAAAATCCGGAAACCAAAGGCCCCCGTCTGGCGTTCACTTTCGAGCCGGGTGATGCCGGTCTGGTCGAATTTCGGGCGCAGCTGCGCCTGAACGGCGACCCGCTTAGCGAAGTGTGGCTTTACCGGTGGACAAAGACGTGACCTGCGCCTTGAAGAATTCCGAAAACATGCCGCCCCCGGCACCGTTGAATATGCGGACCCAGGACTTGCACAAGGCACCGCCATGTCGGGTCTCAAAGCCTGTGGGGGATCGTCCGTTCATTTGGCGCATGGCACTTTTTATCCCCGCACTTCTGGGCACAGGCTTTCTGATGTACGGGATTTACGGCTGGCTTGAGGGTGCCGGTATGACGGGTCTGGAATGGGCCTTGCTGATGATGATCGGGGCGACTTTTGTTTGGGTCACACTGTCTGTCAGTACTGTCGGTATTGCCATCGCAGGGCTTTTGGCACGCGAAACTTCTGAAACACGCACGTCTGCGCAGGTTGAACCACTGGATGTGGCACTGCTCGTCCCCATCTACAACGAAGTCCCGTGGGACGTTTTCGGCAATGCCGCGGCCATGCTGGATGATCTGGCGAACAGATCCGCTGTCCACCGCTATAGCCTCTTCGCCCTCTCGGATACCCGCGACGACGAAATCGCCGCGCAAGAAGAACTCGCTTTTGCGCAATTGCGCGAAACTGCTCCTTTTCCGGTCTATTATCGACGCCGTCCGCAGAACACAGACAAGAAAGTTGGTAATCTGCTCGATTGGGTCACCGGCTGGGGTGCAGACTATGAGGCGATGCTGGTGCTTGATGCCGATAGCCTGATGTCGGGCCGCGCGATCGAGCGGTTGGCCTCGGAACTTAGCACAGACCCGGATGCCGGGTTGATCCAGTCCTTTCCGATGCTGATCGGAGCGGAGACGCTCTTTGCCCGCCTTCAGCAGTTTTCAAACGTGGCCTATGGCTGGTTGCTGGCCGAAGGTCTGGCGCTCTGGTCGCGCTCCGAAGGCAACTACTGGGGCCACAACGCCATCATCCGCACACGCGCCTTTGCCAGCAGCGCAGGCCTACCGCATCTTACAAGCGGCGGCCGTGACGACCTGATCCTTAGCCATGATTTCGTTGAAGCAGGACTTCTGCGCCGCGCAGGTTGGCGCGTACGCTTCCTGCCCCGTGTCTCGGGCAGCTTCGAGGAAACGCCTGGCACGCTGATCGACTATGCGCTGCGCGACCGCCGTTGGTGCCGGGGCAACCTGCAACACCTTCGGCTTCTGGGTACACGTGGGCTGCATCCTGTGTCGCGGTTCCATATGTTTCACGGCGCGGTCAGCTATCTTCTGTCTCCCGCGTGGTTCATTCTGTTGGTGATCTGGGCATTGTTGGGCAAAAGCGCAGACACCAACGTGATCCGCTATTTCAACGAGGCCAATCCGCTTTTCCCCGATTGGCCCCCCGCCATGAGCCAAATCGACAGCGCCGTCTTTTTGGTCATCATGTACGCCATGCTGCTAACACCCAAGATCGCGGCCGCCACCATCATCGCGGCGACGCCTGCCGCCACCCGCATTTTTGGTGGGCACCGCGCGTTCCTGTCGGCCTTTGCAGTCGAGGTGGCACTGTCCATCGCATATGCGCCTGTAATGATGATTCAGCAAACCAAGGCAGTTCTGCGAGCAACGTTCACGCGGTCAGAACCTTGGTCGCCACAACGCCGCGATGCAACGGGCTATCCATTGTTGGCCCTGGCAAAGTTTCATTGGGTGGAGACCTTGGTGGGTCTGCTCCTGACAATGGGTCTGTTGGCGGGTCTGATTTCGCTTTGGCTGGTGCCAATTGCGGCAAGCCTGCTTTGCGCTGTACCCCTGTCTGCGTTGTCTTCGCTAAAGGTCGCAAATACGGCTCGAGGTGGTCTGGCGATGAACAATCCGCAGACCCTGCGTGAGCCTGCGATTGTGGGACGGGCGCGTATCGAACGGGCGCGGGTCAAAGCCGTTCTTATGCCTCAGGTGGCCGCTGAGTAAATCGAAAGGCCGCGTACCTACCGCAACGGCAGGCCGCGTTTCAGCCAGCCGGGCCCCGCTCCGGATCCCAACACCCCTTCGGGCACGTCAAGAACCTGAGTGAACCCCGCATCGGATAGGCGCGATGCTAAGGCGGCGGAGCGCACCCCTCTGGCACAGATCAGTGCGATCGGCACATCGCGCTTGCCACCGGTCGCTACCAACAAATGATCCAGAAAATCGGCTGAACGCATGTCGATTGGCACAGCAGTTGCCGGTATTCCGGTGCGTGCCCATTCGTCCGGCCTGCGAATATCGACCAACACAATCGCGCCTGCCGCCGCAGCGGCCTGCGCCTGTGGGGCGGTCAAGTCGCCCTGCCCCACATCTGCATCCACGTTGAACCACCGCGACGCTGCCAGAGTACATGCACCAAGCGCTGCGACGCCGCCTAAAAGCAGCGCCCGCCGCACAAGGTGCGGCGGGGCGGGCTCTTGAGAGGTGTCGGAACTGCCCGTCATTTCACCGGTGCGGCTGAACTGAACTTTGGAATTGCCCGGTCGGAACCGGGCGTCGGCTCAATCGAGGGCCAATTGCCTTCTGCCAGATTGATATTGGCCGGAATGTCCTCTTCCCAGAACCCGACGACATTTTCTGTGATGTTGAGGTACAATTTGCCGTCCACGATCCGCCACAGGGTTGGATTGCCCGGCACCTTGCCACCCTTGGATACGCCATAGGCGCAATGCCCGTCATATTGCGGCGCATATTGTGCCGGATCGGCCAGAAAAGCATCGCGGTTTTCTGTGGTTGCAAAGGCAAAAGTCGCACCATTGTGCTCAGCTGTGATCCCCGCATTGCCCGGCAGGGGGGCGGGCTGTGCACTACCGACCGGGGCTTGCGGCAAATCAAAATAGGACACCACATCATATCCCGATGCGGCAAAGCCTGTTTCATCAACGTATTGCTCACCTGCGAAGGCCTGACCGGTCAGACCGATGGCCGTCGCAGCGGCAGCAATTGTAAGAATAAAACGGTTCATGCGGTCTCTCCTGTGCCAGACATGCGATGACGTTACGGCAGGAAAACACACACTGCATCCTCTAAGGCAATACCTCTCGGCGATGTGAGACTGCACACAGCTACCGTGAGAAAATTGCCGGATTATTTCAGGATCGGCGGCTTTGATGGGTCCGACCCCGGCGGCATGCGCGGCGTATGTTGCAGGCCTTCGTCCTGCGGCAGATCAAACCGCAGCCCGACTTTCGCCAGTTTGGCCACGGTCGGATCAGCAGGCCCGAAAAACCCAACGTCCATCGCTCCCGCCTCGATACCTGAAAAAGTCAGCGCCTCTGAGGCTGCCCGCACCAGTGCATCCTGCGCCCGTGGGATCGCGCCGACAAAAGCCAGCAAATGCCCGCGCCCACCGCCCACATAGTCGACCGCAACCAGAAAGGCCCCGGCAGCCATGCCGGTCGCGGTGGCAAGCTTCGCGTCGATTGCAGCAATCAGGCTTTCAGGCAGGCCCGCAGGTGGCAAGACCCGCTCGATCCGGGCCTCGACCTCGCCCGCTGAATGGTCAAGCGTAGCGCGCAACCAGCTGACAGCTTCGGGCGGCAGCAGGATTTCCGACGGTGCCACTCCCAGATTGACGGCAAGGCCCAGAGGCTGTCCTTCAAGCATCGCCGCCACAGTGCGCCCTGAGACCGCAACGTAAGGAGCAGGTTCGCCCACATAAGCCGCAAGCCGTGCGGCGCGGTCAAACACGATGACGTAGCCTTCCTCAAACAGGACCGGATTAATCTGGTCCTCTACCGGCTCGGCCTCCAGCAGCAGAAACAGCTCGACATCCGCGATACGTTCGTAAAACCGCAACCGCGCCGCATCATCATCAGGCGCGGCTATCATCGCCTCATGGGCGGTATCTAGGGGGGTCGGATCAGTCATGCAGCACCTCTTGAACGGCCTGTCGCAGTCGCGGCAGCACTTCTGCCTCGAACCACGGATTTTTCTTTAGCCATCCGGTATTGCGCCACGACGGATGTGGCAAGGCAAAGACGCCGGGCGGATGGTCGCGCCAACTTGCGACAGCGTCGGTCACACGGGTGAACCCCGGCAGATGATACTTCATCGCATGGCCCCCGATCAAAACCGTAAGGCGCACGTCCGGCACAACCGCCAAAGCCTGCGCCCGCCATGTTTTCGCACAGACAGGCGGCGGCGGCAGATCGCTGCCTTTGGCGTCATAGCCCGGAAAACAGAACGCCATCGGGACAATCGCCACCTTGCTGCGGTCGTAAAAGGTATCTTCGTCGGTTCCCAGCCAATCGCGCAGGCGTTTGCCCGAGGCATCCCAAAAAGGCGTATTGGCCTCATGCACCCGCAAACCGGGCGCCTGCGAGGCAATCAGAATGCGCGCACCCGGCGCAAACCAGACCACCGGGTTGGGCTGATGCGCCGTGGCAGTCGCCGCAAACCGCTCCGCACATATTCTGCAGGACCGCAAGTCATCTCTCATATCCGTCATGCACAACCAAATACCCCGCAGATCAAAGGCGCCAACCCCTGTCTCACCCTTTTTCAAATACCACCCCGTACCACCCCCCTTCTGAACAGCTGATTTCGAAGATCATCGAAATAAAACTTGCGCACCTAAGTTATTTCGATAATTCTAGAAACATGAAAACAGATTCGCTCCCCATTCCGCCCCTCACCCTCGCCGCGGCTAGCTTTGCCGCTCTCGGGTCCGAGCAACGCCTGTCGGTCCTGCGTACCCTCGTGCGTGCGGGACCAGAGGGGCTGAGCATCGGGGCCTTGGGAGAGCGAACGGGTGTTACCGGATCAACTCTGACACATCATCTGAAACTTTTGGCCGCCGCTGGATTGGTCAAACAGGAACGCCAAGGCCGCAGCACCATCTGCGCCGCTGTCGCCTATGCCGAAATCGAAGCCTTGGCGCAATTTCTTCTGACCGAATGCTGCGCAGATGCGGCAGCCCCCTGCGAGGAGCACGATCATGGCTGATACCACCCAATCCCAAGGCTCACCATTTCGTTGGAACCCCGGCGCATGGGGGGTGATCGTGGCAATCCTTGTCGGGATCGCAGTGTTCGCGCCCGACACCCTGCGCGAAACAATCATCTTCACTCTGCGTGCCCTTGGCAATACGGCCCCCTTTATCGCTTTTGCGGTGCTTGCGGTGGCCTTCCTCAAGGCAACTGGCGCTGAAAACCTGCTCGCCCGCGCGTTCCAGGGCAATCAGGCGCGGATGATTGTGATGGCGGCACTGCTGGGCGGGCTGTCGCCCTTTTGCTCTTGCGAAGTCATCCCCTTTATTGCGGCCCTGCTTGCGGTTGGCGCGCCACTGGGCGCGGTCATGGCCTTCTGGTTGGCTTCACCCCTGATGGATCCGGCGATGTTTGCCATCACATCAGGCACCCTTGGCTTTGACTTTGCCCTGGCGAAAACTTTGGCCGCCGTCAGTGTCGGGATGATGGGCGGCTTTGGCGTGATGTTGGCCTCCAACACCGCGCTCTTTGCGGATCCCCTGCGCGAACGACCCAGTATCGGTGGATGCTGCGGCGTGAAGAAGCCCTTCTCCGGTACGCCGGTATGGAAGTTCTGGCCCGACGCCGAGCGACGTGAGACGTTTAACCGGACGGCCATCGACAACGCGCTTTTCCTGACCAAATGGCTGACCTTGGCCTATCTGATCGAAGCCCTGATGCTGCGCTATGTTCCGGCGGATATGATCGCAAGCGTGCTGGGCGGCGATGGTGTTACGCCGATCCTGCTGGGGGCACTGGTCGGTGCGCCGGCCTATCTGAACGGCTATGCCGCCGTACCGCTGATCGACGCATTGCTGGCACAAGGCATGAGCCAAGGCGCCGCCATGTCCTTTGTCATCGCCGGTGGCGTCAGCTGCATTCCCGCCGCCATTGCGGTATGGGCACTGGTTAAACCACGCATCTTTGCGGCCTATCTGGGCTTTGCCCTGGTCGGGGCCGTCACGGCTGGGCTGATCTGGCAGAGCGTTGCCTGAATTGCATCGACAAAATGGGTCTACCTCTAGGGTTGCAGATGCTGGGAATTGTACATTTGTTTCCATCTAGGACATAATATCGCCTAAGTCGCGGTATACCTATTTGTGCAATCCTCTGAAACAAGAGGAATGAACAAACGTCACCAAGGCAGCAACCGGAGCAGGCATGCTGGAATTCGAAAATGTGTCCAAGTCTTATTGGACAGGCACCCAGCACAAGGTGATCCTGGACAAAGCCTCGTTCCGTGTGGAACTGGGCAGGTCGCTCGGCATTCTCGCACCCAACGGCACCGGCAAAACGACACTGATCAACATGATGGCAGGCCTAGAGAAGCCCGACGAAGGCGAGATCAGGCGCACTTGCAACATCTCTTTCCCGCTGGGGTTTATGGGCGGCGTTGTCAGCAAAGTCTCAGCGATGGAGAATGCGCGGTATATCGCACGGCTCTATGGGCTGGACCCGGATTATGTCGAAAGCTTCTGCCGCTGGCTGTGCAATCTGGGCGAATACTTCGATCAGCCGCTGGGCACCTACTCCGCCGGGATGCGCTCGCGGTTTTCCTTTGCCTTGATGTTGGCGCTCGATTTCGACATGTACCTTATTGATGAAGGCATGCCATCCACCACCGACGTAGAGTTCAACCGCAAGGCGGGCGAGATCCTGCAAGAACGACTGCGGACCACAACGATCATCATCGTGTCGCATCAGGCTGAAACGCTTGAAAAGTTTGCCCGTTCGGCCGCCGTCCTCGTGGGGGGCCAGTTTATTATGTTCGATACCTTGGAAGAAGCGAAACAGTTGTATGACTACCAAACCCAAGGCTAGAAAATTTCGCATCAAGCGGAACACGCCGACCACTTCCGCTCCGGCGGAGGGCACCGCCGAAGCTGCAGCAGCGGCTGCGCAGGCAGAGGACAAGCAGCCCCGTCCCAGTCCCCGCCCGGTGCCAGGTGCCACAAAGCCGGCCCAAACCACAGCAAAGCCTGAGGCCGCGCGGGCTGCAAAACCCGCTCCGCAGCCGGCAAAACCGCAACAGACTGCACGCAGCGGTGACGTGGCATCGGCCACCCAGGTCGCGGGTGAAACAGATATCGACGCGATCCGCCGCGAGGGGCTGACAGGTCGTCAACTGCGCATGGCACGCCGCGTTGCTCAAAAGCACGGGTTGGCACCCACCTCTGATTTCGACGCCGTTAGCTTGCTGCGCGCCAAGGGGATCGACCCTTTCCAACGCTCAAATATGCTGGAACTGGTGGTGCCTGACGCCGACGGCCCGCAAACAGGCGCAGGCAATGCCCTGCCTGCAGCAACTGGTCAGCAGATGGGCCGTATCCAGCTCCCGCAGACGTTGCCGACACAGGGTGCAAACCTGCCTTCGACCGATATCAGCCCCGCAGAACGCCGCCAGCGCGAAATCTCTGATATCCAGCGCGACATCACCCGCCGCCGCCGCCGCAAACTGGGTTTGCTCATGGTGCGGCTGGCGTTCTTCGTCATGCTGCCGACATTCGCCGCAGGATATTATTTCTACAAAGTCGCTACCCCGATGTACGCGACCACCAGCCAGTTTCTAATCATTCAGAGCGAAGGCGGCGGGGGCACCAGCCCCTTTGGCGGCATCCTGCCCACGCAATTCGCCAACTCTGCCGACAGCATCGCGACACAGGCCTACCTGCAGTCCAAGGACGCAATGCTGCGCCTCAACGAGGACGCCGGGTTCAAAACCCATTTCTCAGACGCAGAAATCGACCCGATTCAGCGTTTGGCCCCGGAAGCCACCAACGAAGAGGCCTATAAGGTCTACAAAAAGAACGTCAAAATTGGCTACGACCCGACCGAAGGCGTGATCCGCATGGAGGTAATCGCTGCCGATCCTGTCGTCTCCGCCTCCTTCTCAGACAGCCTCATCGAATACGCAGAACAGCGCGTGAACGACCTGTCCAAGCAAAAGCGCGAAGACGGCATGAGGGATGCGCTTGAAGGTTTTGAGATTGCACAGCAAAAGCGGCGCGACGCGCAAGAGGCGTTGATCAAGATGCAGATCGAGAACGGCGTCGACCCCGAAGCTGAAATCATCGCGATCCGCACCCAAATCAGCACCTACGAAGGGCTGCTGATCGAAAAAGAGCTCGAGTTGGCCGCTCTTTTGGATAACGCCCGCCCCAACCGTGCCCGTTTGGACGGTGTGCAGGGCGATGTGCGGCGCCTGAACGATCAACTCGAAAAGTTGCGAGAGAAAATGAGCTCGGCCACCGACGGCGACAACTCGCTGGCGCAGCAGGCCGTGACAATGCAACTGGCACAGGCCGATCTGGCCGCGGCGGACATGGTGCTGCAATCAGCGCAAACCGCCATGGATCAGGCCCGAACCGAGGCCAGTCGTCAGGTCCGTTATCTAACGGTTGCGGTGCAGCCCGTGGCCCCGGATGAGGCAACCTATCCGCGTAAGTTTGAGAACACCGTCTTGGCTTTCCTTATCTTTGCAGGCATCTATCTTATGTTGTCCCTGACAGCGTCGATCCTCAGAGAACAGGTAACTTCATGACCCAAGTCACAATTGGTGACGTTATCATCGGCATTGACCGCCCCCTGACGGTCATCGCCGGCCCCTGTCAGCTTGAATCCGAAACACATGCCCAGATGATTGCGGGGCAGATGAAAGAAGCCTGCGAAGCCGTTGGCGCGCAATATGTTTTCAAGGCCAGCTATGACAAGGCCAACCGCACCTCGCTTGCGGGCAAACGCGGTTTGGGCATCGACGAAGGCTTGAAGGTGCTGCAATCTGTGGGCCGTGCCAACGGGGTGCCGGTACTGACAGATGTCCATACCGAAGCCCAATGCGCCATCGCCGCCGAAGCTGTCGACATCCTGCAAATCCCTGCCTTTTTATGCCGCCAGACCGATATGCTGCTTGCCGCAGGCAACACCGGCAAAGTCGTGAACGTTAAAAAGGGCCAGTTTCTGGCCCCTTGGGAAATGGGCAACATCGTCGACAAGATCGAGTCCACCGGCAACAAACGTATTCTGCTGACCGAACGCGGCACTTCCTTTGGCTACAACACCCTTGTCGCTGACATGCGCAGCCTGCCCCAGATGGCCGCCACCGGCTATCCGGTGGTGATGGACGCTACCCATTCTGTACAGCAACCCGGCGGCAAAGGCGGCTCCTCCGGCGGCCAGCGCGAATTTGCGCCTGTCATGGCCCGCGCCGCCGTGGCGATCGGTGTGGCGGCGGTGTTTATCGAGACCCACGAAGACCCTGACAATGCGCCCAGCGACGGGCCGAACATGATCTATCTGGACCGGATGCCAGCGCTGATCGCCAGCCTGATGCAGTTCGATGCATTGGCCAAACAACATCCCCTCACCTTCTAAAGCGAGACTGCCCGTGACCAAACCCGCACTGACCGTGACCAAGAACACATGGGAATTCCTGCGCGACGCCATGATCACGCCCACAGGGTTTCGCGAATATGACGCCCGTTGGAAATACCCCGACGACATCAACCTGCCCGGCGTTACAGCCTTGGGCCTCGGCCTTGGCACACAAATGCACCGCCGCGGGATCGAGCCTGTGATCGCTGTCGGCAATGACTACCGCGACTACTCGCTTTCGATCAAGAACGCCCTGATGCTGGGGCTCATGCAGGCCGGTATCCACGTCAAGGACATTGGCCCCGCTGTCTCCCCGATGGCCTATTTCGCCCAATTCCATCTGGATGCGCCAGCAGTGGCGATGGTCACAGCCTCCCACAACCCGAACGGCTGGACCGGCGTAAAGATGGGATTTGAACGCCCCCTCACCCACGGCCCAGACGAGATGTCCGAACTGCGCGACATTGTGCTGAATGGCGAAGGGCAGCCGCGCGATGGCGGAAAATACGAATTCGTGCCGGGCGTGCGTGAGGCCTACCTCGACGATCTGGTCGGCGACTTCAAAATGACCCGCAAGCTCAAGGTCGTCTGCGCCACCGGCAACGGCACGGCCTCGGCCTTCGGTCCCGAACTGTTTGAGCGTCTCGGCGTCGAGGTTGTGCCAAGTCATAACCAGCTCGACTACACCTTCCCGCACTACAACCCGAACCCGGAAGCCATGGAGATGCTCCATGACATGAGCGCGAGCGTGAAAGCCTCGGGCGCTGACTTCGCCCTCGGTTTCGACGGCGACGGCGACCGCTGCGGCGTGGTGGACGATGAAGGCGAAGAGATATTCGCGGACAAGGTCGGCGTCATCATGGCCCGCGATCTGGCCAAGCTGCACCCGAATGCAACCTTCGTGGCTGACGTCAAATCAACCGGTCTTTTCGCCTCCGACCCCGAACTGATCAAACACGGCGTGACCGCCGACTATTGGAAGACCGGCCATTCCCACATGAAGCGCCGGGTAAAAGAGATCGGCGCGCTCGCCGGTTTCGAGAAATCAGGCCACTATTTCCTCGCTGAACCCATCGGGCGTGGCTATGACTGCGGCATGCGCGTCGCTGTGGAAATCTGCAAGCTGATGGACCGCAATCCCGACATGTCCATGTCCGACCTGCGCAAGGCGCTGCCGCAGACATGGGCCACCCCCACCATGTCGCCCTATGCCGCCGACACCGAGAAATACGATATCCTCGACCGTCTTGTCGCCAAACTGGTGGCCAAGCACGAAGCAGGTGAAACAATCGCAGGACGCGCCATCAAAGAGGTCGTCACCGTCAACGGCGCCCGCGTGATCCTCGACAACGGCGCATGGGGCCTTGTGCGTGCCTCATCCAATACGCCGAACCTCGTGGTCGTCTGCGAAAGTGCCACTTCAGAGGCTGAAATGCGCGCCATCTTTAAAGATATCGACGCCGTGATCCGTACCGAACCCGGCGTCGGGGACTACGACCAGACAATCTGATCTTTCTCTTTTTGGCCTTAAATACCGCGGAGGTTTGGAGGCAGAGCCTCCAAAGCAGGCTTGCCTGCTTCATCCGACAAAGCCGCCGCGCAAAACGCCTGGATTAATGCCGCGTCCTTGACGCCCGGCGCCGCTTCTACGCCGCTTGAAACATCAAGCTGCCGGGCTCCGGTCATCCGCACAGCTTCTGCCACATTGTCGGGCGTCAGCCCGCCTGCCAGCATCCAGGGTACAGGCCATTTGCGGCCCGCCAACAACCGCCAGTCAAAGGCCAATCCATTTCCGCCGGGCAGCACAGCGTCTTTCGGCGGTTTGGCGTCTACCAATATCTGGTCTGCAACTTGCATATAGCGATCAAGCGCTAGCAGATCATCCTGGTCCGCGACACCGACAGCTTTCATCAACGGCAGGCCCGTCCGCGCCTTGATTTCGCGCACCCGGTCGGGGCTTTCACCGCCGTGAAGTTGTACCATGTCGATCGGCACGACCTCTAGCAGCCGGTCGAGAAACGCGTCAGTCGGGTTGACTACAAGCGCAACCTTGCAAATGCCCTCTGGCACCAAAAGCGCAAGCGTTGCGGCGGCGTCCAATGCCAGATGCCGGGGGGACTTCTTAAAGAAAACAAACCCGACATACCGCGCTCCTGCCTCCGCGGCCGTGGCAACGTCCTCAGGGCGGCGCAGGCCGCAGATCTTCACATTCGTATGGGCGGGCATATCTGGCTTCAGCCGGTCTTGTCCAAAAGCGCAAGAACCTCGTCTTTGCCTTGATGCTTTTCATCTTTCAGGCGCGCAATCTCCCGCTCCAACCGCCGGGTCTCGCGGGCCAGACGCGCTTTCTCGGCACGTTCACCGTACTCGCGGATCCATTCCCAGACAAATCCGACCAAAAGCCCCGCTACGATGCTTCCAAGGATCACAAGAAACAGAGGCAACTGCACTTGCGGATTAACGGCGAACCAGCCCGCCACCTCTTGAGGCAGAACTTGCAGCGTCACAACATCGCGGTTTGCCAATGCAACAGCGATAAGCGCAATCGCAAACACAGCGATGCAAAAGTAGCGGACATAACGCATCAGGAATTCCCGTTCAGGCGGTCGCGCAAAAGCTTACCGGTTTTGAAGAAAGGCACATGCTTTTCCTCCACATGAACGGTTTCACCCGTTCTGGGGTTCCGTCCAACCCTCGCATCCCGCTTCTTGACAGAAAAGGCGCCAAAACCGCGCAGTTCGACCCGGTTGCCATCTGACATGGCAGCTGTGATTTCGTCGAAGATGGTGCCGACAATACGCTCCACGTCGCGCTGATAAAGGTGCGGGTTATCATCCGCTATTTTTTGGATGAGCTCTGACCGGATCATTTTGGTATCCCCCCGCGAGATAAATAATTTTTTGCAGATCGTGCCCGACTATAGGAAAGAACATCCCAGCTTGGAAGACAGGTTAAACTCTTACGGCGTGGTTTTTCTGGCCGAACGCCCTGATTTTAAGTCATTTTGCGCCGAGGCGGCGGAAAAGCTCTAGCCGCATCGCAGCGATGTCGTCGAATGCATCCAGTCGATTCGCACCCACAACAGATCGGAAAACGGAGCCTGCGTCACGGCGCAGGGGGCGCACCAGAGGCTCCCCGAATGAGGTCTTTGAGTGCTGCTCGTCCGATTAAAATGATCCCGGCGGCTTCGCACATTTCTTCGAGGTGGTACAAAAGCGTATAGGGCCTGCGGTGGCCAAAATTCGACAAAACCCAGCCGCTGACCATCTCGAGTCCCACCGCACCACCGAAGAACAAGGCAAGGCCAAGGGCGAAATCACGCCTGACCACGGGTGCAGCACTGCGCATGGCGGTCCAGAAGATAAGCACCAATCCTGCCGCTGCGATAATACCCGGGATCACCCAGGCAAAGTGCAGCAGCCCGGAACCACCACCAAGCGCCTGTCCCAACGCGCCAAAGCGTTCATGAATGCTGATGAAATCGTCCAGCGACAGAAACAACACCGCAGCTCCTGCCAGTACCCAGCCCCAGAAGGGCGCGCCACTGTACCTGCGCACCAAAGCGCTCAGCCCCATCATATAGGCCGCAAAAAGCATGTAGGACACGTTCAGCCAGGTCCAGAAATTGACCTCTGATGCGACATCGAACAACGGAATATGCGCGCGCGGAATTTTTATCCAGCGGAACAGAATGATCATGCTCAGGACCAAAAGCACATAGGCCACCTGCCGCATCCGTTTGGCCAGAAGGTTGGCTGTTTCATCCGTGATCTGCAAAGGGCCAAGTGCGAGGGAATGCATGCGGATACTCCGTTCGGTTATGTGCCGGCGGACTTAGCGCATTGGTCTCAGGGGTACAACGGTGCCGGCCTGCCACATTCGGCCCCTGAAGTTCGGTGCGATCTGCAATCGCCTTATGAGACTGAAGGCGACATGACCGTCCCAACAAAAAAGCCCCGCAGAATTTCTTCTGCGGGGCTTTCTATTTCACTATTGGAAAGACTTAGTCTTCGCTTTTCAGAGCCGCACCAAGGATATCACCCAAGGATGCACCGGAATCGCTGGAGCCATACTGCTCAACCGCTTCCTTCTCTTCTGCAATCTCGCGCGCTTTGATCGACACGCCCAAACGGTGCGCTTTCGCGTCCACGTTTGTGATGCGAACGTCAACCTTGTCACCGACCGAGAAACGCTCGGGGCGCTGCTCGGCACGGTCACGCGACAGATCGGAGCGGCGGATGAAGGCTTTCATGCCCTCGTATTCCACTTCGATGCCACCATCTTCGATGGAGGTCACGTTCACAGTCACAACGGAACCGCGCTTCACGCCGCCCACTGCTTCTGCGAACTTATCACCGCCGACACCTTTGATGGAGAGCGAGATGCGCTCTTTCTCAACGTCCACTTCGGAGACAACGGCCTGAACCATGTCGCCCTTGCGGTAGTCCTGAATGGCTTCTTCGCCACGCTGGTCCCATGACAGATCGGACAGGTGCACCATGCCGTCGATGTCGCCGTCGAGGCCAACGAACAGACCGAATTCGGTGATGTTCTTGACTTCGCCTTCGACTTCCGTGCCCTCGGGGTGTGTTTCTGCAAACACTTCCCATGGGTTGCGCATGGTCTGCTTGAGACCAAGGGAAACGCGGCGCTTGGCTCCGTCGATTTCCAGAACCATGACTTCGACTTCCTGAGAGGTCGACACGATCTTGCCGGGGTGTACGTTCTTCTTTGTCCAGGACATTTCGGAAACGTGAACCAGACCTTCAACGCCCGGCTCCAGCTCAACAAAGGCACCGTAATCGGTGATGTTGGTGACACGCCCGGTGTGCGAGGATTCCAGCGGGTATTTCGCCGCAACCAGATCCCATGGATCTTCCTGCAACTGCTTCATGCCCAAGGAGATACGGTGTGTCTCTTTGTTGATCTTGATGACCTGCACCTTGATCGTTTCGCCGATGGCGAGGATCTCGGAGGGGTGGTTCACACGGCGCCATGCCATGTCCGTGACGTGCAACAGGCCGTCAACACCGCCCAGATCAACGAACGCACCGTATTCGGTGATGTTCTTGACCACACCGTCAACTTCCTGACCTTCGGTCAGGTTGCCGATAACTTCGGCACGCTGTTCGGCACGCGATTCTTCAAGGATCGCACGACGCGAGACAACGATGTTGCCACGACGACGGTCCATTTTCAGAACCTGGAATGGCTGCTTGAGACCCATCAGAGGACCAGCATCGCGCACGGGGCGCACATCAACCTGAGAGCCGGGAAGGAACGCAACCGCGCCGCCCAGATCCACAGTAAAGCCACCTTTGACACGGCCAAAGATCGCACCTTCGACGCGCTCTTCTGCGGCGTAAGCTTTTTCCAGACGGTCCCAAGCTTCCTCGCGACGGGCCATCTCGCGCGAGATAACCGCTTCACCGCGGGAGTTTTCGACCTGACGCAGAAAGACTTCTACCTCGTCGCCGACTTCAACTTTGGGGGATTCGCCTGGCTCGGCAAATTCTTTCAGCTCGACGCGGCCTTCCATCTTGTAGCCTACGTCGATAATGGCTTGGCCCGCTTCAATTGCGATCACCTTGCCTTTGACAACGGAACCCTCTTCGGGCGTGTCCATTTCGAAGCTTTCTTCTAAGAGTGCTTCAAACTCATCCATCATATTCGCCATGTAGCGTATCGTATCCTTATAAGAGTTTTCTGGCCGCGCGGTTGTCTCCGCCGGTCTTTACAGGGTGCCCACCTTTGGTGTGGCGGTGTGAATTGATCTATGATTCGGGTCACGTAACACAAAAGAAATAGGGCCGGAATAAACCGACCCTGCTCAGATGTGCGTCCGCAGCTTGTATCCGCCCCTTAGACAGGGCGCGTATAGGCCATATTTTGCAAGGGCGCAAGGCCCAAGGCAGCTCTGTCTCGAGGCGGATTAAAAATGGCCGCCGTCCCGAAGGACGGCGACAGCTTATCTATCAATTTTCCTCTGCCGGCGCAAAACCGGCCGACGTATCACTCTTCAGTAGGTCCGCCCGCATCCTTCCAGCCCGGAAAGCCGCCGATGTTTGTCACATTGGTATACCCCATGTCCTGCATGGTCTTACCGGTAAGTGCCGCCTGCCCACCTGCACCACAAATCAAATAGATCTCGCCGTCTTTCGTCAGCGCGGGGTTGTAAAAGTCTTCCATGTTCGGATCGGCACGAAACTCCATCATGCCGCGTGGGATGCGATGCGCGCCCTTGATTGTGCCAGTTTTTTCAATGTCGCTGCTGTCGCGGACATCTACAAAGATACCAGAACCGGCGGCATGTTTCGCAATTGCCTCCTTTACTTCCATGGTGGGAACGGTCTCATTGGCAGCTTCCAGATAATCTTTTGCAGTCTTCATGGTGCATTCACTCCATTTTGTGTGTGTCAATGTTGTATGGCCAAGCGACGCATCTCTCGCACAGCTTCGCCGACCCTTACAAAGGCAATGCATCACATAGGAATAGGTTCCGGATTGCTGACGATGAAAGCTTTTAACCCCCTTCGGGATGCTTCTGCGCAATCAACGCGACGGCGGCGGCAACTGCATCTGCAATCGCCATATCCGAGGTATCGATTTCCGTGGCGTCCTTTGCCGCACGCAGAGGCGCATCAGCACGCCCCATATCGCGGGCATCGCGCGCCTCGACATCCGCAAGGACCGCTTCGAAGCTGGTTTCGACGCCTCTGCCACGCAGTTCCTCGAACCGCCGACGGGCGCGGACCACCGCATCAGCCACCACAAACAGCTTCACCTGGGCGGACGGACAGATCACCGTACCGATATCGCGCCCATCCAACACTGCCCCGCCTGCCCGCGCGGCAAAACTGCGCTGGAAATCCACCAAAGCGGCACGCACATCGGGCATAGCGGCGACTTGGCTGGCCGCCTGGGCCACCTCCGGCATCCGCAAGGCATCGCTGTCCAGATCGCCGGGCACCAGCGCCTGCGCGGCTGCAAGCGCTTCTTCACCCAGCAACACCTTGGCTCCGACTGCGCGGTACAAGAGCCCGGTATCAAGATGTGCAAACCCGAAATGCGCGGCCACGGCGCGCGAAATCGTGCCTTTGCCCGAAGCTGCAGGCCCGTCGATGGCGACAGTGAAGCCCTGCGTGGTGCTCATAATGGTCGGTCCGCCAGCCTAAGGAACCGGTTCATGATTCAGTCCTGTTGATCTGCGCGCCCAACTGCCCCATCAGCGGCTCGAATATCGGAAATGACGTAGCAATGGGACCACCATCATCCACGCTGACCGGCTTTTCACTCGCCATGCCCAGAATAAGAAAGGACATTGCGATGCGGTGGTCCAGATGACTGGCACAAGTCGCCCCGCCCGCCACATTGCCGTGGCCCCGGCCCTGCACAATCCACCAGTCAGGACCGTCCTGCAAGTCGATTCCATTGGCGCGTAACCCGGCGGCCATTGCATCAATACGGTCACTTTCCTTGACACGCAGCTCCTTGACGCCACGCATCACCGTCTCGCCTTGCGCATAGGCTGCGACCACGGACAACACCGGATATTCATCAATCATCGAGGCCGCCCGGTCTTCGGGCACCTCGATCCCTTTCAGATCAGGCGAGAACCTGGCCCGCAAATCCGCCACCGGCTCGCCGCCCTCTTCACGCTCGTTTTCATACGTCAGATCCGCACCCATTTCGCGCAGCGTCGTGAACAGACCCGCCCTTGTCGGATTCAGCCCGATGCCAGGCACCAATACATCTGACCCGGGGACGATAAGCGCGGCGCACACCGGAAAGGCGGCCGAAGACGGATCGCGCGGCACCTCGATATGCTGTGGTTGCAATTCAGGCTGACCGGTCAGGGTGATCACCCGCCCCTCTTCCGTGTTCTCCACGCTGATCTCGGCCCCGAAACCCGCCAGCATCCGCTCCGTGTGATCCCGCGTTGCCTCGGCTTCAATCACAACCGTCTGCCCGGGAGCATTCAACCCCGCCAAAAGCACCGCTGATTTCACCTGCGCAGACGGTACCGGCACAGTGTAGCGCACCGATACAGGGTCTTGGGCACCGACCAATGTCATCGGCAAACGCCCCCCGCTCCGGCCCACGGTCTGACAGCCGAACAGCGCCAGGGGGTCCGTCACCCGCGCCATGGGTCTCCCGTTCAGGCTCGCGTCACCGCTGAAGGTCGCCACAATCGGCGAGGTTGCCATCGCCCCCATGATCAGCCGCACGCCCGTGCCGGAGTTGCCACAATCAATCACACCGTCGGGTTCTGCAAAACCGCCGACACCAACGCCCTGAACCGACCAGTTGCCCTCACCGAGGTCCGTCACCTTCGCCCCGAACGCCCGCATCGCCTGCGCCGTATCCAACACATCCTGCCCTTCAAGCAGACCGCTGATTGTCGTCTCGCCTACGCACAATGCGCCCAGGATCAACGACCGATGCGAAATCGATTTATCACCGGGCACCTCTGCCCGCCCTGTCAACGGACCACAGGCCCGCGACGTCATTGGAATAGGATCACCGTGGCCTGACATGATACGCGTCCTCGCTTGCTATTGAACGCTTCTACCCCAGCCACAAAACCCCGTCCATGCCAAGGCGCAGGCCAATGCCAAAAGTCTTTTCTCTTTTTGGCCCTATATCCCGCGGAGTTTGAGGCAGAGCCTCAAGTCAATTTTTCCCAAGGAAAAATCATAAAATCAAATGCGGGCTTGCCCGCTCCATTGCCTCACGTCCGCCGGAACGTCAGATAATGCGGCACACGGCCCTCGCGCAGAGCCTTCTGTTCATAGCGCGTTGAAATCCAGTCGTCCCAAGGGGCCCGCCAGTCACCGGGCCGCTCTGCAAGCCATTCGAAACCGAAACGCGGCACTTCTTCCAAAGTCTGGCGGACATAATCCTCGATATCCGTGGCCACCCGAAAGATCGCTCCCGGTTTCAACACGCGCGCCAGCGGTACCAGATGTTCTTCGGTCACAAACCGGCGTCGGTGGTGGCGCGCCTTGGGCCAGGGATCGGGATAAAGCAGGAACGCACGATCAATCGACGCCTCCGGCAGCACATCGAACATATCGCGCACGTCACCGGGGTGGACAGCAATGTTATCGGCCTCTGCCCGGCGAATCTTGCCCAACAACATGGCGACCCCGTTGATATAAGGCTCACACCCGATAATCCCCACGTCGGGATTGGCGACCGCTTGATGTACCAGATGCTCGCCACCGCCAAATCCGACCTCAAGCCAGACAGGGCGACCACCGAACAGCCCCTCCAGATCAAGCGTGTCGCGGGCGGGGTTGTCTTCCCAACTGACTGCGCCGGGCGAGAGATCACTAAGATCTTCCGCGATATAGCTGCGCTGGGACGGCTTGAGGCTCTTGCCTTTCAAGCGACCATAAAAATTGCGGCGGGGGCGTTGGGGTGTTGTCATGGGCAGCGCTTTAGCCTTTGCGCGAAAACACTGCAATGGGTCCGTCGATGCGGCTTACCCTTGTTAAAGTCCGCTTAATGCAATGTCGCTAGGCTTCTTCTACCCCTCGCAAAGGACCCCTGATGGCATTCGTCTCCCCCATTCCGGCCAAAAACAGACCCGCCGCAGATGGCGCACCGCCGCTCGCGGTCCTGATCCTTGATGATGAACGCTTTGACCGGCACCGTCTGGCCCGGCTTTGTTCGGGCCTCGACTTTCCCAGTGAGATCACCAATGCAAAGACACTGCAGGAATTCGGCACCCACCTGGAGGAAAGCAACTATGGGCTGATCCTTCTGGACTATGCTCTGCCTGACGGGACAGGACTGGATGCTTTGAAAATGGTGCAGCTCTGCGCCCGAAACCTGAACACACCGACGATCATGATATCGGGTCAGGCCGCACCCCTTGTCGCCGAAGAGGCCCGCACCATCGGCTGCAACAATTTCCTGTCCAAAGATGATCTCTCTGCCGACAGCTTTGACACAGTGATCCGTCACGCTCTGCGCGCAACCCTGCCAGCGGCCACCTTGCCCGCTTCGGCAACCGACAGCACCGATATTGAGGCATTGTTATCCATTTGCGCATTGCGTTGTGCACGAGACATCAAGCCGATGGTCAGCCGCCTGTTGCGACAAATGCGCGATCTGCGCGCCAGCCAGACTGATGCGCAAACCGATGGCCTCGCATCCATCGAACAGAATTGCATGAGCCTTTGGGCCTATTTGATCGAGATGGAGCGGCAAGACGGGGCCGTTCTGTTGTCAGAACTCAGCGCGGATTTGCGCCAAAACCACACCGTGCCAGATGCCGCGGAAACAATGGCAAAACGGGACCGCCCCCCCTCACCTTTCAGTGCACCACGCCACTGAAAAAGCGAAGGGCGGCACCTGTTACAGCACCGCCCTTCCATCATCTGTTCACTCGCAGATCGTCAGACCGCCGCTTTGAGCGCCTCTGCCAGATCAGTCTTTTCCCACGAAAAACCACCATCTGCATCCGGTGCACGACCAAAGTGCCCATAAGCTGCTGTCCGCTCATAGATCGGCTTGTTCAGCTGTAGATGTTCGCGGATACCGCGTGGCGTCAGGCTCATCACGTTGCGAATGGCCTTTTCAACCGCGGCATCGTCCACTTCGCCTGTGCCGAAGGTATCGCAATAGATCGACAGCGGTTCGCTGACCCCGATGGCATAGCTCAGCTGGATCGTGCATTTCGACGCCATGCCGGATGCGACCACATTCTTCGCCAGATAGCGTGCTGCATAGGCAGCAGAGCGATCCACCTTGGTTGGATCCTTGCCCGAGAACGCCCCGCCGCCATGAGGGGCCGCACCGCCGTAGGTGTCGACGATGATCTTGCGGCCCGTCAGGCCCGCATCGCCATCTGGTCCGCCGATCACGAACACACCGGTCGGGTTCACATGCCATGCCGTGTTTTCGTCGATCCACCCCTCGGGCAGAACCTCGCGGATGTAAGGCTCGACAATGGCGCGGATGTCGGCGCTGGTCTGTGTCTCGCTCTCATGCTGCGTGGACAGGACGATCGATGATACACCGACCGGCTTGCCATTTTCGTAGCGCACTGAAAGCTGGCTTTTGGCATCGGGGCGCAGAGTAGGCTCTGTACCATCCTTGCGGACCTCGGCCAAGCGGCGCAGGATCGCATGGGCGTAATGGATCGGCGCAGGCATCAGGTGCTCTGTCTCATCTGTGGCAAAGCCGAACATGATGCCCTGGTCGCCCGCACCTTCGTCCTTGTCGTCCTTTGCATCCACGCCCTGTGCGATATGCGCGGATTGCTCATGCAGCAGATTGGTAATTTCGCAGGTGGCATGGTGAAACTTGTCTTGCTCATAGCCGATGTCTTTGATGCAAGCGCGGGCGATGCCTTCGATCTTGCCCATGTATTCGGACAGCTTGTCCTGATCACTCAGACCGACTTCGCCCCCGATCACAACACGATCGGTCGTGGCAAAAGTTTCCGCCGCCACGCGGGCCTCTGGTTCCTCGCTCAGGAAAGCATCGAGAACCGCATCGGAAATACGGTCGCATACCTTGTCAGGATGCCCTTCCGAGACGGACTCGGAAGTGAAAATATAGTTCTGTCGGGACATATCTGCTCCAATAATGATTGCAATGCCACGTCAGGAAGCCGTTGTGACATCGATTGCGCTTGCTTACCGACCGCCCTTGTAGCGGTCAATCGCTAAGGTTTCGTTCAGCGCGAAGCCGCATTGTTGCCATAAAAACGAGCCCCAGAAGCAACACAACCGCAAAGGGCAGATCGCCTGTGCGGCTATAAAGCGTGGGCGGCAATGGCGCCGGCAGCGCGGCATCAAGAAAGCCGGAAGTGTTCAGCGGCAGGGCTGCGGCGACGCGGCCATATGGGTCAATCATTGCCGAGACGCCGGTGTTTGCCGCCCGAGCCAGCGGAAGGCCTTGCTCGATAGCGCGCATCTGGGCCTGCGCCAGATGTTGACGCGGGCCAGCGGCCTTGCCGAACCACGCATCATTGGTCAATTGGATCAGGAATTCAGGACGTTCCGGGGCGGCGTTCACATCGTGGGCAAAGACAGCCTCGTAGCAGATCAGCGGCAAAGCTCGGCCCAGTGGGCCAAAATCCAGCACCTGTGGACCCGGTCCAGAGGCGTATCCACCAAGCGCCCGATCGGCCAATCCAAACACGCCGATCCGCGCCATCAGATCCGCAAAAGGCATGTATTCGCCGAAGGGCACCAGATGATGTTTGTCGTAGGTCTGCATCACCCCGCCTGCGGCATCCAGCACGACCATCGAATTATAATACTGCATGTCATCGCGACGCTGAACGCCCAGCGCGACAGGGGCCCCGCCGCCGGCCTGTGCGATCTGTACCAATGCGGGTTCGGCACGATCCAGCACCCAAGGAATTGCCGTTTCAGACCAGAGCACGAGATCGGGCGGCGTTTTGCCTGCTTCCGGTGCCGCAGCGGTCAGCTTTAACTGCCGGGCGAAAAAGACCGGAATTTGGTCGGGGTCCCATTTGTCACGTTGTGCCGCATTGGGTTGGATCAGGCGGATAGACTGCCCGGTCAGCGCGGCCTCCGGTGCCATCGGCGGCAGCAGGGCAGATCCAAGAGCGAGCAGCAGCGCACAATAGCGCAGGATACGCTCCGCCGCGGTAAGACCGCGCAAGGCAAGCCCGACCGCAACTGCCACGATCACCAAATTCAGCACATAAGGGCCAATCCATGCCAGTGCCTGCCCGCCCGCCACATTGATCATCGCTTGCGCAGGCATGGCCCAGGGAAAGCCGGTAAAGATATAGGCACGTAGCAGTTCAACGGCAGGCAAACACAGGATCAACGGCCAGGCGCGCAGTGGGTCGAACCGCCGTGCAAGGTAGAAGGCCATTCCCCAGAAGAGCGCCAACCCCGCCGACAGGAACAGCAAGGCAAAGGGGGCCATCCACCCGTGCCGTGCGACATCAACCATGAAAGGCGAGACAATCCATTGCAGCGCGTGGGCAAAATAGCCCAGCCCGAATGCCCAACCAAAAAACGCTGCCTGACGCGGGTTTGTGCAGTCGTGGTAAACGAAGACAGCAAAGGCGAAGGCCGCGACCAATAGGACCGGCTGATCGTAGGGGGCCTGCCCGAAAGCTGCCAGCGCCCCGAGTGCAACGCCTATGCCGCTCCGACGCAGCGACGCCATTCGGTCTGTCACCCGTTGGCACCCATCGTGCGTACACGCAGACGTTTGATGCGGCGGGGGTCCGCGTCGATCACCTCGAACTCCGGGCCATCGGGGTGCAGCACCACCTCGCCTCGTGCGGGGACGCGCCCCGACAGCATGAAGACCAAACCGCCAAGCGTGTCGATTTCCTCTTCGTCCACATCGTCATGGTCGGTCAGGGAATGCCCGATCTCGGCTTCAAAATCTTCAAGTGGCGTTTTTGCCAGCGCCAGATAGGTGCCGGGTTTCTCAACCGTCCAATAGATCCCTTCATCGACGTCATGTTCGTCTTCGATCTCGCCGATGACCTGTTCGATAAGGTCTTCGATGGTGACCAGTCCGTCCACGCCGCCGTATTCGTCGATGACCAAGGCCATATGGCGCCGCTCGGCCTGCATTTTGGTCAGCAGAACACCAATCGTCATCGAGGGCGGCACGAACAGCAGAGGACGTAGCAGGCCGGGCAGATCAAAGGTCTTGGCCGCGCCGTTGAACCCGTACTCCAGCGCAAAATCCTTGAGGTGTGCCAGACCCACAGGGGTATCAAGCGTGCCATCATAGACCGGAAGCCGGGTCATCCCGCTTTCTTTAAAGATGGCAACCAGTTCGTCCATGCTTGAACCGATCGGGACCGCAACAATGTCTGCCTTGGGGATCGCCACGTCATCCACCCGCATCCGGCGCAGGTTCATCATGCCGCGTGCTGTTACCCCGTCCACGAGGGGCGGTGTCATTTCGCTGGAATCGTCACTGTCCGATGGACTGAGCGCCTCAATAACGCGGGAAAAGAAACCACCGCTCTTTGCGGTCTGGTCTTCTTGCGAGTCTAATTCTTCATCCTCTTGCGCGCGCGGCGCTGCATTAGATGATCCGTCTGTGTCGCCCATTTGGTCCTGTCTTATGAAGCAGCGGGTCCAGCCGCCTAAGAATCCCTATATGGGTCATTCAGACCCATTTTGCCAAGTATTTTGACCTCCAGCCCTTCCATAAGAGCGGCATCCCGCGTGGTTTCATGATCAAACCCCAATAGATGCAGGGTCGCATGTACCATCAGATGGGTGATGTGGTCGGCGAGCAGCTTCGAATGTGCCGTGGCCTCAGCCACGCAGGTTTCATAGGCAATCGCGATATCACCCAACTCGATGGCCCCGTCGGGGCCGGGCTCTGGTGGTTCGGGCATGCC
The DNA here is from genome assembly GCF_000622365.1 of Sulfitobacter noctilucae. Taxonomy (GTDB): domain Bacteria; phylum Pseudomonadota; class Alphaproteobacteria; order Rhodobacterales; family Rhodobacteraceae; genus Sulfitobacter; species Sulfitobacter noctilucae. Next base: position 279,995 of record NZ_JASC01000003.1, on the reverse strand, counting down.
GCCATCACTCATCGCTGCGCGCTCTTCGCTGGGCCAGCTAAGCACATTGGTCGGGGTGGGTTTGTCCCTGAAATCCGCATTCAGTGTGGCGATGCGAGCGTCATCACAGGCGAGGATACTGACTTCGCTCGTCTGCCAATCCACCTGAAGATAGGTCAACGTCGCCCGCACCGCCGCAAGCGCCAGCGCGTCGAAATCGACGGCATCCCAGCGGGGGTCTTCAAGGGAGATGTCCATGTTCTGCATCAGGCGTTTTCTTTCGGAGGCTCTGCCTCCGGACCTCCGCGGGATTTAGGGCCAAAAAGAGAAAGCGCTAGCCGGTAGGGCTGTCTGCTTCATAGGCCTCAATGATGGCGGCGACCAAGGGATGGCGCACGACGTCTTTGGAGGTGAAGTAGTTGAAGCTGATCTTGGGGATGGTTTTCAGCAAACGCTCCGCATCGGCCAAGCCAGACGGAACGCCGCGCGGCAGGTCGATCTGGGTGCGGTCTCCGGTGATCACCATGCGGGAGCCTTCACCCAAGCGGGTCAGAAACATCTTCATCTGCATCGAGGTGGCGTTTTGTGCTTCGTCCAACACCACAAACGCATTGGCCAGCGTGCGCCCGCGCATAAACGCAAGGGGTGCAATTTCGATGCGCTTTTCCTCGATCAGTTTAGCCAGTTGCTTGCCCGGGAGAAAGTCGTTCAGCGCGTCATACAAGGGCTGCATGTACGGATCGACCTTGTCCTTCATATCGCCGGGCAGATATCCGAGCTTTTCGCCCGCCTCTACCGCCGGACGGCTGAGGATGATCCGGTCCACATGCCCGCCGATGAACATCGAAACGCCGACGGCAACCGCAAGATAGGTTTTACCTGTCCCCGCAGGGCCGATGCCAAATGCGAGTTCATTGTCGAACAAAGAGGTGACGTAGGCTTTTTGCGCTTCGGTGCGCGGCTCCACCCTTTTCTTGCGGGTCTGGATTTCGATCGTTTCGCCCACCGGCATTTCAAGCTGGTCGCCCTGGAACGTTCCTGTGTCGGCTTCAGCGCCCCCCATGCGCAACATGCTGTCGACTTCGGCCTGTGTCACCGCGCGCCCGCCTTCAAGGCGTACGTAGAGCGCCCCCAGCACCTGCCCTGCCTGTGCGCTTGCCTCGGCATCGCCAAGGATGCTCAACTGGTTGCCACGCCGCACGATCTGAACCTCGAACGCTTTCTCGATGGTGGCCAGATGCGCGTCATAGGCACCACAGAGATCAACCAAAAGGCGGTTGTCAGGGAATTCGATCACAACGGGTTTGGCCGCAGAGGGCGCTGTCAACAGATCGCTTGAAGGCAAGGGAAGCTCCTTGGTGTGAGGTGTAAACTTTGAGATAGGGAGGCGGCTGTCAAAATACACCCCCCAAACGCAAAACGGGCCGGAGTGCTGCGCACTCCGGCCCGGCTATGGAGCATTGGTCAGCCAAGATCAGTTTGGATCCGGAATGAACGAGCCACCTTTGAAATCACCCACGGTATGTGTTGGTGGTGCAACGCCGGAACAGACGGGCTTGCCGAATTTGTCCAGACGCGCCGACAGATAGCCTTCGACACCATCGTCGATGATCCAGTGGTCACAGCCGTTCGGGTCGACCCAGATGCCCGCCTGAAGCGTGCTCAGATGGTGACCATTGATACCCCGGTCGCGCGTCTTGTCGGACGGATAGCCGCGGAGGCCGTTTTCAAAGTCGCCGCAGGCAGTCAGTCCGAACCCAAGGGCCGTCACGAGAAGAATTTTGGATTTGATCACGAAACGTCCCCTTAGCGTATGCAAATGATTTCGACGCGGCGGTTCTTTGCCATGCCATGAGCGGAATTATTGGCAGCCACCGGCATGCGTTCGCCGTAGCCGCGCACATCGGCAATCCGTGCGCCTGTCGCAGCAGCAATCGCCGCAACCGCATTGGCCCGGTTATAGCTCAGCTTCATGTTGTACGCATCAGAGGCGCGGCTGTCGGTGTGGCCGGTGATAATATAGGAAACAGCACCTGTGGTTTGGAAGAAATTGGCCAGACGCCGCTTGCCCGCCTTGTGAATGCGGTAGCTGTCCGTGGCAAAAAACTGATCCGAGTTCATCACGCCACAGACATTGCCCCGGCGGCAGACCGGAATGCCCTGACGGCTGGTGTGAGGTGTCATATAGCCTTCGGCACCATCATCCATGACCCAGTGTTCGCAGCCATCGGGATCCACCCAGATGGTTGGCGTGTACACGCCCTTGTCCCGTCCACCCTGCGAACGTGTTTGTGCATCCGCAAATGATGCCGGCAGCGCGATCGCCGCAACAAGTGACAGCGTCGCCACCGCGCGGATCGCTTTGGAGATTGTGTTCACCACAGCATTTTCCTTTTATCATTCCCCCACGAAAGACATCCCCGTCCCAACGTGTGGACGCCCCGCTTATCGGCATACGTTAGGTAATATTTTCGGCGCTGTGAAGCGCTGATATCTACATTTAGTGTTTAATTTCACAGTAAACACATGGGGATCATTGGTTTTTCACGCAATCCGACCCGAACACATTGGGCTTAAAGGTAGTCCAACGATCAATATTTTCGGTCGCCCTACGCGACCCGGTGGAAATACCGCCACCGATTCTGTGTCAGGGGCGCTGGCCAATTAGATGAAATCTTCTTTCCCGCCGGGGTGGAAATTTCGCTGTTTGCTACAGGACTCGCTGGTTCAAACAGTCGGAACTGCGGCGATAACAGGTGCAATTCATGCGTATTAACCATTTGTTAACGAAATAACTTGGAAAGCAGGGGGCGCCTCGGTAACGCTTGATCTGTCAGACCTCGACAGTGCTCAGAACATTCGCCTGCGGCGTCGACGGTTCGACAATTTTCTGGCCGGATGATGCGCCGGCGCGGACCTGGGGAGGCCAATATGTTCATTAAAATCTGTTCTATCGCTATCGCTATCGCTACCGCAGTCAGTTTGCCTGCGATGGCCAACGCTGGCGGCGGTGCCAAACATCATCACCATGGTGCATACGGCCCGACCGGCCACCAGATCGTTGTCAGCTGCTTTCGCGGCCCTTGGAAAGAAGTGATCTGGGATCGTCCAAATGCGGTTTTCATCGACTCGCTGGTGTCGGTCGGATACGATTTTTCAACCGCGCAGGCGATTGGCGAGCGGGTCTGCCGCGATCAGCGCCTTGTGGGCAATCCAGCAGCGCTTAAAACCACAATGGAACGCATCTGGTACGACCGCGCCTCGCACCGCAAGCACAACTACTAAAGCTCAGACCAGAACCGATGCAAGCGAGTTGGTTTTGGCTTCGATTACCCGGACGCGGACGATATCGCCAATCTGGGCCGCGCAGTCGAGAATATGGACGGAGTGCAGGTATTCGGACTTGCCGACCATCTGCCCCGCCTCGCGGCCTTTGCGTTCAATCAGCACCGACACCTCGCGACCGACCATCTCACGTTGGATGTCATGCTGGTGGCCCGTGATCAGCGCCTGCAATCTCTGCAGGCGATCATCTGCCACATCGGCGTCGACCAAGGGCCGCTCTGCCGCAGGCGTGCCGGGCCGTGTGGAGTATTTGAACGAATAGGCATAGCCGTAACGCACCTGCCGCACCAATTCCATCGTTGCCTCGAAATCCGCATCGGTTTCTTCGGGGAAGCCCACGATAAAATCACCTGATAGAATAATGTCGGGGCGTGCGGCGCGAATACGCTCGATCAGCCGCAAGTAGCTTTCGGCGGTATGGCTGCGGTTCATCCGTTTCAGAATACGGTCCGAGCCCGACTGCACCGGCAAATGCAGATAGGGCATCAATTCGGGTACCTCGGCATGGGCCGCAATCAGCGCATCATCCATGTCGTTGGGGTGGCTTGTGGTGTAGCGGATCCGCTCCAGCCCATCGACCCCCGCCAGATCACGGATCAATCCGGCCAGACCGCCCTCATGACCGTGATAGGCATTCACGTTCTGGCCCAACAGCGTCACCTCGCGCACGCCGCGCTCCACCAGTTCGCGGGCCTCCTGCATCACGCGTGGCGCGGGTCGGCTGACTTCGGCACCACGGGTATAGGGCACCACGCAAAATGCGCAGAACTTGTCGCATCCTTCCTGCACAGTCAAAAATGCCGCAGGTGCGCGCCGCGCTTTGGGGCGGGATTTGAGGTGATCGAATTTGTCTTCTTCCGGAAAATCGGTGTCGAGCGCGGTTTCGCCCCGGCTCAGACGTTCCTCCATCTGAGGCAGGCGATGATAGCTTTGCGGGCCGACCACCAGATCGACCGCGGGCTGACGGCGCATGATCTCGGCCCCTTCAGCCTGCGCCACACAGCCGGCCACCCCGATCTTGAGGTCCGGCTTCAGCGCCTTGAGCGGTTTCAAACGCCCCAATTCGGAATAGACCTTTTCCGCCGCCTTTTCGCGGATGTGGCATGTGTTGAGCAGAATCATATCAGCATCGTCGGCACGGTCGGTTTCGACATAGCCCTGCCCGCCCATCGCCTCGGCCATGCGCTCGCTGTCATAGACATTCATCTGACAGCCATAGGTCTTGATAAAGAGCTTTTTAGGCGCTGACATGGCAAGGTTCCGGAGGTTGCTGGAAATCAAGCGCGGTTTAGCAGCGCGACCCGACGCTTGCAATGCACAGCGAATTGACCGATTCTGGTGCAAAACAAGAGCTGTTGAGGTGCCATGCAATACGCCAGCCTTTCCGATATGATCGCCGCTGAACGCGCAACCCTTGCCAAAGGGCCGATTGCGATTGTCATGGTCGAGGACGATGTCGAGATCGACACAACCCTGCGCCACCATGAGCAGATGGGCTTTGCCGCGATCATCGCGCTGATGCCCGCAATCTTTGACCTGCCGCGCGACCTACAGGAAACCGTGCTGCGGGTTGATTATAACACGTCCGCTGAGGATGCTTTGGAAACCGCGATCAACACCCTGATGGAGCCTCTGGCCGGGCAATGGGTCTATTATTGCTACAATGCGGAATACCTGTTTTTCCCGTTCTGCGAGACGCGCAATGTCATCGAAATGCTGACCTACCATACCGAAGAACGGCGTGATGCAATGCTGGCTTATGTCATCGACCTCTATTCCGATGACCTGCACCAACACCCCAATGCAGTCTCGCTGGACCGGGCGCATCTGGACCGATCAGGTTATTATGCGCTGGCGCGACTGGACGCCGACAACCACGACCACCCCAAGGAACGGCAACTCGATTTCTTCGGCGGCCTGCGCTGGCGTTACGAAGAACACGTCCCTGCCGTACGCCGCAAGATCGACCGAATTCCGCTTTTTCGCGCCAAAAAGGGGCTGAAAATCCGCTGGGACCACACGTTTTCCGACGAAGAATACAACACATATGCCTGCCCGTGGCACCACAATATCACCACGGCGATCTGCTCGTTCCGCACCGCCAAAGCGCTGAAAAGCAACCCCGGCAGCAAATACGAGATCGAGACCTTCAAATGGCACAATTCAGCACCGTTTGAGTGGCACTCGCGTCAGCTGCTTGATCTGGGGCTGATGGAACCGGGGCAGTGGTTTTAGGCCCGGCCAATTCTATCTCAAAATCACCGCGCCGCCTTGGTCTTTTCTTTCAACTCTTTCTGGACTTCATCAACCTGCCCCGCTGCCGTCTTGTAGCCCATGCCGATCTTCTTCATCAGCGCCTGAAGCTTTTTCGACTTCTCATCCGCCTTCACCTCGTCCTTCATCTTGGTCTTGGTCAGCTTCGCTTCCTTCTCGAATCCTGCCAGCGTCTCAAGCAGCTTTTCCGCGTCCTTTATCAGTTTCTCAGCAACCTTGATCTTGTCCTCTTCGAGCGCCGATTTGGCTCCGTCGCAGGCCGACTTGATCTTTTTGCTATGACCATCGACCGTCTTCTCGGTCTTGGCACGGTTGGCATCGGCGAGCGGTTCGGGAAATTCCTTGGGCGTCACTGAATCGACAGCTTGCTTGACGATGGCGTCCACCGTTCGCTGCATATTCAGCCCGTACATCACCATAAAGCTTTTGGTCGATCCGAGAATATTCTCGGCCTTTTTCAACTCGGGCAAAGCGCGCTTGGCTTCCTTGATGGTGGCCATCGTTGGAATATCCGCTGTACCGCCGCCTTTCTTTAAATCCTTCTCAACGGTAGTTACGCGCTTTGTCAGTTCCGCGTTCAACTCTTTGGCCTCCTTGGTGAACGCCTCTAATTTGTCCAGATCCGCGTGATAGATTTTCAGCGCCGCCTGCCATGTCTTGAAGGGTTTGGTCACCTTGGCGTGCTTCAGAAAGGGTGCGGATTTCTTGCCCGGCACTCCCGCTGTGCGCGCCTCGATCACTGCTTCTTTCATCGCATCTTCGGCGTCCCAGGTTTTCTCCAGATTGGCCACCATGGCCTTTTTGATCTTTTCGCCTTCTTTTGGCGACAGTTCATTCAAACGCTTCTTGGTGGCTTTAAAATCCTTGACGAAGGTTTCGACTTCATTGGGCATGATGTGCTCCGAAATAGCTGTAGGAAAACCGAGCTTGAAAGGGTCGGGCTTAAAATAAAGGTGCCCTGCCAAAAGCTAGCCGCAGATCACGGATCAATGCAACGCCGCCTGTGATCAGGCGCACATCTAGTTGGTGCGGAGGACAGGAAACCAGTCTTCGCGCAAACGATCACCCGCAGTCATGTCATGTCCCGGAAAGGGAGGCGAGGTTGGCCCTGGCCGTTCTACATAGCGCGCATCATCTCCGACCAGCCGCAGCGAAAATGCGCGGCGGCGGGCGGCAGCGGTATTGCCCCGCGCGCCATGCAGGATACCGTAGTTGAACGCCACCGCATCCCCCGGTGCCATGTCCCACTCGCGGATATCCATGCCCTCCGCATCCGGGTCGGGCACGGGCATATAGGGTGCCGGATCGAAAAAGGCATCGCCCTTTGCCCAGCGCGTCGGCAGCACCGGCTTTTCCCACAAATGCGATCCCGCGACACAACGCAGGGTGGCATCGGTCACAGGATCAAGCGGCGACCAGAAACTGACGGTCTGACGCCCTTCGACAAAATAATAGGGACCGTCCTGATGCCAGGGCGTGGCCATGGATGTGCCCGGTTCTTTGACCAGCACATGATCGTGGAACAATTGCGCCCGATCGCTTTGCATCAAGGCCGCACCGACTTCTGCGGCGGCAGAGGTGCGGATCACCTGTTCGAATTCGGGGATCCGCTGCCAATTGCAATAGTCGTCAAAAAACCGTCCGGTCTCGCCCGCTTTATCGTTGTTTGAAGCGTATGGGCCGGGATCATCCATGTTCCGCGCCACACCGGCCCGCAACTGCTCAACATGATCGGCAAACAACCCTTTGATCAGCACGACCCCATCGCGCTGGTAAACATCAATCTGGTCTTGGGAAACGAGCGGATGCACCAAACCGGGAAGCGGGGATTAGCCCGCCGTACCTTTGCGACGCAGGCGGATCACAACGTCAACCGATGCAATCTCTGCCCCTTCGGGCGCGTCGGGCAAACCTGTGATCACCAGTTGGTCAGACGGCGCGTCGGTCAGCCGACCGTCATCTTCCCAGAAGAAATGCGGATGGTCATGTGTGTTTGTATCGAAATAGCTCTTGGAGCCATCAACCGTGACTTCCTGCAACAACCCGGCATCGCAGAAAGCCCGCAGTGTGTTGTAGACCGTGGCCAGCGATACTGAATCGCCCTGCCCTTTTGCGGCGTCAAACAGACTTTCTGCTGTGACATGGCGATGCTGCCCATCCCCCACAAGCAACCCTGCCAGCGTCACACGCTGCCGCGTCGGACGTACGCCTGCCGCTTCCAGCCACCGTGTGCCGTTTTCGTGTTGCGTTAATGTCATGGATCGCTCCGCTTTCTCTGTGTCCTTAATATAGGGTAGCTTGCAGCCAGTTTTCAATTGCAAATCAGGAAAGTGGCATTTGAGTGCATGTTTGTGTGTCTCTTGCCATCGCAGCTTTCCTGCCCTGCCCTTGCGATGAACCCGCGCGATAGGTAAACCCGTTCCAATACCTTACCTGCAGGAGAGCTCGAATGGCCGATTACCCCACCAGCTTTGACAAAGAAGGTCTGTTGAAATGCGCCGCAGGTGAGCTTTTTGGCCCCGGCAACGCGCAGCTTCCTGCGCCACCGATGCTGATGATGGACCGGATCACCGATGTTTCAGCGGATGGCGGCGCGCATGGTAAAGGGCATATTACAGCGGAATTCGATATCACGCCGGATCTATGGTTCTTTGACTGCCATTTCCCCGGCAACCCCATCATGCCCGGCTGTCTGGGTCTTGACGGTCTATGGCAATTGACCGGCTTCAACCTCGGCTGGCGCGGCTGGCAGGGGCGCGGTTATGCGCTGGGCGTAGGCGAGGTAAAACTGACCGGCATGGTGCGGCCTGACCGCAAGGTGTTGACCTACAAGATCGATTTCACCAAGGCGATCCAGACACGGCGGCTTACAATGGGTGTCGCCGACGGCATCGTGGAAGCCGACGGCGAGGTGATCTATCAGGTGAAAGATATGAAAGTCGCGCTGAGCGAAAGCTAGGCTGACTGCATATCCAGCGCCTTCCCATCATAGGTGCCGTTCACCGCGGCATCGGCAAGGACCGCTGCCACATCTGCGCGGCTTGCTTTGGCAGATTTGTCCACGTCTGATCCCAACTTGATGCCATCCGAACGCCCGTCATCGGTCAAGGCCACCGGGCGCAGGATGGCATAGGAAAGGCCCGACGCTTTCAGGTGCTCATCCGCATCATGCTTTGCCTTCAGATAATGGGCTAAGTCGCCCTCGGGGTTCGATGCATCCGCACCGACCGAGCTGAGCATCACGAAACGCGAAACGCCCGCCTTGGCGGCGATATCCGTAAGTCGCATCGCACCGTCGCGATCGACTTTGTCCGTCATATCGGATCCCGTATCGCCACCTGAACCTGCCGCAAAAACCACCACGTCCATGTCGGCGCAAATGTCATCCGTCAGATTTGTCAGGTCCCCTTTGCGCTGGGCTGTCCCCTTTGGCAGGACACTGGTATCAGACCCGTCACGCACTAGTGCGACGGGCGTGTGACCCATTTGGGCGATGTCGGCGACCAATTGGCGGCCGGTTTTGCCGGTCGATCCGGCGACAAGAACATTCATGCTCATGATATTAAGCTCCTTGAGGTATTAATGGCGGCAGGCAGCGCTCTCGCGCCGCCATGTCTAAAGTGGGAAAATGATGTGGGTCAGGACGGCAGGAACACAGACTTGGCGTTGACGAATTCCTTCATGCCAAAGCCGCCGTGCTCACGGCCATAGCCTGAATCCTTCACGCCGCCGAAGGGCATGTTCGGATCTGCGGCACCGAACGAATTGATACGCACCATGCCGGTGTCAAAATGCTCACGTGCCAGTTTCAGGGCGCGTTCCTCGTCTTTGGAGAAAATGCCACCGCCCAGGCCATACCGGCTGTCATTAGCGATGCGCATTGCGTCTTGGTCATCCTCGGCACGAATGACAGCAGCGACAGGCCCAAAGATTTCATCGTCATAGGCTGGCATACCGGGCGCAACGTCACCCAAAACAGTCGCAGGATAGTACGCACCATCACGGTCCGGGACGTCACCGCCACACAGAACCTTTGCGCCTGCCTTGACGCTTTTCTCAACCTGGTCACGCACAGTTTCAAACTGATCCTGGCTAGAAAGCGGCCCCAACTTGGTCGCTTCTTCTTTGGGGTCACCCATCTCGATCTCTTTCATCTTCGCGACAAAAGCATCGGTGAAGGCATCATACACCTTGTCTGCAACAACAAAACGTTTCGCGGACACACAGGTTTCCCCATTGTTATAAAGCCGCCCGATCACAGAAAATTTCACGGCCGTTTCAATGTCGGCATCTTCAAGTACCAGATAGGCGTCATTTGACCCCAGTTCCAGCACCGTCTTTTTCAAAGCTTTTGCCGCTGTGGCACCGATGTGCCGCCCCGCGGCATCGCTGCCGGTCATGGTCACGCCGCGCACCAATTTGTGCTCAATCAGCTTATCACTCACATCGTGGCCAATCAGCACAACACCGAACAGATCTTCAGGCAGGCCTGCTTCGATACAAATCTCGCGCAGACGCAGGCCGCTTCCGGTACAGATAGATGCATGCTTAAGCACACACCCGTTACCTGCCATTAGATTGGCCGCCAGCACGCGAACGGGTTGATAAAGCGGAAAGTTCCACGGCTGGATCGAGTAGATCACACCGATGGGCTGATACGTGACGACGCCGCGTTGGCCCTTGCCATGCGTGCGTTCTTCGTCAGCTAGCGCCTCCGGGCCATTTTTGGCCGTATATTCGAAAATCTTCGCGCAAAGCTCGACTTCGGTCTTGCCGTCGCGCAGCAATTTACCCATCTCGTCGGTCATCAATTGCGCCAGTTCATCTGCATGGTCGCGCAGTTTCTCTGCAATGGCCAGAAGGTATGGCGCGCGTTCTTCATGTGTCTTTCCGCGCCATTCCAGAAATGCAGCGTGGCTCGCCTCTACCGTTTTGATCGCCTCGGCTTCACTCATTTTGGGGTAGCTTTTGATCGGCTGGTCTGTGGCGGGATTGATGGTTTCAATCTTTGACATGTGAGAGTCCTTTCATCTGTTGGGCAATGAACATGTCAGCAACCCACAAAGTTCCATCACGTCTGCAAACCTCAGTACCTCCCATTACGACAAACCGCTGCTATCCTCCCGGCGCTGGCCTGCCGCAAGACGATTGCACAGAACGCCCGGGAAACTTAAGGTCGCACCATTGCATATCATCCATTTCACCGCGGAGACTGATCGCCATGGCCAAAGCCCATGTTCTGATTGCCGATATTACCGGCAGCACACGGCTTTATGATACGCAAACCGGCAATGACGCCTTGGCGCAGATCAGCGCGATCCTGACCAGCATGCGCGAGATTATCCGGGCCAGCGGCGGCCATTGCATAAAGTCAAAGGGGGATGACACGCTTAGTCTTTTCAAAAGTGCCGACGAGGTGTTCACGGCCGCCCGCCAGATGATTGAAACGGACTGGGGCGAAGGACTGGGCGTGCATGCAGGGGCCTATTGCGGCGACATCCTGACCCAGGACACCGATGTCTATGGCGATACGATCAACGTGACTGCTCGGCTGGCCACACTCGCAAAACCGGGCGAAGTGCTTTTGGGAGATACGTTGTTTACGCAATTGTCCGAGCGCAATCGCGCGCTTTGCGTGGCGATGGGGGGAATCACGCTCAAAGGCAAAAGCGAGGCGACGCAGGTCCATTCCTTTGCCGTCAGTGACCTGAGCCAGCAGACGGTCCTGTTCGCAGATTCCGACAACGTGCAAACCTCACGCACGGAATCTGTCGCATTGGCCTGTGGCGATGCGACTTGGACATTGACGGCAGGTGACAACCTGACGGTCGGGCGATCAACCGCATGCGATGCCGTGCTGGAACATCCGTGGGTGTCACGCAAACATGGCAGTTTCGAATTGCGGGCAGCGCAGCTCGAATACACCGATCACAGTTCCTCCGGCAGCACGGTGATCACGGCTGACGGTCAGGAATTCAGCCTGCAACGCCGCTCCATACCGCTGAGCGGTGAAGGCGTGGTACTGGTGGGCACCCACGACCGCGACCTTGCGACTTCGGTGATCCGTTACGCCACTAACGACCTGCGCCCCGATTACGGTGCTTGACCGCCCCTTGCGGCCTAACCGCTTGCGCCGCTGCGGCCTGCTGTCCTAGATAGGTTGAAATGTATCAAAGGAGCGCCGCCCATGCGCCGCACCGAAGCAGAGGTTTGCATATGAAGCGAGTTGTCGTCACAGGTTTGGGTATTGTCTCATCCATCGGGAACAACGCCGAAGAGGTCACAGCCGCACTCAAGGCAGGGAAGTCCGGCATCGAGACTAGCCCGGAGATGGTCGAACACGGTTTCCGCTCTCAGGTCGCAGGCACACTCAAGATTGATGTATCGCAGCATATCGACAAGCGCACCCTGCGCTTTATGGGGCCCGGTGCGGCCTATGCCTATCTTGCGATGGAACAGGCGATTGCCGATGCGGGTCTGGGCGAGGATGTGATCAGCAACCCGCGCACCGGGCTGATTGCAGGCTCCGGTGGTCCTTCGACCTCGGCCATGAAAACCGCTCATGACATCGTGGACAAAACAGGGGCCACCAAGCGGATCGGCCCCTTTGCCGTGCCCAAGTGCATGTCCTCGACCATCAGCGCGAACCTGTCGACGGCCTTCAAGATCAAGGGCATCAACTATTCCATCACCTCGGCCTGTTCGACCTCTCTGCACTGCATCGGGTCCGCGGCCGAGCAGATCATGTTGGGCAAGCAGGACGTGATGTTCGCCGGCGGTGGCGAAGAGCTGGACTGGACGCTGTCATGCCTCTTTGACGCGATGGGCGCGATGAGCAGCAAATACAATGACACGCCTGTACAGGCTTCCCGCGCCTTTGACGCCAACCGCGATGGCTTTGTCATCACTGGCGGTGGCGGCATCGTGGTATTGGAAAGCCTTGATCACGCGCTGGCCCGCGGTGCCACGATCTATGCCGAAGTCACCGGCTTTGCCGCGACGTCAGACGGCCATGACATGGTCGCCCCTTCCGGCGAAGGCGGCACACGCGCGATGCAACTGGCGCTTGAAACCCTGCCCGAGGGTCGCAAGGTCAGCTATATCAACGCACATGGAACATCGACGCCCGTGGGGGATGTGGGCGAAATCGAAGCGGTTCGCCGGGTGTTCGGTCAGGGATCAACCCCACCAGTAAGCTCGACTAAATCAATGACAGGTCACGGACAGGGTGCCGCTGGCGCGATGGAAGCAATCTTCTGCCTCTTGATGCTCAAGCACGACTTCATCACACCTTCGATCAACGTCGAAACGCTTGATCCCGCACTGGATCCTTCCGAGATCGCCACATCCCGTGTGGACAACGCAGGCCTCGATTCCGTCATGACCAATTCATTCGGGTTTGGCGGCACCAACGGATCAATGATCCTGTCGAAATACAACGGATAGGATCACAAGATGTCTGACCTGCTCAAAGGAAAACGCGGCCTGATCATGGGCGTCGCCAACGAACGCTCCATCGCCTGGGGCATCGCAAAAGCGATGGCTGAGGCGGGTGCCGAACTGGCTTTCACCTATCAGGGCGAAGCCTTTGGCAGCCGCTTGAAACCGCTGGCTGAATCGGTCGGATCGGACTTTATGGTCGACGTGGATGTCACTGACGACGCGTCTCTCGACACGGCCTTCAGCCAGTTGGCCGATCGCTGGCCCACGATTGACTTCGTCGTGCATGCCATTGCTTTTTCAGACAAATCTGAATTGACGGGACGGTTCCTGAACACCTCCCGCGCCAATTTCAAACATTCGCTCGATATCTCTGCCTACAGCTTTATCGAAATCGCCCGCCGCGCCCATCCGATGATGGTCGAGAACGGCGGCACGCTGATGACGCTGACCTATCAAGGCAGCAACCGTGTGGTGCCGAACTACAATGTCATGGGAGTTGCCAAGGCCGCATTGGAAAGCGCCACGCGCTATCTGGCCAATGATCTGGGCCCCGAAGGCATCCGCGTCAACGCGATCAGCCCCGGCCCCATGAAAACACTGGCCGGTGCCGCGATTGGCGGCGCGCGCAAGACCTACAAGCACACCGACCAGAATGCGCCAATGCGGGCCAATGCGACATTGGAAGCGGTGGGTGGTACAGCGGTCTATCTTGCCTCGGACGCAGGGGCCTGTACCACGGGCGAGATCATTCGCGTGGATGGTGGGTTTCACATTCTGGGGATGCCACAGGCAGAGCATCTGTAACCGGCGCAAGATGCCGGGTTCGGTTTTAGTTACCTGTAGATAAGTAACGCGAAAATCGCTTTTCTATAATTTATGGCGGCCTAGAAGCCCCCATGACGCGTCGATTTGTTCCTTTTGGGAAAGCCGCCCATCAGCGCAAAGGTGGCGTGTGCCACAACCAGACCTTCATACCGCCGTGCGCAATTGCCTGTCCCTGAGGTTGCCACGGCAGGCCGGTCGCCTTGGCCAGCGACGGCTCTGACGTGACAAGCCCCACCCGCCAGCCCTTGAAATGACTTAGCATCGTCTGCCCGAATGATCCGTATAGCGCGTAAAGGAGTTTCTTGTTCCCGATCCGCCCTCCATAGGGCGGGTTCACCATCACCAGCCCCGGCTTCATACCTTCGGGCGGCCGCACCTCTTGTGCGCCATGACAGGCAAATTGCGTCCAATCTGACACGCCCGCCCGTGCCGCGTTGGCCGTGGCATTGCGTACCGCACCAGCATCGCGGTCCGAGCCAAAGAACAGGTGTCGCGCCTGCGTCCCACGACCATCTTTCCGCATTGCATCAAAGGCTTCTGCGTCGAAGTTCGCCAGATCCTGAAACGCAAAACGGCGGCTGCGCCCCGGTTGCAATCCAGCCGCAATCTCTGCCGCCTCGATCAGAAAAGTGCCCGAACCGCACATCGGGTCCACCACCGGCATATCGCCGTCAAAACCCATCTGGCGCAAGAACATCGCGGCCATATTCTCGCGTAGCGGGGCCTTGCCCACAGCTTCCTTGTGGTCGCGCCGGTGCAGTGGCTCGCCACTGGTATCTAGGCTGATCGTGACCTGATTGTCGTCAATGCGCACTTTGATGACCAGCGCCGCATCCTCGGCCAGTGTGATCCCGTGGCTGTCGGTCAGCGCGGTCTCGATCCGCTGACTGGCCGCTTTTGCGTGATAGATTTTGGACGCCTTGCAGGTCACCTGCACCTTGACCGGCACATCGGGCCGCAAAATATCCCCCCAGGGGAATTTGCGCGCTCGTTTGTCGAGCTGCGCGAGATGAAACGCCATGAAGGAACCAATTCGCGCCAACACTCGCACCGCCCCGCGCAGTTGCAGATTGGCACGCCATACGTCTGCCCAGTCGCCCTGAATGGTGACGCCGCCCGGCACTTGCACCGGGGTGCCAAAGCCCAGTTCTGTCACTTCTTCTAGGAGCGGCGCTTCTAGACCCGGCGCGCAGACCAGCATGATTTCAAAAGTTGCGTCTTGTTCCATAGCTCTCTCTTAGCGGCAAAGCAGACCAGCCGCGAGGGGCAAGAGAATTTCATCGCGCAGCCCTGATTGTGCCCAGATCATCGGGCATCCGTCCCCTATGACATTTTCGGAGAACTACACATTCGAGGTTCTGCAATCGCGCCGGATCCGGCGACAGCGGGCGCTGTTCTGGGCCAAAATCCTCAGCTTTATGTTGATGATTCTTGTCGCCGTGACACTGCGCAGCGAGCCGCAGTTGCGCATGGCCCTGTTCACTGCTGTTACCGATGCCGGCATGAGAGTGATGGGGAAAACCGATCAGGCCGTGGTGCAAACCGACGAGAGCCAGCTGAGCGACATGCTTCAGAACCCCGATCTCAAGGAAGTGATGCAGGCGGCTCCTATGCAGTTCACTGCGCCCCCCTCTGAAGTCCAGGCACCTGCCACCCGGGACAATAGTCAGGGAAACCGTATAAAAGTGAACAGGCCGGGCGCGGCGAGCGGGACTTCGACCACATTCAAGCGCGTCGTGCCGCCTTCGGCAACCAGACCGACCCGCCCGCTGCAAGACGGGCAGATCGGCGGAATTCAAGGAACTACCGACGCGCTTCAGGGCTTAATGCAAGACTTGAAGATCAGCCGGTAATATCCCGTTTCTTATGCTATTTTTACCAATTCGATATCGAACTGCAGATCCTTGCCGGCCAGCGGATGGTTCGCATCGAGCGTTACCGTCGCTTCGTCCACCTCAACCACCATCACCGGCATTGCCTGCCCGTCAGGCGTCTGCATCTGCAGCTGCGTACCGATCTCAAGCGGGATGTCTGCCGGAATACCCTCGCGCGGGACAGCCTGACGCATTTCCGGGTTAAGCGGCCCGTAGGCATCTTCACAGGCGATCTTGACAACCTTGGTGTCGCCCACGGTCATGCCCGGCAAGGCAGTATCCAGACCGGGGATGATTGTCCCCGACCCGACTTCAAATTCTAATGGATCGCGACCTTCGGAACTGTCGAAGGTGGTGCCGTCCAGCAAAGTGCCAGTGTAGTGAATGGCGACAGTATCGCCTGATTTGACCTCAGTCATATGTCTCTCCGGTATGTAAGGGGATTAGGGCGGAGGCCGCGTATCTGCGCAGGTGCTCCGGTTCTGCGCCAAACTGTCAAAGCAGCCCCCTGATGTAAACCCCGCCCCCTTGGTACAATTTCAGGGCTTTTGTACGGTCTCGCACCATGCCAAGCTGGCCTGGGAAAAGGAGCCCGCACATGCCTATCACCACCTGTGTTTTCGATGCCTACGGTACGCTGTTCGATGTGGGGGCCGCTGCGCGCCATGCGGCGTCAGAGCCTGACTTTGCCGCCATCAAAGACGACTGGAAGGTGCTGGCTGAACATTGGCGACAAAAGCAACTGGCCTATTCGTGGCTGCGCGCTGTGGCGGATGCCCATACAGATTTTTGGGAGGTCACGCAAAACGGCCTGGACTGGGCGCTGGAAAAGACCGGCCATGCGGGCGATCCGGCATTGCGCGAACGCCTCTTGGCACTTTACTGGGAATTGCAGGCCTATCCAGAGGTGCCAAGCATGCTCGCAGCACTGAAAGATGCGGGAATGAACACGGCCATCCTGTCGAACGGGTCACCTGACATGCTGGAGGGGGCAATCAACTCCGCTGGCATCGGCGCGGTGCTGGACGCGGCCCTTTCGGTGCAAAGCGTTGGCATCTTCAAGCCGGACGCACGGGTCTACGATCTGGTCGGGGTTCACTTCGGCTGCGCCAAAGACGAGGTGCTGTTTGTCTCTTCCAACGGGTGGGACGCGGCGGCGGCCACGGGATACGGATTTGATACCGCATGGGTCAATCGCGGGGGAGAGCCAATGGACCGCCTGCCCTGGACCCCCGCTCATGTGCTCACGGACCTCACGGGCATCCCGGCCCTGGCAGGTGCCTGATGCCGCATTTTACAACTTCTGACGGGCTGTCCCTTTACTACACCGATGAAGGTACCGGCCTGCCGATCCTTTGCCTTGCGGGTTTGACCCGGACGACGGCCGATTTCGATTATGTGACGCCCCATCTGGCCGAGCACCGCCTGATCAAACTTGACGCCCGCGGACGTGGCCAGTCGCAGCGTGATCCCGATTGGCAGAACTATGCCCTCCCGGTGGAATGCCGCGATGTGATCGAATTGCTGGATCATCTGAAGCTGGAGAGCACCGCCATCCTCGGGACCTCGCGGGGCGGATTGCAAGCGATGGGGCTGGCCGCCATGGCCAAGGACCGCCTGTTGGGTGTGGCACTGAACGATGTGGGTCCGGTGATTGACGCCGCAGGTTTTGATGTGATCCGCCACTACATCGGTCGCGCGCCTGCCGCCAAAACCCATTCCGAAGCCGCCGCCGCAATGGCCCGCGCCTTTCCCGAGTTTGAAGGCGTGCCTGACAGCCGCTGGATGGAAGAAGCCGTGAAACACTACGTCGAGACGGACAGCGGGCTGGCGATCACTTATGATGCAAAACTGCGCGACGCTGTGCTGGCCGCGATGGAGGGGCCTTCGCCTGACCTATGGCCGTTCTTTGATGCGCTGGAAGGCTTGCCTGTGGCATTGATCCACGGGGTAAACTCGACCTTGCTCAGCGCCCAGACGGTTGGGGAAATGCAAAACCACCGCCCTGATATGGTGCTTGCAAGCGTACCGGGGCGCGGCCACATTCCCTTTCTGGACGAACCCGAAGCACTCGCTGCGCTGCACAAATGGACGGAACAGATGCAATGAACATCGAGATGATCCGCGCCGCTGCCACGCGGCTTGAGGGCCACGTCCGGCGCACACCTTTGCTCAATTCCCCCTTCATTGACGAGATCGCGGGCCGCCGTGTTTGGGTCAAGGCGGAATGCCTGCAACACACCGGCAGCTTCAAGTTTCGCGGCGGATGGGCGGCCCTCTCGGCGCTTGAACCAAAGGTCCGCCAGCGTGGCGTCATTGCCTTTTCCAGCGGCAACCACGCACAGGGCGTGGCCTGTGCCGCGAAGATGCATGGGGTGCCATCTGTTATCGTCATGCCCAGCGACAGCCCTGCCCTCAAGATCGCAAATACCCGCGCTTATGGTGCCGAAGTCGTGCTCTATGACCGCGATAGTGAGAGTCGCGAGGAGATCGGCGCGCGGATCAGCGAAGAGCGGGGTTTGACGCTGGTCAAACCCTTCGATGAGCCGCAAGTGATCGCGGGCCAAGGCACCTGCGGGTTGGAGATTGCCGAACAGGCCGCAGCCCAAGGCGTGACCCAGGCCGAGGTGATTGTCTGCTGCGGTGGCGGTGGGCTGACCTCCGGTATCGCGCTGGCGCTTGAGGCAGAGGCTTCCGGCCTACGCGTGCGTCCCGCCGAGCCCGAAGGTTTCGACGACGTGGCCCGTTCCCTGCGGTCCGGCAAGATCGAGCAGAACGCTCGTACCTCAGGCAACATCTGCGACGCGATCATCTCGCGCCAGCCCGGTGATCTGACCTTTCCGATCATGCAACGGCTTGTCGGCCCCGGTTTGGTGGTGACCGAGGACGAGGTACTGCAAACCATGGCTCACGCCTTTAATCGGCTCAAGATCGTGGCCGAACCGGGTGGGGCCGCCGCCCTTGCAGCGGCCCTCTTCCGCAAGGAAGAGATTGAGGGCGATCACGTGATTGTGACCGTGTCAGGCGGCAATGTGGATGCGGCGATGTTCGCCCGCGCATTGGCCACGCTGGACTGACCAAAAAAGGGGGGAGAAACCATGAAGATTTTCGACACCGGCGATGTACGCCTGCACTACCGCGTGGATGGCCCGGACGATGGGCCGACTGTGGTTTTTGCCAACTCGCTTGGCACCGACATGCGGCTGTGGGATCCCATTCTGCCTCTGCTGCCTGCAGGCTTGCGCCTGATACGCTATGACAAACGCGGGCACGGCCTGTCTTCCTGCCCTGAGGGTCCCTATACGATGGGCGGCCTTGTTACGGATGTGGAGCGGTTGCTGGACCACCTCAAGGTCAAGAATTGCCTTTTCGTAGGCCTGTCCATCGGCGGCATGATTGCACAGGGGCTGGCCACGAAGAGGTTGGATCTTATTCGCGCCATGGTGCTTTCTAACACCGGGGCCAAGATCGGCACACCCGCCATGTGGGACGAACGCATCGCAGCCGTCAAATCCGGCGGGGTCGAAGTGCTGGCCGACGCTGTGATGGAGCGGTGGTTCTCGGACCAGTTCCGCGCCACACCGGAACTGGAGTTGTGGCGCAACATGCTGGTGCGCGGCGAGGACGCCGGATATGCAGGCTGTTCGGCAGCGATTTCCGGCACAGATTTCTATACGCCTACCTCCGGCTTGCGTCTGCCCACACTGGGCATTGCTGGATCCGAAGACGGCTCGACTCCGCCCGATCTGGTGCGTGAAACCGTTGATCTGATTCCCGGCTCCAAATTTCACCTGATCCGTAAGGCCGGCCATCTGCCCTGCGTTGAACAACCCGTGGAATACGCACAGGTCCTGACCGACTTCATGAAAAGCACCGGCCATGTCTGAGCGGTTTGCCCGTGGCATGAAGGTGCGCCGCGAGGTTTTGGGCGATGCCCATGTGGACCGCGCCGAAGCCGCCAAGACCGCCGATGATCTGGCCTTTCAAACCCTGATTACCGAAGGGGCTTGGGGCACCGTCTGGGCCTCGGACGCGATCCCGCGGCGCGAGCGGTCTATGCTGACGCTGGCCTTGCTGGCGGCCACGGGCAATTTCGACGAGATCGAGATGCACGTCCGCGCGGCCACCCGAACCGGCGCCAGCCGCAGCGACATTACAGAAGCCTTTCAGCATGTCGCCATCTATGCAGGTGTGCCAAAGGCGAACCACGCCCTGAAAATTGCCAAGCGGGTCTGGCAGGACCTTGATCAAACGAACGGATAACCATGTCAGCCAGCGTTTTCGACAGCCCTCTTTTTACGCATCTATTTGACACCGGAGAGGCGGGACGGCTGTTTTCGGACAGTGCTGCCATCCGCGCCATGCTGCTGGTCGAGGGTGCATTGGCCAAGGCGCAGGGTGCCCAGGGCCTGATCCCCGAACTCTCCGCCACCGCGATCCACCGCGCCAGTCTGGAGATTGCCGTGGACCCCGGTGCCATTGCCAAAGCTACGGGCGAGAACGGCGTCAGCGTGCCGGGTCTGGTCGCCGCCTTTCGCTCCGAGATGAACGCGCCCGAGCATGCGCAATACGTCCATTGGGGCGCGACCTCGCAAGACATCATCGACACCGGTCTGATGCTGCGCCTGCGCCAGGCGCTCGCCCTGGCCGAGGCGGACCTGCGCGAGATTATTACAACGCTGGGCAAAAGTGCGGCCGAGCACGCCCACCTGCCGATGCCTGCCCGCACCTATGGCCAGCATGCCACGCCGACCTCCTGGGGCGCTGTGCTGGCGCAATTCGGCACACCCCTGCTAGACGCGCTGACTGCTCTTGAGCCCTTGCGGGCTTCATCGCTGCTGGTCTCGCTATCTGGCGCGGCGGGGACATCATCGGCTCTGGGGCCGGATGCCGCCGATAGCCGCAAGGCTTTGGCGCAGGGCCTTGGCCTGCGCGATCCGGGCCGCAGTTGGCACACCGACCGCACGCCCCTGCTGCGCATTGCCGATTGGCAAGGCCAAATCATGGCGACGCTGGCGCATATGGGCCAGACGCTGATCGGTCTGACTGCCTCTGAAGCCGGTGAAGTGGCTCTTGGCGGCAGTGGTGCTTCCTCGACCATGCCACAAAAGCAAAACCCAGTGCGCCCCTCGGCCTTGGTGGCGCTAAGCCATCATTTCACCGGAGCGCGGGCGAGCCTGCAGTCCGCGGCGGTGCATCAGCACCAGCGCGACGGGGCAGCGTGGTTCACCGAATGGATGGTGGTACCTCAACTGGCGCTCTGTCTGGCCAGCGCCTTGCAACACGCCAAGGCGCTGAGCAGCGGACTGACCCCGCATCCGGTACAGATGCATGCAGCACTCGAAGGCAATCTGGGCCTGATTCACGCCGAAGCGCTGAGTTTCGCCCTTGCCGATCTGATGCCCCGACCAGAGGCACAGGCCAAAGCAAAGGCGCTGTGCCTTGATGCGCGTGACAAGCGCATCCCCCTGCCCCAACTTGCCCTCGCCGATTATCCGGACCTGCCCGCAAGTCTGTTTGACCCGGCTGCGGGCATGGGCCGTGCGGCGGATGAGGCAAAGACCTTTGCCGCCCGCGCCGCGGCGCTCTGACCCCATGCGTCCAGCCGTTCTATTTATCATGATCACGGTGATGATCGACGCAATGGGCATCGGGCTGATCATCCCAGTGATGCCCGATCTGATCCGGGAGGTGAACGGCGGCGGGTTGAGCCAGGCCGCTCTTTGGGGCGGTATGCTGGCCACCTCATTTGCAGTGATGCAATTCCTGTTCAGCCCTGTGTTGGGTGGTCTGTCAGACCGCTTTGGCAGGCGTCCGGTCTTGCTGATCTCGCTTGCGGTGATGGCCGCGGACTATGTCGTGATGGCGCTGGCAGGCAGCATCTGGTTGCTGCTGGCGGGCCGCATCATCGGCGGGATTACAGCCGCAACGCAAGCCACCGCGGCGGCCTATATGGCCGATATCTCGCCCCCTGCCGAGCGGACAAGAAACTTTGGCCTGATCGGCGCGAGCTTTGGCGCGGGCTTCGTGCTGGGGCCGTTGATCGGCGGCGTGCTGGCCGAATTCGGGCCGCGTGCGCCCTTCTGGGCGGCAGCGATGCTGGCTGCAGCCAATGTTCTTTTCGGTTGGTTCATCCTGAAGGAAACGCTGGATCCGATCCGCGCACGCGCCTTTGATTGGCGCCGCGCCAACCCGGTCGGCACCCTGCGGCAATTGGGCAAACTGCCCGGTGTGCGACAACTGCTCTTTGTCTATTTCCTCTACCATGTCGCTTTTGCAGTTTATCCATCGGTCTGGGCTTACTTCGGCCAGGCGCGCTTTGACTGGTCGCCGTCTATGATCGGTATGTCGCTGGGCCTGTTCGGCGTGACGATGGCGCTGGTTCAAGCTTTTGTGATCCAACATTCGATCAACCGCTTGGGCGAGCAGCGCACCGTGGTCATTGGCCATCTGTTCGCCGTGGGCACCTATTGCTGCATCGCGCTGATATCCTCGGGGCTGGTGACGCTGATGCTGACACCCATTGCGGCGCTGGCTGGTATCATTCCGCCCGCGCTGCAAGGCATCATGTCGCGCCGGATGGCGGACAACGCGCAAGGCGAACTGCAAGGCGCGCTGACATCAGCCTCCTCATTGGCAATGATCCTGTCGCCCCTGGCGATGACCGCCAGCTTTGCCGCCTTCACGCGGCCTGATGCGGCGATCTATCTGCCCGGTGCACCCTTTTTGTTGGCCGCCGGTCTGATGGTGCTGGCGATGGTCCTGTTTATCCTGCGTCCCACCAGTGCCGACGTGGCGTCACAAGCGACATAACCCGTCGCATCCTTGCTTGCACCACGGCGCTATCAGCGTCAGCCTGAGTACTGACATCACAGGAGACTGCCCCATGCCCCATATCAAAGCCGCCGTCGCCCATGCCTTCGGCGAACCGCTTGTCATTGAAGACGTAGACTTGCGTGCGCCTGAGGGCAGCGAGGTTGAGGTCACGCTGGATGCCGTGGCGATCTGTCATTCGGACATTTCCTTTGCCGAGGGCGCATGGGGCGGATCGCTGCCGGCAGTCTACGGGCATGAAGCGGCAGGCCGCGTCAGCGCCACCGGAGCGAATGTGCGCGGCCTTGCGGTGGGCGACAGTGTGATCGTGACCCTGATCCGTGCCTGCGGCACCTGTGCCTCCTGCGCAGGCGGCAAGCCCACGGTCTGCGAAACCCCGTATGACGGGGACAAGGGGCCGTTGAAAACAGCTGACGGCGGCAAGCTGCATCAGGCAATGGCCTCTGGCGCTTTTGCCGAGAAAGTGGTGGTGGAACAGGCGCAGGTTGTGAAAGTCAGCCATGACATTCCCAAAGACGCCGCCGCTCTGATCGCCTGCGGTGTGATCACCGGCGTGGGTGCGGTGGTCAATGCCGCCGGGCTGACCGCAGGTCAGGATGTTGTGGTGATCGGTGCGGGCGGTGTCGGGCTGAACGCCATTCAGGGTGCGCGGATCGCTGGCGCACGGCGCATCGTGGCGGTGGATATGAGCGAGGACAAGCTGGAGATCGCCAAGGAATTCGGCGCGACCCACGGCGTGTTGGCCACGGGGGCCAAGCCGTGGCGGGAAAGCTATAAGGCCCTGGGCGGGCGCGGTGCCGATGCGGTCATCGTGACCGTGGGTGCTATTCCGGCCTATAACGATGCACCGAAATACCTTGGCATGGGCGGCAAGGTCATCATGGTAGGGATGCCGCATTCCGGTGCCACGTCGGAATTCGAGCCGGTGATGCTGGCGGCAATGGGGCAAGGGATGGTCGGCTCCAAGATGGGAGACGTGGTGATCCAGCGCGACATTCCGTGGATGGTGGATTTGTACCTGCAAGGCCGGTTGAAGCTGGACGAGTTAATTTCGGGACGCTGGAGCTTGGACCAGATCAATGAAGCGATTGCAGATACCAAGACCGGTGCTGCGCGTCGGAATGTGATTATGTTTAATCGCTGAGGTTTGCTTTAGTTTGCTGCTGGGGAACAGGGGCTCTGCCGTCGTCCATTGGGCTTGTCCCAATGGCGCACAAAAGCCAGACCCCGCGGGATATAAGGCCAAAAAGAGAAAACACGGGGTGGCGGATGTTGTTCAGTCACCAGAGAGGGCGACATGAAGCTGCAAGACCTGGATGTGATTATCACTGCCCCGCCAGCGCCCGGTTGGGGCGGGCGGTATTGGATATTGGTCAAGGTGACGACCGACACCGGCGTGACCGGCTGGGGGGAATGTTATGCGTCCTCCGTTGGGCCGGAAGCGATGCGCGCGGTGATCGAGGATGTTTTTGCACGGCATATGCAGGGCGAAAATCCCGAGAACATCGAGCGCATGTTCCGCCGCGCTTATTCATCGGGGTTCACACAGCGTCCTGATCTGACGGTGATGGGGGCGTTTTCAGGGCTGGAGATCGCCTGTTGGGACATTCTGGGCAAGGACCGGGACCGCCCTATCTATGCGTTGCTCGGCGGGATGATGAACGAGCGGGTGCGGGCCTATACCTATCTCTACCCGCTGCCGCAGCACAATCTGGCGGATTTCTGGACATCGCCCGAAATGGCCGCCGAGGCCGCTGCCGATTGCGTGGCGCGCGGCTATACCGCCGTAAAGTTTGATCCGGCCGGTCCCTACACCATGCGCGGCGGGCATATGCCCGCGATGAGCGACATCAGCCAGTCGGTGGCCTTTTGCAAGGCCATCCGCGAGTCGGTGGGCGACCGTGCCGATTTGCTGTTTGGCACCCACGGGCAGTTCACCACCGCAGGGGCCATTCGACTGGGTCAGGCGATCGAACCCTATAGTCCGCTGTGGTATGAAGAGCCGATCCCGCCGGACAATGTGGCCGAAATGGTGAAAGTCGCCAGGGCCGTGCGTATCCCCATCTCTACCGGCGAGCGGTTGACCACCAAGGCAGAGTTTGCCCCTGTTCTGCGCTCGGGTGCGGCGACGATTCTGCAGCCGGCACTGGGACGTGCTGGCGGCATCTGGGAGATGAAGAAGGTCGCCGCCATGGCCGAGGTCTATAACGCGCAGATGGCCCCGCATCTTTATGCAGGCCCCGTTGAATGGGCGGCCAACATCCATTTCGGCGTTTCGATCCCTAACCTACTAATGGCCGAAACCATTGAAACGCCGTTCCATGATCAACTGATCAAAGGCAGCATCAGCGTCGAAGACGGGTTCATCCCCGCTCCCACCGCCCCCGGTCTGGGGATTGAGGTGGACGAAGCGCTTGCCCGCGCGCATCCCTACACAGGGGATGGTCTTCATCTGGAAATGCAGGATGCGCCTTGCGATTACGTCAATGGCAACAATTTCGAGGGGGGAGCGCCTGCGCCCAGCGAGTAAGGCCTGAGCGCGGATACGCCATTGCAGAAAGCCTCATCGGGCGGCTGCGATCAGCGCAAAAGCGCATGCGCTGCGGCCACGATCCCCTCGCGAGAGGGCAAAGTCGCGCCATAGGCCGGGCCGGTCGCAATAAAGCTGTCTTCGGCAGTCAGACGCGCGAAGCGTTCCACTTTATGCTCAGCCATCATGGCCATCAGCGCCTCGGCCTGCCCACCCGTGCGGCGACATTCGTCGACAATCAGCACGGGCCGTGCACCGATGGCTGCAATCAGCGCTTCTTCGGGTAGTGGCGCCAACCAGCGCAGATCAATAACCCGTGCCGCGATCCCTGCTTCCGCCAGATCATGCTGCGCCTGACGGCTCAAATAATGGCCGTTGCCGTAAGTCACGATGGCCAGATCGTCGCCATCCCCGTGTACACCTACCGTGTCCAGCGGGATGTGGCTGTCGCTTGTCGGATAGTGCCGCATCCAGCCGCCATCCCCCGGCGCGAGCAGATCCCGCATTGGATAAAGCGCGATAGGTTCGACGAAAATAACCACACGCTGTTCTTCACGCGCCAGTTGGTGACAGGTCCGCAGCATTTGTGCCGCCTCGTCACCCGTGGACGGACAGGCGATAATCAGCCCCGGAATATCGCGCAGCACGGCAAGGGAGTTGTCGTTGTGGAAATGCCCGCCAAAGCCCTTTTGGTAGCCCAGCGCCGAGATGCGCACGACCATCGGATTGCTCCACTGGCCATTGCTGAAGAACGGCAAGGTTGCCGCTTCGCCCCGCAACTGGTCTTCGGCATTGTGCAAATAGGCGAGGAACTGGATTTCGGGCATCGGGATAAAGCCGTTGTGCGCCAGACCGATGGCAAGCCCCAGAATGCTTTGCTCGTCCAGCAGCGTGTCGATCACGCGGGCCGGACCGAAGCGCGCGTGCAACTTTTGCGTGACGCCGTAGTTGCCACCCTTGCGGCCCACATCCTCGCCCATCAGCAGGGTTTCGTCGTGGCTGAGCATCAGATCATGCAGCGCCCAGTTGATCAGTCGCGACATTGGCTGTGGCTGATCCATCTGCGCCATATCAGAGCCGAAGACCTCGGCCCGTTTCTCGGGACTCGGTCCGTTGGCGATTGTAACACTGCGCTTTGGCGGAATGAGGCTCGCCATGACTTGCGACGCCGATTGCAGGCGCGGGATGTCCTGCATCTCCTCAGCGGCTGTCGCCACTTGCTCGAGCGTCCGCGTATAGACGTCGATCACAGCATCCGGAGCCATTCCGCCCGCTACAAGTCCGCGCGCGGAATACAGAAGCGGATCCTGTGCCTCATCCGCTTCCACTTCCGCCTTGGGCAGATAGGAGGTCACGACGTCCGGCCCCGCATGTCCGTATAGCCGCACAGTACGCAGGTGCAGAAACGCGGGCTTGCGGTGCGTCCGCACCCAATCGGCGGCGGCTTTGACTGCGGCAAAACCGGCGAAAACATCCAAGCCATCGGCTTCAAAATATTTCAGCCCGGGTCGGGCCGACATGGAGGCTTTAACCCAACCGCTTGGCGTTTTTGTGGAAATGCCGATCCCGTTGTTCTCGCAGACAAACAACAGCGGCAGCGGCACGCCCTGGACGGCGGTCCAGCCGGCAGTATTGATCGCACCCTGCGCGGTGGAGTGATTCAGCGACGCATCCCCGAAAGAACACATCACCAAACCATCCCGCGGCAAAATCGCATGTTCAGGCCGGTTGCGCCGGGCCAATGTAACGGAATGGGCGGCCCCGACGGCTTTTGGCAGATGGCTGGCGATGGTCGAGGTTTGTGGCGGTATCATCAGCGCGCGCGAGCCGAGCACCTTATGCCGCCCACCACTGGTTGGCTCTTCTGCCGCACAAGCAAAGGACAACAGCATGTCCCGCATCATATCTGCCTGACCCGCCTTGGCCGCGCGCGCAATCTGGAACGCGGCATCGCGGTAGTGCAGAAAAGCGATGTCATCGACGCGCAGGACTTCGCCCAAAAGCGCCATGCCTTCGTGACCGGAGGAGCCAATTGTATAGAACCCCTGCCCGGCCTTTTGCATCACCCGGCTTTGCAGGTCAAGCGCACGGGACAGAACCTGGCTGCGATAGAGATCCAGCGCCATACCGGGGTCAAGCGCAGCGCTATCGGCTTGCCCCACGGGAAAATCCTGCGCGGCAACGCGGCGCAGGAAATTGTCATGTACGATAGATACGCGGTCCAAGGTCTGACGTCGCTCCAAAGAACTTTATGCCTCCGGCGGCGGTATTTCAGGCCAAAAAGAGAGAGGGGCACCCCTCGCTCTCTTTGGCCTTATATACCGTAGCGCAGGCTTTAGAAAAACGCCTGAAGGCCGGTTTGGGCGCGCCCCAGAATCAACGCGTGCACATCATGGGTGCCTTCGTATGTATTCACGGTCTCAAGGTTCATCATGTGACGGATGACCTGAAACTCGCCTGAAATGCCGTTGCCACCATGCATATCACGGGCATGACGGGCCACTTCCAGTGCCTTGCCGCAGTTGTTGCGCTTGACGATGGAAACCATCTCGGGTGCGGCGTTGGCTTCGTCCATCAGACGGCCCACTTGCAGCGAACCTTGCAGACCCAGCGAAATTTCGGTCATCATATCGGCCAGTTTCTTCTGGAACAGCTGTGTCTGCGCCAAAGGCTTGCCGAATTGTTTTCGGTCCAGACCGTACTGGCGTGCAGCATGCCAGCAGAATTCGGCAGCGCCCATCGCGCCCCAGGAAATGCCGTAACGCGCACGGTTCAGACAGCCGAAGGGGCCTTTCAGACCGGACACATGCGGCAGCAACGCTTCTTCGCTCACTTCCACACCGTCCATAACAATTTCGCCGGTGATCGAGGCGCGAAGTGACAATTTGTTGCCCACCTTCGGCGCACTGAGGCCTTTCATGCCTTTTTCCAGAACGAACCCGCGGATCTTGCCGCCATGTTCCTCGGACTTGGCCCAGACCACAAATACATCCGCGATCGGCGCATTCGAGATCCACATTTTCGACCCTGTCAGCTTGTAGCCATTGGCTGTCTTGACCGCGCGGGTTTTCATGCCCGCAGGGTCGGAACCAGCATCGGGTTCCGTCAGACCAAAGCAACCGATCCACTCGCCTGTGCACAGTTTGGGCAGATACTTTTTGCGCTGCGCTTCCGAGCCGTAGGCGTAGATCGGGTACATCACGAGACTGGCCTGCACAGACATCATCGAGCGATACCCCGAATCCACCCGCTCGACCTCGCGCGCGACCAAACCGTAAGAGACATAGTTGCCACCCAGCCCGCCGTATTCCTCGGGGATGGTGACGCCAAGAAGGCCCATATCGCCCATTTCCTTGAAGATGCCTTCGTCGGTTATTTCATTCGCGAAAGCGTCGATCACGCGCGGTTGCAGCTTTTCCTGCGCATAGGCGTGGGCGCTGTCGCGGATCATACGTTCGTCTTCGGTCAGCTGGCTGTCCAGGCGAAAGGGATCGGCCCAGTCGAATGTGCCCAGATCCGGGGCATCTTTGGCGCGTAGAATGGGGGCTTCGGCGTTCATTGCGGTTCCTCCTCAGAAAGCTTGATTTACCCTCTTATTGCAAATTTCAGCATAAAAGACTATCGCTGCTTTGTTCTGGATGTATGAGAAAAAATCATATGATTGCGCCGCGTCGTTTCCTGCCGTCCATCTCCGCGCTGCTTGCGTTCGAGGCTGTGGCCCGACTTGGCAGTGCTACCGCGGCTGCCACGGAACTGTCTCTCACACAAAGCGCGATCAGCCGCCAACTCAAGACACTTGAAGAACAATTGGATGTGGCTTTGATTGCCCGGCAAGGACGGCAATTGACGCTGACAACGGCGGGGCAAAACTATGTGACCGAAGTGCGCGAGATCCTTGGTCGGCTGGCACAGGCATCAGTTTCGGCTCGCACGAACCCCACGGGGGGCACATTGAACCTTGCCATTCTGCCTGCCTTTGGCATGCATTGGCTGGCCCCGCGTCTGCGCGACTTTGCCCAAGGGCATCCGGAAGTTACTGTAAATCTCAGCACGCGGTTGCGGCCCTTTGCCATTCAGGACAGCGCCTTCGATGCCGCGATCCACTTCGGGCACGAAGACTGGCCCGGCGTTCGGTATCTGCCTTTGATGCCCGAAACCGTTGTGCCGGTCTGCGCGCCCGATCTGCTGATGACGCCGATGGCCAACGCAGGCGATATGCTGAACCTGCCGCTGCTGCATCTTGAGACCCGACCAAAAGGATGGACACGCTGGCTGGCGGCCTTGGGGGTCGAAGCAGATCCGCCCACCGGTATGGTATTCGACCAGTTCTCGACCATGGCACAGGCGGCAATCCACGGGCTGGGCGTGGCATTGTTGCCCACGTTTTTTGCCGACCCCTATTTGCGTGACGGCCAGTTGGCCCTCGCCTCCGACCAGACCACGCAAAGCATCGGCAGCTATTATCTGGTGTGGCCTGAAGCGCGGAGCGAAGGAGCCGCTCTTTTGTCCTTTCGCCACTGGCTGGCGACACAGGCGGGTGGCGCATAACGGCCAAGATTTGGACATTTGCCGCCCGAAATACGGCAATCGGTCAAATTTCTGCCGCAATTCAGGGTTAATGACAATTTGTCTGTGACCGGGTGGGGCCGTTACAAGGAGCATTTAGATGCTGAATTCTTTCTGCAAAGGCGCTTGCGCCGCTGCTGCCATGCTGACCTTCGGGGCCGGTGCGGCACACGCCGATAACATCGAAGTCCTGATCGTCGACGGAAGCTATTTCCCGTCGGTGGTTTTTGCCACGGCGGGCGATAACATCATTTTCCGCAACCGTAGCGACGGTGCGCATGTTGTCGGGGGGCCCGACGAAGCCTGGTCGTCCGACTCGATCCCTGTCAACGGGTCCTACAGCCTGAACCTGACCCCCACGACGCCTTCTACGTTCAGCAGCATCAGCGGTTCGGCTGAAACGGCCACAGGCGAGATCGTCTTTTCCGAGGCGCCCGTCACGTCCGACTGATCCTAATCAGGCCCGACGGATGGCGGGGCGCTGGGCCCTGATGCCAGCGGTTCGATCAACGCCGGTCCTGAAGCGCGGTTAGAATTCACAGCGCGGTCCACGCGGTGCCACTGAAGCAGGTCATCTGCGCCAGGTGTCATCAAGCGGGCCGCGCCCTTTCCGCGTTCGCCAAGCCAGAGCGGCCAGTCTTGTTCATTTATGATCAAAGGCATGCGGTGATGTATGGCGTGCATCGGGGCGTTTGCCTTGGTGGTGATGGCAGCGCAGGTTGCCATTCCCTCGCCTTCGGGCGACGTCCAATTCTGCCATACGGCAGCCAACGCCAATGGCGCACCGTCCCGCCGGGTAATGAACCACGGGTCCCGGCCGCCTTCTGCGTCTTTCGTCCATTCGTAAAAGCCACTGGCAACGATCAGCCCTCGTCGCTGGCGTGCAGCATCGCGAAAAGCAGGTTTCTCCGCGAGAGTTTCAGCGCGCGCGTTGATAAGCAATGGTCCGTCTGACACCGTTTTGTACCACTTCGGCACCAGCCCCCAGCGCATTGATCCAAGCTTTCGCTGCGGCGCTTCCGAGCCTTCCTCGGCTATTGCCGTGACAATATGCACCTGATTGGTCGGACACACATTGTAATTGGGCACCTGCGGCAGATCATTTGCGGGCGAGGCAGTAAAAATCTGTGCCATGGCGTCGGGTGGCAGGGTCACGGCCATACGTCCACACATGATCTGGTCTCCTTCGCCTACGGCATGACGTTAAGGTGCCATCCTAAGACAATCGCCACGCTTTCGCAAAATTGAAGCAGGCTGTTTCACCTCCTTGACGGCTTCTGACATGGTGACGATGCCGCCTTGTGTCTAGGCCCCCTGCCATGCGACTGTTTCTACCTATCTCTGCGCTGCTATCGCGGGCTGGGCCATTTCCGAAGTCAGCATCCGCGCCTTGTTCATCGTCACCTCGGTCTCGCACGAAATGGTAATGCTATATGCCCTATGGCGCATCAGCCGCCGCGACGTGGTCGCAGATGCCAGCAAGTCGGACTTTTAACCGATCACCGCCGCCCGCACATCCAGTCTTCAGACAGCGGAAGAATCTCTGAACGACGCCGCGTCGGAGCAAACGGAGAAACTGGACACGCAAAAGGGGCACATCCAGACGGATGCGCCCCTTTGAACTATTGCAAGAAAAGCGGCCTTACTTCTCTGTAATGCGCCCGTCCGTATAGGGTGTGTAGGGCGCGTTGGCTGCAATGAATTCCGCCGTGACATCCGCAAGATCCGGGCCGAAGTCATAGGCATTGTCCGCCGTCTTGAACATCGCATAGCCGTCACCGCCATTGCGCACGTAGTTGTTGGAGACAACACCGTATGTAGCCGCCAGATCCAGCGGCATGCCGTCAACCATCACGTCGCTTACCCGCGAACCGGCTTCTGCCTTGGCATCAAAGGCAAAGGTCACGCCGGCCACCTGGGGGAAGCGGCCCGCACCTTCTTCGACCTGGGAAACACCGTTTTCAAGCGCGGCAAGGAACACCTCACCGGTCACCTGAAAGGTTGAAAGCGTATTCTGGAACGGCAGCACGGTCAGCACCTCGCCCATCGTCACCTCGCCCGCATCGATGGACGCACGAATACCGCCGCTGTTCTGGATCGCAATCTGGATGCCCTGATCAGCGACCCGTGCCAGCATCGCATCGGCAATCAGGTTGCCCATGGTGCATTCCATGGCGCGGCAGACATCGCGGTCCCCACCGATCACTTCGGCGGTTTCAGCAACCACACGATTGCGGATTTCGTTCAGCGGTCCTGCGGCCTCTGTGATGCGTGTTACGGTGCCCGAATCCTCGGTGACAGCCGCATCAAGGACCAGCGGCTCGCCTTTGGCTTCCGTGATCTTGCCTGCTTCGTCAAAGGTGACATTCAATTCGCCCAGGAATTTGCCGTAGGCATAGGCCTGCACAATCGCCGTATCCCCAACCATCGTGGGGTACGGCCCTTCAGCGCGGTCGTTTGTGTTGCTGAGCAGCGTGTTGGAATGGCCACCAACAATCACGTCCACACCTGTGGTTTCCGCCGCAACATGTTGGTCCACTGCATAAGAAGAGTGGCTTAACACGATGATTTTGTTCACACCTTCTGCGGTCAGCTTGTCCACTTCACCTTGAACCGCCGCAACCGGATCGGAGAATGTGATATTGTCACCGGGTGACGCCAGTTCATCGGTGTCTTGCGGCGTCAGACCGATCAGGCCCAACCGTTCGCCGCCACGTTCGATGATCGCGGATTTCGCAAGCGTGTCGGCCAGCAGCGGCTCGGCGGACACATCGGCATTCGACATCAGCACCGGAAAGTCGACCGCATCCATGAAGCCGCGCAAGACTTCCGGGCCATCGTCGAATTCGTGGTTGCCCACGGTCATCGCGTCATAGCCCATCTTGTTCATCATTTCGGCCGCCAGTGCACCCTTGTAATAGGTATAGAACAATGTGCCCTGAAACTGGTCACCGCCATCCACCAGGATCGCATTGTTGCTGCGGGCCCGCGCGTCCGCAATTGCGGTCACCAGACGGGCAGAGCCGCCAAAACACTCGCCCGCGGTGTTGTCCTCTGCCGCGCAGGGGCCGTCGTATTTGCTGATCGGCTCGAACCGGGCGTGAAAATCGTTGGTATGCAAAATTGTCAGTGTGTAGTCCGCCGACGCGCCACCGGCCATCAGGCCAAGGGCTGCAACACTGGTTAGGAATCGTTTCATTGGTTTTCCCCCAAATGGAATCTATGAGAGCATGGTGGCCCTCGCCTGCAATCCTGTCAAAGAAGATATGCCCCCCTGCCGTTGCGTTAGCGGTCCCATTGCCCGAAATGCGCGCAGGATTTGCGCGCCGCTACAGGA
This sequence comes from Sulfitobacter noctilucae, assembly GCF_000622365.1. GTDB lineage: Bacteria > Pseudomonadota > Alphaproteobacteria > Rhodobacterales > Rhodobacteraceae > Sulfitobacter > Sulfitobacter noctilucae. The sequence goes on along the minus strand of NZ_JASC01000003.1, from coordinate 246,988 downwards.
TCGGCGGCTTGACCATTGGCAAGGGGGCGGGCATCACCGTTGTTATGTTGATTTTCAAGATTTTTCGCGTCGATGAATGGCAGGACCTCCGCACCCGAGGCGAGACCGAGGGCGCGCCGATCGACCTGGCGGATGGATATATCCACTTTTCGACCGCCGCGCAGGCTGCCGAAACCGCCGCCAAGCATTTTGCGGGTGCGGAGGGGCTGTTTCTGGTCGCGGTGGATGCCGATGCAGCAGGCGATGCATTAAAATGGGAAGTGTCGCGCGGCGATGCATTGTTTCCGCACCTTTACCGAAAGATGACGCTCGCCGATGTGGTTTGGGCTCAGCCCTTGCCGCTGGTAGACGGCGCACATGAATTCCCCGCAGGATTAGAAGAGGCCAGCCAATGACAGTATATCTGGATCCCGACCGCGCCCAGTTTGATGCCTTCAAGGCACTGGACCGCGAGACACCGCTCAACATGCTGAACCTTGTCAAATTTAACGACAAGGCAAACTACCCCGGCGATCACGAACTGGCCCGCGACGGGTTGAGCGGTGCCGAAGCCTATGCGCATTACGGCACACACAGTGGTCCTGTGTTGAAGAAAGTTGGCGGCGCGATCCTGTGGCGCGGTGATTTCGAAGCCACGCTGATCGGTCCCTCGGACGAGACATGGGATGCGATGTTCATTGCGCAGTACCCGAATGCCCATGCGTTTCTCGCGATGATATCCGACCCCGAATATCAACGCGCCGTGGTCCACCGCCAAGCCGCCGTTGCCACATCACGGCTGATCCGCACCCAGGGTGCCGAAGTCGGGGACGTCTTCGGATGACAGCTCTCATGGAAAGGCTTGGTCTGGCCGCTTTGCGCAAGCTGGATCCCGAAGCCGCCCATGGCCTTGCGATCCGTGCACTGCAACTGGGCCTCACGCCAACGCCGGGGCCCATTACCACGCCACGTTTGAAAACCACGCTCGCCGGCATCACCTTGCCCAACCCCGTGGGCCTTGCTGCCGGGTTCGACAAGAACGCCACAGCGATTGCGCCGCTGTCGCGCAGCGGTTTCGGCTTTGTCGAAGTGGGGGCCGCCACGCCCCTGCCCCAGCCCGGCAACCCCAAACCACGGCTCTTTCGTCTGACCGAAGACCGTGCCGCGATCAACCGTTTCGGGTTTAACAACGAAGGCGCGCAGGCAATCTGCGACCGGCTGGCGCGGCGCGGCGCTGGCGTGCCGGTAGGACTGAACCTTGGGGCCAACAAGACCAGCACGGACCGCGCTGCCGATTTCGCCGCCGTGATGGTCGCCGCCCGCGATCATGTGGATTTCGCCACGGTCAATGTGTCATCTCCCAACACCGAGAAGCTGCGGGATTTGCAGGGCAAAGCCGCTTTGGCCGCTTTGCTGGAAGGCGTAATGGATGTGCGCGGGGCCACGCCGGTCTTCCTGAAAATCGCACCTGACCTGACCGAAGCCGAACTGGCCGACGTGGCGCAGGTGGCGCAGGACGCGCGGGTCGCGGCGATCATCGCCACCAACACAACGCTCGACCGCGAAGGGTTACACGGGCCGCACCGCGCCGAGGCAGGCGGACTGTCCGGCAGGCCGCTCTTTGACAAATCCACCCGCATTCTGGCGCGGTTGGCACGTCTGACGGACATCCCGCTGATCGGTGTGGGCGGCATTGCTACTGCCGAAGACGCCTATGCCAAAATCTGCGCCGGGGCCTCTGCCGTTCAGCTTTATACCGCGCTGGTGTACGGCGGGATCTCGCTGGCGTCGGATATACCCAAAGGTTTGGAGGCTCTGCTGAAAAAGGACGGCTTCGCCACCGTGGCCGATGCAGTCGGCTGCCGCAAAGAGGCGTGGGCATGATCGCCCTGTGGCACAACCCGCGCTGCTCTAAATCGCGGCAAGCATTGGCGTTGTTACAGGACGCCGGTGCTGATGTGCAGGTCCGGCGCTATCTCGAAGACGCGCCCAGCGCCGATGAGATCGAAGCCATGCGGCAGGCGCTCGGCGGCATCCCCGCCATGCAGATGATGCGCACCGGCGAGAAGCTGTTTCGCGAGCTGGGTCTCGCCAAAGACATGAGCGACGTTGATGCGGTCGCCGCGATGGCGGCGCATCCGATCCTGATCGAACGGCCCCTTGCTTCGACCGGCACCAAAGCCGTTATTGGCCGCCCTCCCGAAGACGTGCTGCAATTGGTCTGATCAGGGTTATATGGACCACGGTTGATAGACGATGATCATACAACGAATGGCTAACGCACAGCAGCAATCACAGAACGTTCAAGCGCCGGATACCGCAGCCACAGCGTCAATCCGCGCACCACGAAAGCAATCAGCATCGCAGACCACAGCCCGTGGTTGCCCAAAGACGGCACAAGGGTCAGCACCGCGACCACATAGACGGCAAAGGACACTGCCATCATGTTGCGCATGTCCCGCGACCTTGTGGCACCGATAAAGATGCCGTCCAGCATAAAGGCCCCCACTCCTGCCAGCGGCACCAGCACCAGATAGGGCAGATACACACGCGCGGCGGTCTGCACCTCGGGCGCTTTGGTCATCAGATCAATGATCATCGGCCCCAGCATCCAGAATGCCACCGTGAGCAGGAGCGCCGTGATGCCGGCCCAGAAAGACGCCATCACCGCCCCCCGTCTGAGGGCTGCGCGCTGCCGTGCACCAACCGCATGGCCGACCAGCGCCTCGGCTGCAAAGGCAAACCCGTCAAGGCCGAAGGCGGTGATCATCAAGAACTGCATCAGAACCTGATTGGCCGCGAGGGTCACATCGCCCAGGTCGGACCCCATGAACATGAAGGAGACGAACATCGCCTCCAACAAGAGTGAGCGGATCAGGATGTCGGTGTTCAGTTTGGCCATCCGCACCCATCGTATCCGGTCGAACACCTGTACCCAATTGCGCCAGTGCGGCCCGGCAAAGGCGGCACGGCAGCACCACAGCCCCATGGCCGCACCGCTCCATTCCGCAAGGAATGTGGCAAAGGCCACGCCCTGCACGCCCCAGCCCAGCCCCATGACAAACCAGATATCCAAAACGATATTCAGGCCATTCATCCAAAGCTGAATGACCAGCACCGCCCGCGTCCGCTCCTGTGCGATCAGCCAGCCGGTGATCGCATAAAGCGAGATGGCCGCGGGCGCGGACCAGATGCGGATCGCCATATATTGACGGGCGAGCCTCTCGACCTCTGCCGATGCAGGCGAAACTGCGAAGGCCGCGTAGAATAACAATGCTTGCAGCATGATGATTGCGACGCCAGCGCCCAGCCCAATCAGCAGGCCCCGCGTGAGAAGCGCCGCGACTTCGGGCACATCCTCGTTCCCGGCGGCCTGCGCGGTCAGGCCAACAGTGCCCATGCGCAGAAACCCGAAAACCCAGTAGAACGCCGATAGTATGATGGCCCCGATGCCCACGGCACCGATGGGCGCTGCCAACCCCATCTGGCCGACCACGCCGGTGTCTACCGCCCCAAGGATCGGCACAGTGGCATTCGACAGAACAATCGGCAAAGCGATGTTCAGAACACGGCGATGGGTGATCTGAGGGGCTGCCGGGCGCTCTGCGCCCGCCGGTGCCGCCACCTAGCTTTCCTGCCGCGGCATCACGAAATGCCCGGTAGCCTGCGCGTACAGACGGCTGCGGTTATCCTGCCACGCTTCGACCGTCACACTGGCATAGCGGCGTCCTGCGCGGGTGATGCGCGCGCGCGCGTAAGCATCGCGCGGCAGCCCCGACCGGAGGTAATCCACCGTAAAGTCGATTGTCTTGGGCATGCGTGGTAGGTGGTTGTGATCAATGTTCTCGGTCTCAAGCGCCCCGCTTTCCATCCGTTCCCACAAATTTGTCCAGCTCAGCGAAATGATCGCTGTCACCTCCAGAAAGGCCGAGGTTGCCCCGCCATGCAGCGCGGGCAGGATCGGATTGCCGATCAGCTCTTCTTTGAAAGGCAGGATCGCCGTCAGTTCGTCCCCGCGACGTTCAAATTCAATTCCCAGAAACTGGATGTAGGGCACACCCTCAACGAGCGCTTTCAGCACCCCGTCGCGACGTTGTTTGACGATTTGCACAGGCTCAGGACGTTTGATCATGCACTTGCCCCCGCTGTAAAGGTGCCCGTGGCCATCGCGACCGGCACGTCCGTGTCCTCATCCGTGGCCGTGGCCCGCACAAAGGCGACCGAGCGGGTGACGTGATAGCAGGTTGCCGTCGCCGTGATCCGCTGTCCCGGTGTGGCCGCACGCAGATATTCGATACGCAGGTCGATTGTTGCAGTGCCGGGTGGATTGCTTGGATGGCTCATCACTGCAGCACCACAGCAGGTATCTAGCAAAGCGGAGACGGCACCACCGTGCACAACGCCTGTTCGCGGGTCGCCAATGATTTTCTCCGAGTAAGGCATGGAAAGAACCGCAGTACCCGCATCGAGATCATCCAGTGTCATGCCAAGCGCTACCGCGTGGGGCAAAGCCTGAATGAACTGCCCCGCAAGTTTAATTTTATTCGACATATGGGTGGTCCTTTGGGCACTTTGGCCCTTTATCTCCCCCTGTTCGGGCAAGGGCAAGGGGACCTGTTGCGCTTGCCTCTGCATCGTCCTAGCTTATGCTTCCGGAAAGGGGACAAGCATGGCAGATGATCGTTTGACGTTCAAAGAAATGTGCGCTGCATTCGACGTGACACCACGCACGCTGCGCTATTACGAATACATCGAACTGCTTCAGCCGGACCGCGAGGGCCGCGCCCGATTCTATGGACCGCGTGAAATTGCCCGGATGAAACTCATCATGCGCGGTCGCAAATTCGGTTTTGCCCTTGAGGGCATCCGCCAATGGCTGATGATTTACGAGAAAGACGGCACCGAGGCCCAGATGCAGGCCTGGTTGAAAAGCGCGGACAGACAGTTGCTTGAACTGGCAGACCAACGCGCCCAGTTGGAAGAAGCCATCGATGAATTGCGCCAATCCCGCGAAGATACCGCTGCGGCCCTTGCTGATATGGCAAGCGCACGTTCCGGCGCCTGACGCGCGGACTGCGAGAGCCTAGTTTGTATGTCCGGATGTCGGGCTGATCTTGGCCGCCAGCCGGTCGATCTGGGCGGCGGCCATCATCAAATCGGCAACCAGATGGCTGGGAATACGCTCGGCCAGATCAAAGGCCGCTGTCTCGACCAGCGCTGTCGCCTGACGCAGGTCAGCAAGCGCACGAAGCCGCGCTGCATCCGACGGATCGGGACCATAGAAGTGTTGGGGCATGACGCGCTTTCTGGAAAAACTAGGAATGGGAGAGAATTCGCAGCGACCTACTCCACAAATCGCACTGTGGCATGTCACGCAACTGCGCCACATCTGACCCGGACCGGAAATGTCCCGATCAATCGGTATCTATCGGTCTGTCGATCAAACCCGACCCCATGGCAAGCACCGCGGCAGACGTCCGGTCGTGTACATGCAGTTTATCAAACATCCGCCGGGTCATTGTGTCCACAGTATGCCGCGAGATGCCCAATATTTCCGCTATGACAGAATTGCTTTTGCCGCGCACAATCCAGCGCAGCACATCAATCTCGCGCGGAGAAAGGTCTGTCTTTTGCCGGCGCTCCCGTGTGATTTCGCAGTAGCGCAGATGCCCCATCTGCGCGACAGTCTGAAAATTGAAAATCTCGCGGTCCGACAGGTCAGGGACCCGATCTCCGAACCCGAAACCAACGCAGGCGTTCAACATATTGGGGCCGTACACCGGGATCACCAGACCGTCGCCGGGTACGTTTCGTGCGCGCTCTTCTAAAAAGTCCTGCTGCTCGGGGCGCAATGCCCAGAAGCTTCCGGTCTGTGACCACAGGAACGGGCGCTGTAACCGCATAGCGGTTTTGGGGATCGGATCAAACCGGCGCAATCTTTCCATAACGTAGTGCTTGACCCAGGCATCCGGGAACCCTTTTTGCACGATGTGTGAGAAATGAGTGCCCTGCCGTACCCGCTCAGTTGTATTGTAGTCGACGATCCTGATGCCCTGCGACCCAAGATACTCTGTGCTGAGCGACCACAAATCTGCCAGCCGTGTCACCCCACCACACATGGTGACGAAATACTCAATCGACAATTTCTGTGCCATTGCGCCTCCTTGATGCCGATGATTCCGCCCTGCTGCAACTTTTCTAACGCACCATCCTACAAGCGCCCAGCGTTTCACGCTCAAATAGAAATGATTATGCGCAGCGCAGCATGTTTCCTTAATCGTCCGGTCCTAAACGACATGGCACCAAGCCATTCCGAACCACTACGACTGCGTTACCTTCGCATCCGCTACGTCAACTTTGAATGTGACGTGACGTCCCAGTTACGTCAACGTGAACAGGTATTGTATGGCGGCTTCAAGCATCACACATCGGCGTCAGAAACACAGCTGTTGTATCCATTTGATGAGAGTATGAGAGATGACGACCGATATGATGACGATCCGCCAAATGTGCGACGCATTCGAAGTAACGCCCCGCACTTTGCGGTTCTACGAAGCTAAGGAGCTCCTGTTTCCAGAGCGTCAGGGCCAGAAGCGTCTGTTCACCAAGCGCGACCGCGCGCGGCTCAAGCTGATCCTGCGCGGCAAGCGCTTTGGCTTCAGCCTCGAGGAAATTCGGCAGTTGCTCGACCTTTATCATAAGGGTGACCAGCAACAGACCCAGATCACCCGCGCCTATGACATCGCCCGCGACCGCCTGGCCGATCTTGAATCCCAGCGTCAGGAAATGGATGCGGCCATTGATGATCTGAAAGAACAACTCAAATGGGGGGAAAAGATGATTGCCTCCATGAAGCAAACACGGACTGCTGCTGAATAAACCCCGCCGCACGTCCACCGACACACCATCAGGGAGAGCCACCATGCCATCTTATACAGCACCCACGAGGGATATGCAGTTCGTACTGCACGACGTTCTGAAAATCTCCGAAGCCAAGACGCCCGGTTATGATGATCTGGAACCCGATTTCACGTCTGCCATCCTTGAAGAAGCGGGCAAGCTGACATCCGAGGTCATCGCCCCCCTGAACGTGATCGGTGACACCGAAGGCTGCCGTCTGGAGAATGGCGTGGTCTACACGCCCACCGGATTCAAGGACGCTTTTGAGAAAGTGAAAGAAGGCGGCTGGCCCGGTCTGGACATGCCAGAGCAATATGGCGGGCAGAACATGCCGCAGGTTATCGGCTCAGCCGTAGGAGAGATGTTTTCGGCGGCAAACCAGGCCTTTACCATGTATCAGGGTCTGACCCACGGTGCGGCATCGGCGATCCTTGCACATGGGACCGACCAGCAGAAAGATACCTTCCTGCCCAAGATGGTCTCTTGTGACTGGACCGGCACCATGAACCTGACAGAGCCGCATTGCGGCACCGATCTGGGCATGATGCGCACCAAAGCCGCGCCTCAGCCGGATGGCAGCTACAAGATCACCGGTCAGAAAATCTTCATTTCTTCGGGTGAGCATGACATGGCCGACAACATCATCCATCTGGTGCTGGCCAAGATCGAAGGCGGCCCCGAAGGCATCAAGGGCGTGTCTCTGTTCATCGTGCCCAAGTTCAACGTGAACGAAGACGGCTCGTTGGGCGAGCGTAACGGCGCGACTGTCGGCTCCATCGAGGACAAGATGGGTATCCACGGCAACTCTACATGCGTGATGAACTACGATGAAGCCACCGGCTTCCTTCTGGGCGAAGAGCACAAAGGCATGCGCGCCATGTTCACCATGATGAACGAAGCCCGTCTGGGTGTCGGCATGCAGGGTCTGGCTCAGGCCGACGTCGCGTATCAGAACGCGTTGGAATATGCGAAGGACCGCTTGCAGGGCCGCGCTGTCACCGGAGCCGAAGCCCCCGACAAACCAGCCGATCCGCTGATTGTGCATCCCGATATCCGCCGTTCTTTGATGGAACAGAAATCCTTTGTCGAAGGCGCACGTGCGTTTATCCTCTGGGGTGCCACCATGATCGACGCGGCTCACCGCTCGGGTGACAAGGATGCTGATGGTCTGGTGTCGTTGCTGACGCCGGTGATCAAAGGGTTCCTGACCGATGTCGGCTATGACATGACCGTAAAGGCTCAGCAGGTCTACGGTGGCCACGGCTATATTGAAGAATGGGGCATGTCCCAGTTCACCCGCGACGCACGTATCGCCATGATCTACGAAGGTGCAAACGGCGTTCAGGCACTTGATCTGGTGGGTCGGAAGCTGGCTCAGGATGGCGGCAAGCACGTTATGGCCTTCTTTGATCTGGTCAAATCCTTCATCAAGGACAACGGAGGCGCGGATGCGGCATTCGACAAGGACTTCATGGAACCGCTGAAAGCCGCCAGCAAGGATTTGCAAGCGGCTGGCATGTACTTCATGCAGAACGGGATGAAAAATCCGAACCATGCTTTGGCGGGGTCGAATGACTTCATGCATATGTTTGGCCAGGTCTGCCTTGGCCTGATGTGGGCCAAGATGGGTCTGGCGGCAAAAACCGCGCTTGACGCTGGCACCTCTGACGCGGTGTTCTACGAGACCAAACTGACCACAGGCCGCTACTATATGGCACGCCAACTGCCTGCCACGGCGCTGCACCTGACGCGCATCCAATCGGGTGCCGACACAGTGATGGCGCTGGACGCGGCAAACTTCTAAGCTGGGGGTGGCGGGGCCTGCCCCGCCCCGCTCAATCCGGAGAGACTTGTGCCCAAACGCTTTCGCCTGACCCGCCGCTTTCCCGTCGCCATGACCGAAGACGGCTACCGCGCCTTGAAGAGATTTAGCGCCGAAGCAGGGCTGGACGAAGGTGAGGCCCTGTCCTTTCTGTTCGAGAATTTCGGGTCGGTGATGAACGAGGAAAACCTGACCGCAAGGCTCAGGTTGTTCAACGCCGAGTTGGAAGACCGGAAACGTTAAGCGACCTTGGGGGAGGACACGATGAAAGACATGACCACGCCAAAATCCATCTGGATGACCGAAGAGCACCAGATGCTTGCCGAGATGACGGCGAATTTCATCAACACCGAATGGGCTCCCAAGTTCGAGAAATGGCGCAATCAGTCGGAAATGGACCGCGACATATGGCAAGAGGCCGGTGCGCTCGGTCTGCTTTGCGCGTCGATCCCCGAGGAATACGGCGGCGCGGGTGGTGATTTCGGGCACGACGCCGCGATCTTTATCGAAAGCGCACGCGCCAATCTGGCCAGCTGGGGCAACAACATCCATTCCGGCATCGTCGCGCATTACGTTCTGGCCTATGGCACTGAAGATCAGAAAAAACGCTGGCTGCCCAAGATGGCGTCGGGTGAAATGGTCGGCGCTTTGGCAATGACCGAACCCTCTACCGGATCGGATGTGCAGGCGATCAAGACCAAGGCCGTGCGTGAGGGCAATGCCTACCGCCTGTCGGGGCAGAAAACCTTTATCACCAACGGCCAACACGCCAATCTGATCATCGTAGCGGCCAAGACAAACCCCGAGGAAGGCTCCAAAGGCGTGTCTTTGGTGGTTGTGGAAACCGATGGGGCTGCAGGCTTTCAGCGGGGCCGCAACCTCGACAAGATCGGCAAACACGCCTCAGACACGTCAGAGCTGTTCTTTGACAACGTGGAAATTCCGCCTGAAAACATTCTCGGCCAGCAGGAAGGCCAGGGCTTCTACCAGATGATGCAGCAATTGCCGCAAGAACGTCTGATCATCGCCTGCGAAGCCGTGGGTGCGATGGAAGGGGCCGTCGAACGCACCATCAAATACTGCAAAGAACGCGAAGCCTTCGGCGGCCCGCTGACCCAATTCCAGAACACCCGCTTCAAGCTGGCGGAATGCAAAACCAAAACCGCCGTGGCCCGCGCTTTCCTTGATCAATGCATGGCCGAACACCTGCGCGGCGAACTGACCGTAGACCGCGCCGCAATGGCCAAATACTGGCTGACGGATACCCAGGGCGAAGTATTGGACGAATGCTTGCAGCTGCATGGCGGCTACGGGTTTATGCAAGAATATGCCATCGCCGAAATGTGGACCGACGCCCGCGTCCAGCGCATCTACGGCGGCACCAACGAAATTATGAAGGAACTGATTGCGCGCAACTTGTGACGCGCGCCTGCCGCAAAAGACAGCGTCGGATATTTGAAAAAGGGTGAAGACAGGGTGCATCGCCCCATTTCACCTTTTTAAAAATACCCGACACACCAGCAACAGCAAGGACCGACCCATGACCATCAAACTACATTGCTTCGGCGAATCCGGCCATTCCTACAAGGCCGCATTGGCGTTGGAACTTTCCGGGCTGGACTGGGAACCGGTCAAGATCGACTTTTTCAACGGCGCGGGCCGTACTGCTGAATTCAAGAGCAACTTGAATATCATGGGCGAAGCGCCGGTGATGATCGACGGCGACGTAAAACTCACGCAGTCCGGTATCATTCAAGACTACGTCTCCGAGAAGTCCGGCAAGCATGGCGGCCGGAACGCCGAGGAACGTCGCGAGATTCTGCGCTGGGTGCTCTGGGACAACCACAAGCTCAGCTCCATGGCGGGCGTTACGCGGTTCCTGATGAATTTCCTGCCCGAAGACAAACAACCCAAAGAGGTCATCGGCTTTCATCTGGCCCGCCTCAAAGGCACCTACGCTGTGCTGGACGACCACCTCGCGGGACGGAACTGGATTGTCGGGGACAGCCTGACAAACGCCGATATGACCTGCTGCGGCTACCTTTATTACCCTGAACCTTTTGGTTTCGACCGAAGCGAATGGCCCAACATCGACGCGTGGCTCACGCGTCTGTCCGACACACCGGGCTGGAAAGCCCCCTATGATTTGATGCCCGGCAGCCCCGCTGACCGCGCCTGAACAACCCTTCCAAAGGAGATCCTCCATGACCGAAGCCTATATCTATGACGCAATCCGCACCCCACGTGGCAAAGGCCGCAAGGATGGTGCGCTGCACGAAGTGACTGCCCTGCGTTTGTCGTCGCAAACCCTGAACGCTTTGAAAGACCGCAACAACCTCGAAGGTCATGCCGTCGAGGACGTGATCTGGGGCAACGTCACACAAGTGATGGAACAGGGCGGCTGTCTGGCCCGTTCCGCTGTTCTCGCCTCTGATCTGGATGAGCGTATTCCCGGACTTGCCATCAACCGCTTTTGTGCCTCGGGCATGGAAGCCGTCAATCTGGCCGCCAACCAGGTAAAAGGTGGTGCCGGCAAAGCCTACATCGCCGGTGGCGTCGAGATGATGGGCCGCGTGGCAATGGGTAGCGATGGGGCCGCGATTGCGGTCGATCCGACCCTCGCGATGGAGCAGTATTTTGTACCGCAAGGCATCTCCGCCGACATCATCGCCACCGAATACGGCTACAGCCGCGACGATGCGGACCAGCTTGCTGTCGCCTCTCAACAGCGCGCACAAAAGGCATGGGACGAGGGCCGGTTCAAAAGCTCCGTCATCACCATCCGCGACCAGAATGGGCTGAGCATTCTGGATCACGACGAATACATGCGCCCGCAGACCGACATGCAGTCGCTGGGTGCGCTCAATCCTGCTTTCCAGCAGATGGGCGAGGTCATGCCCGGCTTTGATGCCGTAGCGCGGCTGAAGTATCCGCATCTCGAAAAGATCAATCACATCCACCACGCGGGCAACTCGTCCGGTATCGTGGACGGTGCCGCCGCTGTGCTGATCGGCAACAAGGAGTTTGGCGAAGAGCATGGCCTGAAGCCGCGTGCCCGCATCCGTGCAACCACCAAGATCGGCACAGACCCGACCATCATGCTGACCGGTCCCGTGCCTGCGACCAATAAAATCCTCGCCGATAACGGTATGGATATTGGTGACATTGATCTCTTTGAGGTCAATGAAGCCTTTGCCGCAGTCGTGATGCTGTTCATGGACAAATTCGGCGTCGATCATGACAAGGTGAACGTGAACGGTGGCTCCATCGCGATGGGCCACCCCCTGGGTGCCACGGGCGCGATGATCATCGGCACACTGCTGGACGAACTTGAGCGGCAGGACAAAGAGGTCGGCCTTGCAACGCTCTGCATTGCGTCCGGCATGGGGGCAGCCACGATCATCGAACGGATGTAAGCGCGGACAGCATGAGCCAGTCTTCGAACAGCACCGATCCCGCAGCGCTCGCGGTGTATCAGCGTCATCTTGATACGCTGACCCGCGCGTTGTTGGCCGGGCGGTTCGAGGATTTTGCCCAGAACCTGCGTTTCCCGCATGAAGTTGTCACCATGTCCAACCGTTTCATCGCCAAGACTGCCGAGGATGCCAAACAGATGTTCCACGACTTCCGCACCTGTCTGACGGCCGAAGGCATCACGGATCTGGTAAGGATTGCACAAGACGCGCGGTTCGTCGGCGACGATGAAATCACAGGCTCCCACATCAGCCACCGCATGCGGGGTGCCAACCGGGTGATAGAACCCTACCAAAATCAACTCCGCCTGGTGCGGGGTACAGACAAAATATGGCGCGAAGCAAGCTGCCTGAACATGGTCGCGAACAAAGCAGGTGCTTTTGGCATCCTCGTGCACGTGGACAGGCAGCCGCCCGTGTCTGATCTTAAAATTCAGTCGGAAAGGAACCCGATATGACCGATTTCACTATGAAAACAGACGCCGATGGCGTTGCCATCATCACATGGGACGTCGAAGGCAAATCCATGAATGTGATGTCCATTGACGGACTTTCGCAACTGGACGCCCACATTGACGCAGCTTTGGCTGATGACGCTGTTAAAGGCATCGTGATCACCTCTGGCAAGGAAGGCTCTTTTGCCGGTGGCATGGACTTGAACCTGCTGGCAAAAATGCGCGAAGACGCAGGCGATGATCCGGCAAAGGGCCTATTTGAGGGCACGATGCGCATGCATACCCTGCTGCGCAAGATCGAACGCGCCGGCATGGACTCCAAGACCAACAAAGGCGGCAAGCCGATCGCAGCCGCCCTGCCCGGCACTGCCGCTGGCATCGGCCTTGAGCTGCCTCTGGCCACGCACCGCATCTTTTGCGCAGACAATCCCAAGGCCCGCATCGGCCTGCCCGAAATTCTCGTCGGTATCTTTCCCGGCGCCGGTGGCACAACGCGCCTGAGCTTCAAACTGGGTGCAATGGCGGCCTCACCGCTGCTGCTTGAAGGCAAAATGCTCGCCCCTGCCGCCGCTGTCAAAGCTGGCACCATTGACGAAGTGGTGGCCGACCCGGTTGCTGCTGCAAAGGAATGGGTGCTGAATGCCAAAGACGCCGATCTGGTCAAACCATGGGACGCCAAGGGATACAAAATGCCCGGCGGTGCCCCCTACCATCCTGCCGGTTTCATGACCTTCGTCGGGGCCAACGCCATGATTAACGGCAAGACCAAAGGAGCATTTCCTGCTGCCAAAGCCCTGCTCTCGGCAGTCTACGAAGGGGCACTGGTGCCTTTCGACACGGCCCTGAAGATCGAGGCCCGTTGGTTCACCTCCGTGCTGATGAACCCCTCGTCTTCTGCCATGATCCGTTCGCTGTTCCTGAACAAGGAAGCGCTGGAAAAAGGCGCGGTGCGCCCTCAAGGCATTCCGGATCAACGGGTCAAGAAACTGGGCGTGTTGGGGGCCGGCATGATGGGTGCGGGCATTGCACTGGTATCGGTGCAAGCAGGCATCGAAGTGGTGCTGATCGACCGTGATCAGGCCGCCGCCGATAAGGGCAAAGCCTATGCCGAGGCCTATTTCGACAAGGGCATCGCCCGCAAGAAAGGCACCGTCGAGAAGAAAGAAGCCGCATTGGCGCTGATCAACGCGACCCCTGATCTGGACGCGCTCAAAGGATGTGATCTGATCATCGAAGCGGTGTTCGAAGACCCCAAAGTTAAGGCCGAAATGACCCAAAAGGTCGAAGCGGTGATCCCCGAGGATTGCATCTTTGCCTCGAACACCTCGACCCTGCCGATCACCGAGCTCGCCAAGGCCTCCAGCCGTCAGGAGCAATATATCGGCATCCACTTCTTCAGCCCTGTGGAACGCATGGCGTTGGTTGAGATCATCAAAGGCAAGGCAACCGGCGACCGTGCGGTTGCCAAGGCGCTCGACTATGTGCGCCAGATCCGCAAGACACCGATCGTGGTCAATGACGCGCGTTTCTTCTACGCGAACCGTTGTATCATCCCCTACGGCGGCGAAGCAAACCGCATGATCACCGAAGGTGTGGCCCCGTGGTACATCGACCAGGCCGCACAGATGCTGGGCTTCCCCGTGGGTCCGGTGCAGCTGGGCGATGAAACCTCTGTCGATCTGGCGACCAAGATCATGCGGGCGACCAAGGCTGCAATGGGCAACGCCTATCCAAGCTCCGAGGCCGACAACCTGATTGTCTGGCTGGAAGAACAGGGCCGTCTGGGCCGCAAAACCAAGGCAGGCTATTTCGACTATGACGAAAAGGGCAAGCGTCTGGGCTACTGGAAAGGCATGCACGACAAATATCCATTAGCCGAAGTACAGCCCGAGCTGCAGGACGTTCAGGACCGTTTGATGTTCGTGCAGGTGCTGGAAGCTGTGCGTGCGCTGGAAGAAGGCGTGTTGATGGACATCCGCGAGGGCGACGTCGGCGCGATCCTCGGCTGGGGCTTTGCGCCTTGGTCCGGCGGTCCGTTCTCATGGCTCGACATGATTGGCACGCCCTATGCTGCTGAACGCTGTGACCAGCTTGAAGCGCAATTCGGTGAGCGTTTCAAATGCCCTGACCTGCTGCGCGAAATGGCGGCCAAGAACCAAAGCTTCTATGACCGTTTCGGCGGCGAGGCGCAGGCCGCCTAAGCAACACGCTGACACAACTGCAGAACGATCAAAGGGGCACTTCGGTGCCCCTTTTTTTGTGAGAGCTATGCCCCGCGCCCGTTGTTGCGGCGATCTACATGTGGTCGAACCGCGCCAGCCACGCATTCTGGGTCTTCGCCAGCAGATCAGGTGCGTAAAGCACGTCCTCCGGCCCGTAGGCCGGAACATGCGGGATACGCCCTTCGAACTGCAACCGGGCAGGCTCCAGAGCGCGGGCAAGTTCACCGTAATGCGGGATGCCAATGCCTTGTGTGGTGTCCCCCCCCTGCGGCGATGGGCCAGCCTGTATCAGCAGCCCGCCGTCTGCGAAGTCTTTGGTATGAAACCCATCGAGTGACAGCGCCCCCCTGACCTCATCCGCGCCGCCGCAAAGGTCCAGCAAATCAGCATGCACCGCTGTCAGCCAGTTCACAGCACTCATCCGGAATCTGGTGCCTGCGGCCATATCCAGCGCCTGCCCGACCAACAGGCCGGGGTGCGTGTTCAGCAGCGGATAAAGCAGGTGCTGCCGGTCTTGCAACACCGCCGCCGACAAGGGCGTGGCAAGGCACAGCCCCCCCACAGCCGATAACGGCCGCAGGATTTCGCACAGACTTGCAAAAAGCTGTTGGAGGAAACTTGGCTGGTTCATCTCCTCAATCGTCGGCAGCGGGATATTGACTTGAAAGGTCTCGGCCATGTCATATTCGGCATAGGCCTCCTGCTCATGCGCACGCTCGTAGAAATAGCTGACCATCTGGGTCGGTGGTGCCTTGCCATCCCGCCGCCCGGTCCAAAGCTTAAAATTGAAAGCGCCGGTCTTGCTTTGAGCGTCATTGGCGACAAAATCGTCATGCAAAGTTCCAAGGTCCGGCGGTGGTGTCGTCTTGACTGGTGTGGGCCGAAACGGCTCTTGCGCGGTCCAAAAATCGTAGCAGTCGGTCCCGAAGACCTCTCGCACCCGCGCTTCGGCCCGCACCAGACGCGCGGGGATTGAACCGTCGCCCTGCGCCGACAGAAAAAACATCATCGCAAAGCATACACGTCCACCGACGTAGGTGGTTTTGCCGACGGGCACCGGGATTTCGATGGCGTTCAGGATGTCAAATGGGTTCAGCTCGGGGTCTGTCACGTTAGAAACCTCCTCCAAAGATTGTCTGCCATCTTTGCGTGGCCACAGTGGCAGCGGCGCGCTGGCGCGCCAGTGTCCAGCCAGTCGCGGCGAAGGCCCGACCGAAAGCCGCCGCAGTGCCAGCGCCCAAAGCAATTTCACCCGCAGGCCCATCAAGCGGCACAATCGCCATAATGGCGGTCCCTATTGCCGCCACGGTGCCAAGGGCCCCCCACCCGATCCGCGATAGCAGCGAGCGGTCATTCTCTGTTACATCCTGCGCCGCAGTTACCAGCGCAACCTGCCCCCGGGTTTCATCATCATCGGCGCAATCGCATTCTTCGACGTTCAATTCCAGCGGGGGCATGCCCCCAATTCGTTGATAATTTGCACGTTGTTCGTCGCTGAAGGAGTCGCCCGGAAATTTGAACTCGACGACACGCGTTATATTGGTCTGAACGGGCGGCGATTCGGGATCCCGGACAATGATAACGTCAGGACGCCGGGCATCGCCTGTCTGATAGGGTGTCCCGTCCTGTCCGATCCGGTTCTTGATATGCTCAATACCGCCTCGTGTCCAATCAATCGCGTCTGTTGTATCGTTCCCGAAGATTGACCTTTCCATCAGCGGCGTTGGAGGATTCGTGCGCATGTTATAGCTGACCTCCGGTTTGAACCGACTGTCGTTTCCCATGAACTGCTCCGCGGCTGAAAGGGTGCGGTCGGCACACGTCTGATACTGGTTTCTGTTGGTCTGACTGACAGCAGGTCTTCTGTTGCAACAACACAATACCGCGCACAACATCCGTTTGTCAGCGGCGGCCAAGGCCCGGTTGCGCACTTCACCTGACGCTCCCCGGCATATCCTGGCCAAATTGTCATCGAAGTCCGCAAGATCACAAAACCGTCCCGCATCCGTGAGTTCCTGGTAGGCGGCCAGACCTGGCCCAAGCGCGGTCTCACATTCACTCATTCCGAATCCCTTCTGGCAACAGACCCTTTTTCCGAAACGTAGGTCCAATAGTGTATCGGCTGGCTGTCGATAAAGGCCTGCATGATGTCCTGGTCGGCCTCGGTATAATTCTCAATAAACCGACGAAAAGACGCCACATCGCACATGCTTCCCTTGGCATGTAGGCAGGCCACAACATATTGAACGATGTCCTTTTTAGACCAGAACCCAACGGCAAGCGCTTCGCTGTGAAAGGCCATCGCCTGTTCGCGGGTCTGGGGCGTTTTGCACCGGCCCATCTGCGTGAGAATGTTCAGGGTAAACTCGGGGTTCTCCGCGTGCCAACGTCGCGCGCTGTAACGCATCTGAGACGCAGAAAGAACGATCCGGCTGGTTTGAGGTTTCTCAAGCGCCATTTGCGGTGCTTGCCGAAGACGGACATTCGTCACAGTGGCCATCTACCCCCGCTCGCGTCAAAGACGTTCAAATACTTTGGAATTCAGCTTAATCTATCAAATGCTACCGTCAACGTGTCATGTCGGGGTGCAGGAGGCACAAAAAAGGGGCCGTGCCTCTCACACGACCCCTCTCCACTATGGGGAATAGCTTGCTGTGCCGCCCTGCCCCCGGGCGACACGAAAGATCACATCAGCAGTGCACCGCTGCCTGACCGTCAACCCAGCCACCAGTGGCCAGCATCTGGTCTTCGACCGCAAGACATTCCGCCAGAAACGCCGCGTCCTGCGTGGACAGCACGTCATAGGCCGCCGGATCGGCATTCAGGAACGCATCCAGCGTCATAGTGGATTTCGGGCAGTGGATCAGCGCGCCGCCTTCGGCGTAGATCACTTCTTCATTCTCGAAATAGATCGCGATCAGTTCGACCTTTTCGGCTGGTGCTGCACGGTGGATGCCGCGCACGCCGTCCAGCACATGGGCGGGCACGATTGCGAAAGGATCGCCAAAGGTCTCTGCGGCGGCATCGCTTTCCACGATCACACCTTGATCGGCCAAAAGCGTCAGAGGCTCGCGGTTGTCCAAAGCGCCCACGGGCACGATCACCGGCCAGTTGGCAGGGTTTGTGTCAGGCGCATCCAGCCAGAAAGTCTGGCGGCGGATCTCGACGATCTGCTGCATGCCGTTGTCGAAAGTCAGTACTGCATCACCCACCGCCAACGCCTCAATCGCGCGCCAGCCCAGATTGGACGCCAGCTTGGTGCCGGCCATCAGGCCGTGTGTCTGTGCGCTCAGGCCACCATCATAGGCACCTGTCATTTCCGCTGTGCGCTGTGGCATCGCGGCCGTTTTTGTCTTCCATCCAAACATATCTACCATCCCCATGGTGATGCGCCGTGGCAGGGCGCTGTTGCATTAACTGAAACCAATTGGAGCGATTCTCTTGTTCGAGAGTGGCCGTGAAAGCGGCGCAAATGGGGCATTGGTATCGCTTCGGGCAACAGTTCTGCGGGTTTCGACAGAATTAGGTCCGGCGCAGCGGGTAATTGGGTGTCCGCAACAAATCACGCGCAAAGGGAAACTAGATAAAACTGTACCCGAATCGCGCGATATCCTCGGCGCAGCAATCAGCCACGATCTCGCGCAGCGCGCTTGAATAATAATCCCGAAAGTTCTCTGACCGGGCAGATCGGTTTTCGCGTGGCAGTTGCAGGTCGAACCCCAGATGCGCGATCAGGGGTTCGGCGTCTTGAGCGAAATGCTCGAGCCGGATGTAGCTGGAACTTCGCTCGGTGCCGTTGAGATCAGCCATATAGCGGGACGCAGGCCAGTTGCGTTGAGCGGCCTGGATTGCCGGATCGCGCAGGAAGGCCTCAAAACTGGTACGCCGGGCCAACACGACCGCCGGATGGTCAAAGCTCTGCTCCTTGAGCCAATGGTAGTAGCTGACCATCCGGTCCCACGGGTTGCGCACCAGCGTAAAGGTGAACATCTGCGCGATCTCTTCCACACTCACCAGTCCGTTAATGTCTGCCAATGTGGAATGTTTCCACAACCGCCCCGATGTCTGGATGCCCTTCACTCTATTTCGACGATTGCGTGCCTTGGGCGTATCGCCCAGCATAATGTCATCCTTCATCGCACGGTCTTCCAGCGCCAGCGCCAGCGAGGTGCCCCCGGTCTTGGGGATGTGCACAAAGATATAGGACCGCCCCTTGCTGATGATCACGGCGACACCTTTGGCATGCGGCCCGAGGCGATGGGCTGATCCGAGCGGATAGCAATCCCCGCCCCTGCCGCTGCAATCAACCCCATGCCTGCCAGCCCGAGCGGCGGCACGCCTTGCCCCCACAGCACCCAAGCCCAGAAGCTGGCAAAAACCAGAAGCGAATATTCAAACACGGCGACACGGCTTGCCTCCCCCATCTGGTAGCCGCGAAAGATTAGCGCGATGCCGATGAGCGAGCCGACCGCCTGAACCGCGAACCAGAACAGCATTGCCGCATCAAGCGGCCCCCAGGACCGCAGCACAAAGCCTGAATGCCCGGCTGGCGCATCGCCCGAGACCACAAAAACCCCTATCAGACCAAAGACACCCAGCATGCCGAAAAATCCGGCGGTAAGGGTCAGCGTGCTTTCTCCTTCGCACCAGGTACGGGTCGCCACAGCGCCGATGGCATACAGAAGCCCGGCGAGGATTGGCAGAAACGCCACCGGATCAAGCGCTGCGGGATCGGGCCGGATCACCATCAGCGCCCCGATGAACCCTGCGACAACCGCGCCCCAGCGAAATGGCCCTACGCGCTGGCGCTGCACCAGCACCGTGATCAGCACCACAAACAACGGAGCCGTGAACAGCCCCGCAACCACAACCCCGATGGGCAGGACCGACAGACAGCCGAAATAGATCAGCATCGCACCCGCCTGAAACAGGCTGCGCCCTGCCACTGCAATTGGTCTGCGGGCACGGAAACTGCCGTAGCCCAGCAGAACAACACAGCCCAGAACCACAAACGCCATGACAGAGCGGACCAAATGGAACTGCCACAACGATCCGCGCTCGGAAATGTAGGGAACAAAATTATCCGTCAGCCCCAGCGTGAACATCCCCGCCAGCACAGATGCCGCGGCCAGACCGGGTTTGATGCTGTCATTGTCCACTCTGTAGCCCTTTAAAACGATAATCACTCTTTCAATGTCACGATCCCGCCGCAATACTCAACCGCCAGAGCGACGCGCAATGACGGAGGAAGCGACATGGGGTGGATGAGCGACGAAACCGGCTTGGATAAATGTGCGGCAAATCATGTACCCCTGACCCCGCTGTCGCATCTGCGCCGCGCCGCATCCGTGTTTGCCAATCGTCCTGCCGTGATCTATGGCGATCACCGCGTGAACTACGCCGACTATTATGCCCGCTGCACCCGCCTTGCCGCTGCTCTTGCCGCTATGGGCGTCAAACCCGGCGATGTGGTCGCGACGCTTTTGCCGAACACACCTGCGCAGGCCGAAGCGCATTTCGGCGTGCCAGCCTGTGGTGCGGTGCTGAACACCATCAACACACGGCTCGATGTGGGCACCGTCAGCTATATCTTCGATCACGGCGGAGCCAAGGTGGTACTGGTCGATAGCGAATTTGTAGACTTGGTCGAAACCGCCTGCGCAAAGATGGAGGGGCAACCGCCAGAGATCATCGAAGTGGCGGACCCAGAGCTGCCCGCCAAGGGCCGTCATCCGCTTTACGAAGACGTGCTGGCAGGCGCGGATGCGGCGTTCGACTGGATCATGCCGCAAGACGAATGGGAAAGCCTTGCGCTTAACTACACTTCAGGCACCACAGGCAGGCCCAAAGGTGTCGTCTATCACCATCGGGGCGCTTACCTGATGACGATGGGCACGGTAATCAGCTGGCGCATGGTGCTGCATCCAGTGTTCATGCAGATCGTACCGCTGTTTCACTGCAATGGCTGGAACCACACATGGATGATGCCGCTGATCGGCGGCACGCTGGTGTGCTGTCGCGATATTACAGCGGCTAATATCTATGACGCCATTGCGGACGAAGGGGTGACCCATTTCGGAGGTGCGCCTATCGTGCTGAACACGATCGTGAACGCCCCCGATGCCGAACGCCGCAGCTTTGACCACACCGTTGAGGTGTTCACCGCCGGTGCGCCGCCCGCCCCCGCCACCCTCTCCAAAATCGAACAGCTGGGATTTAACGTGACCCAAGTCTACGGGCTGACCGAGACCTACGGCCATGTCACCGAATGTCTGTGGCGACCGGAAGATTGGGACCAGCTTGATCAAGCCGCCCGCGCCGCAGTCAAAGCGCGTCAGGGTGTGGCGATGCCGATGATGGATCACATCACCGTCACCGATCCCAAGATGGGTCAGACCCCGATGGATGGCAAAACCCAGGGCGAGATCATGATCCGCGGCAATTCTGTGATGAAAGGGTATTTCAAGAACCCTAAGGCCACAGCAGAGGCGTTTGCAGGCGGCTATTTCCACTCCGGCGATCTGGCGGTGCAGCATCCCGACGGCTACATCCAGATCGCTGACCGCGCCAAGGACATCATTATTTCGGGCGGGGAAAACATCTCCAGCGTCGAAGTCGAGGGCGTGTTGATGGGCCATCCGGATGTGAACCTTGCCGCCGTGGTGGCCAAACCCGATGATAAATGGGGCGAGGTTCCCTGCGCTTTTGTCGAGTTGAAAGCAGGCACCAGCGGGGACGAGGCGGCCATGATCGCCTTTGCCCGTGAAACGCTTGCCGGGTTCAAGGCCCCAAAACGCGTGGTGTTTCAGGAGTTGCCCAAAACCTCGACCGGGAAAATCCAGAAGTTCGAGTTGCGCAAAACGGCTGCTGACCTTTAGCCGCGCAAGTCTTTCTCGAACCGCCAGACAGAAACATCGCATGTCCCCTGCGCGGTCTCCGTGGGATAGATCTGCACCGGGCCTTTGAGCCAACCGGCCTTGGCATAGAACGCCGCTGCCCTGTCATTGCCGATAGAACAGGCCAGCCAGGCCCGCCGCCCGGCCAAAGCTGTCTCGGCCGCCGCCATCATGCGGGCAGCAACGCCCTGCCCTTGAGATGCAGCAGCGACATAGAACTGATAAAGCTCATCGCCCTCCACCATGAAAAAGCCCATCAGTCCATCCGCCCCCCGCGCTACATACGTCTGGCTTAACCGTTCGGCACTGCGGGCTGCAAATTCCTCCGGTACACGACAGGCCACGAGGGCGGCTGGTACGACCGCCGCATGACCCTGATGCCAGCCCGCGTGCCACAGTGCGGCAATAGCCGGAATATCTGCCGCGCGCGCGGGTTCAATCTGCATTCGCTTGTTCCTTCCCTGCGCCCATGCCCATTGCCGCCGGGCCTATGGCTGTTAAAGTATGCGAAAAGAGGAAAGCAGACCAAGACCCCGATGACCGCCCTGACCAAATATGCACGGCTGGAGGCCACGGCCCTCTGGCGGGCCAGCCCGGATGAGCAGCGGCGCGAGGTCATCGTCTCGATCGGGGACGCGACGCTGATGATCATCGACCTTAAAAGCCAGCCGGTCACCCATTGGTCACTGGCGGCCGTGGAGCGGGCCAATCCGGGCACGCGCCCGGCCATATTCCATCCCGATGGCGACCCCGGTGAAACGCTCGAATTTGCAGAAGCCGAGGCCGAAATGATCGAGGCCATCGAAACGCTGCGCAAAGCCATCGAAAAATCGCGCCCCCGCCCCGGTCGCCTGCGCTGGGCCGGTATGCTGGTTTCCTCGCTTGTGGTGCTCTGGCTTGCGATTTTCTGGCTACCGGGCGCATTGCTGGATCATACGCTGACTGTCGTGCCACAAGTGAAACGCACCGCTATGGGCGCGGCTCTTTTGACACGGATCGAACGTGTATCGGGCCCTGCCTGTACTGATGCCGGGGGGCAGGCCGCCTTGGCGCTGCTTACCGCACGCCTGCGGGCTGGACGGGTCATTGTTACCCCCGCGATGCCCCGCGACAGCCTGCACCTGCCCGGTAATATCATCGTGCTGAACCGCAGCGTGATCGAGGATTTTGAAGAACCGGATATTGCAGCGGGATATATTGTCTCCGAACAGGCGCGACGCGACAGCAATGACCCGCTGCGTGAATTGCTGCGCGTCACCGGCCTGCGCGAAAATTTCCGCCTGCTGACAACCGGTGATGTCTCTCCCGCCGCGCTCGATACATACGCAGAATACCTGATCACAAAGACCCCTGAAGACCCTGACATCGCCGCGCAAATTGCGCGGTTTGAACGTGCTTCCCTGCGCAGCACGCCCTATGCCTATGCCCGCGACATTACCGGCGAGACGACGATCAACCTGATTGAAGGCGATCCGATGAACGGAAAACTGACAGAACCGCTGATGTCGGACGCCAACTGGCTGCGCTTGCAAGCGATCTGTGGCGGCTGAGCGTGCTGGACACGGCTTTCCGCGCTCTGATGTCTCCTGTGCTGATGGCGCAGGCGATGCGGGTACGTCGAACCGCGCAAAGCCTGCCTGAAGCCGCAGGCCCGCGCGAAGGCACCTTCGGGGCCGGTCCTGTCTTGCGGCTGACAATCATCGGAGACAGTTCCGCCGCTGGTGTCGGCGTCGCCCGGCAGTCTGAGGCATTAAGCGGTCAATTGGTCAACATGCTGGGTACTGCGTTTACGGTGCAATGGCACCTTGATGCCCTGACGGGTGCCACCACCCGCAGCACGATTGCCCGCCTGCAGCTGGCGCAATCGCGCCCCGGCGACGTGGTGATTACCGCACTTGGCGTGAATGATGTGACCCGCCTGATCCCCGCAGCAACATGGGTGCGCCAGCAAAACACCCTGTTTGACCGGGTGCAGCACCTTTATCAGCCAAGGCAAATCTACGTCACCGGCATGGCCCCGCTGGGCAGGTTTCCCTTGCTACCTGATCCTCTGCGCTGGACCTTGGGGCGACACGCTGACCGCCTTGAACGGCAACGCGAAAAACTGATCGCTACGCGCAACGACTGCACGCTTGTGCCGTTCAACACAACGCTTGATTCCGGCCTGATGGCAACGGACGGCTTTCATCCCGGTCCAAATCTCTATGCCCTCTGGGCAAAAGAAATGGCCAGCCGGATCATCTCCGACTGGCCAAAGCTGAGGTGAAAAGAGCTGTAAGCTCAGCGTGCAAAAGCGTCCCGGTAGCCCACACCGCGCAGGCGGTTCATCGCTGAGCCCAGTGCGTTCGCACCGTGGAAGGGCCCTGCTTGCACCGTCATATACCGCTGCGAACCCTTCCGGACTTTGCCGATGCGCGCGGGCATTCCCATGCGTGCGATGTTCTGAGCGGCGCGCTGGGCGTTCGCGGCATTGGCGAAGGTCCCGACCTGAACAAACCGCTTGCCTGCCAATGCTTTGGAAGGTGCAGCAGCCCGACGTACCTGCTTGGGTGCCGCCGCCTTGGGCGTCGAGCGGGACGAATAAACTGGCTGGCGCACAACAGGGGCCGCATGCGCATGACGTTTGATCCGCTTCACGGTCTGGCCATTGCGCTGCATGATCTGAACCTTGCCCAGTTCACGCTCCTGCCGGGCGATGCTGGTGTAGGGATAGACCAGCGGCACCGAAGCCGTCACATCGCGCCCGGTCGTCTGATTGATCAAACGGCGCGGCACGGTTTGGGTCCAGACCAGCAACATGTCGGATCGTCCGGCTAGGTTTTGTTCGGCCCGCTTGGGGTTCAAACGGTCATCATCCCAGACTTCGCGGTACCCCTTGGGAACGCTGACATTGCGAGTGTTGATCCGGTTTTTCACCACATGCTTGGGAGCGATCCGTGTGGTCGATGTGACCCCGGCTGTGGACGCAACCGAGCCATAATGCCGCTGAATCGCCTTGGGTGTCACTTGCACAGAACTGCGCGGTGCCGTTACAGGTGCACGATTGCCAACGATAGGCTGCGTTTGCGGGCCACAGCGGACCCCTGCACCACGCATATACTGCTGCGATATCGCCGAGGCGCCACGGCAGGGGCTACCACCCGCGATAATTCTGGTGGTTTGGCGCGCAACAGGCGCAGGCTTCGGTGCAACGACCCGTGGGGCTGCTTTGACGACGCGCTTTTTGGGGGCCGGACGTTTTGCGGTCTGGCGCACAACAACAGGTGCTGCGCGGCGCGGCGCGGGCGCTGCCACCCGACGTGGTGCGGGGCGTGGCGCTGCAGCCGCGGGCGGTGTATCGACAGTGATCTGCACAGGGGCCGCCGCCGCTGGTGCCGCGACAACAGCCGATCTTGCCCCACCGGTTGGCTTAAAGCCACATACCGTCTTGCGATCCCGCGACATGCGCGGCACCCAGCTTACGTTTCCGTCAATTCCCGCCCGAATAAAAACGCAGCCCTGGCTGTCCACATATTGCTTGCCCTTATACGAACTTGACGGGAATTCTGCGGGCTGCTGTTTGCTGATTTGGGCCTGCGCAACCGGCACCGCACCGAACCCAAAGCCAGCGACTGCTGCAACGACAGATAGTAATTTGGTAAGTCTCATTCCGTGCCCCCACACCATATGTAGTTAAAGATGCCTCAGCCTGCGCCCCAAGTCCAGCGTCCGCGGTACGCCGGAAGCTCATTTCAACGCATTATTTCGTTCCGAACATCCGATCACCCGCATCACCCAGACCCGGAATGATATAGCCCAGGTCATTTAATGCATCGTCAACGGCTGCCGTGACGATGGGCACATCGGGATGTGCCTCTTTCATCCGGGCGATTCCTTCTGGGGCAGCCAGCAGGCATAGGAACCGGATGTTGGTGGCACCCGCCTGTTTCAAACGGTCGATTGCCGCGGCGGATGAATTGCCCGTGGCCAGCATCGGATCGACGGCAATCACCAGTCGATCATCCAGCCCTTCCGGCACCTTGAAATAATACTCCACCGGCTGAAGGGTCTTTTCATCGCGGTATAGTCCGACAAACCCGACCCGCGCCGAAGGGATCAGCTCCAGCACCCCGTCCAGCAACCCGTTTCCGGCCCGCAGAATAGAGATCAACGCCAGTTTTTTGCCATCAAGCACCGGCGCGTCCATCGCCTGCATCGGTGTGTCAATCCGCTTGGTGGTCATCGGCAAACCGCGCGTCACCTCATAGGCCAAGAGCTGCGAAATTTCTCGCAAAAGCTGGCGAAATACGGCAGTGGAAGTTTCCTTATCCCGCATGATCGACAGCTTGTGCTGCACCAGCGGATGATCCACCACGGTCAAATGGGCATCAAGATCAGACATCAACAGCACTCCTTTATATCTGCTCAGGTTGTGGCCCGAAACGCAGGTCGCCGCAAGCAGTCCCCGTTTCTCTTTTTGGCCTTATATCCCGCGGGGGGGCAGCTTGCTGCCGGGGCAGAGCCCCAGCGACGCCTTATCCCGGTGCCACACCCAGATGATCCGCGACCAGCCGCGCAACATCGCTGAACCACCGCACATCCAACGGTCCGGCCTCGCTGCCTGCGACCAGCACCGGCACTCTTTCCCGCGTATGGTCCGTGCCCGGCCAGGTCGGATCATTCCCGTGGTCGGCGGTCAGCACCATGATATCCCCCGCCCTAAGCTCGGACATCACGCGGCCAATCTCGGCGTCGAACCATTCCAGCTGCCGTGCATAGCCCGCCACATCGCGGCGATGCCCATAAAGGCTGTCGAATTCCACAAAGTTGGCGAATGTCAGCGATCCTTCCTCGGCTTCTGCCACCAGATCGCGCAGATGTTCCATCAAGACCGCGTCCGGCCCTTTGCGAACTTCATCAAATCCCTGCATCGAAAAGATGTCACCGATCTTCCCGACAGCATAAACGCGACGGCCGGCGTCCTGCACCCAATTGCTCAGCACCGGTGCGGGCGGCGTAATCGCATAGTCGCGCCGGTTTGCAGTCCGCGTAAAGGCACCAGCCTGCCCGACAAAAGGCCGCGCAATCACCCGCCCCACCTTCATCGCATGCAAACGCGGCGCGACGGCCTCACAGAGCGCCAGCAGCCGTTCCAGCCCAAAGCTTTCTTCGTGCGCGGCGATCTGAAACACGGAATCCGCGGAAGTATAGCAGATCGGCCATCCGGTCTCGACATGCGCCGCCCCCAGATCCGAGATGATGGCGGTGCCGGAGGCATGCACATAGCCGAGGATGCCCGCAGTGCCCGCCGCTTCGGCCACGAAGGCGCTCAATTCTGCGGGGAATGCAGGCGATGTGTCGGGAAAGTAGTTCCAATCCCACGGTACCGGCAACCCCGCCAGCTCCCAATGCCCCGATGGGGTATCCTTGCCGCGTGACACTTCGCTCGCCGCCGCCCAGCCGCCTTGCGCTAGGGTCTCGGGCAAAGGCGCATCAACCGCCCGCGCCATCGCGTGACCCATGCCCAGCTTCATCAAATTTGGTATATGCAGTGGTCCGCTTCGACCAGTTTCGGCCTCGCCAGCCGCACAAGCGGCGTGGATATGGCCCAGCGTATTGGCCCCTGTGTCCGGCAGATCCCCGTTAAAATACTCGGCCGCATCCGGTGCCCCGCCAATGCCGACCGAATCCATGACCACCAGAAAGGCACGCGGCATCAGCCCACCCGCTCAAGGATCAGGTCAGGCACCTTGGGGCGCGAACCGCTTAAAGTAATCGCATCAAGCACCGCGCGTGCCGCCTGATCCCCCTGGTCGGAACGCACGGCATGGACTACCGCCAAAGTCTGACCCCGTGCCACACGGGTGCCCAGCCGCACCATGTTCGACAGGCCGACAGCCGGATTGATCTTGTCGCTCTCACGTACGCGTCCACCGCCAAGACCCACCACGGCAAAGCCCAGCGCCTCGCCGTCAATCTTCGCAACATAGCCGTCCCGTGGGGCGGTGACTTCGCGAATGACGGTGGCCTCGGGCAGGAACCGCCGCCAGTCTTCGACGAAATTCACCGGACCGCCCAGGGCCGAGATCATCCGCGCAAACCGCTCTGCGGCATACCCTTTACGGATCGCATGCACCACGGCATCCGCGCCTTCCTGCACATCCTGCGCCAGTCCCGCGTTGGCCAGCAACACGCCGCCCAACGCAGCCGCTACATCTACAATCGGGCCGCGCCCTTCTCCGGTCAGCAGGCGCATCACTTCCGCCACTTCCAGCGCATTGCCCAGGCTTGGCACCAAAGGCTGGCTCATATCGCTGATCACAGCCGTCGTCCGGCATTTCGCAGCGTTTGCGGTCTTGGTCAGGGCTTCGGCCAGGGCCTGCGCCTCTTCCAAAGTCTTCATGAAGGCACCACTGCCCACTTTGACGTCCAGCACCAGTCCCTCGACCCCGGCGGCCAGCTTTTTGCTCAGGATGGACGCGGTAATCAGATCAAGCGAATCGACCGTCGAAGACACATCCCGCACTGCGTAAAGCCGCCGGTCTGCCGGTGCGATGTCGCGGGTCGAACCGACGATGGCGCAGCCCACCTGACGCACCACGGCGCGTAGTTGTTCTTCATCCATCTGCGTGTTGACACCAGAGATTGATTCGAGCTTGTCCAGTGTGCCGCCGGTATGCCCCAACCCACGCCCCGAAATCATCGGCACATAGGCGCCGCAAGCTGCCAGCGCGGGGGCCAGCAGAAGGCTCACGCAATCCCCCACTCCACCTGTAGAATGTTTGTCTACCACCGGGCCGTCCATGTTCCAATTCAGCACGCGACCCGAATCCCGCATCGCGAGCGTCAGCGCGACGCGGCCCACATCCGATAGTCCATTCAGGCATACCGCCATTGCAAAGGCACCCGCTTGCGCATCGCTAACGCTGCCATCAGCCAAACCGTTCGCCATCCATGTCAGCTCTTGCCGGGTAGGGGTTTGCTTGTGACGCAGCTTTGCCAAAATAACGCGGGCATTCATGGGTTACTCTCCCAGAAAGGCCGCATCAAAGGCCCCTGGCAAGAGATCAGCCAATGTGGTCTTCTCTTCAACGCCACCTGTCGTCGCCATCGTAACGGGTACGTCCCCCGCGCCAAACTCGACCAGCTTTTGACGGCACCCTCCGCAAGGCGGCACCGGACGCGCGCTACCAGCGATCACATAAACCTCTGTCAGCTTTGCCTCGCCGGCGGCGACCATCGCGGCGATGGCCCCGGCTTCGGCACAAGTGCCTTGCGGGTAGGCGGCATTTTCGACATTGCAGCCCGCATAGACTGTCCCCGATGCCCCCCGAATGGCGGCACCCACTTTGAAATTTGAATAGGGCGCGTAAGCCCGTTCGCGCACCGCAGTCGCCTGTTGTTTCAGTTCACTGGCCATATCGCCCCCATTAGCTGGCCAACTATAGGAAAGAGATTCAAAAGATTCGAGGGTCAAAAACACCTCTCCTTTCCCCGCTACTGTTTTGAGCGTAGTCTGACCTTGACCGGCCACCGGCCCAACTGCAGCCCAATGCCACTTTCGCGGTAGCCTATGGGCGTAATAAAAGTAGTTTAACGCTAAACTATATACTTCAGGGAGCTTCCACTCATGTCAGAAAAGTCCAATCTGCGGCAGGCAGCGCTTGACTATCACGCCTTTCCAAAGCCCGGAAAGCTGGAGATCCGCGCGACCAAGCCACTGGCGAATGGCCGCGATCTGGCGCGGGCCTATTCCCCCGGCGTGGCCGAAGCCTGCCTGGAGATCAAGGACGACCCCTCTACTGCTGCGCTCTACACCTCGCGCGCCAATCTGGTCGCAGTGGTGACCAATGGCACAGCGGTACTGGGCCTTGGCAACATCGGCCCGCTGGCGTCCAAGCCGGTGATGGAAGGCAAGGCGGTTCTGTTCAAGAAATTTGCGAACATCGACTGTTTTGATATCGAACTGGATCAGCCTGATCCCGAAAAGCTGGCCGACATTGTCTGTGCAATGGAACCCAGCTTTGGCGCGATCAATCTTGAAGACATCAAGGCACCCGATTGCTTTACGGTCGAACGGATTTGCCGCGAACGCATGAACATCCCCGTGTTTCACGACGACCAGCACGGCACCGCCATTGTCGTGGGTGCCGCCGTGACCAACGCACTGTATGTGGCGAACAAGAAATTCGAAGATATCAAGATCGTTTCGACGGGCGGCGGGGCGGCGGGCATCGCTTGCCTCAACATGCTGCTGAAACTAGGCGTCAAACGCGAGAATGTCTGGCTGTGCGACATTCACGGGCTGGTCCACACGGGCCGCGAGATCGACATGAACCCGATCAAATCCGAATACGCGCAGGACACCGATTTGCGCACGCTGGATGATGTGATCCCCGATGCGGACCTGTTTCTGGGCCTATCCGGCCCCGGCGTTCTGACGCCCGAAATGGTGGGCGAGATGGCCAAGCGCCCGATCATCTTTGCACTCGCCAACCCCACGCCGGAAATCTTGCCCGATTTGGCTCGCGCCGTGGCACCAGATGCGATCATCGCCACAGGCCGGTCGGATTTCCCCAATCAGGTCAATAACGTACTGTGTTTTCCATTCATCTTTCGCGGCGCACTCGATGTCGGGGCCACCACCATCAACGACGAGATGAAGATTGCCTGTATTGAAGGCATTGCCGCCCTCGCCCGCGCCACCACCTCGGCCGAGGCCGCCGCCGCCTATCAGGGTGAAAGCATGACATTCGGCCCTGAATACCTGATCCCCAAACCCTTCGATCCGCGCCTCATCGGCGTTGTTTCCTCCGCCGTGGCGCGTGCCGCGATGGAAACGGGCGTGGCTTCTCGACCGCTGGATGATCTGGAGGCCTACAAACAAAAGCTTGATGGGTCGGTCTTCAAATCTGCCCTGCTGATGCGCCCCGTCTTCGAGGCCGCCCGCGCCTCGCCGCGCAAACTGGTCTTTGCCGAAGGCGAAGACGAGCGCGTGCTGCGGGCCGCGCAGGCGATCATCGAGGAAACGGTCGAAACCCCCATTCTCATTGGCCGCCCCGAGGTGATTCAACGCCGGATCGAACAGGCTGGACTGAACTTGCGGCTGGGCGACAACGTCGATCTGGTCAACCCCGAGAACGACCCCCGCTACCGCGACTATTGGGAGACCTATCACAACCTGATGTGCCGGCGCGGCGTCTCGCCCGATATTGCAAAGGCCGTGATGCGGACAAACACCACCGCAATCGGCGCGGTCATGGTGCACCGAGGCGAGGCCGACAGTTTGATATGCGGCACTTTCGGTGAATTCCGCTGGCACCTGAACTATGTCGAGCAGGTACTGGGCCGAGGGGGTTTGCGGCCCCAAGGCGCGCTGTCGATGATGATTCTCGAAGACGGACCGCTTTTCGTTGCTGATACACAGGTCAATCTGCATCCCACGCCCGAACAGATTGTCGAAATCGCCTGTGGTGCCGCGCGGCATGTGCGCCGCTTCGGGATCGAGCCCAAGATCGCCCTGTGTTCTCAAAGCCAGTTCGGCAATCAGGGCGATGGCACGGGCGGACGGCTGCGCAAAGCCATACGTATGTTGGACGACGCAGGTGTTGATTTCTGCTATGAGGGCGAAATGAACATCGACACGGCATTGGATGCCGAGTTGCGCGAACGGCAATTGCCCGGCAACCGCATGGAGGGAGCTGCGAATGTGCTGGTGTTTGCCCATGCCGATGCCGCATCCGGTGTTCGGAACATTCTGAAGATGAAGGGCGGCGGGTTGGAAGTCGGACCGATCCTGATGGGCATGGGCAACGCCGCTCATATCGTTTCCCCTTCGATCACAGCGCGCGGTTTGCTGAACATGGGTGCCATCGCGGGCACCCCTGTTGCGCATTACGGCTGACAGTAAAACGCCACCCCGATCAACTCGGGGCGGCATTCTGCCGTGATGCTATTTGCGCGGGGTCGCTGTCTTGATTTCTGCGACGGTGTTAGCGGCTTGCGGAGCTGGTTTCGCGGATTGCTTGGCCAGTTTCTTCTTGTTGGCGATCTTGTCACCCATTGTCGTGAACCCTGTCATGACGGTGGACCGGCGGGATGCCGTTCCTGATTTGACAGTAAAACCCCTGCCAAGATGCTACTATCGCATTTTCGACAAGACGAATGATTTACGACAAGAAAAAGGGCCGCGCGAACTGCACAGCCCTAAAATCTTAGATCAGCTCAAAGCAATCAGAAGCGCAATGTAAACGCCCGTGTCAGACCCACAGAAATACGCCACTGATCATCGGAACCGTTCATGGTGATCGGGCTGTCTGCGGCGTCGTTCTTGAGGTTTTCATAGCTCAGCGTGCTTTCCAACGCCCAGCTGTCACTCAACTCATAAATGCCGTGCACTTGAAAACCACCGCCCAGAACGCCACCCTGTGCATCAAATGCGTCAAAGCCGGAAGCCACTGCTTCCGCACCCGTCACACCGAAGTAGGTCGATGCAAATTCGTCGTTGCCAAGGCTCACGCGCGGGCCTGCAGTAATGGTCAGACGATCATTCGGCCGGAAGATGGCATCGGCACCGATGGTGCCCGTGACACCTTCATGCCCGCCAAACCCCTGACGGACCTCGCCAAATGCCTGCCAGGTCCGTTGGCGGTAAACCACGCCAAAGCCCAGTTCAACGGCAGCATCGATGTCTGCCAATCCGGCTAGCTCGGGATTATCATCCGCAGACCGCTCACCAATCACCTTCAACGCACCACGAAACGCCAGACCGGTATCGGGTTCCGCGAATGCGCCGTTGCCGATGGTACGACCGCCCCATGTCAGCGAGCCGAAGGTAAAGCCCAGATCAGGTGCCGCCTCATATTCATCCGAGCCGGGATAGGAGGGGATCGCCGACACACCGCCGCGCAGGGCGAAGTTGAAGGACCGATCCTGCGCCATGGCAGGCAAGGCCGCTGACAGTCCAGCGGCGACAGATAGGGCGAAAAGACAAGTAGACCGCATGAAACAGACTCCGAATAAACAGGTTGTTGTGCCATCTAGCATGTTCTTGCACCATGAAAAGAACATTCGCTGCCATGTGGTCAAGAACTGCACTAAATCGGGCCATATCTTGCAAACTTCTATGCACAACAGCCCTGCCGCCTGCGCCTCAGGCTTGCCCCGGTGCCCTGCTCTGCCTAACAAAGAAGGAAGAAAGATTAGGGGAGGACGACCATGGGATATCGCGAAACATACGCCGACTGGCAGAAGGATCCAGAGGCTTTCTGGCTCAAACAGGCGGATGCGATTGACTGGATGGTCAAACCCACCAAGGCGCTGACGGATCATGGTGACAACCTCTATGAATGGTACGAGGATGGCATGGTCAATGGCTGCTACAATGCGGTCGACCGCCATGTGGAACGCGGGCGCGGCAATCAGATCGCCATCATCTATGACAGCCCGATCACCGGCAAAAAAGAAAAGATCACCTACAAAAAGTTGCAGGAACGTGTTGCAGACCTCGCCGGAGCGCTGGCGACGCGCGGTGTGGAAAAGGGCGATACGGTCATCATCTATATGCCGATGATCCCGCAGGCGATCGAGGCGATGCTGGCCTGTGCGCGCTTGGGGGCCATTCATTCGGTGGTCTTTGGTGGCTTTGCAGCCAATGAGCTTGCCGTGCGCATCAATGATTGCCGCCCCAAAGCGATTATCGCCGCCTCTTGCGGGCTGGAGCCGAACCGGATTGTCGAATACAAACCCCTGCTCGACGGCGCGTTGCAGCAGGCCAACCACCTACCCGACTTTTGCCTGATCTATCAGCGCGAGGAACACCGCTGCGAGATGATCGACGGGCGGGATGTGGATTGGTTCGAAGCGCAGGAAGGCTGTCTCAAGGCCGCCTGCATTCCCGTCGAAGGCAATTTTCCGGCCTATATTCTCTATACCTCCGGCACCACAGGTGCGCCGAAAGGCGTGGTCCGCGCCACCGGCGGGCATCTGGTCGCGCTGAACTGGACGATGAAGAACATCTACAATTGCGATCCGGGCGATGTGTTCTGGGCGGCGTCCGACGTGGGCTGGGTCGTGGGCCATTCCTACATCTGCTACGCGCCACTGATCGCGGGTAACACCACGGTGCTGTTTGAAGGCAAGCCGGTGGGCACGCCCGATGCCGGCACCTTCTGGCGCGTGATCGAAGAGCATAATGTGCGCAGTTTCTTTACCGCGCCAACGGCCATCCGCGCCGTGAAACGCGAAGACCCCAAGGGCGAATTCCGCAAGAAATACGAGCTGTCCAATCTACGCGCCCTTTATTTGGCCGGTGAACGCGCTGACCCTGATACGATCGAATGGGCCCAAGAAATTCTGGATGTGCCGGTCTATGACCACTGGTGGCAGACCGAAACCGGCTGGACCATCGCGGGCAACCCTGCGGGGCTTGAAGCGCTGCCGGTCAAAATCGGATCACCCACGGTGCCGATGCCGGGCTATGACGTGCATATTCTTGATGAAACCGGTCAACCGCAAAAACCGGGCGAGTTGGGTTCAATTGCCATTAAACTGCCCCTGCCCCCCGGCACCCTGCCCACGCTCTGGAACGCCACGGACCGCTTTATGCAATCCTACCTCAGCACCTTTCCCGGCTATTACGAGACCGGCGATGCGGGCATGATGGACGAGGACGGATACCTATATATCATGGCCCGCACTGATGATGTGATCAATGTCGCGGGCCACCGCTTGTCCACCGGCGCAATGGAAGAAGTCCTCGCAGGGCACCCGGACGTCGCCGAATGTGCGGTGATCGGGGTGGCGGACGGCCTGAAGGGCCAAGCCCCGATGGGCTTTGTCTGTCTGACCAAAGGCGTGAACCGTGACCATTCAGAAATCACAAAAGAATGTGTTGCCCGCATCCGCGACCAGATCGGCCCGGTGGCCGCGTTCAAATTGGCCTTGGTGGTCGACCGCCTGCCCAAAACCCGCTCGGGCAAGATCTTGCGCGCCACTATGGTCAAGATCGCCGATGGCGAGACCTTCAAGATGCCCGCCACAATTGACGATCCTGAAGTCCTGAACGAAATCAGGGCATCCTTGCAGGAAATCGGCTATGCCAAGGAAAGCTAACTGACTGAAGGGGCATACGGAATGGCCGCGCCGACTGCTGACAGCTTCGAGATGACCGCAGCGCTGGCGGACCTGACCGAGTGGCTGATCCAGCAGGGTCTGTCGAATACACCCGTTGAGATTTGGCTGGAGGAATGTTGCATTCGGCTGGTCACCATCGGCATACCCCTGCAAAGGGTAAACCTGACGGTGCGCGCCCATCACCCTGAAATCGGGTCGGTTGCCTTTCGTTGGCACCGCGACACCGACAGCGAACGCTTTGATTACCAACGCTCAGATCAGGCCGCTGAAGAATGGCTGCAAAGCCCGCTGTATTATCTGATGACCCACCCGATCCCCGAATTGCGCCAACGTCTGACCGATCCTGATCCGGCGCTGAGCTTTCCGATTTATGACAATCTGCGCGACAACGGCAGCACGGATTATTTTGCGGTAAAACGGTCCTTTCTGAACTCTGATCCAAGCACCGTCACGTCCTTCGCGGGCGAGGAAGGGATGATCATTTCAATGGCCAGCGATGCGCCCGGTGGCTTTTCCGATGCACATCTTGATGCATTGCGCCAGTTGCTGCCGCCCTTGTCCCTTACACTGAAATGCGGCGGCAATCGCTTGATGGCCGAAGATATCACCGCCGCCTACATGGGTCGCGATGCAAGCCGCCGTGTGCTGTCGGGCGCCATCACACGAGGGTCGTCCGAAACAATCCCGGCGGTGATCTGGTATTTTGACCTGCAAGGCTTCACGAAATTGTCCGAAACCCTGCCGGGCGAAGCGATCATCGAATTGCTGAACGACTATTTCGCCGAAGCCGTCGAAACGGTCGAACGCAATGGCGGCAATGTTCTCAAGTTCATGGGCGACGGCATGCTTGCCATCTTTGACATGACCGGCATCCCCGATGCCCGCGGTGTGGCCGTTCAATCCGCGGTCGAACTGCGAGGAGCATTTGATGCCGCGAACGCAAGGCGCAGCAAAGAGGGGCTTGCCACAACCGGCTTCACACTCGCCCTGCATGCGGGTGATGTGCTCTATGGTAATATCGGCGGTAAGACGCGGCTGGATTTCACTGTGATTGGTCCAGCGGTCAATACAACCGCTCGTATTCTGGGCATGACCTCCGCCCTAGACCAAAGCATCATCATCTCCTCCGCAGTTGCCCAATCGCTTTTGAAAGAACGCCCCGATCTGGTGTCGCTCGGTCAATACCGCCTACGCGGCGTAAGCGACCGTCAGGAATTATTTACACTGGACTAGGCAAAAAGAAAGCGGCCCCCGAAAGGGAGCCGCTTAATTATCTCGTTTTCCGTTCGTTTAACGGCTTGCCATGAAGTCATCCACCTGGCGTTCCGCCTCATCCTTGGCGATACCGTAACGCTCTTGGATTTTGCCGACCAGCACTTCGCGGTCACCATCGGCTTCTGTGATTTCATCATTGGTCAACTCGCCCCATTTCGCTTTTACTGAGCCAGTCATCTGCTTCCAGTTGCCTTTTACTTCATCCCAGTTCATGGTCATCTCCTTGATACTGCTTCAAATTTACGATGATCTTTCTCATCGCCTTCTTGCAGTACAAACGCAGGCCCATCGTGGATGGTTCCATCGGACCTGCTAGTTATTTGAAACTCGGGTGATGAACCGCTTAACCGGATTTTTGGCGGACTTACCCACACTGTGCTATTGATAGCCGCGACAACTTAACGAGGGTCGCAGTGCAGGTGCTTCAGGTAAATTGTTCCGAGATCAGACGCTCTTCCAACCCGTGCCCGGGGTCAAAAAGGATCTCATGTTTGATAGACGGCTCTGACCGTATCTGGACCGTGACCACATCGCGGTGCGACGTGCCATCGGCATCTGCCATCACGGGGCGCTTCTCCGGCTCCAAAACGTCAAACTGCACCACCGCACCCTTGGGCAAAAGCGCCCCACGCCAACGCCGGGGCCGGAACGCCGACATCGCTGTCAGCGCGAGCACATCCGCCCCGATCGGCAGGATCGGACCGTGAGCGGAATAGTTATAGGCTGTCGATCCCGCAGGTGTCGCGACAAGCGCGCCGTCACATACCAGTTCTTCCAACCGCAGCCGTCCGTCGATGCGGATTTGCAGCTTTGCCGCCTGCGGCCCTTCACGCAACAGCGCCACCTCATTGATTGCCAAGGCCTCTGACACCGAACCATCCATATGGGTGGCCTTCATCGCCAGCGGGTTGATCACTTCGCGCTCGGCCTGCTCCAGCCGGTGCACAAGATCGGTTTCGCTGTAGACATTCATCAAAAAACCGATGGTCCCCCGGTTCATACCATAGACCGGTGCCGCGAGTTTTTGAGTGTCATGCAGCGTTTCCAGCATGAAACCATCGCCGCCCAGCGCCACAATCACATCCGCCTCCGCAGGTGGCACATCACCATAACGTCCGATCAAAGCCGCCCGCGCAGTTTGGGCAACGGTGGCAGGGCTGGCCGCAAAGGCGATTTTCAGGGTCATGACATTTGTTTCCGATGGTCGCCAAGTTCCACGCAGACAACCACATTCCACCCGATCCTGCCAGCGCCGCCGCAGTATTCTTACTCTGCGTCGCTTTCACGCCTTCCCGATAAGTACGGTTTCCGATACGAAACCGGGTAAAAGTGATACTGAAAAGGACCGCACCATGAAAGATCTGCCCATGAAGGACTTCTTCACCTCGTCGCTGGCCGACACCGATCCCGACCTGATGGCCGCCATCACCGGAGAACTGGGCCGCCAGCGCAACGAAATCGAATTGATCGCTTCGGAAAACATCGTCTCTGCTGCCGTGCTCGAAGCACAAGGCTCGGTGATGACAAACAAATACGCCGAAGGCTATTCGGGCCGGCGCTATTATGGCGGATGCGAATGGGTCGATGTGGCCGAAGATCTGGCCGTCGAACGCGCCTGCAAGCTGTTTGGCTGCGCCTATGCAAACGTCCAGCCGAACTCCGGCTCGCAGGCCAACCAAGGCGTGTTTCAGGCCTTGTTGCAGCCGGGTGATACGATCCTTGGCATGTCTTTGGACGCTGGCGGTCACCTGACCCATGGCGCACGGCCCAACCAGTCGGGCAAATGGTTCAATGCCGTACAGTATGGTGTGCGCAAGGAAGACAACCTGCTGGACTACGACGAGGTTCAGCGCCTTGCCACGGAACACCAGCCCAAGATGATCATCGCGGGCGGTTCGGCCATTCCGCGTCAGATCGATTTTGCCAAAATGCGCGAGATTGCCGATTCAGTTGGTGCCTATCTTCTGGCGGACGTGGCACATTTCGCAGGTCTGATCGCGGCGGGCCAGTATCCCGACCCCTTCCCGCATGTGCATGTGGCCACCACCACCACGCACAAAACCCTGCGCGGCCCGCGGGGTGGCATGATCCTGACCAACGATGAAGCACTGGCGAAAAAGTTCAATTCCGCCATCTTCCCCGGCATTCAGGGTGGCCCGTTGATGCATGTGATCGCGGCCAAAGCCGTCGCCTTTGGCGAGGCACTGCGCCCCGAGTTCAAGACCTACATTAGCCAGGTGATCAAAAATGCGCAGGCACTGAGCGATCAGTTGATCAAAGGCGGTTTGGATACTGTCACCCACGGTACCGATACCCATGTACTACTGGTCGATCTGCGCCCCAAAGGCGTAAAGGGCAACGCTACAGAGAAAGCTCTGGGACGCGCGCATATCACCTGTAACAAGAACGGAGTGCCGTTTGATCCTGAAAAGCCGATGGTCACCTCCGGCATCCGCCTTGGCTCTCCTGCGGGCACCACCCGCGGCTTTGGCGAGGACGAGTTCCGCCAGATTGCCGATTGGATCATCGAAGTGGTCGACGGTCTGGCCGCCAATGGCGAAGAGGGCAACGCCGCCGTCGAAGCCAAGGTCAAAGCCGAAGTCGAGGCCATGTGCGCCCGCTTCCCGATGTATCCGAACCTTTAATCGGTATTCGCACCTATCAAACGACAAAGGCCCCGGCAGTGATGCACGGGGCCTTTTCTATTTCGCTCATTTCAGGCGGGCAAACAGTGCCGCCAAAGTCAGACCGCCTGTCGCGCCTGCCATGCACGACGCGCTTGCGAAAACGACAGCAACCTCTTGGAGTGTTCATCCCATAGGTGGAGACGCGCATTGGCAAAACTCTCGCGCATCGTCATCCGGTTGCCATCCGCCAGCACCGCATGATCGCGCAACACTTCAGGCAGACGGTAGAACGGGATGCGGCTATACAAGTGATGCACATGATGGATCCCGATGTTCGCGCTCAGCCATTGAAGCACGGACGGCAACACGTAATGCGATGATCCATGCAGCGCGGAATCGTGCAAATCCCATTCCGCTTCGTCTTCCCAATGGGTCGTTTCGAACTGGTGCTGCACATAAAACAGCCAGACCCCGGCCGTGGCCGCCAAAAGTGTTGAGGGCAAGAAGATCAGCAGGATTGGCATGATCCCACCGAAATACAGGATGATCAAAAGCACTGCCAATGTTGCCAGATTGGTCCCCATTGCACTCACCCAATACCGTGCCTGCGCCATAAGGCCCAAGGGTACGCGGTTTTGCAGGAAAAACAGATACCCCGGCCCTAAACCGAACAGGACTACAGGATGCCGGTATAGACGGTAGATCAACTGTTTGAACGGCGACAAGCTCTGATACTCGGCCACCGTCAGCGTATGCACATCGCCAATCCCACGCCGCCCCAGATTGCCCGAGGTGCTGTGGTGAATGGAATGGGTACGCCGCCACACGTCATAGGGCGTTAGCGTGACGACCCCAAGCGCCCGGCCGAGCCAGTCGCTCATCAGGCGGTTCTTGTAGAATGCGGAATGCCCGCAATCATGCTGGATCGCAAAAAGGCGCAGAATAAATGCGGCATTGCAGAGCGAAATTACCAAGGTCAGCCAAGGACTGATCGACAGCGACCACCACGCCAGCGCCCAAAGGATTACGAAGGGCCCCACCGTCAGCGCCAGTTCGAACGAACTGCGCAATGTGTCCGGCTCCCGATACTTTGACAGAACCTTGACCCACTGGCGCGCGTCGATTGGTGCGTCTTCAGACGCGGATTTTTTCAGATTTTCAGCCATGTGCCTGCTTTTTTTTGTCGTTGTTGAGGGCCTTGATAAACGAAAGCTCCCCGCGAACAACGCTAAATCACATACCTATCCGGTCGTGCATTGATGAAGAGTTAACGATGCCGTGATTTTCGGCCTCGATGCAGGGGCGGTGCCCACACCAACGTCACCGCGCCAAGAACCCAGCCGCTTAGCCCTCACTTCACCTGCATATCCCGGATCATTTTCAACACCCTTCGGCGCGGCAGCAGCGGAATGATCCAGTTGGTCAAGAACCCCAATCCCCGCTCATTCACCGTCACCAGATCGCCACGCATCATCGCATCATAGCCGTGCTTGGCCACACTTTCGGGGCTTTTGCCGCCCCCGGCCACCAGCTTTGTGCCGCCCAGATCAGCACGATCCGCAAACCCCGTTTTCACATAACCCGGCGCCAGCACGGTCGATGTCACCCCCTTGGCGCGCAGCTCCTGATCCAGCGCCTGAGAAAAGCTCTGCACAAAGGCTTTCGTTGCAAAATAGACAGCCTGATACGGACCCGGCATGAACCCCGCAGTAGACCCGACGTGCAAAATCTTGCCGCCTCCCTGTGCCACCATGTCGCGTGCCACCCGGTGCGTCAGGGCCACAAGCGCTTTAACATTCAGGTCGATCATAGCCATCTCATCCTCCAGCGGGCGATCCACATGTTTGCCCTGCCCGCCAAAACCGGCATTGTTGATCAGAATATCCACCTGCACCCCGGCTGCTTTGACCTGATCATACAGCGCCTCGGCACCGCCCGGTTCGCCCAGATCCAGAGCAAAAACATGGACGGTAACGCCATGTGCGCCCTCCAACTCCTGTTTCAAAGCCCGCAACGCTTCCTCGCGCCGCGCCGTGATGATCAAATCACCGCCCTGCGCCGCATGATACCGTGCAAATGCCGCGCCAATGCCCGAAGAGGCCCCGGTGATTAAAGCTGTCGTGCTCATAGGTTGTCCCTTCTTGTGTCCACAGTCTACTGTAGGGGCACATCGCCCCGAATACCAAACCTGTCTGGCTCTGACAGAGCAGCCCGTCAAAGGAAACACCCCGTGATCATTCACCGCGCAGGCTCCCGGCCCTCGAACACACCAAACGCAGATTACTTTACAGGCACTGTGCGTATGGACCCGCTGATCTCTGCCCCTGCACCGGCGCGGCTCAATGCCATCGCTGTCACTTTCGAGCCAGGCGCGCGCACCAACTGGCACACGCACCCCTTGGGCCAGACCCTCATTGTGACCGCAGGCGCGGGGCTTGCCCAAAAACAGGGCGAGCCGGTCCAGCGCATCACCCCTGGCGATGTCATCTGGTTCGAGCCCGGAGAAAAACACTGGCACGGTGCCGCGCCGGACACCGCCATGACGCATATCGCGCTGCAAGAACAGGTAGATGGGTCCGCCGCCGACTGGCTCGAACCCGTCAGTGAGGACGATTACAACGCCTGAAACCTAAAGATAGCCGCGCCACCAGAGCCAGGCCACAAAGGCAACCACGATAATCAGCAAATTGAAAACGATCACACCTGCCACGCCCAGTATTTGACCCTTGCGGCGATCTGCAACGTCGATGCCCTGTAAATAGGCGACCAATTCAGTGTGCGCTTGGCCCACCGACCGCTGGTCAAGCTGCCGCGCCAGTTTGGGATGGCCTGCCAGACGTTCTGCATCGCTCAGCACAGCGGCCCGCGCCTGCATGCCGCGCGGCAGACGGCGGCCCACACGCGCGACCATCTTGGGCAAAGGCAATTGCTTGACCCGGAACTTCTCGGTCAACAGGTCCTGAACCTGCGCCACCTTACGGGCGATATCCTTGGCTTCGTTCATGGCACCTTCTAATCGCACTGGTGCTGTCGCCGCAATCCCGCTACCTCTGACATATGCTCAGCTATTCCGAACATGGGGAAGCCCGCCCCGGCACACCCGACCTGATCATCGCTCACGGCCTTTTCGGCTCGGGCCGCAACTGGGGGGTCATCGCCAAACGCCTCTCGGACAGCCGGCGCGTGATCACCCCGGACATGCGCAACCACGGCACCAGCCCGCGCGAAACATCGCACAGTTATGCCGACATGGCCGCAGACCTCGCCGAGCTGATCATCGAAACCGGCAGTCCGGCTGACCTGTGCGGTCACTCGATGGGCGGCAAAGCGGCGATGGCATTGGCGCTCACCCAACCGCATCTGATCCGCAAACTGATCGTCGCCGACATTGCCCCGACCGCCTATACCCATAGCCAGCAACCCATGATCGACGCCATGCGCACGGTGGATCTGGCGGGCCTCACCCGCCGGTCCGACGCGCTTGACCAACTGGGTGCCGCAGGCGTCGAGCCTGCACTGCAAAGCTTCTTCACCCAATCCCTTGACGTGCCAAACAAATCCTGGCGGCTCAACCTAGATGCACTCGAAGACCAAATGCCTCAGATCATGGGCTGGCCCAAAGACCTCACTGGCCCTTTCGACGGCCCCACTCTGTTCCTATCAGGTGGCAACTCCGATTACGTCCGCGCCGAACACCGCCCCTTGATCAAGTCCCTTTTCCCGAAGGCCCGATTCGCGAAAATTCCGGACACCGGTCATTGGCTCCACGCGGAAAACCCCCGGGCCTTCGAGGCAACCCTGCGCGCATATCTCGACGCCTGAGGCTCCCCTTTCTCTTTTTGGCCTTATATCCCGCGGGGAGTCGATCTTTGATCGACGGGGCAGAGCCCCTTACAGAAAAATCTGTCGATCTATGATCGACGGAGCAAAGCCCCAAATCCCCTTGCACCCAAACGCACCGTCCCTATAACGCAGACACTTTGACCTTACGCGCGGCAGCGCGCGACTAACTTGCATTTTACGGGGGTCTCCGATGCCAAAGCGTACCGATATCCAATCGATCATGATCATTGGTGCAGGGCCTATCGTGATCGGACAAGCCTGCGAATTCGATTACTCCGGTGCCCAAGCCTGTAAAGCGCTCAAAGAGGAAGGCTACCGCGTCATCCTCGTCAACTCCAACCCCGCGACCATCATGACCGATCCGGGGCTGGCTGACGCCACTTATATCGAACCCATCACCCCTGAAATCGTTGCCAAGATCATTGAAAAAGAGCGTCCCGACGCGCTTTTGCCCACCATGGGTGGCCAAACAGGGCTAAACACCTCTCTGGCGCTTGAAGAAATGGGTGTATTGGAAAAATTCAACGTCGAGATGATCGGTGCCAAACGCGAAGCCATCGAAATGGCTGAGGACCGCAAGTTGTTCCGCGACGCGATGGACCGCCTTGGTATCGAAAATCCCAAGGCCACGATCTGCACCGCGCCGAAAGATGCAGACGGCAAAAAAGACCTCGCGGCGGGCGTTGCTCTCGCCCTCAAGGACCTCGAAGAAATCGGATTGCCCGCGATCATCCGCCCCGCCTTTACAATGGGCGGTACCGGCGGCGGTGTCGCCTATAACCGGGAAGATTACGAGTTTTACTGCCGGTCAGGCATGGATGCCTCTCCTGTGGGCCAGATCCTGATCGACGAATCGCTGCTCGGTTGGAAAGAATTCGAGATGGAAGTGGTGCGCGATACCGCCGACAACGCCATCATCGTCTGCGCCATTGAAAACGTCGACCCGATGGGCGTGCACACAGGCGATTCCATCACCGTGGCCCCGGCGCTTACTCTGACGGACAAAGAATACCAGATCATGCGCAACCACTCGATCGCCGTGCTGCGCGAAATCGGCGTGGAAACCGGCGGCTCCAACGTGCAGTGGGCCGTGAATCCGGTCGATGGCCGCATGGTCGTGATCGAAATGAACCCGCGCGTGTCGCGGTCCTCCGCGCTGGCGTCCAAGGCCACGGGTTTCCCGATCGCCAAGATTGCCGCGAAACTTGCCGTCGGCTTTACCCTGGACGAGCTCGACAATGACATCACCGGCGTGACCCCTGCGTCCTTTGAGCCGACCATCGACTATGTCGTCACGAAAATCCCGAAATTCGCCTTCGAGAAATTCCCCGGTTCCGAGCCGTATCTGACCACAGCGATGAAATCCGTTGGCGAAGCGATGTCTATAGGCCGCACGATCCACGAAAGCCTGCAAAAAGCGCTCGCGTCGATGGAGCAAGGGCTAACCGGCTTCGACGAAATCGACATCGCGGGCTTCAACGCCGACGCGCCGTCGGATGCGCCCGAGAACAAGGCCGCCATCGTCAAGGCGATCTCGAAGCAAACTCCCGACCGGCTGCTGACCATCGCCCAAGCCATGCGCCACGGCATGTC
This sequence comes from Sulfitobacter noctilucae, assembly GCF_000622365.1. Taxonomy (GTDB): domain Bacteria; phylum Pseudomonadota; class Alphaproteobacteria; order Rhodobacterales; family Rhodobacteraceae; genus Sulfitobacter; species Sulfitobacter noctilucae. The sequence continues at coordinate 202,790 of NZ_JASC01000003.1, read as the reverse complement.
GAACAACGATATCCACGGCGTCACCATGTTCGACCCGTGGTTTCTGGATCGTATCCGCGAGATCATCGACGCCGAAGAGAATGTGCGAACCGAAGGTCTGCCCACCGATGAGGCCGGTCTGCGCCGTCTCAAGATGATGGGCTTCACAGACGCCCGCCTTGCCAAACTCACCGGCCAGACGGAAACCGAAATCCGCAGTACCCGCGTCCAGCTGGGCGTCACCGCCGTTTTCAAGCGCATCGATACCTGCGCCGCGGAGTTCGAAGCGCAAACGCCCTATATGTACTCCACCTATGAGGCCCCGATGATGGGCGACGTAGAATGCGAAGCGCGTCCGTCCGACCGCAAAAAGGTCGTTATCCTCGGCGGTGGCCCCAACCGAATTGGCCAGGGCATCGAGTTTGATTACTGCTGCTGTCACGCGTGCTATGCGCTGACGGATGCTGGCTATGAAACCATCATGGTCAATTGTAACCCTGAAACGGTCTCCACCGACTACGACACTTCGGACCGATTGTACTTTGAACCGCTGACCTTCGAACACGTGATGGAAATCATGCGCGTCGAGCAGGAAAACGGTACATTGCACGGCGTTATCGTTCAGTTCGGCGGCCAGACCCCGTTGAAACTTGCCAACGCCTTGCAGGAGGCGGGCATCCCGATTCTTGGCACCACGCCGGACGCTATTGATCTGGCCGAAGACCGCGAACGTTTTCAGCAGCTCGTCCAGCAGCTTGGCCTCAAGCAGCCGCACAACGGCATTGCATCGACAGACGCTGAAGCCTTGAAAATTGCCGAAGAGATCGGCTTTCCCCTCGTGATCCGTCCCTCCTATGTCCTAGGTGGCCGCGCCATGGAAATCGTGCGCGATATGGCCAGTCTCGAGCGTTACATCTCCTCTGCTGTGGTCGTTTCGGGCGACAGCCCTGTGCTTCTCGACAGCTATCTCTCCGGTGCCGTCGAGCTGGATGTAGACGCCCTTTGTGACGGCAAAGACGTCCATGTTGCAGGCATCATGCAGCACATCGAAGAGGCCGGCGTCCACTCCGGCGACAGCGCCTGTTCGCTTCCTCCTTACTCTCTTGACCAATCCATTATTGATGAAGTCACCAAGCAAACCAAAGCTTTGGCGTTGGCCCTGAATGTCGTTGGCCTGATGAACATCCAATTCGCCGTCAAAGATGGTGAAGTATACCTGATCGAGGTAAACCCCCGCGCGTCGCGCACAGTGCCCTTTGTTGCCAAAGCCACCGACTCGGCAATCGCCTCCATCGCTGCCCGCATCATGGCGGGTGAACCGCTCAGCAACTTCCCGCTGCGCGCGCCCTACCCCGAGCAGGCCGCCTATTCTGATGTGCTACCACTGGGCGACCCGATGACTCTGGCCAGTCCCGATATGCCTTGGTTCTCTGTCAAGGAAGCCGTCCTTCCCTTTGCCCGCTTCCCCGGCGTTGATACATTGCTTGGCCCCGAAATGCGCTCCACTGGTGAAGTCATGGGCTGGGATCGCGACTTCCCTCGCGCCTTCCTCAAGGCACAGATGGGCGCAGGCACGATGCTGCCGCGCAGCGGCACGGCCTTCCTGTCGATCAAGGACATGGACAAAACCGACGAGATGATCTCAGCCGCGAAAATCCTCCTCTCGCAAGATTTCAAGATCGTCGCAACCAGCGGCACCGCGACATGGCTAGCCTCGCATGACATTTCTTGCGAAACGGTAAACAAAGTTTACGAGGGCCGACCTGACATCACCGATCTGATGAAAGACGGCGGCATCCATCTCGTCCTGAACACCACCGAAGGCGCGCAGGCGGTTGAGGACAGCAAATCCATCCGCTCCATCGCACTCTTCGACAAGATTCCCTACTTTACGACAGCTGCGGGGGCCTATGCCGCCGCGCTCGCGATCAAAGCGCAGGCAGAGGATGAGATTGGTGTGAAGGCGTTGCAGGGCTAGCGCGTCAAAACGCGTCACCTGCGGAGCTATACAGTGACTGGCGGTCCGGGATCCGGTGCTCGCTTCAGGGTAACGAGTTGCTTTCCCCGCCGCCGGGTAGGCTGTCCTTAAGCGCATTCTATCAAAAGTGCGCAGCGCGGGCTTGAGCCCTCCTCGTCACATTTCGTGTAGCGACCTTCTGATCCTTTCGTTAAAACTCCATAACACCAATAGACACACCTGCGGTGTACGTCCGATGCACATTGTGTGACAATTGTTATAAGGTTTAGCAATGGGCGAACCCCCTTATGGTCACTGCGGTAAAAAGTGAAGGAATTCAGATGTATACACCCGCCATCACCGGTACAGGCGTCTTCACTCCGGACGCGGTCGTCACCAATGCCGAATTGGTTGAGACCTTCAACGCCTACGTCGATCTGTACAATGCTGAAAATGCCGATGCGATTGAGGCGGGTACGATCGTGGCCAAGGAGCATTCCTCGGAAGAGTTCATCTTCAAGGCAAGCGGCATCGAACAACGCTATGTGATGGATAAGACGGGCATCCTCGACCCGAAGGTGATGCATCCGCTGCTGCGCCAGCGCAGCGATGATGAGCCGAGCCTTATGGCCGAAATGGCGTTAGATGCGGCCAACAAAGCGCTTAAGGCTGCAGGCAAGACTGCCGCCGATGTGGACGCGGTCATCTGTGCCGCTTCCAACCTCGAACGCGCCTATCCTGCAGTGGCGATCGAGATACAGGATTTGTTGGAAATCAACGGCTTCGCTTTCGATATGAACGTTGCATGCTCCTCTGCCACCTTCGGCATTCAGGCGGCTGCGGACATGGTGCGCAGCGGCTCGATCCGCTCCGCACTTGTTGTGAACCCCGAGATCTGCTCCGCCCACCTCGAATGGCGCGACCGCGATTGCCATTTCATCTTTGGTGATGTTGCAACCGCCACCCTGATCGAACGCGCCGAAGACGCCACGGGTGCGTATTTTGAGGTCAAATCAACGAGATGTGCGACCGAATTCTCGAACAATATCCGCAACAACAACGGCTTCCTGCGCCGCTCGCGTCCGGACGGCGTCGCCGACCGCCGCGACATGCAATTCATGCAGAACGGGCGCAAAGTGTTCAAGGAAGTCCTGCCGATGGTGGCCGACCACGTCGCATCTCATATGGCCGACACCAATGTCGAAGCCGCTGATCTGAAACGCATTTGGCTGCATCAGGCCAATAAATCGATGAACGATTTCATCGGGCGCAAAGTGTTGGGCCGGACACCCGAACCGGGCGAACAGCCCAATGTTCTGCAGGACTACGCCAACACGTCGTCGGCAGGGTCGATCATCGCCTTCTCGAAATATTCCGACGATCTTCAAGACGGCGATACCGGCCTGATCTGTTCCTTCGGCGCAGGGTATTCGGTGGGTTCGGTCATCGTGCAAAAACACGGGTGATGCGGACCTAGACCTTTTTCAAAGACACCCGTTTGTGCACTTCTTCAACGCTTTCGACCCGCTCTGAATACCGATCAACCAGATAGTCACTGCGTCCGCGCACCATCCAGGTGAATTTGACCAGCTCTTCCATGACATCCACGATTCGCGCGTAGAATGATCCTTCGGCCAGGCGTCCCTCGCCGTTGAACTCCAGCCAGGCCTTCGGAATGCTGGATTGGTTCGGGATGGTGACCATCCGCATCCAGCGGCCTAGGATTCGCATTTGGTTCACGGCATTGAAGGATTGCGATCCGCCAGACACCTGCATGACGGCAAGCGTTTTGCCCTGCGTCGGGCGGATACCCCCCTGCAAGGATAATGGCAGCCAGTCGATCTGGCATTTCATGATCCCCGTCATGGCCCCATGCCGTTCGGGGCTGGACCAGACCATGCCTTCGGCCCAGACGGCCATCTCGCGCAGTTCAACGACCTTAGGATGGTCCGGCTCTGCCCCATCCGGGAAGGGCAGACCGGTGGGATCAAACATCCGGGTTTCACAGCCCAGCAGCTCGAGGATCCGGGCGGACTCTTCGGCTGCGCGGCGCGAGTAGCTTTGCGGGCGTAGCGACCCATAAAGCAACAGAATACGTGGCTTATGCCCCGGATCATCCGGCGCTTTCAGCGCATCGACATCAATTTCAGGTAGTTGATCCGCCCGCAGCGCCGGAAGGTCAGTTGCCACTTTCATCTTCCAAGTTCAGCTTCATGTCTACCAAAACCTGCTGCAGCAATGATGTTTCCTTCAGCAGCCTTTTGGCTTCGTTCACGCTGATCCGGCCATCTTCCATCGACTGCTGGTATTCGGCCATCAACATCGCAAAGCGCTGGCTCAATGCGATGACATCCGAATTCACGCTGCTGCGTTTGTCGGAATTCGACAGCTTCCGCTCAAAGTTCAGCCCGATGCCACCAAGTTCGGCCAAAGCCGCCGTGACATGAGGATAGCTTGCGACCTCTTCCAACTGGGCCACAGCGTCGATGGGCATGAAACGGTCCGCATGTTCATCACTATCCGAATAATAGCGTCCCAACGTGGCCTTGGATTTGCCCGTCACAGTGCATGCAGGCTCGATCCCGACATCCTTGACCAGCGCCTCGGTGTGCTTTTTCAAATAGCTGGCGATCTTGGCCATATGCGAAAATCCTTGAATTCGGTCCTGCCCCGCAATCGGACGTGGGGAATGCTGGAATACTTTTCCCATTAATCGCACTTGGGGTAAATGCCATTTGTACCCCACCTGCATAGGTTCGCAGGCTGAACGAGTATCCCTCTTTCGGGTGGGAGTGTTTAGGGGTGTACGCCGCCGCTTGGTCCTTGCCGCACACATGGACCCAAGCAGTGGCGGCGTGCGCTTTTTTAGCGTCGCTCAAGGCTTGAAGGTATCGGCCCGCTTGGCATAACAACCCGCATGGCAAAACTTTACTTTCATTATTCAACCATGAATGCCGGTAAATCGACTGTATTGCTCCAAGCGGCGCATAACTATGTCGAACGGGGCATGGTACCCTATCTGCTGACGGCCCAGTTCGATGGCCGCGCAGGCGAGGGGCGCATCGCCTCGCGCATTGGGATCGGGCAGGAGGCCGATACATATGCCCCCGGCGAAGACCTGTTCGCCAAGATTAGGGCGCGTATGACAAGCGGCCCCTGTGCCTGTATTTTTGTTGATGAAGCGCAGTTCCTGGAAGCCGAACAGGTGTGGCAATTGGCGCGCGCGGTCGACGATCTGAAAGTGCCGATCATGTGTTTCGGCCTGCGCGTTGATTTTCGCGGCGCGCTTTTTCCGGGCTCCGCCACTCTTCTGGCGTTGGCCGACGAAATGCGCGAAGTGCGCACCATTTGCCATTGCGGTAAGAAGGCTACGATGGTTGTACGCACAGATGCGGCAGGTGCCGTGATCAGGGACGGTGCACAGGTGCAGATCGGCGGCAATGAAACCTATGTCTCACTCTGCCGCCGCCATTGGCGCGAAGCGGTGGGCGACACGGCACCTTAGCGCGGCAACTGCCGCTAGTGCATGCGCCCGCCATCCGGCACCGGCTGATCCGGCGACAGCAAAACAATCGCACCCGTTTCATCCGGTAGGCCCAGCACCAGTACCTCTGACATGAAAGGCCCGATCTGGCGCGGTGGAAAGTTGACCACCGCCATCACCTGACGCCCCACCAGCGCTTCGGGCTCATAATGCACAGTAATCTGGGCAGAGGTTTTGCGCTCTCCGATCTCGCCACCGAAATCGATCCACAGCTTAATCGCCGGAGTGCGGGCTTCGGGAAAAGGCTCTGCGCGGATCACGGTACCGACGCGCACATCGACCTTCATGAAGTCGTCAAATGCAATCTCACCCATGCGACAACTCCCTTGACCGATCTGCTGCTGCCTTGACCGCGCGCTTCAACAACGTCGGAAAGCCGTCTTTCTCATTCATCAGCACCTCTAGGGCCGCCTGCGTGGTGCCATTCGGCGAGGTCACATTCACGCGCAATTGGCCGGGCGTCTCGCCCGATTGCGCCGCCAATGCGCCCGCCCCCGCGACCGTGGCGGTCGCCAGTTGCAACGCCAGTGCAGCGGGCAGTCCTTCGGCCTCGCCCGCAGCGGCCATCGTTTCGATCATATGAAACACATAGGCCGGACCTGATCCGCTGACCCCAGTCACCGCATCGATCTGCCCCTCATTCTCCAGCCGGACCACCGCTCCCACCGCGCTTAGCAAGGCTTCGGCTTCGTCCAGCGATGCATCGCCCGCGACCGCGTTTGCCACGATCGCAGTGATGCCCTGCGATATGGCCGCAGGCGTATTGGGCATGGCGCGGACGACCGGTGTCTGATCGCCCAGCGCGGTTTCGAAAAACGAGATTGGCGTGCCCGCAGCGACGCTGACAAAAAGCGTATCGCCATTCCCCATGGCTTTGAGCGTCGGCAGGGCTTCGGCCATCATCTGGGGCTTCACGGCAACCAGAACCACGGCGGGTGTGGCAGGCAAGTCTGCATTCAGATGTACGCCCGAAGATTTGAGCCAGTCAGAGGGATAGGGATCAATCACCCAGACCGATGAGGTCGGCAAGCCGCGGGCCAGCCAGCCTTCCAGCATGGCCGATCCCATCTTGCCACAGCCCAAAAGCACAAGGCCCTCTTTGGCGATACGGCTGTCTTTCATGGTATTTACCCCCGATTATTCGGGGGCAGTGTTACGCGCGACCGTAGGCCTCTGCAATGGCGACCTGAAGCGCCTCGGCGGGGGATTGATCGCCCCACACCTGCAATTGCAAGGCCGGATAATAGCGTTCTGCCGACATCACCGCAGCACCAATCATCGTGTCGATCTGTTCAGCGCTCGGATCATGGCCGCCCGCGCAGACCAATCCATAGCGATAGACCATCAGCTTTTGTTCGGCCCAGTAGGTAAAAGCGCCAGCCCAGCATTGATCATTTACAGAGTTCAACAACTCGAACAGACCGGGCAATTTCTCCTCTGGCGGGTCCATTTCGAATGTGCAAATAAGCCGCAAAGTTTCGTCAAACGCGGACCAGGCCAACGTGATGGAATACGTGCGCCATTGGCCTTCGACAGCCATTGCGATCTGTTCGTCGGAAATGCGATCAAAGTCCCAGTCGTGATAAGCCGCCAGGTTCTCGACAATATCAATGGGGTGAATGTCTTCTTCAACGTACTGCTCGGTCAGGGTCATTTCGACACCTCTTTTTGATGTCCAAGCCCGGATAGCGGCTGCGCCACACCAGACTTGGATGCCTGCACAATAGACCGCTGTCTTGACAACCGCCTATACAAGATATGGTGAAGCCAAAGCAGGGCATCTGGCAACCCCCTTTTCTGGGGATAACTGCAATATCTTGTGGATTAGCTTGCGCTGGATGCAAGATTTGCTCAGGAGTTGATCAAACTCGTCATTCGGGTACCTCGGCGTTTGGACAGGTGCCCGATATTGCTGCGCGGCTTAACACTGTCTTTTCCTGCAAGAACTGGCTTGTTGGCATTCTCTCAGTTTCAGTCGCGCGAATGCGTCAACGACGCCCTGAACCATCTGGGCTGCGTCATGGAGCAAGGCGATCGTGAGCCATAGGGCCATCAAGCAGATAGCTCAAGCTCACCCCTTCAATCATCAGTACCTGCTCGGCCGTGATTGACCGGCCTCAAGCTGTTCATACCGCATCGCAATCAGCCAGCCATCGTACAAGTCGCAGAAAACGCCCTTTATTTGGCGTCCAATTTGTCCAGTCGGGCCTTCAGCGCCTCGTTCTCTTCGCGCGCTTTTTGCGCCATCGCGCGCACCGCATCAAATTCTTCGCGGGTTACGAAATCACGGTCTGCAAGCCAGCGGTCCATCAGACCCTTCATGGCATTTTCTGCTTCGTCCTTGGCCCCTTGTGCGACGCCCATGGCGTTCGTCATGATCTGGGACATATCGTCGAAAAATTTGTTGCGGGTCTGCATGATCGGCCTCCGGTATCTGGTTAACCCTTATATGGGGGCGGTAGGCTGCGCAGGCAAGGTTGACTTCCCGCGTTATCCCGTCTCAATCGGCGTCATGATCGCAATGCTCCCCTTTCCCAACATCTCGCCCGAAATATTTTCGGTTTCGCTCTTTGGTATGGAGTTCGCTCTGCGCTGGTATGCCCTGGCCTATATTGTGGGCATCGTGCTGGGTTGGCGGCTGGTGGTGGCGGCCGTGCGCACGCCGCGGCTGTGGACCGGATTAAAACCTGTAATGACGCCCGCCCAGATCGAAGACTTGCTGTTCTGGGTCATCCTTGGCGTGATCCTTGGCGGGCGACTGGGCTATGTGCTGTTTTATCAGGCCAGTTACTACCTTGCCAATCCATTGCGCATTTTGCAGCTGTGGGAAGGCGGGATGTCGTTCCACGGCGGGGCGATCGGGGTCATTCTCGCGGCTTATCTCTTCACGAAAGTGCACAAGCTGCGCACCATTTCCACAGGCGACATGGTGGTGCTGGGCCTTGCGCCAGGTCTGTTTCTGGGCCGCATCGCAAATTTCATCAACGCAGAGCTGTGGGGCAGACCCACGGATTTGCCTTGGGGGGTCGCTTTTCCCACGCAGGCTGCACAGTTTTGTCCCGAAGTCGCTGGTATTTGCGCGCGCCATCCCTCGCAGCTTTACGAAGCAGCGCTAGAAGGGCTGGTTCTGGGCGGGCTGCTGGTCTGGATGGCTTGGCGCCGCGGTGCGCTGAAACGTGAAGGTCTGCTTGTGGGCACCTTTCTGGCCGGATATGGTGCCGCGCGTTTCATCGTCGAATTTGTGCGCCAGCCCGATGCGCAGTTTGTATCCGAAGGCAATCCGTTGGGTCTGGCCCTTCAATCGGGTGGGTACGGGCTGACCATGGGGCAGCTGTTGTGTATCCCGATGATCCTGGTCGGCGTCTATTTCATTCTCCGCGCCCGCCGCACTACATGAGTTTGCACGACCATATCGTTGGGCGAATTGCGGCTCAGGGGCCGATGCGGATCGACGAATACATGACGACCTGCCTCCTGCATCCAACGCTTGGCTACTATACCACGCGCGATCCGCTGGGCGTTCAGGGTGATTTCACCACCGCGCCCGAGATCAGCCAGATGTTTGGTGAGCTCATTGGCCTCAGCTTGGGACAAAGCTGGATGGACAGCGGGGCACCCTCCCCCTTTACTCTGGCCGAACTGGGCCCCGGTCGCGGTACGCTGATGGCTGACGCTTTGCGAGCCTGTGCGCGGGTGCCGGGTTTTCTGGCCGCCGCGCAAATGGTGTTAGTCGAAGCATCGCCAGCGTTGAAAAGCGCGCAAGCCAAGACGCTGGAGGGGACAGAAGTGCACTGGGCTGACAGTGTCGAGGAACTGCCGCAGAAACCGCTCTTTCTGATTGCCAATGAATTCTTTGACGTGCTGCCGATCCGCCAGTTTCTGTGCGACGGTGGCGGGTGGCGTGAACGTCAGGTCGGGCTTGACGGCGATCAACTGGTCTTTGGCCTTGGGCCTGTGCAACCCCAACCCGCCCTGCCTGATGCGGAAGCCGGGGATCTGGTGGAGACCTGCGCAGCGCTCGCCCCGACGATGGACCCGATTGCGCAGCGCCTGCGCGATCACGGCGGTACCGCGCTCGTTATCGACTACGGCGATTGGCAGACCAAGGGTGATACGCTTCAGGCGTTGCGCAGCCATGAAAAGGTTAGTCCGCTAGAGACACCGGGACAGGCCGATCTGACCGCACATGTGAATTTCAGCGCTTTGGCCGAAGCGGCAACCGGCTGCACCGTGTCGGCGCTGACACCTCAAGGCGTCTTTCTGGAACGGCTTGGCATCACGGCACGGGCTCAGGCTTTGGCCCTCAAACTAAGCGGTCCTGCGCGCGACAGCCATATCGCCGCGCATCGGCGGTTGACGCACCCGGCAGAAATGGGAAACCTGTTCAAAGTAATGGCGCTGACCGGCAAGGACAGCGTACCGCCACCGGGGGTGCAGCCGTGACGCTTGAGATACTGACCAGTGACAGCCTGTCGGCGCTGCGACACGGGTTCTTTACCCGGCGCGGCGGGGCGTCCTCAGGTGTGTTCGCAGGGCTGAATTGCGGACATGGCAGTTCGGATCAGACGGAGATTGTCGCCATCAACCGCGCACGTGTTGCCGACGCCATGGGCGTAGCAGCGGATCACCTGACAGGTATACATCAGGTCCATTCAGCGGATGTGGTAACGGTCACATCACCGCTGGACGAACGGCCCAAAGCGGATGGCATGGTCACCAATACGCCCGGCATCGCGCTTGCCGTGCTGACAGCCGATTGCCAGCCGGTGCTTTTTGCTGATGCCGACGCAGGCGTGATCGGTGCCGCCCACGCGGGCTGGCGCGGTGCGCTGGACGGCGTGCTGGATGCCACAATTGACGCAATGATCGAAATCGGCGCGCAGCGCGAAAATATTGCCGCGGTCATTGGACCCTGCATCAGCCAGCAGGCCTATGAAGTTGGACCGGAGTTCTTTGAAGACTTCATCGCCGGTGATCCCGAGAACAGCCGTTTCTTTGCAAACGGCAAAGAGGACCGGATGCAGTTCGATCTGCCCGGCTTTGGCCTGGCGCGGTTGCGGGCTGCCGGGATCGGCTCGGCTGAATGGACGCGGCACTGCACCTACAGCGATCCTGACCGATTCTATTCCTACCGGCGGACCACCCATGCCCAAGAGGCCGACTATGGCCGCCTGATCTCGGCAATCACGCTTTAATCTGGGCGCAAATGGGGCAAAACCTGCCGTTAAGCTGCCTAACTGCGACGATGCAAAGACAGAAACAATCCTCCGAAATATGGATTATTGGTGAACCGGAGCTGCATTTTCTATTAGAAATCAGCGCGTTAGGACAAATACGGCACCGCAGCCATAAACCCAGCAAATCGGCTCTTCGAATATTCCTAAAAACTTCCATATTGCCAAAAACCGGCCCGATTGCCCCTGCATATTTATCCTCAATCAAAGGGCGGCACAGCCCACAGAATCACACCGAGGATCAGAACCATGAAAACGAACACACGCTTCATCAAAGGCATCGTCGCAGCAGCTGCCAAAGAAGACACCGTTATGCCTTGGGCCCGCGGCACCCGTCGGGCGGCTTTTATCGCCAAGCGCAAGCAAGCTGACAAGCAGCACAAGGCCGCCTGATCCCCAGACATATTGCCTCCCCTGTAAAGCCTCCCCCCAGGCGATCTCACAGGTAATGAGAAAATATGTATCCACACGACCCCGGCTTGCGTCGATTCGCAGCCGGGGTCGTTTCGTTTCCGTCAAATGTGGCAAATCCAATTGGAATTGAGGAAACAGAGACGCGAAACTAAGGCAAATTAGGCCTAAATGCGGCTCTAATGTCTCGCAAACTTTGACAATCGCCCTCTTTTAGGCAATTTAGGTGTCATAGAAAAACCGAAATGACATCTCGTTATTTCCGTGCTTGTCGGTGGGGGCCGACACGGATGTGACCAACCTGAGAAAAGGTGATCGCATGACACTGACTGCTACTCGGGGCTCTCGCCCCATCCCTCCAACGCCCTCCGGTCTGCGAGGTCTGCCTTTGCGCTCCAATCCGTCTGATCGCGGTCTGAACGCCGTACCACCGCTGCCGATGCGTAGCTTTGAGATCGCTGCACTGCGGGCAGACAATACGCTGCACATCGGACAGGACAAAGCTCCTGCCATTCCTTTGTTCGACAGCGCCTTTTCGGCATTCGCACGCGGCACTTTGATCGCCACACCGCAGGGTGATGTGGCCATCGAAGATCTACAGCCGGGCGATATGGTCAACACCACCACGGGGGAACCGGCCAAGCTGGTCTGGATCGGGTCCAGCAGCTTTTCACCCGCTGACGCGGGCCGCCGCACGCCGTTGTTGCGGGTGATGGCCGATACCTTTGGACAAGGCCGCCCGAATACATTTCTGACGGTCGGTCCCGCTGCGCGTATTCTGCATACGCCGCATCGTCTACGCTCTGAAGCCGGTGAAAAACGGCTTCTGACACCCGTCCGCGAGTTTCTTGACGGTGTGAATGTGATCGAGGTGGTCCCTCCGACGCCCGTTCGCCTGTTCCACATCTGTCTTGATCGCCATGCCGCAATCAACGCGGGCGGGGTCGAGATGGAAACCTTTCATCCCGGTGCCAACGCAGCCCGCAGCGTCTCGCATTCTCTACGCGACCGTTTCCTCGGTATGTTCCCCCGTATCGCCCATATCACGGATTTCGGTCCGCTGGCCCATCCCCGCGCGCCCGAAGAAACATTGGAAACCGACATTATCGGTTAAAGCATACGCCCTCCGGCACCTTATGTCAGGGGGCGACTTCCAACCGCTTTTCCAGCACATCGAAAGGCACACCGGGTTCATCCTTTGCCCCGCGAATGACAAGGCTGGTCTTGACGCTTTCCACATTCGGTGTGGTCAAAAGATCGCCTGTTAAAAAACTTTGAAACGACGACAGATCAGGTGCGACACATTTCAGGATGAAATCCACCTCACCGTTCAGCATGTGACACTCGCGCACCAGCGGCCATTCGCGACACTTCTGCTCAAAAGCGCTCAGGTCCGTTTCGGCCTGACTGGCCAGGCCCACCATCGCAAAGACCTGCACCTCAAAACCCAGAGTGCGGGCGTTCACCTCAGCATGGTAGCCACGAATAAAGCCCTGCTCTTCCAGCGTGCGTACACGGCGCAGACAGGGCGGGGCCGAAATGCCGACCCGCTTTGCAAGTTCGACATTGGTCATCCGCCCATCCGACTGAAGCTCAGCCAGAATTTTCCGGTCGATCGGATCAAGCCGCGTACCTGTCATTCGATGCCCCTTTCAATTTGCGATTCTTATAGCAGCGCCGCTATCAGGCGCAATATTGTTTCGCAACTGCGCAATATTCTTATGGTAGGGCCAAACGCTTCAGCATAGGTTTGCGATGGTTCTGGGGGTTTAAGTACGCTTCAGGCAGGTCTATATCACCCCCAACGCAACACATCTATCGGGGGTGGCCACATGGCTGACACGCGCAAGACGAAGGTTCTGATCATCGGCTCCGGCCCCGCAGGCTATACCGCTGGTGTGTATGCCAGCCGTGCCATGCTGGACCCCATATTGGTGCAGGGCATCGAGCCCGGCGGCCAGTTGACCACCACTACCGAAGTCGAAAACTGGCCCGGCGATACCGAAGTGCAGGGCCCCGATCTGATGGTCCGTATGGAAGCCCATGCCAAAGCAATGGGCACCGAGATCATCGGCGATATCATCACTGATCTGGATCTGAGCAGCCGTCCGTTTCACGCCAAAGGCGACAGCAGCACAACCTATGTAGCCGATGCGGTCATTCTTGCCACGGGGGCACGGGCGAAATGGCTGGGGCTGGAGACTGAAGAGAAATTCAAAGGCTTTGGCGTGTCCGCCTGCGCCACCTGCGACGGTTTTTTCTATCGCGGCCAAGAGATCGTCGTGATTGGTGGCGGTAACACGGCTGTGGAAGAAGCACTGTTCCTGACCAATTTCGCGTCCAAAGTCACCTTGATCCACCGCCGCGATGAATTGCGTGCGGAAAAGATTCTGATCGACCGGTTGATGAAAAACCCCAAGATCGAACCGCTCTGGTTCCACGAGTTGGCGGAAGTCTATGGCACCGACAGCCCGCTGGGCGTTGAGGGGATCAAGGTCAAGCACACCAAAACCGGCGAGATCACAGACATTCCGTGCAAAGGTGTATTTGTGGCCATCGGCCATGCGCCTGCAAATGAACTGGTCAAGGACACGCTGGAAACCCATATGGGCGGATATGTGGTGACCAAGCCTGACAGCACCGAAACCTCCATTCCGGGCGTGTTTGCCGCGGGCGATCTGACCGATCACAAGTACCGCCAAGCCGTCACTTCTGCTGGCATGGGCTGTATGGCAGCGCTGGAAGCGGAGCGTTTTCTGGCAGAAGTCGGCGAAGATGTTGACATTGAAGGCGGCAAGGACACATCCCTGCCGCTGGGCTACGGCGCAAAAGTGGCCGAATAAGCCAAAGCTTGACGGCCCCCTGCCCGCCCGCCCATTCTCAAGGCTGACAGGGGGCAACTTATGAACGATCTGTGGCGCGGCACTTGGCCCACGCGGTTGCGCATCGCCAGCGGGTTGGTTCTTTTCGCCTATGCGCTCACCCATTTCCTGAACATTGGACTGGGATTGTTTTCGCCGGTCTGGATGGATGCGGCACAAGACTGGCGGCAGATTGTCATCCGAAGCCTGTTGGGCAGCATTCTGATTTATGGTGCCTTCGCCCTGCATATGAGCCTCGTGCTCGTAAAGCTCGCGCGGCGCGGCACCTTGCGGATGCCCGCGTGGGAGGCTCTACAAATCGCGCTTGGTATCGTGATCCCGATCCTGCTGGTGGCGCATCTGATCCACACCCGCACCGCACATGAACTTTTCAATGTGAACGACGAGATGGGGTATATCATGCTCCTGCTTTACGGCACGGCGGACGGCTGGAAACAAAGCCTGCTGTTGCTGGTCGTTTGGGTGCACGGCTGTGTCGGCCTGCACTTCTGGTTGCGGGGCAAGGCTTGGTGGCGGCGGTCCCTGCCAGCGCTCATCGGCGGTGCGACGCTGGTACCGGCCTTTGCCCTAGCGGGATTCCTGGTAGAAGGGCGGCGTGTGCAAGCCGCCTTTGCCGAACCCGATCAGCGCAATGCAATGTTGACGGCATTCAACTTTCCCGACGCAGAAACCTTTGGCACGCTTATAGGTTGGACGGGTCAGCTGCGCTGGCTTTGGGGGGCGATCGTGGTGCTGGTGGCGCTGGCCTATCTCGTCAAATACCTGCGCAGGCGGCGGCGGTCTGTTACCATAAGCTATGTCGGAGGACCGCAGATCTCCGCGCCGATGGGTTTGACCCTGTTGGAAATGTCGCGGTTGCGCGGCATTCCCCATGCATCACTATGCGGGGGCCGGGGACGCTGCACTACCTGCCGCGTGGTGGTCGAAGAAGGCGCCGATCTTTTACATCCCGCCAGCCAAGCCGAAGCCCGGAGCCTTGCTGCGGTAGGTGCCAGCGAGGGCACACGGCTTGCCTGCCAAATCAAACCGATGCACCCTATGCAAGTCTTCCGGGTGTTCCAGCCCGACGGCAAAAGCACCTTTCGCAACCATGCCAGTCAGGGCGAGGAGAAAGAGCTGGCTTTGCTTTTCCTCGATATGCGCGGCTTTACGGCGCGAACGACCGGACAACTGCCCTATGACGTTGTGTTCCTTCTGAACCGGTTTTTCGATGCCGTTGTGCCAACGATCAACCTCGCTGGTGGCAGCGTCGACAAATATCTGGGCGACGGTTTTCTTGCTCTGTTTGAGACAAAGGACGCTGCGACATCCGCCCGGGCCGCGCTTGCCGCGATCGAGGGAATTGCGCAGGCTTTGGAACAGTTCAACAACACCCTGCGCCGCGAAGGGCAAAGCCCCGTTGCTATCGGCATCGGTGCCCATCTGGGCGATGTGGTGCTGGGTGAAATTGGTGCCGCCGGACAGGCGCCGCGCACCTTAATCGGGGATACGGTCAACACGGCGTCACGGATTGAGGGGGCAACAAAAGAGCACGAAGTTCAGGCGCTGATCTCAGCCCCGCTATTGCAGGCTGCGGGGATCGAGGTGCAGACCGAACAGATGGTGTCGCTCACGTTGCGGGGCGTCAGCGTCCCGCTGCACGCGCTGCCGGTGAAGGACGCGAGCGGACTGCGTACGACTTTGACCCAAGCCAAAGCTCCTTGGCGCGCCTGATCGCGGCGTGAGACCAACAATCCTGCGCGAAAATCCCCCCTTTTTCGGAAAAGAGCCTCTCTCTAGCTAGACTTTGACCGTAATCACGCGGCATAGGGGCAGCAAAGCGGCCCCTGACGTCATTGGTAAGAAACGAGACAAATATGAGTTATCTGGCGAACCTCGCTCCGATTCCGGAGCTTTATGTGTCCTACGATTCGGCGCAGAAGATGAAATCCGAAGCGGCCAATCTGGTCAGCCACGATCTGTCCCCCCGACAGGTCTGCGATCTGGAGCTGCTGATGAACGGCGGGTTCAACCCGCTCAAAGGGTTCCTGTCAGAAGCTGATTACAACAGCGTTGTCGAAACCATGCGCCTGACCGACGGCAGCCTGTGGCCCATGCCGATCACGCTCGATGTCTCCGAAGATTTTGCAGGCAAGCTGGAAATCGGGCAAGACATCGCCCTGCGGGATCAGGAAGGTGTGATCCTTGCCACAATGACCGTCACGGACCGTTGGGAGCCAAACAAAGCCCGTGAGGCCGAAAAGGTGTTTGGCGCAGATGATGACGCCCATCCGGCGGTGAACTACCTGCACAATCAGGCCGGCAAGGTTTATCTGGGCGGTCCCGTCACCGGCATCCAGCAGCCTGTCCACTATGACTTCCGCGCCCGCCGCGATACGCCTAACGAACTGCGGGCCTATTTCCGCAAAGTCGGATGGCGCAAGATTGTCGCCTTCCAGACCCGCAACCCCCTGCACCGTGCGCATCAGGAACTGACCTTCCGCGCTGCCCGCGAGGCGCAGGCCAACCTGCTGATCCATCCGGTTGTCGGCCTGACCAAGCCGGGCGACGTTGACCACTTTACCCGCGTGCGCTGCTATGAGGCCGTACTAGACCAGTATCCTGCGGCTACGACCACGATGTCCTTGCTGAATCTTGCCATGCGCATGGCCGGCCCGCGCGAAGCGGTCTGGCATGGTCTGATCCGAAAAAACCACGGCTGTACGCACTTCATCGTAGGCCGCGACCACGCAGGCCCCGGTTCGAACTCAGCGGGCGAAGATTTCTATGGTCCTTATGATGCACAGGATTTGTTCCGCGAGCATCAGGAAGAAATGGGCATCGAGATGGTCGATTTCAAACACATGGTCTGGGTCGACGAACGCGCACAATACGAAGCCATGGACGAGATCAAGGACAAGGATGATGTCACCATCCTGAACATCTCCGGCACCGAATTGCGCCGCCGTCTGCAGGAAGGTCTGGAAATCCCCGAGTGGTTCTCTTTCCCTCAGGTCGTCAAAGAACTGCGCCGTACAAAGCCACCACGCAACAAGCAGGGCTTTACCGTGTTCTTCACCGGTTTTTCCGGTTCCGGCAAATCCACCATCGCCAATGCTCTGATGGTCAAGCTGATGGAAATGGGTGGCCGCCCAGTGACGCTGCTGGATGGTGATATTGTGCGCAAGAACCTCAGCTCGGAACTTGGGTTCAGCAAGGAACACCGGGATCTGAACATCCGCCGCATCGGCTATGTCGCAAGCGAAATCACAAAGAACGGCGGCATCGCGATCTGTGCGCCCATCGCGCCCTACGCCACCACCCGCCGTGCGGTGCGCGAGGACGTCGAAGCCTTTGGTGCCTTTGTCGAAGTGCATGTCGCCACGTCGATCGAAGAATGCGAGCGCCGCGACCGCAAAGGTCTCTACAAGCTCGCGCGTGAAGGCAAGATCAAGGAATTCACCGGCATTTCGGACCCTTACGATGTACCCAAGGATCCGGAACTGAGCGTTGAGACCGAGAACGTTGATGTCGACAATTGCGCCCATCAGGTATTGCTCAAGCTTGAAAGCATGGGTCTGATCTCAGGCTAAGGTTGCCTGCGGATCAGAAGTAAAACGCAAAAGCGCAGCCCGATACAGGCTGCGCTTTTTCATTCGTTCTGCCAAATGCGCGTTGCATCCTGACGTAGAATTTCAAATTGACGTTTAATGTACCATCACCGGCGCGTAGTCATGTTCGCGTGCCAGATGAAACGCGAGCTTGCGATCACCGACCAGCGCCAGTTGCTGGCCTTCCGCGTCGTGCACCGCATAAAGCATCTTGAGCCCTTCAGCCTGGTCGCGCACTTCGCGCGGCAAATCAGACACGGCAATGGTTTTCACATAGACCGTCCGGTCGCTCGTTTGGGAGTTCATGTCTTGCATCGTCCTACCCTTTCTTAATCTTTATAGTCTGTACAACTGTCTCTGGTTTGGCGCGGGTCAAGTCCACATGCAGCAGACCGTTCTCCATCTGCGCCTCGCCCACGTCCACACCATCGGCCAGTACAAAGCTGCGTTGGAACTGTCGCGCGGCGATTCCTCGGTGCAAAAACACCCGATGATCGCTGTCATCGGTTTGCCGGCCTCGAATAACCAATTGCCGATCCTCTACTGTGATCGAGAGGTCATCTTCGCCAAATCCCGCTACGGCCAAGGTGATGCGATAGCTGAAATCAGATGTTTGTTCGATGTTGAAGGGCGGATAGCCCTCGTTCCCCGACTTGGCCGTGCGTTCCAGCACACGCTCAAGCTGTTCAAATCCCAACATATGGGGATAGGAGGCAAGCGTCAGTTTCGTCATGCGACACGTCCTTTTTCGGCAAGCGACAGTCAATGCGGGCCCCGTTATGGCGACCCTCAATCAAATATGGGGGCGGCGCTACGCTTGCGCAAGGGCTATGCGCAAGCAAGGTGAACACCTATAATAATGGTAAGAAAAATAATGGAATCATCTGTTTATGAACGCCTCTTCTGATCTGTCGATGAAAACCGATGAGGTTTTGCGCGTCGAACTTGAAGTCTTTCGCCGCGAGCATCGTGATCTGGACGAGGCGATCTCGGCCCTATCAGAGCGCTCGACAGCTGATCAGCTGACGGTCCAGCGCCTGAAGAAGCGCAAGCTGCGGCTGAAGGATCTGATTTCGCAAATCGAGGATCGGTTGACACCTGATATTATCGCCTGAACCGTGCAGTTTCCCGCGTTGCCCTGCGGTTCTGCGTGGGTATAGTGCGGCCTTCCAGTCTCCAGCCAAAGGGCACACATTATGACCACTCCTCCCGTCGGTATCATCATGGGTTCACAATCGGATTGGTCCACCATGCGCGAGGCGGCCGTACTGCTTGATGAACTGGGCATCGGATTTGAAAGCCGGATTGTATCGGCGCATCGCACACCCGACCGGCTTTGGGACTATGGCAAAACCGCTGTTGATCGCGGTTTGCAGGTGATCATCGCGGGCGCTGGCGGGGCCGCACATTTGCCGGGGATGATGGCATCCAAAACCCGCGTGCCGGTGATCGGCGTGCCTGTACAAACCAAAGCCCTGTCCGGGGTCGATTCGCTCTATTCCATCCTGCAGATGCCACGCGGATTTCCCGTGGCGACAATGGCCATCGGATCAGCGGGGGCTGCCAATGCCGCATTGATGGCTGCGGGTATTCTCGCGCTTCAGGATGCGGCCCTCGCCAAGCGACTGGATGACTGGCGTGCCGCCCTCAGCGCGTCGATCCCGGAGGTGCCAAGCGATGACTGAACCTCTCCCCACAGGCAGCACCATCGGTATTTTGGGCGGCGGACAATTGGGCCGGATGCTGTCGGTCGCAGCAGCACGGCTTGGCTTCAAGACGCACATCTTTGAGCCTGGTACCAATCCCCCCGCAGGCGATGTGGCCGATCAAGTGACCACCGCCGCCTATGAGGATCACGACGCCCTGCGCCGCTTTGCCGAAAGCTGTGATGTTGTGACCTTCGAGTTCGAAAATGTCCCCACCGCAGCGCTTGATCTCATTGAGCAGATGGTGCCGATCCGCCCGGGCCGCGAGGCGCTGCGTATTTCGCAAGACCGGTTGACGGAAAAGGAGTTTCTGCAAGGGTTGGGCCTGCGCGTTGCCCCTTTTGCAGACGTAACTGATGCAAAGAGCATGGAAGAGGCGGTCGCACAGATTGGTACCCCGTCGATCCTCAAAACGCGCCGCTTCGGCTATGACGGCAAGGGTCAGTCCCGGTTGCGCAGCACGGAGGATGCTGCAAAAGCCTGGGCTGATATGAACGATGCGCCAGCGGTGCTGGAAGGGTTTGTTGACTTCACCCATGAGGTATCGGTCATCGCGGCGCGCGGCAGCGGCGGCGCGGTCGCCTGCTTTGACCCCGGCGAAAATGTGCACTGCGACGGCATTTTGCACACCACCACCGTACCTGCGCGTCTGAATACCGCCCAGCGCACCGATGCCGTCCTGATGGCTGGTAATATACTGAATAGACTGGACTATGTCGGCGTTCTGGGTGTCGAGCTTTTCGTTGCAACTGATGGCTTGATCGTCAACGAAATCGCCCCGCGTGTGCATAATTCGGGCCACTGGACGCAAAACGGCTGCACCGTCGATCAGTTTGAGCAGCACATTCGGGCCATCGTTGGATGGCCCTTGGGCGATGGATCACGTTACGCGGACGTGGTGATGGAAAACCTGATCGGCGATGATATGGACCGTGTGCCTACGCTGGCACAAGAGCGGGATACGGCTTTGCATCTGTATGGAAAGGCCGAGGTCAAGCCGGGCCGCAAAATGGGCCACGTCAACCGGATCAGCCGATAAACCGGTCCGCAATTGCGCCTGACATATAGGACACCTGCCCGCCTGCAAAAGTGGCGGCGATCCTACGACTGCGCTTGTTCAACACGACGAAATCTGCCCGCTTTCCGGGTGCCAAGTTGCCTCGGTCTGACAGGCCAAGCACGGCCGCAGGGCCGGAGGAGATCAAGCCCCAAGCCCCAGCAAGGTCACAAATGCCAGCATCCACCAGCATCAAAGCGGCACGGCGCGGTGACGGATAGTGGTAATCAGAGGCCAGCGCCGTACAATACCCCATCGCGATCAAGTCGATGGCAGACAGGTTCCCGTTGTGCGACCCACCGCGCACCACATTGGGTGAGCCCATAATCACCGAATCCCCTGCCCCATGCGCCGCCTCTGCTGCAGCCAGCGTTTCAGGAAACTCTGCGAGTGTCACACCCCGCGACCGCCAATCCGCGCGGGTCTCAGAGGTCGCATCATCGTGGCTACCCATGTGTATGCCCATCGCCGCGAGTTGAGGGCACAGCGTATCCAGTGCCGCAGGCACCTCCGCCTGTCGTTCATGCAGCGCGATCATGTAATCATGGTGCTTTTGCGGGCTGCGCCCCGCCTTCAACGCCTGCCCGTTCAAACGGCGCGGCAGCTTGCCTTCGCGTAGGCGGTCGTGTGGCAGATGATCATTAAAAACCACGTATCCGACGCCCCAGTCCGCCAACTTCGCAGGTAACCCGTCATATAGCTCCAGCAAATGCGTCTCAAACCGCAGCTGGGCCTGTAGGTCTGTCACGACCGCCGCATTCGTCTCGCGGATGGCGCGAAACACGCGGTCGGCGAATTCAAGTCCGCGCATCCCTCCTTCCCAACTGACAAATTGTGCCAGCACGGCCGTGGTGATACCGCAGGCCGCCAGTTCCGCCTCGCAGGCGATCAAACCCGCATCCATCTGTTTCATCGCGCCGCGCCGCTGGGCCAGATGCCGCTCGAACCCGTCACCATGCAAATCCACAATGCCGGGCAGCACCAGATAGCCGGTCAGATCAACCTTATGGCCCACGGTATCTGGGACAATGATCCCGTCTGCAAAGGAAAGCGTGGACTGAACCACACCCTCCGGCAGCAGAACGTCAGCGCCGGTCATATCAAGGTTTGGCATCCGCAGACTCCACTCCGGGCAGACATTCCCCATCGGTACATCCGATGGAATCAAGCACCCCATCAAACCATGTCATCGACCGGTCAAATTTACCGTCGCGCAAGAACGCCATGGTTTCCCCGATCACTTGCGGATTGTTCATCATAAAGGTGTGGGTCACAGGCAAAACCAGATGATCCCGCATCCCGGCCACCTTGGTAGAGGCAACAGAAACCTTGCCGTCATCCGGTCCCGGCAGAATGCTGGAGAAGTAAGGATTGAGGGACTGTGATCCGGCGATCACCCCCAGTGCGAACGTCACCGGAGGCAGTTGGCGCGGCAGCCCCTCTGCCCCCGTCGCCATTTGTTGTCCCGCCGGTCCGTTCAACCAGTCAAAAGCCGCGATATCATCCATCTCATCGACGACTTCGCTCCCCTGATTAGGCGGCCCCAACATGACGGCACGTCCTACGCGGTCGGCACCCACTTCGGCCACATACTGGCGCAGCAGAATCCCACCCATTGAGTGTGTCACAAAATCCACCTTCGGCGTGCCGCAGGCCGCAACGGCGGCTGGCACTGTTTGTTTCGTCAATTTCTCCACCGGTTCTTCGGTCGAGGGATAGCCAGGGCGTACAATCCGATAGCCTTCGGTCTCCAATGCTGCTTCCATCAATGCGAAGGACGTCTCGGTTCGCGCCAGACCATGCAGCAAGACAACGCAACGGTCCTGCGCTTGCGTTTGACACGCGGTCAGCCCGATAAGGGCGGCGATGATCATGATGCGATATCTCATGTCTGTTCAGATAGACTGAATTCCTGCACTGTGAAATGCTATGCGTCAAAAGCTTTGCGAAAGTCAGCCGATGCGCCCCAAATCACCCCGACTTGCCGTGCGAGCGGTCATTGTGCACCAGGACAGGCTGCTGCTGGTCAATGCCTATCCCGATGGGCAGAGCGATCTGTTGTGCCTGCCCGGTGGCGGTGTGGAAACCGGCAGTTCCCTCCCCGACAATCTGCGTCGTGAACTTTATGAGGAAACCGGTCTGTCTGTCGAGGTGGGCGACCCGTGCATGGTAAACGAATTTCACGATCCTGGTACGGCCTTTCATCAGGTCGATATCTATTTTCGTTGCGCGTTAAGCGGCACCGCGCAGATTGACCCGACCTGGCAAGATCCTGACCGGATCGTCGACAAGTGGTACTGGCTAACGGAGGCGGAGCTGCAAACATATCGCCACAAACCCGACAGCCTGCGCGCTCTGGCTTTTGGTCCTGGCGGCGGTATCAGCTACGATCCGCTGGAACTGCTCTTGCGCTGACCGACCAGCCAATCCCACCGACGACGAGCACGGTTGCAAGGATCAACGGCACGGTTACGACCTCTCCCAGCAGGACCACGCCCGCAAAAATTGCAATCACCGGAACGCTCAGTTGAACAATGGCGGCCGTGGCCCCGTCGATCCGAGGCAGTACAGCGTACCAAAGTGCATACCCCAGACCCGACGTCAGCCCGCCACAAAGGATGCCCAACGCCACGCCGGTCGGCGCAAAGCGCAGGCCCGTGCCCGTCAGCAAAATCAGAAGGATGGGAACGCAGAGCAGAAAGTTTGCAGATGTCGCGGCAAGCGGGTCGCGCGCACCGCGGCCCTGAATTGTATAAGCGGCCCATCCCAATCCAGCGAAGACCATCAACAGCGCCCCGATAGGTTCGACAGTGCTGCCCGGCCCGGGCCAAAGCGCGACCACCAACCCCGCAAAGGCCACTGCGCCACCGGTCCATTGACGCATACCGGGGCGGGTACCGGTCGCGATACTATGCGCGAACATCGTGATCTGGACGACGCCGAACAGAATAAGTGCTCCAAGCCCCGCATCCAACGTGAGATAGGCCAATGAAAACCCCACGATATACACCGCCAGACTAAGCGCCCCGGGGATGCGGTTGCGCCGCAAAAGCGGCAGCCCGCCACCGCGTAAGGAGACCACCATCCCCAAAACCACCGCACCAGAAACCACGCGCACGATTGCGAAACCGGAAGGATCAATATGCCCGCCCTCAATGGCCATGCGGGTAAGCACAGAATTTGCCGCAAAGGCGATCATGGCAAGGGTAATGGCAAGAGCAAGGCGCATGCTTTGGCTTAGCCGGTAAAAGCTGACAGGCCAAGAGGTTGCTACGCCTTGAAAAACGGGCGTGCCAAAAATTAGGAGCCGCCCACTGGGTCGCGAACGGTAGCCTTACCCTCGCGAAGTTCAGTGGAAGATGAACTCGTCCTCATCCCCTAAACCCGCGAGGAATGAGTCCATATCAGCGATGTCGAAACGATTGCGCAGGGTATCGTTTCCGGCACCCATACCGATCATGTTTTCGCGCAGCAAGGATACGACATTCCCTTGCACTTCGCTGTCTTTCAACGCCGATAGCAGCCCTTGACGTATGATCTCCGTCTGCTGCAGCGTTTGCAGGATCATATGCTGACGCTCCCGCGCGACGCTCAGCGCGTTCATCATCGCATTACGAAGACCGTCAACGTCCATGTCATCCTTGCTTAGAAAATCATGGTATCCACCTCGCATCGCCTGCAACGCGGTATTTCTGGAGCCATCGCCCGTGATCATGATCTTGCCTGCGTCTTTGTTCAGATCAGTACGCATGACATGTTCCAACGCCTGCATCCCGTCGCCTTCGGGCAAGCGATAATCGATGAGGATCAGATCGTAATTTTCGCGGGCAACCGCGACGTCCATCGCCGCGATGCTATCCACTTCATCCATGTGAATACCCATCTTCGTCTTTTGCGACAGGCGTTTGATCCGGGCGCGGTCAAAGTTGCTGTCATCCAACAAAAGCACCCGCAAATCTTGCGGCATCCCTACGATGCCGGGGTAGGAGGAAGAATTCGTGTTCGTATGTAGCATTTGGACCATCCTTGGTTGATCTCTATGTCTCAAGAATTGCCCCGAAATGCTGAGGAACCCTTAAGAGCACCTGCCAAACTATGGCGAATTTACGGCGCTTTCGATGCATCGGCTCAAGTACGTGGCGCGTGGTCTACAGCGGCAATCGCACCTCTACCTGACAGCCGCGGGTATCAGGCGTTGAAATCAATCGTGCCGTGCCGCCATAATGGGTCGCGATCCGGCGCACATTGGCAAGTCCCATACCGCTGCCTTCCACCTCGTCACGGGGGCGCAACGTTGTCATCGGACCAAAAACCCTTTCGTGATATTCAGGCAGAATACCAGGCCCATCATCTGCGACGGTCAGCGCGACAGCACCATCTATAAAAGTGCTAGTCACAGAGATATGGCCCTCAGTCCTGTCGTGATGTTTGACGGCGTTCTGAAGCAAGGCATCAAAGAGGGTCAGGACGTCCCGGTCGCCCATGATCACATTCTCGCACTCCAGCGCACGGGCGACCTTGAACCCCGTCGGCAGTATCATCGCCTCGAGCACCTGATCCAATGCTTCATTGAAATTCACCTCACGCACCGTTTGCATGCGACCGACACGCGAAAAGGTCAGCAGGTCCACCAGCATCCGGTCAAGCCGCCCCGTATGGCGGTTCATCATCTCGATCGAGGTTGCGACCGGCCCTTCAATCTTGAAGCCGGATTCCTCAAGATCTTCTGCAATCCACTGTGGCAATTCCAACAAGGCACGCACTGAGGCCCGCACATCATGGCTGATCAGATAAATGAAATCGTCAATATCTTTGGAAGTGCCACCGGACGCCGGCGGCACCGGATCTGTCTGCTCTAACTCTGGTGTCATAACGGCTCACACTGGTCTGCGGGCCTCACCCATAGCTTCTATCCGTTGCAGCTGTCTTAACGCTCTACGCGAAATCTCTGCTTTCGTCGGCTGCCTATGCAAAAGGGCGCAGCCATTACAGCTGCGCCCTCGTATTTGCGGTTGCTAAGCAGCCCGGCATTTTCTCATGAAAATGACGCGGGCGAAGGCGATCCTGAAAGGACCGTCTTACATCATGCCGCCCATGCCGCCCATGCCGCCCATGTCAGGCATGCCGCCGCCAGCAGCAGCGCCATCTTTAGCCGGACGATCAGCAACCATAGCTTCGGTGGTGATCAGCAGACCCGCGATGGAAGCTGCGTCCTGCAATGCAGTGCGCACAACTTTGGCAGGGTCGATCACGCCGAATTTGAACATGTCGCCATATTCTTCGGTTTGTGCGTTAAAGCCGAACTTCAGGTCGTCGCTTTCGCGGATTTTGCCCGCAACAACGGAACCGTCGACGCCTGCGTTTTCAGCGATCTGGCGCAGCGGTGCTTCCAGCGCCTTGCGCACGATAGAAATACCGACGTTCTGGTCGTTGTTGTCACCGGACAGACCGTCAAGTGCCTTGGCACCCTGGATCAAGGCAACACCACCACCCACAACGATACCTTCCTGAACAGCGGCACGTGTCGCGTTCAGTGCATCATCAACGCGGTCTTTGCGCTCTTTCACTTCAACTTCTGTCATGCCGCCAACGCGGATCACAGCAACACCGCCTGCCAGCTTGGCAACACGCTCTTGCAGCTTTTCACGGTCGTAGTCAGACGTGGTCTCTTCGATCTGGTTACGGATCTGGGCAACACGTGCCTCGATCTCGGCCTTATCACCAGCGCCGTCCACAACAGTGGTTTCGTCTTTGGTGATGGAGACCTTCTTGGCGGAACCCAGCATGTCCATGGTCACGGACTCAAGCTTCATGCCCAGATCTTCGGAGATCACCTGACCGCCTGTGAGGATCGCGAGGTCCTGCAGCATCGCCTTGCGACGATCGCCAAAACCAGGTGCCTTGACTGCCGCGATTTTCAGACCGCCGCGCAGCTTGTTCACAACCAGAGTTGCCAGCGCTTCGCCTTCAACATCTTCTGCGATGATCAGCAAAGGCTTCTGGGACTGGATGACCTGCTCCAAGAGTGGAACCATTGGCTGCAGGGAAGACAGCTTTTTCTCGTGCAGCAGGATGATCGCGTCTTCCAGCTCAACAGTCATCTTGTCAGAGTTGGTGACAAAGTATGGGGACAGGTAACCGCGGTCGAACTGCATGCCTTCGACGACGTCTGTTTCTGTTTCCAGACCTTTGTTTTCCTCGACGGTGATGACACCCTCGTTGCCGACTTTCTGCATCGCGTCTGCGATCTGGCGGCCGATTTCTTTTTCGCCGTTGGCAGAGATCGTACCGACCTGAGCAACTTCGTCGCTGTCGGACACTGGGCGTGCCGCCGCTTTGATCGCTTCAACAACCTTGACGGTTGCCATGTCGATGCCGCGCTTGAGGTCCATCGGGTTCATGCCGGCGGCAACAGACTTCATGCCTTCTTTGACGATGGCCTGAGCCAGAACAGTCGCGGTTGTTGTACCGTCGCCTGCTTCGTCATTGGTCCGGGAAGCAACTTCCTTGACCATCTGCGCGCCCATGTTCTCGAACTTATCTTCAAGCTCGATCTCTTTGGCCACGGAAACACCGTCTTTGGTGATGCGTGGGGCACCGAACGATTTGTCCAGAACCACGTTGCGGCCTTTGGGGCCGAGGGTGACTTTTACCGCATTTGCCAGGATGTTCACACCCTTGAGCATTTTGTTGCGGGCATCGGTGTCAAATTTGACGTCCTTAGCTGCCATTTGTATTCTCCATTATCTTGTTGAATTAAGCGTCAATCCTGAGATGCGCGGTACCGCGCACCGATCACTCCAATCAGGAGATGATCCCCATGATGTCGCTCTCTTTCATCATCAGCATCTCTTCACCGTCTACGGTAACTTCGGTGCCGGACCATTTGCCGAACAGGATCTTGTCGCCTGCCTTGACCGCTGGTGCGATCAGTTCGCCGCTGTCCTTGCGGGCGCCATCGCCCACGGACACAACTTCACCCTCGGAGGGCTTTTCCTTGGCGGAATCAGGAATGATCAAGCCGCCTGCGGTTTTCTCTTCGCTTTCTGTGCGCTTTACCAGCACGCGGTCGTGAAGCGGTTTCAATGCCATCTTTGTAGCTCCTTAAGGCTCAAAGGTTTCACCCGGCCTGCTGCCCTGTTGTGAGCAGATCAGGCGTTAGCACTCATGTGGTCTGAGTGATAACGACGCATAGCTAGGGATGGCTGGGATTGGTGTCAACAGACAGGTTGAGAAAAATTCTAAGCAGACTTGCCTGCCGAAACTTGGCCTCATCAACACATTGTTTCAGTCGCCTGCCCTACACCTGCGTTCCGGTACAAGCAAAGGGTCTGTAATGGCGACACTCAACGGTGGAGACGGCAACGACAGTATAGTGGCGGGCGATAGCGCTGACACTATCTCTGGTGCCGGCGGCAATGACACGGTCCACGGCAATGGCGACAGCGACAGCATTTCCGCAGGCGATGGCGACGACAAGGTCTATGCTGGATCCGGTTCAGACACCGTTGATGGCGGCTCAGGGGATGACAGCCTTGATGGCAACAGCGGCAATGACAGCATCCGCGGGGGCACAGGCGCAGATACGCTGGATGGCAACAGCGGTCAGGACACCCTTAGCGGAGAGGAGGGCGATGATGAGATATACGGCGGCGGTGATGACGACAGCATTTCGGGCGGGGCCGGAAACGACTGGCTAGTAGGTCAAGCAGGGAATGATTCCATCTCGGGCGGCGCGGGCTTTGATAACTTGCAAGGTGGCGAAGGTGACGACGCGCTTCAAGGTGGATCGGAGGCAGACAACCTGGATGGCGGCGCAGGCAACGATTCAGCTTTGGGTGGAACCGGCAATGATACCCTGCTCGGACAGCAAGGCGACGATACACTTCATGGCGGGGACGGTGCCGACTCTCTTCAGGGCCACGAAGGTGCCGACGCATTGTATGGTGATGCAGGCGATGACAGTCTCTATGGCGGGAGCGGCGGCGACTACTTCGACGGCGGAAGCGGAAGCGATTCCTATTATATGGACCGCAATGCCGGCGGCGGCCCGACCGATCCGACAGAATCAGATCGCGATGTCGTGCGGTTCGAGCCGGGACTGGGTCATGACTTCGCCTTTGATTTTGAGGGAGAGGATGATTTCATTTACATCGGAAGCACCCCCCCGAGCAGTGTCGAATTCTTCCAGATCGACGAAGACACTTGGCAGCTGACCTTCGCCGGAAACAACGACGATTCGCTCACCCTCGATTTTGCCCCCGGCACCGCCCCTGACAGCGAGGGCGATCTTAGAAACCAGCTTGTAACCAGCGGCGAATATACGCCTGCGCAGAACGGAAACCCGGCCATCTGGTCCATGACGTGTTTCACACCGCACGCGCGCATTCTTACACCGTGCGGGTATCGGCCTCTGGGCGCGTTACAGCAGGGTGATCTGGTGATCACCGCGGACCGCGGCACGCAACCTGTACTGGCCCTTCTCAGCACCCGACTGTCCGCAAATCTGATCCGGAGCAAAAAGAACCTGCGCCCTGTCGTTATTGAAAAGGGCGCATTCGGCGATGGCCTACCCTTTGCCCGCATGCATGTATCCCGGCAACATGCCTTTGCGCTTCAAGACGGGAGATCACTGATCCGTGCCATACATCTGACCGATCGAAAAAAGGTTGCGCGGGTGCAAAACAACCGTCCGAATGCAATTCGCTACATTCATATTCTGTTGGCCCGCCACGAGCTGGTGAACGTCGAAGGAGTATGGACCGAAAGCTACTATTGCAAAACGTCAGCACCGGGGATCATTCCGTTGGATGGCATCTCGAATTTGACGCCTCTTCATCAACACAAACGCCGCTGCCGTCCTTTGCTCAGCCGTGCAGAGCTGAGGGAAACCTCATTCTGCCATACCGAGCTGGGGCGTTTGGCGGATCAATCTGTCCCTAAAACCTTCCCCGCGGTCAGAACGGCCTTCGCACCCGCCGGGGCCAGCCCGTAAACTCCCTTCTCCACCTTCTCGAACCAGCCATAATGGTTGTCGCGCATCATCCGCGTGGCCACTGAAACACCTGTTTCCCGCGCTACATCCGCGCCTTTGCTGGCACCGACCTCAAACAAATAGACCGCCAGTTTCAGTGCATCCTGCCGATAGGCCGTGACCAGCCCCGCCCGCGTTTGCCCGCCGTCGTTCGGGTCGCCCTGCCGTCGCGCAAATTCGAGAAGTAACTGCGCCTGACGCTTCTTGGACTTGCGCGGGACGTATGGCCCCGGATCGCAATGCACCTCGACCAGGCTGTCCTTGAGCCGCACGGTGATCAGCCCAAGCCCCAGCCGTCGCGCCAGCGCGGTATTCTCCTTGACTGCCTTGGCAAAGCGTTTGCCCGGCACCCGCGCCACGGCGAGATAAACCTCATCGCTTACGGACAGTCGCGCCACACATTGGTGAAACAGCGTCAGCGAAAAACCCAGCTTCAGCTCCACCACCACAGGCGGCTCCGCCCCCCGCACCGCGACCACATCAGCCGCGCCCACTTCGGATTTCACGACATAGCCCTGATCCTCAAGGAACGCCTTGATCGGCGGATACAGATCGGTTTCGCGGGGTTTTGTCATGACACCATAATTGACCCATTTGCATGCACAGGCCAACCCGCTAACCTGCGCCCATGACACGAACAGAGTTGAAGCATTTCTGTGCGGGCCTGCCCCACGTCACCCATGTGGTGCAGTGGGGCGATGCGGACGTCTACAAGATCGGTGGCAAAGTATTTGCCGTGATTGGCATGGGTGGGACCGGGGCAACCGTGACCTTCAAAGCGTCCGATATGGCGTTCGAAATTTTGTCAGACAGTCCCGGCCTGCGCCCTGCCCCTTATATGGCGTCGCGGGGCCTGAAATGGATACAGCACTACGATGCTCCGGGTCTGTCCGATGACAGCCTGCGCGAGCATATCCAGGCCTCCTATGACATGGTGATGGCCAAGTTGACGCGCAAAAAACGCAGCGAACTAGGGCTCTAAGAGAGAGACGTGACAATAACGTTGACCGCTCCTATAAGGCGCGCAAACGATATGCCCAGCAAAGGACAGCTCCCATGACCACTCTCGTCTTTGGCCACAAGAATCCCGACACCGACAGCACCGGCAGCCCCATCATCTGGGCCTGGTATCTGGACCACATCAAAGGCGTTGAGGCCAAGCCAGTTTTGTGGGGCGAGCCGAACACCGAAGCCCTGTTCATGCTGGACCATTGGAACCTTGATAAGCCAGAGATTCTCGACGGTTTGGAAGCGGATACAGATGTTGTCATCGTGGACACCAACAATCCCGCCGAACTTCCCGACAATATCAATGACACCAACATCACTGGTATCATCGACCACCACCGTCTGGTTGCCGGCCTTGAGACGCGTTCACCGATCGAGATCAACATCCAGCCGCTCGCGTGTACGGCAACGATCATGTGGAAGATGATCGGCAAGGACTGGGCACAGACCCCAAGCGAGATCAAAGGTGCGGCTCTGTCCTGTATCCTGTCCGACACGCTGGAATTCCGCAGCCCGACCACCACTCAGGAAGACAAAGCCATCGCTTGGTCCATCGCCGAAGAACTGGGCGTCGACATCTCTGACTATGCCGCACAGATGTTCGCAGCCAAATCCGACGTTTCGTCCTTTTCCGAAGCCGAACTGCTTCGCATGGACAGCAAGGAATTCGATCTGGACGGTACTGGTCTGCGGGTCTCGGTTTTGGAAACCACCTCACCTGCTCCGCTCTTGGCCCGCAAAGATGCACTGATGGCAGCAATGCCGACTGTCGCATCCGAAGATGACGCCGCCGAAGTGCTGCTGTTCATCGTGGACATCCTGAACGAGGAAGCCACGCTGCTGGTCCCCAATGACACCGTGAAATCCATCGCGGAGAAAAGCTTTGATGTGACTGTTTCGGGCGACACTGTCGTTCTGCCCGGCGTGATGAGCCGCAAAAAGCAGATCATTCCCAACCTTAAAATGTAAGCCAGCCCGGGCGGCATGCCGCCCGACGCTATTCCATCCGACGGTCAAATCCCCTAAGCCTGCTCTATATCAAAATGGAGCAGGCCATGACCCGGATTATCGAAACCCTTTCCGAAATTTCCGCACAATATGATGCGCTTTTCGTCGATCTTTGGGGTTGTGTGCATAATGGCGTTACTGCGTTCCCGGATGCCTGCGCCGCGTTGCAGAAATACCGGGCAACGGGCGGCAAGGTTGTGTTGCTTACCAATTCGCCGCGCCCCCGGGCTGGCGTTGAAAAACAACTGACACATTTCGGCGTGCCGGATGACGCATGGGACACCATCGCCACCTCCGGCGATTCAGCGCGTTCCGCAATGTTTCAGGGCGCCGTAGGCAAGAAAGTCTGGTTCATCGGCCAACCCGGTGAGGAGAAATTCTTTCAACCAATGAACCTGTTGGACGATCCTGTCGAAATGGAGCAGGTGCCGCTCGAGGAAGCCGAAGGTATTGTTTGCACGGGGCCGGAAGACCCGATGGCTGACCCCGATGTGATGCGCCCGCAGTTTCTCTATGCCAAGCAGAAGGGGTTGAAACTTCTCTGTGCCAACCCCGATATCGTCGTGGATCGCGGCGAGAAACGCGAATGGTGCGCAGGCGCTCTGGCCCGCCTCTACACCGAAATGGGTGGAGAGAGCCTCTATTTCGGGAAACCCCATCCGCCGATTTACGATCTCGCACGCCGCCGCCTTGCCGCACTGGGCAAACCCGTGGCTGATGAGCGTGTTTTGTGCATCGGCGACGGTGTATTGACCGACGTCGCTGGCGCAATGGGAGAGGATATCGATTCCCTTTTCATCTCCGGCGGTTTGGCCGCAGAAGAAACCAAAACTGTTCGGCAACCTGATGAAACAGCTCTAAGCGCCTATCTTGAAAAAGAAATGTCCGCTCCGACCTACACAATCGGGTTCCTGAGATAGTTATTTTCCCCTTGCTTTTCTGCGCCTGCAAAGTAATTAAGTTACAACTTTTAGATACTAGACAGCAGATTATTACTCAGGAGTGAAAAATGTTGGACAATCTTCCGCGCGGCACAATCTGTATTGAAGACATCGAAATCGGCATGATGCGCTATCTGCGTAAGGTCGTAACTGATGAAGATATCGAGATGTTCGCGCAGATTTCCACCGATCATAATCCTGTGCATCTGGACGACGAATATGCACGCGACACGATTTTCGAGGGGCGCATCGCGCATGGCATGCTGACCGCCGGCCTGATCTCTGCGGTGATCGGTGAGCAGCTGCCGGGCCACGGTACTGTCTACATGGGCCAATCCTTGAAGTTTCTCGCGCCCGTGCGCCCCGGCGACATGGTCTATGCCGAGGTCAAAGTGACCGACATCGAGTTCTCCAAGCGCCGTGTCAAAATGGACTGCCACTGCTCGGTCGACGGTAAGAAGGTCTTGATCGGAGAGGCCACGGTATTGGCCCCGTCGCGCAAATTCGATTGATGCGCTGGCTGCTACCGGTGTGGCGGGTATTTGAAAAAGGGTGAAGCAGGGCGTCTTGCCCTTCTGAGATGGCACGGCTACTGATTTGGCCATGCGTATCATCCGTGATTATCAATTTGTGAACGATGCTGACCGGGGGGCGACTGCTGCCATCGGAAACTTTGATGGCGTTCATCAGGGGCATCTTTCGGTCATTGATTTGGCGCGAGGGGCTATGCCCGAAGCACCGCTGGGCATCGTCACCTTCGAGCCGCATCCGCGTGAATACTTTGCGCCCGATGCGCCACCCTTCCGCCTGATGAGCCCCACAGCGCGGGCGCACCGGCTGGAAAAGGTCGGGGTTGAGCGGCTGTATGAATTGAAGTTCAACAAGGGACTAGCCTCGCTCACACCCGAAGAATTCGTCCGCGATGTTTTGCGCGATGGGCTCGGACTGCGTCACGTGGTGGTCGGCTCAGACTTCTGTTTCGGCAAGGGCCGCGCAGGCACGGCGCAGGATCTTGAAGCATTTGGGAAAGAGATGGGGTTTGGCGTCACTATTGCCCCCCTTATGACAAACGCCGATCAGACTGTCTCTTCAACCGCCATCCGTACTGCGTTGACAGCGGGAGAGCCGCGGAAAGCTGCCGAAATGCTGGGCCATTGGCACCGGATTGACGGCCCCGTGATTACCGGTGAACAGCGCGGGCGGGAGTTGGGGTATCCGACTGCCAATATGTCCATCGACGGCCTGCACCAGCCCGCATTTGGCGTCTACGCTGTCCTCGTCGATGTGTTGGAGGGACCTCACAAGGGCAGCTATCATGGCGTCGCCAGCCTTGGCGTACGGCCCATGTTTGGCGAGAACAAAGCCAACCTCGAAACCTTCGTTTTCGATTTCAAAGGCGATCTGTATGGCGCTCCACTATCCGTTGCCCTGGTCGAACACCTTCGGGGCGAAGAGAATTTCGACAGTCTTGAAGCGCTGATCACGCAGATGGACGCCGACAGCGCGCAGGCCCGCGCCATTCTGGCGGCTTTATGACAGATCCGATCCCCCACAACGGGCTTGCACCGCGCTTCTGGGAAAAGAAGCCGTTGACCAAGATGTCACCTACCGAATGGGAAGCGCTCTGCGACGGGTGCGGCAAATGCTGTCTGAACAAGCTGGAGGATGAAGACACCGAAGAGGTCGCACTGACCCGTGTGGCCTGCCGTCTTCTTGATGATGCCAGTTGTCGGTGTACCCACTACGAGAACCGCCATCAATTTGTGCCCGATTGCATCGTGCTTAAGCCCGATAATCTGGACACCCATGCCTATTGGATGCCGCGCACCTGTGCGTACCGCTTGTTGTGGCAAGGCAAGCCCCTGCCCGACTGGCATCCTTTGATCAGTGGCACGGCGCAGTCTGTGCATGACGCGGGCATCTCTGTGCAAGGCAATACGGTGTCCGAATTCGATACACCGTTCGAGGAATGGGAAGACTATATTATCGAGGAGCCGCTTTAGATGTTTTTTGCTTCAGACAATGCCGGACCCGTCCACCCGTCGGTCATGAACCGGGTGATCGCCGCAAACACCGCGCACCAGATGCCCTACGGCAAAGACGAGATCATGGACGAGGTCCGTGATCGCATACGCGAGGTGTTCGAAGCACCCGAGGCGGCGGTCTATCTGGTGGCAACAGGCACCGCAGCGAATGTGCTTGCGCTGGCTTGTTATACGCAGCCGTGGCAGACGACGTTCTGCTCAAAAGTCTCGCATATTCAGATGGATGAGTGCAACGCTCCGGAGTTTTATGCAGGGGGCGCAAAGCTAACGTTGATCGACACGAACGATAAGATGACGCCGGACGCGCTCGAAGCTGCGATCGCCGGTCAGGCAGTCGGCAATGTGCATGGAGCGCAGCCCGGTGCGGTCTCGATCACTCAGGTGACCGAACGCGGGTCCGTTCATACGCTGGAAGAGCTGAGCGCACTTACAGCAGTGGCCAAGCGCCACGATTTGCCTGTGCACCTGGACGGGGCGCGCTTTGCTAATGCGATGGTCTCTCTGGGGTGCTCGGCGGCGGAAATGTCGTGGAAAGCAGGCGTAGACGTGGTCAGCTTTGGTGGCACCAAAAATGGCTGCATGGGGGTCGAAGCCGTTGTTTTCTTTGACCCGTCCAAGGCTTGGGAGTTCGAGTTGCGCCGCAAGCGGGGGGCGCATCTGTTTTCCAAACACCGCTTTTTGTCAGCTCAAATGGCAGGCTACCTGCAAGACGATGCTTTTTTGCAGATCGCGCAAGAGGCGAACGCCAACGCGGCCTATCTGGCCGATGGATTGCGCTCTCGCGGTGCGTCATTCCTGCATGAACCGAAGGCGAATATGATCTTTGCCAGTTGGCCGCGCAAAGTGCATCAAAAGATGCAGAACGCCGGTGCGAAATACTACCTTTGGGGGGCCACGCTGGAGGGCGATCCTGACGAGCCGATCGCCGCACGACTGGTTTGTGACTGGTCCGTCACCCGCGATCAGATCGACAGCTTCCTCAGTCATTTCTGAATCGCACCTCAGGGACCCCAAAGGTGCGGCTGGCTAGACTAGCTGCGTTCCAGCAATGGCAAGATAGCGGCAGCCGTTGCGACAGGGTGGGTTATCGGGGCCATGTGGCCCGCGCCCGCGACCACTGCTTGGCTCGCATTTGGCATCCTTGCCGCCAGACCATCATTCGTCGCGATGATGGCCGGATGGGCATGCTCTCCGCGGATGATAAGCGTGGGGACCGTGCAGGCCGGCAATGCATCCGGTGCCAGCAGCCCAGCATCATCATCATAAAGATAAGCGCGAGACCCCGGCACGACATGGACCGCACGTGCCATCGCCGCGCGGCTCCGCTCTGGCAAATCTTCCCAGTCAGGGGCGTCGCTGGTCCATTGACGGTTAAACTCCCGGGCAGCGGCTTCACGGTCTCCGGCCTGCAGCGCCGCCTGGAACGG
This sequence comes from Sulfitobacter noctilucae, assembly GCF_000622365.1. Lineage (GTDB taxonomy): Bacteria > Pseudomonadota > Alphaproteobacteria > Rhodobacterales > Rhodobacteraceae > Sulfitobacter > Sulfitobacter noctilucae. The sequence goes on along the minus strand of NZ_JASC01000003.1, from coordinate 166,967 downwards.
CTGGGCGACAGCGTCGTATGCCTCTATCGCTTCGGGATGGTCTTCGCGCGCGACGGCAAAGAACACAGGCTCGATCACGGTAAGACTGCGCAGCCGTGTCGGATGGGTGACGGCCAAATGCAAGGCGGTCGCCGCGCCAAAGGAATGGCCAATCACATCGACCTGACCGCTTTGAGGAAAAGCCGCCAGCGCCCCTTCATAGACCGTGCGTGTAAAATCGCTTTGCTCGTCCCAATCGGGACTGCGGCCGTGGCTGGGCATATCGGGTGCCGAGATGCTCAGCTGTGGCAAAGCCGCGGACAGCCCTTTCCACGCACCACCAAAGGCCATTGTGCAATGCAGCGCCACTGCCGGGCGGTCTCCGGTGCCGATGGTGGTGATATGCGGCACAAACCCTTTCTGCGCTGTCACAATTCACCCGCAAGATGAAGGTCGAGATCTTCGATACGGTCCTGCCCCCAGAACTTTTGATCCCCCACAATATAGAACGGTGCGCCAAAAACACCCCGTTCCACCGCCTCTTCGAGGTTGCGGGCGTAGGTTTCGGCCCCTTCCAGCATCCCGCTGTCTGCGAGCGCCGGATCAAATCCCGCTTCGGTCAAACAGGCGCGAATAACATCATCTTGCGCGATATCCTCTTCTTCAGCCCAAACAGCACGGAAGATGGCATGAGCCAGCGCCCCCAGATCACCGCCCCCCGCGTTCTGCGCAGCAATAAAAGCATAGGCAGCGGGCGCGCCATTCGTCGGCCAATGCGCAGGCTTCAGATTGAACTTCAGCCCCAGCTTTTTCGCCTGACGCGGCAACTCCTGTGCGCGATATTCGATGCGGCTGATGTGCCGGTCTTTGGGGGATTGCCCGCCGGTGCGTCCGAAGCCCGCGATAATATCGAAAGGTTTGTAGTTGATCGTCGCGCCGTGTTTGGCAGCGACGGCTTCCAACCGCTGTTCAGCAAGATAGCAATAGGGGGACAGTGTCGCGAAAAAATAGTCGATCTGGGCCATTTGGACCTCCTTGGGTTTGCGGCACCGTAGCTGCGTGCTAAGCGAGGTTCAACGTCACGATTCTGTCACATACCGCTGCCACGGAGCCCCTATGTCACGCACTTCCGAGCCGAAACTGATTTCCGGCAACGCCAACATGCCGTTGGCCAAAGCTATCGCAAGGCGCATGTCGCTTCACCGGGGGGTCAATGTCGGATTAGTCGATGCGCGGGTCGAACGGTTCAATGACGGTGAGATCTTCGTCGAGGTCTTCGAAAACGTCCGTGGCGAGGATATGTTCATCATCCAGTCCACATCGAACCCTGCCAACGATAACCTGATGGAACTGCTGATCATGGCAGATGCCTTGCGCCGGTCCTCCGCCGCGCGGGTGACCGCCGTACTGCCTTACTTCGGATACGCCCGTCAGGACCGCCGCACCAAGGCCCGCACCCCCATCACCGCCAAAATGGTGGCGAATATGCTGGTGGGTACAGGCATCGAACGGGTACTGACAATGGACCTGCACGCCGCGCAAATTCAGGGCTTTTTCGATATTCCTGTGGATAACCTCTATGCTTCGCCGGTCTTTGCGCTTGATATAAAACACGCCTTCAAGGACCAGATGGGCGATCTGATGGTGGTCTCGCCTGATGTGGGCGGCGTGGCACGGGCACGCGAACTGGCGAAACGGATCAATTCGCCCCTCGCGATTGTAGATAAGCGACGCGAAAAGCCCGGCGAAGTTGCAGAAATGACAGTGATCGGCGACGTAACGGGGAAAACCTGCCTGATCGTGGATGATATTTGTGATACCGCAGGCACATTGTGCAAGGCGGCAGAGGTGCTTTTGGAAAACGGTGCCAAGGAAGTGCACTCCTATATCTCGCACGGCGTTATGTCCGGTCCGGCAGTGGAGCGGGTGACCAATTCGGTTATGAAATCTTTGGTCATCACAGATTCCATCGCCCCTACCGATGAAATCAAGAAAGCCGCGAACATCCGTATCGTGCCAACCGCGCCGATTTTTGCGCAGGCGATCCTGAACATCTGGAACGGTACGAGTGTGTCATCGCTGTTCGAAGCCGACACCCTGGGACCGATCTATGACGGGATGTACACGCCGGAGTAAAGTTACCTAGTTACAGATGAAAGTAACCGGACTCTTCTTGCCTTGAAAATCCCAAGTCCCTTGAAAAGCCGGCTTTCCCGATTGAGTGGCGCCGGCTTTTACGTCTTTTATGGATGCCTGATCGATAACGATAGTGGATCCGCTCTGAGACACGCTTTTCGCTCTATAACTGCCCCACTTATAGGAGACCGGCTGACCGCTTTTTACCCCTATCGTCGCAGTCCGGCCCGCAATAGCACCTTTGTAACTGCAGTCCGACAGCTCTGCGGCCCGCATTGGTGTGGAAAAAGTTAGTGCAATCGCACAAGCAAAAATTGGAAATACGTGTTTAAGCATTGTCCGCTCCTTAGAAAGTTCTTCACAAAATGGTTTTCGAATTAACCTAGGTTAGGGGGTGATACTCGCTCAAGTCCCTAAAATTCAGACTGTAGAATAGTGCGAGGTTTATTTTCAATAGTCTTCAACAGATCTGGCATTCAGACCCTAAACCACGTCCCAATCGTCCAATTCCGACATTTCCCCAATCGCCATCCATGCGATGCGGATGCGGGCAATGCGGGTATCGCCCCATGTGCGGAATACCATATCGAAGCCCGATTTTGTTACGGACTCTGCCGCTATATCGGCACGCATAATTGTGGCCGCATCCAGATCCCACAGGGAGGGCGAAAGCTGTACTGTTGGCGGCGTTTTATACTCTTCAGAGAATTTGATATGACGGCGACGTTCGCGTTGGCCGCGCCCGGTCCACATTTCGCCGCCGTCTTCATAATCCGAAAACAGGATCACATCGCCGCTGTCGACCCCGGTGGTATGGCTTCTAAGCTTCTTCATAATCGATATTGGGCCTGAAATCTGTGTATTATTGGAATAAGATAGCTGACTACGTCAGGGGCCGAAAGGGAAAGCCACGGCTTGACGCCCATCAGGGATTGAGTGCTATGCCTTGCGCCTTGGCGAAACTCCGACAGTATTGGGTCCAGTCGCGGAAATCCTGAGTGAAGAAAACTTTGTGCCCTTTTGCCTCCCAGCCCTCTGTTTTCCGGTCGATTTTCTCCCAAACCGCCTCAGCTGTTGTGGGCTGGCCTTCGGCATATGATTGCTTCACAGCAGCTTCTGCCCAAGAGACGGCCGCAGACATTAGGCGGTCTGCGCTGTCGTCCGTTTTGACCCATTGCGCTGCGTTCTGATACACAGAAGCACAATCCGCCATGCTTTCGCTGAAAGGCTGCGCGGAGGTGCTTTGCGGCAGAGCCAACACAAAGAGAAGCGCCAGGTTTTTCATAGGGTTCAGCTTTCTGCATTCGAGCCGGGATGGAATCCGAGCCTGCACCGCAACTGGGGTGCCAAGTCGTTCACAATCTGACCGTTTTGTGGAAATGCTTCGGACGGCGACAACGTGATCCAGCCCCGCACGCCCCTATCTACGAGCGTTCGCCTACATCAATAGAAAAAAGCCCCACAAATTGCAGGGCTTCTTCAAAACTCAGATAGAGACAAGATCAGAAGTTTGGCGACTTCGGATCAAGACCAATATGTGTACCCATCGCAACCATGTCCGATAGCAACTTGGCTGCGTCATCGACAGGGCCAGGCTGGTTATCAAACGCCTCTTTCGCGTTTGAATACATCGTCTTGGCTTCTTCGATCATCTGGTCGAGATGCTCTTGCGTCATGTCGCCTTTTGCCAAAGCCTGCTCGGCCAGAACCGACACGCCATCAGCGCGGATTTCCGCAAATCCACCGGTCACGACATATTCTGTCGTCCCATCAGGACCGTCGACGGTCAAGATACCGGGGCGCAATGTGGTGATGGTGGGGGAATGCCCCTCCATCGCCGTCATATCACCATCAGCGCCAGGGATCTGGACAGAAGTGACCTGCAAAGAGGCCAGCCGCCGTTCGGGCGACACCAGATCGAATTGCATCGTGTCTGCCATTGCGTTTGCTCCTATCAGGCGGCGTCAGCGGCCATCTTTTCGGCTTTCGCCTTCACTTCGTCGATGCCGCCTACCATGTAGAAAGCACCTTCTGGCAGGTGATCATACTCGCCAGCAACAACGGCTTTGAACGACGCGATTGTGTCCTCCAGCTGGACCTGAACACCGTCAGAGCCTGTGAACACTTTCGCAACGTCAAACGGCTGGGACAGGAAGCGCTCGATCTTGCGAGCACGGGCCACGGCCAGTTTGTCGTCTTCGCTCAGTTCGTCCATGCCGAGGATCGCGATGATGTCCTGAAGCGATTTGTAGCGCTGCAGAACCTGCTGCACATCTGTCGCAACCCTGTAGTGCTCTTCACCGATGATCTGTGGATCAAGCAGACGCGATGTGGAACCAAGAGGGTCCACAGCCGGGTAGATGCCTTTTTCCGAGATCGCACGGTCGAGAACCGTTGTCGCATCGAGGTGCGCAAAGGATGTCGCAGGTGCGGGGTCGGTCAAGTCATCCGCAGGCACATAAACGGCCTGAACAGAAGTGATCGAGCCGTTCTTGGTGGAGGAGATACGCTCCTGCATCGCGCCCATGTCCGTCGCCAGTGTTGGCTGATAGCCCACAGCGGAAGGAATACGACCCAGCAGAGCGGACACTTCGGAACCGGCCTGAGTGAAGCGGAAAATGTTGTCCACGAAGAACAGAACATCCGAACCGGATTCGTCGCGGAACTGCTCGGCCAATGTCAGACCGGACAGGGCCACACGCATACGCGCACCTGGAGGCTCGTTCATCTGGCCATAGACCAGGGCAATCTTGGACGACGCCAGATCATCAGGCACGATAACGCCGGATTCGATCATCTCGTGGTAAAGGTCGTTACCCTCACGTGTCCGCTCACCCACACCCGCAAACACGGACACACCGGAGTGCACCTTGGCGATGTTGTTGATGAGTTCCATGATCAAAACGGTTTTGCCAACGCCGGCACCACCAAACAGACCAATCTTACCACCTTTGGTATAGGGGGCCAGAAGGTCGATTACTTTGATGCCTGTGGTCAGGATCTCTGTCTCGGTGGACTGTGCATCAAATGCTGGCGCATCACCGTGAATGCCGCGTGTCTCGTCCGTGTTCACTGGACCCTTCTCGTCAACAGGGTCGCCGGTCACGTTCAGGATGCGGCCAAGCGTGGCTTTGCCGACGGGCACTTGAATGGGGGCACCTGTGTCTACGACTTTCGCGCCGCGCACGAGGCCTTCGGTCGCATCCATCGCAATGGCGCGAACCGTATTTTCGCCAAGATGCTGTGCCACCTCAAGGATAAGGCGGCTGCCATTGTTTTCTGTGGTCAGAGCGTTCAGAATCTCTGGCAGGTTATCTTCGAACTGCACGTCAACGACGGCGCCGATGACCTGGGTGATTTTGCCGACTGCATTTGCCATGTCGTTTCTCCGGTTTGCTTACAGCGCTTCCGCGCCGGAAATGATTTCGATCAGCTCGTTCGTGATGACGGCCTGACGGGAACGGTTGTATTCGATCGTGAGGTTCTCGATCATCTCGCCCGCGTTACGGGTCGCGTTGTCCATTGCGGACATCCGCGCGCCCTGCTCGGAGGCAGCGTTTTCAAGAAGACCCGAGAAGATCGCCGTGGCGACTCCGCGCGGCAGAAGATCTGCAAGGATCGCTTCTTCGGAAGGTTCGTAATCGAAAAGGGTTGTTGCGCCCCCATCGGTTTCGCCTTCTTCAAAGCTTGCAGGGATGATCTGCTTGGCCTGCGGGATCTGGCTGACCACGTTCACGAATTCAGCGTAGAACAACGTAGCCACGTCGAATTCGCCCGCATCAAAGCGACCCAGAACGTCACGGGCAATACCCTGTGCATCCGCATAGCTCAGGCGCTTCACATCTGTCAGATCCACATGCCCCACCAGATGGTCGGCATAGTCACGTTTCAGCTGGTCACGACCTTTCTTGCCGACAGTAAGGATTTTCACCTCTTTGCCCGCGGCAAGCAGCTTTTGGATATGTGTCTTGGCTTTCTTCACAATGTTTGTGTTGAAACCACCGCACAATCCCCGCTCGGACGTCATGACGACCAAAAGGTTCACGTTGTCCGACCCCGTGCCAGATAGCAGCTTGGGCGCGGAATCAGATCCGCCAACAGAAGCGGCGAGCCCAGCCATCACAGCGTTAAAACGCTCTGTGTAGGGGCGCGACATTTCCGCAGCTTCCTGCGCGCGGCGAAGTTTCGCCGCGGCAACCATTTGCATGGCTTTCGTGATCTTGCGCGTGGATTTCACGCTCGCGATCCGGTTTTTAAGGACTTTGAGATTTGCCATTGGCTTCTCTCTCCTTAAGCGAAGTCAGCGGCGTAGGAATCAAGCGCTGCTTTGATTTTATCTTCCAACTCGTCTTTGACCTTGCGGTCGTTGTTGGTGATGTCTTTCAGCAGATCGGCATGTTTGCCACGCAGATGCGCCAGCAGGCCCTGCTCCCAACGGCCGACCTGATCCACAGGCAGCTTGTCGAGGTAGCCATGCGTACCTGCGTAGATCACGCAGACGATCTCGGCGTTGGACAGTGGTGAATACTGTGGCTGCTTCATCAGCTCGGTCAGACGCGCACCACGGTTCAGCAGCTGCTGTGTCGCGGCGTCAAGGTCGGAACCGAACTGAGCAAAAGCGGCCATCTCGCGGTACTGAGCGAGGGACAGTTTCACCGGACCCGCGACAGAAGACATCGCTTTGGTCTGAGCGGATGAACCCACACGAGAAACCGACAGACCTGTGTTCACAGCAGGACGGATGCCCTGGTAAAACAATTCTGTTTCCAAGAAGATCTGACCGTCGGTGATCGAGATCACGTTTGTAGGAATAAATGCGGAAACGTCACCACCTTGCGTTTCGATGATTGGCAGGGCTGTCAAAGAGCCGTTGCCCGCATCATCACCCAGCTTCGCGGAACGCTCAAGCAGACGGGAGTGAAGGTAGAACACGTCGCCAGGATAAGCTTCGCGACCTGGTGGGCGACGCAGCAGCAGGGACATTTGACGGTAAGACACGGCCTGCTTGGACAGGTCATCATAAACGATCAGCGCGTGACGGCCATTGTCGCGGAAGAACTCCGCCATGGCTGTCGCGGCATAGGGTGCGAGGAACTGCATCGGCGCAGGCTCGGACGCGGTAGCGGCAACCACGATGCAATATTCCATCGCACCGGATTCTTCGAGGCGCTTCACTAGTTGCGCCACGGTCGAGCGCTTTTGACCGATCGCAACGTACACACAGTACATTTTCTTGCTTTCGTCGCCTTCTGCGGCGGCGTTGACCTGTGCCTGGTTCAGCATCGCGTCAAGCGCAACGGCTGTCTTACCAGTCTGACGGTCACCAATAATCAACTCGCGCTGGCCACGGCCAATCGGGATCATCGAATCAACGGCCTTGAGACCGGTCGCCATCGGCTCGTGAACCGACTTACGTGGAATGATGCCCGGTGCCTTAACGTCGGCGATACCGCGCTGTGTCGCGCCGATCGGGCCCTTGCCGTCAATCGGGTTACCCAGACCGTCAACAACACGTCCCAGCAGCTCGTTGCCGATTGGCACGTCCACGATGGAGTTTGTGCGCTTGACGGTGTCGCCTTCTTTAATGTCGCGGTCGGAACCGAAGATAACAACACCAACGTTGTCGGCTTCAAGGTTCAGGGCCATGCCCTGAATACCACCGGGGAATTCGACCATTTCGCCAGCCTGAACGTTGTCCAGACCATACACACGCGCAATACCGTCACCGACGGAGAGCACACGGCCAACTTCGGCAACTTCTGCTTCTTGACCGAAATTCTTGATCTGGTCTTTCAGGATCGCAGAAATCTCTGCAGCTTGGATACCCATTTATCCGACCTCTTTCATTGCATTCTGGAGGGAATTGAGCTTCGAGCGGATCGACGTGTCGATCATCTTGGAGCCCACTTTGACGATAAGCCCGCCGATGAGTGACTCATCCACGGAGGTTTGTAGTGAAACGGTTTTGCCTGTGCTTGCCTTAAGCGATTTGGCCAGCTTGTCCGACTGCGCCTTGGTTAGCGCTTTGGCAGACACCACCTCGGCGGTGACCTCGCCCTTGTCGGCAGCAATTGTGTCGCGCAGGGTCTGTACCAGCGCAGGCAGGACAAACAAGCGGCGTTTGGCGGCCATCAGCGAAAGCGTGTTGGCCATCGTTTCCGACAGCTTCATCTTCTTGGCCAGCGCGGTAATCGCGGCACCCTGTTCATCGCGGGTATAGATCGGGGAATGGATCAGGTTGCGAAAGTCTTCGCTGTCATTCAGCGCGCCTTGCAATGCATCAAGATCGGTCTCGATGGCTTTGACTGCTTTGCCGTCTTTGGCGATCTCATAGACCGCAGACGCATAGCGCTGTGCAATGCCGGTGGAAATCGAAGCTGTTTCGGACACGTCCATCCTCTCATTCAATCAGGCCGGATACACGAATAGTAAGTCGCGTCACCGGTTCGTTGGCGCGGCTTGAAAAAGGTTCAAGACGTCTAAATCAGGGGCCGTTTAGCAGAGCGTTTCGAGGGCCGCAACACAGTAACGTGCAGTGATGTGACCCGCTGTAAGTATATTTACTAGGCACCCCGATACCGAAGGGACAACCACCTGAATTGTGGCACCCTACGATGTTTATGCGAAACAAAGATACGATTCTTGCCTTATCGTTGCCCGTATTCGCCCTACTCAGGCCCCTTTTCCCCGTCAGAACACATAAAAATTAAGCAAGGGGCCCTCGTTCGTACCGGGCCGTTCAGATGAGGATGTGCAGCATGTTTGCCATAGGATTGTTGTCTCTGTTTTCGGTCGGCCTGGCCGTCGCTTTCACCGGTGGTGATGACGACGTTGATCCGGATCAGATCGATGATGGCCAGGACCAAGAGATCACGACAGATCTTGATCTCCAAGGTGCTGATTTTCTTGATGCGGCCAGCGGGTTCTCTGACGATCTTGCCGAGGACGAAGTGCAAGAGTACGATAACACGACGCGCAACTCACTGATTCAGGGATACGTGCCGACTGGCGAGCTTGATGAAGAGACCGACGCACAGATTGCTGATTTCCTTGATGCATTGGATCCGGGGCAGCCCATTGATGAAGCTGCAAGTGCTTACCGAGACTTTGTGACGGGACTCGGCATCGAAATCCTCTCGCTTGAGAACACATCAGCCGAGACGCCCGAGTCCATCGCCGATGCCGATGCTGGTGCGGATGAGCCTGCCGATGCCGATGAGCCGGAGGAGGAGAAGGAATACGACACAACCACGCGTAACAATCTGATCCGGGCCTATGTGCCGATTGGCGAGGTTGATGAAGAGACCAACGCGCAGATTGCGGAATTCCTCGAGGGATTGGATACCGCACAGCCCATCGACGAGGCCTCTGCTGTGTATCGTGACTTTGTGACCGGGCTGGGCATTGAGACATTTGGCAACGGCTACGCTGAAGACGGGTCCGACGACGATGTGCCTGGTCCCCCGATGGGCGAAGAATTCCGCGATCCGCTAGTGATTGCCGACGAGTTGGAAGCGCAGCGTATTCTGGATGAAATCGCGGCCGAAGAGGCCCGTCAGCCGGTCAATCTGGTAACGGTGCGAGGCGAGGATGGAACCGAAATATCCGATAATCTGGTCCTGTCTGAGCAAGATCAAAGCGCCTCCGGCGAAAGCCCGGCTTTCACGGTTACTGCACCAGACGCACCGAATGCGATCGACGTTGGCTATGATGATGAGCACACCTTTGCGATCGAATACAACGTCCAGACTATCACCGTGACAGCAGGACTGAACAGCCAGATTGAGAGCACCGCAATGGGGTTGAACTCAATTGACACACAGACATTCGAAGCCGCGGATGGTACGTTCGTGACCGAACACCTGTTGACCAGAGCCTTCGACAACAGCACTGACATCACCATCGAAGTCAACGGCAATGATGTCGGCATGCATGTAGCCGAGGTCGGTTTGACGAACCCAAATGATACTTTGCATTTCGAGTTCAACCAAAACGCAAACGGTGCTTTCCACTTGTTCTTCCATGAGGGCGACGATGTAGACGGCAGCGATAGTGTCTCTACGAAACGTGCGTTTATTGTCCAGACCGCATCGACACAGACGGGCCTCTCTGCAACTGAAGTTGACCAGATCGCGAACCAGGGACTAGCTCGCATTTCCACAGCGAACGTCCTTGCGGAGATCTATCTTGGCGACGACTTGGTCGAAAGCACCTCAACGGGCGACGGGAATGAGATATGGCTCAAGAATTTCATCAACGACAACCCGCAGATCACTGCTAATATCGAATGGGCATCTATTTCATCGCATGATGACACCGCGGACCAAGGCGCGGGCAGCGGTATGACAACCACCGGAGGCAATGGCTCTGACCCTGATGCGGAAGAAGATGACATAAACACCATCATCTCCAACGCAGGCCTGAACCCCGCGTTCTTTGGCTTCTAGTCAGACGCTAGGGCTTTGTTAACCTAGATCGGTCACTGATCTGCTATCCGGAAAGGGACTGAAATGCTGGAAATGCTGCTTGTGCCGCTCTTGGCCCTTGGCCTGATTGCCATTCCGATTGCGAATGATCTGGACGACGTGGACGATGTAGCACCCGATGATGACGGGCTATTACCGGAAACGCCGATCACCGATGCACCGTCAGAGGATGAAACCCCTGTGCTCGATGCCGCAGAGGCAGTCAGCATGGAAACGGACGGCGTTATCACCAGCCCTGATGTGACGGAAACCGAAAACGCGGGCGTGTTCGCGGTTGCGGGGTCCAGCCAGGACGACACGATCACGGTGGCGCAGACAGAGGACCGCTATGAAATCACCCCCGGTGCAGGCGCGGATGTAATCACCATTGGCCTGAACAGCGATGTATCCATGGGCGATCCCGTTTTTGGCGATCTGGTCGAGACCCGCCCTAATTTAGCCGGTGATGCCGTTCCTGACATCATCTTTGAGGAAACCGATACTGAAGACATTGATGCTGACGAAGTGACGCTGCAAGTGACCCAAGCAGGTATCGACAACCTACCAGCAGGATCGCGTCCCGGAAGCCAGATTGACGTGTCAGACACTGATGATGCTGTGGTGATCGAAGTGGACCCATCGGTTGAGGGCAATCTCCATTTGATCCAAGTCGAAAGCGGAGCCGGCGGCGGCGCGACCGACTTCATCTCGCGTTATACGCTGGTGCTGCTCGCAGGGCCGGACGTTATGGGGCTGACAGCCGCACAAGCGCAGGCCATCGCCGAAGGTGTAGACACCGATGTCGACGTGGAGCGGTTGGCCCTACTGGATCAGGGCACACGCTTCACTGAATTCGACGGCTCCACCTTATCCCGGCTCGATGACCTGAACGAAGAACCCATGATCGCGTCGAACCGCGAGATCCTCAGCGTGACAAGTGCTGTGCTTGCCGGCTGACCTTAGACGCGGCAGCTTCTACTGGTCATAGCCCGGATTGTTGCGGTTGAGTTTGCGCATCAACCCCGGCCAGACCAAATTGTCGCCCGATCCCGGCTGAAATGCCCCCGCCGATTGCGCCTGGACCGTATCGGCCATCGCCTGCGATTCTTCGTGCAGATTATCCGTGCCTGCCGACTGCGCAAAAATCTGCGTCTTGCAGGCGTTTTCCAGGAAGTACATCCGCAGAAACGCGATTGCACAATTCGGACCGACGGTCAGTGTGCCGTGGTTGCGCAACATCAAAAGGTTTTTGTCGCCCAGATCGTTCACAATCCGCTCGCGTTCATCCAGTTCCAACGCGATACCTTCGTAGTCGTGATAGGCCAGATCGTTGTTCACGATCATCGAAAACTGCGTATAGCGCCGCAACCCTTCGTTCTGCACAGAAACCGCGACTCCGTAAGGCGTGTGCACGTGGATCACACAGCCTGCGTTCTCACGCGCCGCATGGATTGCCGAATGAATGGTAAAGCCCGCAGGATTGATGAAATACGGCGTGTCCTGACAAATGTTGCCCTCCAGGTCGATTTTGACAAGACAAGACGCAGTCATCTCATCGAACATGATGCCGTAGGGATTGATCAGGAAACGCTCTTCCCCTTCCTCATCCGGCAACCGCGCGGAGATATGGGTGAACACCAAATCCGTCCAGCCATGCAACGCACAAAGCCGGTAGGTCGCAGCAAGTTGTACCCGCAGATCCCATTCCGCATCCGATACACTACCCTTGAGCGTCGGCAGATTGGTGGGATCCGGAATGTGAAAGCCGCTCCCCAGTCCCTTTTGTGATTGATCGTTCATGGTAAATCCTCCCTTTTCCAATAAGAGCGTAAAGGATAAACGCCGGAAGGCCAGTAGGTTTGAAAGGAGAAGCGGACTTTTGCATTGGCGTGTCCCCATGATCCTAGATGCAATTCTTCTGAGGTTTTCGAACTGATGATCACGCATTGGGCAAGTAACCGGATACCTCGACGTTCGGCCCCCCCCTGCGACCGCCCCGCTACGCCCGTCCTACCGCCGGCTCGGACAGCCCGTCCAATATGCTGACGCGCTTGCGTTCACGGGCGCGCGTGCCTTTGGGCGGATAGACCAACTTGGTCGCCTCCACCATGAACGCCCCCCCGGCCGAGATTGCGGGAACGCTGCGGCCCACCCGCTCGAACAGGCCCGCCGATTTCATCCAGATGCGATGGTTGGAAGGCCATTGGTAAAGCGCTCCGACATGACGCTCGGGTAAAAACTGGTGCTTTTTCAGCTGCATATCCAATTGCCCCGGTGAATAGGGTCGGCCATAGCCGAAGGGCGTCTTGTCCCGCCGCGCCCAAAGACCCGCGCGGTTGGGCACGATAAAGAGAGCCTTGCCCCCCGGCCCCAGCACCCGCCAACATTCCTCAAGCAGATCGGCCTGCCGTTCGCAGGTTTCAAGCCCGTGCAGCAGCACAAGCTTGTCGACATGGCCTGTCTCGATCGGCCAGAGTGTTTCTTCGGTCAGCACGGAGGTATTCGGCATGCCTGCAGGCCAGGGCATCACCCCTTGCGGCCCCGGCATCAGGGTAATCACACGGCGTGCGTCCTTAAGGTAGGGCCGCAGCAAAGGTGCGGCAAAGCCAAAGCCCACCACAGTTTGCCCTTTGGCTTCCGGCCACAACTCAAGCAGCCGGCCCCGCAGGCTTTTCTGCGCGGCACGACCCAGCGCGTTGCGGTAATAGAAATTACGCAGATCCTGCACATCAAGGTGCATTGCAGCCCAGCCTTTGCGGTGTCACTCTGATGGCAGCATATCAACACCACAGGATTGCGCCATGCCCTTTGATCTGATCACCATCCCCTGCTTGTCCGACAACTATGCCTTTCTGCTGCGCGATCATGCCAGCGGGGCGGTCGCTCTGATTGACGTGCCCGAAGCGGCACCGATCAAAGCGGAACTGGCCAAACAAGGGTGGACGCTCACACAAGTATGGCTGACCCATCACCACCCCGATCACGTACAGGGTCTGGACGAGGTACTTGCCGAATACCCAGCTGAGGTTGTTGGTGCGAAGGCCGACGCAGGTCGCTTGCCCGACCTTGATATTGCTGTGTCAGAGGGCGATACCGTGACCCTCGGCGCGTTGAAGGCGGAAATCTTTGACGTCTCCGGCCATACGATCAACCACATCGCCTTTTATGTACCTGACGCAGAGGTTTGTTTCACTGCGGATAGCCTGATGGCGCTGGGGTGTGGTCGCCTGTTCGAAGGCACACCGGCCCAGATGTGGGACAGCATGCAAAAATTGATGGCCCTGCCGGCGGAGACAGTGATTTGCTCTGGCCATGAGTATACGGCATCCAACGCGAAATTCGCCCTGACCATTGATCCGGATAATCCTGCTCTTATATCAAGGTCCAAGGCGATCAGCGCCGCCCGCGAAAAGGGCCAGCCGACCGTGCCATCGACACTCTCAACCGAGCTTGACACAAATCCCTTCTTGCGCCCCGGCGATACGGGCATCCGCAGCAACCTAGGGATGCAAACCGCCACCGACGCAGACGTCTTTGCAGAAATCCGCAAGCGCAAGGACAACTTCTGACTGCGACATATGTGGCAAAACACGGCGATACTGGGAATTGTGATCATCTTTTTTAAGAAAATGCTTGAAGACTGCCCCGTATCAACCAAACTCTAACGATAAGAGGCCATAGCTGGTCGAGGGCACTGTTATCCCGCAGCCCCCTCACCGGCCCCAAGGATAAGGAGCACGAGCGTGCCTTCATTCTCGACCACACTTGAGCAGGCAATTCATTCCGCATTGGCGCTGGCCAATGCACGCAGACATGAATTCGCAACGCTGGAACATCTGCTTCTGGCACTGATTGACGAACCCGACGCGGTGCAGGTGATGAAAGCCTGCTCTGTCGATGTGGACGAGCTGCGTGACACGCTCGCCGAATTCGTCGACGAAGACCTTAGTAATCTGGTGACTGACGTCGACGGATCCGAAGCTGTGCCCACGGCGGCCTTCCAGCGCGTGATCCAGCGCGCGGCGATCCATGTGCAATCGTCCGGCCGGACCGAAGTGACCGGTGCCAACGTGCTTGTCGCCATCTTTGCAGAACGCGAAAGCAACGCGGCCTACTTCCTGCAAGAGCAGGAAATGACCCGTTACGACGCGGTCAACTATATCGCGCATGGCGTTGCCAAAGATCCTGCCTATGGCGAAGCGCGGCCCGTGGCCGGTGCCCCGGAGCATGAAGAAGAAGCGCAAGGCGTTACAGAAGGCGACAAGAAAGAGACCGCGCTTGAGAAATACTGCGTGGACTTGAACGCCAAATCCCGCGAAGGCGACATTGACCCCCTGATCGGCCGCGACAGCGAAGTGGAGCGGTGCATTCAAGTGCTGTGCCGCCGCCGCAAGAACAATCCGCTGTTGGTTGGCGATCCGGGTGTCGGGAAGACCGCCATCGCAGAGGGCTTGGCACGCAAGATCGTCGCCGGCGAAACGCCAGAAGTGCTGGAAAATACGACAATTTTCTCGCTCGACATGGGTGCTCTGCTGGCTGGCACACGCTACCGTGGCGATTTCGAAGAGCGGCTGAAAGCTGTGGTCACCGAACTGGAAGACCACGAAGATGCGGTTCTCTTCATCGACGAGATTCACACAGTGATCGGTGCTGGCGCGACTTCCGGTGGCGCAATGGATGCGTCAAACCTGCTGAAACCCGCTCTTGCGGGCGGCAAGCTGCGCACCATGGGCTCTACCACCTACAAAGAATTCCGTCAGCATTTCGAAAAGGACCGTGCACTTAGCCGCCGGTTCCAGAAGATCGACGTGAACGAGCCTTCGGTGGAAGACGCACAGAAGATCCTGAAAGGTCTGAAGCCTTACTTTGAGGAACATCACGGGGTGAAATATACCTCCGATGCAATCAAGACCTCTGTCGAACTGGCCTCGCGCTATATCAACGACCGCAAACTGCCTGACAGCGCGATTGACGTGATTGATGAAGCCGGTGCTGCGCAGCACCTGATCGCCGCGTCCAAGCGTCGCAAGACGATCGGCACCAAAGAGGTCGAAGCTGTGGTCGCCAAGATCGCACGTATTCCGCCCAAGACGGTCAGCAAGGACGACGTTGTCGTGCTGAAAGATCTTGAAGCGTCGCTGAAGCGGGTGGTGTTTGGCCAGGATGATGCAATCGATGCCCTGTCTTCAGCGATCAAGCTGGCGCGCGCGGGCCTGCGTGAGCCTGAAAAGCCCATCGGCAACTACCTCTTCGCCGGTCCTACTGGCGTGGGTAAAACCGAAGTTGCCAAACAGCTTGCCGATACGCTGGGTGTCGAATTGCTGCGCTTTGATATGTCGGAATACATGGAGAAACACGCCGTTTCACGTCTGATCGGTGCCCCTCCCGGCTATGTTGGCTTTGATCAGGGTGGCATGCTGACCGATGGTGTGGATCAGCATCCACATTGTGTTCTGCTGCTGGACGAAATGGAAAAGGCGCATCCGGATGTCTACAACATCCTGCTGCAGGTCATGGACCACGGTAAGCTCACAGATCACAACGGACGCACCGTTGATTTCCGCAATGTCGTGATCATCATGACGTCGAACGCCGGTGCATCCGAACAGGCAAAAGAAGCCGTCGGCTTTGGCCGCGACCGCCGCACAGGCGAGGATAAAGCCGCGATCGAGCGGACATTCACGCCGGAGTTCCGCAACCGTCTGGATGCGGTGATCAGCTTCTCGGCTCTGCCGAAAGAGGTGATCCTGAAAGTGGTCGAGAAGTTTGTGCTGCAGCTTGAGGCCCAGTTGATGGATCGCAATGTGACGTTTGAACTGAGCGCGAAGGCAGCAGAGTGGATCGCGGACAAGGGCTATGATGACAAAATGGGTGCGCGCCCCCTGGGCCGCGTTATTCAGGAGTACATCAAGAAGCCTTTGGCCGAAGAGCTGTTGTTCGGCAAACTGGCCAAAGGCGGTGTGGTCAAGGTTGGCGTAAAGAAGGGCGAGCTGGATCTGACTATCCTCGATCCCGAAAAGCGCCAGCTGTCCGGTGACAAGCCACCGCTTCTGACTGCAGAATGATCAAACGGGGCCTTTTGGCCCTGTCCCTTCCCTTCGCCGGCATCGCCACGGCGGAGGGTTTGACCCTGCAGCTCCCTGTGGACTGCACGCTGGGCGACACCTGCTATATTCAGCAATACATGGACCGCGATCCCGGTAAAGGGTTCACGGATTTCCAGTGCCGTGGCCTCAGCTACGATGGGCATAAAGGCACCGATTTCGCCCTCCCCACCCGCGCAGATATGGCGGAAGGCGTCGATGTGATCGCCGCCGCTGACGGGCGCGTGCGCGGGTTCCGCGACGGTATGTCCGATGCGGGCTACAGCGCAGACACTGCAGACGGGATCGAAGGAAAAGAATGTGGCAACGGCGTCGTTCTGGTGCACCCCGGCGGTTGGGAAACCCAATATTGCCACCTCAAACAAGGCTCTATCGCGATCCGCAACGGGCAAGAGGTCAAAGCAGGCGAAGTGCTGGGCCAGATCGGGCAATCCGGCCGCGCTGAATTCCCACACTTGCATCTATCAGTCCGGCAGGGCGGGAAGCCGGTCGATCCGTTCGATCCCGATGGCACGCTGACCTGCGCCACCCCCGGGGACAGTACTCTATGGGCAGACACCCCCGCCTATACCCCCGGCGGCATACTGGAGGTCGGGCTGGCGCAGGCGATTCCCGACTATGCTGATGTCAAAGCAGGCACAGCCGGTGCCGCCAGCCTTGCACCCGATGCTCCGGCGCTTGTGGTCTTTGGCTTCAGCTTCGGTACGCTAGAGGACGATGTTGTACGTTTGGAAATCAGCGGGCCCGATGGTGAGGTCATTAGCCGCGATACCCGGTTGAAACGCAATCACGCGCAGGCATTTCGCGCCATTGGCAAACGCAGACGCGGCAGCGCGATCTGGCCTACAGGCACCTATACCGGTCGCGCGATACTACTGCGCGACGGCATCGCAATCAGCACCGCCGACACCATGATCGAGATCAGGTAAACCGCATTACTTTTCAGTAAATTTGAGCTCGATCCTGCGGTTCTGCGCCCGCGCGGCATCACTGTCGCCCGTCGCAATCGGCTGGTATTGGCCAAAGCCATTTGCAGCCAAACGCTCCGGCGGTATCCCCAGAAAATTAATCATATATTTGACCACAGAGAGAGCGCGCCCCTGGCTTAACTCCCAATTGTCCGCAAAAGCACCAACACCGGACAGCGGCACGTCATCCGTGTGGCCATCCACCCGGATCACCCAATCAATCTCGGGCGGAATATCACCCGCGACGCTGCGCAATATATCGGCGACTTTCGCAATTTCCTGGCGCCCCTCGCGGGACAGCACGGCACCGCCGGGTGGAAAAAGAACCTCGGACGAGAAGACAAAGCGATCGCCCTCAATCCGCACGCCCTCTTGCGCGCCCAGCACGTCACGCAGGCGACCGAAGAATTCAGACCGGTATTGCTCAAGGTCTTTGGTCTGATTCCGCAAGGCTAACGCTTCGGCCTCTAACCGGGCGCGCTCTGCCGCTTCCAGTTCTGCACGGCGACGTTCCTCTGCGGCAACACGAGCAAGCGCCGTGTTCAATTCACTGCCCAAAGACTGAAGCTCGACCGACTGTGCCGCATCCCGTGCCACGGCATCATCCAGCAAGGATTGTAGGTTGCCCAACTGGGTGCGCAATGCCGCAACCTGTTGGTTCAGAAGCTCGGTTTGTCGCTGGGCAGCGGCGCTTGTCTCTTCTTCCTGCGCCAAGGCGTCTCGCGCCGTTGCGAGCAAAGCGGCCTGCTTCTCCGCCTGCGTGCTTTCGTCGGTTGCCGTTTCTTCTGCGGCCAGCCGTGCCGCAACTGCTGCTTCAAGTCGCGCTTGCAAAGCCTCACGGTCAGCGGCCAGGTCAGCCGCTGCAGCCTCCTGCTCGGCTACGGCTGCCCGCAATGCGGCAAGCTGTTCCTCAGCCGATGCCAAACTCTGTTGCGCGGTCTCGCCTTCTTGCGCCTGTGCCTCAGCCGTTTGGAGCCGGATCAAGGCTTGCGACAACTGTGCATCCAAATCCCCCTCGGCAGCCCGTGCTGAGGCCAGCAGGGTCAGCGTCTCTTCCGCCTCTTTGCGCTGCGCTTCCAGCCTGAGCGTCATGGCTGTAAGTTCTGCATCTGCATCCTCGAGCCGGGCCCGCAAAGCTTCCGCCGCGGCGGCTTCGGCCAAACGGGCGGCTTCGGTCTCGCTCAATGCCTCCGCCCCCTCAGCCAGCTCCCCTTGCAGTTCAGCGACCTGCCCTTCGGCTTCTGCCGCTCTGCTGCGCAAGTCCAGCACAAGCGCGTCCAGCGCCTCGCGCCGCGCAGCGGCAAGCCGTGCGGCCTCGGCCTGAGCATCCACTTCGGACCGCGCAGTCGCCAGTGCCAAATTGAGCGCCTCCTGCGCGCTCAGCAGCTCCGCTTCCCGGTTCTCCAGCCCGGCAATGCGATCGGCATCCGCCGACTGCGCCGCCAAAAGCCCCGCAACCTGCGCCTCGAACTCTGTAATTTGCCCCTGTGCCGCGTCCAGCGCCGCCGCCTGTTCCTCACGCTGGGCCGTCAGCGACGCGATCAGGGCCTCTTGCTGGCTCAACTGATCTTGCGCAGTATTCAAGGATGCATTCAGCGCCCCCATCCGTGCCTGCAACTGGGCTGTTTGCTGCTCTTCCAGTCCCAAGGCACGGGCCAGCGCCGCTACTTCTCCGGACAGCACGTCAAGCTCGGTTTCCTGCCCGGTGATCCGTTCGGTCAGAACAAACTGCACCACCATAAAGATGGTCAACACGAACATCAGAACCAGCAAAAGGCCGGTCATCGCATCGACAAACCCCGGCCAGATCGAACTTTGGAATCGCGCCCCCGTCCGACGTGAGAGAGCCATTTAGCCCTCCTCTCCGCCTGAACGATCCGGCGTGCGCACCCGGCGCGGCGGCGCGACGGGGCGCGGTGCCGACATGGCTTTGGCCAACAATGAAATATCATGCCGCAACTCGGACATGGTTTCCTGCCGTCCGGCTGAAATCTCTTCAAGAATGCGCAGCATTTGGACGTCGATGGAGCGCAGGCGCATCCGGCTCTCTGCATCCATCCCCTCGCCGCCCTGTTCTTCTATGGCACCGATCAGACGGTCCTGCCCAGTTGCAATTCGCTCCAACGCAGCCGCCATTGCCGCGCCGTCAGCGGGCCGTTCGGCCTTTTCCATGCGCTCTGTCATGCGATCAACGGCATCAGCCAGTTTCCCGACCTTCTCATCCATCGCCGCACGGCTGGCATCGGAACCGCCAAAAAGATCGCGCAACCCTGCCATTTGTTCTGTCATTTGCTCGGCCATGTGATCGACCACGCCGGCCATCGCAGCCTGCTCCCCCGTGGCGTCCTCGCCCGCACTAAAGCCCACGCGTGTGATCGAGCTCAACCAATCCTCAAGCTCTTGATAAAAGCGGTTTTGCCCGTGGCCCGCAAAGAGCTCCAGCAGACCGACAACCAGTGATCCGGCCAGGCCCAAAAGCGAGGACCCAAAGGCCACGCCCATGCCACCCAACTGTGCTTCAAGCCCGGTCATCAGTTTGGAAAACACATCCACGCCATCTTCGCCTTCGGAGGGGGCAAGGCTGCGGATGGTGTCGACCACGGCAGGAACGGTGGTGGCAAGGCCGTAGAACGTTCCCAGAAGACCGAGGAAAATCAGCATGTTGACGATATAACGCGTAATTTCGCGCGCCTCGTCGATCCGCGTGGAAACGGAATCGAGGATTGAACGTGTCGAGGTCGCAGACACCTGCATGCGTGCGCCTCGCGTCCGCAGAAGCGAAGCCAAGGGGGCCAAAAGCTGCGGCGCGACAGTCTCCGGGTTCGGCGCGTCAGAGGCGAAGTTTTCAATCCAGCGGACCGATCCGATCAACTGATAAACCTGATAGAAACAAGCCAACACACCGATGAAGAACACCAGCACGATCACGCCGTTCAAATAGGGGTTAGCCGCGAATATCGGATAGACCGAGGGCAACGCCAGAAAGGCACCAAAGCCGGTCAGCCCGAGCACAATTAGCATCAGAGAAATCTGACGTACGGGCTGGGAAAACTGCGGTCGTGTTGTGCGCTCTGTTTGCGCCATTAGGTCGTTGCTCCTGACCCGAATTTACTGCTCTGGATAAAGATTACACTTTTTTTGACGCTATGCGCCAAGGATTTATGAAACAAGGCTTTTCACCCGTGCGTGTAGCCAATCAAGATCCGGATCCTGCAGGCCTACCTGCTGTAGATGCTCTGCCGTGTTGTAGAGGTATTCCGTGTTCGGCCCGCGCCCGCCTACCGCATGGGCGATGATCTGCGCCTGATCTTCCAAGGGCAGCCCCCCGCAATATTGCCCGTGACTTTCGTCGATCACATAGACGACCGCCGTCACGATGCGCCCGTCTTCCAGCATGACATCGAGATTTTTCTCAAGATAGGCGGCAGAAACAAGCTCCCGCTCGCGTAGATACGCCAGCGTCTTCTCTTCTTCCCCCTCGGCCACCCGCAGCGCCATGCCGCTACACGCATGATCAGGTTGTTCATCCAATGCCAGCACCAGCCCGGGGTCCTCTTCGGTCCCGCGATGGTGGATCGACCGCATGCAGAAGGACCGCGCATAGCCCGGCAGTGTGCCGATCACGCTTTCGGCCACGGGAAAACCGGGGTTCCACAAAAGTGATCCGTATCCGAATACCCACATCGCCATCGCACTGGTCCTTTGCTGTTGGTCTGCGTAAACCGTATCTGCGCGTTGAGTTAAAGGGGTATTGCGGGTGAGCCGACTTGTGAAGATCATCGTTGTTCTGGCTCTGTTGTGGTGTGGATGGTGGTTTGCGGCAGCGACGGCATTGGAGCGCGGTGTGGTCCGCTGGTTGGAAGACCGCCGCACCGAAGGGTGGGAGGCACAGGCCGCCGCAGTTGATGTGACAGGATTTCCGCTGGCGCTCCAAACCGATCTGACAGCAGTGTCGTTGACAGACTCCGCGACCGGCCTGCACGTTGACGCCCCCGATCTGCGCGTATCAATGCCCGCCTATTGGCCCGGTGATATGACACTTGTCCTATCCGGTGCGCCGATTGATTTCGGAGTGGGTGATACGACCTATATCTTGCGTGCGCAGGACACCGCGGCCGACCTGAACCTGCACCCCGGCACTGCCTTGGAACTGGAACGATTGACCGCGCAAAGTGGGCCTTGGCAAGTGAACACGCGTCAGGGCAATCTGCTGAGCGCTGATGATTTTACCGCCAATGTCACGCAGGATAAAGACGACCATACTGTCTATGAATTTGCTCTGAACGCCGCTGACTTTTCTCCCGGCGGTCTATTGCGTGCAGGGCTGGACTTGCCGGATGATTGGTCGCTCACCTTCGAGACATTTACCGCCAACATTACAGCCCGCTTTGACCGGCCCATTGACCGCATGGCGCTCGAATCGCGACGACCTCAGCCGCGCCAGATCACTGTAAACGACTTTGATTTCAGCTGGGGCGAATTTAGGATCGCCCTTGTCGGAGATGTGCAGATAGACACCGAAGGAACGCCCGACGGAGACCTCATGTTAAGCATTAAGAACTGGCGGCAAGCACTTGAACTTCTGAAGAAAACAGAGATTATACGCTCTGAAGAAACCGGTCAGGCAGAGTTTGTCATTCAGGCAATCGCCAGCAACTCGGACAACCCCGCCGACCTTGATCTTGCCTTCAGCTTTCGTGAAGGCCGCTTGTTCCTTGGCCCCATCAACCTTGGCCCTGCGCCCAAGTTCATTCTGCGCTGATCACTTGCAGTAGCTACCGGAGCGGTAGCGTGCTGTATCGAAGTGGAAATGATCGAGGTGATAGCGGTTGGCATTGGGGCCAAGGACCGTACCGAATGGTCCGCAGGCCCCCTTGTGCATTCGCCGCATCGCAGATGCAAAGCGCTGGGTGTTCCAGTGTTTCAGCACGGTCACATCCGTCCCGTCATGCAGGCGAAAGGCCGAGATATCAATGGCGCGGCCCTTGCCGTGTTCGGACAGCTTTGCACCCTTCTGGTTGTTCCGGGTTCGGCAGGCGTAATGCGCCGCAACCCGCAAGGACTTCAGCCCTCCACCGCTTTTCGCCAGCGCGGGTTTAGCGGAGCCGTCGAGCCAGGTCTTCAAGGCATCAGCAGTGCGGCAATCCATCACCGACTTCTGGCTCAACGCCACACCCGAGACAGACCGCACCCGTATTGCATTTTCGATCACACAGCCGCGGATCTTGCCTGTCACACGACCGACCACCTCGCCTTGAATGGCCGGATCGCCGCACACCGCGCCTTTGCGCAACAGCTCTTTCTGAACACGCCCCTCCCGCGCAACCTTCTTGGTTCGGAACAAAGGACGCAGCGACGAAAACAATCCACCTCGCTTCTTGGCGTTTTCCTGCGCGGTGGACTGTTCGGGCTGGGTAATAGCCCCCGCGGGTGCCAAAGTCACCGACAGTTGTGCCGGCTTTCCACCACGCGGCATGGGACGGAGTGAAGTCGCCGGATCGCCGGCCATCGCCGTCTGCGCTGCGCAAAGCGCAATGGCGAAAGCCGCCAAACGGATCATCGCTTGGGCGTCCCGCCGCGCCCGAAATCAGGCGCTGCGGTGTCCTGTCCCGCTTCGATAATGCTTCGCCGGATGGCCCGCGTGCGTGTGAAATAGGCATGCAGGTGATCGCCATCGCCCTGCCGGATCGCCCGTTGAAGCGCGAACAGCTCTTCGGTAAAGCGGCCTAAGATTTCCAGCGTCGCGTCCTTGTTACTCAGGAAGACATCGCGCCACATGGTGGGGTCAGAGGCCGCAATCCGGGTGAAATCGCGGAAACCCGTGGCGGAATACTGAATCACTTCTTCATCCGTTACGCGCTGCAGGTCATCGGCCACGCCGACCATAGTGTAGGCGATCAGATGCGGCGCATGGCTGGTCACGGCCAGCACAAGGTCGTGGTGTTCGGCATCCATCTCATCGACAAGCGCGCCCATACCTTCCCAAAGGCTGCGCAGTTTTGCAGTTGCGGCAGGATCGGTATCTTTGACCGGCACCAGCAGGGTCCAGCGGTTTTCAAACAGTTCTGCAAAGCCAGAGCGCGGACCAGAGTGTTCCGTTCCGGCCAAGGGATGGCCGGGAATAAAGTGAACACCTTCAGGGATGTGCGGGCCGACCTTTGCTATCACATCAGACTTCACCGACCCTACGTCCGTGACTGTCGCCCCCTTTTTCAAAAATGGCGAAATCTCGGCTGCAACCGCGCCCATCACGCCCACCGGGACGCAGAGGATGATCAGGTCCGCATCTGCCACGGCTTCGCCTAGGGTGTCGCAGACCCGGTCGCACAGCCCGATTTCGCGGGCGGTGTCTCTTGTTTCAGCCGAGCGGGCGAAACCGGAGACTTCACCTGCCAGCCCGTCGCGTTTCATCGCCCAGAACATTGAGGAAGCAATCAGCCCCAGCCCGATCAGCGCAACGCGGTCATATATTTGTGACATCGCCCGGCCCTTCTTTGAACTGGCGCACGGCATGGACCACGCGGCGGCAACTGGATTCGTCGCCCACAGTGATCCGCAGACAATTGGGCAGGTTGTACCCCGCCACCAGCCGCACAATCAGGCCTTGGGTTTTCAGATAGGCATCGCATGCTTCTGCTTCATCGCGCGATGACAACCGTGCCAGCACGAAATTGGCGCATGAGACATCCGACGGGATACCCATCTCGGCCAAAGCATCGGCCAACCATCCCCGCCAGCGGGCGTTTTCGGTCCGGCAATGGGCGACATAGGCCGTATCACGCACCGCTGCTTCCGCCGCATCCAACGCCGCCTGGCTTAGGTTAAAGGGGCCCCGCACGCGGTTGAGCACATCAATGATCTCTTGAGGCGCATAGCCCCACCCGATCCGCAGACCGCCCAGCCCGTATATTTTGGAGAATGTCCGCGTCATCACGACATTCTGGCGGGAATCTACCAGTGCGGCACCGCCATCGTAGCCCTCAACATATTCGGCATAGGCACCATCAAGCACCAGAATGGCTTGAGGTGGCAAACCATCCGCCAATCGCGCAACCTCTGCCGCACCGATCATTGTGCCAGTAGGGTTGTTCGGATTGGCCATGAAAACCAGCGCGGTTTTATCCGTGCAGGCGGCAAGGATAGCGTCAACATCCGTGACGCGCTCGCGTTCTTTTACTTCGACCGGCGTGGCCCCTGCGGCCAGGGCGCTGATCTTGTACATGCCAAACCCGTGTTCGGTGTGGATCACCTCGCGCCCCGGCCCGGCATAGGCCTGGCACAAAAAGGCAATGATCTCGTCCGACCCGGCACCACAGATGATGCGATCAGCATCCAGATCGTAAATTCCGGCAATCGCACCACGCAGACCAGCATGATCCGACGAAGGATACCGGTGCAGAGAGAAGGCTGCACGACGGTAGGCTTCAACCGCGGCTTCGCTCGGCCCCAGCGGATTTTCGTTCGACGACAGCTTGACCACATTGTCCAGCCCCGCCACATGCGCTGCCCCGCCTTGGTAAAGCGTGATATCCAAGATGCCCGGTTGCGGTGTGATCTGGTTCATTTCCCTGCACCTTTTATGCGGTTTGGTTGTGTTTTAGCGGGACGGTACGCCTGCTGCCAGCATGAAACGCAAAAGGCTGCGGCGGTTTCCCGTCGCAGCCTTTCGTTTTGGCTTGGAAGTGTTCGGCGAAGCTTAGTTCTTCGCGTAGAATTCCACGACGAGGTTGGGTTCCATCATGACCGGATATGGCACATCGCCCAGCGCAGGCGTGCGCACGAAGGTCGCGGTCATTTTGGAATGGTCTGCGTCGATATAATCGGGCACATCACGCTCGGCCAGCTGTGTGGCTTCGAGCAGGGCAACCATCTGCTTGGAACGGTCGCGCACTTCTACAACGTCGCCTTCTTTAACGCGGTAGGAAGGGATGTTCACCTTTTTGCCGTTCACACGGACGTGGCCGTGGTTCACGAACTGGCGTGCGGCGAAAACTGTCGCCACGAACTTCGCGCGGTAGACAACCGCGTCCAGGCGACGCTCCAGCAAACCGATCAGGTTCTCACCGGTATCGCCTTTGACACGCTCGGCTTCACCGTAGATGCGGCGGAACTGCTTTTCGGTCAGGTCGCCGTAGTAGCCCTTGAGCTTCTGCTTGGCGCGCAACTGGATACCGAAGTCGGAAATCTTGCCCTTGCGGCGCTGGCCGTGCTGGCCGGGGCCGTATTCGCGGCGGTTGACTGGTGACTTTGGACGGCCCCAGATGTTTTCGCCCATGCGGCGATCGAGTTTGTGCTTGGCAGCGGTGCGTTTGGTCACGGCTGTTCTCCTTTAAAGTGTCCCGAGGGACGGTAAAGGGCGTTGTCCTCTGGCCGAAGCCCGACAGGAGTCCTCTTGCGAGGCCCACCAACACCAATGAAGTCGCGCTTATACGGCGGTACGGTGAGGAGTCAATGGGCCAAACCGAGATGCTGAAGGGGTAACGATCAGGCAGGCCTTAGAACATCCCGTTATCGTTCACGGAATGATCCGGAATGACCTGCAACACATCCCAATGCTCTACCACTTTACCATGCCCGTCGAACCGAAAGATATCCATACCGGCATAATCATCTGAACCCGGCCAGGTCTGATGGCAATGCAATACGACCAGATCATCCTGGGCAACCGTTCGCACAAAGCGGACATGTTTGCCGGGATAGTCGGCGGCCATCCGTTCGAAATAGGCGATGAACGCCTCCTTGCCGTCGCCCACATGGGTGTTGTGCTGGATATAGACATCGCCCGCAAACTGCTCGATGGCTGCACGCGGCCGACGCTCATTGAACATCATCTCGTAGAATGCCTTGGCAGTGGCTGTATTGGCATCGGGGTTTTGGGTCATAATACAGGCTCCTGTCTGGCGAGTGTCGCACAGGTGGCGCGCTGCGGGCAGGTTACCAGATGGTCGTTGATCAACCCGCAAGCCTGCATCCACGCATAGACAATTGTCGGGCCGCAGAATTTAAACCCCTCTTTCTTCAAATCCCTTGAAATTTTTTCGGTCAACGCCGTCTTGGCAGGGACATCTGCCAACGTCGGCCAGGCGTTCTGCAACGGGGTGCCGCCGACATAACCCCACATGAAACGGTCAAACCCCACGCGCTGCTCAACCCGCTGCCAGGCACGGGCATTGGTGATCGTAGCCTCGATCTTGCCCCGGTGGCGAATGATCCCCGCGTCGCCCAGCAAACGCTGCACTTCCGGCTCTCCCCAGCCGGCGATCACATTCGGATCGAAACCCTTAAATGCTGACCGAAAGTTTTCGCGTTTCTTCAGAATCGTGATCCAGCTTAGCCCCGCCTGGAATCCGTCAAGGATCAGCTTTTCCCACAAGGCGCGACTGTCATATTCGGGCACGCCCCATTCAGTGTCATGATAACGTTCGTAAATCTCTTCAGGCCCTGCCCAGCCGCATCGCTCCATCATCGCTCTCCGCTGTGTCAGAACCGGTCCATGTCGGGACGGTTACAAATCATCACAAATTCCGGCTTTAACACCGAATTATCACTTCGCCGCCATGTTGGCTGCGCAACAATCGAAAGTAAATCACCGTGGTCAGCCGTTTCAAACGTCTTCGTGCCGATGTCCCGCCGGGGGCGGATAATCCGCTTAGCTTTGCTGTTTCCCAGCGAGACAACGACACGATTTCAATGGTGTCCGAGGCTGTTGCCCACCGGCAGACCCTTTTGGCCTACCAGCCGGTTATGCGCGCCAGCAACCATAGCAAAGTTGCCTTTTACGAAGGATTGATTCGCGTTCTCGACCCCACCGGACGCGTGATTCCGGCACGCGAATTCATGCCTGCAATTGAAGATACAGAGTTGGGCCGTGAAATTGACGTGCTGGCCCTGCGCATGGGGCTTCAGTCTTTGCGCCAGAACCCCGGCCTGCGCTTGGCAATCAACATGTCCGCCCGGTCCATCGGATTCAGCGCATGGAACAAAATGCTGCACCGCCATCTGAAACAAGACCCTACTTTGGGTGAACGCCTGATCTTGGAGATTACGGAAGGGTCTGCCATGCAGGTGCCGGAGCTTGTCGTCGATTTTATGGACGAACTTCAGCCCCATGGTGTCTGTTTTGCCTTGGATGATTTCGGTGCCGGGTATACCGCAATCCGTTATTTCAAGGACTTCTACTTCGACATCCTCAAGATTGACGGCCAATTCGTACGAGGCATTGCTGGCAATCCCGACAACCGCGCCATCACCGCAGCGCTCCTGTCCATCGCTGTACATTTCGACATGCTGACGGTGGCGGAAAACGTCGAATCCGCCGCTGATGCGGCACTGCTGACAGAAATGGGCGTCGACTGTCTACAAGGGTATTTTTTCAGCGCTCCAACAACGCAGCCTGCGTGGTTGCCCAAAGCGCATGCGCAGGCCGGCTGACCCCCAACGGCAAACCGGCGTTGTTGCCGGTCAGAAGCGCATCATGTAGACTTTCCCGCAGAAGGTGGGGGAGTCGCGCAGTGCCAAAGTTGCACGGCGGGTCACTTGTTCCTCTGCCAAGCAAAGAGGAACGCACATCTATGACTAATGTCGTCATCGCATCCGCCGCACGCACCGCCGTCGGCAGTTTTGGGGGGGCCTTCGCCAACACCCCCGCCCATGATCTGGGTGCTGCCGTGCTAAAAGAACTCATCGCCCGCGCCGGTGTTGATGCCGCAGATGTCTCGGAAACCATTTTGGGTCAGGTGCTGACCGCCGCGCAGGGGCAGAACCCCGCACGTCAGGCGCACATCAACGCCGGTCTGCCGCAGGAAGCTGCTGCGTGGTCAATCAACCAGGTTTGCGGATCCGGCCTGCGTGCTGTTGCTTTGGGTGCCCAGCATATCCAGTTGGGCGATGCCAACATTGTCGCAGCTGGTGGTCAGGAAAACATGACCATGTCCCCTCATGCACAATCCATGCGCGCCGGACAAAAGATGGGCGACATGAAGCTGATCGACACGATGATCAAAGACGGCCTTTGGGACGCGTTCAATGGCTACCACATGGGCCAAACAGCCGAAAACGTTGCCGAGAAATGGCAAATCAGCCGCGACCAGCAAGATGAATTCGCTGTCGCTTCACAGAACAAGGCCGAAGCCGCGCAAAAGGCTGGCCGTTTTGCCGACGAGATTGTCGCCTATACCGTGCCCGGGCGCAAAGCCGATATCGTTGTGGATCAGGACGAATACATCCGCCACGGTGCCACTATGGAAGCAATGCAGAAACTGCGCCCCGCTTTCACCAAGGATGGCTCCGTAACCGCAGCAAATGCGTCGGGCCTGAACGACGGTGCCGCGGGCGCCTTGCTCATGAGCGTTGATGAAGCCGAAAAGCGCGGCATCGAACCGCTGGCGCGAATTGCCTCTTATGCCACTGCGGGTCTGGACCCGTCGATCATGGGCGTTGGCCCGATCTATGCCTCCCGCAAAGCGCTGGAAAAAGCCGGCTGGAAGCCCGAAGACCTTGATCTGGTCGAGGCGAATGAAGCCTTTGCCGCACAGGCCTGTGCCGTGAACAAAGACATGGGCTGGGACCCTTCAATCGTCAACGTCAACGGTGGTGCGATTGCCATCGGGCACCCCATCGGCGCCTCCGGTGCGCGCATCCTAAATACCCTTCTGTTTGAGATGAAGCGTCGCGATGCCAAAAAAGGTCTGGCCACTTTGTGCATCGGTGGCGGTATGGGTGTTGCCATGTGCCTTGAGCGCCCCTAAACAGATTGAGCGCGCAACATAGTTGCGCGCTCAACATACAAGAAGCAATAACATTACCAACCGGAGGAAACCTATGTCCCGCGTCGCACTTGTAACCGGAGGCAGCCGAGGTATCGGTGCCGCCATCTCCAAAGAATTGAAAGAAGCAGGTTATTCCGTTGCTGCGACCTATGCGGGCAACGACGATGCCGCCGCCGCCTTTACCGAAGAGACGGGCATCAAGACATACAAGTGGAATGTGGCTGACTATGACAGCTCCAAAGAAGGTATTGCCAAAGTAGAGGCCGACCTTGGCCCGATCGAAGTGGTCGTTGCAAATGCGGGCATCACCCGCGACGCCCCTTTCCACAAGATGACGCCCGAACAATGGCACGAGGTGGTCGACACGAACCTTACCGGCGTGTTCAACACTGTGCACCCCGTCTGGCCCGGCATGCGCGAGCGCAAGTTCGGTCGGATCGTTGTGATTTCCTCGATCAACGGTCAGAAGGGTCAATTCGCCCAGGTGAACTATGCCGCGACCAAAGCAGGCGATCTGGGTATCGTCAAATCCCTGGCCCAGGAAGGCGCACGCGCCAACATCACCGCCAATGCAATCTGCCCCGGCTATATCGGCACGGATATGGTAATGGCCGTCCCTGAAAAAGTGCGTGAAAGCATCATCGCACAGATCCCTGCGGGCCGTCTTGGCGAACCCGAAGAAATCGCGCGTGCGGTGAAATTTCTCGTGGCCGATGACGCGGGCTTTATCAACGGCTCGACCATCTCGGCCAACGGTGCGCAATTCTTTGTCTGATCTGGCGCACTGCCAATAAAAAGGGCGGCTCTGAACGAGCCGCCCTTTTTTTATCCCGTAAGAAGCCTGCAGACTTCAGCGGGAAGCTTTGCCCCGGAACCAAGCCCATGCGGCCTTCATCGCGGCGGCACGTTCTTCATGTGCGTTCAACATTGCGTTGCGGGTTATTCGGTTTGTCGTCGCCTCGGTCATGGCTCAAATCCTTTGCGCTGTGGCATCAGTGTTTCTCAATTGAGATATATATGCGCCTATGCCTGCCATCTGACAAACGAGACTTTCCAACGATTAAGTTAAGCTGTACTTAACTGACATGCCTGCACACTTGCCCCCCCTCACCGCCCTTCGCGCCTTTGACGCTGCAGCGCGGCATATGTCCTTTGCCAAAGCAGCCGAAGAATTGAACGTGACACCCGCCGCCCTCAGCTTCCAAATGAAATCGCTGGAGGATCATTTGGGGGCCTCTCTCTTTAATCGCCTCAACCGCGCAGTAGAGTTGACGGATGCGGGCCGCGCCCTGGCACCTGATGCCAAAGAGGCCTTCGAGTTGCTGACCCGCGGCTGGCGTGCGGCGCAGCGCACACAAGACCACCAATCGCTGACGGTGACGGCAGGCCCAGCCTTTACCGCCAAATGGCTGGCCCCGCGCTTGTTTGAATTCGCGCAGGAACATCCCGAGATCGAACTGCGCTTTGCGGCTTCGCTACGGGCGATGGACCTGGCGCGGGACAATGTCGATGTGGCGATCCGCTTTGGCTACGGACCCGATCCGGGGCTTTATTCGATCCCGCTTGCAGAAGAATGGGTCACGCCTGTGATGCTGCCGGAACTGGCCAGCAAATACCCCACTCCCGCCAGTCTTTCCTCTGCGGTGCTGCTGACGGACGAATCGATGGATTTTCTAGACCCGCCTACCGATTGGGCCGCATGGTCAAAGGCGATGGGTATCCCGCCTTTGATCCCAAACGGGCCAAAGTTCTCACAGGCAGATCACGCCCTTGACGCAGCCCTCGCCGGTACCGGCGTTGCCCTTGGCCGCCGCGCTTTGGTGATTAAGGACCTAGCAGAGGGGCGGTTGGTGGCCCCTTACGGCACCGCCCTGGGAACGGGTGCCCGGTTCCGGTTTCTCTGTCCCGAAGGCAGCGAGACACGCCCCCAAATCGAAGCCTTTCGTCAATGGATTTTCCGTGAAATAGACAAGACCGCGCATATCTCGAACGCCATGCGCATGCTGGACAGGAAATAACCCACATGACACAGAACCGCGCCACCGCCATCGGCTTTATCGCTGTGCTGCTTTGGGCGCTGCTCGCGCTTTTTACTGTTGGCTCTGCCCCCGTGCCGCCCCTGTTACTGAACACGCTCTGCTTTGCGATCGGCGGAACGCTGGGGCTGATCTGGGCAGGCGCGACCGGTGCACTACCAAATCTGCGGCGGATACCGTTCAAGGTATACCTCTTTGGGACCATTGGACTTTTCGGCTACCATGCGCTGTACTTCTCGGCGTTGCGTCTGGCACCCGCTGCTGAAGCGGGCTTGATTGCCTATCTCTGGCCGCTACTGATCGTCATCTTCTCTGGTCTGCTGCCGGGGGAACGTCTGCGGTCCGGGCATTTGATTGGCGCGGCTATCGGGTTTATCGGTGCAGGGGTGCTTTTGCTCGGCGGTGACGCGGGCTTTGCCTCGCAATACGCCGGCGGCTACGCGCTCGCGTTTCTCTGTGCGCTGACCTGGTCCGGGTATTCCGTGTTGTCACGCCGTTTGGGTGACGCGCCGACGGCCACTGTTGCGGTGTTCTGTCTTGCCACCGCCGCGCTGTCATTGCCGCTGCATCTGATGTTCGAGCAGACGGTCCTGCCTGATACAGCGCTTGGCTGGGCGTCAGTGCTGGGTTTGGGCCTTGGCCCCGTCGGGCTGGCATTTTTCGTCTGGGATATAGGGGTCAAGCAGGGCGATATCCAACTGCTTGGAACAAGCTCTTATGCGGCACCGTTGCTCTCGACGCTGGTGCTGGTACTGGCTGGAGTGGCCGCCCCAAGCATGAATTTGCTTTGGGCGACGCTGTTAATCACTGGCGGTGCTTTGATCGCTGCACGCGCCAGCCGTCGTCAGAAAACTTTAACCTAACTCGAAAGCCGACTGATTTCCTCTTTCAACCGCAGCTTTTCTTTCTTCATGGTTGCAACTTCCAGATCATCGACACCGGGGGCGCGTTGTGCCGTCTCGACGGCCTCGCTCATCGCCTGGTGCTTCCGCTTGAGGGTCTCCAGATGTGCAGTAAGAGCCATATAATCCTCCATGATGAATGTTTAGATCTTGAGTGAATCATAAACGGGCGCTTCTGTCACGCCGCTGTGCAGCATAGGCCGGTAGTTGGTTACTATCCGCTTAACGCCGCTTAAAAATCCAGCGCGGCCCCGTCACGAAGGACCGCCGCAATCTCCGGCTCATAGCTGTCAGGCCCACCTATATGATGATTCCCGTTATGCAGTACCTTTGTGGGGTGCAGCTTAAAGGCCGCACGCCCGTTCTTACGCGCCCGCAAAATGATGCGATCGGGTGCGCGGCCTTCTCGCGATGCGAAAGGCTGTACTTCGACACTGCCCATCCCCGAAGGCAAAGCCGCCAGAAGGTCCGGTAAGCGCTCTGTCAGATGGATAAAATGCATCTGGCCTTTCGGGGCCAACCGCCTGGCCGCCGTGCGGACCCAAACCGCAAGCGGCGTTTCTGCGCCATGTGCAGCCTCGCGCGCTGCATCGTCCGATGCAACAGAGGCCGCTCTGTCATAATAGGGCGGATTGGCCAGAACGTGGTCAAATTGTCGCTGGCGAAGATCGGCAGGCAACGCGGCAAGATCCGCTTCAACGACCTCCAGCCCTTCCTTGCCATTACGACGTGCAAGGGCTGCAAAACGCGGATCCCGCTCGACCCCTGTTAGCACAAGCCCCGGCACGCGGGCCCCGAGGCACAGCACCGCCGCACCGACACCGCAGCCCAGCTCCAACACGCGCTGACCTTTTTTCGCTTGAACACAAGCACTTAGGAGAACCGCATCAATTCCGGCGCGATACCCCTGACGGGACTGGTAGAGGTGCAGCAGCCCACCCAGAAAGGCATCGTGGGTCAGATCGCCTTCGTCCAATTCGGTCACAGGCCTAACGGGATGTCGTTGTCACGCAACACACGTGTCGCCGCATCATGTTGATCGGGGTGCACCATCAATCGGCGCGGAAAAATTCCGATGCCGCCCTCAAGGACGCTCATGTTTACGTCCATCTCGAAGCAGTCTATATCCTCCCCCCGAAGAAGCGCTTGGGCAAAGGCAATAATCGTCATGTCTGTGGTGCGTAATAGTTCCTTCATATCAACGGTGTGGGCCATATTGCCCGTTTTGTCGAGCCACAGCAGTAAGCAACAGATAGGGTCATCTGGATGAACACGGACACAATCGCCAAACCCCATGATCGCCTCGCCGCGCATCTGACCGACGACATGGACAAGGTGACTGCGTTGATCCGCGAGCGGATGGCGTCAAAACACGCGCCGCGCATCCCCGAAGTGACCGCGCATCTGGTTGAGGCCGGAGGCAAGCGTCTGCGCCCCCTGATGACATTGGCAGCGGCGCGGATGTGCGGCTATGACGGCCCTTACCATGTGCACCTGGCTGCCACCGTTGAGTTTATCCACACTGCGACACTGCTACACGACGACGTGGTAGACGAAAGCGAACAGCGGCGCGGGCGGCCGACGGCGAACCTGTTGTGGGACAACCAGTCTTCGGTGCTGGTGGGCGATTACCTCTTTGCACGATCTTTTCAGCTGATGACTGAACCGGGGTCGATGCGGGTGATGCAGATTTTGTCAAACGCCGCGGCGACCATTGCCGAAGGTGAGGTGCTGCAACTGACGGCGGCGCGCAATCTGGCAACGGATGAAAGCGTTTACCTGCAAGTGGTGCGTGGCAAGACCGCCGCGCTCTTCTCCGCAGCGACAGAGGTCGGCGGTGTCATCGCCGAAGCGCCGGATGCTCAGGTGCAAGCACTGTTCGATTATGGAGATGCGCTTGGGATCGCGTTCCAGATTGTTGATGATCTTCTGGATTATCAGGGCAATACTGGTGCGACGGGCAAGAATGTGGGCGATGACTTCCGCGAGCGCAAGCTGACACTGCCAGTGATCAAAGCCGTTGCAAAAGCCGATGCCGAAGAGCGCGCTTTCTGGGTGCGCACCATTGAAAAAGGCCGTCAGGAAGATGGCGATCTTGATCACGCCTTGGTGCTGCTCGACAAGCACGGCACATTGGCTGCGACGCGACAGGATGCACTGGCTTGGGCGGACAAGGCCAAGGCAGCACTCGCCCCCCTGCCCGCCCACGACATCAAGGACATGCTGATTGATCTGGCCGATTATGTGGTGAGCCGGATCAGCTAGACCCGGTGATCCCCGCGGCCTGCACCCACCATTCAGGGTGCTGGCGAGACAAGCCATCAGCAGCATCTTCGGCGGCTTTGCGTGTGCGGAACCACCCCCAGCATGTGCTGCCCGACCCCGACATTTCCGCGATGGTTGTGTAGCTTTGTAGCGACTCCAGAACCTTGCTTATAACTGGCGCAATCTGGTCGTCACACGCGACCTTGGTCAGATCATTGCGCTCCCCCAAAAGCCAGGTTTCAAATTTGACCAAATCCTTATCGAACCAGAAGTCTGCTAACGGCGGATTTTCCACTGGATACAACGCATCATGCACCTTGAACGCATCCTGCGTCGAAACTGGAACACCGGGATTGACGAGGACCAGCCAACCTTCGGGCACACCATTCGCCGGCTCAAGAACATCACCGATGCCGCGCATGAACATGGGCCGGGGCGCGGCAAGACAGACCGGAATGTCAGCGCCCAAGGGCAGCGCTTCCTGCGCTGTCAGCGGGTGCACATCCCATAGGTCCGCCAAAACGCGAATGGTGGCCGCCGCATCGGAAGAACCGCCGCCAATACCGCCACCATGCGGCAGATACTTATCAAGGTGAAGCGCCGCCCCTCTGGTCAGGCCGCGCAGATCGCGCAACCGCTGTGCCGCTTTCAAAACCAGATTGCTGCCATCTACAGGCACACCCTTGGCAAAAGGGCCAGCGACGGTCAGGGATAGGGTGTCATCCGGCACGGCCTCAATGCGGTCACCGACATCGGCAAATACCACAAGCGAGTCGAGCAGATGATAGCCATCGTCCCGCAGACCCGTCAGATGCAGCGCCAAATTGATCTTGGCCGGTGCAAAGCCTCTAGATGTCATTGCTCAGCTTCAGGGGTGGCGCGCCTTCTTCTTCCAACACCGCGTCCAATCCGATCTCGAGCTTGCGCCGGATGCGTAGGGGGTCCGCTTCGCCATCCGCGTCGTCCTCTTCGATAAAGGACAATGCGCGGCTCCACTGGAACTCGGCCTCGCGGTTTCGGCCCACCGCCCAATAGACGTCACCCAAATGGTCATTCACCACCGGATCGACTGCCAAAAGCTCGACCGCGCGTTCCATTTGGACCACAGCTTCCTCATAGCGGCCGAGCCGATAGAACACCCAGCCCAGCGAGTCGACGATGTATCCGCTGCTGGGGCTGGCAGCGACCGCGCGTTCGATCATGTTCAGCGCTTCTTCGAGATTGCGGTTCTGTTCGACCATCGAATAGCCGAGATAGTTCAAAACCTGCGGCTGTTCGGGGTTCAGTGCGAGTGCGGCACGGAAATCGGCTTCCATTTCGATGTCATTGCCAGCGCGTTCGTTCGCGATACCACGCGAATAGTGGAGCACCCATCGTACAGGTGCTGTCTCCGGGGCGCGTTCGATCGCACGGTCATAGGCGGCGATGGCCGCGTCATAATCGTCTTGTCCCCGCAACATATCGCCCAAGGTGGAATGCACCACTGCCAGATCACCATGGGTACGGGCCAGCTGTTGAAGAACCTCGATAGCCTGATCGTCTTTGCCGCTTCGACGCAGGGCATCTGCCCGACCTAATTCAGCAACATGAAAGGCAGGGTCATCGGCGGAGACAGAGCCGTATTCCTCGATCGCCAATGCATTCTGATCAAGCGTTTCCAACAACCCTGCCGTCAGCAAAAGCGCATCCACATGATCCGGGCGTAGATAGCGCGCGATGCGGGCGTAGAGCAGGACATAGTTATCTGCCGCTGATTCAGCACGCAGCACCGCCGCGAAAGTAAAGAAAACCTCGGCAATGCCGGATTTTGCATCCTCGACATGGGTAAAGGGCATCGGTTCACGCGCTTCAAGGATCCTGATCATACGCTCCAGCTCGGGATCCGTGGCGTCACCGAAACTTGTGCTTAGGACTTCCAGCGCATCCTCGTATCGCTCAAGCTGTGCCAGCACTTCGACATGCGCCATCACCCCCCGGCGTGTCTGGCCCGCAGCACCAGCCCCTGTCGCGGCAAAGATCGCCTCGGCCCCTTCGTAATCACCGACGCTCGCCAGCGCCAATGCCTTGTGGTACATCACAAAGCCTTCCAGACCCGCTTCTTCGCTTAACGCATCGAAAGATGCCAGCGCAGAGGTGACATCGCCCGCACCGACCTGCGCCCAGGCTTTGACAAGCCCGTCAACCCAAGGGCCGATCCCGTCTGTTGTGGTCTCACTTGAGATCAGAGCTGCAAAGTCTTCGGATTGCGCCATATCCGCGATCATTGCCAACCGCGCGACCTGCGAGGTCTGGTTTTTTTCCTCAAGCATCCGCGCCAAAGGTGCCGCTTTCTCCAACTCACCAAGCGAGATCAGCGACAGCACCGTGCTTTCCAGCAGTTCGACGTTGCCACTGTCTTGCGCAAGTGCCTGGGTGTAGAAGCGTGCAGCCTCGCGAAAGTCGCTGTTGACCGCGGCATGCCGACCCGCCAGATATCCACCCGCTTCGGACTGTGCGGCGGCTCGGGGAACAATGGCCGTGCTGATCAACAAGGCAGCGGCCACGCCGGTGAGCATTCTTTTATACATCGTAAACCGCCTCATCTGCTTTTGCGCAAAGCTAACATGTCTTGGCCCAAGCGCAATGGGACGTGGGGGGCATGACATCTATGTGAGCGGAACGCTGCGCCAGACACGAAAAAGGCGGGGACCTGCCCCGCCTTTTAAACCCGTGCCGCGAACGCGATCACATGTTTGGGTAATTCGGCC
Organism: Sulfitobacter noctilucae; assembly: GCF_000622365.1. Lineage (GTDB taxonomy): Bacteria > Pseudomonadota > Alphaproteobacteria > Rhodobacterales > Rhodobacteraceae > Sulfitobacter > Sulfitobacter noctilucae. The sequence continues at coordinate 129,597 of NZ_JASC01000003.1, read as the reverse complement.
CATCGCCACCTTGTGGCGTCGTCCACACGATGTTCTGCTTGGGGTCTTTGATATCGCAGGTTTTGCAATGCACGCAGTTCTGGAAGTTGATCTGGAACTTGGTGTCAGCGCCTTCTCCAACGTATTCATAGACGCCCGCAGGACAATACCGTGCTGATGGACCGGCATAGACGGGCAGGTTTACTTCAACCGGCAGGGACTCATCCTTCAGCTTCAAATGCGCCGGCTGGTTCTCTTCATGATTGGTAAAGGAGAATGCCACATTGGTCAGCCGGTCAAAGCTCAGCTTGCCGTCAGGCTTGGGATAGGTAATCTCTTTGTGCTTGGCGGCAGGCTCTGTCGCCTCAGCATCGGACTTCCCATGGCTCATCGAACCTAAGAGCGACGCGCCGAACAGCGTTTGGAACCACATGTCGAACCCGCCGATGGCGAGCGACGCGGTCAGCCCGAACTTTGACCACAACGGCTTGACGTTACGGACTTTTTTAAGGTCGCGACCAATGGCACCCGCGCGCACCTCTGCTTCGTACTCTGGCAATTCATCGCCCGAACGGCCCGCCTTGATCGCTTCATGCGCGGTTTCCGCCGCGATCATACCGGACAGCATGGCGTTATGGTTGCCCTTGATGCGTGGCACATTCACCATACCGACCGAACAGCCCAGCAAAGCCACACCGGGGGCCGTCATTTTCGGCATCGACTGCCACCCCCCTTCAGTGATGGCCCGTGCGCCATAGGCGACACGCTTGCCGCCCTTCAGCAACTCCGCCACCATTGGATGATGTTTGAACTGCTGGAATTCCATGTAGGGGAAGACATGCGGGTTTTTGTAGCCAAGGTGGACCACAAAACCGACATAGACCTGATTGTTATCAAGGTGGTAAATGAACGAACCGCCGCCCGCTTTCTTCTCCAAAGGCCAGCCCATCGTGTGGGTCACAGTGCCTTCTTTATGCTTGGCCGGGTCAATCTCCCAGATTTCCTTCATTCCAAGGCCGTATTTCTGCGGCTCTTTGTCCTTCCCCAGATCGAACTTTTCGATCACCTGCTTGGACAGGCTGCCGCGCACGCCTTCTGAAAGGAACACATATTTACCGTGCAACTCCATGCCAGGCTCGTAACCGTCACCTTTAGTCCCATCGGGGTTCTTGCCGAACTCACCTGCAACGACACCTTTGACTTCACCATTCTCGCCATAGACAATCTCGGAACAGGCCATGCCGGGGAAAATCTCGACACCCAGTTCTTCGGCCTGTTCCGCCATCCAACGACACACATTCCCCATCGAGACAATGTAATTGCCGTGGTTGTTCATCAGTGGGGGCATCGGGAAGTTAGGCACACGCAACTGTCCAGCCTCGCCCAACAAATAAAAGTTGTCTTCTTTCACAGGCACGGTGATCGGCGCGCCGCGCTCTTTCCAGTCAGGAATCAACCGGTCGATGCCGATCGGGTCCAGCACCGCACCCGACAGGATGTGCGCGCCCACTTCGGATCCTTTTTCAAGCACCACCACATTGCAATCAGCGTCCAACTGTTTAAGCCGGATCGCGGCGGACAAACCGGCAGGGCCAGCTCCGACGATGACGACATCGTATTCCATTGCTTCGCGTTCGGTCTCGGCCATGATTGAAATTCCCTCAGAGCAAAATCATCCAGTTGCAGCTAAACCACGGCGGACCGCAATGCAATCGGGACGTGGGGTGATATTTGTCAAGCATCAGCACTGTTTTTACGCGCAAATTGCCGCAGGGCAAAGGCAAAGCCCAGCGCCCAAACGACCGTGATGACACCAAGCCCGCGTTCCCATGCACCATCAAAAGCAGTCGATAGCATAAAGAACACCGGCGCACCGATCGCCCAGAGAATAAGACAGACCCACGACAAAGGAACCATAAAGGGCGCTATCCTTGCGCCTTCAACCGCCATTAGCGCGAATGCTGCGGCGAAAAGGATACCCAAGGCGTAAACCACATAGATGTGTATCACGATCCCGTCGTTGTCACCGTCGCCATACTCGTTCCGCGCCCCGATGATCACAACGCAAAGCGCTAACAAGACCAGTGCAAAGGTCAGCAAGCTCCACCGCGCCGAACCATTATGCAGATGTGCACAAGCGAGTGCCAGTGCCGTAAGCGTCGCCGCGAATCCATAGAGGGATATGTCTTGGATGATCTCGTACCGTCCGGCGGCCAGATCGCTGACCGTATCCGCGACCCAGTCGTGATCGGGCACAACAATTGATCCGATGATGTTGCCACCAATCAAACCTATCGCGCCCAGAAAGATGATCCAGACAAGCGAATTCAGGAACCCCGGCGCGAGGTTTTGGTGGTCCGAGGACAGCATAAAATCTCCGATGTGTCTGATGCGAACCCAACGTCAGCTTTGCAGCAAAGGTTCCGTAGGAGACGCGCCTTACGGTCATTCCCCTTGGCGATAGTGCATCTATTTCGGCGGGGTCCTTGCCAATCTGGTGATGGAGGAACGGCAGCAATGAAAGTCATAAGAGGCGCTTAAATTCGCAACTTTCGTCGAACATAAAAATCTATATGGTGCCCCCCATCCCCCTGAACCTCATTTTGGCCTGTGAAAGACACCATACGGCCTGTCCTTGCCCAAGCCCCCGATGGCACTTGCAATTGCATGGCACTTTGGGTCAGGTAATCGTCAACCTGACTGTAATGGCCATGCGGCGTGAAAATGCGCGACGGCCCCCGATCACTTGGATAGACGGCGATGGAAAAGATACCGATGACACGGGCCGGACACTCGGCCCTGGAAACCGAGCTTAAGCAACTCAAAACAGTGGAACGCCCTGCAATCATCAAGGCGATCGCAGAAGCACGCGAGCACGGCGACCTGTCCGAGAACGCCGAATACCATTCCGCCAAGGAAAAGCAGTCCTTCATCGAAGGTCGCGTGAAAGAGTTGGAAGGTGCCATTTCACTGGCCGATGTGATCGACCCTGCCAAGCTGTCCGGGGCGATTAAATTCGGGGCCAAGGTGACGCTGGTCGATGAAGACACCGATGAAGAAAAAACCTATCAGATCGTGGGCGAATATGAGGCCAAGATCGAGGACGGTCTTCTGAACATCAAATCCCCCATAGCGCGGGCGTTGATCGGCAAGGAAGAAGGCGATTCTGTCGAAGTCCGCACACCCGGAGGTGTGAGATCCTATGAGGTTCTCAAAATCGTATATGCCTGACAAGGAATTGAGACGTGGTTGACCCATCGCAACCCGCACCGGAAGATCAACCCGCCTCGTCCACGGCGGGCCCTTCTGTCGCGCGCGCCACACCACTCGGCATCTATGACAATCAGCGCCCCGAAACCATCACCTCCATCGAAGTGGTGGCCTTGGTGCTTAGTGCCATTTGGCTCTTGGGGGCTGCGTTCTTTTTCCTGATCCTGCGCGAAGAAGGCACATCCGAGAACGGGTCGGACTCCCTGCGCTTTTTGATGACCATGTTGGCGATTTTCATGCCAGTCGCCATGATCTGGGTCGCTGCGACAGCTGCCAAAGCGAGCCGCGTAATGCGTGAAGAGAGCCAGCGGCTGCAATCCGCTATTGATGCGATCCGGCAGGCGTACCTGAGCCAGCAACAGGGCAATCACCTGCGCTCGGAACCCTCCGTCTCGCGCAAGCTCGACGAGATCGCCGCCGCCGCTCGCAAAACCGAAACCGCGCTCGCAACCTTCCAGTCGCGCCGCGACGAGCCAGCGCGCGCGAAGCCGGCCCCGACGCAAAGCCTTACAGACGATCAACCCGCGCTGGAATTGGGCACACAAGCCATCGACATGGCCCCGATCCTGTCGAATGACGATTTCATCCGTGCCCTGAACTTCCCAGAAACCGCCGATGACACAGAGGGTTTCACTGCCCTGCGTCGAGCGCTCAAGGACCGGCTGACCTCGCAACTGGTACAGGCCGCACAGGATATCCTGACGCTGATGAGCCAAGACGGCATCTATATGGACGACCTGCGCCCCGACCGCGCCCGCCCCGAGATTTGGCGCCACTTCGCACAGGGCGCTCGGGGGCGCGCAATTGCGCCCTTGGGCGGCATCCGCGACCGATCATCGTTGGCGCTGACAAACGCCCGTATGAAGCAAGACCCAATTTTCCGCGACGCCGCACATCATTTCCTGCGCCGGTTTGACAAGACCTTTGCGGAATTTGAACAGAACGCATCAGACAGCGAGATTTCAGCAATGGCGGACACAAGGACCGCCCGCGCTTTCATGCTACTTGGCCGCTGCGCTGGTACCTTCGACTAAAGTCCGAAGCTCGCGTAAGGAATGAACCGGACCGGATCGCCGGGTGCAACCTGCATGGCCGGTTCGGGCAATTCGACCAGCCCTTCGGCCCAGGATAGCCCGCTGATCCTGCCCGACCCTTCAGAGCCGAACACTTCTGCCGCGCCGTCTTTCATCCTTGCGCGCAGATATTCGCGCCGCCCGGCCTTCTTGGACTTGGTGAATGCCGCTGGTACATTGAACGCTTGCGGCGCGCGCCAGTGCCCTCCCGCCAGCACCTCAAGCGCCGGTCGCGCAAAGATCAAAGCGCATACGAGCGCGGCAACAGGGTTACCCGGCAGCCCGAAGACCGGCTTTCCCTGCCACATCCCAAGCGCCAAAGGCCGCCCCGGTTTGACCGCAATCCGCCATAAGTCCATTGCTCCTGCCTCTTGCAGCAAGGCCGAGACGTGATCTTCATCCCCCGCCGATGCGCCGCCACTGGTCAGGATGACATCGGCTTGTGGCACAGCCTGATCCAATACATCGCGCAGCGCGGACCGGTCATCTTGGACACGGCCCAGATCGACAGGGGCATGACCGAACTGGGCAATCAACGATAACAGCATCGGGCGGTTGGCATCGTAAATCTGACCATCTTTGGCAGGCGTCCCCGGATCAACAAGCTCATCCCCTGTTGACAGCACACCAACCCGCAGATGCTTGCGCACACTAATATGGTCATTCCCCGTGGCCGCACCGAGGGCGAGATCCGCCGGTGTCAGCCTTCGCCCCGCATGCAACAAGACCTCCCCCGCATCGACATCCTCACCAGCCTTGCGCGTGTTGGCCCCCTGCTTGATCGGGCCCGTAAATAGCAAACGATCAGCGTCGACCTTCACATCTTCTTGCAAGATGACGGTGTCCACTCCCTCGGGCAGAGCAGCCCCCGTCAGGACGCGGATGGCATGGTCCGACGGCACCACGACAGGCGCATCCCCGGCTGCAGCACGGCCTTTGACCAGTGGGAGATCATGCGCACCCGCGCCCCGCCCACCGGCAAAGCCGTAGCCATCCACTGCCGTATTGGGCAGCGGCGGATTGGCGCGCTGCGCCTCCACGTCTTCGGCCAGAAGACGGCCAGCAGCCTGACCAAGCGGCAAAGTCTCTACCCCGCAAACCGGCGCCAGACGACCCTGCAAAAGCGCCAATGCTTCATCTACCGGGGTCCAATGCACACCGGGCGGCAGGGCGAAACAATCGTTCTGCAAGACGGGTGCTTTCAGTTCTGCCTCATAGCCCAAGCCGAAAATCCAGCCTTCTTCCGGGGCGTCCACCGTGAGCATTTCAGCCAGCCGGTCCTCAGGAAGAGCTGCAATTTGTCGCGCAACTTCCTGCACCTGCCAGGCGTCCTTGATTTGATCGTCCGGTGCCGGCCCCACCGTCAGTGATGGCCATATTTCCACCAGCGCGATGTCTTTGTCCAAAGCCATGAATGGCCAAACCGCCGCGTCATATTTGCGCCGAAGCCGGGCTAAAATCGGCAAACCTGTAAAGACCTGCCCCCCAACGGCACCCGCGCCCCCCATCTGCCAACAGGTAAACGCGCCTTTGGTACGCTGCTCACTTTGTCGTTTGTCTGGGAAAGGGTTGCTATATTCGTCCTTGCGCCGCGCCAGCCCGTTTATATCGCGCTGCAAACCATTGAACCAAAAGGGGCCTTTGCCTCCTCCCAGCGCCAGATTGACCTGTCCAGCCAAATCAAACCGGTTGTTGTGTTTGGGCGTGTCTTCCACCCGCGCTTCAAACCAGTCCCAAACAGTCAGCGGGTCCGCTGATCCGGTCAGCGCAGCGGCAAATCCTTTGGGATATCCAAAAGGAAAATCGAAACCCGCCAGCACCCGCCGTCCCGCCGCGCGTTCCTGGTCAAAAAGCGCGGTCAGCCATTCCTCTGCCATCAATCGATTGCGCAGATACACCGGTGCCTCCGCGGCGCCGTTGCGGTTTACTGCGGCCCAGATCGCATCTTTCCGCGGACGCGGACCGGTATCATTGCCGCTTGACCAATCAACCATAACGATGGTGTCAAAGCCCCTCACAGCCCGACCTCGGATAGAATGAAACCAGCCACTTGTTCTGTGTTGTTCAAATCCAAGACCGGACGGTCCAAATCAAGCGGCACATCACTGGCCACCGCCCGCACCGATGGATCATCCGGGGCCAGCAGCGGATTGCCGGTCACCGCACGATGCGCTTCGATCTTGGGATGCGCATCGCGTTTATAACCTTCAATCAGCACCAGATCGACGGGAGATAACCTTTGCAACAGATCAGCAAGCGCTGGCTCTTCCTCGTCCCGCAGTTCGTGCATCAGGGCAAAGCGGGTTTTGGAAGCCAGCAGAACCTCGGTCGCACCGGCAGTACGGTGGCGAAAGCTGTCTTTGCCGGGCTGATCCACATCAAAGGTGTGATGCGCATGTTTGATCGTCGACACGGTGATGCCACGACCGGTGATCTCTGTCACCAAACGCTCCATCAAGCCTGTTTTCCCGGCATTCTTCCAGCCTACGACACCGTAAATCTTCATAACATCCCCTCGGCTTGCGCCAGATCATCTGGGGTGTTCACATTGAAAAACGCTGCTTCTTGCGGAAACAAGGCTTCGCGCCCGCCGTGCTGTTGCGTCCACATCACCACCTTGCGCAAACCGTGCTGCAATGCTTCGCGCAGATCATCACGCAGTGCCACCGGCCACAGTCCGAATGTCGGGTGCCGCGCTGTGCCACTCACCGTGTCTGGTGTGGCGGCAAGGACCAGCGGGTGCGTCATGACTTCGCCTGCAAGCAGCAGTTGCGGCACCAGATCGCAAGGGAAAAACGGGGTGTCCGCCGCCGCAGTGACAATACTCTCGGCCCCTTGAGACGCGGCCCAATCAAGCCCCGCCAATACCCCTGCCAACGGTCCGGCAAACCCCTCAATCGAATCTGGCAGCACGGGCAGACCAAAATCTTCGAACCGTGCCGCATCGCCATTGGCGTTCAGGGCCAGCCCGGCCACCTGCGGTTCAAGCCGGTCAATCACGCGGTGCAGCAGGGTTTCGCCGCCAAGCTGCAACAGCCCCTTGTCGCCGCCGCCCATGCGCGTGGCCTGCCCTCCGGCCAGAATGACGCCTAAAGGCTGCTGCATCAGACCGCCCCCTTGCGCCCGGCGCGACGTGGTTCATCCGCGACCTGTGTGGGATCGGCATCGCGGACCAACCGTTGCTCACCGCTCAAACAGACAAAGCGTTTGCCCTTCATTCGCCCGATCAGCGTCAGACCCACTTGCTGGGCTATTTCGACGCCCCATGCCGTGAACCCCGAGCGTGACGCCAACACGGGGATGCCCATCATTGCCGTTTTGATCACCATCTCAGAGGTCAGTCGGCCCGTGGTATAGAGAATTTTATCATCAGCCGAGACACCCTCGGAAAGCAGCCAGCCCGCGATTTTATCAACTGCATTGTGGCGTCCTACGTCCTCCATATAGACCAGAGCACGGTCGCCTTGGCACAGAATGGTCCCATGAATGGCCCCTGCTTCTAGATAGAGAGAGGGCGTGCGGTTGATCCGCGCGGACAGCGCATAAAGCCAAGAACTGTGCACCGGCGTATTCGGGAGGGTCAGCCCTTCCAACCCCTCCATCATATCGCCAAAGACCGTCCCGACCGCACAGCCGGAGGTCCGCGTCTTGCGCTTCATCTTGTCTTCATAGTCGGTGGCGCGGGCAGTGCGCACCACAACTGTCTTAAGCTCTTCATCGTAGTCCACGCCTGTTACATCATCATCCGCGCGCAACATCCCCTGATTGCGCAGAAAGCCAAGCGCCAGATAGGCCGGATAGTCCCCAATGGTCATTGCGGTGACAATTTCCTGACTGTTGAGGAAGATGGTCAGCGGCCGTTCTTCGACCACGCGCAGTTGCGTTTCATTGCCATTCTCGTCCTGCCCGCTTACCGCCCGGGTCAACCGGGGCGCCTGCGGGTCGGGTGCAATGAGAAAATCGCTCACATCGGGATCTTGTGCCAATTGTAACCCCCTTGGCTAGCCGCTACGACATGGGAGCAATCTAGGGTTTTCATATGCGCACCACCACAGCAAAATCAGCCTATGTCAGGGGCGTAATCGACGGCTCACCATTCATTCTGGTGATCATCCCCTTCGCCACGCTCTTTGGCTTGCTGGCTGTCGAAGCGGGGTTGTCCGTGTTCGAGACCCTGGCCTTTTCCATCGTCGTCATCGCAGGGGCCGCGCAATTCACCGCCCTTCAACTGATGCAGGAAAACGCGCCGACCATTGTTGTGCTGGCCTCTGCGCTGGCGGTGAACCTGCGCATGGCGATGTATTCGGCATCGCTGACCCCTTACATCGGCGCGGCCCCTATCTGGCAGCGGGCGTTGGCCGCATATCTCACGGTTGACCAATCCTATATCGTAGGCATTGCCAAATTCGAGAAAGAGCCGCAAATGACAGTGCCAGAGCGGGTTGGCTATTTCTTGGGCGCGGTCACACCTGTGGTGCCACTTTGGTATATATTCACAGGCGTCGGTGCGCTGCTGGGGGCGCAGGTACCAGACAGCTGGGCGCTGGATTTTGCCATTCCGATCACATTTCTGGCGATGATTGCACCGATGTTCCGAACCCTGCCCCATGTAGTCGCGGCTTTTGTCGCGGTTGTGGTCAGCCTGTTGTGCGCAAGCGTGCCCTATTCACTGGGTATCATCATCGCGGGGCTGGCGGGAATGATCGCCGGAGCGCGTTTGGAAAAGCGCTTGGAAACCAAAGGACAAACAGCACCATGATCGACAAGACAACACTTTGGATCGTGATCATCGGGCTGGGCTTGGGCAGCTTTATGCTCCGCTTTGTCTTTACCGGCATGGTCGGAGAACGCGCCATGCCGCCCTGGCTGTTGCGACATCTGCGCTATACGGCGGTGGCTGTGTTGCCGGCCTTGATCGCACCTCAGGTGCTCTGGCCAAGCGCCACGGGTGGTGAACCTGACCCCGCCCGCCTTGCCGCTGCTGCGGTCGCGCTGGCAGTAGGGCTCATCACCAAGAACGTGCTCGGCGCAATGATCTCGGGCGGGCTGACCCTGTACGCGATGCTGTATTTACTGGGCTAGCTGTGACGCGCGCAACGCGTCGATCACCTGACCACTGTCGTTCTCATAAAGCCGAGTGGTGGTGACATTGGGCAGGGTTTCGATCTGTTCCATCAGACGCACGGGGAAAAACGTGCTGTCGATGCTTTGGAAGCCATCAATTTGCCGCAGGATCCTGCCGATCGAGCTGGCGCAGAATCCGCCTGGAACAGACCCGTTCGCAAGCGCCAGTTGCAGGGCCTGTTCGGCCTGTGCTCCGGTGACCGGGATCTTCTGTTCGACCACATGAAACGCGGCGCGCGCATGGGCTGACTTATAGGCCTGCACCCAGCCGGGCGTCATACCGAAAAGCACGTCCCCCCGCTCGGCAAGGCGATCATCGCGGAACGAGCCTGCCGGATCAAAGATGACCTGCTGCGAGCCATTGATCAAAAGGGACGTATGCCCGCCATCGCCGGTGCGGTTGTTCACCATTGTAAAGATGGTCAATGATGGGGGTGCTGCACTGCGGAAAGCCGCCGCAGCGACCTCTTGTGGCGGGCTGTCGGGATTATTATCCGCCCCGCATGCCCCCAACAGAAGCAACGCCGCCAGTCCGGCGGCGATCCCTTTTGCAATGGACATGGATTAGCGGATGAACAACGCCATCAGAACCAGCAAGGCCACGATGACAATGGTGGTTTTGGTAACGAATGACATGAAGTCATCAAACGTCTTTTCCTGCACTTTGGTGTCCATGCTGCCATGTTCGTGATCGGCCATAGTCTTGTCCCTTACGCTATCGAATTTCGTGCTGAGTACCCTACTTTGTGGCCCCTGTCACGCTGTCAAAACGTCCCATTTTCATGGAATCAGGTTGTTGGCTTGGACGCGTCTTCCAGATCCTGAACCAGTCGAAAACCGATCCGGTTCGGGGCCTTCCCCTCAACCGCTTTGGGAAGTGCACGTAACAACACATTCAGCTGGCTGACATGCTGCACAAGCTGGGTACGTCCGCCCGCAGGATCACTACCATAAAAAGTTACGATGTCGGGGTCGAAATATCCCATGCCCTCGATCCGCAGCACACCTGCATTGCCTCCGGTAAAACCCATTGCAACTTCGTGTTCGTTATCAAGCTGTTCCTCGAAGTTCTTGAGGTAGAGCACCGTACGCTCGTAAGCCCATTGCGCCGGGCTTTTCTGGCTCACCGGCTTGTCTTTAACACTCTTCGGCATCTGGTCGGTGCTGGCACACCGCTGGTCCGGGTCGGTATGGGTTTCATACAAACGCGGCAATGCATCGGCCTCTGCCGCTTCGGCCGCTGTCTTGATCTGATCATCCATGCCGCATCATCCCTTGCGCTGATAGACCCATGCACCATCTGCGTCCCGCAGGCTGCGGGTGGCAAGGCCTGTCTGGTGAAGGTGGCTTAGATGCGCCACCGATTCAACCAGCGCCAACCCATATTCCGGCTCACCGATCTTGCGCTTGAACAGCGTGCCGAAACATTCGGATGCCGCTTTCGGCTCGGCGATCGAGTCGAGCAACCGGCGCAATGCGCTGTGGTGATTCTCGATCAACTGCTCCATGCGTTTGGGCAACCCGGTAAAGGGCAGTTTGTGCCCACCCAGCACAAGATGATCTGCACGCGCCAGGGGCGCAAGCCGTTCGCAGGCTTCCAACCACTCCCCGATCGGGTCAGCCATAGGCTCGGTTGAATAGACGCCCACATTAGGACTGATCGAGGACAGAATTTGATCTCCGGCGATCACAAGGTTGTCGTCCTGGCTCCAGAACGTTGCGTGTTCGGGGGCGTGGCCATTGCCCATATGCACGTCAAATGTACGCCCGCCGATACGAATGGTGTCATCTTGTTTGATCCGGGTGAAACCCAACGGCAGAGGAGCCACAATATCGGAAAAGTTGAAAGGCCGGTCCGTGGCGCGTTTATCAAGCATTTCCCGAGCCATGCCGGACAACCGGTAGAAATCGAGCGTTTCGACAGGGGCGACTGTCTGTTCATCCAGGGTCAGCATCCGTGCCGTCAGCCATGCGGTGCGGGTGGTCACCAGTTCGGCCCCGTGTTCGGTCTGAAACCAGCCTGCCAGCCCGATATGATCGGGATGGTGGTGGGTGACCACAACCCGGCCCACAGGCTTGCCGCCCAAGGGGCCGGCCATCGCTTGCGCCCAAATCCCTTTGGACGTCTTCGACGCAAAGCCGGTGTCGATCACCGTCCAGTGGTCGCCCTCGTCAAAGGCATAGATATTGACGTGATCGAGCTTCATTGGCAGCGGCATCCGCAGCCAGAGCACACCGGGAGCGACTTCGATGGCTTCGGTTCCATGCGCAGGCGGAGTATCCCAGGGATAGCGCAGACCGGCGGGGGCAATATCAGGCATCAGGCGGACAATGCCTCTGGTGTGATGGCATATAGAGTCTCATCACCGGTTTGAGCTTGTACCAACATGCCTTCATGTTCAGGCAGCAGCCAGTGGATATAGAACCGCGCGAGATGGGCCCGCGGCCCATCGGGGTCAGCCATCGCCGCCTTGAGATGCAATTGACCGCCCAGCACGCGGGCAAAGCCCATCAGGTAGGGCACCGCGCCAGCAAAACGGTCGTTCATATCGCTTTGCGCCACCAGCCATTCGGTCGCCTCGCGCATGCTCTCGATAGATTGCCAGACCGCCTCCGACATGCGGGGAAAACGCGCGCGGGCGGCCTCGACTTCCTCTTCCATTTCGTCAAATAGGGCCATCGCCGCCTCACCCCCGTCCATCATTTTACGGGCTACAAGGTCCATCGCCTGAATGCCGTTGGTGCCTTCGTAGATCGAGGTCACGCGCACATCACGCAAGAATTGCGCGGCACCGGTTTCTTCGACAAAGCCCATGCCGCCATGCACCTGCACGCCCATATCGGCCATTTTGATACCGACATCCGTGCCAAAGGCCTTGGCAATGGGGGTCAGCAGCGCGGCACGGGCCGACCACGCCGCATCCTTTTCGGCGTTTGCGCGGTCGATGGCATAGGCACAATTGATCGCAATGGCCCGCGCCGCAAAGATTTCAGCTTTCATCGTCGACAGCATCCGGCGCACATCCGCATGGCCGATGATGCTGCCAGACGGTTCATTCGGAGTACGCCCCTGCTTGCGGTCCAGCGCATAGCTGAGCGCGTGCTGGAACGCCGCCTCGGCCACGCCGATGCCTTGCGTCCCGACGCCCAGCCGCGCGTTATTCATCATCGAGAACATCGCAGCCATGCCGCCCTGCTCCGGCCCGACCAGCCATCCGGTTGCATCGTCATATTGCATCACGGCGGTGGGGGATCCGTGTAGACCCAGCTTATGCTCGAGGCTGACGGTGCTCACACCGTTGCGGGGGCCAACCGTACCATCCTCGTTGGGAATGAACTTGGGCACCAGAAACAGGCTGATGCCCTTCGTGCCTTCGGGCGCGCCGGGTATCCGCGCCAGCACCAGATGGCAGATATTCTCGGCCACATCATGATCGCCCCAGGTGATATAGATCTTTTGCCCCGTCACAGCATAGGTGCCATCCCCATTGTCCACGGCCTTGGACTTCAACGCGCCCACATCCGACCCCGCCTGCGGTTCTGTCAGGTTCATCGTGCCGGTCCATTCGCCAGACGTCAGCTTTGGCAGATACATCGCCTTCAGCGCGTCCGAAGCGTGATGCTCCAGCGCCTCGATCTGGCCTTGGGTCAGCATCGGGGCCAGTTGCAGCGACAGGCAGGCACCGCTCATCATCTCGTTAACCGCACTGGTCAGGATCATCGGCAGCCCCATGCCGCCATATTCGGGATCTGCCGACATTCCGATCCAACCGCCATCTGCAATCGCTCTGAACCCTTCGTTAAACCCGGGCGACGTCCGAACCACGCCGTTTTCCAGCCGCGCGGGATGCAGATCACCGGGGCGTTGCAGCGGGGCCAATACCTCGTCACACATCTTGCCCGCTTCTGACAGGATCGCGGCAGTTACGTCTTCCGTCGCTTCTGAGAAAAGCTCGGTCTGGCGCAGCGCATCGGCGTCCAGCAGATGATCAATCAAGAAGCGGTAGTCATTTACGGCAGCCCGGTAGGTCATATATTGTCTCCTCCAAAGGGCGGTCGCGGCTGGCACGCCGGACGCAGCCCTGTTAATGGCTCGTCATTCAAACCATAAGGGGCAAGCCCCTTCAAGCAATCCAAACGCCGCGTCACGGGGCCCAAGTCGACCATATGACAATCCAGACCGAAACACTGCTTCCCGATGCCACAGGCATTGTCCGCGCTGCTGACCTGCTGCGCGAGGGTGCGCTGGTGTCGTTCCCCACAGAGACTGTTTACGGGCTTGGTGCAGACGCGCGCAACGGAGAGGCCGTTGCACGGGTTTACGAGGCAAAAGGCAGGCCAAGTTTCAATCCGCTGATTGTGCATGTGGCAAGGGTTTCGCAAGCGCAGGACTTTGTGCTTTGGTCGGATACGGCGCAGGCATTGGCCGATGCCTTTTGGCCCGGCCCTTTGACAATGGTCCTGCCGCTTGCAACAAATCATGGGCTGTCCTCGCTCGTGACCGCTGGACTGGACAGCGTAGCCCTGCGCGTGCCTGCCGACCCCACGGCGCAAGCCTTGTTACAAGCCTTCGGCGGGCCAATCGCGGCCCCGTCCGCAAATCCTTCAGGCCGGATCAGCCCGACAACAGCACAGCATGTGATCAGCGGCCTGTCGGGACGTATCTCCGCCGTGGTAGACGGCGGCGCCTGTGCGGTCGGGATGGAAAGCACCATCATCGGTCTTACAGAAGGCCCTACCCTCTTTCGGGCCGGCGGATTGGCCCATGAAGCGATCGAGCAGATTTTGGGCCGGACTTTAGCCTCTTCTGCGGATAGCGACGCGATCACAGCGCCCGGTCAGATGACATCGCACTATGCGCCTGCTGCTACCGTACGCCTGAACGCCTTGGAGGCTCAACCTGGCGAACTCATGTTGGGGTTCGGTGATGTCAATGGTGCCTTAAACCTCTCACCTACGGGTGATCTGGTTGAGGCGGCTGCCAACCTGTTCGATCACCTCCACCAACTCGATGCGCGGGCGCTCCCGATTGCTGTTGCTCCGATCCCAATGCAAGGACTTGGCCGCGCGATCAATGATCGGCTGGCACGAGCTGCCGCCCCGCGCTAGGCCCGCCCCGCATCCGCAGACAGCAAAAGAGGGTCCACCCCGAGTGACTGCAGCGCGCCGGACCATTTCTCTGTATCCGGTAAATCGAACACCAGTTCCGGCGTGGCATCCGCCGTCAGCCAGCCGTTCTGCGCCAATTCACCCTCCAACTGCTCTACCCCCCAGCCGGAATAGCCCATGGCAAGGATGGCTTTCTTTGGTCCGTTGCCCTGCGCGATGTCCTCCAGAATATCCAGCGTCGCCGTCAGCGCGAAACCGCCCCTGACCCCGAGGGTATTCAGCGCCGAAAGATAGTCATCCGAATGCAGCACAAAGCCGCGCCCGGTTTCGACCGGACCGCCCAGATGCACCGCCATTGCAGGGGTCGACGGACCAACATCGGATGAAAGCTGATCCATCACGTCTTTGAACCGCATCCCGTCGGCAGGTCTATTTATCACCAACCCCATCGCGCCCTCTTTGGTATGGGACGTCATGAAGATGACCGTATGCGCAAAGCGCGGATCCCCCATGCCCGGCATCGCGATCAGTAATTTACCAGTCAGATCAAGTGCGGGTGAGGTCATAGAAAGACAGTCTCCGGGTTAGATGTGACCTAAAGGATGCATGGGCAACGCAGGACTGACAAGGGCGCGTCGAAGGGAAATCGCCTTTGCGACGAAACATCGTTAAAGCATTCGTGACTTGGCACCGGTCTCGCTTTGACGCATCAAAGCGCGATGATGAAAATGCTCGCCACTGCCCTCACCCTCGCTTGTGCAAGCGCTTTGCCGCTTCAAGCCAGCGACACATTTACTGTGCCGATCACAGGCCAGATCCTTGAAGGTTGGCAACAACCTGACGGCACGCGGGTTGCCGCGATCAAGCTGACGCTGGCACCGGGGTGGAAAACCTATTGGCGTGCACCCGGTGATGCTGGTATCCCGCCGTCATTCGACTGGTCCGGCTCTGACAACCTGCGTGCTGTGGGTATCACCTGGCCCCGGCCCGAGGTCTTTGCCACCGCCGGCATGCGCACGATTGGCTATTCCGATCAGGTCGTGCTTCCACTCGCACTTGCGCCCCACACAGCGGGCGCACCGATGACCCTTGCACTTGATCTTGAACTGGGTGTTTGCAGTGACATCTGCGTGCCGCATCAGATGCAGCTGAACCTTGAGTTGCGCAGCACAAATGGCAAACCGACCGCCGCTATCGCCGGTGCGCTTGCCTCCCGACCGCTGAGCGCGAAGGAGGCCGGTGTACGTGGTGCGACCTGCAGTCTGCGCCCGACTGAAGCAGGCTTCGAGATTACGGCGCGGTTGGATATGTCCTCTGCTGGGCGCGGCGAAGTCGTGATCATTGAGCCCGGCCAATCGGGCATGTGGATGAGCGAAACAGATGTGACCCGCAACGGCAACAGTCTGATCGCCGTCGGGGAAATGATCCCCGGCGCAGGTACGACGATGGCGCTTGACCGTTCGGCGATCCGATTCACAGTACTTGGGTCAAAACATGCAGTCGATATCAAGGGCTGCACAGCAGGCTGAAGCTACGCGGTTCTCAGGCGGCCCGTTTCCGGCGCGCCGCAAAGGTGATGCCCGCGACCCCGTAGCCCAGAAAAGCCACCACAGCCGCACCCAGAACAAAGAGCAAGAGTCCGGCGACGACTGGTGACATGGTGCCAAACATCGGGAAGGTCTGCGCTGCCCAAGGATGTAATGTTCCGAACCAAGCGGCCCAGCCCAGCGTCAGTGCGCCCCATCCCAACAACACCGCCCATAGCGCCAGTAACCCTATCCGCATCGAGCGCACAGGCGCGCGCAACCCCCGGCGCATCGCCCCGATCTGGCGCGCCACATCATGCTGCGCCGCGATCAATGCGGGCACTACGAGCAGGACCAACAGCATGCCAAAGCCCAGTCCGTAAACGAGCGTGATCACGGTAGGCTTCAGAAACTGTGCTTGCTGGCTTTGTTCATAAAGCAGCGGTGCCATACCTAATACGGTGGTCAGCGTGGTCAGAAGTACGGGCCGCAAACGGTCCGCTGCCCCGTCAATGATTGACGGCACAAGGCCCCGGGTTTCGGCATATTCGTCAATGGTTCGGACAAGCACGATAGAATCGTTGATGATGATCCCGGTCATGCCCAGCAGACCCACCACTGTAAACATGCTCAGCGGTACATCCCATAGATGATGGCCATAGATTGTCCCGACCAATCCGAAGGGAATGATTGCCATGACGACCGTGGGCCGTGACCAACTGCCAAATATCCACGCCAGTACCAGATAGATGCCCGTCAGACACAGGATCAGACCCGTCAGCGCATCGCTGAGGAATTCATCCTCCTGTTCGCTCAGGCCTGCGATGCGAAACTCAACCTGCCGCTCGGAAGCGATGCGCGGCAGTATATCGCCTTCCAGCGCTTCCCCGATCGCGGTGGCGCGGGCGGGATCATCCTCTGATATGTCGCCCGTGACCGAGATCAGCCGGATGCCATTCTCGCGCCGGACCGTCGAAAAACCGGTGCGCCGCTCGACACTGACGATATCGGCCAGCGGCACATATTGCCCCTCAGGCGTGCGCATCTGCGTGCGGTCCAGGAAGTCTGCCGTCAACTCGCCCTCGGGCAGTTCAACGCGTATCGTGGCAGAACGCGGCCCGTCGGGATAGGTCGCCGCCTCGATCCCGCCCAAGCGGTGCCGCAGGGTCGTGCCCAGCGCGTCGATGGTAAAGCCAAGCGCCTGCCCTTGAGGGGTCAGATCAAGGATCAACTCTTCCTTGTCATAGGCCAAATTGTCCTGCACAGCGCTGACTTCGGGGAATTGGCGCAACGCATCTTGTAGGTCTTCTGACGCGGCCTTGAGCGTATCTGTATCCGCACCGTAAAACTGCACGTCTAACGCATCACCGCCGGGGCCAGAGCGCCAGCCGCGAAAGCTGACAGTTTCGGCCATCGGGTGATTGACCACACGATCCTGCAACTCGCCCACAAAGGCAAAGCTGGAATAGGGGCGCAGATCAGCGTCAATGAGCTCGATCGAAATGCCGCCCAGTAGATCGGCGTCTTTGGCATCCGCCCCGGCCAGACCATAGCCGGTGTTGCCGCCGATCTGCGCGATCACATAATCCAGCGGATTGGCACCATAGCGCTCGGCGTATTCAGCACCAAGCTCTTCGGTCGCCCGCTGCATTTCGCGCATCATCTCAAGCGTGTCTTCGCGGGTCGCTCCTTCGGTCATCATGAAGTTGCCGGTGACTGATCCCCGCTCCGGCGCATTGAAAAAGCGCCACTGCACATCGCCCGAGATAAACAGGGCAACCTGTGAGGCCAGCACCGCAAGCACGCCAGCCAGCACCACATACCGCGCCCGGATCACCCCGGCCATCAAGGGCCGAAACAGGGTCTCGCGCATCCAGACAAAGCCACTGTTCACCACACGGCTGGGCAGATCGTACCAATGGTCCTTGTTTGCCGAAGCAATTGCATGGGCCATGTGATTGGGCAGGATCAGGAAACACTCCACCAGCGAGGCGGTCAGCACCGCAATCACGGTAAAAGGAATGTCGCGGATCAGATCACCAAAGCGCCCGCCCACGACGACCAGCCCGAAAAAGGCAATCACCGTGGTCAGCGTCGCCGCAAAGACCGGCATCGCCATACGCGCCGCTGCATTTTCGGCGGCTTCCATCGGACTTTCGCCATATTGCCGGTACCTGTGATCTGCGTGTTCGCCCACCACAATGGCATCGTCGACCACGATCCCCAGCGTTATGATCAGACCGAACAGTGAGATCATATTCAGCGTGATCCCGCCCAAATACATTAGGGCAATCGCGGCCCCCATCGCGACGGGAATACCTGCAGCAACCCAGAATGCCGTGCGGGCATTGAGAAACAAGAACAACAGCCCAACAACAAGGGCGAGCCCCATCAATCCATTGTCGATCAGAAGGTTCAAACGCCCGGTGATCGCCTCTGATCGGGTACGGATCAGTTCAAGCGTAACCGACGCGGGCAAGCTGGCTTGCAACTGAGCCGCGACCTCTTCGACCGATTCCTGAATGCCGATGGCATCACCCTTGTCAGAACGGTCCACGCGCACCGACATTGCGGGGTTCGGCCCGACAAAGAACTTCTGATTGCGGTCCACCCCTTCGGAGCGGACAATCGCCACATCGCCTACTGTCAGTTTGGACCCATCAGGGTTCGAGCGCAGCACAATGCCTGATATTTCCTGCGCGCTTCGTTTGGCGGTGCCTGTGCGTACACGGGCATTCGCGCCCGTCACATCGCCTGCCGGGTCTGCATCGACTTCGGCCGCAATCGCAGCGGCGATCTGGCCCATCGTTACATCATAGGCGATCAGTTTCGACGACGGCACCTCGACCAAGGTCTGTGGCGCGGCGACCCCTTGTATCGTGGTACGCGTCACTCCGGCGGCAAAAAGCCGGGTTACAAATTCATCAGCGAAACGGCCCAATTGCTCGGGTGCGACAGGGCCGGTGATCACCACATCCGTTACCCTGTCGCGCCAGGCACCGCGCCGCACAGTCGGTTCTTCGGCCTCTTCCGGTAGGGTGGTGATGGCATCCACGGCAGTCTGCACATCCGCTGCGGCGCGGGACATGTCCCAGTCCGGTTCGAAGTCCAGACTGACCGTAGCACGGCCTTCGCGTGATGTACTGTTAGAGCCCTCAACCCCCTCAAGCGCCAGAAGCGCGGGTTCCAGCACTTGTACAATGGCAGTGTCTACATCATCAGCGCCAGCGCCGTCCCAGATGGTCGTGACGGTCACGTTATCAACGATCACGTCGGGAAAAAACTGCGCACGCATGTTGGGCGTCGCCACGATGCCGGAAACCAGCAGCAGGACCAGTAATAGATTGGCCGCTGTGCGGTGCCGGACAAAATAGGACAGGATACCCCCTGCCGCCTTGGGCATCGCACGTGCCATCCCTTAGCCCCCCATCCGGCTTTCGATCCGCGCAACCATGTTGGCGGGGACCCGCGGCTCTGCCAAACGCGCCAGTACGCGGGCTTTCGCTTCGTCGGGCATGCGGTTGTTGCCTTCGACAAAGGCCACAAGGCGGGCACGCCGCTCTTCTGTAAGTTCCAGCATCTCAGGCTCGGTGGGGGCGGTGTCCGCGGCGTCGCGTTGGATAGGTTTCACCGAAATGCCCGCGCCTAACAGCGGCGAACGCGCCTCGACCACCTGCCGACCGAGTATCGGGCCACGCACCAGGACTTCATCACCGATCCGCCGCAGTACCGACACGGCGACTGCTTCCAGTCGGTTCTCGTTATCTAACACCAGAACCTCGCCGCTCGCATCAACTGCCGAAGCCATCAGGCGCACGACATTGTCCAACGCAGGTTCCTGCACCTGCCCGGTCACAAAATCGCCAGGCTTGAAGCCTACTGCATCGCTAAGGGCTGCAAAGATCAGACGCCCTGACGCACCTTCGCCCGCCGCTGCGCTGGCACGGCTGATACGGCCCTTGGCCTCCAGATCGACACCGGCCACATCAAGCGTCGCGCTTACATCAGCGCGGATCAACGCGCCCGTGTCATCCAGCAGCCGCGCATATTGCGCGGTGGACAGGCGAAACGATACTTCAAGATCCTGAGGATCAATCAACTCAGCCAAACGCTCGTTGGCTGAAACCAGCCGCCCTTCGACCACATCTGTCGCTGACAAAGTACCGTCAAACGGCGCAGTCAGGGTTGTATCTTTCAAGCGCCGTTCCGCCTCTGCCAGTGCAATGCGGGCACGCGCCAGAAGGGTTTCGGTTTGGTCCAACCGCGCCTCCGCCTGCGCCACGGCCTGCCTGCGCGAGACAACCGCCTGCCGCGCGGCAGAAGCCGCAAGTTCGGCGGTTTCGGTCAAAGCAGCCGTGCCCACGCCGCGATCTGCTAAACCCCGCTGCCGCTCGAACGCGCGTTCACGCAAAACCGCCTGGTCTTGCGTGGCGTCCAACTCAGCTTGTGCCAGCGTCAGCGACCGCGCTGCATCGCGCCCTTCGGCCAGGGCATCAGCCACATCGCTTTGCGCACGGTCGACCGCTGATTGCGCATCTGCGGGATCAAGGCGAACCAGCACCTGCCCCTTGCGCACCTTGCCACCATCCTCGAACCCCTCGGCCAGTTCGACGACGCGACCTCCGTCAGCGGCCCTCAGTTCCAGTAACCGCCGACTTTGCACTTCGCCAAAGCTTTCGAGGACCGGCACCACTGTCTCTGCCTGCGCCGTAACAACGTTGACTGTGAATACCCGCTCGCGTGCGGGCGGTGCCTTGGGTTCTTCGGCCATGCGTTCCTGCACCGCGCCGCTGATCAAACTCACGGAGAACACCAGCAGTCCCAGCGTTGCCGCCGCAAGGAAAAGGCCAATCATGCTTTGCCGCAAGAACCGCATTTCTATCCGTCCCAAGACTTTGTCACACAAGTATTTAATCGGTTGGCATTAAATACCAAGCGACAACTGTTATACGCAGGCGCGGCAAATTTCCGTCGCACAAAATCGCGAGGCTCTATTTTCGACGGTGATGTTCGTCCAGCCGTGGCAGGATTTCCACAAAATTGCAGGGCTTATGGCGGTAATCCAGTTGTTTCAGCAGGATTTCGTCCCAGGCATCCTTGCACGCGCCGGGCGATCCGGGCAGCGCAAAGAGGTAGGTTCCGTTGCACACCCCGCCCGTGGCGCGGCTTTGTACCGCAGAGGTGCCAATCTTTCGCATCGACACGATGGTGAACACTGTACCGAAGGCGTCGATCTCTTTTTCATAAACATCGCGGTGTGCCTCGACCGTGACATCGCGGCCCGTTAACCCCGTGCCGCCAGCGCTGATCACCACATCAATGGCATCATCCGCACACCACAGGCGCAGTTGGTCGGCGATCTGGTCGCGCTCGTCGGGCAGGATATGCCGCTCTGCCAATTCGTGCCCCGCCTCTGCGATACGCTGGACCAGCACTTCGCCCGAGCGGTCCTGCGATAGATCGCGGGTATCAGACACGGTCAGCACGGCAATGCGGACGGGAATAAATTCGGCGGTCTCGTCAATACGGCTCATGCGCGTTCCAATACTGCAAGTCGGGCGGCAAGTGTTACGAAAATTCCAGCGGATACCCAAGAGAAGGCAGCGGCAAAGCGACCCGGCGTCTGGCCGATCCGCGCGGCGAAAGCTCCGACGATAGCATTGATCACGAAACCACCCAAGGCCAGCACCGCCCCGAACAATAAAAATTGCCCTACCACGCTGCCTGCTTCCGGCACGACAAACTGCGGGATAAAGGCAAGCACGAAAAAGATAATTTTGGGGTTGGTGAGGTTAACCATCAAACCGGTTCCAAAGGCCCGCCAAACAGACAGCCCCGGCCCCGATGCGCGCGCTTGGCCGGTATTGCGTAAGGCCTGCACCGCGAGCCAAAGCAGATAGGCCACACCGAGCCAGCGGATCACATCAAAGGTCCAGGGGTGCGCCGCGATCACCGCGCCAAGGCCCAACCCCGCAAGCGTCACATGCACAAATGCGCCCGCAGAGATACCCGCACTGGCCATAACGGCGGCCTTGGGACCAGAGCGCAGCCCCTGCCCCAGACAGAACATCATATCGGCCCCCGGCGTCAGGTTCATGATCAGCGCGGCGGGCACAAAGGCCGCAAGGGTGAGCGGATCAACCATCCCTGAGCCGCGCCTTGAGGCTCAGCAGATCGGCCCAAGCCTCGCGTTTGAATTCGGGCGAGCGCAGCAGATATGCAGGGTGGAACATCGGCAGCGCAGGCAGTCCTGCGGCTTGCGTCCACTCCCCGCGAAGGCGGGTGATGCCTTTCTTGCCCAAAAGTGCTTGACAGGACCAATTGCCCACGATCACCAGCACCTGCGGGGCAGCAAGCTCGATATGACGCATGAGGAATGGCTTCATCATGGCGATTTCATCGGGCTTGGGATCGCGGTTCTGTGGCGGGCGCCACGGCAGGACATTGGTAATATAGACCGGCGCTTTCGCGTCGGTGCGACCCATGTCGATGGCACCCAGCATCCGGTCGAGCAACTGGCCCGCGCGGCCTACAAATGGACGACCCTCGCGGTCTTCATCGCGTCCCGGTGCTTCGCCCACCAGCATCACCTTGGCCCCCGGCACACCGTCAGAAAACACCAGATTGCGCGCGCCTTTTTTCAGGGCGCAATGGTCAAAGGCAGCCAGAGCATCGCGCAAATCGGCCAAAGATTGCGCGGCTGCCGCCATGCTTTCGGCCACCGCTACTGGATCGGCGGCGGCGGTTCGCACCATAGGGCTTGTGGGCGCTTGAGGAGCAGCAGGCTTTGGTACAGCGGCGGGCACTTCGTAGCGGTTCACCGGCGCATCGCAGATCGCCTCGGTCGCACCAAGTTCGATCTGCCAGTCCAGCAAAGCGCGGTCGTGTTGAAAGCTGCTTGATTCCATGCACCCAGCTTATCGCGAGAACGGAGCAACCTAAATGACAAAGACAAGGCCCGCCGATTGCAAGCGCATGCCTTGCCGCCGGGACGCCGCGCCCTCTATAAGACAGGCAACAGCAGCCAGAGGTCAGCGCGCATATGTCCTATCCCCACCGTCATCTGCTTGGCATCGAACATCTGTCACAGACCGACATCATCACCATCCTCGATCTGGCCGACAGCTATGCCGAGTTGAATCGACAACCTGCCAAACACAGCGACGCGCTGGCCGGGCTCACGCAGATCAACATGTTCTTTGAAAACTCCACCCGCACGCAAGCCAGTTTCGAGATCGCGGGCAAACGCCTTGGCGCGGACGTGATGAACATGGCGATGCAGGCGTCGTCCATCAAAAAGGGCGAAACGCTGATTGACACCGCCATGACGCTGAATGCGATGCACCCCGATTTGCTGGTGGTGCGCCACCCGCAGTCAGGCGCGGTGGATTTGCTGGCGCAAAAGGTGAACTGCGCCGTGCTGAACGCAGGCGACGGGCGGCACGAACATCCAACACAGGCGCTGCTGGATGCGCTGACAATCCGGCGGGCCAAGGGGCGTCTGCACCGGCTGTCCATCGCCATTTGCGGCGATATTGCGCACAGTCGCGTCGCCCGCTCCAACATCATGCTGCTGGGCAAGATGGAGAACCGCATCCGCCTGATCGGCCCGCCCACGCTGATGCCCTCGGGAATCGCGGACTTCGGTGTCGAAGTCTTTGACGATATGGCCGAAGGGCTGCGCGATGTGGATGTGGTGATGATGCTGCGCCTCCAGAAGGAACGTATGGACGGCGGGTTCATCCCCTCCGAGCGGGAATATTATCACCGCTACGGGTTGGACGCCGAAAAGCTCGCCCACGCCAAACCCGACGCCATTGTGATGCACCCCGGCCCGATGAACCGCGGCGTCGAGATTGACGGCACGCTGGCCGACGACATCAACCGCAGCGTTATTCAGGATCAGGTCGAAATGGGTGTGGCCGTTCGAATGGCTGCGATGGACTTGCTGGCGGCAAACCTGCGCAGCAACCGACCCGCATTGGAGGAAGTCTGACATGGCAGCCATTCCCGTAAAATCAGGCGAACTGGGCACCACCCGTGTCTTTTCGCTGTCGATGCCAGCTTCGGAAGCACGCAAGCTGAGCAAGGACCCGGATGCGCAGATGGCGTTGCTGGGCGCCAAAGGGTTGAACCCCGCTGGCATCGAAGTCTTTGCCGTAAGCGACTTGGGCGATTTGGGGTTGGCCGGATACCTGCGTGAAGGCACCGACGCACCCGATGCGGACCTGCAGCGCGACAGTAGCAGACTTGCTGCTTTGGATGGCTGGGTCATGCTGGTCCATTCGCTGTCCTTCGGCGGCAATGCTACGACCCTGACACCTGCGGCCCCTCTCACGCTGATCGGAACTTACGCCCAGGAAGCAGACGATACGCCCCCTATCGCGCTGGAAGCAGACGCCGCGCAACCCTATACAGGGAAGGCAAGAGTGATGCCCGCCAAAACGTCCGACCGAAGCCGGGGCGGATCGCTGATCGTAGGGGCGCTGATCCTGCTGGTGCTGCTCGTTCTGTGGTGGGCGCTGGCCTAATCGCTTCTGAAACCAAAGGAACCCTGATGCAAGAACCCAAGCCTGATCCCAAAATGTCCGGTCGGATCGCCATGATCGCTCTGCTGGTTGCCTTTGGCATTGCTGGAATGATGTATTGGATCGCCTAGCCCCTGATGGTCTCAGCTGGGTTCCCTCGCGGCAAAGGTTCTTGCGCCGCGTGATGCTCAATGCAGGCCTGACCTTTGCCGCCCTGCTCGCGGTCGCTTTGGCGTTTTCGATCTGGTTCGATTTGCCCCGTAGTTGGGGAATCCTGGTCGCACTGGTGCTGACCGCTGGTTTTTTTCTGGAAGACGTGACGCGCTGGCGGCAGATGCGGACCGATATGTGGCAGGTCGCCCAAGGCTATCTGATCCATGATAGCATCGACGGGCGTGCGCAGATCTCTTTGTCCGAGGTGGCTGATGTGCGTCTGCACTTTGGCAGCCATGTGATCATCAAACTACAGTCAGGTCAGCGCATGGTGATGCGCGATCTCGCCTATCCGGCAGAGGCTGCTGCCCAAATTGACGCGGCCCGGATGCCTGACCCTCATTAGCACGAAACCCTCTTGGTTTGCTGCGCCATTTAAGGCAAGACAGCGCGAACCGATATAACCCGAAGGCATGCCATGACGTTGCATTTCATCAATGCCAAGTTGATCGACCCCGAAGCAGGCAATGTATTTGACGGGGCGCTCAGCGTTCAGGACGGCCGGATCACGGATGTTTCGCAGGGTCTGGAAGTTCTGCCCGATAACGCCGAAATCATCGACTGTCAGGGAAAATACCTCGCACCGGGTATCGTTGATCTGGGCGTGAAGGTTTGCGAACCGGGGGAGCGGCACAAGGAAAGCTACCGCAGTGCCGGCATGGCGGCGGCGGCTGGCGGAATCACCACAATGATCACGCGGCCCGATACAGATCCCCCCATCGACAGCCCCGAAGTGCTCGAATTTGTGACCCGCCGCGCCAATGAGGCCGCTCCGGTCAATGTCATCCCGATGGCCGCCCTGACCAAGGGGCGCGCGGGCCATGAGATGACCGAAATCGGTTTCCTGATGGATGCAGGGGCCGCGGCCTTTACCGATTGCGATCATGTTATCAGCAATACCAAGGTCTTCGCCCGTGCCCTGACCTATGCCCGAAGTCTGGGTGCACTGGTCATCGCGCACCCGCAGGAACCGACGCTGAGCAAGGGGGCCGCGGCGACGTCTGGCAAGTTCGCCTCGCTGCGCGGGTTGCCTGCCGTGTCGCCCATGGCCGAGCGTATGGGCCTCGACCGTGATATCGCGCTGATCGAGATGACCGGTGCCAAGTACCACGCCGACCAGATCACCACCGCCCGCGCCCTTCCTGCGCTGGCGCGCGCCAAAGCCAACGGGCTGGATATCACCGCTGGTGTTGGCATCCATCACCTTACGTTGAACGCACTGGACGTGGCGGACTACCGCACGTTCTTCAAGCTCAAGCCCCCCCTGCGTGACGAGGAAGACCGCCTTGCAGTGGCCGAAGCCGTCGCCAGCGGCCTGATCGACATCATCTGTTCGATGCACACACCGCAAGACGAGGAATCCAAACGCCTGCCCTTCGAGGAAGCGGCATCCGGAGCCGTGGGGCTTGAAACTCT
This sequence comes from Sulfitobacter noctilucae, assembly GCF_000622365.1. Classification (GTDB taxonomy): domain Bacteria; phylum Pseudomonadota; class Alphaproteobacteria; order Rhodobacterales; family Rhodobacteraceae; genus Sulfitobacter; species Sulfitobacter noctilucae. The sequence goes on along the minus strand of NZ_JASC01000003.1, from coordinate 103,359 downwards.
GCTGCCTGCCGCCCTACGTCTGGTCCATGCCGACCTGATGGATCTCGCCACACTCTGGCGTGCGCTTTCGTTCAATCCTGCCCGCCGTCTGGGCCTGCCCGGCGGGCGGCTCAGCGCAGGGGCCCCGGCTGATCTGGTGCTTTTCGATGCCAATGCGCCCTTTGTCATGGACCGTGCAACACTCCGCTCAAAATCGCGCAACACCCCTTTTGACGGGACACGCATGCAGGGTAAGGTGCTGTCAACCTACGTCGCAGGGCGTTCTGTATTTGAGGTCGAGTGATGCCACCGATTGAATCTTCTCTGACCGTTCTGATCCTTTGGGCGGTCTTGGGCTACCTTGCCGGCTCGATCCCCTTTGGCATGATTTTGACCCGCTTCATGGGGCTGGGCAACCTGCGCGAAATCGGGTCTGGCAACATAGGGGCCACCAATGTGCTGCGCACCGGAAGCAAAGCCGCTGCCGCACTGACGCTTGTACTGGATGGCGCGAAGGGGGCGGTGATCGTGCTGCTGGCCCGCGCAATGGCGGGCGAAGACGCGGCGCAACTGGCCGCACTGACCGCTATGCTGGGCCATTGCTTTCCGATCTGGCTCAAGTTCAATGGCGGCAAAGGTGTCGCCACTTTCCTCGGCATCATGCTGGCCTTGGCCTGGCCTGTTGGCATCGGATGCTGCCTGTGCTGGCTGGTTGCAGTGGCCGTGACACGCGTGTCCTCCATGGGTGCGCTTGCGGCGGCCTCGCTGTCTACGATCCTGATGGTCCTGACCGGCTATGGCTATATGCTGATCCTTGGCATCGCCCTGACTGTACTGCTCTATGTCCGGCACCGCGCAAACATCGAACGCATCAAGGCAGGCATCGAGCCGAAGATCGGCCAAAAGGGGTGACACCCCCCGCAGATGTGGTGGCCCGTCTGGCGTCATGGCGCGAAGGGTCAACAATCGGCACGGCATCCGGCAAACGCTACATCGCAACGAAAAGCCTGTTCAGCGCGGGTCGGGCGACAAAACTGGTCGCGGAAGAACTGGGCGGCAGTGATTATATCAGCCTGAACCTGTACGAGCTGTCGAAAGGCGCGCAGCTGTACCCCTGCGAAATGCCCAGCGCAAAGGTGGTTGCTTTCGTCCGCGCATTTGTACCCCAAAAGTCTGCGTGACTCGGTTCAGAGAATTGCCGAGCGCAATCAGAACGGGAGTGACTGAAAAAACCACACGTCTGCCTCAATAAGGTCTTGAACCCGATCTACCCCTCAAATCAGATTGGCATATACGGGGCTATTTTGATGAAAGAGTTTTTCTCCAACTATGAGAACTTTGCGTTTCGCGCGTTCAAATTCCAGTCGCGGGCAACGCTGTTTGAATATTGGGCGGTCGTACCAGTCATCTGGTTTTTCATCTTTATCACTCTCAAAGGCGACGTGCAGGAGGTCTACGGGTTTCTCGTCAACCGAACCATCCCGCCGCTGAGCCCGCTCTATTACGAATCCGCCATCATTTTTCTGATCACGCTGATCCCGCGCCTTTCGCTGAACATGCGCCGCCTGCATGACCGGAACAAAACAGGCTTTCTGGTGCTCTTGCCCGCCATTTCAATGATTTCCGGGCTGGTTCTGATGTGCGGCTTGCTGGGCGCGATGATGCAATCGAGCCTGACAGGCATCAGCGATGGCCCCGATGAGATCGGCAATATCATCCATCCCGTCATGCTGTTCCTTTTCGCACCCGAAGCTTTCTGGCAGGAAATGTTCGCCATTGCGCAGGCCTTTCAAACCATGGGCAGCGAAGCAGTCTCGAGTCTGCTGGCCGAAATTTATGCCCATAGCGGTGCCGTCGATGTGCGCCGCGAGGTCCGCAGTGTCACAACCGAGATCGAGGGCGAAAGCGGTCATACCTTCGGCTTTGTCTTCGTGGCCGGTACGCTCGTGATCACGCCTTTCCTGACAGCGGCCCTGCACACGCTCATCAACATCCTGCCGTCCTATACCCAGGATAACATCTATGGCCCTGCCGTAGTGTCTGCGCTTCAGTACAAAAAGAAGAAAGACAACAAGAACAACCCCTTTGCCGGCTATGCGCATCTGTTCGAAGAGACGGCAGAGGAACAGACCCGGCGCAGAGAGGCGGGCGCGGAAGAGGTCAAAGCCCTATACCGCCAGCGTGTTCTGGGGCAGAACCCCTAAGCTCTGCACCCAATCACTGGTGCGGACTATAGCAGCCCTACCAACCGGCAAGCGGCTAGCGTCAATAGCTGTAATCGCCGTAGATCCGGCTTAGTTCGCCCTGCCATTTGCCATGATAGTCTTCGAGCATTTCATCGGCAGGCACTTTGCCACTCTCGACGCTTTCCTTGAGCGTGTTCAGGAAATGTGTCTCATCCGGCACCATGCCCCCCGCGCCCGTCTTGGCGCGCGCCTTCAGCCCGGCTTCTGACAGCGCCAGCGCCTCGCGCGCGATCTCGTGCATGTTGATGCCGGTGACCTGTGCCTGCAGCCCATCGACCGAAGCGGCAACGCGCAATGCGTCATGCTGCGCAGGCGTCCAGTTCTTGACCAGATCCCACGCCCCATCAAGCGCGGTCTGATCGTACATCAGACCAACCCAGAATGCAGGCAGGGCGCACAGCCGGCGCCACGGCCCGCCATCCGCGCCGCGCATCTCGATGTATTTCTTCATACGCGCTTCCGGGAAAGCGGTGGTCAGGTGGTCGGCCCAATCGCTCAGCGTCGGTGTCTCGCCGGGTAGCGCGGGCAGTTTGCCGTCCAGAAAATCATGGAACGACATGCCCAGCGCGTTTACATATTTCCCGTCGCGGTAGACAAAGTACATCGGCACATCGAGTGCATATTCGACCCAGGCTTCGAACCCGAACCCTTCGTCAAAAACGAACGGCAGCATGCCTGTGCGCGCCGCATCCAGATTGCGCCAGACCATGGAGCGCAGTGATTTATAGCCGTTTGGCTTACCCTCGAAAAACGGTGAATTGGCAAACAGGGCTGTGGCAACAGGCTGCAACGCCAAGGACACGCGCATCTTTTGCACCATGTCTGCCTCGGACCCGAAATCAAGATTGACCTGCACAGTACAGGTCCGGCGCATCATTACGCGGCCCATGGTACCCACGCGGCCCATATAGTCGTTCATCAATTTGTAGCGGCCCTTGGGCATCAGATCCATTTGGTCATGGGTCCATTCGGGCGCAGCCCCCAAGCCGATAAAGCCCGCGCCAATGCCATCGGCCACATCCTTGACCTCGCGCAGATGCGCGTTCACCTCATCGCAGGTCTCGTGGATGGTCTCCAGCGGAGCGCCTGACAATTCCAGTTGGCCCCCGGGCTCGAGCGAGACGTTAGCCCCGCCCTTTTCCAATCCGATCAGCTTGCCGCCCTCTTCGACAGGGCTCCAGCCGTGTTTGTCCCGCAATCCTTCCAGCATCACCCGGATCGAGCGCTCACCTTCATAGGGCAGCGGCTTGAACGTATCTTTGCAATAGCCGAACTTCTCGTGCTCGGTCCCGATCCGCCAGTCTTCGCGCGGCTTGCATCCCTCGGCGAGGAATTCAGCAAGTTGCTCGCGGCGTTCAATGGGGCCACCGCCGGATTGAGGAATAGACATAAAGGTGACCTCGAAAGCTTGGAATTGAACGCTCAGGGATGGGCGGAATTCGTGAAGGTGTCAATGCAGCAAAGCATGCGAACTTTGCGTCGGATCCCGTTGCCAGATAACGACAGCACTTTGTGGATCGGCTTTGAGAGTGGTCAACATCCGTTCGGTGCGCAGTCCCGGCAGGGTGGCGAAAGCATCGAACAGCGCCTCTGCACCGGCCGCATTTACAGGGATCAACAGCGGCGCGTCCCCCCCGCGCTGCACCAGCCGCCAGTGCGCAGGAAACATCCTACCATCAAGCGTCAGACTCTCCAGCTCGCGCAAAGCCACAGTGCCGCCTGTCAACGGACCGAAATAACTCACTTGTCCTTCGTCCACCTGTACGGCACCCACGCCCCCATCTGCACCGCGAAACCGCCCGCGCTGCACGCCCAGCCAGCCCAGCATCACGCCACAGCCCAGCGCCGCATAGCCCGGCACGGCCAGCAAAAACCCCGGCCCCGACACCAGCCAGAACCCCAATAGTGCCAGCACACCACCGGCAATCGCCTCGCGCCAGCGCCAGACAGCGGCCTGCGCCTCAGGACAGAAGAAGGTCATGATGCGCCGCCCCCCTGCTTCACCCTTTTGAAAATACCCGACACCGCCTGAAAAACACGCACGCCACTCATGTCCAATCCCCCAACCGCTGCTGCCAGACCGTCAGCGCCGCCACTGCCGCGGTGTCCGCTCGCAAAATTCTTGGGCCAAGGGTTACGGGATGAGCATGGTCGAACCGATGCAGTCGTGTGCGCTCCGCTTCCGAAAACCCACCCTCGGGCCCGATCAGCACCGCCCAGGGTCCGATAACATCCGGCAGGATGGCGGAGTCACCCGCGAGTGCCTCGTCGCAAAACATAATCTGACGCGGTGCTTGCCAGCGATCCAGCAGGGCGCGAAATTTCACTGGTTCGGCGACTTCGGGCACATAGGTGCCACCGCATTGCTCTGCTGCCTCCACGGCATGGGCCTGCAAACGGTCGCGCTGCACGCGGCCTGCATTGGTGAACTCCGTCATCACCGGCACGATCCGCGCCGCACCCATTTCCGCCGCCTTTTCGACGATAAAGTCCGTACGCGCCTTTTTGATCGGCGCGAACATCAACCACAGATCGGGCGGCATCTGCAGCGGGCGCGTTCGCTCGGTGCAGGCCAACACGCCACCGCGCTTGCCCGCCTCCGCAATCTCGGCACGCCATTCACCGTCTTGCCCGTTGAACAGCAAGACCGCACCGCCGACCGTCTGCCGCATGACCCCAAAAAGGTAATGCGCCTGTCCCTTGCCCAAAGGAACCGATTGCCCCGCACCCAAAGGGTGCTCTACATAAAGTCTGATTTTCGCATTCATGGGACCGATATATGCAAGTCACGCCCCCATCACCAGATGCCCCGGTCGCGGATGCTCCATCGGACAATTGGGTGGACCGCTATGCGCCGGCCTCCTTCCGCCCCTATCTGCGGCTTAGCCGGGCTGACAGGCCCATTGGCACATGGCTTTTGTTGTTGCCATGCTGGTGGGGGCTGGCATTAGCGATCCTCTATGACCAAAGCCCGCGTTGGGAAGACTTGTGGATTTTTGCCGGCTGCGGCATCGGCGCTTTTTTGATGCGTGGCGCGGGGTGTACCTGGAATGACATCACTGACCGCCACATTGACGCGCAAGTGGCCCGTACCCGTTCGCGGCCGATCCCCTCCGGTCAGGTTTCCATAGTGAGAGCAATCGCATGGATGGTCATCCAGTGTCTACTGGCCGCGGCGATTCTATTCACTTTCAATTGGGCGGCGGTTGGCCTTGGAGTGTTGTCGCTTTTGCTTGTTACGATCTATCCGTTTGCCAAGCGCTTCACATGGTGGCCCCAGGTCTTTCTCGGCCTCGCCTTCAACTGGGGTGCCTTGCTGGTTTGGACCGCCCATACCGGCGCGTTGAATTTCCCTGCAGTGTTCCTTTATGCTGCGGGCATCGCATGGACGCTCTACTACGATACAATCTATGCCCACCAAGATACCGAAGACGATGCCCTGATCGGGGTCAAATCCACCGCCCGACTTTTTGGAGACAACTCTCCGCAATGGTTGCGCTGGTTCTTGGTGGCGACTGTCAGCCTGATGGGCCTTGCTGTAATCTTTAGCGCGATGCCAAATGCCTCTATCCTCGCGCTGGTCCTCGCACTCGGCGGCCCCTGGGCAATGGGTTGGCATATGGCGTGGCAACTACGGGGGATCGACGTCAACAATCCCGCAAAAATGCTGCAATTGTTCCGGGTTAACCGTGATACCGGCATGATACCGCTGTTGTTTTTCGCCGCAGCCTTGCTGGCGTGATTGCACCGAGGTCCGGTGGAGCGTATCAACGACAAAACTAAACAGGATCTTAATCGCTCATGCGTCTGTCTTCCTTGCTGATCATCGCCATGACGTTCTTTGCCGCCGCCGTTGTTTCTTTGGTGGCCGCGAACTTCAGCGTGCAACTGATTGAGGAAACATCCGAAATTGGCGTCCGCGATGCGCTTGACGAGGAAGGCATGACATGGGCCGAAGTCGAAGCCGACGGCCTCCAAGTCACCCTCGCAGGGATCGCTCCGACCGAAGCTGTCCGCTTTAAGGCGCTGACCACCGCAGGCTCTATCGTCGACGCGGCGCGTGTGATTGATGAAATGGATGTCGAAGCGCAAGCCGCCATCGCCCCGCCCCGTTTTTCCGCAGAGATTTTGCGCAATGCCAGCGGTATTTCTATCATCGGCCTGATCCCCACCAGCACCGACCGCGAGAAAGCGATTGAACGGTTCTCTCAGATGGCGGGTGAAACAAACGTAGCCGATCTCTTGGAGAAAGCCGATTATCCCGCCCCTGACGGCTGGGAAGAGGCGCTGGCCTTTGCCATTTCCGCGATGGCGCAGCTACCCAGCGCCAAAGCTTCCGTTGAAGCGGGCCGCGTGTCGATCACCGCCAACGCCGACAGTGCCGAAGAAAAGGCCGAGATGGAGCGCAAGCTGAATAGGGCGACACCGCCAACCGTCTCACTGGTTCTGGACATCGCCGCACCGCGCCCCGTCATTACACCTTTCACCCTGCGCTTCGAGATCGACGACGAGGGCGCGCGCTTTGATGCCTGTTCTGCTGATACCGAAGAGGCCCGTGTGCGTATTCTCGCCGCAGCAACTCGTGCAGGTGTCACGGGCACGCCGCCCTGCGTGGTCGGCATGGGTGTCCCGAGCCCCACATGGTCAGAGGCTGTCGCCCAAGCCATCACTGCGATTAAGGATCTGGAGGGCGGCTCTGTCAGCTTTGCCGATGCTGACATTTCACTCACTGCCATGCCGGGCACGGACCAGGCGCTGTTCGACCGCGTTGTGGGCGAACTTGAAAACGCGCTGCCGGATGTCTTCGCCCTACGCTCCACCTTGCCCAAGGTTCAGGATCCGAACGAAGGGCCGCCGGAATTCACCGCGACCCTCAGCCCCGAAGGACAGGTGCAATTGCGTGGCCGCGTCAGCGACGTGGGCCTGCGGGAATTGGCCAGCAGCTACGCCAAGGCGCGCTTTGGCTCGGACAATGTCTATACCGCCGCCCGGATCGCCGAAGGGCTGCCTTCGGATTGGGCAGGCCGCGTGCTTGCAGGGCTCGAGGCCCTCTCTGCGCTGAGCAATGGGACCGTTCGAATGACCCCCGACACGATGTCAGTGACAGGGAACACCGGCAACCCCAACGCAGGCACTGAAATTGCGGCCCTTCTGGCCGGCAAACTGGGCGACGGTGCGGATTATAATATCGACGTCAGCTATCTTGAAAAGCTTGATCCCGTGCTCGGCCTGCCCACGCCTGACGAATGCGAGGCAGAAATCGGCGCGATCCTGACCACAGGCAAGATCAACTTTGAACCGGGGTCTGCGACCATAGATTCTTCTGCACTTTCGATTATGGATGATATCGCGGAAATCCTGAAACGCTGCGGCGATCTTCCTTTGGAAATCCAAGGCTATACCGACAGCCAGGGCCGCGAAACAATGAACCTCGCCCTCAGCCAAAGCCGTGCGGAATCGGTCCTGAACGAGCTACGCGCCCGCCGGGTTCTGACCGGCACATTTACCGCCCAGGGCTATGGCGAAGACAACCCGATTGCCAGCAACGATACCGAAGCCGGGCGCGAAGCCAACCGCCGCATCGAATTTCGCCTGATCCGGCCAGATACCGTATCGGAACCGGGGCAAACAACGCTGGAATCGGTGACGCAAACCAGCGATACCACGGAAGAATCGACCCAAGAAGGTGCGTCAGATGAGCAGAACTGAATTCGTCCTCGCTACAGCGATCATCCTGTTTGTGGCTTTCTGTCTGGGATGGTTCGCGAACTGGCTTTTGCACAGGTTCACCCGCGTGGCTGCGGATGATGTGGCCCAACTGGACCGGATGAGCCAGGAATTGCACGAGGCCGAAGAGACCCGCGATCAGGCGATCACCTATTTGCAGCAACGCGAAGCAGAGTTGACCAATCAGCTGTCCCAGACCGAAGCCGAATTGGGTGCCGCCATGGAAGGCCTGCGCGATGCGCGCCACGAGGCCGAAGAAATGCGCGCCTATATCGAGAGCATGTCAAACACCTCAGCCCCCGCGGGCGAAGCGTTCTCAAGCAAACGCTGAGCGCTACCAGCGGTCCAACGCGGCTTCGTCTTCGGCTTTCGAGGCAACCCAATCTGCTCCCGTCGCCGTAATTTCGCGCTTCCAGAATGGTGCGCGTGATTTCAGGTAGTCCATCAGGAATTCCGCGCCGTCAAAAGCATCGTTGCGATGGGGGGCCGCTGTGGCAACCATCATGATCATCTCGCCCGGTACCAACCGCCCGTAGCGATGAATAACCAATGCATCCCCCAGCGAGAAACGTGCCATCGCCTGTTCGGCGATCTCGGTCAGGGCGGCTTCGGTCATGCCGGGGTAATGTTCGATTTCCAACGCCTGCAAGGGGTCGCCGGGCAAATCCCGCACAACGCCCGTAAAGGTCACCAAGGCACCCATATCCTTACGCCCGGCAGAGAAACCCGCGGTTTCCTTGCCCAAATCAAAGGGGCTCTCCTGAACCGAGATCCGCAAGAACCTATCCGCCTGTCATCGGTGGAAAGAACGCCACCTCGCGCGCACCGGCCAAGGACGCATCGAAATCGGTGAGCTTTTGATCGACCGCCACGCGCAGGGCGCTCAGATCGGAGAACGCCAGATCATAACGATCTTCCCGTTTCCGTAATTCCGCCACCAGATCAGCAACGGTTCCGGCCTGCGTTTCAACCGTTTCGCGCGGCAGGCCGATGCGTTCCCGTACCCATGCGAAATAAAGAATATCCATCAACGCCCCTCCCGCACATGCGGCAATGCCTTGAACCAGTAATCCAGACCGGTGATCGCAGTCAAAGCCGCTGCAATCCACAACAGCGCAAGCCCGATACGTCCGGCCCATTCCATGCCCGTCAGCTTCCACCCCAGACCGAGAACATCCTCCTCCGCCCCGCTCAGGATCGCGCCGATCAACTCTTCGTCCATTCCAAATACTGACATACCCAGATAATGCTCGAACACCCCGTGACTGAACAAGACGGCAATTGCCGTCATCTGGAAGGTGGTCTTCCACTTGGCCAAAGCTGTCACTTTCAACGTGCCTGCCACATCGCCTAGAAATTCGCGCAGCCCTGAAACGAAAACCTCGCGAAACAGGATGACAGTCGCGGGCAGGACCAACCAGGGCGACCAGCTGGAAAAGCCGATGATCACCATCAGCGCAATCACCACCATGGCTTTGTCCGCAATCGGATCCAACATGGCCCCCAGCTTGGTTTCCTGCTTCCAGGCCCGCGCCAGATAGCCATCAAACCAATCGGTCACAGCGGCAGAGACGAACAACAGTAAGGCAAACCAATCCGCATAAGGCCGCGTAAAATAGAGAAACATGACTGCCACCATCGGGGCTGCGATCAGACGCAACAGCGTAAGGATATTGGGCAGGTTCCACTTCATAGCGCCACCCTACAGTGCGCCTCGCTGGTGTAAAAGCACCAACCCTTTCTCTTTTTGGCCTTATATACCGTCCGCACTCTCATCCTGCGCCCCTCGCCCGCATGTCGTGACCGCACCTAGCCGCGTTCATGAAAAAAGGCATAAATCGTTTCTGCCAGCGAATCCGAAATGCCGTCCACGGCCTTTAGATCGCTCAAATTAGCCCGTGCCACCGCCTTGGCCGACCCGAAATGTGCCAAAAGCGCCCGCTTGCGGCCCGCGCCAACGCCCGGCACATCGTCAAGTGGCGTTGCACCCACGGCTTTCGCACGCTTGGCGCGGTGGGTGCCGATGGCAAACCGGTGCGCCTCATCGCGCAAGCGCTGCACGAAATAGAGCACCGGATCATTGTGCCGCAGGGCCATCGGGCGTTTGCCAGTGCGATGGAATTCTTCCTTACCGGCGTCTCGGTCCAGCCCCTTGGCCACCCCCACCATCGGAATGTCTTCGACCCCATAGTCGCGCATGATCTCGCGCACCGCTGAAACCTGACCCGCGCCACCGTCGATCAACAACAGATCCGGCCAATGGCCTTCCTTGCGGTCGGGGTCTTCCTTCAGCAACCGCTTGAAACGGCGCGTCAGTACCTCTTTCATCATGCCAAAGTCGTCACCGGGGGTCAGCTCTTCGCCCCGGATATTGAATTTGCGGTACTGGTTCTTCATCAACCCGTCCGCGCCTGCAACGATCATCGCGCCCACGGCATTGGTGCCTTGGATATGACTGTTGTCATAAACTTCGATCCGGCCCGGCGGCGCCGGCAGGTCGAACGCTTCTGCCAAACCTTTCAAGAGTTTGGTCTGCGTTGCCGTTTCCGCCATCTTGCGGGCAAGGCTCTCGCGGGCGTTGCGCAACGCGCCGTCGACCAGTTCGGCCTTCTCACCCCGTTGTGGCACCAGCAATTCAACCTTGCGCCCCAGCTTGCCGGTCAACGCTTCAGCCATAAGGTCGGGGTTCTCGATCTCATGGCTCAGAATCAACTGGCGCGGGGGATCGCGTTGATCGTAGAACTGGCCGATAAAGGCTTCCAGAACCTCGGCCGCATCCACATCAGCACCCACGCGCGGATAATAATCGCGGTTTCCCCAATTCTGGTTGGCGCGGATAAAGAACACTTGCACGCAGGCTTGCCCGTCTTCGAGATGCAGCGCGATGATGTCGGCCTCGGCCACCCCCTTGGGGTTAATGCCCTGCGCGGTCTGCACCTGTGTCAACGCTTTGATCCGGTCGCGCAGTGCAGCGGCGCGTTCAAACTCCATCGCCTCTGATGCCGCGTCCATCTCGCCCGCCAAGCGGGATTGAATGTCGGTCGTCTTGCCACACAGGAACCGCTCTGCGTCTTTGACCGTCTGACGATAGTCTTCGGAGCTGATCTTGCCCACACAAGGGGCCGAACAGCGTTTGATCTGGTGTTGCAAACAGGGTCGGGTGCGACTTTCAAACATGGCGTTCGAACAATCGCGCAGCAGGAATACCCGTTGCAACTGGTTAAGGGTGCGGTTCACCGCGCCGGCGCTGGCGAAGGGGCCATAATACGCCCCCTTCTCCTTCTTCGCGCCCCGATGGTTTTTGATCTGGGGATAGTCATGATCGGCCGTCACAAGGATGTTGGGAAAGCTCTTGTCGTCGCGCAAAAGCACGTTGAACTTCGGCTTCAACTGCTTGATCAGATTCTGCTCCAAAAGCAGTGCTTCAGTCTCGGTCTTGGTGGTCAGGAACATCATCGACGCCGTATTCGCGATCATCCGCGAAATCCGCGCACTGTGACCGGAGCGCCGTGCGTAATTGCTGACCCGCGCCCGGAGATTTCGCGCCTTCCCCACATACAGAACACGGCTTTCGGCATCTAGCATCCGGTAGACGCCAGGTGAGGTGGCGATCGTCTTGAGGTAGCTCTGGATTACCTGATGCCCAAGAGGCTGTTGTGGTCTGTCATCGCTCATGTAGCGGCCTGATTCTGTGGTTTTGCTGCACTATGCCGCCTTCAGTAACAAGTGTTAACCTGTCCACGAAAGCTGTGGATAACTCTGCGGGTAAGTTTGAGTGGTAGGCGAAAAACCGTTTCATTCGGCTGACTTCCCTGAACTGCCTATTTTTTAGGCACTTACGTAACCAATTGTTTTCGGTGAAGAAATTTTTACGAAAGCTGCCAAGCCCCTGAATTATAAGGGAAACCGCTGAAGAAATGTAACACCTTTACGACGGCGTGCAAAACTCCTTGCGGACTTACCTACTCGACACCCAGAACGTCCGGCGTTTCCCATGCCAAATGCTGTCCACCGTCAACACAAAGCAATTGCCCGGTGACGCCCGGTGCATCCAGAAAATAGCCTAAGGCTGCGGTAATATCGCTGGGGTTCGCCCCGCGCTGCAAAACCGTGTTGGCACGTTGATCGGCAAAATGCGCATCCGATTGACGCGCGCCCTGCAGGGTTGGCCCCGGCCCGATGGCATTCACCCGGATTGCGGGCGCAAGGGCCTGTGCGCTGGTTTGGGTCAGCGCCCAAAGACCCATTTTGGCGAGCGTGTAGGTCATAAATTCCGGTGTCAGTTTCCGCACGCGCTGGTCAATCATATTGACGATCAGTCCCTGCGCCATCGGCTCACCCTGTTCATCGATCGCGGCTGGCAGCTTTTGCGCAGCCATGGCCTGTGTCAACACAAACGGCGCGCGCAGATTACTGCCCATGTGCCTGTCCCAACTTTCGCGGGTCGCGGTCTGAATCGTGTCATGTTCGAAAACCGAGGCGTTATTGATAAGGCAGGTAATCGGCCCGCCGAGGGCCTGAACGGCCCGGCCAAAGAGCGCCTGCGCTTCGGCTTCGTCCAACAAATCAGCTTGCAGCGTGGCGGCTTGTCGTCCCAGTGCGCGAACTTTGGCTGCGGTCTGTTCCGCCCCATCATCTGAACTTGCGTAGTGCACAGCGATGTCATGCCCACGCCGCGCCAGATACACCGCCATTTCGGCACCAAGACGTCGCCCCGCCCCGGTTATCAATGCACGCCCCATCGGTGTCTCCTTAGATCAGCACAACTATCAGATAGGCAGCATATAGGGCGCTCAGCACGATCCCCCAGACACGCGTAATATCTTTGTGCATATAGACGAAGGGGATCAACAAAAGGGAGGCGGCCAGCATGACCCACAGATCAAAGCGCAGGAATTCAGGATCGACCCGTATCGGCCCGACCAGGCTTGCAATGCCGATGATGGCCAGCAGGTTGAACATGTTCGAACCGATGACATTGCCAAGCGCCACGTCCGCCTGACGGCGCAGCGCGGCCATCACGGTGGTAGCCAATTCGGGCAGTGATGTACCAATGGCCACAAGTGTCAGGCCGATCACCGTATCGCTCACGCCATAAGCCTTGGCGATCACGGTGGCATTGTCGACCAACAGACTGGCCCCCACAGGCAAACCGATCAACCCCAAGAACAGGAATACCGCAATCTGCCACTTCGGCATGTCAGGATCGGCCCCCTCGGGTTCCTCTTCGGAGGCTTCGCACCTGCGGTGATTGCGCGCGTCGCGCAACTGATCGCCCAGCATCAAAGCCAGTGCGCCCAACAGCACGACGGCCGCGATCCAATCGAACACACCACGGAATGCCAGGGCGATGAATAGAACCGAGGCTGCGATCATAAATGCAAAGGTTTTGCGCGTGTCGCATTCGGATGTGTGCATCGTTGCCAGCAGCGCCGGAATACCCAGCACCAGCAGAATATTGGCGGTGTTTGACCCCACCACATTACCCAAAGCCAGCCCGGGGACACCGTCCACCACAGCTTTGACAGAGATCAGCAATTCAGGTGCAGATGTACCAAAGGCCACAATGGTCAAGCTGACGATCAGGGCCGGGATTCCCAGGCGTAGTGACAGGTTGACTGCGCCTTTGACCAGCGCATCCCCCGCCAAAAGCAGGATCACCAGACCAAGGCCCGACAGAATCCACGGCATAACCATCAACTTTTACTCCCGCAGCTGCAGGGGCCCTTACCGATCCGGTAGCGCCCGCAACTGCTGCATTTTGTCTGTCTTAGTTTGTCTGTTCCCAGCCAGTGCATTTTGCCAAACCAAGCAAGCAGACCCATAAAGACCAGAAACAGAAGGACAATCTTGGCGACCATGAATCAGAGGCCAAACCGCGCGAAAGCAGCGCGTTCCTCAATGCCGGCAGCGGCGTCTTCCACCACCTGCGCACCAAATCGAGACAGGAACCCGCGCCGCACGCCGTAGCGCCGGAATTGCACCTTGTCGCCAAACCGCTCTTTCATCATCGGGCGCAGATGCCCGATACCATCGATTAGGCCCAGCTCCGCCGCGCGTTTGGCCAGCCAGATCTCGCCTGTGAAAAAGTCGATGTCTTTCTCCAGCCGATCACCACGCCGCGCGGTGATGTGATCCTTGAAATTACTGTGAATGTCTTCGAGCAAGGTCTTCAACCGTGCGACGTCCTCTTCCTTTTCAGGTTGGAAGGGGTCGAGCATGCTTTTGCTTTGGCCCGCCGTATAGACGCGGCGTTTGATCCCGTAGGAATTGATAAACTCGTCCAGACCGAAAGACGCCGAGATCACGCCGATGGACCCTACAACCGATGACGGGTCTGCATAGATTTCGTCTGCTGCTGCTGCCAGCCAATAGCCGCCCGATGCCGCAACGTCTTCGACAAAGGCGATGACAGGTATGTCTTTTTCTTCTGCCAAACGCCGGATGCGCGACCCGATCAAAGAAGACTGCACGGGGCTTCCGCCGGGCGAGTTGATCTCAAGCGCCACCGCCGCGGGCTTGCCCTTGGCGAAAGCCTTTTCCAGTACCGGTCCAAGGGCGGCGTCATTCAGCGTCGCACGCCCCTGCCCACCGATCGCACCGGACAGGCGGATCACGGCAACGGTCGGATTGGATTTAATGAAGGGCAGCCAGTTTCTCATGAAATCACATGTAGAGTGCAGGTTCGCAGCAAACAAGGCGCAGCCGGCATTATTCGCGGATGCGCCATCCGGTGCGGAAGATCCACCAGATCACGCCAAGAGCCAGTGCCGTGAACACCCCGATCGCCAACAGGCTGGTGATGATTGGCACATCCGCAGTACCAAAGAAGGCCCAGCGAAAACCCGAGATCAGATAGACCACCGGATTAAACATGGAAATCGTTTGCCAGACCGGCGGCAGCATCGAAATGGAATAGAACGACCCACCGAGGAACACCAGGGGCGTGACGATCAGCAACGGTACAATCTGCAACTGCTCGAAATTGCCGGCCCAAATGCCGATGATAAAACCGAAAAGCGCAAAGCTGATGGTGGTCAGCAGCAAAAACGCCAGCATCGCCAGCGGGTGCTGGATGGTGAAATCCACAAAGAAAAACGCCGTCAGCAGGATGATGATCCCGATGATCAAGGCTTTGGTCGCCGCCGCCCCCACGTAGCCGAGAACAATCTCGAGAAAGCTGATGGGTGCTGCCAGCAGTTCCGAGAACGTGCCGATGAATTTCGGAAAATAGATACCAAAGGACGCATTCGAGATCGACTGTGTGATGACTGTCAACATGACCAGTCCCGGCACGATGAACGCGCCATAGCTGACGCCTTCAACCTCCTGGATCCGGCTGCCGATGGCGGCACCGAAGACCACGAAATAGAGTGAAGTCGAGATAACAGGTGCCAGAAAACTCTGCGCGATGGTTCGGAAAAACCGAAACATCTCGAAGGTAAAGATGGCGCGGATGGCGGTCCAGTTCATGCGCGCTCTCCTTTGGCGGCTGTGTCACTATCCTCGTGGACAAGGGTGACGAATATCTCCTCAAGACTCGACTGTCGGGTGACCAGGTCACGCAGCGTCAGCCCCGCTTGGGCCACGTCGGACAATAGCTTGGTGATGCCGGTCCGCTCGGCGCGGGTGTCATAGGTATAGATCAGCGCATCGCCGCTGTCCGACAGGCGCAGCGCGTGGGGATCCAGCGCGGCGGGGATTTCAGACAGGGGCGCGGTCAATTGCACCTCCAGCTCTTTCTGGCCCATGCGCGCCATCAGCTTGTCTTTGTCTTCCACCAGCATCAATTCGCCCTTGGCGATCACGCCCACACGATCGGCAATGGCCTCGGCCTCTTCGATATAGTGGGTGGTCAGGATGATGGTCACACCATCGGCCTTCAGGCCCGCAACCACCTCCCACATCTCTTTGCGCAATTCGACGTCGACCCCGGCGGTGGGCTCATCCAAGAACAACACACGCGGATCATGGGCGAGCGCTTTCGCGATCAGAACGCGGCGCTTCATTCCGCCAGATAGTTCCCTGATTTGATTGTCTTTCTTGTCCCAAAGCGACAGTTGCTTCAAAACCTTTTCGATCATCGCATCATCACTGCGCTTGCCAAACAACCCCCGTGAAAAGCGCACGACATTGATCACCCGCTCGAAGGGTTCGAGGTTGATTTCCTGCGGCACCAACCCGATCATCGAACGCGCTGCACGGTAGTCGGTGATGATGTCGTGCCCGCCCACGGTCACAGTGCCAGAGCTCGCCGTGGTGATCCCGCAGACGGTCGAAATCAGCGTGGTCTTGCCCGCGCCATTGGGGCCCAGCAGCGCAAGGATTTCGCCCTCGCGAATTTCGAGGCTTACGCCTTTGAGCGCCTGAAACCCGTCCTTATAGGACTTCCGCAGGTCTTGAATATCGACGATAGTAGTCATACTGGCCCTCTTTAGCGCAGGTTAAGAACATCCGGTCCGGCGCATGAGCCCGAAGCGGTTCAGGATTTAGAGCGCCCGAACCACCCTTTCTTGGCTGCTGATTCGTCCGCGTCCGGCTCCGCCTCATCGGCAGGGCCTTCAAGCAAGGTCTGGAGGTTCTGGAAAAACTGATCGGCCATCTTTTTGGCAAATCCGTCGATGATCCGGCTGCCCAGCTGCGCCAGCTTGCCGCCCACCTTTGCTTCAACGTCATAGCTCAGCTCGGTGCCGCCGTCTTTCTCCACCAGCCGCACCTCGGCACCGCCCTTGGCAAAGCCCGCAGCGCCGCCTTTGCCGGAACCGTCGATCTTGAGCGAGCTGTTTTCAACCAGATCAGAGATCGTCACCTCGCCCTTGAAGGTCGCTTTCACAGGGCCGACCTTTTGTACAACTGTTGCCTCGAACCCATCCTCGACCGATCCGGTAACGTCCTGCGCGCCGGGCACACATTGCTGCAACATCCCGGGATCAAGCAGCGCTGCATAAACTTGCGCGGGCGGGACGTTGATCTGGCGGGTATCGGACATCTGCATGGGATTACTCCTGTCGGTTGGATTGGGCTAATTAACCTGCCAATCAAGGCAGCGGCAAGCGGTCTATCAAGACACCTGCACAACAACCTTGCCTGTCGCTTTGCGACTGCGCAACAAATCAAGCGCCTCGTTGGCCTGTTCCAGCGGCATGACCGTACTGACGTGCGGTTTGATTTTGGCGGCGACGTACCATTCTACCAGCGTCTTGAAACTGTCGGTCAGAATGCCCGGTTTCAGCTTGGCAAAGCCGCCAAGATAGAACCCCATGACCGAGATATTCTTGACCAGCAAGATATTCGCCGGGATCTGCGGCACGTCACCGGACGCGAAACCAAGCGGCAATAGCCGTCCTTCGGGATTGCAGGCACGGAATGCAGCTTTGAACTGATCACCGCCAATCGGGTCATAGACCACATCCGCGCCGCCCAGCGCCTTGACCACTTCGCGGATGTCCTGCGTATCGGAATCGATCAGATGTTCGGCGCCAGCCGTGCGGCAAATCTCCAGCTTGTCACTGCCGCGTGCGCAGGCGATCACCTCAGCCCCCATCAATTTGCCCAGCTCGACTGCCGTCAGCCCAACACCGCCCGCCGCACCCAGCACCAGCAACCGCTCGCCCGGTTGCAGGCGGGCCTTGTAGTCAAGCGCAACATGGCTGGTGCCGTAGGCCACCAGAAAGGCCGCCGCATCGACCGATGTCATCGCATTGGGGATCGGCACGCAGACCTGCGCGGGCAGAACCGCGTATTCCGCCAGCCCGCCCGCGCCGGCATAGGCCGCGATGCGCTGACCCTCTGTCATTCCCTGAACATCTGCACCAAGGCCCACCACCGTACCCGCCAATTCCATCCCGATGGTGAAGGGCAAGGGCGGTTTTTCCTGATAGCTGCCTTTGATCATCAGCGTGTCGCCAAAGTTTAGACCGCAGGTGTCAATCCGCACCAGAACCTCGCCCCCGCCAGGCACCGGCACGTCAATATCGGTCAGGATCATAGGGGTGTCATAAGCGGTGACTTGCATGGCACGCATTGGCGGTCTCCTTGGCAGATGCTAGACGCCAAAAGGTCAGAGTGCCGCGAGAATGACAAGTCGGGCCCGCCGGTTTTCGCTGCGTCACGCTCCGAAGCGCAATGTCGCCCGCAACCCCGGAGCAGCGTCAGCAAGGGTAAATTCGGCGTCATGCAAAGCGGCCACCGCTTCGACCAAACTCAGGCCCAGACCATGCCCCGGCGTGCTGCGGCTGCGGTCCAGCCGGTAGAGCCGTTGCAGCACTTTTTCGCGTTCACTCTCAGGTATGCCCGGTCCGTCATCGGTCACGCTCAAGGTTGTCCCCTGCTCATCCTGTGTCAGTGCAATAGTGATGGAGCTGCCCGCAGGCGTGTGGCGCAGGGCATTTTCGAAGAGGTTGGACAGCACCTGTCCCAGAAGGGCCGCATCACCCTGTACCGTGACGCTATCGCGTGGCACGTCCAGCACCATCCTGTGGTCTGCGGCCTCTGCGCTGGCTTCAAACATCTCCGCAACCTTGTGGCACAGTGCCGTGAGATCAACGGGTGCAAACCGCCCGCGTGCTGATCCGGCTTCAAGCTGTGCCAGTTGCAGCAGCGCCTGAAACACATGGGTCATGCCGTCGATCTCCGTCGCGATCTTGTCGGTCAAATCCGCGCTTTCGCTGTCTTTTGGCACTTGAGCAGACAGATCTTCCAGATAGAGCGCCACCCGCTGCAACGGTGTGCGAAGATCGTGCGCAATATCCGAAGAAACGCCGCGCAGTGCCTTCATCTGCGCTTCCTGGGCGCCCGCCATCTGGTTCAGCTTGCCGCCAAGATGCATCAGATCATCCGACCAACGCGGCCCGATCTGAACCCGTGCAGCCAAATCGCCGCTGGTCATCCGGTCCAGCGCCGTACTGACCACCTCCACATGCCGTTTTGACCGCCGTGCAAGGATCAGCCCGCCCGACAAGGCAATCAGAACCGTGGGCAGCAGGCTGATCCAGAGGATATTCACGAATACCGCCCGCAGCGCCACGATTTCTGCCCGACTGCGAGCGACAGTGATCAATCCGCCATAAAGCGTATCCGTCAAAGCCAGATAGTCGCCGACGAAACCGGCACGCTCGGGGTCCAGTGACAATATCTGAAAGCCGGCGTCGTCGCGGGCAATCGCCCCGTTGCCATAGATACGCCCCCCCGGGGCGATATAGCTCAGGATCAGGCGGTTCGGATCTGCCTCACGCGACTCGGCTTCGACCAGCAGGGCCACGGCACGGGCGTTCGGGGCGGCGCGAAAGCCTGCCAGATCCTGCCGCAGATCCGCACGGATGCTCTGCTCGAACGAAGATTGTGTGACCGCGTAACTCGCCGCAAGGCTCAGCAGGCTGACCGTGGCGAACAAGGCCACCAGCAGCACAGCCAGTCGCAGGGGCATCGACCGCCAGAGTTGCGCCAGACGGGGCATTACGTGGCGATCCTGTAACCCGCACCGCGCACGGTTTCGATCAACTCCCGGTCAAAGGGTTTATCCACCTTGGCCCGCAGGCGGCTGACATGGGTTTCCACCACATTTGTTCCGGGATCAAAACCGATGTCCCAGACGTGTTCCAGCAGCATGGTCCGGGTCTGCACCCGACCCTTGCGCCGCAGCAAATGTTCCAGCAGCGCAAATTCGCGGGGCAGCAGATCAATCACGGTATCCCCGCGCGTGACCTTACGGGTGATCAGGTTCATCTCAAGGTCTCCCGCCCGCAGCACAGTTTCAGCCTCAAGCGCTTGCGGGCGCCGCGCCAGAGCATTCACGCGCGCGGACAACTCGCCAAAGGCGAAGGGTTTGGACAGGTAATCATCCGCGCCGGATTGGAGCCCTTCGATCCGATCCTCCACATCGCCAAGTGCGGTCAGCAACAAGACAGGCACGCGGTTGCCTGCACCCCGCAAGGTTTTCAGGACCGTCAGACCGTCGACCACAGGCAGCATGCGGTCCAGCACCAGCACATCATATGTACCAGAGGTCGCCGCGATCAGCCCCTCTTTGCCATCAGCGATCAGATCAACCACATGCCCCTCCTCGCGCAAACCCCGCGCGATGTAGGATCCTGTGGTCTCATCGTCTTCGATCACCAATAGCTTCATGGCCGCCGCCGTTCTCTTGCTTCGTTCAAGCTATATAGACTTCGCGGTCGCAGCAGGAGCCCCCGTTACAAAATTGTATAAGACATCCCAGACCTCTGTAACGCGGAGCGTCCATATGCGTGGGGTCACAAACCAAAAGAGGCATCCTTCATGCAATCCTTTCTTTCCTCCACCTCGCGCACCGCAACCGCCGCCCTCACAGCTGTACTGTTGTCAGGTGCCACCCTCACCGCCCTGCCTTCCACCGCAGGCGCAGTCCCCGCAGGCGGCTATGCCGATCTGGTCGAGCAGGTGTCACCAGCCGTGGTGTTCATCGAAGTGACCGGCAAGGCCACACCAGCAAACGCAACCCTGCCAGACAATCTGCCGCCGCAGCTGCGCGAACGGTTCAAAAACATGATCCCCGACGCCCCCGGCCAGAACGCACCGGCGCAGGGTCTTGGTTCGGGATTTATCATCTCGGCTGACGGCCAGATCGTGACAAACCATCATGTGGTGAACGGTGCCGAAACGGTCAAGGTCAAGCTGGCCGACGGACGCAGTTTTGACGCCGAAGTGTTGGGCAGCGATCCGATGACCGATATTGCCGTGCTGAAAATCACCGCTGACGTTGACCTGCCGACCGTTGCCTTTGGCACCTCGGGCGACCTGCGCGTCGGTGACGAAGTCGTCGCTGTTGGCAATCCATTTGGCTTGGGTGGCACAGTAACCTCGGGAATCGTCTCGGCCCTGTCACGCGACATCCGCTCGGGCCCGTTTGATGATTTCATCCAGACCGATGCAGCCATCAACCGAGGTAACTCGGGCGGACCGTTGTTTGACAATGACGGCGCTGTTGTCGGCGTGAACACCGCGATCCTGTCGCCCGGCGGCGGGTCGGTCGGTATCGGTTTTGCCGTGCCGTCGGATCTGGTGCAAACGGTCGTCGCCGATTTGGTCGATGACGGCGTGATTGCACGCGGCTGGCTAGGTGTGAATATCCGCCCGATGACCGAAGAAGTCGCAACTGTGCTGGGCTATGACGCGCCCCGTGGGGCCGTGGTCGAGGCTGTGAGCGAAGACAGCCCCGCCGCCAAAGCGGGATTGAAAAAAGGCGATATCATTTTGTCTGTGGGCGAGACAGCTGTCGAGGATCTGCGCGATCTGACCCGCAGTGTTGCCATGATGGCACCGGACACCGATGCGACCTTTACGCTGCTCCGAAAAG
This sequence comes from Sulfitobacter noctilucae, assembly GCF_000622365.1. Taxonomy (GTDB): domain Bacteria; phylum Pseudomonadota; class Alphaproteobacteria; order Rhodobacterales; family Rhodobacteraceae; genus Sulfitobacter; species Sulfitobacter noctilucae. The sequence continues at coordinate 82,074 of NZ_JASC01000003.1, read as the reverse complement.
GCAAGCAGATCACGGTCGACGTAACAGTTGGCACCCGTGCCCCTGAGGCGGCCTAGCACCGCCGACCCCACCCGCCGGTCCCCCCCGGTCTAGGGTTCGACCCCGCGCAGCGCCTTGCGCGGGGTCTTTTTGTTTCTAAGCAGCAGCTTTGGTTGCCACCCTGAGGACCATCCGCTAGGCTTTGGTCATGAAACATGTTCCCAAGCCCACCACCGATGAAGCCCTGATCGAAGAATTTCTGAAAAAGGGCGGCAAGGTAAGCGTTGGCAAGACCAAACCACCCAAAGCCGAGCTGGGTCTCAGCAACAATCAATGGAACAACAAGCTGACCCGCGAAGAAAAAGCAGCACGGGATAAAAAGTAGAGCGTATTTCGCGCAATGGTCGATTTGAAGCGCCGGAAAATTGCGAGCTTTCGCCCGTAAATTCTGACCAGACAGCCCGGCGAATACGATAATTTCGGTTTTGCGTCCGGTTTTGCTTGAGAAACCTCAACAAGTAACCCAGATATACCCGAACCTCTCAGGCCCCAGATCAGGAGTTCGCGTGTCCCTCTTCCTTATCGTCGCCCTGCCCTTCCTGGGCGCATTACTGCCCGGTTTGATGAACAACGCAGGCAGACAAGCTTGTGCGGGTGTGACGTTCACCATCACGTTGGCCGCATTTGTTGGTCTATTGACCAACCTGCCTGCTATTCTGGCCGGAGAGGTCGTGCAAACCGGGGTTTCCTGGCTTCCCGCGATTGGTCTGAACGTCAATCTGATGCTGGACCCGCTTGGGTTTTTCTTTGCTCTGCTGATCCTCGGGATTGGCTTGCTGATCATCACTTACGCGCGTTTTTATCTGTCACGTGAAGACAACATGGGCGAATTCTTTACCTACCTGCTGCTGTTTCAGGGCGCGATGGTTGGTATCGTTCTGTCCGACAACATCCTGCTTTTGCTCATCTTCTGGGAGCTTACCTCGCTGTCGTCCTTCCTGCTGATCGGCTATTGGAAACACCTGCCCGAAGGCCGCCAAGGGGCGCGGATGGCGTTGGCAGTGACAGGCATGGGCGGCCTTGCCCTAATCGGTGGCATGCTGATTTTGGGTAATATCGCGGGCAGCTATGATCTGAGCGTCATCTTGCAAAACCGCGATATCATTCAGGAAAGCCCGCTGTATCTGCCCGCTCTCATCCTGATCCTGCTGGGTTGTTTCACCAAATCCGCACAGTTCCCTTTCCACTTCTGGTTGCCGCACGCGATGGCCGCGCCCACGCCGGTGTCGGCCTACCTGCACTCTGCCACGATGGTGAAGGCAGGCATATTCTTGATGGCGCGGCTTTGGCCGGTCCTGTCGGGGACGTCAGAATGGTTCTACATCGTTACCACCGCCGGGCTGATCACCATGGTCCTTGGCGCGGTGATTGCGCTGTTTAAACATGATCTCAAGGCCTTGCTGGCTTTCTCTACTGTCAGCCATCTGGGCCTGATCACCATGCTCTTGGGCACGGGCACTGCCTTTGGCGCGATGGCGGCAGTGTTCCACATCCTCAACCACGCGACGTTCAAAGCCGCGCTTTTCATGTCGGCGGGCATCGTGGATCACGAGACGCATACCCGAGACATTCGCCGCCTCGGCGGGCTGCGGCATCTGATGCCGATCACCTTCGGCATTGTGACCCTTGCCGCGCTGTCGATGGCGGGTATTCCCTTCCTGAACGGTTTTCTTTCCAAAGAAATGATGCTCGAGGAAGTGTATCACACCACCCTCTTTGGCCCCACATGGCTGGTGCCTGCGCTGGCTGTTCTGGGGTCCCTCTTTTCTGCGGCCTACTGCTTCCGGTTGATCGGCCATACCTTTCTTGGCCCCAAGCGCGATGACTACCCCGCCAAACCGCATGATCCCGGTGCGGGCATGTGGTTGCCCCCAGCCTTGCTGATCGTGCCCGTTGTCGTGATCGGCTGTGCGCCCTTTCTGGTGCAGAACTTCGTCTTCCTCGTGGCGGACGCGGTGATCGGCGGCACGGCCGAACTTGAAGTGAAATACATCAAGATCTGGCACGGGCTGGTGCCCGCGCTTTACATGTCCATTGCGGCGGTAGTTGGCGGCCTGATCGTGGTTGCGCTTTTCAACCCGCTGCTCCGCCTATGGGACGCCACACCGCGCCCCGAAGCCAAGACGATCTTTGATGCGCTGATCGCCTCGGTCGTGGCAGTGGCACAAAAGGCTATTCACGGCATCCACACGGGCGCATTCTCTCGCTATGCGGGGATTGCTGCGGTCACGATCACAGTCGCAGGCTACTACGCTTGGGTTACAGGTATCAGCGGTGCCCCGACCCGCGCCCTTCAACCCGCAGGGCCGGTAGAGATCGCAGGCTGGGTCATGCTGGTCGCCGCCACCGCTGGGTTGGTATTCTTGCATCGCAACCGCTTGCTGTCACTAATCCTGATCGGCATCGTCGGCCTGATGGTTTCGGTCGGTTTTGTGTTCTTCAGCGCCCCTGACCTCGCCATGACACAAATCACCGTCGAGGTGGTGACGATCATCCTCCTGCTGCTCGCCCTGAACTTCTTGCCGAACCGGACACCAATCGAAAGCTCCGTCCTCAAACGGGCCCGCGACGGCGTGCTCGCGGTTGGCGCAGGACTGGCGACTTTTGCAATGGCCTATCACTTTCTGCTGCGGGACGCGGTAGCGAACCCAATCTCCGAATTCCACTTGGCCAATTCCTACAAAGGCGGCGGCGGTACCAATGTGGTCAATGTGATCCTCGTCGACTTCCGCGGCTTTGACACCTTTGGCGAGATCATCGTGCTCGGCATCGCCGCCCTGCTGATCTATGCGCTGACAGAGTCGTTGTTAGATGGACCCGTGCGTGCGCGGTTGCTGAACCGCAAGCCTGACCAGCCACGGGCCGGTGACAGGCACCCGATGATGATGGTCGTGCTGACACGCGTGATCATGCCTGTGGTTCTGCTGGTCGGTTTCTATATCTTCCTGCGCGGCCACAACGAACCGGGCGGCGGGTTTATTGCAGGTCTTGTCGTCTCAATCGGTGTGGTCATGCAATATATGGCCAGCGGTTTCAGCTGGACCTCTGCGCGGCTGCGGTATCCCTACCACGGGATTATTGGCGCAGGTGTGTTGATCGCGGGTCTGACGGGCATCGGATCGTGGTTTGCAGGCAAACCGTTCCTCACATCCGATTTCACCTATGTCCGCATTCCGCCGTTCGAGAAATTCGAGCTGGCCACTGCTGCGCTCTTTGACCTCGGGGTTTTCCTTGCCGTTGTTGGCGCAGTCATGCTGTCCCTCGAAAGCTTCTCGCGGTTGGCGCGGCGTGCCCATGTCAAGGACAGCGAACACCCGATGGACATCGACCCGTCCCGTGACGAGGTGGATCCCGCCGACCCCAGCAACCCAAGAATGGAGGGCGCATAAGATGGGACTTGAACTGCTTGTCGCCTCTGCCATCGGCATCCTGACCGCAGCGGGCATGTACCTGACGCTTCGGTTGCGCACGTTTCCGGTGATCATGGGGATTTCCCTGCTGACCTATGCGGTGAATGTGTTTCTCTTTGCATCGGGTCGCCTGACCGTGGGGGCACCCCCGATCCTGACCGATGCGGCGACATATACCGATCCCCTGCCGCAAGCGTTGGTACTAACGGCGATTGTGATCTCCTTTGGCATGACAGCGGTGGTCGTGATGATAGCGCTTGGAGCCTATCTTGGTGCTGGTGAAGACCGGGTGAATGACCCAGAAATAAACGATGAAGACACGACGGAGCGCAGCATATGACCCACTGGCTCATCGCGCCCATTATTCTGCCCGCCCTGCTGGCCCCCTTTATCGTGTTGGCCGCGCGCCATCATATCGTGATTCAACGCGCTTTCTCCGTTGTCGGTGTTCTGGCTATGATCGCTGTCGCCGCCGGACTGGCGTGGGAAACATCTGACGGCACCATCATGCTTTATCAATTGAGCGATTGGGCAGCCCCCTTCGGAATCGTTCTGGTTGGCGACAGACTGTCTACGATTATGGTCCTGCTGACGGCGGTTCTGGCTTTCTTTGTCTTGCTCTATGCCATCGGATCAAAATGGGACGAACGCGGCTGGCATTTCCACGCGCTGTTCCAGTTCCAGCTGATGGGGATCATGGGGGCCTTTCTGACCGGCGACCTCTTCAACCTTTTCGTGTTCTTCGAAGTCCTACTGATCGCCTCCTATGGCTTGATGATCCATTCGGGCGGGGACGTGCGGCTGCGGGCGGGCGTGCAGTATGTGCTGTTCAACCTGATCGGCTCTACGCTCTTTCTGTTCGCGCTGGGTGCAATCTATGCCCAGACAGGTACACTGAATATGGCTGACCTGGCGGCACGGGTTGCGTTGATTGATGCCGGCGATACCGTGGGCATCCGCCTGGCCGCAGTGCTCCTTTTGCTGGTCTTTGCAATCAAGGCGGCTATTGTGCCACTGCACTTCTGGCTGCCCTCCAGCTATGCAGAAGCGCCTGCGCCGGTTGCAGCCCTTTTCGCCATCATGACCAAGGTCGGTGCCTATGCGATCATCCGGGTCTACACGATGATCTTTCCACCAGACCTCGCCGTCACTTCGGGCCTGCACACCACCTGGCTCATGCCCGCCGCACTCGCCTCGCTAGCTGTTGGCATGATCGGCGTGCTGGCCGCCCGCAAACTGGACCGGCTGGTTGCCTTTTCAGTCATCGGATCAATGGGCATGGTTATGGTGGCCATCGCCATGTTCACCCCGGCGGGGATTACTGCGGCTCTTTACTATATTATTCACTCGACTCTGGCTGCTGCTGCACTGTTCCTGATTGCCGATCTGGTCCGTTCTGGCCGGGCAGACTTGAGCCTTGTCGCGATGCCTCCGGTCGCCGGGGCGGCGCTTACTTCGGCACTGTTCTTCGTCGCGGCCATTGCGATGACAGGTTTGCCGCCGCTATCGGGTTTCCTGGGTAAACTGATGGTTCTGGATGCCGGATTTGAGACGCCGAATGCCACGTGGATCTGGGCTGTTGTCCTGTGTTCCAGCCTGATCAGCATTGTGGGTTTTGCCCGTGCCGGATCGACCCTGTTCTGGAAGGCAAAAAGCATTCCCGTTGATCCTGATGCACCCGATGCACCCGCTGACCCCGCACCGGCAGCGCTGTCCTATGTGGCCGTTGGCGGATTGCTATGTCTGCTCGTCGCGCATACGATCTTTGCTGGTCCGGCCTACAGCTATATGGAGCGCACCTCTGCGGATCTGTTCGACCCCGCGCCTTACGATGAAAAGGTGCTGACCACCCCCGGCAAACTGAGCGATGCCACCAAAGAGGAGGAGCACTGATATGACCCGCGCCTTCCGCTGGCTTTTCCCCCACCCCCTTTTGACCGTGCTGCTGGCTGTCATCTGGATGCTGCTGCAAAACGAGCTTTCCGCCGGAATGGTGGTTTTCGGTATCATTCTTGGTATCGTGATCACCAAAACCACGGCGGTTTGGTGGCCCGAACGTCCGGGCAATATCCGGGTCGGCCGCATGGTGGTCTACTGTCTGATCGTGCTTTGGGACATTATGGTTGCCAATGTCGAAGTTGCGTGGATCGTGCTGACCAAACCCAACAGCAAACTGCGGCCCGCATGGATTGTCGTGCCGCTTGATCTGGTGCAGCCCGAAGCGATCACCGTGCTGGCGGGTACCATCACCCTGACACCCGGCACGGTATCGGCCGATCTGTCGGACGAAGGCCATAGCCTTTTGGTGCATGTGCTGCACACCGACGATCCGGATGCGGTGCGCGATGATATCAAACACCGCTACGAGCGCCGCCTGAAGGAGATTTTCGTATGAGCGCCGCAACCGAGTTCATGAACATTACGTTTATCATTGCCTTTGTCGCGGCGGCCGCAGCACAGATCATGTCAATGATCCGTCTGGTCATCGGACCGAGTGTTGGCGACCGAATTCTGGCACTGGATACGATGGTGGTGAATGCCATAGGGCTCATCGTTTTGCTTGGCATCGCCCAAGGCAGCCGCATCTATTTTGAAGTAACACTAATCATCGCGATGCTCGGTTTTGTATCGACCGTTGCCTATGCGCGGTTTGTACTGCGGGGGGATATCATCGAATGAGTATGCAAATTATCGGAACATATGCAGTGGCGGTATGCCTGCTGCTGGGTGCAGGGTTTGCGCTTGTGGGCACCATCGGTTTGCTCAAGTTCAATGACTCTATGACCCGCCTGCACGCCCCAACCAAAGTCGGCACCATCGGGATCGGGTCATTCTTGCTGGCCTCGATGATCCATTCCTATGTCTTCTCGGAAGGCTCGTTTCACGAGTTGCTTATCATGGGGTTCCTGTTTGTGACGGCACCCATATCTGCAAATTTCATTGCCAAGGTGAACATCCACAAACGTTCGTGTGACACGCCTCCAATGCCACCGCGTGACGATACATGGTCAACGTTGAATGTCCCCCTCGCCGATCGTGCGCTGGAAACCAAGGCGCAGGAATAATCCTGCGCCACGATTGATTTACCGGGGTGCCATGCGGATGGCCCCGTCAAGGCGGATCACCTCTCCGTTCAGCATCGGATTGTCCACGATATGGCAAACAAGTTTGCCGTACTCCGCCGGATCGCCCAACCGCGATGGGAACGGCACCTGAGCGCCCAACGATGTTTGCACATCCTCCGGTAGGCCCTGCAACAAAGGTGTCAAGAATAACCCCGGTGCGATGGTACAGACGCGCACGCCTTTGTCTGCAAGGTCACGGGCCATCGGTAGTGTCATACCGACAATCCCGCCCTTTGATGCGGCATAGGCCACCTGACCCACTTGTCCCTCATATGCGGCCACGGATGCGGTGTTGATGATCACACCGCGCGCGCCATCAGGGGCCATCGGATCGGCACCAACCATGCGCGCTGCCGCCTCTGATCCGCAAATGAAAGAGCCTACGAGATTGATCCCGATGACCTTGGCGAACATCGCCGGATCGTGCGGTTCTCCACGCGATACGGTTTTGGCAGCAGGGCCGATGCCCGCACAATTCACCAGGACACGCGGCATGCCCATGTCACTCACAACCTTATCCATCGCGGCTTTGACGCTGGCGGCATCCGATACATCGACGCTGTAAAAGCCACCACTCAACTCTGCGGCCTTGGCTTTGCCCGCCTCTTCATTCAGATCGAACAGCGCCACCTTGAACCCTGCCTGCGCCAAAGCTTCGGCACTTGCAGCCCCGAGGCCAGACGACCCGCCTGTGACCACAGCCACACTACCTGCCCACATTTCCATCCCGTTTCTCCCGTTCTCAAAAATCTGATGCGAGTTAGACTATGAACGCCAAGCCTGCGCAAGCAGTGGCGCAAACACGGCGGATGTCAGTACAGGCTGAAATACTCTTGCTGCTCCCAGGCCGAGACCGTCAGATGATAGCGGTCCCACTCCGCGCGACGAATGCGGCACAGGTACTCGACAAAATCGCCGCCCAAAGCCTGTCGATACAAAGCCGATGCACCGAAGGCCTCAATCGCCGCCAACAGGCTTTCCGGCAAAGCGGTCGCCGCCGCATCATAGGGGTCTTCGACCGCCATCGGTGCCTGCATACCTTGTGCCAAACCATCCATACCGGCGATGATCTGGCTGGCGAAGAGCAAATAGGGGTTGGCTGTGGGTTCGGCGACCCGGTTCTCGATCCTGCTTGCGAGATCACCCTGTGACATCAGCCCACGGATCATGGCACCCCGATTGTCGCGCCCCCATACAATGCGGTTCGGCGCAAGCTGATGCGGCTGATACCGTTTGTAGCCGTTGACCGTAGGTGTGCTGAGCAGACAGCCCGCCGCTGCATGCGCTAAAAGCCCAGCGATCCAGGCTGAAGCCGTATTTGTGATGCCCTGTCCCTCAGGCATAAACAGATTGGCACCTGTGGCCACGTCCACCAACGACTGATGCAGATGCCATCCGCTCGCCGCTGCATTCGGAAGCGCCGGTTTGCACATGAACGTCGCATGAAGGCCCTGCCGCTGGCATATCTCTTTGACGGCCGTGCGCAGCATCACCATGTTATCGGCGTGGGTCATCGGATCTGCCGGATCGAAGGTAAACTCGATCTGACTTGGCCCCATCTCGACCTCCATCGACCTGATCGGTAGTCCTAGGCCTTGCAAAGCGCGGCGCAGGCTGTCCATCACCGGCTCCAACGCATCGTAGTTTTGTTCGGTCAGAAACTGATAGCCCTGTGCGATGTTCTGGGTGATGGGCGGTTGGGCCGGCATGGTCGCATCGGTATGCTCCAACCGGGGATCAAGGACGCGAAAGACGTGAAACTCGACCTCCAGACCCACGACCAGCGCTTTGGCCTGATCTGCCAAACGCGCCGTCGCGTTGCGCAGGATACCGCGAGTGCACATCGGCATCTCTGCCCCATCGCGGTAGCGCAGATCACACAGAAGCCACGCGGAATGCGGTGCCCAAGGAAGAACGCGAAACGTCGCAGGGTCCGGCACCATCAGCACATCGCCTGCACCACGCATGCCCCCAGCCACATCGCCATCCGCCTGCCAGACGGGAAAGACGGTTCGGTGCGAGGTGTCCTTCAGCAAAAGTGTTGAGGGAGCGGCGAGGCCGTCAGCCAAGACCGAGGTCAAAGCAGAGGCGACAACGGTTTTGCCGCGCAGGATGCCGTTTTGGTCGGTAAAAAGCACACGGATGGTTTCTAGCCCCGCTGCTTCCGCCTCTGCAACCAACGCCGCAGAACGGTCAATGTCCGCGCTATCGAGCAACCCTGCACGGGCGATTGCGCCACCCGCGATGCGGTCCTTGACCCCGTCCGTCACAGGGTAGCGTCCCAATCGCTACAAGCTGCCCGCCGCGAGGTGTCACTTTGGGAAGAGACGTCGCGCCACTGCGCCTTATCTCCGATCGTATCATTGGAAATTGGTCCCTGGATCGTGGTTGGGTCCACCGCCCCGCGCATCGGCAAAGCGTCCTCCTTGCCGTCCTTCACCGCAGCAATCGCCGCACGCAACATGCGCCGGTATTTGATGATCGCCACATCGGTCTTGCCCAGATGCTCTTTGGTGCGGTCAAAAATCGGCCCGGGGCTTTCCACCGCCCACTGGTCATGGACGTTGATGTCCATACCCATGCCCGTATAGGTTTCCGTGCGCTGTTCTTCCGGATTGAACCCGTAATTGTTGCGCTTGTTCTTAAGCGGTGCGTAATCCGGCAGGCGGTGTTCCTTCAGCCGCTGGGCCCGCATCTTTTCTTTGTCCACCGGCGCGGTAAAGCTGGTGAACATCGAATACCAATAGCAATGCTCATCATCGACCGGCACGTGCCACTGGGTAATGATCATCTCGCGACTCATCGGAATGGAGATCGCCTGCGGAAAGATCTGGTTGGTGATGCGGATATGGCTTTGTGTGTCGTCCAGATGGCGTAGGGCAATCAGGCGCAGGCCATAATCGGTTTCTTCTACCGTAATTTCGGGATTGGTATACTCGCGCAGAAGCCGGGTCATCGGGATGTTGGTGTCGGCAGTGGCTGCATCGCGGAATTGCTTGCCATAGCTGTCGGCGGTATCTTCATCCTTGAGAAAGCGGTGCAGAAACGATGCGTGCGCCGGATCGATCCCGACCTCCATCGCCTGAAGCCAGTTACATTCCCAAAGGCCCTTGAACGCAAAAACATGGGTGTCAGGTGCCCGAAAGCAGTCGAAGTTGGGAAAAGGCGGCGGATCACCCGGTCCTAGGTAGGCGAAGATGATGCCGTTACGTTCCTCCACTGGATAAGACGTAGTGCGGATGCTTTCGTGCATCCGGCTGCCCTCTGGCTCTCCGGGTTGTTCCAGGCACTGGCCGCTGCGGTCAAAGTGCCATCCGTGGAACGGACAGCGAAGCCCGTTGTCTTCCAGCCGACCGTGGCACAGATCAGCGCCCCGATGGGGGCAATGACGGTCGATTAGGCCCAGCTTCCCCTCATTATCGCGAAACAGAACCAGCCTTTCGCCCAGTAGCGTGACAGGTACCAAAGGGCGCTCGCCCTGCAATTCATCCAGAAGTGCGGCGGGTTGCCAGTAACGGCGCAAGACCGCACCCGCATCGCTGCCCGGCCCTGTTCGCGTGATGGTATCGTTCAACTCTTGACTGATCATGTCGTCCCTGCCGCATCTAACTTTGATGTCCGGCATCCTGCGCAGCCACACGGTTGAAATCAATCAATCATTTGGCGGCACAACCATAGATTTAATGCGATGAACAAGCGCCGATTGGGGATCAGCGAGCGGCATCAAAACATCAAAGTGATCGCGGCCTGTTGCAACGCTATGTGTCAGACGCGGCAAATAAGCGGCCCAAGTCTCGATCAGTACTTGCGATTGCAAACGGAACGCTTCGGGTTCATCCGCGCCTACCTCTATATGCACCGGGATTGAAGCCGCGGGTGCAAATCGGACTGGCGACAGCGCCTCGACTTCCTCTGCCGTGATCTGCGCCAAATCATTGACATAAGAGCGCGCGATCGGGGCAAGTTCGAACACCCCGCTGATAACGACCGCTCCGGCCAGATGACGATGTGCGCCAAGACCAAGCACATCGGCCAGCACTGCAGCAGCCAGATGCCCGCCCGCCGAATGCCCTGCCAAAATGATGCGGGCCTTGTCGATGCCCAAAGCGGCCGCGTGCGTGTGCAGATACGACAGCGCATCATGTACCTCTTGCACGATATCAGTGAGCCGCGCTTCAGGGGTTAATGTGTAGCCGACCGAAACATAGGACCACCCCATCTGCAGGAAGTTAGCCGCAGCAAAGCCGGAAACAGAAGTGTCCCCTTCCTGCCAGAACCCGCCATGCAAAAAGACAAAACAAGGTGCCGCGCCGCCACCGTGCGGCGCAAACACATCCAGCTTTTGACGTGCTGCAGCGCCGTAGGGAGCATCCTTCTGCACAAGGATCGCCGCGTCCTGCAGGGCGAGACTGGTCTGATCGACCATCCAGTTCAGCACGCCGATGGCATCCTTGGCCGACTTGCTGGGCGACAGCTGGAAATCCAGTTCTTCTTTCGCCAAAGCCAAGCTGTTTCGCAGTTTCTCATCCATAGGTCGCGTCCTCGATAACCGTGTATTCAGCATGTTAATGGGTTTTCTAAACAATCTGAACGCAGACCGTGTCGCATTCACTTTGCGTTAATAGGATCTGCCTAGATGTGAATAAATCTGTAGGGAAAACCGCGATGCCGAACAATATTCACATGTTGCAAGAAGTAGCCCAGGCCGGAATATACGCTTGGGATGCGGCGCCCTTCCTGCAAAAGGTCACTGATATTCTGCCCAACATTGTCTACGTCTATAACCATCAAACCCAGTCGAACGAATATTCGAACCATTCCATTGGCGCTGCCCTTGGCTATTCCACTGGTGAAGTTCAGGCAATGGGTGCTGATATGATGCCAATGCTCTGTCATCCCGATGACCTTGAAAGGGTTTTTGCGCATTTCGGCCATTTGCAAAGCCTCCACGATGGTGAGGTGCTGCAACTGGAATACCGAGTTAAGCATAAGCAGGGCAGTTGGGTCTGGCTTTTGTCCAACGATGCGGTGTTCGAGCGTGATCGAAGAGGGCAAGTCATCCGCCATATCGGTGTCGCTACAGACATCACCTTGCAGAAGACCGCAGAAGAAAGCGCACGGTTTGAGCATCAGCGTGCGGTTACCATCAACAAAGAGCTGCGTGCCTTTTCCTATTCAATGTCCCACGACATGAAAACACCATCAAACACACTGAACCTCCTGCTGAGCGAGCTGACCGCGTCGCATGGACCGTCCCTGGATGAAGATGCGATGGAACTGCTGAGGATGGCGCATATCACGCTGGGTCAAATGGGTGATCTGGTGGATAGCCTGCTTAAGTATACGCAGGTCGTCGATGATGACGTTGTCCCCGAACCTGTGGCGCTTGGTGACATTGTGCACAGTATCCTCGACACGAACGCGGATCGCATTCGCGCAAGTGCCGCACGTATTGCCGTGTCTGACATGCCGACGGTTCTTGGGGATAGAGCCCAGTTGCATACGCTATTGAACCAGCTGATCGACAACGCGCTGAAGTTTTACCGTACTGGCTCCGCACCCGATGTGTCGATTTCCGCTGTTCCAGAGCCGGACACCAACAGGATTGCGCTCACTATCAGGGACCACGGCATCGGCATTGAACCCAACAAACACGAAGAGATATTTACCATATTCAAGCGCTTGAACATGGAGACTGAATACTCCGGCCGGGGATTGGGGTTGGCCATATGCCAACGAATTGCGGCGAACCATGACAGTCATATTGCCGTAGCCTCCGGACCTGCGCAGGGAACATCCTTTACAATAAGGTTAACGCAAGTATGAAAGACACCAAAAGCGAACACTTTCCCCTTCAGACTCTGATGCTGATCGACGACAGCAGTTTCGATCAGATGATCTATAAACGCATCGCACAAAAATCCGGCCTAGTGCGCAATTTATTACAATATGTCGACGCGACAGAGGCGCTGGCCTATCTCTCCGATCCGGAAACGCCCAATCCCGATCTGATCCTTCTTGATATAAACATGCCGAAAATGGACGGCTTCGAGTTTTTGGAAGAGGCGACCAAGCGCTTTGGCGTCAACCTTTGTCCGATCGTCGTAATGCTGACAACGTCGCTCTATCCCAAGGATGAGCAACGCGCGAGAAGTTACAAGATCGTGCATGACTTCCTCAACAAGCCGCTGACGCAAGAGCAACTGATAGAGCTTGCTGCGCTTGTCGCGGAGAAAGCTGACTAAACCTGTGCCGGTCATGACGCAATTAGTCTAGGCCGATGAGACCGCATGCTAGCAGGAAAGAATGAGATGCCTCTTTCCGTTGCTAGGTTTGGACCAATCTGTTGTCGACTATCGGACAGACATATCGTGGTCGAGCAGTGATGCACACTGGCCTGCTGCGCTTTGACATCGCTGTCCCGCAGCTGAGAAGACGGTGCTTGTTGTGCCTCCAAGCTTGGCCAGGCGCGCCGGTGTGGCGTAAGTGCTTTTGAAAGATGAACCTGAACGAATGGGCTTGGGCAGCTGCAAAGCCCTAGGTGCGGCTTGGGACGGGTTTGTCCCCCGCCACATTTCACGCGCTTTAGCTCGGCGTGATACCCCGCAAACGTTCAGAACGACGCCGCAACAACTCAACAACGAAAAGCAGCACGACAGAGACAGCGATCAATATCGTCGCCACCGCCAGAATGGTAGGGCTGATCTGTTCGCGCAAACCGGTAAACATCTGCCAAGGCAGCGTTTTTTGCCCTGCGGAACCAACAAACAAAACCACGACAACTTCATCGAACGATGTGATGAAGGCGAACAAGCCGCCCGAGACCACACCAGGCAGGATCAATGGCATCTGCACTTTGAAGAAGGTCGTTACCGGCCCGGCCCCCATGTTCGCCGCTGCACGCGTCAAGGATCGGTCAAAGCCGACAAGCGTCGCCGTCACGGTGATGATCACAAAAGGAATGCCCAGCGCCGCGTGCGCAAGCACCACACCAATGTACGTCCCGGTCAGGGTAAACGGCAGTTCGATTTTGCCAAAAGGCGTCGGGATATAGGGGTTGGAATAGAAAAAATACATCCCCGTAGCCGAGATAATCAGCGGTACGATCATCGGTGAAATCAGAATGGCCATGATCCCCCGGCGGAACGGCACATGACTTTGGCTCAGCCCGATAGCCGCCAATGTGCCCAGCGAAACCGAAATCAACGTCGCAACCGGCGCGATTTTAAGGGAGTTTCTGAGCGCGAGTTGCCAATCCGAATTGGAGAAAAAGTCTTCGTAATGCTTGGTCGAGTAGCCTTCGGGATCGAAAGCCAGCATTTCGGGGGTGAATGTAAAGAAATCCTGCGCATTGAAGCTGAGCGGGATGATGACCAGAATGGGTGCGATCAGGAAGAAAAAGATCAACCCGCAGATTACGCGGAAACCGTAGTACCAGATCCGTTGCCCGGTGGTTGCATATATTGGCACGCCTGACATGGATTAGCCCCCCAGTTTCACGTTATCGATGCCGACGATCTTGTCGTACACCCAATAGAGCAGCATCACGACCACCAGCAGGATTGTCCCAAGCGCCGCCGCGAGCCCCCAGTTCAGCGAGCTGGAAATGTGGTAGGCGATCCGGTTGGAGATGAAGACCCCCTTGGTGCCGCCCACCAGTTCCGGCGTGATGTAATAGCCAATGGCGAGAATGAAGACGAGGATACACCCCGCCCCGATGCCCGGCACCGACTGCGGGAAATAGACACGCCAGAAGGCGGTCCAGTTGGTTGCCCCCAGCGATTTGGCCGCGCGCAGATAGCTGGGCGGGATCGTCTTCATCACCGAATAAAGCGGCAGGATCATAAAGGGCAGCAAGATATGCGTCATCGCAATGATCGTACCCGTCTGGTTGTTGATCATCTGCAGTCGGTCATTGTCGGCTACTAGGCCGATCCAAACGAGGATGTCATTGATCACCCCCTCTTGCTGCAACAGAACTTTCCAGGCCGAAGTACGGACCAGTAGTGAAGTCCAGAAGGGCAAAAGGACGAGTATCATCAACATGTTAGCTGTGCGATCCGTCAGGTTGGCCAGAAGCCACGCAATCGGATACCCCAGCAAGACGCACATGCCCATAATCGACATCGACATGATCATCGTACGGATGAAAAGCGTGATGTAGATTTGTTCATTCTCGGGGCGGGCCTCGATCCCGTCAGCACCTTTTGTCAGGTCGACGGAGTTCAGGAAATAGCCGCTGGTGTAATCCGGCGAATAGCGTTTGATCGTCAGCCAGACATCCGGATCCAGCCAATCTTCGTCTATGTCTTCGAATTGCGCCTGCAGAGATACAGGTTCAACGCCGGACAGATCGACAGAGATCGGCAAATCCGCCCCCGCCTGCGCATCTGCATAGAGAGCAGTATAAACGAAATCCCATGGCTCTTCTTCTACAGGCAGTTCGTCTTCGACGGAGACGAGCATCTTTGCCCAGCCATCATAAGCATCTGCCGTGCGCGGCAGTTCAGCCCGAATTTCATCATCCGCCATCCATTCTGCCCATTGCGCCGGATCGGCATAAGCGGGGTCAGCTTCCTGAAAAGCATCGGTGTAGCGGTCGGTATCAAAACGCCCGACGGCGCGGCCTGATTTGCGAAACAGGGATGAAATACCTGTCATTTCATAGTTCAGGCGGCTGCCCAGACGGGTGTGCGACTTGTATTCAGCGGCCAGTACAAGGTCGGTATACATCGCCTCGAACACCGGATCATCGGGCAGTTGTGCGGCGGTTGCGTCCCAATCCTGCAATGCCAGCGTTGTACGCGGCAAGGTCTCGCTCACGATCTGGTTCTCGACAGAGCGGAACAGCATGTCGAAAATCGGCATCACAAATGACACCATGATAAAGAGTAACAGAGGCGCGATCAGCATCAGCGCACGCAGCTTCTGGCGGCGCAGTGCGCGGTTCAAAGATGCCTTGAGCGGGCGGCCATCGGCGGCCAGCATGTCTTCTGCCATGGAGATGTCCCCTGTTGGGTTCTGGTCCGCCGATTGGATCGGCGTTGTTTTGTCGTATCGTCTGTAAGTTTTCCGGAACGGAAGGTCAGGGCGCAGCCGATGCTGCGCCCTGACAAATCAATAGCTTACTGTGACAACCATGCCTGGAATTTTGCATCCAGATCATCGCGGTAATCTGCCCACCACAGGTAGTTGTTGTAGAAGGTGTTGGTCGCATTTGCCGGGTCCGTTGGCATATGCTCGGCCATTGGAATACCCAGTGTCGCGTGATCACCGACCAGCGGCGCGGAAGACGCACGGGCGGGACCGTAGGAGATGTACTTGGCCTGATCGGCAAGGCGCTGCGTGTCTGTCGCGAACTCGAGGTAGTCCATTACGCGGGCCATACGCTCGTCGGACAGGCCAGTCGGGATCACCCAACCGTCCAGATCGAACATCTGCCAATCCCACGCCATACCAACAGGCTGGTCCTGTTCTGCAATCACGCTGAACAAACGACCATTATATGTGGAACCCATGAAGATCTCGCCATCGGCCAGCAGCTGTGGTGTTTCCGCTCCGGCAGTCCACCAGATGGTCTGGTCCTTGATGGTGTCGAGCTTGGCGAATGCCTTTGCCTGACCCTCTTCGGTCTCAAGCGTGTCGTAGACATCTTCGTAGGCAACGCCGTCACAGAGCAGCGCCCATTCCATGTTCGCAATCGGGTTGCGGTTCAGAGCGCGCTTGCCTGGATATGTTTCCAGATCGAACACGTCACATGCGCCCTTTGGCGGTTCAACGCCCTCTGGCACCATGTCTGTGCGATAGCCGAAGGTGGTCGAAAAGACGATCTGCGGGATAAAGCAGTCGGAGATCAGCGAGTCGCCGAAATCATCGGATGCAGAGGTTCCATCTGGCGCAGCTGCCAGCACTTCATCGGCGTCGATCTCGACCGCGAGACCTTCGTCACACAGGCGGATCGCATCTGCGGCTTCTACATCGACCAGATCCCAGGTAACATTACCCGCTTCGTTCATTGCACGCAGCTTGGCCACGGCTTCGGACGAGGATTCATCGTTGATGATGCTGATGCCCGTCTTTTCCATATAGGGGTCGTGATAAGCATTCTGCTGTGACGAAGAATAGGCCCCGCCCCAGCTGACGATGGTCATTTCGCCCGCCATGTGACCGTCGGCATTGGCCATTGCGGCCGTCAGCGTCAGGCATGTTGTGGCCATCAGTGTGATAGTCGTTTTCATTGGTATCTCCCGTTTATTATTACCCGGTTAGTTCTTTCAAGACCGCAGCCCGGGCGGCCGCACTCTCTAACTCGTGTCGAACGCAGCGCCGCTTAGGCGTCCAGCGCGCGACAGTCTCGAGGCATCCACCCGATTTCAACGATCTCACCCGGTTTGAGGCGTGTCTGGTCGGGGGAATTACGCGTTTTGATGATGAAATTATCAATGCCCGCAACCCGAAGCCGCGTGCGGAAAATATCACCCATATAGATGAACTCCAGCACCTCGGCCTTGAGCATATGGGCGTCAGCTTCCAAACGGTCGCGCCCGATCTCTACCCGCTCAGGGCGGATCGACACCTTGGTACGCTCGCCGACTTTGCTGACGTTCACAGGTACAGCGTCGATGATCTCGCCACTGTCGAGCTTGACCACGCAGGTCTCGCCTTTGATTTCTTGAACGACACCTTCCAAGGTGTTGTTTTCGCCAATAAATTGCGCGACAAAACTGTTCTCTGGCAGCTCATAAAGCTCGTCCGGCGGGGCGAGTTGCTGAATGCGGCCATCGTCGAAAACGGCGACCCTATCGGACATCGTCAAGGCTTCTGTCTGGTCGTGTGTAACGTAGACGGTGGTGATGCCCAGCTCGTGCGCCAGATTGGTAATCTCGAATTGCAACGTCTCGCGCAGCTGTTTGTCCAAGGCGCCCAAGGGCTCGTCCATCAGGACCAGTTCGGGTTCGAACACCAAGGCCCGCGCTAGCGCAATCCGCTGTTGCTGACCACCTGACAATTGCGCAGGCCGCCGGCCCGCAAAATCGCCCATTTGAACCATATCCAGCGCGCGCTTTATCTTCTCTTCACGCTCGGATTTGCCGATCTTGCGCACTTCCAGAGGAAAAGAGAGGTTTTCAGCAACCGACATGTGCGGAAACAACGCGTAGTTCTGAAAAACCATGCCGATGCCACGCTTGTGGGGCGGAATATTGTTGATAGATACCCCATCCAACAGAATGTCGCCGTGGGTCGCTGTTTCAAACCCGGCAAGCATCATGAGGCAGGTTGTTTTGCCGGACCCCGAAGGCCCAAGCATTGTCAGAAATTCGCCTTTCGGCATGGACAGGTTAAGATCTTTGACCACGAGCGTTTCGCCGTCATAGCTCTTTTGGACACGATCAAAGGCAACAAAAGCCCCGTCGGTTGAAGTCATCAAGTTTTTCCCCGTTGTTACCCCACGCTGCCTTGAGGCAGGAGCGGTTTATTTATTGGAATCTATCTTGGACGTCCCTCCAAGATTCTACAACGCGAAATTTCCAGAGGGCGTACTGGCCTCTAATATCTTGAGGATAATGGCGAAATTTGCCTAATTTATCGGCGCACCGGTGAGAACAAAAATCGAACGATCAAGACCGATTGGCTGTGTTCACTGACAGCGACACCAAGGCCGAACACACGCATAAAACGTTAGAAATAAACGCCTTTCCCGCCAGGGTTACCCTGCCTCATTCAACTTAATTTTGCCATATTGTTTAAAGAAAATGTGCGAACCAAACCAACAAATGAGAGAGAGTGAAAATGACACGTTATTTGATACTGGGCATCGGAACGATTTCAGTTATCGCGGCGATGAAAACACTACTGATTGCACGTTTCGTGATGAACCCAGTACAGGTCGACCTCGCGGGTATCGTCGCCTTGTTTACCTTGTTTTTTGTGCTGACCACCGGTGTGGCCTACCTCTCCTTCATCGGGTTGCGGTCCTACACTACCGGGCAACGCAAGATGCGCCTTGCCCCCGGCGCACAGGAACCTATCGCAAAAGAGACTGTCATCGCGCGTCATGCGCCCGTTTGGGGCTTGTCGCAGGCAGAAGCGGATGTCGCGATTTTTGTTGCGAAAGGGTTCTCCAACAGCGAAGTCGCGGAAATGCGTGGCTGTGCGATTGCCACTGTGAAATCGCAGTTGGGCAGCATTTATAACAAATCCGGCCTCGAATCCCGTTATCAGCTGATTGCTTTTGTCACCGACGAAGTCTGCGCGATGGCAAAGGAAACCGGTGCTTCGGTTGAGGACGCCGCCGCTCCGACTCCGATCCTGACCCGTTCGATTCTTCCTTTGGTCGGACGTTCCGCGCGTCGCGCGCCGAATGCTGCGGCGGCTGCCCATTCTGCGCATCTGGTCCGCGCTTCCCATTAAGCTGATCCTTGCTTTACCGGACAAGCTGCACCCGTTCGCAGTGATGTCCGGTCAAGGTCAGCTCACCTTCTCCCAATCGCAGACCGGCTGCATTCAGCGTGCCGTTCAGCACTGAATCCAATGGACCAGCAACCGATGCCAGCAAACGTTCAGGCAGGATTGCCAGCACATTCGCGATCAACGGCCCTACCACTTCACCAAGCAGACCCTGCTGACCGGGCTTGACCCGCAGCTCTGTATTCTGGGGTGAAAGCAGGCTTTGCACCCCTGTGCTAAGCAGGTCACCCGATGCGAAGTGCCGTGTCATGCGACCATTCGCAATGTCATCGCGGGTGTAGTCCACGGTTTGCTCTTGTGACTGCCCCAACGCCACATGCGAACGCGCCTGTAAGGTAAGTCCGTCAATTTCGATATTGACCAAGAGCAAGTTGACCCGGATCGAAAGGTTCAGAAAGTCAGCAAAATCCAGCGTGGACGGGTCAATCGCCCCACCTGCCATTTGATTGCCCGGCAATTCACCCAGATAAAGCGCTGCTACAGAAGTGCCGTTCAGCGGGTGCAGCGGTGTTGGCCCTGTCCGAAAGCGCGCGACCACGTCGGCAGGGTCTGTTCCAGCACAGGTCATCTGCTCGAGCGTGGCCGTGGCACCTGCAGCTTCGAGATAGATTGGCAGATGCAGGGCCGTGGCTGTCACACCCAGACCCAGATCACCTAAAAGACTGACAGAAAGCTCTGTGTTGGAATGCAGGCGTACCGCAGCGCGATGCAACTGCACGCCTTCTTCACCGAGTGCGATCCAGCCTGACTGCGCCGGAGGCTCTCCTACGGAAAGTTGCACAGAGGTGTCCAGAACGCCGGGCACTTGAACAGCAAGACCAAGGTTCAGACCATGATTGACAGGATTGGCACCCAAGAGCGAGCGCAAGACATCCACGGGCGAGATTTCAATTTCGGAGGCGAATTCGGCCGCTGTCAGGCCCAGATCGACGTCGATCCCGCCAACGAGTGACGCAACCGGCACGGAGGTGTCCGGCGCAGCAGAAACGATTGGTCCCAGGATCCCGGCAGCACCGGAGGGAAGAACGCTTTGCAAGGCGGTCAGAACATCAGCTGCTGTCGTCTCGGCCTCAAGGATCGCCGCCGGATTGCGTGATCCGATCCCGGTCAGATTGTCCAGCGCCACGAGAAGATCGCCCATGTCAAACTCTGCATCAGCAAGCACATCAACATCGCCGGCGCTTAGCGACACGGAAGTGCCAAAGCTGCCGGACAATGCCTCGCTCAGGTTCGCGGCGTCCAACCGTGCGATATGGCTGCCAAGCGAGAAACTTACGGCGCCTGTCCGGATCGCAAGCGACCGGCGGGTGAGGCCGACGTCAGTCTCATCACTGAAAATTTTGGCGAAGTGCAGCGGTGCACGTTCGCCCAACGTGACGGCAACCGCATTGATGCCTGGCGTCCCTGCGGACAAGGGCAGGAAACGGTCTTGTGGCGGGATTTCGGGATTGCGCAAGAAGCGGCCCAGTTGAAGCCTATTCAATTCGGGCTTTTCCCCGCCATTGCGTGCCATTGCCTTGCTTGCCCGCGCCGTTGCGTCATCCGGGGCGGCAACGGCGCTCATCGCGGTCAGGTCACCCACCGCCTGAAGCCGCGCACGATCCCGATAAAGCGAGGCCACATCAACGCCCAGCGCGGTAAAGCCCAAGAGCACGACCAGCAGCAGCGCCACGATGACGGCAACAGCACCGGATTCGTCACGGTGGAACTGGCGTAGGAAAACTGCATCAATATTCAAGGAATGCACTCCCTTTGATGTTCGCCAGATCCAACCCCAGGAATCCGTTCGCCAGATCAAGAATGGATCCATCGAGGTCATAGGTCACCTGAACTGTGATGTTCGAGGGATGCCCCGGTGCAATCGTGACCTGTGGGGTAATGGCGGTCTGCGCCAGTAAAGGGTAGCGGCTGCTTCCTTCTGCAAGATAGCTTTCCGCAAAATCTTGCCGTTCTTCTGCGTCCAGCCCTGACACAGAAGCGCGGGCGGCACCTGTGGCCAATTGGCTGACCGAATGGCTGAGCCCCATGAAATAGGCGATCACGATGATGCCAAAGAGCAGCGCAAACAGGATTGGGCCGATCAACACAAATTCTACGGCCACCGCGCCGGACTGGTCGCGGCGAAACCGGCGTAGATTGTGACGGGAAGTGGAAAGGTGCATCGGATCAGCCTCCGCTCAGGATATTGTCGAAGACGCTCAGCGCAGCCGGGCCCACAAGCACAACAAAAACCGCAGGCATGATGCAAAAGATCAGCGGCAAGGTCATCAAGACAGGCAGACGTGCGGCCTTTTCCTCGATCCACATCAACCGGTTGCTGCGCTGTTCGGCGATCAGGGTGCGCATGGCGCTTGAAAATGGCGTACCGTAGGTGTCGGATTGATCCAGCGTTTGGGTGAAAACGCCAATCTCTGGCAACGGAATACGAGCATTCAGCTTGGCATAAGCCGCGCGACGATCATTGGTCAAACGCATCTCGGACACCATTTGCAAAACTTCCAGCGCCAAGGCGGGGTGCGTGAGCGTCAGTTCTGACGCCACCCGGTGCAAAGCAGGTTGCGGGCCAAGTCCCGCCTCGGACGAGATCACTAAAAGCTCAAGCATATCAGGAAAGCCACGACGGATCTGGTCAAGCCGTTTGCTGCGCATATGGTCAAGGACAAAGTCGACACCCTTGGACAGGCCCAATGCTGTGGCGATCACCGCAGCCCCCGGTAAGACCATCTCGATCCCGATAGGGTAGCTAAGCAACAACCAGATCAGCCCCGCGATCACAGCGATCAAGGGAAGGATCGTCTTGAGGAATGCATAGATGAGCAACGCATCCCGGCTTCGAAAGCCGGCCGATGCCAGATCCGCAGCGGTTTCACGCGCCTCGCCCCCCAACACCACAGCCAGCCGCTCACCAATCTGCGCTACAGCATGGCGTAAACCGGCCAGAAACTTGCGCTGGTCTTGCTTGCCCTTCTGGCTGCGCCGCGTTTGGGCCGTGCCGTTCGCGCGGCTCAGGCGCGCTTGGGTCAAGCTGCGCTGACGCTCCATTTCGAATAGGGCAACACAACCCGTCATCGCCGCGACCAACCCTAAAAAGGCCATCCAGAAGATATCGGGCGCCATGCTAAACATCTAGTTTACCCATCCGTGCCATGATGAAGACGCCCATCGACACGCTTGTGACTGCCACCAGAGACATCACCTGCCCCCGCGCATCGGCATAGAGCGGTTCAAGATAGCCAAGGTTCAGGAAGGCAATCAGCAGGCAGACGGCAAAAGGCAGGGAAGCCAGAATTGCTGCACTTGCCCGCGCCTCGGACGACAGCGCACGCGCCTTTTTGCGCAGCTTGCGACGCTCGCGCAGCTGCATGGCAAGGTTTTCCATTGTCTCGATCAGATTGCCGCCGGTTTCCGCCTGAAGCGCGGTTGCAACAGAGAAGAAACAGACCTCTGGCGTGGGGACGCGCTGCGCCAAACGGTCGAGGCTGTCAGGCAATGCAGTTCCCATGCAGATGGCGTCATGGCAGCGGGTGAATTCGTGCGCCAGTGGCCCTTTGGAGCTTTTTACAACGATCGACAGCGAGTCCGACACTGGTCGGCCCGCTCGCAACCCCCGCGCAAAGATATCAAGCGCCTCTGGCAACCCTTCGGTGAATGTCAGGCGATACCGCGCTTGTGCCGATTTGAGTATCATCGTCACAATGCCCCAAGGCAGCAGCAAGGCGAGCACCAGAGCCGTCACAGGATGCATCCCGAGACCCAACACGCCACCGGCGAAAATTGTCAGCACACCCAACCCGGCCTGCACCAAAAGCGCGCGGGCGCCCAAGGTCAGGCTGGTCTGTGCCAATTGGTCATCAAGCCGCGCAAGCACCCGGCCCATAAAGCTCAACTCGGCATAGGAGACCCTTTTCTGCACCTTTCCCGGTTTTTCCGCCGCGGCCGTTGTACGACCCTGCGCCCGCTGCAACCGCGCCATATGATAGCGACGCTGACGGTCTGCGAGGATCAAGCCAAAGAGGATTAGGCCGATGTTCAGCGCAAGACCGAGCCCCCAAATCATGATGGTCATGGACATGGCTTAGCCCCCCAGAATCGCATCAAGCTCGTCCGTTACACCGTAGTCGGCGGCACGGCTGGCGAATTTGGGGCGGTAGCCG
Source organism: Sulfitobacter noctilucae (assembly GCF_000622365.1). Classification (GTDB taxonomy): domain Bacteria; phylum Pseudomonadota; class Alphaproteobacteria; order Rhodobacterales; family Rhodobacteraceae; genus Sulfitobacter; species Sulfitobacter noctilucae. Next base: position 58,878 of record NZ_JASC01000003.1, on the reverse strand, counting down.
GAAAACACATAATCTCCCGTCACTTGCGTGCGGGTACTGCCCGGATCGGTACGAAAACTAAACAATTCCTGCAAAGTAATCGTGTCACCCGCCAGACCGGCTATTTCGGAAATCGAGGTGATGCGCCGTTTGCCGTCACGCATGCGCGAGACCTGAACGATCAGATGAACGGCATCCACTAGCTGCCGCCGCACCACGGCGCCCCCTGATGTAAATCCCGCCATCGCAGCCATGCTTTCAACGCGGGTCAGCGCCTCATGCGGAGAGTTGGCGTGTAGGGTGCTCATTGATCCGTCGTGACCGGTATTCATCGCCTGCAACAGGTCCAGCACCTCGTCCCCGCGAATTTCGCCGATGATGATCCGGTCTGGTCGCATCCGCAGCGCGTTACGCACAAGCGCGCGCATGTTGACCTCGCCCGTGCCTTCGACATTCGGCGGGCGGGTTTCAAAGCGGACCACGTGAGGCTGCTGAAACCGCAGCTCTGCCGCGTCTTCGATGGTGACCAGTCGTTCGCCATCAGGAATGAACTGCGACATGGCATTCATCAGTGTCGTTTTGCCCGACCCCGTACCCCCCGAAATCAGCACATTAAGCCGCAGATAGGCGGCCAGCGCCAGAAAGCGGCTCATCTGGACAGAGAGGCTGCCGCCTTCCACCAGTCTTTCCAACCGCACAGGGGCGGATGGGAATTTACGAATGGTGATGGTCGGCCCATCAATTGCCAGCGGCGGCACGGCCACGTTTACCCGGCTGCCATCCTTCAGACGGGCATCGACCACTGGCTGGGATTCGTCGATTCTGCGACCAACGGCGGCGACGATCCGGCTGGCCACGGCAAAGACGTGGTCGTTGTCGCGAAACCGCACGCCGGTCAGCTCCAGCTTCCCGCCGCGCTCCACATAGACCTGATGTGGCCCGTTCACCATGATATCGGTAATGCTGTCGTCGGACAGCAGCGCTTCCAAAGGGCCGAGGCCCAGCATATCCGCCAAGACAGCGCCGACCAGATCGGCCACTTCACGGCTGTTCAGATGTAGTTTCCGCTCCTCTGACAGGGTGCTGATGCTTTCGCGGATCAGCGTTTCCTGTTCGCCACGAGGTTTCGAGACAAGCTCGGAGAAATCGAGAATTTCTGACAGACCGCGGACGACTTCATTAGCTAGGGCCAGAAGCTTTTCCGGCGCGTCCGATTGCACCCGGGCGGCAGCCTGGGGCTGCGCTGGCGCTGGTGTCGGTTTCGGCGCAGAGACAGGTACGGGCGTTTGAGGCGCGGGCGGCGGTGCCGTCACGGCCTTTGGCGCGCCACCGTTTCGTTGATCATCTCCCGCCAACGCCGCGCAAGCTTGCGACAAGATCTGGCGCTGAAGGGCCAGCGGCCAGGCGTTATCAGAGTTTTCGATGACATAAGAAATCGCGGCATTGGCGCGATCCTCATCCGTCAATCCCTCAGCATCAATGAGTTTGGCGATGCGCAGGACTTCGGCAAGTCCCTCACGCATGGAGGGCTGGGGCATATGTAGGGTCATGCGAAGAGCCGTTTGAAGAAGGATCGCTTCGCTTTGTCATCCGCCGCGCTGGGCTTTGTACTGGCCTGCGCCCAAAGCGGAGCGAGTGCGCGTGCATAAGGGCTGCGGGGCTGAGCGGTCAGCATCGGCTTTGCAGCCCGCTGCGCGCGTTTCATCGCCGCATCGCTGCGGGGCAGCACAGCAACCACGTCCCGTCCGATACCTGCAGCAATGTCTTTGCGGGACAATCCGGCATCAGACCGCAGTTCCGACAAGACGGGCAGAATACGCAGGTCCGGGACTTGCGCCTTGATCCGCGCGATCATTCGGCTGGCACCGTTCACACCGGCATAGCCAGCAGGGATCACCATGATCAATGCATCCAGCTCCGCCATGAGCGCAGTCGACTGCGCTGCGAAACTGCGGGGCAGATCGAAAACTACCGTGTCGAAGGTATTGCCCAGCGGCTTGATAAGCTGCGGCAATGCTGTCTCCATCGCTGTGATGTCTTGCGTGCCGTGGCTTTGATGGGAGTAAAAGGACAGGTTGTCCGACACACGCTGCATTGTTGCGCTCAGGAAAGTAGCGTCGATACGGTCGGGTGCTGCCAGCGCTTCTTGCAGGCCCGGCGTATCGTCGCAGTCCAGATCGACCGCCTGCGTGCCGAAGCGCAGGTCAGCGTCGATCAAAGCAGTGCGACCGTTCGCGCCCTTTGGCGCCGCCGCAAGAAACGCGAGGTTTTGTGCCAGCGTACTGGCACCCACCCCGCCATTGCTGCCTATCACGCCGATGCTCAAGGCAGGTTTCGGCGCGGGCGGTGCGATGGGTGAAGGATCGTTGGCGGGGGTGACCCGCTGCGCCTGCAGTACCTCTGCGGCAGAGATGGGAAAGGCAAAATATTCAAGTGCGCCTGCCTGGCGCAGGGCACGGTAGGTGCTCAAATCATCCCGGTCACCCAGAACGATCACATCGGCACCGCTGCGGCAAATCTCGGTCACGCTCTCGCAGGCGGCATCGAGCGGCATATTCCCGATCTCTGTCAACAACATCTGCGCGATCGGCGCGCCGCCACTGAGCCGCGCTGCCCCGCCCAACCCGCCGCCACGCAATGCCCCATCGCCAGAGGCCGTCAGTTCTGCAACGGCGCGGGCCAATGTAGCCCCCTGCTCTGTGCAAACGTAGGCGGCCATAGATGGAGATTGAGAAGATGCGGCGGTGGAAAGGGTCATGAACTCAGGCCTTGCGTTTGAAATGTCCGACAAAGGGTGCGCGAGGGAGAAACCGCGCACCCCTTTGCGATTAGGACGTCGGTGCAGAAATGCCCGCTGTATCCAACTCGTCGCTCATTTTCTCAAAGCCGACATTGGTTTGCGAACCCAATGTCGCGATGGTGCCGACGATCACAGCGCCGACCAGCGCGGCGAACAGACCGTATTCGATCGCGGTTGCACCGTCTTCGTCTTTCACGAAAAGGCGGATCGATTTGCTCAGTGTTGTACGTATCAGTGTCATGGTGCGTCTCTTTCAGTTTGGAGGGTCGGAAGTAACCCGGTACTGCCCCGAAGCTCTCATGCACTCCTGATCTATGAAATCCACCCATGGTCTGAACCTGCGCGTCCCACCCCTTGGTTTTAGGTCCTTCATACCAAAGTCGTATGGATCCGGTACCTCTGTGTGGTGGCCCTCTGTCAGCTTTGCGGCATCAGTGTGGCGGGATGAAATGGCGCGAAGAGCACGCAGAATTGCCGAGCTATTTTTGCCCGCAAAGTGTGCCAGGGTGATCAGTAAAACGATGGTTCGGAGACGCAAATCGAGGCAGATACGAATCAAGATTTGGACTGCCGTCGCTGTCTGCGCAAAGCATGATACCTGCAGACCTCTGGGCCAAGCCAACGTCTGTTCGCTATCCATATTTAGCCGGGGCTGGCTTGGCCCCCCATTCACGTCGCGTGATCGGCTGGGCTTTCTCAAATCGGATGAAACGGGACTTGGCCACTCGAGCGCTGAAGATGGCAATTGCTATAACACTGCTGTTGTCGAGACCTCTTCAAATCCATCAGAGCAGAACTGATCTGGCGGCATCCTTGGGAAACGCGACGGAAAGCCGAGATGGCGATCTTCGAATATATAAATGGCTTCTACAATCCGCGTCGCCGACACTCAGCATTGGGTTGGAAAAGCCCGGTCGCTTTCGAACGCAAGGTGGCTTAAACGAGCACTTGGGGCGGCACTAAAGCGGGACAGGTCCAGTTCCGTTGATTTTGCTCAGCAGGTCATCGCAAGCCTTTTTGAGGCTTTATCACGATTGCGCCGTTCGAGGAAAACTAGCGAGCCGGTTATACTTCGTAGTACTCCCGATACCAATCTACAAAAGCCGTTATACCTATCGATACTGGTGTGCTTTCTACTTGACCTGTAAGGGTGTTCAACAAAGTTGCGTCGGCCCAGGTAGCGGGTACATCGCCAGGCTGCATGTCCTTGTATATCTTCTGAGCCTCTATACCCACGGCGGTTTCGATCGCTTTGATAAAATCCATCAATTGCAAAGGTGATCCGGTCCCGATGTTGACCACACGGTATGGTGCAACCGGAGACAGACTGTCACCCTCTATCGGCTCTGCCCCGGGCATGGGAGGGACGACGTTGATAAGCACCAAAATGCTGCGGACAAGGTCATCTATGTAGGTAAAGTCGCGTTTCATGTTGCCGTGGTTGTAAATTTCAATGGGATCGCCATTCAAGATCGCTTTGGTGAATTTGAAATGCGCCATGTCAGGGCGCCCCCAGGGACCATACACTGTAAAAAACCGGAACATCGTTATCGGAAGGCTATAAAGATGGGCATAGGAATGGGCCATCGCCTCGGTCGCTTTTTTGGTTGCTGCGTAGAACGACATCTGCAAATCAACTTTATCAGTTTCCTTGTAGGGCATCGCGGTGTTGGCTCCATAGATGCTCGACGTTGAAGCGAGCAACATATGTGTGGGTGGGAATGCGCGCGCAGCTTCGAGGAGCTCAAAGGTGCCAACCAAATTCGCCTCAACGTAGGTGCGCGGCGCATCAATTGAATGACGCACGCCGGCTTGCGCGGCCAAGTGGATCACAGCATCGAATTGATGTTTTTGAAAGAGATCCCTTAGTACGTTTGGCGTTTCAAGGCGTTCAGTGATAGCCGTGAAACCTGCGTATTCCTGAAGCATAGCAAGACGTTTTTCTTTGAGTTGCACATCATAATAATCGCTCAAAGCATCCAATCCGATGACGCGCCAACCTTGGTCCAAAAGTGCTTTTGCGGTGAAGTAACCAATGAAACCAGCAGAGCCGGTGACGAGAGCGGTGCGTGTCATAGGGGTTCCCATTTTGGCTTTGTCAAAGGAGCGGCATTAAACTGCTTTCCCTACATTAATGTCAGCACCGTTACAGGATTACCAGCTACCGGCGGCCCGTCCCCCTCGGTCTGGACGGTCCATGGTGGGTCTGTTATTTCAGGCGCAGTTTATAAGAACTTCGACGAACGACTGCACTCCGAAAGGCCCTAGGATGGTAGAAGCGACACTTGCGGTTCGCGTCTTGAAAAACGGAAATCTGAGCGGCTTTAAGGTCCTTGATGCGGTCGCGGCAGGAAAAAAATTCACTGCTTTTTTCACTCGGAAGACCGATGCCAGTGATGTGAGAGCGGCTTTTGGTGGCAAGAAGATCGGCGCGGTCAATGGCGCTCCGATCATCTCGTTCCAGAACGAGCTTCCGGTACTGGAAGTTGCTGATCCCGAACCGGAGTTGTTCGCCGGTCGCAATGTGGCTGTCGGGACGCGCAATGGGGAACCGGTGCATACCATCATCGAGTGGTTGGTTTACCACTTTGACTATTTCGGTATGGACGGCGCGGTTATATTTAATCGTACTCCCGCGGGGAAGGATGCTGCTTTTCTTAATGAGCTGAAATCTGAATTGGCCAAGGTGCAACGGCCGCTGCAGGTTGTTGTTGTTGAATCTCATTTTCCTTTGGGCCTCGGCGATATGCCCGCCGAACATCACCCCTATTGCGTAAGCGAGGCGCCAGGCCACGATCGCATGGAGATACCGGAGTCAGATCCATGGTTGGCGCCGTTAGGTGAAGTTTCAATTTATGAAATTGCACGCGCTCGTTTTTTGCAACAAGCCCGCGCAGTGGCGAACCTGGATGTCTGCGATCTGTTATATGATCCTGCCGTTGAAGCAGGGCCTAAAAGCTCTGCACAGGTCGAGAATAATCCTTTCGAAATAGCGGCGTCAGCCCCTGGTCAGATGGTTCATTTGATCGGTACACACTGCTATCCATGGCGCGTGCGGAAAAACACGTTGCCCTGCTTTGCTGATCACGTTTGTCTACAATTTGACCGTCCCAAACTGCGCAATCGCTGGTGCGTGAGCCCCGAGGGGCTAAAATCAGAGAACTTCATGAAATTTCGCCGCATCAGCAAGGTTGAGATAGGGGCCACCGCTCCCTTTTTCCGCTGCATGTCGATCCGTCACCCAGTATCGCAGTCCAGTAAAATTGTACCAAAGACAAGTCTGGTCGAAGCGGAGTCCTTGATCGCGATCGCCAAAAATGTGTTTGACTTCAAGCCAGTCCGAGCGCCCAGCTTGGTCACAGGCAAGAAATCGCGTTCCAAATCAAAACGAACTGCGATTGTGACTACGATGAAAAACGAGGGTCCATTCATACTGGAATGGATCGCCTATCATCAGGCGATCGGTGTAAAAGATTTCTTGGTTTACACCAACGATTGCGATGATGGTACGGACACTATGTTCAATTTGCTCCAATCGAAAGGTATTGTCCAACATCGGCAAAACCCTTTTCGCGAAATGGATTTGAAACCTCAGCACGCTGCGCTTCAGGCGGCTGAAAACGAACAAATCATGAAGAAAGCAGATTGGATTATCTGCATGGATGTGGATGAGTTCATTAATATCAAGGTGGGTAAAGGCCATTTGCGAGATCTTTACGAAGCCATCGGAAATGCAAATATGATATCTTGTACATGGCGGCTGTTCGGTAGCTCTGATCTGGATAACTACGAGGATGATTTTACGATCAAACGGCACACAAAGTGTGCACCCGAGTATTCTCCGAAACCCCATCAAGCCTGGGGTTTCAAAACTTTGTTCCGCAATAATGGGATATTTAAGAAATTTGGTGTGCATCGCCCTAAAGGATTGCGGCCTCAGTTATGGGACCAGATCAATTGGGTAAACGGCTCTGGTGAGATGATTGCGAAAACTGAATTCCGCAATTCTTGGCGCTCGACTTCTTCAACCTATGGATATGATTTGGTATCGCTCAACCATTACGCCGTACGCAATGCGGAAAGCTTTCTTGTGAAACGGGATCGTGGGCGTGTTAACCATGTTGATCGTGATCAGGGCGAAGCCTATTGGTTTCGTATGAATAATAATGCGACTGAAGACCTTTCGATCCAACGCCGCATTCCGATGATGGAACGAAAGCTAAAGAAGCTCATGGCAGATCCGGAGATCGCTGCCCAGCACAAACGTTGCGTTGACGCGCATCAGGCTAAAATTGCAGAACTGTTGACCCTCCCTGACCAGCAGGAGTTCTACAATATCCTCACGGGCCGTCGCATGGAAAAACTTTCACGTATGCACCAGCACTTCGGGGCAAGTGTGTTCTTGGCGGGTCCTCGAAGCGTACCAGATGAGATCATCGATGCAGATCATGCCGAAGATTTTGAATATACCGTGGAGCGCACTGAAACGCAGCACTAGTCTCGGGCCGGGTTTTCAAGGGATGAGGGCTACCAACAGGCAACGCAAAGACCAACCGCCCTGATCTCAGGCGATTTCATCGACAAGTGGTTTTAACCAGCCAAGAAAGCTATACAATCCAGTGAGCATACTTCGGACCAATATTAGCAAAATGGATCATACCATATGATTACCTTTGATCAGGCAATGGCTGCGCTTGATGATGACGCAGTCACTTCGCTTGACGTATCTGCTCTTGATGAAAGCGATATGATCAATCTGATCTTGCAACGCTCAGAAATCATCCGCGACCAGCACCGTTTCAACAGGTACATAAAATCCTGGACCAAGGGTGACGATGCACCAATGCGTGAGCTAATTGATCGAATGGGCGTTGAAACCCTGACCAGACGCGCTGCCGCATATATCTATTTAGAGTATCTGCAACTCCGCCCGATCTTTGAGAAAAAGCCTCCGAAAAATATTGCGGATATTGGGTGCGGATATGCTATGTTTGATCTCTTCTTGGCCAAAGAGTTCGAGCCGCATCTTTTTCTTATTGATTTGGAAACGAACGAAAACCGGCATTTCGGTTTTGAGTCTGAAGGTGCCGCTTACTCCAGTTTGAGCGTGACGAAAAGTTTCCTTGAAGACAATGGCGTTCCTGCAGCGAAAATCACAACGGCGAACCCCGAAGCGACAGATGTGACTAAACTAAAGAATATCGACTATGCTTTTAGTTTTATCTCCTGCGGTTATCATTACCCTTGGCATACCTACCGTAATTTCTTTCTGAATTCAGTCGAAGAGGATGGACGCATCATAATCGACATTCGCGCCCGTACACTGGGTGATGCAATGCTGGAGCTATCCGAAATTGGGTTTGTACGAGCCATCGAAAAAGCCGCCAACAACAGTGCAGATCGTATTATGGTCGCGAAGACACTTTGAGTTCGGCGCGAAGAACATATTGGAAAGAGAACTCTTATGGCCATCCCCGACACTCTTGCCGCTCGGCTGATTGAAACTGTCAAAGAAAACAATCTGAGCGGTAAGTTCGTCATGCTTGGTCGCCAACGTTGGGTTGGGAGACGCCGCAAACGCTCTGCTGAATTGTTCGAGAAAGTGCTTACCGAACACTTGCCGGACGTACCGGAATCCGAACTGGCAAACGCTGACGATGAATACGCTGAGACATTTTTCAAGAAGTTGGGCTTTTCCGAGGTCGACTCGCTAGACTTCTCGAACTTTGAAAATGCTTCTATCATTCAAGATCTTAGCGCTGACCTACCGAAGGAATTGGAACATAGGTTTGATGTCGTCTACGACGGTGGCACATGCGAACACATTTTCGATTTGCCTACTGCTTATCGCAACATCCACAAAATGCTGAAACCCGGCGGGGTGCTGATCGGCCACTCTCCTTGTAACAATTGGGTCAATCATTCCTTCTATCAGATCAACCCCGAGATGGTGTACGGATTTTGGGAAAAAACCCTTGGCTATCAGGTACTGAATTGCAGCTTGCAGCCTTTGATGCCCATGCATGCTTACAAAGTGGCAACGACAACTAATCCCAATGAAACAGGTAAACGACCACGCCTGTCGGCCACACTACCCGATGGTGGGATTATCCTCAATTACGCGGTGCGCAAACCGCTGAAGGCGACTAAACAGAGCACCAAAGTCTATCAGACGGATTATGAAAACCGCTGGCAGGACACATTTTAGTACATAGCACCTACAGAAGCGGGATACTCACAATAGCACTTCAAAAATGTTGTGCGTACATCCCGATGATCTGCGTCATCTTTTTCCGAGGTAGCGCCGTTTTACCCACAGTGAAGCGAGACATCCTCCCGACAGTTTCTTCTTTTTCGAGAAACTCTTCGAGAACCTTGTACCCTTTACGCCCTTCATAATCGTCGAAAAGCAGTGTCGTTTTTTTAGTGCATTTGAGCATCGCAGTAAGCGCACAGGCAACTCGGAAACGTCCATCTACCAAGATCACGTCCGGGTGTTTGAAGTCTTCTTTATCCCAGATCGACAAGGGATAGAGGCTGTAGCGTTGATAAGCCCTACTATCGATGGGGGTACCCCATTTGCCAGTCGGACCAATGTTCACGTGTTGCATTTCAGGCATTGATACAGGGTTGGCCTGCTCAAACCAACGCTTCATCATCTTTGTCCAAACGCGGCTGCTCTCGACTGAATAGATGGTCTTGCCTGGCATCTCGGAAGCCATAACAGTCGAACCACCACTGCCATATTCCAGTATAACTTTAGCCTTTTCGTAGTGATGTCTAACCAAGTCTTGCACTTCAGGAATGAATGTCAGCTTAGGCCGCTCTACCTCAAGGTTTGTGTCTTCCATCTACTCATCACTCCGTGAATTCCGTTTTGGCCCGATAGTCTTATTATCCAGCATCATTTCGCACCTTCGTGTCGACCTACATTTCATTTTGGTCGTCCAATGCTTTAATCAGGTCATCAAGTTCGGGGTCCATTCTGAGGGAGGCGGCCTTCCGTTTATGCCAGTCCACCGCCTGGTGGTGCAAATCGGCCAATTGAGGGTCGCTCTTGAGTTCTGCTGAAAGCTTTCCGGCAGCGGTGGCATATCGATCGATCGAGGTGTCAATTTCATCATTAAGATTGAACTTGTCCCAGTAAGCCTTGCCGAGCACATGATGCGAATGGTTTGCCCTCCCGCGGGCCCGCTTGATAAGAAAGCTGTCTTTGGAACGCAGTGCATAGTGGTTCACTTGTGCGTGTTCAAAAAGCGGTGGATTATCGGTTCGTTTGCCGTTGACCACGTAATCGGCACCACCCGGTAGAACCCGCTTGGTGCCCGCCATATGTTCATCCAAGACAACTGGAGCATGCAGCCCCATACGCTGGAACTTATGCTGGTTCGTATAGATAGATTTTACAAATTTACCGGTTGTCGGGCGTTCTGTCTCGTCCCACGGATGCTCACCTTTCAGGAATTGCTGAGTGACCGGGGTGTCTTCAAAACTCTCAACGTCGTTTGGCCCGAAAATTCGCCATGGGATGGAGATAACATCTGTATTTCCACCGGATCCATCGACCAATGCCTGCACCGATCCATCACCCATATGGATGTTCAGATATTCGTCTACATCGCAGACGAAAACCCATTTTGCATCCAACACAATATCATACCGTCGAGAGGCCTGGCGTAGAGCGGAACGATGAATGCCGGCCCCACGTACTATGGTCGAATGCTGCGTAACCAAGCCCATCTCTTGCAAGCGCAACAAGATTTCAACCGTTGTATCCGTGCAATCGTTGGTACACACCAAGATGTTGTCAAACCCGAGGGTTTTGTAGTGGGAGACCCAATCGATGATATAGGGGCCTTCGTTCTTCATGGTCGAAACCACTGTGTACATTTCTTGGCCCATAGCCCCGCCCGTTGCGCCTTCGACAGCGCTTTGTTTCTTGTTTGGCAACAATACATGTTCGCCATACACTCACGCAAGCGTAATGACCTAAGGATTTTCCGTCGGGCAATCTGTAGGTACACAAAGGTCGGGCGAACCCCTAAACTCTTAAGAAAACAGCTGCGTACGATCATAGATTGCGCACAAACGAGGAACAGTAGATGGCACGTTTACGGGAGGTAGGCACGCTTTGGATCGGCGGCCCCCTAAGTTGGATGGAGCAACTTTGCTTGAAGTCCTTCGTGGACAAAGGGCAAAAGATTACGTTGTTCAGCTACGAAGACATCCCGAACGTGCCCGACGGTGTCATCCGGAGGGATGGCCGCGAGATTATCGACACAGATGACTTTATAAAATACGAGAAAAAGGACTCGTTTGCCCTCTTTGCCGACTGGTTCCGGTTGCACATGATCCAGCAATGCCCTGGCATGATATGGGTCGATACGGACGTCTATTGTCACCGTGCGATGGACTACGATAGCGATTACGTTTTTGGATTTGAATTGCCCGGGGAACATCGTGTGAACAATGCGGTTCTTGGCATGCCAAGCAATAGCGAATTGCTACAGCAGATGATCGAATTTACAAACGATCGGTTTTCTATCGCGCCTTTCCTGCCGAAGAAGCGGCAAGAAAAATTGCGTCAAATGGCGGCCAAAGGCAAGCCGGTGCATATCAGTGAACAGCCTTGGGGCGTTTGGGGCCCGATGATGGTGACTTATTTTGTCCACCATTTGAAACTTGAAAAATACGTGCAACCCCTCGACGCGTTTTATCCGATAACCTTTCGCGAACGCACGAAATTCATGCGCCGCGTTGGCCGAGCTTCGGAGTTAATCTCGGACGCAACCACTGCGTTGCACCTGTGGGCGTCAAACAAGCGCCAGCTGGGAAACATTCATGACGGGCTTCCGCCCGAAGGCAGCTATTTGGAACTGTTGGTCAACAAGCATGAAATCAATCCTCATCTTGCTCCGATCAAAGGCCGCGGCAAGACGAACTTTGATGGTGGGCTTATTGATGAGGTCGACATAGAGGAAGTAAGCACCGTTGCCGACATCTCTGGTCACGGGCGCTCATTTGTGCTGGCATTGTATCATAAGTTTGACTGCGACATCCATTTGGTAAACACAGACAAACGCGGTGAAATCAGGGATGATGACGAAGAATGGTTGGCGGAATACATCACATTCCTCAAGGACCATGACGTCGATGAAGATCGTATCAAAGTCATCCGCAAAGCAGAAAATCTGAAGCCCGTCGATATCCTCTGCAATCTGAATGGGTTTGGCGACATCTATAAGGTCCCATTATTTGCAAAATTTTTAGATAATATGATGCATTCGGACACGCGCGTTTTCATGGATGTTCGCAAAGGCTCGGGTGCCTTTCCTTTCATTCGAACGTACGGCACCAACACGCATCTGTCTGATCGCGAAGAGGACGGCAAAAATATTGCCCGCGTCAGGCTGCAACCGAAGCCTCCCGAACCGCTCGATGACGCCGAGGATACTTGGGCTGACATTGCCGGTGAACTTGCTGGCAAAGATGGTTGGTACCGGCCTGGAACGAATGGTCACAGCTTTCTCTACATGCCACGCAGTGCGGACACACTAGTGGTTACTTTCGACAATCTGGATATCGCAATGACAAAACGCGATGATCGCCGTCCTTGGGGCTATAGCTTTATCAAGGCTCAGGGTTGGTCGATGCTAAGCGTGTTATCAGGCGGCTGGACATGGTATCGCGAACAATGGGTATCTGATCAGTTTGACCAACTGAAGTCTGAAGGTTTCTTCAAACAATTCAAACGCGTGGTATTTTATGGCGCGTCGATGGGGGGCTATGCGGCTTGCGCGTTTTCTCCAGCCGCACCAGGTTGTGACGTAGTTGCTATCTCACCGCAAAGCACTTTGGATAAGACGATCGTACCATGGGAAAGCCGCTACAAGGTTGCCTGGGATAATGATTACACAGGCCCCTACGGCGATGCCGCCGAAGTGAGTAAAGCCGCACGTCGGGTATATATCCTTTACGACCCGTACGAGCCGCTAGACGCCGGACATGCAATGCGGTTTACCAACGAGAACATTCAACACCTTCGTGCGCCGCTGCTTGGTCATCGTCTTGGCTCATCGCTCAATCAGATGGGCATTCTCACCCCGATTGTTCTGGGCGCGCTCACAGGGACACTTACGTCTCACGACTACTACCAACTGCTGCGCACTCGCAAAGAAAGCCCGCGTTACCAACGCGAACTTTTCAAACGTGCGGTCAAGACCGGACATAAGGATCTAGCCAGATCTCTTGGTGCTTTCATATTGGAAAAAAATCCTAACCGTGCAATTTCCAAGGGAATGAAAGAACTCGGGTAGGAAGGTAAACTTGCCAACAGAAACAAGCCCATAGCAACAGGTAGCCTCGCACGAAGAGGTAGTATCACAAGCTATGCGTTTCTTGGGAGGTCAAGCTTCTGATACGGCATATGAAGAACCAGGGGGCGCGTTGTGAAGCCGGATATTCAATACACCATTCAAATTGGAACTGATTTTGATGGGGGTCAGGAACTGGTTTGGACACTGATTCGGGAAGATGTTTCGCGCAAGAATTTGTTTGTGCCACGGCCAAGGACGTACCGGCGGCAACTGGAAGAGCTGTCAAACAACTTCAACGGGACGCCTGTCGACGAAGAAACTCTGAGGAAGCTGTTTGATTCTAATCAGTTTGACCCCGAAGAGCCTGCCTTTTGCTTCTTCAGCATCAAAGACAAAATGCAATCTTCAGAGAACTTTTGCCCTGGTGGCATCTGGTTTTCTGGCATCGGTGAACGAGCAGCGCATTATCGGAAACTATTGGCACCTTATCCACTCAGATGGATGATCAGTCTGCGAAATCCGGCGATGATATTGTCTGACGCGTGGGCCAGCGGCAACTACCCGGAATTCAAAGCAACCCCGCCCAATCCGTTTCGGCTGAGGTGGGCGTCGGTGCTTCGCGACCTGCGCACTCATTCCCCTGATGTCGAGATCGTCGCGTGGTGCGCGGAGGAAGCACCAGTTACGTGGAACCGCGTCCTAAGTGCAGCAACCCATTCAATGTTTCAACCTTCGATTTCCGCCGAGACCCACATGGCGGCTTATCTGATGACCGCTGAAGGCAGCGAGCGTTTGGCAAGTTTCCTTGAGCAGCGGGAAACGATGCCATGGAACAAACGCGCTCAGGCAATAAAAATCTTTCTAGATAAATTTGCGAAAGATAAGAACTTGCGAGCCAACATGGCCATTCCGGATTGGAGCGAGCAAAAGCAAGACCAAATGGAAAGGCATTATAAAGCTGACTTGGCAGAAGTCGCTCAAATGGATGGGGTCGAGTTCATCGCGCCAGAGACATAAACTACCGTTAGAAACCTTATAAAGAAGAGGCCGTGTACTGACTTCAACGGAGCTATAATGTGAAGGCCGCGATGCAGCTGACTTAAGCGGTGCGATGAGAGACTGAGTTACACTTCATTTGTTGGAGAAGATCGGAAACAAATTAAGCTCCTTTTTGCCCCTTTTGACCATCCAGTTGGTGCCGGTAGACGACCCTAGGCCCGACTTCAGAGGCCGCGTCCATTAATCGGCCGCTCATACACCTTCGCTATTGTAGAAAAGGTGCCGCCTGCAATGCATGGCAATAGTCAGTCCAACAAGGATAAGGTGCAATTTCCGCCGCAGGATATATCCCTACTGCGTGCCGATATCGGGCAGAAACATCAATCGGCAATGTAGTAGTGGCGGACCGAGGAGGATTCGAACCCCCGACCCCTTGATTCGTAGTCAAGTACTCTATCCAGCTGAGCTATCGGTCCACAGGGGGCGGTTTAGTAGGGCGCTCATCGGTTTGCAAGCCCAAGTTTGATCGAAAAACAGCGAATGCAAAAAAAGACTTAAACGGTCCCGTCGCCTTTGGGCAAAGTGATCCGGAAAGTTGTTCCATTCTCGTCCGTCTTGCCGAGTTCGAGCTGGCCGCCGTGGCCTTTCACCAGTTCAGCTGCAATGGCCAGACCCAGGCCTGATCCCCCTTTGCGCGCGCCGCCCTGGAATGGCGTGAACAAATGCGTCTGAGCTTTGATGGGCAACCCCGGGCCGGTGTCCGACACCTCGATTATCCATGCGTCATCGCCATCCTGCGCGTCCAGCCGGATCGTGCCGCCCTGATCTGTAGCCATCAGAGCCTGACGCGCGTTGCGCACCAGATTGGAGAGTACACGATATAACTGTTCAGGATCCCCCCGCACCGTCATGCCGTCCGGCACGCAATACGTATAGCTGATCGGATGCTCCCGACTGGCCAACCGCTCTCCCTCAATCGCATCCTCGATCAGTTCGGACAGCGAGACGATGGTCAGGGTCGGGCCGGGTTCTTCCGCTTTGCCAAAGGCCAGCGTGCTTTCACACAGATGCACCGCACGGGTGATCGACCCCACCAGCTTGGGCGCCATGCGCTTGACGATAGGATCCTCCGACATCTCGATCCGGTCGGTGAAAAGTTGCGCCGATGTCATGATGTTGCGCAGATCATGGCTGATCTTGCTGACAGCCGACCCCAGCTGCGCCAATCGTTCTTTCTGCTTCAGCGCCTGTGTCAGATCGGTTTGCAACCGTTGCAGGGCAAGTTCGGCCTCTCGCAGTTCAGTCACGCCCGCTGACGGCTCGATGATCCGCCGTCCATCTTCGGGTGCTTGGGCATAGCGCTGCATATGCGAAACCACGCGCTTGATCGGCTTCAGAAGCAAAGCACGCATCGCAAGGAACAGCAGAGTAGCCGTAAAGGCAGAAATCACGGCAGAGAGGATCAAAATACGCAGACCATAGTCTATCATCGCGGCGCGCAAGGGGGCCGTTTCCATCGTAATCTCGATTAACAAACCAGCGTCACGGACCGGGGCACCGATCACGCGGATGACCTCGTTTTCAGGGTTCAGCATCCGCGTCAAAGCATCGCCGATCAATGTCAGCGCCGTTGCATCGCGCAAATCATAAGTGTCCGATATTGCCTGCGGCATTTCGGAGGACAACATCAGCTGCCGCACTTCGTCCCGACGCAGCACCACATTGAAGACTTCGGCATTCTTCAGTAATTCCATCTCAAGATCAGGGTCAAGCATATCATCGGCGAGCAGCGCCAGCGAAGCGATCTGGGCGCGCTCCAACCGGTTCAGCATATAATCCTCGCGGAACCGCGCGATGGAGGGAACAAAGATCATGATCTCGGCGATCATGACAAAGACTGTCGTCAGAACAATCAGCCGCCCGGACAGAGAATTGAGCATCGTGCCCCTACTTTCGCAGGACGGCGGAGGGGATGCCGCCTTTGGCGAATGCCCCTCGCGTCACGGCAGAAACCGCTGAACAAAGCCAACAACCCGTTTGACCAGTGCGCTTTCGAACAGCCGTGGGCTGAAATAGGCACCTGCCGCGCGTTTGTTAATCTCGCCAATTGTCGGATAGGGAGCAACCATGGCTGCAATCTGGCTCATTTTCATGCGATTGGCCAGCGCGAGCGCCCAGAGGTTGATCAGTTCTCCCGCCTGATATCCGACAATCGACGCCCCCACGGGCCGACCCTTGGCGACCATGACCTTAATAAAGCCTTTGGTTTTCCGCTCGGCGATCGCACGGTCGTTGTGATCGTAATGGAACCGCACAACTTCCAGCGCTGAACCGTGCTTGCTTTGCGCCTGCGCTTCGGTCAGGCCGACCTGCGCAAGCTCCGGTTCCGTATAGGTAGCCCAAGGAATATGGCTCGTTTTGGCCTTGGACGGCAGGCCAAACAGCATTGACCGGATAATCACACCCGCATGGTAGCCCGCCACTTGGGTAAACTGCAGGCCACCCGCCACATCACCGATGGCATAAATCTTACGGTTGGTGGTGCGCAGGCTATCGTCCACTTTGATCCCGTTCTTTTCCGGCTCCACCCCGGCCTTTTCCAGATCGAGCCGGTCGGTATTCGCCTTGCGCCCGACTGCCATCAACAAATGCGAGCCTTTGAAAACGCGGCCATCCTCGGCCTCGACTTCTATCGCACCCGCAGCTCCGCGTACCGATGCGGCTGTTGCATTCTCTTCGATGATCACGCCTTCGTCGCGCAGGCTGTCCAACACCACAGCAGCCAATTCAGGATCATCCTTGCCCAGCGCTGCGCTGCCCTCGATCACCGTGACCTTGCAACCCATACGAATATGCGCCTGCGCCATCTCCATACCAATGGGGCCGCCGCCAATAATAAGAAGGTGATCAGGTTTTTCCCGCAGATCGAACAGAGTCTCATTTGTCTCATAGGGCACTTCTTCCAGCCCCGGTATCGGGGGCACCAGCGGCGACGATCCAGTCGCGATCACAATGCGCCGCGCCTTGATTATCGTGTCCCCCGCCTGCACCTCATCTGATGAGATAAAGCGCCCGAACTCGCGGATCACATTGATGCCAAACCCTTCAAACCGTTCCTGGCTGTCGACCGGCGCGATTTGGGCGATCACATCGGCCACATGATCCTTGGCGGCAGCGTAATCTACCTCGCCTGCTCCATTGGCGACACCATATTGGGACGCATGGCGTTGGGCATAGGATGCCTTGCCGGTGGCAATCAGCGCCTTTGACGGCACACACCCGTAATTCAGGCAATCGCCGCCCATCTTGTGCCCTTCCAGCAGCACCACATCTGCACCCATCTGCGCAGCCCCGGCAGCGACCGAGAGCCCCCCGGAACCGGCACCGATGATCAGTATATCCGTTTTGATCCGCTTCATTTGACCAACTCCTTTTTGCCTGTCACGACTTTTATGATCACCGGCAGTACCGACAGGGCGCATAGTCCAAGGATCGGCAGCAGGATATGGGGCTCAAAGATGATGCCAAGGTTCGGGCTTTGCCCTTTGGCAAAGACTTCGCCCAAGCCCGCGCCGACAGAGGTATAAACGAGGCTACCGGGAATGATCCCCAAAAACGTAGAGATCACAAAGCGGTAGAGCGGCACGCCGACAAACGCAGGAATCAGATTGGCGACGAAGAACGGCACAGCCGGCACCAACCGGATGAAAAACAGCATTGACCATTGGTTTTCGTCGATGCCTTTCTTGATCTTGGAAACGAGCCCTTCCGAAGCCTCCATCCTTTCCTTCAGCCGGTTGCCCAACCCCATGCGTGCTGCAAGAAAGATAAGAACCGCCCCTGAAGTCGCAGCAGTGATGTTGATGAACGTGCCAAGTGCTGTGCCAAACAAAAAGCCGCCTGTCAGGGTCGCGATCAACGCGCCCGGCAGCGAGAAACCGACGATACATATATAGACGGCCAGAAAAACCAGAACCGTCAGCACGAAATTGCTATCCCGAAACGCAAGCAAAGCCTCGCGATTCTCGCGTAGCATATCGAAACTCAGATAGTCACGCAGCGTGACCGCACCGATGATTGCCACAACTGCAATCGCAATCAGGGGCAGATACCGCCTAGTCCCGCTGCTTGCCTTATCTGCGTCCGTCATCTGCGCCATCTGTGGCTTCCTTTCGGTTGGGTCTAATCCTTAGATGGCCCAGGCCTGCCTAACATGATAGGGCGATCACGGTCGCTTGACACAAGCGGTCACAAACCATGCTTTTTCGCGGTCCCGCACTGCGGATTGAAACAATTGGACCTCAATAAGCACAGAAATTGTTGCAGACCCCGCCTTTTCCGTCGCTCAGGGTTTGACTTGCCGTCTGTACCCCAGTAGAGGACGGGCTTGAATTACAGCTGCCTTGCCCGATTCCGCAGGCCAGCGACTTATCTAGATGGAGCAGGACGCGATGAAACGCACCTTTCAACCTTCGAACCTCGTTCGCAAGCGCCGCCACGGTTTCCGTGCGCGTATGGCCACGAAAGCTGGCCGCAAGATCATTAATGCACGCCGCGCCCAGGGCCGGAGCAAACTGAGCGCGTAAACCGCGCCAGATGACCAAGACCTTGAAACCGCCGGAGGATCCCGTGGATGGCAACCTTGCCAGTGCCGCAGACATCCCTCCGGCGGTTTTGTCACGTTTGCACATGCTGACCCAGCGCGCAGATTTCCAGCGGGCAACCCGCGCACCGCATGCAGCGAAACCGGGGTTTGTCTTGCAAATGCGCAAACGCCGCGCTGATGAGCCTGTTGCGCCAGACGTGATCCGCACCGGTTTCACCTGCTCAAAAAAGGTAGGCAATGCGGTGGCACGCAACCGCGCCAAGCGTCGCCTGCGCGAAATTGCCCGTCTGGCGCTTCCCCAACTGGGGCTGCCCGGGCACGATTATGTTCTGATCGGCCGCAAGGGCGCGACTGCTGATCTCCCGTTCGCCCAACTTCAGGCTGATTTCACTGCCGCTCTGTCAGTTTTGCATGGCAAAAGCCGATGACGCCCCTCGCCCGCCTTTTGTCTCTTCCGGTTAAAGGTTACCGCCTTATCTTCAGTCCATGGGTGGGATACAACTGCCGCTATCATCCTACTTGCAGCGCATATGCGCTTGAAGCTTTGGCCAAACACGGTGGCATCAAGGGCGGTTGGATGGCAGCACGTCGCATTAGCCGGTGCCACCCATGGGGTGGAAGCGGCATAGATAACGTGCCTGGGTAGTGACGTTGAACTCAGCAGGCCACTAAAGATTGTCTAACGTACCTTGTCGAACGTGATGTGCACTTCGCCGATATCAACGCCGTATTTCTTGACGTAGGCCCGATTGTAGACCCGTGTGTCACTGACCAACCAAAGCCAATCGTCAAACGCCACCCGCAAAGTGCCGTCGGGCACCGGCAGGTCGATGCGGTATACCCAATTGAACGCATCCCCTGATGCTTGTCCACTCGCCTCGCCCAGAACGCCGTCTGCCGTGCCCGTCCAAGTGTTTGGCCCGGTCTTGCTCATCCGCCAGATGCGTTGCTCCTTTGTCCCGTCGGCGTAGTCAAAATCTTCGATAAGCGTGAGCACTTTGCCATCCCAGGTGCCGTTGATCTCGACATCAAACCGTCGCCGTACCGTGCCGAAAGTATCCTGAAATTGTCCTGTCGCCAGCACACGCCCGTTAAAGAATTCTTCAATTTTCAGCACGCGGTTTGACAGATTTGCATCGTCAATCGCAGGTTTGCCGGTACAGGCCGTCAGCAGCACGAGCAACGTCCCCAGTATCACAAAAAGTCGCATCGCGTCTCGTCTCCTTTGCACCAGCCGCTTGATCGGGCTGATGCCATCAACTAAGCCGATGTCATGCTGGATCAACCTGACGATATTCACCCGCTCTTCTACGGCGCACCTCAGACAACGGAGTTCAAAAAGCTTCGTAAACGCATCGTGCGGCTTACGCGCGAGGCGATTGATCAATATGGTATGGTCGAGAAGGTGCCACAGGACGCGCCCAAGCCGCGCTGGCTGGTTTGTCTGTCAGGCGGCAAGGACAGTTACACGCTCTTGGCGGTGTTGCATGAACTTCAGTGGCGTGGGCTTTTGCCAGTGGATCTGCTGGCCTGCAATCTCGATCAGGGTCAGCCCAATTTTCCCGCAACAGTCCTTCCAGAATTCCTTGAGAAGATGGGGGTGCCGCACCGGATCGAGTACCAAGACACCTATTCAATTGTCATGGATAAAATACCGGCGGGTCGGACGTTCTGTGCGCTGTGCTCTCGTCTCAGGCGCGGCAACCTCTATCGCATTGCGCGCGAAGAAGGTTGCTCTGCGGTTGTGCTTGGTCACCACCGCGATGATATTCTTGAGACCTTTTTCATGAACCTGTTCCACGGCGGTCGACTGGCCACGATGCCGCCGAAACTCCTGAACGAAGAAGGCGATCTTCTGGTCTTCCGCCCTTTGGCGCACGTTGCCGAAGCGGACTGTGATAAATTCGCCAAGGCGCTCGATTACCCGATCATTCCATGTGATTTGTGCGGCTCGCAGGACGGTTTGCAACGCCAACAAGTCAAGCAAATCCTTGATGGATGGGAGGCTAACAGCCCGGGCCGTCGGCAGATCATCTTTCGCGCCCTGACACAGGCGCGTCCCTCACATCTGCTTGACCCGGCTTTGTTCGATTTCGTTGGGTTGAAACGTGATTTATAACCAATTTTAGCTAACTTTTGCGAAACCTGCGTGGCCCCGTTAACCGGCAGGTCACCGTTTTTGCCCTAACTCCTCTCAACCGCAGCGAAAAGTTGCATATGGGAGAGTTCGGATGGTGAAATCTTGGCCAAATGCAGTCGGACAGGTCCAGCGCAAACTGGCTTCCATTCTTACCGGACCGCCTGCTCTCGCCTTTTTGCCAGCACTTTGCCTTTCGGTTTTCTGGTTCGGTGGTGAAGGTGCCCTGATTGTCTTGGCGGCCCTCTTACCTGTCGTTTACCTCGCCAGCGGCAGCTTCCATACCAAACTAATGGTACCGCGAGACGCCGTTGTCGGAGTGCTGAACCGCAGCGCCTTTGAAGAGCTGACCGAACAGATTTATCACCGCACCACTGACACCAGCAGGCAGGCCGCGACCTTTTTTCTCGTCATCGAGGAATATGAGCAGATCATTGAACGCTATGGCCAGACAGCCGCCGATACGGTCGTCGCGCGTGCCGGAGAGAGGGTGATCGCGACCCTGCGCGGCGACGATAATGTTGGGCAGATGGGCGATGCGCGTTTTGCAATCTGTACCGACCCGGTCCGCCACCTTGATCTTGAGCTTTGCATCCAGTTGGCAGGACGTTTGCAGACCGCCATTGAAGAGCCCGTATCGATTGATGGCACCTGCGTTTACGTTTCGACATCCATCGGGTTTTGCCAGCACTCTCGCGCGCCAGGCTCTTGCGGAAGCGATTGGATCGAGGCGGCGGCAATTGCACTGCGCGAAGCGCAACGCCGGGGACCTTCGTCTATCCGTGCATTTTCGGATCAGATGCGTCAGGCCACCAAAGCCCGCGCAGAACTGCGCGAAGAGGTCGTTTTGGCGCTGGAATCGGGGCAGATACAACCTTGGTTCCAGCCGCAAATTTCCACTGATACGGGCCAGATCACAGGTTTCGAAGCCCTAGCCAGATGGACGCACCCTGAACGGGGCATGATTTCGCCTTCCGAATTTCTGCCAGCCGTCGAACAGGCAGGCCAGCTTGAGCGGCTTGCCGAAGTGATGATCTATCATTCCTTTGCCGCGCTAAAAGCATGGGACGGGGCCGGCGTCAGTGTGCCGCAGGTCGGTGTAAATTTCGCAGGATCAGAACTCAACAACCCCAAACTGGTCGAAAAAATCCAATGGGAACTGGATCGGTTCGATTTAACCCCGGAGAGGCTCGCTGTCGAAGTACTGGAGACAGTTGTCGCCAGCGCACCAGACGATGTCATCACGCGGAACATAAATGCATTGGGCAAGCTGGGCTGTCGGGTCGATCTGGATGATTTCGGGACGGGTCAAGCCTCTATTGCTTCAATCCGCCGCTTTTCAGTCAGCCGCATCAAAATTGACCGCTCCTTCGTGATGAAAGCGGACCGCGATCCGGAGCAACAGCGTATGATCAGCGCTATTTTGACCATGGCGGAGCGGTTGCAAGTCGAAACGCTTGCCGAAGGGGTAGAAACCGTTGGCGAGCATGTTCTGCTGGCGCAACTTGGCTGCGACCATGTGCAGGGCTTTGGCATCGGACGTCCCATGCCGTTTGAGAAAACGCTCGACTGGATTGATCGGCACACCGCCAAGCTAGAGGATGTGCCTCAAATTATGGACGGCAAAAAGCACTGATCCTTTATCGCATTTCGCTCTGCATCAACAAACCTAGCAGCCGGATAAGTCGGCGATGATCAAAGGCTGATCGTTACGCCCAGCGCATAGTCTTGGTTTCCACCCGATCACAACAGCTACCAACCGGTGCATATGGCCCGATTCCGCTTGACCTTTAGGGCTGCACTCTGTTGAACCACCCTAGTTTTCGGCAGACATTCAGGTGGCGCTCCTATGGACGAACAGAACAAAAATCTCATCCTCGCAACAGCGCTGAGCTTTGTGGTGATCCTGACTTGGTTCGTTCTGTTCCCACCTCCGGAGGCTGAGGCACCGGTTGAAGGTACTGTACAAACCACCACCTCAACCGAGGGCGCTGCCATTCCCGCCGCTCCGGCAGAAGGTGCAGCCCCTGCTACCATCGCAAACGCGCCCGAAACGGCCGCAGCTGCGTTGGAAACAGCCCCGCGTGTTTCGATTGAAACGCCTCGCCTTACCGGCTCAATCTCCCTGCTCGGCGGTCGAATCGACGATCTGAAACTAAAAGACTACCGCACGACAGTTGAACCGGATGCCCCGATCGTCACAATGCTCTCTCCCCAGGGAACAGTTGATGCCTATTACGCGCTGCAAGGCTGGGCCGCTGGCAACGGGATTGCAGCCGATGCCGTGCCCGGCCCCGAAACCGAATGGTCAGTGACCAGCGGTGACACGTTGACTTTGGACAGCCCCGTTACCCTCACGTGGGACAATGGCGCGGGTCAGGTCTTTGGCCGCACAATCAGCATTGATGACAATTACATGTTTTCGCTGACCCAAACCGTCACAAACGATGGTGAGACACCGGTCACCCTCGCCCCCTACGGCATGATCGTGCAGCACAGCCAACCCGATGATCTCGAAAACTTTTTCATCCTTCATGAAGGGGCCGTCGCCATTGCAGACGGCGAGTTGATCGAGACTGACTGGGACGACATCGCAGAATCCGAGGTAAACCCCGCTTGGGGCCGTCAGGCCATCGTCACCGCGAATGTCACCGAAGGTTGGATCGGCTTTACCGATCACTTCTGGCAGGCGATTTTGATACCGGGCTCAGGTCAACCATTCGACCAAGCCCTCACTTATGACGCTCGCACTGACATCTACCGCGCCGTTACGCGCCTGCCGACGCAAACAATCGCTGCAGGAGCCACCAGCGAGATCAGCACCCAGTTGTTCGCTGGCGCCAAGGAATGGGCCGTTCTGCGTGATTATGAGTCAAACGGTGTGTCGAAATTCATCGATAGCATCGACTGGGGCTGGTTCTTTTTCCTGACCAAGCCAATTTTCTGGTTGCTGCATGAATTGAACAAACTAATCGGCAATATGGGCTGGGCCATCATCGGTCTGACCCTAATCATCAAGGCAGTTTTGTTCCCGCTCGCCTACAAATCCTACGTTTCGATGGCGAAGATGAAAGAGCTTCAGCCCGAGATGGAAAAGCTCAAGAAGGACGCGGGCGACGACCGCCAGAAGATGCAACAAGGCATGATGGAGCTGTACAAGAAGAACAAGGTGAACCCGGCGGCGGGCTGTCTGCCGATCCTCATGCAGATCCCGATCTTCTTCTCGCTCTACAAGGTGATCTTTGTCACGATCGAACTGCGCCATGCCCCCTGGTTCGGCGTGTTCAACGACCTTTCTGCGCCTGACCCAACCTCTATCTTTAACTTTTATGGTCTGGCCCCGTGGGCGGCTCCCGAACCCACCAGCTTCATGGCGCTGATCTTTATCGGTATTCTGCCGCTCTTGCTGGGTGTTTCCATGTGGCTGCAGCAAAAGCTGAACCCGGCACCCACCGATCCCACGCAACAGATGATCTTTGCCTGGATGCCATGGGTTTTCATGTTCATGCTGGGCAGCTTCGCTTCGGGCCTTGTGGTTTACTGGATCGCGAACAACACGATCACCTTCACCCAGCAGTATTTGATCATGCGGTCCCAAGGCTACAAACCGGATCTGATGGGCAACATCAAAGGCAGCTTTACGCGCAACAAACCCAAGGCCGATGCTGCCAATGACACGAAAGCACCGACCGGCAAGAGCAAGAAGTGATGCAGGTTACCGCTCTCTACCGACATCCGATCAAAAGTCACGGGCGTGAAGCCCTTGATCGGGTGCGGCTTGAGCGTGATCAGTCGATGCCATTTGATCGCCGTTGGGCCGTCGCCCATGAGGCCGCTAGAATGGAGGGTGCTTCATGGGCCCCCTGTGCCAACTTCAGCCGGGGGGCCAAGGCACCCTCGCTGATGGCAATCAATGCGACGCTGGATGAGACAACCGAGCGTGTCACGCTTACGCATCCGGAGCGTGATGAAATCACTTTGCATCCTGTGCGGGACGCCGATGCTCTGATCAATTGGGTCACACCCTTGGTTCCCCAGGACCGGGCCCTGCCCGCCCGCGTTTTCGAGCTTGAAGAGCGCGGCTTTACCGACAGCAATTATGCGTCAGTTTCTCTGTGCAACGTCGCCTCCCACCATGCGGTGGAAGCTTTGAGCCAAACCGCGCTGTCTCCGCTGCGGTGGCGTGGGAACATCTGGTTTGAAGGTGTCGCCGCCTGGGAAGAGTTCGATTGGATCGACCGTGACCTGCGGATCGGAGAAGCCACGATCCGGATCAAAGAGCGAATCGTGCGCTGTTTGGCCACCACTGCAAATCCTGAAACCGGTATCAGGGATGTCGACACGCTGAGCAGTCTGAACATGCTCGACCATCAGGATTTTGGCATTTACGCTGAAGTGATTGAAAGTGGTGATATATCGCTAGGCGATGAACTGGAGTTGATATGATGCAACTGTCTTTCCCCATTGCCGAAGAGCCTGATCCGCAGATTGCCGAACAAGGGCGCCTGCTTTTTGCTGGCGACACAACCTTTGTCAAAGGGGTCGTCGCGATGGACGGCTTGCCGGAGCCTGACCGGATGGAAGTCTGCTTTGCGGGTCGTTCAAACGTCGGGAAATCAAGCCTTATCAACGCGCTGACAGGCATGAAAGCCCTTGCGCGCGCCTCGAACACACCCGGTCGAACGCAGGAAATCAATTTCTTCACCGCCGGCGAGTCCCATTACCTCGTCGACCTTCCGGGCTACGGATATGCAAACGCGCCAGTGCCTGTGGTCGAGAAATGGCAGCGTTTGCTCAAGCAATATCTGAGCGGGCGGCAAACACTCCGCCGCGCCTTTGTCCTGATCGACGCGCGTCACGGGGTTAAAAAGGTGGACGAAGAGATTCTCTCCCTCCTCGATAGTTCCGCCGTGACCTTTCAAGCGGTGCTGACCAAAGCAGACAAGGTCAAGGAAAAGGAACGCGAAAAAGTGCTGGACCAGGTGCGCGCGGCACTGTCCAAGCACCCCGCCGCCTACCCCGAAATTGTCGTGACCTCTTCCGAAAAAGGCTGGGGCATCCCAACGCTTCGTGCAATCATTGCGACGCTCGAGTAGCCGCAGAGAAACATGAGAAAACAAGATATGAACCGCGATTGGATCGCCACCGCCCAAACATTGTCACAAGCGCTTCCTTTTTTGCAACGCTATGCCGATGCCACCGTGGTCATCAAATTGGGCGGGCACGCGATGGGCAGCGATGATGCGATGGAGGAATTCGCACGAGATATCGCTTTGATGCGGCAGGTGGGGGTGAACCCTGTTGTCGTCCATGGCGGCGGGCCAATGATCAACGACATGCTCCAGCGGCTCAATATAGAGTCGGAGTTCGTGAACGGCAAACGGGTAACCGATGCCGAGACAATGGACGTGGTCGAAATGGTGCTGAGCGGCTTGGTCAACGCCCGTATTGTCCAAGCCATTTCCGAACAAGGCGGCCGTGCCGTGGGTCTGTCTGGCAAGGATTCCGGCCTCATTATCTGCGAACCCGAAGACCCGGCGCTGGGTTTGGTGGGCAAACCATCGAAGGTGAACCCGCGTATCCTGCGCGATTTGGCTGAAAAGGGGATCATCCCCGTGATTGCTCCCCTTGGCATGGGCGAAAATGGCGAGACTTTCAACATCAACGGCGACACTGCCGCCGGCGCGATTGCCGCTTCGCTCAAGGCGGACCGCCTGTTGCTGCTGACAGATGTGGCGGGCGTTAAGAATGCGGAAGGTGATGTTTTAACTGAACTCACCGCTCAACAAATCAACGACATGATCACAGACGGCACGATCGCTGGCGGTATGATACCCAAAGTACAGACGGCCCTTGATGCGTTGAATGGCGGCGTGCGTGCCGCTGTTATTCTTGATGGCCGTGCACCAAACGCCTGCCTGCTTGAGCTGTTTACCGAACATGGTGCGGGCAGCATCATTCGTCAGGGATGACCTATGCCGCGCTGGAGCAAGCAGCCAAGGCGCGGCAACTGAATATTCTTGGCGGGTTTCATCCGACACCTGACGATAACGCGCCGTCGGATTGCAAGACGTTGCTAATGCTTGGCCCGGATGAACCGGGCTTCTGGCCCGCCTTTACCGAAAGTCCCGAATGGCAGGACGGCACGCCTGATCCGATGGACCGTTGGTCTGTGCGCGTGATCGGAGGATGGGCGGCTTCGCTAGGTGCAACGGCGCTTTACCCTTTTGGTGGCGCGCCCTTTCAACCCTTCTACACCTGGGCTCTGCGTACCGGGCGTATCCACAGATCGCCCGTTGCATTTCTGGTGCATGACACCGCCGGGCTTTTCGTGTCTTTCCGGGGCGCGCTGGCCTTGCCGGAACACATCACCTTACCCGCCACGGCACCGAACCCCTGTGACAGTTGCCCGGACCAACCGTGCCGCACTGCCTGCCTTGGGGACGCACTATCGCCTGCCGGATACGATGTGCCAAAGTGCAAAGGCTTTTTGGTGACTGACGCAGGTGAAAAAAACATGACGCTCGGCTGCAACGTGCGCCGCGCCTGTCCGGTGTCGCAGTCCTATGGCCGTTTGCCCGCGCAATCAGCCTACCACATGCGCCAATTCACAGGAGCCTGACATGAAACGCCTGATCTTGATGCGCCACGCGAAATCGGACTGGTCGGAGGGGCCCAGCAGCGATCACGACCGTCCGCTCAATGCCCGTGGACGACAGGCCGCCACCGCCCTGGGAGACTGGCTGCGCGACCATGATGTGCTGCCTGATCAGATGCTCAGCAGTTCCGCCGCACGGACGAAAGAGACCTTTGAACGTCTGGAACTCCCAACACAAACCGAAGTGAGCTTTCTGCGCCCGTTGTATCTGGCCAGTGAGGATACGATCCTGAATACACTGAAAACGGCCCAAGGTGACACGGTATTGATGATTGGCCACAATCCGGGCATCGCGATGATGGCGCAGGGCATTTGTACAAAGGCACCAGACCACCCGCACTTCATGCCCTACCCCACAGGTGCCACGCTGGTGGCGGAGTTCGACATCGACGAATGGTCGAACGCCACATGGGGAAAAGCAAACGCGCGACACTTCACAGTGCCGCGCGATTTCTAAAGGCGGATGGTCGGGGCGTCCCCGGCCAGAGGTCAGTGACCCAAAATCTGGCTTAGGAACAATTGCGTGCGCGGTGACTGCGGGTTGTTAAAAAACTCCTCCGGCTCGTTCTGCTCCACGATCTGACCTTCGTCCATAAAGATCACCCGGTTGGCGACCTGACGTGCAAAGCCCATCTCGTGAGTCACACACAACATCGTCATGCCTTCCTCGGCAAGCTCGATCATCGTATCCAGCACTTCCTTAATCATCTCGGGATCCAGCGCCGATGTCGGTTCGTCAAACAGCATGATGCGCGGCTTCATGCACAAGGACCGCGCAATCGCCACACGCTGCTGCTGCCCACCAGACAGCTGACCGGGGTATTTGTTCGCCTGATCCGGAATCTTCACCTTTTCGAGATAGTGCATCGCCACTTCCTCGGCTTCTTTCTTGGGCGTTTTACGTACCCAGATCGGAGCCAGAGTAAGGTTCTCCAGAATGCTCAGGTGCGGGAAAAGGTTGAAGTGCTGAAAGCACATGCCCACTTCCGAGCGAATCTTGTCGATGTTTTTGAGATCAGAGGACAGCAAAGTACCGTCCACTTCGATCGACCCCTTCTGGTGCTCTTCCAGCGCGTTGATGCAGCGGATCAGCGTCGATTTACCGGACCCGGAGGGGCCACAGATCACGATCCGTTCGCCTTGATAGACCGTCAGGTCGATATCACGCAAAACGTGAAACGCCCCGTACCATTTGTTCATATTCTGGATCGAGATCGCGACCTGATCCGAAACTTTCATCTGTGCAGTGTCGGCCATGAATTCAGCCCTTTCTTATCAAAACGCGATTAGCGGTGATCGGTCGCGAGGCGGCGTTCCAGCCACTGCGAATATTGAGAGATGGAGTAGCAGACGACGAAGAAGACGACGCAGGCAAAGAGGAACAATTCCCAGTAAAGCCCGTTCCAGTCCGTTGACGCGAGGATCGGACCCCGGATCATCCCCAGAATGTCGAACATGGAGATGACCGACACCAGGGTGGTGTCTTTGAACAGACCCACCGCGATGTTCACGATGCCCGGAATGGAGATTTTCAACGCCTGTGGCAGGATGATCAACCGCATCGCCTGTGCGTAGTCCAGGCCCAGCGAATCCGCCGCTTCGTATTGCCCTTTGGGCAAAGCGGCCAGACCGCCCCGGATCACCTCGGCAATATAGGCCGAGGAGAACATGGTGATCATAATCACCACGCGGATGAACAGGTCGACCGTCTGGTCTGGCGGGAACAGGAAGGCGAGCATCACGCTTGCCACGAACAGCAATGTGATCAGAGGCACGCCACGGATGAACTCAATGAAGATCACACAGACCCACTTGATCAGCGGCATCGATGACTGCCGCCCCAGTGCCAATACGATACCCAATGGCACCGACAAGGAGACACAGGTCACGCCCAACATCATGTTCAGCATGTAGCCGCCCAAATCGCGTGAGGGGACAGAGGAAAGCAATGTTTCCTCGGGCGTTAAGGCAGGTACAATATATCCCGAGAGCGCCCAGACCACAAAGGCCGCTGCAATCCCGCCGAAGAACCCGACGGCAAAGCTGCGGTTTACGAATTTGGCATAGACAAGATAGCCAACGATGAAGCCCACGAGCGCAAGAATCGGTGCCCAGATCGTGCCACCCCAGATCAGCCAGTAGGCAACAAAGGGAAAGAGTGCCGTGATGATCAACAGTTTGCGCGGCAGGTCGAAAAACAGCACCGGCGCAAGCGCCACCAGCATCAGCACAAAGGCCAGCGTTGGCCGCCAATAGGCTTCAGACGGATACTGAAAACCAAACAGAAGTTGCGGCCAGCGTTCGGTCAGGACCGCAAAACAGGCCCCCGAGGTTCCTTGCAAAATCTCGCGGCACTCCGAAAGGCTGCCTGCGTTCCAAACGCCGTTCAAAATCCACGGCACCGTTGCCGCAAGGATAAAGTAGATCACCACAAGGGAGGCAATGGTCAGCAGTGCATTGGCCGGTGTCGCGAACAGGTTGTCCTTGCCCCATCTGACCGGCCCTGCCGCTGCAAGCGGTGGCGCGGATTGCGGAATGGTTTCCATCCGCACGAAGGCCACGGAATGTGCATGTGTATCTGACATTTCAGCGCTCCTTCAGCTTCATGGAATTGTTGTAGACGTTCATGAACGCCGAAATCAGCAACGAGATCGTCAGGTAGAACAGCATCAGGAGTAGCACGCATTCGATCGCACGGCCGGTCTGGTTCAATGTGATCCCGCCCAGCGTCGCGGTGATATCGGCATAGCCCACGGCAATCGCCAGCGAGGAATTCTTGGTGATGTTAAGATACTGCGAAATGAGCGGTGGGATGATGACCCGCAGCGCCTGCGGCAAAATCACAAGGCTCATGGTGCGGTTTGGGCGCAACCCAAGAGCAGATGCCGCCTCGGTCTGGCCTCTGGACACCGCTTGAATACCCGCACGCACGTTCTCGGCGATGAAGGCACCCGTATAAACCGATAGTGCCAGCCAGAGCGCGATCAGGGGGGCACCGATCTGCAAGCCGCCGCGCAGATTGAAACGGTTGGCCAGCGGATCAGGCAAATCCCACGAAAGACCAAGGATAAACAGCACGATGGCAACCGGCACGATCCAGATGGCGAGGTTTAAATACAGCGTATTCGGTCTGATACCGGTTTCGGCCTGTTTCTTGTCGGCACCCGCAGTCACGAAACGGGTCGCGAAGAACGATGCAATCAGCACGCCGATGACCAACAACCAGTTCAGGCCGCTGCCCTCTTCACCGCCAAAGCCCGTCGTAAAAAACGGTGCCGGAACATAGACGCCCCGGTTTGTGAAAGCGAACATACCGGCGAGCATGTTGCGCTCGGGGTCTTCGCCCAGATACGCGCGCGCACCCGGAAGCACCGCAGTGACGATTGTGAAAATAATGATGATCCAGATGAGAACCGGAATATTGCGGAAAATCTCGACGTAGAAGGACATCAATTTGCGCACCAACCAGTTGTTGGACAGACGCAATACTCCGGCAAAAACTCCAAGTATTGTCGCGGTAATGCAGGCCAGCACAGCAACCAGTAAGGTGTTAATGATTCCGACAAACGCGGCGCGTAGGTTCGAGGATTGGCTGGAGTAGTCAATCAGCGTCTGGTTGATGTCATATCCCGCAGGTGACCCTAGAAATTCAAACGAGATATTCAGATCCTGCGCGGCCAGGTTAGCCAGCAAGTTAGAAATCATATAGGCGATGGAAGCTGCCAACATGATGGCGGCAATGGCTTGCAACGTAAGCGAGCGATAACGCGAATCGTTCAACAGCATGGATAGCCGGAACGTGCCCCCTTGAGGGTCGGTTGTTGTCGACATCAAATTTATCCCCGTGATCCTGGCCGTTGATTTTTATCAGCGCCTTTGCGGTGCCCGTTCCAGGTGTGTGTATTGGCCGTCGTCGTATGTGCGCAAAGGGCGCGGAATGATCCGCGCCCTTTGGCTGTGGTGTTTAGCGGAACGGTGGGCTGTAAAGCAGGCCGCCGTCTGTCCACTGAGCGTTCAGGCCACGGGCCAGACCGATCGGTGTCTCTTCGCCGATGTTCTGTGCAAAGATCTCGCCATAGTTGCCCTGTGTCTCGATTGCGCGCTTGGCCCAATCAGCGTCTAGGCCGATCATCTCACCCAGTGTACCTTCTGTGCCCAGCAAGCGGGCCACTTCGGGGTTGTTGGTGGATGTTGCCATCTCGCCCACGTTTGTGGATGTGACACCCAGTTCTTCAGCTGCGATCAATGCGTTCAATGTCCAACGGACAATGTCGCCCCATTCGCTGTCACCGTGACGTACCAGCGGGCCAAGTGGCTCTTTGGATACGATTTCCGGCAGCAACATGTGGTCGCCTGGGTTTTCGAATGTGGCACGTGTCGCGGCCAAACCGGAAGCGTCTGTCGTGTATGTGTCACATGCACCGGCAAGGTACTGCTGTGTGCCTTCGGCGTTTGTTTCGATCGGCACAGGCTCGTAGCTGATGTTGTTGGCACGGAAGAAGTCCGCGAGGTTCAGCTCGGTTGTTGTACCTGTCTGGATGCAGACAGTCGCGCCGTCCAGATCCTTGGCAGAGGAAACACCCAGTGCTTTGGGCACCATGAAGCCCTGACCGTCGTAGTAGTTCACGCCAACAAAATCGAACTTCAGGTCGACATCGCGGGAGAAGGTCCACGTGGTGTTACGCGCCAGCATGTCGATCTCGCCGGACGCGAGTGCGGTAAAGCGCGTCTTGCCGGTTGTTGGTACGAATTCAACAGCAGTCGCGTCGCCCAGAACAGCAGCTGCAACAGCGCGGCAAACCGCAACGTCAAAGCCTTTCCATTCGCCATTCGCATCTGGTGCCGCAAAGCCGACGAGGCCGGTTGTCACACCGCAGTTCAGCGTGCCGCGTGCTTTTACGTCGTCCAGCGTGGCGGCAGCCGCAGCGCCCGCTGCCAGACCGGCCACTGTAAGTGCGCCGAAAAGTACAGATTTGTTCATTTTTACCTCTTCCTGATAATCCGCCATATTTTTGGGCGGTTGAACCGGCAGCATTTAGGTGCCGGAAGTGATACAGCGCGGGATGCCCGCTCAGTGGGGCTGAGTTTGCTCGGATTCCCGCTCAAAGGTCAAGGGTAGCACCGGGTAAAGCAGGATTTTCTGCTACAAAAATCAGCACCCAGCCGATGAAAACAGCAGCCGCCAGCCTGTTTATCGGGAAAGCATGAACATGCGGCTGGCGTGCATAAAGCTCTGCTCTTTGACCGCGGCTAGGGCCTCGGCAGCGTCATCGCGACCCCATTGTTCGGCCTGCCAGTTTTCATCGAGGCGAGACAATGCCCACAACTCCGGTGCGGGACGCGCCTTAAGACTGGCGGCATAGCCTAGGACCCATGAACCTGTCAGGCTGACCAGATCATGAAATGCCGCGAGTTCAAAGGCCGACAGCGCATGCGTACGTTGACGCATAATCTGCAACGCCTCCGCGTCTTGCGGGTTGTGCATGACGCCTGTGCGTGTCTCAAGCCGCACCCCGATCGTCTTCGCAGCCCAGTCGAGCATCGGATCCCAGTGTTCGGCCTGCCGCGCGATCAATCCTTCTGGTTGGTCAGCACGGTAGCAAAGCAGGTCGCTGTCCCCGTAATCTGCCAACATATCAGCCACTTCTGCGTGCTGCACAGCGACTTTATCAAGTGCTGCGTTCGCGGTTTTCGTCGCTGGCATTAGATGGGGCTTGATCACATCTTCTTGCGCATCCCATTCCGCCGCCACGGCTTCGGCGAACCCGCGTGTGGGCAGGATCAAAGCCTGCTTTGCGGGCGTTTTTACCGGACGGCCATCAAGGCTGACGGTAAAGCCTCCGTCGCTCTGCTCCGCCTTCGCTTCTTTCCAGAACCGTTTTGCTTTCCACTCGCTGCTCATGCCGCCCCACGCCAACTCTGCCCAAGAACCTCGTTCAATTCGTCAAAAGTATCAACGACCCGGTCTGCTGCCTTCAATCTGTCGCGACCGTGATACCCCCAGCTGACCCCGATACCGCGCACACCTGCGGCGGCCGCCATTTCCATGTCAAAACTGGTGTCACCAATCATCACTGTCTGTGCCGGATCGACACCCGCATCGGTCATTGCCTGCAAGATCATGGACGGATGCGGCTTTGACGGGTGAAAGTCCGCCACCTGTTGCGTGACAAACAAACCCTCCAACGCATGACCTTCGATCAACTTGTCCAAGCCCCGCTTGGACTTGCCGGTAGCCACGCCAAGCAGGACCTCCGGCACAGCATGCAACGCTTTCAGCGTCTCGAAAGCGCCGGGATAGAATGGTGCCGTCTGAACCACGCCAGAGGTTGCACGGTCCGTCATATATGCGTTTTTATAGGCCTCAACCATGCGGTCATGATCGGCGGGCGATCCATCAGGCACGAGGATCGGAAATATCTTGTGCAGCGACAGGCCGACCGTCCCCAGAACGTGCTGGCGCGTTGGCAAAGGACGATCCACAGCCCCGAATGCCGCGGCCATTGCCGACAGGATCGTCGCCTGACTGTCGACCAATGTGCCGTCCACGTCAAATATCACCAGTCGCAAATCTGCGGTCATTGCAGCGACTCAAACGGATCATCCGCGGCTAGGTCTTCGGTCCAGCCAAAGGTATCCCAGCTGAGCGCCATGTGTTCGGGCAGTTCCGCCGTGACCGTGATCAGCTTGCGCGTCACGGGATGCTCAAAACGCATCAAACGCGCATGCAGATGCAACTTCTTAGAGATTACGCCGCCCAGTTGCGCGCCCCATCCATCGCCAAGGTTTTCCTGACCAGAACCACCATATTTACCATCACCGACAATTGGATGCCCGATCTCGGCCATATGCGCACGCAGTTGATGCGTCCGTCCCGTGACCGGCTCAAGCGCAACCCACGATGCCCGAGACCCCACACGGTACAGTGTGGCGTAAAGCGTATGCGCCCGTCTGGCACCTAGCGTATCGTCCATATCGCGTGGATGCACGGCGACCATCTTTTCGCCCTCGCCGCTCTTGCCATGCCCCCCGGCCTTGACCAGACCAAAGCGGATTTCACCCAAATAGGGGGTCGGCACCCCTGCAACGATGGCCCAATAGATCTTGCGGGTCTGCCGATGCCGCATTGCCGCGGTCAGCGATTTGGCAGCGGCCCGCGTGCGAGCGAGCAGCAAGACACCCGAGGTATCGCGGTCCAACCTGTGCACCAACCGCGGCTTTTCTTCCAGATCGAACATCAAGGCTTCGGACAATGCATCCACATGCCGATCGCTTTGCCCCGATCCACCTTGCACAGCCAGACCGGGCGGCTTGTTCAGCGCGATCACCTCGTCATCGCGGTAAATCACACAAGAACGGATCATCTTGGCATCCGCATCGGTGATCCGCGTGCGTTTGGGCGGCGGCGGTGCCTCCTGATCGGGCAGCGGCGGTATGCGCACCTCCTGCCCCTCTTCCAGCCGCGTCGATCCTTTGACACGTCCACCGTTCACACGGATTTCGCCCTTGCGGCACATCTTTTCGATCTTGCCTTGGGAAATCAGCGGAAACATCCGTTTGAACCAGCGGTCAAGCCGTTGATCCCCATCACCTGCTGCAACCGTTAGCGTCTGAACGCGGCTCATAGAAATACTCCACGGGCCAACCAAAGGCCCAACATCAAAGCGGCGATCGACAATCCGACGGACAGACTGACATAAAGGGCGGCAGCCGCATAATCGCCGCGCTCCATCAAATTAACGCTTTCCAGCGAGAAGGCCGAGAATGTCGTGAACCCGCCCAGGACCCCGGTCATGACAAAGGGATTCCAGTGGGTCATCCCCTTTTGCGCCGCAAGGGCCACAAAGATCCCCATCGCGAAAGAACCCGCCACGTTAACGCTCAAAATCGCCAACGGAAAGTCGGCAGGCCCGGTCAGCCGCAGCATCGCGGCCCCGGACAAAAACCGCAGGCAAGCCCCGATGGCACCACCAAGAGCGACAAGAAACAACGTTGAAAACATGCGCGGTCTGTCCCGCTTTGTGCCGCCTTTGTCAAGCAAAGGCGCATCAAGAGCCGCTATCCCGTTTGGCCCGCAGCTTGCTGAAGTAGTCGAGCCGCTTCTTCAGATCGCGCTCGAACCCCCTTTCAACAGGTTCATACAACACCGGACGTTCCATCGTTTCAGGGAAATAATTCTGCCCAGAAAACCCATCTTCGGCATCATGGTCATAGGCATAGCCCGACCCATAGCCCTGTTCCTTCATCATCTTCGTCGGCGCATTCAGAATATGTTTCGGCGGCGGCTCCGACCCAGTGCTTTTCGCCGCTCGCCGCGCTCCTTTGTACGCGACATAACCCGCGTTCGATTTGGGGGCCAAAGACAGATAGGTCACAGCCTGGGCCAGTGCAAGCTCACCTTCGGGGCTGCCCAAGCGTTCGAAGGTTTCCCATGATTGCAGGCAAACCGCCTGCGCCTGTGGATCAGCCAACCCGATATCTTCCACCGCCATGCGCGTGATCCGCCGCGCCAGATAACGCGGGTCTTCGCCACCCTCCAGCATCCGTGCGAACCAATAAAGCGCCGCATCGGGGTCCGACCCCCGCACCGATTTATGCAGCGCAGAGATTAGGTTGTAATGCGCATCGCCGCCCTTGTCGTATTGCGCCGCGCGTCGCATCAGGCGACCAGCAAGCGCCGCCTTGTCCAGCGGGTCTTCCACCTTCCACGCCGCGACCTGTTCGATCAGGTTAAGCAACGCACGCCCGTCCCCATCGGCCATCTCAAGAAGCGCCTCGCGGGCCGATCCGTCCAGGGACAAAGTGCGCTCCAGTTCCTGTTCTGCGCGTTGCGCCAGCAATTCCAGTTCCACCAGCGTCAAACGTTCCAGCACCAATACCTGCGCACGGCTCATCACAGCGGCATTCAATTCGAAACTCGGATTCTCTGTGGTCGCCCCCACAAGCAGGATCGTCCCATCCTCCATATGCGGCAGGAACCCGTCCTGTTGCGCCTTGTTAAAGCGATGTATTTCATCGACGAACAGAAGCGTCCCCTGCCCGTTCTGCCGCCTGATCTTGGCCGCTTCAAAAACCTTGCGCAGCTCTGGTACGCCCGAAAAAATTGCGCTGATCTGCACGAAATGAAGGTCCGTTTCATCCGCCAGCAACCGCGCGATGGTCGTCTTGCCCACACCCGGCGGACCCCAAAAGATGAGCGACGAAAGGCTGCCCGAAGACAGCATCACAGTCAGCGGTGCCTGTGGCCCCAGCACCTTTTGCTGTCCGATCACATCACTCAGTCGCTGGGGCCGCAAACGGTCCGCAAGAGGGCGATGACCATTGTCCTTCGCCTCTGCCCCACTGTTGAACAAATCTGCCACCCGCTAGACCCTGAATCGCAAAAGCGTGCGTTGCGTGCCCCGTTGTACAACCATTTCAATGCGCCGCACCTCACCGCCCAGCAAAGTGGCCACATCCTGCGGATGGGAAACCTCGACCCCGTTGATCGCCAAAAGTATATCGCCGTCACGCAAGCCGACCCTGTTTCCGAAACGACCTGCTTCCAGCACCGCGACCCCTTCGGTCTCCAACGGCAGGTTTAATTCCGCAAGCACTGCCGGATTGACCCGCGCCAACCGCAGACCGGGCAGCAATGCCCGCCGCGCTAAGACGGTTTCATCCCGCGGGGGCACTTCTGGTGCCGCCATCATCATGACTTCGACCTCGCGCGCTTCTCCTCCGCGCAAGAACGCGACCTCTGCTGCTTGGCCCAGCCCTTCCACACTCATTCGGTAGATCATCTCGGCAGGTGTGTTCACCGCTTGGCCGCCGACATGGGTGACCACATCACCCACATCCAGGCCGGCGTCGCGAAAGGGGCTCGCCTCATGCAGTCCGGAAACAATAATCCCACCCGGCCGACTAAGCCCCAGCGATGCCACCATGTCAGCGTCCACCGGTTGCCCGCTGATCCCGGCCCAGGGCCGGCCGAACTCTGTTTCACCGGCACGCGCCTGATCTACAAAGGCTGCGACAAGATCGGACGGAATAGCAAAGCCAATTCCGTTCGATCCCCCGGACCGCGTCAGGATCGAGGTATTGATCCCCATCAGACGCCCCGCCATATCAACCAGCGCACCGCCCGAGTTGCCGGGGTTAATCGGCGCATCTGTCTGAATGAAATATCCCAGACCGCTGTTACCCCCACCTGAACGCGACCGTGCAAGGCCACTCACGATACCGCTGCTTACGGTCTGGCCCACGCCAAAGGGATTCCCGATGGCCAACGCCAATTCGCCAACCTCAACCGTATCGCTGTCGCGCAGGTTTAGGAACGGCAACGCCTCTGCACCTTCGATCTGCAGGATCGCCAGATCAGCTTCTGCATCGCCTAAAAGCACCCGCGCCGAAAATTCCCGGCGGTCATTCAACACCACGCGAATTTCCGTCGCCATCCCGACCACGTGATAATTGGACACAACTATCCCGTCGTCGGACAGAATCACCCCGGACCCCAGCGAGTTCTGCACGCGTGGCTTTTCAGAAAATGGATCGCGAAAGAACCGCTCAAAAAAAGGGTCGCTTTGCAAAGGCGTGCGTGCGGGCGCCGCCATGATCTTGGCGTAAATATTTACAACCGCCGGTGCCGCTTGCTTGACCAAAGGCACAAAGCTCAGCTGCATCTGTGCCTGCGATTGGGGCACGTTCTGTGCGCTCAAGGGCAGACCCAAACACACCAAAATAAGAACAAGAAATTTCATAGGCTATGATATGGGCAGCACGAACCAAATGCGCAACTCTTTCTCTTTTTGGCCATATATACCGTAGCGCACCGCCAAAAACAAAAAGCCCCGCCAAACGGCAGGGCTTTTCACTCGCTTCACGCGATAATTCTTAATCTTCTGCGGCTTCAACCTCAGCCAGACGTGCCTTGTCGCCTGCACCCTTGGCATCGCGGTCGCGGTCCACGAATTCAATGATTGCCATCGGTGCCATGTCGCCATACCGGAAACCGGCTTTCAGAACGCGAACGTATCCGCCCTGACGATCTTTGTAGCGGGGGCCAAGAATATCAAACAGTTTAGCGACATATTTGTCCTGCTTGAGCTTGCTTGCAGCTTGACGGCGTGCATGCAGGTCGCCGCGCTTGGCAAGTGTGATCATCTTCTCGATCACAGGGCGTAGTTCTTTGGCTTTCGGCAAGGTTGTTTTGATTTGCTCATGTTCGATGAGCGAGCCTGCCATGTTCGACCAGAGCGCCTTGCGGTGCTCATGTGTACGATTCAGGCGGCGGTATCCACGTGCGTGACGCATGTTGTAGTCTCCTAGATGTGCCCTCTACGGGCGGTTTTACTTTGTCTGGCCCGCGATGCGTGTCTTGGGCTCTCCTTGGGGCGCTCGCGCCCGGTCGTGGTGTAAGGCGGGGGTCACCCCGCCTCACGTTGGCTTAAAAGTTGTCTTCGAACTTCTTCGCCAGATCTTCGATGTTGTCCGGTGGCCAGTCCTCGACGTCCATGCCAAGGTGCAGACCCATGCCCGACAGCACTTCCTTGATCTCGTTCAAGGACTTGCGGCCAAAGTTTGGCGTACGCAGCATCTCTGCTTCGGTCTTCTGGATCAGATCGCCGATGTAGACAATGTTGTCGTTCTTCAGGCAATTCGCGGAACGGACGGACAGCTCCAGCTCGTCTACCTTCTTGAGCAGCAGCGGGTTGAACTCCAGACCGTCGTCTTCATCCGCACGGGATGCTGATTCAGGCTCGTCGAAGTTCACAAAGATACCAAGCTGGTCCTGCAGGATACGTGCAGCAAATGCCACGGCATCGTCTGGCGTGATGGACCCGTCGGTTTCAACCTTCATGGTCAGCTTGTCATAGTCCAGAACCTGACCTTCACGGGTTGGCTGCACGTCGTAGCTGACTTTCTTGACCGGTGAATAGATCGCATCGATCGGGATCAATCCGATAGGCGCGTCTTCCGGCTTGTTCTTCTCGGCAGAGACATAGCCCTTACCGGTGTTTACCGTCAGTTCCATGTAAACATCGGCACCATCGTCGAGGTGACAGATCACATGATCACGGTTCAGGATCTCGATGCCCGCGCTCTCGGAAATGTCGCCCGCCGTCACAACGCCTGGACCCTTCGCAGAAATCGACAGACGCTTTGGCCCTTCGACTTCCATACGGATGCTGACACCCTTAAGGTTCAGAATGATGTCTGTGACGTCTTCACGTACACCGGCAACCGATGAGAATTCGTGCAAAACATTGTCAATTTGTACGGATGTGATTGCAGCACCCTGCAACGACGACATCAGCACGCGGCGCAGCGCGTTGCCCATCGTCAGACCAAAGCCGCGCTCAAGCGGTTCGGCCATTACGGTCGCCTGACGCGCTGGGTCATTGCCCGGCTTCACGTCAAGCTGCTGTGGTTTGATCAATTCAGCCCAATTTTTGTGGATCATGGTATCCCTCCATCCTTGTAACTGCTGCATGTCCGGTCGGCAGCTACGCTCGAGGTTTCAAAAAGCGGTATGGGGCCTGCATGACACCACGCAGACCCCGGTAGAAATGTTTTCGCTTAAACGCGGCGGCGCTTTGGTGGGCGGCAGCCGTTGTGGGCCATTGGCGTCACATCACGGATAGACGTGATGTTGAAGCCTGCGGCGGCCAGCGCGCGGAGTGCGGATTCACGACCGGAGCCTGGACCCTGCACTTCAACTTCCAGCGTCTTCACACCGTGCTCCTGCGCCTTGCGACCCGCATCCTCAGCAGCCATCTGGGCCGCGTAGGGTGTGGATTTCCGGGAGCCTTTAAAGCCCATCGTGCCGGACGAGGACCATGCAATCGCATTGCCCTGAACGTCGGAAATCAGGATTTTTGTGTTGTTGAAGCTGGAGTTTACGTGTGCAACCCCTGCTGCAATGTTCTTGGAGACCTTACGCTTGGTCTTGCGTGCATCGCGTGCCATCTAATCAGCCTCCCTTATTTCTTCTTACCGGCAATGGCCTTTGCGGGGCCTTTGCGGGTGCGAGCGTTGGTGTGTGTGCGCTGGCCACGGACCGGCAGGTTGCGACGGTGGCGAAGACCACGGTAGCAGCCAAGGTCCATCAGACGCTTGATGTTCATCTGCGTATCACGACGCAGGTCACCTTCGACGGTATAGTTCTCGTCGATGTGCTCGCGGATTTTCAGAACTTCGGCATCGGACAGTTCATTGATACGGCGCGAACGCTCGATACCAACAGCTTCGCAGATTGCTTCCGCGGAAGAGTTTCCGATTCCGGTGATGTAAGTGAGGGCGATTGGAACCCGCTTTGCAGTCGGGATGTTTACGCCGGCAATACGTGCCACGTGTGCTATTCCTTTTCGTTGCGGGTCCGTAACGCCAGACCCTTTTTTCACAAACGAAGCCCGAGGTGTGAAGGCCACCGGGCTAAGGCTGATCAGGTGATCTCGCGCAGCAGGAGCGACCCACATTGCGAATTGATTCTCATACGAGATAGCGCTGACTATGGGTTTTTGACCAAAGCGTCAACCCGTCGATAAAACCGTCGACGGGTTCATGTTTACCTTACATCGAGAAGTCAGGCGAATGGGCCCGGCGTGGAGTTTACGCGTCCAGCAGATCGGCGATTTCGGCTTGCACCTCTGCCATCGTGCCCAAGCCATTGACCGAAGTCAGCA
The DNA here is from genome assembly GCF_000622365.1 of Sulfitobacter noctilucae. Classification (GTDB taxonomy): domain Bacteria; phylum Pseudomonadota; class Alphaproteobacteria; order Rhodobacterales; family Rhodobacteraceae; genus Sulfitobacter; species Sulfitobacter noctilucae. The sequence continues at coordinate 17,716 of NZ_JASC01000003.1, read as the reverse complement.
TGTCTTTTGCGTAGTAATAGCCGATCAGCGGAGAGGTCTGCTTGTAATATGCCATCAATCTGATCTTCAGGCTTTCGGCATTGTCGTCCGCACGCACGGGCTGACCCGCTTTCCGCGCATCCTCGGCGCGACCAACGATGCGATCGACCAGAACCTCGTCGTTCACCTTCAGTTCAATGACAGCGTCGATACCCTGGCCTGCCTCATCCAGCAGCTTGCCCAAGGCATCTGCCTGCTCCAGCGTGCGTGGGAAACCGTCAAAGATGAAACCACCCTTGTTATCGCCTTCGAGCTTCTCTCGAATAAGACCGATCACGATCTCATCTGTAACCAGATCACCGCGCGCCATGACGTCAGCAACCATATTGCCCATCTCGGTGCCGCTGTCTTTGGCTTCGCGCAACATGTCACCCGTGGAGAGCTGAACCATGTCACGTGCCTTGACCAAGTGGCCGGCTTGTGTGCCCTTACCCGCGCCCGGAGGCCCTAAAAGAATAATGTTCATCGACGTACAGGGCTCCGTTTCTTGCGTGTACCTTTACCTTTGCCGCGCAGGTTCGACTTTTCAAGCAGGCCTTCATACTGATGCGCAAGCAGATGACTTTGGACCTGCTGAATCGTGTCCATCGTCACCGACACAACGATCAACACAGAGGTGCCGCCGAAGTAGAAGGGAATGGCGAACTGCCCCCGCAGGATTTCAGGGAAGACACAGACCAAAGCCAGATAACCAGAGCCGAGAACCAGCACCCGGTTCACCACATACTCCAGATACTCGGCGGTCTTTTTACCTGGCCGAATACCCGGCACGAATCCGTTCTGGTTCTTGAGGTTGTCTGCCACATCGTCAGGCTTGAAGCTGACGTTGAAGGTATAGAAGTAGGCAAAGAAGACGATCATCGCGATGAAAAACAACAGATACAGCGGCTGACCCGGGCCAAAGTTGGCCAGCAGGACAGACATCACCGGACCGGTTGAATTGCCCGAGAAGGTGCTGATTGTGATCGGCAGCAAGAGAAGTGAAGAGGCAAAGATCGCCGGGATCACGCCCGCCGGGTTCACCTTGACCGGCAGGTGAGATGACCCGCCATCGTACATCTTCATGCCAACCTGGCGGCGCGGGTACTGGATGTGTATCTTCCGTAGCGCCCTTTCCATAAAGACGACGAACATGATCGTCAGAACCACCATGACAAGCACGCCGACGATAACCGCAGGGCTGATCGCGCCGGACCGGCCAGATGCAAAGAATTGCGCAATCGCAGCAGGTACTTCGGCAATAATGCCAACAAAAATGATCAAAGAGATACCATTGCCGATGCCGCGCGCGGTGATCTGCTCACCCAGCCACATCAGGAACATGGTGCCACCCACAAGCGTGATCATACAGGCAATGCGGAAATACATACCCGGATCAGCGGCGATATCACCCGCCTCTAGTGACACGGCCAGACCGTAGGATTGCAAGGTCGCCAAAGCCACCGTGCCATAGCGCGTGTATTGGTTCAGCTTCTTGCGCCCCTGCTCGCCTTCTTTCTTCAGCTGCTCCCAAGGACCATACATGGATCCCATAAGCTGCACGATGATCGAAGCCGAGATATAAGGCATGATCCCGAGAGCGAAGATACCCATCCGACCCAAAGCGCCACCGGTAAACATCGACACCATACCGCCGATGCCCTGCCCGGCACTGTCCATAAAGTCGCGCAGTGCACCACCGTCGATGCCAGGCACCGGGATAAACGTGCCAATGCGGTAAACGATCAACAAGCCCAGTGTGAACAGGATCCGGTTGCGCAGGTCAGTTGCCTTGCCCAATGCGGACCAGCTGGTGTTGGCGGCCATGTTTTCGACGGCTGATACCATTGTGCGGTCTCTTTTCTTTGATGTGAAAACGCCGCCCAGGCTGTTTTCCAGCGGGCGGCGTCCCAGAAAACTCGAAGCATATGTAAGCGGGAGATTGCCCGCTCACAAGCCTAAACGGGGGTTTAGGCTTCTGCTGCTTCTGCTTTTGCAGGCAGGGTCACGGAACCGCCGGCTTTCTCTACGGCTTCGATAGCGGATTTGGACGCGCCAGCGACATGCAGATCAAGCTTCGCGCTGATTTCGCCTTTGGCCAGCAAACGAATGCCGTCCAGTTCGCGACGGACCAGACCGGACTCGATGAGTGCGGCCGCATCAATCGGCTTTTTCGCGTCCAGCTTCTTGGCGTCCACAAATTTCTGGATCAGGCCAAGGTTCACAACTGCGTAGGATTTGCGGTTCGGCTTGTTAAAGCCACGCTTTGGCAGACGCTGGTACAAAGGCATCTGACCGCCTTCGTAGCCCTTGATCGCCACACCCGAGCGGGATTTCTGACCTTTGATACCACGGCCACCCATTTTACCGGTGCCGGAACCGGGACCACGACCAACGCGCTTGCGCTTCTTCGTTGCACCTGGGTTGTCGGACAGTTCGTTCAACTTATACATTGTCGCTTCTCCTTTTGCCGGAAATGCCCCCCAGCGACGGGAAGTGGGCAGACGCGGCGTTTCAAATAGGGCCGCCGGATTCGGGGCCACTGGGGGCGTATAGATTGGGTTGGCAGCAGGATCAAGGGGGCTGGCTGCCTAGCGCGGCCACATACGCGACACGATCTGTAATAGAGTGTTCGCTTTGCCGCAGCCTACCCCGCAAGTTCGCAAATATCCGCCAAGGTTCTGTTAATCAGGACGGTCTTGTCCGCCAACGCTGTCCAGCCGTGATCTGCAGTGGGATATGCATGTAGCTGCGCCTGTTTGCCCCAAACCTCCATATATTTCTCGGCGTATTCCATTGCCACGACCTCATCCGCTGCACCTTGGTGCAACCGAACCGGACCGCCGTAGGCCTTCAAACCATCGTAAGGATCAATGCCCTTGCCAGTCTCAACAAAACCCAGCCCGAGCGCTTGGCCTTTGAAGTCAAACGTGCCCGTCTCGTACATGGTGTCGATCGGCTTACCCTGAATTTGACCCTTTTCCAGATCATCCGTAAACACCGCCGCCGGTGCCCAAAGCGTGAGACTGGCGATATCACCAGGACGACGGGCAGCGACAAGAGCTGATTCCATACCGCCCAAGGAATGGCCCACCACGTGGATCGGCGTGCCCGCGGTTTGCAGTACATGGTCCAACATTGCCGAGATCTGATCCAGTTCACCCGGTATGGTCACATCGTGGAACCTGCCATCGCTTTCGCCGTGCCCCAACCTATCAAAAGCAAAGACCTCTGCACCGGCTTGCGAAAGCTCCCGCGCCAACTCGACAAAGGCGCGACCGACGCCGACCCGCGTGACACCAAAACCATGGTTCAGAAGGACACAACGCTGTCGGTCGCCTACTGGCGCATAGCGGCCGCCACGTATGGTTTGCGATGCAAACTGGATTTCAACGCTGTCAGGGTTTGTCATATCAACGGCCTCATGTTTGTCGCCGCCGGTAAAAAGTAGTGCGGTTGCCTACCACCAACGAAAAAGCGCCGCATAGGTTCCCCATGCGACGCTTTCGTTTGTATGCATTAAGCCGATCAAAAAGATGGACCAACCCCTTACGAGATCGTTCAGCCCTTCTCTTCCACAATCTCGACCATGTGGCTGATCTTGTTGATCATGCCGCGCACGGACGGTGTGTCTTCCAGCTCGCGTGTGCGGTGCATTTTGTTCAGGCCCAGACCGACCAGCGTGGCACGCTGTTTTGCAGGGCGACGGATCGGAGAACCGATCTGTTTGATGACAATTGTTTTCGCCATGATCAAATCTCCTTATGCGTCCGCTGTGGCTTGCGCCGACGGGCTGTTGTGGGCGACGTCGCTTTGCTCGTCGATTTTTACGTCTGTCTTGGGCAGAATGTCTGCCACTTTCTTACCACGACGCTGTGCAACGGAGCGCGGGGAAGATTCCTTGCGCAGACCGTCCATCGTGGCGCGGATCATGTTGTACGGGTTCTGCGAACCGATGGACTTGGACACAACGTCCTTTACGCCCAGCATTTCGAACACGGCACGCATTGGACCACCGGCGATGATACCCGTACCTTCAGGGGCGGAACGCATCACAACCTTACCGGCACCGTGACGGCCTTCCATGTCATGGTGCAGCGTGCGGCCTTCGCGCAGCTGAACGCGGATCATCTGGCGCTTGGCCTGCTCGGTTGCCTTACGGATCGCCTCGGGCACCTCTTTGGCTTTACCTTTGCCGAACCCGACGCGACCTTTTTGGTCACCGACTACGACGAGTGCAGCAAAACCAAAGCGCTTACCGCCTTTAACAGTTTTGGACACACGGTTGATCGCGACAAGGCGATCCTGAAATTCGGGGGTCTCGTCGCGGTTGTTGCGGCGGTTGCCTCCACGGTTGTCGTCTCTGGCCATGCTGGCCTCCTTGTTCTGCGGGCGTGTGCCCTGATTGGTTCAATCCTGGTGGACAACAAGTCCCCGGATTATCGAGGCGGCCCCGGTTCAACCGGAGCCGCCTTCAAGTCTTTAGATCTTCAGACCGCCTTCGCGGGCCGCATCTGCAACTGCTTTGACTTTGCCATGGAACAGGAAACCGCCCCGGTCAAAGTAAGCTTCTTCAATACCAGCTTTCTTGGCACGTTCGGCAATCGTTGCACCCACTTTTGTGGCCGCTTCGATGTTGTTCTTGCCAACCATGCCCAGATCTTTCTCGAGCGTCGATGCGGCGGCGACTGTCTGGCCGTTCACATCGTCGATCAACTGGACGCTGATATTCTTGTTGGAGCGGTGCACGGAGAGGCGCATGCGCCCTGCGTTCACGCGGCGAAGTTTGTTCCGAACGCGCAAGCGGCGTTTGATGAACAGTTGTCTTTTGCTGTTTGCCATCTTTGCGTTCCTTACTTCTTCTTGCCTTCTTTGCGGAAGACGAACTCACCCTTATAGCGGATACCTTTGCCCTTGTAGGGCTCGGGCTTGCGCCAAGCGCGGATGTTCGCGGCGACTTGACCAACAAGCTGTTCGTCAATGCCTTCCACAACAACTTCGGTCTGCTTGGGCGCCGTTACAGTCACGCCTTCTGGCGGTGTGTAATCGACGTCGTGCGACAGGCCGAGGTTCAGTTTCAATGTGTTGCCGGTCATCGCGGCACGGTAACCAACACCCTGGATCTCAAGCTCTTTTTTGAAACCCGTGGTAACGCCGGTAACCAGGTTCGCAACCATCGTGCGGCTCATGCCCCACTGCTGGCGTGCGCGCTTGGACTTGCCACGCGGGATCACGGAAACCGCACCATCCTCAACCTTCAGGTCAACATCATCTGTCGCCTTGAAGCTGCGGACACCCTTGGGGCCTTTGACTTCGATCGACTGACCGGACACCGTGGCGGTAACGCCATCGGGCAGATCAACCGCTTTTTTACCAATACGAGACATCTTGCACTCCTTAGAATACGGTGCAGAGCACTTCGCCGCCAATATTGGCGTTCCGTGCATTTGCGTCCGACATCACACCCTGTGGGGTGGAGACAATCGACACACCCAGACCCTGACGGACCTGCGGGATGTCATTGGCGCCCATGTAAACGCGGCGACCGGGTTTGGAGACCCGCTTCAGCTCGCGAATAACAGGTTCGCCCTCGTAGTACTTCAAGCTGATTTCGATGGCGGGGTGGCCATCGGCACCCGTCATCTTTTCGTAGCCGCGAATGTAGCCTTCGTCCGCGAGCACATCCAACACCCATGCACGCAGCTTGGAAGCTGGCGTCATGACAGTGGATTTGCCGCGCATCTGGCTGTTGCGGATGCGTGTCAGCATATCTGCGATAGGATCGTTCATAATGTGCGCTCCTTACCAGCTCGACTTGACCATGCCGGGGATCTGGCCAGCGGAGCCAAGATCACGCAGCGCGATACGCGAGATTTTCAGTTTACGGTAATAGGCGTGAGGACGGCCCGTCAGCTGGCAGCGGTTGTGCAGACGCACAGCGCTGGAGTTGCGGGGCAGCTTCGCCAGCTTCAGGGAGGCGCGGAAACGCTCTTCCATCGGCTTGCTCTCATCACTTACGATTTCCTTCAAGGCAGCGCGCTTTTCAGCGTACTTCTTGACCAGTGCTTCACGCTTCTTTTCGCGTGCGATCATGGATTTCTTAGCCATATCTAAATCCTTCCCGCGCTTATTTCGTGAAAGGCATGTTGAACGCTGTCAACAATGCTTTCGCTTCTGCGTCGGTTTTCGCCGTGGTGGCGATGACGATGTCCATACCCCAGTTTTCATCGATTTTATCGAAATCGATTTCCGGGAACACGAGGTGCTCTTTGAGACCCATGGCATAGTTGCCACGACCATCAAAAGATTTAGCCGAGATGCCGCGGAAATCGCGGATACGAGGCATAGCAATCGTGATCAGACGATCCATGAATTCATACATACGTGCGCCGCGCAGGGTCACTTTCGCGCCCATTGGCATTTCTTCACGTACACGGAAACCCGCGATGGATTTCTTGGCAATCGTCGTCATGGCTTTCTGGCCAGCGATCAAGGTCAGGTCTTCCTGAGCTGATTTGGCTTTCTTGCTGTCACGCACGGCGGCTGCACCACAACCGATGTTCAACACGACTTTATCAAGACGCGGGATCATCATGTCATTCTTATAGCCGAACTCTTCTTTCATCTTGGCGCGAATTTCATCGCGATAGACGCTCAGAAGGCGGGGTGTGTAAGCGGCAGTATCAAGCATCAATCACGTCCCCCGTGGTTTTAGCAAAGCGCACTTTCTTGTCGCCTTCCATTTTGAAGCCTACGCGTGTCGCTTTGCCATTTGCATCGACCAGCGCGAGGTTGCTCAGGTCAATCGGCATCGCCTTGGGGATACGACCGCCCTGGCTTTCCTGCGACTGACGTGTGGCGCGGATAGAGATGTTGATCCCTTCCACGATGGCCTTGTTGGCGGATGGCATGACGGACGTGATGTTGCCTGTCTTGCCCTTGTCCTTACCGGCCAGCACGATGACCTTGTCACCTTTGCGAAGTTTAGCAGCCATTACAGCACCTCCGGCGCGAGCGAGATAATCTTCATGAAGTTCTTGCCGCGCAATTCACGAACAACCGGCCCAAAGATACGCGTACCTACGGGTTCGTTGTTGTTGTTCAGGATGACAGCTGCGTTGCGGTCAAAGCGGATGGCTGTGCCATCGTCGCGACGAACTTCTTTGGCAGTGCGAACGACGACGGCCTTGCGGACGTCGCCTTTTTTCACACGACCGCGAGGGATGGCTTCCTTGACCGACACGACAATAATGTCGCCGACGGACGCGTACTTACGCTTGGAACCACCCAGTACCTTGATGCACTGAACACGGCGCGCGCCGCTATTGTCAGCAACATCCAGGTTGGTCTGCATCTGGATCATTTGGTTTCTCCCGACCTTCAGGGCGCGATGCGTGCGTGATCCCCGGGGTTTCGATTAAGTTGTTCGGTGCTTCAGGCTTCCGCCGTGATCACTTCCCAACGCTTGGTTTTTGACTTCGGTGGGCATTCAATGATGCGAACGCTGTCGCCAACTTTGAATGTGTTGTTCTCATCGTGGGCCCGGTATTTCTTGGACTTACGAATGGTCTTCTTCAGAACCGGGTGCGTAAAGCGACGCTCTACGGATACGGTGACTGTCTGGGCGTTGGCATCCGATGTAACGGTGCCGGTCAAGATACGCTTGGGCATTGATTAGGCCTCCGTCGCAGCGGTTGCTGCTTTCTGGTTCAACACTGTGTGCACGCGCGCTACGTCACGCTTGACGCTGCGCAAACGCGATGGGTTCTCAAGCTGGCCAGTGGCCTGCTGGAAACGCAGGTTGAATGCTTCTTTTTTCAGGTTCACAAGCTCATCGCGGAGTTGATCCGGCGTCTTGTCGTGCAGTTCCTTGGCGTTCATGCGCCCTCGCCTTTCAACATCACCGGCAGGCCGCATGTGCGTTACCCTGATTCCGGTGGAGTCTGTTCCGAAGTGCGCCGTATAGGAGGGTTCCGGCTACGGCGCAACCCTTCATTCCCACAATATCCGCATACTGCTGACGCATGCCGGATATTGCGTTATCCTATCCTTATTTATGCCAACAAGAAGGATTTCTCCATGCTATTGCGCACCCTGTCTGCCCTCGTTTTCCTTGGCCTTCCCGCTCATGCCGATGTCTGGAGCTTCGGGACCCCTTCAGGAAACATCGAATGCATCGTAGGTGAAGGTTTCAACGGGTCCGATATTGAATGTACGATTTACAAACGCAACCAACGCGCAAAGGTAAGTGCCCTTGCGGCCTGCCCCACCAGCCGAGGCATCACCTTTTTCATGCAGGAACGCGGCGGCGTACAAGGGTCTTGCACCGCGCCCGGGGCGCGAGCCACCGGTACACAGGGCGTGGCTGAATACAATGTCGAAGGCAAGTTCGGAGGCTTCACCTGCTACTCAGCCACCTCTGGTCTGCAATGTCGCAACCTCGACGGTCATGGCTTCCACCTATCACGCAACAACCAACAAGTCTTCTAGGATGATCTGGCCACCAGCCGACCCGCGCGATAGAACAAATGCATGACCCAAATCAAATCACTCTTTGCGACCCGCCTCTATCACGCCCAACTCTCCGAGCACGGCAAACCGATCAATCCCGAGGAAATGGAAGCCTCCTGCATCGCCATCGCCAACGATGATGATGCGGGGCAGGATTGGTGCGAGGAAAACGGTTACGCCGGCTACACCTCTTACGCGTCACTCGACGACCTCCCCTACCGCTTCCCGATCTTCGCTGATCTGGCCAAGGTGCTCGACAAACACGTCGAATCCTTCGCCCGCGATCTGGCTTTCGACCTTGGGGGCCGCAAACTTAAACTCGACAGCCTTTGGATCAATATCCTGCCCGAAGGCGGGATCCACACCGCCCACATCCACCCCCATTCGGTGATAAGTGGCACGACCTATATAACCATGCCCGAAGGCGCGAGCGCGATCAAATTCGAAGACCCTCGACTGGCGATGATGATGGCCTCACCGGGGCGGGTGAAGGACGCGCCCGAGGAACTGCAGCAATTCATCTATGTAGCGCCCGAGGTGGGGGATGTGCTGCTGTGGGAAAGCTGGCTTAGGCATGAAGTGCCGATGAATATGGTTGAGGAAGATCGGGTGTCGGTGTCGTTTAACTATGCGTGGGGGTAGCGCTTATCTTGACCCACACTTGCTGGCGGTATAATTTGACGGTACGATAAGGAGGTGCCCTATGACCGCTACCACGAAACGCAAGACATCCCTCACATTAGACGCTGCATCCCTCGATGCCGCTCGCGAATACGGCGTGAACGTCTCGGCTGTCGCTGACGAAGCTGTCACCCGGGCTGTCGCCGCTGCCCGCCAGCAAAAATGGCTCTCCGAAAACGCCGATGCCTTCTCGGCTCAGGCCGCTTGGCACGAGAGCAACGATCACCCGCTTGCTGACGTCATGATGGGTTCGGCAGGCGAAACTTGGAAGACTTGAAACGTTTCGACATTGCCGTCTTTGGCGATGTGTTGATGGTAGTGGTGGAAAGCGACCTGCTGCCGCCCGATCCGGCAGTTGTCGTAATCCCGCTGCTGCGCGACTATCCTGCGGTGTCGCGGCTTAATCCGGTGATCTGCATAGGCGAAGAGAAATTGATCCTAGCGACACGGTTGATTGCCTCTGTACGGCGGGCCCGTTTGCAGCGGATCGGGAGTGCCGTGGACTGCGGGGATGAAATCACGCGGGCGGTAGATGTGTTGATGGGTGGCGTTTGAGGGGAACGTACTGAAATGATTGTTCTGCTAGGACGGCTAAAAATATCTACCAAGCACAGACAGACGCATAGCTATTCACCCAACATGCATTTTCTCGGTAGAGCCTTCCGAGGTAGCTGTGAGCACGTCCAGTATAAGCAGTCTCATTCCAATAGCCTTCTGCAGAGCCATCAACGTTCAAGTTTACGTAAGCAAAGAACTTTCCATTTAGCCCTGTTAACGTAAACGATCCATCACCAGAGTGCTGTGCAAACTGACATGTACCTCTGATCGCTTCAAAGCCATTGACTACCAGCAAACATCTGGCAGATTTTGCGCTAGTCGGACTTGGAAATAGTAGGCTGCCCAACAGACACGCAGTCACTATTGGTGTGTATTTGGTGAAATTGAACATGATTTCCGCCTTCATTGAAATACGCTGAACGTATGATCTCATTGCTATAACAAAGAAAGCCCCCACTGATCACTCAGCGGGGGCTTTCTATCTCACCGGAGCCGGAACGGGCATTCCTAGAGAATACCTTGCCTCCGGCGCGCCAGACCCCGCCAAGGCGGGGTCGACGTAATTACCAATCTTCGCGTACGACGACCCGTGTCTTGATCGGCAGCTTCATCGCTGCCAGACGCAGAGCTTCCCGTGCGATATCATCGTTCACACCGTCGATCTCGAACATCACGCGGCCAGGCTTAACCTTGCATGCCCAGAAATCCACGGAACCTTTACCTTTACCCATACGAACTTCGACGGGCTTGGAGGTAACAGGCACATCAGGAAAGATACGGATCCAGACACGACCCTGACGCTTCATGTGACGCGTCATGGCACGACGTGCGGCTTCGATCTGGCGTGCTGTCACGCGCTCAGGCTCAAGCGCCTTCAACCCGTAGGTGCCGAAGTTCAGGTCAGACCCGCCCTTCGCCATGCCCTTGATCGAGCCCTTGAACTGCTTGCGGAATTTCGTCCGTTTTGGCTGTAGCATTTCAGGCCTCCTTAGCGCCGACCGCCGGCACCGCGAGGTGCTGGGCCGTCTTGCATTTCCTGTGCCTTGCGGTCACGCGCGGCGGGATCATGTTCCATGATCTCACCCTTGAAGATCCACGTCTTGATCCCGATGATACCGTAGGCTGTCTTGGCTTCAACGTGCGCGTAGTCGATGTCAGCACGCAGGGTGTGCAGCGGCACGCGGCCCTCACGGTACCATTCGGTACGCGCGATCTCTGCACCGCCCAGACGGCCGGCAAGGTTACAGCGGATGCCAAGGGCACCCATACGCATGGCGTTCTGAACCGCACGCTTCATGGCGCGGCGGAAAGATACACGACGCTCAAGCTGCTGTGCGATGCTTTCGCCAACCAATGCGGCGTCCAGCTCGGGCTTGCGGACTTCAACGATGTTGAGGTGCAATTCCGACTTGGTGAAGTTCGACAGTTTCTTGCGCAGACCTTCGATGTCCGCACCTTTCTTGCCGATGATGACGCCAGGACGCGCCGTGTGGATTGTCACGCGGCACTTCTTGTGTGGACGCTCGATGATCACACGAGAGATACCGGCTTGCGCACATTCTTTCTTGATGAAAGCACGGATCGCCAAATCTTCCAGCAGCAGATCACCGTAGTCTTTGGTGTCGGCGTACCAGCGGCTGTCCCAGGTGCGGTTGACCTGCAGACGCATGCCGATCGGGTTTACTTTGTTACCCATTATGCTTGCTCCTCAACTTGACGCACGACGATTGTGACTTCTGCGAACGGCTTCATGATCTTGCCGAAACGGCCACGCGCACGCGGGCGACCGCGCTTCATGGTCAGGTTCTTGCCGACATAAGCCTCGGACACGATCAGCTCGTCCACGTCCAGGTTGTGGTTGTTCTCGGCGTTGGCAATCGCGGACTGAAGACATTTCTTCACGTCCTGCGCGATCCGCTTTTTGGAGAAAGTCAGATCGGTCAAAGCCCGTTCCACTTTCTTGCCACGGATCAGACCGGCGACGAGGTTCAGTTTCTGCGGAGACGTCTTCAGCATGCGCAGTTTTGCACGTGCTTCGTTGTCTGCCACGCGGCGGGGATTTTTATCCTTGCTCATGGCTTATTTCCGCTTCGCTTTTTTGTCAGCTGCGTGACCGTAATAGGTCCGTGTTGGCGAATATTCACCAAACTTCTGACCAATCATGTCCTCAGAGACGTTTACAGGGATATGCTTGCGGCCGTTGTAGACGCCGAACGTCAGACCCACAAACTGGGGCAAGATGGTGGAGCGGCGCGACCAGATCTTGATCACTTCGTTCCGACCGCTCTCGCGTGTCGCTTCGGCCTTCTTGAGGACATAGCTGTCAACAAACGGGCCTTTCCATACTGAACGAGACATAAATTAACGCCCCTTCTTCTTGGCGTGGCGCGACCGTACGATCAGGGCGCTTGACGCTTTTTTCTTGTTCCGGGTTTTTGCACCCTTAGTCGGCTTGCCCCAAGGCGTAACCGGATGACGACCACCAGAGGTCCGGCCTTCACCACCACCGTGTGGGTGATCAATCGGGTTCATCACGACACCACGTACAGAAGGACGGATGCCCTTGTGACGCATGCGGCCCGCTTTACCGTAGTTCTGGTTGGAGTTGTCGGGGTTGGACACGGCACCGACGGTGGCCATGCATTCCTGACGCACCAGACGCAGTTCGCCTGAAGACAAACGGATCTGGGCATATCCACCATCACGACCCACGAACTGGGCGTATGTACCGGCGGCGCGCGCGATCTGACCGCCCTTGCCGGGCTTCATTTCGATGTTGTGGATGATTGTACCGATGGGCATGCCAGAGAACGGCATGGCGTTACCGGGCTTGATGTCGGCCTTCTGCGAAGCAATCACCTTGTCGCCTACTGCCAGACGCTGAGGGGCAAGGATATAGGCCTGCTCACCATCTTCGTACTGGATCAGGGCAATAAATGCTGTCCGGTTCGGGTCATATTCGATCCGCGCGACAACAGCGGACATGTCCAGCTTGTTGCGCTTGAAATCAACGATACGGTAGAGGCGCTTTGCACCACCACCTGTTCGACGCATTGGGATCCGTCCGGTGTTGTTCCGACCGCCCGATTTCGTCAGACCCTCTGTGAGGGCCTTGACAGGACGTCCTTTCCAAAGCTCCGAACGGTCGATCAGTACCAGCCCACGCTGGCCCGGCGTCGTCGGTTTGTACGACTTGAGTGCCATGTTGTCTGTCTTCCGTTTAGCTGTGCGGCAGAGATGGCTTTTGAAGGCCGGTGTCTGCCGATGGTTATAGGGCCCCGAAGGTCCCCGATTTATCTGCTGCATGCGCAGCAATAACAAAACCCCAGACGAATCTGGGGCCATGCCGATAGGGTCGTTTAGGGGGGATGCGGGTGAGGGTCAAGTAGAACTAGTCTTTGCGATCAAGGATTCGCCTTTTCCCTGCATACTCCAGTGTTCTAGTCCTTATTCCAGAAGACAGCGCTCCGCCGATTTATACGAGTCGAACACTGCTAAGCACACCTGCGGATTTCAGGTGCACAATGGGTGAAACCGCTGCTTCCGCCCTTACAAACTCGCCAACTATCGCTCTCGGCTAAACTTGCAAATGTGCACGGATCTATCTGGGCCGCCGCCGTTGGGAGCGTTGAAGCAGCAGCGGCTCTTATGTCCGCTCCCCCACCCCATACCCAAACGGGTAGCTCAATACTGCCAATGTTCTCCTAGCTATCCTCAGGGGCGCAGGACAGCGTGTGATCCGTCTGGCATCAATGGTCCCAAGGAAACGGCCTCCAGGATGACTACAAATGAAACAACAATCGCTCCTGATGAAAGCACGCAAGGCCCGCGTGACCGCGTTACGGCGACTGAACAAAAGGGGACGCTCCAGCCGGACGCCACCTTCGCGTATGACCTTTCGCTCTGCCACTGCTTTTGCCGAACAGATGACGGTAGACCGGTTGTTCAAGAAGTACGGCACGATGACCGGATTGGGCTAACGCCTCACCAATGGTCAAGGACCATGGTACAACCGGCATGAATGCCTACACCCCGGACGCGAGCGTTTTGCGTCCTACCTTACTCACCGGCGCAATTCTTTGCGTCGGTCTTTTTTGTGCTGGCTGTGCTGACGCGCAAGCACAAATGCGGCAACAATAATCGGGTCTAAAACGCAAAAAGGCCCCGCCGCTTCCGGCAGGGCCTTTTCAATTCTACGCAGACCGATCAGAGACCGGTTGATACGTCAATCGTGTTGCCCTCTTCGAGCGTCACATAGGCCTTCTTCACGTCCTTCCGCTTGCCCAACTGGCCGCGGAAACGCTTGACCTTGCCTTTGGTGATGGTCGTGTTCACGGCCTTCACCTTAACACCAAAGAGCGCCTCGACGGCCTCTTTGATCATCGGCTTGTTGCTCTCCATCGCCACTTCGAAAACAACCGCGTTGGCTTCGGAAGCCATGGTCGCTTTCTCGGTGATGATCGGCTTGCGGATCACGTCATAGTGGTTGTGCTTGGCGCTCATTTCAAACGGGCCTCCAATGCTTCGATGCCCGCCTTCGTGATCACCAGGGTGTCACGCTTGAGGATATCATATACGTTTGCGCCCATTGTCGGCAGGATGTCCAAACCTTCAATGTTACGCGCGGCTTGTGCGAAGTTTTCGTTCACAGATGCACCGTCGATGACCAGCGCGCGCTTCCAACCGAGGTTGGAAATCTGCTTGGCCAACGCTGCTGTCTTACCTTCGGATGTTGCATCCTCGATAATGACCAGCTCACCGGCTTTTGCCTTGGCAGACAGCGCGTGACGCAGACCCAGTTTGCGGAACTTCTTGGTCAGCTCGTGACCGTGAGAGCGCACAACCGGACCCTTGTACACACCACCCCCGCGGAAGATCGGAGCAGAACGTGCGCCGTGGCGTGCGCCGCCGGTGCCCTTCTGGCGATAGATCTTCTTGGTGGAGTAGTCGACTTCGGACCGTGTCTTGACCTTGTGCGTGCCTTGCTGCGCGTTGTTACGCTGCCAGCGCACGACGCGGTGCAGGATGTCGGCGCGTGGCTCGAGGCCGAACAAAGCCTCGTCCAGGTCTACCGAACCGGCCTTGGCACCGTCGAGTTTGATGACATCGAGTTTCATGCGTCACCTTCTTTCTTGTCTGCGTCGGAGTTGTCCGTTTCGGCACCCTCTTCCGCGATCTCAGCTTCGGCTGCTTTCAGCGCTTCTGCTTCTGCGGCGGCCTGCTCTTCTGCAAGGCGTGCTGCTTCTGCTTCGGCCTCTGCGGCTGCTGCGGCTGCTGCTTCTTCAGCGGCTTTTGCGGCTTCGCGCGCGGCAGATGCCAGTGCGGCTGGTACAATCGCGCTATCAGGGAACGGCTTTTTCACCGCATCCTTGATTGTGACCCAACCACCCTTGGAACCCGGAACCGCGCCCTTGACCATGATCAGACCACGTGCGGAGTCGGTTTTCACGACTTCGAGGTTTTGCGTCGTCACGCGGGCTGCGCCCATGTGACCGGCCATTTTCTTGCCTTTGAAAACCTTGCCGGGATCCTGACACTGGCCCGTGGAACCGTGCGAACGGTGAGAGATGGAAACACCGTGTGTCGCCCGCAAACCGCCAAAGTTGTGACGCTTCATCGCACCGGCAAAACCTTTACCGATGGAGGTGCCTGCAACATCAACGTACTGACCCGCGAAATAGTGATCCGCAATGATCTCTTCGCCGACGTCCAGCATCGCATCCGCATCAATGCGGAATTCCGCAACTTTACGCTTTGGTTCAACCTTTGCTGCTGCAAAGTGCCCGCGCATCGCCTGAGACGTCCGCTTGGCTTTCGCTGTACCTGCGCCAAGCTGAACAGCAACATAGCCGTCCTTCTCAACTGTACGCTGTGCAACAACCTGAAGGTTATCGAGGTGAAGAACGGTCACAGGAATCTGCTTGCCGTCTTCCATGAACAGCCGGGTCATCCCCAGCTTTTTTGCAATAACGCCTGAGCGCAACATAACAATTACCCTCCGACTATTATGACTGCAGCTTGATCTCGACGTCCACACCAGCGGCGAGGTCGAGCTTCATCAGCGCGTCTACGGTCTGGGGGGTCGGATCAACGATATCCAGCAGACGCTTGTGCGTGCGGATCTCGAACTGGTCACGGGATTTCTTGTCAACGTGGGGACCACGCAGAACGGTGAATTTTTCGATCTTGTTCGGCAGCGGAATCGGGCCGCGAACAGATGCGCCGGTACGCTTGGCGGTATTGACGATTTCCTGTGTGGAGCTGTCCAGCACACGGTAGTCAAACGCCTTGAGCCGGATGCGGATATTTTGGCTTTGTGCCATATGATATCATCCCTTGTCAGGGCTTCAACGGATTGGAGGATATCGGCTCATCCGGCACCCTCATCGCGTCTTAAGGTGTAACTAAAACAGGGCGCGCCTATGGCACACCCCGTTCAGTTATCGCGCGTATAGGGGGAGTCGAGGGGGAGGTAAAGGGGGTTTTGAAAACTCCCATGTTTTCGAAACCGGTGCGCAAGGTCACTTCTCTTGGGAAGTGACAGCGGCACTCCGTTTGTGTTTGTCGTTACCGCGTTTTCGACAAAAGGCACCACGGCACTTTAGGCATATCAGGATACCATTCAACCGCCATGTTACGTTCAACCATTTCGTCCGCAAAAGAGAGCCAACGATCTGACCTCCACCTATAAACATCTGCAACCACACGTCCTGCAAAAGAACCCAGAGTCACGTTTTGCAAACGTACGGTACTTCCCAAGTCGTAAAGACGTTCGGCCTGCGCAGAAGCTTCGTTTCCCCAAGACTTTTCTTCGTCGCAGCCTGATCTTCGAACCTCCGGTGCCTGTATTCCTCTAACCCGTATGGATTGCGTTGCGACTATTCCTGGCCAGATCGACACGGCGACTTCAAGTGTGTCCCCATCAATAATTCGTACAACTTCACCAGCGTATTCTGGGTACTCTTGAAACTCCGCTTCGGCAGATGTCTGCAAGGCGATTAACACTAGGATGGATGAGAGCGTAAATGTTCTTAGAGTTTTCATCTCGGCACCTTAGCAGCAAGGAGATGCTTGTCAGTATTTTCCAACAAATAATGCACAGGTCTTAACTCACCGTCCGGCACGAAGCAAAAAGGCCGCTGCGGAGTGCAGCGGCCCTTTGTTTTCTTAAGCAACCTGGTGCTGCGGCTCTGCGCTTTCGTGATCTTTTTGAGTAGAGTTCAAAAAGACACTGCCACGCAGGTGCCGCCCACTGGGTCCGTTTCTCAAATCACTCCGTGATTTTGGAAACCACGCCCGCGCCGACAGTCCGGCCACCTTCGCGGATCGCGAAGCGCAGGCCCTGCTCCATCGCGATGGGCGCGATCAGCTCTACGTCGAACTTCAGGTTGTCGCCAGGCATCACCATTTCAGTGCCCTCGGGCAGCTGAACGGTGCCGGTGACGTCTGTTGTCCGGAAGTAGAACTGTGGACGGTAGTTCGCAAAGAACGGCGTGTGACGGCCACCCTCTTCCTTGGTCAGGATATAGGCTTCGGCTTCGAACTTCGTGTGCGGGTTCACGGAGCCGGGCTTACACAGCACCTGGCCACGCTCAACACCTTCACGGTCCACACCACGCAGCAGAGCGCCGATGTTGTCGCCCGCTTCACCACGGTCCAGCAGCTTGCGGAACATTTCCACGCCGGTACATGTGGTCTTCTTGGTGTCGCGGATACCCACGATTTCGATTTCGTCGCCCACGTTGATCACGCCACGCTCGACACGGCCGGTCACAACCGTACCACGGCCGGAGATCGAGAACACGTCTTCCACAGGCATCAGGAACGGCTGGTCTACAGCACGGGCAGGCGTCGGGATGTACTCATCCACAGCTGCCATCAATTCCCTAATTTTCTCTTCACCGATTTCAGGTTTGTTGCCTTCCATCGCCGCCAGCGCGGAACCCGC
>NZ_JASC01000002.1:0-237500 GCF_000622365.1 Sulfitobacter noctilucae | reverse complement strand
TTGCCTCGTGCATTGGCCCTCTCGGCAGCTTTTGCCTTGCAAAAGCGCCTGCCGGGCGACGCCGATCCTGCAAAGCAGGATCAGCTGGGTCGGTAGCTCAGGTGGTTAGAGCGCACGCCTGATAAGCGTGAGGTCGGAGGTTCAAGTCCTCCTCGACCCACCAGTATCCCGAAAGGGTTTGATGGGGCCTTAGCTCAGCTGGGAGAGCGCCTGATTTGCATTCAGGAGGTCAGCGGTTCGATCCCGCTAGGCTCCACCATTAAAGAGTAGAACACATCTTCAAGCATTCGCTGAATGTTTGAACGTCTGTTCTACAGACGAATTGACATCGTAAAGAGAGATACAGTTACTTTGAGAGTAATCTTGAAGTAACAAACAACATTGTTTGATCGCCTCGCGTTAGAGGATGATCTTCGTTGCTGCCTTTCGGGGCCGGTATCAAGCGGACTGTTTCCTCGGTCTTCTCGATATATCGCGACGAAAACGAACGTGTTGTCCAAGTCAAGTACACTAACCAGAGACATGACGCTGTTTGCCCGCACGGCTGACAGCTATCTGCATGTCTCGTTGTCCACTCGTTAGAGTGGGCGGGAAAAAGTATGCTTTTGACCAGAATAAGGGCGAACAGTTTCTTACCAGCTTCTGTTCTCCGCGCAGATTTGTTGTTCCGCTGAGTATCGGTTTTGAGAGGGTCTAAATTACCCTTGAGGATCTGATGTGAGGTTGAGCTTTAATCAAGTCTTGCTTTTTCTGGATCAAATCAAGCGCGAAAAGGGCGTTTGGTGAATGCCTTGGCAGTAAGAGGCGATGAAAGACGTGATACTCTGCGATAAGCCATGGGGAGCTGAGAATAAGCTTTGATCCATGGATTTCTGAATGGGGCAACCCACCTGATACTTTGTTATTACTACCCTTCGGGGTAGCTAATAATGAGGTAAACCAGGTATTTTTAGGCTGAATATATAGGCTTAAAAAAGCAAACCCGGGGAACTGAAACATCTAAGTACCCGGAGGAAAGGAAATCAATTGATACTCCCCTAGTAGCGGCGAGCGAACGGGGACCAGCCGAGCCATGAGTGTGGTTAGAATGCGTTGGAATGCGCAACCAGAGTGGGTGATAGTCCCGTATAAGAAGCATGATTGGACGTATTAAGTAGGGCGGAACACGTGAAATTCTGTCTGAAGATCGGAGGACCACCTTCGAAGGCTAAGTACTCCTTACTGACCGATAGTGAACCAGTACCGTGAGGGAAAGGTGAAAAGCACCCCGACGAGGGGAGTGAAACAGTACCTGAAACCGAACGCCTACAATCAGTTGGAGGGGCTTTACGCCCTGACAGCGTACCTTTTGTATAATGGGTCATCGACTTGGTCTCACAAGCAAGCTTAAGCCGTTAGGTGTAGGCGTAGCGAAAGCGAGTCTTAATAGGGCGTTGAGTTTGTGGGATCAGACCCGAAACCGAGTGATCTAGGCATGGCCAGGTTGAAGGTAAGGTAACACTTACTGGAGGACCGAACCCACATCTGTTGAAAAAGATCGGGATGAGCTGTGCCTAGGGGTGAAAGGCCAATCAAACTCGGAGATAGCTGGTTCTCTGCGAAATCTATTTAGGTAGAGCGTCATCCGAATACCCTCGGGGGTAGAGCACTGGATGGGTAATGGGGCCCCACAGGCTTACTGATCCTAACCAAACTCCGAATACCGAGGAGTACTAGATGGCAGACACACGGCGAATGCTAACGTCCGTCGTGAAGAGGGAAACAACCCTGACCTCCAGCTAAGGCCCCTAATTCATGGCTAAGTGGGAAAGCAGGTGGGACGACCAAAACAACCAGGAGGTTGGCTTAGAAGCAGCCATCCTTTAAAGATAGCGTAACAGCTCACTGGTCTAAATAAGTTGTCCTGCGGCGAAGATGTAACGGGGCTCAAGCCATGAGCCGAAGCTGAGGATGCATTTATTGCATGGTAGCAGAGCGTAGTGTGACATAATTCCATGTCTCCTTATCCACTTCGGTGGAATTGGAGACGCGGAGTTTTCTGTGAAGCCGGCGCGTGAGCGATCCGGTGGAGAGATCACTAGTGAGAATGATGACATGAGTAGCGACAAAGAGTGTGAGAAACACTCTCGCCGAAAGTCCAAGGGTTCCTGCTTAAAGCTAATCTGAGCAGGGTAAGCCGACCCCTAAGGCGAGGCCGAAAGGCGTAGTCGATGGGAACCAGGTTAATATTCCTGGGCCAGATGGAAGTGACGGATCTCGAGGGTAGTTCATCCTTATCGGATTGAATGGGCTGCTTAGAGGTTCCTGGAAATAGCTCCATCGCTAGATCGTACCCTAAACCGACACAGGTGGACTGGTAGAGAATACCAAGGCGCTTGAGAGAACTATGTTGAAGGAACTCGGCAAAATACCTCCGTAAGTTCGCGAGAAGGAGGCCCGGTTCCTAGGCAACTAGGGGCTGGGGGCACAAACCAGGGGGTGGCGACTGTTTATTAAAAACACAGGGCTCTGCGAAGTCGTAAGACGACGTATAGGGTCTGACGCCTGCCCGGTGCCTGAAGGTTAAAAGGAGGGGTGAGAGCTCTGAATTGAAGCCCAGGTAAACGGCGGCCGTAACTATAACGGTCCTAAGGTAGCGAAATTCCTTGTCGGGTAAGTTCCGACCTGCACGAATGGCGTAACGACTTCCCCGCTGTCTCCAACATAGACTCAGCGAAATTGAATTACCTGTCAAGATGCAGGTTTCCCGCGGTTAGACGGAAAGACCCCGTGCACCTTTACTACAGCTTCACACTGGCATTAGGCCGAACATGTGCAGGATAGGTGGTGGGCTTTGAAACCGGAACGCCAGTTTCGGTGGAGCCTCCCTTGAGATACCACCCTTGTTCTGCTTGATGTCTAACCGCGGTCCGTTATCCGGATCCGGGACCCTGTGTGGCGGGTAGTTTGACTGGGGCGGTCGCCTCCTAAATCGTAACGGAGGCGCGCGAAGGTTGGCTCAGAGCGGTCGGAAATCGCTCGTTGAGTGCAATGGCAGAAGCCAGCCTGACTGCGAGACTGACAAGTCGAGCAGAGTCGAAAGACGGCCATAGTGATCCGGTGGTCCCAAGTGGGAGGGCCATCGCTCAACGGATAAAAGGTACGCCGGGGATAACAGGCTGATACTGCCCAAGAGTCCATATCGACGGCAGTGTTTGGCACCTCGATGTCGGCTCATCTCATCCTGGGGCTGGAGCAGGTCCCAAGGGTACGGCTGTTCGCCGTTTAAAGAGGTACGTGAGCTGGGTTTAGAACGTCGTGAGACAGTTCGGTCCCTATCTTCCGTGGGTGTAGGATACTTGAGAGGAGTTGCCCCTAGTACGAGAGGACCGGGGTGAACGATCCACTGGTGGACCAGTTGTTATGCCAATAGCAGTGCTGGGTAGCTATGATCGGACAGGATAACCGCTGAAGGCATCTAAGCGGGAAGCCCCCCTCAAAACAAGGTATCCCTGAGAGCCGAGGTAGACCACCTCGTCGATAGGCCAGAGATGTAAGCGTAGTAATACGTTCAGTTGACTGGTACTAATTGCTCGATAGGCTTGATTTGATCCAGTAGAAGCAAGACTCTACAGACTTATCAAAAAGCATACACAGTACATTAGATGTACACGACTTGGACGTTGTCATCCGGCAACGTTATTCAGAGGATTTATTCGGTTTGGTGATCATAGCGAGAGCAAAACACCTGGTCCCATCCCGAACCCAGCCGTTAAGTGCCTTAGCGCCGATGGTACTGCGTCTTAAGACGTGGGAGAGTAGGTCATCGCCAAACCTAATAAGTCCTCTGAATACGTATCTCTCTGCGATGCTTCACTCAAAACCCAATCCAAACAACCCGCCTCGGCGGGATATACGCGTTTCTAACCCGCGCGGCCACAAAACACCCCTAAGCCGCAACACCCAGACACTCCAATGAACCCAGTACGCGGGAAATAGACGTCAACTCGTCTTGAATACAGCGCAAGTTGTCCTCCGTCCGCTCTTGGAAAACACATAACTCTTCAATAATCGACGCGACACTACCACCAGTGCCGGACGAAAGCTGAGCGTTCTCGATCGAACACATCACCCGCGTCACCGAAAGTGCCGATAGCCGGCGCCGAACACCGTCAGAAATGTTCAGAAAAAGCTGCAATTGCTGCAGTACATCGTCAATCGCATCCCGTTCTGCGACGCTGCTGATCAGGTGCTGCTTCTCCAGAATACCAAGCTCTTCCTGTGTGGCACTCCTTTCCTGTCCAAAGATAATCACGGCTTCGGCGAGCAACTCTTGCAAACAGACAAGCAGAAGGCTCTCGCAGATCTTTGCGCTGACAGAACGGACGCTTTCCGTAAAACTGACCAGATCGCCATTGATCTGTCCCGCAATAGTGGCAAAATTCGTCGCAACAACACCCAAGGCCGCGCCCTGATCGCCCAGTCCTCCGGCCTGGATCTGCATATTCATCGGAATGTTGCGGAACTCCCTGTAGGCTTCAAACACAGATTGGCAATGTTTGCCCACCGATTTCCAGCTGTGCGATGCCTCAGCCAAGGGGGCAATGCGGGCAGGCGTTGCGCTGCGCCTTGTGTCGTTTCGCTTCTGCAAGGTCTTCGCAAGGTCAGCCGAGACCACCGACGCATAGCTGCCAAGCCCCTGGCTCGCGATCTGCTCTTCCAGGGCCGCAAAGCTGAGTTCGGGACTGATGCGTCTGTCTTTCTCTCTCTGAATCATTTCATGATAGAGCGGTTCGATCAGCGTCAGGCTATCCGGTTCAGGCTTCACTCGCAGCGAAAAATATCCATCTTCCAATGGCGTAATGTTGGCCAGCACCCAATAGTAGTCCCCATCAGCAGTCTTATTTTTTACATACCCACTCGCAGACCGGTCATTCTTTAATCGGTCCCAGATGTGCCAAAACACGCCGCGCGGCATGTCGGTGTGCCTCACCAGCTTGTGCGGTGCCCCGATTAGATCCTGCGCAGCAAATCCCGAAACGCGTCGGAATGCTTCGTTCGCCGCGAGGATGATCCCCCGTTTATCTGTACGCGAAATCAACAGTTCATGTTCAGGATAGTCGATCAGTTTGGGGGTCATAGACTGTGCAATCCTGCGCTTTGGAAGCTCCTTCCGCCAGAGTAACTCCCACAGGCTTTTCAAAGGGTAAACCATTCACAAAATAGGCCGGATTATTCCCGCCAGAACCGGGCTTTTGGGCTTGTGGTCAAGTTTGCATGCTCGTATACGGTCCAGACTTGGCGCGGGATGGAGCAGCCCGGTAGCTCGTCAGGCTCATAACCTGAAGGTCGTAGGTTCAAATCCTACTCCCGCAACCAAGTTTTAGCGACAAAACCCGGCCCTCGTGGCCGGGTTTTGTGTTTGCCGCCATCGGCCTAGGCACCGCTGCCTCATCGCTTGACAAGCCGACGTTCAAACAGTCCTCTGCCTGAAGTATTTCCATGTCAGGAGCGTTCCGAATGCCACTTCTCGCCCGTTTATGCCTGCTGGTCTGTCTCTCTTTGCCAGCTTCCTTGTCGGCACAGACCACGCAGACTGATCCGTCCACCAAAGCAGACGCCGCAGCAGCAGTCGCTAACGGGCAGAAAATCGGGGCTTGGAGCGTGACCTGCCTGGCCGTGGCTGTAAACCAGACCAGTTGCACCTTGAACCAGCGCGTGATGCGCGCAAAAGACAATGCTTTTGTGGCTGATCTGGTCGCAACACGAAACGACGCCGGACAGACTTTTATCGCGGCCCGTGTGCCGGTTGGGGTATATCTACCCGCCGGCTTCGGAATGAGACCAGCAGAGAGCGATGATCCTGACGAGGTGATGCAGTTTGCCTGGCAAGTCTGTTCCCGCGAGGTTTGCGAAGCTGTCATCGAGCTTGAGCCCGCTCAGGCGGAGGCACTGTCCGCCGAAGACAACACCATGATCGCGGCCTTTCGGCCCTCGGCCAAATCTGAACCGTTCCTCTTTCAGTTTTCCATGACCGGCTTGAATGAGGGTTTGACCGCTATTGGACGCTGACGTCCCCCTAGCCACTGTTTTCAACACAAGCCATTTGGCGGATGCCTGTACTCTGCTTGTAGGCGACGGGTCACGCCGATCTGCCGCGGATTGCCAAGTATTTCCAGTGTTTTGCAACAAAAGCTGCGGAAAGTGATGCCGAAAGGCAAATCCAGTTGACGTCACCATAGGTGCACGCCTTTATACCACCGGTGGTATTGTACTGAGGTTTATAATGCGTCGCGTCGAATTTGGCTGTGCCAGCCGCAAAGTTGGAAACCTGTTTCTGACGACAGCTTTGATGTCTGGTCTCATTGCAATGCCGGGTTCTGCGCGAAACGTAGAATGGATAGGTGCTGGTGCAGGCACTTTCCTAGACCTAGGCAACTGGCTCGAGGGCGTCGTGCCCGGTGCCGGTGATACAGTCGAGTTTCCAGGCGGAAGCATCGTGAACACCGTAAATCTTGGTGGAGCGGTTCGAGCCATTGGTGGGCTTGACGTGTCTGCCATCGACTCGATACAGAACGGCACAATTCAGTTTGGTGTCGCCAATGCGGACACAACCCATACGCTGACCTACAGCGATACAGAGGCCACGGCATTGGCGGACAGCCTGACGCTGGATATCAACGGCAATCAGCTTAATGTCAGTGCCGAGACAGATTTGATTTTCGGCGGGGGCATAACAAACACAGCCGGCGCAGGCACCTTGTCTCTTTCTACAGCTGCAGGCCATTCGATGACCCTGTCCGGAGCAAGCTCGCTTGGCATGGATGACACTATCGCACTGACCGGCGGCGAAATCGTCGTCGGCTCTGGTCAGGCTGGCAACACTTTGTTCGATGGTATTGCCGGTACAACTTTGTCCCTCGGCGCCATTCTCGATATTAACGGCCAAGCCACGATCATCACTGATCTGACTGGCGTTGGAACGATCACGAACAATGGTGCAGATGCTGCGCTGCTGACCGTAAATGGCGGGGATGATACGACATTTGACGGCCAGATTACGGATGGTGACAGTCTCTTGAACCTCGAGCTGGACAAGAGTGACGCAGACGCGCTTTTGACGCTCACGGGCCAGAATACCCATACCGGCGTCACGACCATTACGCAGGGGGTGCTGGCTCTCGCGAACGCAGATGGCATGACGCTGGATGATGACAGCCAGATCACGATTGGTGCCAACGGTACATTGCGAGTCGATGTATCAGAAGACGTAGGGGCAATAAGCGGGCAGGGCGATATCAATCTGAATGGCGCGGGGGTGACCCTGACAGTCGGGAGCGATGGGAGCGCGAATACATCGGAGCTCTCCGGCATTATTTCCGGCGCTGGCGGCCTAACGATGAATGATGCCGATAATAACGACATCATGACCTTGGCTGGAGAGAACACCTTTACCGGTGCAACACAGGTCGCGAGCGGCACATTGCAACTGAACAATGCTACCGGTACGGGCGCGATACTCAACACGGGCAGCGTCGAGGTCTCTGGCGGCACATTGCAACTGGCAGCAGATGAGACCATCGGCGATTTGAGCGCGACGGGCGGGACGATTGACCTGCAAGCCAACGATCTGACCTTTGGCACGGAGAACGATACAAGTATCGCCGCCGGGATCACCGGCACCGGCGCGCTGGTCCTGCAGGGCACCGGCACCGTTTCTGTCACCAGTGCCAACCCCACAGGGGCTTTCGACACCACGATCAACGCAGGTGCGATCGACATCGGCGCGGATGGCGCACTTGGCACGGGGCTGGTCACCATCAACGGCGCGGCACTCAGCGCGAGCGTCGACGCAACCTCGGCCAATGACCTGACGGTGGCCGGTAGCGGCGCGACACTCTCTGCGGCCAATGCAACCAGTCTTACACTAACCGGCGGCGATTTCGTCAACGAGGGCGGTGCATTGACCCTCGGCACCGAAGACAACGACGGGACCATCAACCTGGCTTTCGGCACAATCACTAATGATCCAACTTCCACTGTCGCCATCGCGAACGGCACGGTCGAGGTTGGCTCTGGGGCGGTCGGCACAGGCTTCTTCACCGGCGTCGCGGGTACCGAGATCGGAACGGACGGAACTCTCGACCTGAACGGTTACGACACGACCGTCGACAACCTCTCAGGCAACGGCACGATAACGGCGACAACGGATGCCGCGCTCACCTTGGGTGGTACCGGCCCTGTTGCGTTTGGCGGGACCATTGAGGATGGTGCCGGTGTCTTGTCTTTGGCCGTGAAGATGGCCACCGATGCCGATGTTCTGACCCTAAGCGGTACGAATGTATTTTCAGGTGGAACCAGCATCGACACGGGTGTGCTGTCTATCGATACAGCCGCGGCCATTGGCACGGGCAACGTCACACTGAACGGCGGTACGCTGACCAGTACCGGGACCTTGAGCCTTGCAAACGGCCTGACAGTTTCGACCACGGGCGGCATTCTGGGTGCGGCGGATGGGCAAACGATCAGCTTGACTGGCGATTACACCAACGCGGGCGGCTTGCTGGAGCTGGGATCAGACCCTTCGGCGGACCTGCCGCTGACAGGCACCATCGGGCTGAATGTCGCCTCGGTCAGCAATACCGCAACGGGCAGTGTCGCCATCGCGGGCGGCACCGTTCAGGTGCAAAACGAGACCACCGGCACGTATTTCTTCAACGGCATCGCATCAACTGACATCCAGAGCGCAGGCACGCTGGATGTGAATGGCACCGCGACGACAATCGCAAACCTGACTGGTTCGGGCAGCCTGACCAACACTGCTACTTCGGCCACCGACGTGACCTTGACGGGAACGGGCGACACCACCTTCTCCGGCGTGATTTCAGGAGAGGGCGCAAGCTCTCTCGGGGTCGTGGTTGATACCGACACGGGGTCCATCACCCTTTCCGGCACGAACACCTACGATGGCACAACGCAGGTGCAATCCGGCACGCTGATCCTGAGCGACGGCACTGCGATACTCGACACGGGCAGCGTCGAGGTCTCTGGTGGCACGCTGGAACTGGCAGCAGATGAGACCATCGGCGATCTGAGCGCCAGCGCCGGGACGATTGATCTGCAAGCCAACGATCTGACCTTTGGCACGGAGAATGATACAAGTATCGCCGCCGGGATCACCGGTACCGGCACGCTGATCTTGCTGGGCACAGGTACCGTTTCCGTCACCAGTGCCAACCCCACGGGTGCATTCGGCACCACGATCAACGCAGGTGCGATCGACATCGGCGCGGATGGTGCACTTGGCACGGGGCTGGTCACCATCAACGGTGCCGCACTCAGCGCGAGCGTCGACGCAACCTCGGCCAATGATCTGACGGTGACCGGCAGCGGCGCGACCCTCTCTGCGGCCAATGCAACCAGTCTTGCACTAACCGGTGGCGATTTCGTCAACGAGGGCGGTGCACTGACTCTCGGCACCGAAGACAACGACGGCACCATCAACCTCGCTTTTGGCGACGTCGATAATAACCCAACTTCCACTGTTACCATCGCGAACGGCACGGTCGAGGTTGGCTCTGCTGCAGTCGGCACAGGCTTCTTCACCGGCGTCGCGGGTACCGAGATCGGAACGGACGCCACACTGGATCTGAACGGCACCGACACAGCCGTCGATAACCTCTCAGGCACGGGCACGATATCGGCGACGACCGGCGCAACGCTGACCGTGGGCGGCGCGGGCGTAACAACATTCGATGGTGTGATCGAGAACGGCACGGGCGTTCTCGCCCTCACGGTCGATATGGCGACAAGTGACGATGTGCTGACCCTGACCAACACAAACACCTTTACCGGCAACACCATGATCACCAAGGGCATTCTGGACGTACAGGATGGCAGCGCTCTTGCCGATGCGACTGTGGTCGACATCGCAGCCGATGGCACTTTGCGTGTCACAGACGCCGAGCAGATCGCGGCCCTTTCTGGAACAGGCGCGGTTGATCTGACAGCTTCACTGACTCTCGACAACGGGACCGTAACCGTTGCTACCGGCACCTATGATGGCGATATTTCAGGCGATGGCGGCCTGACAGTGGCGGGGAATACGGATCAGACTCTCTCTGGCACCAACAGCTACACCGGCATGACACGGATCGAAGATGACGCGCAGCTGACGCTGGATGACGGCGCTGCGATCCTCGACACAGGGTCGGTCACCATTTCAGACAACGGTACGCTTGCGCTGCTGGTTGGCGAAACGATCGGGGCGTTGAGCGCGAGCGGCGGGACCATCGCGCTGGGAACGGACGCGCTGACCTTTGGCACCGAGACCGACACAGAGATCGCAGCAGCCATTACCGGTACAACGGGCAGCCTGATCAAACAGGGCGATGGCACTGTGACGGTCGCCAGCACAAACACAGGCGAGACATTCTCCACCACCGTAAATGCAGGCACGGTCGCCATCGGGGCAGACGACGCCCTCGGCGGCGGGCTCATCACTCTCGACGATGGCACCTTGCAGGTTGATGTTGCGACAACAGTCGCCAATGCAGTGACAGTTTCGACAGCTGGCGGCACCATCGCCGGCGCGGACGGTGTGGATTTCGAGATCACCGGTGCTCTGACCAACAACGGGGCGCTTACCTTTGGTGACGGCACTGCGATGTCTTCGATCACGGTGAACGCAGCCACTGTCGGCGCAACTGCGACGGCGACAATTGCGGAAAACACGACGCTGGTGCTTGGCGCTGCCAGCGCTCTCGATCTGGTCAGCGACAATGCGACAGTCACCGGCACGCTCGATCTCTTCGGGCAGGATGCTATGCTTACCGGGCTCAGTGGCACGGGCGTGATCACAACCACAGACACCCCTCTGACTACAGTCACCCTCAGCGGGCCGACGACCTACACAGGGGCCTTCACAGATGGCGTAGACGGTGCAGGCGTTCCATCGGTTCTTGCGCTGAATGTCGATGTCGGCGCTGGCGAGACGTTTACGCTGGGGACGGCGGCTGGTGCCGCAGCGGCGAATGCCTTCTCCGGTGCGACGACGATCACCAGCGGCACCATGTCGGTGTCGGGTGGCAATGCCATTGGCGATACAAGCGATGTGACCGTCTTGAGCACCGGGACATTGGATGTGCAGGCGGACGAAACCATCGGGAGCATCACAGGCGATGGTGGCGTTGCGTTGGCAGACGCCGCAACCCTGACCATTGGCGGTGACAGCGCTACGACCTATGATGGCGTGATGTCGGGCGACGGCGGGCTGACGGTTGGCAGTACCGGTTCAACGGGCAGTTTGACGCTGAACCAAGCGCAAACATACACCGGCACCACGACTGTCGAAAGCGGTACCTTAATTCTTGGCGTGGCCAATACCTTGTCGAATAACGGCGACGTCGTGGTCAATGGTGTGCTTGATCTGAATGCTACAGATGAGACCATCGGTTCACTTGCCGGCACGGGCAACGTTGCCATGGGTGCTGGCACCCTGACGATCACAGGGGAGGGCGAAACCACCTTTGGCGGCGCGATCGCCGGAACCGGCGCCCTGATCGTCGATTCCACATCAGGCTCGCTGACGCTGGGGGGTGAGAACACCTTTACCGGCGGCACTGTGATCGAGACCGGCACACTTGCGCTAAGCGATACCGGCGCTTTGGTGGCCGCCGACCCGGATACGATCCCGACGGTGACCTTGGGTGTCGCAGGCGGTGCGGACGAGTCTGCAACGCTGGATAACGCAGGCACCATTGCCGGGCCGATCACCATTGTCGCAGGCACCGCAATCAACGCAGGCACCGGCACGATGGACAACGTCGCGTTGAATGGCGGCGTGTTCAACACATCCGGCACAGTCACCGGCACTGCCGAGATTGCGGGCGGGACGATGATTGTCGGCGGCGGGACGGTTGCACAGATCGACAACACAGCAGGTGTTCTTGACATCAACGCAGGCACGATCACCACGGTGAACTCTGCCACAACCACGACGAATGCAGGCAACATCACGAGCGCCAATGTCACTGGCGGGACCTTCACCAACGAAGGCGGTTCTGTCACCACAGCGACAGTCTCGGCAGGCAGCTTTGTTGCACAGGGCGGCACTGTAGGCACTTTGGCCAACAACGGCGCGGAGGTTACGGTCAGCGGTGCATCGGTTGGCAACCTCAGCAACAGCGGTACAGCCATGATCACCGGCGGTTCCGTTGCCAGCATGACCAACAGCGGCACTGCCAGCAATGCGGGCAGCATCGGGGAACTGGCGCAGAACGGCGGCTCCTTTACGAATTCAGGTAACATCACGACAGCCTCCGTGGCTGCTGGTGTAGCGCTCAGCAGTTCGGGTTCTATCGGTTCATTGAACAACAATGGCGGGTCTGTCGATATTCAGGGCGGCAGCGTTGGCTCGGCCTCGAACGCGGGTGGTACACTGACCATCGGTGCTGCTACTGTTGGCGCCCTGACGTCGACGGGTCAGGTTACCAGCGCAGGTTCAATCACGACTGCGCAGATATCCGGCGGCAGCTTCAACAACTCAGGCAGCGTCACCGGCGATACCGAGATTGCAGCGGGTACCGTGACAAACAGTGGCACGTTGCAGACCGTAACCCTTAGTAGCGGGTCCTTGAAGAACACGGGTGGCACAACCGGAGCAATTACGAATACCGGTGGCGATATCGACATATCGGGCGGAGTTACAGGTGCCATTACCAACGACAGCGGTACCCTGAATATTGGTGCAAGCGGCAGCGCCGGCGCAATTAAAAACGCGGCCACCGCCTCAAACGCGGGAACTGTTGCCAGCCTCGAAAACACCGCCGGTACATTCAACAACAGCGGTACCATTACAGATGCCACCAGCATCACGGGCGGCGATGTGACGAACAGCGGCACGATGGGGGATGTCAGCGTCAGCGGGGGTTCCTTTGAAGGGACCGCAGGTGCGATCGGTGCGCTGACCAACGCAGGTGGCGAGATCAACCTGACCGGCGGCACCGTGGCTTCGGTGAACAACGAGGTCGGCACGCTGGATCTTGCGCTGAACACAGGCGCGGTGACCAACGCGGCAACACTGAACTTGTCCGGAACTGCCTCAAGCCTGACCAACACGGACGGTACGGCAACCGTTAGCGGCACCGTCACCGGTGCAACCAACCTGATTGCAGGTATCATTACCAACACCGGTACATTGGGCGGCGGAGTGACAGTCGAGGCGGGCACGCTCAATTCCTCAGGTACCATCGGTGGCACACTGGCGGCGAATGGAGGCACCACAAATCTGTCAGGTCGCCTGAACGGCGCGCTCCAAGCGGGTGACGGGGATGTGACAATCGTAGCCGGCCTCTCAGACGTCGTCAGCATCGACAATACGGGCAACGGGTCTTTGGTTATTGCAGCGGGAACAACCAGGCTGGATTCAGGCGGTACCGTGACCAACGCGGGTGATCTAAGCATCAGCGGCGGGTTAAGCGGTACGGGTCAGCTGACTAACACAGGCAACGTTACAATCGCGCAAGCGGGCTTTGTGGCGATGGATGTCGTCAATGACGGCGCTCTGGACGCGCAAGGGGCGATCACGGGCGATGTGACGAATGCTGCAACAGGCACTCTTGTCATGTCGGGTACCCAAGCCGGCGCGATCAGCAACCTCGGCGATATGATCGTCAGCGGCAGTGCGACAGGTCAGGTCACGAATGCCGCACGCTTTACCCTTGCTGATACTGGCAGCGTGGCGGGCGATGTCAGCAATACCGGCACATTCGATTTGCAAGGTCGGGCAACAGGAGACGTGACAAACAACGCGACCTTGACCCTTGCCGAAACAGGTGACGTAACGGGCGACGTTACCAATAACAGCACACTTGATCTGCTGGGTCAGGTCACGGGCGATGTGACCAATGCAAACACGCTACAATTGGGCGGCGGCGTTTCCGGAACGGTGACAAACCAAGATCGCACCACCCTTATTGCCGACCGCACAGCAACGGTTGGCGCTTTCGTCAATGACGCGGAATTCGCCGTAGGCGAGGGAAGCATGGTCTTTGGCAGCTTCGTGAACAATGGCACTGTCGATATTTTCGGTGGTGCTGATATCAGCGGCGGAACGTTAGGCGAGATTGCAAGCGGTTCGCGGGTGATCACAGGCAATACGCTGACAGCCAACAGCTTTTCCTCCATCGACACCGCCTTTACTGTCCAGGCAAACGTGGTGGGGGATAGAACCTTCACCAACAACGATACCCTGACAGTGCGCGATGGCGGCCAGATCAGCGCGGGCCAGGTGATCAACAACGGTCTGCTGACCCTGCCCGGGGGGGGCAGCATTGCTGCTGATGTCGTCAACAATGCGCAAATGAATGTCGTTGGCACCAATCAGGCGGGTGGGACACTGACAAACACCGCGTCTGGCATCATTCAATTGGCGAGCAACGGATCCACATCCGATGTCCTTAACGTGACTGGTGATGCGAACCTGAATGGTGTGATCAACCTTGATATGAACCTTGGCCGCGATATTGCCAGCGTGGACCGTATTAGTGTGGGCGGGCAGCTTAGTGGTGATCTGGTGCTGAACTTCACCGATCTGAGCACTGAATTCAGTGTCCTGCCTGAATCTCTTTCCTTGCTGGAATTCGGTACTGTCGATCCGGAATTC
Organism: Sulfitobacter noctilucae; assembly: GCF_000622365.1. GTDB lineage: Bacteria > Pseudomonadota > Alphaproteobacteria > Rhodobacterales > Rhodobacteraceae > Sulfitobacter > Sulfitobacter noctilucae. The sequence goes on along the minus strand of NZ_JASC01000002.1, from coordinate 222,856 downwards.
ACATTCCAGTTGAACGGTTTGCCGAATGGTGGCGCGCTCGTTTACGGTGTTGCGGTCAACTCGGAAGCCTCCGGACTCCAGCTTCAATCAGGTGCCAACCCCGCTGTGGCGGGCATTGCATCCGGTCTTACGCTGACACAATCGCTCATCAATACTGTGGTGAACCGTCCTTCCAGCCCCTTTGTATCCGGCCTTGCAGCAGAAGATGACAAGCCCTGCGGCTTTGGTACATGGGCGCGGGGTGTCGGTGGGCAGGCCGATGCAAGTGGTGACACCAATACTTCGATCGGTACATTCAACTCAACTATTTCAGCCAGCTATGGCGGTCTACAGGCGGGCTTCGATTACTCCTGCTTTGACAACCGATTTGCCGGCTTTGATCTCAGCTTTGGCGGCATCCTGGGCATGAACCAAGGGTCACTGTCTCAGCCGGTGTTCCAGTTCGATTCAGCGGCTGTCAGCCTGAACCGCAGCATCCAGACAAGCACCAATGAAACCGATTTCACACAAACGTACGGCGGACTGTACTTGGGTGGATCGCGCGACCGTCTCTTCGCGGATGTGCAGTTCCGCTTTGATCAAACAGCCTTTGATCTGACCAACCGCGCGCTGCTGCCATCGGCGGCAGATGGTGGCCCGGACGATTTGGGCGTAGCCGATCAGGAATTTGACAGCACCAGTTCAACGATCAGCGGCTCGGTCGGCTATGCCTTCCCGCTGGGCGGGGACCTCGGTCTGGTCTTTGTCCCTGCGGTTGGTATTTCGCACAGCCGGACCTCCGTCGATGATCTGCGCTTTGATGGCGGTACCGTTGATTTCACGGACGATGATGGTGTGCTGCAAATCGACGATATCGTCAGTACTGTCGGTTTTATCTCCGGCACATTGTCCCGCAGTAAGGTTCTTCCCAGCGGCACTGCCGTGATCAACTATTTCGGGACGGCCACCTACTATCAAGACTTCGGCGGCGATACGACATCGCGCTTCTATGAGCTGGACGCAAACGGCAAACCCTTCGGCGAACCACTCACCACAACCAGCAGCAATCTGGGTGCCTATGGCGAGATTTCGTTGGGTGTGAACTATACCAAGCTGATTGATCCGGGTCGCGCGGCGGGCGCGCGTCAGTTTGATGCATCGGTGCGTGTCGATGCGCGTTTCTCCGACAATCTCGACGGCTACGGCATCACCGCACAGATGCGCTTCCAGTTCTAGACAGGATGCGCGGCTTGACCACCGCCGCCGCTGTGACCACAGTGGATATGCCTGCCAACATAGCAGTGCGCCTTTTGGGGCGTGCCTGATAACACAAAGGAAATCGTCCGCTCATGTCTTGGACCAGCAAGGTTGCCTGGAAAGAAGGGCTGTTTTTGCACCCGCACCATCTGCAACAATCCGACCGCTATATGGAGCGGCTGGTACAGGCACGTACGGCTGACATTACGCCCTATCCCTGGGGCGTCAGCGAGTTGCGGTTCAACCGGGACCTCGCACAGCAGGCCAAGATCGGGCTGACCGCCATCGCGGGCATCTTCCCCGATGGCACGGCTTTTGATGCGCCCGCAGGGGCCCCGCTGCCATTGCCCGTTCCGGTCCCCGAAGAAGAAGCACAGGGCTTGTCCATCTGGCTGACTCTGCCGGATATCAATGTCGGCGGGCAAAGCGTCGCCCCTTCTGCAGCCAATGCTGCGACCCGCTATGTTCTGGGCACCGAGACTGTGTCGGAAACATCCTCGGCCTCGCGCAATGAGCAAACACTCGAGATCGCAACGCCGCGCCTTGAACTGGTGCTGCGCAAAACGCCACGGCCGGGGTATCAGAACCTCCATCTGGGCCGCATTATCGAGATGCGCGATGGCATTGTCACATTGGATGACACCGTGCCGCCCACCGGCTTGGTGCTGCGGGTGCACAACGCCTACGAAGGCTATCTCAGCCGTGTTGTAGGCTGGATGGAAGCCAAGCTGGAAACGCTGTCACGTTTTGCTTCTGACCCGTCTTCAGGCGGCGGAATGCAAGCCACGGACTACCTGATGCTGATGGTGCTGAACCGCGAACTGCCAATCCTTCAGCATCTCAAGGGAATGGCGGCTGTCCACCCGGAGCGGCTCTATGAGAAGCTGATCGGGTTGGCGGGCGAGCTGGCGACCTTTGATCAGGGCGAACGCCGTGTCGCCAATTACAAACCCTATGTGCATGAAGACCCGAAGGCGAGCTTTACCCCTGTGGTGCAGGACATCCAGCGCCTGCTTGCCCGCGATGTGGGCCGCGCCGTGCGTCTGCCGCTGAAAGAAGTCCGCGCCAATTCCTATGCTGCACTGGTCAATGACCGTAACCTCTTTGCACAGGCGACCTTCGTGATCGAGGTCAGCTCGGGCTTGCCGCTGAGCCAGGTTCAAAGCCAGTTTCCGCAACTGGCTAAGGTCGGCCCGTCCACGAGCATGAAGCAAATTATCAACAACAACTTGCCCGGCATCGGGATCGTGCATCTGCCCAATCCGCCGCGGCAGATCCGGGTCGTCAGCACCAATGTCTATTTCGTACTGGATAAATCCACCGAACTTTGGCGCGAATTTTCCACCGCACCTGCGATCGGAATGCATTTCGCGGGCAACTGGCCGGACCTTAAACTAGAAATGTGGGCCATACCGGAGAGCGCGTGATGTCGGATGATGACGACAAAACCGTCTTTGGCCAGCCGCTGCCGCCCGCCGGTGGGGGCAAATCCGGCGGGCAGGGCACTGCTTCAGACAAGACTGTCTTTGGTCAGCCCTTGCCGCCCGCTGGTGGCTCGCCTCAGGGGGGCGGGCGTGCGGGACCGGGCCAGCGGCCCTTGAACAACCCCGGTGCGGATGACACCTGGTTTGGCGGGAATTTCGATCCGCAGCCGCGTCCCGTCGCACAGCCCTATCCACCCCAACAGCCGCCCGCGCAGCAACCGCTTTATCAGCCCGGCACGGGACAACGCGCTGCAGGGGCGGAGATTTTTCCGGAAATCCAGCGCCCGCAAGATGCGCCGCAATATGCACAGCGGCCGCGCATCGCCTTTCAGGATGCACTGCGCGGTGCCGCCCCCGGTACGGGCGGATCGTCAAACCCGATCTTGCGGGCGGCCTCCAACCTGCTGATCCTGCTGGGACGCTTGCGCACCGGCTTGGTCGATATGCAACCCGCTCCGCTGATTGATCACGTCACCCGCGAGATCGACAATTTCGAACGCACGGCCCTGTCTGCCGGTGTCACGGCGCAGGATGCCTCAGATGCGAAATACGCCCTGTCGGCAACGGCAGATGATATTGTGCAAAACCTGCCCGGTGCCGACCGTGGCACATGGCTTGAATATTCCATGGTCGCGCGGTTCTTTGGTGAACGCTCCTCGGGCGTGGGGTTCTTTCAAAAGATGGACGAGGCCATGCGCGCGCCCGGTCAGCGGTTTCACCTGCTGGAGTTGATGCTGACCTGTCTGTCGCTTGGTTTTGAGGGGCAATACCGTGCCATGCCCAACGGCGGCGTTGAGCTCAGTCGCATCCGCACCGCGATCTATGAGACCCTGCGCCGTGTCCAGCCGCGTCCGGATGATGATGTATCCGTGCGCTGGACGCCGGTCCTGCTGGGCGGCAAGCGGCGGCGCGGCGGCGTCCCTCTCTGGGTCATTGCTGCCGTGGCGGCGGTCATGGTTGTGTCATTGTTTGCCACATTGTCCACGCTGCTGACCCGCGAAGGGGCCGAGGTGCGCAGCCGTATTCTGGCGGTTCACGCGGGCCAGCCTCCCGTCACAATCGAACGCACAGAGCCGATTATCCGAGGCTACGAGGCCCCCACATCAACGCAGCTTGAACGCATCCGCACAGCACTGGCCCCTGAAATTGAAAACGGTGAGGTCGAAGTGGACCGCAATACGGACTGGGTCTTTGTGCGCGTGGGCGATGTGCTGCAATTCGGCTCTGGATCAGCCACCTTGACCAATGACTTCAGCACTTTGGCCGCCTCCATTGGGCGTACGTTTGATGATGAACCGGGACCGGTCCGCGTGGTGGGCCATACCGATAGCATCCCGCCCAGTGGACGCGGGCAGTTCAAGACGAACGAAGACCTCTCTGTTGCGCGGGCGCAAACCGTGGCCGATATCGTGCAAGGCGTCCTGATTGATCCCTCCCGCGTGGTGGTCGAGGGCAAGGGGGCTGTGGACCCGATTGCAGACAATGGCACCCGTGAGGGCCGCGCACGCAATAGACGGGTCGAAATCATGATCCCGCGAACCGAATGACCGGAGCCCTGTAAGCCATGCGCGCGATATTCAATCCGATCATCCGCCTGTTCCGCTTTCTGATGCGGCTCACCAAAACCAAATGGGGCCGGGCGCTGCTGATCATTGGCGGTTTCGCGGCGATCTTTGCCGCGATCTGGTTCGGCTTTCCGCTGACCGGTTATGCACCGCTGACCAGCGTCTTTGCCCGTGCCATGGCCATTGGCGGCATCATCGGGCTGATCGCATTGATTTATCTGATCCGCTGGCGCAGCCGTCGCAAAAAGGCACAAAAGCTCGAACAAAGCCTGATGCCGGACCAGACCGGCGACGGCAAGGTGCTGGCCGAAAACATGAAGCTGGCGCTGGACAAGCTGAAGAAATCCGGTGGCAAGAACTACCTTTATGACCTGCCATGGTATGTCATCATTGGCCCGCCGGGTGCAGGTAAAACCACCGCGCTGCGCAATTCCGGCATCGAATTTCCGGGGCTGGATGCGATGCCCGAACAGGGTGCAGGCTTTGGTGGTACGCGCAATTGCGACTGGTGGTTCGCCGAAGACGCGGTGCTGATCGACACCGCAGGCCGCTACACCACTCAGGACAGCGATGCCGTTGCGGACGAGGCCAGCTGGGCGTCCTTCCTCACCTTGCTCAAAAATGGTCGCCCCGATCAGCCGATTAATGGCGTCATTCTTGCGTTTTCCGTTGAGCAAGTGCTGAACGCCAGCGAGGCCGAGATCGCAGCGCAGGCGCAGACTGTGCGCAAACGGCTGGGCGAGATACACGAACAGCTGAAAATCGACTTTCCGGTCTATGTGCTGTTCACCAAGGCGGATCTGATTGCAGGCTTCCGCGAATATTTCGCCAGTTTCAACACCAACCGCCGCAAAAGTGTTTGGGGCGTGACCTTCCAAACCAAGGACCGCAAGGCGGATACCTATCTGAATGTCGCGGATGAATTTGACGCGCTTTTGGGCCGGCTGAGCGATGAGGTCATCGACAGGATGAGCGAAGAGCCCGACGGCGTGAGCCGCATCGCGATCTTCGGGCTTCCGGGGCAGATGGCCATGATGCGCGACAATGTGGCCGAGTTCATGCGGCAGGTGTTCGAGCCGACGCGCTACAAAACCAACGCGATCCTGCGCGGCTTCTACTTCACTTCCGGCACACAAGAAGGCACGCCCATCGATCAAGTGTTGGGGGCCATGTCGCGCACGCAGGATGATGCGGCGTTTCAGCCGTCCTTCATGTCCGGGAAGGGCAAGTCTTTCTTTTTGCACGACCTTCTCAAGCGCGTGATCTTTGAAGAACGCGATTGGGTCAGCTTCGACCACCGCGCCATCCGCCGGGCCAAGATTTTGCGCACGGCAGCACTCAGCCTGATCGTGGGCGTTACGATTGCGGCCATGGGGGCTTTCGGCTTCAGCTTTTGGCAGAACGCGACCCTGCTGCGCACCGCTGACGTAGAGGCGCAAACCTATGCACGCGCGGCCCGCGCCGAGATCAGCCGCCCGGTGGTCGACAACACCGATCCATCTTTGATCCTGCAGCACCTCCAAGACCTGCGGAATATGACCGCAGGTTACGGCGATACCCGCGACCCGGGCCTGTGGGAAGGCTTCGGCCTGTCCCGTCACGGCGAAGTCTCCCTCGCCGCGACCCGGGCTTATTCGGATGGGTTGGAGCGGATGTTGCGCCCCCGCATGGTTCTTCATCTCGAAAACGAAATTCCCCAGCTGATTGCTGACAAGGACACGGGCGGCATCTACCGCGCCCTCAAGGTCTATCTTCTGATCGGCGGGCAAGGCGAGGGCAGCGGCGATGATGCTGCCGTCCAAGCCTATTTCGCCGATGTCTGGAGTGCGATGTTCTCGAACGCCGGTCAGGTTGATGAACGCGACCGCATCAACGCCCATCTCGCCGCAATGCTGGAGCTTGACGCAGACCGTCAGACGCTTCTGGCCATTGACCCCGAAATTGTCAGCAGCGCCCGTGAAGCCATCGTGAATCTGCCCTTGGCGGATCAGGCCTATGCCTCTCTCAAGGATCGGGCGGTTACCTCGGGCGTGGCCGATTTCAATTTGGTTGAACGGGTATCGGGCGGTGTTGCGCGTGTGTTCGAGACGACCGATGGTAGCCCGCTGGACAGTCTCGGCGTGCCCGGCCTTTATACATTCGAAGGCTATTGGGGCTTCTTCCTTGAAGAGCTGACCGAGGCCCGCGACCGCTTGCGCGAAGATCAATGGGTGCTGGGCGACGCGGCAGAGCGCGTTGGCTATGAGGCACAGCTGGCCAATCTGGAGCGTGATCTGCACCGCGCCTACCGGATCGAATTCAACGGTGCCTGGCGCGAGATGTTCGGCCGCATCGGCATCGGTCCGCTTTCCAATGACGCCCCGGAATTCGAGGCGCTGGCGATCCTGTCGTCGCCCGTCGCATCGCCCATCCTTGAACTGGTTGAAGCGGTGGAGGAAGAGACGCGCTTGGTGCGTCTTTACGATGAAATCGGCGATCTGACGCCTGAGCAATTGGCGACAGGGTCGCTGAGCGACAACATGGGCAGCGCCGCGTTCCGCCGCATCTACAGCCAATCGGGGGTGTTCCAGCGGGTTGTGCTGGATTCCGTCAAATCCAAAAGCAAGGTCCAAACCCGCGCGGGCAACGCGGTCGCCGAAGACACCCAGCGCCGTCAGGTCGAGCGGATCAGCGATGATTTTGCCCAGTGGCATGCCTTGATGACAGGCAGTGACCGCTCGCGCCCGGTGGATGTGATCCTCGCCAATCTGGGCGATCTGCGAGAAAACCGCCGGCAGGCGAGCGTGGCCCCGACGCCGGCGGATGAAACCATGCTTAGCCAGTCGCTTTCGGCGCTGACCCGCAACAACACCGCATTGCCTGATGATCTGGCGCGCATGCTGAACGAGGTTGAAAACGAATTCCGCGCCGTCGCCACCGCCGCCACCATGAGCCAGCTTAACCGCGCATTGAACGATGAAGTCTCGCAATTTTGCCGTGATTTCATCGCGCCACTGTTCCCGTTCGGGAACGGGCGGCATGTCTCGCCTGCGGTTTTCGGGCAATTCTTTGGCCCCGGAGGGCGGATGGACAATTTCTATACCTCCTATTTGCAGCCTCATGTCATTCGGGGGCCGGACGGGTTGCTGCCCGCCCCCGACAGCGCCATCGGCCAGACGCTCTCGCGCGCCGGGCTTAAGCAGTTTGACCGCGCTCAGGCCATCCAACTGGCGTTCTTTGCCAGCGGATCAGCAGAACCCAAAGTCGACATGTCCATCGCCCATCTAACCTCCTCGCCGACGGTCGAACTGGCGATCCTGTCGATGAACGGCGGCTCTATCCGCACCCAACCAGACAGCGCGCCCGCAGCACTCAGCTGGCCGGGGCAAAGCTCCGGCGTATCAGTCGAATTGTTCCCGGCCCCTGATGACCGCCAATCCAGCATCAGCTTTGCAGAAGGCCGCTGGGACATTGTGAATTTCCTGCGCAAAGGTCGCGCACGGGTCAGCGCCAATTTCGTGGATGTGACGCAAGACGTCGGCGGACGTTCCATCACCTACCGGATCGAATTTGACAGCACCACGGTGCCTTTCCTGATGCCGGAGCTGGCAGATTTCTCCTGCCCGGCAACCTTGGAGCAATAGGATGCAGCACGTTCCCCTCGGCCTCATGGGCAAGCATCCCGGGTATGGCGATTTCTTGCAGGCGGGCGTGTCTGAACATCTGATCGAGGCGATGAACGGCTGGCTGGATGCCACTTTGCCGCCGCTGCGCGATCAAATGGGCGAGGATTGGGGAGCCTTTTGGGACGGTGCGCAGAACCTGCGGTTCTGGGTCGGGCGCGCCGTACTGGGGCGCAGTGTGGCTGGGCTGCTGCACCCGTCCCGCGACAGGGTCGGTCGGCGTTTTCCGCTGCTATTGCTGGTCGAGGGCGCAAATGTGCCGGTGCCGCTGGGGGCGGACGTGGACCACAGCCTGTGGGACGCGATGGCGGATCATCTGGAACAGATGGAACCGGGACAGGGGGCCGCCGCATTGCTCGCGGATGCACATGTCTCCGCCCCGGCAGAAGACGAGACGACGGCAGCGCTTGGCCCAACTCTTTGGGCGCATCATCCGGGCGGTAATCTGGCTGCGCTGCTGGCCTCGGCAGACGCACCTAATGCGGATCGGGCACATCTGTCGCGGTCATACTGGTGGGCACCGGGCACCCATTCAAAAACCCAATACCGTGCCGCGACATGGCTCGGTTGTGAGGGGCTTCCGGCTCCGCAAGCGCTTGGCTGGCTTTTGGGTGGTGTACCCGGTGAGACAGAGGACGCGACATGAACGCCAACGAATTTTTTACGTTCGAGACCGGACAAGCCAGCGATGTGGGCTGCCAACGTCACGTCAACGAGGACAGCTTTCTGTCCCGCCCCGACTGCGGTCTTTGGGTGGTGGCGGACGGCATGGGCGGACATGCAGCGGGCGATTTCGCCAGCCAGACTATTGTAAGGGAACTGAACTCGATCGGCATGGCGGCATCTTTGGAAGATCTGCACGCGCGGTTCGATGAACGGCTCAGCCGCGCCAATGATCTGATCCGCACCCATGCCGCTGACCTAGATGGCGGCGTCATCGGGGCGACCGTTGCGGCCCTGTTGATCCACGAGACCCAGTTCGCCTGCGTCTGGTCAGGTGACAGCCGTGTCTATGTCTTGCGGGAGGGTAAGCTGATCCAGCAAAGTCAGGATCATACCGAGGTGCGCATGTTGCTTGATGCGGGTTCTATCACCGAACAGGAGGCGGAAAACTGGCCGCGCAAAAATGTCATCACCCGCGCGGTTGGTGTGACGGATACCCCGAACTGCGAGGTGATCCTGGGCGAAGTCCAGGTAGGCGATGCGTTTCTCATCTGCTCTGACGGGTTGAATGAACACCTTGAAGATTCCGATATCGTGGGGATCCTGCTGAACCACGCGCCGCAAGATGCCTGCGCGGCTCTGATTGCGGAAACCGTGCGTCGAGGCGCGCGCGACAACGTAACGGTCATCGCCACCATCTGCGCCGCCCCGCCGCCTTCTGCGGAAAACGAGATGCAGATCGAACGCACCGGTGACTTGACCGAACCGGGGCTGGTGCCGTGAGCGACAAAAAGCCACCCTCCGGCAAACCAGATGCCGGTCCAACCGATGCGCCTGACGACAAGACAGAGTTCTGGTCCGGCCCGCCCGCCGGCGATGACGTCGACGACGACCGCACCCGCATTTCCCAGCCGCAAGGGGATGACGGCGCAGCCGGGATCGCACCTTTGCCCGCGCCCGATAGCCCCTCTACCATCAAGGAAGGTGCCACAGCCCTGGGGATCGGGACGACGATCAACAACAACTACCGGATTGAGGAAGTGCTCAAGGCGGGTGGCATGGGCGAGGTCTATCGCGGGATCGAGATCGGCACGGGTGATCCGGTGGCGATCAAAGCGATCCTAGCCAATCTGGCCGAAGACGAGAAGGCTGGCTTGCTGTTCAAGCGCGAGGCGCGCACCCTGAGGCAGCTCTCGCACGAGGCCATCGTGCGGTATTACAACTATGTGCATGACCGTGATTTGGATCAGTACTTTCTGGTCATGGAGTTCATAGAAGGGGTGCCGCTGGCTGATTACTTGGCCAAAGACGGTGCCATGCCACCTGTTCAGGCGCTCACTTTGCTAAGAAGGCTGAGTGGTGGTCTGGCGCGTGCGCATGCGCAGGGCGTCGTCCACCGAGATCTGTCGCCTGACAACGTCATGTTGCCCGATGGGGACGTCGGTCAGGCGCGGTTGATTGACTTTGGCATCGCCAAATCGAATGTCGTGACCGAGGGGACAATGCACGGGCAGTTTGCCGGCAAATTCAAATATGTCGCCCCTGAACAGCTGGGTCACTATGGCAGCGAAATCGGACCGGCCACGGATATTTACGGGCTTGCCCTGCTGATCGCGGCGGCGACACGGGGCGAGGCACTGGATATGGGGGCGTCGATTGTAGATGCGGTCCAGTCGCGCCAATCCATTCCCGATCTGTCCAGTCTGCCACAGATCGTTCAGCCGATCCTACGGTACATGCTGGAGCCTGACCCGGCACGGCGCCCCGGCTCGATGGAGGACGTGCAGCGGATGCTGGACAATCCATCGCTCATTCCCGCGCACTACCGGCAGGGGGTGACCTTGCCTATGGGTCCCCTGACCGGAGGGCCGCAAACGCTGACGCCGAACAGCATGCTCACCGCGCCGCCACAAGGGCTTCAGGTGCCGATGTCAACGGTCACCCAGACTTTGCAGGGCACGCTGCCGCCAGAACCGACCGCCGCGCCTGTTAATTTTCCGGCACCCGAACCACAAGAGAGCACTCGTGCGCTGGGCCTTCTCGTAATGGCGTTCCTGGTGATCTGCGCCATTGTCGGATTTGGCGCATGGCAGATGGGCATGATCGGAGAGCACAGTGCGCCTGTGGTCGCGGAACCCGCCCAGGCAGAGAGTATCCCGCCACCATTGGAAGACACACGCGCAGGCTTCCTTGCCGCTTTTGACGGCGGAGATTGCACTTTGTTGTCACGGGTGACTGCGGGGCCGAACGCGGGCATGATCGAGGGCTTTTCAGAGACGGGAGAGCCGTTTGCGGGCTTGCCTGTCGCCTATGAGGAGAAATTCGGCGCCCGACCAGCCGTCCTGCCCCGACAGGTGACCAGCGGGCAGTGTGCCGCGCTCGCCTTTACCCAGGCATTGCAGGGACGCGGGCGCGAGCCGCCACGGGTGCAAATCTCGGCGGATCAGATGACATCGGGCGAGGCGATTACGATGCGCATCGGGAATATCGGCGATCAGTCCATATGGGCGGCGTTGATTACCCCCAATTCGGCCGTGTTCAATCTGACCGGCCGTCTGTCCGATGCGGTCGGAGGAGAGCGCACTCTGGGCTTTGGTCTGACACTGGACCAAGGCAATGACCCGACGCCGCAGTTGGTTTTGATCGTGGCGAGCGACAGACCGCTGACCCGCGCCGCCACGGCCGCTGACAATACGCCCGCTGACGAATTGCTCCCCGCCGTGCTGGACGAGATTGCTGCACGCGGCGGCACGGCGTCGACAACCTTGGGCTATGTGCTGCTGTTGCCAACCGAGGGCGACTGACGGCTATCGCACATCAAAGGTGACAACGGCCAGCGCCGCCTGCGCGGCCACCTCGCCCTCCAACCCGGCGAAAACGTCCTGCGCCAATCGGCCCGCACGGGTGCGTATCGCAGGTGCAGGTCTTCGTGTGGCAATGGCCAGCAACATCTGCTTGGTATCGCGCGCGGGGCCTGCGCGGGTGACGGGCACATCAAAGCGGGTGAAATTGCCTGAAAATGACAGAAACCGCTGCAAATCCTGCACCACGCCATTGTTGTCGATCAGCACCAGCGTCACATACCGTCCCGCCGTGCCGCGCAAGACCCCCGTCAGCCGCCCGCCCGAAGGCACTTCGACCGCATCCAGCCGCAGGCCAAGGCGGGTGGCGGGATAATCCACATTCTGGCGTATGAAATTAAGGGCGGCACATTGGCGTTCATCGACCAACACGCGGGTTTGGCGGATGTCAGCATCGCTTGGTCGGGTCAGGACCGTGTCGCTAAAACGGGACATGGCGCTGTCCGAATTGGCGATCAACGCGAGGCCGACACCCTCTTCGCCGTCCCGGCGCGGCAAGGCAAGCAAACAGGGATCAGCCTTCGCTGTCTGGATGCGGCGCAACAGGTCCGCCACAGCGATGTCTTGTGCGCTGGGTGCCGCTGTTGCGGTTTGCGGTGTTGCTGCTGGTGCCGGGCGTCCCACGGCGGCGACCATCGCGCCTGAAGGGGCTTTGGGCTGCAAGGTCTCTGTCTGCGATGGCACAGGCTTTGCGATCAGATCCGCTGTGCCGGATGGTGCCACGGGGCTGAGCGAGGGCGCGCTGGGCAGGGCGGTCACTGTGTCAGGGATCAGCGGGCCGGTTAGCGCAGGCGGCGGCGCTGAGGGTGGCACGGGGGTGATGGTTTCCTGCGGCAGGCTGGCTAAAGGTTCGATCGTCTCTGGCGCGAGCGTTTCCGGCGTGATTGCGTCCGGCACGACAGGCTCGGGGTCAACCGCGTCGGGTTCCTGTGCTGTCAGCGCGTCTGTGCTTTCCGGTTCCGGGGCTTCGGACAACGCCTCCGGCGTCAGCGCAGCCAGTCGCTCGGGTTCCGGGCTTTGTGCCGTCTCGGGAGAGGTGAGGTCCAGCCCCTCACCATCCTCTGTACCTGCGTCACCTTGTTGTTCGACCAGTCCTGCGATGGTGTCGCTGTCCAGAGGGGCAACCGTGATGGTATAGTGCGGCCGCTCGTTCGGGTCGGGTGCAGCCCGCGCAAAGATATCCTGCAAACCGCCGAACCCCACGGCAAGGGCCACACCATGCACCAATACGGCACCGCAGGCTGCCGCGATCCAGCCGGATTTGCCGTTTGATGCATAAGGCAGAAAGCTCATATGCCCTCGCGCCGGTGGATGGTGACCAGACGGATGTCGAGCGTCTTGAACGCGGGCTGATCGATCAGCGACAACAGGTCAACAGCAGGTGCGGTGCGGTCGATCAGGATATGCAGGACGCTGGCACCCGCCAAGGCCTGTGGCAGATCAGCGTCGGTGATGGGGGTGCTGTCCAGCGAAAGGGTGCCATCGGGCGCCACGACCAACACTGGCGAGGGCAGTTGATCAATCGGCAAATCGCGGGTTTCGGACAGGCGCACCCCCATGTCGGGAGTATTAACAAGCGTGCCGGTGGCCAGAAAAAACAGGATCAACAACAGCACGATATTTACGATGAACAGCGACACATCGGGCCGGATCGGCGGCTGTGACGGGGGCAGGAGATTGCGTTTCAAGGCCACGTCAGAACGTCTCGCCAATGCTGACCTGCACGGAGGCAACCTCGGCAGCGGTCAGGCGCGCCAGCACGGTGGTGATGTCCTGCACCTGAGCCGAGGGACGCACGATCAACACAACGGATGCAGGCGCGCCGGTTGCGCCCAACGCCTCTGCCAGATCATCCAGCGCGTCAAAGCCAAAGCGCTGGCCGCCGACCAAAACGGTGTCCGCTTCGATGGTCCAAAGCGCCACTTCGCCATCCGGTCCCAGCGCGGGCACCTGCGGTATGACGCCATCTTCGCCCGCGACGCTGGGCGGCGCGGAGGCCAACGCCGGCGCGCTTTGAAAGGTCAGGAGCGAATAGGGGGTCAGCCCTGCAGATAGCATGAAGAAGATCAGCAGTTGAAACATCGCATCCGCCAATGGCGTCAGCGCAAAGCGGTAATTGGTGCGCCGCTGTGGAATGTTGAGAGAAAAGCGGCCCACCTGCGCCTCACGTCCCTGCGGTTGGATCAACCCGCCCGTAGATCGCCGCCGATATGGCCGCTTCGATCAGGTTCCGCTCGCGGTCGATACGGCTTTCGAACCAGCTGGCAAAGAAATACGCCACCAGCGCGATGCTCAGGCCGACTGCGGTGGTGGTCAGCGCGGTCCAGATGCCACCGGCAAGGGCGGCTGGATCAACCCCGCCTTCGGACAAAGACAAAACTGAAAACGCATCAATCATCCCGATCACTGTGCCCAACAAGCCCAGCATCGGCGCAGCCTGCACCACGATTTCCAACACGCGCATCCGGTCGGACATGCTGGCTAGCTCGATGATCGCGGATTGGCGGCCAAGCTCTTCGGCATAGCCCGTTTCACCCGGTTTGGCCTGTACGCCTGTGAACACAGCCTGCAAGATCCGCGCGAGGACCGACTTGCGCTCGGATGCGAGCTTCATCGCTTCCTCGCCCCGCCCCGACAGCCATGTATCGAGAATTTCCTCGGCTCGCGCACGTTTGCCCACACCAAGGCGGGCGAATTGCATCATCTTGAAGACCGATACGGTAATCGACAGAAACGACAAAACGGCAAGGGCTGCAAACACCACAAGAGTTGCCGGATTAAGGGTTCCGATCAGCTGATCCATAGGTTTCTTTCCACTGTCTTGCGCCCGCCACAATCAGGGCCGTAGGTGCGATCAGATGCCAAACTGGATCGCAGTACGCGATGACGCGCTCAAAGCATGCATGCAAAGCGGTACTTCGGCTCCTGCTACGGTGCACCCCGCCGCGTCATTCACCACGATGCGCGAAATCGAAGCGCAGGGCGTGCCGCTCAGGTCGAATTGCAGGATCTTAGTCTTGCCTTCGATCAACCCGCCGAATTCCAGAACCAGCAGGCGTGTGACAGTCCCTTGAGTGTCAAAGACAGCCACCTCATACGCCGTGCGGTCCAATGCACTGGCGGTGCGGTTGGCGGCAACATAGGTCAGGCGGCAACTGCCGTCTTCGGTCTCCGCAGCCCCGTTCAGTTCCACGGATAACACCTGAGTTTCCTGCGCATGAGCAACACCGGAAAGGCCGACACAGGCGGCAAGCATGAAAGCGGTAAGGCGCGAAAAGATCATTGAGGCGTCCTCAGATTGATGTGCGAATAGGTCCGCATTGCGCCGCGAACACAGGCTCAAGTCAATCATAAACTCTACGAAAAAAAGGAATTAGGGTTTTGCCGCATCGGGTGGCTGTGATTTGCAGCCAAGGCTGCACAGGCAAAGCGCGATTTCTTCCGGTTTAGCGGTAGACGCCGATCAGGTATTCTGGCGGCAGCTTCTGTGTCAGGGAGGATTGTGCCGGTGAAGGTGCATCCCGCATTGGGAGCGGCAGCGGGGCCATATAGGTCTGGAGTTGTTCGACCTGTGCGGGCGCTGCGGCCGGGGATAGTACAGGTGACTGCACACTCCGCGGGGCGGACGCGTGAACCACAATTTGCGGCGCGTCGTACCTTGCGCGGGGTCGCAAACCCGCGCGGGGCGCGCGGATTGTGCCGAAATGCGCCAGCGGCACAGCGTTCTGCGAGACTTCGGCGGGTGTATCCTGTTGCGGCGGCATTTTCTTGCGCGTGCGTGCCCAAAGCGATGTGGGCTGCGCGGGAACAAGGGCAGGGCGGTCAAAGGCGGATACGTCGGGTGAACGTCCGAATGCGGATACGGTGGTATGGGTTTCCGGCGATGCAGTGTTGAATGTCACCCGTGATCCATGCGCCACCGACAGGGCGACGCCTGCTGTGACTGTACTCAAAGCAAAAACAGAGCATATAAGGACCAAGCGGATCATTCCTCTGATATAGCGCAGTTCGGAACCGTTTTCAGCATTATTCTCGCGTGGCGCGAGAACTGTGCTATAAAATCCACGGATCGAGTTGGAAGATATTGAAATTGCTTACGTTTCAAAGGTGTGTTGCGTTTTGGGCCAGGGTGGCGACAAACCCAAGGATGGCACCGTGCGCTTGAAGGTTTGGCATGCGGTGGGCATGGCGCTGGCCCTGACTGTTTTGCCCCCGGCCCCTGCGCGGGCGCAATTTGCTGTCTGCAATCAGACATTTGACGTGATTAATGTGGCCTTGGGGGCCTACGACCGGACTGCGTTTGAAACCTCGGGCTGGTGGACAATCGGCCCCAACCAATGTGCCAATGTTGTCGAAGACACGCTGACCGCGCGGTATTTTTATATCTACGCCACGGATGTGTTCGGGCGCGAAGTCATGACCGGCGCGACGCCGATGTGTGTTGCCCCCGACCGGTTCGAGATCAGAGGCGAAGACGAATGCCTCGTACGCGGTCTGCTTGAGGCCCGGTTTCACGAAGTCGACACCCGCCGCAGCGAACGCTGGACTGTGTTCATTTATCCGCCCCCCTCATAACAATTTTGCGCATAGACTCCCGTGCCTTCAAGCCTGTGTTATAGTCGGCCTGACAACCAAGGAACGATGGACGTTATGCCTTCTTTTGCACATCTGGCAAAATACCTGCGTGGCTGGATTGCGGCGTTGTCCTGCTTGGTAGCCGCACCCGTGGTGGCGCAGGATTGGCAGGCTGTGGTGATAGGCCAGTCGGGGCCAACCGCCCCGCGTGCATTTGGGGATGCATTCCATGCCGCCGAAGCGTTCCGCAAAGGCGGGATTGATGTTGTGCAGGTCTTGCGCGACCGTCCGTTTGCCGAGGTGCAGGCCGCGCTGGGCGCACTGGAACCAAAAGATCCGGCGGTGATTTATCTGACCGGGCCGCTGACCCCCGACGGGGCGGGCGTGAGACTTGATGGCGGTACATTGCAGTTTCAGGCGCTTATGACCCAACTTGCCGGGGCGGGTCTGACGCAAGCCGCACTGCTGATCGAAAGCTGCCCCGGCGATCAGCCTTTGGTCGTGCCTGAAGCACATCCTTCCGTACAAATGCTCCGCGCCGCATCTGTCGCTCCCAGCGGCGTTTGCCCGACAGACGGGGCACGGCTTACCGATCAACTGCGTAATAAGGTGACACAGGATACACCCTTGGCCGAGGTGCTGTCCGACGTCTGGGTCAGCACCGATCTGGCCCGAGATCTTGTGCTGCGCGCGCCGGCACCCGTGGTGGCACCGGTCGTCAGACTAAGTGATACGCCTGTCGTTTCGTTGACACCGGTGGCCCCGCCAACCGCCACAACCGCAACCATCGCGCCGGTCTCATTTCAGTCCTCTGTACCTGCCAGCGTTGGCGAGGTGGTGATCTTTTCGCCCACACCGCAGAGCCAGCAGGCCGCAGTGCCCCGCGCGGCTGGCCTGCCTGAACCCTCTATCATCGTCGGCCTGATTGAGGACGCAACACTGGCGTCGTTTTCCCCCGCTGAAACACCGGGCGAAGTCACCAGTACCGAGATCAGCTATGAAAACCTCGAAGCCCGCCGTGCTCTGCGTGCACAAGATGCGGCCTTGTTCCGCACACTTGTCGGAAGCGGCGCATTTGATCCGCCAGAACAGCTTTTGCCCGTGGCCCTGCAAACCGAATTGGCGCGTATGGGGTGCTACCGTGCGGGGATAGACGGACAATGGGGCGGCGGATCCCGCAGTTCTGTGACGCGCTATTTCAGCGAAATTGAAGGCGAAGACGCAGTCACACTCGACCCGACAGTCTCGTTGTTCCGGCAGATCGTTTTGCAAGACGATGTGGTCTGCCCGGCACCCGTGGCTGCCGCGCGTACTACAACAACGCGGCGTACAACAGCAGCGACACCGCGCCGAACCACACGCCAGACAACAACCCGCCGCGCGGCGCCGGCACCAGCGCGCAAGCCCGCACCGAAGCGGACCATCTCAACTGGAACCAGTCTGGGCGTTTTCCGCTAACACATGCCATTCGAGGTTGATCCCCTTTTCGCTAACAGCGGGCGCAGCGCCAGACAGCGCAAGCGGCGGAGGCTGGGCGCAAGGATCGCACTGGGGCTGGTGACTGCCATCGCCATTGTGGGGGTGACGCGCGGGGTGGTGGGATGGTTCAACGCGCCCTTGCCGCCGGAAATTGCGACCAGTCCCGACGATACCGCAGCCGAGGATGCCTTTGCATTGGTGCAAACCGCAGAAACAGCCGATGCCGCCATCGCAGTGGAACGGCAAAACGCTTTTGTCGACCTGCTCCGAGATCCGATGATTTTGCGGTTGGCACCTTCCGAAACCGAAGAAGAACGCACCTTTGATGCGCCTGCGGGATTTGCGAAGGGGCGATTGGGACTGGACCGCCGGGGCGCTGTGATTGCCCTGAGCGACAGGCTCTTTGTCGCGGAAAAGCGGTTGGTGACTACACTTCCCTCCAGCCGGGATGATTTTGCTTTGTTCAAAGCGCAGCGGAGCCAAGGGTTGCAGGCCGCCATGGATGCGCCGGTGGGGCCCGCCGTGGCGCAGGGCCGTCTGGTAGCTGTCAGCGAGGCCAGTTCCTGGGGTGAGTTGATGACGTCAGAGAAAGCGCAGGCGGCGGAGGTGCCGCAGGCGGCCATCTATGTCGAAACCCAGATCGAGAACACGACCAGCGTCGCTGTCACCCTGCGCGAAAGCCAGCGCCAACCGCTGTATCGTGATGAGGTGATTGTGCAGCAGGCCGAGCGCAAACTGGAAAATGTCCTGCTCTCTGCGGGCCTTGATGCCCCCGAAAGCGCCAGTGTCGCACGGGCGGCGGCGCAAAAGCTGGAGTTGCCGGAGCCTTTACCTGCAGGCAGCGTGGTGGCCTTGCGTCTGCGCCCCAATGTATTGGGGCGCAAGATGATGCTGATGTCCGTCTATAGCGCCGATGGATATCTGGCCAGTCTGGCGCAGGTCGGCGCGGGTCGGTTCGAACCGGCTGCCGATGCCTGGATCGGTGCTGATCTGCTGGCCCGGTCGGATACCCTGCGCGAGGGCAGTCAGGCTCCTGGCGAGATCCGTTTGCTGGACGCCTTTTACTCCGCCGCAATCCGCAACGGGCTCCCGACCAAACTGGTGGGCGAGTTAATCGTCTTGCTGTCCCAGCAGTATGATCTTGACCGTTTTGTCGCGCGCGGGGACGAGATGGTGGTCCTGCGTAGCGCATCGCGCGGCCCATTGGCTCGCGGCTTGGGCGAGGTTCTTTATGTCGGCATCCACGGTCGGGAGGAGATGATGCCCTGCTACATTCTGGCCAGTGCCAACGGGGGCAACTTCAACTGCTACGACTTCGAGGCCCCGGCTACGGCATCGGGCGGCCCGGGAGCGCTGGGCGGCGGGTTTCTCGTGCCGGTCAATGGTGTGAAAACCTCGGGTTTTGGGCCACGACATCATCCGATCCTCAAGCAGGTGCGCAACCACAATGGCGTTGACTGGGCCGCCCCAACCGGCACCCCGGTTCTGGCGGTCGCCGCAGGCCGTGTCGCCCGTGCAGGCGACGGGGGGGGCTATGGCAATGTGGTCTATCTTGACCACGGCAATGGGATCGAGACGCGGTATGCCCACCTGAACGCCTTTGCCAAAGGGCTGCGCCGGGGCACGCGGGTAGAGGCAGGGCAGGTCATCGGCTATGTCGGCACCACCGGCCGCAGCACTGGACCACATCTTCATTTTGAACTGCGTGTGGATGGCCGCCCGCTTGATCCGCTCAGCTTTGCCGGGGTTGGCAGCGGCACCGGTACACAAGCGGTAGAGGCCTTGGTCGATCAGATCATTCGCGTGGAAAGCGCTGGCGTGGCAACCGCAAAGAACCCGCTGTCGACGGCAACCGGACTGGGCCAGTTTATTCAAAGCACATGGCTGCGGATGATGCGCGATTACCGTCCTGACCTCACCCGACAAATGAACCGCGCCGAGCTACTCGCGCTGCGCAACGATCCGGCGCTCAGCCGCGCCATGGTGCGCAATCTCGCCCGCGAGAATGAATCATTTCTGCGCGCACGCGGTCATCAGATCACGGCAGGCCGGCTCTATCTGGCGCATTTTCTGGGACCGGCAGGCGCGCATACAGCGCTGCGTGCGGACCCTTCGGAGACTGTTCTTGAGGTGATGGGCGCGCGCGTTGTAAGCGCAAACCCGTTCCTGCGCGGCAAGACCATCGCGGCCTTGCGCAGCTGGGCCGACCGCAAAATGGCCCGGCGGGGCGGGGCCAGAACTGTGGTCCCCCAAGCACCGGCAGTCAGAGTGGTCCCGCCTGAGGTCATTCAGTACCGTGATGCAGTCGATGCGATGCTGGCAGCGCTTTAGTTGGTTTTCCGAGGATTGTTTGCCTTGGTCAAATTAACCAGATGCCCCCTGATTTTTGCATCGGCGATCATGATGCCCTGTGCCGGAATATCAACACGCTGCAAGGACATCATTGGCGCGTTGTTCTTGCTATAGATCGTCATTTTCACATCAATGCTGCCCAGTTTCGCGATGACGACGCCCGCATCGACAGAAAGATCGACAAGGTTCCCCTCAAGATCATGGGGGGACAAGCCTTTTGAGAAGTCGAACTCAATTCCAAAAGCTTCGGTCGCGACACCGTAGACCACAAAGCCGCCCTGGTTGATGTCCAGCAGGCTCGACACGCCATAAAGCGTCTTCTGCCCGCCCGAGCTAAGCTCAAGGTAAAACCCGTTGATCAGATTTGCAGCAAGGGAGGTAGATGGGATTTTTAACCCCATGCCCATGCTAACCAATTTCGCCGTTACTGTTGGATTATCTGGCATTGTTTTCTCCCTCAAAATTCCTGCACGTCACAGTTTAGATTTCAAATTCGGTTGCACGCTCATGCAAACACATAGTCAAATCCGCCATCCGCGACACGCACCTCAACTGTCTCGAACGGCGCGCCTGATACCATCCGGCTGAGCACTTGACGGCTGAGATCGGGCAGGATCGAATTGGTGATGATATTGTCGATCATCCGCCCGCCACTGTCGGGGTCGCGGCATTGTTCCACGATATGTTCGATCACCCCGTCCGCATAGGTGATCGCTGCGCCATGTGCGCCTTTCAGACGGCGCTCGACGGCACCCAGTTTCAGCTTGGTGATGCCGGTCAGCACCTCGCGGCCCAGCGGGAAATAGGGGATCGACACGATCCGGCCCAGAAGGGCAGGCGGGAAGACGTCCAGCTGGAACGGCTTGAGCGCTGCCTCCAGCTCGTCCAGATCAGGTGTGGTCTCGCCCGCTTCTGCCATCTCCATGATCACATCGGTGCCTACGTTCGAGGTCAGCAGGATGATCGTGTTTTTGAAATCAATCATCCGGCCATTGCCATCCTCCATCTGGCCTTTGTCAAAGACCTGAAAGAACAGCTCGTGCACATCCGGATGCGCCTTTTCGATCTCGTCCAGCAGCACCACGGAGTAAGGCTTGCGCCGCACCGCTTCGGTCAGGCGTCCCCCCTCGCCATAGCCTACATAGCCCGGAGGTGCGCCCTTGAGCAGCGACACGGTATGTGCCTCCTGAAACTCGCTCATGTTGATGGTGATCAGTTTCTGTTCGCCACCATAAAGCTGTTCGGCCAGTGCCAGCGCGGTTTCCGTCTTGCCCACGCCCGACGGGCCACACAGCATGAAAACACCGATGGGTTTGTTGGGGTTCGACAGTCCTGCGCGGTTTGTCTCGATCCGCTTGGCGATGGCGGCAAGGCCGTGGTCCTGTCCGATCACCCGCTCGCGCAGACGGTCGCCCAGTTGCAGCACCGCTTGCAATTCGTCCTGCACCATGCGGCCTGCGGGGATGCCCGTCCAATCGCTAATGACACTCGCGACGGCCTGCCCATCCACATGGGCATAGACCATGCGGTCATCGGGGTTGCCATCTTCCAACATGGTCATCTGGGCATACATCTCGGCGCGGGTGGCATCGGCGTCGAAGGGTTCGGCCCCTTCTTCGGCCTTGTGATCCTCGGCCAGTGATTTGCGCAAAGATAGAATATGTTCGACCACTTCCTTTTCGCGGGCAAAGCTGGCCTGCAGCTCGGCGAGTGTTTCCTCAAGCTCGGCCTTCTTGGCCTCCGCTTCGACCAGCCGCTCTTCGTCAGTCTCGCCCAGATCACGCTCGGATACTTTGCTGGCGATTTCCGCGGCCAGGGCTTCGATCTTGTCGCTGGTGTCTTCAATGCGGGCGGGGATCGACGCCTGACTGACCGCCACGCGAGCGCAAGCGGTATCGAGCAACGACACCGCCTTGTCCGGCAATTGGCGCGCCGGGATATAGCGGTGCGACAGCGCCACCGCCGATACAATCGCCTCGTCCGAGATGCGCACGCCGTGGTGGGCCTCCATCGGGCCGAGAATGCCGCGCAGCATAAAGCAACATTGCTCGACACTGGGTTCATCCACGCTGACCGGCTGGAAGCGGCGGGTAAGGGCGGGGTCTTTTTCAAAGTATTTGGTGTATTCTGACCATGTGGTCGCGGCGATTGTGCGCAATGTGCCACGGGCCAGCGCCGGTTTCAGCAGGTTGGCCGCATCTCCCGTCCCCTGTGCGCCGCCTGCGCCAATCAACGTATGCGCCTCGTCGATAAACAGGATGATCGGCACGGGGCTGGATTGCACCTCATCGATTACCGACTTCAGGCGCTGCTCGAATTCACCTTTCATTGAGGCACCGGCCTGCATCGACTGTATGTCCAACTCGAAGAGCTTGGTGCCTTTCAGCTTGGGCGGCACCTCGCCTGCGGCCAGCGCCTGTGCAAAGCCTTCGACCACGGCGGTTTTGCCCACGCCGGCCTCTCCTGTCAGGATCGGGTTGTTCTGGCGACGGCGCAGCAGCACGTCGATGATCTGGCGTATCTCGTCGCCGCGCCCTTTGATCGGGTCCATTGTAGCGGCATTGGCAGTCATGTCCTTGGCAAAGCGGCCAAGAGCAGTGGCGGCACCCGTGCGTCCGTCTTCGTCCACCGCACCACTGCCCGCAGGGGCGAGACCGGAGCCATCCATCGGCGGCATGCTGTCTTCTTCGGAGGCGGCCCACAGCGTGCGACTGTCTTGCGATATCTGCTCGGCTGAAATCTGGTCGAACACCATCGAGGCGCGGGTCAGCTGGCGCTTGAGGTGCGGATCACTCAGCAGGGCGACAAGCACATGGCCGGTCCTGATTTGGGCTTCGCCAAAGAACAGCGTGGCGTAGGTCCAGGCGTGGTTCAGGGCATCTGACAGAAAGTCGGATATGCCGGGGGTCTCGGTCACGTTCTTGTTCAGCGCCGCCATCGCCTGATCCAGATCCTTGAGCGCACGTCCCCGGTCCAGACCCAATTCGCGCAGGGTAACCGACAGATCGGCATCCTTGTTCGACAATGCGTAGAACAGCCAGTGGCACAATTCGACCGAGCGGTTCTGTTCCGCTCGTGCATGGCGCATCGCACCCAGAAAGGCATCATACCCTGCGCGGTTCATCTTGCCGGCATATTTCTCGATTGTGATCTCGGTCATCAGGTCTTTCCTATGGGTCGGTGCGGGCCATCATGCGGCGGCAGGGCGGGTTTCGGCTTCGGGATGGCCTAGCGGCAGCAGTTCAAAGCGGGTCACGCGGGTCAGGTGGTCCGGATTGTCGATGTCCGGGGCGATACAGGCCATCCACCCCATCTGGATCGTCTGGCCCAGCACGGCGGCGCGGAGTTCGGGCTTGGGCAGCCAAAGAGCCACCTCGATGTCAAAAGCGCGCCCCAGATACCAAAAGGTCAGATCGCGCAAATGCGCGTAATCCACCCCGCCCGGCAGAAAGCGGCGATAGGCGGCATAGTCTTTGACATAGACATGCACGGTGATCTTCTCACCAATCGAGCGGACCTTCTGCCCCAGATGCAGATCGCGGCCCATGCGGGCGGATTGGCGGCCCATGCGGGTCAGGGCATTCGGCTCGAATTCCAGCCAGGAGGGCACCATTTCTTCGATGTCGAATTTGACCGTGTCGCCGAAATGCACCTGCATCATCTGGCGCAGGCGTACGGGGCTTTTGACCCGGCCTGCCGCCAGAGGGGCAAGGCGCTGGCGGGCGGTATCGGGCAGGCTGTCGCGGTTAAGATAGGCGGGCGAGCCGGTGCCGATCACCGACAACAGATAGGTGGAAAACCGGTCTTCGGCAGCGTGATCGAATTGAGTGATGGCGCGGGCGTCGGACCACGCGCGAAAGAACAACTCCTGAAAACGTGCGGCAAAAACATCGGTGAACGCTACGAAACTGGGATCGCCCGCATCGAACCAGCGGCGCACCTCTTCGGTCCAGACCAAGGGCAACGCGCCATGTGCGCCAAAGAACCCCAGAAACTGCGCCCGCACCATGGGCGGGCGCGCGGCCATATCGACCCGCGCCAGATCGGTGTCGGGAAAGGCCAGAAAGGGGTCTTGCCCCAGCCGGACAAGCGATTGGTGCAGGCGCGTGTTCTTGCCAATGCGGGGGCTGTTCTGTCCCTCGCGCTCCAGCTTGCGCAGAAGGTTGAACAGACCCATCCCGAATGCCGCTTGCGACTGCGCCTCGCGTTCGTTGAGCAGCTCGGTTTTGGTCTGTTTGGTCATAGCAGCGGCCCACTGCCCGAGCGGGACGGGAAGATCTTGATCTCGCCGCGTTGCAGGGTGCGCACGACCGTCTGGGTAAAACTGTTGATCGCGGCGTATTCAGATAGGAACCTGTCCAGCACTGCGGCCAATAGGATCATGCCGGACCCTTCGTATTCTTCTTCGTCAAAGGTCAGCGTGACCTCGATCCCGCGGGCGGTGTGGTAGCCATCGGCATGGGCCACAGTGCGCGCAACCGGGCGCGTTTCAACACGCGCCAAACCGGCCACCTGTGCTTCGCTCACGTTGTCGGACAGATCGGTGAACAGCGACAGCATCTCGCGCAGGCTGGCGGCGGCATCGGTGCCATCGCGGCTTTCCAGTCCGAAATGGTTCAGCGACAGATAGGATACCAGCCGCCAATACACATCGCCTGCCGTGGTGCGATGCGCGGCCCCGGTTTCCAGATCGGCAAGGCTGTCGGTGGGCGCGGTTGGCCCCGCGATACAGGCAAGCGTCACCGTCTGGTCGTCGCAGAAATAGAAATCATCGCGGGATTGAGCAATGGGCAAATACTCCGGCAAGTGCCGGTTCGAACTAAGCGTATTGACCTGCAACCGCTGCACTTCATCATCATCGGGCGGGGCATAAAGCGAGATAAAAGTCTCGGTTCCCCGATACCTGTAATTCGACGCGCCATAGCGTCTTTCGCTTGCCGTCAGACGGCGCGGACGGCGGCGGTAGGTGTAGTACAGCACCTGACGCGGGTCTATGGCATCGGGGGGCAAGGCATATAGCGGATGAACCCGCACCTTGGCCTGCTGACCTTTGTAGAACGCCCAAACCTCATTGATCGACTGCACTTCGTAGTGGGTCACAGGGGTGGAATTGGGCGTTACGATCACATCGTGCGCCTTGGTGTTCATCCGCACCTGCGATGACATTTCCTGAAACAGGTTGACCGCCGGGGCCGCATTCAGCGCCAAATGCTCCTTGTCCAGCCGCGATGCCAATCCGCGATTGACCGTGTCGAGTTCAAAGACGACCTGCACCTCGGACGCTTTGATCCCGCTGAGGTATTGCGCCAATCCGTTCAACCGGAAACCGGCGAATTTGCGCGGGAAGACAAAGAATTCACGCAGAAAGGCAAAGCCTTCGAATAGCCGCGTGTTGTGGGCAAAGAGCCTTTCGTCCCGCCCAAACCCCACCTGCTCCAACGCGTCCATCGGCAGCGTGGCAAAAACAGCATCGCCCTGCGCATCCAGCCAGCGCAGCGATATGCGGGTCGTGTCGCAGAAAATCTGCTCGAACAGCGCAGTGGCGTCTTTGATCGGACCGCTCAGATGCACATCCAGCGCATCCAACCCGTCCAGACCGCTTAGCGCAAGATCGGCCGCTGTGGCCTTGGCCGGGCCGATGCGGTTGATTGTAACGACGATGCCTGCCTTGGTGCCCTGCGCAATCTCTTGTCCCAGCGCCCCGATGGGGCCTTCGCCCGAATGATACTTGAGCTCCGTGATCTGGAGCGGCCAAAGTCTGAGCGGGGCGGCAAGGGCAAAGCGGCAGGAGACCTGCTTGTCCGCATCCTTGAACCGCGCATCCATGTAATCCCCGGCGGCAAAACGGACGCCTTTGGACAGATCGGTGTTTTCCAACGGCAGATTGGCCTGCACCAACATCGCCGACGGTGTTGGGGCCAGCGCGTCGGGAAAGACCTGATCCAGCAGTTCATGCGTGAAGGTGCGGAATTCCTCCTGCATCTTGGTCTGCACGCGTGCAGCCAGAAATGCACTGCCTTCGAGAAGGCCTGCCACTGTCGGATCAAGATTTTCCTCGACCAAGCCACCCAGGCGATCCGCAAGACCAGGATATTCTTGCGCAAATTCCGCCGCGCGTTCCTTGAGCAGGGCCAACTCGCGGTTATAGGCTTCGCGAAAGGCGCGCTTCACGCCTGTATCCTCAGCTTGGACATTTTCAGCGTGCCCGCGGACATATCGACCTCCGCATCGAAATCCAGCGGTATGTCCACCGGATCACCCATTAGTTCCGCCGTCACGGAAATAGACAGGCGTTGGCGATTGTCGCCTTCGGGCTCCACGACATCGACCTCTATGCTATCGGCGATCAGCCGGGGTTCGTGATTTATCAGGGACGCTTTAATACTCTGTTTAATCTTCGGTGTATTGATCTCGGCGGTCGATACGCTTGAAAGGTCGCGAAACCCGTAATTCAGGATAGAGGCCTGCACAAAAGGGGCATCTTCCAGATTGCTGGCCGACCCCAATTGAATGGTATTCAGCAGCGCATTCAAATCCAACTGCAAATGCCGCCTTAGAGTTTCTTCGTTCAGACCGTCCCGCCGTTGCAGACTGCGCGGGCCATCTGCGTCTTCTGCGCGTGCGGCATCCGTCCCGCGTCGCGCGTCGCCATCCTCGAATGAATTTCTGAAAACCTGCAGAATCGAAACCTTCGCGCGTTCGCCCTTGCGCCACAAGCGTGGCCCCGGCGCGCGCTTATCAGAAAGAGGGTTTTGCATATTCTCGCAGTGTGTTCGGACCAATCAGCAGCGGCAGTCCAGAGAGTAAAAATACGGAAGCCGGCCCAAAGGCCAGCCCCCCTTGTCACAAGCCGCATATGCGGCAGGGTGGAGCTTACTTGCCCCAGGCTTTGTTCTCGGCGATTTCCCAGCCAGCCATGCTTTCGGGGCCTGCGGCACCGGACTGCTCCTGGAAGGTGTATGTCACCTGGAAGCGGCGCATGTTCAGCGTCAGTGTTTCCTGAACGCGGTCCAGGCCGTCTTTGCTGCCACCTGTGTTGTAGGTGCTGATGATGATGTCTTCCATGTCGATCTTGAGGTAATCAACCGGCGCTGTGCCGCCCGACTTGCGCACGACCAGCTGACCGCTTTTGATGTGCTCGCCGGAACAGCAGCGTGCGATCAGGTCGTGTGTCGATTTGTCGACGTATTTGCTGATTGTGATGTCCTGTACGTCGACCTTGCCGCCGCCGCCGCCGCCGCCCTGGTGGGTCGTGCCGGACTGGCTCATGCCCCAGTTCCAAGAAAGAATATCAATCCATTCCTTGTGCTTGTCGTCCTGGGATTCACCGACGATGTTGTTGTCGAGGTACAAAAAGCAATCAATAGCCATATTAGTTCTCTCCTTTTGGCTTCAGCAGCACCGGGATGATTTATAACATCTCGGCATAGTTGGTTTATTTACCTGTGGGCAACTTGGACACGAGGCTCATACCAATGTCCATACCCTCCAGTTGAAAGTGGGGCTTCAAAAAGAATTTTCCCTGATAGTAGCCCGGATTTAATTCGTCTTCGACGACTTCGACTTTTGCACCGGCCAAAGGCTTTTTCGCCTTCTCGAATTCCGACGCGCTTTCGGGGTTGCCGGAAACGTATTTGTTGATCCAAGCCTGCAAATCCATCTGCAACTGCATCCGGTCGGGGCTTTGTCCGATTTTGTCGCGGACCATCGCCTTGAGGTAGTGGCTGAACCGCGACACGGCAAAGATGTAGGGGATCCGCGATGACATATTGTCAGAGGCAGTCGCCAGATCGTCGACGTACTTCTTGGGGCGGTACAGCGATTGCGCACCGATAAAGGCCGCCTTGTCGGTGTGCTGGCGATGGATCAAACCGATCAGACCCGCTTTGGACAATTCGCCCTCACGCCGGTCGGTAATCGACACTTCGGTAGGGCATTTCAGATCCTTCGCACCATCCCCTGTGTCAAACAGATGCGTGGGCAGATTGGCAACCTCACCACCTGAAGTGACGCCGCGGATGCGCACCGTCCAGCCGCTGTCCTTGAAGGCCCGGTTGATGTTCGCGGCCATCGCATGGGCCGCGTTCATCCAGGAATACATACGGCCGCCGTGGCCGTCTGTGTCCTCGACAAAGTTGAACTCTTCAACGACCGCGTTGCTGTTGGGACCGTAAGGCTCGCGTGACAGAACGCGCGGCAGGGTCAGCGCAAGGAAACGCGAGTTTTCGCTGTCACGCAGGCTGTTCCACTGGGCATATTCCGGTGTCTCAAAGATCTCGCTTAGATCCGGGGGCACGGAAATTTCGTTCCAGCTGTCCAGACCCAACAGTTCAGGCGATGCGCTTGAGATAAAGGGTGCCAGAGAGGCTTCGGCGATCTTGCCGATGGAATTCAGCAGGTTCACGTCGGGCGAGGATTGACTGAACTGGTAGTCACCGATCAAACATCCGAAGGGCTTGCCGCCCAGCGTGCCGAGGTTCTGTTCATAGACCATGTCATGCAGTGGGGATTTATCCCATTTCGCACCGGGATAGCGGCGCATCATCGCCTGCAATTCCTTTTTCGACATGTTCAGCACTTTGACGCGCAGCGTGCTGTCTGTCTCGGCGTTGTTCAGCGTATAGGCCAAACCACGCCAGCTTGATTCAAATTCCTGAAACTGCTCGTTGTGCATGATTTCATTCATCTGATCGCTAAGCTTTTCATCAAGCTTGGCCAGCATCGCATCCAGCGTGTCGATCACGTCTTCGGCAATCAGCGACTGGTCGCCCATCGCTTCGCGCACCAGAGCGACAACCGCGTTGTCGACCTCCTTGGCGGCCACGTCAGAGCGGGGCTTGATCGTTTGCTTGAGCATGTCGGAAAACTCGGAAAGCTCGTCCAGCCCCTCCGCGCCCTGTACTTGATCCTGCTGTGCTTCGTTTGTCATTTTATTCTATCTCCGGAAAATCTGCGGGGTGGCGCGGCCTTGGCCCCGACTGTCCTAGTCCTCGTCACTGGTGGCGGGGCCTGCGCGGTCTGCGAGCGCGGCCATCAGTTCGGGATCGTTCAACAGTTTCTGCAGGTGCTCTTGCGCCTTCGGCTTGGCGCTCATATAGCGCTGCAGGTTTGCCAGTTGCTCGCGCGCCTCAAGGATCTTCTTGAGCGCAGGAACCTGACGGGCAATCTCTGCCGGTTCCAGATCGTCCATCTTTTCAAACTGCAGGCTCACGCCCATTTTCTGCCCGCTGTCTGCTTCAAGCTTGTTGCCCACCATGAAAGTCATGCCGGGCTTCATCGCTGACATATAGTCATCAAGTGTATCTTTTGTGACATCCGTGAACGTCCGTTCGTCCGGCGCGTCGGGCTCGACCCCGGGGTTGTTGCCTGACAGATCCGACATCACACCCATAACGAATGGCAATTCGACCATCTTTTCGCTGTCATAGGGATCTTCGTATTGAATTTGAACGCGGGGCGGGCGGTTGCGTTTGATGAACCCTGAACCTTTGTCGGACGCCATGTAGTCTTTCTCCAAATAGTAACTTTGGTTATTCTCTTAAAAATTGAACCAGCGTTAACCGACAAAGTCAACGACTGCGCACGTTTACGCCCTTTTAAGGTGCGATCGGACGATAGAACCCAACTCTCTAGCTATTTGTTTCCGACAGCGGGACCAATTCATCAACCAGAGATTGAAAATCCCGATCCAGATAGCTGCGTGCTCTTTGCAATAGAACAGGCACCGGAGAAGAGCGTTCGGCCCTTGTGAAATAGGCCTCAACCGACTTGATTGCACCGGCGGCTTCCGCGCCGGATCCGATCACCGGAGGCGAGGATGAAGGCGCGGGCGTTTTGTCTTCCGGTGCACTGCTTTCGGGGGCGCTGCCGGTCAGTTGACGCAGGCGTTCGATGTTAAGCACAAAGCCTGTCTGCGGCCCGAAATCGACCATCGCCTTGCCCGCTCTGTCGGGCAGCAACGTCTCCAGCGCTTCGACCAGGGGACTGCCGATCAGGAGCCGGGCTTGCGTGACCAGCAACAGCGCCGCCGAAGACGGTTCCGCCCGACGGTAATAATGCTCCACCGCCTCCAACATCTGCCGCGCTTCGGCATGGCTCAGGACGGCAGGGCCGACCGGAGCTTGCGCGTTTGCCCCCTCGGACGCAGCAGGGCTATCAGCAGCGGTTTCTACCGCTTGGTCCGCAACGGCCTGCTCCTCTGCGGCACGCAAGTCGGGACGTGCCGTGCTAAGCGCGCTCAGCATCTCCGCCACGGTGGCGCTCAGCAGATCGAGCGACGGGGTAAAAGGCGTAGGTTCGGCGCTTTGGCAGGCACGGGTAATGCGGCCCAAGGCATCCGCCATGCGCATCAGCGCCGCGTGTGTCGTCTCGATTCGCTTCTTGTTTGCCGGATCGGACAGCGCATCGTTCAGCACCGCAGGTGTCAGATCCTGTTCGCTTTGCAGCGGCGTCACCGCGCCCGAGGCAACCTTCATCTTGCGCAGACTGACCTCATCGGTGCCGGTCAGGCCCAGAAATTGAAGCGGCTGGATCATGGTCACTTGCGTATTCAGATCATTCAACACATCGCGCCGTGCAGCTGGACCATCGCCAAGACCGGGGTGCGCATCTGCACCGAACGTCTCGATCAGCGCCGCGATTGTTTCAAGCACATCGGCCAGCGGGCCAAGCCTGCCGGCCAACGCTTCCCATTGCGCCAAAAGCACCAGCAAGCGCAGATCACGACTGCGGGACAAAAGCGGTTCGATCTGCTGGCGTTCCGCTGCGATATCCACATCGCCGCCGTCAAAAATCATGTCAGGGGAAGAGGTGCCATCGGGGCGCTCAACACCCGGGCGATAGAAATAGGCGGGCAGACGACCCAAAGCACCGAAGTAATAAGCCTCGTAATCCGCGTCCATTTCCGCATCAAGATCGGGGCCGCAGGGGGCTTCCTCGGTGATCGGCATCAACAGTTCGTCCAGCATGGTATCGCGTCCTTCCAGTGCGGTCCCCGAAGCCGGGGTGCCGCGTTCTGTTCTCAATCCGGTTTGACCGCCGCTTCGGCATAGGCCTTTGCAAAGGCACGTAAAAATACATCGAGCATGCCATGATCCCCACCGCTTGCTTTTTCATCCCAGCGCTGCACAAACGCATCCCAATGGCGTCCACGCTTGGACCCCGCCAGCAAATTGCCCGTCTTGCCATCCCGGTCTTCGATCTCGTCCGGGGACAAGCCGGTCAGCACATCCGCAAGCGCAGGCTGAAGCGCGGCAAAGACCGCTTTTTGATGCTGCCGCAGGTCGCGCAGGGCGTTCTCGAACCCTTCTGCCCCCTGCATGAAGCCCTGCCGTGGCTCCAGAAACAGCGCAACAAAGGCCTGTTCGGCATCGGGCAGGAATTTCATGGGATTATTGCCCGTGGCACTGCGCATGGTGCGCTCACCGCCGCGGGTGAATTGTTTCACGCTGGCGCGATCCTGAAGCATCTGCATCATCTCGTCCACCGTCACCCGCGTGGACTTGCCCATCGCTTCGACCAGTTGCACAAGATCCACTTCCTGCAATGTTTCGGGGGCGACACCAGCACCCCGGCAAAAGGCCGCAATGATTTCCTGCCGGAAAGCATCTTCGCTGACAACCGGCGTGGTTTGCAGCGGCTGGGCGGGCTGCGGACGCGGGGCCGCTTGCGCTGCCGGGGGCCGCTCTTGCGGGTGAAGCGACGGCATTGGCACTGCTTTCGGCTCGCCGGGGCGGGCAGATGGCTCGACCGCCTGGGGCGGTGGCTCCGCGCGGGGCGGCTGTTGCAGCGGCATGAAATCCTGCGCCATATCATCGAAATGATGTGGGCTCATACGGGGCGGCGGCAATGGGTTCACGGGTTGCAGCGGTTGCGGGCCCAAATCCCAGGGGTCAGCATCATCCGACATGGTGCTCCAGGGATCCTGCGTGGCACCTTGAGGCGAGGCCAGTGGCACAGCAGCCTGCTGGCCCGCCATCTCGACGGCGATCACATAATGTCCGACGACCAGACGCTCGCCGCCGCGGAGTTGTTGCATCCCTTCGATCCGGTAGCGGCTGCCCTGCAAAAAGGTGCCGTTGGTCGACACATCGCGAAGCCAGTAGGCCCCGTTGGCGAATTGAATGTCGAAGTGATGGCTCGACACATGCTTAGCCGGGTCGGGCAGAACCCAGTCCATCGACGCACGCCGCCCAACACTGGCCCCCCTTTGATCAAGAGATATCCAGGTCGGACCGCCATCTTCCAGCGTGTCAAAGTTGTCGATTCGCAGGCGCAGTGTCATTGGCCGAGAGCTTGCGCGAAATTGACCGGCAGTTCCAGTGACATAAACCCCTCAAATCCATAACAATACAGGGTCTTTACCCCCCATAGTTCCGCCTAAGCCCGCAAACTAATAGGCCGGATAAAGCACGGTGGCCTGATCAATAAAACGGGCCAGACGGATCGAACGTGACTGTATATCGGACCGCGCCAGGCAGGACAGCACAGCGGTGTTCAGCGCCCGCGGGGCCCGGTGCGGCGGCACGCCGGCCGGATCATTGGGTGCGATCTGGCCACCGGACCAGCCAACGGCCAATCCCAGATAAACCGCCGGCGTGCGCACCGGCGCGAACAATGCCGCCTTCATCGTGCGGTAGCGGTTTTCATTGTCGGAATATTGCGTCCAGTTTGCCACCAGCTCGATCAACTCCCGGTCCGGGCCGCTCAGCTCGTAACCGGATAGACGCAGACATTCATAGCCCCACCACACACCCATCTTGGGCATGGCGGCAAAAGCGGTAAAGGTTACCGCCTCTTCCGGTGTGGTAGAGGCGCGCAACCGATGCAGATAGCCCAATGGCGTTTCTTCTTCGCGGGGCCGGTGCAGGGTCAACTGGGCGACTTGGGGCAAATTCGCATAAAGATCGGCCGGGCTGTCATATCTCAGCGCCGAGACCGGCGGCTGCGTCTTGTCCGGCTCCGCGTTGGTAATATGATCGTTTGGCGACATGAGGCAGAGTTTCCCACAAAATGCTGTGGCGTCAATCCATGCCGAAAACTTATGTATGCGAACCACTTGGCATTCTTCTGCGGAAATGGCTTACTCAACCTGTGAATGAGGCGCGAACAGCGATCCCTCCCCGAATGGCAGGATCGGTGCGTTTGCTGACACCGGACGATAAAGGTAATTTGGCATGATTCTTCTTTGCATCAGTAGGCTAAAATGAGTTTGGATCTTTCGCAGGACAATCGCCCCGGAATCCTGACAACCGTATTAGGTGAAACAGAACTGGTCCTGATGCGCTTTAATGGTCAGGACGCTGTAAACGCCCTTTTCGAATATCGTGTCGAAGCGGTCTCTCTCAATCCTGATATTGATCTGAACGCGCTGATGGGCACCCATGCGCATGTTGCCTTTTCAAACGATAAACACGGTCCGCGCCATTACGACGGGATCGTGACCCATGCTGAAACGCTGGGTGTCGGTGACGGTGGACATGTCTATGCATTGACCCTACGGCCCTGGTTATGGCTGGCAGATCAACGCCAGAACCAGCGTATTTTCCACAACAAAACCGTGGTCGAGATACTTGAGGAAGTCTTCGCCGATTGGGCGCAGGCCTCCCAACCTCTGTTCGAAAACCGTCTGGTGCAAGACTACCCGGTGCTGGAATACACCGTCCAATTTGGCGAAACGGATCGCAATTTTGTGTGCCGCCAGATGGAGCGGTTCGGCATCAATTACTGCTTTGATCATTCCGAGGGCGCTCACACGCTGATTTTGCTGGATGACCCGCTCAGCTTTACCGCTATCGCGGGCGGATCTCGCGATTACTACAACTCCGTCGAAGATCATAATGCCGACGACGAGCATTTTTGGGGGTGGCGTTCTGGCCGGGGTCTGACGACAGGAGCGGTCAAGCTAACGGACTTCAACTTCAAAACGCCGAAAGCCGCGATGCAGGTCAGCCAGACGTCCGGCGAATCGCATCCGCATGGCGAGATCGAAGGCTATGCCTATCCGGGCGACTACCTCGAGGCCGGGACAGGGCGCAACGTCGCCCAATTGCGGTTAAACCAGCATGAAGCTGCCGATCACCGCCAGCGCATCGTGGGCAATGCGTCCTCTTTTTCGGCGGGCATGTCGCTGGACCTGACAGGCGACCCCATTCCGGGGCGGCGCGATGGGACGCTCATTTGTATGGAGGCGCGGCATAGCTATTCCGCCAATGCCTATCAAAGCGGCGGCACACCGGGCGAGATGGCGTCCTACAGCGGCGAATATGTCCTGACGCCTGCCGATGCCCCGATCTATCCTGCACGCAAGACGCCTGTTCCGCGGATTCACGGCCCGCAAACAGCGATTGTTGTAGGCGAGGGCGAGATTGATTGCGACGAGTATGGTCGCATCCTTGTGCATTTCCACTGGGATCTGGACAAAGCCTATTCCATGCGCTGCCGCGTCGTGCAGCATACCGCGTCGAATGAATATGGCGGCATGGCCATCCCGCGCATCGGCATGGAAGCTGTGGTCGAGTTTCTGGAGGGTGATCCGGACAAGCCGCTGGTCACCGGCTGTGTGTTCAATGGCAAAACCGACCGGCCCTATTCGCTGCCTACACATAAAACCAAACATGTGATCCGCGCCGACACCCACGAAGGCTCCGGGTTCAACGAGATCAGCTTTGAGGCGCAGTCGGGGCAGGAGAACATGGCTATCCACGCGCAAAAGGATCAGACGATCCGCGTGCTGAATGACCAAAGCTCCAATATTAACGCCAACCGGGTGGAACAGATCGGGGCCAATGCCTCGCTGAACGTGGCCGCCAACGCGATGGAGCGGGTGGGTGCCAACAAAAGTATCTCCGTCGGTGGCGGCGGCATGGGCCTGCTGCAAATGCTGATGCCGCTGGTGCAGGCGGGTGGCAAGTTCATGCAGAAGGGTGCCAATAAATCAGGTGCCGGTGACGGAGTTGGCGGCTTTGCCGGGATCGTGGCGGGCGTGTCGGATTTGCCAAACGAATTGGCGTCGATTGTTGCTAAAGGTCAGTTCAGCGGATCGGGAGGGCATCGCACCGCAGGTGGCGCCGATCAGCTGGGCAAGGGCGCGATGATGGGGCGTCTGTTGCAGATGATCATGCCGTCGTCGGGCACGATGAACCTGACTGTCGAGAAGTACAAGAAAGAGACCGTCGGTGCGGGATCGACCGAACAGGTCGGTCTGGCCAAGAACGTGCTGGTGGGCAATGTACTGACCACCTCTGTCGGCAAGATGATGCAGACCAAAGTGGGCGAGGATTACGACCTTGAAACCAAGAAGTCGATCTTTAGCCGCACCCGCAAACATACCCTGCATGCCAAAGATAAATTTGTCATCGGCGGACCGGGTGGGACCATCATCATCGACAGCAGCGGCATCACGATCAAAACCAAACACCTCAAGGTGAAATCCCCCAAGGTGGACTTCACCTCAGGCGCGCCGGATCAGGTGGATGCGCTGAAGTCCGACAAGCCCTTTGCGCAGGATTGTAAGGGGAAGTAGCGGCATGGTGGGTCGTGAAATCTGGGGCAATGTGAATAGCAACGCCCTTAAGAAGCACCTGAAGGCCTGTCGGGATAATGTGTGCGAATGTATCTCGGCCTTTATGGAGCGGATGAACTCTGGCCGCTCGGGGCTCAGCGAGCGCTTCGACCGCATGTTGGGGCCGAATGCGGTGCAGTCCGGCATCCCCACACACGCCGAACAGATCGACGGGCGCCAACGGGCGATGCGCGAAGCGGAAGATATCTATGATGATCAGGGGTGCGGCGGACCGGGGGCACCCGCACATGCGCCGATCCCCCAGTCCGCGCTTGAAAACATGAACCGGCCCATCCCCACGATCGAGGATTGGGAAGCCGAAAATGGCGGTCCGATGCCGGAAGGGGATTACACCCCCGGTCAAACCAATCTGAGCACGGAGCCAGAATGGGGCAGTCGCGAATGGTTTGCCGCGGCGACAGGCCTAACCGGGGCGGCGCTGACGGCATATATCATTGTCTCGCTTGGCTCTCGCTTGTACCTGCCGCGCAATTTCGTGCCAGTCCCGTGATCTCGACACCGAACATTGATCGCTATGGCGACAACGCGCTTGGTGAAATTGCGGTCATGCTGTCGCTGGAAGGTATATGGGAGTTGATGCCGCAGACCGGCCTGACGCTTGGCTCGCCCGAAGACCTGCGGCAGATTTGCCAGCGCGCCACGGCTGATGTGCGCGAGGCTGTCTATGACGCCGATGACGTTATGGGGTGGGTCAGGTGGTACCATCTGGTGGGCCGGGCGCTGCGACAAGATGATTTTTCAACACTCTCCAAACCGGACCGTCTGGCCTTTTACGACTGGCTTGAGAACGGGCAGACCGGCAGTGTCCATGAATTCCCGCACCGTCTGTTCTGGTCGTCCGCCTGTCGCTGGACCGCGCGGTATGATGCGCTTGCGCAACTGGTCGACAGTCCCGATCTGGACGTGATGACCGCCTTTGCAAATGACGTCGTCAAAGCTGTGGACAGCGCAAAGTATGCTGCTGCCCGTCAGAAACTTGCGCAGAACAAGGACAGCTATTTTGACACCTGGCAAAAAGCCAAGTTTCACATCAACATCGTGCCGGATGTGATGATCAGCCCCCCCCTGATCCGGCTAAATTTCATGCGACGGGCGCATGTTCTGCGCGACGCAACGCAAACCTACCGTGAACAAGGGGGCGACGTGGAGGTGCTGGAACGCATGGCGATTCTTTATGCTCAGCAAAAAGAAACTTCGGAACATCTCAAAGCCTATGTTGCAGACGTCGATGCCTTTCGCGTCAAACATCTGTGGTCGGACCGCTTTCGCGAGGCCATCCTATGAAGGTCGGGAACAGCTTTTTTGATGAGGGCGCGGACATCCAACAAGGCGATGCGACCCGGTTCATTCAGGTCAAATACGGCAAGGAAAGTGCCGCGGATTTCTTTGGACTGGATGACAGCGCGGCCTCCCTTGCGCAGTTCACGCGGCACTGGCAGGAACAAGGCCTTGCCGATGTCGACCTCTTGACCAAACTGGTCGGGCGCATTGTCGAGGGGCGCTTGCATCCGCTGCAATCCCTGCGCATCGCCCGACTGATGGATGACCCTAGTGAAGAGCTTGAGCCAGAGGACAAAGAGGTTCTCATCGCTCAGATTCTCGAGCTAGATTGGCCACAAGCGATACCCGGAGGAACTGCCTGATGGATCTGCCAGAATTTATCTCGCCGCCGCCCGAGAAAGAGGCGGTCGAACTCGCGCTGGATGCGTTGGTTTTCAATCCGGTGGCGCAGGATGAAGCCGCCCGGACAAAAGCCAAAGACGAAGAAACCGCTCCTCTCAAGGCCTATCTGCTGCTGGACGCGTCGATCAATCCCGACATCGCCATCTGCGTCGAGGCGTTTTCCGAAAAAGCGCGTTGCCTGTTTGACGGTGCCGCATTCGAAGAACTGAGCGAAGTCGGTCCCTGGCTGGTGGAACTGCGCCGCTACGGCGATGCCTGGGATTGGTTCGTCGAGGATGGCTATGGCAACAACTGGGGCATCGTGATCCACAGCCGCCTGCCGTTGATGCGCCTCAAAACGCAGATGAAGAAATTCATTAAAATCGAGGACGAAGACGGCGAAACCTACTTTTTCAAGTACTATCGCCCACAACATCTGAATGCGTATCTGCCTGCGTTTGATGCCGGACAGCGGGCGAGCTTCATGCGCGGGATCGAATCGATCTATGCCGAAACCCACGGCGATAGTGGCACATTGCAGCACTATACGAGCAGCCCGGAAGGGCAGATCATGGTCCAGCAACACGATCTGATCGAGGTGGGCATGCCCCTGCGTATCCAGCCGCCCTCCGAAAATGCGGTTGCCACTCTGCTGGAGCAGGCGGCCAAAGACCCTGCTGACGCAGCGAACTGATAGGAGCCAGTCACATGAGCAAACCCCTCGCCGTCGTCGGCATGATGCATGTCTGCCCCAAGGTTGCCTCTGGTCCGCGCCCGCATGTGGGAGGGCCTGTCATCACTGCGGGGCAAAGCCATGTGAAATTCAACGGTATCCCTTGGGCCGTTGAGGGCGGGGCAGCGCTTTGCACGGGGTTGCCCGGCCCGGACAAACACAAAAAGGGATCGTCGAAGGTCAAGATCAACGGCAAAGGCGTGATGCGGATCGGTGACAGCACCGCTCATGGCGGCAAGATCGTGGCCGGTATCCCGACGATCAAGGTCTGCTGATCCCCGCAGCGGACCGCTGCGCCACGCATTGCCTGGATTTCTGCACCTACCCTTGACTTCCCCGCCGCCAAAAGGTGTACCTGCGCCAACAAATCCAGCCCTCGAAAGGGACCGCTCATGCACGCCTATCGCACCCATACCTGCGCCGATCTGAACCTCTCAAATAAGGGCGAAACCGTGCGTCTTGCCGGTTGGGTCCACCGGGTGCGCGACCACGGGGGCCTGCTGTTCATCGACCTGCGTGATCACTACGGCATTACCCAAGTGCTTTGTGACCCCGATAGCCCGGTGTTCAAAGAAGTCGAAAAGGTTCGCTCTGAATGGTGTATCCGCATTGATGGCGAGGTCAAACCGCGCGACGAGAGCCTGATCAACAGCAAGATCCCCACAGGCGAGATCGAGGTGTTTATCCGCGATATGGAAGTGCTGGGCAGTGCAGCCGAATTGCCGCTGATGGTGTTTGGCGATCAGGAATACCCTGAAGAAACGCGCCTGCGCTACCGCTACCTCGACCTGCGCCGCGACAAGATGCAGGAAAACATGGTGTTGCGGTCTGACGTCGTCGCGTCCATTCGCAAACGCATGTGGGACAAGCAGTTCAAAGAATTCCAGACCCCGATCATCACCGCGTCCTCACCCGAAGGCGCGCGCGATTTTCTGGTGCCTTCGCGTCTGCATCCCGGCAAATTCTATGCCCTGCCGCAGGCCCCGCAGCAGTTCAAGCAGCTGCTGATGGTGTCGGGCTTTGACAAATATTTCCAGATCGCGCCCTGTTTCCGCGATGAAGACCCCCGTGCGGACCGCTCGCCCACCGATTTCTACCAGCTCGACTTGGAGATGTCCTTTGTCACCCAGCAGGATGTCTTCGACACGATCCAGCCGGTCATCGGCGGCATCTTTGAAGAATTTGGCGGCGGCCGGAAAGTCGATCAGGAGTGGCCACAGATTTCCTATAAAGACGCGGCATTGTGGTATGGCTCTGACAAGCCCGACCTGCGCAACCCGATCAAGATGCAGGTGGTCAGCGAGCATTTCGCAGGCTCCGGTTTTGCGATCTTTTCCAAACTGCTGGAGCAGGAAGGTACGCAGGTCCGCGCCATTCCCGCACCCAAGGGCGGCAGCCGCAAATTCTGTGACCGGATGAACGCCTTCGCCCAAAAGGAAGGTCTGCCCGGCATGGGCTATATCTTCTGGCGTGAAAAGACCGCTGATGCCGTGGCCCAGGAGATGGGCATCCCGGTCAAGGAAGCGCAGGCCAAACTGAAGTCAGGCGAAGTCGAAGGCGGCATGGAAGCGGCAGGTCCACTGGCCAAAAACATCGGACCAGAGCGCACTGAGGCCATCCGCCAGCAACTGGGTCTTGGCATCGGCGATGCTGCGTTCTTCCTCGGTGGCAAGCCCAAGGCATTCGAGGCCATCGCAGGCCGTGCCCGCAACATCATCGGCGAAGAGCTGGGCCTGACCGATCAGGACCGTTTCGCTTTTGCCTGGATCGTCGATTTCCCGATCTACGAAAAGGACGAAGAAACCGGCAAGATCGACTTTGAACACAACCCGTTCTCCATGCCGCAAGGCGGGATGGAGGTGCTTCAGGGTGATCCGCTGGAAGTGCTGGGCTATCAGTATGATCTGTCGTGCAACGGCTACGAACTGGTGTCGGGTGCCATCCGGAACCACAAGCCAGAGATCATGTTCAAGGCATTCGAGATCGCTGGCTACGGCGAAGACGAGGTGCGCAAGCGTTTCGGCGGCATGGTCAACGCCTTCCAATATGGCGCGCCACCCCACGGTGGGTGCGCGGCGGGCATCGACCGGATCGTCATGCTGCTGGCCAACGAAAACAACATCCGCGAGGTCATCCTCTTCCCGATGAACCAGCGCGCTGAAGACCTGATGATGAATGCCCCCAACGATCCGACGTCGGATCAGTTGATGGAATTGGGCCTGCGCGTCATTCCGCAAGAGTAAATAAAAAGGGCCGCTCTGATGCGGCCCTTTCTTTTCAGTCTTCGAGACTGTCTTCCTTCTTCTCTTCGATCAGCCCGCGCTCTTCTTTTTTGCGCGCTTCGAACCGTGAACCATAGCCTTCGATTTCGCTGTCTTCGATGACCTCTTTGGCGCGGGTGAATACCTCATCCTCTTCCTCATCCATGTGATGTTCGTAATCATGCTTGAGGGTTTTGAACTTCGTCAGCCAGCCCGATGATGACATATCCATGTCGTTCAATTCTTCCATCAAATCGTCCAGTTGCTGATGCTCGTGCACCGAATGGCGCGCCGCATCCTGACCCCAGGTCTTCGAGATCAGCTTGGAATAAAACGTCTCTTCTTCGGCGGCGGCATGGGATTTCACATCGTGATAAAAGCTGTCCCAGGCCTCCTGCCGCTTGCTGCTGTTACCGCTGGTATCGGCAAGCTCGTTCAGCAGAGCGCGATGATTGTCGTGATCGGCTTTGATGGCGTCATAAATATTGGGCATGAGATTTCCTTTGAAATATATCTGGTAAAACGCGGCAGTGCCAATGCAGGTTCCAGATCGACGGGCGGAATATAGCGTTCGACCGATTGCAGTGATGAAACACTGCCCAAGATCGCCTATATGAGAGGGGACCAAGACTGTAACACAGGTTTCCCTTTGTCCTTTGATCCTATCCTCGCAGA
Organism: Sulfitobacter noctilucae; assembly: GCF_000622365.1. Taxonomy (GTDB): domain Bacteria; phylum Pseudomonadota; class Alphaproteobacteria; order Rhodobacterales; family Rhodobacteraceae; genus Sulfitobacter; species Sulfitobacter noctilucae. Next base: position 182,065 of record NZ_JASC01000002.1, on the reverse strand, counting down.
ACACCGCTTCGGTTATGGACACAGCATCGGTCTGCGCGGCCCAGAATCTTTAGATACCATGTTGGCAGCGCTGGCCGGACCTGACCACGCGCAGGCAGAATATCCCCTGCCGCCCTTCCGGCACATACAGGACACCTTCGTTCTATGGCGCAGGTTTCAGCGGTTCGGGCGCGCCAACCCGGACAGCAAAGAAGGTAAGAGCGCGGCCGAGAAAGCGCAGAACATCCGCCGCGAAGCCCGCGAGGAACATGCGCAGTGGTTCATCCGCCATCAGCTGCGCCGCATCAGCACCCGCGATGGTCTGCGCGAACGCCTCGTGGCTTTCTGGGCGGATCATTTCACTGCACGGGGCAAAAACCTGCTCCTCAGCCACGCGAACCCCGCCTACGTGGATGAAACCATTCGGCCGCATGTCGCTGGCCGCTTTGCCGATATGCTGATCGCCTGCGTGACCCATCCGCTGATGTTGCATTATCTCGATCAGAACGCCTCTGCCGGTCCGAACAGCCGGTTGGCCCGGCGCAACGACCGCGTGCGCGGTCTCAACGAAAACCTCGCGCGCGAAGTGCTGGAATTGCACACCTTGGGCGCGGGTGGGCCATACACCCAGCAAGACGTACGCGAATTGGCCGAGCTTTTCACCGGCCTTGGGGCGACCCGCGACTGGGGGTTCAAATTCCGCTCTGCAATGGCCGAACCGGGGGGCGAGACGGTGTTGGGTGCCACCTATGGCGCCAAGCCCAGTATGGATCACATCCGCGATGTGCTCACCGATCTGGCCCATCATCCCGCCACAGCAGCGCATCTGGCGCGTAAGATTTGCGTGCATTTTGTGTCCGATACCCCAAGCAAGGCTTTGGTCGCCCATGTGACCCAAGCCTTTCTTGATACGGATGGCGACCTAATGGCCTGCACAGCTACTTTGCTGAATCACCCCGACGCATGGGACACCACCGCGCCCAATATCCGTACGCCGGATGAGTTCGTCAGCGCCAGCTTGCGAACGCTGGGTATCGGCGCAGATGCGCTCGAAAAGCTGCGTCTTTCTGACGTGCGCAAACACTTTTTCCGCCCTCTCAGGCGCATGGGGCAACCGTGGTACGCGCCCGGTGGTCCCGACGGTTTCGATGAGGCCGACGCCGCCTGGATCACACCGCAGGGCATATCGGCGCGGATGGACTGGGCGATGACCGTGCCAAGCCGGTTGATGCAAAACCTGCCCGATCCCCGCACGTTCGTTGATCATGCGCTGGGCGGCCGTGTGCCAAAGCCGGTGCGCTTTGCCGCACAGGCCGCCGAGAACCGTGCAGTGGCGGTTGGCCTCATCCTGTCTTCTCCCGCGTTTCAACGCCGATGAAAGAGAGACCCATGATTTCACGCCGAGACTTCCTTGCCCGCAGCGCGTTCATCGGATGTTCGCTTGCTGCCAGCCCGCTGGCCACGCCCGTTACCTTCGCTGCTGCCGCCTGGGACGCACGGCTGGTCGTGATCATCCTGCGCGGCGGGATGGACGGGCTGGATGTCGTGCGCCCCGTGGGTGATCCGGCCTATGCCGCCTTGCGTCCGACTTTGGCTGCGGCAAATCTCGGTCTCGATCTCGACGGCTACTTCCAGTTGCACCCCGCACTTGCGCCGTTGATGCCGCTTTGGCAGCGCGAAGAGCTAGGGTTTTTCCACGCTGTCTCGACTCCTTATCGGGACAAGCGCAGCCATTTCGACGGGCAGGACATACTGGAAGCCGGCACTGATCCACGCGGCGCATTTGCGCGGGGGGGATGGTTGAACCGGATGTTACAGGTGATGCCCGATGTGCGGGCCGATACCGCCTATGCCATTGGGAATAATGATATCCGTGTGCTGAACGGTGATGCGGCGGTGGCCAATTGGGCGCCTGATGCGCGTCTCACGCTCAGCCCCGCCGCCCTGCGTCTTGCCGAATTGGTGATGGAAGACGACCCGGCCCTGCATGCCGCAGTCGCAGAAGCCCAGATGCTGTCAGACTCCACTGCGCCGGGCGGAGGCGGGGGGAGGGCTCATCAGAAAGTCGCAAGGTTTGCCGCCGATCGTTTGCGCGGTTCGGCCCGCATTGCGGCCTTTTCCCTGAATGGATGGGACACGCATCGGCGGCAGGACCGGTCGCTGCCTCGTAGCTTGCAACAGCTATCCGAAACTCTGCTGACTTTGCGCAGCGGCGTGGGCGCGGATGTCTGGGGCAAGACGGCTGTGATCGCGATGACGGAATTTGGACGGACGGCGCGGGAAAACGGCACAGGCGGGACGGATCATGGCACAGCCGGGCTGATGGTCATGGCCGGTGGTGCGGTGCGTGGCGGGCAGGTAATGGGGCGCTGGCCGGGCCTTGACCCGGCAAACCTGTACCAAGAGCGTGATTTGATGCCGACCGCCGATGTACGCGCACCTGCGGCATGGATCATGCGCGGGCTGACGGGCCTTGACCGCAGTACCCTTGAAACAAGCGTCTTTCCCGGTCTGCAAATGGGCTCGGATCCGGGTTTGCTGCGCTAACCGCTCTGATCAAAAGAAATTTTGATCAATCATAAAATCGCCGGTGTTTTCTGCCAGGCCTTCCGATCCGGACTGCAAAACGGTCACCGTCATCGCCGCGAGGGCCACCACGGCTGCGGTCAATACAATCCAGTCGACCGTGACGGCGCCGGATGTGTCTTTGCAAAAACGCTTGAGCTTTGTGGTCATCATTTTGTCTCTCCTCTGCAGGCAGGGGGTGCCTTGCTCTGCCCAGATCATCCTATATTTGTGTGGCGGATTTATGCGGTGCCTGCGTTCAGAACGGGGATAATTCTTGCAACTTGTGTTGTATTTTAAGGGCTTGGCGCGGCGTAAACTTGGCCCTAACGTGGTTTGATGACCCAGGATAAATCCTCTTCGCGTCCGCTTGGCGCTTTGTTGCCCCACTGGACGCCGCCGCCGGCACCGGACAAAATCCGGCTTCGCGGAAGTTTCGCAGAACTCGCCCCGCTTTCTGCCGAAGAACACGCAGCACTCTTGTATCGTGCCTATGCAGGTCACGACGAGATTTGGGATTATATGCCGAACGGCCCGTTTTCCTCGGCGGCGCAGTACCATAGGTGGGTGCGCGATCATGAGGGCAAGCCGGACCCTTACTTTCTTGCTATACGCAATCTGGAAACCGATCAGTGGGAGGGTGTGGCTAGCTTTCTGCGCGTCAGCCCCGATGCGGGATCTATCGAGGTTGGTTTTATCAGCTATAGCCCCTCGTTGCAGCGCACCCGTGCGTCGACTGAGGCGATGTATCTGATGATGAAGTGGGCCTTTGATGCGGGCTACCGGCGGTATGAATGGAAGTGTAATGCCCTCAACCTGCCCTCCCGCGTAGCTGCTCAGCGACTTGGGTTCAGTTTTGAAGGGGTGTTCCGCCAAGCGGCGGTCGTTAAAGGACGCAACCGCGATACCGCATGGTTCGCCATTATTGATGCGGAATGGCCCGCGTTGAAAGAAGCCTTTGAGGCATGGTTGGCCCCCAGTAATTTTGATGCAAAAGGCCAACAGCGCGAGCGTCTGGGCGATCTGACCCGGCTTGTTCGGGTCTCAAGCGACCCCGCACTTGATCCTTAGTGGTCCGCTAGGATGTAGGCACGTTGGCTCGGGCGCATTTGAAGCAGAGGGGACAGGCGCGCAGTCGCTCTTTTACCTCATACGACTATTTTCCACGTCCCTAGATCGCAACGCTCTCGGACAGTCGGTTCTGGATCAAGCCGGCAATCTTTGCGGTTTCAGATGCGGCGGTCTTGCCCATCGCCCGCTTTTCTGCCAGCGCCTTGGCTGCGTCCTCCAACACCCTGTCACCAGCTGAACGGGCGACACCGCTTAGGAATTGCGCGACATAGTCGAGGATATGTTCCGTTATCTGCTCATCCAGTACATCCGCGATATGGGCCATATCATCACGGTAGGCGAGCCTGTCCGGCAGAATGGCTGAATTATCCACCTGCCGTGGTCCTTTGGGGTGTCGTTCGGGAGGCAGCATCGCCAAAATCTTCTCCTGAAACTCGCCAAGCGACAGGATTGGTTTCTCCATAAACCCGTCCGCCCCTGCAGCCATCGCTGCAGCTTCAAGATGACGGTCACCGGAGATGGCAAGAATACCCTCCACACGGGGGCTTGCCTCATTCAGTTCTTCGATCAATTCGGCACCATTGCCGTCTGGCAGCCCAAGGTCGATGATCACAACCGAAGGGCGATACACCCGAAAGTGCCGCCGGGCCGACCGCAAGCAATCCGCCCGTCTGATTCGCGCACCAGAGCGCAGGCATAAAAGGCGCATTGCTTCGCAAGCGAAACGGCTGTCTTCCACGACAAGGACGGTCAGCCCCAGTAGCGGGCGCGCGGCAGTTGGCGCGGGGATATTTGCCGCGAAAGGGTCATTCGTATCCATCATAGCCTCCAGGTTGCAGAGCCCTATCGTTACCCAAGGGTGGCTAACAGGGAGTTAACGTGACGCATTGCCCTTCGGGTTTCTGAACGCCATAACCGGGCTGATACTTGCAAGCCCGAGGAGCTGTCCCGATGATCGGAAGATTGAACCATGTTGCCATTGCCGTGCCTGACCTTGAGGCCGCCGCAGATCAATATCGCAACGCATTGGGTGCCAACGTTGGGGCCCCCCAGGACGAACCCGACCACGGTGTGACGGTGATCTTTATCGAACTGCCAAACACCAAGATTGAACTGCTGTATCCCTTGGGTGATGACAGCCCGATCAACGGCTTTCTCGAGAAAAACCCGGCGGGCGGCATTCATCACATCTGCTACGAAGTCGACGATATCATCGCGGCCCGCGACCATCTGAAATCCACCGGCGCACGCGTGCTGGGCACCGGAGAGCCCAAAATTGGCGCGCATGGCAAGCCTGTGCTTTTTCTGCATCCTAAGGACTTTAACGGTGCCTTGGTCGAGCTTGAGCAGGTCTGAACAATGGGTGTTGTATCAGGGCTGGTTCTCTATGCGGTCATATGGGCGATGTGTTTCCTGATCGCGCTGCCGATCCGTGTGCAAACCCAGGGTGATTTGAACGACATCGTACCCGGCACCCATGCCGGATCTCCCGAACATCACCACCTGCGCAAGAAAGCGTTCTGGACCACCGTTGTTGCGGCGATCCTTTGGGCCATCGCGGCCACGGTGATCCTGTCGGAATGGATCAGCGTTGATGATGTGGAAAGCCTGTTTAGAGCTGGCGCGTGGTCAGGCCGTGAAATAGATGAGTAAATGTTGCAGCGCCGATAATCGGAACCAATAGGTTCAACAGCGGCACTGACAACGGCATCGCCATCAGCACACCCGCGACCCAGATCGTGCCGCTGAATTTCGCCCTGAGCTGCTTTGCCTCTGTCCGGCCAACGCGCCGGATCGCGACCATGGTGAAATATTCCCGGCCCAGCAAAAATCCGTTCAGTCCCCAAAAGATGAACAGGGCCAATGGTGCAAGGAAGATATATAGGACGATGGCCACGAGGTTTGCCGCCACCAGAACGCCAAAGAAGTTCACCGTATCACGGATCGCATCCCCCCAGGACACCGACTGGGGCGCTGGCAGTTGGGGAAAGTGCGCGACTTCGACCGCATCTGCCACTTCATCCAGAAACATGGATGTGATGGTAGAAGCGACGGGTATCATCAGAAATATCGACAAAAACAGCAGCAAGAACACCGCGCCCCAGGATAGCAAATCATCAATCCATGTGACTTCGCCCAAGACAGGCAGCCAGACTTCTTCAGGTGTGATCCAGTCGGTGAATCCTGCAAAACCGGCGGTAAAGCCGATCAACAACACCAAAGACAGCACTACGCCAAGGGCAAAGACCCGGCGAAAGCGCGGATCGGAAAGCTGGCTGACAGCCAGTATAAATGACCGAAAGATCAGTCCGATAGCCACGTGGTGATCCCTTGGATATCCGGGCGCGGGCGCTCTGGCGGGGCGGCGGTTTCGGTGCCGATGTGGATCAGTCCAGCGATGCATTCGTGCGGGGCAAGGCCCAAACCCTCTTCCATGAACCCACGGTCATGGCTGGCCCAACCGCTAAGCCAGTTGGCGCCCCATCCAGCTGCAAGCGCCGCATTCAGCAGCGCCAAACAGACCGCACCGGCGGAATACGTCTGTTCCAGCGCCGGTATCTTGGCCGAGGGCTTTTGAACCTCAACCACAACCACTGCAAGATTACCGGTGTCGAATTGATTGCGCCCTTTGGCAATTTGTTCGGCATCCAATCCCAAGGCCACACCGCGGGCCTCTGCCACATCGGCCAACCGCGCCATCGCAGGCTTTTCCACGACGATAAAACGCCAGGGCTCCAGCTTGCCGTGGTCCGGCGTACGGGCCGCAGCCGTCAGTAGCGGCTCCAGCGCCAGTCTGTCCGGCACTGGCTGGCCCAAAGTCTTGGCGGGCCGCGAGCGGCGGGTTTGCAGGAAATGTAACGCTTGCGCGTTCAACTCTGGCATTAGATCAAAGCTCCAGTTGCAGGGCCATATCGTCGATTGACTGGCGTAGGAATGCATCAAAGGTGGGGGAAGGCTGGCGCGGTTTCAAGCCGGGGGCCATCGGATCAGGCGCTTCAATGCGGCTGCCTGACAAAGCGGTCAGCGTGGCATGGCCGCAAAACGGCACATAGACTTCGGAATAGCCGCCCTCATGCACCAGCACCAGCTTGCCGTCGCAGAGCCGTTCTGCCGCATCTTTGATGCGCGTTGTCATCACTCCAAAGGTCTCGGCCATCGCCTGCATCCGCGCCAGCGGGTCCACCACCGCCGCGTCATAGCCACAGGCGACGATGATCATATCGGGCTTGTAGGCTTCAAGCGCGGGGATCACGACGCGGTCCATTGCGTGTAGATAGGCATTGTGGCCAGAGCCCGCGTGCATCGGGAGGTTGATGTTATAACCCTCGCCTGCACCGCGCCCTCGATCTTTCAAAGCACCAGAGGTGATGGGGTAATTGCCGTCCTGATGCATCGAGAGGGTCAGCACTTCGTCGCGGTCATAGAAAATCGCCTCGGTGCCGTTGCCATGGTGCACATCCCAATCCACCACCGCCACACGTTTGACCAACCCCTTGGCGCGCGCGGCCTCAATGGCAATCGCGATATTGGCGAGCAGGCAGAAACCCGCAGGGCCATCCGCTTCGCAGTGGTGCCCGGGCGGGCGGCTGAGCGCATAGGCATTGTCGAGGGTCCCAGAGGCCACAGCATCCACCGCGCCCACCGCCAGCCCGGCGGACACAGCGGCAATCTCGTAGCCGCCGCTGGCAAAGGGTGCATGATGCCCGATCTCTCCGCCGCCTGCGTCGGACATGGCTTTGAAAGCATCGAGATAGGACACCGGATGCACCCGCTCCAGCATCTCGCGCGTCGCAGCGGGGGCGCCCTGCATCGCAAGCTCGGCAGTCAGGCCGGTCACATCCATCAGGTTCTTTAACCGCCGCTTGGTTTCAGGGTTTTCGGGGATACCGCCAGCGGCCAAGGGCTGCACCAGTCCGCCGATATGCATCGTAAAAGCGTAATTCCCGCCCGCATGCCAGAAACAGCGTTCGTCCCAGAAAAATCCCGTGCTCATGTGATGTCCTTTCTTGCAATGCGCCGAAGGTGGCGCAGTGCTTCAGGTTTGTCCATAAGACCAAAAGAAGGGAGCTTTGGCAGGGCACCACAGCCTTTGACGGGCTGGCTTAGCCAACCATGCCCACGATCTCATAGGTTTTCTTCAGGATCGGCGTTGCGATCTCACGGGCCTGACCGGCACCTCTTGCAAGAATACGGTCAATCTCGGCGGGGTCAGCCATAAGCCGCGCCATCTCGGTCGAGATGGGCGAGAGTTTGGCGACCGCAAGCTCGGCCAAAGCCGGCTTGAACGTGCCGAACTGTTGTCCGCCCACATCACGCAACACCTCTTCGACCGACTGCTCGTTCAGGCCTGCATAGATGTTCACCAGATTGCGCGCCTCTGGCCGGTCCTTGAGACCATCCACCTCGGAGGGCAGGGCATCGGGGTCGGTCTTGGCTTTGCGGATTTTCTTGGCGATGGCATCGGCGTCATCGGTCATGTTGATGCGGCTGGCATCCGACGGATCGGACTTTGACATCTTCTTGGAGCCGTCCCGCAAGGACATCACACGCGTCGCGGCACCCTCGATCACCGGCTCGGTCATCGGGAAGAAATCAACCCCGTAGTCGTGATTGAACTTGGCCGCGATGTCGCGGGTCAGCTCAAGATGCTGTTTCTGGTCCTCGCCCACCGGCACATGGGTCGCGTGATAGACAAGGATGTCGGCCGCCATCAGCGCAGGATAGGCGAAGAGGCCCAGCGATACATTCTCGGTGTTCTTACCGGCCTTGTCCTTGAACTGTGTCATGCGGCCCATCCAGCCCATGCGGGCCACGCAATTGAAAATCCAGCCGAGCTGCGCATGTTCGGGGACCTGGGACTGGTTGATCAGGATGGATTTCTCCGGCGATACGCCCGAAGCGATAAAGCCTGCGGCCAGCTCGCGGGTATTGTGCGCCAGATCCTTGGGGTCCTGCCAGACGGTCATCGCATGCATATCGACCATGCAATAAACCGTCTCGAATGCTTCGTCCTGCATCGTGACAAAACGTTTGATCGCACCCAGATAATTCCCCAGCGTCAGACCGCCGGATGGCTGGATACCGGAGAAAACGCGCGGGGTGAATTTGGGATCGGACATGTCATACCTCGGAGGGCTGGATTAACGGGCACTTGCGGCGTAACTCTAGGGCCTGCCGCAGTCAAGGAGCGCCCATGCAGGACCCCGATTTCGAACCCCCCATCAATCCGCTGCCACCGATCGTCACACTGGTCTTTCTGGCGATCGCAAGCGTCGAGGCAGGGCTGTCACTGGGCGAGGCCGGTATTTTCGGCGGTCCGGGGGCTGTGGGGTGGCGGCTGGGCCTGATCCGGGACTACGGGTTCTCAGGCCAGATTTTTGACTGGATGCTAGCCAACGGGCAGTGGCCATTCTGGGAGGTCATACGCGCCTTTACCTATCCGTTCATCCATTTGGGGTTCACCCACGCACTTTTTGCGATGGTTCTGCTTTTGGCGCTGGGCAAGCTGGTGGCCGAAGCGATGGGCCCGGTGGTCTTTGGTGTGATCTTTGTTGTGTCCGGGGTTCTGGGTGCAGTGCTCTATGCGGCTCTCCTGAACGATCCCTCCTGGTTGGTCGGGGCCTACCCCAATGTCTACGGTCTGATTGGCGGCTATTCTTTTGTGATGTGGCGGCAGTTGGCAGGCACGGGTGCGCAGCAATACCGTGCCTTCTCCCTGATCGCGTTCCTGATGGGCATCCAGCTGATCTGGGGCATCTTCTTTGAGGTTGGCACCCAATGGGTGGCCGAGCTGATCGGCTTTTTCGTAGGCTTCGGTCTGTGTTTTCTATTTGCGCCCGGCGAATGGGCACGGGTGCGCGACAGTCTCAGACGGCGTTAGGCGAAGCTGGCGGTGTGTCGGGTATTTGGAAAAGGGTGAAGCAGAGGCGCGTGCTTTACTTGCGGCGCAGGGACGCTTTGACCTCTGACAGGTAAAGACCGCCGAACGCCTGTGCTGCGCCGAAGAAGCTGACGGCACCAAGCGCGATCAGGAGGATGAGGCCCAAGCCACGCCACCAGGGCGTGTTCAGCAAAGTCTCAAGCGCTGCATTGCCGAACTTCAGTGCAACTCCCATGACCAGGGCCGCCGCGACGATGCGCCAGATGCGTTTGCGGAAACGGTCATCAAAGCGCACGGCGGTGCCATACTGGCGCGCACCCAGAGCGAGGCAGGCGACCATCGTCCAGCCTGCGACCGTGGTGGCGATGGCGGGTGCAATCCAGCCGACGAATGGCGCAAGACCAACGGCCAGCACCACATTCACCACCATGGCCACGATGGCATAATGAAACGGGCGGCGGGTGTTTTCGCGGGCAAAGTAGACCGGCTGCATTACCTTCTGTAGCACAAAAGCAGGCAGGCCAAGGCCGTAGACCGCGACGGCGGCAGCGATGGCAGCGGTGTCATCGACCGTAGACGCGCCCCGTTCAAAAAGCACCGAGACCAGTGTCTGCGGCACCACCATCAGCGCCACGGCAGACGGAATCGTAAGCGCCAGCGAGATTTCGCCCGCACGGCTAAGCGCAAAGCGTGCGCCCGTATCATCACCCGCTCGCAGGCGCCGCGACAGGTCAGGCAACAGCACGATGCCCACGGCGATCCCGACAACACCCAAAGGGAGCTGGTACAGCCGGTCCGCGGCAAAGAGCCATGAGACAGCCTTGTCATACTGGCTGGCCACCAGTTGGCCGACCACCAGATTGATCTGCATCACGCCCGATGCCATCGCAGCGGGCAGGGCGATGACGATCATCGCTTTCATCTCGGGTGTCCAGCGCGGCAGAGCAGGCCGTAGGGCAAAGCCCGCCTGTGCCGCAGCGCGCCAAGTCAGCGCCAGCTGCGCTACGCCTGCAACGGGGATAGACCAGACCAGCCAGTCGATCACCGCGCCGCCCAGAAAGGCACCTGCCAGCATTGCAGCAATCACGAAGATATTCAGCAAAACGGGGGCCGCGGCCGCAACTGCAAAGCGGCCCGTGGCGTTCAGAATGCCGGAAAACAGCGCGGCAAGTGACATGCACAGGATGTAGGGAAAGACGATGCGGCCATAGCCCACAGTCATGTCAAAACGCGCGTCGCCTGCAAAACCCTCGGCGGTCAGCCAGACGAAACCGGGCATGAAGATCATTCCCAGCGCCACGAGAATCAAGACAACTAACGCCAGTCCGTTGAACGCATCCTGCGCGAAAGCCCCGGCCCCCTCTTCACCCTCGAACTTTTTGGAGAACATGGGCACGAAAGCCGCGTTGAACGCACCTTCGGCGAAAAAGCGGCGGAACATATTGGGCAAGCGGAAGGCGGCGACGAAGGCGTCCATCACCGGGCCGGGGCCGATCAGCCCGATCAGCATCGCCTCGCGTGCAAACCCCAACACGCGGCTAAGCAGGGTCCAGACACCCACGGTGAAAAAGCCGGACATCAGGCGGATGGGTTTCATGGGGTGCTTTCTGCTTGGCGTTGCGGCCAGTCCTAGCGCGGAGCGCAGGGCCGCGCAATCTGGATCACGGTGCGAGCAGGCCCGCCAAGGCCCGGTGCGGAAAGCTGCGGCGCGGCGTGACCGCATAGAAGCTTTCGACCAGAGGCAGATCAAAGAGCGCGGTTTGGAGCATCCCTTGGGCGATCTCGCCTTCCAATACGATGGCGGGGGCAAGGGCAACGCCGGCATCGGCGCGGGTCAGCAGGCGCACCATCGCCATGTCATCAACCTCGGCCTTGATCTGCGGTGTGATTCCCAGATGTTCGGTCAGGCTGTCGAAATCACTGCGGATGGAACCGCCGGCCGGAACGATCAACGGCTCATGCGTCAGAAGCGCCTCAAGACTGTCGTGCCGCATCCGGTCGGGGTGGCCGTGCAGCCCCACTGCCTGCTCGTCAATACGGCGTGCAATCAGGTCAGGACCCTGAGCGGCTGTGGGGCGGTCGGTCGTCAACACCACGTCAAGCGCGAGCGAGGTCAGATGGTCAAAAAGCTCTGCCGCGCTGCCAGAGCGCAGGGTCAATGTGACATCAGGGTTCGCGAGCAATGGTGCGATGAACCGCAGTTGGAAGTTACGTGACAGCGTCGACAATGCGCCAATGCGCAAGGGAGTTGCGGTTTCGCCAGCCTGCGCCAATGTGGCAAGAAGCTCCGCCCCGGTGCCAAAGATACGGTCGGCATGATCCAATGCGATCCGTCCCACCTCCGTCAGCACAAGACGCCGCTCGATCCGGTCAAAAAGCGGATGGCCCAGCCGCGCCTCCAACGTCTTGATCTGCGCCGACAGTGCCGATTGTGATAGGTTCAAGCGCTCAGCAGTGCGGGTCAGGTTGCCATCATGGGCAACCTCGCGAAAATAACGCAGGTGATGATAGTTCAGATTGTCCATCGTTCTACTTTATAGAACGTAACCGCAATAAAGATATATTTTTATTCTTCCGCTACCTCCGACATACCCCGCTGGACTGCAAACAGGGGAATGAGGCGATGGAAATAGTCTGGGACGTTATTGGCACCGTGGTGGCGCAGGTGCAAAAGCCAACGCTGGCGTTCTTGATCGGGGGCATGATGCTGGCCGCCTGCGGCAGCAAACTGGAGGTTCCGACGCCGGTTTATAAATTTGTCGTCATGGTCCTCTTGCTCAAGGTTGGTTTGGGTGCCGGCATTTCGGTACGCGAAGCGGATCTGGTCGCACTTGCCGTGCCCGCAATCCTGGCCGCAACGGTCGGCATCGGGATCGTCCTGATCGGCTCTGGCACTCTGGCGCGGTGGCGTGGTGTGTCACAGATGGACGGAATGGCGACAGCAGGTGTATTCGGCGCGGTTTCGGCATCGACGCTGGCTGCGGGCATGGCGATGCTCGACGCGGAGCAGATCGCCTATGAGGGTTTTATCGGCGCGCTGTATCCCTTCATGGATATCGCGGCATTGGTCACGGCGATTGTGCTGGCGCGGATATCGGTGGCCCGCAAGACCGTCTCGACATCTTCTGACGGCACAATGATGATAGGAGGCGGCACGTCAGGCACAAGTGCAAGCTTTGACGGGCAGATCATCAGGGATATCTCACGCGATACCTTCCAAAGTCCAGCAATCTCGGCGCTGGTACTGGGCATCGTCATCGGCGTACTGGGGCGGCCCGAGACAGTCTACCACAGCTTTTACGAGCCGCTGTTCAAAGGTCTGCTGTCCATCCTGATGCTGGTGATGGGCATGGAGGCTTGGTCGCGGCTGTCAGAGTTGCGCAAAGTGGCCGGGGCCTATGTGCTTTACGGTCTTGGCGCACCTTTAATCCATGGTTTACTCGGGTTTAGTGCGGGACTGTTGGCGCATCATCTGACCGGCTTCTCCGCTGGTGGCGTGGTGCTTTTGTCTGTGATGGCGGCGTCCAGTTCGGACATCTCCGGCCCGCCCACCATGCGCGGTGCTCTGCCAGAGGCCAACCCTTCGGCCTATGTCGGGGCCTCAACAGGATTGGGCACGCCTGTTGCGATCCTGAGCATTCCTTTGTGGATTGCCTTGGCTGATCTGTTCATTGGCCTCTAGCATCCAAAGACGGGCAGCGGTCATTCTGCTGCCCGTTCTACCCCATCAGCAATCGCCTGTCGCAGACGCTTTTCGAGCGTCCGCTGTTTACTTTCCGTATAGTATTTCAGGCCGAACATATCCTTGACGTAGAAGGTATCGACCACCTGTTCGCCATAGGTCGCGATGACGGCATTGGCGATATAGACATTGCTGTCGGCCAGACTGCGCGTCAGATCATAAAGCAGGCCAGGACGGTCGCGGGTATCCACTTCGATGATCGTGTAGATCTCCGATCCATCGTTATCGAATGTGATATGCGTCGGCACCCTGAATGCGCGTTCGCGTTTCTTGACCTTGTCGCGGGATTTCAGCGCGTCACGGGCGATCACCTCGCCACGCAGGGTCTTGATGATCATCGAACGCATCCGGGGCAGCTTGGAGGCTTCAAAGGCGTTGCCTTCAAAATCCTGTATCCAGAAAGCATCGGTGACATAGCCGTCTTTGGTCGTATAGCTGCGGGCATCAACGACGTTTGCCCCCACCAGGGCCAGCGCCCCTGCAAGTCGGGCGAAGATGCCATGATGGTCCGGCATGACAAAACAGGCCCGCGTGGCATCGCGGTCCTCATCAGGGTGCAGATCAATCCGCACATCCTCGGTGCCGATGTCGCGCAGTAGTTCGGCGAATGCGACATGCGCCGTCACATGCAAACCCTGCCAATAAGGGTCGTAATGGCGTCCGGTCTCTGTCGTCAGTGCCTTGCGTGGCCAGTCCGACAGCGCCTCGCGCAGCGCCTTCTTGGCTTCAGCCCCCCGGTTGGCGCGGTTCAGGTCTTCCAGACCGGTTTCCAGCGCCCGCTTGGTCTGACGATAAAGCCCGCGGATCAGCGCCGCTTTCCAGTTGTTCCAGGTGTTCGGCCCAACCCCGCGAATGTCGCAGACGGTCAGGACACAGAGCAGGTCAAGCCGCTTGACCGTTTGCACCGCTTTGGCAAAGTCGCGCACTGTGCGCGGATCGGCAATATCGCGCTTTTGCGCCATATCGGACATCAGCAGGTGATAGCGCACAAGCCATTCCACCGTATCAACTTCTTCCTGCTTCAGCCCCAGTCGCGGTGCCACGGCCCGCACAATCTTGGCCCCGAGGATCGAATGATCCTCCGACCGGCCCTTGCCGATGTCATGCAGCAGCAGTGCCGTATAGAGAATCTTGCGGTTCACGCCGCGACTGAGGATCGAAGAGGCGACAGGCAGCTCTTCCTCAAGCTCGTGTTTCTCGATCATCGCAAGATTGGCGATGGTCTGGATCGTGTGCTCGTCCACCGTATAGCTGTGGTACATATTGAACTGCATCATCGCGACGATGGGTTCGAATTCGGGAATGAACGCAGACAGCATGTTCAATTCATTCATGCGACGCAAAGCGCGTTCTGGGTTGCCGTGTTTCAGCAACAGGTCATAGAAAATACGCCGTGCTTCGGGTGCAGTCCGCACCTCATTGTCGATCAGATGCAGGTTGGCCTTGATCAGACGCATCGCATTGGGGTGGATCAACATGCCCGTCCGCAAGGCTTCCTCGAAGATACGCAGCAGGTTCAGCTTGTCGTCAAGAAACGCCGTGTCATCGACGATAGCCAGGCGATTGTGCACCACCTCGTAGCCGGCTTTCACCCGTGGCCGGCGGCGAAAGATCCGCTCCAACAGGGGTTCCGGTTTTAGATGAATGGCCTCTAGCCCGGTCAGGAAAATGCGGGTCAGGTCGCCCACAGCGGTGGCGTGGCGAAAGTAGGCCTGCATGAAAACCTCAACACCCCGACGCCCGGCGGTGTCTTTGTAGCCCATCGCCTGCGCCACCTGCACCTGCATGTCGAATGCCAGCTGTTCAGTTGCCCGGTTGGATAGCAGATGCAGATGCCCGCGCACCGCCCACAAAAACGACTGAGCCGCGCGAAAGGTCTCGAACTCATCGGCACGAAAGACTCCACGATCGACCAGCTCGGCGGCGCGGTTGACCTTGTAGATGTATTTGGCAATCCAGAACAGCGAATGAAGGTCGCGCAGCCCGCCTTTGCCTTCTTTCACATTCGGCTCGACCACATAGCGTTGGCCCTGCTTGACGTGTCGGCGATCGCGCTCGTCCAGTTTGGCTTCGATGAAATCAGTGCCGGTGCCGGAAAAAAGGTTTGCATCAAGCGCCTCGCGCAGATCCTGCGCCAGCGCCGCATCGCCGGTGATTAGCCGGTGTTCCAGCATAGCGGTCTGGATGGTGAAATCCTCGGCACCCAGACGAATGCAATCCTTGATCGTCCGTGTGGAATGCCCGACCTTCAGCTTCAGATCCCAAAGCATGTAGAGCATGCTTTCGACAACGCTCTCGGACCAGGCGGTGGCTTTGTACGGGATAAGAAACAGCAGATCGACATCCGAAAAGGGCGCCATTTCGCCCCGGCCATAGCCCCCCACGCCAATAACGGCCAGCCGCTCACCCTCTGTCGGGTTCGGCTTCGGGTGCAGCTTTTGTGCGGCGAAATCCAATGTGGTGCGTACCAGGTGATCTGTCAGATAGGTATAAGCCCGCGTCATGCCGCCCGCATCAAAGGGCTTCGCGGCAAACGCCGTTGCAATAGCATCGCGTCCGATTCGCTGGGCGTCGCGGAGGATGTCGACCACGGCCGTGCGCGCCTCTGCCGGTGGCAGATCACCGATGGCGTCAGTAATCTTTTGCGCAATAACGGGAGCGTCAAATATCTCCTCTGGCGCACAAATCAGGCGAGGCTCTTCAGCCACGCCTGATGTCGGGTTCAATACTGCGGCTTTGCCCAAGATCAGAAGCCGGCGCCGCCAAAGGCCTGAGGCGCGCCTTCAAGTACGACCACACTGTTGTTGCGGATTGTCGCCACAGCAAGGCCCCGTTCGTTGGTGCCGTCCCGACGCAGACGGAAAACGCCGGAGGCACCGCGAAAGCCCGCCCCTTGTGTCAATGCGCCGCCGGTCAAGGCATCGGACTTGCGCGACTTGACCAGCGCCCCGATGGCCGCGATCCCGTCAAAAGCGAGGCCAGCCAAGGGATGCGGTTCCTTCCCGTATGCGGCGCGGTACTTTGAGCCAAAGGCAGCGCTGGCACCGGGATCAGGCAAAGCAAACCAACCGCCCTGCACGCCGGGCAAGGAAAGCGTCTGTGCAGGAATGTCCCAGCGGGTCAGGCCGATATATTGCGTGGAGGAGGGGCGTACACCTGCGCTGGGCAGCATTTCCGCAAACAACGGCAGCGCGCTGGCGGAGGACGTGGTCATAAAGACCGCATTGGCCCCGCTGCTGTCGACCAGACTTTTGACACGCGGCACTGCGGCCACGACAGATTCCTGACTCAGCGCATAGTCGACCGATCCTGCGAGCGTGGCACCATTGGCCGAAATTGCTTGCTGGATGGCATTGCGTCCCAGTTGGCCGGCCACGTCATTCGCATGCAGGATGACGATCTTGTCCTTGCCGTTGCGCTTGCCATAGTTCACCAGCCGGTTGGCTGTATTGGCGAAGGTTGGCCCTAGGACAAAGACGTTCCCGCCGGCAATAGTAGGGTTGTTCGAGAAAGCCAGGACGTTCACGCCCGAAGAGGCCACAGCCACGCCTGCGCTGTTCGCGGCTTCGCCGTAGACCGGACCAAGAATGATTTTTGCCCCTTCGCTGACAGCCTGCGAGGCCATTGTTGCAGCGGTTGCGGCATTGCCGCCCGTGCCATAAACGCGAAGATCGATTTTGACACCGTCCAGATCACGGATCGCCATCCGCGCGGCGTTTTCCAGGTTTGCCGCCAGCAGATTGTCGCTTTGCGACCCGCCACGCGGCACCAGAAGGGCCACGGGCACAGCCGCGTTCGCATCAATCTTTGGCCCGCCGGTGGATGACAGCCCGCCCAGGGCCGCCGGATCACAGGCAGTGATCGCCATCAGAACAAAAGGCAAAAGCAACAACCGCAGCTTCTTGCGGCCAGCATCGAAAATAGCAATCATCTGTAACTCACTCCCCAGGTGGTTTATCGGATGTCAGGGCACCCGATCACTCGGTTATAATCATAGAGGGTGCGAAAGGCGGGTCCAGCGTGAATTATCAAATGGTGCCGCTCTCGGCAGGATTATACTTTGTGGGTGTGCCTATAGGCACAGCCCGCGATATCACGCTGCGGGCACTGGATACCCTTGCTTCGGCAGATGTGCTGGCGGCCGAGGATACGCGGTCCTTGCGCAAATTGATGGATATCCATGGCGTGCCGCTGGGCAACCGGCGTATCGTAGCCCTGCATGATCATAGCGGTGATGCCATCGCACAACGGTTGGTTGCGGCGGTAAAAGACGGGCAATCGGTGGCCTATGCGTCTGAGGCCGGCATGCCTTTGATCGCTGATCCGGGGTTCGAACTGGGCCGTCTAGCCGCGCGCGAAGAGATCCCTGTAACCTGCGCACCGGGACCATCCGCCGTACTGACGGCACTGGCCATTGGAGGCCTGCCCACGGACGCGTTCTTTTTTGCAGGCTTTTTGCCGAATGCCAAAGCGGCCCGCTGTGCTGCATTGGAGAAACTGGGTGCTGCGGCAGGCACTTTGGTGTTTTACGAATCACCCAAACGGTTGGCGGCCATGCTGCGAGACGCAGCCAAGGTGCTTGGAGAGGCCCGAGAGGCCGCCGTTTGCCGCGAATTGACCAAGAAGTTCGAAGAAGTGCGCCGTGGCACATTGGCCGAACTGGCCGAGGTTTACGCCAATCAAACGCCTAAAGGCGAAATTGTGGTCCTTGTTGACCGCAGCCATTCAGAGATTGTTAAGGAAGCCGACATAGATTCGTCCCTGCGCCGCGCCCTTACGGAAATGTCGGTGCGTGACGCCGCCGATATGGTGGCACAGGCCCATGATCTACCGCGCAGACAGGTTTATCAACGGGCATTGGCATTGGGGAAGAATGAGGATGACAAAACCGAATGACCGGCATCACCGGGGACGCACGGCTTTTCACGCGGGTTTGGCGGCAGAACACCGTATTGCTCAAGATTACGAGCGGCGCGGCTTTGCTGTTGCACGCCGACGTTGGCGGGGTTCTGGCGGCGAGATCGACCTCATCCTGCAGGACGGAACGGGTCTGGTATTTGTCGAAGTAAAACAAAGCCGCAGCATTGCGCGCGCGGCGGAAAGCCTCTCTCCACGGCAGATGCAGCGGATCTATGCCTCGGCTGAAGAATTTCTTGGCACGCAGCCTCTTGGCAGTCTGACAAATGTCCGTTTCGACGTCGCCTTGGTCGATGGAACAGGCGACATGCAGATCATTGAAAACGCTTTCGGTCACGGCTGACCCATTGCACCTGGCACCCTGCTGCGCCATCTAAGAGACAAGCAGCAAGGAAACGCCCATGAAAATTGCCTTTCAGATGGACCCGATCGGGGACGTAAACATCAACGCGGACAGCAGCTTTCGGCTTGCCGAAGAAGCACAGCTTCGTGGGCATAGCCTGTTCTTTTATTCTCCTGACAAGCTCGCCTATCAGGAAGGCCGCATAACTGCCCGCGGCCATGATTTCTCGGTCCAGCGCGTGCAGGGCGATCATGCGCAGCTTGGTGATGAACGCGAAGTAAATTTGGCAGATTTCGATGTGATCTGGCTGCGGCAAGATCCGCCTTTCGACATGCATTACATCACGTCGACACATTTGCTGGACCGGCTGAAGGACCAGGCGCTTGTTGTGAATGATCCGTTCTGGGTGCGGAATTATCCCGAAAAACTGATGGTACTTGACTTCCCCGATCTGACCCCGCCGACCACAATCGCGCGCGATCTGGATACCATCAAGGCGTTCAAGGCCAAACATGGCGATGTCATACTCAAACCCCTTTACGGAAATGGCGGTGCCGGTGTTTTCCGCCTTGATGCCAACGACCGCAACCTGACCTCGCTCCACGAACTTTTCACCGGTTTCTCCCGCGAGCCACTGATCGTGCAGAAATTTCTGCCGGCTGTCTCCAAGGGCGACAAGCGCGTCATTCTGGTGGACGGCGAGGCCGTGGGTGCCATCAACCGCGTCCCTGCCGAAGGGGAAACCCGTTCGAACATGCATGTGGGCGGTCGTCCCGAAAAGGTCGGCCTGACTGAACGGGATCAGGAGATTTGCGCCGCCATCGGGCCGCTGCTCAAGGAAAAAGGGCAGGTCTTTGTCGGCATTGACGTCATTGGTGACTACCTGACAGAAATCAATGTCACCTCCCCTACTGGCATTCAGGAATTGGAGCGTTTTAATGATGTGAACATCGCCGGGCGCATCTGGGAGGCCATCGAAGGTAAACTCTGATGAGCTTGCGTGCCCGCCTTCTGAACCGCTGGCTGCGTGGTGTCGAAAAGCCGATGATGGCGCGCGCCAAGGGTGCGGACGCGCTGCGCCGTAGGCTGGAACTGAACGCGCGGCTTTTGTTTCATCCGCCACGCGGGACGCAGATGCAGTGGCAGGTCATGGAACAGGACCAACGCCGGGTGGAGGTGTTGGAAGTTGTACCGCGCCAGTTGAGCAGTGATACCGTTATCCTTTATGCCCACGGCGGCGGGTTCGTTTTCGGGTCTCCGCGCACACATGCAGCGATGCTGGCGCAACTTTGCCGGCGCACCGGTGCCAGAGCCATTTTGCCGCGCTACCGCCGCGCGCCCGAAGCGCCTTATCCCGCTGCCATCGACGATATGTGGACAGCCTGGGGCAGTTTGCTGCGCAGCGGTGTTGAACCTGGACAAATTATCATCGGCGGGGACAGTGCTGGTGGCGCATTGGCCTTGTCGCTGCTGGCCCGATTGATCCACGAGAAAGCCGATTTGCCAGCGGGAGTTTTCTGCTTTTCCCCTTTGACCGATATGACGTTCAGCGGCGACAGTCTGGTCGAGAATGCCAATAAAGAAGCGGTTCTGCCCGCCACCCGCGCTCATGAGATGACGCAAATGTATCTTGCAGGCCAAGCGCCGGACAGCCCTTTGATCAGCCCGCTCCGTGGCGATTTTTCAGATGCGCCGCCTGTCTGGATCACGGCCGGGGATACAGAGATCCTGCGCGATGATGCGCGGCGGATGGTGTCTGTCCTGCAAGCGGCTGGCCGGCGCGTTCAATACGCGGAGAAGCATGATTTGCCCCATGTCTGGCCGTTGTTTCACAACATATTGCCCGAAGCGCGAGCCAGTCTTGACGAGCTTGCGGGCTGGATCACTCATGAACTGGGCTCGCCACCCGAAAGCTGACCGCTTCTGCGATGTGGGGTTTGCGCACGTCTTCCGATCCATCCAGGTCGGCGATGGTTCGCGCGACCCGGATCACCCTGTGATAGCCCCGTGCAGACAGATGAAATCGCTCTGCCACGCGGTTCAACAGATCGCGGGCATCGGCATCCGGGGTTGCGATTTCCTCCAGCACATCGCCCTGCGCGTCCGCATTGACGCTGAGCCCCGAACGCCCGTCGAACCGCGCCAATTGCACCGCGCGCGCCTCGGCCACCCGCGCGGCGACCTGCGCCGAGCCGGCACCGCTGGCCGGCAGATCAAGGTCGGTAAAGGCCACCGGCGGCACATCAACGCGCAGGTCGAACCGGTCCATCAGCGGGCCTGAGATGCGCCCCATATAGTCTTCGCCACATTGCGGCACCCGCGCACAGGCCCGCGCAGGATCAGGCAGATAGCCGCATTTGCAGGGGTTCGCAGCGGCCACCAGCATGAATTTACATGGATATTTCACATGGGCATTCGCCCGCGCGATCATCACTTCGCCCGTCTCGATCGGTTGGCGCAGCGTTTCCAACACGGTGCGCGGGAATTCCGGGAATTCGTCCATGAACAGCACGCCGTTGTGCGCAAGGCTCACCTCTCCCGGTTTGGCTTGCCGGCCCCCCCCGATGATCGCAGCCATTGAGGCGGTGTGATGCGGTTCGCGAAACGGACGCGCCCGGCTGATACCGCCTTCGTCCAGCAGTCCGGCCAGCGAATGGATCATAGAGGTTTCAAGCGCTTCGGTCGGAGTGAGCGGCGGCAAGATTGTGGGCAGGCGGGCCGCGAGCATGCTCTTGCCGGACCCCGGCGTGCCGACAAACATCAGGTGGTGCCGACCTGCGGCGGCGATTTCGAGGGCGCGTTTGGCGCGTTCCTGTCCCTTGACCTCGCGCAGGTCGCGGCCTGTGGGATCCAGCGTGACCTCGCCCGGTGTTGCGGGGGCCAACGGCGTCTGCCCCGTGTAATGGCGCACCACATCGCCCAAAGAGGCAGCGGCGATCACTTGCGTGGCCCCGACCCAGGCCGCTTCGGCCCCCGAGCCTTGCGGGCAGAGCAGGCTGCGATCCTGCGCGGCGGCAGCCATCGCGGCGGGTAAAGCGCCGACCACAGGCACCAATGTCCCGTCCAGTGATAGCTCGCCTAATGCGACTACGCTGCGGGTTACATCATCTGGCAGGATGTCGAGCGCGGCCAACAGGGCGAAGGCAATCGGTAAATCAAAGTGGCTGCCTTCCTTTGGCAGGTCCGCCGGGCTGAGGTTGATCGTGATCCGTTTCGACGGCAGTGCAATCGCCATGGAGGTCAGTGCCGTGCGCACCCGGTCCCGCGCTTCCGACACAGCTTTGTCCGGCAGGCCGACGATGGAAAAACTCGGCAGGCCTGCGGTCACGGCGCATTGCACCTCGACCATCCGCGCCTCGACCCCTTGGAATGCCACCGTATAGGCGCAGGATACCATCCTTGCTTTCTCCACTTACCACTTGGTTAATGGGTAGGCAGGGATTGTTTAAGAAAAGTTAATGCAAGCCGGACTTGAGATCAGGAAGACGGCCATTCGCGGGTCGCCCCGCCAAAGTCGTAAGGAAACGGATCATAAACCACTTCAAGCCCCTCTGCGCGCCATGCTTTGAAAGCGGGATCAGAAATAGTCGTTTCACAATACGCCCGTGCAGTTGCGCTGACCGGCAAATCATAGCCAATGATACGCGCTGCGACCGGGGCATAGAACGCATCGGCAAGGCTGTAGCCACCAAAAAGCCAAAGGCCGTTTTCAGTCCGCACTGCGCCAGCATGTGCCCAAAGGGTTTCGAGCCGGTCAATGTCCTTTTGCAGCTCGGCGCTGACGGCAAATCCTTCATTCACATGCTGTAACTGCATCGGGCAGCTGCCGCGCAGCGTGGAAAACCCGGCGCATATCTCGGCGCAAAGCCAGCGCGCCGTGGCACGCGCTGCTGCGTCTTTCGGCCACATGCCAGCCTCGGGATGCCGTTCGGCCAGTGTTTCTGCCATCGCAAGGCTTTCACCCACCACGGTCCCTTCCGGCGTGCGCAAAACCGGCACCAACCGGGCTGGGGCAAGTGCCGCCAGATCAGCCGCCATTGTCCCGCCGTAAAGGCCAACAAGATGTGCCTTATAAGGCAGGTTGAATTTTTCCAACATCAGCCAGCCCCGTAAGGACCAGCTGGAGAAGGTGCGATCGCCGATATAAAGGTCATATGTCATGAAAAAGAACCTAGCCGCGCTGCGTGCAGTGCGGCAAATGCAACTTTGCTCGTCACCCGATCACGGAAGGTGATTGATCGTATCTACACGCCACGCACCGACCTCATGCACCATTGTTGTCACCGAAAGATTATCGATCTTGTGAGACATCGCTTTGTAAGGTGTGACGCCAAGCGCCCTTTGCACCTGCGTCAGAATCACACCGAAATGTGCCACGGCAATGATCTCGGCCTGCGGGTGGGCGGCGTTCATCGTGTCGACGGCGGCATTTACCCGCGCGGCGGTCTGGTTCCAGCTTTCGCCTTCGGGGGCCACAACATCACCAGGCGTTTCCCAATAGGCGCGGGAAAGTTCGGGATCGCGGGCGGCAATGTCCTTGAAGTGCATGCCGTCCCAAATGCCAAAATGAATTTCGCGCAGGTCGGCACGATGCGGCAGGCGGCGACGGTCGCCGTGCTCTAGCACATCCGCTGTCGCAGTGCATCGTTGCAAGTCGGACGAGATCAACAGTGCATCGTCGGGCAAATGAGCGCTTAGACGGGCAATTTGATCGTGATCGGACAAATCTGCGGGAACATCGCGCCAGCCGACAAAGGTTTTCTCGTGGGTCGGACCATGCCGGACCCAGTGCCAGATTGTCATGGAAGCTGTCCTTTCAAAACCACCGGCAGGCCCGCCACCACTTGCACGGCCAAGCCCGCTTCTGCCGCCAGCGCTATGTTCAGCCTGCCTTGCGCCTCGCGGAACTGCCGCGCCAGCGCGTTGTCGGGCACGATGCCACTGCCCACCTCGTTTGACACGATGATCCACGGGGCAGCACAGCGATGAAGCGCCGAAACGAGCGCGTCCTGCACATCTGCAATATCACTTTGCGCGATCAGATGATTGCTCAGCCACATGGTGGCGCAGTCGATGAAAGCCACCTGCTGCGCCGTCAGTTTGTCAAGCGCTGACGCCAGATCAAGCGGCTCTTCTACGGTGGTCCACCGGTCATCGCGACGTTTTTTGTGGATTTTTACTCTTGCCGACATCTCGGCATCAAAAATTTGGCTGGTGGCGATGTAAGTGATTGGCAAGCCGAAGCTTTCCGCCAATTCTTCGGCCCAGCCCGATTTCCCCGATGCAGCGCCCCCGAGCACAAAAGAGGATCTTGGCACGTTATTTTTCATTTTTTCTCGGAACCCAAAAAGCACCTTGTGCGTACTTAAATCAAAGGTGTGTCACAAGACGTACTGCAAGTTCAGGGAAAATTGAAGATGACACTGCAAACAGCACGCGAATTCTCACTCACCCGCACGGCGATGAAAGCCGAGCTACTTGATGCGGAAACTGAACTCAAGCTTGCATACGCTTGGCGTGATGAACGCGACGAAGCGGCCCTGCACCGCCTGATCACAGCTTACATGCGTCTGGCAATTTCGATGGCCGGCAAATTCAAGCGCTACGGCGCGCCGATGAACGATCTGATCCAGGAGGCGGGTCTTGGCCTCATGAAAGCGGCTGACAAGTTCGACCCTGATCGGGGCGTACGGTTCTCCACTTACGCTGTCTGGTGGATCAAGGCGAGCATTCAGGACCATGTGATGCGGAACTGGTCGATGGTGCGGACAGGGTCCACATCTTCGCAAAAGTCCCTGTTTTTCAACATGCGCCGCGTCCAGGCCCGGTTGGAGCGTGAAGCCTCTGCCGCTGGCGAAACATTGGATCGGCACCAGCTGCGCCAGATGATCTCGACCGAGATCGGCGTGCCGTTGCACGATGTCGAGATGATGGAGGGCCGTCTGTCAGGCTCCGATTATTCTCTCAACGCCACGCAGTCCTCTGAGGATGAAGGCCGCGAATGGATCGACGCCTTGGTTGACGATTCCGCACAGGCCGCCGAACAGGTTGAAGACAGTCATGACACGGAACAACTGCGTGCCTGGCTTCTGTCCTCCATGCAAGAACTGAACGACCGCGAGCAATTCATCGTCCGCGAGCGCAAGCTGCGTGATCAGCCACGGACACTTGAAAGCCTTGGTGAAGAGTTGAGCCTGTCGAAAGAGCGCGTGCGCCAGTTGGAAGCCGCGGCCTTTGTGAAGATGCGCAAGTCTTTGGAAGGTCAGTCACGCGAAGTGCTGCAGTTCCTGAACTAACTGCCTAGACACCGGCCCGCGTCAGGGCTGGATCAAGCATCCCAAGCGCCCTATGGTCCGGTAGATACCGTGTAACCAAAGGGCGCTTTATGCTGTCGGGCAAACATATTCTTTTGATCATCGGCGGCGGCATTGCTGCGTTCAAATCGCTTGACCTGATCCGCCGCTTGCGCGAACGCGGCGCCGAAGTGACACCGGTTCTGACCCGCGCAGGCGCTGAATTTTTGACCCCGCTATCGGTTTCTGCGCTGGCGGGTAAAAAGGTGTTCAGCGACTTGTTCGACCTGGGGGATGAGGCCGAGATGGGGCATATCCAGCTAAGCCGCGTCGCCGATCTGGTGGTTGTTGCCCCGGCGACTGCTGATCTGATGGCCAAGATGGCGCAAGGCCATGCCAATGATCTGGCATCGACACTAATGCTTGCCACTGACACCCCGGTGATGATCGTCCCCGCGATGAACGTGCGCATGTGGGCCCACGCCGCAACCCAGCGCAATCTGGCGACCCTGAAGTCGGATGGCATCCTCACCGTTGGTCCGAATGACGGCGACATGGCATGTGGCGAATTCGGCCCCGGTCGCATGTCCGAACCGATGGAGGTCGTCGCCGCAGTCGAGGCGCAGTTCTCCGAAGGGCCGCTCACCGGCAAACGCATTCTGGTGACCTCCGGCCCCACGCATGAGCCGATTGATCCGGTCCGCTATATCGCGAACCGCTCCTCTGGTGCGCAGGGGGCCGCGATTGCCCGTGCTTTGGCCGCACTGGGTGCGCATGTAGTGTTTGTCACTGGCCCTGCCGATGTGCCGCCGCCCCATGGGGTCGAAGTGATGCGCATCCAGACTGCGCAACAGATGTTGGAAGCGGCCACGGGTGCCTTACCTGTCGATGCGGCCGTCTTTGCCGCCGCGGTGGCCGACTGGCGCGTTGAAGGGGCGCATGATCAAAAGCTCAAGAAATCCAAAGACGGCTTGCCCCAGCTCAGCTTCGCCGAAAATCCCGATATCCTGAAAACGATCAGCCATCTGGCACAGGATCGCCCCCCGCTGGTTGTGGGCTTTGCCGCTGAGACAAATGATGTGCTGGCCCACGCGACGGCCAAGCGCACGCGCAAGGGCTGCGACTGGATCGTCGCCAACGATGTTTCACCCGGCACCGGTATCATGGGGGGCAGCGAAAATGCCGTTACCCTGATCACGGACGAAGGGGCAGAAGACTGGCCGCGCATGGGCAAAGATGAAGTCGCGGTCAAGCTGGCCGGACGCATCGCGCAAGTCATTGGCGACGCATGACCCCGATCAAATGCATCTGGGCCGATGGGGCCGATACCAAGCTGGGCTTGCCTCGATATGAAAGTGCCGGTGCCGCCGGAGCGGACCTGCGGGCCAATCTGCCGAATGGCCCCGTAACGATCCTTCCAATGGCGCGGGCGCTGATTTCAACGGGCCTGCATATGCAAATTACCCAAGGGTTCGAGGTTCAGATCCGCCCGCGTTCGGGTCTGGCGCTTAAGCACGGAATTATGCTGCCCAACAGCCCCGGCACCATCGACAGCGACTATCGCGGTGTTGTGGGGGTGATCGTGTTGAACGCGGGCGAGGCTCCGTTCGAGGTCACACACGGCATGCGCATCGCACAGATGGTTGCAGCGCCGGTCACGCAGGCTAGCTTTACGCTCACCGACAGGCTCGATCCCACAGAGCGGGCTGAAGGCGGATTTGGTTCTACCGGAGTGGCGTGATGATACTTGTACTGCTGTTGGCTGCTGCCATCTGGTTTGGCGGTGGCTGGATGAACGCCCCGCGTGAGGCGCGCGCGACGTTTCTGGGCCTTTTGTATATCGCAGTACTGGGCATTCAGGTGGCTTTCCCAGAAACCAACCCACTGCGCGTGGCGACCGGTGGCAGCGCTGCAGCCTGGCTGATCTTGGGCGGATTTATCGCCCTTTTCCTGATCTACCGCCAAGTGTTGGTGATGTTGAGGTCAAAGGCGCTCGTTGCGCAAACTGCTGATTCAGCGCCAAAATCCGCCGCCTTTTCCGACACCGAACTCAATCGCTACGCCCGCCACATCATTTTGCGCGAGGTTGGCGGCGGCGGGCAAAGGGCGCTCAAGGATGCATCGGTTCTGGTGGTGGGCGCGGGCGGTCTTGGTGCGCCCGTGCTGCAATATCTGGCGGCAGCTGGGGTCGGCACCATTGGCGTAATCGACGACGACAAGGTCGAAAACGCCAACCTGCAACGGCAAGTCATCCATGCGGACGCCGACATCGGCACGCCCAAGGTATTCTCTGCCCAGGCCCACATGGAAGCACAGAACCCATTTGTGACCGTTCGCCCCTACCACCGCCGCCTGACCGGAGACATCGCTGCCGACCTGATCGGTGACTATGATCTGGTGCTGGACGGCACCGACAATTTCGATACCCGCTATCTGGTCAACGCCGCCTGCGTCGCGGCGGGCAAACCGCTGGTGTCCGGTGCGCTCAGCCAGTGGGAAGGGCAGATGTCGGTCTTTGACCCGGCGAAGGGCGCGCCCTGTTACCAGTGCATCTTCCCGGAGGCACCCTCCGCCCATCTTGCGCCCAGTTGCGCCGAGGCGGGCGTGATCGGGCCTTTGCCCGGCGTTGTAGGCTCGATGATGGCAGTTGAGGCGATCAAACTGATCACCGGTGCAGGCACACCCGCGCGGGGACAATTGCTGATCTACGATGCACTTTATGGCGAGAACCGCACCATCCAGATCGCCCGCCGCGCAGATTGCCCGACCTGTGGCAGCGCCTGATCACTTTCATTGCCCGTCCGATTGTAACCGACACATCGCGCCCCTAGCTTGAGCGCAAAGGAGATTTCCCATGACAAACCCATTGCTGGCCATCTGGCCCACCCCCTTTGCCATCGCACCATTCGACCAAATCGAAGACGCGCATTTCGCCCCCGCGCTGGAGGAGGCGCTGACCGCCCATAATGCCGAGATTGATGCGATCGCCGCCAACCCCGACGCGCCTACGTTTGCCAATACGGTAGAGGCGCTGGAAGCTGCGGGCCATGCGCTCGATAAGGTACTTGGCGTGTTTTTCACTATCGCCGGGGCCGATAGCAACCCGGTGCGCGAAGACTTGCAGCGTGCATTTTCCCCCAAACTGGCCGCGCATTTCTCTGAAATCTCGGGCAACAAAGCACTGTTTGCCCGCGTCGCCGCTATCTGGGACGAGCGCGACAGCCTGACACTGACGGACGAGCAAGCCCGCGTGCTGATGCTGACCCATCGCGGTTTTGTGCGGGCAGGGGCGGCACTCAGCGGAGCCGAAGAAACGCGGATGAAAGAAATCAAAGCACGCCTCGCAGTGCTGGGAACGCAATTCACACAAAACCTCCTGTCCGATGAACGCAGCTGGTTCATGACACTCTCTGAAGAAGACCTCGAAGGCCTGCCAGATTTCGTGGTCGACGCGGCTCGTGCTGCGGGTGCGGAGAAGGATGCGGGCGGCCCGGTGGTCACTCTGTCACGTTCGCTGATCGTGCCCTTCCTGCAATTCTCGCCCCGTCGCGATCTGCGCGAAAAGGCGTTCCGCGCATGGGAGGCACGCGGCGCCAACGGTGGCGAAACGGACAACCGCGCCATCGCCGCCGAAACGCTGGCTCTGCGCGAAGAGCGGGCACAGCTGTTGGGCTACGCGAACTTTGCCGACTACAAGCTTGAGACTGAAATGGCCAAGACCCCCGCCGCCGTGCGCGATCTGCTGATGCAGGTTTGGGAGCCAGCCAAGGCGCAAGCCAACGCGGATGCGGACAAGCTGACCGCGATGATGCACAGCGATGGCATCAACGGCGATCTGGAGCCGTGGGATTGGCGCTACTACGCCGAGAAACGCCGCGCGGCGGAGCATGATCTGGATGAGGCGGCGCTGAAGCCATATTTTCAGTTGGACCGGATGATCGAGGCGTCTTTTGCCTGCGCCAACCGCCTGTTCGGGCTGGAATTCGCGCCCCTGGATGTGCCGCTGTACCATGACGACTGCCGCGCTTGGGACGTGACACGCAATGGCAAACATATCGCCGTGTTTATCGGGGATTATTTCGCCCGTGGGTCCAAACGTTCTGGCGCATGGTGTTCGGCCATGCGATCGCAGGCGAAATTCCCGCAGGCGCAGACGCCCGTGGTCATCAACGTCTGCAACTTTGCCAAATCCGATCCGTCGCTTTTGTCCTACGATGATGCGCGGACGTTGTTTCATGAATTCGGCCATGCGCTGCACCAGATGTTATCTGATGTGACCTATGAAAGCGTGTCCGGTACCTCCGTTGCGCGCGACTTTGTGGAACTGCCCAGCCAGC
The DNA here is from genome assembly GCF_000622365.1 of Sulfitobacter noctilucae. Lineage (GTDB taxonomy): Bacteria > Pseudomonadota > Alphaproteobacteria > Rhodobacterales > Rhodobacteraceae > Sulfitobacter > Sulfitobacter noctilucae. Next base: position 152,937 of record NZ_JASC01000002.1, on the reverse strand, counting down.
TTTATGAACACTGGCTCGAGGTGCCCGAAGTGCTGGGCGAATTCGCCACCCATGCCAAAACGGGCGAAGCCATGCCGCCAGAGATGCTGGACAAGGTACTGGGTGCCTCGACTTTCGACATGGGGTTCCAGACCGTCGAATACGTCGCATCGGCCCTTGTTGATCTGGCGTTCCACGATGGCGCGGCCCCTGCTGATCCGATGGCGAAACAGGCCGAGGTGTTGGAGGCGCTGGGCATGCCCGCCGCGATCCGCATGCGCCACGCGACACCGCAGTTCGCGCATGTGTTCTCGGGTGACGGATATTCCAGTGGCTACTACAGCTATATGTGGTCCGAAGTGATGGATGCGGACGCCTTTGAGGCGTTTGAAGAAGTCGGTAACCCGTTTGATGCAGACCGCGCCGCCGCGCTGGAAGAGCACATCCTTTCGAGCGGTGGATCGCGGGACGCGGCAGAGCTTTATACCGCGTTCCGGGGCCGTTTGCCGGGAGTAGAGGCCTTGCTTAAAGGGCGCGGTCTGGCCGCATAACGGCGCTGTCCCTTCGGGGACAGCCGCTCAAGCGCGAGTGGCTCCAATGGCTTACGGGGGCGTAAACCTTTGATTTACCTTTATCCCCCGTATCGTTTCAGTACCCCAGATCCCGGTCCACTAGGTTGATAAAGGGTTCACCCGCTTCGCCGCGCCGGATATTCTCGACGATCACCCGCGCGGCTGACACCGGGCGGGTTTCAGCAGCAAGATGGGGCGTAACGGTGACCTTTGGGTCGGTCCAATAGGGATCGTCCGAGGGCAGGGGCTCCACCCGGAACACATCGAGCGTGGCATGGGCGATCTGCCCGCTGTCGAGGGCCGCGAGTAAGGCCTCATCGTCGATCAGCGGCCCACGGCCAGGATTGATGATCCGCGCACCCTCAGGCATCAACGCAATGGTCTCTACGTTCAGTGTATTCTGGGTCGCGGGCGTATCAGGAAGCAGCAACACCGCGATTTCCGCACGGCTCAATGCCTCTTTCAGGCCATCGTCGCCGTGAAGACAGGTGACACCCTCGACGGTCTTGGGGCTGCGCGACCAGCCGGTCACATTGAAGCCGATGGACGTCAGCATTTCGGCGCAGGCCGCACCCAACGCGCCAAGGCCCAGAATGACAACACTGCGTTCAGACGCCAGCGGCGGCGTGCGGGGCTCCCACTCCGCATCGCGACGCTCGATATCTATGTCGATCCCAAGGTGATAGCGCATGACGTGGCCGGTGACCCACTCCACCATGCCCCGTGTAAGGCCGGGGTCGACCATCCGGGCCAAGGGGATTGTCAGTGTCTCGTTGCCCGTCACCGCCTCGACGCCGGCCCAAAGGTTCAGGACCGCCTTGGCCCGCGTATAGGGCCGAAAATCCTGCAGATCGCTGTTGGGGGCATAGACGATATAATCGACCTCCTCGGGTGGGAGTGTCAGCGCGAGCTCGGCCTCGATGCCGGCATCTGCCAGAGCATCGCGCAGGGGCGTTTCATAGGTCGCCCAGCGTTCAGGCTTGGCGGCGAAGAGAATGTTCAGGGTCATGGGTTACCTTGGTCTATGGACGTGGGCAGATTGGACGAGGCCAAAGGCCAGCATCAGAACCAGCATGGCGGAACCGCCATAGCTGACAAGTGGCAGCGGCACGCCGACGACGGGCGCAAGGCCCATCACCATCGACATGTTGACGGCAAAGAACAAAAAGAAGTTTAGCGCGATGCCGAGGGTGAGAAGCGACGAGAAGCGATCCTTGTTCATAATCGCGGTGACCACGCAGAAGACGATGATCAGGGCATAAAGGCTTAAGAGCGATATCGCACCGACAAAGCCGAATTCTTCGGCCAATGTGGTGAAAATAAAGTCCGTATGCTTTTCCGGCAGAAAGTTCAGCCTTGATTGCGTGCCCTGCATAAAGCCGCGCCCGGTCCAGCCGCCAGAGCCCAGCGCGATCTTGGACTGGGTGATGTGATAGCCCGCCCCCAGCGGGTCGGCGGCGGGATCGAGAAAGGTGTCGATGCGTCGATACTGATAATTGTTCAACAATTGCCAAGGGGTGCCGCGTGACTGGAACACGGCCGTCACCAGCCCTACGGCGCTAGCGATAACGGCGGCGAAATAGGCCCAGTGGACCCCTGCGAGAAACATCATGCCCCCGCCAGCGGCCAGCAACAGGATTGAGGTACCAAGATCGGGTTGTTCCAGCACCAGCGCAGTTGGCAAAAAGATAATGCCCAGAGGCAAGAGCACCCAGAAGGGTCGCGACACACGCCGCGCCGGCAACCAGTCGTAATAGGCCGCCAGGAACATCACCAGGGTGATTTTCATCAGCTCGGAGGGTTGCAGATCAATGAACCCCAGATCAAGCCAGCGCTGGGACCCCTTGCGTTCGTCGCCGACGAAAGCAACCGCCACCAGCAGCACCAGCGCCGTGCCATAAGCAACGCCGGATAGGTTGCGCCACAACCAGATCGGCACCATCGCCACGCCGACCATCAGCACAAGGCCTGCTGCAAAACGCTTCATCTGTGGTTCGGCCCACGGGGTGTAGGAACCACCGGCCACGGAATAGAGCATCAGGAACCCGACGCCGCAAACCGACGCCAGCAGCACCGCCAAAGGCCAGTTCAGATGCAGGATCTTGCGGAAACCGGTGGGGACCGATTTGACCGTATACTCAAGATAGCTCATGCCTGATCGTTCCCCTTGATCGCGGCTTGAGGCTGGACATCACGCAGGCGCTCTTGCTGGCTTTTGATGCGGGCGCGGTCGCCGGTGGGATAGGCGTCAAGTGGTGGCTCTCCACCTGCCAGCGCTTGCAACAGGACGTCGCGGGCGATGGGGGCCGCAGCGGTCGATCCGCCGCCGCCATGTTCCACCAATACAGACACAGCATAGCGCGGTTTGTCATAGGGCGCGAAGGCCACGAAAAGCGCGTGGTCGCGCCGTTCCCACGGCAGATCGGCGTTGCGGGTCACACCACGGGCGCGTTCTGCGGCGGTGATGTTACGCACCTGGCTGGTGCCGGTCTTGCCCGCCATGCGCCATTCATCGGCGATGATGCGGCTGCGGTATGCCGTGCCGCGCCGGTCGTTCACCACCTCGTACATCGCGCGGCGCATTTTGCGCAGATTGTTTTCATTCATGTTCAGATCAGCGCCGATACCCAAAGGCTGTTCGACCCCGTCCACCGATTTGATCAGGCGGGGCGTCACCTCGCGTCCGGTGGCAAGGCGCGCAGACATCACCGCCAGTTGCAGGGGCGAAGCCAGCATGAAACCTTGCCCGATGGAGGCGTTCACCGTGTCGCCGATCACCCAATCCGCGCCACGCGCACTTTTTTTCCAGGCTTTGGTCGGTGTTAGCCCGGTATTCACGGAAGACAGTGCCAGATCATGCCGGATGCCCAGCCCAAAGCGGTTGGCCATCGCCGAAATTTTCTCGATGCCGACTTTCAGCGCCAGATCGTAATAGTAGACATCGCAGGATTGCTTGAGCGAGTTTTCCAGATCGACCCAGCCGTGGCCCGCACGTTTCCAGCAGTGAAACCTACGCCCTGCAACCTCGAGGTGACCGGGGCAATAAACGGTTTCATCCGGGCCGATCAGCCCGTCCTCAAGGGCGGCCATCGCCGTCAGCATCTTGAAGGTAGAGCCGGGCGGATAGGCCCCCTGCACGGTCTTGTTGACCAGGGGGCGGTAGATAGAGTTCAGCAGCGGGTCATAATCCTTGGATGAGATCCCACCAATAAAGAGGTTCGGATCATAGCTGGGAGCCGAAGAGATCGCGGCCAGATCGCCGTTTTCGCAATCCATCACCACCACGGCGGCGCTTTCACCTCCCAGACGGGCCTGAACATAGCCTTGCAACTTGGCGTCGACGGTCAATTGCAGGTCAGCGCCGGATTGTCCTTCGCGACGGGCCAGCTCACGCATTTCGCGACCGGTGGCGTTCACCTCGACCTGTTTGGTGCCGGCACTACCGCGCAGCATATCTTCCGCCCGTGCCTCGACATTGATTTTGCCAATCTGAAAGCGCGGAATGCGTAGCACTTGATCCGGGTTTTCCAGTGCATCAAGGTCTTTCTGGCTCACGCGGCCCACACGCCCGACCACATGGGCAAAGTCCGATCCGCGTGGATAGACCCGTGTCAGGCCAACCTCGGGTGTAACGCCGGGCAGGGCAGGCGCGTTGACGCTAACCTTGCTGACCTCGTCCCAGCTAACACCTTCGACGATGGTAACCGGCAGGAAGGGGGCAGAGCGCTTAAGCTCTTCCAGCGCGCGCTCATAGGTCTCAAGCTCGATGTCGATCACCTGACTGAGACGGGCCATCACCGCATCCACATCGCCTGCGTCCTCCCGGACCATAACAATCCGGTAGGACGGTACGTTTTCGGCCAGCCGCGTGCCGTTGCGGTCAAAGATTTCCCCGCGGGCAGGCGGGATCAAACGAATATTGATGCGGTTTTCCTCGGCCAGCAGACGAAACTGGTCGGCCTGATCGACCTGCAAATACCGCATGCGCGCGGCCAGCCCCCCCATGAACAACAGCTGCGCACCGCCCAGCAGGGCGGCCCGCCGCGTAAGCTTGGCATGGTTGGCATCGTTTTCAGCGCGATTGCGTCTCATCTTTCGGCTCCCTCAGACCCGCTGGCCCAGTGCATCCAGATCACCCGGTGCTGCCTTGCGCACGCCCATAAGGAAATGCGTCACAGCGACCACTGCGGGGTAGATTAGCAGGGTTGTGCCCAATTCGGAAAGGCTGAGCGTGAGGCTGGGCAGATCGACCAGCACAAGCGCCAGAATGATCCGGTAACCGATACTGATACCGATGATGATCAACCCCGCAGCGATCCATTCCGCCGCAAAATTGGAATCCCGCAGCGAACGCCCGCGCGATTTAAGGTTTTCGCATCCAATCAGCGCCAGCATCGCCCAAAGCCCCGGCGGACGTTGCAGCAGCAGGTCGGTACAGAGAAAGGCCAGCGCAAGCACCAGCGGAGGAACATACTCCGGCCGCCGAAGGCTCCATGCCAGCGCAAAGCACAGCAGAATATCCGGCCCGGCCCAGCGGCTGGGTGTCGTATCCAGCGGCAGCAGGTGGAAGAACAGAATCACAAGCGTCAGCAGCAAGAAAGCGCCACGCATCAGCCACAGGCGGGTGAGCGACAGGTCATTCATTCGGAGACCACCGTTTCGGCATCGTCCAGTGGCCCGTCTTCGGTGATGATCCGCGCGGTGTCGGTTACGTTTTCGGTCCCGTAGTGGCGCAGCACCCGCAGGAATTCGAGCCGCTCGTAATCTGCCGCCAGACGGACCCGCAGACGGCCACCGGGGTCAGCGGCGATCTGGCCAATCAGCAAACCGGCCGGAAAGACCCCGCCATCACCCGAGCTGATCACCCGGTCACCGGGACGCACCAGATCGGGGTTTTCAAGAAAATCAATCGGGGGTGCGATGGTGTTGTCCCCCGTCACGATGGCGCGCTGCCCGGAGGGCTGGATCGTCGCGGGAATACGGCTGGTGGCGTCCGTCAGCAGGATCACACGGGCGGTATTCTCGGCCACGCCGGAAATGCGGCCGACCAGACCGATGCCATCCATCGTGGCCCATCCATCGACCAAACCATCGCGCGCACCAACATTCAGCAGCACCGACTGCCGGAAAGGCGAGCCGGAATCGGCGATGACGACCCCGGTGATAAAGGTCAGCCGTGGATCAAGCCGCACCTTGTTCAGGTCCAGCAACCGGGCGTTTTCCTGTTCCAGTTGCAAGGCCGCTTCTTTCCACGCCTGCATCTGGCGCAATTCGCTGCGCAACTCTCCGTTCTGTTCGGCGAGGCGGCGATAGGACTGGAAATCCCGCAGCAGATTGACCGTGCCCGTTACCGGCGCCATGGCCCAGTCTAGGTTGGGCATTAGCTGATCCGTGATCTGGGCGCGAAAGCGTTCGACACGCGGGCTGTCGATGCGCCAGAGCAAAAAGATGGTCCCCAGAACAAGGATCAGGACAACCAGAAGCAAGCGCCGGAGGGGAGCGGTATAATCGTTTAAATTTGAACGGTCGCTTGCCATGTCCGATGCGCTCCTGCCCGGTGCCGGGCCTGCCTCAGCCTAGCAAAGATCAGCTGTCGTAGTCGATGGCGTGGCGCAGTTGTTTTTCGTATTCCAGCGCCTTGCCGGTACCCAATGCAACGCAGTTCAACGGCTCATCCGCGACAGAGATTGCAAGGCCGGTCTGTTCGCGCAGCGCCAGATCCAGATCGCCCAGCAACGCCCCGCCACCCGTCAACATGACGCCGCGATCGACAATATCTGCGGCAAGGTCCGGAGGTGTTGTCTCAAGCGCGGTCATCACCGCTTCGCAAATCTGCTGCACAGGTTCGGCGAGGGCTTCGGCGATCTGGGCCTGCGTCACCTCGATCTCTTTTGGGACACCATTCAGCAGGTCGCGCCCGCGGATCTGCATCGAGGTGCCGCGCCCGTCGTCGGGCATGCGGGCCGTGCCGATGGAAGTTTTAATCCGCTCTGCCGTGGTTTCACCCACCAACAGGTTCTGCTGGCGGCGCAGGTAGCTGATGATCGCCTCGTCCATACGGTCACCACCGACGCGCACGGAACGGGCATAAACGATATCGCCCAGCGACAGGACCGCGACTTCGGTCGTACCACCACCGATGTCGACAACCATATTGCCGGTGGGATCGGTGATCGGCATCCCCGCACCAATCGCCGCTGCGATGGGTTCGGCAATCAGGCCGGCACGCCGCGCACCTGCACTCAGTACCGACTGGCGGATCGCACGCTTTTCAACCGGGGTCGCACCGTGGGGCACGCAGACGATGATCTTGGGCTTGGAAAAGGTCGAGCGTTTGTGCACCTTGCGGATGAAATGTTTGATCATCTCTTCGGCGGTGTCAAAGTCCGCAATCACACCTTCACGCATCGGGCGGATCGCCTCAATGGAACCCGGGGTGCGGCCGAGCATCAGCTTGGCATCTTCGCCTACGGCAAGCACCTTTTTCACACCGTCCTTGATGTGATAGGCTACCACAGAGGGTTCAGACAGAACGATACCGCGCCCTTTGACATAGACGAGGGTGTTCGCGGTGCCCAAGTCGATTGCCATATCAGATGAAAATAGCCCACTGAGGTTTCCAAAGAGGTTCATTCGCCCAAGCACCTTAATTATAAAACTATGGCCCGCGACTCTCCCGATGCAGGCTTTGCGCCCTTATAGGCATGGGAAAACCCATGCGAAAGGGGGTCTTTGGCGACACTGGGCAGGTTGCCGCTCGCGCCCTAGGTTGAGGGTCAAAGCATGGTAGGAGGAAAGCAGAACATGAAGAAAATCCAAACCCTTGGCGTCCATCATATCACTTTGACAGGCGCGGACCGGCAGTCCAGCATCGACTTCTGGGAAGGCTTGCTGGGCATGCCGTTCATCTTTGACCAACCCAATTTGGATGATGAGGACGAAGGGCATTTGTACTTTGATCCCGGTGACGGGCGGTTGATTACGATCTTTTCGAACGAGAACCGCAAGCCCGTTCATAGCCGTACCCCGATGGATCCCGGCTGTGTGCATCACATCGCGTTTGAGGTGGATCGCGCCATGTTCGATCAGATTTTGGATCGGCTGAAAAAACGGGGCATCGGGAATTCCGGGGTCAAGGATCGCGGCTTCATGCATTCGATCTATTTCAAGGATCCGCTGGGCCTGTTGATCGAACTGGCCTGCTACACCTTTATCCCGCCACGCGGGTCGAGCCACGCCGAAGTCATGCTGGAAGCCCACAAGCTGCGGGTTTCGCGGGGGGCCAAAGCGATTGAGCGCGAGCACCTGGCAGATGCGGTACTGCTGATCGTGGAACGCTCGCAAAAATCATTGAGCGATGATCGTGGGCCGAAGAATCCGTATGAATAGGGGGTAGGCAAAGCGCCCACCCCTCTCTGTTTTTAGCTTACGTCTTTGTAGCTGACTTCGCGCTTGTCGGTGCCGCCCTTCTCGCGGCGCACCAGCAGGCGGTTCAGGGCGTGGATATAGGCGCGGGTGGAGGAGACGACCGTGTCGGTGTCTGCCGCTTGTCCGGTAACGATACGCCCGTCTTCTTCCATGCGCACCGATACTGTCGCCTGCGCATCTGTACCTTCGGTGACCGCATGCACCTGATAGAGCTGCAAGCGGGCGGTGTGGGGCACGATTGCCTTGACGCAGTTGAACGCCGCATCGACGGGGCCGTCGCCGGTTTGTTCTGTGGTCTGTTCGGCGCCATCGACAGTCAGCGTCATCCTGGCCTGATTTGGCCCTTCGGTGCCGCAGACCACATGCATTGAAACCAGACGAACGCGGTCTTCCTCCGGGTCCGTGGTGGTGCGCATCAGTGCAATCAGGTCGTCTTCGTAGATTTCCTTTTTGCGGTCGGCCAGCTCCTTGAACCGCACAAAGACATCCTTGAGCTGGTTGTCCCCTAACTCGAACCCGAGGTCTTCGAGTTTCGAGCGCAGCGCGGCGCGGCCGGAGTGTTTGCCCATGACGATGTTTGTCTCGGACAGGCCCACGTCTTCGGGGCGCATGATCTCGAAGGTCTCGGCGTTTTTCAGCATACCGTCCTGATGGATACCGCTTTCATGCGCAAAGGCGTTTTTGCCGACGATGGCCTTGTTGGGTTGCACCGGGAAGCCCGATACTGTCGAGACACGGCGCGAGATGTTCATGATCTTGGTTGCGTCGATGCCCGTTTGATAGGGCATGATGTCGTTGCGCACGCGCAGGGCCATCACGACTTCTTCCAATGCCGTGTTGCCCGCGCGTTCGCCCAATCCGTTGATGGTACATTCGATCTGACGTGCCCCGGCTTCGACCGCCGCCAAAGAGTTCGCCGTCGCCATGCCCAGATCGTTGTGGCAATGGGTGGCAAAGATGATCTCATCCGCGCCCGGCACATTTTCCAGCAGCTTGCGGATCAAATCCGCACTTTCGCGCGGGGCGGTATAGCCCACCGTATCGGGGATGTTGATCGTGGTCGCCCCCGCTTTGATGGCGATCTCGACCACGCGGTAAAGGTAATCAAGCTCTGTGCGCGTGGCGTCCATCGGGGACCATTGCACGTTGTCACACAGATTACGCGCGTGGCTAACGGTCTGGTCGATCCGCTCGGCCATTTCATCCATCGTGAGGTTGGGAATGGCGCGGTGCAGGGGCGAGGTGCCGATAAAGGTGTGAATGCGCGGCTGTGCGGCATGTTTCACCGCTTCCCAACAGCGATCAATGTCGCCCAGTTGTGCCCGAGACAACCCGCAGATCACGGAGTTCTTGCTGTTCTTGGCGATCTCGCTGACGGCGGCAAAATCCCCCTCGGACGCGATGGGAAAACCGGCTTCGATAATATCAACGCCCATTTCGTCGAGCAGTCCGGCAATTTCCAGCTTTTCGGCGTGGGTCATGGTGGCGCCGGGGCTTTGTTCGCCATCGCGCAGTGTCGTGTCAAAGATCAAGACGCGGTCTTGTGTGGTTGTATCGGTCATGTTGAGGCTCTTTCGTTTCTGCTTGGTAATCCGTGGCGCGGTGATCTGCCCTCTGAGCGGACGCGCCGGGATGGCACGCTCAGAGGCGGATTAGCAGCAGCAGGGATGCACGCAGAGGGGCCGCAGAAATCAGCGGCAAAGCAGTGATATGGGCAGTGCGTGTCATGGCGACATTTATAGGCAAGTGATTTGAAATGGGAAGAGGAAGTTTGCGCTTTGTCGTGCTCGCGCTTTCGGGTTGCGATTCTTTTGCGTTGAAGCGGCGGCGCGGCCCGCTAGGTCGCATGAGATGAAAAAGACATTGATCATAGGTGCCTCTGGCGGGATCGGGTCGGCATTGGCCGATGCCTGTGCTGCCAAGGGCGAGACCGTAACCCGCCTGTCGCGCAGTGCAGACGGGTTTGACATTACCGATGCGGACAGTGTGGCCCGGCATCTGGGTCAGCTTGAAGGCCCATTTGACAGGATCGTCATTGCCACGGGCGCGCTTGAGATAGACGGGGCGGAACCGGAGAAAACCATCAAGGCGATCGAGGCGCAGGCGATGATGGATCAATTCGCGCTGAACACCATCGGTCCGGCGTTGGTGCTGTCGCATGCGCATGATCTTTTGCCCCGCGACGGGCGCGGCGTGCTTGCGGTTTTGTCGGCGCGGGTGGGGTCCATCGGGGATAACAAGATCGGGGGCTGGATCAGCTATCGCAGCGCCAAGGCGGCGGTCAATCAGGTGGTGCATACCGCCGCGATTGAACTGGCGCGGACGCACAAGAAGTCGGTTTGCGTGGCGCTGCATCCTGGTACGGTAGCCACGCCTTTCACCGAGAAGTATTTGGGCCGCCATCCGGCAGTGGCGCCCGAAGAGGCCGCAGAGAATTTGCTGCGGGTGATGGATGGGCTAACCACAGAAGACACCGGCCAGTTCTTTGACTGGGCAGGCAAGGCGGTGCAGTGGTGACTCGTCTTGTTCTGGTGTTGGGCGACCAGCTGTCACATAATTTGTCCGCGCTGCAAAAGGCGGACAAGGACGGTGATGTCGTTGTCATGGCTGAGGTGTTGGAAGAGGCGGAGTATGTGCCGCATCACCCCAAAAAGATCGCGCTGATCTTTGCCGCGATGCGCAAGTTTGCGCAGGAGTTGCGCGAGGACGGTTGGGATGTACGCTATACCAAACTGACCGATAACGAGAACGCGGGTTCTATTGTAGGTGAGCTGTTGCGCCGCGCCGAGGAGACGGGAGCGGCAGGCGTCATCTGCACCGAGCCGGGCGAATGGCGGCTGATCGACAAGCTGAAATACGCGCCGGTCAAGACGCATATCCTGAACGATGATCGCTTTATCGCGTCGCATAAGGAGTTCGAGGATTGGGCCGAGGGGCGCAAGGCGCTGCGGATGGAATATTTCTACCGCGAAATGCGACGCAAGACCGACCTATTGATGGAGGGCGACGATCCGGCGGGCGGTAAATGGAACTACGATCACGAGAACCGCAAGCCGGTAAAGGGTGAGGTGACGCTGGACGGGCCGCTGAATTTCGAGGCGGACGAAACCGTGGAGGAGGTCCTTGAGATGGTCGAGGCGCGGTTCGGAGATAATTTCGGGTCCGTGCGGCCCTTTCCCTTTGCCACGACACGCGAGCAGGCGCTGGAGGCACTCGAATATTTCGTCAGAAACGCGCTGCCGAATTTCGGGGATTTTCAGGACGCAATGCTGGAGGGAGAGGCGTTTCTCTATCACGCGGTGCTGTCGCCCTATATGAATATCGGCTTGCTGGACCCCCTTGAGGTGTGCCGCGCGGTAGAGCAGGCGTGGAAAGACGGCGATGTGCCGATCAACGCCGCCGAAGGGTTCATCCGCCAGATCATCGGCTGGCGCGAGTATATTCGGGGCATCTATTTTCTGGAGGGACCGGATTATTCCGAGCGCAATGTGCTTAAGCACGACCGCGATTTGCCCGGGTTCTACTGGGGTGCTGAGACCAAGATGAACTGTATCTCACAGACCATCGACCAGACCGAAAAGCACGCCTACGCCCACCACATCCAGCGGCTGATGATCACGGGCAACTTTGCCCTGCTCGCAGGAATGAACCCGCAGCAGGTGCATGAATGGTACATGTCGGTTTATACGGATGCGTTTGAATGGGTGATGACGGCCAATACCATCGGGATGACGCAGTTCGCAGATGGAGGGATCGTGGCTTCGAAACCCTATGTGTCCTCAGGGGCTTACATCAACCGCATGTCGGATTACTGCAAGGGTTGCCAGTACAAGGTCAGCGTGAAGACCGGCGAGGGGGCCTGCCCGTTCAACCTGCTGTACTGGCATTTTCTGGATCGCCACCGCGAGAGGTTTTCGAACAATGCGCGGATGGGTAATATGTACCGGACATGGGACCGCATGGATGAAGATCGCCGGGAGACCGTGTTGAAAGACGCGGAGGCGTGGTTGGAAAAGCTGGACGCGGGCGAGGTGGTTTAGACCGCACGCGCAACGGCATGGAGGACCGAGGGGATCAGCCCCGCTTGTCCACTTCCCCTTGTACGCGGGCATTGATGTACTGCGCGAAATCGTAGTTGGGCCGTTCCAGATGCGACAGGTGCCCCGGCGCTGCCGCCTGTGACCGCAGCCCGCGATAGACCTTTTCCGTGCATCCCCGGTCTTCGACGTTCACGTCATCCAACAACGCCTTCAGCCGCTCGAAATTGGCCTGAGCGTCTTCGTCACCTGCGTAGTCGTCAGACATGCCGCCGCCAAAACCGATCCGGACCTGACCGACGCCCTGTGGGTGCAACGACAGATACCAGAAGTAGCCCGGCGTCAGCGTGATCAGCAGGCTGGGATAGATCGCGAGGAGAAAGGTCGTGCGCCGCCGCTCGCCTTCCATGCGCGTGTTGCTGGGGTGGGCCATCGCGATACGGAGTGAATCGTCCTTCAGGATCGTGTGGTAGTTGAAGGTTTCTTCACCGGGCGGGCATATCATTTCGTCCAGTTTGGACAGACCGCCGATGGTGCCTGCATGGCAGACCGGCAGGTGATAGCTTTCCATGAAATTCTCGGCCAGCACCTTCCAGTTCGTGTCCCAGACGTGGGTCTCAAAGAAGGTTTCGGTGTAGTTGGTCATGTCATAATCGCTGACCATATCTTCGACCTTGGCCAGTTGCTGCGCCACGGGCGGGATGTCGGGGTTCAGGGTGACAAAGACCCAGCCGAGCCATTCCTCACACCGGATCGTGGGCAGGCTGTAGTCCGATTTGCAGAAGCCCTTGTTCTGATCCATTGCGGGCGCGCCGCGCAGGGATCCGTCCAGATTGTAGGTCCAGGCGTGATAGGGACAGACGATGCTACGGGTGTTGCCGCGCCCTTCGAGCAAGGTGGACATGCGGTGGCGGCAGACGTTCGACATGGCGCGCAAGGCACCGTCCTTGTCGCGCAAAACGATGATCGGCTGGTCGGCAAGGTCAAGGCTGATGTAATCCCCCGGTTTGGCCAATGCGTCGGCGCGTCCGGCGCAGAACCAGTCTTGGGCGAAAATCGCAGAGATCTCGCGGGCCAGAAACGCCTCGGAGGTATAGACCGATGGCGGCATCGCCCGCGCCTGTTCAAACGGCAGTGCCACATTCTCCAAAAGCTCGTCGGCTGCGTCTTTCATCGGCTGTCCTCTCGCAGTGATCGGGCGTTAGGCAAAGATCACGGGCGGGTGCCGCCACCTGTGCCTGCGTCAAATTTGGCCGCCGTCACAGACACAATTTGCAGGAGATCAGCGGCAGTTAAAGAAATCGCTTTCGTAGCCCTCATTAGCCTGATCCTTATCAGCGGAGGTCATGGGATTAAGCAGGCTCAGTCCTGGACCAGCCACGCATCCAGCGTCTTTTTCACTGCGTCGGGCCAGGGCACGGAGGTGTGCTTGTCCAGATCAGACGCCGCCAAAACCTGTGTGCTGCTCCATCGTTTTTCGCCTTCACAGCTGATCTCGTGTTTGAGGGTGACAGAGGACCGGCCCACGCGGACAACCTGTAAATCAAAAGTCAGCGTCTGGCCAAACAGGGACGGGACAGAGAAATCGCAGCTCAGATGGACCGTGGGCGTGCCCCAGCGTTCCTTCCAGATGATTTCATGCCAAGGATACCCCAGATGTGCCCAAAACTCTTCGTTCACGCCATTCAGGATATCCAGATAGGCGGGGAAATATGCGGTGCCGGAGATATCGCAATCGCCAAAGCGTAATTCGCGGGTGGTTGTGAAAGTCTTGGTCATGAACAAAGCTCTGGTTGCTGGTCGGGTCCGCATGTGTAGCGGATATGGCCCGCTTTGGGTAGAGGGGCGGAGGTTGCCGGGCATCTGTGCTGAAACGGCGTTTGTCAGCAGGCGGCGCTGGGTGATCAGAACTGGTTCACGCTCCGAAGCGTGTCGATAGCATAGCCAAGGTACTCTGTGCGAAACGAATGACCTCCCTCGAAAAGACAAAAGTGCAGAACGTCGCTTTGTGGATTGGTCTGCACATCGCAGGTCAGCGGGCCAGTTGTTTCGGTGGTTGGCGGGCCGAACTCCCCAAAAGCTGCGTACATCGCAAGGGCCTGGTCCACCTCTCCCTGTCTGGTCCTGCCAATCGCGCGTCCTTTCAGCGGCACAGTTGTGTCCGCGTCTCCATGGATGTGCACAATGCTCGACACAGGCGTTTTGCATATGTCGGGAGGTCTCAGCCAGAATGTGCCGGAAACCGGGATGAAGCCCGCGAATTTTCCGGGGTGAGAGCAGGCAAGGTTCCAGACCATCATACCGCCCGCAGAAAAACCGGCGGCGATGATCCGGTCCGGGTCGATGGCGTGCCGTGCGGTGGCATCTGCAATCACCGCGTCGAAATAGGCGAACTCGGCTGATCCGTCGCTGTCAAAGGTGCGGGGCCCGTAAGGCAGGTTCCACGATCCATTCACGCCTTGAGCGGCGATCAGGGCAAAACCCGCGTCAGATAGCATTTTGCGCAGGGAGCCGTTGCGCATGACGCCCGCGGCGGACCCGCGATAACCGTGAGACCAGATCAAGGCGGGTGCGGGTGTCGTGCCGTCATGGCCGTCGGGCATGACAATCCGGTAGATCCGGTCGCCGACAGGACAATCCGTATCAGGCCCGCAGGCCACCACGGGCGAGGCCGCCAAGAGGAAGAGGGCAAGGAGAAAACGCATACCCGATCTTTGGCGCTTCAGCAGGGCAGGCTCAAGTCACGTGATCGTGCGTTTGGTGGTTTCTAGCCGTTGGCATTCATCGCGTGGCCGCCTGTTGGTGCAGGCGCTTTGCCTGCGCGGCGAGACCCTCGGCAGTTGCATCGCGCAACAGCGCTTCGGAGATTATGATGTGCAGGCCGCTGTGGCGACCGTTTGCCCAGCACACGAAACGCCGCCAAGGGGTTTGATGGTCGCGGAATGCGACGGCGTCGAGCAAGCCAAAGCCAAGGAACCTGCGCCCTTTCGCATCAGTAATTGTGTCGATCTTTTCGATTTCGTGCCAAGTTGCCGGGTCTGCGTAAAAGCCCGAAATGCCATGCGCGTCCATCCGCAAAGCTGCAGGCTTTTTGAACGCGATGCCAATATTAAGACAGGCGAGACCCGCGAAAACCGCGCCGACGAGAGTGGAGAGAAACCCCGCCCATGTCAGGCCGTTCGCGTGAAAAACGAATAGCCAGAAACAGATCATCAGCCAGATTGCGGCCACGAGGCCTGTGCAAACGCCAATTGCCATGGCCCGTCGCGGGCGGATTTGGACAATGATGGTGTCAGTCATAAGCCTTTTGACGCCCGGCTGCCGGTTCAGGTAGCGGAACGGGTGCCACAGGAATGTGCCGTGGTTTTGGCGCGAACTGTACTAAACAGGGGCAACGCGGCATCATGCGCACTGCGGTATCCAGCGTCTGTCCTCGCAAGGACAGACAGTCAGGCTTAGCTTGGATCCCGCCAGCGGTTCACGATGGGGTAGCGGCGATCAAGCCAGAAGGCCCCTTTGGTCAGACGCGGACCGGGGGCGGACTGGAAGCGTTTGTACTCGGAGATATAGATCAGGTGCTCGACCTTCTTTGCCGTGGCGCGGTCAAAGCCTGCTGCCACGCAATCCTCGATCGAGCCGTCCTGATCGACCAAAATCTCGAGCATCGCGTCAAGATCAGGATAGTCGGGCAGGCTGTCGCTGTCCTTTTGATCCTCGCGCAGCTCGGCAGTCGGCGGTTTGGTGATGATGTTTTCAGGTATCACCGCGCCCGCTGGTCCCATCATCCAATCCCGGTGATTGGTATTGCGCCAGCGGCAGGTTTCAAACACGCGGGTTTTGTACATGTCTTTGATGGGGTTATAGCCGCCCGCCATGTCGCCATAGATCGTCGCATATCCCACCGCGACTTCGGATTTGTTGCCCGTGGTCAGCAGCATCTCACCGAACTTATTCGAGAGCGCCATCAGCAAAAGCCCCCGCAGGCGCGACTGGATGTTTTCTTCGGTCAGGTCCGCATCGCGGTCGGCGAACAGGGGGGCCAAAGTATTGGTGATCGCCTGGCGGCCTTCCTTGATCGGGACATAGTCGTAATGACACCCGAGGTTCCTGGCGATTTCTTCGGCATCATCCAGCGAGGCTTGCGAGGTATATTCGGACGGCAGCATCACACAGCGCACGTTTTCCGCACCCAGCGCATCAACGGCGATGGTGGCGACAATGGCACTGTCGATCCCGCCAGACAGGCCCAGCAGCACTTTCTTGAAACCGGTCTTGCCCATGTAGTCACGCAGACCCTGTACCATGACGCGATAATCGGCCTCATAGTCATCGGGGAATATGGCGACCTCGCCCTCGGTCACGCGCCAGCCGTCGGGTGTGCGTTCCAGATCAATGCTCACTGTGGCCGCATCGAACGCAGGCAGTTTCAGCGCCAGCTTCCCACCGGGGTTCAGTGCAAAGGATGCACCGTCGAACACCTGATCATCCTGACCGCCGACCATGTTGAGGTAGATCAGGGGCAGGCCTGTCTCGACGACCCGCGCGACCATCATGTTCATGCGGGTTTCCATCTTGCCCCGGTAGTAGGGCGAACCATTGGGCACGAGCAGGAATTCGGCACCGGTTTCGGCCAGTGTCTCGGCAACATCGGGATGCCAGGCGTCCTCGCAGATCGGGCTGCCGATGCGGGTGTTGCCCACGGCATAGGGACCGCCCAAAGGACCGCTGTCAAAGATACGCACCTCGTCAAAGACCGTTTCGTTCGGCAGCTCATGTTTCAGGGTGCGGCTGGCAATTTTGCCGTTCTTTAGGATCAGATAGGCGTTGAACAGCTGCGCCCCTTCGGCCCAGGGCGCACCGATCGCCAGCGCGGGGCCATCCGCACATTCTGCGGCCAATGCTTCGATATGGGTCATCACATCAAGCTGGAAGGCGCGTTTCATCACCAGATCCTGCGCGTTGTAGCCGGCGATGAACATCTCGGGCAGGGCAACCAGATCAGCGCCATCGGCCTTGCCTTGCTCCCAGGCCTGTAGCGCGAGGGCGGCATTGCCTGCCAGATCGCCGACGGTCGGGTTCAACTGGCCCAAAGTAATGCGGAAACGGTCTGCCATGTTGTGCGGCCCTTATGCGGTTTGTCCCGCAGGGATGTAGCAGATCAGACCTGAGGGGAAAGGGTATTTGCTGAATTGCCGCAAGCGGGCACGTAAATCAGGCTTCTGATGTAGAAGTAGGTACTGCACGAAACGTCTCTAGTCAGCGCGATTTCACACAGATCAGCGCAGCAAAGCCAACGGTTTGAAAAGACATTGCCCCCTTTGAACCCATTGCATAGGCTACAGGCCAACGGCCCTGCCGCCTGTTTTCAAGAGGTTCGCCCCATGCCATTTCGCGCTCTACTTTTGTGTCTGACCCTGCTGCCCCTGCCTTTGGCGGCGCAAAACGGTGACGTGCTGACCAAGCAATATGACGATGGCGGTGTCTATGAGGGCACCTTCAAGGATGGGCTTCAGGACGGGCAGGGCACTTATAAGCTGCCCAATGGCTATGAGTATTCCGGCCAATGGGTCGCGGGTGAAATCAAGGGCGAAGGCGTTGCACGTTTTCCTAATGGGTCCGTCTATGAGGGCAATTTTGAGCGCGGGAAACCCGATGGCTTTGGCAAGATCACATTTGCCGATGGCGGCACCTATGAGGGTGAATGGCAGGCGGGCGCGATCACCGGACAGGGCATTGCGCTTTATGCCAACGGGGTCCGCTATGAAGGCACCTTTCGCAATGCGCAGCATGACGGCAAGGGTGTGATGCAAAGCCCGGGTGGCTATGAATACAAAGGCGATTGGGTCGATGGTGTGAAACAGGGTGTCGGCACGATCACCTATCCTGACGGTGCCGTGTACGAAGGCGAGATCATGGCGGGTGAACGCGCGGGCAGCGGTACGCTGACCATGCCGGACGGGCTGATCTATGTGGGCGAATGGACCGGCGGCCAGATCGACGGCAGCGGTACGCTGACCCAGCCCAATGGCGATGTCTATGAGGGCCAGCTTGTGGCCGGGCGCCGCGAGGGCAAAGGCCGTGTGGTCTATGAAAACGGTGATGTCTACGAGGGTGATTTCAAGGACGACCGTCGCGATGGGCAGGGCACGTTCACCGGCACCGATGGCTATGTTTACACCGGGTCCTGGGTTGGCGGACAGATCGAGGGCGAGGGTCAGGTGACCTATCCCGATGGATCAATCTATGCTGGTAATTTCCGCGATGATCTGGCCGATGGCACGGGCAAGATCACCTACCCCGATGGATCAACCTATGAAGGGGACTGGAAAGCGGGCGTGATCGAGGGCAAGGGCCGCGCTACCTATCCCAATGGCATCGTTTACGAAGGCGATTTCGTGAATGCCCGCAACGACGGCCAAGGGGTGATGACCTATGCCGACGGCTATCGCTACGAGGGTGCCTGGAAAGATGGCCAGCGCGAGGGCATGGGCACAGCGACTTATCCTGATGGCACGGTCTATGCCGGGGAATTCCGCGGCGGCCTGCGCCACGGTGCCGGAACCATCACCATGGCGTCCGGTTTCAAGTATGAAGGTGCTTGGGCGGACGGCGAGATCGAGGGCGAGGGCACAGCGACCTATGCCAATGGTGACGTCTATGAAGGGAGCTTCGTGGCGGGCAAGCGGCAGGGTGTCGGCACGATGAAATATGCCACCGGCGAGGAAGCCAGCGGAGACTGGGAAAATGGAGCGCTGCAAGAGGGTGGCTGAGCCGAGTAGGTGCAGTCAGAGCTGAAAATCGCTAAGTCCAGCGCACGAAATTCATAAAGGCTGTAGTCACAGTAAAGCCGAGCAAAAAGTTTCGCCCGGCTTTCGTTCGATGTCGGCGTCGATTTACAGCAGCAGCTGGTAGGTATGCGGCACATAGGCGAAATTCTCGCCCGCTTTTTCGACGTAGCCAAAAGCAGGCCATGGCATGTGATAACCTACAAACGGCGTGCCGTCGGCGGCCAGCATGTCCAGCATGCGGCGTCGGGTCTTTGCTGCGGTTTCCTTGTCCATGTCGAATGAGACTTCCCAATCGGGATGCGCCAGTGACCAGACGTAGTGATTGGCGAAATCCGCGCCCAACACCAGCTGACTGCCATCGCTTTCAATCATATAGGCCATGTGACCCGGCGTATGTCCAAAGGCCGCCATCGCCGTGATGCCGGAGGCGACGCTGCCGCCATCCTCAAGGAATGTCATCTGTTCGGCCAGTGGTTTGACCTTGGTATTGAACCCTTCGTTGTCCATTTTGGACCATGCGTCGAATTCTACCTGACCGGTCACATAACGCGCGTTGGGAAAGGTTGGCGCATCACCCGCCATCAGACCGCCGATGTGGTCGCCGTGCATATGCGTCAGCACAACGATGTCGATCTGGTCGGGTGCGTATCCCGCAGCCTCAAGCGCAGCGGTGGTGCCTTCGGCGTTCAGGCCTGTATCGAACAAAACGAGCTCGGCCCCAGTGTTGATCACAGTAGGCGTAAAGAAAAATTGCGCTTGATCGGTCGGCAGCTTCGCCGCAGCGGAGACATCGGCGAACGTTTCGTCATCGACGTTCAGACCAAAGATCGTATGCGGATCGGGCCGGGCGGCGGTGCCAGCAAGGATCGTGGTCACATCGAAACCGCCAAGGGTCACGCGTTGGAAGGGTGACATGCCCATTCCCGCCATCGGCGCGGAAGCGCGGGCGGTGCCTGCAAGGCCTGCGGCAAGTGGCAATGCGGCGGCGCCGGCAAGTGCGGCGCGGCGGGAGAGATTTGGTCCGGTTGTCATTTGTTTTCCTTCCATGTTGATCCTGAAAGGGAAGTAGCGCAACAATCCTCGACGCCAAGGCAGGCAGGCTGTGCAAACAGGCAGATGCCTTGTGCGGGGCGGTTTTAGGGTTAATGGTTTGGTATGTGCTGCGGGATATTTTCAACGTCCCGACATATGTATCTCGGGACGGGCCGTTACTGGACATTGTCAGTGCCTTATGACAGGTCCACAGCACCACGAGGAGTTGACCACATGTCCCAGACAATCACACGTTTTGCCCCTTCCCCCACCGGATATATCCATGTGGGCAATTTGCGCACGGCGCTGATGAACTACCTGATAGCCCGTAAGGCTGGCGGCACCTTTATTCTGCGGATTGACGATACCGATCCCGAAAGGTCCAAGGAAGAATACGTCGACGGCATCAAGCAAGACCTGACGTGGCTGGGCCTGCATTGGGACCGGGTCGAGCGGCAGTCGGAGCGGCTGGACCGTTATCACGCGGCGGCGGATGAGCTGCGCGAAAAGGGGCGCTTCTATGAAGCCTTCGAGACGCCAACCGAGCTTGACCTCAAGCGCAAGAAGCAGCTGAACATGGGCAAACCGCCGGTCTATGACCGTGCGGCGCTAAATCTGTCTGATGCAGAGAAGGACGCCCTGCGCGCAGAGCGCGGCGCGGGGGTCTGGCGGTTCAAACTGGATCAGCAGCGGATCGAATGGTCCGACGGCATCCTGGGCGATATCTCGATTGATGCGGCTTCTGTGTCGGACCCTGTGTTGATCCGGGGCGACGGGCAAATTCTGTATACGCTGGCCTCGGTGGTGGACGATACCGACATGGGCGTGACCCATGTTGTGCGCGGCTCTGATCATGTGACGAATACCGCGACGCAGATCCAGATCATGCAGGCGCTGGAGCATGACCACCCGTCCTTTGCGCATCATTCACTGCTGACAGGTCCGCAGGGCGAGGCGCTGTCGAAGCGCTTGGGTGTGCTGGCGCTGCGCGATTTGCGCGAGCAGGGGATCGAACCGTTCGCGCTTCTCAGCCTGATGGCGCGGCTGGGCTCTTCGGATACGGTCGACCTGCGCACGGATATGGCCGAGCTGATCGACGGGTTCGACATCGACAGTTTTGGCGCGGCACCGACAAAGTTCGACGTGAAAGACCTGTTTCCGCTCACGGGCCGCTATCTGCAAACGCGGTCACTGGAGGATGTGCAACCACAGATCAATGATCTGGGTGTGCCTGCCGATCAGGCCGCCCAATTCTGGTCGGTGACGCGGGAAAACATCGAGACGCTGCACGATCTTGGCCCTTGGTGGGCGATGTTCCGCGACGGTGCAGAGCCGGTGATTGATGCCGAGGACAAAGAGTTCGTCGCCCAAGCGATGGCGATGCTGCCCGAGATGCCATTTGACGAAAACACATGGGGCACATGGACCGCATCGGTTAAAGAAGCAACTGGGCGCAAGGGGCGCGGCTTGTTCCGGCCTTTGCGTCTGGCGCTGACGGGTCAGGAACACGGACCCGAGATGGCCGCCGTGATGCCGCTTTTGCAAGTTGTGAAGGCGCGCGGGTGAAGCGCGGATGGCAGTCCCGCAGCAGGTGTAGTGGCGGGTATTTGTAAAAGGGTGAAGCAGGGGGTTGGCGCGGGCTGGCCCCCTTTGCGTTTGTGGTGGGGGGGAAGCAGATGGCTGAAGCGAAATTTCTGAGAGGCAATCTGTTCGGCCATGTGACAGTGATGTCGCTGACTGCGTCGATCGGCTTGATGGCGGTATTTATCGTCGATTTCGTGGACATGATCTTCATCTCGATGTTGGGCAAGGCGGAGTTGGCCGCGGCCATTGGCTATGCGGGCGCGATCTTGTTTTTTACAGCGTCCTTCGGCATCGGGCTGGGCATCGCGGCGGGCGCCCTGGTGGCGCGGGCTCTGGGCGCGGATGACGCAGAGCTGGCGCGAGAGCGGACCACCCATGCGCTGGCGTACGGCTTTGTCATTGCCGTTTGCTTGTCGACGATTGTGTGGCTGTCGCTGTCCGGGCTGGTAGCGCTTCTGGGTGCGACCGGAGAAACGGCCTCGTTGGCGGTGCATTTCTTGCAGATCATTGTGCCGTCGATGCCTTTTTTGATTGTCGGCATGATGGGCAGCGCAGTGTTGCGTGCCCATGGTGATGCGCGGCGGGCGATGATGGCGACCATCGCGGGCGGCGTTGTGAATGCGGTGCTGGACCCGATCTTGATCTTCGGTCTGGATTTGGAGCTGACTGGTGCGGCTATCTCCTCCGTTGCGGCGCGGTTGGTGATTTGCGGTATGGCGCTTTGGCCGCTGATCACGGTGTATCAAGGGGTGGCGCGGCCCCGTCTGACCGGCATGCTGCGTGATCTGGGCCCGATCCTGGCCATTGCGATACCAACTATTCTTGCGCAGGTCGCGACGCCTGTCGGGCAGGCCTTTGTCACCCGTGCAATGGCGGGCTATGGCGAAGAGGCGGTGGCGGGAATGGCCATTGTCGGACGGCTTATACCCGTAGCATTTGGCGTGGTTTTCGCGCTGTCGGGGGCGGTGGGGCCGATCATCGGGCAGAATTTCGGGGCCGGTGATATGGACCGCGTGAGACGCAGTTTCAACGCGGGCATTCTGTTCGTGGGGTTGGTGATTATATCGGTCTCTGCTGTGCTGTTTCTGGCGCGGGGGGCGATTGCCGATCTCTTTAGCGCACAGGGTTTGACGCGCGAGTTGATCTATCTGTTCTGCGGACCGCTGTCGCTGGCGTTCTTCTTTCCCGGTGTGCTGTTCGTGGCCAATGCAGCGTTCAACAATCTGGGCAAGCCGTTCTATTCGACCTTCACAAACTGGGGGCGCAATGCAGTGGCCTTGATCCCTCTGGTCATGATCGGATCCTGGCTTGGCGGCGCGCAGGGTGTGCTGATCGGGCAATCTTTGGCGGGTGCTGTCTTTGGGACAGTGGCATGGGTGCTGGCATTACGCGTCATCGACCGCGCAAGTGGCTCCGACATTGTGCCGCGTCAGGAAATATTCGGGCGCGAAGGACGCTTGATGACCCTATTCCACGCGCGCCGATAACCGGGCGAGGTGATGATCGACCAGCGCTGTTTCATCGGGGCTGAGCACCTGATGGCGGGGATATTGGGGCGCGACGCGGTCATTTATGATGGGGGTGTCCCAGCCATCTGTTGTGTCGAAAAACCCCTGCACGCCAGCTTCGCCAAATTCGCGCAGAAAGCCCTGAACAACCACATCGAGATAGCTGAGGATGATGGAGTTGCGGCTGATCGCACCCTGTTCGGTCACGGGCACGGCGTAATGCGCAATCGGAGGCGTCGGCACCAGCGGATGGATCACCGCGTCGCCGGAATTCAACCGCGCATAGCCGGTTTCGCGCGCGTCGAGTGCGGACCAGTCATCCCCGGGTACAGCGGCAATCAGGCCATGTATCGTTGTGTCAGGGTCGGGGTTCACACTGAGGAAGACGCGATCAAAGGGGGCAGAACGGACCCAAGCCCGCCGCCAGCCGCGCAATTGCGCCGGATGCGTGTCGGGGTAGGCATGGGTGCTGCGGTTCACGAGGCTGCCGTAGCCGAAAAAGTAGGGTGTCATAGGATCTGCCAATATTTTGTGCGCGACACAAAGCACGAGAGCGCATGAGGTACAAGTCTGCTTGACCAAGCGGCACGACCCGCTCTAGATAACTTACAGATCACGGGAGAATCGGCGTAGCAGCCGATGCCGAAGGAGCAACCGCCCCGGAAACTCTCAGGCACAGGGACCGCGATCTGACGACACGACACTCTGGAGAGTGATGCCGCGTGCATCCGCCGAAGGGATAACGATCTCAGGCGTCAGGACAGAGGGGGCATCAGGAACCGCAGGGGGCGGTTTCATGGTGCCGTTTGTCGCGTGACATCCGGTTTGGGGGGAAGACCGCGATGGATGATCTTTTACAGACGCCACTTTACGAAACACATCTGCGGATTGGGGCCAGAATGGTGCCCTTTGCGGGCTATTCCATGCCGGTTCAATATCCCATGGGCGTGATGAAAGAGCACCTGCATTGCCGCGCGGCGGCAGGGCTGTTTGATGTGAGCCATATGGGGCAGGTCATCTTGTCGGGCGCATCCTGGGAGGCTGTTGCAACAGCGTTCGAGCGGCTGGTGCCGATGGATGTGCTTGGGCTGGAAGACGGGCGGCAGCGCTATGGATTTTTCACCAATGATACAGGCGGGATCGAGGATGATCTGATGTTTGCCCGGCGCGGCGACGATTTGTTTGTTGTCGTCAACGCGGCCTGTAAGGCAGCAGATGTGGCACGGTTGCGTGCCGTCTTGGAGCCTGAGGTGACGGTGACAGAGCTGACCGACAGGGCGTTGATCGCCGTACAGGGACCAAGCGCCGAAGCAGTGCTTGCAGGGCTGGACCCGACCGCGGCCGGGATGCGGTTCATGGATGTGCGTGATCTGACCTTGGGCGGAGCGGCCGTTTGGGCCTCGCGTTCAGGCTATACGGGCGAAGACGGATTCGAGATTTCGGTCGCAAATGATGAGGCTGAGGGTTTGGTCGAAACCTTGCTGGCACTGGATGCGGTCGAGCCGATTGGCCTTGGGGCCCGCGATTCACTGCGGCTGGAGGCGGGGCTGTGCCTTTACGGACATGACATTGACGCCAGCACCACACCGGTCGAGGGTGCGTTGAATTGGGCCATTCAGAAGGTACGCCGTGCCGGTGGTGATCGGGCGGGGGGTTTTCCGGGGGCGGAGGTGATCCTTGCTCAACTAAGTGACGGTGCGTCGCGTAAACGGGTTGGCTTGCTGCCCGAAGGGCGTGCGCCGATGCGCGAGGGTGTCGCACTTTTTGACGCGGCCGAGGACGGTAGTCAGGTCGGGCAGATCACATCTGGCGGCTTTGGCCCCAGCGTGGGGGCGCCGGTGGCGATGGGCTATGTTGACAGCGACCACAGTGCCATTGGCACGACGCTCTGGGGCGAGGTCCGGGGCAAGAGATTGCCTTTGAGCGTTGCAAAGCTGCCCTTTGTCGCGGCAAACTTCAAAAGATAATCAAACGGGGAAACCAAAGATGAAATTTACCGAAGAACACGAATGGCTGCGCGACGAAGACGGCGAAATGGTAGTGGGCATCACCATCCATGCGGCTGAACAATTGGGCGATGTGGTGTTTGTGGAACTGCCCGAAGAGGGCACGACTGTCAGCAAGGATGACGAGGTTGTCGTGATTGAAAGCGTCAAGGCGGCGTCGGATATTCTGGCCCCGGTCGATGGCGAGATCACGGAAGTGAATAGCGCGCTGGCCGAGAACCCCGGTATGGTGAACGATGATCCGCAGGGCGAGGCATGGTTCTTCAAGATGAAGGTCAGCGATCCGTCGCAGATGGACGAATTCATGACCGAAGCCGCCTATCTCAAGTTCATCGGATAGGACCAAAGCCCCGCCTGCACCGCTGGCGGGGACCTTTCCAATTCACAACAGCAAGAGTGTATCATGACCTTCAAGCCAACCGAATATCTGCCGTATGACTTTGCCAACCGCCGTCATATCGGGCCATCGCCTGCGGAAATGTCGGATATGCTGAAGGTTGTGGAGGCCAAATCGCTGGCTGATCTGATGGACGACACGCTGCCCAAGGGCATTCGGATGGACGGTACGCTCGAGTTTGGCCGCGCCATGAGTGAGCGTGAGGTGCTGGAGCACATGCGCGTGGTTGCTGGCAAGAACAAGGTGCTGACCAGCCTCATCGGGCAGGGCTATCACGGGACGGTCACGCCGCCCGCGATCCAGCGGAACATTCTCGAAAACCCGGCGTGGTACACGGCCTATACGCCTTATCAGCCCGAGATTTCGCAAGGGCGACTAGAGGCTTTGCTGAACTTTCAAACGATGGTGTCCGATCTGACGGGTCTGGAAGTGGCCAACGCATCCTTGCTGGACGAAGCGACCGCCTGCGCCGAGGCGATGACGATGGCGCAGCGGGTGTCTAAATCAAAGATGACGGCATTCTTCGTGGACCAGGATTGCCATCCGCAAAACGTCGCGGTGATGAAGACACGGGCCGCGCCGCTGGGGATCGAAGTGATTGTTGGCGATCCCAAGGATATGGACGCCGCTGCGGTCTTTGGTGCGATCTTTCAGTATCCGGGCACCTATGGCCATGTGCGTGACTTTACGGACCCGATTGCGGCGTTGCATGAACACAAGGGCATCGGGATTATCACGGCGGACCCGATGGCGCTGACGCTGCTTAAGGAACCGGGCGAGATGGGGGCCGATATTGCCGTGGGCAGCACCCAGCGGTTCGGTGTGCCCGAAGGATACGGGGGGCCGCATGCGGCCTATATGGCCTGCAAAGATGCCTATAAACGGTCCATGCCCGGCCGGATTGTTGGCGTGTCGATTGATGCGCATGGCAACCGCGCCTACCGCCTGTCGCTACAGACCCGCGAGCAACACATCCGCCGCGAAAAGGCCACCAGCAACGTCTGCACCGCGCAGGCTTTGCTGGCTGTGATGGCGTCAATGTACGCTGTGTTCCACGGGCCCGAAGGGCTGAAGGCCATCGCACAGCGCATTCACCGCAAAACAGCGCGACTGGTCGAAGGGTTGAAAACGGCGGGCTTTGATGTGCGTCCGGCCACATATTTTGACACAATTACGGTCGAGGTCGGCCCCTTGCAGGCGGCGGTCATGCAGCGGGCGGTGGACGAGGGGATCAACCTGCGCAAGGTCGGCGACACCCGCGTAGGTATCACGCTCGACGAACGCTCCAAACCGGCCACCATCGAAGCGGTCTGGCGTGCATTTGGCATCGACCGTGCGGACAAGGATTACACGCCGCACTACCACATGCCCGAAAAACTGGTGCGGACGACAAAATACCTGACCCACCCGATTTTCCACATGAACCGCGCCGAGACCGAGATGATGCGCTATATGCGCCGTCTGGCGGACCGTGATCTGGCGCTGGACCGGGCGATGATCCCGCTGGGGTCTTGCACGATGAAGCTGAATTCGGCGGCGGAAATGATGCCGGTGAGCTGGCGCGAGTTTTCGCAAATCCATCCCTTTGTGCCGAAGGATCAGGCGGCGGGATATACTCAGATGATCGACGATCTGTCGGCCAAACTGTGCGATATCACCGGCTATGACGCGATTTCGATGCAACCCAATTCGGGCGCGCAGGGCGAATACGCTGGCTTGCTGAGCATCGCGGGCTACCACCGCGCAAATGGAGAGGATCATCGCAATATCTGTCTGATCCCGATGTCGGCGCATGGTACGAACCCGGCGTCCGCGCAGATGGTCGGCTGGAAAGTGGTTGTGGTCAAAACGGCAGACAATGGCGACATTGATCTGGACGATTTCCGCACCAAGGCCGAAGCGGCGGGCGATAACCTTGCTGGTTGCATGATCACCTATCCTTCGACCCATGGCGTGTTCGAGGAAACCGTGACCGAAGTGACCAAGATCACCCACGACCACGGCGGTCAGGTCTATATCGACGGGGCCAATATGAACGCGATGGTCGGTCTTAGCCGTCCGGGCGATCTGGGCGGTGATGTCAGCCACCTGAATTTGCACAAGACGTTCTGCATTCCACATGGCGGCGGCGGTCCCGGCATGGGGCCGATTGGCGTCAAGGAACACCTGATCCCGCATTTGCCGGGCGATCCGAACGCGGGCGGTAATGCGGTATCGGCAGCACCTTACGGTTCGCCATCATTGTTGCCGATTTCGTGGTCCTACTGCCTGATGATGGGGGGCGAAGGACTGACGCAGGCCACACGTGTCGCAATCCTGAACGCCAACTACATCGCCAAGCGGTTAGGGAGCGCCTACAAGGTGCTTTACAAAGGGCCGACAGGGCGCATTGCCCATGAATGTGTCCTGGATGTGCGCCCCTTTGAGGAGAGCGCGGGCGTCACGGTTGAAGACATCGCCAAGCGGTTGGTCGATTGCGGGTTTCACGCCCCGACAATGTCCTGGCCCGTTTCCGGCACCTTGATGGTGGAACCGACAGAGAGCGAGACCAAAGCAGAGTTGGACCGGTTCTGTGACGCGATGCTCGCCATCCGCGACGAGATCACGGCGATTGAGACAGGCGACATGCCGCGCGAGAACAACCCGCTGAAAAACGCGCCGCACACGGTCGAGGATCTGGTGCTGGAATGGGGCGAGCGGCCCTATAGCCGCGAGCAGGGATGCTTCCCGCCCGGTGCCTACCGGATTGACAAATACTGGCCTCCGGTGAACCGCGTGGACAACGTGCATGGGGATCGCAACCTGATCTGCACCTGCCCGCCGTTGGAGGAATATCTGGACGCGGCGGAGTAAAACGGCGGTTTGGAAGGGGGTGGAGGGAAACGCCACCCTTTGCCATGTCAACTGGCGGCTGCAATTCCACCTGTCGTGTCATTCAGCAGGAAATCGAACACCTTTTTCAACCGGTTCCACGTTGTGCGGTCCGGCGCGATCAGCAGATGACCGCTGTGGCGCGCTGCCGTATATGACCCGCCATCCAGCATCTCCACATGGCACCCGGCTCGTTCACAGATCAACGCACCGGCGGCGTGGTCCCAAGGGTTCAACGCGGCGGTTAGCAGGAAATCGGAATGGCCCTGCGCGATCATCCGGTACTCATGTGCCGAACAGCGCGGGGTGTCCGTTGTCTTGAAGGTCGGAAGGCAGGCGGCAACCCTGTGCTGAACGGCATCCGCGAAGCTGTGAAGCGGTACGTGACCGGACAACGCTTCGAGCGGTTTGCCCATGCTGGCCTTGAGCGGCGTTT
Source organism: Sulfitobacter noctilucae (assembly GCF_000622365.1). Lineage (GTDB taxonomy): Bacteria > Pseudomonadota > Alphaproteobacteria > Rhodobacterales > Rhodobacteraceae > Sulfitobacter > Sulfitobacter noctilucae. Next base: position 124,299 of record NZ_JASC01000002.1, on the reverse strand, counting down.
GGTTGCCATTCGCGCGTTCCAGACGCGGAGAAGATATATCATCCGAGATGGCCCAATCGTCCGCGACGGGATCGTAGATCATGCCGAAGACAGGCTTGCCGAATTGGGTGGCGGCCAGGATGATGCCGAAAACCGCGATGTTGTGCGCGAAATTCCAGGTTCCATCGATGGGGTCAATGATGAGCGCCAGAGGCGCTTCCGCGATCTGGTTGAGCAGTTCCGGCTTGTCCGAGACAGCTTCTTCCCCCACCACAAGTGCGGTGGGAAAGGCAATGTTCAGGGCGCGGGTGATCATCGCCTCGACGGCGGTATCTGCGGCGGTCACAAGATCGTCGGGGCGTGATTTGCTTTGGATGTCGGCGCTGGACAGGCCGCGAAAACGGGGCATTACTTCGGCCTTGGCAGCACGGCGGACGATGTTGACGATGTGCTGCTGCTGGGCGGCGCTGACCGGGCTGGGCAGGGTGGCGGGCAAATTATCGGTCATGGCGGCAGTTCCTTTGGCTATTCGCGGGCGCGCAGCACCTGAGCGGGGCGGGCATTGAGGGATTTACTGGCAAAACCCAGCCCTGCCAAGACGGTCGCGGCGACCCCGCCCAAAATGATCATGATGGCCGAAGACCAGATCACCGTGAAATCGGTTTCCATGACGAACGTGCTGACTGCCCAACCGCCGACGATTCCCGCCAAAAGGGCCACGGCACCGGCGAACAGCCCCAGCAAAACGGCCCGTAGCACAAAGCTGATGGCGATCTGGCAGCGCGAGGCACCCAGCGTCTTCAGCACGGCGGCCTCGAAGGTTCGTGCATCTGCACCTGCGGCGGCGGCACCGATCAGGACGATGAAACCGGTCAACAGGGTTGCCAAAGCGCCGTAGGATGTGGCGGCAGCCAATCCGGCCAGCACGTCCGAGACACGTTCAATGGCATCGCGGACCCGGATGGCGGTGATGTTGGGATAGGCGCTGGCTAGATCACGGAGGATCGCTGCCTCTGCTTCTTCCTCGGCATAGACGGTGGAAATATAGGTATGCGGCGCGCCTTCGAGGGCGGAAGGGTTCATGGTAAGGATGAACCCGATCCCGGCGGTCGAAAAATCAACCTCGCGGAACGAAGTGATGGTGCCAGTGATGTCGCGGCCCAGCACGTTCAGGGTGAGTGTGTCGCCCAGCGACAGGCCCATTTCCTCGGCCTCTTCAGCGGCAAAGCTGATCAGGGGTGGGCCGGTATAATCCTCGGGCCACCATTCGCCTGCAGTGATGCGGGTCTCTGCATCCGGGCGGGCGGCATAGGTAACGCCCCGATCACCACGCACCACCCAATGATCACCCGCAACCTCATCAGCAGGTTGGCCGTTGATCTGCGTGACCACGCCGCGCAGCATCGGGGCGCTGTCGATCCGGCTGACGGCAGGATCGTTTTCCAGCCGCTCGGTATAGCCGGGCATCTGGTCCTTCTGGATGTCCACAAAGAAATACGATGGTGCCACATCGGGCAGATTGCCCGAGATTGCGTTGCGCAGGTTGCCGTCGATCTGCCCAACGGCGGCCAGCACGGAAAGCCCGAGGCCCAAGGACAGCACAACCGCGCCTGCGCCTTCACCGCTGCCGGAAATTGCGGCCAGCGCCCAGCGCATTCGGGGATGCCCCCGCGCGGTGCGCGCCAAGGGACGGGCAAGGGCACGGATCATAGCAGCGGCGAGTGCGAGGATCGCCAAGGCACCCGCGATGCCGCCCAGGGTCCAAAGCGTCAGCCACCAAGATCCGTTGAACCAACCCGCAAGAGCCACCAAGGCACCTGCCAACAGAACTGTCACCACCAGATATTTTGTGCCGGGCAAGCGTTTCGCACCGGACCACGCATCGCGGAACAGGGTCGCAGCCCGTACGTCTTCGCTGCGGGCAAGGGGCCAGAGGGTGAAGGCAAGCGCCGTGAGCATGCCGTAGATCGCCGCCTCGAACAGGGGGGCGGGAAAGATGGAGAAGGATGTAGGCAAGGGCAGGCGAGCCGCGATGATGGGGGACAGCAACAAGGGCACCAATGCGCCGAGGAGCAGGCCGATGGTGACGCCCAGCAGGGACAATGCGCCGATCTGGATAAAGTAGGTTTGAAAGATAGTTGCCCGGTCCGCACCAAGCGCGCGCAGGGTGGCGATGACCTCGGTCTTGCCGTTCAGATAGGACCGCACCGCAGCAGATACACCAACGCCGCCCACGGCAAGGCCGGACAGGCCGACCAGTACCAGAAAGGCGCTTAGACGATTAACAAATTGTGCAACGCCGGGTGCGCCGTTGCGGGCATCCGTCCAGCGCATCCCGCTGTTGGTAAAGGCATCGCGGGCCTCTTGCCCAAGCGCATCGAGGTCGGTTTGCGGCGGCAGATCCAGCCGGTATTTGCTGTTGAACAACGTGCCCGGCCCCAACAGGCCTGATTCATCCAGAGCATGGCTGCGCACCAGCGTTCGTGGTCCCAGTGCAAAGCCGCTGGCGGCGGAATCCGGTTCGCGCAGGATGAGCGCGGTCAGCGTAAATTCCTTGGTGCCCAGTTTGAAGCGGTCGCCGGGCATAAGGCCCAACCTGTCCGACAGCGCCCGTTCCATCACAGCACCGGGGGTGCCGTCCGTTTCGCCCAGCGCCTGATCCAGCGTCATATCGGGCGACAAGGACATTTGCCCGACCAGCGGGTAAAGGTCATCGACCCCTTTGATTTGGGTCAGCGCACGGTCATCCCCGACCACGGCCATCGAACGGAATTCGACAATCTCGGACACACGGGGGGCGCGGTCCTGCATCCATGCGCGCTCCTCTTCGGTGGCGAAGCGGTAAGTGAAATCAAGCTCCGCAGCGCCGCCCAGCAAGGCCGCACCTTCGCGCTCCAACCCCGCCTCGATGGCGGCGCGGACTGAACCGACAGCGGCGATCGCAGCGACACCCAGCGCAAGGCAGGCCAGAAAAAGGCGAAAGCCGCGCAGACCGCCGCGCATTTCGCGGCGGGCAAAACGGGCAGCGAGTTTGAGGCTCATACCAGCTTGCCATCCGCGAGAGAGACGGAACGGTCACAACGCTCCGCCAATTTGGGGTCATGGGTCACCAGTACCAGAGTAGAGCCATGGGCATCGCGTAGTAAAAACAGCAGGTCCATGATTGCCTGCCCGTTCACGGAATCGAGGTTGCCGGTGGGTTCGTCCGCCAAGAGGATCGCAGGTTCAGGGGCCAGAGCGCGGGCGAGCGCGACCCGTTGTTGTTCGCCGCCCGACATCTGCGCTGGGTAATGACCGGTGCGGTGGCCCAGACCGACGGTGCCTAGGGCAGCTTCGGCCTTGTCGAAGGCATCGGCGTCGCCTGCAAGCTCAAGCGGGGTGGCGACGTTTTCCAGCGCTGTCATTGTCGGGATCAGGTGAAAGGACTGGAACACGATGCCCATGCGGCCCCGACGGAAACGCGACAGACCGTCTTCTGAAAGCGTAGTCAGGTTCTCGCCCAAGGCCATGACGGTGCCGCCCGTGGCCATTTCGAGCCCGCCCATCACCATCAGGAGGGATGATTTGCCCGAACCGGAGGGTCCGGTAAGGGCAATCGTTTCGCCGGCTTGCACATCCAATGATATGCCGCGCAAGATATCGACGGGTCCGGCATTGCCCTTGAGCGAAAGCACTACATCTGAAAGGTGAAAGATCGGATCAGACATTGGTGCGCCTTGTTTTGGGGTTCCTTTGCATATGGAGTGACAGACGGGATGCGCAAGGTAGTGATGTCTATTGTTTTAACTTTGGCCGGAGCGGTTTCGAGTTTGGCCAGTGCAGCGCAGGCTGATGAGGTGGTGATCGCAGCTTTGGGTGACAGCCTGACGCAGGGCTACGGACTGCCTGCGGAAGAAGGTTTTGTGCCGCAATTGCAGGCCTGGCTGGATGCGCAGGGCGCGGATGTGCAGCTTATCAACGCGGGCGTGTCGGGCGATACCACAGCCGGTGGGCTGGCACGTGTGGGCTGGACGCTGACGCCCGAAGTGGATGCGATGATCGTGGCGCTGGGCGGCAATGACCTGTTGCGCGGGTTGCCAGCAGCGCAGGCGCGGTCAAATATCAGCGGTATTCTTACGGCGGCGCAGGACGCAGATGTCGAGGTGTTGCTGGTGGGCATGGAAGCACCGGGCAATTACGGCGCGGACTATAAAACGCAGTTCGATGCGATCTATCCAGACCTCGCAGCCGAGTTCGACAGTTTGCTTTTCAGCAGTTTTTTTGCCGGGCTGACAGAAGAGGGCGAAACCGCTGACCTATCGCAGCTGCGCGACTATTTTCAGGCAGATGGCGTCCACCCCAATGCCGAAGGGGTGGCGCTGATCGTGGGCCGAATGGGACCATCGGTGCTTGAGCTGATCAAAGCGGCAGGCGACTGATCCCGGACGCCATGCCTGCGCCACATGGCCCTAGGCCAGTGCGATATTCCCCGCGCTTTGGCGCCCATCACGCCCGGCTTCCAGATCGTAACTGATTTTCTGGTTATCCGCCAAACCCGTCAAACCAGCACGCTCCACCGCCGAGATATGCACGAATATGTCATTACCGCCGCCATCCGGCGCGATAAAGCCGTAGCCTTTGGTGGTGTTGAACCATTTTACTGTTCCAGTCGCCATGATCACTCTCCCTTGATCAGGTGGCCGCGTCTTGCGTCACCCCTACCTGCCGCGATCCTGGCCGAAGGCGCACCTGAGGGGCAGGTCGGCTCAAGATGAATTGCAAGGCAATTTTATTCAGCCGGCTATTCAATCTGAAAATCAACTGATTCTGCGCCGTGCCGCCCAATACCGAAGCAAAAGCGCCCAAAATTTCACGAATTTGAAATAATTTTACCAGTTGATAAAAAAATGAAACCGTGAGAGCGTTTCACTATAGCAAGTCAGCAAAGGGCCAGCGACATGGGATCAGACGTTTTTCAGCCGGGCATTTCGGCGGGCCGGTTAGACCCGGAAAGCTATGATACGCAGTTTGCAGATTTGCATCCCCGGCTTGAACCGCATGAGGCTTTGGTCGCCGCTGATCGTTGCTACTTTTGCCACGACGCCCCCTGCATCACCGCCTGTCCCACGGATATCGACATCCCGCTGTTTATTCGTCAGATCGCGACAGGCACGCCCGATGCGGCGGCCAAAACGATCCTGAGCCAGAACATCATGGGCGGCATGTGCGCGCGGGTCTGTCCGACAGAAACGCTGTGCGAAGAGGTCTGTGTGCGCGAAGTGGCCGAGGGCAAACCCGTGCTGATCGGCCAGCTTCAGCGCTATGCAACGGATCATTTGCAAGAACAGGGTGTGCATCCGTTCTCCCGTGCGGCGGCCACTGGCAAAACTGTTGCCGTCGTCGGCGCGGGGCCAGCGGGTCTGGCTTGTGCGCACCGGCTGGCGATGCTCGGCAATGATGTGGTGGTATTGGAAGCTGCGGACAAACCCGGCGGGCTCAACGAATTCGGCATCGCGACCTACAAAACCACGGGCGGTTTTGCGCAGGCCGAAGTGGAATGGTTGCTGCAGATCGGCGGGATCAAGATGCAGTACAACGCCGCGCTGGGCAGAGATATGACTTTGGCGCAGCTGCAGACGGATTATGATGCGGTCTTTCTTGGCATGGGGCTAGGTGCGGTGAACGCACTGGGAACCGAAGGCGAAGACAAAAGCGGCGTGACGGATGCTGTCGATTTCATCGCTGATCTGCGTCAGGCCTCGGACGTCGCTGCAGTGCCCATCGGGCGCGACGTGGTTGTGATCGGCGGCGGTATGACGGCAGTCGATGCGGCGGTGCAAGCGAAACTGCTGGGTGCGCTCAATGTGACGCTGGTCTACCGGCGCGGACGCGACCGGATGAATGCAAGTGTGTTTGAACAGGATCTCGCAGCAAGCAAAGGGGTGCGGATCGTCACCCACGCGGTCCCCGTGGCGGTGCATGGCAATGGTGCTGTGCGCGAGATGGAATTTGAATATGTCGACGATGCGATGAAAGGCACTGGCCAGATTTTGCGGTTGCCCGCAGATCAGGTGTTCCGCGCGATTGGACAGCGGTTGGTTGACGGTGATTTGCCGGAGCTGGCGGTGAACAAGATCAAAGTGGACAGCGCCGGGCGCACCAGTGTCCAAGGCATCTGGGCCGGGGGCGATTGCGCCAGCGGCGGCGACGACCTGACCGTGACAGCGGTGGCCGAAGGGCGCGATGCGGCGATAGATATTCATGCGATGTTGACGGGCGCTGCGGGATGAACCGCCGCTATAAAGGAGCGATTTGATGTATGTAATGAGCTTTGTGGCCGCAGTACCAACCAACAAAAAAGAGGCCTATCAGACACATAGCCTATTAGCAGCACAGGTGTTCAAAGAGCACGGAGCGCTTCGGGTGGTGGAATGTTGGGGCGATTTCATTCTGCCGGGCGAGGTTACCTCCTATCCCATGGCAGTCGCGGCCAAAGAGGGCGAGACGATTGTCACCGGCTGGCAGGAATGGCCGGACAAGGAAACCGCCCATGCCAATATGGACAAGGCCATGCAAGATCCGCGCATGGCCGATATGGAAATGCCGTTTGACGGCAAACGCATGATTTTTGGCGGGTTTGAAACCCTTGTGGACGCGTAGGAGCCCCTGAAATGGCTGATCTGACAACCAACTTCATCGGGATCACATCCCCAAACCCGTTCTGGCTGGCCTCTGCGCCGCCAACGGACAAAGAATACAACGTTCGCCGTGCTTTCGAGGCAGGCTGGGGCGGCGTGGTCTGGAAAACGCTCGGCTCTGAAGGGCCGCCGGTGGTGAACGTGAACGGGCCACGGTACGGCGCAATTTATGGCGCGGATCGCAGGCTGTTGGGCTTGAACAACATCGAGCTGATCACGGACCGGGATCTGCACACCAATCTGGAAGAGATCAAACGGGTCAAGGCAGATTATCCTGACCGGGCGATCATCGTGTCTATCATGGTGCCCTGCGAGGAAGAGGCTTGGAAGGCCATCCTGCCGCTGGTCGAGGACACAGGCGCGGATGGCATTGAGCTGAACTTCGGCTGTCCGCATGGCATGTCCGAACGGGGTATGGGGGCTGCTGTGGGGCAAGTGCCCGAATATATCGAAATGGTCACGCGCTGGTGCAAGCAGTATTATTCCAAGCCCGTCATTGTGAAACTGACACCGAATATCACGGACATTCGCAAGCCTGCAGCAGCAGCCAAGCGCGGTGGTGCTGACGCGGTAAGCCTGATCAACACGATCAATTCAATCACCTCGGTCGACCTTGATTCCATGTCACCCGAACCGTCGATTGATGGCAAAGGATCGCATGGCGGCTATTGCGGCCCGGCGGTCAAACCCATCGCGATGTCGATGGTATCAGAGATCGCGCGCGATGCTGAAACACGGGGGATGCCAATCTCGGGCATCGGTGGCGTAACGACATGGCGGGATGCAGCGGAATTCATCACACTTGGGTGCGGCAACGTGCAGGTCTGCACGGCGGCGATGACCTATGGCTTTAAGATCGTGCAGGAGATGATCAGCGGGTTGTCAGAATGGATGGACGAGAAAGGTCACACAAGCATTCAGGATTTCTGCGGTGCCGCTGTGCCGAATGTCACAGATTGGCAGTACCTGAACCTGAATTATGTCGCTAAGGCGGTGATTGATCAGGATCTATGCATCTCATGCGGGCGCTGTTTTGCGGCATGCGAAGACACCAGCCATCAGGCGATTGCCATGTCCGACGACCGTACCTTTAGCGTGATCGACGAGGAATGTGTCGCCTGTAACCTGTGTGTGAATGTCTGCCCCGTCGAAAATTGCATCTCGATGGAAGCGATGGCTCCCGGCGCGACCGATCCGCGGACGGGGCGGGTTGTCCAGCCAGAGTATGCCAACTGGACAACGCATCCAAACAACCCATCTGCGCGGGCGGCAGAGTAAGGTCAGGCGGCCGTTTCATTCCGTTTCAGGAAAGGCGATGTTGGCAGCGGATCAGGCAATTCCCGTGCTGTTTCCGATTTGGGAAGCTCCAGTGGAGGCTCTGGCTCTGCATCTTCGGAAGTGCCATCCTTGACAGACGCCGCATCGCGTCGCGCTTCCATCCGGCTAATGGCTGTTTGGCTGAAGACATCCTGCTCCGCCTCCGCCTGTTCGGCCACCTGCGCCGAAACAACTGATGATGGATCTGCATCGGTTGGCGTAACCAGCCCGGACTTCCCAGCAGGCTTTTGCTGAGCGGCAGCGCCGCCCGCCCCGGCACCCGTGCCGGAATAGGATGTCGGCGAACCGCTTTGGTTATCTGTGCCGCTTTGGGTGAAAGGTTGAACCGCTGTCGGTGCCGTGCCCGAAGGTGGTGATGTCTCTGCCCCCGCCGGGGCTTGCCCACCGGAGTTTGAGGGCGGCTGTAGCGGCGCGAAGGGATTAGTCAGTAATATCGTACTCATCTCTGCTCCATTCATGTGTTGGAGCCCGCCACCCTCTCTTGGGATATTGAAAGGGCGTGAACCAGAGGTTAACGCCGAAGCCGCATTTTAGAAGACAGTTAACGGCTGTGCGTCATTTCTGTTTGAGCAAGGCACCGAACATCGCCTGCAAATGATCAGAGGCCTGGGCGTGGGTGCTTTGCGTATCGCCCAGCAGCACATCGACCTGCGTTTCAAAATCCGCATAATGCTGGGTGGTAGCCCAGATCGAAAAGATCAGGTGTTGCGGATCAAGCTGTGGCAACCTTTTTTGGGCAACCCAATCGGAAATCAACGCACATTTTTCGTCAAAAAGCGGTTTAAGATGTCCGGTAAGTTCCGGCCCGATGCGCGGTGCCCCTTGCAGGATTTCACCTGCAAACAAACGGCTTTCACGCGGCAGATCGCGGGCCATGTCCAGTTTGCGCTGCACATAAGCAAGGATTTCCGTGGCAGGATCGCCATCGGCGTTCATCTCGACCAGAGGATCAAGCCATGTTTCCATGAGTTTGCTGAGCAATGTCACATGAATGTCTTCCTTGCCGCTGAAATAATACAGAATGTTAGGTTTGCTGAGCCCCGCCTCTGCCGCGATTTCGTCAAGCGTCGCGCCGCGGAAGCCTTGGCGGGAAAAGACTTCGAGTGCTGCATCAAGGATCAGGCGTCGGTTACGTTTTTGAATGCGACTGGGTTTCTTGGCGGATGCGTCTGACAAGCGGTTCTCCGATGGTTTGCCTGATTTGCAGGCAGGTGTGCAGGCCTCTGCGCTTGTGATAAAAGCAGTTCTTGACAGAGACCAGCCTAACCGCAATCGTGGCTTTACCAAATGGTAAAAATTTACGCCCGAAGCCCGCCAGAAGGAGCCAGCCGATGTCCGCACCCGGAGAGAACCTGAAGATCAACCCGGATCGTCTGTGGGACAGTTTGATGGAGATGGCCAAGATCGGTCCCGGTGTGGCGGGTGGCAACAACCGGCAAACGCTGACCGATGAAGATGCAGAGGGCCGTGCCCTGTTTCAAAGCTGGTGCGAGGCTGCGGGGTGCAGCATGGGTCTGGATCAGATGGGCAATATGTTCGCCCGCCGCGAGGGTACGGACCCTGATGCATTGCCGGTCTATGTGGGCTCGCATCTTGATACGCAGCCGACGGGCGGCAAATACGATGGCGTGCTGGGAGTGCTGGGCGGATTGGAGATTATCCGCACGCTGAATGATCTGGGCATCAAGACCAAGCATCCAATTGTGGTGACAAATTTCACGAACGAGGAAGGCACGCGTTATGCGCCTGCAATGCTGTCGTCGGGTGTCTTTGCAGGCATCCATACGCAGGACTGGGCCTATGGCATTGAGGATGCGCAGGGCAAAACCTTTGGCGATGAGTTGAAGCGCATTGGCTGGCGGGGCGAGGAAGAAGTGGGCGCACGCAAGATGCACGCGTTTTTTGAGCTGCACATTGAGCAAGGCCCAATCTTGGAAGCTGAGAGTAAAGACATTGGCGTGGTCACGCACGGTCAGGGGTTGAGTTGGACTCAGGTCACAGTCATGGGCAAGGACAGTCATACCGGATCAACGCCGATGCCGATGCGCAAGAATGCAGGGCTGGGCATGGCGCGGATTTTGGACAAGGTGGATGAAATCGCCTGGAGCCATGCGCCGCATGCGGTGGGCGCTGCGGGCCATATCGACGTCTACCCGAACTCGCGCAACGTGATCCCCGGCAAGGTGGTCTTTACGGTCGATTTCCGCTCGCCCGACCTGAGTGTGATCGAAGACATGGAAGCGCGGTTGCGCGTTGAAGGTCAGAAGGTTGCCGATGACATGGGGCTTGAGGTTGCATTTGAAAAGGTTGGCGGATTTGACCCTGTCGCCTTTGACGAAGGGTGCGTTGGTGCTGTCCGCGCGGCAGCAGAGCGGTTAGGGTATAGCCACATGAACCTGATCTCCGGTGCCGGGCATGATGCATGTTGGATTAATCGCGTGGCACCGACGGCGATGGTGATGTGCCCCTGTGTTGATGGCTTGTCGCATAACGAGGCCGAAGAGATTTCCAAAGACTGGGCGATGGCAGGGACTGATGTTCTGTTGCACGCGGTGGTAGAGACAGCAGAGGTTGTCGGGTGAGACGTTTTCTTGTGAAGAAAGCGGCACGGAAATTTTTGAAATTTCCGGGTGGCGCATGATCAAGCCGGCGCTTTCTATTGGTGAACGCATTGACGCTTTGCTGGATGCGGAGATCAGCGAGGCGCTTGGATCGGATGATCGCGTGACACGGCGGACGGCCGCAGATTTTGAGGCGATCCGGCGCAAGCCCCGGGAAGTGGAGGTAAACTTTTCCGGCGGAATCACCCAGCGGTGCTGGTCTGTCTCGCGGGGAGACAGGACCTACCGGGTGGTTTATTTGCCCACGGCGGGATATTTTTCGCTTTGCGTAGAGAGCGATTTCGGACCGTTGGATATTGGCGTGCATGGGCCGGCGCTGGGATGTTTCGGATCGGTGTGACGGCTGCGGATGTTGACTGGGGCTCTGCCCCAGACCCCGCGGGATATAAGGCCAAAAAGAGAAAGAAGATGGGAGCAATGTGATGAGCAAGGTGATCAAGGGCGGGCAGGTTTGTACGGCGGACCGGACCTGGAAAGCGGATGTGCTGATCGAGGGCGAGAAGATCGTACAGATCGGCGAAGACCTGAAGGGTGATGAGTATATCGATGCGGAAGGGGCCTATGTGATCCCTGGCGGGATTGACCCGCATACCCATCTTGAGATGCCGTTTATGGGCACCACCGCGGCGGAGACATTCGAGACCGGCACCTGGGCTGCGGCTTGTGGCGGGACGACGATGGTGGTGGATTTTTGTCTTCCGGGGGCAGATGGGTCGATCAAGAACGCGATCAACGAATGGCATCGCAAGTCCGCGCCGCAGATTTGTTCGGATGTTGGCTATCACATGGCCATCACGGGGTGGGACGAGAACGTATTCAACGAGATGAAAGACGCCGTGGAAATGGGGGTGAATTCCTTCAAGCACTTCATGGCTTACAAAGGTGCCTTGATGATTGAGGACGACGAAATGTTTGCGTCGTTCAAGCGCTGTGCTGAACTGGGTGCGCTGCCGATGGTGCATGCGGAAAACGGTGATCTGGTCGCCGAGTTACAGCAGAAGTATTTCGATCAGGGGATTACCGGACCGGAGGGGCATGCCTATAGCCGTCCGCCGGAGCTTGAAGGCGAGGCGGCAAATCGGGCGATTACGATTGCGGATACGGCAGGCGTGCCGCTCTATATCGTGCATGTATCTTGCGAGCAGACGCATGAGGCGATCCGGCGGGCACGTCAGAAGGGGATGCGGGTATATGGTGAGCCGCTGATCCAGTTTTTGACGCTCGATGAGAGCGAGTATTTCAACAAGAATTGGGATCACGCGGCACGGCGCGTGATGTCACCCCCGTTCCGGTCAAAGGACCATCAGGACAGTCTGTGGGCCGGGTTGCAGGCGGGGTCTTTGCAAGTTGTGGCGACGGACCATGCGGCATTTAATACCGAGCAGAAGCGCGCGGGGCGCGATGATTTCCGGATCATTCCGAACGGCTCGAACGGGTTGGAAGAGCGGCTTTCCGTGCTTTGGACCGAGGGTGTTGAGACGGGCCGCCTGACGCCGAACGAATTTGTTGCGGCGACCTCGACCAATGTGGCGAAGATCCTGAATATCTATCCGCGCAAGGGTGCGATTGTAGAGGGGGCAGATGCGGATATCGTTGTCTGGGATCCGAAGATCACCAAGACCATTTCGCCCGCGAACCATCATTCTATCCTCGATTACAATGTTTTCGAAGGGTTCGAAGTGACGGCAAATGCGCGGTATACGCTGTCGCGCGGCGATGTGATCTGGGCATGGGGTCAGAACAGCCAACCTCAACCGGGGCGGGGCAAGTTCATTCCGCGTCCGGCGTTTCCGTCGGCGAATGTGGCGTTGAGTAAGTGGAAGGCCTTGACGAGCCCGAAGATGATCAAGCGTGATCCGTTGAACATTCCGGCGGGGATTTGATGCAAGTACAGAAGGTTCAGGCAATTGAGGACACCCATCGCGCGGCCAGTGTGATTTCGGCGCAGGGTTTGAACCTTACCTTTCAGACCAACGATGGTCCGGTCCATGCGCTTCGGGATGTGAACCTCGAGATAGAGCAAGGCGATTTTGTTTCATTCATCGGCCCTTCGGGATGTGGGAAAACAACGTTCCTGCGCGTAATGGCGGACCTGGAGCAGCCCACGGGAGGGACGGTCACCGTAAACGGTGTCAGCCCGGAGGAAGCGCGAAAGAACCGCGCTTATGGCTATGTGTTTCAGGCGGCCGGGCTCTATCCGTGGCGTACGATTGGCGGGAACATCCGGCTGCCGCTTGAGATCATGGGGATACCCAAGGCGGAGCAGGCCAAGCGTGTGGAGCGGGTCCTAGAGTTGGTGGATCTAGCCGGGTTCGAGCGGAAGTTTCCCTGGCAGCTTTCAGGCGGGATGCAGCAGCGGGCGAGCATCGCGCGGGCGCTGAGTTTTGATGCGGATATTCTGCTCATGGACGAACCCTTCGGGGCGCTGGATGAGATTGTGCGGGATCATCTGAACGAGCAGTTACTCAAGCTTTGGGCGCGGACGGAAAAGACGATTGCTTTTGTCACTCATTCGATCCCGGAGGCGGTGTATCTGAGCACCAAGATTGTGGTGATGAGTCCCCGTCCGGGGCGGATTACAGATGTAATTGAAAGCCCGCTGCCCAAGGAGCGGCCCTTGGACATTCGCGACACGCCGGAGTTTCTGGAGATAGCGCACCGGGTGCGCGAAGGGTTGCGGGCGGGACATCAGGATGAGTGATGTGGTGAGCGCTGGCTGCGGCGTGTCGGGTATTTGGAAAAGGGTGAAGCCGGGGGTGTGGTTTTGAAATCGATCCTGCCAGTTCTGACTGTGATCGGTGCAATTTTGCTGTTTTGGCTGGTCGCCGTGGTGCCGATGAACATGCATCTGGTGGCGGACCAGGCGCAGCGGGATGGGTTGAAGGTGACGCCGGACGCACCTGCCGCACGGCAGGAGTATAGCGGGACAGGGCTTGCGCTGCGCAACCTGCATCTGGTGCCGCTGACCTATTCCTTTGTACGGCCGACTTTGCCCGCGCCGCAACAGGTTGCAGGCGAGATGTATGCGACGATCATCGACAAGAAGATCACCTCGAAACGGTCGTTGATTTACCATGGGTGGGTGACATTGGCACCCACGCTGCTGGGTTTTTTCATCGGGACCGGGCTGGGTATCTTGCTGGCAGTTGGCATTGTCTATTCACGCGTAATGGACCGCAGCGTGATGCCTTGGGCGATTGTCAGCCAGACCATACCTATTCTGGCGTTGGCCCCTATGGTGATCGTGGTGCTCGGGTCGATGGGCGTGCAGGGGTTGTTTCCGAAATCGCTGATCGCGGCCTATCTGTCATTCTTTCCTGTCGTCGTGGGCATGGTAAAGGGGTTGCGCAGCCCGGATGCGATGCAGCTTGATCTGTTGCGGACCTATCATGCGTCGAACACGCAGGGGTTCTGGGCACTGCGGTTGCCTGCGTCGATGCCCTATCTTTTCGCCTCGCTTAAGATCGGGATTGCGGCCTCTTTGATCGGGACCATCGTGGCCGAGTTGCCGACAGGGGCCAAGGCGGGCTTCGGTGCGCGGATGCTGGTTGGGGACCAATATGGCCAGCCGCTTGTCTCATGGGCGGCCTTGTTTGCCGCGGCGCTGACAGCGGCGGCGTTGGTGGGGTTGTTCAGTTTGATTGAGCGGATGACATTGAAACGGATGGGGATGCAGGCGGCATGATGTTGGCAGTTGCAGCAGCAGTCCTATGGGCGTTGGGATGGTGGGTGAACGTGCGGTTGGCCAATGGTCCTGCATCAGACAAGCCAGCCGTCAAGGTGTTGATCCCTGCGATATTCGGACTGACCATTGTGGTGGTTTGGGAAATGCTGGTGCGCGGCTTCGAGGTCAATCCGGTTCTGCTGCCTGCCCCCTCCGCCATTCTGGGGCGATTGGCTTCGGAGGGTCCCCGGCTCTGGGCCGACTTCGAGCAGACGATCGTGAAAGGCGCGATGACAGGCTACCTGATCGGGGGGCTGGCGGCGCTTGGCACGGCGATCCTCGCGGATCGGTCGGATTTCCTGACACGGGGCATCCTGCCGGTGGGCAGTTTCATGGCGGCCCTCCCGATTGTCGGCATTGCACCTATCTTCGTAAAATGGTTCGGCAGTGATTGGGAAAGCAAAGCTGCGGTGGTGGCGGTCATGGTATATTTCCCGATCCTTGTGAACACGGTCGCCGGGCTGCGCGATACGGGCTCGATGCAGCGCGACCTGATGCGGACCTATGGGGCGGGCTACTGGCCAACGCTTATGAAGCTGCGGTTGCCAGCAGCCATGCCATTCATCTTCAACGGGCTAAAAATCGCGACAACACTCGCGCTGATCGGCGCGATTGTTGCTGAATTTTTCGGCTCTCCGACTGTTGGTATGGGCTTTCGTATCTCAACCAGCTTTGGCCAGCTTGCGCTCGACATGGTCTGGGCCGAGATTGTGATTGCGGCCCTCGCGGGCAGTGCGTTTTATGGCGCTATGGTACTGATCGAAAAGCGGGTGACGTTCTGGCATCCGTCGCAACGCTAGACATGCAGAGATAACCAAGACCTCGCTGAGCGGGGCGATACGACAACCAATAAGGGGAGACGACAAGATGATGAAGAAAATGATGATGGCAGCGGCGTTTGCTGCCGGAGCGGGCGGCGTGCCTGCCTTTGCAGATGAAGCGAACGAAGTAACGCTGCAGTTACAGTGGGTTACGCAAGCACAGTTTGCGGGCTATTACGTGGCCAAGGATAAAGGGTTCTACGAGGAGGAAGGTCTGGATGTGACCATCCTCGCCGGTGGTCCTGACATCGCGCCACCACAGGTGCTGGCAGGCGGCGGGGCCGATGCCATGCTGAACTGGATGCCGTCAGCACTGGCGGCACGCGAAAAGGGCCTGCCCGTCGTGAACATTGCCCAGCCATTCAAGACGTCCGGGCTGATGCTGACCTGCTGGAAAGACACGGGCATTACCGGACCACAGGATTTCAAAGGCAAAACAATCGGCGTTTGGTTCTTCGGCAACGAGTACCCCTTCCTGTCCTGGATGTCTCAGGAAGGCATCTCAACTGACGGAGGCGACGATGGCGTGACAGTGCTCAAGCAGGGTTTCAACGTCGATCCGCTTTTGCAGCGCGAGGCCGATTGCATCTCGACCATGACGTATAACGAATACGGCCAGGTTCTGGATGCGGGTGTGAACCCCGACGAGTTGGTGACTTTCAAGTACGAAGAGCAGGGCGTCGCCACGCTTGAAGACGGCATTTATGTACTGGAAGAAAACCTGTCGGACCCGGCGTTTGAAGACAAAATGGTCCGCTTTGTGCGCGCCTCCATGAAGGGGTGGAAGTACGCGGAAGAGAACGCGGAAGAAGCCGCAGGCATCGTACTCGACAACGATGAAACCGGTGCCCAGACCGAGGCCGCTCAGGTCCGCATGATGGGCGAGATTGCAAAGCTGACCGCAGGGTCGGACGGTGCTCTGGTCGAAGCGGATTATCAGCGGACAGTGGATACATTGCTTGCCGGTGGTTCTGATCCGGTGATTTCCAAGCAGCCAGAAGGGGCTTGGACATCAGCGATCACGGATAAGGCGCTGAACTAAACGACCCACAGAGTGACGAAGGGCCGGTGCACTGCGCCGGCCCTTTTTTGTTGCGGTCTTTCTCCAGCCCGGAACCGGGGATAAAAACGCTGGAAGCGGTCAGATCGTTCGAAGACAATTCCTGAAACGCCGGACCCACGTTTCCATTCCATTCTCGCAAAATAAATCTTGCCTGACACAGCGGCTTCGCTGAATATTTAGAGATTGAACACATGCAAATTTGTCGGGGAAAACTAAATTATGACGCTCAGCATCAGTGATAATGCGCCGGACACCGCCCAGAACCTTGGTGCGATCACAGGTGCGGGCTCCGCCACGCTTTCTACATATGACATCACAAGCCTCACGCAAGATCCGATTGACGTGTTCCGCGTCACCACGAGCGGCAGCGTCGCGTCTCTGAGCTTTTCGTTCTCGATGACAACAGACCTCAGTAACCTGTCTGAGTATCTGCAATTCATCGCCTTTATCCCGATCTCCGGTTTCGAGACTGCGGAGGAGATTACCTATGCCACCGGCAGCGACCCCTTTTTCGAAGCGCTGCTCGAGGATAATTTTTTAGTCGGATTGGGCACCCCTTCGCCTATCACTCTGGACATTACGCCGGGGGCCGACGCCGTGTTTTCGATTGCTGCGGTCGGGTATGACTATGACAACACGACTTCCCTCGGCGGGTTTGGCAACTTGCCCAACATGCCCGATATACCTGAGCTTGCGACCGACGAGATTGAGGTGCCGGGCCTGGTACCCATGGAATACTCCCTTTCCGTAGCCTTTGGCTCAGATACGGGGGGGAGCGACAATGGGGGTGGTTCAGAAGGCGGAACTGGCGGCGAAACAAGCGGCACCATTTTTGATCTTGCCTCGGCCTTTAGTGCTGCGGCTCTCGCGAACCTTGTCGATTTTGGCGGCAATGCGCTGGGTGCGGTGGAGGATTGGGTCGAGATCGGCCGCTCTGATATACAGGGGGATGGTGACATTGAGGTGGTGATGATCAATGAAGTACTGGGCCGATGGGCGACATTGGGCATCACCGAAGACGGTACCATTGATTTCAGCGCCAACAGCACCGGTGGCGATACCCGAGTTGTCGGCACCTACGAAGATCCGCTGGTCGCATTGGGGCAGGTCATCGCGGGTGGGCCAAATGACAGCCAGACGCGGTTTGCCAATGACATCGCAACGGGCAACCTCGGATCGGTTCTGGGGGCTGGCGACTATGACGCGGACGGATTTCAGGAAGTCTATTTCGGACTGAAGGACGCAACAGCAGTGCTGCATGCCTATATGCATGCGGACGGGAATATCCGGTACGCGAACTATCAGTCCGAAGCTGATCTGGGCGCGTTCATGCAAGCCAATGGTATCGCGGCGAACGTTTATGACAGCTGGATTTAGGGTCGCTGTTCAGCGAGTGGAATCCTGACCGTGGAAACGAAAAAGCCGCCCGAATGGGGCGGCTTTTGTAGTCTCTGGCGTTAAGCCTTACAGAACCGTGACGACTGTTCCAACCGGCACGCGGTTATACAGATCAATAACGTGATCGTTGATCATACGGATACAGCCGTTCGACACCGAGCGACCGATGGTGCTGGGCGCGGTTGTGCCGTGGATACGGAAGTATGTGTCCTTGCCGTTCTGGAAGAGATAAAGCGCACGCGCGCCGAGCGGGTTACCGGGGCCGCCGGGCTGGGCTTCGGTATTGCCGATGAAACGCTTGTAGCTCTCCGGCTCGCGCTCGATCATCTCGTCCGTGGGGCGCCATGTGGGCCATTCTTTCTTCACGGCGATGGTCGCGGTGCCGGTGAATTCCAGACCGGCTTTGCCGACACCAACGCCATAGCGCATGGCAGTGCCGGGCGCGGTCACGAAATAGAGGTAATGGCTGCTGGGCAAAACCAGAAGCTGACCGGGCTGGTAGGTGGACTTGATGCGCACCTCTTGCGGTGTCGGGTCATAGGCGGCTGTTGAGGCAGACAGCACCTGTGGCAGGGCGGCGGTGGCCAGAGTGCTGGCAAGGAATGTGCGGCGGCGCATGGGGCGGCTCCATGATTGGGGTGTGCAGAGGTTTCATTGTCCCAAGGGAAGGCTGATTATCAACCCCGTGGAAACAAAAAACCGACCCACCGTTGCAGATGGGTCGGTCAAATTCTTGTGACTGGGTCGCCTTAGCGGCCCGTCGAAGGCTTATGCCAGTGCGATGTTCGTTGCCGACTCGCGGCCGTCACGGCCTGCTTCGATGTCGAACGTCACTTTCTGGTTGTCGGCCAGACCGGTGAGGCCTGCGCGCTCAACAGCGGAAATGTGAACGAATACGTCCTTGCTGCCGCCGTCTGGTGCGATAAAGCCGAAGCCTTTTGTTGTGTTGAACCATTTGACTGTGCCTGTGGCCATGTCATGTCTCCTAATAGTTGCCATCCGCGGAGTGCGATAGCTTGGCGTGGTCGGTCTAGTGTCGTCCGTGGCGCCGTATTAGGGAGTCAGTGGGTCGAGGTCGAATAACGTCTGCAAGGGCGGATATGGCACGGGCGGGGGATTCGCGCAAGGGGTGTGGGTGCCGGTGGGCGGATGGTTGCTTGTTAGTGGCTTGAAGTGAAAGGGCGGCCCGAAGACCGCCCGATGTCAAAGAAGCATGTCGATGAGCATCAGCAAGAGTGCCAAAGTCGCGACTACGTCACGATAAGTCACTCGCCCTTTCAATTTGGTAAGAAATCGCATGACAAAAGTCCTGAGCGACGCCCGACCGGTCGAGCCATTGCATTGGCTCAGTGGATTATACTGCCCTTTATAGCAGTCTGGTTACTCCTATGATCACTTGGAGCATCCGATCGACAGATACCTAAAGCGTCCCGCAGTAGGTCTGCCTTAGCCTAGTTCCCGCGAAGGTTTCGACATAGCGCCGCTAAGCGCTTGAAGACTACAGGGTGCCAGCAACAAAATCACTGGTCCTTTCGGTGGTGTGAGCACCTCCTCCTCATATCCTAGAAATGGGGGCACATGATTTGCTTTTCAATGTGTGCTGCGTGTTGCTGTCGAACTTTTGTACTTACGGCCATCGCAAAACGGCTTATCTCGCTCCATAATGGTATTTCTTATGCTCCTATTGCCGGGACGATCATCGTTCGCACTCGATAACAACCGAGTGCGAACGCGCTTGCAAGCAAGCGCTGCCTCGCACCCGTTGAAGGGCTAGCCCTTCAACGTACAAACTTCTTATGTTTTAACCGCTTAGGCTCAAGCGCATCCGCCCCCAACCGCCGCTTCTTGTCTTCCTCATAGTCTTCAAAGTTCCCCTCGAACCACTCCACATGTGCCTCGCCCTCAAACGCAAGGATATGTGTACAAATCCGGTCGAGGAAGAAGCGGTCGTGCGAGATCACCACGGCGCAGCCTGCGAAATCGACCAGAGCGTCTTCCAAGGCCCGCAGCGTCTCCACGTCCAGATCGTTGGTCGGTTCATCGAGCAGCAGCACGTTGCCGCCCTCTTTCAACAAGCGCGCCATGTGCACGCGGTTGCGTTCGCCGCCTGAGAGCAGGCCGACTTTCTTTTGCTGGTCGCCGCCTTTGAAGTTGAAGGACGAGCAGTAGGCGCGGGAGTTGACTTCGGCGTCGCCCAGTTTGATCAGTTCCGCGCCGCCCGTGATCGCCTGCCAGACGGTATCGTCATCGGCCAGATCGTCGCGCGATTGGTCGACGTAGCTCAGATCAACCGTATCGCCGTATTCGATGGAGCCTGCGTCGGGTTTTTCCTGTCCTGTCAGCATCTTGAACAGCGTTGATTTACCCGCGCCGTTGGGGCCGATCACGCCGACGATGCCACCGGGGGGCAGGGAGAATTCGAGCCCTTCGACCAAGAGCTTGTCGCCCATTGCTTTTTTCAGACCCTCGACCTCGATCACCTTGTTGCCAAGGCGCGGGCCGTTGGGAATGACGATCTGGGCGCGGGACAGCTTTTCGCGCTCGGAGGATTCGGCCATCTCGTTATAGGCGTTGATGCGGGCTTTGGATTTGGCCTGACGGGCCTTGGCACCCTGGCGCATCCATTCCAGTTCGCGCTCCAGCGTCTTCTGCTTGGATTTGTCCTCGCGGGCTTCCTGCTCCAGCCGCTTAGCCTTTTGCTCCAGCCAGTCGGAATAGTTGCCTTCGTAGGGGACGCCCTTTCCACGATCCAGCTCAAGGATCCAGCTGGTGATGTCATCGAGGAAGTAGCGGTCGTGGGTGACGATCAGGATTGTGCCTTTGTAGTCCATCAGGTGCTGTTGCAGCCAGGCGATGGTTTCAGCGTCCAGGTGGTTGGTCGGTTCATCGAGCAGCAGCATGTCGGGCGCTTCGAGCAGAAGCTTGCACAGCGCGACGCGGCGGGCTTCACCGCCTGACAGGGATGTGACATCGGCATCGTCGGGCGGGCAGCGCAGGGCTTCCATGCTCACGTCGATTTGGCTGTCGAGATCCCAGAGGTTCTGCGCGTCGATGTCGTCTTGCAGCTTGGCCATCTCGTCGGCGGTCTCGTCCGAGTAGTTCATGGCGAGTTCGTTGTAGCGATCGAGGATCGCCTTTTTGTCGGCCACGCCCAGCATGACGTTTTCGCGGACAGAAAGCTCCGGGTCGAGCTTGGGTTCCTGCGGCAGATAGCCAACCTTTGCACCTTCGGCTGCCCATGCTTCACCGCTGAAGTCCTTGTCCAGACCGGCCATGATTTTCAGCAGGGTGGATTTACCCGCGCCGTTCACGCCGACCACACCGATTTTCACGCCCGGAAGGAAGTTCAGGTGGATGTTTTCAAAGGTTTTCTTGCCGCCGGGATAGGTCTTGGAGACGCCGGACATGTGGTAAACGTACTGATAGGCCGCCATGGGAGGACTCCTGTCTGATCAAATGAGGTTGCCAGACGCAATATCGCGGGGATGCGGCAAGATCAACGCAGACCTGCGGTGGTGCGGGTAGGCGGGCCGATCTGCATTTCGAAGGGGGGGCGCCTGATCAGTTGCCCTGCCAAACCGGGCTAAGCTGCGTTGACAATGGTGCCGGATACCCGTCTTTTCCGCCCCTGTATCAGGTCGGGGGCGGTATTAATGCGCCATCAGTTTCCATATGCTGCTGCGGGTCAAACGGTGGGCTTGCTGGGAGGGTCTTTTGATCCGGCCCATGAAGGGCACGCGCATATCACGCGCGAGGCGATGAAACGCTTTGGGCTGGACAGAGTGTGGTGGTTGGTCAGCCCCGGCAACCCGCTGAAATCACGCGGTCCCGCTCCGCTGGGTGATCGGGTCGCATGGGCACGGCAGGTGATGCAGCACCCGCGGGTGACCGTAACGGACATCGAGGCGCGGATCGGGACGCGGTATACCGCGCAGACGGTGGCGCGATTGCAAAACCTCTACCCTCAGGTGCGGTTTGTCTGGCTGATGGGGGCCGATAACATGGCGCAGTTCCATCAATGGCAGGACTGGCGCGGTATCATGCAAAGCGTGCCCATCGGCGTGCTGGCCCGGCCCGGACAACGTATCTCGGCGCGGCTCAGTCGCGCAGCAGCGCTGTATGCGCCCTACCGGATACCGGGACGCTTTGGTCATCTGTTGGCGCGGGCGGAGGCACCGGCGTGGTGTTTTGTAAATGTCCCGATGAATTCAGCGTCTTCGACGGCGATCCGGGCGCGGGGCGATTGGTCAGCGGAGGCGGGTTGAAGCGAGGCCAGCGGCAACGATCACCGCAAGGCCTGCCCATGTCCATGTATCAGGCAAATCGCCAAAGACAGCCCAGCCCAGCACCACCGCCGCGATCAGCTGGAAATAGACCAGAGGTGCGATCTTTGTCGCAGGGGCAAGGCGGTAGGCATAGAGCAACAGGAGGTTGCCTAGCATGGAACAGGCTGCCGATGTGAGCGTCAGAGCGGATACACTGGCCGACATCACAGGCAGGTTGAGCAGGCCGAAGGGCAGCAGAAACAGCGCGCTGAGCGACAGTTGACTGAAAATGAGCGCAATCGGTGAGCCTGCGCCGGTCAACCACCGCGACATTGTCAGAAACGCGCCATAGAACAGCCCCGCTGCAACGGCCCAAAGGACACCGGGTTCTACATTGATGCCGGGACGGACCACCATAAAGACCCCGCCGAACCCCGCAAGGATGAGCAAGGAGCGCAATGGCGTGACAGGTTCGCGCAGGAATATCGCGGCCAGCACATAAGAGAACATCGGCCCGATAAAGAAAGCGGCGAACACGGTTGCCACATCTGCTGTTTGCAGTGCCGTCTGGATCGAGGTGATCCCGCAGGCCAAAGCACCCGCCCGCACCCAAATGCGCCAATCGCGCATAAGCGCCCAAGTGCCGGCAGGCAGGAAGGGGAGGACCAAGAGCGCCCCAAGCACAAAGCGTGACCAAGCGACAAAGACCGGTGTGACACCTTGGGTCGTGGTCAGTAGCTTTCCCGCGCTATCACCCGCAGGGATCAGCGACATGGCGACGAACATGATAAGGACTGCGCGAAACATCATTCGGCCTTAGCATGCACCCTTGGCGATGAAAATGTGATCGCGCCCTGCTTGTGCAATGTGGGCTTGTGCGGTTTAACTTGGCCGCATGAACATACGATATTCTCGCCGCGCTTTTTTGGGTTCTGCCGCCGCATTTGCCGGGCTGGGTCAGGCCGTTTCGGCTGCGCCGCCCACGGCTTCGCTGCGGCCAATGCTGCGTGCGCCGGATTTCCATATCAAGGCAATTCCGACGGCGGCGGAAATCATCAAGGAGCAGAGGTTGTCCGGTCGCGTGTCCTTCGCGCTTGCGGATGCGGAAACGGGCAGTTGGCTGGAATGCGAGAACGAACAGACAGCGACACCACCTGCCAGTGTGACCAAGGCGATTACAGCACTTTATGCGCTGGATGCGTTGGGTGCTGCGCATCAGTTCGAGACACAGATCGCTGCAACGGGTGGCATCGTCGAAGGCGAGGTGCAGGGCGACATCCTTTTGATTGGTGGTGGTGATCCGACACTGGACACTGATACGCTGGCGCAGATGGCGAGCAGGATGAAAGAAGCGGGGATTGTCTCTGTCAAAGGTGGTCTGAAAGTTTTCGAAGCGGGCCTGCCGGTCTTGCAGCGGATTGATCCCGCGCAACCCGACCATGTGGGGTACAATCCCGCAGTGACGGGGATCGCTTTGAACTTCAACAGGGTTCATTTCGAATGGAAGCGCGCCAACGGGAATTATAGCGTTACCATGGATGGACGGTCCGAGAAATACCGCCCCGATGTGACCTTTGCCGCCATGCGGATCGAGGATCGGGCAGCGCCGGTTTATACCTACCGTGATCGGGGCGGGCGTGACCAATGGACCGTTGCCAAAGGTGCCTTGGGGCGTGGGGGTGCGCGGTGGCTGCCGGTGCGCAAGCCGGGGCTTTATGCGGGTGAGGTCTTTGCCACGATGGCGGGGGCCAATGGCATCAGGTTGGGCAAACCCCAGATGATCGATACCTTTCCCGAGCACGAGGTCATCCTGAGCCATCAAAGCGCCCCGCTGCGTCAGATTCTGCGCGACATGCTGCGGTTCTCGACCAATCTGACGGCGGAAATGGTGGGGCTGGCAGCTACGCAAGAAAGGCTGGGGCCTGTCACCGACCTGCAGGCGTCGGCGGCAGAGATGAACCGCTGGGCGGCGGGGGCATTGGACATGACAGCACCGGCGCTTGTGGACCATTCGGGACTGGGTGATGCCTCACGGTTAACGGCGCTTGATATGGCGCGCGCCCTGCTTGCCGTGCGGGACAGCGGATTCCGCAGTATCCTCAGAGAGTTCGGGTTTCGCGACAGCAAGGGGAAGCCAGTAAAAGAGCAGACCATCTGGGTTGATGCCAAGACCGGCACATTGAATTTCGTCTCAACGCTGGCAGGTTACATTACCGCGCAGGACGGACGGGAGATGGTGTTTGCAATTTTTACCGCCGATCCGGCGGAGCGGGCCAAGATCAGCCGCGCGGAGCGTGAAGGGCCACGTGGCGGACGCGAATGGAATCGAAAGGCAAAGCGGGTACAGCAGGCTTTGATCGAGCGCTGGGACGCGTTGTACGGGCGCGCAAAAGCCTAGTGGATATGCCGCGCCCGCGCACCACGCTCAATGGCGGCTGCATGCAGGCGGTCGATTTCAAGCTCGTAGCGGATCTCTTCGAGCAGGCGCAGTTCGCCCTCGTCCAATGTGCCGTCTGCAGCGGCTACATCGCAGGCAAGCGCATATGCGGTTTCAAATAACCGGTCCGGCAGGGCTTCGCGGATCAGGCCAAAGAGCGCGTCCAGCCCGTCCTCTTGTTCGAAAAGGTCCAAGACCGTTTTGCTGATAAGGCTGAGGCGATCGACATCATATTCCACAAAGACCGGCAACGTGGTCACAGCGGACTGAATCTTGATCAGCTCGACTGTGCCGATGTCCCCGTCCGAGGCGGAAACAGCAACCATGACAGCGACGAGACAATCCTGTGCGCTGAGCGAAAGGGAGGGAGCGTCGTTCATGGGTCTGTCCTTTGCGCGGAATTGTTGCGGTGCAGAATATTGACGCACCCTAGGGGACGCAATAGGTACACGCCAGCCTGAGCGCATGGGGCGCAGAATGGCCGAACAATGGATGAGCATGATGTCTGAGACCCGCGACGCCGCGATGAGCAGCAAGGCCTGGCCTTTTGAAGAAGCCCGCGCGGTTCTCAAACGCTATGCAAAAGCGCCGCCCGAAAAGGGTTTTGTGCTGTTCGAGACTGGGTATGGCCCCTCTGGTTTGCCGCACATCGGCACGTTCGGTGAGGTGTTGCGCACCACGATGATCAAGCGGGCGTTTGAGGAGATCTCGGATATTCCGACCAAGCTGGTGTGTTTTTCCGACGATCTGGACGGCATGCGCAAAGTGCCCGGGAACGTCCCGCAGCAAGAGATGCTGGCCGAGCATATGCACAAGCCGCTGACATCCGTGCCGGACCCTTTTGGCGAGTTCGAGAGCTTTGGTCATCATAACAACGCGATGCTGCGCCGGTTTTTGGATACCTTTGGATTTGAATACGAGTTTTATTCGGCGCGCGAGTTCTACCGTGCGGGCGAATTTGACGAGATATTGAAGCGGGCCTGCGAGCGCTATGACGACGTAATGGCAGTGATGCTGAAGAGCCTGCGCGAAGAACGCCAGCAGACGTATTCGATCTTTTTGCCGATCCATCCCGAAACGGGACGCGTTCTTTATGTGCCGATGAAACATGTGGATGCGGAAAACCACACCGTGACGTTTGATGACGAAGACGGCAAGGAATGGACCCTGCCGGTGACAGGCGGCAATGTGAAGCTGCAGTGGAAGCCCGATTTCGGTGCGCGCTGGGCTGCGCTGGATGTCGATTTCGAGATGTACGGCAAGGAGCACGCAACAAACACGGCGATCTATGACCGGATTTGCGAAATTTTGGGCGGCAAGAAGCCGAACCACTTTAGCTATGAGCTTTTTCTGGACGAGAACGGTCAGAAAATTTCAAAGTCGTCGGGCAACGGGATCTCGATTGACCAATGGCTGACTTATGCGAGCACTGAATCGCTGTCGTACTTCATGTTTCTTAAGCCCAAGACGGCAAAGCGGATGCATTTCGATGTGATCCCCAAGGCGGTGGATGAATATCACCAGCAGTTGCGGGCTTATGAGGGGCAAGATGCCAAGGGCCGGTTGAACAATCCGGTCTGGCATATCCACGGTGGTGATGTGCCGAAGTCGGATATGGTTGTGCCGTTTTCGATGTTGTTGAACCTGGCATCTGTATCGTCAGCGGAGGACAAATCGAAGCTTTGGGGCTTTATCCAGCGCTATGCGCCCGAGGCATCCGCGGAGCAGAACCCCGGCATGGATGCGGCTGCGGGCCATGCGGTGCGCTATTACAACGACTTTGTGAAGCCGCATAAGGTGTTCCGCGCACCCAGCGATCTGGAGCGTGAGGCGCTGGAGGAACTGCGCGACAACCTCAAGGTCTGGGATGGCGGGTTGGACGCGGAAGCTTTGCAGACGATGGTGTTTGCCGTTGGGAAAGAACGGTTTGATCCGCTGCGCGACTGGTTCACTGCACTGTATGAAGTCCTGTTGGGTGCAAGCCAAGGTCCGCGGTTCGGCGGGTTCATCGCGCTTTATGGTGTCGAGGAGACTGTCGCGCTGATCGATGATGCACTGGCCGGAAAACTTCTGGCGGCGTGAAACTCTTGCCCTGAAGCTGCCGTGACTTACCATAGATCAAGGCAGTGCAGGAGCGAGATCATGTTGAAAGCTATCGTAGGAATGTTGGGCGGGATCATCCTGTCGGTCATGCTCACCACAGGGGCTGCTGCGCAACAGACAGAGATTGAAAGCACGATCAACGGTCAGCTTGATGCTTTCAAGGCCGATAATTTTGAACAGGCCTTTACCTACGCCACGCCGACGCTGCAGCGGCTTTTCCAAAGCCCGGAGAATTTCGAGAGAATGGTGACAAGCGGCTACCCGATGGTCTGGCGGCCTGCTGAAGTCACCTATCTTGAGCTGAAAGAATACGAAGGCTCCATGTGGCAAAAGGTGCAGATCACGGATCAGAAGGGTTTTACCCATGTGCTGCTGTACCGGATGCAACAGACCGAGGCGGGGTGGCGTATCGGCGGGGTTCAAATTCTGGATGCTCCAGGAGCCACGGCCTGAGCCTTTAATCATTTGAACGAATGACCAAAGCCCGGTTTTTATGCCGGGCTTTTGTACGTCTACGGCATGTGGTGTTGCAAAGCTGTGCGTACGCTCGCCTTGGTCGCGATTAACACCTTGCGTTTATTTCCCTGTCCTTAATCCGGCACCTGTCGGGGTTTGGGCAATCAGACGAAATGCTTTGGCGCTTGCGCTGCGCATTCTCGCAGAAAGGGATATTTGATGAACAAAGCGATAACCGATGGCGTGGTACTGATGCCGACACCCTTTGCCGCTGGGTTGGATGTTTGGTCGAGCGGGGATGGCACGCCTGGATCGGATACCTATGAGAATGCGACCAACGGGTTGTTCGTGGCCGCCGACCCGGATTTTTCGGGCTCACTGGAACTGCTGAAGACGCAGAACACACAAAAGCTACGGTTCATGGGTGAAACGCCTCTGCAACCGGGATGCTACTTACGCATTTCGGCCCGCGTGAAAGCAATCAGTGGCAACCTGCCGTCGGTGCGTATCGGCGGGTATCCGGCGCGGGGTAATGGAAGTCGCGTCAACGGTCTGCCAGAGTTTTCGACATTCACAACGCTGGAGAGCTATGGCGAGGTGGTCGAGATCAGCGCGATCGTCGGTTCTGGACTGCGGGGCGGGGTGGATCTGGTCTGGGGGACAGAGCCGATTTACGGACATTTCGGCATCGATCTGGTTGGGCCGAATGGGGGGATCATCCGGGTTGATGACATCCAGATCGAAGATGTCACATCGGTCTTTCTGCGCGACATGATTTCGACCGTGGATGTGGTTGATTATGGGGCCATCGGCAACGGGACGACAGACAACACCGCGGCCTTTGAAGCCGCCAACGCGGCGGCGAACGGGCGGACCGTTTATGTGCCATCGGGGGTGTTTCGTTTGCAAAACAACATCACCATCGACACGCCTGTGAAATTCGAGGGCAGGGTGGTGATGCCGGGTACGGCGGTCCTGCTGCTGCGGCGAAACTTTGACCTGCCCACCTATATCGAGGCGTTCGAGGATGAGGAACTGGCGTTCAAGAAGGCCTTTCAGGCGCTGTTGAACAACGCCGACCACGACGCGTTAGACATGGGCGGGCGCAAAGTGAACATCACCGAACCGTTGGACATGCAACTGACGGTACCCGGGACGAACTCTTATGCAACGCGCCGCGTCATTCGCAACGGACAACTGGAAGCCGCGGCAGGGTCCGCTTGGGACACCGAAGTCTATACCTCTGCCGCAACCTATTCCGCTGATGATGCGCGGACGCTGACCTCGGTCAACAATGTGGCAAGCATTCCGATTGGGTCATTGGTGGAGGGCACAGGCGTAGGTCGCGAGGTTTACGTTCGCGACAAGAACCTTGCCCGGCAGGAGATCACGCTGAACAAGCCATTGTACGATGCGGAAGGGCGGCAGAACTTTACCTTCCGGCGGTTCAAATACCTGATTGATTTCAGCGGGTTCAACTTGCTGAGCAAGTTTGTGATGGCTGACATTGAGTTTCAGTGCAACGACCGCTGCTCGGCCATCATGCTGGCGCGCGGCGGGATCACCTTTCATGTGCGGGACTGTTTCATCAGCCGTCCGTCGGATCGTGGCATCACATCAGTCGGGACGGGCTGCCAGGGCATGATGCTGGACCGCAACCAGTTCCTGTCAGCCGAAGATGCGCTGGATGTGCCTGCCCGCCGCAGCATCGGGTTCAACGTGAACCAGAACGATGCCAAGATCCGCAACAACCGTGCCACACGGTTCCGGCACTTTGGTCTGCTGGGCGGGTCAAACAACATCTTTACCGGCAACCACTTTTTCCAAGGGGATGGGGTAACCAACGGCGTTCGGTCGGGGGGGATCATTCTGGCGAGCAACAGCGTCGGTACGGTGATTTCCAACAATTACATCGACAATTGTTTTATCGAATGGACGAACGAGCACGACCCCAATCCCGCCTTCACATCGGGTTTCTCTTTCAGCGCGCTGAGTGTGGTGGATAACATGTTCCTGTCCGGCGATGTGGCCCCGTGGTTCAGCTATATCGTGGTCAAACCACACGGGGCAGGGCACTTCCTGAATGGCGTGTCGATTATCGGCAATCGGTATCGCAGTTTGAACGGCTTTATCGACAGGGTAGACAGGGTGGACACGACCTTTGCCGATCTGGATATGACGCGGTGCAAGAATGTGATGATGGAGGGGAATTCGTACCTTGGGGTGACGATCCAGCCCTCGAACCCGGCGACCATCGACTATACCCAGTCCACAGAGGATGATGCATGGGTGATTGATGCGGCAGATGAGTTGCCCTTCGGTGGACAAGCGGTACAGGTCGACAGCGTCATGGCGCTTGGTCCGATCCGCAACGCGAGCAACGTACGTCAGTACAACATGCCTTATGTAGATACCTCGCGTGGACCGGATCGCGATCAGATTCAGGTGGTTTGGCCCGGTGCGGTCCGCGGGCGGATCTTGGCGACGGTACGGATGGACAGCCGCTAAGCAATATTGCCTCGCTCCTTTCAGGGAAGCGGGGCACTCTAGAACGTGTGCCAGACACCGAGTTTTAAAGCGGACTTGTCCTGTTCTTCGATCGGAATCTGCGCACCCACCTTGAACCGGAAAGAGCTGTTTCTCGGCGTGATCAGCACAGAGGGTTCCACGGCACCGTAGGTATCGTCATTCTGCTGCGAAACAGTGACCTCGAGCAATCCGGTCGTGACATCGGTAAAGTTCATGCCGATTGTTCCGTCAAATTTGGTGATATGCTCGCCCAAGGTAGGCTCGTAGATAAATGCGCCATCCAAATTGATCCAGCCACTGCGATCTGAGACGGACAAGCCACGTCCCCAGGAGACGCTCGTCTTGACTGTTGGCAGTTGCATCTCGTTGCCCCACAAACCTCCGACGCCGACTTCGTAAGCAAATCGGTGGGGTCCATCAACGGACCCAAGACTGCGGCGGACGAAAAGGTTGCCGAAGCCGTTGCGTACGTTTTCGCTGTTGGTGAAGGTGCTGACGTCCAATCCGACCGTTGTTCCTTCGGTCAGACCATATTCGAGATAGAAGGCATTGGTTGTTTCGGAAAACTGCGTTGCTCCAAAGGATAGAGACACAAATCCCGTGCCTTTATCGCGCAGCCACGCGCCGGCCTGCGCCATGGACGCTGTGAATGAAACTGCAATCAAGAGAGTTGTAAGTGATATCTGCATGGCACCTCCGTGAGAGGTGATTACCACAGGTGGTCTGATGTCGGATTATGTATTGTTCAGGTTGTAAGAATCTGTGACGAAACTGTCGCAATGAAAAAACCCGAAGCGAAGAGCTTCGGGCTTTGATCGTTCCGTAAATATTAGAGGTTAGACGCGGACGGAGCCTCCGCGTGGGCCGGCGATCAGCCAGATGAGAAGACCAAGTACAGGCAGTACGATAATGGCCAGAGACCACAAGATTTTGGACAGTGTCGAGCTGCCGGATGTAAGTACCTGATAGATTGCGTAAATGTCTGCGATCAGGATGATCAGACCAAGAATGCCATATTCCATTTTTGTTTCCTCGTTCATGAATTAACTTTTCTGGGGTATCAACGAAGGTGCGACATTTTGGTTCCCAGAATGTGCTTTCCTCTTCAAACGAGATCACAAGACAGAACCTGCAAAACCACGCGTAAGACGGAGACATTCAGCGAAGATGCGCGAACGAAGAAAAGGTTCACCGGTGTGCTAACGAGCTGAAATTATGAGTAAGACCCGCGTTGCAAACGCATCTTGAAGGCTACCGCCCTTTCTTGCGCTTCACTCCGCCTCGCATACCGCCCCGACCCATTGTGCTGCGGCCAGAGGCTTTCTTGGCATCGTCTACAGCCTTGTCCACCGCGTACTGCCGCGCCATCGGATCATCGGCAATCGCAAGATCAACGGCTTCGAGCCGCTTCAGCTCGTCGCGTAGCCGTGCGGCTTCCTCAAACTCGAGGTTCTCGGCGGCTTTGCGCATGTCGGTGCGCAGGCCGTCCAGAACCGCCTGCATGTTGGAACCGGCCAGCTTGTCATCAATCTGCGTTGTCACGCGGTTCATATCCACGTCGCCCTTGTAAAGCCCGGCCAGAATATCCTCGACGTTCTTCTTCACGGTCATCGGCGTGATGCCGTGTTCTTCATTATAGGCCAGTTGCTTGGCACGACGGCGCTCCGTCTCTCCTATCGCCCGCTCCATCGAGCCGGTGATGCGGTCGGCGTACATGATCACACGACCCTCGGCGTTGCGCGCCGCGCGGCCAATGGTCTGGATCAGCGAGGTCTCGGACCGAAGGAACCCTTCTTTGTCGGCGTCCAGAATGGCGACAAGTCCACATTCGGGAATATCGAGCCCCTCTCTCAGCAGGTTAATCCCGATCAGCACATCGAACGCACCCAAGCGCAGGTCGCGCAGGATTTCGATACGTTCAATCGTGTCGATGTCGGAGTGCATATACCGGACACGAATGCCCTGTTCGTGCATATACTCCGTCAGATCTTCGGCCATGCGTTTGGTCAGTGTCGTACACAGCGTGCGGTAGCCATCGGCGGCCACTTTGCGCACTTCGTCGAGCAAATCATCAACCTGCATCTCGACAGGACGAATCTCGATCTGCGGATCAATCAGGCCAGTGGGGCGGATGATCTGTTCGGTGAAGACACCGCCTGTTTGCTCAATCTCCCATGCGGCGGGTGTGGCAGAGACGAAGATTGACTGCGGGCGCATCGCATCCCATTCCTCGAACTTCAATGGGCGGTTGTCCATACAAGAGGGCAGGCGGAACCCGTGCTCTGCCAGCGTGAATTTGCGCCGGTAGTCGCCTTTGTACATGCCGCCGATCTGGGGCACGGAGACGTGGGATTCATCTGCAAAGACAATCGCATTGTCAGGGATAAATTCGAACAAAGTGGGCGGCGGCTCTCCGGGCGCACGGCCTGTCAGATAGCGTGAATAGTTCTCGATCCCGTTGCAAACGCCAGTCGCCTCCAGCATCTCGAGATCGAAGTTCGTGCGCTGTTCCAGCCGCTGTGCTTCCAGCAGTTTGCCGTCACCGACCAACTGGTCCAACCGCGTGCGCAATTCTTTCTTGATGCCGATGATGGCCTGCCCCATCGTGGGTTTCGGCGTGACATAGTGGCTGTTGGCATAGACGCGGATCTTGTCGAAACTGCCGGTCTTCTCACCCGTCAGCGGATCGAATTCTGTTATGCTTTCCAATTCCTCGCCAAAGAACGACAGCCGCCATGCGCGGTCATCCAAGTGAGCGGGAAAGATTTCCAAACTGTCGCCCCGTACCCGAAAGCACCCCCGGAAAAACGCGGCGTCGTTGCGCTTGTACTGCTGAGCCACCAAATCGGCGATTACCTGTCGCTGGTCATAGCTTTTACCTGCCGTCAGATCCTGCGTCATCGCACCATAGGTCTCGACCGAGCCGATGCCATAGATGCACGATACCGACGCCACAATGATCACATCGTCCCGTTCCAACAGCGCCCGGGTGGCCGAATGGCGCATGCGGTCAATCTGTTCGTTGATCTGCGATTCTTTCTCGATAAAGGTATCGGACCGCGCCACATAGGCTTCGGGCTGATAGTAATCGTAGTAGCTGACGAAGTATTCCACGGCATTGTCCGGGAAGAACCCTTTGAATTCGCCGTAAAGCTGCGCGGCCAGTGTCTTGTTCGGCGCCAGAATGATGGCCGGCCGCTGGGTCTCTTCGATGACTTTTGCCATCGTGAAAGTCTTACCGGTGCCTGTCGCCCCCAATAGCACCTGATCCCGGTCCCCGTCACGCACACCAGCAGACAGCTCCTCAATCGCAGTGGGTTGGTCTCCCGCTGCTTCGAACTCTGTTTTCAGAACGAATGTCTTGCCGCCTTCCAGCTTTTCCCGATTGCGCACGTCGGGTGCCGGATTGGCCAATATCGGCATAACATCAGATCGATCTGTCTGGGCGTAGGGCATTGGGCATTCCTTGGCTGTCAGAGTACCAAGTTGTCGCTTTTTGCACGGTGTTCAAGGGAGCAGCGCGGATTGCAGCCAGAAACCGACAGGATCAGGAGGAAATCCGGTTTATTTGGACAGGCGCTTGCGATTTGCACTGACCCGTTTGCTCACAGGTACCATCGCGGCACTCAACACCTGATCGGGCCGTGCGCCTGCGAAGGCGGCCTTGGTCGCCGCATGGAAGGCCTTGGCCATGGCCGGGCCCTTTTCGCTTACCATGCGGTCATTCTCTCCACGATGCGCGGGAATCACACCGCTCATTCCCATGACACGCAACGCCATGACGGTCTGCGTTTCCATCATCAGCGTTGTCAGGTTTAGTTGTAACTTAA
Organism: Sulfitobacter noctilucae; assembly: GCF_000622365.1. GTDB lineage: Bacteria > Pseudomonadota > Alphaproteobacteria > Rhodobacterales > Rhodobacteraceae > Sulfitobacter > Sulfitobacter noctilucae. Next base: position 91,058 of record NZ_JASC01000002.1, on the reverse strand, counting down.
ACAAATCGTAAGGTTGCATCGCGATGCTCCACTAATAAACATCATAATTATGCTGCGCCGCAGCATAAAGCAAGGGTTGCTGCTGAATTGGTAAACCCTTGGCGGGCCGGTGCCCCTTGCCCCGACCTGCCATTTGGCGGATAAGAGACCCACTTTCAGCGAACGAGGCTCTTCATGCGCGCACGCATTTTTCAACCCTCCCGGACGGCCATGTCCTCGGGCACTGCCAAAACCAACCATTGGCTGCTTGAATTCACGCCAACAGAGGCACGCGAAGTCGACCCGTTGATGGGCTGGACGTCATCTTCCGACACCCAAGCGCAGGTCCGGCTGACTTTCGAGACCAAAGAAGCGGCCGTCGAATACGCTCGTGATCATGGCATTGACGTGCAAATACAGACGCCGCACAAACGCAAACCAAACGTGCGCCCCGGCGGCTACGGCGACAACTTCGCAACCGGTCGACGCGGTGCCTGGACGCACTGAGATCTGGCCAGATGCGGTGCCAAAGATTTCGTCGACGGCACAATGTGTCAACTGCTCCCGACGGTCTTGCACACCACCGCAATTTGCGAGACAAGACTGCGCAGCGGTCCCGTAGCTCAACTGGATAGAGCACCTGACTTCTAATCAGGATGTTGAGGGTTCGAGTCCTTCCGGGATCGCCAGTGGAATAGTTGACTGTAGCGACGTTGGACATCCAAAGACCGTCTTTCGGACAAAAGACGGTTTTATTGATGCGCTGATCTGAAGCACTAAATTGGCTGATTAAAATCAGATATTTAGGAAGCAAAGCTGCGAGGCGAAGCTTCCTCTGCATCCTCTCACAAATGCGTTCTCGCCCTGTTGGCTCGCCCCCAACCATTCGTTCACCGTCTGTTCAAAGGCTCCGGAGCCTTTCATATCAAACCCAATGTCAGGCCTCTGGTCAGGCAGCCGCTGCATGGCAAAGCTGTGCGCCGGGATCTGAAAGGAATCCGTTATGCTGAAATCAAACATCCCAATTGCGAATATTCGCGTCTTCGACAAAACACCTACAGTTGCCGATCTCGAGCGTAGATTTGCCCAATTTCTAAGAGGCTTTCGTGAGCAGCGATTCGTTGCTCAACAGGTTGATAGGATTGCTGAAGGCGGACCGGAGGAAACGTTCGACCTTTCTGCGAACTCCCTCTCAATGCAAGACAAGATGAAGATCGTACGGCTCGCTATGACATATGTTGAACGGCAGGAAGCGGCGACAGGGATGCAGCACCTGAGCACCAATGAGCGCAATGCCCTTCGCAGAGTGCAGAGCGGCGCGACGGTTTCGAGAGTTTCTACCGAACACGATGCTGATGTCCTTGCTGCAACTTTGCACGAGGACATGCCTTGGATGAGCCCCGCCACCGAGCACATCTGGCACGCAATGCGGCAATCCGTGCGTGAGGGTCGGCCCGGATTCAAATTCGCGCCGCTTCTCCTCCTCGGCCCACCCGGTATCGGAAAGTCACACTGGGCGCGAAGGTTGGGGAAGCTGCTCGAAGTGCCGACGACGGTTGTCGAGGCTACGGGTGAGCCTGGCAGCTTCGCTTTGGTTGGCACTCAGCGTGGTTGGGGTAGTGCCGGGCCTGGTAAGGTCATCGAGACGATCCTCAGAGAGAAATGTGCCAACCCGATCATGGTTGTCGACGAAGTGGAAAAGGCCGGTGAAGTAAGTTCACGGAAGGGGCTTCGGTTCAGCCTGACCGATGCACTTTTGCCCCTACTGGAAAGCATGACAGCGAAGACCTGGCAATGCCCCTACTATCGCGTCCAGTTTGATCTCTCATGGGTCGGTTGGGTCCTGACCGCCAATAGCTTGCATGGCCTTCCCGAGCCCCTTCTAAGTCGCTGCCCACCGCTGAACCTGCCACCAGTTTCAAAGCAGCACCTTGTTGGCTTTGCATGGCGCCTGGGTAGAGCACACGATCTTCCTGATGAAGCGATCGCAGGTATCGAAGAGATCATTATGTCTTGTCAGAGAAGTATCGGAGGGCCGAGCCTTAGGACTGTCAAGCGAATGATCACGCGAGCAGAAATTGCTTATACTCGGCCACTGCTACATTAGAGAGTCATCTCAACAATCACGGATTGCGGAATAACTCTTCCACATCGGCACGCAGGTATAGGTGACCGTACTATTCTCTTCCTGAGGTAAACGGTTTCACCCCTGCTGCCTGCAGTCGCGCAATAAGTGTTCGCCAGAACCCGTTAAACTCAACTGCCATCGTATTTTGGGTGAGATAATCTCGATGAAACGCGGCAATATCGTCCTCTGTTACATAAAATCTTTTTTTGCCAGCCGTCGAGATATCGACATGACTTGCAGGCGTATGTCCTGCGCGCACCAACCTTATAAATGCTTCGTTCTCTCTCATCCCAATGGAACGTCCAAACGCAGATGCCGTACTCACAACGCCGTCAGGATACTGGGGCTTCTTTTTTAAACCCTCCGAATTATCTGCGACCAGCTGATCGACTTCTTTTTTGTTGACGCAGAAATTCTTATACCCCTGCATTCCTTCTCTTGATGAAATCCGCAGTGCGCCTTCGCGGATACACTGGATGATCGTCCCAACGCTTATCTGCGTGCGTGATCTGGCCTTCTGAATGAGTTCCCAATCACAATCGGTCACGGAAATCACTATGACCTTGGCATTCAGCTCGTTGATAAGGCTGACGCCATCTTCCAGACGCCAAGGTGCCTTGATGGTAGCTATTTCTGTCCTGGGGACAAGCAACCATCTTCCGCAAGCCTCTTGAGTTGTTTAAGCGTCGCACCCATCGCCTTGCTCATTTCTATTGGACCAACAAGGTCGGGCACTTCGGCGAGTAAGGACGCGTACTTGTTGACGTCAAACGTTTTGCGGGGCGCTGACCTATCGTCTTCTTTGCTATATGCACCTGCCTCAATCAGAAACTGATCCAACAGGAATGTACCAAGGCCAGTTTCCTTAACAGCGGATTGCAACGAATGCAGCCTACGTTCTGGCAAAGAGTGCCCAAGGATCACTTCGTCAGCAGCAACGGGCCAAATCGCCACGATACGTTCCCAAAGAATACGACGAAACGCGTCAAAGCACTCTTCGTGAAGATATGGTCTCGCAAGGGCTTTGTATAAACCCCCGAATGCTTTGTTAGGTAGGTCGTTGTGCGAAGACGCGTGGGCAGCAAGTTCATCAAGTGCGTAATTAATCGAGGTTTCGCCCCCGATTGCCACATCAAACCCAGCAGACTGAGCCGCTCTGATCCGATCATGGGAATCAAAGCCAGCGTTTTCCGGCAGCCGCAAAAGCTCAGCGCCCAATAGCCGACAGAACGTTGATGCTGCATAAATTGAGTACTCGGCCAGCCAAGATGCATCACTGCCGTCCTCAAGCCTCTTATCAAGCCAAATGTCATATGCCGATGGTATGATCGGCGGCATTTCAAAACTGCCGTCAAGCAATTGCGGCAAAATATTACCCAGCCGAGTGCTTATATTGAAGCGCTCCGTCGGGCTTGTTCTTTCCCAAAGAACTACCAAAGGATGTTGATGCTTCACGCAGATAGAAACCTCGCGCAGTTGCCAATCCCCTCGCATCGCCATTTCCTCCAAGGGCGCCCCTGTACTGGTTTGTGCGTCCTCTCTCAGGCAAACAGGACAGCCTCTCATCTTTGGATTTTTCAGCGCTCGGGAGACGAAGGTCTCATTTCTAAAGCCCATCCGGACATTACCTGATCGTTCGCCGGTCCATGAAAGTAGGCTGGAGTAGGCCGCTGTATCCAGCCCTGCGAGTTGCGCGATACGCCCTACGGCCTCGGGTTCAAGATTGATTATCCTCTTGATGGAAAAAAACCCATGTCAAAGCAGAAATCCGCGACGCCGACACGGTTCATCGCGGCCATCCGTGAAACAAATGACGGCATTGTTTCGCGATGGGGCAACGTGGGTCTAAGTGGAAGTGGTTTCATCGGCTGCAGCACACGGGATAATTTGGAGGAGAATGCGTATATATGGATGAAGTGCAACTATGTGTCGATGGTCTGGCACTTACGGCCCATAGCGGTCATTCATCTACAGATCGGTACGCTGCGGTGCGGCCAAGTTCTTAGGATGGCCACGACGAGTGAAAAATACGAAAACTGGCCCATCTAACGACCATAAGACTTTTGTTATCAGGACGTGTCCGATCACTTTTTTATAAGTGTGCTGCGACCGCCCAATTAAATTAGCACATTCGTGTTCACGTTCGGTGACGGTCCCATACTAAGTCACTCGCTCAAAGCAAGTAGCAGCAACTCGCTTCAAGATAGGCGAGCAGCAGAGATTGATCGTGTTCAGTAGACTATGCGAGAAAATGGGTAGCGTAGTCACTTACCAAAAGCCGCTCTGGCTCTGCATCCTCTGCAATCTGGGAAAAGCGCGTGATTGGTTCATAGAATATATTGTCGCTCTCGTCATCGTTGACGGTGCTGACTTCGCCGATCAACACATCTGCGCCTTCGGCCCAAAACGCGTGCCAGTCGCCGGGGCGTAACGTGATGCTCTCGCCCGGTGCAAGCTTAAGCTTGTCGCCTGCTTTGAAGGGAAACAATAGGCCGTCGCACATCACGTTGCCACCGCCGTGAAGGTCCAAGCCTCCTTTGGCGTCCGAGCCAAAGAGCTCAACCACCAAAGTACCGCCTCCGCGATTGATGATATCTTCGGCTTTGATAATGTGCGTGTGCATTGGAGAAAGTTGGTCCTGCCGCGATATCAGAAGTTTCTCGGCATAGCACATACCCTGACCGGCATTCAGGTCACTTAAAACACCATTGCGTAATGTGAACAGAACCAAACCCATTTCGTAAAAACGCCCAGCACCGTAATCTGTGACATCCCAGCCGCAGCGTGATTGGATCAGATGCGCGGCACTACTTTGATGCGCGACAAAATCGGTCGGGCTCCAATGCGCAAAGGGCGGTAGGCTAAAACCGTACCGTTCAAACATCTCGCCTGCGTCTTCGAGAAGTCTATTTATCTCAGACCGCTTCATACCGAATATTCCCTGTCAGTCAGACGAGCTGCGATGTTACGAAAAACTGGTTGTATATCGGATCGCAGGCAGCGCCGAGCGCACGCGCACCGCCGCCGATAACGCCCTCGGCTACGTCCGGCACGAGCAAACCGCGGCTGTCTTCGTTCAAAAGTTTTGCGCGAACGGCTTCGACCAGCCTTTTGCGCACATCTCTCGGAAGCGCACCATCGATAATGACCGCTTCAAAGTCGATGACAGCGCAGGCCGACATGCATGCTTGTGCGATTGCGTGTGCCGCCCCGTCGATCCAATCTTTGACCTCATCCTCAAAACCAGACCAGTCCTGCGGGATTTTCCAGAGGTCGCGGTAGTCTTTTCCTGACTTGGCAAGCGCGGTCTCAAGAACATGAACAGATGCTACATCGAGCAGTTGTTGCGTTCGGCCGGCGCGGTCCCCGACGCGTAGAGGGGCGAACGCCCCGGCATTGCCTCTGGTGCCTTCGTACACGGACTGGTTCAGGACGATACCGCCCCCGATAAAGGTCGAGACGAAGAAATAGGCATAATCATTGAATTGCCGTCCCCCGCCATAAAGCTGCTCGGCCCAGCATGCGCTTGTCGCGTCGTTCAGCATGAAGACCGGCAGATCGGTGAACCGGGCAATTTCACGTTCGAATGACAAATCCTTCCAAGAGAGGAACTCTTCGGGCGTATTGCCGTCCGAGGCACCCCATTTCCAGATTTCGAAAGGGGCTGCGATGCCGAAACCGCATAGTCGTTCCGCAGCTTTCGCACCAATTTCTCCAAGAGCATCCGCAAAGCTTTCCTCAAGAAAGGTGAAAACGGTCTGTGGAATCGCAATATCGTAGGTCAGGTTGCGCTCGAACAGCTTCTTGCCGCAAAAATCCATAACGATCAGATCACAGCTACGGCGCCCCAGTTTGCACCCGACAGAGAGTGCCCCAAGCGGATCAAGCGTGATCGGAACCGAAGGCTTGCCGACTTTTCCGCGCACCGGCTTACCTTGTTGCGTCAAACCGTTGCTCTTCAGCTTTCGCAGGATGACCGAAATCGTTTGGGCGGACAGCCCGGTCTGCCGAGCCAGATCACTGCCTGGCATCGATCCATTGCGTTGCAGAAGGGATAGAATAGCGCGCTCGTTCGGGTTGAGATGCGGTTCGTGATGTGGGCGCCCACCCGCGCCTATGGCGTTAACCTGGTTCATCAACTGCACTCACACCTTGCAACTATATCGGCAGACTCTCGTATGATCCAATTAATAAGTCAACATGATTTATTAATTGACAGACCTCGAGTTTTTGTAAATTTTGACACCATGGCAACGCTGCGATTCGTGACGTTGATCAAATCTTTCTGGGAGGAGAAAATGATGAAAAAACTTATCGCAGGGACCGCGCTTGGTCTGATCGCAATGACGAGCACGGCATCGGCTGATGCGCATTCGGTATCGGCCTGCCTGATTACGAAAACCGACACAAACCCCTTCTTTGTCAAGATGCGCGAAGGCGCTCAGGCTAAGGCAGAAGAGCTTGAGATGGAGCTGAACACATATGCCGGCAAAATTGACGGTGACCATGAGACACAGGTGGCCGCGATTGAAACTTGCATTGCCAATGGCGCGAAAGGCATCCTTTTGACGCCATCTGACACATCCTCTATCGTACCGGCCGTGCAGCAGGCCCGCGATGCAGGTATCCTTGTGATAGCACTTGATACACCGCTCGATCCGATTGATGCCGCCGACATGACCTTTGCAACCGACAACTTCCTTGCAGGTGAGTTAATCGGTCAATGGGCTGCCGCTTCTTTGGGTGATGATGCCGCGAACGCGAAAATTGCTATGCTTGACCTTGCCGTCAGCCAGCCGACCGTTGGCGTTCTGCGCGATCAGGGTTTCTTGCAAGGCTTTGGTATCGACCTTGGTGATGCAAGCAAATGGGGCGATGAAACCGATCCGCGTATTGTGGGCAACGACGTAACAGCCGGTAACGAAGAAGGTGGCCGCAAGGCGATGGAGAACCTTCTGGCGCAGGATCAGGACATCAACGTTGTTTACACAATCAACGAACCTGCCGCAGCGGGTGCCTATGAAGCGCTGAAAGACATCGGTCGTGAGAACGATGTGCTGATCGTTTCCGTCGATGGCGGGTGCCCCGGTGTCCAGAACATTGAGGATGGCGTTATTGGTGCCACATCGCAGCAGTATCCGCTGTTGATGGCATCCAAAGGGATCGAGGCGATTGCCGCGTTTGCTAAGGACGGCACGAAACCTCAGGCAACCGAAGGCAAAGATTTCTTTGACACCGGCGTAGCGCTTGTGACCGACAAAGCAGTGGATGGCGTTGACAGCATCAGCGTCGCTGAAGGCAAGGAACTGTGCTGGGGTTAACCCTCAGCAGTCCTATGCACGAACGCTGCCGGGTGGGTATCCTCGCCCGGCAACACCCTCGCACGCGAGGCCTCACAGCACAGTCAACCTAACGGGAGCGGGCAATGTCCACCGGAGATAATTATGAGGCGGCGGCCTCGAACAGCGCCACCGATGTCGCGCGTTTCGACGAAACCTCTTCGGGGATTGTTGGAAAGATACATCACGCTTTACATGTGACACCCGCCTTGGTGCCATTGATCGTTCTTGTGGCCTCAATTATCGTCTTTGGGCTGTTACTGGGGTCTAAATTCTTTTCTCCCTTCGCTCTGACTCTCATTTTGCAGCAGGTCCAGATCGTCGGCATTGTTGCCGCTGCGCAAAGCCTTGTCATTTTAACCGCCGGCATTGATCTGAGCGTCGGTGCGATTGCCGTCATCTCTTCCGTGGTCATGGGGCAATTCACCTTCCGCTATGGCTTGCCACCTGAAATCGCCGTCGCTTGCGGTCTTGCCTTCGGTACTTTGATCGGGACGATTAATGGCTGGCTCGTCGCAGTGATGAAGCTACCTCCTTTTATTGTAACGCTCGGTATGTGGCAGATCGTGCTTGCAGCTAACTTCCTCTATTCCCAAAATGAGACAATCCGCAGTCAGGAAATCGCTACAGAGGCGCCCTTGCTTCAACTTCTGGGCACCAAATTCAATGTGGGCGGTGCGATCTTCACGCTCGGCGTAATCTTCCTGTTGGTTCTGGTTATCCTGCTCGCCTATGCGCTGAAGCACACTGCCTGGGGCAGGCATGTCTACGCCGTCGGTGACGATCCCGATGCAGCGGAGCTGTCGGGAGTAGATGTGAAGAAAACGATCATATCGGTTTACGCCATCGCGGGCCTGATTTGCGCCTTTGCGGGATGGGCCTTGATCGGGCGGATAGGGTCGGTCTCTCCCACCTCCGGTCAGCTGCTGAATATTGAGAGCATCACGGCGGTCGTGATCGGCGGCATATCTCTCTTCGGGGGCCGCGGCTCGATCTTGGGTACATTCTTCGGTGCTTTGATCGTCGGGGTCTTTACACTGGGGCTCCGCCTTGCAGGCGCTGACGCACAATGGACATATCTCTTGATCGGCGTGCTGATCATCGCCGCGGTCGCAGTGGACCAATGGATTAGAAAGGTAGCAGCCTGATGGAACCGATGTTGAAAGCCCGTGGACTGGTCAAACGCTACGGCAAGGTTACTGCACTCGATCATTGCGATTTCGATCTGATGCCGGGTGAGATTCTTGCTATCATCGGTGACAACGGTGCTGGCAAAAGCTCGTTGATCAAGGCGATCTCCGGTGCCGTCATCCCCGATGCGGGGACTGTCACTTTGGAAGGCAAAGAAATCCATTTCCGCACGCCGATCGATGCGCGCAACGCAGGCATTGAAACAGTTTACCAAACACTGGCCATGTCGCCCGCGCTTTCCATTGCGGACAACATGTTCATGGGGAGAGAACTGCGCAAACCCGGTTTTCTAGGGACTGTCTTGCGCCAGCTTGACCGCAAACGCATGGAAGAAGTCGCCCGCGAAAAGCTGTCCGAGCTTGGCCTGATGACAATCCAGAACATCAATCAGGCTGTGGAAACACTGTCAGGGGGGCAGCGTCAGGGCGTGGCTGTCGCACGCGCGGCGGCTTTTGGCTCCAAGGTCATTATTCTTGATGAACCGACGGCCGCCCTTGGCGTCAAAGAGAGCCGCAAGGTCCTTGAGCTCATCCTCGAAGTCAAAAGCCGCGGCATTCCAATTATCTTGATCAGCCACAACATGCCGCACGTCTTTGAAGTAGCAGACCGCATCCATGTGCACCGTCTTGGCAAACGGCTTTGCCTTATTGACCCAAAGGACCATTCAATGTCGGACGCAGTAGCATATATGACGGGTGCCGCCATTCCTGAAGCGGCATAAAACAGGTGGCCCTACATACAGATCTGCACGAGATGATCAACGCCGCGCCATTTACCGGCAAGCGGCGTTTGGTCGCCTTGGTCGGCGCTCCTGCAAGTGGAAAATCAACACTGGCAGAGGCTCTTGCCAAGAGGGACCAGCACATACAGGTCATTCCAATGGATGGTTTTCATCTGGACAATAACCTTCTGTCTGATCGCAGGATGTTGCACTGCAAAGGTGCGCCTGACACCTTTGATGTTGCGGGTTTTCTGCATCTGGTCCGAAGGCTCAGAACAGAGGATGACGTTATATTTCCCACCTTCGACCGATCCCGCGACCTGTCCATCGCAGGTGCGGGGGCAATTCAACCGGCCACCGAGACGATAATTGTAGAAGGTAACTATCTAATGCTGGATCAGCCCCACTGGCAGGAGCTTGCCCGCCTGTGGGACCTTTCCATCAGTATCGATGTCGAGCTCCAGGTATTACGGCGGCGTTTGCTGCAACGTTGGGCGGATCACGGCCTAAGCCAAGTAGAGGCAGCAAAAAAAACGAACGATAGCGATCTGCCAAATGCGAAATTAGTGCATGAAAACAGTTTGCCATGCGATGTCGTCATCGCTGGTGACCAAATCCTGATGGCATCGCCAGCTGCTCCGTCGGCTATCATCCAGAACGAATGATCCTATGATTTTATGCTGCGGTGAAGCTTTGATTGATATGATCCCCGCCCCGACAGTAGCGGGTTCGAAGGGGTTCATTCTTCATGTCAGCGGGGCCATATTCAACGCGGCGATCGCATTGGGTCGGCTCGGAATTTCGACCGGCCTTTCGACAGATATGTTTGGTCAACCACTTGCGGTAGAACTTACTGCCAGCCAAGTAGATACGTCTTAAATCATCACGTCCAATCGTCCAACAACCTTGGCCTTTGTACATCTCGTAGACGGGCACGCGACCTATACCTTCTTCGACGAAAACTTAGCGGGGCACATGTTGGAACCCGAGGAGATCCCACAGCTGCACGCAGGCGTGAGGGCTCTTTACTTGGGGGGATCAGCCTGGCTTGTTAACCGGGTGGCAATGCCTATATCTCGCTTCTCGAAAACGAAGGACCCCGCCGCCCGGTCATGATCGATCCGAATATACGACCAGGATTTGTCAAGGATGTTGCAGCTTGTCGGTCGCGCCTTGAGACCGCCATGGCCCTTGCGGGCCTTATCAAGGTTTCTGATGATGACCTTGAATGGCTGTTTTCAGGACCTTCAACGTTGAAAAGCAAAGCAAGCGTTGTACTTGCAATGAGACCTGCAGCGGTGATCAAGACGTGCGGCGGAGAGGGTGCAATCGGCTATCTCAATACAGGAACTGAAGTTCATGTATCTGCAACCCGCGCGGAGGTTGTGGACACTGTAAGCGCGGGTGATACGTTCAATGCGGGCGTTCTTGCAAACCTTTACGGGACCGGAAATCTGATTGAAGCAGGTATTTCGAACATATCGGCCCGCACGCTGTAGCGCGCGATCAGGTTTGGCGCGAATATAGCGGGGATCACGGTATCCCGCGCGGGAGCAGATCCACCTTGGCGGAGTGAAGTCGACTGAGAGTGCCTTTTGCCGTGTACTGCTGCAGCTACCTCGACCAAAGCGTTCCTTTTACAAGAAATTCAATTTTAGGAGAAGTCCATCGACAAGGCCAAGCGGTTGCTGAAATGGTTCATTTTCCACTGTTGGCCAAAGTGCGCCATCGGTTCAGACACCCCGATTTCTACTGGATTGACGGTGAGCTTTAAACTCGCAGCGAACGTCCGCACCCCGCCCTTATGTCGATCGACACGAGCGGTCCAAACCTGCCGTTCACCTCACCGCCGAATTGCTGAGGCCGCAGTCCACATTGCAGACTTTGGTCGAGACCGCAGCATTTCAGGGCGTCCAGATGACCGCACTGCGGCACAAAGCCGTATTTCGTCTCCAATGCAACGGTGTCCGCTCTCCATGACCGATGCAAAAAGAAAACCGGCGACCACGCATCGTTGATCTGTCTTATTGGAGTTTTTTTCGAGGCCGCATTTCTCGACCAGTTGGGTCTGTCTCCAAAACTGATTCATGCAGGCCACCAATGACTTTGTCGGTCGGCTCAAAGTCTTCATTCGTTACAACAAGAGCCCAACCCACAGATCGGACGCGCTCATTCTCTTCATTGCACAACGATGGGTCATCTAAAAAGTAGCAAAGCCGGGAGATCGCTTCGACTTGCGAACTGCGAACCAAATCTACAATGTCAGAACGGCTGACGCCCAGTGACAACATGCGTTCTATCGCTTGACCTTGGCCGGAAAACGGCTCCGCCGGATTACGATTTGCGGCTTCAATCACTCTTTCAATCCAGCTATCATCTGCTTCGTCGACGACTTGAGCCCACGCTTGCCGCAGGAAAAGGAACCTATGAAGCTGAGGTTTTTTCTCTTGAGCTTAAGAACTGGCCTAGCTCCTGAGCACCCAGTGACCGAAAAATTTCGGTAAGTTCCGAAATTTCAGTGTCTTCGTTTGACATGTATTGAGCTTTCCAGTTGATTTCGAAAGATTGATAGCTTGGGGTTAGTCGTAACTTCAAAGCCCGACATTAGCGCAACGTGCAGCATCCGGAAAGGTGGGCTCACAGCAGCCATTAGCCGCGCGACGCGACGATGACAGCTTCGCGGACTTTTCGGACCTTCGCTGCAGGAGCGCCAACGTCGGGTTCGGCGAACCGTTCGACAAAAAGTGGTTTTGAAGTCTATTCCAAAATGATCTTTTTGACCTGTTCAACTGACGTGATCATCCCATTCAGAAAATCACCCGACGCTGGTCGGTTGGAGAGAGGCGGGAAGACTATGTCCACCAAACCCATATCTTTGATGCGGGCCCTTGCTTCTGGCGCAGGAGTTGCCTCCCAAATGAACAGCTTCGCTCCCGTCTCGGCTACGACGGCTTCAAGGTTTTTCCATTGCTCTTCGGTCACAGCTTCGTTTGCGTCCCATTCCATCGGCGTAATATCCAGACCATAAGCACGCCCGAAATACTGGTATCTTGGGTGGGACGAGATGGCCGCTGCACCCGCGACAAGTGCGTTCAGGTCTTTGGCCGATGCATCAAGTGCTGCAAGGTCGTTGGTCAGAGCTTCAAGGTTCAAGGTGATGCTGGCCTCTGCGTCTGGCATGCGGCGGATCAATCCTGCGGCCAGGGTTTCTGCCTGACGCGCGGCGAGAGAGAAATCCAGCCAAAAGTAGTTTGCGGTGCCTGTGTGGGAATGTGCGCCGTCTTCCCCGTGCGAGTGTGTGATCGTCTCGGTCGAGATATAGTGGTCGGAAAAACCGGCAGAGGTATCCACAATCCGGGATCGGGATAACGACACTTTGGTTGTCCATGTCGCAAACCCTGCGCCATTAAATGCAATTACATCCGCTGCCTGCATGGCAGAAATTTCAACAATACCGGGACGCCAAAACGATGGATCAACGCCTGCAGGGACGGGAAACAGAACATCGGCAGTGTCGCCGACCAACCGTTCAGCAAAATAGGCCAACGGATAATTGACGGTCGCGATGACTGCTCTGTCTTGTGCTAAAGCCGGACCTGCGAACGGCGCGGTGGCAATGGACAGCAACAGTAAGGACATTGCCCGCCGGTTGGGATTGAATAGGTTCATCGTTCAGTTCTCCGTGCCACGTTCAATGTCGTCAGGCGTGAGAACCCAGTAATTGTCATGCCCTTCACTGGTTTCAACTTCAATGGACAGACCTTGCGTTGATGCGTCGGGATCGAGGGGAAAGCGCACTGTCCCATCTTTTTCCAATGGTAAGGTCAGCAACAATGTGTTTTCGGCGTCAAAAATGCGTACTTCACCAGAAATTGGAATTTTTCCAGTGGAGAATTTCGTTTCAACAATTACAGCGCCATCTTCCACAAAGGCGAAAACGATAAGTTGATGGGCCACGCTCGCTGTGGCCCACCCGATTACCGCCAAAGCGATAATTAGAGTTCTCATTCGCCGGTCCATTCCTCGAAGTTCACCCAGATGACGGCCCCCAGTTCGACAGCTTTGTCCTTGCCTTCGTAGTCCATCGTTTCCGGGGCAGTGTTAAGTGCGGCGAAGCCCCACCAACCGTCAGATGGGGCCGCATATGTGAACACGCCATTTGCATCTGCCTTGATCGTTTGGGTGATCATCAGATCGCTGGGCGCTGTCGCGGACATATCTTCATTATAATATTCAACTTCGACCTCCGCCCTCGGCACGGCCGCGCCATCAAGCATCACAACGCCTTGGAATACGTTGCCTTCCCAAAGGCCAAATGGCTTGGACAGCGGCACGATTTCGGTGCGCAGTCCCAGTTCAGCATCCCAGCCTTCATCATCGCCAAACGCGCTCACGTAGGTTTTAGTGTAATGAATTATGAAGCTGTCCTCGACCGGTTCCCAATATGGCTGGGGCTCCATCGCGAAGACATAGGTGCCGGGTCGTTCCAGCGGATAATCCAGCATGAAAGCGGGCTGGCCCATTACTTCGGTGTCCGCAAGATCACCCATCAGGTCGGTTGTTTCACCCTCGTGGGTCACGCTGAACGACACTGGGGCGTCCAGAACCATACCGTTGCCCTCAAACGGGTGCGAGAACGACAGGGTCAGACCGACAGACCGGCCATCTTCTTGGCTGATCATGCTGTCAGATGGGATGATCATTCCATAGTGGGCAAGTGCTGTCGTGCCGGTGAGGGCGGCAAGTGTAAGTACGGTCGCAAAAGTCTTTTTCATTGAAGTCTCCCTGTGAGGTTGAGATCATGTCGCCAGTAGCCAGGCCACAATGGTATCGCCGCGCGATTGCACGGCAAGGACGATGCCTAAAGATATGACTCCGGCAATGCTCAGTAATATGAATGTCTCGGCAGCCAGAAGGCGCACAATCATGCCGCGCCTCGCCCCGAGCTTGAATGCAGTCTGCATTTCCCGCGCGCGAAGGCGATAGGATAGAAAAATCGCAAGTCCGATGGCAGCCAGCGCCGCCGTTCCAATGATTAATGACACAGCATCGAGCAGTGTTTTGATGCGGAAAATACGGTCTACGAGATCGCCAACCACGTCTTTAGGAACGATCACCTGAACGGGGTTTTCAGGGTCGAGGTAGCGCCCACGCAGGATCGTCCCCGCCCGTTCATCACTGGGCACAAGGATGATGGCTGACACCGGATAGCTCGCGGGGTCGCCGTGGAAATGAAAGCTGTCGATGTTTTCGTCCGTAATCCGGTTGAACTCAAGAATACTGGCCGCTGCAACGATGTCTTCGCCTTCCGCCCCTGTCGCCATGACACCATCATGGCCGTGTCCGATGCCTGAAATCACCCATGAAGTTTTTATATCGACGAACACCGCCTCGTCGTCCGGCGTTCCAGTTGGGGCAAACACACCAACGACGTTCAGTTCAAGTGGGTATACCCCGTCAAGATCAAACAGGTTTTCCGGTGATGACACGACCGTGTCGCCAGGACCAAGAGCAAGACGTGCAGCCACATCCGCGCCCAGCACAGCCTCGCCCAAAACGGCAATGCCGCGTCCGTCCGCAACCTCCAGCCCGCGAAAATCAAAGTAATCCAAAGAGGTGCCGATAATACGTGAGCCGTTCGTCTCGAACGCCGTGTTCATTGGGATCGGCAGGCCCAGCCCCGTGTTCCAGACCGTATCCGTCACGGCCATAGTCACAGGTTCTGCGCGGTCTTCAGAAAAATAAAGCGCGTTCATCACTAGATCGAGCTGGCTGCCGCGACTGCCCAAAACCAGCGGTGTTGCGTCAGCCCGGTCAGTCAAAGCGGCGCGTGATCCGTTCAACAGCACTTGACTGATGATCGGCACCGCAAGGATCAGTGCCGTGACAAGAACAAGCACCAATGACCTGATCCAGTTGAACCGCAGATACGCGAAGGCAAGATGGAATGCGTTCAAAGCGCCACCTCTTTTTGCCGGAACGCGGCAAAGTCGATAATCCTGTCAAAGCGTGGCAACAGATCGTGATCGTGGGTGACGGCCAGTAAGGACGCCCCATGTTCTGCGGTCCGTTCAAATAGCAGATCGAGAATGGCAGATTTATTTTCCGGGTCTAAGTTACCGGTCGCCTCGTCTGCTAAAATCAGTTTCGGTCGCATCACCAGCGCACGGCATAGGGCGACACGTTGTTGTTCGCCTTGGCTGAGTGCGCCAGGATGACGATCCAGTTTGTCACCAAGCCCGCAGGATGTTGCCAGATTTGCGGCGCGAGTGCGGGCCGCGCCGTCCAGCTTCGCGCCGGATGTGATGCGATAGGGATAAAGAATATTTTCGCGTGCGTTCAGATAGTCCAGAAGTGCAAAGTCTTGAAAGACAAAGCCGATCTGTGATGCACGCACCGCACGGCGGGCTGAATCCCCCAGCTTAGAAATTTCTGTTTCGCCCAGATGCACAGTGCCGTTGTCTGGCACGGTTATCCCCGCAATCAAGTTCAAAAGCGTCGTCTTGCCGGTGCCGCTGGGTCCGACCACGGCGACTTTTTCACCTGCGTCCAAACGTAAAGACGGGATCGTCAGTCGGAAATCGCCGCCCGGATAGGCAAATGATAAATCAGATATTTCGATCATTCTGCCGCTACCATTGTACCTGCATCGCTGCGGTCTACATCTGTAAGAACAAACGCTGTCATCCGCCACGCACCGCCTACTGGCTCAACAGTCAGGTTTGCCGAATAGGTGTTGCCGCGCACATGCAGATGGGTGGCGTGCCCGACAGTACCGACGACATGCCATTTTACATCCATCGTAACGGTATTGCCTGATTGCCACGATGACAGGCTCGTCAGTTCCATCGCGTGCAGGGTCTGGTCTGCTTCATCCAGACCGCCACCGACCATCGCGCCGACGCGTTCCAGATAGAGCGTTTCGAGAGCATCTTCGGCGGAGACTTCAGCCAGTTTGTCGTAGATTACTACCTCATTAGTCTCTCCAAAGGCGAGATATACGACGGATAACATTTCTGGCACGACCTGATAGGATTTACTGGAAAGCTCATGCGCGGTCATGTTTTCAAAACCCGGAGTGGCATACGTACGCGCCTCACCGGGCCGCAGGAAAATGACGACGGCTAACAGGGCAGCCGCAATGATCGCCCCGATTAAAAAAAGCCCCAATTTCAATCTACTACTCAAGTTCCACTCCGTCGTTCACAATTAAGAACGTACAATGATTAGATATAGTTTCACATTGGCCTTTGGGTAATTCAAGCGGAGCTGGGTGCCCAAAAGTGTTCCTTTTCGACACAGGCCCAAACCCCATCCGTTGACGCCTCCAAAAATCCCCGTTCCGAACTTGCCCTTTTGTTCAAGGGTTTCGTATTTTTCGCGTTAGCGGACGTGCAAGCGCGGCGCAGCATCTGAAACTTTGAGCTCGAAGCAGTCATCGGATGCAGCGCAGCATTCGCTGCGCGCGGGCTTTAAAATTAAGTCGAGAGACAAAGCTGCCATTTCCGCAACTCTTGTATGCGTCGGCTGGCGGCCCGCTACAGTCGTTCGCTTGCGTGAACTGTGCGGACCAAAAGGCGCGCGTGACCCGGCTCCGGACGGTTGTTTCTCTTCAATCAGCGCGCGCCACTCGGATGGCGTTTCGGATGGCCGTGCAGAAATCTTGCAGGACAGTCTGTTCGACCGCGAGCCTGCTACGGAACGATCGTGAAAGCTCAAGTTGTACCCCTTTGCCGGAACGCGTCCGGTTGCAGATGTTGAATTCATGTTCGCCCGGCAGCGTCTTGTTTGGTTCAGCCTTGAAACCGGCCGCTCGCAGCGATGCAGCTATGGTATCCCGCAGATCGGTCGCCCGGCCACCCATCCATACGGCATCAGTTCCGTCATCTTTTCGTCCGTGGATCGCAACTGCGGTGTATGTCCTACCGACAAGGTCGAGGGCAAGGGGTTCATCGAAGCGGTGGGAGGTAATGTGGAAGTCGCCATGGGCCCCGACTGCCAGTGCCTCGAACGTATAAAATGACAAGTCGGCTCCCGCAATCGCCTCAGCTATTTCTGCGGTTTCAGGCTCTATGGTGCCGCCGTGTGGCGCGAGGATCACTACAGATGAGCCGCGATCTTCGCACCGTATTTTGTAGTCGACGTCGAGCTGTGACACGGCGGCCAGTTCTTCAAAATTTTGGAAACGATCAGCCATACATCATTGTCCTGCTCTTATTGAAAGGCGGACTGCATCTCGCGGCGGAACTGCCAATTCACACATTCAACCTGCTTACCTTTTTCGAAATGAAACCGCCCTTATTTTGGAGCGCCACGATTTCACCGAATTCGATGTTCAGCCATTCGTCACCATCGTCGGTCAGGGGCTCGGACGCGAAAATGGCGGATGTCGCCTCGCCTTCCGGGCACACATCGACTTCGTAAGAACTCTCGTAATTCTGGAAGTTCTTGCCAGTAAGAAGGTACATCGGCTCCAGCAACATCGAGAGAGACATGTCCTCCTCGCGTAGTTTCTTCCAGTCCCCGGTCACGTCCGTTTCGCCCTTGTGGCCGCAGCCATAATTGACGCCGATGATCCGGTCCTGCCCGACCAAAGCAATTTTCAGTTTCGTAAGCGCGACCAGATCGAGCTTGCGCATCGCCTCAAGTATGACCTCAAGCAGTTTTTCGAACCCCTGCTTGACGTCTTCGTCGCTATCTCCCTTTAGCAACGACAAAAGCAATGTATAAAGAAATTCCGTGTCAGTTGTGCCGCGCATCTGTTCGAGATAGCGATCATTGCAGTGGGCCAGCAATTCCCTTTGCAGCAGCCTCCAGTTCGGCAAGGCACCGTTCTGGGCTATAATCCAAGGCGTTTCGTCGAAGGAAAACGGGTGACAATTTTCGTCGGTTTGGACAACGCCGGAATCGTATCCCGATGCGCGCACGTGAGCCAGCAGAGTGCTGCCTTGTAGGCTTGGAATGATGCCTGTGGCGTTGTCGTCATAGAACGCCGCCTTAGGCCTGCGATAGAGCAATGGATCCTCTGGTTTCAGAAGGTGTTCGCTCCAGGCTCCAAATCCCCAACCGGCCAACTGAAGATGTGGATGAAGCTCAGGGTCCAGGCTCTGATTGACCAAGCTGTTCTTCGGTTCCAAGAGCAAACTCGCGAGCGGTATTTCCGGCCCAATATAAGCAAAGACACGGCACATAATATTACTAACCTCTCAGTTGAACGTAACCCGAACAGGTCCGTGACGCACTGGACACGAACCTTGCAAAGTCGCTTTCCGCGCGCATCAGATTTTGCCCACTGGTGCAGCGCCACGCAATATGGGCTCCCCAGCAAACTTCGCCACGTATTCCACGAACGGCACCCTAAACACGCCCCGCCTATCGGTGCATCGTGTGTGAACTCAACAGATGCGGACAAAATCGACCTCGAATTTTGCATACTCTCTGACGGAGGATTACTTTGCAACCGCGGCATGCTAGTCGCCGCATTGCAGCTAAAGGTGCCGATGCAGTAATTGGACCCGCCTCAATGACATTACATCCGGACTTGGCCATCGCCGCACAGTGTCAATCCTATCGAAAGGCGGACTTTGCCGATATTCGTTTTTCGTACTTTGCTGACACAGCACCTGTTCGCGATTTCAGTACATATTTCATCGCAGCGCAGTCGGAACACTGATTTATGCTCACGCGATCCACGATGCCCCAATTGGCGGTACCTTTCAATTTGCGCTGGAAGCGCCCACTCGCGCGCCGGTCAAACTCGCGAATAATGCGGGAAGTCTGAAGACAACCGGTAAAGCATCAATCTTGAAACCAAGGCTGTGATCCTTCTTACCGATTTTTGGCATGACGGGTACCACCGGCTTTGAAGTACCGATCGAGGGCATGTTACGCGTAACTTCCGCTGGTGTCTTGGTTCCGAGTTGGCACTCCGTCAATTAGCTCTCAGTTGACCCACCCGACAAACTGAGCGAGCCACACGGCGAAAAACCCCAAAGACAACCACGGTCCAAACGGAACCTGGGTCGCGGTGCGCCGAGTGATTAATACGAAAACAAGCGCGCTGGTCGCTGCGATTAACATCGTGACAGGCAGCGCGGGCCAGCCCAACCACGTGCCCGCAGCGGCAAAGAGTTTGGCATCTCCCAGTCCCAACCCTTCGCGGCCTTTGCGACTGAAATAATATTGTCCAAGAAGGGCGAGCAAGGCGAAACCGACCGTGCCGCCGATGATCGAAGTGACCAAGGTTGACCAGCCCCCTACAGCCGCAAAGGCCAGCCCCGCGGCGATCAGAGGAAAGGTGAAACGATCAGGCAAGCGCTGTGTTTGGATGTCGATCCATGAGAGCCGCACCAATACTGCTGCGAGAACGCAAGTCGAAACGAACCACAACAGCTCCGGCATGTGCCAACCCTCCTAATTTTCAAATGCTTTGAAACTTTGCCGAAACCAATCCGTGAGTACCAGTGCTTGAATTATAAAAGCGAGCCGAACAGGCATAATCCGGGAGGACCGGCATGCCATCTAATCAGGAGAAACGGATGCCATTTACCAAGACAGCTACAAAATTCGCGATGACGGCCAGTGTTGCCGCCCTCGTCGCCTCCACTGCGGGGGCTTCGTCCCACCGCGAGGCACCGGGGATCACCGAGCAGCCTAAAGTGGACGCAACAGATTTTTACATGTTCCGCAGTTACGAGCCGGGGCGTGAAGACTACGTTACTTTCATCGCCAATTATATTCCATTGCAGGCCCCCTACGGCGGTCCGAATTATTTCACGATGGACCCCGATGCGATCTACGAGATCCACATCGACAATGACGGTGACGCGGTTGAAGACGTCACGTTCCAGTTCGATTTCGAGAATACTCTCGCAATGGACGGTGCGGGCATTGCGCTGGAAATCGGTGATGCAACCGTCGCGATCCCGCTACGGACGGCTGGCCCAATCACTGGTGCCGCCGATGATCCGCTGAACGAAATGGAAAGCTACACGCTGAAGAAGATCATGGGTGATCGCCGTTCGGGTGAAGCCTCAATGGTCACAGGCGACGGTGGCAACACCAGCTTTACCAAACCGCTTGACTATGTCGGCACCAAGACACTGCCGGATTACGAGGGTTATGCAAACAGCCTGATCCACGACGTTTCGATCCCCGGCTGCGAAGCACCCGGCAAGGTGTTTGTCGGCCAGCGTGCCGAAGCCTTTGCCGTCAATCTTGGCGAAATTTTTGACCTTGTGAATCTCGTACCGCTGGAAGGCTCGATCGAAAACGACCGTTCCAACGACGATCTTGTGGACCGGTTCAACGTGACATCACTGGCGCTTGAAGTGCCGATTTCCTGTGTCACGGGTGATGGCAACGGCGTGATCGGCGCATGGACAACGGCCAGCCTGCCACAGGGCGAAGTCGAAGATCCCTCGCCTACATACGCGTCTACCTCCGTTTACGGTGGTGCGTTTGTGCAGCAGTCGCGTTTGTCCAACCCACTGGTGAACGAAGTCGTGATCGGCCTTCCGGACAAGGATCTCTTTAACGCAGCAGAACCAACACAGGACAGCGCATTGGCCACCTATGTGACCAACCCGACTTTGCCTGCACTGATTGACATCCTGTTCCGCGACGCTTTGGGTGCGACAAGCAATATCGCGCCATCAAACCTGCCGCGTCAGGATCTTGTTACTGCATTCCTCACCGGTTTCCCGGGTGTGAACCAACTGGCAACCGTGACGCCTTCAGAAATGATGCGCCTGAACACAGCCATTCCGGTGACACCGCGTGATGCGCAAAGCCCATTTGGTGTTGTCGCAGAAGACCTTGCAGGTTTCCCAAATGGACGCCGTCCGGGTGACGACACGGTCGACATCGCCTTGCGCGTTGTTATGGGTGCTCTTTGTCACCCAGTTCCATTGGGTGCCGAGCTTGGCATCGAAGGCGCTGTGGAAGACACGGACACCGATCTAGTGAACCTTGGTCTGTGTGCACCTGAAGACGCACCGGTTGGCAATGCGCCCTTCATCGATGGTGCGCCGATCTCCGCAGCCGAGTTGCAGAACGCGTTCCCCTACCTGAACACGCCACTGCCCGGCGCAACCAACTAAACGGGAGCATTCATGAAACTGAAGTTTACAACAGCAGCCTTGATGACCAGCGTCCTTCTGATCGCCGCATGCGACGACTCAGACAATGCGGGCGGCGAGGAAGCGACAGGCATCGACACATTCGGGGCGGCATTCCGCGCCATGTTCGATGCGGACGCCAACGCCGAGCCGGTAGATGCGCAAAGCATCAACATCTCGGTCAATAGCACAGCCGACCCGTTCAATCCCTGAACGCCGGCTGACACGAAAAAGACCAGAAAGCCCCCGCGTGTCGGGGGCTTTCTACTTTTCGGGGGGCAAATTCGCGGACGGTCGGAGTTGCCGTTCCAGTACGTCCACGGCCTTGATCCCCGCTGCATTGCGCCGGACCAGTACCGTTCGCAAGGCTATGCTGGCACTGCCCGCCTCAGCCAGAATATCTACCCGGTACACGTTTGAGGTAAATCCGCTATTTTGCGGGCGCAGCGCACCAACACCCTGCAACATGTCCAAAGACAGCATTACGCGCCCTTCGCGCAGGCGCAGCAATTGCGCGGATTGGCTTGGGTTCTGCATCATCACTGACAACAGAAATGGCTCGACCGAATTGAGGTTCACCGTACCCGGCACAGGCAGCGCCGTCACATGCGGTGCGAGAGCTGCGACAGTTTCCGTTGCCACACCGTAATCCGTTAAATCCTCAAGCGCAGAGATGCGGCCCACGGCCTGAAGGATGCGCACGATCTGGTTCACCGTACCCGGCGGCTGATCAAGTGCTGTCATCAGCCGCGTGCCGAAGGCCTGCGTGCCCGCCGATAAATCACCCAGTTGATTGATATCGAATTTCGCCTGCAAATCCTCAACAGCGACCGAAAACCGCCCTGTCGGAAGCTGCGTTTCCTGCTGCACGACGCTGAGCGCCCAAGGTTCGTTCAGATGATCCGTCTCTGGCGCAGTATCCATATCGCGGCGCAAGGCATCCACCACCGATGCTTCGGCCCCAAGCGCGATCTGTTCGGCGATGGCGGCATCGCTGGACGCCGAAATCCGATCCAGTGTGCGTTCCTGCCCTGAGATCAGCAGCACCATCAAGCCGCCCGCAATCGCCAGCAACACCAGTACATTGACAAGCACAACGCCGCTGTCCTGCGTGCGGCCACTCATCGGCCCTGTCCTGCGGCCAGCGGGAAAAGGCGGGTGATAAATTCTGTCCGGCCCCCGTCCGCCCGCACGTTCAGCACCAGTTCAGCAGCGTGTGGCCGCACCGCGTCTGTCGCGCTGGCGGGGGGCCAAGTGCCATACCAGCGGCCCGATCGATCCATCAACTTCCACTCAGCTGAGGCAACATCGTCGAGCAGATGCTGATCCACATTATCAGTCCCCACCCGATCAATGCGCCGCAGTAAAACATCCTCATTTGTCAGATAAGTGATTTCGACGGCTGTACCCTCCACCGGGCGCAGGAACCGCAGGGCCCCTGCCTCCAATGTCGCAGTCAGCCCACGCATCTGCATCAGATCACGGCGCAGGATCACAAAGCTTCGGTCTATGTCGGCGAGCCGCTCTAGCCGCCCTTCCGTGCGTTCGCCCGTGCGTGAAACGGTGTTAAGAACGGCCAAACCGGCCACGCCAATCACCGCGAAGATGGCCAGTGATACCAGGACTTCAATTAGGCTGACGCCCGCATCCCCGGCACGCTGCGGCTGGCTCATACGGATGTGCTGCCGATCAGGCTGAACTCTCCTGCGCCAACCTTCAACACGCCAAGCCCGCGTTCGCACAGACCCGAGCGCAGGAACCGGTAGGGACCGACAACGCCGGTAAATCCATTGTCGCGTGTCAGACCTCTTACGGAAAGCTGGCCGGCTTGTCCCAGGATGCGCAAAAGCTCCACTCCGTCGAAGGCCAGACCGGTGATGATCCCACCGGGTGATCCGGCTACTTGGCTGTAGGTCTCGTCAAAGGCGGCAAAGCGCAGCGGATCGGGTGCCGCGAACCACGCATCGCGGAACGCAGGTCGGCCCGAAAGGTCAAGTGAGGACCACTGGGTTGAGCCCAGAAGCTGGACGCCCTGACCCCGTAAAGCTTCTGCAAATCCCGCGAGGGTCGCATCGGCGGCGGGCAGATAGACCGCTTTCGGCAGCGGCCCGCTGGCTTGCAAAGCTGCCACGAGTCCCTCGGCGCTTGAGCGCACCAGCGTGGGCCGCACGCGCAGACCTAGAGCTGTTCCTACACGTTCTGCGGCAGCCGCCGATTGAGCGCCGAATGTTCCGGGGGGGACGACCGTAGCCACGTCTCCCAGCCCGCGCTGTGCTGCAATTGAAAGGATCGCCTGCGCGGATTGAGCAGGGGTGACGCCAAACACAAAGGTGCGCCGCCCCGCAAGGCTTGCGTTGTTCGACAGGCTCACGATCGGCACGCGCACCGCTTGACTGACCGCTTCGGTCTGGGCGCTGAACACCGGACCGACCAGCATTTCGGCCCCCGCCGCCACCGCTGCGGTAGCTGCCGCCACGGCGCTTTCAGCCGTTGATCCGCTGTCGATAATCTCGATTCCGATGCCGGGACCGCCGCCGAGGGTTGCGGCGGTGCGCAATCTCTGGCCTAGTTCTGCCGATTGCCCCGATAGCGGCAACAGCACCGCCGACCGGCGCGGCCCGCCCGTAGTGGACCCCGACCCTGAACCGGGCAGCACAAGCTCCCCGCAACCCGCAGAAAGCGAGACCAAGGATGCAGCAGAGGCCCCCGCCAGCACCCGCCGCCGTGACAGGCCGTGCGACGGCTCTACGGGTCGGGCTTTGGATGGTTTTACTGGCTGTGACATTGGCGATCCTGCTGTTGCTGGCCGGCACATTGGCCCTGCGTGTACCGATAAGCTTGCTTACCCGAAACATAGACATGCCGCCAGCGGTGCTTGCGGTGCAAGGCTCTGTAGGCGATGGGCGCGCTTTGCTCGAAGGCGGCTATGCGCTGCGCTGGGATAGCCGTTTGCTGATGCTGCCTTTGCCTCATCTCCGTAGCGATACGGTGCTTGAAGGAGGAGATACGCGGCTGACCGGTTGGGCATCTGCGGGGCTTCGCGGTTTTGCTGTAGTCGACCTTTCGGGCCGCGCAGGTCCTGGGCTGGCGCGGCTGATTCCCGGTGCGTGGACCTGTGAAATGTCAGCGACGGTGCGGGACGTATCGCTTCGCTGGGGCTGGCGCGATGCGGCCGCAGGCGGCAACGTCGCCACACCGGCGGGGATTTGCACGGAAGGCACGCGGCAGGCGAACATACCGTCTTTGCAGATTAACCTGTCACAGGTCGGCAAAGATGGGCTCGCGACACTTTCAAGCGATGGCCAACCTCCCATGGCGCGGATACGCTTGGGCCGCGACAGGATCATCGACATTGCCATTGAGCCCACTGCGGCAGAGATTTTTACGGCCCTGCCGCGTGGTGGCCCGATCACTTTGCAACTGCCGTTCTGATCACCCCGCCAGACCATTCAACCCCACGATCGGCATCAGTATCGCCATCACCAAAAGCATCACGACGCCTCCCATCACCAACAGAACTGCCGGTTCGACCAGCGCGACAATCGTGCTGACCGTCGCTTTCAATCCTGCCGCTTGATCTATCGCGGCCTTGTTCAAACTTTCGCCCAGCTTGCCGCTTGCCTCACCACTTGCGATCATGGCGATCAGCATCGGCGGAAATACCTTCGCCGCCGTCACCGCGCGCGACAATGCCGCCCCGTCCTGTACGGCCTGTGTGATCTCGCCCACGCGCTTGCGCATGAACCGGTTGGGAACAGTGCCCGATGCTGCGCGCAGCGCTTCGGCCAGCGGCACACCTGATTGCACCAGCGTGGCCAGCGTGCCCGAAAATTGCGCCGCGTTCATGCGCAACACCAGTGGGCCAATCAGCGGCGCGCGGATAAGCCAGCCGTCCCATTGTAGCCGCAAAGCGGGTTGGCGCAGCAGGGCAAGCCCGGCGAGAAGCCCAAGCGCCAAAGCGCCACCCACCATCAATCCCCAACGTGTCATCCAGTCCGACACGGCGATCAGACCACGCGTCAGCCCTGGCAGGTCGGCACCGCGTGCTGTGAAGACGCGCACGATGTCGGGTACGACGAAGGTCAGCAGTGCGACTATCACGCCGACGGACACCAGTGCTAGAAGTGCCGGGTATATCAGCGCCAGTTGCAGGCTTTGCCGATTGCGGGCGCGATCCTCGATATGGAGTGCCAGATGCTCCAGAACCTCCGGCAGCTTACCCGCGCTTTCTGCCGCCCGCACGGAGGCGCGGTAGTATTCGTCGAAAGACCCCGGCACGTCCTCCAAAGCCTCGGCAAAACTGCGCCCATCCACGATGGCACTGCGCAGGTTCAGCAAAAGCGACACGTCGCGGGTGCCCGACATCTGTTCCGTCACGATCTTGAGCGCATCCTCGATCCGCACCTGCGCCCCCACGAGCGTTGCCAGTTGCCGCGTCACCAACACCTGTTTCTTGAAGGACAGCCGATGCGATCCCACGCCGCGCGATGCACCTGCACGCTGCCGCGTCGCCTCCACAGACAAGGGCAGAAGATCGCGCGCGCGCAACTCGGCGCGGGCGGCGGCGGCGCTGGCCGCTTCCAGCAACCCCTTGGTTTTCTTGCCGGACGGATCGACCGCCTGATATTGGAATGCGGGCATCCTCAGCCCCCTTCGACCGCGGCATCCTCGCGCACCGCGCGGGCGACTTCGGATACGGTTGTCAGACCAGCTTGGATTTTTGCCACGCCATCCTTCAGGATGCTGGGTGCAGAGGCGCGGGCTTCCGCTGACAAATCGGCCTCCGACGCGCCCTCGTGGATCATCGTCTCCAGCTTCGCGGTCATTGCGATGATTTCGTAAATCGGCAGCCGCCCGCGATAGCCGGTATCGGCACAGGTGTCACATCCAACTGCGTCGAAAACCTGCATTCCCGGCGTCATTGCACCTGACAGCATAGCGGCCTCCGCCGGTGTCAGTGCCCGTTCCGTGCGGCAGTCGGGACACAGCTTGCGGACCAGGCGTTGTGCGACCAACCCGCGCAGCATCGGGGCCAGAAGGTAGCGTTCAACACCCATGTCGATCAACCGCGACACCGCGCCAATGGCCGTGTTCGTGTGCAGCGTGGACAAAACAAGATGCCCTGTCATCGCGCTTTCCACAGCGATGCGGGCCGTTTCGCCGTCGCGTATTTCGCCCACCATGATCACGTCCGGGTCCTGCCGCAGAATGGCACGCAACCCACGCGCAAAGGTCATGTCGGTCTTGGCATTCACCTGTATCTGGCCCACACCTTCCATCGAATATTCAATGGGGTCTTCGACCGTAAGGATGTTCCTTTCCCGGTCATTCAGCGCGTGGAGTGCAGCATAAAGCGATGTCGTCTTGCCCGATCCGGTAGGTCCGGTGACCAGCACCAGCCCCTCTGGCGCGTGAATGATCCCCTCGAAAACCCCGCGATCGCGCTCGGAAAGGCCCAAATTGTCAATTCCTGTTTGGGTCTGTCCCCGGTCCAGCAGACGCAGCACGACACGTTCGCCAAATTGCGACGGCAGGGTTGAGATGCGCACATCCAGTTCGTAACTTCCAACCCGCAGGCTGACGCGCCCGTCCTGCGGCAGACGTTTTTCTGCGATATCAAGCTTGCCCATCACCTTGAGCCGGCTGGACAGCTGTGCGGCCAACGCCCGTCGCGGGGTCAGAACTTCGCGCAGCACGCCGTCCACGCGGAACCGAACGACAAGGCGCTTTTCCTCCACCTCGATATGAATGTCCGACGCGCCGTCCTTGACGGCCTCCAGCAACAGCGCGTTGATCAAACGCACCACCGGAGCATCGTCTTTCTGGTCCAGCAAGTCATCAACGGAGGCTGCGGTTTCGGCAAGAGCACTCAGGTCGTCGCTGTCGTCGTCCGCCATGCTCGCGGCTTGAGAGGCGCTGTCACGGTAGGTGGCAGAAAGCGCTTGATCGAAAGCGTCGGGATCAATGGGTTCAAATTGCATCTGCCCCCCTGCGACGCGCTGCGCTTCGAGCAGCGCGGGCAGCTTTGCGCCCGGCAGATGGCGGCAAAGCGGCGCGGCCTCCCCATCCGTTTCAATCAGCACCCCATTGGCCTTCGCAAAACTATAACTGAGCGCCGTCATACAGCATCCTCCACTGTCATCCGCAGGGAAACCATGCCGGGCCCCGTCAGCCGCGACATCTCGACCGAAAGGGCACGCACGCCGCTTTCGGCTTCAAGCGTTGCGATCCATCCAATCAGATCAGCATAGGGTGCCTCGGCCACCGTGACGCGCAGGCGCCGGCCTTCGGGGTCGAGCCGTGCCAGCGCGATGCCAGCCGCTTCGCCGCTCCGCGTGATCCGCTGCGCAAGGGGCGTGTCAGGTGCGGAGGTTGCAGCGACCTGTGTCACCGGGTCACCCATCTGGCCCGCAAGATCGATCACCGACAGATAGCGCGCGATGCGCTCTGTTTGCACATTCTGTGCTGCGGCAATCGGTTGCCAGACATAGAACCACACAGCGAAGACCAGCAGCAGTGTACCGCCGCCAAGGATCAGAACCCGTTCGCGCGGGGTAAGGGACGCAAGCACCTTCATGGCCGCACCGTCAGATCAGCGCGGGCGGCCCCGGCCTCGGCCGTCGCCGACCCGCTCGAGACACGCAATCCAGCGTCGCCCAGCATCGCCTCGGCACGCTGAAGAGCGTCCAGATCAGTGGTCTCAATCGTGATGCGCAGGGCGTCCGATGACCAGCTGAGTTGACGGAACTGCACGGCATCAGGCAGACCTGCAAGCGCGGTCGAGACGCGGTTCATCAGCGGCACAAAGCCCGATCCGCGCTGAGGCTGGTTATGGGCCGCAAGCTGGCGCTGGATCAGGGCGGGAGGCTGTTCTGCCGTGGCATCTGGCAACCTGGGGGTAAGGGCGGCCTCCGCCACCTTTTGCAGATCATCGGCGATGCCGCGCTGCGCGCGCGCGTCGGCGGCAGCGATGCCAAGGTGGCAGACGATACCCAGAACGCAGGCGGCAGCGAGCCATTTGAGAGGTTTGCCAAGCCCGAGTTCCGGGCGGAGCTTTCCCTGCCTTAGGTCCGGTAATTGAGCGGGATCGGTCAGCGGAGGCAAAGCGTCAGGCATGTGCTGCGCAGGAACACCATCTGGCAAAACCGTGCCATAGCTGTCGACACTGGGTTGCCCGGCGATCTGCCACAGGGTCGGCAGCATATCACTGCGTGCGGCAAAACCCGTTCCGTCCGAGGCGCGGACCAACGCGCGGCCCGATTGAGTAAAGACGACCCAACGTGCAGAGGCGCTGTCGCTGGCATCGGGGCACCTGAGGAGAAGCTGCTCGGGAACGCATCTCGCACCCGGTTCATGCGCGATGATGTTCTCCATCACCTCAGTCGAAACCGCAGCTGCTAGGGTGCCGCCTGTCCCTCCCACCTGACCGCATAGAGCCACATGTGTCCCCTCGAGACCGTCGCCCAGTTCCCCTTCGATGGCGAAAGGAAGTGCGGCAGCTTTCCGGCGTGCGCTGCGCATCGGCAGTGTCAGCCTGTGCAGGGCAACCAATTCGGCGGGGATGATCGTGATCGCATCCTGCATCCCATTCGGGATCAGTGCATCGAAAATCGTGAAATCAGCGCCGCTCTTCGACCCGCTTCCCACGTCTTGAGGTGCCGGTGCCTGCGCAGCACCGGATGGCTTATTCTTTTGATTTGAAGCGATATTTTCGCGATTCACGGACTTGCTCTGGCGCTTGATCTGGGTCACACTTAAGTGGCTGTTTTCTCCTGCTGTGTTTAAGGTCGCACAAAACACACGGTCCGACTAGGAGTTGAGTTTCATGAAGCGTAAAAATACAAAACCGCGTCACCTACACGCCTGCCGCGATGCAGAGGCGGGTGTGACGCTGATCGAAATGATGGTGGTTCTGGTAATCATTGCGGTTGTTGCAGCCATGGTGGTGCCAAACGTCATCGGTCGCCCCGATGAGGCACGGGTTACCGTTGCCAAAACCGATCTTCGGACCATCGCAGGTGCGCTGGAAATCTACCGTCTGGACAACCGCACCTATCCCAGCACGGGGCAGGGGCTTTCCGCACTTGTTCAGCGCCCCACCCTGCCGCCAGAACCGGTGAACTGGGCCAGTGGTGGTTATCTTGGTGTCATGCCGCAAGATCCATGGGGCGCACCTTATGTATATCGTTCGCCCGGAGAGACGGGGCCGTTTGACCTGACCACACTGGGTGCAGACGGACAGCCGGGAGGCGAAGGGGTGAATGCGGACATCACCCACGGCACAGCGCAGGCCAGCAATGGCTGATACTCGGCACAGCGACAGTGGTGTGACCCTAATCGAGACGTTGATCGTCTTGGTGCTGATCGCCATTGCCGCAGGGATTGTCACGCTGGCCTTGCCGGGCGACGCACCGCCGCGCGCTGTGACGCAGGAGGCTGATTTGCTCAGCGTGCGCCTGAACCTCGCCGCCGAGCGCAGCCTGACCACGGGAGAGCCGCTTCGGATGGATTGGCGTGACGGGGCCTACGGGTTTGAACGGTGGGACGGCGCGGCATGGATGCCGCCAACGCTGCTGCCACTAGCCGGGCGGCACGCATTGGAAGATGGCATCACCTTGAGTGACCAAAATGGCAGGCGTGATGGAGAGATATCCATCACCGCTGATTTGATGCCCATGGCCACGGGTTCGCAGATATTGCGGCTGGGCAACGGCACGCGCCAACAAGAGGTGGTTTTTGACGGCGCGCGGGCGCGCGTGATGCCATGAATGCACACCGCAACAGGGATGCGGGCTTTACGCTGATCGAAACGCTGGTGGCGCTGACGGTCTTGTCGGTGGGTGCCATGACACTGCTGACAGCGGTGGAACGCCACGCGAGCGCGTCGCGCATGTTGGCAGACAGGATTGTCGCGCGGTGGGTTGCTGAAAACGCGCTTGCCGCCACGACGCTGGGCCTTGACGTTGCTCCGCGCTGGCGCAGCGCCATGGGGATCGATTGGGCCGTCAGGCTGGAGGCGCGAGGGCTGCCTGACACCGGACTGAGTGCAGTCACCGCGCGTGTGGCCGATGCCGCGGAGGGGCCGGATGCAGAGCTTGTCTCGTTGACAGGGTACACCACGCTGACGGAGACGACCCAATGACCGCCGCACGGCTTTGGATGCTGACGGCGGTGGTTATACTGGCACTGCTCGCGTCGCTGATCTTTGCCGCTGCGCAACTGATCTGGCATACGCAGGGCCATACATCGGTGCTTCCACACTCGTTGCCGCCCCTTGCCATTGAACGGCCAGACATCGCCCCACGCGTCACAGGTGCCATCATCGCTCTTGCGCCCTTCGGACGGGCCGCCGCGCCAGAGGCTGCACGCGATACGCAAGCCCGCAGCCAGATCAGCGCAACGCTGCGTGGCGTCTTGGTGGACCCGGACCCTTCCGCGTCCCGCGCATTCGTGCTGGTGGGCGGCCAAACGGCGGTCTACCGTCTGGGTGATCCGGTTGATGCGGCAGAACTGGTGGCGATCAATACCGATACAGTCACACTGAGATCCGCAGACGGTTTGGTGATTGTCGGGTTTGACGGGGTGGAGAATGCAGACACTACCGCGGTAGCACAGACCAACTCGACCGTGGCGGAAAACCCCGACGATGCTTTTGCCCGGCTTGCCGCTGCGATTGTACCCGGCCAAGGCTCCATCGACCTGCGTGATGCACCACCGCCCGAGACGACAGAGGAGTATATCTCTTTCTGGCGTGACCGGATCACCCAGAACCCGCAGGCTGCGATGGACAGAGTGGGCGTGGAACTGGTGGAAAACGGATACAGGGTCAAACAAGACCCCAACATCGGTGTGACTTTGGCTGGGCTACGCGCCGGTGATGTGGTAACGCGGTTGAACGGGCAGACACTTGGCGATCTGGATGGTGACCGCCTGCTCTACGATGAGGTGGCAGCGTCGGGCATCGCGCGGTTGGAAGTGGTACGGGAGGGGAAGGCACTATTGCTGACCTTCCCACTGAGGTAACGAGCATGGCAGGGCACCGCATGAGCAAACTTGTCGGCATTGCGCTGATTTTTCTTTTTTCGCTGCCCTCAGCGTTGATGGCGCAGAACGCCGCCCTCGATGACAGCGACGCCGCTTTCACTATCAATTTGCGCAATACCGAAATTTCTGTTCTGGCCGAACAGGTGTCCGAGATCACCGAACGCACGCTGGTAATCAATCCCAGCTTGTCAGGCAGTGTAACCGTCATTTCCGCCAGACCCCTGACACAGGCGGGTGTCTGGTCGCTTTTTCAATCCATGCTGCGCGTGCGTGGTTTCGTGGCTGTTGAGACCGGCGTCATTTGGGAAATCGTGCCGGAAGCCGAATCCGTGGCCAAAGCAGGCACGACACCGCCGGGTGGCCGCGCCGGTGATCAGGACGTCATAACCAAGCTGGTGCCACTTGATCGTCTCCCATCCGCCGAAGCGGTACGCGTGCTGCGCCCGCTTGTGGCACAAACCGGGTTTATCGAAGCATTAAGCGACCCAAACTCAATCATTATCACCGATACGCAGGCAAATGTGGACCGCATCGTAAACATTGCGCGTACCTTTGACTTGCCAGAAGAACAACGCACGGAGGTTATCCGATTTGCATTTGCCGACGCCCAGACCGTGGCACAGGCCATGACAGAAGTGCTTGGCACTTCGGGCACCGGCGCGCGTATTTCCGTCGATGCCGCGTCAAACGTTCTATTGGTACGCGGGAACGAAAGAGACATCAGCCAGATCAGGCAACTCGCCCGTGATCTGGATGTGGCCCCGCGCACCTCACCGCAGGTTCAGAAACGCACCCACATTTACGCGCTCGAATTTGCCGATGCCGAGGTTGTGGCCGAAATCGTTGCCAATACCCTGCAAGGCGGAACGGACATCACCAACCCCGTGGCCGAAGATGTAGACGGGCAAGCGCGCTTGGCACCCGAGGTTGCGCCAGAAGTTTCCGTACAGGCCTCCACCGAGACGAATTCCATTGTGATCCGTGGCACAAACAGCCAGATTGCCGAGGCTTCCAGCCTGATCGCAGCATTGGATCAACGTCCGCGTCAGGTGATGATCGAAGCGGCAATTGTCGAGGTGTCAGGCGAAGTGGCGGAGCGACTGGGCGTGCAGCTGGGCATCGCCGATCAGATCCCTCAAGGCGGCATCGCTGCCACGAGCTTCAGCAACGGTGGTGCGTCGCTGGGCAATGTGCTGGCGGCGTTGGGTGTCAATCAGGCATCGGGTCTGGCTAGCGGTCTGACGCTGGGCGGTGCGGTCGATAACTTCGGCATACTTGTGCAGGCGCTATCTCAGTCAACGCAGGCTAATCTGCTGTCCACCCCGTCGATCACCACGACCGATAACAAGGCTGCAACCATCGTTGTGGGCCAAAACGTGCCTTTCCGCACTGGGTCATTTGCGACAGACGGCAACACAGCAACCCCTTTTACCACCATTGAAAGGCGCGATGTGGGCATCACAATGCAAGTTTTGCCTCGTGTGACAAAGAATGGGGTAGTGCGGCTTGAAATCGCGCAAGAGGTATCAAGTCTTGTGAATGCCAATATCGAAGGTGCCGCCGATCTGATCACCAATCGCCGCGTCATCGAGACGACGGTGCAGGCGCAAGACGGTGGAACAGTAGTACTGGGCGGCTTGATCACCGATGACAACCGCTCTGTTCAGGGCAAAGTACCGGGCTTGGGCGATGCGCCGATCATCGGCGGGCTCTTCCGTTCGCGCAGCAAGGATCAGACGCGGCGCACGCTATTTGTGTTTCTGCGGCCCACCGTCATCGACACGCAGCACAAAGCCAAGGCCGTTGCACAACGTCAGTTCAAACGCCTACGCAAGGCAGACGCGTCCGAGCCACCACGCAATCTGCTGAAAGAGCGCAAAGTGAACCGACTTCCGCTGGAAATTAACGGTCTTTATTGAGCGTCCGGCACTTTGAACGTGAGTGATGCCCAGAGCGATTCCCAGACAGCCCCCTTGGTTTCCACTACCAAAGCTCGCGCCGGTTCGCGCAGCACAACTGTGTCCACCAGGTATTCCCGCCCAGGCACTGCATCGAAGATTGCGATTCCGTCTGCGGTTGTCGTCTGGGACAACTCGTTGACCACACCTTCTGCGTCCCGCATGAACACGGTAACTTTATTGTCAGCTAACGGCACGTCCCGGTAGAGCACCTGAAAGCGCAACTGTCCCCCTTTGGATGTGTAGGGGTTGTCCAGTGCCACCAGCTCCAGCTCCAATCCCCTTGGCTTGTCCTCTCCGGCACCATCGCCAACGGCGACAAGCGCCTTAGCAAAGCGCACATAGGCTTCCTTAATCGGCGTTTCTGGCAAATCCCGGGCCGCGTGGGCATCAAGCGTTTCCTCATACCCCTTTGATGTCACGAAACGAGCGAACTTATCGTAGTTGCGGTAGGTGATCGTATTGTGGGTCGACTGAAAAATAAGTGCCATCAGGCCACTGGCAGCTCCTGGGAGTTGGAATGCCGGAATATCTCCGGCCCGACCTGTAAGGGGCACAGTCTTATCACCAATGCGCCGTTCGGCGAGGACCGTGACGCGCTCGTTCCAGGACAGCTTATTGCCCTTGAAGTTTTCCCCATTGATGCGGTGCGCCTCAAAGCTCTCCTCCACCGGTACCTGCCAAAATAATGGCTCGATCCAGACTTCATGCGCTTGTGCAGCATCAAGGCTGATTGAAACGAAAAAGAATGCGAGCAAGCGATGATACGGCATTTCGTGGAATCCTTTGGGGATGCGTGATGTGTTCGGTTTATTGAAGCACGGAACGCGACAGCTGGAAGTTTCACTGCTAAAATTCGCTCACCTCTCCAACGTCAAGTGCGTCACCTTTTGGCGTAAAGTTATTCGAGCCGACATCAGGTTTGTCAGAGATTGCGAACATAACATCACTACAAGACACACGTTTTCGGTAGAAACACCTCACGATCGTACGTTTTCACTTTGCCCAGAGCTGCCTGTAAGCTGCGGGGTGAGGTTGATTAGATCAGGTTTGTTCGCAACCCTTGAATTCGTTACCTGATCCTTGTTGCACTTTGCCGGAATGCTTGAATTTCCTGGTGCGCGGAGGCATAAAGCTTTACGCTGTTTCAGCAATCTGCGCGCTGCGAGCGCACGCAGCAAAAAATTCTGTTGGTCTCCTGTGGACTCAATCCGGGCCTTCGCTGCGCGGGCTACGAACTTCCGCATCGTGGCGAATGTCGGGTATCGGGAATAGAATGTTTGCCCGAAATTGACAAAGGCGATAACACCACTCTCAAACTAAGTTCAACTTACATAGCCCCTGACCTGCTCCCCTGAAAAGTCCGGTGTTTTGAGTTAGCCTGTTCTCCAACTGAGGAGACAGACGATGAAGAGAAGCCGTTTCAGCGACGAACAGATCATTGGGATATTGAAAGAGCATCAGGCTGGGCTTGGTGCGAAGGAGCTTTGCCGCAAACACGGTGTCAGCGATGCGACGAATTACAAATGGCGTTCCAAGTATGGCGGCATGGAGGTGTCGGATGCGAAGAAGCTAAAGGCACTGGAAGTTGAGAACGGCAAGCTGAAGAAGTTGCTGGCTGAGCAGATGATGGACGTGTCGACGCTCAAGGAAATGCTGGGAAAAAACTTTTGAGGCCCGGCTCACGCAGAAACGCCGTGACCCGGGCCATGAAAGAGAAGCGATACAATCAAAAGCGCGCCTGTGCCTTGGCTGGTATTGATCCACGGGTCTATCGACGTGTTTCGAAACAGCCAGCAGATACGGAACTGCGTGGGCGTTTGAAAGAGCTGTCATCTGAACGGCGACGCTTTGGCTATCGTCGGTTGCACATTCTGCTGAGGCGCGAAGGCTGGCATGTGAACTGGAAGAAGCTGTACCGGATCTACCGCGAAGAAGGGTTAACAGTCCGTAAACGGGGCGGACGCAAGCGCGCAGTCGGCACCAGAGCACCGATCACTGCCCGCCAGGCGATTGCAACGCAATCTGCCGAAAGGGGCGATCCCGCAGGGGCCGAACCAGCGGTGGTCCTCGGACTTTGTGTCTGACAGCCTGTCATGTGGCCGCAGGTTCCGCATTCTGAACGTGATAGACGACTTCAGCCGCGAATGTCTTGCTGCCGTGGTCGACACATCGCTCTCAGGCAACCGTGTGGTTCGTGAACTGGACCGCATTGCTGAGATGCGTGGCTACCCCTGCATGGTGGTCAGCGACAACGGCACAGAACTAACTTCGAATGCGATCCTGAAATGGCAGGAAGACCGCAAGGTCGACTGGCATTATATTGCCCCCGGCAAACCAATGCAGAACGGCTTTGTGGAAAGCTTCAACGGCAGAATGCGGGATGAATGCCTGAACGAACATCTGTTCGACAACCTGCGCCATGCCCGCAGACTGATCTCAGCGTGGCGTAATGACTTCAACAACCACCGCCCACACACAAGCCTCACTGGCTTGACGCCAGCTGAATATGATAACCGGTCAGAAGAGGACCAAAACCTGAACAGAGCTAACCTAAATTAGCGGACACAATGGGGAGCAGGTCACTCTTAGCTGCCATCGATCAGACCGCTCTAATGCTGCGGTGCGGCTCGCAACACCAGTCGCATGAATCCGGAGCAGTAAACCGTCCAATAAAACCCAGTCTGCCGATGCCACCTGCGGTGACATTTCTGGACCGGTCTAGATGGAATGATGCTATCAGCGCGGTTCAGCGCTCATCTCGGCTAGGGTGCGCAGGACACGGTCTGGGAATTGATGCAGCAGCAACTGGCCAGCATACTCATGGATCTCCAATGATGCGCGGTTGCCCAAGCGTTCTGCAAAGTCCCGTACGGATTTTGGGCTTACGACAGGGTCATGTGCGCCGTGTATGAGGCTGACCGGTACGTCTGATCCCGCCACCAGATGCGACCAGTCGCGCACAACTTGGTAGCTGTCGATCTCGAAGGCCGAATGCCCCTGACGTGTTGCGAATTTATATCCTTCAAGGACAACACGGCATACTTCGGGGTCTGCCAGTGTCTTCATGTCAATCGATGCATTAGCATATAGCGACTGCATAAAACGTTCAGTGCCGCCACTATTGATCTGGCTGATGCCCGCACGCACCACAAAGGGCAGCAGGCTTGGCGTATAGCGCGCGGTATAGGCCACAACACGCTGACGGTGGGACATGTCGGCGAATTGCGATCTGGAAATGATGGGCACGCCGCCTGAGACATTCACGATGGCACGGATGTGGTCGGGTGCTTGTGCCGCACTGGCAAAGGCATATACCGCGCCCGCCATGTGGCCCAAAACAACTGCGTCCTTTATGCCCATTTGTTCGCACATCTCGCGTACGTAGCCGCCGACGCGGGCAGGGGCCGTTTCCATCGGGCCGTAGTCGGGTTCAGCATCGCCGAACCAGGGCCGCGTCGGGCAGATGAAACGGAAACCACGGACGCTGAGGGCTTCTCGTAACTGCGAGGTAAGGCTTGCGCCGTCCAGCATGCCGTGGAGAAAGATCACAGGCTTTCCATTTGCAGGCCCGTGAACCTCCACAGGCATCAAGATGCCGCTCTCCAGCAGAACAGTGGTCATCTTCCCCTGAGAAATAGGTGCCGCTGGCCGCGCGGGGCCATGGCTTTCCGCCACACGCATCAGCAAATGCAACAACCGGACGAGTTCTGTCTGCGAGCCACACCCCGTTTTCACCAACAGAGACTTGATCTGGGTGCGCACAGTCGCAATCGAGCTGTTTCGATAGTCTGCCACATCCTTAGGGCGGTGGGCGCGGCTCAACAGTTCGCAAATCTCGCATTCAGACTGGCTTAGCCCGTATGTCGTTGCCAGTAGGTTGGGCATAGAAGGCGGCCAGTGCGCGGCCAATGGCCCGATCAGCAGCAGATCGCTGTCCAGCTTTTCATGTAGCCGTTGCGCTTGAAGATGAACCACGTCTCCTTTGGCCAGCCCATCAGAGGCGTCCAGGACTGGCATTTGGAAGATGAGCGGTGGGGCACCATGTTCCGACGCCGTGTTCAGAGTTTCAATGCGTTCTGCCAAGGCTGCGCGGTAGCGGTCTGGCAACCCCAGATCGTCAAAACGTGTTGTACGCTTTAGTCTGAATGCTCTGGTAGCAGCTGCATTGGACCACACGATCGTGCCCGAGCGGTCGATCAGAAACTGTGGGTCAGGGGCTAAACCGGCCCCGTTTTCTGGTGCCGCTGATTGCGCTTCCACCACGCTGCGGGTTTGTTCCAGAAGGCGCTCTGCAATCTCGAAATGGGTTGCGACCTCCGGTGTTTCGAGGGTGCCAGTCTCGCTTCGCAATGTATCAAGGGCGCTGAGGCGGTCTTGGATAAAGGCGTCCCACCGGCCCATGAAAGCGTCGTAGGTCTGCGGCTCAAGAGCAATTCTATAAATGCTCTCAACGAGTTGTGATTGCTGCTTCGATGCTTCGGCACCATCCTGAGTATGCGTTTCCGTTTTTCCGTCGGACATCTGGACAAAACCTCGATCGTTAGGAGTGACCGCTTCGTTGGGGCGCATACCTAAATTGGGGTATAGCGGCCCTAAACCTTTAGAAAAAGCTGAATTTTGGCTGCTTTGCCGTGCCTTACAAGCTGTAAGAGTTTGACCGCGAGCGGAGTGCACGCAAAGTCTTGGACAGATTTTGAGAACGGACAGCTTTTAAATGCGTTTTTGTAAGTAAGGATTTTTATGGACGCCGTCGCGCGCTCATCGGACTTATTTCAGTCCTACATGAGCCGCCTCGGGCTTTGGCTGACGGCGTCAATTTTTAACAACAAACCATCAGACAGTTAGGTCGCAGGCCCAGTTAGCCACGGACGATTTTAACAAATCCAAATGATTGCAGCGTAAAGTCAAAGAGAATCACTGTTTTTCTGCTGTAGAATTCGGCTGCTGCACGCAGTTCGAAGCAAACTGCAGCGGGAGTTGAGTGCTTGTTGCCGTCGCTGCTTCAATAAATATAACCGCTTTACCACTCGAAAGAACGCTTTCGAGGCGTCGGACTGAAGGCGCTTACTTCTTGGATATGTCTGCGCGGATATTGCGGCGCATGGCGCACTGATAAAGTGCGGGCGACAAGCGAACCAGCAGCGTTGCCAGACGGGCAACACGGCCGACAGGTATGAATTCCCGCCTTCTCTTTACTCCATTCAGAATGACTTTCGCGGCCATCTCTGGGGTCATGTAATCTAAGCCATCCGCCGCTGCGCCGGGACGCATGATTGCGTCGTCGCCGCGCTCGGCATTACCGATGTTGGTTGCGACGAAGCTTGGGGCCGCGATAGAGCAGCGCACGCCGAAAGGCATTTCTTCCGAACGTAGAGTGGAGAAGAAGCCCTGCATCGCATGTTTCGATGCAGCATAAGCCGTGCGACCATATAGCGGTGAAAAGCCAGCGACCGAGGAGATCGCCAAATGTGTGCCGCGGCTTTCACGGATCGGATGCAGAAAAATTCGAGCCATTTCAACAGCGGCGAAATAGTTGATCTCAAAGAGCCGCCGATGACTATCTGCATCCGTCTCATAAAACGGAGCGACTTGCGTCACTCCCGCGTTATAGATCACCATGTCGATTGACGGGCGCGCAGTGATAACTTCGGACGCAGCATGTTTCAGCGCAATTTGATCCGTAAGATCCACAGCTATTGGCGTGCGGCTACCGGATTTCGCAAGGCCCGCAATGTTCACGTCCAACAGCACGCAATGCCATCCTTGGGCTTCAAGCTGATCGGCCATCGCTCGCCCCAGGCCGCCGTTTCCGCCTGAAATTACCGCTGTCTTCATGCACATGCCTCGCGCCGCCAAAGATCGAATACTTCAGCGGAATTCAGCTCTGGCGTATAGCCGAAAACCCGCTTTAGTCGGCTGTTGTCCAGCACCGGGCGATATTGCAAGAACCGCACCTGTTCGGGCCCGTATTGTGACAGGCCCAATGGATGCGCCACTGCAAGTGCAGCCTTCACAGCCAATGCGGGTAGGCGCAGAACCGGTTTACCCAGTGCCGCTGCCAACTCGTCAACAGAGAGCCAACCATCCCCGGCGACGTTGTAGATGCCCGTCGGCCCATCAGTCGCAGCGCGCTTGACGATACGGGCGAGGTCGCGCGTCCAGATGAACACGAATGGGCTATCGCTGCCTTTGATGGCAAGAAGACGCTTCCGCCGGAAAAGCGCAGTAATCTGGTTGTCCGTTCCCGCACCCAGAACAGTACCGATGCGCAAGACGACTTGTTCAAGTTCAGGGTGTTGTTGTCGTGCGACCGCAAGCATTTCTTCGACCTGACGCTTGTGGTCGGCATATGCGAATTCGGGATTCCCCCGACAGGCGGCCTCTTCGGTCAGCGGGATCGGGTTGTCAGCGTGGTATCCGTAGGCAGCACCAGAGCTGGTGACCACCAGCCGTTTCACCTTGTGCTTTACGCAGGCATTTAGAACGTTGCGCGTGCCTGTGACGTCAACCGCAAATGCAGTGTCGCGGGTCATGCCCGGCGGCGGTGTCACAATCGACGCAAGATGAACGACGACATCAGGGCGCAGTTGCCCGATGACGATATCGGGATCGCTCCCGGTGACGTCCATTCGCTGGAACTGCACCTGCTCTGGCACGTTTCCGCGCGCGAGATCTGTAACTATGATATCCTTGGCCGGAAGTGCCTCTGCCAGCGCGCAACCAATCATACCTGCGCCACCTGTGATCAGGATGCGCGTCATGATGTAGCCACCTTGCGTGACATGATACCCGCAAGGATCAATCCCGAGATTGCATGCCAGACGCCCCAAAATGCCGCGACGATCGCCATGCCGCCAAGTCCGCCAAAGAAAC
The DNA here is from genome assembly GCF_000622365.1 of Sulfitobacter noctilucae. Classification (GTDB taxonomy): domain Bacteria; phylum Pseudomonadota; class Alphaproteobacteria; order Rhodobacterales; family Rhodobacteraceae; genus Sulfitobacter; species Sulfitobacter noctilucae. The sequence goes on along the minus strand of NZ_JASC01000002.1, from coordinate 50,703 downwards.
CAAAGATAAGAACCAACCCGAGGCCGGAATTCTGGATGCCTGTCTCGATGGTCACCGCTCTGCGGTCAAAAGGGGACAATCCCGCAAGACTTGCCGTTGCATAACCGCCAACAAGCCCGAGGGCATTGTGGACAATCACCAATCCTGCAATGCCACCCGCGAAAGCCAGAAACAGTGTCCAGTTCGTGGCAAGTGCTATCGCGACGAAACCGATGAAAACCGCCATGGATACCCATTGCAATGGTCCACGCAGCTTGGCGGTAATATCGGGGCGACGAATGTTTAGCATCACGCCAAGAATAAGCGGCAAGATCAACATGAGGCTGATTGTGATGGCAATGCTGACCGGATCAATCGCGGTTGCGCGCAGGATTTCGGCGGACGGCCCATAAAGCCCCCCCCAGAACGCGATATTGAGCGGTGTCAGTACGATTGCGCCGACAGTGGCAAAGGCTGTCATCGACACTGAAAGCGCTGAATTTCCGCCTGCACGGTGCGTGATGAAGTTGGAGATGTTGCCGCCCGGACAGGCCGCCACGAGGATCAGTCCCAAGGCAATAGAGGCCTGAGGCTGGGCGACGAGCACGAGCAGAAAGGTCAGCACCGGAAGCACTACGAACTGTGAGAGCAAGCCAACTATCAGCGGCTTGGGTGCTTTCGCCAATATCTTGAAATCATGTGGTTTAAGATCAATGGCGATGGAAAACATCACAATGGCGAGGATTGAATTGAGAAGGGTCAATGACCCAGCAGAGAAGTCGAGTACGGCCTCGTCTATCACGCCCGTTGCCCTCCCAGTTTGCCGATCCACTGCGTTACGGCTTTGCGGTATGTCGCCTTGTCAACGTAATAGGCCATGCGTGGTACGTCGATATAATCCACGCCGCCTGTCGCGCGCACAAAACCTTGCGCTTTGGTTTGCTGCAATGCGCGCGCGTCGTCCCCATTCTCGCGCAGTCTCTTGATATAGCGCACAACCATTTCAGCTTGTTCATGCCGTCCTTGCCAGCCAAGGCCTGAAGCTTCGACCATTCCCAGCACGAATAAATCGTCCCGTTCAGGATGCATGCAGTTGAGATAGAGTTGCGGTGCGTCGCCTTGCCAATTGAGAAGTGCGTCATCGATAAACGGGTAGTCCAGCTTGTAGCCCGTGGCGGCAAGGACCATGTCGTAGTCCTCGCTTGTTCCGTCTTTGAAATGCACAGTCTTGCCTTCAAAGCGGTCAACGTCGGGGCGTATTCGCAAGTCTCCGTGCCCCGCATGATAGAGCACGAGCGAATTCACTACGGGATGGCTTTCGTAAAGTTTATAATCCGGCTTGGGGAAACCGTATTTCTGCGGATTGCCCACGAACCATTTTAGGATTGTGCCATCTATGATCCGCTTGAGCGGCATAGGCAGTTTGATCGCCCCGCCCATGGTGTCGGCCGGTTTGCCGAAAACATATTTCGGTACGAAGTAGTATCCACGCCGCATCGATAGATCGCAGGCCGTTCCGTGATGGATCGCATCCACCGCAATATCACACCCTGAATTACCCGCTCCGATAATAAGGACCCGTTTGCCGTCAAACTGACTTGCGGAGCGGTACTCGGAAGAATGGACCAACTCGCCGCTGAAGTCGCCTTTGAACGTTGGCATATTCGGTTCGCTCAGCGTGCCATTTGCAATGAGCAGTCCTGAAAACTCCTCGATATGCTCGCCCGCATCATTGCGCCAAGTGATGCGCCACCCCTCATCGGGACCTCCCAAAGGCGAGCAAGACAGCACTTCAGCACCGAAGTGATAGTACTTGATAAGGTCGAAATGCTCCGCGAAGTCTTGGAAATACCGCCTCATTTCGCGGTGGGAAGGATATTCAGCCACCTCTTCAAGCATCGGGAAATCCGAAAACTCGGTCATCTTCTTTGACGAAATCAGGTGTGCTGTCTCGTACATGGTCGAGCGTGGGGCGTCGATGTCCCAAAGACCACCGACACCCGAATTAAGCTCAAACCCCTGAAAATCGACTCCATGTTCGACCAGCAACTTGGCCGCAGCCAAACCCATCGGACCCGCCCCGATCAGGGCCAGCCGTTTATGCGCGTCTCCCATCGCGTACTCCCTTGTTGGCGCTTAACTTGAACAAATGTTCAAGTTAAGGCAAGATATTTCCATGTCTGAGATGCAACCACCTGAAACAGAACGAAAGAGAGCCCCGTCGAAACGGGCGCTTGCCACGAAACTGCGCGTATTAGATGCGGCGGAGAAAGTGTTTGCTGACCGGGGATTCGATGGCGCAACGATCCGCGAAATTGCAGCGGAGGCTGGTGAACCCGTGGGGACAATCCATCATCATGGAGGCGGCAAGAACGCATTGTTTCATAAAACGGTCGCGCGCCGGGCCGAAACCTTGTCGTGCGATCGCCTGAATGCACTTCAGCAGGTTCGATCCGATGGTGATCAGACACTCGAACGCGTCCTTGCTGCCTTTATTCGTCCGTTTTTTGATTTGTCATCGAAAGATCCACGCTGGCGCGACTATGCTCGCCTCGTGGCCTTTGTGTCGGTTGACAGCCGTTGGAAAAACATCTCGGCCGAGTGTTTCGATCCCGTGGCAGAAGTCTTCATAGAGGAAATCTCCAATCTTCTCCCAAAGGCGTCGCGAAAGCAGATTGTGGAAGGGTTTGTCTATTCCGTCTCTGCCATGCTGGCGTTGCTCACCTCACAGAACCGGATGGGTGCGTTGGGCGCGCAGGTGGACTTGGATAGCACACGGATCGACCATCTCGTTCGCTTCTGCGCCGCAGGTTTTCGCGTTTAAAGCTACGGAAGCGACGCCCGTCTGTCAGCGCATCGGATACGAAATCCGAGTTCCAGCGTTGGTTCGGGCCGTCCGGCAGCACCATTGGCTTCCGTGTGCCCAAAGCACGCTTCTTGCCACCTCTGCGCCGTACCTGCAGCTTCTCTTCGCGGCATATGCGCCTCACCTTCTTGTCGTTCACTGTGAAGCTCTCTCGCACTATCATCACGTGGATGCGGCGGCACCCAAACCGTCGCCTTTTTTTCGAAACTCGCTTGATTGCATCTCTCAGTTCAGCATCATCACCTCGACGCGACAGATATCGGACCGAAGATCGATCAACTCGCAAAACATCACACGCCCGTCGGTGGCTCACACCATGCGCCTCGCACAAGTGGACCACAGCATTCCGCTTTGCCACGAGCGTCACCATTTTTTTAGTTGATGTCTCGCAGCATAGCGTTGTCGAGCATCTGCTCAGCCAGCAACTTCTTCAGCTTGACGTTCTCATCTTCCAATGCCCTCAACTGCTTCGCGTCAGATGGCTGCATGTCGCCAGACTTCGATTTCTATTTGTAGAACGTTGCTGAGCTGATGCCGTGCCGCCGACATACATCAGCGGTCTTCTCACCAGCGTCCTGTTCTTTGATCATCGCTATGGTCTGTTCGTCCGGCAATCGTGCCTTCATTTCTCCGTCCTTTGGTCGGGCGGACTCTACACAAATTTGGAGGAGTTTTAGGGGCTCAGATCAAAGTTGGAAGTGAGGTAGCCGTTGCCCGAGGACGAAGTCAGGAGACTTCGAATTGGCAAGTGGCGCATCAACCAAGGACAGGAAGGTGGCGGGAGGGTGACTACCACGAACACCCAAACGCGTCTCCAAGTTATTTTTCTACCAATATTGCCTTTTGATGTTAATCTGCCACCATACCCCTGATTCTAACCGCAGAGAGAGATATGATATGATCAATGTCAAAGGACTGGCTTTGGTAACCATTGCAACTGCCAGCATCGCCGGGGGAGCTGTTGCGCAGGACATTGTACGCATCGCTTCGCCAAATAAAGTCACGACACTTGATCCGATCGCTTCTGCAGCGGCTGGCAATATTGAAGCATTCGGCCAACTCTATGCGCGGCTTTTGCGCAAGGATGCTGATGGCACGTTGCAGCCAGGTCTTGCCGAAAGCTGGACCATCTCCGAGGACGGGCTGACCTACACGTTTGAATTGCGCGCGGCGAAATTTTCTGACGGGTCGGATATCACGGCAGATGATGTGGCGTTCAGCCTCAACCGCGTCGCCAAAGATGAAGCCTCGGCCTATCCTGCGGCTTACGCCCCGGTCGAAGCATTCACGGCAGTGGATGAGGATACAGTCGAACTCAAGCTGGAATATCCCAGCGCACCGATGCTGTCCTACATGGAAATCTTCAACGCAGGGATTACCAGCAAGGGCGATGTCGAGGCACGCGGGGATGACGCCTTTGCGGCTGATCCCGTGACGTCAGGCCCCTTCATGGTCGATGTGTGGAAGCCCAATGATCGTCTCACACTCAAGGCCAATCCGAACTACTGGCGAGAAGGCTATCCCAAGGTCGCGGGGGCAGACCTGATTGAAGTTCAGGACGACAATACGCGCAGCTCGATGATGCTGGCCGGTGAGATCGACGCCAACCGTGGCGTTCCCTTTGCGCAGGTGGACGAGATGGACGCGAGCGAGAATGTGGCCGTACCGCTGGCCCCTTCAACTCTGATCTATGGTGTCATGCCAAACCATACGAAAGCGCCATTCGACAATCTGAACGTTCGCAAGGCCGCTGCGATGGCGCTGAACCGTGAAGCCACAACCAAGGCGATGACACTGGGTAAAGCGGTTGTTGCAAACAGCACGCTGCCCAATGCGTTGACATATCATAACGCCGATGTTGCGCCACCCGCCTACGACCCTGCTGGCGCGCGCGCATTGCTTGAGGCTGAAGGTGCACTTGGTGCCGAGATCACGCTGATGATTACGCCTTCGTTCGAACAGGCCGCGACACTGCTCAAAGCGCAGTGGGATGCCGCAGGTTTCAAGACCACGGTGGAGCGTGTGGACGGGGGCCTGTGGTGGGACCGCCTGACCAAGGGTGAATATCAGGTCACGATCAACTGGTGGTACAATGAAACCGAAGACCCTGATCTGGCGGTTCGTTGGGCTGTATGCGGCAGCTGTGGCAACAACTCTTACTACACAAACTACAACAACGATGAAGTGAACCAGATGGTCGAAGATGCCCTGCGCGAACGGGACGACACCAAGCGTGGCGATCTTTATCGGGAGATCCAGCGTATCTCGACCGAAGAACTGGCGCAGATCCCGCTCTACTATCCGCCTTTCGCCAATGCCTATTCCACACGGATCACGGGGCTGACCCTGACGCCCTCACTGCAATGGACGCTTGAGGAAACAGAGATCGTTAACTGATCTCCTTGCCGGTCCAGCCCAAGGTTGGACCGGCTAACACGGGCGGAGTGCTGTTTTGAAGACCCTCAGATTTATTGTCTCCAGACTGGTTCAGTCTGTTCCTGTTCTGCTGGGCGTCAGCATTGTGACCTTCCTGCTGATGGTCAATACGCCGGGGGATCCAATCCGCCTGCTGGTGGGCATCCGGGCCTCGGATGAGACCATCGCAATCATCCGCGATCGTTACGGGCTGGATGATCCGATCCTGTCGCAGTATTTCACCTATCTTGGCAATCTGCTGCAGGGTGATCTGGGGGCGTCGCTACGGTTTAAGGTGCCCGTTTCCGAGTTGATCGCGCAATTTTATCCTGTCACGCTCTTTCTCGTAATCTACTCCATCGTCTTGATCCTTCCGCCAGTGATTGCTCTTTCCGTCTGGTCTGCAAAGCGGCCCAACGGGGTGGCAGACCAGATCATCCGCATATTGGGTGTGGTCGGGCTGGCGATGCCGGTGTTCTGGGTTGGTCTGCTTTTTGCCCGTTTCTTTGGTGTCACACTGGGCTGGTTTCCAGTCAGCGGCTTTGGCACCACGATCCCCGAACACTTCCGTCATTTGTTCTTGCCTTCACTGACAACAGCCATCTGGGTCGTCCCGATCTTGACGCGCAATCTGCGCTCGGCCCTGCTAGATGAAATGAACCGCGATTACGTGCTTGCGGGGATGTCCAAAGGACTTGGCGCATCGCAGGTATTTCGCACGCATGTCTTTCCCAATTCGGTCTTGCCCACGCTGAACTTATTTGCCGTTATTGTTGCCTACCTGCTGGGCGGTTCCGTCATTGTGGAAACCGTTTATGCGGTGCCGGGGATGGGTAAGCTGATGGTCGACAGCATTCTGGCCCGGGACTATTTCGTGGTTCAGGGTGCCACACTGGTCTTTGCTCTGACAACGATTGTGGTGATGCTATCCGTTGATATCCTGTCCGCCTTTATCGATCCGAGGGTGAACTCATGAAGCTCTCGCCGATGTTTGTCTGGGGCGCTGCGCTGGTCATGTTCTGGATACTGATCGCCCTTTCTGCCCCGCTGCTGGCAACCCATGATCCTTATGCAATTGATTTCGAGGCCTTGTTGGCACCACCAAGTGCGGACCATTGGTTTGGCGCGGATAACGTAGGGCGCGACACCTATAGCCGAGTGATCTATGGCTCGCGACTGGCGCTCTATATCGGCCTCCTCGGAGTGATCGCGCCAATGGTGATCGGCATGACGATCGGATTGCTCGCCGGTTACTTTGGCGGCTGGGTGGACACCATTGCGATGCGCATTCTGGACATCACAGTGCCATTTCCGTTTTTCGTTTTGGTGCTGTCCATTGTCGCCGTGCTTGGACCCGGGATCGAGAACTATTTTATCGCCTTGGCGCTTGTGGGCTGGGTAGGCTACGCGCGGCTGGCGCGGGCCGAAGCCATCGTCTTGCGTAGCTCTGAGTTCGTATTGGCGGCGCGGACTATGGGCTTCTCTCACCCCTACATCCTGTTTCGCCACGTGCTGCCCAATGCCATGTCGCCGGTTGTTGTTTATATGATGACCGATGTCACATTGGTTATCCTGTTCGGTGCGGCGCTCGGTTTTCTTGGCATGGGGGTCTCTCCGCCAGCGGCTGAATGGGGCGTGATGATCGCTGAGGGCCAGATTTACATCTCGACCGCCTGGTGGATCAGTTTTTTTCCCGGGCTGGCCATGGTTCTGATCGGTGTCGGCTTTGCTTTGATGGGTGACGGGTTGGCAAAAATGCTGAGGATCGAGCGATGAGTGCGTTGCTGTGCGTCCGGAATCTGAATGTCCGTTTTGGCGACACACTGGCCGTCGATGATGTTTCGTTCGATCTGCCGCGCGGTGGGGCATTGGGCATCGTGGGGGAAAGCGGGTCAGGCAAATCGGTCACCTGCCGTGCCCTGATGAAGCTGCTGCCGCAGACGGCGATGATCGACGGTAGTGTCGAATTTGATGGCCAGAACATCCTTGAAGCCTCCGAAACAACGCTCAATACATTGCGCGGCAAACGCATCGCGATGATTTTTCAGAGCCCGGCGTCGCATCTCGATCCGTTGATGCGGATCGGGGATCAGGTTGCAGAAACCCTGCGCAAACACACCGATCTCAAGGGTCGTGAGGTGCTGAAAGAAGTCCGGCGATTACTGGAGGTTGTGCGCATCCCCGAACCTGATCGATGGGCAAAGGCTTATCCCCATCAGCTGTCTGGTGGCATGAAACAACGGGCGATGATTGCGGGCGCGCTTGCCTGCAAGCCTGACCTGTTGCTGGCGGATGAGCCGACAACCGCATTGGATGCCACTGTGCAGAAAAGCGTGCTGGACCTGCTGGTGGATCTGCGGCGCACGCAGGGCCTGTCGATGATTTTTGTCAGTCACGATCTGGGGGCGGTGGCGCGGGTCTGCGAAGACGTCATCGTCATGCGCAAATCAAAGGTGGTCGAGGCCGGAAAAACCCGCAGGGTGATTGACGCGCCGCAGCATGAATATACCCAGATGCTGATTGCCTCGCACCCTGATCGGTTGACGCTTCACACGCCCCAGGCTGCCGCACATGCCCCCCCGTTGATCGAGGCGCGCGGCGTGCAGGTCAGATACGGTGGGCGTAGTTTGATCGACATTATTTCCAAGCGCGATGGCGGATTTCCTGCTGTGAAAGGCGCGGATTTCACCGTGCAAGCCGGGCAGACATTGGGGATTGTCGGGGAAAGCGGTTCCGGCAAAAGTACGCTGGCGCGCGCGCTCGTGGGTCTCGTGAAACCTGCGCAGGGAGAGATCCTGTATAAGGGCAAACCCGCACAACCTTCGGGTCGTAACCGTGCCCTCTATCTTCGCGATGTCCAGCTTGTGTACCAACATCCCTACGAGGCGCTGTCGCCGCGTATGCGGATCCGCGATGCCATTGCCGAACCCCTGCGCCGCCACCGGCTGTGCCCTACAAATGAAGTGCCAGCCCGTGTTGCCGATTTGATGAAGCAGGTCGATCTGGAACCCATGTTGGGCGAACGCCTGCCAGCGCAACTGTCGGGCGGGCAATGCCAGCGCGTCGCCATCGCGCGCGCATTGGCCATGGACCCTCAGGTTCTTATTGCGGACGAAGTGACTTCGGCGCTGGACGTTACTTTGCAGGCGCAGGTGATGGATCTATTGATAAGGCTGCAAAAGGAACGCGGGCTGACGATGATTTTCATAAGTCACGATCTGGCAGTGATCCGCAGACTTTGTAATGCGGTCATCGTAATGCGCCACGGCGAAATTGTCGAAGCAGGCCCGACCGCAGACGTCTTTGACCATCCGACACAGGAATATACGCGAACCTTAATTGATGCGATTCCCCACCTTCAGGAAGCCGCCTTATGACCGGGGATGGGCCATCACCCTCCGGGACGGTATTGGAGCGGGTCGCACAGGCCAGTAACCTGTCAAAAGCCGAGAGCACGGTCGCCCGATGGGTCGAAACGGACCTGATGCAAGTGCCGATCGACACCGCGGGTGAGCTAGCCAAACATGCGGGCGTCAGCGAGATGACCGTGACCCGTTTTGTACGCAGGTTGGGGTATAAGAACTTCAAGGCGTTCATGAGCGCCGTGAATGCCGATCTCAGGCAGAGCCGTGGCTTTGACAGTGCCCTTCGCCAGTCGCGGGTCGCAATTCCCGTGACCACGCGCGACGAGCTTGCGCGCCAGTTGGAACTTGAGATCGAAGCAATCGTGGAAGTTTATCGTCTCGCTGGTACCGAGCAATGGGAGCATGCCCTCGATGCCGCTACGGCCGCGCGGTACATCAAGGTTTGCGGGTTCCAGGGATCCATGGGGCTTGCAATGGATTTTGCGACCCGCCTGAAATACGCCCGATCCGGTGTCCGCTTCGTCTCTGGCACCAGCGGCAATTGGTCCGAAATATTCGAAGATGATGTGGAAGACAGCTGTGTCGTTCTGGTGGACACAGTGCCTTATGCCCAGACCTCGCTGAAAATCGCCGAACTTTGCCTGCGCCGTTCAATCCCCCTGATCACCGTCACGGACCGCTATGATCCCTGGCCGCGACAGTACACGCCCCATGCGCTTTCCGTCAGCACGGTCACAAAGACCTTTCTCGACAGCACCGCTGGCCTCTCCGCTCTTTTGAACCTGCTGTTGAACGGCATCACCGCCCGCGCAGGTGTCGCCGCACACGAACGGGTGAAAGACATGAGTACGCTGGGGCGACACTTTGCTGCCTACACCTTTGAGCCCGGTGCGCAGAACCGCCCGGTGCAAGACGCCAAAAGGAAAAAACTGTCATGACAGACAAACCCCGTGCACGTGATATTGGTCTGCACTTCTCCGGAAAGCCCGGACCGCACAATACGATCACGGATGTGCCCGGGGTGACTGTGGGGTTCAGCACGATAATTGAAGATGCTGTCGAGGGTGTTCACAAGGGCCTCTGCACTGGCGTGACGGCCATCATCCCGCGTGGCGGATCAGGCAGCATTCAGCCTGTGTGGGCAGGCATAAACTCGTTCAATGGGAATGGTGAACTGACAGGAGGGCACTTGATCAATGATCTGGGATGGTTCCTTGGCCCGGTCATGATTACCAATTCTCACGGTGTCGGAATGACCAGCTATGCCACCGTTGGATGGATGGTGGATCGCTACAAGGATGTTTTTGAGACCGACCATATGTGGTGCCTACCCGTTGTAGGAGAGACTTATGACGGTGTGCTGAACGACATCAATGCCCGGGGCGTTCAAGAACATCACGTCCTGGAGGCGTTAAACACTGCAACGGATGGCTCTGTGGCCGAAGGCAACGTCGGCGGTGGCACCGGCATGATCGCCTATGAGTTCAAAGGGGGCACTGGCACGGCATCCCGCAAAATCCCCGTCGCAGGTGCCGACTACACGCTGGGCGTCCTCGTGCAGGCCAACCACGGCACGCGCGACTGGTTCGAAGTTGGCGGTGTGCCAGTCGGACAGCACATGCGCGAAAATCTGGTTTTCGAGAAAGAGCAAGGTTCGATCATCATCATCGTTGCAACGGACGCGCCGCTTTTGCCGCACCAATTGAACCGTCTCGCGCGGCGCGGCTCGATCGGTATCGGACGCAACGGCAGCAAGGGGGGACACAACAGCGGCGATATCTTCCTCGCATTCAGTACCGCAAATGGTCAGGACAATCCGTGGCGCGCGCCAGACCTGATGAATCTGGATGTATTGAATGACATTCATCTGGACCTCTTTTACGAGGCTTGCGTTCAGGCAATCGAAGAAGCGATTCTGAATGCGATGATCGCTGCGGAGGACAGAGTCGCAGTCAAACCAGCGGGAAAACTTGTCCGCGCAATCAATCACGCAGAACTTATCGGTTGTTTGGACACCACCGAGAAGGACCGCCCGTGAAATTGTTTAATATTGTTGAGATGAGTTCAGAATCCGAGATGTCCGGTTAGACTATGATTTAGGGATTTCTTGTGGATTCGTATCACCGTAGCGCGCCGTATCTGTACGGTCTGAGCAATGCGCACCCCAACGCCGTTATTCGCAGCTGTGACCTACGAGAACCCAAAGAGGCGAAGAGGCGTACCGCGCGCCACCAAAGAAAATTGGCAGCACGCGGTCAATAAGGTTTAGAGGCAGTTCGCAAACGCTGTGGCGAGGTTGCGCAAGACGTTGGCGTAGAGGTCTTGCCCCGGTTCCAGATCAGAGCCCAAGGGATCAAGCACCCCGGTGTTTGCGGCGGATCCCTCCATCACCGCAGCCACGATGCCGGGATTGAATTGCGGTTCTGAAAGCACGCAGCTAACACCTTGCTCTGCCACCCGTGCCTGAATCTCGGCGATGCGGACCGGACTGGGATCGGAGGCATCCGAGACAGAAATGGCGCCTGAGGCAGGGAAATCGAACGCTGTCTCGAAATACTGATAGGCGTCATGGAAAACGACAAAGTTGCGGCCCCTTACCGGGTCGAGGATTGTACTGATCTCGGCGGTGAGTGTGGCCAGATCTTCGCGGCCTGCGGCTGCATTGGCAAAGTAAGCCCCCGCGTTGGCAGGATCAGCCGCAGAAAGTTGCGCTGCAATGGCATTCAGCCAGACAGCGCCATTGTCGGGCGACAGCCAGGCGTGCGGGTCGTGCTTCCCATGATCGTGCCCATCATGTCCGTCGGCTTCAGCATGCTCCTCATGGTCATGCGCGTCATGATCTTCGTCCTTAGCATGCTCCTCATGGTCATGCTTCTCGTGACCTTCGCCATCAGCATCATTTCCATGACCATGTGCTTCAAACAGCGCGCCTTCCCGGAACAGAAGTTCCGTCGTTCCGTCGACCTCAAGCAGTTCTGTGGCCTTCGCATCGCTGGCCAGTGTTTCAATCGCATCAGCCAACCAAGGCGTCAGGTCGGGGCCGACCCAGAAGACCAGATCTGCCTCCTGCAGAGCGGCAGCCTCGGACGGACGAAGGCTGTATTCGTGCGGGCTTGCTCCAGAAGCTACGATCAAGGATGGCTCTCCGACCCCCTGCATCACGCGCGCTACCAGCGAATGTACTGGCGCGATATCAGCAGCCACCTTGGGGACATCGGCCATCGCGGCACCCCCAAGCAGGGTTGCCGCAACAGATAGGGTAACGAGGTTTCTGGACATGTTCCGCTCCGTGTGATTATATAACGTTACATTTTGGGTATAGGAAATGAAATAACATGACAAGTGCCGCCCGGGCAGGAAAGTCTGTGTCCAGGGAATCCATCGGTTTCCAGAAACACGATCATGGGTCCTGCATCAGTGTTGGCCTCGCTGCTGCCGAAGCACATTGTTCGGCAGAAGGTCTGCGTTTCACGCCGGTGCGACGCAAGACACTGGAGATACTCTTGCAAGAGCATCGCGCCATTGGGGCTTACGAAATGCTCGACAGGCTGCGCGATGCGGGTTTCGGCTCCCAACCACCCGTCGCCTACCGGGCATTGGAATTTCTTGTCGCAAACGGTTTTGCGCATAAGATTGAACGCCTCAACGCTTTTATTGCCTGTGCACACCCCGGGGTCGATCACTCCCCTGCATTCATGATCTGCCGACTATGCGACTCGGTGGCAGAGGCGCAATCTTCGCCGGCACGCGGCGCTCTGGGGGAGGCCGCTCGCGCCACGGGATTCGAGATAGAACGTACGGTGCTCGAGGCTGAGGGCATCTGTCCCGTTTGTGTGGAGAAAGCTGACACATGAGCCTGATCGCCACGGAGAATGTCAGCGTCAGCTATGGCGCGAACAACGTTTTGCACAATGTGTCCCTTGCAGTTGAACCCGGTGAGATCTTGACGGTCGTCGGACCCAATGGCTCGGGGAAAACCACGTTGCTGAAGGTGCTTATCGGCGCAGAACGACCCCAGTCAGGACGGATCACGCGAAAACCTGGTTTGCGGATCGGATACGTCCCCCAAAAGCTTCACATCGATCCTACGTTGCCAATTACGGTAGAGCGGTTTCTGCGCCTTCCGGGTGGCACCACGCGCGCGGCCTGCACAGCGGCTTTGGAAAAAGCTGGCGTGCCCGGATTATCCCATCGTCAGATGTCGGCCTTGTCCGGCGGTCAGTTCCAGCGCGTGCTTCTGGCCCGTGCGCTGATCGACACGCCGGACCTGTTGTTGCTGGACGAAGCGACACAGGGGCTGGACCAACCCGGCTCCGCCGCTTTTTATCTTCAGATCGAAGAAGTGCGTCAAAAGACTGGATGCGCAATTTTGATGATCAGCCATGAATTGCATGTCGTTATGGCGGCCTCGGACCGGGTGATTTGCCTTAATGGCCATGTCTGTTGCGAAGGCGCGCCCGAAATTGTCTCTGCCGCGCCCGAATACCGCGCGCTTTTCGGTACCGGTACCGGTGGTGCGCTGGCGCTGTATCGGCACGAGCATGACCACACCCATGATGCCACCTGTACGCACGACCATGCGCCGCAGGACAAACAGACCGAGGCTGCCGAATAATGCTGGATGATTTTATGACACGCGCCGCGCTGGCAGGCGTCGGTGTGGCCCTTGCCGCGGCCCCTTTGGGCAGTTTTGTGGTCTGGCGGCGCATGGCCTATTTCGGTGATGCCACAGCCCATGCTGCCATTCTTGGGGTGGCCTTGTCGCTGGCCCTTCAGATATCCATCTTCGCCGGGGCGGTAGCCGTCGCGCTGGCGATGGCGCTGACCGTCACGGTTCTGACCGGGCGAGGCTATGCGATGGACACGCTTCTTGGTGTACTGGCGCATTCCGCGTTGGCCTTCGGGCTTGTGGCAGTTTCATTCCTGTCCGGCATTCGCATTGACCTTATGGCCTATCTTTTCGGAGATATTCTGGCCGTATCACGCAGCGATCTGGCGGTGATTTGGGGAGGTGCCGCGCTTGTCGTGGGCTTGATCGGCTGGCGTTGGTCAGCGCTGCTCACTTCCACCATCAGCGCGGAGCTGGCTTATGCCAGCGGGATTGAGCCCAAGCGTGAACAACTGATCCTGACATTGTCGCTCGCCATCACTGTGGCTGTCGCGATCAAGGTTGTCGGTGTGTTGCTTATCGCAGCCATGCTGATCATTCCCGCCGCTGCCGCCCGCCCCCTGTCGCGCACACCCGAACAAATGGCCCTTACCGCTGCGGCGATTGGAAGTCTGTCAGCTGTGACCGGCCTGCACGCAGCCTATGCGCTCGACACGCCGGCAGGGCCCTCCATCGTCTGCGTCGCAGCGCTGGTATTTCTCGCGGCCAGTACTTGGCAAGGTGTGCGGTCCTAGCGAGCAGAAATCACCGAGGACCAGAGCGCCAGCCCATCTCACGTTGTTGCAGACTTCTGGGCAACGCACACGAGACCCTCACGCGCGCGGCCTTCATGTCAGGCGGTAAATCCGCGATTGTATTGGTGTGGGTTCACCCCTAGATAAGCGCGACGCAGAAAGCCTTTGAACCCCTCTGCCTGGATGACCCGTAATGACCTATTGTGTTGGCCTTCGTCTGAACCACGGCCTTGTTTTCATGTCTGATACCCGCACCAACGCCGGGGTCGATAACTTTTCGGTTACGAAGAAAATGTTCACTTGGCATGTTCCGGGGGAACGGGTGATCACGCTGATGACAGCGGGCAATCTGGCCACCACACAGGCCTTGATCAGCCTGCTTGAAGAACGCTCCAAAGTGCCGTCGGATCGCAGCCCGACAATTCTTGAACAGCCAACAATGTTCCAGGTCGCGCGACTGGTCGGTGCCACGCTGAAGGAAGTGATCAGCGACAGCGTGCCGGGGGGGCAGTCATCGGGTTCGGCCTTCAAGGCTTCGGTCATTCTGGGAGGCCAGATCAAAGGCGGCGCGCCGACCCTGTTCCTGATCTATCCCGAAGGCAATTTCATCGAAGTCACCGAAGACGCACCGTTTTTCCAGATTGGTGAGGCGAAATACGGTAAGCCGATCCTCGTGCGGGCCTATGATGCAGACATGAGTTTTGAGGACACAATCAAGCTGCTGATGGTGTCTTTCGATTCGACCATCAAAGCGAACCTCTCCGTCGGCCTGCCGCTCGACCTGCAGATATACGAACGCGACAGCTTTGATGTGTCCCAGCAAGAGCGGATCACGGCTGACACGCCCTATTATCAATCTGTATCGCAGGGGTGGGGTGAGGCCCTGCGCAATGCCTTGATGCACTTGCCGACTTACACCCGCAGCTAACAGTTCGACGCGGCGTCGTTTGGGGATGCGCTTGTTCCCGCCTGCGCGATTCCTATGATGGTGCCTGCACGCCCGGTATGACCGGCCAGAACAGGACATCGCTCATGACGCTCTTTCATCCGCCTGCCGGAGAGTTCACACCCACCGTTACCCTTGTTGAAGCCATTCGCGCCCGCGCGGCAGAGCACCCCGAGCGTGAGGCCATTGTCTGCGGCGATACCCGGCTGAGCTGGGGTGCGTTTGATGAACAGATCAACCGGGTCGCCAATCTGCTGCTGGCGCTGGGTTTGCGCAAAGGCGACAACATCGCCGTGATTTCACCCAACTCGGACACCTATGCCTGTTTGTTCATGGGCATTTTGCGGGCGGGCGGCTGTGTCACGCCGCTGTCCACTATGGCCAGCCCCGACGCGCTGCAAAAGATGCTGAGCGATTGCGGAGCCTCGGCCATTTTTGTGGCGGAGCAATATCTTGATCTGGTCTCAGGTTTCATCGCCGGCATGGACCTCGCCCGCTATGCCATCGACTTTGATCATGCTGCGTTCGATCCTTTAACGCCCGCTTTGGCGGCGGCCGAGACGACTGACCCCAAGATCGAGATTGGGATGCAGGATCCGTTCAACCTGATCTATTCATCGGGCACCACCGGCACGCCGAAAGGTATCTTGCACAACCACGCGATGCGCGCGGCACAAATGGATCGCGTCACCCCGAATGGTTATGATGACAACGCGCGCACGCTGCTATCCACGCCGCTCTATTCCAACACAACCATCGTGTCCTTCCTGCCCACGCTCTTTGGCGGATCGACGGTATATCTGATGCCCAAGTTCGATGCGCGCGGCTATCTGGAAATTGTCCAGGCCGAGGCGATTACCCACACCATGTTGGTGCCGGTGCAATACAAACGCATCATGGACGTGCCGGATTTCGATGATTTCGATCTGTCGTCGATGCGTGTCAAATTCTCTACCTCCGCGCCGCTTAGGGCGGATGTGAAGGCGGATGTGCTGGCGCGGTTCCCCGGCAAGCTGATCGAATACTACGGTTTGACCGAAGGCGGCGGTGTGACAGTGCTGATCGCGGACGATACGCCCGACAAGCTGCACACCGTGGGCAAACCCGCACCCAACACCGAGATACGCCTGATCGATACAAACGACCAAGAGGTGCCACAAGGCGAAGTGGGAGAGATTTGCGGGCGCGGGCCGACGATGATGGCGGGCTATTTTGGCCGCGATGACCTGACCCACGATTATCTGTGGCATGATGCGGACGGCAACGCCTATTTCCGTTCCGGCGACATGGGGCGTTTCGACGAAGATGGCTATCTGATCCTGTCGGATCGCAAGAAAGACATGATCATTTCAGGCGGTTTGAATATCTACGCCGATGACCTGGAACGTGTCCTGCTGGCTGACCCGGACGTCATAGATGCCGCCGTGATCGCGGTCCCTTCTGAAGCCTGGGGTGAAACTCCGCTGGGGCTGGTCGTATTGCGCGAAGGAGCCACGCGCAGTGATGTGGAAATCTGCGACGCAGCGAATGCGACGCTGGGCAAAAGCCAGCGGTTGTCTGGCATCGAGATACGTCAGGAGTTGCCGCGCAGCTCCATCGGCAAAATCCTCAAACGCGAGTTGAAAGCGCCTTACTGGGAAACCGCTGGCCAATGAGCGACTTCCGCTCTGTCGGGGTGCTGGGCGGCGGCCTGATCGGGATGAGCTGGGCCAGCCTGTTTCTGGCGCGTGGTCTGGATGTAACCGTGGTGGACCCCGACCCTGACACTGCGCAGCGGGTTACTGATTTTGTCGCGGACGCCTGGCCGCACCTGCGCACCCTGGGGTTGGCGCAGACAGGCACGCCGCCCACCGCCCATATCTCGACCGATATTGCGGCGCTGGCAGATGTCGAATTTGTGCAGGAAAACGGCCCAGACCGGATCGATTTGAAACGGGACATTCTGCGCCAGCTTGAAGAGACAATTGGCTCGGAAATCCCTATCGCCTCCAGCACGTCATCATTGATGGCCAGCGATCTGCAAGAGGGGGCATTGCACCCAGCCCGCATCCTTGTGGCCCATCCAATGAACCCGCCACATCTGGTGCCTATGGTCGAGCTTGTCGGTGGGCGCGCAACATCCGAGGCCACGGTTGAACTTGCGGAAGCCTTCTATGCTCAAATGCGCCGCGTCACCCTGCGCGTCAAAAAGGAAGTGCCGGGGCATCTGGCCAACCGGCTGACCTCCGCGCTTTACCGCGAGGCGGTTTATCTGGTGGCTGAAGGAATTGCAGACGTGGAAACCGTGGATCGCGCCATCGCTTATGGCCCCGGTATGCGCTGGGCGTTCATGGGGCCGCATCTGACCTATCATCTGGGCGGCGGTGCCGGTGGCTACCAGCATTACCTCGATCATCTCGGACCAACGCAGGAAGCCCGCTGGCAGGCGCTTGGTACCGCCAGCCTGACACCGGAGCTCAAAAACGCTTTGGTGCAAGGCGTTGAAGATGAATTGAAAACCCAAAACGAAGATACATTGGTGCAACGCCGTGACGCTGCATTGGTTGACCTTATCCGCCTCAAGGCAGAGCATGGTCTTTAACATGAAAAGGGGCCGAAATGACCGACCAATCTAATACACCCGAAGCCATGAATGGTGCCGAAAGCCTTGTTCACACCTTGGTGGATGCGGGCGTCGACACCTGTTTCTCCAATCCCGGTACGTCCGAGATGCACTTCGTGGCAGCACTCGATCATATCCCCGGCATGCGCTCCGTTCTCACGCTGCAAGAAGGCGTGGCAACGGGGGCGGCAGACGGGTTCTACCGCATGGCGGGCAAACCCGCATGCACGTTGCTGCATCTTGGGCCGGGTCTGGCCAATGGTCTGTCCAACTTGCACAACGCCAAGAAAGCAGGTTCCGGTGTGCTGAACATCGTTGGCGAACACGCGCCCAGCCACATCGAGCTGGATGCGCCACTGACCTCTGACATTCAGGGCATCGCACGACCCGTTTCTCATTGGGTGCATACCTCGACCTCTGCCGCAGATGTGGCGGCGGATGCGGCAGAAGCGGTCAAGGCGGCCAACACCGCGCCGGGTCAGGTGGCTACGCTGATCCTGCCCAGTGACACTGCGTGGACCCCCGGCGGCGTGGTTGCCGCCCCGCTGCCGCCCGCTGAACTGCCGATGTTCAACCGCGAAGCTCTCGACACCGCCACCGCCGCGCTGGATGGCCCCGAAAGCCTGCTGCTGCTGGGCGGGGACGCCCTGACTGAAAGCAATCTTGAGGCCGCAGGCCGGATCGCGGCGCAGACGGGCTGCAAGCTGCTGTCGGAATGGTCCAATGCCAAGCTGGAGCGCGGGGCAGGGCGGGTCAGCATTGGCCGCGTACCCTATCCGATTGACTATGCGCTCAAGACGCTGGCCCCCTTCAAGCGTATTGTACTGGTCGGTGCCCGTGCGCCCATCGGCTTTTTCGCCTATCCGGGCAAACCTGCTGTGCTGACCCGCGACGGTGCCGAGATCACAACACTGGCCGAGGCGACCACCGATCTGTCCGCTGCGCTGGGCGCGCTGGTCACAAGCACAGGTGCAATTAACACAGCACCCGCTCATGTGGCTGAAGCACGCCTGCCGGAGCGCCCCAGCGGCAAGCTGGACCCTGGCACCATCGCGGCACTGATCGGGCGTGCTATCCCGGAAAATGCCATCGTCGTGGATGAGGCGATCACCACCGGACGCGCGTTCTTCCCTGATACGGCGGGCGCGCCAAAGCACACATGGCTGAACAACTGCGGCGGCTCGATCGGCTATGGCATGCCCGTCGCCATCGGCGCGGCGGTGGCCTGTCCGGACCGCAAGGTTCTGGGCCTGATCGGTGACGGCAGTGCCATGTATACGGTACAGGCGCTGTGGACGATGGCGCGTGAAAACCTCGATATCACCATCCTGATCTTTGCCAACCGCACCTATCAGATCTTGCGCGGTGAATTGACCAACGTAGGTGTCGGCAACCCCGGCCCGCGTGCCATCGACATGCTGTCGCTGGACCGTCCCGCGCTTGACTGGGTGCAGATGGCGCAGTCGATGGGTGTGGATGCCGTCCGTGTTGAGGATTGCGAAGGGTTGGAGGAAGCGATGGAAGCAGGCCTTGCTGCATCATCGCCGCGTCTCATCCAGGTGGATCTTTGAGTCAGTCGACAGAGACAGGATAGCGCCATGACCATCAAAACAGCAATCGTCGGCCTTGGCATTATGGGCCGGCGCATGGCCGAACATATGACGGGGCATGCAGATTTTACTGTCGCGGCGATCTGGGATCCTGATGCGAAAAGTTGCGATCTTGCGCGTACCGTTGCGCCGGATGCCCGCGTGACCAGCAGCGCAGAGGAGGCTATTGCCGCCGCCGATCTGATCTATCTTGCCTGCCCGCCGGTGCCGCGCAAAGCTTATGCGCTGTCCGCCGCCGCGCAAGGGAAGGCCGTGTTTCTTGAAAAACCTCTCGGCGTGGATATCGAAGAAAGCCGCGCCCTGGTTGCTGCGATCGAGGCATCCGGCGTCCCCGCCGCGGTGAACTTTACCCAAGCGGCGGGCCCTGCCCTGACCGAAGTGGTGCAGGCCGCTCAATCCGGGGCGCTTGGTACGTTGGCAGGCGTGGATATCATCGTGACCTATGCCCATTGGCCGCGTGATTGGCAGAAAGCGGCTGACTGGCTCCGCTTTCGTGCCGAAGGTGGGATGACCCGCGAGGTGATCTCGCATTTTCTGTTCTTTTCCGAACGCATTCTTGGCCCGCTCGACCTGGTCTGGGCGCGTCCCGACTACCCCGCGGATGATACCCTATGCGAAACCCATATGGCCGCACGGCTGGTCAATGCAACGGGAATGCCAGTCATGGTGATGGCAAGCGTTGGGGGCGCTCAGCCGGACCGGCAGGAGCTGACCATAAAGGGCAGTGCCGCGAGCCGCCGCATTTCGGAGTTCTATCTCAATGCAGGGTCGGACGGTGGTGCATTTGAATTGCTGCATGCGGACTACGACGATCCCCGCGCCGTCAGCCTTGGGGCGCAACTGGATGATCTGTCGCTGATGATGAAAGACAAGCCGCACAGGCTTGCCACTTTGCAGGAAGCGCTGCGCGTGCAGATCCTTGTGGAAGGAATGTTGTCAGGCAAACCCGGCTAGAGGCTACTCTACCGTCTTGCTCAGGTTACGTCTCTGCTGCGCCCGATAAGACAGCGGCAGGGACGCCAGATACAGACAGTTCCCGATGATGAGCGTGGGCCAGGGATAGACCATAAGGCAGACCACCAATACCACTGCCGCGATCACCGCAAAGGGCAGATGCGACCGCCGGATGCTGGCGTGTTTGATTGAATAGGTCGGCACCGTGCTGACGGCGAGCAGCCCGACACAAATGATATATGCTGCCCGCAGAAGCGGCCAATCGGTGTTTTTCCAGCCATTCAGATGCATGAAAATCGGCATCAAGGCCAAACAGGCCAGCGCAGGGGCGGGGACACCGACAAAGTAGTTATCTTTCTTCAACGCAATGTCAGGGGACTTGCTGGACAGGTTGAACCGCGCCAGCCGCAAAGCGCAGCAGACTGCCAGCACCAGTGTAGCCAGCCAGCCCGCGCTGGAATGATCGGTGCCAAGATAGAGGGTATTATAGAGCAACACTCCCGGTACGATCCCGAAGTTGAAGAAATCGGCCAAGGTGTCCAGTTCGGCGCCAAAGGGGCTAGCGGTGTCCAGAAACCGTGCCAGCTTGCCATCCGCGGCATCAAGAAACACAGCAAGAAGGATGAAATACAGCGCCATCTCCAGATGCCCCTCAAGGCTCATCCGGAGCGAGGTCAAGCCTGCACAGATCGCAAATACAGTGACCATGCTGGGCACCATATGCCGCAGCTTGATGCGCGACGGATTGGTCATTCGGCGATGCCGGGGCGCGTTTGCCGGGGATTTGCCAGATCGGCAAGGATCGTCTCTCCGGCAACGGCGGTTTGGCCGACGCTCACCAAAGGTGACACCCCTTGGGGCAGGTAGATATCCAGACGGCTGCCAAAGCGGATCAATCCAAACCGATGCCCGATACCCAAAGCATCCCCCTCGCGCACGAAACACACGATGCGCCGCGCCACCAAGCCTGCAATCTGCACCACGCCAATCCGAGTGCCGTCGGGGGCCTCGATGGTCAGCGAATTGCGCTCGTTATGTTCGCTGGCCTTGTCCAGCGATGCATTCAGAAACTTACCATGATGATAGACGATATGAGCCACTTTGCCTGCAATGGGCGCACGGTTCACATGGCAATTGAAGACATTCATAAAGACCGACACGCGCGTCAGCGGTGCCTCCCCCAGCCCCAAGTCCGCGGTCGGCACCACATCTTCGATCAACGATACCACACCATCGGCGGGCGAGACCACAAGCCCCGGTTGCTGCGGGATCACCCGCACCGGATCGCGGAAGAAATAGTAGCACCAGACCGTCACACCCGCGCCAATCCAGAACAGCGGGGCCCAGACAAGCCAAAGCGCAACCGTGATGGTTGCAAAGATCGCTACGAACTTCCGGCCTTCGGGGTGCATGGGCACCGCTACGATTTTGAGCATGTTCATGGGTGCGTCTTTCAGTTGAGGAACAGGGCGCGGCCAAGGACCGCTAAAACATAAACGCCGGTGGCCAGCAAAAGGCACAAGGTGGCGAGCGAGCCGAGGTCTTTGGCATCGCGTGCGAACAATTGCCAGTCGGGGGCGAGGTGATCAACGAGGCATTCAATCGCCGTGTTCAATGCCTCCACCGCGACAAGGGCGAGGAACAGGATCAGCAGGGTAACGTATTGCATCAATCCGGCCCCGGCAAAGGCGAAGAGCAAAGCTGAAACAGGCAAAATGAGCGTGATATGACGAAAAGCCGTTTCCTGCCACAGACGCCGCAACCCGCCGGCCGAATAGCCCGCCGCCGCAAAAACATGCGCGACGCCTGTCGTGCGGTCAGGCTTTTTGGGTTGTGCAGGTCGTTCAGGTGTCACGTCTGCCAGCTTTCTCTCGGACATGTCAGTAGAATGTGCAGTGCAAAAGCGGCTGCGCTGATGAACCTCTACAACCGCCCCGCAGAAAAGGGAACAACAACAGACAAGGCGGCCTAGCCAGACGCAACCGCAACCTGCGCCATCATCTTCGAGACTTCCGCCAAGTCTGCATGCAGCGCGCCGCGCAGCGCTTTGCGGCTCGTTTCATCCGGTTGCCGCAGCACGGCTGATGGATGCACGGTGATGAATACGGGCAATCCTGCCAGCCCCTTCTCCACGCGCCCGCGCCGGGCAGTGATATTCTTGCCATTCCCCGTCAGCGCCAGCGCAGCTGTCGCGCCAAGCGCCACGAGCATCACGGGCTGCACTTGCGCAATTTCGCGGTCCAGCCACCAGCGGCAATGGCTGACCTCATCCGCATTTGGATTTTGGTGAATACGCCGCTTGCCACGCACGGTGTATTTGAAGTGTTTGACCGCGTTGGTGACATAGGCGGCGTGCCGGTCCAGCCCGGCTTCGCCCGCGATCTGGTCAAAAAGCTGTCCCGCCGGTCCGACAAAAGGCCTCCCCGCAAGATCTTCCTGATCGCCCGGTTGCTCGCCCACAATCATCAAGCGGGCATCCATCGGCCCTTCGCCCGGCACGGCCTGTGTGGCAGGCCCCGCCAGCGGACAGCGGGCGCAGCCTTGAAGATCTGCATCAATATCGCCCGATTCTGTGTGAAGCCGGTCAAGCACACGTCCTGCACGGATCGGCGGCAATGTGGGCGCGGCCTCCTGCATCGCCGCGACTTTCGCCTCGGCCTGCGCGATCAGACCGGGGATCAATGTGGCTTCGGGCAGGTTCTTCCAATACTTTTTGGGCATTTCCGATTGCATTGCCTTGATCTTCAGACGGGCGGGATTGAAGATATTCGCGTAATAGGTCTTCCACAGTTCCTCGGTCTCGTCACTGAGGTCCAGCCGCGCGCTTTCTACGGCCTCAAAGCTCAGTTTGCCGCCTTCAAACCGCGTGGTGATTTCAGGCGTCACAATCACCCAATCCATATCGCCAAAGCGGCGCATGAAAAAGCCACCGATCAGCTGTTCGATCCGGTGATCGGGTTCGAACCAGGACAGGAATTGCCGCCGGTTGGCCCCCTCGGGCGTAACATCGCGGAAACGGACGAAGGCTTTCATCTTGTGCATGTCGCGGCGGATGTTCTTGGCCAGTGCTTCGGCCTGCGCCACATCCGGGTCCGCACGGTTGGACAAAAGACGCGGCGCGTCTGACAGCCGCACCAGCAAGCGGTAGGCCAGATCGAAGGCCCCCGCCGCGCGGCTGGCACAAAGCTGTTTGGCCAATTGCGGAAAGGCCTTTGGTACATTCACGCTACGTTTTGCGGGCGGCAAAGGCGCGTCGGGTGTATCAAAAAGCGAAGCGGCTGCCCCCTCCATCTGCCAGCTGCACTGTTCCGGGGGGGTACCGGCTGCCGCCAACGCCCGCGCGGCGTCGCGCCAGACCTCGAAAGTGCCGAGCCGGGGCAGGGTGACCGTATGCATCAGATCAACTGCAATTGTTCCGCAGGGGGCGCAAACCTTGCTCTGAGGTTCGCCGCATCTGTCATCGAGCCGGGCTGCCAATCGCGTGCGATGATGAAGGGTTTCGCCTTGTTCACCAGAGCCCCGATGCGGCGCAGATCACCGTATCCCAATGCCCCGTTACGCCGCGCCGCCAGTATGCGCGACACCGATTTCGTGCCAAAGCCGGGCACCCGCAGCAGCATGTCGCGGCTGGCCCGGTTGATATCTACCGGGAACACATGCCGGTTCGCCAGCGCCCATGCCAGCTTGGGATCCACCTCAAGGTCGAGCATGCCGGCACCCTGTTCCGGGGCGATCTCTCCCGCCTCGAAACCATAAAAGCGCAACAGCCAATCGGCTTGGTAAAGACGATGTTCGCGCATCAAAGGCGGTTTGATCAGGGGCAGGGCGGCGGTGCTGTCCGGGATGGGCGAAAAGGCGGAGTAATATACCCGCTTCAGTTTGTAGGAAGCATAAAGCCTTGTGGAGCTTTGCAAAATCGTCCGGTCGTTGGCCCCGTCTGCACCCACGATCAGCTGTGTCGACTGACCGGCGGGTGCAAATTTCGGCGCTTTGCGTCCTGTATGCGTGGGCTTTTTCAGCTCCTCTTTGCGCAGGCGCACATTGCTCATCGCCTGTCTGATGCCTTCGGGGCTTTTTTCGGGCGCGTAGGTTTTGATCCCTGCATCCGTGGGCAATTCGATGTTCATCGACAAACGGTCAGCCAGCATGCCAGCTTCTTCGATCAACGCAGGATCGGCGTCGGGAATCGTTTTAAGGTGGATGTAGCCGCGAAAATGATGCACCTGCCGCAGTTCGCGTGCAATGCGGACCATATCGGCCATCGTATCATCGGGAGACCGGATGATGCCCGACGACAAAAACAACCCTTCAATATAGTTGCGCCGGTAGAATTCGGTGGTCAGATGCACGACTTCTTCTACAGAAAACCGCGCACGTTCCACGTTCGACGACACGCGGTTGATGCAGTAGGCGCAATCGTAAATACAGAAGTTCGTCATCAAAATTTTCAGTAAGCTGATGCAACGGCCGTCGGGCGCATAGGCATGACAAATGCCAGAGCCTTCGGTGCTGCCCAATCCCTTGCCATCCGCGCTGCTGCGTTTGCTGGTGCCAGAAGACGCGCAAGAGGCATCATATTTGGCCGCGTCGCTCAGCAGCGCGAGCTTTTCCTGAAGTGTTAATTTAGCCATGTGTTCTTGTTACGTTCTACGACGGAGAATGGCAATCCTAAGCTATGAGCCTGCGACAATATTCCGCCTATGGAAGGGAACCATTTGCGCCGCTGCGACGTTTGAACGCATGAAATTATCCCGCGCGCATTTGATCGCCCCGTTTTTGCTCAGCTTTGCTGCACTTCCTCTGTCTGCCGAAGAGGTTGGCAATGTCGATGTCGATTGGTTGGGAAATGATATCGTTGTTGAAGCGGTATCTGACCCCGAGGTTCAGGGTGTCACCTGCCACCTCGCCTATTTCGAGCGGGGGATCATTGACAGACTACAGAAGGGTAACTGGTTCGAAGACCCATCAAATTCGTCGATCTCCTGCCGCCAGACCGGGCCGATTGTCATTGGCGATATTGAACGCGGCGACGAAGGCGAAGATGTGTTCAGCGAACGCCGTTCCATCATCTTCAAGACCCTGCGGGTGAAGCGTATTTTCGATGAAGCGAACAACACGCTGATCTATATTAGCCATGCACGTGATGTGCAGAATGGCTCTGCCAAGATGTCGATGTCGACGGTGCCCTTGTACCAGCCATGATTGCGACCCTGTAGCTGATGTTCGGCTTTCCGCCGATAACCTGATGGACCGAAAACCCCGCTTTGCGCGGGGTTTTTCATGCGCTAGGCTGCGGCAAACATACAAGGGATCGAGCAGATGAACCTTACACGCAGAACAACACTTTTGGGCCTTGGTGCCTTGGGGCTTACCGCTTGCGGCGGTGGCTCTGTGACGTCCGTCGCGAATGCCACAGGGGGCAGCCTGCCCGCAGACCTGCGTCCGGTGCCAAACGCGGGCTATGACTCATGGGTCAACAGCTTTCGCAGCAGAGCGGCAGGGCAGGGGATATCTACCGAGGTATTGAACGCGGGCTTTCGCGGCGCGGGATACCTGCCTGGCGTGGTCAAACGCGACCGCAATCAGACCGAATTCACCAGAACGTTGGAGGATTACCTCGCCATTGCGGCCTCGGACGAACGTGTGGCCAAGGGGCGTGCAGCCTTTGCACGCCATCGCAACACGCTTGCCGCAGTGGAAGCCCGCTACGGCGTGGACGCCGAGATCGTCGCGGCCATCTGGGGGCTGGAAAGCTTTTATGGCGAACGACGTGGTTCGGTGCCGGTCATATCTTCGACGTCGACGCTGGCCTTCGACGGACGCCGGGGCGTTTTTTTCGAGAAACAGTTGATCGCGGCGCTCAAGATCCTGCAACGCGGCGATACCTCTGCCTCCATGCTGAAAGGGTCGTGGGCCGGTGCGATGGGGCACACGCAGTTCATTCCGACTTCCTATCAGGCCTTCGCCGTTGATTTCACCGGCGATGGGCGACGCGATATCTGGTCCGAAGACCCTTCGGATTCACTGGCCTCTACCGCGGCCTATCTGTCGCGCAACGGTTGGAGCCGGGGAGTGAAATGGGGCGGAGAGATTGGCAATGGCGCACCTCAGGGCCGCACGATCCAGCCACAGCCCGGTGGCCCGCGCTTTGCCGTGACAGGCAATTTCAATGCAATCAAGCGCTACAACAATTCTGACAGCTATGCGGTTGGTGTCGGCCATCTGGCGGACCGTATCGCGGGCGGTGGCCCGATCCGGGCCAGCTTCCCACCGGATAAGTTCGGGCTGACCAAAGATGACCGCATCCGCCTGCAAGAGCGCCTGACGGCACGCGGTTTCGACACCGGCGGCAGTGACGGGGTGATCGGTCCGAACAGTCGCAAAGCGGTTGCCGCCTATCAGTCCAGCATCGGTGCGGCAGCCACGGGTGATCCTTCGCAAGAGTTGTTACGGTCGTTGGGGTAAGCCCATCGGTGCTTGCAGGGTTGCTTTTGTCCGCACCACTGCGTTCGCGGACTCTGCGGGCTGCGGCTTGGCCCGGTCGATTGGATGCTATACCCTTGGGAGGCTCAGCTAAGCCACAGCGCGCACCCAGCGTCTGCAGAAGCCATCCGACAGTTGCTACCGATATACTGGATTGAATTGCACAGTGCCCGAACCTGACCAACTTCCGCGCACGTTGAATGGCTACTACCAGCTTGCTCGGGAACGAATGACCCCGGAACACCAAGCGTATTTCCTGGCCGGTGCCGGTGATGAGAAAACGCTGTCGGCGAATGAGGCTGTCTTTCATAATGCGATTCTAACGCCACGCGTTCTACGTCCGTTGGGCGGTGGCTCGACTGAGGTCAAACTTCTTGGACAAACCCTCGCAGCCCCGTGCCTGATCGCGCCATTTGCCTACCATCGGCTGCTGCATCCGGCGGGCGAGGTTGCGACCGCGCAAGGGGCCGAAGCACAGACCGTCAAAATGGTTCTGAGCGCTCAGAGCAGCATGGACATGAATGACGTGCGCGCTGCAGGGCCGGGCAGCGACTGGTTCCAGTTGCACTGGATGGGTAGCAGAGAGACCACCCTCGCGCTCGCAAAAATGGCGATGGCGGCCGGGTTTGCGGTTCTTGTACTGACCGTCGATGCGCCGGTGCAAGGGGTTCGGGACCGCGAGATCGAGGCGGGGTTTCAACTGCCTCAGGACGTAAGTGCCGTCAATTTGCAGCAGTTTGCCGGACCGCGCTTTGCGCCGCTGGAAGGTACGGAGTCCATGGTCTTTGATCGTATCGCGCATGCTCTGCCGACGTGGGAAGATGTCGCCTGGCTGGTTGAGGCGGTGCAAGTGCCACTATTGCTGAAAGGGATCCTTCATCCGCAGGATGCGGCGATGGCCGTCGCCGCCGGAGCGGCGGGTGTGATCGTTTCAAACCATGGCGGGCGTGTGTTGGACCGGGCACCAGCACCACTCCATCAGCTTCCAAAGGTGGTCGAGGAGGTCGGGCCCGACTATCCTGTGCTGATGGATGGAGGCATCCGGCGCGGTGTCGATATTCTTGTGGCGCTCGCATTGGGAGCGAAGGCGGTCTTGATCGGTCGTCCCGTGGTCTCCGGTCTCGCGGTCGCTGGCGAGCTTGGCGTGAGCCACGTGCTACGCTTGCTCAGAGACGAGCTTGAAATTGCCATGCTGCTAAGCGGGTGCCGCAACATTGATGCGATCACGCGGGATATGGTTCACCTGAAACTGTAGCGCAGCGGAATGATCAACGTGAACTCATTGCCGCTTAGATAGTTGGGCGGCGTCGGCATCTTGTCCAACTGTTCAACAGTCTGAATGGCAGCATCGTCCAGAATGGACGATCCCGAAGATTGCGCCACTTCCGTCGACAGTAATGCACCGTACCGGTCGAGGGTGAACTTGATTTGAACTTCACCTTCGATCCTGTCGCTGCGTGCTTTCGCCGGATAGGTTTTGGCTCCGCTGATCAACAGAACGATGCTCTTCTGCCATTCGCGGATTTCCTCGGTCTGTTCAGCGGTCAGGCCCTCGCTCTCGGCCTTTGCGGTTTCCGCTTCGGTTTCCGCTTCTACGCCGGCGACAGACTGTTGTGACGCCTCACGGTCCTCGGCACCAACCTGGCTTTCTGCCTCGATCTGCTCCGGCTCGTGTTCGGTGGCGACTTCCTCGGCCACCTCTTCGGTCTCTGCTTCCGGCTCTGGTGCCGCGACGCCAAACTTCAGGCTTTCATCCTCAACGTCATAGGGGATCTGGCTCAGCAGTGGTTGCTCCGCGGCTTTTGCAGCTTCAACAGCTTCGGGGCTTTCGGTGACCGTGGGCGCTTTGACGGCTTCTTCCTGCGCGATGTTGTCTTCTTGCAGCGCAGAAGGGGCCGCGATGATATCCGACAGGTCAAACATGATGGCACCGGTGATCCCGTCGGGCTGCGGGTCAACAGCTTCCGGCTCGGCCGATGGACTGCTCAGGATTTGCGTGGGCAGCCCGATGTGAAGCGCGGCGCTGAGCGCGAGGCCGGTACACCAGAAGAGCGGCTTTGCACCGCGCGATGTGTAGGTCAGGCTCATGGCTCGACTGTCGCGTCTGCGGCGGTAGGATCGGCGGCTTCGACAGCATTCTCGTCCAACCCGACCAATCCGACCTTCAGAAAGCCATCAGCCCGCAAGATGTTCATCACGCGGATAAATTCGCCGTAAGGCACTGATTTATCGGCCCGGATGTAGATCCTCGTGTCGCGCTTCTGCAGAGTGGCAATCCCGACATCGATATAGAGCCGGTCATGCGTTGTTTCGGTCTCTCCGACAGCCAGATCAAGGTCTTCGGTGATGGTGATAAAGACCGGATCGCTTGTCCGTTCGGGCGCATCTGCCACGGCCACAGGCAATTCGACGGGAATATCGACAGTCGAGAGAGGTGCCGCGATCATAAAGATGATCAGCAGAACCAGCATGACATCAATGAAAGGGGTGACGTTGATTTCGCTGTTTTCGCTGAAATCACCATCGTCATCACCGCGAAGCCTTGCCCCCATGTTGCCTACTCCGCCGCAGAGGTTGAAACGGACCCCAGTCGAAAGACAGGCTTGTCGACGGGTGCCTCATCGAAAGTCGCGTCCTTGATCGGCGCGAGATCAAGATCACGCGAGAGCGTCCGTTCCACAAGAGCACCGGCATCGGCCAGCATGACCTTGTAGCCGCCCATGCCTCTTGCGAGGATGTTATAGAATATCACTGCGGGGATCGCCGCGACCAGCCCGATGGCTGTCGCCAACAGGGCTTCGGCAATGCCGGGTGCGACAATTGCCAGATTGGTGGTGTTGCTCTCGGAGATGGAGATGAAGCTGTTCATGATGCCCCAGACGGTGCCGAAAAGGCCGACAAAGGGTGCAACCGACCCGACGTTCGCCAGCACACCAGCACCAAAGCCCATGCGTCGTGCCGCGCCCGCTTCGATACGGGCGATTTCCGATCCTGCCCGCTCCTTGATGCCGGATTTCAGCTCTGGCTGATCGCCAGTCGCTGCGCGCTCACGCAGGGCAGCCTGGACCATTTGGCTGACAACACCCTTTTTCTTGGCAAACAGATCCTTGGCGGCATTCAGCGAACCTGCGCGGTCCAAAGCACGGTAGCGCCGGCGCAGCACGCCGCGCTCCCATCTCAGGATCATGACTTTTGCCAGAAAGATCACCCAGACCAGGATGGAGGCCAGCAGCAGGCTCAGCATTACGGATTTCACAACCCAGTCTGCCGCCATGAACATGCCAAGGGGTGACATTTCATCGTGCTCTGCCTGTTCCAACAGGGCGGTGAATGTCTCTGGATCAAGCAGCGTACGGACCGATTCCAGATCAAGCGCGGCCACGGGGCCGGTTGCCACGATGCCCGCCACTGCGGCGCAGATAAATGTAGATGACTTCATTATTCAGGTCTCTGCCCATGTGCGGATAAGGTTGTGGTAGATGCCGGTCAGACGCACCGTCTCGGCGGCGTTGGCCCCGATGGTTGTCGTCAGGGACTGGATGGTCTGGTCCAAATCAAACAGGATCCTGCGGTTCGCATCGGAACGGATCATGCTTTGCAGCCAGAAGAACGAGGAGACCCTTGCGCCGCGGGTGACCGGTGTCACCTCGTGCAGGCTGGTCGCGGGATAAAGGATCATATCGCCCGCAGGGAGTTTGACCGTTTGTGTGCCATAATGGTCTTCGACGACAAGTTCGCCGCCGTCATAATCCTCGGGTTCGCTTAGAAACAAGGTCATTGACAGGTCCGTGCGCAGGCGTTCCTGCGTCAACGGATTTACCCGGATAGCGTTGTCGATATGGGCACCAAAGGTCTCTTCGGTCTCGTATTTGTTAAACATCGGCGGCAAAATCCGCGATGGCAGGGCGGCAGACAGGAAAAATGGGTCTGTGGTCAGTTTTTGAAGGATGAATTTTCCAAGCGTTTGCGCCGCTTCGGACGTGGGCGACAGCTGCTGGTTGCGCTTGACCTCGGCAGATTGCGGGCCAGCGGTTGCCGATCCGTCTTCCCATTGCGCGGCATCCAGATGCGCGCGCACTTGGGCGACGTCATCTTTGCTTAGAACGGAGGGGATTGTGATCAGCATAGGTTTTCCTTGGAAGTGCACGGGCAGCCGTCAGGCTGCCCGCAGGTTTTGCGTCTGGTTCAGAATTTCATGTCCAGTGAGACGGAGATTTCGCGACCCGGTGCGACATAGGTGAAAGGCGTACCCGAACGGTAGGCCGCGTCGTACACCGTCTTGTCTGCCACGTTAGTGATACCCATTTTCAGGGTTGCATTTTCGGCCACCTCGTATTCGCCCAGAAGGTCGAAGGTGAAGGCATCCGGGATGGATCTGCCATTGGCGGCGACGCTGCCCAGATCGATCGAGCCTTGGTAGTTGACCCGGCCACCGATCATCAGCTTGTCTGTCAGTTGGTAGGTCGCCAGAATGTTCAGCTGTTCATGCGCCACATTCGCCACCGAAAGCCCGATGTTATCGCTGTCCGCACTTTCGAGCACCTTGCTGCTCATGAAGTTTGCCCCGCCGAACAGGCTCAACCGCTCGGACACTCTGCCTGCGACGCCCAGTTCCAGACCCTGAATGCGATATTTCAACGTATCGGATGTCACAGTGGCACCACGGGGGCCAACATCTTCGCGCGCCTGATCCTTGGTCGTCTGGTACAGCGCTGCGGTCAGCAAAAGGTCCGGCGTGACACTGAACTTCGTTCCGACCTCGAACGAGGTGTTTTCTTCGGGGGCCAGACCGGATCCGTTGACATCAAGCCCGCCATAGAAACCGCCACCGGCTTCAAGCTCTTGACCCGCCGGATTGGTCGAGGTCGCCGCCGCTGCGTAGACATTCAGACGATCTGTCACGGCATAGGTCGTGCCGAGGTTCCAGTTCAGCATCACATCATCACGTGACAGCTCATAAGCCTCTCCGCCGCTGACGCCCGAGCGTTCGATGTCATACATATCTACGCGAAGGCCGCCGTTTATCTTCCAGCGCTCGGACAGGGTAAGAGTGTCGAGAGCGTAGAGAGAGACAGTCTTTACCGTGGTGGCGGTCACATCCGTGCCAAGCTGCGGTTGCTCCCCTGTCCAGCAACCTTCGGCGATGGGATCAGGATTGATCACGCTCACCGTACAGCCGCGCTGCCCTGCGGGCGGCAAATAGTCTTCGCTGCTAAGGTTGGAGTAGCTCAGCTTTTCGATCTCTTCGCGTGAGGCCGCAAGACCAAAGACATAGGAGTGGGTCGCGCCGCCCAACTGGCCTTCGCCGGAAAGCTCAAGCACGTTGGCAAGAACATCTGTCTCCTGATACCAGCTCTTGAAACTGAGTCCGACCTGCCAGTCTTCAGGGTTTGTCGACCCGTTGTCGTTCAGGCTGCTCGGTGCGGTAAGAACGTAGTCATTCAGGGAATGCGACGCCCTGAACGTGTTTGTCAGCGTCAGACCATTGTCAAATTCGTACTGCCCTTTGACAGTGGCAACAGTCTCTTCGTAGACCTGAAAATCGCGCCCCGGCACACCATAGAATGTGCTCCGGTCAATGCCGAATTCCGTGACCGGACCAATCAGACCCAAGTCTTCGTTGTTCACAAAAGGCACGCCCCAATCCGGCGTCTGCTCGATCTTGGTGTAGCTCAAATTGCCTTCGAGTGTCAGCGCATCCGTTGCCTGATATTTCAGGGCCAGAGCAGCACCTTTGCGGTCATCTTGTGCATTGTCACGACCGGCAACGTTGCCGTCCTGCAGCATGCCGTTAAAGCGCAGTTGCAGGCGGTCGTTGATGACTTTGTTGGTGTCAATGGTCTGGCGCACGGTAGAGGCATCGCTCAGCGTGGTCACGGTGCGGGTGAAATCGATATCCTGCGGGCTCTTTGAGATCACATCAACTGCGCCGCCCGTGGTGCCGCGCCCACCCACTGTACCGGCAGGGCCTTTGACGACCTCGACCTGTTCTGTGTTGAACGTCTCAGCCACCCCTGTGCCGGGGCTGCGCACACCATCGGTATAGGTGTCATTGTTAGCTTTGAAACCACGGATATA
Organism: Sulfitobacter noctilucae; assembly: GCF_000622365.1. Lineage (GTDB taxonomy): Bacteria > Pseudomonadota > Alphaproteobacteria > Rhodobacterales > Rhodobacteraceae > Sulfitobacter > Sulfitobacter noctilucae. The sequence goes on along the minus strand of NZ_JASC01000002.1, from coordinate 18,002 downwards.
GATGTTGTCCCCGAATGAATTACCGCCTTCGCCGAAACCAAGCGAGATCCCCGGTGTGGAGCGGGCAAGTTCACGCACGCTTGTCGTGCCTGTGGTCTCGAGAACCTCTTGGGTAATCGCCGTAACGGTGCGCGGATTGTCTTTGAGCGGACCGGGCATCCGGCTGTTTGCCAGTGTATTTGCCTTGAAAGGTGCGTCCGGGTCGACATAGCTGCTGCCGCCCGCTGCGGCTTTGGCCTCTGCTGCCGCTTGTGCTGCGGCCACACGCTGCGCTTCGCGTTCTGCTGCTTCTTCGGCGGCGCAAACGGGTGTTCCTGCCAAAGCAGGTGTACAGACTGTCGGGGCTGCCACACGGGGCTTGGCCGCACGACGGGGGGCGGGCTTGGCCTTGGCTGGCGCGCGCGCGGTCTGCCGCGGCTGTGCCGGTTCTTCTGTCGTCTCGACTTCAACCGTGGGCAAGATGATCGGCTCGGCCGTCTGCGCGGCCGCTCCCGTTGTCATACACGCCATCGCCAGCGAAGCGCCAAAGCCGCCTACGACAAAGGTGGATTTCCGGTCAAGCCTGTCCGAGCAGTCGGATTTTGATGATATTTTTCGCATGGGTCCCTCGCGATGAATCTACAACTTTTATGCTGGCTACTCATGGAGAGGTTCGCTCGCTTAGTGCGCAGCCTTTAACCTGACTGTTTTAGTAAGTAAATATATCGCGCTGAAAAAAGCGCAGGCTTTGAATGCAGTATGCTTGATTCAGTGGGGTCGTGGGTTGATGGTGATAGCCCGGTTTCGATGCAGAGGTTCCGAATGACTGGCTGCGTGAAATCGTGCGGTGATCGATTCGATCTGTACTCAAGACATCCGGCTAAAGAATTCAGCAATGCCTGACATGACCCGTCGCAGGTGTCTGTCACCGAGTAGCAAACACCCTCCAGTCATCAAGAACTCACATAAGACCCTCGAGGATCCGGGCAACGTGCCCGATATCAGCAGGGCGTGACAACGTCGGCGCGTGACCACAATCGTCCAACAACATGTGGTCCGGTTTCGGGCCGGATGTAATCATGCGTTGCAAAATATCAGGTGTAAGCAGGTCGGACTTGGCACCGCCGATCACATATGTCGGGGCCGTAATACGTGCCCATTGGTCCCAGGTCGCCAGGTCTTCTGCTTTGGCGTTCAGTTGTTTGATAATACGTGGGTCGTAGTGCAACGTCAGGCGACCATCAGCGCAACGACGCAGTGATGCGCGCGCCATACGTTGCCAGAACGCATCTGACGCAGGACCAAAGGGGGCATACGCGCTGCGCAGCCAGACTTCGGCTTCGCGGTGGCTTTCGAAATGAGGAGGATTGCCAATGTATGACATGATCCGCTCGATCGCCGATTGCGGCACTTCGGGCCCGATATCATTGATCAACAAGCAGTTCAGCCTGTCACCCTGACTGCCCGAAGCCAGACGCATTCCGATCTGTCCGCCCATCGAGGTCCCAAGCCATGCTGCGGTGTCGAGGGTGTAGTAATCCAGAAGGTCAGTGGCGATACCAGCGTAGTATTCAATTGTGTATTCCGCATCGGGTGTAGTGGCCCAGCTTGAACGCCCACGCCCGATCATGTCAGGGCATAACACGTGATACGCATCTGATAGTGCCCCGGCTATCTCGTCGAAATCGCGGCCCGTGCGTGCCAAACCGTGCATCATGATGAGCGCAGGGGCACCCGGTGTGCCCCATTCAGTGACATGGATTTCGTGGTCCATCACCGGCACGAAGGCGAAGCGAGGGGCCTTCACGTGCGTGCGCCTTTCAGCATCAGTGTGCCAACAATCCCTTTCGGAAAGAAGTAAACCAACAAGATAAAGATGATACCAAGCCAGAACAGCCAACGATCCGGTGCCAAAAGCTCGGGCAGCAGCGGAATACCGTGGAGCGCCTCGGACGCAGCGCCCATCAAATCACGCAGATAATACTGGGCCATCACCATCAGCACTGCTCCGACGACGGCACCCCACATCGTGCCCATGCCGCCAATGACCACCATCAGCAAGATGTCGATCATAATGTTGAAAGAGAGTGCTGTGTCCGGCCCGGTGTATTTCAGCCAGACGGCATAGACAGACCCTGCCAGCGAGGCCACCACAGCCGCGAGGCAGAATACAAATGTCCGGTAGGCCACCACACGGTAGCCCATCGCCTCTGCACGCATCTCGTTTTCGCGAATTGCTTTAAGCACGGTTCCTAACGGCGACACAGTGATCCGTAGCAGGACCAGAAACAGGGTCAGTGAGGTTGCGAAAACAAAGTAGTAGGCGGCGAGTTTGCCGTTCAGCTTTACACCGAACCAGCGCACAACCTTGCCGTCATCATCCACCATCAGCTTGGTCGCGGTTTTGAATATATCGGGCGTGCGGTATGTGATGCCATCCTCGCCCCCCGTCAGCTGGCTTAGCTGGGAGGCAAGCACCAGTGCCACCGAAGCTGTAGCCAAGGTGATCATTGCAAAGAAAATTGCCTTTACCCGCAAGCTTATCAGCCCGATCGCGGCGGCGACGACCAGCGACACCAAAACGCCTGCGACTGTGCCCAGCGCCAAGGCGTCCCAACCCGGCCCCATCTGTTTCAGCGCGATTGCCGCACCGTAAGCACCAAAGCCGAAGAACATTGTATGAGCAAAGCTGACGATGCCGGTATAGCCGATCAGCAAGTCGTAGCTGGCGACCAGAACGATAAAGATGCAGATCCGTGCCGCCACTTCCAGAGCGCGGATGTCCTGGAACAGAAAAGGGGCGAACAACAGCAATGCCGCGATGATCAGCATGGTTGTTTTTACGGCGATGGTCCCGAATGTTTGCTTCATATCTGTCTCACTTCACCGCAGGTTTCAGGCCGCTGGGCCGCCACATCAGAATTGCCATCATCAGGATCATGTTCGATGCCAGCGCGAGCTTTGGCGTCAGATAGCCCACATAGTTGGCGGTTAGGCCGACGATGATTGCGCCCAGCAAAGTGCCCTCGATCGAACCCAAGCCGCCGATGATCACGACGATGAACACCACGATCATCATCTCGCCACCCAGCGCAGGTGTGATGAGCGTTTCATATCCTGCCCACATCGCACCGCCGAGCGCAGCCAGGGCGCTGCCCAACATGAATACGCCGATGAACAAGCGGTTAATCTTGAAACCCAATGCCTCGACCATCTCGCGGTTTTCGACACCTGCGCGGATCAAGAGCCCGATGCGGGTGCGGTTGAGCAGGATCATCAGGCCGACGAACACGCAGGCCCCAAGGGTGAATGCGAACAGGCGGTAGATCTCGATACTGACATCGCCGATGATCCATGCGCCTTCCAGAAAGCTGGGACGGTGCACCGTGATCGGGGTGCCGCCCCAGACGGCAAGGATGACCTGTTCCGAGACGATCAATGCACCCATGGTGATCAGGATCTGGCGCAGGTGATCTTGGTATACCGGTCGGATGATCACGGTTTCAAAGAACAGTCCAACCGCGAGCCCGAAAGCAATGGCCGCCAGAAGCGCCAGCGCGAGAGCAGCCGAAGCCAGTAACGCAGAACTGCTGTCCAGCCAGCCGCTCAGGCCCGCCAGCACGGATGCGGCAACAAACGCGCCAAAGCTCACGAAAGCAGAATGGCCAAAGTTAAGCACGTCCATCAGGCCGAAAACAAGCGACAACCCGGAGGCCATCAGAAACAGCATCATGCCCATTGCGAGGCCAGCAACAGTCAGCGTCACCCATGAAGAAGGCGCGCCGATCAGCACAAAGGCGATCGCCCCAAGCGCCACGGGCAGCAAATAGACTCCACCAAAGCGGCCTAGAGTGTCGGAAAGTTTGTCCATGAAGCCCCTCATGCAGATAATCCCAACAGTTGGCCCTGTAGGTCGGTGTCGGCGGCAAAATCCGCCATCGTCCCGCTATGCACCACGCGACCGTCGTCGATCACGGCCATGTCGCGGCTCAGGTTGCGCGCGAAGTTGAAGTTCTGTTCAACCAGCAAGATCGTGGCGTTTTGCGCGATTTCGCGAAATGCTTCGCCCATCGCCGCGACGATGGAGGGGGCCAGACCTTTCGTCGGCTCGTCAATCAAGATCAGTGCGCGCGGTTCGATAATGGCGCGGGCGACTGACAGCATTTGTTTCTGACCGCCTGACAGGCTCCATGCCTGTTTGGACCAAAACTGTTCAAGTGCGGGAAAAAGGTCGAATATCCTGCGCAGGCGGGTTTGGTCAAACTTGCCCTTCGCTGTAGCCAGAATGAGGTTCTCTTCAACGGTTAGCCCGCCGAAGATGCCCATATTTTCGGGCACGAAAGCAATTCCCAAACGCGCAATGTCAGCCGTTGCGAGCCCTGAGATATCCTGCCCCTGAAAATGGACCGAACCAGGCGAAGGCTGCCATAGTCCCATAATTGAGCGCAACGTTGTCGTTTTGCCGGCGCCATTGCGACCCAACAACACGAACACGCCGCCTTCGGGTACATCGAAGCTGACCCCGTTTAGGACAGCATACTGTCCGATATCGGTTTTCATGTTGCGCACGGAAAGGAGCGTCATGCGGTTTCCTCCGTTGCGGCACCCAGATACACGTCCCGCACGATCTGGCTGGACATAACTTCGTCTGGGGCACCGTCGGCGAGGAGTTCGCCGTTGTGCAAAACGATGATCCGGTCGGCCAGAGCCCGCACCACATCCATCTTGTGCTCCACCAGCAGCACAGTCTTTGTGGGGTCGGATTTGATCTGCGCAATCAGTTCAAGAACGGCAGGGGCCTGATCGAGCGACATGCCAGCAGTCGGTTCATCAAACATGTAAATATCCGGCTCCATCGCCATAAGCAGGGCGACTTCCAGCTTGCGCTGGTCGCCGTGCGGCAATGCTGCGGCGGTCATTGACCCCTTGTCAGTCAGTTGTGCGGCTTCCAGATATTTCTGGGCGCCTGTCTTCAGGGCGGTCAGGCTATCGACCGGGCGGAAAAGACCCCAACCGGCACCCGAGCGCGCCTGCACAGCAAGGCGGATGTTCTCTAGCACAGTCAACTGTGGAAACAGGTTGGTGAGCTGGAAGGCGCGGCCTATCCCGTTCTTTGCACGGGTCGACGGGGACATCCTTGTAAGGTCGAGGTCACCCTTGTGGATGCTGCCTGCGCTTGCCGCGAGCTGGCCGGAAATCAGATTGAAATACGTCGTTTTACCTGCGCCGTTTGGCCCAACGATGACCGTGGTTTCACCCGGATGAAAATTGCAGGAAACTTTGTTCACTGCGACGTGCCCACCAAAGCGGATCGTCAGATCAGTGGTCGTAAGAGAAGGCTGGAGCATGAAAATCGCCTGAGACATGAGGGGTATCCGGCCCGTGCGTGGCAACGGGCCGGACCAGTCATTACTTGCTGTTGTCGCGACCGACCGGGATGTCCATCTCGTCCGCTTCGATGATGCGCACCAGATCGGGGATCGCCCAATCGACGTCATCCTCAACACGGATCTTGAAGTGAACCATGGACTGCAAGGCCTGATGATCTTCGGGGCGGAATGTCATTTCACCCTTTGGTGTGTCCCATGACATGCCTTCCATTGCGGCGATCAGATCTTCGGTCTCGTAACTTTCAGCTGTTTCCAGCGCTTTGACGACTGCGAGCGCTGCGGACATGCCACCCGCGGTGAAGAAGTCCGGCGGGCCATCAAAACGCTCCTGATGGGTTTCTACCAGCCAGTTGTTCACCGGGTTGTCGTAAGCTTCGTAGTAGTAATAGACAGCGCCTTCCATGCCGGGGAACCGCTTGTATGTCGGCAGAACTGGCAGAATGTGACCGCCCATCGAAATTTCGATGCCATACCGATCCGGGTCCAGCGCCTGAATTTTGCCGGGTGCATCACCACCACCGGCCACATAGACCAGAATGACTTTGCGGCCTTCGTGGTCCTTCAGCGCATTGAACATACGCTCGGTTGCAGCTGTGAAATCGGCGGTGCCTTGTGGCACGTACTCTTCTGTCACAACAGTTGCACCAGAGCCTTCAAGAGCAGCTTTGAAGGCGATGATGCCGTCTCGACCAAACGCGTAGTCCTCGGCCAGCGTGGCGACGAACAGGTTTTCATCTGGCTGAAGCGCCAATGCTTGCGCTTGCATGTCCATCGATGAGTTTCGCGATGTTTTGAAGACATACCGGTTGCTGTCGGGGCCGGTCAGGCTGTCGGCAACGGCAGGTTCAACGATCAGGATCTTTTCGTATTCCTCGGCGATCGGCAACATGCCCTTGGTCACACCAGAAGATGTGGCCCCCACGGCAAGAAGCACTTCGTCGTCGCCATAGGCCTCGGCCAGAACGGCACGCGCAACATCGGGTTTGAACTGCGTGTCCTTGATGATGACCTCAATCGGGCGGCCTTTGATTTCGTTGGTGCCTTTGGTCGCGTATTCCAGTCCCAGTTCAAAACCGGTCTGTGCCTGCTTCGAGAATGCTTCAAAACTTGAACCTGACAGGCCGTGCACAAGCGCAATTTTGATAGGGTCCTGTGCCCATGCCGCGCCAGCAAGGACGACGGATGTGGCAATGGCTGCGGCGAACCGCTTTACTATAATCATGGTATCCTCCCAAATCGGCAGTGCCCACTGTTGCGCGGGCTGTGCCGGTCGATTACGTGTATTCTTAGCATCGGGAACTTAATTAAGCGGGGCAAGAGCGTGGAAATACGTATCGACGACGCCTTTGAGAACGGGCAGTTTGCCGAGCTTGCCTTCGCCTTTGCACCGGTCGGGTTGGTGGTAACCGAGAACCGGGTAATCCGGGACTGCAATGCCGCTTTTGCGAGCATGTTCGGCTATCAACAAGACGACTTGCGCCAGCAACTTTTTGCCGTGCTTTACCCTTCGGACGAGGAATTTGTGAACATCCGCGATAGGGGCGTAAAGCAACTGCGCGAAACAAACCGGTATTGGGATGAACGCATCATGGCGCGTAAAGACGGCACCCTTTTCTGGTGCCGGGTGCGGGGCCATTCCTTCACGCCTCACGATCCCCTTGCGCGCGCCATCTGGAGCTTTGCCGATCTTAGCGCGGAGCGGCCGTATTCTCCCCTGACCCGGCGCGAGCGCGAGATCTTGAGTTACTTGAGCGACGGGCTGACCAGCAAGGAAATAGCACTGCAACTGGAGATTTCCCACCGCACGGTCGAGGTCTATCGCGCGAAGTTGCTGCGGAAGTTTGGGGTGAACAACACCAGCGGTCTTTTCCACTCCATGGGCGGGATTGATGGTGATCATGTGGTTTCAGCGTCGAGCCCATCCTGAGCTGTTTGTCAAAGGGCAAGAGGGGCTCGTCCCTAGGATCCGCCAGAGCCGTTCGACAGGATATAGCCGAGGCTGCTTTGATTGTCGGTATCGCGCGCAAGGCTCAGGGAATCGCAGGATCATCCAACGGACGGTAGAAATAGAGGTCGGTCTGGAGGCGGTCAGGTAGCTTGACCGCGCGGGGCAGACACCCCCATTGTTTAAAATAATTCCGCCGGTAAAACGCGATGGCGGGCGCGTTCTCTTGTGCGACACACAGTTCCAGTTGGACAATGCTCTCAGCACGTGCAGTAGCAATGACGTGACCCAGTAGAGCCTGTGCCGCCCCACGTCCCCGCGCGACCTTGCGGACATAAAATGCATTCAGACTGGCGCGATGGGCCTCGACCGGTACCGGTTCCGGATCGAGTGCAGCTGTGCCAAGAGGATCTCCTGCGGCAAAAACCCCGAACACCATACGTGCGTCCAGCATTGCGGCGCGTTCGTTATCGGTGCGCTGAGCTTCCTCATCATAGGTCGTCAGAAAGTTTTCCGGATGCAGTTCGAGCGCCTCAAGCCTGAGCGTCCGCCACAGCGCGGCATCATCGCGGGACAGGCGACGAATTTCAAACGTCATGCCTCGGCAACTTTTTCGACGGGGCCACATAGGGTCTGGTCACATCTTTCAGCGTCACGTCAATTGCCTCGACAGCCAATCGTACAGCGCCGTCCCCCGCGAGCATGAGCGTGATATGCCCGGATGGCGCATCGGTTTCCTCAAAGCTGAGCGTCAATAGCGACAGGATCGTATCGGCGTCGCCTTTCGGCACATCCTGACTAGCAACACCCTGAACCGTCTGGAACATCAGAAGCGACTGCACACGCTCGGGCGCATGACGCGTCTTGCCTGCGTCCTCCCAGCGAACGCGGTTGATCAGCAGGGCAAACCGTTGTGCGCCGCGGTCCCAGCGCATCTCGGACGCCGGGAAAACCGCATCCTGCACCAGTGACGAGATCACCTGCAGGTCATCGGCATCCATCGCACCAAGGTTCAACGGCGCTTCGCGGCCATCCTCAAAACGTGCATCCTGTGTCATTCTTCCTTGATCCGTTCGATATCTGCACCCACGCCGCGGAATTTGGCGACCACATGTTCATAGCCACGATCAAGGTGATACACGCGGGCAACCTTGGTTTCCCCTTCGGCAGCAAGCCCCGCGAGGATCAGCGAAACGGAGGCCCGCAGGTCCGTTGCCATCACCGGCGCACCTTTGAGTTTCTCCACACCTGTGACGGTAGCGGTTCCGCCCTGCACGTCGATATCCGCTCCCATCCTAATGAGTTCGGGCGCATGCATAAAGCGGTTCTCGAAGATCTTTTCATGCAGTACGGACGTCCCGACAGCGGTGCAAAGCAGCGCCATCATCTGCGCCTGCAAGTCCGTCGGGAAACCGGGGAAAGGTTCAGTCGTGACATCCACAGCCTGAATGCGCCCGTTCTTGCGTGCAACTTTCAGACCTTTCGCCGTTTCGGTCACGGAAACCCCGGCCGCATCGAGTTTCTCGCAAAAGGCCGCAAGCAGGTTAATCCGCCCACCCAACAGCTCCACCTCGCCGCCGCAGACCGCAGGAGCGAGCATATAGGTGCCCAGCTCGATCCGGTCTGTCACGACCCGGTGGGTGGCACCGTGTAGGGCATCAACGCCCTGAATGGTGATCGAAGGGCTGCCATCGCCTTCGATCTGGGCCCCCATCGCCCTGAGGCAGTCGGCCAGATCAACAATTTCCGGTTCGCGCGCGGCGTTGTTGATGACTGTGGTGCCGCGAGCTAGGGTCGCCGCCATCATGATATTCTCGGTCGCGCCCACAGAGGCGAAGGGGAAGTCGATCACCGCGCCCTTCAGCTTTCCGCCTTGAGCGCGGGCGTGCAGGTAGCCGTCCTTGAGCTCAATCTCGGCCCCCATCAGCGCCAGACCGTCGGTATGGATGTCCATCGGCCGTGCGCCAATAGCACATCCGCCGGGCAGCGACACTTCGGCATAGCCTTCCCGCGCCAGAAGCGGGCCAAGCACGAGGTTGGAGGCGCGCATCTTACGCACAATGTCGTAATCCGCATGGGTGTTGATGGTGCCGTGACTGGACATGGTCAGTACCTTGCCGTCCTGCAATGAGGACACTTCGGCCCCCAGCGAACGCAAGAGTTCTGTCATGGTGCGAATGTCGCTTAGCCGCGGCGCATTGGTCAGCGTCAAAGGTTCTTCGCTTAACAATGTGGCGGGCATCAATGTCAGACAGGCGTTCTTGGCCCCTGCAATCGGGATTTGTCCGGCAAGCTCCTTGCCGCCTCTGACCAGAATGGAATCCATGTTATCTGCTTTCCTCGTCGGAGCTGTTCTGCCCCTTGTTTTTATCGTCTACCTGCGCGCTTCGGACCCGGCTTTGAGCCTTGCGCCGCGCCATGTTCGACTTGAGCGCCGCCTTCAAACGGTCCTCGCGCAGCTGCGCTTCTGTTTTCTGTGTCGGGGGCGTCTTGCCTTGTGCCATGACCTTTGTCTAGCGCAGGGCTTGATCAGCGTCCAGATTGCGCTTGCAGTGAATTCGCTTTGCCGCTAATCAGCGCGGCATTCGGCGCTGCTGTAGCTCAGAGGTAGAGCACTCCCTTGGTAAGGGAGAGGTCGAGAGTTCGATTCTCTCCAGCAGCACCAGTATCCATATAAATCGAATACTTAGGCGTCCCGAAAGGCCGCGCCTGACCTTGGTAGTGTTAAAATTTCCCATACTAGACGTCACGCCACCCTCTCGGGGCTCCTTGCTTGTCTAGCAAATCGTGGCTGCGCTTACGGACAATAGACGTGTCAGTAGGCTTTCCTGTCTTGTATCATTCACAGGCCTCTAACCACCGACCGTTTCTCTAGACAGTAGCCCGCCCAGACATAACTAAGGGTATGTTTCTGAAGTGCTCAACGCCTACTCAGAAGCTCCGAGTCGCGGTCCCGTGTCAGTGCCAAAATCAAGCCGGGTTAATCGGTGCGTCATAGTGTATTTCTCGTCACGTAAACACATACCCAGAAAGATAGCTTAGACGTGGGCAAACTATATGCCTTTGCGATGGAAGCACGCACTGATTTCGGCAGAAGCGGCGGAAAACGGAACTTCGCTGCGGATGCTAATGCACCTTCAAGGTATTTCGATAGCGGACGTTCATGCCCTAGCGAGATCGAAACGTTCATTTTGGAGCCCCTTTGAGCGGAAACGGGCTAACTTATTAATGTGCAAGTTCATGGGAGTTAATAGACCCAAACTTTTTTGGAGGCTACACTACAACACGGTCAGGCCGCACAGCGCTCTGGGCTATCGCCCGCCTGTACCAAAAAGCGTCGTCCCAATGGACCAGTGGCCCACGATGCACTAACAATCAAACCGGACCACCTGATGGGGGCATGCCAACCTCACGACTGAACACCCCTCCTGCCGCAGGTGCAACCAATATGTAGGGAAGGCGGTTTGCCCTATCACCTTGCCAAAGTCCGGGTTCTGGCAACGAAGTCCATAGCGCGCACCGGTTTGCCGACATCACCTGTAAAAGTCTGCGATCAATGGTGTAGAATTGAAAGGTCATAACCCTAGCTGTCGCCGATGGGAGGGCGCTGCCCGGTTCGATCCGGCACCGACGTTTCCTCGTCCGGTATCGCCAGATGCGGCGCGAGTATGAAATCGTGAAAAATAAACTCCATGGAAAACACACGCCGACCGTAGTCCTTCAATGCCGGAAGGAAGTTGGGGTTCGTGCGATACACCTTCTGTTTGGTTACACCTCGGCTTGATCCACCCGGAGAGGGGGGGAGTTTGAGCACGACGTAGTCGCGCCCGTTCAGCTCATCCATTTGCTTTTTGACATAGTTTTCCTGACCTTCGCGCGGTGACGTGATATCGATATGCCCTGTCTCGTCAATGGTGCCAGTACCGAGCGGTTCACGGCGACCATCACGGAGGTGATAGATTATTTCAATGTCAGTTTTGGCCATCTGTGTTCTGTCCTTTCCCGAACATACCGCAAGTTAGAAGGTAGGCACTTCTCTCAGAGCATCCTGAACCCCACCGCCAGTTTTCCAGGCGTGATCCTCAAGCGGTTGTTTCTTGTACCCTTCATGGTCGTCTTCGGGGTCAATAAAATCGTAAGGCCCACTATTTGCAGCAAACATCAAAGCCTGTTTGAATTCGGGATCGTCCGGGGTCAAAAGGCCCTCTTCGAGCTTTTTGACCAACGTGGCTTGGTAGTGATGCGCAACTTCATGGGTCATGGTGTCAACGGTTTCGAAGAAGTCATCGAAACCTACTTCTTCGTGAATGTTGATATTGACGGTGTTATCGCTTGGATTGTGAAAACCTGCGTCTCCATTGGGATCGGAAAAGGTCTTAATCTCGGGGACAGGCATGCCGTAGATTTCGCATTCCTTTTTCACCGTTTTCATCAACAGCCTGATCTTTTCATCCGGTGAGATTGCCGTGTCGGGATGAGTGCTGGCCCAATCGGCACGGGCGGCCTGAAGTTCGGGGTCGTTCTTGATCGCCTCGTTCAACTCTGCACGGCGTTCGTCGTCCTGGTGGACGAATTCAGCATCGAGGTCCATCGACATGTAGACCTTGCGCTGCATGGCCTTCTGCTCCGCCGTGAGTTCCTGTTTTTGGCTGCGAAGCTTTTCGAGCAGTTCGAGTTTTTCCTCTGTGGTCTTGGCTTTGAGGTCGGCTTCGAACATTGTCTGCAACTCAACGAGGGCGGCATCAGCGGTTTCTGTAGCGGCGGCGTCGGCGGCGTCATGATCGGCCTTTTTGGCGACAAGCGCGTTGATGGCGCTCTCAAGCGGTGGCGTTTCGATCAAGACCTGATCCCAATCGTGCCGGTTATAGGCCTTGTTATAGAGCGTGTTTGCGGTGTCGAAATCCTTGACAAGTTTTTCGAGTTCTTCAGTTAAGCCGCGCATTTCAACGGCGATGTCGTAGTTTGGCTGGAGCGGTGCCCATGCAGCATCAGCGGCGTCTTTTTTGGCCCGAAGCGTGTCATATGCGCCCTGCATTGCGTTGAGTTCATCAATCGCCTTGTCAAACCGCGGCCACGCCGCGCGCGCAGCGGTGAAATCCGCGTCATTGTACGGCGTTCGAAAGCCCTTTCGCGCGTCTTGAAAGGCATCGACCTTGGCTTGCGTGGCGCGGTCGACACCTTCAATTGCGCGCGCGGTATTGATCTGAGGTTGTTTTGCAGTCACCTGCGCCTCGACCCACGTGCGATCGGCTAGCAAGGGACCTTCAGCCGCCTTAAGCGTTTCGAGATCGGTGACGTGTGGGTCAAGTGCCGCGAAGTGCTCCAACGCTTCCTTGAAACGACGGTCGCTTTGGGCCGTTTCGAGACTGGTGCGCAGATCCATAGCGGACGTGCGCTTTTCCTTCATTTCCTTGGAACTGTCGACGTACCCGGTCACAGTAGTGAGGCGCGCGATGAAGGCCGCGGTATACTTGCCTGTCAGTTCGACCTCGCGCTGATCAACAAGGGCCTTGGCGGCAACGACGCCTTTTTGTAGTTCTTCGGCTGCTTTTTCGACATGGTCGAGACGATCGCGGGCTTCGAGGTACCGCTGTTCGCCGTACAGTTTCTGATAGTATTTCCACGCGTCTTCGAGTGACCAGAGCATGTCCCCCAACTCCGTCGGATAGGTCTCACCATCGGTTTTGGCGGCGTCAAACTTGGGTTTAACGGCTGTCTCTCGCGTGTCGCAGGCGGCGTTGGCTTCGGCATCGTGGCCTGCGTGGGCCGCGGCTGCGTTGGTCACGGCTTCGGCTGCAGCGATGTAGGCGTTGAGTTTGGCTTCAGTATCAGGCTCGGCCCCATTCAGAGAGCCGAAGAACTCGGCTTGTGCGGTCCGATAAACCTTGAAAATTGTCAGTATCTCTTCGGTATTGGGCTTGACGGCATCGGCTGCGTCAAACTTCGCCTGGGCCGCTTTTTTCAACGCCAGGAGCCGGTCACGTTCGGCCACGGCAACTTTTTCTGCTTCGATGATGGGCCCGAGCTCTTTGACGACCTTTTCAAACTCGCCCACGATCTTGAGCGCTTTGGTCATGTCGGGCTTGTCGCGCACGACTTCCCAGAACGCAGTCTTCTTATTGCCGCCTTCGACGAGTTTGTTCCACAATGCTTCGGTATGAACGTCGCGGATTGCGTTCATTGGCTTGAAGAGCGCTTCGGCGGTTTTGAACCGCGTCATGGCCTCGTCGTATTTAGCTGCGTGAACGTCGCAGTCCTTCTTGCGTTTGAGTACCGTCTCGGCGGCTTTCGTGGCCGCAGGTATGGCTGCGCCCGCGGCCGGATAGTCAAATGCTTCTTTGGCCTCTAGCACCACATTGTCGGCGGTACCAAATGTATCATAAAGCGTTCGCACGTCTGGCAGCGTTATCCTCATCGCGAAGACCTGACTGCGCACGGCCTCGTATTTTTCCCAGTCGACCACGAAAGTTTCGCGCACGGCAACGCGGGCATCGAAGTCAGCCTGACGTCCAAGCAGCCGGTCGATGGATCGCTCAAGGGAGTCGACCGCGACCAGAGCATTCCCGAAATGGTTCTGGTGGATCAGAGATGTGACGGCTTCGTCTTCCTCACGGAATTCTTCAACCATCGCCTTGAACTCTTCGTCGATGGGATAGAACAATTTGGCCTTGTCGATCTTGGGCTTGAGCGCGGCATATGCGCTTTCGGCCTCCGTGCGCAGTATGTCTGCGGCGACCATAGCGGCCTCTTCTGCCTGAAGGGCAGCGATGGTGCCGATAATCTGGGCAAAAACAAGCGTCGCGTCGGTTGGCTTAAGCTCGGCGCACAGACGTTCGATCTCTTCTGATTGGAATTCGAGCCGCCGCTGCAGTTCCTCGCCCTTGGAGGTATTGCCGGGCAGCGAGAGCAGGCGTGCAATCTCGCGCAACTGCTTGGAGTGTTGCTTCATGATCTCGGCGGCACGCGCCTCGCGAAGCGCTCTGTCGTCCTGCAGAGCCTCGATTTCGACGATCGCCTCTTCGAGGGCTGGGCACAGCGAGATTGCGGTATCAAAGTCCTCGACCGCGACGGCGGCGTCAATCTGGTCCAGAGTGGCAAGCATGCGCCGCGTCGGTTCAACTGTGGCCGGTGATTCAGAAGAATTGAGCAGCTCCGCGCGGACCTTGAGAGGATCGTAGGTTGCGTGGAAATCGGCGTGTTTGATCTGCAGCTCTTCGAGACGCCGATGCGTGTCTTCGACCAAAGGTGTAAGCGTCGCGAGCAGCGCGAGCGCAGTAACGTAGTCATGCACCGCAACGGCGGCCTCGATTTCGGTTTGGAGGTTCAAGATCTCGCTTTGCGCCTCTGCCAACGAGGTGAATTCACAAACCGAAAGATCGTCCAGCTTGCCGCTGATCGCGCCGAGCCCGGCCTCTAAATCAGCTACTTTTTTCTGGAAGTCGATCAACTCTGACTCGACCTGCTCAAGACGCGTGTTTGCCCCGGCAAGGAGGATTTCGGCATCGACATAAGCGCGCTCGTCGGCGGCGGCATCAATCGCGCTGATGGACGCGTCGATATCGGCCAAGCCACTTACAACGGTCTCAGTCTTCGGTTCGGTGCTGCGCGCCGCGGCAAGGCGGGTGTCAAAATCAGCCCGTGCGAGCAGATAGCGGTCCATGGCGGCCTTCTGCTCAATGTAATTGCCATAAACCGGCTCCATCCCCACCATCAGCTGGTCCAGCGCCGCCGTCGCATCGGTCCAACGTTCGTCCTGGATGGCTTCGCGGATGAGAGCAAATTCGCCTTCGATTGCTGCGGCTTCGGGAACGCCAAATGACTGCAATTCAGCCAACTGACTTTCCATCAGAGTCAGATCACCTGCGCGCGCCTCCCAAATGGCCTTGCTGGCCGCAACCTCATCGCGCAGTTGACGGATCTTGGCTTTCACCTGATCGATTTTTTTCAGCACGCGGTCCAGTGTCTTCTTTTCGAAATCGTCGAGGTTATTGTCAGACATAAAGTCTTGCCGCATTTCCTGCTCTTTGAGGGCCAGCTCAGAAGCAGAAATTTCAGCCGCGTCGGCAGCGACAAGTTTTTGATTTCTAGGCATGGAAGAACCTATCTTTAGGACAAGCAAACCGGGCGCGACGCATTTAACAATGGGTCACTATCGGAAGGCTTCCGCCACACATATCAGAAACCCAAAGTATCGGTAGAGATCGTCGGGGCAGGCATAGACAAAACGCGGGCAGGTTCATGGGACAAACATCAAATTACTCGGTCAAAAAAGAAGTCGCAAAAAATTCCAATTGGAAAATACCACATGGCATGTGACGAAGCCTCAGTCAAAAAGGTCATTTGAGTCAAGAAAAAGCGTAACCCCTCCCCGACGGCCATAGGGATCAAAGGCGTATGGCTTTAAGGTAGTCGTCGCGACGCGTGACCCAAGGCCACATGCGCCCCGCTTTACGGACTGCACCGCAGCAGATGGTCGGCACGACCAGGGTTCGCTGCGTGCCAATAGTTAACCGACGATCTTATCAATAGCCCAAAGATGCCATTTTCGGCTGTCTATTGACTGCTTGAAAAGGCCTGCAATGCGGAGCGCATGTGCATCAGTTCATTGGGTCGACCGATGGCAGCTTTGGGCCGGAGTGCGCAGCGTCGTGGGCGGAACCTCCCAGATGTTTGGCAATACAATGGCAACCTTTTTAAAGAGCCCAAAGCTTGAGCGCGTCCTGTTTTCCATGTGCTGCGAAGTCTGGAAGGCCAACCAGCTTTGATCGCCAGGCTTCCGGCAACCGGCTCCGGATCATATCCGAAACCACAATGTCTGATCCGAATTGCCTTGCGGCACCTTCAATTCGTGCGGTGGTGTTCATAGTGTCACCAAGCAGTGATATTTCTTTCTTCCATGCGCCAATCTCACCTGCGGCAACGGGGCCACAGTGAATCGCAATTCTTATGCGCATTGGCTTGCCGAATTTTGTGGCATACTGGTTCGCTTTGCTTTCGAGCGCCTCCACCATCGCCTCGGCACACATAAGGCAGCGCTCGAAGTTCTTTGCCTTGTCCATTGACCAGGTGATGATGATGGCATCCCCGATGTATCGGTGCGTCTCTCCGCCATTTGTAACTATTGGGCTTTCCAAATCGTAGGCAACGCCGCCCAGCAGCTCATGAAACCTCAAATCCCCCAATTCCTCTGCAAGTGCCGTAGAGCCGGTCAAATCAGCGAACATGACAATGCGTTGTTCAATGCGGGGCCTGCGATAGCGCCCAGTGAACATTGCCAACGCCGCCTCCTTACCTAGCAACTGGAAGAGCTCTCCTGACATGGACAACCCCGTTGCGACGGCAATCGACACCCAAAATCCGAAGGAAAAATCAGGATCAAGCCATTGTTTTGTCCCCAAGAATATCAGCGAAGGCAAAACCAGCCCGCCAACGATAATGATGCTGTAGGAAACCGCACGCAAAGCAACGACAGTGATCAGGGGTATCTTTCGAAGCCAGCGTATGGATCGGTTCGACAGCACAAGCGCCTCAAGCAAGAGGCAGCCTGTGCCAATCATCGCGCCGCTAACGCCGCTCAAGAGAACCCGTGGCCAATCTGCAAGTGCGTTCCCCGCAATTAGGGCAATCAAAGGTCCGATCAGAAAAGAAAAAACCTACGACCTTTAGGAAAAAACTGAGTGTCAGATTGTTGTTCACGTGAAGCTCCGCATCGCCGTTTGAGCAGCGCCTGCAAGCTACTCAGTTTTATTGTCACGATACATTGCGGTCATCGATGGCGCAGAACTAAATGGGAAAATTGTCCTGCGTTTCGTGAGTTCCTGGAAGCCCGGAGTTCGCGCCTGCAGCGAATGACAGCAAAGCGGGCTGCGACCGCAGCACCTTGGCCAGTCAATGAATGGCAGCAACGGGCCGGAAGCAGCGCTCATTCAATAAGTTTAATTATACCCTCATCATGTACGCGGTTTGAGGTGCCCCTAGATTTGTAGACGGTTTGCCTGGTAATTTTGGAACCAAGGAGAGACGGATATGAACAAGGGAATACGGTTTACGGACGAGTTCAAACAGGACGCTGTGGCACAGGTTGTTGAGCGTGGATATGCGGTCAGCGAAGTTGCTGAGCGCCTAGGGATCAGCACCAAATCGCTGTACACTTGGAAGGCACAATTTGCGAAGTCGCCCCGTGTCCGATCTGAAGTTGCAGAACAGGCTGCTGAGATAAAAAAAGGCTGAAGCGCGAACTGGCGCGAGTGACCGAGGAACGTACCATTCTAAAAAAGGCGACCGCGTACTTCGCGCGAGAATCTCAGTGAGGTACGCGTTTATCGAGGCTCACCGCGCAGAGTTTTCTGTGCGGTCCATGTGCCGCGTGCTGATGGTTCATTTCAGCGGGTTCTATGCATGGCTTAAAGAACCGTTAAGCCAGCGTGCCCTTGAGGATGCACGTCAGACGGTGCTGATCCAGCAGGCACGGGCCGATAGCGGTAAGGTCTATGGATATCGCAAATTGGCGGACGACCTGCGCGATGCTGGCGAGACCTGTTCAGAGAACCGTGTGGCACGTTTGGCCAGCTTGGCAGGCATTGCAGCGCAGATCGGATACAAACGTCGACCTGGGCGATATGGTGGCAAGCCATCGGTTGTCGCGGATAACACGCTGGATCGGCAGTTCGAAGTTGATGCCCCTGACC
>NZ_JASC01000001.1 GCF_000622365.1 Sulfitobacter noctilucae | reverse complement strand
GGTCAGGGGCATCAACTTCGAACTGCCGATCCAGCGTGTTATCCGCGACAACCGATGGCTTGCCACCATATCGCCCAGGTCGACGTTTGTATCCGATCTGCGCTGCAATGCCTGCCAAGCTGGCCAAACGTGCCACACGGTTCTCTGAACAGGTCTCGCCAGCATCGCGCAGGTCGTCCGCCAATTTGCGATATCCATAGACCTTACCGCTATCGGCCCGTGCCTGCTGGATCAGCACCGTCTGACGTGCATCCTCAAGGGCACGCTGGCTTAACGGTTCTTTAAGCCATGCATAGAACCCGCTGAAATGAACCATCAGCACGCGGCACATGGACCGCACAGAAAACTCTGCGCGGTGAGCCTCGATAAACGCGTACCTCACTGAGATTCTCGCGCGAAGTACGCGGTCGCCTTTTTTAGAATGGTACGTTCCTCGGTCACTCGCGCCAGTTCGCGCTTCAGCCTTTTTTTATCTCAGCAGCCTGTTCTGCAACTTCAGATCGGACACGGGGCGACTTCGCAAATTGTGCCTTCCAAGTGTACAGCGATTTGGTGCTGATCCCTAGGCGCTCAGCAACTTCGCTGACCGCATATCCACGCTCAACAACCTGTGCCACAGCGTCCTGTTTGAACTCGTCCGTAAACCGTATTCCCTTGTTCATATCCGTCTCTCCTTGGTTCCAAAATTACCAGGCAAACCGTCTACAAATCTAGGGGCACCTCAAACCGCTTGACTTAAATCCACCGCATTCCCTCTTCCGCCCTTAATGTCTTTGCAGGCTCCTAAGAGTATTTCCGGCGCTGGTGAGACCGGGAAGGAAATTGAGTGGAACGACGCAATGACAAAGCGTGCCGGCAGAGGACGAGATGAGATTGTCCTTGATAACGCTCGCGCTTCTGGCGCTGGGGTGGACGGTTGGCGTATTCATATTATCCGAAGAATTGCCGAAGCAAGTCACCGTGCTCGTCGCGGCCCCGCTGATTCTGGCAGAAGCCTTGAGCGGCATTCTATGTGCTACGGCAATTCAGAAAGGCTCATCAACGGCTGCCACAAGCAGAAGCTCAGAAACCATGGGTATGATGCTGACGGGTTGGGTCGGACTGTGCCTTGTGTTGCTGACACTCTACCATTTCCGCGCAATACCGTTGTTTCTGGGACAGCCATTCGCAGTTCTTAGTATTCTTGCGATGACGCTCCTGTTGGCTTTGCTGAAACTCCGCGCATGCTCGATTAGAATTGCGGGGCGGATGCTGGTCTTT
Organism: Sulfitobacter noctilucae; assembly: GCF_000622365.1. Taxonomy (GTDB): domain Bacteria; phylum Pseudomonadota; class Alphaproteobacteria; order Rhodobacterales; family Rhodobacteraceae; genus Sulfitobacter; species Sulfitobacter noctilucae. Next base: position 230,456 of record NZ_JASC01000001.1, on the reverse strand, counting down.
GCCGCGGCTGCGAAAGGGGCGTTAGCTCTTGAAGTGACCCAGCCGGAACTCCTTCTGGCTTTGGCCATCCTAATTCAGCTTGGTCTTCTTTTGATGCAAATGACCCTTGGCAACAATCTGATGACAAGGGCCAAGCCAAATGATCTCGGATATCGAACACCGGGAAGTGTCGTTTTGGCGCAATATGCTGATACCCTGATCTTGCCATTTGTCTTGCATGGCCCTGAAGCATTCATTTATCTCTTTGCACGTGGATTGGGGTTAAGTGTGACTGCTGTCCTTGGGATCTTGTGCCGACAGTCAGACCCTTTACTCAGGCAGGCACGATGCCGGAACGACAGTGCCGCCTTTCTTATGATGGCTGCGCGCCTCAACCTTGGTGTGCTCCTGATCGGGGGTGCCCTCTGTTTAGCGATGCTTACTGCTGGTCCCTTTCTGGCTGCGGCTATGAGCCTAGATGAAACACCTTTCCACACGGTCCTGATGCTGCTCCTGCTTGGTGCCGCGGCACCGGTAATTTTCGGAGCTACCGACAGTCTATTGGCAACGACTGGCCAAACGGTGCCGCTTCTCTTGTGTGACATCGCGCTGATTACAGGCCTTAGCCTGGCGGCTTTGTCTGGCCAGTTGCAGACAGCAGTTTTTCTCGCGCAGTGTTTTGCTGTGGCCCACCTTTTGAAAGGAATGATCGCAGCATTTATTTTGGCGCGGTTTGGCGGAGTATGGCCCGGAGTGACAGCACTTGTCCTCCGGCAAATTGAACTGATGTAGGGTCATCAACGGACAACAAATTCAGCATGAAGCGCCCCGGCGGCCTTAATACTTTTAAGGATATCAATCATGTCCCTCGGAGCTACACCCAATGCGTTCAATCCGGCAATCACCTCTGACAATGATGTACCAGGCTGAACTTCGGCGAGAGAAATGCCGGGCTCCTCATCGATCGCTGCGTTTGTGCGCGGAACCACAACAGTCGCCCCTTCAGAAAATGGGTTGGGTTGTACAACAAGGGGCTGTTCCTGAATGCGCAGGGTCAGATTGCCCTGACTTACGGCCACCCGCGAAATGCGCACGTCCTCGCCCATCACAATTGTACCGGAACGTTGGTCAACAACCACACGCGCTTTGCGTTCGGGTTCTACTTCTATATTTTCAATGCGACCAAGGGCATGAGCGACCGATCGCATGCCCATGCCAGGCACATCCAGCTGGATGGTGCCACTGTCCAACATCAGCGCAACGCGCTTGCCAAAATTCTGATTGATCGCCCGTTCAATCCGACCTGCTGTTGTAAAATCTGCTTCTCTTAAAGCCAGTCTTAAGTCGTCTAGTGTCGCGAGTTGAAATGCAATCTCTCGTTCAACCCGCGCACCAGAGGGAATTGAACCGGCGGTCGGCACACCTTGGGTCACAGAGCCCGCATCGCCCTCTGCCACAGCGCCACCAGCGATAATAGTTCCTTGAGCCACAGCGTAAATTTCGCCATCAGCGGCGTTCATCGGCGTCATGATTAACGTGCCGCCCATCAGGCTTTTTGCATCACCGATCGCGGAAACCGTAACGTCAATTTGGCCACCGGCACGTGCGAATGGGGGCAGCGTCGCTGTGACCAGGACGGCCGCGACATTCTTGGGCCTGAATTGTTCGCCGGTGACATTCACCCCTAACCGCTCAAGAATATTGGTCATGATGTCTTCGGTGAAGGGAGCATTGCGCAGCCCGTCACCGCTACCGTTCAACCCGACAACAAGACCATAGCCAACCAGATCATTGCCACGCACCCCGTCAAAATCCACCAGATCCTTGATCCGGACAGGGCTTGCTGTAGCAGTGCTAATGCACAGGAACAGGCTCAGAAAAATAATGCAGAAGCGCATCACAGGAATTTCACCAGCGACAGTTGCGACATTCGAACAGTGACTGAGTAAAGACTTTCCAATTGGAATTGCGCTTCTTCGAGCCGTGTAGCGGCTTCAAATGGATCTACCTGCAAAAGCGCAGCTTTGGCAAACTCAAGTCCTGTAACTTCGGCTGCATTGCGCGCTGCGACTTTGTCGATGCGCGACTCCACAAACCCGACATCCGCCCGCAGGGCGATTACCCCATCCTGGGCACCAAGCATGGATTGACCGGTCTTGCCAAACAACTCTGCTTGGGTGTCGACATCAAAACCGAAAGAAGGATCATCGGCGAGGCTTACAACCGCAGCCAGTTTCAGCACCTCTTTCAACTTTGGATCGGTCGCCCGCACATCAAGCGCGATCTGGTCTGACTGAGACAACTGGAATGGTGCGATAGGGCTGGCAGACCCCTGATAAACCGTCGCCTCGAACCCGGCGGGATCATCGAACCAAGCGGTCGCAGCGGCAAGCAAGTCATCGGGTGTTGCAGCACCGGAAACAGCCGTGCGCAAAGCGTCGATGATGGTTTGTGAGTCGGGCAAAGCGGGGGTGTCGATCGCTGTACCAGAGAACATATAGCGGCCCGCTGAATTAAGGTTAAGCGTGCCCAACATGCTGTCGAGTGTTGCCCGGCCCTCTGCAACAGTATCATGGCTGTTTGCTCCGCCAGCCAATGTCCCCGCTGTAATCAGGCTACTTGAGAGCGTCGCGCCAAGAGATTGCACCAAGCCAAGCGCATCTTGCATGCCGCCAGCATAAAGTGTGGCCTCGGTTGTCGCGACATTGTAACCTGCGAGAATGCTGTCACGCCGTTCAATATCGGTCAGATAGCTATAATTTCCCCCAAGCACATCGCGCACATCAGCGACCTGCCCTGTGGCCAGCTCCGTGGTTAGCTTGTCGATGTCTTGGCGGAGCGCCACATTGCGCTGGCGCATGGCATAGGAATGCGAAAGATCGCCTAAACTTGTCACCGACATGGGTTACATCCTTATAATTGTTTGCATCATTTCATCGACCGCCTCGATCACGCGGGCATTCGCGGCATAGGCTTGCTCAAGCGTCATCAAGCGTTGAATTTCCTGATCAGTATCCACGCCGTCGGCCAGTTGGCGTTCGGTCAACTCGGAAAATCGGGCGGCAGCGAAACTTAGTTTTTGTTCTGCCACTGTACGGTCGGACCCCATTTGCGATGTTACCGCCGCCACCAACCCGGATGAGGTAAAGGCGCTACCGCCAAAACCGCCACTTCCCGGTACGACCGCGGTTGATAAAGCTGCGCCCAAATTTTGCAGCAGCGTCGCATCGCCAATAGCGCCGGGGGCCATTGCGTTCACCCCATCGCGCATTCGCCAAACCGAGCCTCCTTGATTAGGGTCAACCGAGGCGTTCAACGTCAGGCGGCTGGCCAGTCCTCGTTCGTTAATCGGATCAAAACTGCCGCCACTGTCGGTGAACAGGCCCGCGCCGCCCGGCACAATCGTTGGATCAACTGCAAGGTCTTGAAACCGGCTGATCAGATCACGGGCAATAGCATCGACTTGAACCTGCGCCTCGACGCCCAGTTCATCACGGATGGCAAATTGCGCCCCGATGGCACCTCCGCGCAGTGCACCTTTTTCGGAACTGGTCCGTACAGGCGTGTCGTTGATCGTGAGGCCGGAGAGTGTGCCCGCTTCGACTGACATGTAAGGCGTTACGACATTCGAGCGGTCAAAGCCTATGGTCGCCGCCGTGCCGTCGACCAGCACCGCACCGCCCACGCTGTAAAGTGCGATCTGACCGTTGTCGCGTGGCACCTCGCGAATGGGAACCAGCACGCCGATGTCGTCGATCACCTGCTGGCGCAGATCTTGCAATCCGGCAACATTCCCGCCCTGGACTTGCAATGCTGTGATTTGTTGGTTCAGGTCCACGATCTGTTGCAAGCCGCTGTTGAGTTGCTCGACCTGACTTGAAATCGTTTGGTCGGCCAGGGTGCGCGCATCCTGGATGCCGCTTGAGGCGGAGGTGATGGCATCAACCAAATCCTTGGCCTGCGCAACCGAAGCGCTTAACCTCTCCGTGGCATCAGGGCGGCTTGACGCAGTGATCAGCGCGCTTTCGAACCCCGACAGACGCGCGGACAAGGAAGCAGGGTTGTCAGGCGTGCCGAGCAGGCGTTCGATCCCGGCAAGAAAATCTGCCGCTCCCTGTGCGTTGACTTGCTCGGCCCCAGCCAAACGACGGTCGGAAGCAAGACTGGCGTCCACGATGCGTATAATCCCGTCGACGCGCACACCGCCTGAGTCGCCGATGGTTGCAGCAGAGAGGCTGAGCAACCGACGCCCGTATCCAGGCGTCAGCGCATTTGAGATATTGGACGATACCACTTCTGCACCACGTCCAGCGGCCCGTAGTCCTGAAATGGCATTCGACAAAGCGCCAGAAATAGTCATGCGTCTTTCCCTCCGTAGATGGTCGCTGCGTCAGGCAGCGGATCAGCGTTTGATGTTTGTGGTTTCCTGCAGCATCTCGTCCACGGTCTGAATTACCTTGGCGTTCGAACTGTAGGCCCGTTGCGTCTGGATCATGGAGGTTAGTTCCCCGGCGACATCGGTTGTCGACTCCTCGAGCGCGAAGGCAAGAATGTCGCCGGTTGGGCCATCACTCGCGTTCCACAAGAAGAAAGAGCCGCTGTCGACGGAAGGCTGATAGGTCTGCTGGTCCAGGGCGACCATGCCATTTGGATTGGGCAGATCGACCAGCGGCACCTGATAGATGACCCGCGTGATACCCGTATCGAAATATGCGTAAACATAGCCGTTCGGATCAACTTCGACCGATGTCATGTTGCCAACCGGTGAGCCGTCCTTTGAGATTGAGATGGGTGCAAAGTTATCGGACAACTGGGTCAATCCGTCATTCTCGCCGATTTGGCCGATATCGATCTCGATAGGGCCACCGTCAACATCGACGATTATAGTTCCGTTTGCCGGGTCATAGGGGCCACCGCCCGCACCTGTCGGTGTGACGGAAAGCAGCGTACCGCCAGCAGTACGGCTGTCCGTGAACTCCAGCGTATATTCCCCGATGATGACCGCAGGATCGATAGAATCGCGCATGGTCATCGTCCAGGTGTTTGATGACCCCGTTGCCGGAACTGTTGGCGTAAAGGTTATGTTGATATTCTCCGAAGTGCCAAGATTACCGAAGTATTCTACGGACAGCTCCGCAGTATCACCCGCGCTGCCTGCGGTGGTTTCAGTCGCCGGCAGATTGACGCCAAGCGTCATTCGCGTGGTCGGTTCGCCGGTGAACTGGTTCACGTTGATTTGTATCGGTTCCAAACCGTCAGCCGTATCGCGGGGAAAGGTGGGAATCGTACCGTCTGCCTGCGCCGGCCAGCCCATCAGGACCAGACCAGAGTTCGAGCGGAGGTAGCCTTCGCTGTCAGTACGAAAAGATCCTGTCGTCGTCAGGAACATCGGCGTATCGGTGCCACCGGTCACGTCGGAAGCCTGTGAAACCGGAAGAAATCCCCGTCCGCGAACGGCAAGGTCTGTGGCATTAGCAGTCGATACAAGCGATCCGCGTTGATCGATCAAACGCTCTGTGACGGCGCGCACACCACCAGCTGAATACTGGCTGCCGCCAGAGGTAATCACGATGGAATGAAAATCGGTTTCAACCCGTTTGTACCCATGAGTGGACGAGTTCGCGATGTTATCCGAAATGGAGGCCAGCCGCGTCGCGTTCGCTTGAAGCCCCGCCACACCGGCATTGAGCGAAGAAGAAATGGTCATAAGTCAGACACGCCTTTCTGCTGTATCAATTACATTGACCCAACTGATAGACGCGCCGACTTAATTCCCTGCTAACAGATAAAATGCGCGATAATTGCCCGGTGTTAATGTCACTTGTCGTCGCGCAGCAGGACCACTTCGATCCGGTTGTTGCGCTTGGCCATGGTGTCCTGCAGGACAGGTTCGCGGTCGGCATGGCCGGTCACCCGCTTGATCCGATCCTTCGATATATCGACCCCTTCCAGCAGCAACCGCATCACATCGGCTCTGTCAGCGGAGGTTTTCCAGACCTGACTATCCGCCAGCACAATCGCATTGGACGCGACATGCCCGCCAATGGCGACCCCATTGGTCACCGCTTTGGCAGTGGCGGCAATGATGGTCGCCAGATCGCGCAGCAATTGAGTGGGACGGTTGCTGCCGGGTTCGAACAGGGGAATACCCTCAAGTTCAAACAACTCGATTACCAGACCCTCATCGGTGATGCGCGTCACGATATGGCGCATGGCATTTTCCATGACCATCGTTTCCCCACCGCGGCCCATCAGTTCCTCTTCCAGAGCTTCCAACGCTTCGGTTTGGCCCTGCTCATCGGTATCCGATGTGCCGCTGTCCCCGCGAGACTTGTCTTCCTGCGATGTCAGCTTGGTTGTGCCACCTGTACCGCTTTGCGGCAAAGTATTCTCGGAAAAGATACTCTCTCCGCCGAATGCTCCATCCCCGCCACCGGAAATTCGGTTCACCGGAATTGTCGGTGAAAAATAATCCGCAAGCCCTTTGCGTTGTTGTTCCGTTGTTGCATTCAGCAGCCACATCAACATGAAAAAGGCCATCATTGCGGTCACGAAGTCCGCATAGGCGACTTTCCAGGCCCCACCATGGTGCCCGCCGCCTTTAACAACCTTTTTCCGTTTGATGATGACCGGCGCTTCATTTGCTTGCGCACTCATCTCCACCACCTCTATTCACCCAAGGCGTTGGATAGCAGTGCGCTCCTAAAGACCGCTTAACATCTTCAATTGCATCTAATTTCGCGCAGCGAGAACGCGATTAGGTGTCATTGCCCGTCTGTTTAGCCGCGCGGGCCTCTGTCAGCTTGATCTGTTTCTGGCGTTCGCGAAACCGATCCTTGTCCCAATCACTGGTTTGGTCGAAACAATTGTGACAGCTGACGCCCTGTTCGTACTCGGGTCGCTGCATGTCTTGCGGCAGAATCGGCTGACGGCAGCCGTGGCACAAAAGGTGCGGCCCCTCGGTCAGCCCGTGCCCGACGCTCACCCGGGCATCAAAGACAAAGCAATCGCCTTCCCAGGTGCTTTCTTCCGGCGAAACCTCTTCAAGGTATTTCAGGATGCCACCCTTCAGATGAAAAACATCCTCAACACCCTGTCCCAGCAGATAATTGGTGGATTTTTCACAGCGGATACCGCCTGTGCAGAACATCGCCACCTTCTTGTTGTGAAACCGGTGCTTGTTCTGCTCCCACCACTCGGGAAATTCGCCAAAGCTCTTGGTTTGTGGATCGACCGCGCCCTCGAACGTGCCGATCGCGACCTCATAATCGTTGCGCGTGTCGATCACTGCCACATCGGGGCTTTGGATCAAGGCGTTCCAGTCTTTCGGGTCCACATAATTGCCAACCTTGCTGGCCGGATCGACATCGGGCTGACCCATCGTGACGATCTCGCGCTTGATCCGCACTTTCATGCGCGGAAAAGGCGGCGTTTCGCTGGAAGCTTCTTTCCACTCCAGATCCTGACACCCCGGCAGTCTTCGCAAATGTGCGATAACGGCATCAATACCGGCCCGTGGCCCCGCGATGGTACCATTCACACCTTCGCCAGCCAGCAACAACGTGCCCTTCACGCCCTCGCTCACGCAAAGGTCCAGCAGCGGCTCTTTCAGCGCGGCGGGGTTGTCAAACCGGGTAAAGTGATAAAGCGCGGCGATTGTATGCATGGGCGGGGAAATAGGCCTCAAGGGGGCTGTTTTGCAAGGGGGGCTTGGGTTAAAAACCATCACGCTTCACCGAGATAGGAAAGACCATGCAAGCCCTCATCGTGATCGACGTGCAAAACGATTTCTGCCCCGGCGGTGCATTGGCCGTCGCTGAAGGCGATGCGATTGTTCCCGGTATCAATGCGCTGATGAATGATTTCGACGCGGTAATCCTGACGCAGGACTGGCATCCAGCGGGTCATTCTTCATTTGCGTCCTCACATTCGGGTAAGGCTCCGATGGAGATGATCGACATGCCCTATGGCCCGCAGGTGCTTTGGCCGGATCATTGCATTCAAGGCAGCACGGGAGCGGCTTTTCACCCTGATCTGGCCCAAGACCGCGCTGATCTGATCATTCGCAAAGGGTACAATCCCGCCATCGACAGCTATTCTGCGTTTTTTGAGAACGATCATCAAACACCGACAGGGCTGGAAGGCTATCTTCGTACGCGCGGCATAACACAGGTCACACTGGTCGGTCTCGCGCTTGATTTTTGCGTGAATTATTCGGCGGTTGATGCGGCGAAACTGGGCTTCGATGTCACGGTCCGCCAGGACCTGTGTCGCGGGATCGACATGGGTGGGTCAATGGCCGCAGCGATGGAGGGAATGAAAGGGGCGGGGGTCGCGCTGGGCTAGCCTCTAGAACCCATGCAGCACAGGCTTGCCACCAGCGATCACACCCTTGATCAGTTTCAGTCCCTTGGCTTGCGCAGCGCGGTCTCCGAAACGGTCGTTTGAGACGACGGGCAACTGTCTTTCCTGCGCGAATTTCAGGATAAAGGCATCGGCTTCGGTCTTGGCCGGGCACACCATAACCCGGTTGCGCGGCAGCCCGAGGGCAGAGGCGAACCCCTTTTTGTCCAAGGAAGTATCGCCGAGATGGTGCCGCGAGGAAGCGTCCAGAAAGACATAGGGTGCCAGCTTGCGCGCCCGCAATGTGTCTACAACGCTGCGCAACGTTCGCAGGTCCGCTTCCCCATCCCAATACATCACGTTGGTGCCATCGATAACGATCTCCTGCTGCCCTTTCCGCGACGGTTCCGGGTCGGCACTGCCGATAGAGGGCGCACTTCTGACAGGAAGCAACGATTTCACCACCAGCGCAGTCACAAAGACACCAAACGCAGCCCCCCAATAGGTCAGCGTGCCTGCGTTCATGGGCATGCTGCGTGACATCTGAAACGCCAAAGCTGCCGACAGTGCTATAGTCAACCAAAGCCCCCGAGACAGGCACCAGACATAGCCGATGAACGCGAGGACCAGAACCGTGGCGGTCAGTATAAATTCGGGCGACATAAGTTTCTCCAGCGACATCGAACCGATGCTAAAGGGCGATTTTGGCAACCCCATGGCACCCTCACGGAAATCGCCCTTGCTCCGCCCGTGCCAGTTTTGCGACAAGGGAGCGATTGCACAAGGAATACCTCATGGTCGATATTGCCACCCGCGTCTGGAACCACAAATGGAAGATCGATCCAATTGTGCGGTCTGTGATCGACACAGATTTTTACAAACTGCTGATGTGTCAGTCGATCTTTCGCAACAAGCCGGACACACAGGTGACCTTCAGCTTGATCAACCGGTCCAAGCATATCCCGCTTGCCAAACTCATCGACGAGGGCGAGCTGCGCGAGCAACTGGACCATGTGCGTTCCCTGTCTCTCAGCCGCGGCGAATCGACATGGCTGCGCGGCAACACCTTTTACGGCAAGCGCCAGATGTTCCGTCCTGATTTCATGGAGTGGTTCGAGGGCATGACCCTCCCGCCCTATCACCTTGAGCGGAAAGGCGATCAGTACGAGCTGACCTTTGAGGGCAAATGGCACGAGGTCATGCTGTGGGAAATTCCTGCGCTGGCCATCCTGATGGAGCTGCGCGGCCGCGCGGTGCTCGACAACATGGGCAAGTTCGAGCTTCAGGTGCTTTATGCTCGCGCCATGACCCGTGTTTGGGAAAAGATCGGCGCGATGCGCGGCATACCCGATCTGTCCATTGCGGACTTCGGCACGCGGCGACGTCATTCCTATCTCTGGCAGGACTGGTGCGTACAGGCCATGAGCGAGGGTCTGGGCGGCGCCTTCACCGGTACCTCCAACTGCAAAATCGCGATGAGCCGTGAGGTGGAGGCGATCGGCACAAACGCCCATGAACTGCCGATGGTCTATGCGGCCCTCGCGCCCGACGACGCTGCACTGGCGCAGGCCCCCTACGATGTGTTGCAGGATTGGCAGGACGAACACGAAGGCAACCTGCGCATCATTCTGCCCGACACCTACGGCTCCAAAGGCTTTCTGGACAATGCCCCCGACTGGCTGGCTGGCTGGACCGGCATCCGCGTCGACAGCGGCGATCCGGCAACGGCAGCGCAAATTGCGATTGACTGGTGGAAGTCACGCGGCGAAGACCCGTCACAAAAGCGCGTGATCTTCAGCGACGGTCTGGATGTGGAAAAGATCAAAACGCTGCACAGCCAGTTCTCAGGCAAGGTCAATGTCTCTTTCGGCTGGGGCACCCTGCTGACCAATGATTTCCGCAACCTTGTACCCGACGACGCGCTAGCCCCGTTTTCGCTGGTGTGCAAGGCGGTCGCGGCTAACGGCAAGCCCACGGTTAAACTGTCGGACAACCCCAACAAGGCAATGGGCCCGCAGGCCGAGATCGACCGCTACAAGCGTGTCTTTGGTGTGGGGGATCAGGTGGCGGAAGATGTCGTGGTCTAGGCCACCCGCAGCCGCCGCTCTCGCCAAATGATGATCAACCCACCTGCGATGATCAGCAGCGCGCCGGGGAACAGCTCTGACCACGGCGCTTCATCGTAAAACACCCACCCCATCACAAAGGCGATGGGGATGCCGAAATAGCTGAACGGTGCCAGATCGCTTTGGTCCGCCATCCGGTAGGCGGTAATCAGCAGCAGCACGGCACAGCCGCCAAAGGCTCCCATGCCCTCAATCCAGATCAGGTCTGACGCTTCGCGCAGGGGCGTGAAGCCGCCGGTTACATAAGCCAAAACCAGGGATCCCACCGCGGCCAAGCCCGAAGAGTAGAGATTGATCAGCGCGGTGGGCACATCGTCATCCACCATGCGTGAGGTCACCCCGACCAGCGCATAGCAAAATGCCGCCGCCAGTGGCAGCAGGGCCGCGCCCGAAAACGTATCGCGCCCCGGTCCGACCACCAGCACCACGCCGACAAATCCGATCAACACCGCCGCCCAGCGCATCCGCCCCACCTTTTCACCCAGCAGTGGCACCGCCAGCGCAACCAGAAACAATGCATTGGCATATGTGATGGTCGATGCGGTGGCAAAGCTGAGGATGCCAAGCGACAGGTAAAAGCTGAACTGGGCCCCCGTCAGGATCACCCCGCGAAAAAGCGCCATGCGCCATTGCCTGATCCTCAGGATACGGCCTTTGCGATGCCAGTCTTTTGATCCCCAAAGCACCAGCGCCGCCGGGATAAGGCCAAAGAGATTGCGATAGGCCGAAAGCTCTGCCGCGCCATAGTGGGGCGATAGGTGTTTGATGATCAGACCCATCGCATCAAACAACACGATGGCAATCAGCGAGTACAAGATCGCAATTGTCGTTTTGTTCAGGGGCATCGGGACTCCGGCATCGCTGGGGGATTCGCACATTCTATAAGGCAAGCTCCCCCGAGGTTATGCGCAACGAACAGCCGTGACGCCAGTGACTGCGCGTTTTGAGGGGAAATTCGGTCGCAAATGAATCTTGCCTTTGAAGGGCCAAAATGCGAAGCCTGAGATGCTTGGTGTCCCGATGCACAAGTTTGCTTCGTGCGGGACCTAACAGGGAATTCAGTCAAGGCATCCGCCCCAAGCTGAAGCCGCCCCCGCGACTGTAAGCGGTGAGCCCGACCCGATATGCCACTTATCGCAAGATAGGGAAGGCGGGAAACGGCCACGACCCGCGAGCCAGGAGACCTGCCAAGCGCGAGTGAGACATATAAGCCGTCGGGTGTGACGGTAAGGAGAGATAATATGACGACAATGACAAACACACGCAGTGGCCTGCGCATTCTGCCCGCCCTTTTCGCACTGGCGCTGGGCGGTGCCGTAATCGCGTTGACGGGCCATGTTCAGGCAGCGGCATTGCACGATGCGGCACATGACGTGCGGCATGCCACAGGGTTCCCCTGCCACTAAAGCGGCAGACCAAGGGCCGCATCAGGCCGTTTGCCTTACAATCGGTCTGCAGCGCCAATCCCTTTATAGGCGGCGCAAAGCCGCGGCTTTTCATTCGTTTCAGGTATGATCGCGCTTCCGGCTTTCGGGGGCCCGGTTTTGCCGTTTTCCAGACGTGTGCGGCAATGTGGTATTCACATCCGTCCTCCCATACAGGAGCAAACGCAATGTATACGCGTATTCTTGTTTCCGCCCTCTTTGCAGGGGCATGTGCCGGTCTTATTGCCGGCATTCTTCAACTATATTTTGTGCAGCCTGTGCTTTTGCATGCTGAACTATACGAGACCGGCGCGCTGTCGCATTTTGGGGCGGTCCCGATCTCGGCCCATCCAGAGCTTCCCGGCTTTGATCTGATGCGGGACGGTTTGAGCCTGATTTTCACAATGCTGATCTACACCGGATACGGGCTTATCCTTTTGGCGCTGATGTCTTTGGCCGAAGATCGCGGTGCGGTCATCAGCGGGCGCAGTGGCATCCTGTGGGGCATTGCCGGTTTTGTTGCTTTCCACCTGGCCCCGGGGTTCAGCCTTCCGCCGGAAGTGCCAGGTGTGGCGGCTGCTGATGTGACTGTGCGACAGATTTGGTGGTTTGCGACCGTGGGCTGCGCTGCCGCCGCCATGTGGCTGATCGCCTTTGGCGCAAACTGGATGGTGTGGGGGCTGGCCGCAATCCTGCTTCTGGCACCTCATGTGATCGGCGCACCTGAACCTGAAGTCTTTGCGGGTCCTGTGCCTACCGAAATCGCAGCGCTCTTTGCGGCCCGTGCGTTCGGGGTCGGACTGGCGGCATGGGTTTTGCTTGGTTGTTTTGCCGGGTACTTTTGGCAACGCGAAGGCGTGTACGCCGACGCTACCCAAAGCGCGTAGGAGCATCACCATGAGCCGCAGTCTTTCCCTCTTTGCCATTGGCTTGGTTTTTGGTGGTGGTATCGGTTTCGTCACGGCGGCTGGCACGGGTGCCAGCTTTGACGGACACGATCATAGTGATCCTGCCCAGCATCAAGGGATGGACCACAGCATGATGGATCACAGCGCCATGGGCCACGGCACATCAGACCATGCCATGAGCCATGACGCACCCATCGAGGTGACCTCTGATACGCCGCCCACCGTTGCCATCGCGGTTACGCCTGACCCGATGGCGGGCTACAATCTGCATGTGATGACCAAGGATTTCACCTTCTCGCCGCAGAATGCCAGCGGTGCCAATGTTCCCGGCGAAGGCCACGCCCATGTCTATGTAAATGGCAACAAACTGGGCCGCCTGTATGGCGACTGGATGCATATCGACACGTTGCCCAAGGGCGCGGTCGAGATCAAAGTGACGTTGAATGCCAACGACCACAGCCCGCTGGCGGTTGACGGAACGCTCGTCTCCGCCACGCAAACCCTGAATGTGGAATAACCCATGACCGCAACACTCTATGTCTGTACCACCTGCCGCGCGGGCGAAGTGCTGGAAGAAGACGCGCCGCGCCCTGGTGCGCTGCTGCACGCGGCACTCAGCGCAGCGGATGCGCCCGACGACGTCGAGGTTGTCGGCGTTTCCTGTCTGTCCGCCTGTTCGCAAGGGGCCGCCGTTGCTCTGTCTGAACCGGGCAAATGGACTTACGTTTATGGCCGCATGACCCCGGCAGACGCACCTGATATCCTTGCAGGCGCTGCCGCCTATGCCGCCTCAACCGATGGCTTGGTGCCATGGCGCGAACGCCCCGTCCAATTCCGCAAGCAAAGCCTTGCCCGTGTCCCGCCCTTTCAAATGCCTCTGGAGGCCGCCGAATGAACGACCTGTCCAAAATTCCCGTCACCGTGATCACCGGCTTTCTTGGCTCCGGCAAGACGACGCTAATCCGCCATCTGATGCAAAACGCGGGCGGCAAACGCCTTGCGATCCTCGTCAATGAATTTGGCACCGTTGGCGTCGATGGCGAGATCCTCCAATCCTGCGCGATCGAGGATTGCCCGACGGAAAACATTGTGGAACTTGCCAACGGCTGCATCTGCTGCACCGTGGCAGATGATTTCATCCCGACAATCGAGGCGCTGATGGCTCTGCCGACACGGCCCGATCACATCCTAATCGAAACCTCTGGTCTCGCGTTGCCCAAACCTCTGCTCAAAGCCTTCGACTGGCCCGCGATCCGTTCCAAGATCACGGTCGACGGTGTCATCGCGCTGGCCGATGCCGAAGCGGTTGCCGCGGGCCGCTTTGCGCCCGATGTGCATGCCGTCGACGAACAGCGCAAGGCCGACGATAGCATCGACCACGAAACCCCACTGTCCGAAGTGTTCGAAGACCAGATCAGCTGTGCCGACATCATTCTGATGTCCAAGGCCGACCTTGCCGGCGAAACCGGCCTCGCTTCTGCCCGCAAGGTGATTGAAGCCGAAAGCCCCCGCGTGATCCCGATCCTGTCCATGTCCGAAGGCGTGATCGACCCGTCCGTCATCCTTGGCCTGAACGCACAGGCCGAAGACGATCTCGCCGCGCGGCCCTCGCATCATGACGGACACGAAGATCACGAGCATGACGACTTTGAAACTATCGTTGTCCCCATGCCCGAAGTTGAAGATGTGGACGCCCTGGTCGCAGCCATCGAGAAGCTGGCGAACGAACAGCATATTCTGCGCGTCAAAGGATATGTTGCCGTCTCGGGCAAACCCATGCGCCTGCTGGTCCAGGCTGTGGGTGCCCGTGTGCGCCAACAGTTCGACCGCCCTTGGGGCAGCGATGCGCGTCAGGGCCATCTCGTTGTGATAGCAGAGCATGACCACATCGACACAGCCGCCATTCGCGCGACCTTGGGTGCCTAGATAAATGCATGTCGTCTTCCGCGATAGCCACGGGCTGGACGAGACGGAGACCCCCTTTGATCCGGGCCAGACGTCTGCGGATCTGGTGGTCCTTTCTTTCTCGGACAGCGATCTGGGCGCTTTCGCGGCAGGCTGGCACCGGGGGGGCGGGCCGGAGGGCAAGCTGCCAACGCTGCGTCTTTGCAACCTCACGGCGCTGCGCCATCCCGCCTCGGTCGACAATTATGTGGAGCAAACGCTGACGGGTGCCAAAGGCATTCTGATCCGCCTGATCGGGGGCGAAAACTACTGGCCCTACGGCATTATGCAGGTGCAGGATTTTGCCCGCCGCAACGGAATCGCCCTTGCGGTCCTGCCCGCCGACGGGCGCGAAGACCCCGCACTTGATCAACATTCTACCTTGCCTGTCTCGACCCTGCGCCGCTTGTCGCATCTGTGCGACGCCGGCGGTGCCGTTGCCGCACAGGCCGCTTTGGCACAACTCGCCCTCGCGGCAGGGTTCTATGCCGGTCCCGTTACAGGCACAAAAACCGTTCCGGCCTGCGGCTATTACGACCCGGACTACGGTATCGTCACCGCCTGTCCGCACCGCCACGCTGCACCGACAAACCTGATCGCCGTCACCTTTTATCGCAGTTACCTGACCGCCGCCGATACAGCGCCCGTCGACGCATTGATCCGCGAATTGCGCGGGCGTGGGTTTATGGCGATGGGCCTCTTTGTTCCATCCTTGAAAAACCCGCAGGCACGCAATTTCCTTGCCAGCGCGCTTGCGGCCCACCCGCCATCCGCCATCGTCAACGCCACAGCATTTTCCGGGCGCGGTGCGGACGGCACATCGCCGCTGGATGCACCCGGATGTCCGGTGTTTCAGGTCGCTCTTTCCACCGCCCGCCAAAAGGACTGGGCCACCAGCGAACGCGGCCTGTCCCCCGCCGATTTGGCGATGCACGTTGTTCTGCCCGAAGTTGATGGCCGTCTGTTCACCGGCGTCGTCAGCTTCAAAGCGCCCGAGAAAAAAGACCCCTACCTGCAATTCTCGCGCTTTTCGCACCGTGCAAACGCCCCCCGTATCAAGGCCGTGGTCGACCGGATCGCAGGCTGGCACCGCCTTGCCACCACCCCCACAGACCAACGCAAACTCGCGCTTGTGCTGTCTACCTATCCCGGTCGCGAAGATCAGATCGCTCATGCCGTCGGGCTTGATGCGCTGGCCTCAACCGAAGACATGCTGCTGTCGCTTGCGGATGCGGGCTATGCCGTTGAACCCCAAATCGGCTTTGGCAAATCCCTGCCACATACCACAATCCCTTGGTCGATCAGCGCCTATAAAGAGGCGCTGCACCTATTGCCCGACCAATTGCGTCAAGACCTGCACACCGCATGGGGCGATCCGGCAACTGACCCGCTTTACGACGACGATGCTTTCCAGTTCCCTGCTCAAACTTGCGGCAACGCCCTCATCGCCCTGCAACCCGAACGTGGTGTCATCGATCAACGCGAGACCGATTACCACGACCTCGCCCGTGTGCCGCGCCATTCCTACGTTGCCTTCTATCTCTGGCTTCGCACGCAAGGCATTCATGCACTGGTTCACATCGGCGCGCATGGCACGCTGGAGTGGCTGCCGGGCAAATCTGTGGCCCTGTCGGATGACTGCTGGCCCGAAGCGCTGACCGCCGATCTGCCCGTGATCTATCCGTTCGTCGTGAACGATCCCGGAGAGGCCGCGCAGGCCAAACGCCGCATCGGCGCGCTGACCCTCGGCCATCTGCCGCCGCCAATGAAAGACAGCGCGACACCCGATGGCTTGCTACAACTCGAACGGTTGCTGGATGAATATTCCACCGCCGACGGGTTGGACCCCGCCCGGCGGGACCGGCTGATCGAGACCATCCGCTCCGAAGCGCAGGCGGCAGGTGTCGAAGACGATCTGGGCCTCGATGAAAACAGCTGCATGGCCGAAGCGATCACCCGCATCGACCGCTTTGTCTGTGACATCAAGGAATCGCAATACGGCGATGGCCTGCACGTCTATGGCGCGGGGCAGGGCGAAACAGAAGGTTTGCTGCACGCGCTGGATGGCAAACGGATCGAGGCGGGGCCGTCCGGTTCACCCTATCGGGGCCGTTCGGATGTTCTGCCCACAGGCCGCAATCTCTTTGCGGTCGATCCACGGTCGGTCCCGACCCGCTCCGCCTATGCGCAAGGGGTCAAACTGGCGGAGGAACTGATTCGCCGCCACTTGCAGGACAAGGGGGATTACCCAAACGGTCTTGTCGTCGATCTTTGGGGGTCTGCGACCATGCGCACTGCGGGCGAGGAAATCGCGATGGCGCTGCACCTGGCCGGTCTCGCGCCCGAATGGGACACAGGATCGGAGCGCGTATCAGGGTTCGAGGTGCTGCCGCTGACATTGCTGAACCGCCCGCGCATTGACGTGACATTGCGCATCTCGGGACTGTTTCGAGACGTATTTCCGGGCCTCAGCCAGCTGTTCGAGGCTGGCGCGCTGGCGCTGGCAGAGCGTGAAGAAGCGGTTGATATGAACCCCTATCTGACCAAAACACCCCGCGTATTCGGCCCCAAGCCGGGGCTTTACGGCATGAACATGGAAGCCGCGATGCTGGATTATTCTGACGGAGG
Source organism: Sulfitobacter noctilucae (assembly GCF_000622365.1). Taxonomy (GTDB): domain Bacteria; phylum Pseudomonadota; class Alphaproteobacteria; order Rhodobacterales; family Rhodobacteraceae; genus Sulfitobacter; species Sulfitobacter noctilucae. The sequence goes on along the minus strand of NZ_JASC01000001.1, from coordinate 213,104 downwards.
TCGCGATGCCGCTGGAGAGGCGTGGCTGAAAGCCTCAGAATGGGCCATCGATACGCAGGGAGAAGCGCAGCAGAATCGCGCCGCACTTGAGACGCGCCTGCAAGCCGCCGATTCATTCGCCCATATTCAGGACCTCACTGAATCCGATGTCCTGCTTGCCTCCGACTACGCCAGCCACGAAGGCGGCTTTGCTGCCGCTATGGCGCATCTGGGGGCCGCAAAGCCCAGTATGTACCACGTTGATACAACACAGCTCGGCACGCCAAAGGCCCGCACCATGGCCGAAGAAATCGCCCGCGTGGTCCGTGCCCGTGCCGCCAATCCCGACTGGGCCAGCGGTATGATGGGACACGCCTTTCGCGGAGCAGCAGAAATCGCCGCCACTCTCGACAATCTCGCCGCTTTCGCGCATCTCACCCGTGAGGTGCCGGCCCATCTCTTTGATCTCTATTTTGATGCAACCCTTGGCCGGGACGATCTGGTAGACTTTATGACCCGCGAGAACCCAGCAGCTTTGCAAGCCATGCGTGACCGATTTGCCGCCCTGCGGGATGCGGGCCTATGGGTCACGCGCCGCAATTCCATAGGCGCACAGATGGACGCCGCCGAATGACCGCGCCCGAGGTCAAAGGCTATTGCCCCGGTGCCTTGCGCCCCATGCAATCGGGGGATGGCATTGTCGTGCGCATTCGCCCTTTCAACGGTCGTTTGCGCCGGGCACAGGCGGATGGCATCGCCACGCTGGCTGCCGCGCACGGTAATGGCATGCTGGACCTGTCCAGTCGTGGCAACCTGCAAATCAGGGGTGTGACTGAAAAAAGCTACCCTGCGCTGATCGAAGGCCTGCGGCACATGGGACTGCTTGATCCCGATCCCGAGATCGAAAGCCGGCGCAATTTGCTGGTGACACCCTTCTGGCAAACCGGTGGCGAAACCGAAACCCTCGCGCCGGCCTTGACCGAGGCTTTGTCGCAGCCGGGCGGCCCCGCGCTGCCAGGCAAGTTCGGCTTTGCCGTCGATACCGGGCGGGAGGCCGTGTTGCAGACGGCTTCCGCCGATATCCGCTTGGAACGGGACGCGGGGGGCGGTTTGATCCTTGTGGCGGATGGGTCCGGTAAGGGCAAACTGGTTACCACCGAGACAGCGATCGCGGAAGCAATGGCCTTGGCGGAATGGTTCATGGACACCCGTACCTCCGAGACCCGCATGGCAGCGCTTTTGGCCTCTGGCGCCAGCTTGCCAGCGGATCATTTTGTGCCGCGCCAGCAGCAAAGCTATGTGCCGACACCCGGCTATACCCCGCTGGGGGCGATGGTGGGATTGGCCTTTGGCCAACTGCCAGTGAAAACGCTGGCCAGCCTCGCCAAACAGGGCGGATTGCGGATGACCCCCTGGCGGATGCTGCTTGTTGAAAGCGCCCGCGACCTGCCGGATGTCAAAGGGTTGATCACAGATTCTGGCAATCCTCTGCTGCGGGTTGTGGCCTGTACCGGGGCACCCGACTGTGCGCAGGGGCTGGCCAAAACCCGGCCCATCGCCCGCAAGCTGGCTCCGCATCTTGGGCCGGATCAGATGCTGCATATCTCGGGTTGTGCCAAAGGCTGCGCCCATCCGCGTGCAGCACCGCTCACTGTGACAGCTACAACTGACGGCTTTGACCTGATCCGCAATGGCCGCGCCAGCGACCCGCCCGCGCAGACAGGGCTCTCCTCCGACGACATTATCAAGGCGCTCTGAATGCCCCATAGCTACATCACCGACGGTGCCGAAATTTACCGCCAGTCCTTCGCCACCATCCGGTCAGAAGCCAATCTCGCACGCTTTACGCCCGAGGAAGAAATCGTTGCCGTGCGCATGATTCACGCCGCCGGTATGGTCGGTCTGGAAGAGCATGTGCAATTCTCAGACGGTATGGTCATTGCGGCGCGTGCAGCGCTCGAGGCCGGTGCGCCGATCCTGTGCGACGCCTATATGGTAAGCGAAGGGATCACCCGCAAACGCCTTCCGCGCGAAAACGAGGTGATCTGCACCCTGCGTGACCCCCGCGTGCCCGATATGGCCGCAGATATGTCCAACACCCGCTCTGCCGCAGCGCTTGAATTGTGGCGCCCCGATCTGGAAGGCGCCGTGGTGGCTATCGGCAACGCGCCCACGGCGCTGTTTCATTTGCTCAATATGCTCCAAGATCCGAAGTGCCCGCGCCCTGCTGCAATCATCGGCTGCCCTGTAGGTTTTATCGGTGCGGCGGAATCCAAAGAGGCGCTGATGCAGGACCTGCCGGTCCCTTCAATGATTGTGCGGGGGCGTTTGGGCGGCTCTGCCATCACCGTCGCGGCGGTCAACGCACTGGCAAGCAGGGTGGAGTAGGCATGGGCAAGATCATCTGTGCAGGCCTCGGCCCCGGCGATCCGGAGCTGATGAGCGTTAAGTCCGATCGCATCATTCGGAGTGCTAAGCATCTCGCGTTTTTTCGCAAGAAAGGCCGCGCCGGACAGGCCCGCACCATTGTCAAAGGCATGCTGCGCGATGATGTCATCGAATACCCAATGGAATATCCCGTCACGACCGAGCTGCGCTTTGACAGCGCGGAATATCGCCAGTTGATGGTGGATTTCTACGCCGAATGGGCCGACAAGCTCGAGGCTTTGGCCCGTGATCACGATATTGTCGTGCTGTGCGAGGGCGATCCGTTCTTCTATGGCTCCTTCATGCATCTCCACACGCGCTTGCAAGGCCGCGCCGAGGTCGAGGTACTGCCTGCGATCCCCGGCATGGTGGGCTGCTGGAACGCGCTTGATACCCCGTTTACATGGGGCGATGATGTGATGACCGTACTGATGGGCACGCTGCCTGAGAACGATCTGCTGGATCATATGTCCCGCGCTGATGCGCTGGTGGTGATGAAGACAGGCCGCAACCTTCCAACAGTCAAACGCGCCTTAACCAAGGCTGGAAGGCTGGAGGATGCATGGCTGGTCGAGAAAGGCACAATGCCGGGCCAACGCATTGCGAAACTCGCTGATGTGGATGAAGACGACTGCCCCTACTTCGCGATTGTGCTGGTCCACGGACAGGGCCGCCGCCCCGAGTTCGAAGCGTGAAGGGCACCGTCACAATCGCGGGTCTGGGCCCGGGAAATGACGCGATGGTGACGCCCGAGGTGACAGAGGCGCTGGCCCGTGCCACAGATATCATAGGATATATTCCCTACGTCGCCCGCGTCGCAGAACGCCCCGGTCTGACGCTGCACCCGACGGACAACCGGGTCGAGCTGGACCGCGCATTGCACGCGCTGCAATTGGCCGCAAATGGTGCGCAGGTGGTGGTCGTGTCTTCCGGCGATCCGGGTGTCTTCGCGATGGCCTCTGCCGTATTCGAGGCGATAGAAACACACCCTGAATATGTGGAAACCGACATTCGTGTGCTCCCCGGCATCACCGCGATGTTGGCTGCTGCGGCGGCGGCAGGTGCCCCGTTGGGCCATGATTTCTGTGCCATCAACCTCAGCGATAACCTCAAACCATGGAACGTGATCGAGCACCGCTTGCGCATGGCCGCACGGGGTGATTTCGCGATGGCGTTCTATAACCCCCGCTCCAAATCGCGCCCGCATGGTCTTGAAAAGACGCTCGCGGTGCTGCTGGAGGAATGTGGCCCCGATCGTCTGATCACCTTCGCTCGCGCGGTCAGCACACCGGATCAAGCGCTGCGCACTGTGACATTGGGCGAGGCCACGCCGGAGATGGCCGATATGCGCACTGTGGTCATCGTGGGCAATGCGGCCACGCGCCGTGTCGGGCGCTATGTCTATACGCCGCGATCCGCATCGTGACCCAGCCAGCGCATTACCTCATCCGCATTTCGGGCAACGCGGTCTTCGGGCAGCTTGGGGCGGTCGGCCATCAGCACCGGCAGACCCAAAGCCCGCGCCGCGTCCAGCTTGGCCCGCGCGCCGCTGCCGCCACTGTTTTTGGCGACAACATGGGTGATCCGGTGCTCTTGCATCAAGGCTGTGTCACCCGCGATATCAAATGGGCCGCGCGCTATGACCACGGTTGTATGGGGCAAGGGCAACGGTGCGGCAGGCGGATCAACAAGGCGCAGAAGGTAGTGATGCTGCGGCCTGGCGGCGAACAATCCGACCTGTTGCTTGCCGATTGCCAGAAACACCCGCGCAGGTGCATTGGGCAAGGTATTGGGAATAGCCTCGACCGACGGAACAAGCTGCCAGATATCTCCGTCACTCGGCTCCCATGCAGGCCGTTCCAACCGGATCAGGGGCACCTGCGCCGCAGCGCAGGCGTTGCTGGCGTTTTGGCTCATCCGGGCAGCAAACGGATGGGTGGCGTCGATGACATGGGTGATCTTTTCGCGGTGCAAATAGGCACCAAGCCCGCCCGCGCCGCCAAATCCGCCAACGCGTACCGGCAAAGGTTGAGCCACCGGCGCATCCGTCCGACCCGCATAGGAAAAAACGGCATCCAGTCCAGTCGTGGCCAGTCTGCGCGCCATCATGCTTGCCTCGGTCGTGCCGCCCAGCAGAAGGATGCGCATGTTGGGTGACCCTTGGCTTACAATCATCGGAATGGCCGACGATAACGTGAGGGGACTGCCCCCTGCAAGCCGTGCCGCGATCGATGCCGCCGAAATGATTATCGGGGGTCCGCGCCATCTGGATTTGGTCGAGGCGGGAGAGCGTGGTTGTCCTTGGCCTGTCCCCTTCGACATCGCGCCGGTTCTGGCTGCCCAAGGCAAGTCTTGCGTGGTACTCGCCTCAGGTGACCCATTCTGGTTCGGCGCAGGTGGCAGCCTGATAGCGCATCTTGATCCCGATGACTGGACGGTTCTGCCCTCCCCCTCAACCTTCTCCCGCGTCGCGGGCCAGCTTGGCTGGCGGATGGAGGAGATTAGCTGTCATGGCCTGCATGCCGCCCCGTTTGCCCGCCTGCGACGCGTTCTGTCGCCCAAGGGGCGCATGATCTGCCTTGTACGTGACGGCAATTCACCCGCTGGTCTGGCCGCCTGGTTAAGCAATAACGGCGCAGGTGCAGCGACCCTCACGGTTTGCGAACGCATGGGCGGACCACATCAACGTATCCGCACCACTACGGCCGCTGACTTTGACATCGAAGGTATCGCGGCCCCCGTTGCCGTCGCAATAGAACTGCCTCCGGGCGTTGGCCTGCCCCGTGCCTCCGGCCTGCCGGATGACGTCTTCGCCCATGATCGGCAAATCACCAAACGCCCCGTTCGAGCACTGACCCTCTCGGCTTTGGCTCCGCGCCCCGGTGAAACACTGTGGGACATCGGTGCGGGATCGGGGTCTATCTCCGTCGAATGGTGCTTGGCAGGCGGGCGGTCCACGGCGTTCGAGATCAAGCCTGACCGCGTGGCAAACATCGCCCAAAATATCACGGACTTTGGCATCGACCACCTGATGAAAGTCGTCGAAGGCCCATCGCTGCAAATGATCAAAGAACACCCAAAGCCTGACGCGGTCTTTGTCGGTGGCGGCGGTTCCGCTGAATTGTTTGACCATCTCATGACCGACCTGCCACAGGGCACCCGATTGGTCGCCAATGGCGTCACACTTGAGACTGAGGCTCTTCTGGCGAACTTACATGCTACGCGTGGGGGGAGCCTGTTGCGCATTGAATTGGCTCAGTCACAGCCCCTGGGCACGATGCGGGGCTGGCAACCGGCACGCCCCGTAGTGCAATGGAGCGTGACGCTATGAGAGTGATGGGAATAGGCTTCCGGGCCGCCGCTGATCTGGCGAGTCTGCAAGACGCACTGCAGCGCGCTTTGTCCGCGACGGAAGGCCAGAGGATTGACGCGATTGTCACCGAGGCTGCAAAATCCCGCGAGAAGGTTTTTCAGGAGCTGGCGCAGCTTTTACGCCTGCCCGGTCTTGGTGTCACACAATCCGATCTCGCGCAGATGATCACGCCCACTCAGTCACAGCGCATTCAGGACAGGTTCGGCACTGGTTCTCTGGCCGAAGCTGCAGCTCTCGCCGCCGCAGGCCCCACTGCGCGACTGGTTGCAGAGCGCGTCGTGTCGGGCGATGGTAAAGCCACTGCCGCCATCGCCGAAAGCTAAAGGATAGACCCAAATGACCGTCCACTTCATCGGTGCAGGCCCCGGTGCCCCCGACCTGATCACCCTGCGGGGGCGCGACCTGATCGCGGCTTGCCCTGTTTGCCTCTATGCCGGTTCGCTCGTGCCCGAGGCGCTGCTGGACTATTGTCCGAAGGGTGCGAAAATCGTGAACACTGCTCGTATGTCGCTGGACGAAATCATGGATGAGATCAGCGCCGCCCATGCGGCGGGTCATGATGTGGCGCGATTGCATTCTGGCGATCTGTCGGTCTGGTCTGCAATGGGCGAACAGCTTCGTCGCTTGCGCGGTCTTGATATTCCCTATGATGTAACGCCGGGTGTGCCGTCTTTTGCCGCCGCTGCCGCTGCGCTGAACGCGGAACTTACGCTGCCCGGTGTGGCCCAATCGGTTGTCCTGACGCGCACCTCCGGGCGCGCTACCGCAATGCCCGAGGGCGAGGCGTTGGAGAATTTTGCCAAGACCGGTGCCACATTGGCCATTCATCTGTCGGTGCACATCCTTGAGAAAGTCGTCACGGACCTAACCCCGCATTACGGTGTGGACTGCCCGGTCGCGGTGGTCTGGCGGGCAAGCTGGCCCGACCAGCGCATCGTCAAAGCGACGCTTGAGACTTTGCAAACCGCGATCGGTGCCGAGATGGAGCGCACGGCTCTGATCCTCGTAGGCCATGCCATCGGTGCCGAAGACTTCGGCGAAAGCAGGCTCTATGCAGGCGATTATGACCGCCGCTTCCGCCCGGTCGGAACAGACCCAAGGTTTCCGGAGACAGCAGAATGATCCCGCCCGGCTTGATGATCTCGGCCCCCTCTTCGGGCACCGGAAAAACGACCCTGATGTTGGGCCTGTTGGCCGCATTCCGGGCGCAGGGGGTTACGGTGCAACCCTTCAAAGGGGGGCCGGACTACATTGATCCGGCATTCCACACGGCGGCATCGGGGCGGGCCTCGTTCAACCTTGATAGTTGGTCGATGGATCGCGCCTGCCTTGACGGGTTGGTCGGCAATGCCATCGGGGCCGACCTGATCCTCGCCGAAGGTTCCATGGGTCTGTTCGATGGCGTGGCGGTTCCCGGCCAGTGCGGCAATGGGGCCAGCGCAGACATCGCGGCATTGATGGGCTGGCCCGTGGTGTTGGTGCTGGATGCCTCTGGTGCTGCGCAATCGGTTGCGGCCACAGCGCTGGGTTTCAAGATGATGCGCCCGGATGTGACACTGGCGGGTGTCGTGCTGAACCGAGTCGCCTCGCCCCGGCACGAGACCCTGATCCGGGTGGGGATGGACACCGCCGGCATCACAGTTCTGGGTGCCTTGCCACGCCGCAAAGAGATCGAAATGCCCGAAAGGCACTTGGGCCTTGTGCAGGCGGGAGAGCAGGAAAACCTCCCGCAAATTCTCGGAGAAGCCGCTGGTTTTATCGCGGAGAACGTCGATCTTGCAGCCCTGCGCAGCGCCGCTGCCGGCACTTTAAAGACAGCCCCCGCACCCGCTGCTGTCATACCGCCCGGCAACCGCATCGCGCTTGCGCGGGACGATGCCTTTGCCTTTGTCTATCCGCATCTCCTTGCAGGTTGGCACGCCGCAGGGGCCGAGGTTTTGCCGTTCTCACCGCTTGCCGATCAGGTCCCTGACCCGTCCGCCGATGTGTGCTGGCTGCCCGGTGGGTATCCCGAATTACACGCGGGCAAGCTCGCGGCGGCCGAAAAGTTCCGCTCGGGTATCCAGAGCTTTGCACAAACCAAGCCCGTGCATGGCGAATGCGGAGGCTACATGGCGATGGGCAGTGTTTTGGTCGACAAAGACGGCACCGCGCATCAAATGGCGGGGCTTTTGGGACTGGAAACATCTTTCGAGAAACGTAAATTCCATTTGGGCTACCGTAAGGCCACTTTGAACACAGATATGCCCGGTCATGCATCGAACAGCCGCCTGCGCGGGCACGAGTTTCACTACGCGACGATCCTCAGCGAACCCGATGCGCCGCTGGCCCGTATCACCGACAGCAACGATATCGAGGTGGCCGAGACCGGATCGACCCGCACATTCGAAGGCGGCGGCCGCGCCACCGGCACCTTCTTTCATCTGATCGCGGAGGATGCATGAGCGGTTTTGTCTCTTTCGTTTCCTCCGGTCCCGGTGACCCTGATCTGTTGACCGTCAAGGCGGTGGACCGTCTTAAGAATGCCGAAGTTGTTCTTTTCGACGACCTTAGTGCCGGGCCAATACTGGAGCAGGCGAACCCCGATGCGGACCTGATCGGCGTTGGCAAACGCGCAGGCCGTGCCTCGCCGAAACAGCATCATGTCTCACAGGTTTTGGTGGATCACGCGGTGGCTGGGCTGCGTGTTGTCCGCCTGAAATCTGGCGACAGCGGTATGTTCGGACGGCTTGAGGAAGAGATCACCGCCTTGAATGCTGCGGGCATCGCGTTCGAAATTATTCCAGGCGTTACGTCTGCCTCTGCAGCGGCTGCAAGGGCGGGCATTCCGCTGACCCGTCGCCTGACTGCACGACGCGTGCAGTTCATCACAGGTGCCGATATGACGGGTGATCTGCCGGAAGATGTAAACATGGCTGCCCTTGCAGATCCGATGGCGACCACCGTTGTCTACATGGGAAAACGAACCTTCCCCGGATTGGCAAAGCGCCTGATCGACGCAGGTCTGCCCGGCGACACCCCCGCAATGTTGGCAGAGGCCGTCTCGACCCCGGCCGAGAAGGTGACACGCCACACCATTGCAACGCTGGCAGAGCATCTTGAGGAAACTTCCAGCACGACACCGGCCCTGATATTCTATGGTCCGTTGGCAGAGGGGGGGGCATGAAAGTCTTTGTCTGCCGTACCTGCACAGAAGACACCGCATTTGAGGCGAGTTTGCGCGAGACGCTGCCCGATACCACCGTGGAAAGCATCGACTGCATGTCAGGCTGCACCAGGCCGCAGACCGTCGCCTTTCGCGCGGCGGGCAAAGTGGCCTATCTGTTTGGCGACGTCGGGCCCGCGGACCTGAGCGATTTGCAAAACTTCACCCGGCTTTATGCCGCGTCTTCGGACGGCACCTTTGCCGATGCCCGTGTGCTGGGAAACCTGCGCACCAAAGCCATCGCCCGGATACCGGGGTAGGCTATGCATCTCACCCTCATCGGTATCGGCACCGGCAACCCCGAACACCTGACGCTTCAGGCCATTCGTGCGATGAATGCGCAGGATCTGATCCTGATCCCGCGCAAAGGGGCGGGCAAAGCCGATCTGGCCGAACTGCGCCAGGCGATCTGCGACGAGGTGCTGAGCAACCCCGAGGCGCAAGTGGTAGAGTTTGATCTGCCGGTGCGCGACGCCACGATCAGCAACTATCGCCAGCGTGTTGATCAGTGGCATGACCAGATTGCACTGGCATGGCAGGGGGCGATGACGGGACAGAAGGCCGATAATGTCGCACTCTTGGTTTGGGGCGATCCTTCGCTTTATGACAGCACCTTGCGTATTGCATCGCGGCTCGACCCGCTGCCGCAGGTAGAGGTCATTCCCGGCATTACATCGTTACAAGCATTGACGGCGGCCCATGCGATCCCTGTGAACGAAATCGGCGCACCCTTTACCGTTACCACGGGCCGACAGCTACGCGACAACGGCTGGCCAGATGGCATCGATACAATTGCGGTGATGCTGGACGGCGAGTGCGCCTTTCAGACCCTTCCGCCCGAAGGCATCCATATCTGGTGGGGCGGCTACGTCGGGATGAAAGAACAGATTATCTGCGAAGGACCACTGGTCGAGGTGGGCGCGCAGATTATTCAGATGCGTGCAGAAGCGCGCGAAAACCATGGCTGGATCATGGATATCTATCTGCTGCGCAAAAACAGCTAGCCGTCTCGCCGCCGCTCAGGTGTCCGGATCAACCTTGCCGCGCATGGCTTTGACTTCGCCACGCACCTTCTTGGCTTTCAGCCGCCGTTTTTTTGACCCCAATGTGGGCCGCGTGGCGATACGACGCTTTGGCGGGGTCAGCGCCTTTTTCACCAGTTCGGCCAACCGTTCCCGCGCCAGATCACGGTTGCGGGCTTGGCTGCGCGTCTCGTCACACTGGATCACAAGCGTGCCTTCAGTGGTCCATCGCCGTCCTGCCAGTCGCCGCAGCCGAGTCTTGACCGGGCCGGGCAAGGATGGCGACGATGCCGCCTCGAACCGCAGCTCGACCGCTGAGGAAACTTTGTTGACGTTCTGCCCGCCCGGACCAGAGGCCCGCACAAATTGCTCTGTCAGTTCCCAGTCCTGAATGCTGATTGTATCGCTGATCCGTATCATGGGACCAGCATCGCACCGGAACCCCCCAAGGTGAAGGGGCGTTGGGCTGCGAACTCAAACCAATAGGTGCCCCATGCTTAACCTGCAGTCCCTGATCCAGATCCAGACGACCCGCCAGGACCTCTACGCCTTTCGCATCACCGGCGAAGTCAGCCGCGAAGACATGACGGCAATGGCCGAATTCATGAATGACGTTTTCGATAAACACGAAAAGGTCGACATGCTGATGATCTTTGACCGCTACGAAGGTGCAGAAACCGGGGCCTCGTTCAGCTGGGAAGCACTGAAATCGCGGGTACGGTCAATCACCAATGTAGATCGCTACGTTGTGGTAGGCGCACCCGATGCTGCCCAGTCATTGATCGAAGTGATGGACAGTCTGATGCCCGTCGACGCCGAGACGTTTGATACCGAACCAGCGGCATGGCGTTCCTTGGATGCCGAAGCTGTCGCGCCCTAAGCCCGGAATGCGAAGAGGGCCGCCCCGGAAAGGAGCGGCCCAATCGAATGGTTTACCGAAGGTGTGCCGGTTAGACCGACGTCCACTTTGTGTTTTCGACTGTCAGGGGCTGCCCAAACAGGAACCCTCCAAAGCTGTTCCGACACCTCTCTCCAATACCGTTCTTGACACTGGATCACCTCCTTTACATTTGTTGAACTCACCTAAATCGTTGCACGACCTGGCCCAAACGCAAAGTGTTTTTTTGACGCAGGCCCCAGAAAAACCTACAGATGCCTGTTTTGGGATCAAACCGGTTTTGCCAGTCGCGCCGTGATCATACGGAACGGGATCAGGGCAATCAGCGCGATGCTCAGCTTGACCGCCCAATCCGCAACAGCCAGGGATACCCAGAGTGGCGCCAGCGGCCCGCCGCCCAACAGCGGCACGGCTTCGGCAGCCCAAGCGACATCTGTCGCGGGATGGATAAAGGACAAAGCCCCCGAAAAGGCGATGGAAAAAAACAGCGCTGTGTCGATGGTTGATCCGACCAGAGTGCTGACAAGGGGGGCCTGCCACCAGGCGCGTCCGCGCAAGGAAGCAAAAACAGATACGTCGATCAGTTGCGCCACAAGAAAGGCGACACCGGAGCCGATGGCGATGCGCAACGTAACCAACGGGCCAAATTCGCCCATGATCTGCGTGCCGATCAGCGAACAGATCAGGCCCACAACGAAACCCACCAACACAACGCGCCGGGCGGCGGACGTCCCGTAGACGCGGTTCATCACGTCCGTAACAAGAAAGGCCAGCGGATAGGTGAAAGCGCCGTAGGTCAGCCAGTTGCCGAATAGAAACTGAACGAGGATGTTGGAAGCCACAACGATGGCGGCCATAGCAATGATGCCGGGAAGATAGGTGCGTGTCATAATAAGATACCGTTTTGTGCAAGGGTGCGGCGACTTGGCCTGCGGGGATCGCAGACAGGGGGGCAATAGGGGGATCGCCCGCAATTGGCAAGTCACTCGGTCAGGACAAATTCGACAATCTGGGTAGTTTGCAGGGAAATGAAGTTATCGTCCGAGATTACAATCACACGGGTCGTGCCGGCGGCATCGGTCCAGACACTGAGTGCTTCGAGGTTGTCAAACGCGGCGGGAAACGTCGTAAGCAGCGTTTCAACGACCACCGGATCAGCGTTCAGGTCAAACCGGCGGATCTGACTGCGAAAACCTAACGGCGTGATCGTTCGCTCTAGCAGATAGAGCCGCCCGGCGTCATCAAAATCCGCGCCGACAGGGCGGAACGGTCCGGGAAGTGGTATCCTGTGAGAGATGCGCCAGTTACCGTTGCGAAATTTGAACAAAGGCGTGGTACCAGAACTGTCTGAGGGCATTTCCGACAAGGTAAAGAGCCGCCCGTCAGGGTGGACCGCCAAAGCCTCCAGCCCAGTATTGATGCTAAAATACGCAAAATCGGGATGATCGGGCAGGGGCGTGATCCGACCTGTTTTCAGGTCAAGCGCCCCGACACTTTTGTCATGGGCTTCGAACGAGACATAGGCTTGCCCGTCGCGCCCGATGGCCAACCCTTCGGAATCGCGCGATGTCCCACGAAGGCGACCCCCATCTTCAGTCTTGAGGGTGTCTTGCGACAAAAGCTGCACACCAAGGAGCCTACCCTGCTCTCGCACCAGCCGCGCCCGCACGACTGAGCTACGGTCCGTGATCAAGGTCAGTGCGTTGCCATCAGGCGACACTTCCATACCTGAAAAGCCGCCGAACCAGTCTTCTTCCAGCGTCCATTCAAACTGGGCGTCAACCCGCAGCCGGGGTTCCGCCGCAGCGAAGGTCGCCGCGCAAAACGCGACGATCACGGCGATCACTGTCTGTTTCAGTTGTCCAGAACCGCCTTGCACTGCGCGGGCAGGTCAGCCAGCACCAATTCGCGACGCGGCGGCTTGGGCTTGGCGTTCGGGTCTCGTGGCTTCGGCGGTGGTGGGTTCAAAATATTGGCCTGCCACTGTCGCGCATCGGCGCATCCATCGCCCGCGGGTGGCGGGTTTTGGTTCACGCAGCCACGCACACCTTTTGGACAGTTCAACCGCACATGGAAGTGATAGTGATGTCCATACCAAGGTCTGATTTTACGCAGATAGCTGCGGTCGCCCTTTTCATCGGCACACATCTGCACCTTGGCCCCTGGAAAAACAAAGATGCGCGCAGTGCGCGGGTCTTTCGCAGCGGCCTTGATGATCTCGTGATGAGACCGCGTCCAGGATGAATTGACATAGGCCCCGCTGGCCCGCCGCATGGAGATCGAAGAGATATTCTCGCGCTGCTTCCGGGTCAGGTTCAGTGATTTGGGCGGCAGCATCCAGATGTCGGCGTCGAGACCGATCTGATGGCTGCGGTGTCCGGTCAGCATCGGCCCGCCGCGCGGCTGGCTCAGGTCACCGACATAAAGACCTTTCCACCCCGGTTGCGTCGCCGCAAAGGCTGACAACTTCTTGACCATATCGACGGTTTCGGGATGCGCCCAGTTACGGTTGCGCGACAGCCGCATGGCTTGCCATGTCGGACCTGTTTCGGGCAACTGCGCGCCGCCGGCCATACACCCCTTGGCGTAGCTGCCGAAAGCGGCGGAAGACTGCGAGGTTGCCCTGCTTTTTGCCCCGAAGAGCTTTTTCGCCTGCACATTGCTCAGCGCACCGCCCGAAGAGCCGATGGTCGGCAGGACCTCGCGTGCTCCGCTGATGTCACGTCCCCCACCATTGCCACAGGAAACAAGGGCAAGGGCAAGTGCGGCACAGCCCAGAAAGCGCGAAAGGATCATGATGCGAAATCTCCATCTCGTTTCACCCACACTAGCAGAACCAATCCGATGATGAATAGCCCCACAACCGGTGAAATTCCCAACCTCTGGCTGCCGGTCAGGTCTGTGGTAAGTGCAATCAGCGCGGGGGCCAAAAAGGATGTTGCTTTGCCTGACAAAGCATAAAGCCCGAAGGCTTCGGTCATCCGCTCCGGGTTGCCCTGTCGCGTCAACATATTGCGCGAGGACGCCTGAAGCGCGCCACCCGCAGCGCCAATCAACGCCCCGGCGATATAGAATGCAATATCGGGCAGTGCAGACTCTGCACCGACATCAATGCCCATGATCGAACTGGGTGTGAGCGAGATGATCAGGATCGCAGTCAGGATCAGCGTTATACAGCAAAATACGATCACCGGCATCGGCCCGATGCGCCGGTCCACACGGCCGCCGATCCAGCAGAAAACCGCCCCGGATATGGCCGCGAGGATACCGAAAATTCCGATGTCGATGATGGACCAGTTCAGCACCCCCAAGGCATAAATGCCGCCAAAGGTATACATGCCGTTCAGCGCATCGCGGTAGAACATCGAGGATCCGAGGTAGGCCATGAGCGACCGGTGACGGGGTAGATTGCGCAAGGTACGCCCCAGGTCAGACATGGCCGCCCCAAGCTTGATGCCCGTTCCTTTCTGGGTTGGATCGTCGCGGGTATATAGGAAAAAGGGTACCATGAAGATGACAAACCAGATGGCGACAAACGGCCCTACAACCCGCGTATCCGCTTTGGTCGCCGGATCAAGCCCGAAGAGCGGTGAGAGACCGGCCATCGTGCGCCCGTTGTCACCGGCTTGGAACAAGGCGATCATTGCCACTAGCGCCAGCACGCCACCGACATATCCGAATGCCCACCCGGAGCCTGACAAACGCCCCCGTTCGGTCGGGTCAGGGTCCAGCTCTGGCAGAAATGAGTTGGTAAAGATCGTCGCAAACTCCATTCCGATCAGGCCGATGCCAAAGAAAAACAGCGCCCACAAAGTCGAGAAGTCCTGCGGGGCGGTCCACCACAGGGCGGCGGACCCGACGACATAAAGCGCCGAGAACAGCCAGATCCAGGGCAGCCGCTTGCCCGAGGAATCCGCAATAGCGCCTAGAACAGGGGCGAGAATGGCGATCGTTATGCCCGTGCCCGTCAATCCGTAGCCCCAATAGGCCTGTGCCTGCGCCTTGGCGGCGTCAATTGCCATGCCGTTTTCAACCAACACTGTCGTTGCAGTTTGGGCAAAATAAGGGCCAAAGATAAATGTCAGCAAGAGTGTGTTGTAGGGCTGGCTTGCCCAATCGAAAAAGTACCACCCCCAAATGCGCTTACGCGCTGATATCCGTGCCATATTGTTCCTCCGCCACTGCGCCAAGGGTAGAGCAGGCGCGCTTGTTTCTCGCAAGCTATGACTGACACCGACAATATCATCTGGCAACAATCCTGACGTCATATGAGGCGCTTTGCGGAAATATCTGCTTGCCCTTACTGGGGTTTTTCGTACAAATCCGCGCCACCAACCGTTCCAAACCGAGGCCTACTGTGATCAGAATTCTTTACTTTAGCACTGCGCGTACAAGTGTCAGTCATTCCGATGTCGATGATATTGTGACTCACGCCGTCGAAAACAACGCGCGCATGGGGATCACCGGTGCCCTGGCGTACAACGGTCGCAATTTTTGCCAGCTTCTGGAAGGCGATGAAGGCAAAGTGCGTGCGCTGATCGAGACAATCTCCAAGGATGACCGCCATTCTGGTTTCAAGGTAATCGACGAACGGGCCGTAGAGGCCCGGCACTATGCCGATTGGTCATTGAAGCGGGTATCGGAACTGGATTTCTCAGAGATCATCAACGCAATGCAGGCCTGAGCCGCGCAAGAGAGCAGGTCGATGCACCTTGCACCCCATGAGGCGGACGCTTAATTGTCACGCAACCGCTATTCAAAGGGCCTGCCATGACCTCGATTTTTCAAATCCTGATGTTGTTGCTGAACATCGTTTACTTCATCGTGATTGCCCATGTGATCATGTCATGGCTGATCAACTTTCAGGTGCTGAACCTGCGGCAGCCACTCGTTGCGCAGATATGGGACGGGTTGAACCGCCTATTGGAGCCGATCTACAGTCGTGTGCGCCGTGTGGTGCCGCCGATGGGCGGCCTTGATCTAGCTCCGCTGATCGTCTTGATTGGTGTCGCGGTGGCGCGGATCATTCTGGTGAATAACGCGGCAGCTTTCTACTGAAATTCATAGATACGGCCTGATGCAACCGTTGTGTCGGGTATTTATAAAAGGGTGAAGCCGGGGCCGCAGTGCCCTTGTTTCGCTCTTGTTCATCGTTTCCGGTTATGGGAATCTGCGTAAAAAGAGCAGACAAATTTAGACAGGTTCCCCATGCACACAGGCGCTGCCACGCTTTTACGCGATGTTTTCGGCTTTGACGGGTTTCGACCCGGCCAGCAGGAGATCGTCGAAGCGGTGACAGCAGGCGAAAACGTACTGGCGATCATGCCGACGGGCGGTGGGAAATCCCTGTGCTTTCAATTGCCGGCGCTGATGCGGGACGGGGTCACAGTGGTGATTTCGCCACTCATCGCCCTGATGCGCGATCAGGTGCGGTCTTTGCAAGAGGCAGGGGTCGGCGCGGGAGCGCTGACATCGGGCAATACGCCGGAAGAAACAAATGCGGTCTGGCAGGGGCTTGAGGACGGCACTTTGCGGCTTTTGTACATGGCACCCGAGCGGCTGGCGGCGGGGTCCGTCACGGGCATGTTGCGCCGCGTGGGTGTGAGCATGATTGCGGTAGACGAGGCCCATTGCGTCAGCCAATGGGGTCATGATTTTCGCCCTGATTATTTGCGTATCGGCGAATTGCGGCGTGCGCTTGATGTGCCCTTGGCGGCATTTACGGCAACGGCGGATGCGGAAACGCAGGCAGAAATTATCCAGAAGCTGTTTGACGGCACGCCGCCGAAATCCTTCTTGCGCGGGTTTGACCGGCCCAATATTCATCTGGCCTTTGCGTCGAAGAACAAGCCGCGCGATCAGATCCTGAATTTCGCCGCAGCGCGCAAAGGACAATCCGGCATTGTCTATTGCGGCACGCGGGCCAAGACCGAAGGCATCGCACGGGCGCTGCGTGAGGCCGGACAAAAGGCGATCCACTATCATGGTGGCATGGAGGCGGAAGACCGCCGCATCGCAGAGCGGCAGTTCCAGCAAGAAGACGGGTTGATTGTCTGCGCCACCGTCGCCTTTGGCATGGGGGTGGACAAGCCGGACATCCGTTGGGTTGCCCATGCCGATCTGCCCAAAAGCATCGAGGCCTATTATCAGGAGATCGGCCGTGCGGGGCGCGACGGTGCCCCGGCCGAGACGCTGACGCTTTTTGGACCCGACGATATTCGCCTGCGCCGCACCCAGATTGACGAAGGGCTTGCACCACCCGAAAGGCGGGCAGCCGACCACGGGCGGCTCAACGCGCTGTTGGGGCTGGCAGAGGCGTTGGAATGTCGGCGCAAAACCCTGTTGGGCTATTTTGACGAGACTGAAATCACCTGTGGTCGCTGCGATCTTTGCGACAACCCGGCTGAAGTGTTCGACGGCACTACTGCGGTGCGCAAAGCATTGTCAGCGATCCTGCGCACCGAAGAATGGTTTGGAGCGGGCCATTTGATCGACATCCTTTTGGGGGTTGATACCGACAAGGTACGCCAGCGAGGACACACCAGCCTGCCGACCTTCGGCGTGGGGCAGGAATACCGCCGCCCCGAATGGCAGGCAGTTTTTCGGCAGATGATGGGGCATGACCTGATCCGCCCCGACCCCGAACGCCACGGTGCCTTGCGGATGACCGACGCCGCCCTGCCGATTCTGCGCGACGAGGCCAAGATCAACCTGCGCCGCGATACGATAAAAAGCGCCGGTGCCACCCGCCGCCCGGCAGTCAAACAGATGGTCAGCGAAGAAGACGCACCGCTTCTCTCTGCGCTGAAGGCCAAGCGGCGCGGGCTGGCCGAAGCCGCCAAAGTGCCCGCCTATATCATCTTTACCGACCGGACATTGATCGAAATGGCCGAGGTGCGCCCCCGCGATCTGGATGGCATGGCGCAGATCAGCGGCATCGGCGCGAAAAAACTTGAAACCTATGGGGTGGCTTTTCTTGAGGTCATCAATGGCGAGGCGGAGGCGATGCACCCGACCCGGCGCAAACTGGCCGGGCGCGAGACGGGCCAGGTCTATGACCAGTTGCTGCAAGTGCAGGCGGACCTGTCCCGGGGGGAAGCGGGTACCGAGAAACCGCTGAGTTGCTCAGCGTCGTTGTTGGCCAAAGTGGCGCAGATGCGCAACGCAGATGAAAGCGCGATGGAGCGGGTGCTGGGCGAACGCCGCGCCTCGCGGTTTGGGCCTGCATTTCTCGATGTGCTGCGAGACGCCGGGTAGGCAGGTTTTCCCTTGTGATGGGGCAAACACAAACTATTTCAGTCAAAAGATTCAAAGGGGAACCGAATGCTGGTTGTAATTTCACCTGCCAAGAAACTGGATTGGGAGCCGCGTGATGTGAAGGTCACGCAACCCGATTTTCAGGAAGATGCCGTTCGGCTTGTGAAAACGGCGCGCAATCTGTCGCTGGGTGATCTGAAAGGGCTGATGCACCTGAGTGATGCGCTGGCCAAGTTGAACCGCGACAGGTTCAAATCCTTTGAGGAAGATCCAGCGCCCGATCTGACGCGCCCTGCGGCCTTGGCCTTTGCCGGCGATACCTATCAAGGGCTTGAGGCAAGCAGCCTTGATGCGGATGAAATGGCCTGGGCGCAGGACCATCTGCGTATTCTGTCAGGACTTTATGGTGTGCTTCGGCCGCTTGATGCGATTCAGGCGTACCGCCTTGAAATGGGCAGCAGGCTCAAGACGCGGCGGGGTGCGAACCTGTATGACTACTGGCGCGATGACCTGTCCAAAGCACTGAACGTGCAGGCGGAAAAGACCGGCAGCGCGGTTTTGGTCAATTGCGCAAGTCAGGAGTATTTTGGTGCGGTGGCCCCAAAAGCGCTGAAACCCAGCATCATCACGCCGCAATTCATGGAAGACAAACATGATGGCAAAGGCCCCAAGATCGTCAGCTTTTTCGCCAAGAAAGCGCGCGGGGCAATGGCACGTTTCATCGTGCAGAACCGGTTGACCGACCCGAAGGCCTTGCAAGATTTCGACACCGGTGGGTACGCTTGGCAGGCCGATACCTCAACGCCGGAACGCCCTGTTTTCGTGCGTGATTACCCCTCTTGAGGCACCGTTAAAGGTTCCATAGTGGTCGCATCATGCGCGGCCTCAATTTCGGCAAAAATCATGGGTTTGCGCAGGGGTTTGGTCAGGTAGCGGTCTAGCCCAACGGCCAGAATGTCAGCATCGTCGCCATCCATTGCATGGGCGGTCAGTGCCACAACGGGCGTACGGCGGTCAGTTTCAAGCGTCCGGATCGCAGCGGTTGCCGCGCGCCCGTCCATCTTGGGCATCGAAATATCCATAAAGACCAAATCGGGCGCGATGTTTCGAAACAGTTCGACCGCCTCTTCGCCGTTTCCGGCAAAGGTCAGATCGACATTCAGTTCTTTGAGCATTTTACCAAAGACCAACTGGTTGGTCTTATTGTCCTCCGCCGCGAGTATGCGCATCGGACGTAGTCCGGTCGCATCCTGCGTCAGAGTGGCATGCTGTTGGCCGGCATCTTCAAACTCGAGTTTATCGAGAAGGGAAAAGAGCTCCTGCCTTGGTGGCGGCGTATGAAGGTTGCCGAAAACGGGCACCGGCAAATCGGGCAGTGATCGACCCAGATCGGCCCTTAGCAAGATCAGGGGATAGGATTTAGTCTGTCGTTCCAGATGGGCAGCCACCAGTTCCGCACTGCTTTCTGCGGCAAGGACCAGGTCAATAGTGGGCTCCAGCTTGCGACTGAAATCCGCAGCGGTTGAGCAAGGGGTCACCTTGATCCCAAGCTGCGCCATCTGGCGGATCAGCACGCCGCGATACACATCTGCATCATCTACGACGGCAACGTGGCGCAGACCGTCGGGCGGCGTCCATTGCAGCTTGCTGTCCGTATCGACAAGGCCCAAGTCGATGCGGAATCCAAAGCAAGATCCGTCCCCTTCGGTCGAGCTGACCCAAATGTCGCCATCCATCAACTTGATCAGCCGTTGGGTGATCGCAAGACCCAGGCCTGTGCCGTCGAACTGGCGGTTGCGCTCGTTTTCAACCTGATTGAATTCACCAAACACATGCTCGACCATATCTTCGGGGATGCCGATGCCGGTATCTTCAATCGTGACATGTAGCGACAGTTTGCCAGCGGCTTGGTCGGGCATGCCGACCACACGGATCAGGACATGCCCTTCGCTCGTGAACTTCACGGCATTCCCGATCAGGTTCGTCAAAACCTGGCGAATACGACCCGGATCGCCGATCAAAAGGCCGGGCATGAACAGATCATAATCCATCAGCAAGGACAGCCCTTTATCCTGTGCAGAGGGTTGCAACAGCATCAAGACCTCAAGAATGGCGCGTTCCAGATCAAAAGGCTCCGGGTGAAGGCTCAGGCGGTTCGCGTCAATCTTCGAGTAGTCCAGCACATCGTTGATGATGACCAACAAAGCCTCGCCCGAGTTCTTGATCGTCTGGACAAACAACTGCTGTTCATCGTCCAGATCACCACTGGCCAGCAGGTCAGCCATCCCGATCACGCCGTTCATCGGCGTTCTGATCTCATGGCTCATATTGGCCAGAAACGCCGACTTCGCGCAGTTGGCGCTTTCGGCCACGGCGCGGGCCTCTCTCAGCTTCGCCTCATAGGCCACAGTTGCGGTGATGTTCAGCGCCAAGGACACCACATCGCCTTCGGGTCCGCGATGATCCACCAGTTTGATATGTTCGTCGTTCCAAAGCCGGAGCACAATCGGTTCGGGCCTGTTTTGGATAAACCGTTCAGACATCATCTGCCGCCAATCCGCAGCTGTCAGATCGCCGGTGTTCACGATGCCCTCGTCCGTCAGCGTTTGCAGGATCGTGACATAGTTAACGCCCGGTGCAATCACCTCAAGATCTTCGAAAACCGACAGATAGGAGCGGTTGGCCATGATCATTTCATTGTCAGCGTTGAAAAACGCAAAACCGTCGTGGATCGTCTCGATCGAATGCCAAAGTCGCCGTTCCGCGATGGCAATCTTCTGATTGGCGACGGATAGATCGGATTTGACGCGCTGGTTCTCCCCCCGGATGGTGGCAACCTGCGCGCGGGTTTCGACGATCTCCTCGGTCAACTGCTGGGCATGTTTGCCCAGTTTCCGGTTCGCGGCAAAAAGCTCGGCCTGCTTAAGCTCAAGCATCCGCTCGGCGGCAAGCCTGTTGCGCCGTTCTTCGGTTAATTTATCGGCAAGGCTCATATGCCGCTCCGCTGCCCTTTGGTATCGCGCACCATGCCGCGACAGCGTGAACATCCGCTTAAAACGGATGGCACGTCTTGTCGGGAATCGGGCCGCGTGTCAGGCTGAACCTATTCAAGCTGGAGATTTTCAGATGCGTGTGTTTTTATGGCTGACGGCCCTGTGCCTTCTCGGAAATTTGATTGCGGGACCATCCCTCGCTCAAGACCCTGTGCCAGATCATCGGTACCTCTATACCCGCGATACCGATCTGCCGGGAACGGATCTGGCCCAACTTTTCGACACCACCCAGGACGCCTGCGCGCGGGCCTGTTCGGCACAAGACACCTGTGTGGCCTTCACGTTCAATACCCGCAGCAAAGCCTGTTTCCCTAAATCTGCAGTTGGCAGCGCAACCGCCTATGTCGGTGCCATATCGGCCCGCAAAGTTGTCACACCCCCCGCGCTGACCCAGTCTGCGGCACGCCATAGGGCACAGGCCCCTTTCCTCAGTGATGCTGACATTGCCAGCGCCAATGAATTTGTTGCGACCAATACGCGGCGCTTTACCTTTGGCGGTGAAACCACCGCTGACCTGATCGCGGCCCTGTCGGCCGCTGAACAGTCCGGCGATACCCGCGCCGCGTTGCGCTGGGCGGGCAAGGCTGCAGCCCTATCGGACCGCCCCGATTTGTGGACGTCCTATGCCCGACTGGCCCTGATCCACGCGAAAACCGCCAAACGCGCAGAGCAACGACAGACACGAAGCGAGGCGCTTTCGGCGGCCATCAACGGCTATCTGCGGGCAGAGAGCCCTGCACTGCAGGTTGAAGCATTACGCGTTCTGGCACAGGTGCTGGAGATGACCAATAGGGGTCGTGACATGATCCCGGCGCTGCGTCAGGCATTGGCGGTCCAGCCCCGCGATGATCTGGAGCAGGCGCTTGAGAAGGCTATCGGAAAATATGGATTTCGCGTGACCGAAAACCGCTCCGACAACGATGCCGCGGCCCCCCGTATCTGCGTGCAATTTTCGGAAAACCTTGTTCAGGCAGGTGTCGACTACGAACCCTTCGTCCGCGTCGAGGGGCGCGGAATGGTGGTGCAGGTGGACGACAGTCAGCTTTGTATCGACGGGGTTGCACACGGTCAGCGGTACAGCGTGACCTTGCGTGCAGGTCTGCCTTCAGCCAGCGGCGAGGTCCTGAACCGCGATGTGACGGTGCAGCAATATGTGCGCGACAGAGCGCCCACCCTCCGCTTCCCGGGCCGCGCCTACGTCCTGCCGCGCAGCGCTGATGCGGCCCTGCCGATCGAGACGGTAAACACCAGCACGCTCGATCTGCGTCTGCGCCGGGTCAGCGACCGCAATCTGGTCCGCGCCATCCGCGAAAGCTATTTCGGTCGGCCACTCAGCGGTTATGAGGATGACCAGTTTTCTGCCGATATGGCAGAGGAGATCTGGACCGGTACAGCCGAGGTACAGAACGAACTGAACGTCGATATGACGACCCGCCTGCCAATGGGCGAGGCTCTGCAAGGGCAGTCACCCGGCATCTACACACTCAGCGCAGCGGTGCCGGGACAGGACCGCTACGACTCGCCGCCGGCAATGCAATGGTTTGTCCTGTCTGACCTAGGGCTAACTACATGGGCAGGGATCGACGGGATGCAGGTCGCCGTGCGCGGGCTGTCGGACGCGGCACCGCGCGAGGGGATCACCGTGAGCCTGATCAGCCGTGCTAACGCCGTATTGGGCAGTGCGACCACCGATGCGCAAGGGTTTGCCCGTTTCGCAGCGGGTCTGACCCGTGGCACCGGCGCGGCACGGCCAGCGCTTTTGATGGCGGAGGACGGTGACAAGGACATTGCCTTTCTGTCCCTCACCGATCCGGCATTTGATCTTTCTGATCGCGGGGTTGAGGGCAATCCGCCCGCGCCCCCCATCGACACATTCCTGACTACGGACAGAGGAGCCTACCGCGTGGGCGAGACGATCTTTGCCACGGTGCTGACCCGCGATGCACAGGCCGCGGCGCTGACCGGTCTACCGGTGACGGCAATCCTGAAACGCCCCGATGGTGTGGAATATGCCCGCCACCTAAGCACCAACGCGCAGGCTGGGGGCCATGTCTTTGCTCTGCCGCTGGGCGCGGATGTGCCGCGTGGTGCTTGGCGGCTTGATATCCTGTCTGATCTGGACGCCCCCGCGCTGGCCAGTCAGGTCCTGCTGGTTGAGGATTTCCTGCCCGAACGCCTTGATTTTGATCTGACGCTGCCGGACGCAGCTTTGCGGCTGGCGCAAACGCCGCCTTTGCACGTCGATGTCCGCTATCTTTTCGGCGCGCCGGGGGCCGGGCTCACGGTTGAGGGCGATCTGCGCCTGCGGCCTGCTGCGAAGCTGGCCGGGTGGGAGGGCTACCGCTTTGGCCGTCACGACGCAGGGTTCAGAACACGGACCAGCGGGATTGGCGATGCAAAGACCAATGCACAGGGCCGCGCAACAGTGGCGCTTGAACTGCCGACACTGGACCAGGACCCCGGCCTGCCGTTGGAGGCCGAGGTGATCTTGCGTGTCGCCGAAGGGTCGGGCCGCCCGGTAGAGCGCCGCCTGACACGCGCGATCACCTCCGATGACCCCCTGATCGGCATCAAACCCCGTTTCGAGGGAACACTGCCCGAAGGCAGCGAGGCTGCGTTTGATCTGATTGCTGTCGGCCCCGATGGTTCGGCCGTCGATATGCCGGTGCGCTGGACCCTGAACCGGGTCGAGACGCGCTATCAATGGTACCAGCTTTACGGCAATTGGGAGTGGGAACCGACCACCCGCCGGATTCGCGTTCAAAACGGCGATGTGATGTTGGGCCAAACGCCGACCACTGTGACTGCCCCTACCGAATGGGGCAGGTACGAGCTGATTGTCGAACGCACAGGCACACCCTACGCCGCATCGTCGATACCGTTTTCATCCGGGTGGTACGGCGGCGACAGTGCCACGGATACACCCGACCGGTTGGAATTGTCACTGGATGCAGAGGACTATGCGCCGGGCGACACCGCAACCCTGCGACTGGTCGCACAGGACGCGGGCGTCGCCCTTGTGTCGGTCCTGTCGAACCGGGTGATTGAACGGCGTGTAGTGCCGGTTGCTGCTGGCGAAAATACCGTGTCGCTGACGGTCACCGCCGACTGGGGCACGGGTGCCTACGTCACGGCTTCGGTGCTGCGTGGTATGGATGTGGCCGCCGGCCAGAACCCGTCACGCCAGATG
Organism: Sulfitobacter noctilucae; assembly: GCF_000622365.1. GTDB lineage: Bacteria > Pseudomonadota > Alphaproteobacteria > Rhodobacterales > Rhodobacteraceae > Sulfitobacter > Sulfitobacter noctilucae. The sequence goes on along the minus strand of NZ_JASC01000001.1, from coordinate 188,700 downwards.
GGGCTGGTCCATGCCGCCGTGCGCCCCGGCACCAGGGCGCTGAATGTGTCCATAGATGCGCCCGAAGCGACCGATGGTCAGGCGGGTGGTTTTCTCGCGGCGGTACAGGTCGATGGTTTGGACGAAGGCGATACCGCCTATGTCACCCTTGCGGCTGTTGATCTGGGTATCTTGAACCTCACCGGATTCACGCCGCCTATTGTTACCGGACATTACTTTGGCCAGCGCCGTTTAGGGGTCGAATTGCGCGATATCTACGGTCGTCTGATTGATGGTATGAACGGGGCCATGGGCGTTGTGCGGTCTGGCGGTGACGCGGCCGCAACGGCACAAGTTCAATCCCCGCCGCCCACGGAAAAGCTGATGGCATTCTTCAGTGGGCCTGTCACTGTCGGGCCGGAGGGCCGCGCAGAGATTGAGATAGAAAAACCTGCGTTCAACGGCACGATGCGCCTGATGGCGGTTGCGTGGTCAGACACCGCTGTTGGTCAGGCGACCCGCGATGTAATCGCCGCCGATCCTGTTGTAGTCAGCGCCTCCTTGCCCCGCTTTCTGGCACCCGGAGACACGAGCCGTTTGCTGCTGGAATTCACGCACACCAGCGGCCCGGCGGGAGAAATACCGTTGAAGGTTTACACCGATGCGGCTGTGGCCCTGGGCAAAACGCCCGAAACCGTCACAATGACGCCACAAGGCACCGCGCAGTTGAACATCCCCGTGACGGGGCGTGAATTGGGCGATCCTGTCATCACAGTTGTTTTAACGACGCCTGACGGCACAGAACTGCGCAAATCATTCACCCTCCCGGTGCGCGACAATGATCCAGAGGTTTCCACAACGCGCCAATTCACACTTGGAGTAGGTGAGAGCTTTACCTTTGACACTGAGGTCTTCGCGGGTTTCCGCCCTGGCATTGCCACGGCCACGCTGACGGCAGGCCCGCTGGCGCGGTTCGATGTGCCCGGATTGTTGCAGCAACTCGACCGCTACCCTTACGGCTGCACTGAACAGGTCACCTCGGGGGCGCTGCCGCTGCTGTATTTGTCGTCGCTGGCGCAAGACGCGGGGTTGGGCACGCCCGACCGTATCGAAGACAAGATCAGCCAATCCATCACCCGCATCCTGTCGCGGCAAGCCAGCAACGGGGCCTTCGGGCTGTGGGGCGCAGGGTCGGGGGAGTTTTGGCTTGATGCCTATGTCACCGATTTTCTGTCCCGTGCGCGGGCGCAGGGCCATGCGGTGCCGGACCTCGCCTTCTCTCTGGCGATGGACAATTTGCGCAACCGGATCAGCTATGCGCCCGATTTTGATAAGGGGGGCGAGGATATCGCCTATGCGCTTCTTGTGCTCGCCCGGGAAGGCGCGGCACGGATGGGTGATCTGCGATACTACGCGGATACCAAGGCGCAGGACTTTGCAACGCCGTTGGCGGTGGCGCAATTGGGTGCCGCACTCGCAGCCTACGGCGATCCGGTGCGCGCCGATGCTCTTTTTGCACACGCAGGCAGGATGCTGAATGCCCAGACCGATACGCGCGTCTGGCGCGATGATTTCGGTTCGCCCCTGCGCGATGCGGCAGCAGTGCTACGGCTGGGTGCCGAAGCGGGCAGCGCGGTTCTGGACAAGTCGGTATTATCCAACGCGATACAAGGCGGTGGCGCGTCCCTCTCAACGCAGGAAGCTGCGCAGGTTGTTATGGCTGCGCATGCGCTGGCTGCCCCTCAGTCCACCCCCGATCTGCGGGTCGATGGCGTGCCTGCAACAGGTCGGGTGGTACAGCGGCTGTCCGATCAGACCGGCGGCGCGTCTGTCATCGAGAATGTCAGCGCCCGTGGCATGGATGTGACCATGACGGCCTTCGGCGTACCAGAGGTGGCCCCGGAAGCGGGCGGTTATGGCTATCAGATCACTCGTCGCATCCTTACGATGGAGGGCGAGCCCGTCAGCGACAGCGTTGCCTCGGGCGAGCGGTTGGTCGTGGTCCTCAAAGTCACCCCCTTTGAGGAGATCGGTGCCCGGCTCATCATAGATGATCCACTGGCCGCAGGGTTCGAGATCGACAATCCCAACCTGATCCGCAGCGGGGATATCGCCGCACTCGATTGGCTGAAAGCCAAACAGACGGAGACTGCCGAGTTTCGCTCCGATCGCTTTGTAGCGGCTGTCAATCACAGCGGCACAGATCCGTTTGAACTGGCCTATATCCTGCGCGCTGTCAGTCCCGGCACCTACCATCATCCCGCCGCCACGGTCGAAGACATGTACCGCCCGGAATACCGCGCCAACACTGCCACAGCGCAAGTCACGATCACCCCATGATCCGCTGGGCACTCTTTGGCCTTGTGTTGGCCCTATGGGCTTTTGCGGCCTCGCGTGACCGTCTGGACAATTGGATCGCCCGCACCGATCTGCCGCCGGTTCTGGTAGAAACATCCGTTGAAGTACGCGATCGAAACGGCGCTTTGATGCGCGTCTTTCCGGTGGAAAACGGGCGGGTGCGGCTGGCGCTGGCCTTGCCTGAGGTGGACCCGGACTTTCTTGATATGCTGATTTCTTACGAGGACAAACGCTTCTTCAGCCATGCGGGCGTTGACCTCTTGGCACTAGCGCGGGCAGCAGCACAGGCGTTGTGGCAGGGCGAAGTGGTCTCTGGTGGTTCAACGCTCACCATGCAGGTAGCCCGACTGATGGAGAATTCGGGCACCGGTCGCTGGCGAGGCAAGTTGCGACAAATGCGGGTGGCACTGGCGCTGGAACGGCGGCTGGGCAAGCGTGAGATACTTGAGCTCTACCTCGCACACGCCCCCTATGGTGGCGCGGTGGAAGGGCTGCGAGCGGGCGCACTGGTGTGGTTTGGCAAGGAGCCGGCACGCTTGACCCCGGCAGAGATGGCTTTGCTGGTAGCATTGCCCCAAGCGCCCGAAGCCCGCCGTCCGGACCGCCACCCCCAAGCAGCCACAGCAGCCCGCGCAAGGGTGTTGAACCGCGTCAACGCGCCAGAACGGACGCATCTAGCGCCGGTGCCAGATCAAATGCTACCTTTCGTTCGGCTCGCGCCGCATTTGGCCGATCATCTGGTTAAGGCCAATCCGCTGGCCGGGCACCATGACCTTACGCTTGATGCAGTTGTGCAGAACCAGATGGAAGGGTTGATCAGGCGCGCTGTGCAAGGCCAGATGCGCGGCGTTTCCGCAGCGGTGGTGGTGGCGGATCACCGCACTTCAGAGGTGCTCGCCTCCGTCAGCGCACCGGTCTACGGCGCGGCAGAGGGCAGGCAGGGCTTTGTCGATATGACCCGCGCCCTGCGGTCGCCCGGATCGACATTGAAACCCTTCATCTACGCGATGGCCTTTGACGAGGGGTTGGCGCATCCCGATACCTTGATCAATGATTCACCAGTGGTATTCGGCCGCTATGCACCCCAGAACTTTGACGGGCGGTTTCGGGGCGAGCTGACGGTGCGCGAGGCGCTGCAACTCTCGCTCAATATACCGCCTGTCCTTTTGACGCAGGAACTCGGTCCGGCCCGCCTGATGGCGATGCTGCGCAAGGGGGGTGCTGCTCCTCAGCTTCCCAGCGGAACGGCGGGGCTGGCCGTCGCTTTGGGCGGCGTCGGTGTCACGCTGAATGATCTCGTGCAGCTTTACGCCGGGCTGGCGCAGGGGGGGCAGGGCCAACCCCTGATCTGGCAGCGTGGCGTCGCGGAACAACGCGGCCAGCGTATGGTCTCCGAAAGTGCCGCCTGGCAGGTGGGACATATCCTTGCTGCGCTGACGCCACCGCAGGGATACGGACGGCGCGGCGGTCAAATTGCGTATAAAACGGGCACGTCCTACGGCCACCGCGATGCCTGGGCGATCGGTTTTGATGGCGCACATGTAATAGGGCTCTGGCTGGGACGCCCTGAAGGAACCCCGGTGCCAGGGGCGTTCGGGGGTGATCTGGCAGCTCCCGTTCTGTTCGAGGCGTTCAATCTTCTGGGCAGCCGCCCGACGCCTCTGCCTCCACCACCGCCCGAGACTTTGATGCTAAGCACAGCATCCCTGCCTCAGCCTTTGCAGCGCTTTCGACCGCGCAATGCCGTGTTCAGCGCCCCTGCCGATGCCCCGCGTGTGGACTTCCCGCCGGATGGGGCGGTTTTGCAGCGGGACGGTGAAGGTGTTGCGCTGAAATTCGGGGCGGGCGTCTCTCCGTTCAGCGTGCTGTTGGATGGTGCGCCTGTGCTGACGAATCTTCACCGTCACGACGCGTTGCTCCCGCTGGTAGAGCCGGGTTTTTCCCGCATCACAGTGGTAGATGCCAAGGGACGCTCCGCTTCCGTTTCCGTGCAATTGCAATAGCGGGATTATGCCGGTGCGGTCGCTGGCAAATCTTGTTGTGCGGGATGGCATGATATATCTCAACGTTATGAAACATGCGCTCTCCCTTATCCTACTGGTGCTGTCGGCGCTGCCGCTGACGGCGCATCCGCATATCTTCGTGGATACCGGCCTCGATCTGCGGTTCGATGATCAGAACCGCCTGATCGAAGTACGCATGACATGGGCCTATGACGACCTCTATTCTTTGCTTATCACCGAGGATCGCGGCCTTGATCCCGACTTTGACGGTGTCCTGACCGAAGCTGAACAGGCCGATCTTCAGGGCTTCGATATGAACTGGAGTGAGGGGTTCAACGGCGATCTGGTGATCTTGCAAGATGGTGCACCGCTTGCGTTGTCTGGCCCCATGCAGGCGACGGCGGTTTATGCCGACGGTCGCATCACCACGACCCATGTGCGTCGCGTCAGTGGTGCGGAAGAGGCCGGCGTGATCGAAGTGAAACCCTACGACAAAACCTATTACACGGCCTATGACATCACGCTTCCAGTGCAGATAGAAGGGTCTGATGCTTGTGGCAAACGGATCGAGGTGCCGGATGTCGCGGCGGGTCTGGCCGCGATGGGTGACCAGTTGAACCAGATGGACGCTTTCATGACCGATGAGGAATGGGCCGCGATGCCGGACCTCGGCGTTCTGTTAACCTCGACCGTGGTGGTGACATGCGATATTTCCTGAGCATTGCCGCGCTTGTTGTGATTGCTGTGCTGGGCTGGCTTTGGTTCAGCGGCGGCTTTGACAGGCTGGGCTATTGGGCGGCGCTTCAACAGCGCGATTTTCAGAACGGCATCGCAGGATCATTGCGCCAGATACGCGGCGGCGAAAGCGGCGCGATAATCGCGCTGCTGGGGGGGTGTTTTGCCTATGGTCTGGTCCATGCGGCGGGGCCGGGGCACGGGAAGGTTCTGATTGGTGGCTACGGATTTGGCCGCAAGGTGCCGATGCTGCGCCTCTCGCTGATCGCGCTCGCCGCCTCGCTAGGGCAGGCGGTCACTGCGGTTGTTTTGGTCTATACGGGTGTTTTGCTGCTCAATCTTGGACGTCAGGCGATGGTGGATGTGACCGAAGCGGTGATGGCACCGCTCAGCTATGCCGCAATTGGATTGATCGGACTTTGGCTGATGTGGCGGGGTCAGCGCAAGCTCTTGCCGAAGCACCATGATCATGCCCATGACCACGGACATGATCATGCACATGAGGGTGACAGCGCAGTCTGTGCCAGTTGTGGGCACGCCCACGGCCCCTCTCTGGAAGAAGTGCAGCAGGCGACCACCCTGCGCGAGGCACTGGTCCTGATTGGCGGTATTGCGATGCGGCCTTGTACGGGGGCGCTTTTTGTCCTGATCATCACATGGCAGATGGGCATTGGTGGCCTTGGCATTGCAGGTGCCTTTGCGATGGCCTTTGGCACAGCGCTGATCACGATATTCGTGGGCCTCGCAGCAGGATCATTGCGAGGCGGTATGCTTGCAGGTCTAAGTGGATCACCGCAAGTGGCGCGCGCTGGCGCAGCCGTCGAGTTTGTGGCGGGTCTCACCGTGGCTCTGCTGGCCACCGGTCTACTGTTGCGCGCGCTTTAACGACGTCCTTCGCGCAGCCATGCAGCGGTGATCAACCCCGCCGAAAGGAGCAAAACGAGCCATCCCGGCAGGATTGCCGTCTGCCGGATGTCACGGGTCTCATAAGCACCACGCGGCGTGATCCCGATCCATCCACGGCCGGCAGCGGGTCGCCCGACCCGGACATCGCGCACACGCGGAAGGCCTTCTTCGACCCGTGCAACACCGCCACGCTGTGCGCTTACAAGCGGATTAAGCGCGTCGGCGCTGGCAATCGTTTCAACAAATTCTCGCGGGGCGGCGGGGCCAAGGCCGATCACCGCTGTTTGATCGCCGTTGTCCAAGCGGTACAGCCCAATCTCCGGCCCTTGATAGGTGCCTTCGAACACACCTGCGCTATTTTCGGTCAGGGGCACTTCGATTACGCTGCCATCGGGGGCTGTCACTGTGACGGGTGGCACCGTGGCTTCCAAGGTCCGCCGCGTGATGCGCATGGATTGACCATCGGCGTTTGCGGTCAACGCCTCCTCTTCCAGCTCCGGCTCTTTCATCATCCAGTGGGCGAGCCTGCGCAGCAGTTCCAACTGCGGTCCGCCGCCCTCATATCCACGGCTCCACAGCCATGCGTGATCCGACGCCAGCAGGGCAACGCGCCCTTCCTCCACCCGGTTCAGCACCAGAAGGGGCCTCCCATCGACGCCCTCCATCACCACATTGCCTTGGGGATCGGAGACATCAATCTGACGCAACCAGCGGCCCCAATCGCCGCCATCCGGCATGTTCGTTGTCACAGGATGCCGCTCTCCCAGATCGGTAACCTTGGGCAAATAGGGTTCTTCAATGACCCGCGCTGTCGGATTGGCGGGTAAAACGCTGCCCAGTGGTGACCGATAAATACTATCGGCGGCGGCAAAGTCCGGACCGGCGGCGACCAGAACCGCGCCGCCATTGCGCACATAATTTGCCACGTTATCGAGGTAGAGTGACGGCAGAATACCACGCCGCTGATAACGGTCAAAGATAATCAGATCGAAATCCTCGATCTTTTCCATAAACAATTCGCGTGTCGGAAAAGCGATCAGCGACAACTCGTTCACCGGCACCCCATCCTGCTTTTCCGGCGGGCGCAGGATAGTGAAATGTACCAGATCGACAGAACTGTCTGATTTCAGCAGGTTACGCCACGTTCTCCCGCCGGGATGCGGCTCTCCGCTGACCAGCAACACACTCAGGCGGTCGCGCACCCCGTTCATCTGGATCAGCGCGGTATTGTTGCGGTCAGTCAACTCGCCCTCGGCTTCGGGCAGGGAAAACCGGATCACGTTGCGCCCGCCATGGGGCAGGGTGATTGGCAGCTCAAGATCCTGTCCAATCGGCACGCGAAAGGTCTGTGCCGGCTCTCCGTCAATTGAAATCTCAAGCGGTGCAAGGTCCTCGCCCGCTGGCGCAGCCCCCAGATCGTCGATGCGTAACGTGAGGGTCACAGGTTCGCCAATGATGGCAAAGGCAGGCGCGTTGCGGACACTCAGGCGGCGGTCCCAATCCGTTTCTTCGCCCGTCATAAGCAAATGCATGGGCGCAGGCAGATCAAGGGGCAGATCGGCGTCATGCACACGCCCGTCACTGATTGCCAGAATGCCAGCGACCCGCGCGCGTGGCTCTTCGGCGAGGGCATCCGCGATGGCGGTCATGAGTTCGGTGCCTGCATCACCCGCGCCATCGGGCACGGACACCCGCCGCACTTCGGTATTGGAGCGGGCAGCAATCTGCGCAGCCAGCGTATCCGCCGCCTCTGTACTTTGCCCGGCGCGGTTGCCCAGCCGTTGGCTCGCGCTTTGGTCTTCGACCAGCAGAACGATATCGCTCAGCGGGGCGCGGTCTTCCTGCTGATAGGAAGGGTTGGCCAATGCGCCCAGCACCACCAAGGCCGCCAACCCGCGCAGCGGCCAGCCGTTCAACCCTCGCAAGATGGCAAGGATCAAGCCCAGCAACGCAATGATCGTCACCACGATCAGCAGCGACGTGGGGATCAGTGGATCATAGACGAGTGTTGCGGTCATTGTCCCAGCCGATCCAGAAGAGCAGGCACATGCACCTGATCTGATTTATAATTGCCCGTCAGCACATGCATGATCAAGTTCACGCCAAAACGGTTGGCAAGTTCGCGCTGCCGTTCGCCGGCATAGCCGCGCCCGATCGGCACCAAAGGACTACCATCGCTGCGCACGGCCCAAGCCGCAGCCCAGTCGTTGCCGCCGATTACCACGGGTGTCACCCCGTCGTTGAGATTGCGGAACGGCATCCCTTCGATCTGTTCGGCATTGGGGGGTGCCGCCTCGACCCAAACATCGCGGGAATTATGGCGGCCCGGAAAGTCCTGCAGGAGGTAAAAGGTGCGGGTAAGCACATGGTCGCCCGGCAGAGGCTCCATCGGTGGGATGTCCAGAGGTGCGGCAAGGTCTTGCAGCTTGCGCCCATTCGGGCTGGCCGCACCGAAGCCGGCGATATCTGCATCCCGCGTATCAAACAGGATTAACCCGCCCGAGCGGAGGTAATCGTTCAACTTGGTATAGGCTTCCGCCGAAGGGCGTGGCTGGTCAGGAGTGACAGGCCAATAAAGGATGGGAAAGAACGCCAGTTCATCCGTTTCAAGGTCAACCGCCGTTGGTGGTGCCGGTTCGATAGAGGTGCGGAAGAACAGCGTGTCGGACAGTCCTTGAAGCCCGGCGGCCGCGACCTCGTCCACGCGCGGGTCACCGGTCAAGACATGCGCCAGTGTCACCTCGGTTGTGGCACCTAGTGCAAATTCATCTGCCTCGGTTTGGGCATTCGCTTGAGGCGCAAAGCCGGGTACCAGAAGTGCCGCCAGGATCAACGCTGCTGTATTGCCGCGGTTCAGAAGCCGACCCGATAGCGCCAAGGACGCGACCACATCGGCCAGCAAAAGCAATATGGAAAGGCTTAGCAGCCAACCCGCCACGGGCTGTTCAGGGGCGACGGCAAGGCCGCGCACCGGCACATCCGAGGGCCATGTCGCGGGCGTTAGCGTATCATCAGCACGAAAGACATTTCGGGCCAGCCGCCGATCGCCGGACCGATAAATACCGGGGCGCAAGGCCGGACCGGCAGGCGCACCAATCAGATCTGCCCCGTCCACGCCCGGAAGCGTGCCTGCATCCGACAAAGCACCGTAGCCGTCCATCACACGTTCGGGTGTCCAAGTCGTGCCTGCAAGATCCCCCGCATCGGGCGATGCCGCAGCAGAGGACACCGCCAGCCGCTCCATCATTTCGACAAACAAGCCAGATAGCGGCAGTGTCGACCATTCGGCCGTAGCGGTTACGTGAAAAAGCACGATCTGGCCTTGGCCCAGCGTCTTGCGCGTGACCAGCGGCGTGCCGTCGCTGAGCGAGGCAATCACGCGGTTCGCTAATGTGGGATCCGGCTGTGCGACCACTTGTGCAGATACTACAACGTCATCCGGTATATTCAGCCCAAAAAAGGGCGAGGTTTCTTTGAAGGCATCAAGAGATTTTGGCTCACCCCAACTCATCGCGCCGCCAACGCTGCGGCCACCGGCCCGCAAGCGCACCGGCATCAGTGGATCTTCGTCAAAGCGGCTGATGTCGCTTGCAGCGACGCGCGGCCCGGCAAAACGGACCAGCATGCCGCCTTCTTCGATCCACTCAAGCAGCGGCGCCGCTTCGGCTTCGGCCAGGGTGGCCACATCGGCCAGGACAATCACATCGGGGTTGGCCGGAAGGACATCTGCGATGGACCCGTCGATCAGGTCTGCCGTCGGGGCCAATGCCTGTTCGATATAGTGGAGGGGGGCCAGCAGTTGCAGGCCTTCGCGGTCATTGCCTGCCCCGATCAGCGCCACTTCGCGGCGACGCAAGGCATCATCCACCAAAGATACCGCCCCGGCGGAACGTTGCCCCGCAATTGTGAAGCCGGTGATCCGGGCGCGCAGTTCGGAGGGAAGGGAAAGCTCGGCCGTTGCCCTAGTCGCGCTTTGGTCAAACGCCGCTGTGGCGGTTGCCAGAATACGCGCATTGCCAGCTGGATCGCGGCCTTCGGCGCGGATCACGACCTCTCGCGCCAGACCGGGGGCCGCACGGGTCACGCTCAGTTTGACAAGGCTGTCTTCGTAGGTGGCGGGAGCGATGGCCAGCACGTTGGCGGCGGTTTGATAGACCTCAACACTGCCCTGCGCCTGCATGGCGCTCAGAACGCGATCTCGGCCCTCATACTCCAGCGCATCGCTGAACCACAGGGTGTCAAATGCATCCAGTTCCGCCATGATCTCGACCGAGCGGTCGATGTTTTCCTGCGAAGGTTGCCAGGCGGCAGGCGTGAAACCGGTCAACCGGCTGCGCCAAACGTCAGCAGATTGGAACGCAGGCGCATCCGGGCGGCTGAGCGCCAGAAAACCCACGGGGCGTTCGGCGCGGCTGGCACGGGTCAGCTGTGCCTCGATCGCCTGTGTCTGTTCCGGCCAGCGGGTGGCACCGGCCCATGTGCCATCAAGCACGATTAACAGGGGGCCATTGCCTTCGGCCTGATCGACTTCGGGGTTCAGGACCGGCCCGGCAAGACCCAGTATGATCGCGGCAACCGCCAACATCCGCAGCAATAACAGCCACCATGGCGTGCGGTCTGATACGGTCTCGTCGTCGCTGAGACCCAAAAGAAGCGCCACGCCGGGAAAGCGGCGGCGGATCGGGGCCGGGGGCACGGCCCGCAGGATCAACCACAGGATCGGCAACGCCAAGAGAGCCGCCAGAAGCCAGGGTGCGGTAAATCCGATGCCGCCCAGAACTGTCATGCCGCCACCCCCGCACGCGCATCAAGCGCGCCATAAAGCCACAAAAGCGCCGATTGCGCCGAGGCATCCGTGTGGTGCAGCCCGTATTGCCAACCTGTCAGTGCGCAAAGCCTTTGCAATTCATCCTTGCGGGCAGCCAGCTGCTCCAGATAGCGGCCCTTCAAGTCATTTGCCTTCAGTGTCTCATGGCTCAGCGTGCCGCCCATGCTTTCGAATATGGTACGGCCGGAAAATGGAAATGATTCCTCGGCCGGGTCCAACACATGGTAAATCACGCCGCGCACACCGCGGTCGGCGGCTTTGGTCAGCGCTGTTTGCACGCCTTCCAGATCGCCCATGAAGTCGGAGATAAACACCGCTCGCGCATGGGGGATCATCGCGCGATGTTCTGGCGGGCTGTAATCCGTGGCATCGTCTTGGCAAAAGAGTTCGGCCAGTCGCAACACCTGTGGATTGCCGCTGCGGGGAGGCAGGGTCGTACCCGTGAGCCCGACCCGTTCACCACCGCGCAACAACATGATGGCAAGGGCCAGACCCAAAAGCCGTGCGCGATCCGCCTTTTGCGGCAGCCCCTTGCCGGAAGCAAAGCGCATCGAGGCACCTTGATCGACCCAAAGCATCACCGATTGCGCGATCTGCCATTCGCGTTCGCGCACAAACTCCTGATCCCCCATCGCAGAACGGCGGTGGTCGATCATACGCCGACTGTCGCCTTGCTGTGCCGGGCGATACTGCCAGAAATCATCACCCGTCCCGGCACGGCGGCGGCCATGCGCGCCCAATAAAACAGCACCCGCCAAATGTTCGGCGCGGGCAAGCAAGGCTGGCAGGCGCGAAGCCTGATCCTCTGCATCACCGCGCAGGTTGCCAGGAGTGTATGCCCCCAAGGGGAGTGGTTCGCTCACGCTGCGGCTTTCGCACCGGTCAGGCGGGTTGCGGTCTGTTCGATCAGATCTTGCAGGCTGTCACCTCGTGCCCGTGCTGCAAAGTTCAGGGCCATTCGGTGCGACAGCACGGGCCGCGCCATGTCGATCACGTCTTCTGCGGAGGGGGCCAAGCGTCCATCAAGCAGCGCCCGCGCGCGTACCGCCAGCATCAACGCTTGAGAGGCGCGGGGGCCGGGGCCCCAAGCGACCGTATCCTGAACCTGCTGGCTGGCACCCTCTTCGTGCGGACGGAAGGCGCGGACCAGATCAAGGATCATCTCGACCACCGACTCGCCCACGGGCATCCGCCGCAGTAGGCGTTGGGCATCCAGCAGTTCCTGAGTGGTAAAGACCTGATTTGCTTGCCCATCACTGTCGCCCGTGGTGGCAAGGATGATATCCCGCTCTGTCTGGCGATCCGGATAGGCCACGTCGATTTGTACCAAAAAGCGGTCCAATTGCGCTTCGGGGAGGGGATAGGTGCCCTCCTGTTCAATCGGGTTTTGTGTCGCGAGCACATGAAACGGAATACCCAGTGTGCGGTCCTGCCCCGCGACAGTCACGGTCTTTTCCTGCATTGCCTGCAACAACGCCGACTGTGTGCGAGGCGAGGCGCGGTTGATTTCATCCGCCATCAACAGCTGACAGAAAACCGGCCCTTCGACAAAGCGGAAGGCACGGCTGCCATCTTCGGCGGTGTCCAGCACTTCGGACCCGAGAATATCGGCGGGCATCAGATCGGGGGTGAATTGCACCCGGTTGCCGTCCAGTCCCATCACCGTGCTGAGCGTTTCGACAAGACGCGTTTTGCCCAAGCCCGGCAGACCGATCAGCAAGCCGTGACCACCGCACAACAGGGCCGTCAACGTCAGGTCCACAACCCGCTCCTGGCCGATGAACCGGTTGGTGATCGAGGTCTTCGCCTCGGCCAGTTTGACGCCCAGCGCCTCGATCTGCGCTACCATGTCTTCGGCTTGGGTCATGACAATGTCTCCAACGGGATTATATGTGTTGATTGTAAACCTATCTCTTTAACTGGAAATGGCAAAAGCTATGAGCGGACAAAAAACCGTTACCCCAACAGCCAGTGGCCTTGCGGCTTCTGTAAATGCCGTAAAAACGCGCGGTTTGCCCCCGGTGGACAGCTGGAACCCGCCGTTCTGTGGTGACATCGACATGCATATCGCGCGGGACGGGACGTGGTTCTACGAAGGAACGCCCATCGGGCGGCCCGGACTGGTAAAGCTGTTTTCGACGATTCTGTTGCGTGAGGGCGACAATTACTTCCTCGTCACGCCGGTCGAGAAAGTCGGCATCACCGTTGAGGATGCGCCCTTCGTGGCGGTGGATTTCGATTCGTCTGGCACCGGTAAAGATCAGGTGCTGACCTTCACCACCAATCTGGGCGATGCTTCTGAGGCCGGCCCTGCGGCCCCGATCCGCGTTGAACGAGATCCTGAGACAGGCGAGCCGGCCCCCTATGTCCTCATCCGTCGCAATCTTGAAGCGCTGATTGACCGCAAAAGCTTTTACCGGCTCGTCGAGTTGGGCGCACACCATGATGGATGGTTTGGCCTGTGGTCAGGCGGTGAATTCTTTGGCATCATCCCTTCAGATGAATTGCCAGAAGATGCCTGATGCCCCTGAAATTCGCAGCGAACCTGACCCTTTTGTGGCCAGAGCTCCCTTATCTTGACCGGTTTTCCGCTGCCGCGGATGCGGGGTTCGACACGGTAGAGATCCTGTTTCCCTACGACCTTGCCGTCAAGGAAACCCAACAGGCGCTTTTGGCCAACGGTCTGCGCCTGATACTGATCAACGCGCCGCCGCCCAATTATACGGGCGGGCCGCGCGGGTTTGCAGCGCAGCCGGAACATGTGGACCGGTTTCGATATGATATGAAGCGTGTCTTTCGCTATGCTGAGGCGCTGGGCGTTCGGATGATCCATGTGATGACAGGTGCCGCCGAAGGGGACGAGGCCCGTGCGGTTCTGATCGACAATATGCGCTGGGCAGCAGGCGCCGCCCCCAAAGGTCTCACGCTGATGCTGGAGCCGCTGAACCCGGTCGCGCAGCCCGGATATTTCTTGAACGACTACGCGCTGGCCGCAGGTGTTTTGGACGAACTGTCCCTGCCCAATGTCGCGCTGCAATACGACAGCTACCACGCCCAGATGATCCACGGCGATGCACTGGCAGTCTTTGACGAATATCTTCCGCTGATCGGCCATATCCAGATCGGAGACAGCCCCGACCGTGGTCCGCCCGGTGCCGGAGAGGTGGACTTCCCCGCACTTTTTGCGCGTATCGACGCATCAGGTTATGACGGCTGGATCAGCGCCGAATACCATCCGGGCGGCAAGACCGAAGATACGTTACATTGGAAAACAACATGATACCGGCCCGCTTTGCATCCGTTGTCTTCGGCTTCATTTTGTCAGGATTGATGTCATTTCTGGTATCAGGCATCGCCACGATACGCACTGCTGGCGTCCCGCCGGATTTACTTTCGCTTTGGGTGGGGGCCTGGGTGCCAAGCTGGCTTATCGCCTTTCCTGCGGTGCTGGTTGTCGCCCCTCTGACACGGCGGTTGGTCGGCAAACTGGTCCGGCAGGAGCCATAACTATTCAGGGAACCGCACGGGCGCATTTTCTGGCTGCCACGGGTCGTATTTCAGCATGATCCGCGCAAATCTGTCGGACGCGAGGAAGGTGCCCAACCAGTCCTGAACAGAGGGCCAGTCCTGCGCATCGAACCATTCCTTGTCGATCATCGCGAACTGCCGCACGAAGGGCAGGATCGCATAATCAGCCAAAGTGGGCTTACCAAAGATATACCCGTGCAATTGTGTGTTCAGATCGGTCAGGAAGGACGACGCGATCGTGCGATGCTGCTCGGGGTCTTCATCGGGATAGCGTGTCGCGTATTTTGTCCGGTCGAGCGCCGATTTGAACGGTCCGTCAAATCGAGCAATCAGATCGCGGCCAAGGGTGGGCATATCCAACCATCCTTCGGGATCATTCCGGGCCAATGCCCAGTCCATGATATCAAGGCTTTCGTCGATGGTTTGCGCGTCCTCTACCAGACAGGGCACCGTCGCACTGGGAGAGGCGTCCAAGAACGCCTGCGGTTTGTCGCGCAAAACGACTTCGCGCAGGTCCACCGACACGCCTGATACATCCAGTGCCAAGCGGGCCCGCATGGCATAGGGACAACGGCGAAAAGAATAGAACGTAGGAAGACTGCCCGTGGAACCGCTCATGCTGTGGCATCTTCCTTGAGTTGACGCAGAATAGACCGGTGGTTCCACCCGCCGCGCAGCTGTCGCGTCAGCAGGGTCGTTGGCTGGAACGTGACGTTGCCTGATGGATCATCTTCGCGTTTGAACACACGGCTAGCAATGACAAGTTTGGTGGCATGTCCCGATGCGGCACCGATGCTCAACTCGATCTGCTCGACGCGGCAATCCTCCGCCAGCCCGAGCCGCCGTTCGGCACGCCAGATCAAATCCCGAAAACTGCCCAGATCCATGTATTCACCGCTTTTCAACGGGCCCAGCGTGGTGCGTTTGATCGGATCATCCAACGTGTCGAGGTTTAATTCCTCGCGGTCGATAACCGATGCCTTGTAAGGTTTCCCGTCGATCGTCAGCTTTGCCAGCGCTGCGATCACATAGATCGGCTCGGTGCCCATATTGGTCACAATGCAGCGGGCGCGGTCATCGCTGGCAGCACCATGGCCGATCATGATCACCGCCTGCCGTTGGCGCACAAATCCCAGATAGAGGATTTGTAGGTAGGCCAACCAGACGACCGCCGAAACCAGTCCAAGACCCAGCTGGAGAATGTCCGCGTTCTGTCTTATCCAATCCATCTGCGCTCCTCCATGCCTGATCTGGACCTAACGCAGCGCGGCGCGATCCGGGTCCGTTCCGGAGCAAGATTAGTGCGCTTCCGCCCAGTTTGCGCCTTGCCCCGCATCCACCGTCAGTTTGACGTCCAGTTGGACGACAGGATCATTGGCATTCTCCATCACGTCGCGGGCCGCAGCGATCAACGCTTCCTCGTGACCTTTTTCAACCTCGAACAACAATTCATCATGGACCTGCAACAGCATGGCTGCTGGAATGTCGGCAATGGCGTCGGGCATCCGGATCATCGCACGGCGGATCACATCGGCAGCCGTGCCCTGAATTGGCGCATTGATTGCTGCGCGGGCTGCAAACCCGGCGCGTGGTCCTTTCGAAGCAATCTCGGGCGTATGGATCTTGCGTCCGAACAACGTTTGAACAAACCCATGTTCCTTGGCGAACTTCTTGGTGTCGTCCATGTAGGTTCGAATGCCGGGGAAGCGTTCGAAGTAGCGGTCGATGAACCCCTGCGCCTCGGCCCGTGGAATGCGCAGGTTCCGCGCCAGCCCAAAGCCGGAAATGCCGTAGATCACACCAAAGTTGATCGCTTTGGCCTGCCGCCGGACTTCTGGCGTCATCTCGTCCAGTGGTACGCCAAACATCTCGGAGGCGGTCAGCGCGTGGATGTCGATGCCATCGGCAAAGGCTTTCTTAAGCTCGGGAATATCCGCGATATGGGCCAGAATACGCAGCTCGATCTGGGAATAATCCAGCGCGACAAGTGTTTTGCCTTCCTCCGCAACGAAAGCCTCGCGGATGCGGCGGCCTTCTTCGGTGCGGATCGGGATGTTCTGCAGGTTCGGATCGGTTGACGCCAGCCGCCCCGTCGAGGCCCCCGCGATGGAATAGGACGTGTGCACCCGGCCCGTGTCCTTATTGATATGGTCCTGCAACGCGTCTGTGTAGGTGGATTTCAGCTTGGACAACTGCCGCCAGTCCAGAATACGTCGCGGAAAGTCATGCTCAGTGGCGAGGTCTTCCAGAATGTCCGCCCCGGTCGAATATTTGCCGTTCGCGCCCTTCTTGCCGCCCTCCAGCCCCATATCCTCGAACAAGACCTCACCCACTTGCGCGGGCGATCCGACGTTGAATTTGCGGCCTGCAAGCTCATAAATCTCATCTTCAAGCCCCGCCATCTTTTGCGCGAAGGCATTCGACATCCGGCTGAGTGTATCACGGTCGACCTTGATGCCAGACCGCTCCATCGCAGCAAGCACCGGCACCAGAGGGCGCTCAAGCGTCTCATAGACTTTCGTCACCTGCGCGGTATGCAACTGCGGTTTCAGAAATTGCCACAGGCGCAGGGTGATATCGGCGTCCTCTGCAGCATATTTCACAGCTTCCTCGAGCGGCACCTTGTCAAAGGTAATCGCGCTTTTGCCCGATCCCAGCAACGGTTTGATCGGGATAGGTGTATGGCTCAAATATCGCTCCGACAGCGCATCCATACCGTGATTATGCAAGCCAGCGTGCTGGGCATAGGACATCAGCATCGTGTCATCAAAAGGTGCAACTGCGATGCCGATCTGGGCAAAAATCTTGGCGTCGTATTTCATGTTCTGGCCGATTTTGAGGATCGACGGATCCTCCAGCATCGGCGTCAGCATTTTCAGCGCCTCTTCAAGCGGCATTTGCCGCTCTGCCAGTTCATCCCCGCCAAACAGATCGTCGCCCCGGTTGGCCTTATGTGTCAGCGGAATGTAGCAAGCTTTGCCCGGCGTGGTGGCCAATGAGATACCGACCAACTCGGCAGTCATTTCGTTCAGCCCGGTGGTTTCCGTATCAACCGCAACATAGCCGACCTCGTAAATCGCATCGAGCCAGCCTTGCAACGCAGCCGCATCGCTAACCTGAGTGTAGGCGGTGGCGTCGAAGGGCACGTCATCCAGCTTGGGTGCATCCGGCATCGGTGGGGCGTCAGCGATGACAGGGGCTTCCGCCCCCAACTGATCGGCTACACGTTTGGACAGGGTGCGAAATTCCATCTCGGCCAGAAAGTTCAGTAGTTTATCAGGATCGGGCGTGCGCACCTCCAGATCGTCCAGCGTAAAATCCAAAGGTGTGTTTTCATCCAGTAGAACCAGCTTCCGCGACAGCCTGATCTGTTCGGCGTGCTCAATCAGTGTCTCGCGCCGCTTGGGCTGTTTGATCTCACTGGCCCGCTCCAGCAGGCTTTCCAGATCACCGTATTCATTGATCAACAGCGCCGCCGTCTTGATCCCGATGCCGGGTGCGCCGGGCACGTTGTCTACGGAATCGCCCGCCAGTGCCTGCACATCCACCACGCGGTCAGGATAAACGCCGAATTTCTCGAACACCCCTTCGCGGTCGATGGTCTTGTTCTTCATGGCGTCTAGCATTTCCACACCGTCGCCGACCAACTGCATCAAATCTTTGTCCGAACTGATGATGGTACAGCGGCCACCTGCCGCCCGCGCCTGCACGGCGAGCGTGGCGATGATGTCATCGGCCTCGTAACCCTCCTTCTCCTCGCATGCGATGTTGAACGCCTCTGTGGCGCTGCGGGTCAGGGGGATTTGCGGGCGCAACTCTTCCGGCATCGCCTCGCGATTGGCCTTGTACTGGTCGTACATGTCATTGCGAAACGTGTGGCTGCCCTTGTCGAAAATTACCGCAACATGGGTGGGCGCATCGGGGCCGGTGTTTCCCTCCACATAGCGGTGCAGCATATTACAAAACCCCGCCACAGCCCCGATCGGCAAGCCATCGGACTTGCGCGTCAAGGGCGGCAGGGCGTGATAGGCGCGAAAGATAAACGCAGAGCCGTCAATCAAATGCAGATGATGGCCTTTGCCGAATGTGCCGGACATGAACGTGCTCCCCTCAGATGCGCATATTCCGTCTTTTGCCACGATGCGGAGTCGCCCGCCAGCGCGCAATGGCTGTCGGCAAGGCGCGTCTGCATGAAGGCCAACCGCGCGGACGCGATGCGCGGATTACTCGACGCGGACGCCGTCGCCGTGGCGGACCGGGTCGCCCGCGCCATCTGGCGACTTGTCCGCGCCGCCCTTGCGGGCGAGGTCCTGTTCGTGATCGGCATGGATGAACCGGCAATCGCAGTAGCCGCATTCGATCCACCCCTGATCCCGCGGGATTTGAAGCCAGACGCGCGGATGGCCCAAAGCCCCTTCGCCACCATCACAGGCAACGCGGTAGGTGTTTACAACCTTGGTCTCTGGCGCGGCTTGGCTCATGGGATCGTCCTTGATATGGGGGCTGGTACACTGCGGTTATGCCCAAACCCGCCTCGCACGGCAAGACCGAGTTGCAGGCCAGCGCCGATCCGGGTCGCCATATGCCGAAAGAGGTTCACGCGGCCCCACCAAGCGGTTAAAAGGCCCCAAAGAAAAAAGGCGGAGCAGGACAGATGAACACGCCAAAACCAGTGGTGCTATGTATTCTTGACGGATGGGGCCTGAGCGACAGCGCTGAGGGCAATGCGCCCATGCTGGCCAAGACCCCGACGATGGATCGGATCACGGCGACCTGTCCCACCTCGACGCTCGTTACCTACGGGCCTGATGTGGGCCTGCCGCGCGGGCAAATGGGTAATTCAGAGGTTGGGCATACTAATATCGGCGCAGGCCGCGTGGTGGCGATGGACCTCGGTCAGATTGATCTGGCGATTGAAGAAGGCACTTTTGGCAAAAACCCTCCCTTTCAGGACTTTATCGCAACGCTCAAAGCCTCTGGCGGCACGGCGCATCTTATGGGTCTCGTCTCGGACGGCGGCGTGCATGGCCACCTGTCCCACATGATTGCTGCCGCCAAAACGCTCGACGCGGCGGGGGTGCCAACTGTCATTCACGCCCTTACCGACGGACGCGATGTGTCTCCGCGCTCGGCCAAGGGGTTCTTGCAAACCCTCCGCGATGGCCTGCCGGACAGCGTGCGCGTCGTTACACTCACGGGGCGCTACTTTGCGATGGACCGGGATACCCGCTGGGACCGCGTTGCCAAAGCAAGCCATGCAATCCTGCAAGGAAATGGCCTGTCTGAAGACAGCGCCGAAAGTGCGGTAGATAAGGGTTACGCGCGGGGCGAGGATGATGAGTTCATCCAGCCCACGGTGATGCACGGCTATGCCGGAGCCAAAGATGGCGACGGCTTCTTCTGCCTCAATTTCCGCGCCGACCGTGCCCGCGAAATTATGGCGGCACTTGGTCAGCCCGGTTTTGATGCCTTCGCCACCGGCCTCCGCCCGGAGTGGGCCGCACTCATGGGCATGGCGCAATACTCGACCGATCACGCAAAATACATGACGACGATGTATCACAAACCCGATCTGCCCAATACGCTGGGCGCCTGGGTCGCAAAACATGGTCGCCGCCAGTTCCGCATCGCCGAGACAGAGAAATACCCTCACGTCACCTTTTTCCTGAACGGCGGCGAAGAAACCGCCGGCGTGGGGGAGGATCGCTTTATGCCCAAGTCGCCCGATGTGGCCACCTATGACATGCAGCCCGAAATGTCCGCACCAGAGGTGACCGACCACCTCGTGCAGGCCATCGAAGACGGGTACGACCTGATCGTCGTCAACTACGCAAACCCCGATATGGTGGGCCATACCGGTGATCTGGATGCGGCCATAGCGGCCTGCGAAGCAGTGGACACCGGGCTCGGCCGCGTTCTCAAAACACTTGAAGCCGTAGGCGGGGCTATGGTGATAACTGCCGATCACGGCAATTGCGAAGTGATGATCGACCCTGAAACGGGCGGTCCGCATACGGCCCATACACTTAACCCCGTCCCGGTGGCCCTGGTGGGTGGCCCGTCAGGCGCAAAGTTGCGCAGCGGCGGGCGGCTGGCCGATCTTGCCCCGACCCTTCTGGCGCTGATGGACATGGCCCAGCCTGAGGAAATGACGGGAAAGTCCTTGATTGTATGAAGGCCTTCGCGCTGATCCTGTTCTGGCTTTTCGGGGCAACTGCGGCTCTGGCCCAATCGGGCGCGGCGCAGCAGGCGCTTGAGGCCGTGGAAGCGCTTGAAGAAGCATCTGCCATGCTGGACGAAGCCGAAGGAGCGCGGGACCGGGTGCGTGCCCTGACCCGAACCATTCAGGCTTTTGAAACGGGGTTGGGGGCCATGCGCAGCGGCTTGCGACAAGCAGCTATCAACGAAGCGCAGCTGACCGCAAAACTGCAGTCCCGCGATGCCGAGGTTGCGGCCTTGCTGGGTGTGCTGCAAAGCATGGGCGGCACACCGTCGCCCGTTTTTCTGTTGCATCCCGATGGTCCTACCGGCACGGCGCGGGCGGGCATGCTACTGGCCGAACTTACGCCGGCGTTGAACCGCCGCGCGGATGCTCTTCGGATTGATCTTGAAAACGTACAGACCCTGCGCACCCTGCAGGCCGATGCGGCGCAGCGGTTGCAGGACGGGCTGACTGAAGTGCAGGCCGCACGCACCGCGCTTAATCAGGCGATGGCCAACCGCACCGATCTGCCCAAGCGCTTTACGGCGGACCCCGTGCGCACCGGTATCCTGATCGCCTCGACCGAAACGCTCGACGGCTTTGCATCTGGCCTGTCAGAAATCGTGACCGAAGAAACCGCCCCTGCACTAGCCACACTGGACGGCGAGATCGGCCAGCTCCCTCTGCCGGTGCAAGGCCTGCTTTTGCGCGGCGCGGGTCAGGCCGATGCCGCAGGCGTGGTCCGCCCCGGCATCATTCTGGCCACGCGCCCCGGTGCCATCGTCACCACCCCGACCGCTGCAACTATCCGCTATCTCGGGCCGTTGCTGGATTTTGGCAATGTGGTGATTCTCGAACCCAGAGCCGAGGCGCTTTTTGTATTGGCAGGTCTGGACGTGGTGTACGGAGAAGCCGGTGAAGTCATCGGTGCCGGCACGCCAATTGGCTTGATGGGGGGCGAAACCGGCGGGATCAGCAGCGAAACCGGCGCTGAATTGTCACCCCTGCGTGAAGGCACTGGCACAGACCGTACAGAAACGCTCTATATAGAAGTAAGAGAACAGAACATTCCACAGGACCCGGCATTGTGGTTCCGAACCGACGAGGATGGTTAGCAAGATGAAGAAGTTTGTAATGGCAGCAGTAGGCGGCACGGTCTTGGGTATTATTGCCACGACCCAGATCGCCGCACCGCTTTTGGCGCAGGAAAGCGCAAAGACCGAAAACGTTTATGAACAGCTGGATCTGTTCGGCGATATTTTCGAACGTATCCGCGCTCAATATGTCGAAGAAACCGACAGCAGCGAGCTGATTGAAGCGGCAATTAACGGGATGCTCACCTCGCTTGATCCGCATTCCAGCTATCTTTCGCCCAAGGATGCGCTGAAAATGCGCGAGCAGACACGCGGTGAATTCGGCGGTCTGGGCATCGAGGTCACGCAGGAAGAAGGCTTTGTCAAAGTTGTCTCTCCTATCGACGGCACACCTGCTGCCGAAGCGGGCATCGAGGCGGGTGACTTCATCACCCATGTGGATGGAGAAAGCCTGCTGGGTCTGGTGCTGGATGATGCTGTCGAGCTGATGCGCGGGCCTGTCGGCTCCGAGATTGTGATCACCGTCGTGCGCGAGGGCGAACAGGAGCCATTTGACGTGTCGATCGTGCGCGACACCATTCAGCTGACCGCTGTGCGCGCGCGCACTGTGGGTGATACTGCCGTACTGCGCTTGACCACCTTTAACGAACAGACCTTCCCGAAAATGAAAGAAGGGCTGGAAGAGCAGATCGAGGCCGCGGGCGGGATCGACAACATCAACGGCATCGTCATCGACATGCGCAACAACCCCGGTGGTTTGCTTAACCAAGCCATCGCGGTGTCCGATGCGTTTCTGGAAGAAGGCGAGATCGTCAGCACCCGTGGCCGCGAGCTGGCCGACGGCGACCGTGTGAACGCCACGCCGGGTGATCTGGCACAGGGCAAACCGATTGTTGTGCTGATCAACGGCGGCTCAGCCTCCGCCTCCGAGATTGTCGCGGGTGCCTTGCAGGATCACCGTCGCGCCATCGTGATCGGTACGAAGAGCTTTGGTAAAGGCTCGGTGCAGACCGTGATGCCCCTGCGCGGCAGCGGTGCAATGCGCCTGACGACGGCGCGGTACTACACGCCGTCCGGCCGCTCCATCCAGGCGCTCGGCGTGTCGCCCGACATCGTCGTGGCGCAACCCCCAGCCCAACCTGAAACAGAAGAGGATAATGACGCAGCAGCGCGTCCTCTGCGCTCAGAGGCGGACCTGCGCGGCAGCTTGAATAACGACAGCCTGACCGACGATCAGATCAAACAGATCGAAGCGGACCGCGAGAAGGCTCAAAAAGCCGCCGACCTGCGTGAAGAGGATTACCAGCTGGCCTATGCGATTGATATTCTGAAGGGTCTGTCGGCGTTGGGTCCGCAGGAATAAATACAGCGGCAATTGCACCCAACTCTATAAGATAAGAAAGCGGCGGGGATATTCCCCGCCCTTTTTGTTTGCGTCAGGTCGTCTCGACGCAATGCCGCCGGAACGCGCTTTTCAGCATATCGAGCTCAGCGCGCAGCAGGTTCACCTCTGCCCTTAGATCTTCGGCAAGCTCATCGCCCGCCATCAGCGTGATATGCCCGATCTTGGTATCGTTCTGTTTGTCGTGGATCATGACAGTCTGAACCCCGTCCGCAATCGCTTGGGGTGGGATCGGGATCGACAACACCCAATGGTCGGCGCTTTGGTTGTGCGTCATCAGCACATCAGACAACACTCGCCCCTCATGGGTCACTTCGACCTGGGGTTCATCCTCGCCCATGCCCAGAATGATACCTTGCCACACGCCTTCTTTCATTTTGGTTTTCGTCAATTGCAGTGCAGACATGCGGCGGCTCCTTGTTAAAGATGGGCGCGGGGGCGACGCGAAAAGGTCAGGTCGCGCAGAATGACCTGGTTCATTTCCGGACCTTCAAAGATCAGATCGATCCAGGCCCGCTCCACCCGTTTCTCGTTCAGATTGGAATAGGCCAGATCAAATTCGACACGGTGGTTTTCTTCATAAAGCGGAAGCTCACGCACGATCTGTTCTGTATTCGGTCCGTGTTTGATGTTCAGGCGGGCAAAGATCTCAAGCGGTTTTTCCATCTCGACAATCGCGTCCATGCGCAAAAGATGTGTGCGTTTCAGACCATCGGTGCCTTCGGTTGGCAAGTCGATCACCAGTGACAGAAACGATCCGTCGAACTGGAAAACATCCAGACGCAGTCCGTAAGGGGCCAGATCGGCCTCGCGCAGGTTGCGCAACTGGCGCAGGGTCAGCTCGGAAAAATCGCAATCATGAAACAGCGTGACCTCATCGCCCAGCATGCTTTTGGTTTGCACGGCAGACAGCCCCGGCGTCGCCAGCGGGCCACGCCATAATTCAGGCCGCCACGCCCAATCGGCATTATGCGGTTTGGGAAAGCTGGTAGAGCCGATCATGGGAAGGGCCAACCGCTCGTCCGCGCTGTGGATCAGGCGATCCAGATGCAGCTTGAGCGCACGGGCATGACTGCGCTGGCGGCGCAGAACAGGTAGATCGGTTTCCTTGGACCGCCGTGCCGCACGCGCCCAACGCTGAATATTGCGCGAAAACACTCTTCCATCCAGAAAGCCGAATGTAATTTTGGACATGATTGCGGTTGCCTGACTGCTTTTACCCGACTGTATCGGTCACAAAGGTTGCGTTCAAATAAATTGGCGACATTCCGATGCGAAATTGGCCTGTGTTGCCAATTAAGAAACAATCGTGGTCAGGAATCTGACTTTGATGCGACCATGATGCTGGACAAAATCTGCCGCCCGTCGCGCCCGGTGGCCCGCCCGTCTTCCTCACCATAAAGCGCAAGGCCCATGATTTGCGAGCCGATTGCGGACGTTCCGCGCCAATGTGTGTCCGACAACCCTTCAGCCGGGGCAGGGCCCTTTGCGCGGAATGTCACGCCATCATCGGTTTCGACCGTATCCGTCACCGCAGCAAGGTTAAGTGCGGCTGCGGTATCCAGCGGACTGGGCAGGCTGCCGCGGCTGGTGGTGAAACTGGCTGTGATGATGCCAATCGGTGCATCACCCGCCTTTGAAGGTACACCGAGCCGGTCACATCGTGCCATCATGGCAAAGTTTTGACGCAAGCTGCGCTTGTCGATGCAGTAGCCGCGTGGTGGGACCAGCGTGACCGCGCCGAAGGCCATCTTGGCCTGTGATAAAGCGACCGGAGCCGCATCAGGCTCCGGTACAGTTAGTGCATCACATGCTGACAGACCCATCAGCAGCGCGGCGATTGCTGCCTTAGAGGTCCATGTAGTCATGGGTTTCCGCCGCAGCGCCCGGATGTGTCACTGCGCCCAGATAGGTTGGGCCGACAAGCTGCGCATATTTCCACAAAGCACCGGAGGCGTAGTTCGTTGGACGTGGACCTGTCCACTCGGCCTTGCGGGCCGCCAGTTCGTCGTCGGTCAGATCGACAGAGATGGAGCCGGTGACCGCGTTCAGCGTGATCATATCGCCGTTCTTGAGCAGACCAATCGGCCCGCCCATCGCCGCCTCTGGACCCACATGCCCCACGCAAAAACCGCGTGTCGCACCAGAAAAACGTCCGTCTGTGATCAGCGCGACCTTCTTGCCCATGCCCTGACCGGACAGTGCCGCAGTCGTCGCCAGCATTTCGCGCATGCCCGGCCCGCCGCGCGGTCCTTCGTTGCGGATCACGAATACATCGCCTTCGGAGTAGGTGCGGTTCTGCACCGCCTCAAAAGCGTCCTGCTCACACTCAAACACCAGCGCGGGGCCAGTGAACACGATATCCTCGTCCGACATGCCTGCAATTTTCACGATCGCACCTTCGGGGGCAAGATTGCCCTTGAGGCCCACAACACCGCCGGTCTTGCTGATCGGGTCGCTGATCGCGTGGATGACTTTGCCGTCTGCCTCGCGTTCGATCCGGTCGAGTTCTTCGCCCATGGAGTAGCCTGTCGCGGTCAGGCAATCGGTGTGGATCAGGCCCGCTTTGCGCAGTTCTTTCATCACAACGGGCACGCCGCCGGCTTCATACAGGTCTTTGGCCACATAAGCGCCACCCGGTTTCATATCGACAAAGTGTGGTGTGTCGCGGAAGATTTCGCAGACGTCTTCCAGGAAGAATTCGATACCCGCCTCATGCGCCATGGCGGGCAAGTGCAGGCCCGCGTTGGTGGAGCCACCGGTACAGGCGACGATGCGCGCTGCATTTTCAAACGCCTCGCGGGTGCATATGTCGCGCGCGCGGATGTTCTTTTCGATCAGATTCATCACGGCGGCACCGGAGGCCACCGCATATTCGTCACGCGATTTGTAAGGCGCGGGCGCACCGGAGGAGTTGGGCAGCGCAAGGCCGATCGCCTCGGACACACAGGCCATGGTGTTGGCGGTGAACTGACCACCACAGGCACCCGCAGAAGGGCAGGCGACACGCTCGAGGATTTCCAGCTCGGCTTCGGTCATGGTGCCGCCCTGCCAGTTGCCGACTGCTTCGAACATGTCTTGCACGGTCAGATCACGGTCAGCGAAAGCGGCAGGCACATCCGCGCCTTCGGGCGCCTTGCCCGGCAGGATGGAACCGCCGTACATGAATACAGACGGGACGTTCAGACGGATCATCGCCATCATCATTCCCGGCAGGGATTTGTCACACCCCGCCAGACCCACAAGCGCATCATAGCAGTGGCCGCGCATCGTCAATTCAACCGTATCGGCAATCGCTTCACGCGAAGCCAAGGAAGAGCGCATGCCCTCGTGACCCATCGCGATGCCGTCGGTGACGGTGATCGTCGTGAACTCGCGGGGGCTGCCCTGTTCCTGCTTTACGCCGACCTTTACGGCTTGCGCCTGGCGGTTCAGCGCGATGTTGCAGGGCGCGGCCTCGTTCCAGCAGGTCGCGACACCGACGAGAGGCTGGTGAATCTCTACATCTGTCATGCCCATCGCATAGTAATAGGACCGGTGCGGCGCACGCGCGGGCCCTTCGGTCACATGACGGCTGGGCAGTTTACTCTTGTCAAAACGCTGGTTGGTGGACATCTGGGCCTCCCTCGGAAATCGTGTCCGTACCGGAATAGTCGCGCAGGCCCGCTGCTGCAAGGCAAAGCGGCGATGTTGTAAAGGATGGCCTACGGCCCTAGGTAAAGGGCCACCGCATTCAGGGACTGATCTGGCCCCTAGCTCCAGCGAAGGTCTGCCCTGATGGAATCCACGATTTTTTCCTTCATCTGGAAATATTCGCGCCGCGATCAACTGTACCTGCTGGCTTTCACGCTTTTCACCTTTCCGTTTCTCTATGCCACGCTGGAATTGCCCAAGCGGATCATCAACGATGCCATTGGCGCTGAAAGCAATGTCATCGACTTTATGGGCGTCGAGCTGACGCAGGTTCAGTTCCTCATGGCGCTGTGTTTTTCCTATCTGGGCGCGGTACTGGTGCATGGTCTGCTCAAGATGCGGCTGAACACCATGAAAGGTGTCCTGTCTGAACGGATGCTGCGGCGGTTCCGCTATCAGTTGCTGAAACGGATGATGCGGTTTCCGCGCAGTTATTTTCAGGAGACATCGCAGGGCGAGCTGGTCAGCATGGTCACATCCGAAGCCGAGCCGATGGGAGGCCTGATGGGCGATTTCATTGCTCAGCCGGTGTTTCAGGCCGGTCAGATGCTTGTCATTCTGATGTTCCTGTTCTTGCAGTCCTTCTGGTTCGGTCTGGCGGGGATTGCCCTGATCCCGCTGCAGGCCTGGCTTATTCCTTTGTTGCAGCGCCAAATCAACGAGCTGAACAAGCAGCGGATCAAGGAAGTACGCCAGTTCTCGGCCGAGATCGGGGAAACGGCTGCGGGAATCACGGACCTGCGCACCAACGGCGGCTGGCGCTACCGGCTGGCGGGTTTTACCGAGCGGCTGGGCAAGCTATTTGAAATCCGCTTCAAGATTTTCCAAAAGAAATTCTTCATGAAGTTTTTGAACAACTTCATCACGCAGCTGACCCCATTCTTTTTCTACGCGGTAGGCGGCTACTTGGCGATCAAGGGTGATATTACTGTGGGCGCTTTGGTCGCGGCACTGGCTGCGTACAAAGACCTGAGCAGCCCGTGGAAAGAGCTGCTGACCTATTACAACCAGACCCAAGACATGGCGGTGCGTTGGGACGTGGTGATCGAACGGTTCGCACCCAACAATATGATAGACGAAGCTCTGTTTGATGGCACACCCGAAGACATGCCCCACCTGCGCGGTGACATCGAGCTTAGCAATATCTCGGTCCGCGGCAGCAGTGGCGATATGACACTGCGGGATATTTCCTTCACGATACCGGCGGGCAGTCAGGTGGCAATCGAAATCAGCAACCAGACTGAACGCACAGCCCTGGCCGAAGTTCTGACCCGTGAAATCACACCCACCCGTGGCAAGGTCATCATTGCGGGGCATGACCTGAGCGATTTGCATCAAGCGGTGATCGCGGCCCGGATCGGTTATGCGCAGGCGCAGCCTTATCTGTTTTTTGGCGATGTCGGGGACAACCTGCTGATGCCGCTTAGGACAAACCCGACAACCGTGCCGTGGGGGTCTCGCAAGATCAATCGCGCCATGATCGAAGCCTGGCGCAGCGGTAACAGCCCTGACAGCACCGATGCCGACTGGCTTGATCCTGAAATCGCCGGGCTGGAAAGCCGCGAAGACGTGAACCGCTTCTTTTACGAAATTACCGATGCGTTGGGTACGGCCGACACCATTTTCGAGCGGATGCTGGAATCGCGCATGGACCCTGCGCAGCATCCTGACCTCGCGAGCCGCATCGTAGGTCTGCGCGACAAGGTGCACCAAAAGCTCAAGCACGAGGGGCTGGAAGACGCGGTGCTGCGGTTTGATCCGGATCAATTCAATCCCGCCGTGCCGCTCGGGGGGAATCTGACCTTTGCCGCGCCCTTGCGTGACATTTCACAGGCCGGGCTGGTCGAACAACGTGCCTTTCTGGCGATGGTGATGGACCAGGGGTTGGGCGAGCAGGCGATTGCAATCTCGCAAACGCTTGTGGAAACCCTGCATGAAACTTTTGGAATGGACGGTACCGATCATCCCCTCTTTACCGCCCTTGGGATCGAAGAGCCGCTCTATGAGCAGTTGGTCGATATTGCCAACCGTCGCAAAGCGCAGGGGGATGAGGCGCTGACCTCCGAAGAATTTGCCCTGCTACTGACGGTGCCCTTTGCACTGACTGCAGAACAGATTGGCCCGTCCTTCCCCGAAAGCTTCAAGCAAGAGATTGTGCGCATCCGCAAATCGCGGGGGATGCAACTGCGCGAACAGGCCAAAGACCTTTTCGTGCCGATCGAGCCGGACAGGTATCTGCCGCGTCTCACGCTGTTGGAGAACCTGATCTATGGCCGGTTTTCCGGCCTGGCCGGGCTGCAGGCCGATCTGGTGCGCGATGTGATCAAAGACCTTTTGACCGAAGCCGACCTCAAGCAGATGATCTCGGCCACGTTGTTTGATGTGCCCACGGCCATTGGCGGCACGAACCTCCCGGCGGTGTTTCAACAACGCGCTGCATTTGGCCGTGCTGCGATCAAACGGCCTGATGTGCTGGTCCTGAACCAATCTTTGATCGGCAGAGACGCGGAAACACAGGCCGCGACGCGCAACAAGTTGAGCACGCTGCTGCCGGATACGACCCAAATCTATATCAATGACAGTTTCGCCAATCCGCAGGACTTTGACCTGCATATCGAGATCAAACACGGCCAAATTGACGGCGTTGAAAAGTCTGACCAGTTTGATCACGAAGACTCTGCATCGGATGATTTGCGCCGCAAATTGCGGATTATTTCCCGCGATTCGCTGTTTTCGTCCCTCAACGGTCGCAACCGTCGGCTTCTGGCCTTTGCGGCGCAGTGGTACACGGCATATGACGGGCAGACAGTTTTCGCGGTTGGGGACCGCTCTGATGCAGTCTATTTGTGCCTGTCGGGGCGTGCAGAGCTGGGCACATTTGGGGACGACGGCGTATTCCATCATATCTCGGATGTCGAGCCGGGCCGTCTGATCGGCGATCTGGCGGTCATCCTGAACGAACCGCGCCAACTGGTGTTGATCGCCCGCGAAGAAGTGCAGTTCCTGCGGATCGGTGCCGAACAATTCCGGTCCGTTGTTGAAAGCGACAAGGTGCTGTTGCTCAGCCTGCTGCGCACCGTGGCAGGCTACCTGACCGCCGCCGCCGATCTGATGATTGCAGCTGGTATTGAACCTCCCCGAGAGCTTGGGCCGCCACCTCCGGCCGTTCAGTCAGAAAGCGCTGCTGAATGAAGCCTGCTCCCTATGCCCCACATGAGGTTTTCATCGCGCCCGCCCGTCACAAACCCGAACTCTGGCGCTTTGTCGCCGGTTTGGTGCTGGCCGGTTTTGCCTATATCCTGCTGAGCCAGGTCTTCTTTCAGGTGGTCTACAACCTTGCCCGCACCAGCTATCCCGCGATGCTGGGCGAATTGATGACAGGGCGGACTGCGCTGGCGATGTATTTGCTATTGCTCAGCTTCGGTTTCATGAGCGTGGGTGTCGCGATCAGTGTGCGCTTGCTGCATAGCCGGTCTTTCCTGAGCCTGTTGGGACCCATACCTGCGCTGCTGCGCGATTTTCGGCTGGTCAGCCTGAGTGTGCTGGCAGTCATGGCGGTTGTGTTTGTGCTGCCTCCCTGGGGCATGGGTGGTGAGTTTATCCCCAATATGCCGGTGCAGAAGTGGCTTGCCCTGCTGTTCCCCTCGCTGATCCTGATCTTTGTGCAGGTCAGCGCAGAAGAGGTCGTTTTTCGCGGCTATGTGCAGCAACAACTGGCCGTGCGCTTTCGCTCGCCTTGGGCGTGGATGGTGCTGCCCTCGGTGCTGTTTGCGCTGGGCCACTACCTGCCTGATACGGCGGGGGACAATGCCCTGATCATCGCCTTGTGGGCGGGAATGTTCGGCATCCTGATGGCGGACCTGACGGCGCGTGCAGGCTCGCTTGGCCCTGCGATTGCGGTTCATTTCTGGAATAATGTCTCTGCCATGCTGATTGTCTCCCTCCCCGAAGACCTGTCGGGCCTTGCGCTTTATCTGACGCCCTTCGGGCTGGAGGATACCGAAGCACTGCGCGCATGGCTGCCGGTCGACTTTGCCATGATGCTCGTGATGTGGCTGGCAGCGCGACTGGCGATCAGGCGTTGATTGCATTTCCCGCGCGGCCCGCTTATCTGGGAGACAGCAAACAGCATTTGAGGCGCTGAATGAACTGGATCACCAATTACGTCCGTCCCCGGATCAACTCGATCTTTTCGCGCCGCGAGACGCCCGATAATCTTTGGACCAAATGCGATGACTGCGGGACGATGCTGTTTCATCGCGAGGTTAGCGAAAATCTGAATGTCTGCACCAACTGCGGACACCATATGCCGATCTCACCGCGTGACCGTTTCACGGCGTTGTTTGATGGGGGCATATTCTCCGAGGTGAACGTGCCAAAACCGGCGGTTGATCCGCTGCATTTCCGGGACCAAAAGAAATATCCCGACCGTTTACGCGCCGCGCAGAAACAGACCGGGGAGGCCGAAGCGATGCTGGTGGCCACAGGTGAAATTGGCCGCACTCCCATCGTTGCCGCCTGTCAGGATTTCTCGTTTATGGCGGGATCAATGGGCATGTATGTGGGCAATGCAATCATTGCCGCCGCCGAACAGGCGGTCAAGCTCAAGCGCCCGCTGATCCTGTTCTCTGCCGCCGGGGGGGCCCGCATGCAGGAGGGTATCCTTTCACTGATGCAGATGCCGCGCACCACCGTTGCAGTGCAGATGCTGAAGGAAGCGGGGCTGCCCTATATCGTGGTGCTGACGCATCCGACCACCGGGGGTGTCACCGCCAGCTATGCTATGCTGGGCGATGTGCATATCGCCGAACCCAATGCGCTGATCTGCTTTGCCGGGCCGCGTGTGATTGAACAGACGATCCGTGAAAAGCTGCCGGACGGGTTTCAACGTGCGGAATATCTGCTGGATCACGGCATGCTGGACCGCGTCACACCGCGCACCGATCTGCGCGATGAACTGATCAACATCACGCGTATGCTGCTGGGCTTGCCGCCTGCTGTGCGCGGTGATCTGCCTCCACCACAGGAGGGCGGTGATCTGGACCATGCGCTGACCGACGCGCCAGAAGAGGCCGCGCAGCCTGATCCCGAAAAATGACATCGCCTTCCTCTGATCTCATCCTTGAACGGATGATGGCGCTGCACCCCAAGATTATCGACCTGACGCTGGACCGCATGTTCCGTCTGTTGGAGGCGTTGGGCAATCCGCAGAATGATCTGCCACCGGTGATCCATGTCGCGGGCACCAACGGCAAAGGCTCGACCCAGGCCATGATCCGCGCAGGGCTGGAAGCGGCAGGTAAGACCGTGCACGCCTATACCTCGCCGCATCTGGCGCGATTCCACGAGCGGATCCGGCTGGCAGGCACGCTGATTGACGAGGATGCGCTGACCGCAGTGCTGGATGAATGTTACGCTGCGAACAAGGGCGGCAACATTACCTATTTCGAGATTACGACGGCTGCTGCTTTGCTGGCATTCGCCCGGACCCCTGCGGATTACACGCTGCTTGAGGTCGGTTTGGGCGGACGTCTGGACGCGACCAATGTGATGGACAAGACCGCACTCAGCATCATCACGCCCGTATCCATCGACCATCAGCAGTTTCTGGGCGACACTCTGCCCGAAATTGCAGGAGAGAAGGCGGGGATCATCAAACCTGGTGTACCTTGCGTCGTCGGTCCGCAGGAAGAGGCAGGGATGGATGTGATCGAAGCGGTGGCCGCCCGGCAGGCCGCGCCGCTTTTGGCTTACGGCCAGCAATGGCATGTCGGCATTGAAGCAGGCAGACTGGTTTACCAAGATGAAACAGGCCTGCTCGATCTGTCTTTGCCCAATTTACCGGGCGCGCATCAGGTCATGAATGCAGGTGCGGCGCTGGCGGCGCTACGGCACTTGGGTGTGGACGACATGGCCTGCGAAGCGGCTGTGACGCAAGCCGAATGGCCAGCCCGCATGCAAAGGTTGAAAACCGGACCTTTGGTTGATCTGGCGGGCACAGCGGAGTTGTGGCTCGATGGCGGGCATAATCCGGCGGCGGGTATCGCACTTGCCAGTGTTCTGGCCGAACGCCCGGCACGCCCAACCTTTTTGATCTGCGGTATGCTCAACACCAAAGACATCACCGGATACCTACGTCCCTTGGCGGATCATGCGACTGCGCTTTACGCCGTGTCGATCCCTGGCGAGAAGGCGACCCTGCCCGCGGCAGAGACTGCTGCTGCAGCGCGGGCTGTGGGTTTGCGTGCGCAGCAGGCCGAGAACATCGCCGCCGCCCTGAGCGCGATTGTGACCGAATGCCCCGAAGCACGTGTGCTGATTTGCGGCTCGCTTTATCTGGCTGGTGCAATTTTACGCGAAAACGGATAATTTTAGCGCCACCCCTGCAAAATTTTGCCTTTTCAGTGTATGCATTTCCTCAATCTGGGGGCGCATCTGCCGCGCACATCCGGAATTTCTGAGGAAGAGCATTATGAAACAGGATGTTAGTAACGCCCGGGGTGACTCTGTCAAAAAGCCATCGCGCGGCCTGTCCCAAACGATTTTTATTCTGATCAGTCTGGCGATTATCGGTGGCGGTGTCTGGACGCTTTATATGTCTGATGCGCCCTATCACCCGCAAGATACTGTGACCCGAGACAATACTTCGCTGGTCGGGGACTAAGGCCTAGCTGCCCCATCCCTCTGCCTGCATTTCACGCAGGCGCGATGCTGTACGTTCAAATTCGAAGGTGCCTTCGCCCTCAAGGTAGAGCATCTCGGGATGCGCTGCCGCCGAGCAGATCAGCCGCACCCGCGCTTCATAAAGCGCATCTACCAACGTGACGAAACGTTTGGCCTCGTTGAAATTACTGCGGCCTAATGTGGGAACGTCATCCAGCAGCAGCACGCGGACAGCTTCGGCCAAGGCTAGGTAATCTGCCGGTCCCAAAGGCTTGCCGCAAATGTCATGAAACCGCGCCCGCGCCATGCCGTTGTGATACTGCGGTATTTCCACATCCCGGCCTTTGACGCGCAAGACCAAGGGCTTACCCGGATCGCCTGCAAGATCGTTCCAGACCGCATCCATCGCGGCCCGTGCCTCTGCATTCACAGGAGTAAAATAGACCTGAGTGCCAGCCAGCCGATCCTGACGATAGTCCGTCGGGCTGGCCAGTTCATGCACGACCATCCGTTCCTTGATCAATTCGATGAAAGGCAGGAACAGGTTGCGGTTCAGCCCCTGTTTATAAAGGTCATCCGGTATCCGGTTTGATGTGGTGACCACCACAACCCCCGCAGAGAACAACGCCTGAAACAGACGCCCGACGATCATCGCATCGGTAATGTCGGTGATCTGCATCTCGTCAAAGGCCAGCAACTTCACGGACGAGGCCACTTCTGCGGCCACAGGCGCAATCGCATCATCAACGCCTGTTTTGCGGGCCTCGTGCATCGCGCTGTGAATTTCCTGCATGAAGGCATGAAAATGCACACGGCGGGACGGAATACCCTCCAAGTGCTCCACGAACATATCCATCAACATGGATTTCCCGCGCCCAACACCACCCCAAAGATAAAGCCCCCGCGGCGGCTCCGGTGCCTTGCGGAACAGACCTTTCTTCACCGGCACCAGCAGCGCCTCGCGGATGCGGTCGAATTCCGGCAGCACGGCTTCTTGCGCAGGGTCGGACGTTAGCCTGCCTTCGTCAATCAATCGGTCATATGTATCGCGCAGGCTGGTCATGGCACAGCCATAGCGCATCTGCAGCGGGGATGAAAAGCACCACTCATCCGGTTTCGTGACGCAAGGTTCACAAGCCTTCATTTGACGCGAGGATGATAAGTGGCGAACGTATGATCGGACATCAAGGATCATCCAATGGAACAGCGCAGCTCGATTTTCACCCCCGTCCTGATCGTTGGGTGCGTGATCATCATGGTCAGCTTTGCGGTTCGTGCGTCCTTTGGCGTTTTTCAGATTCCCATCGCCGAAGAATTCGGCTGGCTGCGGGCTGAGTTTTCGCTGGCCATTGCGATCCAGAACCTCGCATGGGGCATTGGCCAGCCTATTTTTGGCGCTTTGGCTGAAAAGATCGGAGACCGGCGGGCGATCATCATTGGATCATTGGTCTATGCAGTGGGGTTGGTGCTCTCGGCCAATTCCGTGAGCCCGCTTGAGCATCAGGCCTATGCCTGGCTGGTGGGATTTGGCATCGCGGGCTCCGGCTTTGGCGTAATCCTGGCCGTGGTCGGGCGTGCCTCAAGCGATGAGAACCGCTCGATGTCGCTGGCCATTGCCACCGCGGCAGGCAGCGCAGGCCAAGTGTTCGGCGCGCCTGTTGCTGAGTGGATGCTGACGTTTCTGAATTGGCAATCGGTCTTCATGGTCTTTGCCGCCGTGATCTTGTTGATGCTGCTGACGCTGCCGCTGATGCGCGCCCCCGTTCAGGCCAGCAAGGCCGAGCTTGAGGAGAGCTTGGGTCAAATCCTGGTCAAAGCGTTCAAGGATCCTTCCTATACGCTGATCTTTCTGGGCTTCTTCTCCTGCGGCTATCAGCTGGCGTTCATTACCGCACATTTCCCTGCTTTCGTGACCGAACTCTGCGGCCCCATCCTTGCGGGCGGTGTCCTGCACAATATCGGGATCACCACCACTTCCGCTCTGGGGGCGGTCGCGATTTCGTTGATCGGTCTGGCGAATATTGCAGGAACGCTCGCGGCGGGCTGGGCTGGCAAACGGTATTCAAAGAAGTACCTTTTGGCTGGCATTTATACGGGCCGCACCATTGTTGCGGCGCTTTTCATTCTGCTTCCTATCACCCCGGACTCAGTGATCGTTTTCTCCATCGCCATGGGGTCGCTTTGGCTGGCAACCGTGCCGCTCACATCCGGGTTGGTCGCGCATATCTACGGGCTGCGCTACATGGGTACGCTCTATGGCATCATCTTTTTCAGCCATCAGCTGGGCAGCTTTCTGGGCGTCTGGCTGGGGGGGCGCATGTACGACATTTACGGCAGCTACACGGCGGTTTGGTGGATCGGTGTGGGCGTCGGTGCCTTCAGCGCAATCGTGCATCTTCCCATTCGCGAGAAGCGTCTTGAGGGGCTGGTGACCGCCTAGTCCGGTTTGGTCATCCAGCCGCGCATGATGCGCAATACCTCATCGGTATGAGTATAAGTCAGACCGTGGCCCGCCCCTTTGACCGCTTCCTGTTGGGCTGCGCGGTTCCACTCCGCCAGCTTGCCGACAGAGGCTTTAGGGATCACCGTGTCATCGCGCCCCCAGATGGCCAGCACCGGCAGGTTGCGAGCGGCCAGCGCCCTGTGATCGCCGCTTAGGTCGGCACTCAGGATACCGCGCAGGCTGGACAGCACAGCTGGGATAAATCGTTTGAACTCCAGCTCTTGCGCCTGCAACTCTGTCACACGGGGGACGGAGGTTGGCAGCTCACGCTCTGCCTTGTAGCCCTGACGCAGAATGGCGGGATAGATCGCCAGCATCAGCCAATCGCCGATCAATGGCACATTCTTGATAAATCCGCGCAGTCCGGTCGAAATGTTTAACATCCCCGCAGGTGCCAGCAGGATCAGCTGGTGCATGCGGTCGGGATAGGTCGCCGCAAAGCGGGCAGCGATCGCGCCGCCCATAGAATATCCAATCAGGGTCAGCTGGTCGCCGACCCCCTCATGCGCGAGCAGTTCGGCCAGTTGATTGACAAAAAACGTCCCGTCCTGTGGCCCCGGTGGCCGGTCCGAATAGCCGCGACCATAAAGATCATAGGTTAGCACGCGGTAACCCGCATGAGCCAGCGCAGGTGTCATGCCGCGCCAGACAAAGCTGGGTGTGGTCAGCCCGTGCACGCAGACAACCACCGGTCCCCCTGCGGGTCCATGCCAAGCGTAGTGCGTAACGCCGCGTGAAAGCTCTACAAATTGGCCCGACGCCGATCCGCGTGCGGCATCATTCATCACCCGGCGACGGTGTTCGATCACCAGCGGCACGGCAATCACGATGCCGAGGATCAGCAGCACCCAGATCATGCAGCAGCGGTCCAGCGGTCCAGAATATAGCGCGCCGTCATCAAATCCAGATGCGCACCGCCACCGTTCTTGAACAGGGTGATCTCTTTTGGGGTTTGGCGCTTGAACGCGTCCAGCCCGTAGTAATCCGCAATCAGATCGTCGCGTGTGATGGTGCCGGACTCCAGCGGGATGTTGATCTCGCCGATATGGCCGATGGTGGTGTCGAAGCTGTCTACGAAAATACGCGCGCGTGTCAGCGCGGCATTATCCACTTCACGCATGTCCGGGCGGTAGGCTCCGATCAAATCAACATGCTGGCCGGGACGGAGCCAAGCACCTTGGATCAATGGCGCGGTGGACATGGTGGCGCAGGTGACGATGTCTGCAGCATTAACTGCGGCTTCCAGATCATCCGCGATACGCAAGCCGGGCAAATCGGCGGCCATGGCCTCCGCATTAGCGCGGGTGCGGTTCCACAGGGTGAACGCCGCCTCCGGAAAAGCGGCGCTGTAGGCTGCATGCAAAGCGCGTCCCTGATTGCCTGCACCGACAATCAAGATGTTGCGACTGTCAGGACGGGCCAGGCGACGGGCTGCCAAAAGGCTATCTCCGGCAGTTTTCCATTTCGTTACCAGATGGAAATCGACAATCGCCTCAAGCCTGCCATCGTCATCGGCATAAAGCGTCAGCCCTCCGTTCACCATGGGCTGCCCCTTGTCGGGATTGCCGGGAAAGACGGTGGCAGATTTCACCGCGATCCCTAGCCCGTCGATCCAGGCGGCACGGTTCAGCAATGTATCTTTTCCACGGTACAGAAAGGTATCCGCAATCTCGGCGCGGGGCAGGCGGTGACCTGCGGCCAGCGCCTCGGTCAGGCCGATCCAGTCCAGTAAAGGTTCGGCGGCATCAAAGGGGATCATTGGAACACTCATCGTGCTTCATCCTGTGACAGAAGCCCGGCGTCAACCAGCCTGTTGGCCCAAGACTGCGGGTGGTCAAACAAATGTGTCTGCCAACCGCGTGCCGCAGCGGCGGCGATATTATCGGGGCGGTCATCGGTAAACAGCAGCGCCTGCGGCGCGATACCGCTTTGGTCTTCCACCGCTTGATAGATCGCGGGGTCCGGTTTGATCACACCCAGATGACCCGAGATAAAATTGCGGTCGAACTGGTTCAGAAAATCGTAATGTTGGGCGGCCAGTGCGTAAGTCTGGATGCCGAAATTGGTCAGCGAGAAAACGGGCACGCCGTGCGCCTGCAATGCAGCCATCAGGCGAACAGAATGATCAGTGGCCGGTGCCGCCATATCAAGCCAACGGTCATGCCAAAGCATGATCTCCGCCTGCCACTCGGGATTGGTCGCGGCGGTCTCGGAGATCACGTTGAAGAAGGTCTCGCCGCTGTCCACGCGGTCGTTCATCGCGTGCAGATCGACAGCGGCAAACATCGCACGGCGGCGGTCTTTGCCAATGACGCTGTCGAAAAATCGTTCGGGCTGCCATTCGATCAGGACATTGCCGATGTCGAACACGACCGCTTCTGGTTTCATGCTGCCCTCTCCCCCGGGGGTCGGAAACTTTCAAAGTTTCCGACCGTTTTCTTTGAACGAAAACGACTACTGGCGCAATGCCGCGCGTAGTTCACGCTCCAGAGCATCCAAAAAACGCGACCTGTCGGCCTTTGTGAAGCTTTTGCCGCCGCCCTGCCGGAACGGATCAGCGGCGCGCAGGTCGCTCATCAAATCACGGGTGGCCAGCACGTTACCGATATTGGCACCGGTCAACGCTTCGCCATTGTGTTTCAGTACGCGTGCCCCCGCTTCGACGCATTTCGCCGCCAATGGAATGTCACCGGTCACCACCACATCGCCCGGCCCGCAGCGCTCCGCGATCCACATGTCGGCCACATCAGGTCCATCCGCCACAATTACCGTTTCGACCAGCGGGTTCTGCGACGGGCGCAATCCGCCGTTCGACACCACGAACATGCGGATTTTGTGCCGCGTCGCCACACGCTCTGCCTCGGCCTTCACCGGGCAGGCGTCTGCGTCGATATAAAGCGCGGTCACAGATCACCCCGCATAAAGCGCCTCGGCATGGAAAGCGATGTGATCTTCGATGAAAGTCGAGACAAAGAAATAGCTGTGATCGTAGCCTTTTTGCATCCGGAACGTCCCCTCCTGCCGCTTCGCCGCCATCGCCTGCGACAAGGCTTCGGGCTTCAGCAGGTCCAGAAATTGATCCGCCGCGCCCTGATCAATCAGCACCGGACCGTCAAAGCCTACGTCCTGCATCAGCAATGTTGCGTCATGTTTGGACCAGCTGGTCTCGTCACTACCCAGATAAGCGCTCAACTGTTTTTTGCCCCAATCGCTTGCGGTAGGGTTGGCAATTGGTGCAAAGGCTGAGACCGACAGAAACCGGCCCGGCAGGTTCATCGCCAGCGTCAGCGCGCCATGCCCGCCCATCGAATGGCCGGTGATCCCCCGCCGCTCCATATCCAGTGCGAAATTCTTGCCCAGCAATGCGGGCAATTCATCGCTGATGTAATCCCACATCTGGAAATGTGGCTTCCAGGGGTCTTGGGTGGAGTTGACGTAAAACCCCGCGCCCTTGCCCAGATCATAGGCCTCATCATCGGCCACATCGTCGCCGCGCGGCGAGGTGTCGGGGAAAACCACTGCGATACCGTGTTCAGCGGCCCAGGCCTGAGCGCCGGCTTTGGTCATCGCATTCTCATGCGTGCAGGTGAGGCCCGACAGATACCATAGCACCGGCACCGGACCGTCCTTCGCCTCGGCGGGTAGGAACAGGCCAAAGGTCATCTCACAATTGCAGGCGGTGGACGCGTGTGAATAAACGCCCTGCGTGCCGCCAAAGCAGGCGTTTTCGGATATGGTTTTCATAAGGTTCGATCCTTTGATTGTCAGAATGTTGTCACCCATCCCACCACGAGGCTGACGGTCAGGATGCTGAAGACGGTCGACAGGAAAATGGCGGCGGACACGCGGGCGGGAGCCACACCATAATGCTGCGCCAGCATGTATACGTTGCCCGCCACCGGCAAGGCCGAAACCGCGATGATCACGCCCGCCTTGAATGGATCGACGCCAAAGAGAAACAGGGCCGCAAGGCCCACAAACAACGGATGCAGCACCAGTTTGCAAAAGCTGAGCCAGCCTGCGATCTGCATCCGCTCTGCCGATTTTAACGCGAGCGACGCGCCGATGGCAAACAACGCGCCCGGTGTGGCCGCGCCGCCCAATAGCGCCAGAAAGTCATTCAGCGGAACGGGGATCGGGATGTTCAGCCCCGACCATATAAAGCCGAGCGATATTGCCACGATCATCGGGTTTTTCAACAGCCCGACCCCGATAGAACGGATCATCCGCAAGCTGACCTGCCCGTCACGCGCACCGGTGATCAGGATCACGATCAGGCTGGAAAAGACAATCAGATCAATGGCCAGCGCCAGAACGATAGGGCCAATTGCTTCGGCCCCCAGCAGCAGCGTCAGCATCGGCACGCCTAGAAAGCCGGTGTTGCCGATCACGGCGCATTGCGCCTCGATCGCATTGGTGGGCACGTCGAGCCCGCGCAAGAAACCCACCAGAGAGGCAATGCCATAGACAAACGCCGTGCCCCATAGATAAGCGATGACCAACCGCGTGTCCCAGACCTCGGCCAACGACAGGTTCGCGGAGAACCGGAACAACATGGCCGAGAGGGCAAAGTAGAAGACAAATTTGGTCAGATAGGCCGTCGCCTCGGCGCTGAAGAACCGTGTGCGTCCGGCCCAATAGCCAAGGCCGATGACCGCAAAGAACGGCAGGGTTTTCAGGAAGATCGCCAGCATGTCTCAGCAATACCTTGGCATAAGCAGGAGGACTAGCGAAAATCGGGAGGCATTCTTATCTGCTACCCCGACCCGATCAGCACCCCGGCTGCAAAGACCAACGCACCACCCATTACGACCTGAAATGCTGCGCGGAAAAACGGGGTATCCATGTATTTGTTCTGGATCCAGGCAATCGCCCAAAGCTCAACGAACACAACAACAAAAGCGGTGATCGTCGCTGTCCAGAAATCGGGAATAAGATAGGGCAGGGCGTGGCCCAAGCCGCCGACCGTGGTCATGATGCCAGATGCAAACCCGCGTTTCCAAGGCGATCCACGACCAGAAAGCTGCCCGTCATCCGAGGCCGCTTCGGTAAAGCCCATTGAAATGCCCGCGCCAACGGAGGCCGCAAGACCCACAAGGAACGTGGTCCAGGTGTCTTGGGTGGCGAAAGCCACGGCAAAGATCGGGGCGAGGGTGGATACGGACCCGTCCATCAGCCCCGCCAACCCCGGTTGCACCCAGGTCAGCAAGAATTGCCGGCGCGCTTCATTGTCTTCGCTGGACAAGGCCGCATCGTCCAGATGGGTGGCGGCCAGATCTTCGGCCTTGTTCTGATGACCCGCCTCGGCTGCTGCCAGATCCCCCAGCAGGCGCCGTGTATCGGCATCACTCGTTTGCGATGCGGCCTTCAGATAGAACTGCTCCGCATCGTGTTCCATCGCAGCCGCTTCGGCGCGAATGCGTTCAAGACCGAGATTTTCGATCAGCCACACCGGGCGGCGGGCATAGTAACCTGATACATGCTCGCGCCGGATCAATGGAATGGTTGGGCCAAAGCGCGCCTGATGGAGGTCGATCAAACGCTGGCGGTGGCCATCTTCTTCTGCCGCCATGCCATCAAAAACCGCAGCGGATTTCGGATATTCCTCTCGCAGCATTTCGGCGTAGCCCCGATAAATGCGCGCATCATCTTCCTCTGACGAGATGGCAAGCGCCAGCACTTCCTGCTCGGACAAATCCTTAAAGCGTTTGCGGCTGAATGAAAAAAGCATGATGCGCCCCCGTTACTTAGAACCATTCTAATAACGTGAAGATGCCTGCGCAAGTTAGGATTGCGCTCTGTGACATCGACGTTCGGGATGCAGGTCTTTTGCATCTGCGTGGTCACAGCGGATCAGTTTGGAGACTTGTGCAAGGCTGGTTTTCGGTCGCGCTAGGTCTTTAAATTGGGCAATACCGTGTCAGTAGGCGAGATATCTCGCTTTATCGCCGGCGCGGTCGATATGTTTCTGGCAAGCAATGGTGTATGAGCCTGCGAAACTTTTTCAAAACAGGAGAAGAATGATGAAATGGATTCTGGGACTGACCTGTCTGGCGCTGGCTGGATGCAATGCACCGCAAAACGCGGACACAACTGCGCAGACGGGTGGACCTGACACATGCAATGCATCCGCCTATCAGAACCTGATTGGGCAGGATGCGGTTGTCGATCTTTCCTTGCCAGAACCCAAGCGCACCTACCGGTTTGGCGATCCAGTGACGATGGATTTCAATCCGGCACGGTTGAATATCCAGTTGGACGAGACCGACACAATCGTCGCGATCACCTGCGGCTAGCCCTTGGGGCGGTTGTCAATGATCCGTACGGCCTTGCCTTCGGACCTCGGCACGACGCCCACATCGGCCACATCTACGGCGATACTGATCCCGACGGTCTGTTTGATTTGCGCGGCCAAGGCTTTTGCGGCGATGTGACGGTTGGTATCTGATACACTTGCATCGGCGCATTCACACAGAACGCGCATCTGATCCATCCGGTCCGGGCGGCTCAGCTCGATCTGGAAATGGGGCGCAAGGCCTGCGGTCGCCATCAGGGCTTCTTCGATCTGGGTGGGAAAGACGTTCACGCCGCGCAGGATGATCATATCGTCACTGCGCCCCGTCACCTTTTCCATCCGCCGCATCGACCGCGCCGTGCCCGGTAAAAGCCGCGTCAGATCACGGGTACGATAACGGATAATCGGAAACGCCTCTTTCGTCAGCGAAGTAAAGACCAGCTCGCCCTGTTCGCCCTCGGCCACCGGCTCGCCTGTCTCGGGATTGATGATCTCGGGATAGAAATGATCCTCCCAGATGTGCAAGCCGTCCTTTGTCTCAACACATTCCATCGACACGCCGGGGCCCATCACCTCGGACAGCCCGTAGATATCGACCGCATGCATATCAAAGGCCTGTTCGATTTCCAGCCGCATGGCGTTGGTCCAGGGCTCCGCGCCAAAGATACCGACCTCAAGCGAGCTGTCTCGGGGGTCCAATTCTTGGGCGGCGAATTCATCGAGGATCGACAGGGAATAGGAGGGCGTAACGGTGATGCCCTTGGGTTTGAAATCTTCGATCAACCGCACCTGCCGGGGCGTCATGCCGCCCGAGATCGGATAGGTGGAAAGCCCTAGCGCATCTGCCCCCAGATGGATCCCCAGACCTCCGGTAAAGAGACCGTAGCCATAGGCATTGTGCAGCATATCTCCGCGCTGCATCCCCGCCGCCCGCAAGGACCGCGCCACAACACTCCCCCAATTTTCAAGGTCTTTCTGCGTATAGCCAACGACGGTTGGTTGCCCGGTGGTG
Organism: Sulfitobacter noctilucae; assembly: GCF_000622365.1. Lineage (GTDB taxonomy): Bacteria > Pseudomonadota > Alphaproteobacteria > Rhodobacterales > Rhodobacteraceae > Sulfitobacter > Sulfitobacter noctilucae. The sequence goes on along the minus strand of NZ_JASC01000001.1, from coordinate 145,499 downwards.
CCAGAGGACGCGTGAATACGTGCCACCTGTTCGCGAGGGACGGCGAACATCTTAAACGGATAATTGTCGCGCAGATCGGTTTTAACGGTGAAGGGAAATTTGGCCAGATCGCTCAGGTCGTGCAAATCATCGGGGTGCAACCCCGCCGCATCAAAGCTGGCTTTGTAAAAAGGTACGTTGTCATAGGCGTGGCGCAGCGACCATTTCATACGCTCCAGCTGAAGGCTCATGATCTCGTCCCGGCTGGCAATCTCGATCGGGTCCAATGTGTCCTTAGCGGGGGTCAAGTCTTTCATCAGTGGGTTCCTCCTGCGTCTTCGTCGAAATGCTGGCCTTTGACGCTGCGCGACAGCCCGCGAAAAAGCGCCACTATGCGGCCGTCGCCACCCGTTACCGTGACATCATAGATGCCGGAGCGGCCTGCACGAGATGCCTCAAGGGCAGTAGCGGTCAACACTTCGCCTGCCTGTCCGGGGGCCAGATAGGTGATCTGGTTTTGCTGCGCGACAACCATTTGATTGTAGCTGTTGCAAGCGAAAGCAAAGGCGCTGTCGGCCAGTGTAAAGATGAAACCGCCGTGACAAATGCCATGCCCGTTCAGCATATCAGCACGTACCGGCATGGTCAGAACGGCGCGGCCCGGACCCACATCGGTGATCACCATGCCGAGCCCGGCAGAGGCCGTATCCTGCGCGAACATCAACTCGGCGCACTTTCGGGCGCGGGCGTCTGGGGTCATGGGTGGCAGCTTTCATGTTTCATAATTTCAATGCTTCGCATCATTTTGTAACGCTTTCAATATCTTTGGCAGGCTGCCCTCTTGATTTGCCGCAAGAACAGCGCAACTGTGAGCCTATGACCGTGCATAATTCACCGCAAGTGACGCCGTTCCAGCGTCCGCCCGAGCAGATTGCCTTTCACCGGACCGAACTGTCGCTGATCCTGTCTGTCTATGGCCGGATGGTCGCTGCGGGTGAATGGCGGGACTATGGTATTTCGTGTCTGCGCGAGGTCGCGGTGTTTTCCGTCTTTCGCCGCACTGCTGAAATTCCGCTTTACCGGATCGAGAAGAGACCGAAGCTGCGCAACAAACAGGGCATGTATGCGGTGATCGGGACAGGCGGTCAGGTGTTGAAGCGCGGTCATGACCTCAAAGCGGTACTGCGCGTGTTGGAGCGTAAGCTCATCCGAGCGGTAGAGTAATCAGACTTAGGTGCGGCTGATCCGGCGGTGTGCTGTGACCGGGCCATCACCTTGTTCCTGTATCCGCTTGATCGCAGCATCAATCGGTTCGAACACACAGGCCATTTGAAATGCGGTTGCATGGATCAGCAGCGTCTTGTCCCAAACCATCGCCACATGCCCTTTCCAGAACATCAGATCATTGCGTTTGTAGCCATCGGTTGCATCATCGCCGAGTGCCATCTGCATGTCGCTGTCACCGGGGCAGGGGATGCCGCAGGCCAGTAGCGCCGCTTGTACCAAACCTGAACAATCAATGCCCCACCGGCTGTTGCCGCCCCACAGATAGGGCGTGCCCAGAAACAACTGTGCCACATCTGCCGGGTCGTCGAACCGCTGGTGCAAGCCAGACAGGTGGACTGTCGGGATATAACCCAGCGGTGTCTGGGAAAAGCGGCCCGATTGCGCAATCACGGGTACACGGCTGCCAAGGCTGAGGCCGCAAACATCAGAGGCTTTGAAATCAGCATCTGCATAGGCGTGGGTCGCAGGGGCGGTGACCCGATGGGTCGGCGTGTCGATGGACCCTAACGCGTCGCTGCGGACAAAACCACAGTAGCCGTCCTTGCCCGCTTGAACATAAGCCCAACCCGCAGCTTTGTGCAGCAGCGTCACCGCATCACCATAGAGCATCTGACGGTCGCGCGGGCCGTTCGGCGCGCGACACAGATCGGTAACGGGTTGCGTCACATGGGCAGCGTTGCGCTGATCGATCAGCGCGGGATCGGGTGTCAGGCGCGGATCGCTCATGGGTTCAGCAAAGGGCCAAGGGCCGCCAACAGCGCCCGCGTGCCTTGCCCGGCACCACCCTTGGGCCGTGCAGGCGCATCGCTGGGTTGCCAGCCGTAGATATCAAAATGTGCGTAAGGGCTGTCGGTGACAAAGCGGCGCAGGAACAAGGCCGCCGTGATGCAGCCCGCAAAGCCTCCCTTAGGCGCATTGTCCAGATCGGCGATGCCGGGTTCGATCATCGCTTCATAGGGGTCATGGAACGGCAAGCGCCAGACCGGATCAGCTTCGGCCAGCGCGGCAGTTTCCAAAGCAGTCACAAAGGCCGGATCATCACTGAAGTAGGGCGCAAGGTCCGGCCCCACCGCCACCCGCGCCGCGCCCGTCAGTGTGGCCATCGAGATGATCTGATCGGGCTTTTCCTCGTCCGCATAGGCGAGCGCATCGGCCAGCACCAAGCGTCCTTCGGCATCGGTGTTATTAATTTCGACCGTCAAACCCTTGCGCGAGGTCAGGATATCGCCGGGACGGAAGGCATTGCCGGACACTGAATTCTCGACCGCCGGGATCAGTACGCGCAACTGGATATCGGTGCCTGTCGCCATGATCATATGCGCCAGACCCAGCACCGCTGCCGCACCGCCCATATCCTTCTTCATCAACCCCATCGATGCGCCGGGTTTGAGGTTCAGGCCGCCCGTGTCAAAGCAGACCCCCTTGCCGACCAGTGTCAGCTTTGGACCACTACTACCCCACCGCATGTCAATCAGGCGCGGAGCACGGTCGGCAGCGCGCCCTACGGTGTGGATCATGGCAAAGTTCTGCTCGAGCAGCGCATCGCCAGTAATGACACTGATCTGAGCCTTGTGCTTTTCGGCCAGATCCCGCGCCGCTTGTTCCAGGTCGGGAGGTCCCATGTCGGAGGCGGGCGTATTGATCAGATCGCGGGTCAGTGCTTCGCCTGCGGCAATTGCCTCGATCCGGGCGGCGTCAATGCCAGCGGGCGCGACCAGCCGCGCCTCTGGTTGGGATTGTTTGGCATAGCGATCAAAACGGTAGGCGGCCAGAAGCCAGCCCAGTGCTTCGGTCGCAGCGGCATCCTCATCTAGACCGCTCGCAATCGCATAATCACCTTGTGGCAAGGCTCCCGCCGCTGCCGCCAGATGAAACCGGCCGCGTTTACGGGTCTTGCGAGTGCCATAGCCCACTGCGGCGAGGGCAAGCTCTCCGTTTTCTGCGGGGACGGTCACAGCCTGACCCACCGCGGCGGTAAAGCCCTGTGCAGCGATCCATTTCTGAGCCGCCTCGGTTTGTTCAGACAACCACGCCTTTAACCCATCCTCGGCAACAGCATGTAACGGGGTGGCGGCATCGGAAGCGGCGGCAAAGGAAAGAGACATGAGAAACCTGTCAGTTAAGAGACTTAACCCTCAGCCTAACCGTTTCGCCGCCGCCCGCAATGGGTCAGATGGTAATGTCCTGTATGTCCCAGACCGCCGTCAATGATCGCTCTCCGATACGGATCAACCGCGATAGCGTTGCCGCCACCGACACCGTGTTGCCGTGGTCGATGCAATTGGTCACGTCTGCCGCTACGCGACTAAGGGCATGCATCCCGATCTGATCCGCAATTGCAATCAATGAACGGGTGTTTTTGCGCAGGCCCGCCCGATCGTTCTCGTGGAACAGGGTGCTGCATTGTGATAATCGCATGCCCAGTTCCTCCAGCGCGCGGCAGACCACATCCTCGGCCCCTACCGGTCCCAATTGGGAATACAGCGCCCCCAAGCGGTCCTGATCGACGCTGACATTTTCCATTGGTTTCATTTGCAGAACCTGCATCATCACTCACCCTTTGTTCAGCCCCCACGGCTCGCGGCGGAAATTGGCGGATAATAGTGTTTAAATCGTTCAGGTGGCGCACCCTTTTCTCTCGAAACTACTGCAAATTTAGGATAATCCATTCCGAGGACCACAAGGATGACGAAGAGATGAACAAGGCCAGCCCACTCCCGAAAAACTTGGTACAACGCTATCACGGTTGGAAAGCCACCGGGTATGCCGACAATAAAGCCTGGTATCGCCGCCTTGCCTCTGATGGGCAGCACCCGCGGGCGATGGTGATTTCATGCTGTGACAGCCGAGTTCATGTGACGTCCATCTTTGGGGCGGATTCGGGAGAATTCTTCATCCACCGCAATATCGCTAATCTGGTGCCGCCCTATGAGCCCGATGGCGATCACCACGGCACTTCGGCTGCTGTGGAATATGCTGTGCGGGTGCTGAAGGTCAGCAATTTGATGGTGTTGGGCCACTCTAACTGCGGCGGGATCAAGGGCTGCATCGACATGTGTGAGGGCCATGCGCCCGAACTGGAGGCCAAGGACAGCTTTGTAGGCCGCTGGATGGACATTCTACGCCCCCGCTTTGCACTTGTCGCAGATATCAAAGATCCCGAAACGCAGATGCGCAAACTGGAACAGCAGGCGGTGATCACCTCGCTTGAAAACCTCATGACCTTTCCGTTTGTCGCAGAAATGGTCAATGCAGGTCAGCTTACCCTGCATGGTCTGTGGACCGATATCGGTGAAGGCAGCCTTGAGAACTACAACCCCGAGACCGAAACCTTCACTCAGGTATAGGCTCGGGGCGTTCTTTCTGGCGGTACTATGCGTTTTGCGCCGCGATGCGCGTGGCTTTGCCTGCGGGGAACCCCGCACGGTCGAATGTAGACCGATTTGTGCAGTTGCACCGCTCAACATGGGCGGGGGGTTTTTAACCCGGCATTAACCGATTCGCGGGGAGGCTGGGGCATGAAAACCGTCACATTGAAACTGCCGGAAAAACTATTGACCGATGCTGCCCGTGTGGCCTCTGGTCAGGATGTGACGAACGGACATCTGGTACGCGTGCTTCTGGCGAAAGAGGTCGCGCGTCGCTTAAATCCGAAGACGCCCAAACGGGCGGATGCGGGGCTCCTCGCCGCTTTGCAAACGCTTCTCGGCAGGGACATGGCCGACGCCAGTGATTGGGATGATTTGGCGCTGCGTCTACAACGCATGGATACGAGTTGCGCCCTGCTGGTGGGGGCCTTTCCCTGCACAAAGCAAGCTACGGTACACGTGTCTTCAAAGCATCCGAGCTGGGTTTTGCCTACCGGACGCTCCTGCACCGCTTCCGCGCCGCTATGCCCGGACATCCGCACGGTACCCTGGGCGAAAACTTCGTTGAGGTCATCGGATCTGCGCTGCTTTTGAACAACACGCGAAAGGGGCGCTTGCAACGCGCCATGCAGCCGGTCTTCAAGGCAGCGGAAAGTTGGGAAGCGCTCACCGTACAGCTACAGCAGCTTGGGTACACCCTCCGCCCGATGGGCAGCGGATTGGCACTCTACACCGCCCAAGGCCGTACCCACGTTTGCAACACAGCGACAGTCGGATACCGTTACCGCGCCTTGGTCAAAAAATTCGGGTGCCCGATGCCCGGACACCCGCATGGTGCAACGTGGATCAAAACAGCAGACAAGCCGTCCGAACCGCAAGAGATTTACGAGGTGATTGAAAGAGAACGCCCTTTCGATCCCACCCCTTAGCCCTTCTTGAGAACTTCGCGACCCAGCAACTCTGCGATCTGCACCGCGTTCAACGCCGCACCTTTGCGCAGGTTGTCCGACACACACCACAGGTTCAGACCGTTATCGAGCGTGCTATCCTGACGGATGCGGCTGATGAATGTTGCGAAATCGCCGACACATTCGATCGGCGTGACGTAACCGCCGTCCTCGCGCTTGTCGATCACCATGATACCGGGGGCTTCGCGCAGGATGTCACGGGCCTCGTCTTCGTCCAGATGGTCTTCAAATTCGATGTTGATCGCCTCGGAATGGCCCACAAACACCGGCACACGCACACAGGTGGCAGTGACCTTGATTTTGGTGTCGACGATCTTTTTCGTCTCCGCCACCATCTTCCATTCTTCTTTGGTCGAGCCGTCTTCCATGAAAACGTCGATGTGCGGTATCACGTTGAACGCAATCTGTTTGGTAAACTTGTTCGGCGGCACATCGGATGTGGGGTTATAAATCGACTTTGTCTGATCCCACAGCTCATCCGCGCCCTCTTTGCCGGCACCTGACACAGACTGGTAGGTGCTGACCACGACGCGTTTGATCGTGGCGCGGTCATGCAAGGGCTTCAACGCGACGACCATCTGCGCGGTCGAGCAGTTGGGGTTGGCGATGATGTTGCGCTTGGCATAGTCGTGGATCGCCTCGGGGTTCACCTCGGGCACGATCAGCGGCACATCAGATTCGTAGCGGTACAGCGAGGAGTTATCGATCACCACGCAGCCTGCTTTGGCCGCACCCGGCGCATATTTTTTAGTGGCATCCGAGCCTACGGCAAACAACGCCATGTCCCAGCCCGTGAAATCAAACGTATCAAGGTCTTTGCATTTAAGCGTCTTGTCCCCAAAGCTGATTTCTGTGCCCAGCGAACGGCGGCTGGCCAAAGCCACAATCTCGTCCACAGGGAACTGGCGCTCAGCCAGAATGTTCAGCATTTCGCGGCCCACATTGCCAGTGGCGCCCACGACGGCGACGCGATAACCCATCTGATTTCTCCGATATAAATAGGGGTAGTCCGCGGCACATACACCGCTTGTCGTGCGGTGGAAAGACCCTGTGCGGTATCGCTGGCAGCGCCCTATCGCGCCGTGCTACTCTGGCACGAGCAAGCAAGGTGTCCGTGCATATGACCAGCGCAACGTTCTATGACAATCTACCGCGTATCCGCGCATTCGATGAATTGACCCAAACTGCGAAATACACGCCTTTGCCCCCCGACTGGTGGGTTGGCGTGGCGGATATCGTCAATTCCACAGGCTTGGTTGATCAGGGACGCTACAAGGCGGTAAATATGGTCGGTGCGGCTGTTATCTCCGCCATGATGAATGCGCTGAAAGGCCAGGAGTTTCCGTTTGTTTTCGGCGGTGATGGTGCTGGTTTCGCTATTCCTCCGCAAGATTATGACATTGCGCAGGATGCCTTGGCCAAGGTGGCGCGCTGGGCGCAGACCGAATTCGGATTCGAGATGCGTGTGGCGCTTGTCCCGGTCAAAGACACCCGCAGCGCCGGGTTGGACGTGAAAGTCGCGCGGTTTCAGGTCTCTGAAGGGGCAGATTACGCGATGTTCGAAGGGGGTGGCCTGTATTGGGCGGAAACGCAGATGAAAGCGGGAGCATATCTGCTTGAGCCTGCGCCCGAAGGCAGTAAGCCGGATCTGACCGGCCTGTCCTGTCGATGGTCGCCTATGCCGTCACGCAACGGGACGATCCTGTCGGTATTGGTGGCCCCTGTAACGGGTGCGCCCGCGACAGAGATCGCAGAGGTGTACGACCGGATCGTCAATTTGGCCCAGGGGTTGGAGCGCGGCGGGCACCCGGCACCTGTTGCAGGGCCGGGGACAGATTGGCCGCCTGCGGGTGTCGCACTTGAGGCACATGCGACACGCGGTAGCGGATCGTTGGGCGCAGCGCGGGCCAAGGCGCTGTTTGAATCTTTCGTCGCGTGGCTGTTGATACGGACGGGGATCAAATTGGGCGGCTTTGATGCCCGCCGCTATGCCCGTGTGGTTGGGGACAACGCCGATTTCCGCAAACTGGATGACGGCCTCAAGATGACGTTGGATTGCGACCCCGGCACGCAGGCCCGTATCGAGGGCGTGCTGGCCGAGGCAGAGGCCGCCGGTCTGGTGCAGTTCGGCACGGCCACGCAGGACGAAGCCATGATGACCTGCATCGTGCCCTCGATCATGACCGACGACCATGTCCATTTTGTCGACGGCGCAGCGGGTGGATACACGCTGGCAGCTTCCAAAATGAAGCGCCGCGCTCAGTCCGCGTAATCACGGCTGAACAGATAGATGGCAAAGCCGACGGCCAGCACAATTGAGAACAGCAGGAAGACCGCGACATAGGGTGCTGCCAACGTGTCTCCCGGCAGGGCCGCGCGATAGACCCGGCCAGAGAAGAATTGAGCAATTCCAACGCCGCCGATGCTGAACAGGTTGAGCATGGTAACGCCTCGCCCAATCAGATGCGGCGGTAGAAAACTGCGCCCGTGCGCCATGATAACAGGGTAGGTCGCACCAAAGAACCCAACGGCACAAAGACAGATCAAGCTTAAGGTCACCCCGCTCGCGGGCAAGATCACCAGCACCACCCCGGCAGCCAATGTAATACCCGACCCAACCGCGATCAGCCATTTCCGCGAGGGACTGGTCTTGTCAGCAAATCCATAGGCCAAGGCACCCAACACCATCGCCAGCCCCATCAAAAGGCTCGCTTGCCCGATGATTTGTGTATTGGCTTGGAACACGTCTGCCATGTAGGGGCCGATCCACAGCCCGCGCACCGCACCCGGAAAGGCATAGCTGGCCCCCATCAGTGGAAAGATGAACCATAGCGCACGGATGCGTAGGAGTTGCGCCAGCGAGCCGCGCTCTTCCCCGTCCACTTTCGCCGGGTCATTGACCACAGCCAACGTGCCAAAGGCGACCAGCGCACAAAACGCCGATAACCCCCAAAGTGCGTTGCGCCAACCCATCAGCTCTGCCGCCAGTGCCATGGGATAGGATGCGACCAGATTGCCAAGACTGCCGAGCCCCACCATCACCGAGGCCAGGACAGCGAACTGCGCAGGGGGATAGACCCGCGCAAAGATATAGTATGAGGCCATTAGGACCGGCGCACAGCCGACGCCGATCAGCGCCATCGCGATGGTGATGTGCAGCGGTGATGTTGCCAAGGCAAAGACTGCCGCCCCGCCTCCGCCGCCGATCAGCAATAGCCAGCCCGCCGTACGGCGTGGCCCGATGCTGTCGAGAGCTGCACCAATCGGAATTTGGCAGGCGGCGAAGACCAGAAACCAGACGCCTGACGCAAAGGCGAGATCATCGGGAGTAGCCCCGATGTCCGCTTCGAGAATCTCCGAAAGGACTGCCAGAAAGGCACGGAAAAACTGGCTGAGCACATAGGCCAGCCCCAGCAAAAGGATTCCTGCATTCATGCTACTTGCGGCTTTGCCATTTGGAGCTCAGCGCCTGTGCGCTGCGTGCCAGCAGCAACACATCTGCGCCCACGGCCACGAATTGTGCCCCGGCTTCCAGAGCGGCTTCGGTCACGGGATCGTTGGTCGACAGGATCCCCGGCGCTTTGCCTGCTGCCCGGATGCGCCGCAGCGCGTCCATTATGATAGACTGCACATCTTCATGCAGCGCGTTGCCCATGTGACCCATATCGGCGGCCAGATCGGCAGGACCGATAAACACGCCGTCAATCCCGTCGATGGCAAGGATGTCGTCCAGCGCCGCGATGCCTTTTTTGTTTTCCACCTGCACCATCAGACACACCTGTGCATCCGCTGTGGTGCCGTAATCGGTGATCTGCGAAAACCGCGAGGCACGGGTCAGCGTATAACCCACGCCCCGGTCTCCATGCGGTGGATAGGTGACATCGCGCACCAGTTGCCGTGCTTGATCGGCGCTGTCGACCATGGGCACCAGAATTGTTTGCGCTCCTGCATCCAGCACCTGCTTCATCATATAGGTTTCCCCGATCGGCACGCGCACAACCGGATGGCTGTCAGACGCCTCAAGCACCTGAAGATGCGCCAGAATAGAACGCAGATCATTGGGGGCGTGTTCGCCATCAATCAACAGCCAGTCAAAGCCTGCGGTGCCCATCAACTCAGCGCTGAACGTATCAGCAAGGCCGAGCCAGCAGCCGAATTGGACCTTGCCCTCGCTCAGGGCTTTCTTCAACGGGTTCAGGGGTGCGGGCATCTTTTCTCTCCTCCGGGATACTTTGTCGCACCCTAGACATGCCAGACGATCATTGACCAGAGGGCCTGTGCTAAATGACCTTGATCACATCCTTGTCGATGGCCAGCATATAGCCGCGCCGGGCGATGTTCTTGACCAGCAATTCGCTGACGATCTGGTTGCCCAACGTATCGCGCAGTCGCTTGATGCGCGTGGCCCCTGCGGCCTCGTCACAATCAACAGCATCGCGGCCTGATATCACACCCTCGATCTCGGAGCCTGACATCACATCATCATCCATCCGCGCTTCGGCCAGCACGCTCATGGTTTCCATCGCGGCGGCGGTCAGTTTGAAACCGAGGTTGTTCAGATAAACGGTATTTTCTTCGCGGCTGATCAGAAGCGAGTTCACCTGAATGCCCGCCCGTTCAATCTGGGCCATGCGGCGGTTGAAGGTGATTAGCATGATCAAAAACACCATCGCCGCCACCAGCATCGCCGCGGCAAAGACCAGCAGCACAAAGATCACCATGCGGTAGCTGGCCAATGTGTCGGAAAAGGCGGTGCCGGATTGCGCAAGTATCTCCAGCAGTTTGATCTCGGAACCTGAGGTCAGATCATCGTTCTCGACGAAAATACGTTCCACCTGTGCATTAAACAGATTGGCATCCGGCAAGGTCCAGAACAGCACCACGGCCCCGGTGATCAACAGCGCCACAATGCCCGCGATGCCAAAGCCGACAAAGCGGCGCAAATCAGAAGCGGAGGTAATGTGATCCGGCACTGGATTTCCTTTGGGCAAGTCCGTCTTCGCCGAAGGTCGAGACGATGTTCAATAGCGTCCAGCCCTGAGCGGCCAGACGGGGGGCCAGTTCAGCGGCGGCACTGGCCGCATCGCAAGCCCCGTTGATCTGCGCCACACCGTAATGCAGGCGCAGAGGGTTGTCCTGTTTGGCCTTGTAATCGGCAAAGCATCCCGCCGCTTGGACAGCGTGACCCGCCGTAAGAGCAAGGCAAAGGACAAAGAGTTGGACGATATGTTTCATGCTCTATCTCTGCGCCTTTGCGGGACGTTATTCAATATCTCCGCGGTCTGGGGCGGCCTGCTATTGGATAACAGCGCGGCGTTATTGCCTGTCTTTCATCGTCAAAGCGAATGTTGACCTATTAAAGCGCGGGCCCTCCTGCACGCGTATCAAGAAGGATCACACTTATGTACCGCAAGTTCATTGCCACAGTCTCTGCTGCGGCCATCGCCCTGACCGCATTGGGCGCACTGCCGGCCGCTGCCGCAGATCGCGACACAACCCGCGCGCTGGCGGCCATTCTTGGGATCGCCGCCGTCGGGGCGCTGATCCATCAAAACAACAAGAAAGACAAAAAGAAGGTCCAGACACATCGCAAGCCTTCGCCTGTCTATCAAAAGCCGCGCCATGTCGCGCCAAAGCGCCATACTCCGAAATATGTGCAGCCTAGTTACAAGACGCCCCGTGGCCATGGCGTGAAACCCCGCCCTTTGCCGCAGCGCGTCAACCGTAAGCTGCTGCCTCAGCAGTGTTTCCGCACATTCGACACCCGCAAAGGGCGCGTGGCGATGTTCGGCAACCGCTGCTTGCAACGCAATTTTGCGGGGTCGAACCGCCTGCCGCAACAGTGTCAGTCCATGTACCGTACACCCCGGGGCAATCAAGTTGGGTATGACGCCCGCTGCTTGCGCGACCGGGGCTACAGTTTGGCGCGGGGGTAACACCGCGCCATTCTTCGGCGTGTCAGGTCCCTGCCGCCGAAAGACTGGAGGGAGATGTTCGGGCATCTCCCTCTTTTTATGTCTTGTGGTTCGCTGCGGCTTTCGGTCTGACGGGAGCATGACACCTGATTTCGAATTTGAACGTGCCGCGATGGCGCAAGGGTTTGCCCGTATCGCGGGCGTGGACGAGGTGGGTCGCGGGCCCCTGGCTGGTCCTGTGACCGCCGCCGCCGTGGTGCTGGACCCCAATCGCATTCCTGAAGGCCTGAACGATTCCAAGAAGCTGACCAAGAAGGCCCGCTTGCGGTTGCATGATGAAATCATGGAGGTGGCAGATGTCAGTATTGCGCACGCCAGCGTCGAGGAGATCGACGAGATCAACATCCTGCGCGCCAGCCATCTGGCAATGACGCGGGCACTGGACGGGCTGGAATCCCTCGGACGACCCGCCGACTATGCGCTGATCGACGGCAACATGCTGCCCCGCGATCTGATCCTGCCGGCGCAGACCATCATCAAGGGTGACGGCCGTTCGCAAAGCATTGCAGCGGCCTCAATTGTGGCCAAAATCTGTCGAGATTATGTCATGTTGTCCTTGGCGCAACAGCACCCCGGCTATGGCTGGGAGACGAACATGGGATATGGATCAAAAAGCCACATGTCCGCGCTGGAAAATCTTGGGGTAACCCCACACCATAGACGTTCGTTCAAACCCGTACACAAGATGTTGTAGCAAGAATTTTTCTTAAGCAATTGATTCAAAAAACAATTTGACCGGGAATCGCCTTTGACTCATCCTGATCCTCAACCAACGAGCACAAAATGTGCCGGGGACAGAGGCAGAATAAATGAAGACGATTGAGAAGAGCACCGCGGTGCTTCCATTGAACACGATCCTTGATGGCGACTGTATCGAGGCGATGAATGCGCTGCCCGAAGCGAGCGTTGATCTGATCTTTGCCGACCCGCCCTATAACCTGCAATTGCGCGGCGATCTGATGCGCCCCGACAATTCCAAAGTTGATGCGGTCGATGACGAATGGGACCAGTTCGCGAGCTTCAAAGCCTACGATGAATTCACCCGTGCCTGGCTTAAGGCGGCGCGGCGCCTGTTGAAGCCGAATGGTGCGATCTGGGTTATCGGCAGCTATCACAACATCTTCCGCGTCGGGGCCGCCTTGCAGGATGCGGGCTTCTGGATCCTGAACGATGTGGTCTGGCGCAAATCCAACCCGATGCCGAACTTCCGCGGCAAGCGGTTCACCAATGCTCATGAGACAATGATCTGGGCGGGCAAGGACGAGAACGCCAAATACACCTTTAACTACGAGGCGCTGAAGGCGCTGAACGAAGGCATCCAGATGCGCAGCGATTGGGTTCTGCCGATCTGCACGGGTCACGAACGGCTGAAGGACGAACAGGGCGACAAGGCCCATCCGACGCAAAAGCCCAAAAGCTTGTTGCACCGTATTCTGGTCGGTTCCACCAACCCCGGCGACGTTGTGCTGGACCCTTTCTTTGGCACGGGCACCACGGGCGCTGTTGCCAAGATGCTGGGCCGGGACTTTATCGGAATCGAGCGTGAGGAAGCCTACCGCAAGGTTGCAACCAAACGCCTGAGCAAGGTCCGCAAGTTTGACCGCGAAGCGCTGCAAACGACCACCTCCAAACGTGCAGAGCCGCGCGTGCCCTTTGGCCAACTGGTCGAACGCGGGATGTTGCGGCCGGGCGAAGAACTGTTTTCGATCAACGGGCGTCACAAGGCTAAGGTCCGCGCTGATGGCACATTGATCGGGTCGGACTTCAAGGGATCAATCCATCAGGTCGGCGCAGCCTATGAAAAGGCACCCAGCTGTAATGGATGGACGTACTGGTGCTTCAAACGCGATGGGAAACAAGTCTCCATCGATGTTCTGCGCCAACAGATCAGGGCCGAACTGGCCAACTGAACCACATAGATTTCGAACACCGCCGGTGCCTGCGGCCTTCCACATGAAGGACGTCTAAACAGGCACTTACCTTGGCCCCGCCTTTATGGCGGGGTCTTTTTTGGTTGGTCAGGGGATGAAGCCATTCCCCTGCATGAAATCCTCCCAGATCTTTTCGCCCACCTGACAATCGCGGGGGTCGCGGGCCTGTGCCTTGATCATCTGTGGTTGAGGCATGAGGCCCGCAATCTCCAACACCAATTTGCGTTGTACCGCCGCCGAGAAATCGCGCCAGACGTAGACAGGAATCGCAAAGGCACCGGGCCCGCCGATCACGCAGGTTTGGTAGTAGACATCGAGGTTTTCCAGATGGAAAAGCTGTGGCGCGCCGTCGTTCGTCATCAGCGGCAGTCCGTTGATCGTGATGCCTTGCGCCGTCACGCGGTCGCGAGACGTGAGAACAAGCGGGCCGAGATTGTTCGGGCCATCGCCGGATATATCAATCACCCGGCGCAACCCGCGGTAGGCGTTTCGCAAAATGCGCGAGGCGCCGAATTCGAGTGCACTAGAGATAGAGGTGCGCCGCAGGGAAGGATTGGACCGCACCGTGAGTTGATCTGCGAAGCTATCGAGGTCTTGGCGGGTTTCAATCAGCTGCCAATCGACGATGATTTCCTGCGTTCCGGCCCATTCGACATAGGTGAGCGCAAGGGTTTGCAGCAGCCCCGATTGCACCGCCCTAAACACCACATCAGAGCGCAGCGCTTCGGCGTAACCACGGCGTTGCAACTCCAACTCTGCATCGGACATGGATCGAGACACATCGACCATCAGCACAAGTTCGAGGTCGACTTCGGTTTCCTGGGCGGACACGGGGGGTGCGGCCAAAACCAGTAGCACGCTAAGCAGATAAGAGACGAAAGCTCTGAGAGTGCCATTCGACACCAGTCGCGGTTTGAATATCTGCCTGATCATGGGAATTGCCGCACCCTTCTGAAAAAGACCGGATGCCTCAAGCCTATGGAACTGGCTGAAACATGTAAATCAGCCGCTCTTCACGGTCAGTTCATCTGGCGGCTTTTCCCTTTCTGAAGCACGGCATGAACATACTTTGGATCAAATTCTGTTTTGTTCACCACATAGGCAACACCGGCACTGGCGGCTTTTTCCCACATGATGGGCGAGGGCCAGTCACTAACCATTATCACCGGAACACCGGCCAGTTTTGGATCTTTGGCAAGCTCCAGCGCGAAATCCGCGCCCAGACCGTCGGGCAGGTTATTATCCAGCAGGATCAATGCAGGTTCACCCCGTTCAAGCATCCGGCGGGCTGATTTGAGGGTGTTGGCGACTTCGATTCGCATCGAATTGCAGCTTTTGCGCACAACCCGACCCATCTTCAGCTGATCGAATTCGCTGTCTTCAACGATCAGGCAGGTGTCGATTCCCTGCGGGAAATGCGGCGGTACTGCGGTCATTTGCATGTGATGCCCCCTTCCAAAGTGCACCTACAACGCCTGACAGACAGACCTTAAGATTGTGTAAGAAAGCTATCGTGGCAGGGGGGTGAGGTGCTTGTTATAGTCTTTCCAGTCGGTCACCTGAGGATAATACCTGCGCCGCCAATCCCGCACACGCGGGTTCATGACACGCCGCCACAGCGGCGGGATCATCGCAGCCATTGTCATGATCGGATAGCCATAGGGCAGTTGCGGCGCTTCATCCTCGCCATAGGTCTGCAACACCGGAAAGCGCCGGTCGGGTTTGTAGTGGTGATCCGAATGGCGTTGCAGGTTGATGAGCAGCCAGTTCGACGCTCGGTGGGACGCATTCCACGAATGATGCGGCTTGACGTGTTCATATTTGCCATCGCCCAGATGCTCTCGCGTCAGCCCGTAATGTTCGATGTAGTTAACCAATTCCAACTGCCAGATCGCAACGCCGGCTTGCACCAAGAACAACGCCAACCCGACCCAGCCGCCCAGCAACAACGCCAGCAGCAGGCAAAACGCTTGTAGCCCCCAGTATTTCCAGAACGGATTGCTGCGGTGTGTCCAGCCCAGCTTTTTGCGCGCCAGCATATCCGCTTCGGCGTTGAAGGCAGAATGCCAGGACTGCCGCAAAACACGGGGGTAAAAGCGATGGAACCCTTCGTTATAACGGGCTGTCACCGGATCGCGCGGGGTTGCGACGTAGCGGTGATGCACCAACAGATGTTCGGACCGGAAGTGCGAATACAGCACCATCGCCAGCAGCATATCGGCCCAAAATCGTTCCAACCGGTTTTTCTGGTGCATCAGTTCATGTGAGTAATTGATCCCGATGGTGCCGGTGAACACGCCAACCCCAAAGAAAAGTGCGAATTTCTCGAACCCGCTCAGATGCGCGGCCTGCGGGACATACCAAATCAAGCCGAATAGCGTGATGAACTGTGCGGGCATCCAGATCAGCGTGATCAGGCGATACCAAAAGAGGTCAGTCTCTGTTGCTTGCGGGTCTGCGTTGTCAAGGTTTAGGCCCATGACCATGTCCAAGAGCGAAAAGGCAAACCATGTTACCAGCGGCAAGAGCGCGATGGACCAGCCTCCCTGCACTGCGGCAACCCACGCCAGCGGTATCAACCCCAGCGACAGCCAGAAGGGCAAAGCGCGGGACACGCGGCTAAGTTGGGAAGGCGTCAGCAAGGTGCTTTGGGTCGACATGGGACAGGTTCCAAGCGGCGGTCGTTTGGTAAAGTCTAGACCGGAATACTGACGGAACAAAGCGGCGACAATGGGTCACCCCTGCGACAAATCAAACGCTTTTCGCATCACTGTGGGCAGATCGGAGGGGCGGAAACGCTCTGGTGGATAGAACTCGGCGTGATCGGCAAAAGCCGCGGCACCGACGTCAGCGCGTTTGACGGTCAGGATCAAATGGAAATGTGTAAACGTGTGCCGCACATCGCCCGGTAATTCCTGCCAGTCGGCGACAAGCGGTGGTGTGCCAATCGGGCGTGGCTCGGCGGCGTCCACCCATTCAGACCCCGGCCAGCCCAGCATGCCGCCCAGAAGCCCCTTGTCAGGCCGGGTTTCCAGCAGCCAAGCGCCATCTTCCCGCTGTGCCAGATAGACGGTGCCGTGCCGCACGGGCTTCGCCTTCTTCGGCGTTTTCTTAGGCAGCTCCGCTTGTGTGCCGGCCCGCCGGGCAGCGCAGGGATCGCGCCACGGGCAAATGCCACAGGCGGGTGATTTGGGCGAACAGATCGTGGCGCCCAGATCCATCACTGCCTGTGCGTAATCACCGGGCCGCTTTGTTGGTGTCAGCGCTTCGGCCTTCTCCATAAGCGCGGGTTTGGCCGCAGGCAGGGGCGTGTGGATATCGTAAAGCCGCGCCATCACGCGTTCGACGTTGCCGTCCAGCACAGTGTAGGGCAGGTCGAAGGCGATGGATGAGACCGCCGCTGCCGTGTAGGGGCCGATGCCCGGCAGCGTAAGCAGAGCGGCATGGTCGGCGGGAAACACACCCCCGTGATCAGCCACCACAGCGCGGGCGCATTTCAACAGATTGCGCGCGCGGGCATAGTATCCAAGCCCGGCCCATTCCCCCATCACCTCTGCATCCTCGGCCGCCGCCAGATCACGCACCGTGGGCCAGCGGGCAACGAATCGCTGAAAGTAGTCGCGCACCGTGGCAACAGTGGTCTGTTGCAGCATGATCTCGCTCATCCAGATGCGGTAGGGATCCGGGCACACACCGGCCCGCCGCTCCGCCGGACCGATACGCCACGGCATCTGGCGCGCATGCACATCGTACCATTCCAGCAAGAGCTGAGGCAGGTCCGTCTCTGGGATGGTTTCACGCAATCTTTATGGCTCCGGTCGTGGCTTGGGCTGGTGATATAGGGCTAAATCACTATGTTGCAGGTCATAGAGTTTGGGAAACATAGCCATGCCGCGCCGGCGCACCACCACAAAAGGCTTTAAACGCACCGATAGTCTGCTGTCGGGCCAGATCAGGCGTGCGTCCGAGACCCGGGGCTTTGCCCAGTCGCGGCTCCTGACCCAATGGGTTGAAATCGCGGGGGCAGACATCTCCGCTATCGCGCAGCCGGTCGAGATTGGCTACGGGCGCGGCGGTATGGGGGCGACGCTGACCCTTCTGACCACCGGGGCGAACGCCCCCATGTTGGAGATGCAAAAAGAGCAGATCAGGCAAAAAGTAAACGCAGTCTACGGGTATAACGCCATCGCCCGTGTGCGCGTCACCCAGACTGCGGCTACCGGCTTTGCCGACGGCAAAGTTGCCTTCGGCCACAAACCCAAAACCACCCCCATCGCGCCTGACCCGGCCCTGCAGCAGCAGGCGGCACAGGTGGCAAGCCCCGTGGCAGACAGTGGATTGCGCGATGCGCTTGCACGTCTGGGCGAGAACATATTGAACAAGACCAATCGCTGAATGCGAAAACAGTCGAGACAAAGGAAAAATACATGCAACGTAGAAATGTGATCTTGGGCGGCGTCGCTCTGGCTGGATTGGGTGGCTGGGCGCTGACCCGCAATCAGGCGGGTGCACCATCTGACAATCTGACATCCTTGCCAGGGGCTGCCCATGCGCAAACAACACCTGCCGATCTGGATACATCCAGCATCACCGACATGGTGCAGGGCAACCCGGATGCCGCGGTGACAGTGACAGAATATGCGTCATTCACCTGTCCGCATTGCGCGACCTTCCACAATGGGGCCTACAAACAACTGAAAGCCGATTTCATCGACACCGGTAAAATCAAATTCATCTACCGTGAGGTCTATTTTGACCGTCCGGGCCTTTGGGCTTCGATGGTTGCACGCTGTGGTGGACCGGAGCGGTTCTTTGGCATCGCGGATCTGATCTACAAAGGGCAGTCCGAGTGGGTCCGCGCCGGGGAACCTGCGATGATCGTTGAGGAATTGCGCAAGATCGGACGACTGGCCGGGCTGGACAATGACACGCTGAACGCCTGTTTGCAGGACGCCACGATGGCGCAGACATTGGTCGCCTGGTATCAGGAAAACGGGGAGCGGGACGATATTTCATCCACGCCAAGCTTTCTGATTGATGGCAAGAAACAGTCCAATATGCCCTATTCCGAAATGAAAGCGCTGATCGAAACAGCACTCGAAGGCTGATGGCACCGCAGGGGGGGACAGGGCCGCTTGCAGGCCTGAAGGTAATCGAAATGGCGCGTATTCTGGCCGGCCCCTGGGCGGGCCAGACGCTGTCTGATCTGGGCTGCGAGGTCATCAAGGTCGAAAGCCCGGCGGGCGACGATACGCGCCAGTGGGGCCCCCCCTTTGTGACGCGGGACGAGGACGTTTCGGCGTCCTATTTCCACTCTACCAATCGTGGCAAAGCCAGCGTCACCATTGATTTTCGCACCGACGAGGGACAGGCACAGCTGAAAGATCTGCTGAGCGACGCGGATATCGTCATCGAAAACTTCAAGACCGGTGGTTTGGCGAAATACGGTCTGGACTACGACAGCCTCAAGGATCAATTTCCGCAACTGATCTATTGCTCTGTGACCGGGTTCGGGCACACTGGGCCTTATGCCCATCGTGCGGGCTATGACTTTATCATTCAGGGCATGTCTGGCCTGATGTCGGTCACTGGCGAACCCGACCGACAGCCGCAAAAATCGGGCATGGCGATCACGGACATTTTTACCGGTATCTATGCGACCACCGCCATTCTGGCCGCTGTGCATCAGCGCCACCAGACCGGACGGGGGCAGCATATCGACATGGCGCTACTGGATTGCGCGGTGTCGATCATGGGCAATCAGGCGATGAATTACATGACCACGGGCGTCGCTCCCACGCGCATGGGCAACGCGCACCCCAATCTTACGCCCTACGAAGTGTTCGAGACCTCGGATGGGCATATTATCATCGCTACCGGTAATGACGGGCAATTCCAGCGCCTGTGCAAACTGCTGGGACTGGACGACATGGCGACAGCGCCCGACTACCTCAAGAACGCGGATCGTGTGGCCAACCGGCCCGAGATGAACCGCCGTCTGACCGGTGCCACACGTCAGCACAGTCGCGATGATTTGCTGGCGCTCTGTGAGGCGCAGGGCGTACCGGCAGGGCCGATCAACAATCTGGACGATGTAATGGCTGATCCGCAGGTGGTGGCCCGTGGGATGCAGATTGAGTTGGACGGGGTGCCCGGGCTGCGCTCGCCTTTCCGCTTTTCGGACGCGGAACTCTCGCTGCACCGTCCCGCCCCGAAATTGGGCGAGGACAACTGAAGCAGGGGGCGTTTTCTTTGAAAGAAAACGGCCGGAAACTTTGAAAGTTTCCGGTTACGCCGGTTTCGGGAGTTCTTTCAAAGCTGCGAAAAGGGCGTTCTCTGTTGGAAGCCGCAACCGCACGGGCAAGGTAATGACCTTGGTCCTGAAATTTGGCGGAAGCCGCACCGCATCTTTCTCGGTCGTCACCAATTGCGCCGCGCGCAGCATCGCATCCGCTTCCAGCCGGGCCATCAGCGCGGGCGTCAGCGGCTGATGGTCTTCCAGCGCCTCAGCGTGGACCAAAGTTGCCCCCAGCCCTCGCAATGTATCGAAGAACTTCTCGGGGTGGCCGATACCGGCGAAGGCTAGAGCCTGCGTATCAGTCCAGTCCATCCCCGTTTGCAATGGCTCAAGTGCGGCTGTCACATGCGGGATCTGCGCGGGTAGCGGCCTCGCTGCGAAAGCCGCCTGAGCGTCACTGTCACCGATGGACAGCAATAGATCGGCCCGCGCAAGACCCACGGTCACAGGTTCACGCAGCGGCCCGGCGGGCAGGCATAAACCGTTGCCGAACCCCTTTTGCGCATCCACCACGACGACGGCCAGATCATAGGCCAGTGCAGGGTTCTGGAAACCGTCATCCAGCACGATCACACTGGCCCCGGCCTCTTGCGCGGCCCATGCCCCGGCGGCGCGATCCTTTGCCACCCAGACCTCTGCAAAAGCGGCAAGCAATAGCGGCTCGTCGCCGACATCCGTGGCCTTGTGCCGGGCGGGATCGACGCGCAGCGGCCCTTCGACCGTGCCGCCATAGCCACGCGAGACAATATGCGGTTCGTGAAACAACCCGCGCAAGTGTTCGACCACTGCCATCACCGTCGGTGTCTTGCCGGTGCCACCTGCGTTGATGTTGCCTACACAGACCACCGGAACATCCATGCGTTCTGGCACCCCCTGCGCCAGACGCCGGGCCGTCGCCGCCGCGTAAAGCGCACCGAGCGGGCGCAGTGCGTTGGCCCGCCAATCAGGCTGAGGCAGATGCCAGAAGGTCGGTGCGCGCATCATAAGACCCTCTGCCGTTGATCCAGTGCGTTCTGTACCAGTTCAATCACCTGATCGGCCTGAAGCGCCCCTTCCGAGATCACCTCCCAGCCTGCATGGGCCATCGTGGCCGCCTGATCCGGTGCAATCAGCCGTGATACAGCTGTGCCAAGTGCGCCGGTATCATTGACGATCCGTGCCGCGCCGGCACTTGCTAGCCGCGAATAGGACGACATGAAATGGCGTACTTTGGGGCCGTATAGGATGGCGGACCCAAGGGCGGCAGGTTCGAGCGGGTCACAACCGCCGTCCGCCCCGGACAACGTGGTGCCCATAAAACAAACGGGTGCGACGCGGTAGAACAGCCCACGATCGACAGCATCGGCACTGATCATCAATGGGGTGTTGTCGTCGGGGTACTGCCCATCATCCCAGCGTATCGTTGTCAGATCGCGGTCGGCGGCCTGGGCAACTACGTGGTCGGCATCATCAGGGTCTTTCGGCTGCAGGACCAGCAACAGGCGATGTGACAAGCGCAGGGCCTGTTTATGTGCCGCCAGCACAACAGGCACTTCGTCGCGGGTCAACTGAGTGGCGTACCAGGCTGGCCGCCCTTTCATCGCGTCAGACAGATCGGCCAGATCGGTTTCGGCATAGCCAAGCACCTGCCCCCCGGCCAGCAATGGCGGGGTCTGAAAGACCCGTTCATCGGAAAGACCAAGCTGGAGCAAACGCTTTTTCCCAGACGCCGATCGGGCAAAGCTGGCGGCAAAGGGCGCGACCAGGCTGCGCACCTTGTCGGGGCGCCAGCGGTTGCCGGTTTTCTCAAGCCCGCGCGGGTCCGCGTCGATCAAATACATCGGGCAGGCGCGGGCTGCCGTTTCCTGAACCAGCAGGGGCCGCAATCCGCCCCAAACCCAGATACAGGTATCAGGTTGCCAGTGATCCAGAAACCGCTGCACGGCCACAGGATGATCTTCGGGCACGGTAATTTGCAATATTCCCGCCCGTTCCGGCAGGGGCAGGGTGGAGGGGCCTGAGTCATCCGGCACCGTAAAGAGGACATTCAAATCGGGCCGCAAAGCCGCGATCCGCAAGGCCAGATCCTGTACCGCAAGCATATTGCCGGGGTCGCCCACATGAAACCAGATCAGTTCACCCTCGGGGCGCGGCGATAGGGTTGGCGCGGTCTCTTCCTTGGTGCGCCGTGCCAGGGCGCGGTAGGCCGACAGCCCCGGCAAGCGCGTCATGAAGGTTAACCCAGTTCTTCGGTGCTGGACGCCGCCACTTCCTCGTCGCGCAGGCGGTGCAGGTGGGCAATGAAATACCGCATATGTGCATTATCGACAGTGCGCTGGGCTTCGTTCTTCCAAGCGTCATAGGCGCTGGCGTAATCGGGGAACATGCCGACGATGTGAATGTCGTCTACATTCTTGAAGGTGTTCTCGCTTGGGGTGACAAGTTCGCCCCCAAAAACAAGGTGCAGGCGTTGTGTCATGGATATGTCCTTTGTTTGAATACAGACCGGCTTGTCTTGTGGGTACCCAGAAGGCGCATGTCACGCAAGGGCGTCGACCAGGCTGCCGCAGATGCCACCGCCGCCCGCAACCACACCATTCAACCGCGGATCGGCATTGTTGAACGCCAGTGGCGCACCCGTTCGGTCAAGCGCGCATCCCCCCGCTTCGGCAATGATCAGGGCACCGGCGGCGATGTCCCATTCCCAGGAGGGGCGCAGCGTCAGCATCGCCTCAAACCGGCCTTCGGCCACCAAGGCCAGACGGTAGGCAAGCGAGGGCCGGTAGCTGCGTTTGAAAACGGGTGCTGTGCCGGAATGCCAGTGGTCTGCCATCAGCGCGGGTTTGGCCGCCAGCACTGTCGCGTCACCCATCGAGGTCACGCCCGAGGCCCTGATCGGCACACCGTTCAGCGTGGCCCCCTGACCCAAAGCTGCCGCATACATCTTATTGCGCAACGGCAAATAGACGACCGCCGCTGTGACAACACCGCGTTCCGCAACCGCCAAAGAATGCGCCCAAGTGTTGGAGCCTTCGACAAAGCTGCGGGTGCCGTCAATCGGGTCAATGATGAACACCCGTTCGTTGTCCAGCCGCGCCGTGCCGTCTTCGGTCTCTTCAGACAACCACCCATAGTCTGGTCGGGCCAGCCGCAGGGTCGTCTCAAGCATATCATTGACCGCCAGATCAGCGGCTGTCACAGGCCCCGCGCCACCCGGCTTGTCCCACCGCTGCGCGGTTTTCCCGGCAAAGCTGGTGGCAATCCGGCCCGCAATGCGGGCGGCATGGATCAAAAGATGCAGATCATGCGCCGGCAAGGGTCATCCCCGGTACCAAAAGCGATGGCACAACGCGACTCAGGTGCGTGCGCGCATCATTGGCAGGCACAATTTGGCGCAACATGTCGCGCAGATTGCCAGCGATCGTACATTCATTGATGGCATGGGTGATCTCGCCATTCTCGACCCAAAAGCCCGCCGCACCACGCGAATAATCGCCTGTATTCGAGTTGATCGTGCTGCCGATCATCGACGTCACCAACAGCCCGGTGCCCATGTCGCGGATCAGATCATCGCGGCTGTGCGTTCCCTGATCCAGCGAGACATTCCAGTTCGACGGCATCGGAGCCGAAGAGGTGCCACGCGCCGCATTCCCTGTGGGTGCCGCACCCAGTTTGCGGGCATTTGCCAGATCGAGGGTCCAGCCCTGCAGCACCCCGTTTTCAACGATGACGCGACGGTGGGTCGGCAAACCTTCGGCGTCAAACGGGCGGGAGCCACTGGCGCGGGGCCGGTGGGGGTCTTCGATCAGCGACAGATGATCCGGCAACACGGCCTCGCCCAAGGCATCGCGCAAGAAGGACGCGCCGCGTGCCACGGCACTGCCATTCACCGCCGAAAGCAGATGCCCGATGAGGGACGAAGACACACGCTCGTCAAAGAGCACGGGATAGGCCCCTGTTGGCGGCTTGCGCGGGGAAAGCCGCTCGATCGCCCGCATCCCGGCGCACTGCCCGATGTCAGCCGCATCGCGTAGGTCTGCCTGAAAGATGCGTCCGTCACCGTCGTAATCGCGCTCCATTCCGGCACCGGTGCCCGCAATCGCCACGCAAGACAGCCCTTTGTCGGTGCGGGCATAGCCGCCCTCGAACCCGTTGCTCATCGCGGTAAACACTTCTTGCGCGCTGTAGCCTCCGCTCGCGGATTGCACCTGCGTCACGCCTTTGACAGCCAAAGCTGCAGCCTCTGCGCGGGCAGCATCCTCTTGCAACTCCTGCGGCGAGGGCTCGGGCGTGTCATCGTAAAGCTCTAACGCTGCAATGTCCCAATCACACGCCAGCTGGTCGGGATCGGCCAACCCGGCAAAAGCGTCTTCGGGTGCCTCGCGGGCCATCGCCACCGCGCGGGTGGCCATTTCCTCGATGGTGCGTTCAGAGGTGTCCGATGCCGAAACCGTTGCGGCACGCTGGCCGACAAAGACGCGCAAGCCGATGTCTGTGCCTTCAGAGCGTTCAGCCTGTTCCAATGTGCCGCCGCGCACATCGACCGAAAGCGAGGTCGCCCGCACGGCTTTGGCGTCGGCATCATCGGCACCTGCACGGCGTGCCGCCTGCAAAAGGGACTTTGTCAGCGCATCAAGAGGCTGTGACATTGGGTTCGCTCCGTTTGAGAGTTGCAGGTCAGGTAACGCGCTGCCCCCCGCAGGACAAGTGCAGCCCGCAAAAAGGGAGCGCAAGCCACCCTGCGCTCCCCTTGATCAGTCTGCCGATTTAATCAGCGCAGACGCTGTCCGTTGGCCAGAATTTGACCGTCCTGCGTAAACTCGATTTTCGAATTCAGTGTATCGGGTGATGCGCCTGCAACAGCAAAAAGCCCCATCATCATCCGCGCGCCCATCGCCTGATCAGAAGGCAAAAGGCCCATGGCGACCAATTTGTCGATCAGTCCATTCGCACCTGACATGGCCAGATTTACTTCGCCAACAGGGGCGCCAAGGCCGGGCACCATCGAGGGCGCGTTGCCGTCAAAGGTCACAGCGCCGGTGCCTTCAAGTTTTGCGCCAGCCGCAGATACTAGAACAGTATTTAGGTTCAGTGCCTGCAATTCGCCGGGCGCACCCTGCATCTTGGCGGCGGCTTCGGGGTTCATGAAATCAACCAGCAACTTCATCTTGCCGGTCAGATCAAGTGCGATGGTTGCCGGGTCACGCGGCAGTTGGCCCGCAGGGTCAAACACGCTCCAGATCATGTCGGACATGGTGAAATCGCCGAATTTCAAACCAAGAGCGAAATCCTGCGGATCGTCGGATTTCTGCACCGGCATCGAGAGGTTGAAGCCGCTTTCCGCCATGGTGATATCGACCGGAAAGGGAACGCCATTGCCGGTCATGTTCAGCGTCAGATCACGCTGGGCCACCTCATAGGTCAAGCCATCAGCGCCCACTGCTACGCCGAAATCACCTCCGTTCGAGGTGGTGTTCATCAGATAACCGCCGTTGGGGTCTTCGATCGCAATGTTGGATTTCCCACTGGCATAGGAAATCTTGCCAGTCACATCAAAGCCCGCACCGATCATAGCACTCATGTCAGCGCCGGACGCGATATCGGCGGGCAGGCTGCCGCTGCCTTCGACCGTTATTCCGGTCATCTCACCATTGATCGTCGCCGTCTCCTCTCGCGTCATGGGGTCACTGCCCAAGATGCGGTAGCTGACGGTATCAACGCTGCCGGTCTGGTCATACCCGCGCATGTCACCGATGGTCATCGTTGTGCTGGAATCGAGGTTGCCAAGGGTGATTTGAATATTCGCCATTTCATGGCCGGGATTTGCGCCACCGGTTGTCGTCTGCAACAGATCCACCGTCACATCAGCCGCAGTATAATCATAGGTGATATTCTCGGGCGTACCGCTTGCCGTCATTTCGTGACCCGTCTGCGCGTAGGTCATGGCCATCGAGAAAGCTTCGCCCTGCGCGGTGGTGTCCATGCCTGTCACGGTGATGGGCATGGTATCGGGCAAGACAATTGCCACGGTGCCATCGCTGTTCTGTTCGAACGTGACAGTGCCCAAAGCCACCTGAACCGTGCCGCCGACGTCCGCCATGCTCACCCCAAGATTGATCCCTTCAACGGTCAGCAGATCATCGTCGCCCGATGGGGTGCCCTGCACGGTGTAGCCCATGCTTTGCATATAGGCCTGCCAGTCGCCCCAGACCTGTTGTGGTGTCAGATCAGCAAGAGCGGCCTGCGCCATAAAGGAAAGAGGGAGGGCAAGTCCGATGGTAAGGGGATTGAAGCGCGACATGAAATTTCCTTTTTGGCAATTTGGCTGCACCGTCTGACAATGCGTACAATCCGTCAAGGCGGAGTGTGGGGTGGACCACAGGTTGGCTGCACATTACCACAGGGGCAAGCTAGAATGCAAAACCCTGCGGGGCGTGACCTAAGGAGAGCGGCGATGGATATGACAAACAAGACTGTGATGATCACAGGCGCAAGTCGGGGCATTGGTGCCGAGTCCGCCCGGACTTTTGCCGCGGCGGGCGCGAATGTCGTTCTGCTGGCCCGTTCGCAAGAGGCGATAGCCGAGCTTGCCGGCGAAATCGGTCAGAAGGCCATTGCGATCCCCTGCAACGTTGCCCGCTTTGGCGAGATGTTTGCGGCGGTGGAAACCACGCTCAAAGCCTTTGGCGGGCTGGATGTGCTGATCAACAATGCCGGCGTCATTGAGCCGATATCCCATCTGGCAGATGCCGATCCCGATGAATGGGGGCAGGTCATCGACATCAATCTCAAGGGCGTGTTCAACGGCATGCGTGCAGCACTGCCTGTGATGAAAGAGGCAGGCGGCGGTTCGATCCTCACGATCTCATCCGGTGCCGCACACAGCCCCATCGAGGCCTGGAGCCATTACTGCGCATCCAAAGCGGCTGTGAACATGCTGAACCGCTGTGTGCACGAAGAGGAGGCAGAGCACGGCATCCGTGCTATCGGCCTGTCCCCCGGCACAGTGGCTACCGAAATGCAGCGCGAGATCAAGGCGTCGGGCATCAACCCGGTCAGTCAACTGGCATGGGAAGACCACATTCCCGCCGATTGGCCTGCGAAATGCCTCCTATGGATGTGCGGAGCGGACGCGGATCGTTTCAAAGGCAATGAGATTTCCTTGCGCGACGAGGATATCCGCCGCGCCGTGGGCCTGACATGATCGACGTTTCCAAGACAGCGGACATCTGGACCGTCACAATCAATCGTCCTGACAAGGCGAATTCGCTGACCCATGCCATGCTCACCGAGCTGGCGCAGATCATGGAAGATGCCCAAAACGCCCGCGCCGTGATTTTAACGGGCACCGGCAAAGTCTTCAGCGCAGGTGCCGATCTGGACGAAGCCCGCGCAGGCCTTGCCAAATCCGAGATTTGGGAGCGGCTGTCGGGTGCCATCGCCGCCTTGCCGGGGCTGAGCATCGCGGCGTTGAACGGCACGCTTGCCGGGGGCGCGATGGGCATGGCGCTGGCCTGCGATTTGCGGATTGCGGTGCCATCGGCCCGGTTCTTTTACCCGGTGATGAAACTGGGCTTTCTGCCCCAACCTTCGGACCCCGCACGCATGTCAGCTCTGATTGGGCCTGCACGGACCAAGCTTATTCTGATGGGAGGCCAGAAGATTGATGCGGATGAGGCGCTACGTTTTGGCTTGATTGACCGCATCATCGAAGGCGATGCCCTGCTGGATCATGCCGCGGAATTATCGGCACTGACCGTCGCTGCGGACCCCAAGATCGCGCAGGACATCAAGCAAATGTGTACCGCTTCCAGCTGAGGTTTAGATTAGCGGCACAAAAGGCACATCGCAGGCCGCAAGTGTCAAAAGGGCGGTAAGTGTCAGGAAAACGCGCATTTTCTGCCTCATCTTGTTTTGCGCCACCGTCTGCGCGGGGCGACGTGGTGTCAAGTCATCGCTTGCGCTTGCCCCCCGGCACCTTTGAACGGAATCCCGACGGGCGTTTGGCGACCCAGGCGACGAATTTTGCCAGCCGGGGATGAGCGCGCAACGCCTCAGGCGTGTTGTAGTCGCGCGCCAGTTCACCTTCGGTCAATGTCGCGTGGATCTCGCGGTGGCAGATGTGATGCATCAAGACCGTTGGCCCGCCCTTGCCGCCTTTCAGCTTCGGGATCAAATGATGCTGGCTTTGCGGGACGTCTGGTGGAATGGGGCGCGCGCACAGAGGGCAAAGAGGGTCGGACATCAGTAAAACCTTGAACCTGAGGGGGCATGCAGGCAAGAGGATGACGCACGACAACCCGAAAACAAGGCAGACACATGGAGTTTGATCTCTCCTCCCAACCCGAAATCGTTCAGCAGGCCTATGCCTACGCAGAAATGGGATGGGATCTGGCGATGAGCTGGCTGCTCAGCCCTGCCGCTTGGTCGCAGTTCGCTTTACTGGTGTTGGCCTGGCTGTTGGCGGGTTTGATCGCACGACGCTTGCGGCCAGCCTTGGCCGGGCTGATTGACCCGGGCGACAAGGAGAACATGTTCTCGACCCCGCGCCGGTTCGTGCTGCCGTTCCTCGCGCTGATCTCGCCCCTATTGGCATATGCGCTGACCGGAATCGGGGAAAGCATTGTACGGTCGATGTTTGATTCCGGCGCGGTTATTGCCTTTGGCAAACGCCTGTTCCTGTTCATCGCCGCCCGCGTTCTGGTGCGTGACATCATCAGCGATCCGTTCCTCAAGCTGCTGGGCAAATACATCCTGATCCCTATCGCGGCGCTCTATACGCTGGGCTTGCTGGATGCCGCCAGCGTGGCGCTGTCCGAAACCATCGTGGGTGTCGGCAACATCCGCTTTTCGGTGATGACGCTGGTGCGTGGATTGATTGCGGGCTCGCTGCTGTTCTGGCTGGGGCAGTGGTCCAACACCCAGACCTCTGCCTTGATCGCCAAGAACGAAGAGATGCGCCCGTCGTTGCGCCAACTGCTGATCAAGACGGCGGAGTTCACCATCTTCGCCATCGCTTTCCTGCTGTTAATGAACATCATCGGCGTCGACCTGACCGCATTGGCGGTCTTAGGTGGTGCGATTGGTGTCGGCCTTGGCTTTGGCCTGCAAAAGATCGCGTCGAACTTTATCTCCGGTGTGATCCTGCTGGTCGAAGGGCAGGCGACCGTGGGCGATTACGTCGAACTGGACGGCGGCGAGCAGGGCAAAATCGTCAAGATGACCGCCCGTGCTGCAATTCTTGAAACCTTTGACGGCCGCTGGATCGTGATCCCGAACGAGGATTTCATCACCACGCGTGTGGTCAATTACTCCGATAGCGGATCGGCGAACCGGTACGAAGCACCGTTTTCTGTCAGCTACGACACTGACATCAACACCGTACCGGCCATCATTGAAGCGGCGGTTGCCACGCATCCCGATGTGCTTGACCTGCCCTATCCGCCCGATTGCGAGTTGCGCGGGTTTGGGGACAACGGAATTGATTTCGCCGTGGAATTTTGGGTCAACGGGCTGGATGACGGGCCAAATAAATACACCTCAGATGTGCTGTTCCTGATCTGGAATGCGCTGCGCGATGCCAATATCGAAATCCCCTATCCGCAGCGTGTGGTCGAGATTAAGGGCGGTTTGCCGCAAGCCGGGACATGAGCCATGCAGTTGTCATCGGGGCCGGCCCCGCAGGGTTGATGGCTGCCGAAACGCTTGCCCAAGCGGGGGTGCGCGTCACGATTTGCGAGGGAAAACCCTCTGTCGGGCGCAAGTTTCTGATGGCGGGCAAGTCAGGGTTGAACCTGACCAAGGACGAACCCGCCGTGCCGTTCAAAGAAGCCTTTGCCAAGGCACGCAGCCCGCTGACGCCAATGCTGGATGCCTTTGACGCTGAAGCGGTGCAGGACTGGGCGCGTGGTTTGGGGCAGGAGGTCTTTACCGGCTCGACCGGTCGTGTGTTTCCCAATGTCATGAAAGCCTCGCCGCTTTTGCGGGCATGGATGGGACGGCTGGGCGATCTGGGGGTTATGGTAAACACGCGTTGGTATTGGCAAGGATGGACCGACGATAAACTACGCTTTGAGACACCGGATGGTCCCCGGACCCTTGCCGCTGATGCCACCGTTCTGGCCCTTGGCGGGGCAAGCTGGTCGCGACTGGGTGCGACGGGAGACTGGGCGTCCATCCTTGCAGACAAAGGCATCAAACTCGCCCCCTTTGCCGGATCGAACGCAGGCGTTCAGGTGGCATGGTCGGACCATATGACCAAACACTTCGGGGCGGCGCTTAAGGGGGTGGGTTGGTCGTCAGGGCCCTATGTTTCGCGCGGCGAGGCGACATTGTCCGCCCGCGGATTGGAAGGCGGCGGCGTCTATTCCGTGTCGCGCGGCGTGCGTGAAGGGCATGACCTGATGCTTGATCTGCTGCCCGATATGACGGTGCCGCAGATCACGACCAAGCTGCAAGCGCCCCGTGGCAAAGCCAGCTTTGCGAACCATCTGCGCAAGACCCTGCGGCTGACGCCTGTGCAAATTGCGCTGCTACAGGAAATGGCACGGCCCTTGCCTGAAGGGCTGCGGGCGACAGCGCGGCTGATCAAAGCCGTACCAATCAACAACACAGGGCTGCGCCCGATGGATGAGGCGATTTCAACGGCGGGTGGGATCCCTTTTGCCGCGTTGAACGAAAGCCTGATGCTGCGGGATGTGCCAGGAGTGTTCGCCGCTGGCGAAATGTTGGACTGGGAAGCCCCGACGGGCGGTTATCTGATCTCGGCCTGCCTTGCGACAGGCCGATGGGCGGGACAACAAGCCGCCAATTGGATTAAACCCTAACCAGCGACTTTGGCTTGCGCGGCTTTGAAGGCATCCCGCTCGCGCATCGTCTTGGCCCAGGCACCAAGCTTGTCGTTGATGCGGGGAAAGCCTGCTCCGATCGACCAGTTGATGCAATGCACCGCCAGAATGTCCGCATGGGTCATCTGGTCACCCAAGAGATACGGGCCTTCCAGACGTTCTGTCAGTAAATCCGCGGCGCGTATGAATTCGGCCTTCAGACTGTCCTTGATCTCTGGCACACGCTTGTCTTCGGGAAAAACAAAGCTGTGTTTGGCCGCCGCCCAAAGGATCGCGTCGAATTCGTCGATCAGCCAGAAGGTCACAGCATCCTGTTTCGCGCGCGCGATGGTGCCAGCGGGCGCGGTCAGTTTGCCATGTTTGTCGGCCAAATAGGTCATGATCGCCACAGAATCAGTCAGAACCTCGTCGCCATCCAGAAGCGCGGGGATCTTGCCCGAAGGATTGTATTTCTTGGCCTCGTCCGAGCGCGGGCCAGCGTCGATCTGGATATAATCCTCGCCCATTTCCTCGAGCATCCACATGACCCGAAAGGCGCGTGATTTGGTCGATCCAATAACGGTATACATTGTTCTTTCTCCCTGAAAATTAGCGGCGCGCGCCCAGCATGGCGAGGCGAATAAACGCGCGTTCCACCAGCGCCAGCGCCGGTGCCGTCTGCGCGGCAGAGCGCAGCGTGAGGTCGGTATCTGTCAACACGCCCAGGGCCAGCTCAAGATTAGCAGCCCCCCAGCTTTTGGCCTGCCGCGCCACGCGATCACGGTCGCGCACGCCATAGATCGGCGCGCCCGGATTGGCGGCAATGCGGTAGAGCGTTCGGAAATGGCGCGTGGCCATAATCGTCAAGGTCACGGCAGTGACACCTTGCGCCTGTAGCTTGTTCATCACCGGACCGATGTCAGTGGCGCGGGCTTCGGCCACCACATGCAAGATATCGTCGACATCTGCTTCGGTCGATGTGGGCGCACAGGCGGCAATGTCATCGGGGGTTAGCGGCGATGTGTCGTTCAGCTTGTAGAGCGAGAGCTTTTCCAGCGTCTGGCGGAAATCACCGGGATCAATGGCGCGGGCCAGATCGACCAATACGGCCATCGCATCGCCTTCGGGCACGAGTTTTGCGTCGGTCAGCATGCGCTCGATCTCGCCTCGGTCGGGCGGGTTGTCATAGATCGCAGCGGCATAGGCGGCAGGATGGCCTTCAAACGCCTTGCGGACCTTTGAGGTCTTTTTCAAATCGCCGCCTGTAACGATGATCTGCGCATCACCCTGTTGCCATTCGCCAAGCGCGCCGATGACTGCGGCGGCAACCGTATCATTCACATCTTCGACAAAGGCCGCACGCGGGCCGGGGAAAAATCCCACCGCCTTGATCGCATCCATAAGCATTGCGGGATCACGGCGCAGCTCTGCCGCCGGGATGCGTGTCAGGCGCATCTCTTCTTCCGCGTTCGGACCAAGCAAGGATTTCAGCAGTTCCTGACGCTTGAGCGCCACGCGCATGGCGTCACTGCCAAAAATTAGAACGCCCGTTTTGGCCGGATCAGGTTTGGCGAAATAGGCACCTGCATCGCGAGGGGAAAGCTTCATCCGCCCAGATCGGCCGCATAGAGCCGGGTTACGATCTGGTCGGCCATGATGTTCATCAAACGTTTCTGCGCATCCTGCGCCCCGGCAAGCGTAACAATCGTGGTGCCGGTTGCGGAATAGCCTACAAAGTTCTCGACCTGGCCAGAGGTGACGATGCTGCCCGTCTCAAGATTGCGCAGCGCATAGTCGACCACGGCGATCCGGTTGAACCTGTTCGTGTCGCCTTCGCGGTCCACAGCAAGCTGTGCGACGGTGGTACGGATGCTGGTGGACAGCGCAAAAGCGGCATTGTCGCCGCCGCGGCCCAACCGCTCTTCCAACTCGCGCACGAGGATATAGCTGTCCTGATCGTCTGGAGCATCCACTTGCACGCGCCCTTGCAAAAGCGTCCCGGTGCCGCCGGGCCCATAGACAGGTTCAAACCCGCAGGCGGCCAGTGCCAGCGGGGCCAATAGGAAAAAGCGGCGATTTAACCTTGTATCAGGCAACGACATTCACAATCCGTCCGGGCACGACAATGACCTTCTTGGGTGCCGCACCATCAAGTGTTCTGACTACAGCTTCATGGGCCAGTGCGATTTTTTCAACCTCTTCCTTCGGCATGTCGGCGGGAACCTGTATTTCTGCGCGACGCTTGCCGTTGATCTGGATCGGCAGGGTGACCGTATCATCAACCAGCATCGCCTCGTCCACTTTGGGCCAAGGGGCGGTGGCAATCAGGCCGGTACCGCCCTGCCGTTCCCAAATGTCCTCGGCCAGATGCGGCGTCATCGGTGACATCAACTGTGCCAGCGTCATGATTGCCTCACGCTGGGCAGCATGACCCGCCTTGGATTTCTGCAAGGTGGCGGTGAAGGCATAAAGCTTGGCGATGGCTGCGTTGAAGCCAAAGGATTCCACGCCCATTGTCACGTCATGGATGGTTTTGTGCATGGCACGCAGCAACTCTTCGTCGCCCGTGCCTTTGGCATCCGCGTTCATCGTGACGATCCGGTCGCTGATATTCCACACGCGGCCAAGATGCTTGAACGCGGCCTCGGCACCGGAGGCTGTCCATTCCACGTCCCGCTCGGGGGGCGAATCGGAGAGGACAAACCAACGCGCGGTGTCCGCGCCGTAGTTCGAGATGATGTTCAACGGGTCTACGACGTTCTTCTTGGACTTGGACATTTTGGCCGAGGGGATAATCTCGACTTGCGTGCCATCGGCAAGCTTCCCGTCTGTTACCTCTTCGGGGAGGTGGTAGACGGGGCGATTGTTTGCATCGCGTGTCTGATAGATCTCGTGCGTCACCATGCCTTGCGTAAAGAGCGCGTCGAACGGCTCGTTCGCAGATTTCGGCAAATGGCCGGTCATTTCCATCGCGCGGGCAAAGAAGCGTGAATAGAGCAGGTGCAGAATCGCGTGTTCGATGCCGCCGATGTACTGATCGACATTCATCCAATAGGCAGCGTCTTCCATATTGGTAGGCGTGTCGGCATGTGGCGCTGTGAAGCGGGCGAAATACCACGAGGAATCAACGAAGGTGTCCATCGTGTCGGTTTCGCGCTTGGCAGGTTTGCCGCAGGACGGGCAGGCGCAGTCGCGCCATGTGGGGTGACGGTCAAGCGGATTGCCGGGCGTGTCAAAGCTGACATCGTAAGGCAGCTCAATCGGCAGGTTCTCTTTCTTTTCCGGCACAACACCGCAGTCGTCGCAGTGCACCACAGGGATCGGGCAGCCCCAGTAGCGCTGGCGCGACAAGCCCCAATCGCGCAGGCGGAATTTGGTGACGCCCTGACCCACCCCATTGGATTCGCAAAATGCGATGGCGGCGTCGATGGCCTCGTTTCCGGTCTGCCATTGCTCTCCTGCGAAACCGCGATTGTAGAATACTTTCTCGGTCTTGGCGGGCACATAGGCCTCATCCAGCACGTCCGCGCTGTCTTCGCCTGGCAGGTAGGTCGAGATGATCGGCAGTCCGTATTTCGTCGCGAAGTCAAAGTCGCGTTCATCATGCGCCGGACAGCCAAAAATCGCGCCGGTGCCGTAGTCCATCAGGATGAAGTTGGCGATGTAGACCGGCAATTCATGGGATGTATCAAAGGGATGACGCACGGTGATGCCCGTGTCAAAGCCCAGCTTCTCGGCGGTCTCGATCGCTTCTTCGGTGGTGCCGCCCTTGCGACATTCGGCACAGAAAGCCGCGACGTCCGCGTTATCTCTCTCCAGTTCTTTGGCCAGAGGATGATCGGGCGAAATGCCGACAAAGGACGCGCCAAGCAGGGTATCGGGGCGGGTAGTGTAGACTTCGATCCGGTCGAAGCCTTCGGGAGCCTCTACGGTGGAGAAGGCAAACTGGAGACCGCGTGATTTGCCGATCCAGTTAGCTTGCATCAGTTTCACCTTGGCAGGCCAGTTGTCGAGCGTATCAAGCGCCGCAAGCAATTCTTCGGAATGTTCGGAGATCTTGAAGAACCATTGGGTCAGCTCGCGTCGTTCCACAAGCGCACCCGAGCGCCAGCCGCGCCCTGCTTCGACCTGCTCATTCGCCAGAACGGTCATATCCACCGGATCCCAGTTCACGATGGCGTTCTTGCGATAGACCAGTCCTTCGGCGAGGAAATCAAGGAAAAGGGCTTGCTGCTGTCCATAGTATTCGGGGTCGCAGGTCGCAAACTCGCGGGACCAGTCAATGCTGAGGCCCAGCGGCTTCATCTGGTCGCGCATGTCCTTGATGTTGCCGTAGGTCCAGTCTTTGGGGTGACCGCCAATCGCCATCGCCGCGTTTTCGGCGGGCATACCAAAGGCGTCCCAGCCCATCGGATGCAGCACATTGTGCCCTGTCGCAAGTTTGTAGCGCGCAATCACGTCGCCCATCGTATAGTTGCGCACATGCCCCATGTGGATGCGGCCCGAAGGATAGGGGAACATCTCGAGCACATAGTACTTCGGCTTATCGGCGGAACGGACCGCCTTGAAGATATTGTCTTTTTCCCAGGTCTGCTGCCAGCGGGCTTCGATTTCGGCGGGGGTGTAACGGGTCATGGGCGGTTGGACCTTCTGGAATGGAAAACGCCGGGCTGTTTGGTGAAAACAGAACCCGGCGTGTGAGATGTGGCGCGAAAGGCGGGCTCAGAATTTATTGGCAGCAATGCGTAGTTCGCGGGCACGGCTGAGAATGGCGTCTTCGACCGCACGGGCAGTGGCGCGGGATACGGCACGCCCACCCTGCGTTTGCAGCGCGACATTAAGCGAGCGGGCATCCAGTGCGGGATCGTCAATCAGCACAGTGGCACGATACGCACGGCCCCCGTTTGGCGGTGTGCCATAGCCGGTGACGATGACGCCGGTGAAAGGGTCGATGGATTGCACAGGCAGAAAGCTGAGCACTTCAAGAGAGGCAGACCACAGATACCTGTTCACCGAAACTGACTGATCCGCCTTGTTGGCGCGAAAGATCGACCAGATCGTGTTGTTCGGGTCCATCTCAATATTATTGGGATTCGTCGGGTCGGTATAAACGTCAGCGCGTTCAGTGGCAGGGCTTCCGAAGCCGCAGGCCCCGAGCGACCCGACGAGCATGAGCACGAGGGCCATTTTGCAGCGGGACTTGAGAGCCATACGAATATTCCTTTGCCTGTTTGTGCAGAGGTTTATCCAAGCTGTCCATTCTGGGCAAGGCATATGATGCAGGCGATTCGTGTAAGGACTATGGAAAGAAAGGCGGTTTTGAGCCCTACCTGTGGCTGCCGCCGCGCAAACTGTGGCAAAGCTGCACCAATAGTCGGGGCAATCATCTGCAGATGCGCTGGTTTCTTGCCAAGCTGGGGGCATTGGATGCAAACACCACTCGTACCCTTTCCGGATTCCCCGGTCTGGGCAGTCAATTCAAACCGAGGGAAAACTCATGAAAAAAGTTCTCTTCGCTACAACGGCTCTGGTTGCGACCGCCGGCGTTGCAGCAGCAGACGTTACATTCGGTGGCTACGGCCGCTTTGGTCTTCTTTATGTCGAAGACGCGCCAAACGAGCTGTCCGTGACAAGCCGTTTCCGTCTCCAGATCGACGCGACAGCTGAGTCCGACATGGGCGTCACATTTGGTGCACGCGTTCGTATCCAGCAGGACAACGACGATCCAATCGACACAGCTGATGTTGGCGCACCAGGTTCCGCACCTTCCGGTTTCTTCCGCGGTGACCGCGTAGGCACAGGCATCAACGGCGTTCGTTTCTTCGCACGTTCAGGTGGTCTGGAAGTCGGCGTTGGTAACATCTTCGGCGCTCTGGAGTACATGAAGGGCCAGTACCCAATCGATCTGGGTCTGACCGGTCACTCCTATGACTACACAGCGTACAACTTCCGCGGCGACGCGTACGACTCCGACGAGGGCGGCGCAGCTGGCCAGAACGGTATCGAAGTAACGTACTCCGCTGGTGACCTGAACGTTCACGTGTCGGCTTCTGACGTCAACGACCGCATCGCGGCTGTTGTCGGCTACTCCTTCGGCAGCTTCAACGTTTCCTTGGGTGCACAGGACTCCGACTCTGACACAGACACAGAGCTGACAGCGTCCATCAACGGTGCCTTCGGCCCAGCAGACGTAACACTGACGTATGCCGATAACGGCGACGATGGTGACCACGTTGTTCTGGCCGGTCGTTTCGACGTTGGCGCAGCGACAGTTGTTGAAGCCTATGTTGCGGATGCAGATTACTTCGCCGAAACATCCTACGGTATCGGTGTTCACCACGACATGGGTGGCGGTACATCCATCCGCGGTGGTATCTCTTCCAACAGCGCCGGCACAACTCTGGCCGACCTGGGTGTGCGCTTCAACTTCTAAGTTGAACGTCATCTGACAGATTTGGGGCGGGCCTTTGGCCTGCCCCTTTTCTTTTGTGCGGCTCTGTTGTTATTTGCCCCTCTGATCAAAGGGGCAATCATATGAGCTTGCAAGACATCCAAACCCGTATTGCGAAAGCCGAAGCCGATGCAGGGCGTGCGCCCGGATCGGTCACCCTGATTGCGGTCAGCAAGGTGCAGCCGAACGCCCGGGTTCAGGCGGTGCTGGATGAGGGCCATCGCTGTTTCGGTGAAAACAAGGTGCAGGAAGCCTCTGGCAAGTGGCCGGAATTTCGCGAAACCTACAAAGGCATTGACCTGCATCTGATCGGCCCTTTGCAAAGCAACAAGACGCGCGCTGCGATGGGCCTGTTCAACGCAATACACACGCTGGACCGTCCGAAACTGGCCAAAGCCATTGCCCGCATTGCGCAGGAAGAGGGCCAATGCCCCGACCTGTTTGTTCAGGTCAACACGGGCGAGGAGGATCAAAAGGCCGGTGTCCTGCCCACCGACGCCGATGCTTTTGTGGCGGAGTGCGTTGCACTTGATTTGCCGGTGAAGGGGTTGATGTGTATCCCGCCCGTCAATGAAGAACCGGCGCTTCACTTTGCCCTGCTCGCCAAGATCGCTGCGCGAAATGGCCTGTCGGGACTGTCGATGGGTATGAGCAGCGATTTCGAGCGCGCGATTGCGCTGGGGGCGACCCATATCCGTGTGGGCTCCGCAATATTTGGCGAAAGAGTTGCGGGATAAAGCTGGAATTTGCAGACGAACGCTGGCGATACCTTTGTGGCAAGCGTCGTGTCGGGTATTTGGAAAAGGGTGAAATCAGGGGATGATCAGCCGCGTTCGGTGCCGGATTTTCGGGGCGATATGGTGCAGATCTGCGCGGTTTAGTGCGACACAACCTTCCGTCGGGTATCCGGGCCGCCGCCACTGGTGAATAAAGATCGCAGACCCGCGCCCCGGCACGGCACGGGGCCAGTTCCAGTCGGTCAGCAGGATCAAATCATAAAGCGGATCAGCCCGCCGCAGCGCTTCGTGGCTGGGCGCATAGGGGGCACGGACCATGTTGTTGTAATCTTGGTCTTTCGGGTCGTCAGACCACAGGTCACCGGGGCCGATCGGAATGGCCCAGTCGGAAGGGCGCGCCAGCCTGTCAGGGCGGTAGAGCATCCCGACGATGCGATGCACGCCACGCGGAGTTACCCCGTCGCCTTCGCGTTTGCGCTCCGTTACGCCGCCTTTGCCGATAGTACACGGATAGGTCTGGCCCCTAAACCGCAGGCCTTTCGATGTCAGCACCATGTCCCAGGCAGACATTTGCCGTGTCACAGCAGGTGGCCAGATTTCGCTGCTTTGGTCGCAAGATAGCCTGTGTTGTGATGGTTTTCGCCCACACGCAAAGGCACCCGTTCAGACACATCGATACCGCTGTCCCGCATCATCGCGACCTTGCGTGGATTATTCGTCAGCAGACGCACGGCCGAGAATCCCATGGATTTCAGAATGTCCGCCCCAAGGCGGAAGTCACGTTCGTCGTCCTCGAACCCCAGTCGGTGATTCGCCTCTACGGTGTCAAAACCCTGATCCTGCAGCGAATAGGCGCGCATTTTGTTGGCAAGCCCGATGCCGCGCCCCTCTTGATTGAGGTACAACAGGACGCCGTGTCCTTCACTGCCCATCTGAGCCAGTGCCGCCCGCAGCTGTGGGCCACAATCGCATTTAAGACTGCCCAGCAGGTCGCCGGTGAAACAGGCCGAATGCAGGCGCGTCAGCACGGGTTTGCCCCGGTCAGGGCGACCGATCTCGATGGCGTAATGTTCTTCCCCTCCGTCATCGGGGCGGAAGATATGCAGACGCCCGGCTTCCGAGACTTCCATAGGCAGGCGCGCATGCACAATTGGTTGCAGCGGACTGCGCCTGGTCAGCGCATCGGTTGCGGCGGCGCAATCAACCTGCGTTAGACCGTGGGTGGCAGCAAAGGCCGCGCCCTTGGCAAGGCCAAGCACGAGAACCGCAGGTAGCAACCGTGCGGCCTTGACCAAGGCCAAAGAAGTACGATGCGGGCTCGTATCGCCACCGCGATCACAGGCGAACGGCCCTTTCATCGGGACGCGCAGATCATCGGCCGGGTCTGCGATGCTCTGGACCCAAGCGGGAGTTGCATCGTCCGGCAGCTTGATTCGGGCCAGATCCCCGTCATAGACTCGCGCTTTCAACGTTTCGGCACGCCGGGCCGTGACCGTCAGCACGGGCTCCCCTCCGAGGGCAAGAATATCGGCCAGCCGTTGCGCGCTAAGCGTTTCGGCGGCCAGCACCAACACGGGATGTGGTCCTGTCAGCACCACGGGGACGCCCATACGCAAATCAGCCCGCGCGCGGGCCAGTTGCTCTGTGATATCGGGGGCAAGGCTCATTTCGTGTTACAACTCTGTTGTCATTTGGCGCAATACTTACGTTAGCCGGACCGGAATTGAAACATTTGACGCGGCTTCGTACACGCGGACGTGACAGAATGACCGCTACGCTTGTTCTACAGGGCAAGAGTACACACTTTAGTGACGAGTTTAACGGGAGGAATCCGATGGCGCAGTTAAAAAAGATACTGCTGGTAGACGATGATGACGATCTGCGCGAAGCGCTGAGCGAACAGCTGATCATGACCGAAGACTTCGACATATTCGAAGCTGCCAATGGCGCAGATGCCATGACCCGCGCCAAGGAAACGCTGTATGATCTGGTGATCCTCGATGTGGGGCTGCCGGATACCGATGGCAGAGAGCTGTGCCGTTTGATGCGCAAGCAGGGGGTCAAAAGCCCGATCATGATGCTGACAGGCCATGACGGTGATGCAGATACCATTCTGGGTCTGGATGCGGGCGCTAACGACTATGTGGCAAAGCCGTTCAAGTTTCCCGTGCTGCTGGCGCGTATCCGTGCGCAGTTGCGCCAGCATGAGCAATCGGAAGACGCGATTTTCCAGCTTGGGCCTTATACGTTCAAACCTTCGATGAAGCTTTTGATTACCGAAGACGAGAAAAAGGTTCGGTTGACGGAGAAAGAGACAAACATTCTCAAGTTTCTTTACCGGTCGAGCGAGGGCGTCGTACCGCGCGACGTGCTTTTGCACGAGGTATGGGGCTATAACGCCGGGGTCACCACCCATACGCTTGAAACGCACATTTATCGCCTGCGCCAGAAGATTGAACCGGATCCGTCGAATGCACGCTTGCTGGTCACTGAATCTGGCGGCTACCGCCTGATGTCATAAATCTTCACGGCGACGGAACCAAATCCCGCGTTCTGTCGTTTGTAAGAAAGAGCGGTTTTTTTCATGAGTTTCCGCTTGGTTGACGACCCGAAGTTTATGTCCGGGTGCAGACATATTTTCCCCCGATGAACTGGGTCGGACCTTCGGGTCCGGCCCTTTTTTTCATACCGCGTCACAGGCCGTTCCGGTTCTTGCGTTTCCCCTGCGCTCATTCTCGCTTAGGGTGCGCAAAACCCTAAATCGGAGCAGTCCTATGTCTTTTTCTCTCGCCACCTGGAACATCAACTCGGTTCGGCTGCGCGAGCCTTTGGTGCTGCGGATGCTGGCCGAACACGGGCCGGATGTGCTTTGTCTGCAAGAGTGTAAAAGTCCGGTCGACAAGATTCCCTTGGAGGGTTTCAGGGCGGCGGGCTATGGCCACATGGTGGCGCGAGGCCAGAAGGGATACAACGGCGTCGCCATCCTGTCCAAGCTGCCGCTCGAAGATGTGGGCGACAAGGATTTTGCCGCGCTGGGTCATGCCCGCCACGTTGCAGCCCGGCTTGAGAACGGGACGACCATCCATAATTTCTATGTGCCTGCGGGCGGGGACAAACCTGACCGCACCATTAATGAAAAGTTCGGTCAGAAAATGGATTACCTGTCCGAGATGCGTGACTGGTTTCATGCAGAAAAGCCTGAGAAGGCCATCCTTGTCGGC
This sequence comes from Sulfitobacter noctilucae, assembly GCF_000622365.1. Taxonomy (GTDB): domain Bacteria; phylum Pseudomonadota; class Alphaproteobacteria; order Rhodobacterales; family Rhodobacteraceae; genus Sulfitobacter; species Sulfitobacter noctilucae. The sequence goes on along the minus strand of NZ_JASC01000001.1, from coordinate 104,479 downwards.
GATCTGAACATCGCCCCGCGCGAGGATGACGTCTGGGATCACAAGAAGCTGCTTAAAGTCGTCAGCCATACCCCGGTCGAGGTTGAGGCGCTGGGGGCCACGCAAGATGCAGGCGGATGGGTTGATATCACCCGGCAGGATATTCCTGACGGCAACCTGTACAGCTGGTGGTCTTACCGGTCGCCAGATTGGGACAACGCCGACAAGGGTCGCAGGCTGGATCACATCTGGGCCACACCTGATATATCAAACGCCGCCCACTCCAGCCATATCCAGCGGGCGGTGCGTGGATGGGAGCAACCCAGCGACCATGCACCGGTTTTTGCAACCTTTGACCTTTGATTCTGCGGTCAAAGCGCTCATATATCCCACGAACGCGATAGCGAGGATGAAGATATGGAACTGAACCTGATGGGTGCCGCAGGTGCCAATGACGCTGATCAGATTAAGGACAGCGATGAGGCCAGCTTTATGGCTGATGTGGTCGAGGCGTCGCAGACGATCCCGGTGATCGTTGATTTTTGGGCACCCTGGTGCGGCCCTTGCAAAACGCTTGGGCCCCAGTTGGAAGAGGCCGTGCGTGCCGCCAAGGGTGCGGTCAAGATGGTCAAGGTCAACGTGGACGAAGCGCAGATGATCGCGGGGCAATTGCAGATTCAGTCGATCCCGACAGTCTATGCCTTTCATAAGGGCCAGCCGATTGACGGCTTCCAAGGCGTCGTACCGCAGTCCGAAATCAAGGATTTCGTGAACCGTGTGGTGAAGGCCGCAGGGGGCGAGGCCCCCGACGATGGTCTGGCCGACGCAATTGACGCGGCTGAGGAAATGCTGGCCGAGGGGGCTGCCACGGATGCAGCGCAAACCTTCGCGGCGATATTGGGCGAGGATCCGAATAACGCCGCCGCATATGGCGGCATGGTCCGGGCCCACATTGCAATGGATGAGCTGGATCAGGCGGAGGCGCTGCTCAACGGTGCCCCGATCGAGATTTCAACATCGCCCGAATTGGAAGCAGCGCACGCGCAGCTGGCGCTGGCTCGCCAAGCGGCAGATGCTGGGCCGGTGGCCGAACTAACTGCTGCGGTTGAAGCGAACCCAGATGACCTGCAGGCCCGTTTCGATCTCGCTCAGGCGCTTTATGCAAATGGCGACGCCGAAGGCGCGGTTGATCACCTGCTGACCCTCTTTGGTCGCGATAAGGAATGGAACGAAGGGGCTGCGAAAACGCAACTTTTCACTATTTTCGATGCCTTGAAGCCAAACGATCCAATCGTTCTGAACGGACGGCGCAAATTAAGCTCTCTGATATTTGCCTGACCCCTGCACCGCGCTAGATGCCGTAACATGATAAAGCAAACAGAACTGCCAGATACGATTGCGATCTTTCCCTTGGGCGGTGCATTGTTGCTGCCCCGCTCAAGGTTGCCGTTGCATATCTTTGAGCCGCGGTATCTTCAGATGATTGAAGATGCGCTGAAAACAGACGCTCGCCTGATCGGTATGGTGCAGCCCAACAAGGTGCCTGGCCGTGAAGGACCGGGCTTGCAAACCATTGGCTGTGCAGGGCGCATCACCCAGTTTTCCGAAACCGAGGACGGTCGATATATGATCACTCTCGGCGGCGTTTCGCGCTTCCGTGTGGTCAACGAGGTCGAAGGCTTCAGTCCCTACCGCAAATGCGTGGTGAACTGGGACGGTTTCGAGCGTGACCTTGGCGATGGGGAGGACGATACAGGGTTCCATCGCAAACCCTTCCTGGATTTGCTTGGCCGCTACTTTGAGGCGCGTGGTCTGTCTGCGGATTGGAGCACGCTGAAGGAAGCAGACGATGAATTGCTGATCAATTCATTGTCAATGATGCTGGATCTGGAGGGCGAGGACAAACAGGCCTTGCTTGAAGCCCCATCGCTTGAAACACGGCGCGAGACCCTCGTGACGCTGATCGAATACGCCCTGCGCGGCGGAGAAGACGAAGGCATGATGCAATGACCGATACTGTTGTCCCATTTGACCGCCGCATGCTTGAGGCGCTGATCTGTCCGCGCAACCAGACCACGCTGAGCTATGACGCGGAAAAGCAGGAACTGGTGTCGAAAGCCGCCGGTTTGGCCTATCCGATCCGCAACGGCATTCCTGTGATGCTGATCGACGAAGCACGAAAGCTCGACGACGATTAAAGCTGTTTGCCCTGCATCAAGCGGGGCAGATCGCCGGTCAGGCCTGCGGCTTCGCGCATGAAACCCCGGCGTAGCCCGGGCAAAGCATTTACCGCAGCCATTCCAACGTCGCGTGCCATCCGGACAAGTGGATTGTCGTTTGAGAACAATCTATTGAAGCTGTCCGTCGCCAATGCGAGTGCCGCGTTGTCGAAGCGGCGCCATTCTTGATAGCGAGCGAGCACCGCATCTGATCCAACGTCTTCACCGCGCCGCGCTGCATCCGCGATGACTTCAGCCAGTGCTGCAATGTCGCGCATACCGGCGTTCAATCCTTGCCCCGCAATGGGATGCACGCCATGCGCCGCATCTCCCACTAGTGCGACACGCGGTGCAACCATCGTGTGCGCCAACGACAGCCCGAGAGGATATGTGTACCGCGCTCCGGCAAGCGAGACCTCGCCCAGAAAACTGCCGAAACGGGGGCGCAACACATCCAAATATTCAGCGTCGGGCAGCGCCTGAATCCGTGCCGCATTCTCGGCGCTCTCGCTCCAGACAATGGAAGAGCGATTGCCGGTCAGCGGCAGAATGGCCAGCGGGCCGGGCGGCATGAAGAATTGATGCGCCACGCCGTGATGCGGCAATTCGTGTTCAATGGCGCAGACCAGTGCTGTCTGGCGATAGGCCCATTCGGTACGTTTGATTCCTGCGCGTTGTCCAGTGCCGGTTCCGCGCCCGTCAGCCCCGACAGCCATCCGCGCCCGCAACGTCTTGCCTGAGGCCAGCGTCAGCGTCACGCCAGCGGCATCTACGGTTTGCACGGTTACCGTTTCCCCATCGCACAGGGTCACACCATCATTGGCCGCCACCGCATCCAGCAGCACCCGTCGCAGATGCCGATCCTGCAACATAAAGCCCATTGGCCCTTCTTCGATCTCGGCGTGATCAAAATGCATGAACATCGGAGAGGGACCATCGCCCGCGCGGCCATCGGTCACTTTGATCTCAAGCATCGGTTGCGCATCAGGGGAGAGGGCGTCCCACAGGCCTAGCCCATCCAGCATCCGCGTCGAGGTCAGCGCCATCGCATAGGACCGCCCGTCAAAGCCCGGCTCTGATTTAGTCGTTTGCAGTTGCGCGTCAATCAATGTGACGTGCTGACCGGCTTTGGCCAGAGCCAAGGCTAGCGTAGTGCCGTTCAGCCCGCCACCGATGATCGCGATATCTGTGTCAAATTCCATGCGCTTCAATATGGCGGTGAGGCAGGGATTGTCCATGTGCGCAAGCGTCGCTACGCTTTGCCTGACCGAATTGGGGGAATGAGTGATGCAAGACTGGCTGACAATGACTGCCGCCGACCTTGGCCGGGGCATCGGCGCGGGCGAGATTGATCCGGTGGCACTTTGCCAGACCTATCTGGGCGCCATCGAGGTCCACCCGCTGCGCGATCGCATCTATGCCCGTGTCACAGGTGATCGGGCGCTGGCCGAAGCGGCTGCCGCTGCCGAACGTGCGGCCAGCGGGCATCGTTTGTCCCCGTTGGACGGCGTGCCGATATCTTGGAAAGATCTTTTCGACACCGCAGGCATAGGGACCGAAGCGGGCTCCAAATTGCTGGAAGGACGTGTGCCGGACCGCGACGCCGTGGTTTTGGCCAACGCAACCGCTGCCGGGCTGGTCTGTCTGGGCAAGACCCATATGAGCGAGCTTGCTTTCTCCGGTCTCGGCTACAATCCCAGCACGTCGACACCGCCGTGCGTCAACGATGCTGATGCGGTATCGGGCGGGTCGTCTTCCGGGGCTGCGGCCTCCGTTGCATTCAATCTCGCGGCCGCCGCCATCGGCTCCGACACGGGCGGGTCCGTGCGCGTGCCAGCGGTCTGGAACGATCTGGTGGGGCTGAAAACCACCTCCGGGCGGTTGACGCTTGAAGGCGTTGTGCCGCTTGCAATGAAATTCGATACCATCGGCCCGCTCTGCCGTTCTGTCGAAGACGCAGGCCTCTTGCTCGCATTGTTGGAGGGCAGCAAGCCTGCCGATCTGCGGCAAGCAGACTTGAGCGGGCGGCACTTTGCTATCCTACGCACATTGGCGATGACGGATCTGGACGATGCACCTAGGGCGGCGTTTGAAACTGCCTGCGCTAAATTGATCGAGGCGGGGGCGACAATCGACGAGATCGATGTGCCAGAGGTCGAAGAGGCCAACGCGCTGGCCGGATGTCTCTATACGACCGAAGCCTACGGCCTGTGGCGCGACATTATCGAAGCAAATCCGGACAAAATGTATTCCGAAATCCTCGAGCGGTTTCGATTGGGCCAGAACCACTCAGGCGCTGATTATGTCGCCGCATGGGCCAAAACGGATGCCCTGCGTGCGCAATATGATGCGGCAGTGGCGGGCTATGATGCGGTGTTGGTGCCCACTTGCCCCATCCTGCCGCCAAATCTGGCGCGGCTGGAGCAAGACCACGACTATTACCTCAGCGAAAATCTGATGACTTTGCGAAATACCCGCATTGGAAATTTGATGGGGGTTTGCGCGATTACCCTGCCCACGGATACGCCTTCTTGTGGTTTGATGCTGATGTGCCCACCAGATATGGAAGAGACTCTGCTGCGCTTGGCCGCTGCAGCCGAGGAGGCGCTGCGCTAGGGTTGGCCTAAATGCCACAAAGGCCTGATTGCGTTCCGGTTTTTCTGGACGGGCCGCAGCGCCTTGGGTACTTTGGGGAAAACGGGGCGATAATGATCCCGATCCGAGGCAGTTGTAATGTTGTACCCAGAGCGGTTTTCGAACCTTCCGGCACATGCTTGGCCGCGTCTGCGCGCCTTGCTGGATGTCCACGAAGGTGGCGGACCATTGATCCAGATGACGATTGGCGAGCCGAAACATGCGTTTCCGGCCTGGGTTACCGATGTGATCACGGAGCATGCGGCCGGGTTTAACCGTTATCCCCCAAATGATGGCGCGCCCGAACTGAAGTCCGCCATCGCAGGCTGGATCAAACGCCGCTACGGGGCCGAAATGGACGCCGAGACTGAAGTGATGGCGCTAAACGGCACGCGGGAGGGGCTGTATAACGCGGTTATTGCGCTGTGTCCTGAGACAAAGAACGGGAAAAAGCCTGCGATCCTGATCCCGAATCCTTTTTATCAGGTCTATATGATCGGCGCGATTTCAGGTGCTTCTGATCCGGTGATGGTCAATGCGACCAGTGCCACCGGCCATCTGCCTGATTTTCACAGCGTGCCCGAAGAAACGCTTCAGCGCACCACCGCCGCCTATATCTGTTCGCCCGCGAACCCGCAGGGCGCCGTGGCGGACCGCGCGTATTGGACCGATCTGATCGCGCTGGCCGAGAAATACGATTTCAAGATTTTCGCCGACGAATGTTATTCAGAGATCTACCGCGACACGCCGCCTGTCGGTGCGATGCAAGTGGCCGAAGAACTGGGCGTGGACCGCAACCGTATTGTCATCTTTCACTCGCTCAGCAAACGGTCAAACCTGCCGGGGCTCCGTTCCGGCTTTGTGGCATCCGGTGCGGAAACGATGCGCGAGATCAAACAGTTGCGTAATTATTCCGGTGCGCCCCTGCCGCTGCCCTTGCAAATGGCTGCAGCTGCGGTCTGGAATGACGAGGCGCATGTCGAGGAAAGCCGTAAGCTCTATCAGGAAAAGTTCGAGATCGCGGACCGTATCCTTGGCAATGTACCGGGATACGTCAGCCCCGAGGCCGGATTTTTTCTTTGGTTGCCGGTCGAGAATGACGAAGAGGCCGCGGTGAAGCTCTGGCGCGAGACTGGCGTTAAAGTCTTGCCGGGTGGTTATCTGGCACAGGACGATGCAAACGGGGAAAACCCCGGAAACACATACATTCGGGCGGCCTTGGTTGCCCCCAAAGACGAGACAGAGCGGGGGGTGGACCTGATCCGCACCTGCCTCTATGCGGCGTAAAGTTGAGGGACGAGTAGATGGCATATCAGACACGCGGGCGCGACCCACTTCTGGACAGCAAGATGGCGGAAGCCATTGAGAAACGTGGCAAGGAATTGCTGGGGCTGGTGCTGATCCTGTTGGGCGTCATGGCCGCGATGATGATCGGCAGCTACACGCCGGATGATCCCAACTGGATGGTCTCGACCGATGCGCCGGTGCAGAACTGGATGGGCCGTCTGGGGGCATCTATCGCGGCACCTCTCTTTATGATCGTCGGCTGGGGCTCTTGGGGCATTGCGGTTGTGCTATTGTTCTGGGGCGCGCGGTTTGCGCTGCACTACGGGCAGGACCGCGCGGTTGGTCGTCTGATATTCGCACCGATCGCTGTAGCGCTCGGGTCTCTTTATGCCGCAACACTGGCACCGGGGCCGGAGTGGCTGCAAACCCACAGCTTTGGCTTGGGCGGATTGTTTGGCGATACGGTCATGGGCGCTATCCTGACGATCCTCCCCATCGGGTCGACCTTCACCGTCAAACTGATGTCTCTGCTGATGGGCGTTGCCATTCTGGCACTGGGGTCTTTCGTGCTGGGCTTTACCAAATTCGAAATGCAGCGTTTGGCACGCTTTTTGCTGGTCGGGATCATCATGGCCTACGCAATGCTGATGGCCGTACTGGGCCGGGGCGCCAGCGGTGCCGTGCAAGCCGCCCAGGGGTTGCAGGCCCGTCAGGCCGAACGCCGCGAACAAAACCGCATCGCCGCCGAGGAACAGGCAGCTTGGGAAGCCAGTCAGCCCGCCTATCACGCGCCTGCTGCACCCGATCTGCCTGCGGAGCCAATGATGCAGGCTGCCGAACCTGCCGAGCAGAAAACCGGCTTGCTGGCCCGTATGCCCGCCCTGATCAAGCGGCCTGATGCCATGCCGGAGCCTGAACTGATCGAGACCTACAGCACCGCAGAGGTCGACGAAGGCCCCGGCGAGGACCGTATCAAGTCCAAGATCGCTGATGTCATCAAAAACCGCGTACGCAGTGCGACCGCTATTCACACAAACGCCACTGCACCCTTGACCAAAGGGCGGGGCCGCGGCCCTGATGCTCTTGTGCTCAACACCACTGCACAGCAGGCGCCGTTGCCACCAGAACCGCCCCTGACCGGTACAAGGGCCGAGCCGCCCCTGACCGCTTCGCGTCTGTCGATCACCACCGCTGCCCCTTCAGCGCCGATTCCGGTCGCGCCGATGCCCGAAGCGCGGACCCCCGAAGCTGACCCCGTTGAAGACGCCGTATTGCCGCTACAGGAAGCGCCCGAACCTGTCGTGCCGCCCATTCCCGTGGCGGAACCCCGCCAGATCGTGCAGCAACCGATCCGCAAGCCGGTCCAGCCCTCCAAACAGGCGCAGGCCGAAGCACAGCCCGCGCTTAGCTTCGATGATTCGCACCCTGGCTTCGAGCTGCCGCCGCTGAACCTGTTGGAAAGCCCCGAGAGCGTGCAGCGTCTGCACCTGTCCGATGAGGCTCTGGAAGAAAACGCACGGATGCTGGAAAGCGTTCTGGACGATTACGGTGTGAAGGGTGAAATCGCTGCCGTGCGGCCCGGCCCCGTTGTCACCATGTACGAGCTTGAGCCTGCGCCGGGCCTCAAAGCCTCTCGTGTGATCGGGTTGGCCGATGACATCGCCCGCTCCATGGCGGCGCTGTCTGCGCGTGTTTCTACCGTGCCAGGGCGGTCGGTGATCGGCATCGAACTGCCCAACGAAAACCGCGAGAAAGTTGTCCTGCGCGAGATCCTTGCCGCGCGTGACTTTGGCGACAGCAACATGCGCTTGCCGCTGGCGTTGGGCAAAGACATTGGTGGTGACCCTGTGGTCGCCAACCTTGCCAAAATGCCCCACCTGTTGATTGCGGGTACAACTGGTTCCGGTAAATCCGTGGCGATCAACACGATGATCCTGTCACTGCTCTACAAGCTGACACCAGAAGAATGCCGCCTGATCATGATCGACCCCAAGATGCTGGAACTTAGCGTCTATGACGGTATCCCACATCTGTTGTCCCCGGTTGTGACCGACCCGAAAAAGGCCGTGGTCGCGCTCAAGTGGACCGTGGGCGAGATGGAAGAGCGCTATCGCAAGATGTCCAAGATGGGCGTGCGCAACATCGAAGGCTACAATGGTCGTGTCCGCGACGCCTTGGCCAAAGGCGAATTGTTCAGCCGAACGGTCCAGACCGGATTCGACGAGGATACGGGCGAGCCGATTTTCGAGACGGAAGAGACCACACCCGTGGCGTTGCCCTATATCGTCGTGATTGTTGACGAAATGGCCGACCTGATGATGGTTGCAGGCAAAGAGATCGAGGCCTGCATCCAACGTCTGGCACAAATGGCGCGGGCCTCTGGCATCCACCTGATCATGGCGACACAGCGCCCGTCCGTGGACGTGATCACCGGCACAATCAAAGCGAACTTCCCCACTCGGATCAGCTTTCAGGTCACCTCGAAAATCGACAGCCGCACAATTCTGGGCGAAATGGGTGCCGAGCAGCTTTTGGGCATGGGCGACATGCTCTATATGGCTGGCGGAGCCAAGATCACCCGCTGTCATGGTCCTTTTGTCAGCGACGAAGAGGTCGAGGAAATCGTCAACCACCTCAAGCAATTCGGCGAGCCGGATTATGTCGGTGGTGTGGTCGATGGCCCGGCCGAAGACTCAGAGGCCAATATTGACGCGGTGCTGGGTCTGGGTGGCAATACCGATGGCGAAGATGCGCTTTACGATCAGGCCGTTGCGGTCGTGATCAAGGATCGCAAGTGTTCCACCAGCTACATCCAGCGCAAGCTTGCTATTGGATATAACAAGGCCGCGCGATTGGTGGAACAAATGGAAGATCAGGGGCTTGTCTCGCCTGCCAACCACGTAGGCAAACGCGAAATTCTTGTGCCGGAACAGGGGTAAGGCTTACCTCCGTAACCCTTGTTCGATGCACAAATCACCGTCGGGATCCTCCCACCCGGCGGTGTTTTTTTGTCTGGAATGATCGTTTCTGCCTTCCGCCCCCCACTGATCGAGGTGTCGATAACGACACCATCATCGCACTTGCAGTTGGTCCCAGATCCGTACGGCCAGCCCCGCCTCCGCGCAAAAAATTGCCGGCTGTTATCGCATATCACCGCCTGACGCCCTATGTCTGATCCAACAGGCAATCACAGGACAATCCAAATGCGTATCCTTACATCCTTGACCTTGGCCGTTGGGCTTGCGGTCATGACACCTCTGGCGGCGGCAGCACAAAAGCTGCCCCTGAATGAGGTTTCGGCCTATCTAAACAAGCTTCAGACCGCCAAGGGCGAATTCACACAAATCAATGATGATGGATCGATCAGCACTGGTACGATCTATATCAAACGCCCTGGTAAGGTACGGTTCGAGTATAATCCGCCAGATACTGCGCTGGTCGTGGCGGGCAGCAATACCGTTGTGATTTTCGATGAGAAATCCAACCAGCCTGCCGAAACCTACCCCTTGGCGCGTACGCCGCTGTCGATCATTCTGGCGCGCAACGTCAATCTGGGTGCCGCTAATATGGTGACAGGCCATTCCTATGACGGAACCGCGACTGTGGTGACCGCTCAAGACCCAGCCAACCCGCAGTACGGTAACATCCAGCTCAAGTTCACCGGCAACCCGGTGGAACTGCGGCAGTGGATTATCAATGACGGCAATGGCAGTCAGACGACAGTGGTGCTGGGCGACCTTCAAAAGGGCGGCAACCTGCCCAACCGGCTGTTTGATGTCGGCACGCCGGGCAGTAATCTGAACCGGTAAGGTTTAAGGAAATGCGCCATATTCGGCGCATTTCTTGCCTTAGCTGATCCGCACTAGCGGCATCTGGCCAGTTGGTCACGGTACATTGCGGACCGTGCATCAACTTTACCAGCAACACCAACCAGCCACGCCTTGCGGTTATAGCTTTGGTTGCGGAAGCCCGTATGACCCTCGTGATAAGCCAGATACTGGTTGCGTGCATCACTCAGTGACACGCCGTTCCGGTCGCGGGTCTGGTTCATATACCACCCCATGAAATCGGTGGCGTCATTGATCCGGTCCCGCTTGGCACGGCGCTTGTTCTGGTCCTTCAGGTACTCTTCCCAGGTCGCATCCAGTGCCTGCGAATAGCCGAACGCGCTGGATTGGCGGCCCATCGGGATGACACCCGCGACATAGCGGAAAGGGGTCCGCGCATCGGCGATAAATTTGCTTTCCTGATGGATCGTCGCCATCATGACGTGCGTGGGCACGCCCCACTTGCGCTCGACGTTGCGGAATGCTCTGCGGTATTCGGGGCGCTCTCTCAGAATGGCACAGGCATTGTCCAACTCGCGGGGGGCAGACGTTTGTCCACCACCGCAGGACGCAACCAGCATCACAAAAATCAGGGCGCGAAGGGTTCTGCTCATCTGCCTCTCGCTTTTCGTTTATTATATTTTGACGCAGTTTAACCGATTTTGCGCCCGCGTCACATCACAATTTTCACAACAAGACTGCCAGCAACAGCGGCAAGGCGCCGATCGACATCACAGTGGAGACTACAACCAATCCCGCAACCGACTGCGCATCGGCCCCGTATTTCTCGGCCAGCATATATGAGGTGACGGCAACCGGCGTCGCCACTTGCAACACAAGGATGCCAAAGGCGGTTTTGTCCAGCGCGAACCAATCCGCCGCAAGCCAAGCGCACCCGATACAAATCGCGAGCTTGACCAGCGACAAAACGACGGCCCGCCCGATACCGCTGGGCGTCAATCGTGCCACGGCCACGCCAAGCGTGATCAGCATCAGGGGAATCGCCATCTGGCCGATCAACCCCATCGTGTTGTCCAACACCCGTGGCAAAGTCCATCCCTGCCATAAAAACACCGCACCCAGTACCGTCGCCCAGACCAGCGGTTCCTTGAGCACTTTGGTGAACGAACCCGCACCCGCCACCAACCAGATTCCGAAGGTGAAGGAGATAATGGCCATCACCGCAAAGACGACCACCGCATATTCAAACCCCGTTTCGCCAAACGCAAACAAAGCCAGCGGCAGGCCGAGGTTGCCCGTATTGCCGAAAATCAAAGGCGCGGCGAACGTCCCCTGATGAAGTCGCAACAGGCGAACAGAGCCAAGTGTGATCACCGATACCGCAATATAAGCGACCAAACTGGCCAGTGTCAGCGTTGTGAGGGCGGCGGGGTCAAGCGACGTATTCACAAGTGCGGTGAAGATCAGACAGGGCACCGCCAGCGTCATGGACAACCGGGTGACAAACTCAAGCCGGTATTCAAATCCAAGCTTCACCCAGCCAAAGCCGATCCCCGCTAGAATGAACACGGGAGCAACGATTTCGAGTACGGTCAGAACGAGGTTCAACAGTTTGTTTCCCTTAGATATCGCGACGTGATTGGACAAAAGCCCCTTGAACCCGTTACTAACGAAAGGTAGGGGCTGCAATGTTATGCTACGCACACGCGCGAAATATCATCTGGGCCAGGTCGTAAGGCACAAGAAACATCCTTTTCGGGGTGTGATATTCGATGTCGATCCTGAATTTGCCAATACCGAAGAATGGTACGAGGCAATCCCGGCGGAAAGCAGACCGGTCAAGGATCAGCCTTACTACCACCTTTTGGCCGAGAACGATCAAAGCTACTATGTGGCCTATGTTTCGGAGCAGAATCTGGTTGCCGATTATTCAGGTGAACCTGTCGACCATCCCGATATTCCTGACCTGTTTGGCCCCTTCACCAATGGTGCCTACCCGCTGCATTTCCAGATGAACTGAGACCACCGGCGGCGCGCCGCGTGTGATTGGCGAACAGGATGTTTGCCTGCGTCGGTCATTATGAAATGCGCGGGGGGATAAGTTCGTCGACACCACGCACTGGGTGGGGGCTATTAAACGTGGTGCCGACGGAAGCCATATGCAGCTACAGGGGCATATATGTCCTTCGACAAAGGCGGGAGTGTGATTGATCTACGGCCATTTTGGGATATTTGGGGGCAGCAATATGGCACTGATATTTCGCCTCAAATTGTACTGATCGGGGCCAATCCGATATGCGGGTTTGTCCCCATCAAGACGGTCGGGGCGTGCCAAAGGCGACGGCAATCCGGAACTCCAGCCGGTTCTGCTGTCCATGCCGTTCGTAGCGGACATCGCGCGCCAAATCCTGAATAAGAAACCAGCCAAAGCCCCCTTCGGGCAGATCATCGACATCTCTGTCCGGTACTCTGATGTGGCCGGTTGGCAAAGTTTCTCCCGGCATCACCCGTCCATTGTCGCATACCCGAATGTGCAAACCATTGTCCCGATGAACGCAGTCAACCCAAATGGGGCCGGCACCATCAGGCGTCGGATAGGCATGTTCCACCACATTGTTCAGCACTTCCGCCAGAACAAGCTCGACCGTCTCGCATTCCTCTGCATCCAGATGAAGACCCTTGAGGCGCATCATCACGTCTGACAGAACCTCTCTGACCGCAAGGGGGCTGCTTAATGCCTCGATCGAAAAGGCGGGGCAGGCGGTAAAGGTCACGTCTTGTGGTGAGGATTTGAACTCAGACGTGTTCGGCACGCAGCGCCTCCTCAAGCGTCATGAATATCGCGAATACACTGTCCATGCGGGTCAGCTTGAATACTTTCGCGACCGGTGGCGTAAGACCGGCAAGAACCAGTTTCCGCTCGGGTGCCAGATGTTTCATGATGGCGACGATGGCACCCAGCCCGCTCGAATCGATGAACCCGACCCGGGTCAGGTCCAGGATCACCTGCGGCGGCGCATCTTCGGTGCTCTCGCGGACAGCCTCTTTGAAATCCAGTGCGGCGGCGGCGTCGATCCGGGCATCGCGCACCGCCACAATGCAGATATCCCCTTCTGTTCGGGCAAGAATGTCCATAGATACCTCCTGTAAAAACGCGCCTGTATCTTGGATAGGCGATATCCGTTACCAAGTTGTAATCAGCACCGTGAAGGAGAGACCGAAATGCCGAACGTCATCATCGCAGGAGCAGCACGCACGCCAATGGGCGGATTTCAGGGCGCTTTCGAGGGGCTGAACGCGGCAACTCTGGGCGGGCACGCCATTCGCGCCGCGATTGCAAACGCCGGATCGCCCGTGGTGCAGGAATTGCTGATGGGCTGCGTTCTGCCGGCAGGTCAAGGACAGGCACCCGCGCGTCAGGCTGGATTCGCAGCTGGTCTGGGCGAGGAGGTGCCGGCCACGACCCTGAATAAAATGTGCGGATCAGGCATGAAAACCGCCATGATGGGGTTCGATCAAATCGCTCTTGGCCAGACCGATGTCATGGTCGCAGGTGGCATGGAAAGCATGACAAACGCACCCTACGTCCTGCCCAAAATGCGCAATGGGGCGCGACTGGGCCATGCGGCGGTGATCGACCATATGTTCCTTGATGGCCTCGAAGACGCCTACGACAAAGGTCGCCTGATGGGCACCTTCGCCGAAGACTGCGCCGAGACCTATCAATTCACCCGTGAAAAGCAGGACGCCTATGCACTGGCCTCCCTCTCCCGCGCCATCGAAGCGGAGGAAAGCGGTGCCTTTGCCGATGAAATCGCGGCGGTCGAGATGACCACACGCAAAGGCACAACCACCGTTGCGACAGACGAACAGCCTGGTAATGCCCGTCCCGACAAAATCCCACAGCTGAAACCGGCGTTCCGCGAAGGGGGCACGGTCACTGCGGCGAACTCCTCTTCCATCTCCGACGGTGCTGCGGCCCTTGTGCTGGCATCCGAGGACGCAGCCCAGGCGCAAGGCCTTAACATGCGCGCCCGCATCCTCGGCCACGCCAGCCACGCCCAGGCACCAGGTCTGTTCACCACCGCCCCCGTGCCTGCCGCGCAAAAGCTGCTGGAACGGATCGGTTGGGCCAAAGAAGACGTGGACCTGTGGGAAGTGAACGAAGCCTTTGCCGTGGTGCCGATGGCCTTCATGCATGAAATGGGACTCGATCACAGCATTGTGAACGTTAACGGGGGGGCTTGTGCGCTGGGCCATCCCATCGGCGCCTCCGGCACTCGGATCATCGTGACACTTCTGAACGCCCTCGAAAAGCGCGGCCTCAAGCGCGGCGTTGCCGCCATCTGCATCGGCGGCGGTGAAGGCACCGCCATCGCGATCGAGCGCATCTGATTCTCTTTTTGGCCTTATATACCGTCCGCGATACGCAACAGGAGCCACCCCTTGCAGGTTAATTACACCGCCCTCCGCCAATCCATTGCCAGCCTCACTGAAGGCGAAACCGATGCCGTGGCGCTCATGGCAACGGTTGCCTGCGAAGTGCATCATGCTGATGATCGCTTTGACTGGACCGGCTTTTACCGCGTCGTGGCCCCCGAACTGCTCAAGATCGGACCTTATCAAGGCGGCCATGGCTGCTTGGTAATCCCGTTCTCCCGCGGCGTTTGCGGCGCCGCGGCCCGCACAGGCGAAGTACAGCGCGTTGAAGATGTAGAAGCCTTTCCCGGTCATATCGCCTGTGCCTCCTCCACCCGCTCCGAACTCGTTTTGCCGGTTTATGGCGACGGCGGCAGGTTGATCGGGGTGTTTGACATCGACAGTGACCAGCCGGCGGCATTCACCGCAAAAGATGCGACTGAGCTCGCAGAGATTCTTGAAACGACATTCGCTGCCGTGAAATAAAGCTGGATTTTTTCACGAGCTTCGGCAATCGTGAAATTAAGGCTTGAACTTTCACGGATGCAGCGATGCAGCACAGCACACCTCAGACCCCTGATACGCTTGGTGCGGATCTGCGGGCATTGCGCAAAGGGCGCGGGTTGACGCTCAGCGATATGGCCGATGCCTTGGGCCGGTCCGTGGGCTGGCTTAGCCAAGTGGAGCGCGACATTTCCGAGCCGTCCATCACTGATCTGCGCCATATCGCGGCGAAACTGGATGTTTCGGTTTCCATGCTCTTCCGGCACGAGGCAGCCCCGGCACATGAGGCAGGCTTTGTCGTGCGCAAAGATGCGCGGCGCGCCATCGGCAGTCATACCGCCGGTCTGGTCGAAGAACTGCTGTCGCCCGATCTGACCGACGACTTCGAGATGGTGCAATCAACGTTCCAGCCGCACAGTCGTATCATCGACCCGGTCACCCGTCCCACACAAGAGGTGGGCGTTGTCCTGTCCGGCAAGCTCGAGATCGAGATCAACGGCACCACCCACCTGATCCACCCCGGGGACAGCTTCCGCATCCGGGGCGAGCCGTTTCGCTGGTCCAATCCCTTTGATGTGCCCGCTGTGGCCGTCTGGGTCATCGCCCCGCCGGTGTACTGACATGAGCTTTGAAGCATGGATCATCTTCGCGCTGTTCTGGGTGGTCTTCGTTACCACGCCGGGGCCGAATGCTGTGAATTGCATCACCAATGGCATGACGCTGGGCTTTCGTCGGTCTATGATCGGTGTCCTGGCGATCCTCACCCAAGCCACCCTTTTTCTGCTGCTTTCCGCGTTCGGCGTCACCGCCCTTATCGCGACATCGGAAACCGCCTTTACTGTGGCCAAACTGGTCGGCGCAGGCTTTCTTATCTACCTCGGTATCCGCGGCTTGGTGATGGCGAAGACACCCGTCAAGGTGGATGAGCGGCCCGCGCGCAGCATCTATCTGCGGGCTTTCGCCATCGCCACCATCAATCCCAAAAGCGTCGCCGGTTATCTTGCGGCGTTTTCCCAATTCGTCCAACCGGACGTGCCAATCTGGGACCAGATGATCGTAATCTTCCCCACGGCGCTCACCCTCACTGCATTCAGCTATACAGGTTTCACCGCGCTGGGCGCGGGCATCGGCCGCGCTGCATTGGGGGCGGTGTTCAACGTCTGGGTCCGCCGTGTCATGGCGGTGTGTTTCATCATCTACGGGGTGCTCTTGGGCAGCGCCTCCGGACCGGCGAGGGCTTGAAATGAAAACCGGAAGCTGCCTGTGCGGGGGAACCACCTTTTCACTCACCGGCAGCTTGCGCAATTCTGTCGCCTGCCACTGTCTTCAGTGCCGCAAAACCAGCGGGCACTATGTGTCGGCCACCCAGGTTACCGCTGAACAGTTACACATTACCAAGGACGACACCCTGCAATGGTATCGGTCCTCACCAAAGGCCGAGCGGGGCTTCTGCGCCGCCTGCGGAAGTTCCCTTTTCTGGCGTCATGAAGAGGATGGCGGCGCCGTCTCTGTAATGTCCGGCACGATTGACGGTGCCACGGGCATTAGCACGGCCAAGCATATCTATGTCGCCGACAAGGGCGACTACTACGACATCGCGGACAACCTGCCGCAACACGACCAATAGGAGCAGAACAATGGCTGATTTCCCATCAACGGCCCGTGTGGTCATCATCGGCGGCGGTGTCGTTGGCACGTCAACGCTCTACCACCTTGCCAAAGCGGGCTGGAAAGACTGCATTCTGGTCGAGAAAAACGAACTGACCGCTGGCTCCACCTGGCACGCTGCGGGAAACGTTCCAAACTTCGCTGGCTCATGGGCGGTCATGAACATGCAGCGCTACTCGGCGGCCATGTACCGCACGCTGGGCGAAGACGTCGACTATCCGATGAACTACCACGTGACAGGCGCGCTCCGTCTGGCCCATAGCAAAGAGCGGATGCAGGAATTCGAAAGGGTCGCTTCGATGGGGCGCTACCAGGGTTTGCAGATGGACATCTGTACGCCAGCGGAACTCGCAGAGCACAACCCGTTTATGCAAACCCATTCTCTTGCCGGTGGCCTTTGGGATCCGCTTGACGGAGACATTGACCCGGCTCAGCTGACCCAAGCGTTGGCAAAAGGTGCGCGCGACGCGGGCGGGCGGATTGAACGGTTCTGCCCTGTGACAGGTGTAGACCGGGATGGCGACGAGTGGATCGTTAAAACCGAAAAAGGCGAGATCCGCTGCGAATTCGTGGTCAACTGTGCGGGGTATTATGCCCAGCGGGTGGGCGAAATGTTCAAACCCTTTGGCGGGCGTACCGTGCCAATGGTGACCATGTCCCACCAGTACTTCCTGACAGAGCCAATCGCCGAGCTTGAGGCATGGACCAAGGAAAAAGGGCATAAGATGCCGATGATCCGCGACGTGGATGTCAGCTACTACTTGCGTCAGGACAAATACGGCCTGAACCTCGGCCCCTATGAGCGCAACTGTCAGGCAGCCTGGGTCAAACCGGACGATCCGATGCCTGAAGACTTCAGTTTCCAGCTTTACCCCGACGATCTGGAGCGCCTCGAATTCTATATCGAGGACGCGATGGAACGTGTGCCGGCCCTTGGCACAGCAGGCGTTGGCCGCAACATCAACGGCCCCATTCCATACGCCCCCGACGGCCTGCCGATGATCGGCCCGATGCCGGGTGTGAGGAACGCCTTCGAAGGTCATTCGTTTACCTTCGGCATCGCGCAGGGCGGCGGGGCGGGCAAAGTCCTGTCGGAATGGATCATGCACGGTGAAACCGAACTGGACATGTGGGCCGTCGATCCGCGCCGATACACGGACTACACCGATCACGATCACTGCCTTGCCAAGGCGCTGGAGACCTACGGCCACGAATACGCCATGCACTTCCCGCACCATGCGTGGCCTGCCGGACGGAACAAGAAACTGTCGCCCGTGCATGACCGTATCATCGCGGCAGGCGGGCAGATGGGGGCCTACAACGGCTGGGAACGCGCCAACTGGTTTGCGAAAGACGGCGATGACACCTCCGAAGAGGCGACCCAGACTTGGGACCGCAACGGTCCTTGGTCGATCCGCGTAAAGGAAGAAGTCGAGGCCGTGCGCGATGGTGTCGGTGTGTTGGATCTGCCCGGTTTCTCACGCTTCAACCTCAGTGGAGAAGGTGCCGCCGAATGGCTGCGGAGCCGTATCGCGGGGGCATTGCCCAAAGCAGGCCGGATGAACCTTGCCTATTTTCCGGACAGTCGCGGCCGCATCCTGACCGAGATGTCGGTGATGCGCCACGGGGAGGATCAATTCACCCTGATCACCGCCGCGCTTGCGCAATGGCACGATTTTGAACTGCTCAATAAAAACCTGCCCGAGGGGCTGAGCCTGACCGATCACACGACGGAATACTCGACACTGATCGTCACGGGCCCCAAATCGCGGGAATTGTTCGAAGTGCTGGGTACCGAAGCCGACCTGGGGGCCTCTTGGCTTTCGACCCAGCCTGCCAAAGTCGGCGGTACGGGCTGCGCTTTGGCGCGGGTTTCTTTCGCCGGTGAACTGGGGTGGGAAATCCATGCCGCGAACGCGGATATTCCCGCGCTTTACGACGCTGTGATTGGTGCGGGGGCCAAACCCTTCGGGATGTTTGCCTTGAATTCCATGCGCATTGAAAAGGGCTATCGCGCGTGGAAGGGCGATTTATCGACCGACTATTCCCTGCTTGAAGCAGGGCTGGACCGGTTTATCAAATTCGACAAGCCGCAGGACTTCCCAGGCAAGGCGGCGTTGCAGGCGGAACAGCAGGCGGGCATCAAGAAACGTTTTGTTACCATGACTGTCGATGCGGGCGATCAGGATGCCCCCTATATGTCGACGGTCTGGCACAAGGGCGAGGTGGTAGGCGAAACCACCTCGGGAGATTGGGGCTACCGGGTGGGGAAATCCATCGCACTGGGCACGCTACGCGCTGATCTGGCGCAGCCCGGAACAGAGGTTGAGATCAACATCTTTGGCAATATGTGCAAGGCGACAGTACAGCCCGATCAACCCCTCTGGGATCCAGACAACGAAAGACTGCGTGCATGAGCAACATCACCCTATTGGACGGCGGCATGGGGCAAGAGCTTGTCTCGCGCGTGCCGGGTAAGCCAACGGCCCTTTGGTCGACGCAGATCATGGTGGATCACCCCGGCCTCGTGTCGCAGGTCCACCGCGATTTCACGACTGCCGGGGCGACGATTGCCACTGCCAATACCTATGCCACCCACCGCGACCGGCTGGCCGACACGCCGCTTAAGGAACGCTTTCTTGATCTATTGACGATGGCCATCGCCGAAGCCCGGATGAGCGATGCACCCCGCATCGCCGGTGCCATCGGCCCGCTTATCGCCTCCTACCGCCCTGACCTGCATCCGAGTGCAGACGAGGGTGCGCCCGTCTATGCCGAGATCGCACAAAGGATCGGCCCGTCCTGCGATCTGCTGATCTGTGAAACCGTTGTTTCCGTCACCCATGCCGAAAGCGTGCTGCGCGGTGCGGCGGCGGGCGGCAAACCCATTTGGATCGCCTTCAGCGTGCAGGACACCGACGGCACCAAACTGCGCTCTGGCGAGCCACTGGTCGATGCCCTGCCCTTGGCCAAAGCGGCGGCGGCAGCGGTCCTCGTCAATTGCTCCTCTCCCGAAGCGGTGCTGCAAGCCATGCCGATCCTTGCCAAAAGCGGCCTGCCGTACGGCGGTTATGCAAACGGGTTCGAAAAGATCACCGAAGGTTTCCTGAAAGACAAACCCACGGTTGACGCCCTGTCCACGCGCCGGGATTTCACGCCTGAAAATTACGCTGATCACATCATGGGCTGGGTCGATGCAGGGGCCACCATCGTCGGCGGCTGCTGTGAAGTCTCGCCAGCGCATATCGCCGAAATCGCCCGCCGCCTGAAAGCTGCGGGTCACACCATCGTCTAGTCCAAAGGAATTCGGGCATGTCCAACGTCCCCACCCACGCGCGTGTCGTCATCATCGGTGGCGGCGTCATCGGCTGTTCGGTCGCTTACCACCTGACCAAACTGGGGTGGAAAGATGTCGTGCTGCTGGAGCGCAAACAGCTGACCTCCGGCACCACATGGCATGCTGCCGGGTTGATTGCCCAACTGCGCGCGACGGCAAATATGACCAAGCTGGCAAAGTATTCACAGGAGCTCTATGGCAATCTCGAAGCAGAGACAGGGGTCGCCACAGGCTTCAAGCGGGTAGGGTCGATCACCGCCGCGCTGGCGGACGAGCGGCGCGAGGAAATCTACCGTCAGGCGGCGATGGCCCGCGCCTTTGGCGTCGATGTCGAGGAGATCAGCCCCGATGAGGTGAAGGCCAAGTACCCCCATCTGAACATCGAAGGGGTCACGGGCGCTGTCTATCTCGATAAGGACGGGCAGGGTGATCCCGCCAACATCGCACTGGCACTGGCCAAGGGTGCCCGCCAGCGCGGCGGTCTGGTGCTGGAGCGGACTAAGGTCACCGGCGTCACCCGCGAGGGCCGCCGCATCACTGGTGTCGACTGGACGCAGGAGAGCGGTGAGAGCGGTCACATCGCCTGCGAAATGGTGGTGAACTGCGCGGGCATGTGGGGCCACGAGGTGGGCCGCATGCTGGGCGTGAACGTGCCGCTGCAAGCCTGCGAGCACTTCTACATCGTCTCGGAACCGATCAAGGGGCTGACCCAATTGCCGGTCCTGCGCGTGCCCGACGAATGCGCCTACTACAAGGAAGACGCGGGCAAAATGATGCTTGGTGCGTTCGAGCCACGCTCGAAACCCTGGGCGCTGAATGGTATCCCCGATGGTTTTGAATTTGACCAACTGCCCGAAGATTTCGATCATTTCGAGCCGATCTTGGAGGCCGCGGTGAACCGGATGCCCATGCTGGCCGAGGCGGGCATCCATACATTCTTCAATGGCCCGGAGAGCTTTACCCCCGACGATGCCTACCACCTTGGACTTGCGCCCGACATGGACAACGTCTGGGTCGCAGCAGGGTTCAACTCCATCGGTATTCAATCGGCGGGCGGGGCGGGTATGGCGCTGTCGCAATGGATGGACGCGGGTGAAAAGCCTTTCGATCTGGGCGATGTAGACATCAACCGGATGCAGCCCTTTCAGGGCAACAAAACCTATCTGGCGGAGCGATCCACAGAGACGTTGGGCCTGCTTTACGCCGACCATTTCCCCTATCGCCAGAAGGCCACGGCCCGTGGTATCCGCCGCACGCCGTTCCACCAGCATCTGCTGGAGCGCGGTGCTGTCATGGGCGAGCTCGCAGGCTGGGAACGCGCCAATTGGTTTGCCCGCGAGGGACAGGAGCGCGAATACCGCTACTCCTGGCGACGGCAAAACTTCTTTGACAACGTGGCCGCCGAACATATGGCGGTGCGGGAAAACGTCGGCATGTACGATATGTCGTCCTTTGGTAAAATTAGGGTCGAAGGGCGCGATGCGACCGCCTTCCTGAACCACATTGGCGGCGGGCAGTATGACGTGCCGGTGGGCAAAATCGTCTATACGCAGTTCCTGAACCGCACCGGCGGGATCGAAGCGGATGTGACCGTGACCCGCCTGAGTGAGACGGCCTATCTGGTCGTCACCCCTGCCGCCACGCGGCTGGCCGATGAGACATGGATGCGTCGTCATCTCGGGGACTTCAATGTGGTCATCACCGATGTGACGGCGGGCGAGGGTGTGCTGGCCATCATGGGCCCCCGCGCCCGTGATCTGCTGCAAACGGTTTCGCCCAACGATTTCTCGAACGCCACGAACCCCTTCGGCACTGCGCAAGAGATCGAGATCGGCATGGGATTGGCCCGTGTTCACCGCGTGACCTATGTCGGCGAACTGGGATGGGAGATCTACATCAGCGCCGACCAAGCCCCGCATATATTCGAAGTGCTCGCCGAAGCGGGCACGGAATTTGATCTCAAGCTGTGCGGGATGCATATGATGGACACTTGCCGCATCGAGAAAGGGTTCCGACACTTCGGTCATGATATTACGTCAGAGGATCATGTGCTTGAGGCGGGCCTCGGCTTTGCCGTCAGATCCGACAAGCCCGATTTTATCGGCCGTGATGCGGTCCTGCGCAAAAAGGACGAAGGTTTGAATGCCCGCATGGTGCAATTCAAACTGACCGACCCCGAACCGCTGCTCTATCATAATGAACCGGTGCTGCGGGACGGGCAGATCGTGGGCTATCTGTCTTCGGGGGCTTACGGTCATGCGCTGGGCGGTGCCGTCGGCATGGGCTATGTGTCTTGCAAGGGCGAAAGCGTGGCGCAGGTGCTTGCGTCAAGCTACGAGATCGACGTGGCGGGTACACGCGTGCGAGCCGAGGCGTCGATCAAGCCCTTGTACGATCCGACGTCCGAACGGGTGAAAGTGTAACGGGTACAAAGTAATGCTGTTCAGGGTGCGGCCAGATGTCCTAGGCCTGTGCCTGAACGGAGACCAGAATGCGCAGCCCAGAGAACGCCCTTACCCCCAAATCCAACGAAGACACGCTACCCGGATTGTGCTTTGCCCTCGCGGCTTACGGGCTTTGGGGGTTCCTGCCGCTTTACATGAAAATCATGTCACACGTCCCGGTGTTGGAGGTGTTGGCCCACCGCGTGATCTGGTCCGTTCCCATCGCAGCAGTGGTGCTGATCGCCATTCGCCGAACCGCCGCTTTGCGCGACGCGCTGCGCAATCCGCGTATGCTGGCCATGGCCTGCGTCACGGCGGTGCTGATTTCCGTCAACTGGGGCGTCTACATTTGGGCGATCGTGTCGGGCCATGCTCTGGACGCGGCATTGGGTTATTACATAAACCCGCTGTTCAGCATCTTTTTGGCCGCAGTGTTTCTAGGTGAGCGGCTCAGCCGCGCACAGCTTGCCGCCATCGCGCTGGCTGCCGCCGCTGTCACCGTGTTGACGGTCGAAGCCGGGCGCATCCCTTGGGTGTCGCTGGCGCTGACGGTTTCGTGGGGCTTCTACGCGCTTGCCAAGAAAAGCCTGCCCATCGGCCCCAATCAGGGCTTCCTGCTCGAAGTCTTGATCCTGTCAGTCCCGGCGCTGGGCTATATCGCCTACCTGACCGCAGCCGGCACCTCGCATTTCTCTTTGGGATTTGACCGCGACACATGGCTCTTGCTGGGCTGTGGCGTCGTCACGGCGGTGCCCCTGATGTTCTACGCCAACGGGGCCAAACTGCTGCGGCTCTCGACCATCGGCATCCTGCAATACATCGCACCCACGCTGATCTTTCTGGTCGCGGTCTTTGTATTCGGCGAGGCGTTCGGCACTGCACGTATGATTGCCTTCCCGATGATCTGGGCTGCATTGGTGATCTATTCGATCTCAATGCTGCGCCAGATGCGTCACGCTTGAGCGTCTAGCTCAGCGCCTCGCGGAACTTGAGGAATCGCGCATCGGTTTTGACCCGCTCGTTCATCGCCTCGCGCAGCGCGCCAATTGTCTTGTGCGGGCGCATCACCACTTCAAAGTCCTGCATCAGGCCGTCGTCGTTCAGCGTGATCAGATCAACGCCCACACAGTCCAGCCCGCTGACCTTGCACTGAAACTCCAGCGCCCAGTCGTTGCCGCTGCCCATCACGCGGCGATAGGTAAAATCGGTAAAGACCTCGTTCACATGGCCGAGGACCGCCGAGACAGCCTCGCGGCCATTCCATGTAGCCCAATAGGTCGGGGGGCTGAACCGCACGTCTTCGGCCATCAGGGCCGGTACGGCGTCGTGGTTGTGAGCCAGCACAGTATCGTGGAATTTCTGAATTGTGGGATGCATGGTTTCCTCCTTTGCTTGGCAAAGACTGGCACGAGGTCTCTTGAAAACCCAGCCCAGTTCTGTGACGACGCTTCGCATGGACGCAACGTATTCCCCGCCCCAAAACCCGCTTGTCGTGCTGCACGAAGACGCAGAGGTGCTTCTGGTCGATAAACCCTCCGGTTTGCTCAGTGTGCCGGGCAAAGGTCCGGATCTTGCCGATTGCTTGATTACCCGGATACAAGCGGTGTTCCCCCAGGCCCTGCTGGTGCACCGGCTGGACCGGGATACATCCGGCGTTATGATCTTTGCCCAGACGCCCTATGCCCAGCGACATCTCGGCCTGCAGTTTGAAAAGCGCATGACCCGCAAGACCTATGTCGCGCGGGTCTGGGGCGTGCCGGATCAACCTTCGGGCGAAATTGATCTGCCATTGATCGTGGATTGGCCCAACCGCCCGCTGCAAATGGTGTGCCATGAAACCGGCAAACCAGCGCAGACCGAATGGAAGCTGATCAAGAACGAAGGCGATACATCCCGCATCCGCATGCACCCCAAAACCGGGCGCAGCCACCAGCTGCGGGTACATATGCTGGCGCTGGGCCATCCTATTCTGGGCGATCCGTTCTATGCCAAAGGCCCGGCCCGCGATTATCCTCGCTTGATGCTGCACTCCGAAGAACTGCGCTTCAAACACCCCCAGGGCGGACGGTCGATCAAGATTAGATCAAAGGCACCTTTCTAAAGCTTCTTGTAGCAATTGCCGGTTGTGCCAAATTCGGCCACAAGGCGTGAAGTGTGCAGGGTTTCTGTGTTCAGGCCCAAAATGACAGACCCCGGTTTCGCGCTTGCCATCAGCTTTTCTTCGAAAGCCGCCTCAAGCGCGTCATCTGAAAATGGCCGATAGAAAAAGATCAGGTCAAAACCTGTGTATTCAAACGTCATCGCATCCTGAACAAACGCATTATTGCCGAATCCGTATATGCGGCGCGCGACATCAATATATTCAGGCACAATGTCAAAGCCCACGATCTTGGACAGGGGGATCATTTCCTGACTGCGGAACAGGTTGAGGTTGCGCCCGATGCCGCATCCAACCTCAACAAGGGAAAGCGGCCGGATGGGCTGCCTTGAATGACTGAAGTCGGGGTCGTCAGGTAAAGTGTCAGCCAGATCCATAAAAATGTCTGCCAGCCCTTCTAGATCGAAAGGGATGTACTGAAACTGGCCGTCTTTCGTTTCGATATTGGGAACGGCCCACTTGTCTGGAGACTCAAGGGCCGCGCGATACATCTCGCACCTTCGCGACAAATTCAGGTAGCGTTTTTGGATTTCTGACAGGTCTTCGATGAACCGTTCATCATCAAACGAGATCACTGCTAACCTCCTCGACCATCCCATCTGCCAGTACCGTCTATGTTCAAACGATACGTATAAACGATCGAATTGATTTCATTATTTAAACGGCACACAACATTGAGGGATAGGCGCGATACAGGGCTTTCCGCTCCTCCTGAGAAAGTCGGGCGGCCCGCCAATGTTGCATCCGCACCAAACTGCGCACCCCATGCGACAGAGCAACTCCCGACCGTCACACGCACGTTTGTCAGAAATTTCGCATCCGGCATGTCCTCGGTACAGCCAGCGAATTCGTAATCAAGATGAAAGCGACAGGTCACAGCATCCATGCCCCAGCCATTCAACACGTTGAACGTCCACGATCCGGTATTTCTGCGCCAACCGCGAATTTCAGAGATCGGGATCGTTTTCGGAACCGCGTTGCAATAGGCTGATTTTGATTCAGACGTAGGGCGTCCATCTTTAACGATGCCCCAAGCAGTCTTGCCTAGGTTGATGATGTCACCGGTCGAAATACCGGCTCCGCTTGGACCACCCATCGGTACACTACCCTTTTTTGACTTTCACTTTTGCAAATTTCAGGCGCTTATTCTTGTCTTCTGAGAGCGTTCTCTCGAAGTCAGTCAGTGCCTTTTGTTTTTCCTTGTCGCCTTTCGCGGACTTCTTCGCGCTTCCTAGCGCCTTCATCAACTTGTCATGAACCCCGGAGTAGCTCGCATCTTTGGCTTTCAATGCCTTTTCCATATCTCCAGTCAGTTTCTTCAGAGAAGCATCAGATTGCACCAGATCACCGGTGCTTTTCAGTTTGGCCATCGGGCCTGTCAGAGGATCTTTTGCCATTTTGCACCAAGCCGTAGCTTAAACGGGTGTTGAATTGATCGTCATCGCCGAAGTCAGCAACCCTGCATCCCATGGATAGGAACAGCGCTGTGGCTTCGGCGTAAGACAAGAAAACGAGAGACAAGAATTGGAATGAATGACAAATGATAGTCGCAAAGTTGACCTTACGTCAATCTAATTGAATTTTTTGAGATCAATGAGCTAGCTCGAATTTAGAACGAGCTGTCTAAGCCTCCATCACGTCAAATCGAAATCAGCGGTCGGTTTGAAGCTGCGATTCTATTGTATCAGTTAAGTCGCAGGAATGTGCATCAAGGCCCCGGTCCCGCCTCAACGATGTGTTCAAATTTATTCCGGAGAGAAAGGATGGTTTTGCGCGAGTTAGTGGCTACATTGCAGGCACGACGAACACTAATACACCTGGAGGATTTCATGGGTTTGCGCATCAACGACACGATCCCCGACCTGACCGTCGACACAGACCACGGCAGCATGTCGCTGCATGATTTTGTGGGCGATCACTGGGCGATCCTGTTCTCTCACCCCAAAGATTTTACACCCGTCTGCACAACCGAATTTGGTGCAGTGGCGCAATTGTCTGAAGAATGGGCAAAGCGCGGCACCAAGGTGATCGGCGTCAGCGTGGACGGGGTCGAGGACCACAAAAAGTGGAAAGGCGACATCGAGAAGGTTGCGGGAACGACAGCTGGCTTCCCGATTATCGCGGATGCGGATCTCGAAGTCTCGAAGGCGTTCGACATGTTGCCCGCCGAAGCCTATCTGCCTGATGGCCGCACGCCGGCTGATTCAGCGACTGTGCGGTCTGTGTTCATCATCGGGCCA
Source organism: Sulfitobacter noctilucae (assembly GCF_000622365.1). GTDB lineage: Bacteria > Pseudomonadota > Alphaproteobacteria > Rhodobacterales > Rhodobacteraceae > Sulfitobacter > Sulfitobacter noctilucae. Next base: position 77,802 of record NZ_JASC01000001.1, on the reverse strand, counting down.
GACAAAAAGTTGAAGCTGTCGATGACATACCCGATGACTGTGGGTCGCAACTTTGCCGAAGTCCTGCGGGCGTTGGACGGGTTGCAGATGTCGACTGGCAAGGGCGTGGCGACGCCGGCGAACTGGAATGTGGGCGATGATGTGATCATTCCCGCCACATTGTCTGATGAAGATGCCAAGGCCAAGTTTGGCGAATTCACCACCGTACTACCCTATCTGCGCACCACAAAGGCACCAAACTAGGCCAGTTGCGGCCTACGTTTGACCTTGGCGCGATAATTGGCGCGTCGGACTTCCCGCATCAGCACATCGCTGGTGCGGGTTTTGCGTTGAATGGTGCTGGCCGCGCCGAGCTCTGAAATACCACTGGGCCAGATTGCATGGACCGGCTGCTCAGTAACCCAGTGCATCTGCAACAGCGTATCAACCGGCCTGTCGATCACTTCGGTGACGGTCAGCAGACGCCGCGCCGCGCGGCGGCCCACAAGCTGACAGACTGCCTGCAGCCCGATGATCTTGGGTAAAAACAGGCTGGTACCATTTTGCCGCGCGATGGCTTTGGTTGGTCTTTCGCGTTCTTTGGCGGGAAAGCGCACAAAGCTCTCCTCATCCGCATGTCGCTGGGCCAGATCAAGTGCGGCTGCAAAGGGGGCGGGATCAATATCCATGTCGTCTTCGACGATCAGTCCCAAAGGAGCGTCGCCTTCGGCAATCATTTGCCAGCAGCGCCGGTGGCTGAGAAAACAGGCGACCTCTGCCTGGTTCAATCCAAAAGGATAGGTCGGATGGTAGAGTGTACCGGGTTCGGGCGCGACCCCGGCAATCTGCGCCGGATCACTGCCATCTACGGCTTCTACCACTACCGCATCCGGCAGCTCACGCAACAAACGCGAGACGTTATCGGCGCGTTCTGTGGCACGCGATAGGTGAATAATGAGTGACCTCATGCCATCGTCATATCGCTAATTCTGCGACAATCAAACCACCCGCTGCGGTATTTTGATAACATACCCAAATCTAGCCTGACTTTGCACTGTGTCACACAAAAGAGCGCAATCGCTGTGGCACGTCGAGACAATAAAAAAGGCCCCGGTGTTTCCACCGAGGCCCGTTCTTCAAATCAGACGAGAGGTGATTACTCCTCTGCGCCCTCTTCTTTTTTGATTTCTTCGCCGGTTTCCTGATCGACGACTTTCATCGACAGGCGCACCTTGCCGCGATCGTCAAAGCCCAGAAGCTTCACTTTCACTTCCTGACCTTCCTTCAGAACATCTGAAGGGTGGTTCAGGCGGCGGTTTTCGATCTGGGACACGTGGACCAGACCATCACGCTTGCCAAAGAAGTTCACGAATGCACCGAAATCGACGATTTTTACGACCGTCCCGGTGTAGATCATGCCTTCTTCTGGCTCGGCCACGATCGAATGGATCATGTCATAGGCCTTCTTGATCGCTTCGCCATTCGGGCTTGCAATCTTGATGATGCCTTCGTCGTTGATGTCGACCTTCGCACCGGAGACTTCGACGATCTCGCGGATGACTTTACCGCCAGAACCGATCACTTCGCGGATTTTATCCGTTGGGATCTGCATGGTCTCGATGCGTGGGGCGTGCTCGGAGAACTCGCCTGCGCCGGAGATGGCTTTGTTCATCTCGCCAAGGATATGGATCCGGCCTTCTTTGGCCTGTGCCAGTGCCTTTTCCATGATCTCTGGCGTAATGCCCGCAATCTTGATGTCCATCTGCAAGGACGTGATGCCGTTCTCAGTACCCGCCACTTTGAAATCCATGTCACCAAGGTGGTCTTCGTCACCCAGAATGTCAGACAGGATCGCATAAGAACCGTCTTCTTCAAGGATCAGACCCATGGCCACACCGGCAACGGCTGATTTCAGCGGCACGCCTGCGTCCATCATCGACAGCGACCCGCCACAAACGGATGCCATCGAGGAGGAACCGTTGGATTCAGTGATCTCGGACACAACGCGGATGGTGTAGGGGAAATCGGTGGCAGCGGGCAGAACCGCCTGCAACGCACGCCATGCCAGCTTGCCGTGACCGATCTCGCGGCGGCCTGGAGGGCCCACGCGACCAACTTCACCAACCGAATAAGGAGGGAAGTTATAGTGCAGCAGGAAGTTGGATTTGAAGTTGCCGTGCAGCGCGTCGATGAACTGCTCATCGTCGCCGGTGCCCAAGGTAGTCACAACCAGACCCTGCGTTTCACCACGTGTGAAGAGCGCGGAGCCGTGGGTGCGCGGCAGAACGCCGGTCTCGGATACGATATCGCGAATCTCGTCCGTGCGACGGCCATCAATACGCTTGCCTGTCTTCACGACATCACCGCGCAGGATGGAGGCTTCAAGACCCTTCATCGCAGAACCGAGGTTCGCATCGGCCAGCTCTTCTTCGCTCAGGGCTGCTTTGATCGTTTCACGGGCAGCGGCAACAGCGGCGGTGCGCTCTTGCTTGTCACCGATGGCGAAGGCAGCGCGCATTTCTTTCTCGCCTGCTTTCTTCACGGCTGCGGACAGCGCGGAGTAGTCGACAGGCTGGAAATCAAACGGCTCTTTCGCAGCAGATTCGGCCAGTTCGATGATCAGGTCGATCACCGGCTGGATGCTATCATGCGCAAACTTCACCGCACCCAGCATTTCTTCTTCCGTCAGCTCGTATGCTTCGGATTCGACCATCATCACGGCGTCTTTGGTGCCTGCAACGACAAGATCCAGACGCTGGTCCGGGTTGTTCTTGAGGTCCTGCATGTCGTCGATTTCCGGGTTCAGGATGTATTCGCCATCCTCGAAACCCACGCGGCAGGCGCCGATTGGACCCATGAAGGGTGCGCCGGAAATGGTCAGTGCGGCAGAAGCGGCGATCATCGCGACCATATCGGGGTCATTCACCAGATCGTGGCTCAATACCGTACACATCACCAGAACTTCGTTTTTGAAGCCGGGCACGAACAATGGGCGGATTGGACGGTCGATCAGACGACTTGTCAGCGTCTCTTTCTCGGTCGGACGCGCTTCGCGCTTGAAGAAACCACCGGGAATTTTACCCGCGGCATAGTATTTTTCGTTGTAGTGAACTGTCAGCGGAAAGAAGTCCTGACCGGGCTTTTGCTGACGTGCAAAAGTGACGTTCGCCATCACGCTGGTTTCGCCCAGCGTGGCAATTACAGTCCCATCCGCCTGACGGGCAACTTTGCCGGTTTCGAGCGTCAGCGTCTCTTCGCCCCACTCAATTGATTTTTTCGTTACGTTAAACATCTACGTTTCCATAAGTTCGGCCCCCTGATTTCACGGGTGGCCAATTGCATAGGGGCCGAATTGCCCCTGACCGCGGTATCTTCTTTTGGCGGCGCTGCGGTCCGGGCGCCGGCTTTCAGATGGGTGGCGTGTACATCAGTTTGGGATGGAGGGGAAGTGTAGCAAATCAGTGGTCTCGGGCATTTGATTTGCATTGAACCGGCCCGGCAAATCTGGCGCGGAATCGCGGGGATCACCTTCGCAAAGGGAGCGGGATGACGGCGGGCCTTCATCAGCACAGCGCCCCTAATGCGCGATGGTGGGGCCGCCCTGACGGTCGCACGCAATCCTCTCTTAGGGAACAGATCGGGTCGCCGTTTGTTAGCCTTGGCAAACAAAGGAAGACGCATGGAAGAAGTAGACGCAAACCCGGGGCTTATTTTCGATAAAATCGACGCTTGGCTAGATGGATTATTCAAGCTGTTACCCAATATCGGGGTCGCCCTCGTGGTCTTCGTTCTCTTCTGGGTCATTGCCAAAGGGGTCAACGCTCTCATTCTGCGCACATCGAGATCACGGGACCGCGCCAATCTAGGCGAAGTCGCCGGTTCATTGCTGAAATGGGCTTTGATCGTCATTGGTGCAATGTTGGCGATCACCATTGTCGCCCCGACCATCTCTCCGGGTGATTTGATTTCGGGTCTCGGTATTGGCTCTGTCGCCATCGGTTTTGCATTTAAAGATATTTTGCAAAACCTTTTGGCTGGTGTGCTGATCCTGCTGCGGCAACCGTTCGAGGTCGGCGATCAGATCGTATCGGGTGGTCATGAAGGCACCGTCGAAAAGATCGAGACCCGCGCAACTCTGATCAAAACCTACGACGGCCGCCGCGTGGTGATCCCGAATTCCGATATTTATACCGACAGTGTGGTCGTGAACACGGCCTTCGAGACACGCCGCTCACAGTATGACATCGGCATCGGTTGTAACGACGATTGGCAAACGGCCCGCAAGATTATGGAAGATACCTGCAAAGGTATTGAGGGCGTCATCGCAGACCCCGGTCCCGAAACGATAGCGATCGAACTGGGTGATTTCGCCAATGTGGTACGCCTGCGCTGGTGGACAAAATCGGACCGTGCCAGCCAGATCCACACCTTTGGCCGCGTTTTGGAAGCCGTCTACAAAGCGCTGGATAAAGAAGGCATCGATATGCCCTATCCGACGCAGGTGCATCTGTTCCACGATCAAACCGAAGAAACGGACGGTGACCGCGCCAAGCAACGCGAAGGCTGGCCCGCTGGACAAAAGGACATACCGCGCCCGGCACGCGAAAAGGACCGCGAAAGCCAAAAGATGGAAACGGCGAGCTAAACAATTTATCATTTGCCAAGACGTCAGAACGCCTCGGGTTAACCGGGGCGTTTTTCTATTCGGCAACCACAGCAAAATTCACTGGCTTGTCACGCGTCTGTGATCTCAGTCACATACCCAGGGTGCATCTTGTGTCATGACTTGGGTCGACGAGAGAGGGACAAAATGACACCGGACACTTGGATCACATTGGCTGCCGCTACCTGCCTCTTGGCAGCAGCCCTTGGTCGGATGCACATGCGACACGGTCCACGGGTCTCTGCAAACGCCGGCATTTCTGGCCAGTTGAACGCAGTATCCGGGGGTTTCCCGATACCCGGATGGATCATATCTCCTTTCTCGTCGAACTGCACGCGACCAAACATCGTGTTTCGCTACTTACAGAATCCGGTTTCGGGCTTCGGCCGGACACCGGTAGGGAAGCCGCATATTTCCGGCTCTTCAAACGAATTTTAGGCAGAAATTTTCAGCACCTCAGGACCAGTCGGCATCACCGCCGGCTGGTCTATTTGCTGCGGCTGGCCAATTTGTCCAGATCGGGAATGACCAGAAAGCCATCCTGTGTTTCGATCAAATCGTCATGCACCAGCGCCATCAAACGTTTGTTTACCGCTTCGCGCGTCACGCCCAGCATCTTGGCCAGATCGGCTTGGGACAGTTTCTTAGTGAAGCGGGCTGTCGCCCCATCAATCACCGCCCGGGACATCGCCAGATCACACAGCTTTTGCGCGAGCCGGGCATCAAGGCTTTGAAAGGTCATCGCCCCCATCTCATCGGTATTGCGCCGCAGAATCTCGCACAGACAGTGGATCATTTCCCTGGCAAATCGGGGGTTCGATTGCAAAAGCGCATCTACTGCCGAATGAGGCACAAACAGACAGGTGGTCGCCTCTGTGGCACTGGCGGCAGCAGTCCGGGGCAGGCCGTCAAGAAGGGCAATTTCGCCAAAACTATCGCCGTCCTCCAGAATGGTTACGGTCAATTCCCGACCCTCTGCATCCGACACCCAGATACGAACCTCTCCTGCCGTGATGATCCGCAGCCCATCAGCCGTATCGCCCATCGCAAAAATCTCTGCGCCGCGCGGATAGCTCACGCTGCGGCACATTTGCGACAGGATGCCGATGTCGTCGTCCGACAGTGAGGTGAAAAGAAAACAACTGCGCAATGCATCTTGGTCGTTATGCGATGTCATCGGAGATGCCCAAGACGGGTGTTGCGTCGAAAATCATTCATGAGATGGAACATACAAGAAAACACATGCCCCTTGGCAAGCTTTTCCCGCCAAGGTGCACCACTTCGTTCAGGCCATCGAGCCTAAAGTCCGTGTATGCCGTGTATCCATCAGACCGATAGGCTTGGAAAGTAGTCCTCACAAACCCCCTCGCGATAGACATCCGCTGTGCAGCAATGCAGCCCGCCACCAAAGGCATAGGCGTCGCGCAACTCAACTTCGACCACTTCCATGCCCAACTTGTCCATCTGCTCGGCTTGATAGACCTCGGACTTCTCGACACAGACGGTTTTCGGATCCAGCACCAGCACGTTCATGCTAAGCCATGTCGAAGAATAGCACAGCGGTGGCGGCGTGTTATGCGCGGGCTGCGCGGCATCCACGATCTCCCAATCATTGTCGTGAAACATCTTGCGCTGGTCGTCGGGCAACCGCCGTTGTGGATTGTTCAGGATCAAACCGGGGCGCAAAGGCGTGAAGGTGGCGTCGATGTGGATGGGATAAGGGTCGCCCGGAAAGTTAACGTCATGCACCCGATGATCGGGGAAATGACGGCGCAGCCATTCGATGCCTTTCATGTTTGTTGTGAACCCGTGCTGCACCACCAGGTCGCGCCCGAATCGCAGTACATCCGCCGCATCGAACAGCGGCTCTTCCTCGGTGGTCACGAAAAACTTGCTGGCCGCCCATTCCAACCGCTTGGCGTTGCCGATCTTGTCGCTCAGATAGTCAGGGTGGTAATCTGCGTCCGTCAAGCGCGGCTTTGGCGCGGCCTCATGCCGGAACTTCGGATCTTCCTCAAAATAACGCTGCATCAGCGGCCGGTAGTTCAAATATTCAAACCAGCGGCAGCGATAAGACATCGTCGCTTCCAGCATTTCCGAGCCTACCGTCAACAGTACATCACGCGGTGGCATGCAGCCGAACTGGGATTCCGTATGAAAATCAGGCGTTGACGCGGGCAGCGCATGGTCAATCGGCGTGGGCCGGTCCACCCGCACGCCGCGCTTTTCCAGCATACTCGCAAAATTATCCAACAGCTCGTTCGCACGATCAATCGTGTCCTGCGGACGCCGCCCCCATTGGCCGCGCATGTCGCTGTCTTCGGGCACCTTTGCATCCAGCGCAGGTTCTTCTGGCGGGATGTGACAATCATCAGCGCGTCCGACGATGACGTGTTTCAATGGATCCCATTCGTTCCAACTATTGACGATGGTTTTGGTCATGATCCGGTGCTCCTGCGTTTTGTCTGGTGCAGGCCTAGGAACAAAAGAAGAAGCGGACAAGCGCGCGGTGGACCCTGAGGAGGCTGAAAACGACATCTGCGCAGCTTGTCGTCCTGCGCAGTGTTTGCCAGCCGCAGGCCGCCCAACGAAAAACCGCGCCCCTTTGCAGGGACGCGGCTGTATAATTCCGGCTGTGTGTTGCGCTTAGCGGCGCAGGCCCAGACGTTTGATAAGGTCCTGATAACGGGCCTCGTCTTTGCTTTTGGCATAGTCCAAAAGCTTGCGGCGTGTTGCCACCATCTTGAGCAGACCACGGCGGCCGTGGTTGTCTTTTTTGTGGGTCTTGAAGTGCTCTGTCAGCGTCGCGATGCGCGAGGACAGGATCGCAACCTGAACTTCAGGCGAACCTGTGTCGCCTTCGGTCGTGGCGAACTCTTTCATGATGCGTGCTTTTTCTTCAGCTGTGATCGACATCGGGGTCTCCTTTCAAGGAAATGAGTAAAAGAAATGGCGCAGGCCGGGATGTCGTCCAGCTCTGGCCCGTGGAGATGCGCCGCTGATCCGGGAATCAACGGTCGACGCTGGCGTATAGGAAAGATCGCGGCAGATGGCAAAGGATAAATGGACCTGGGTGCCCGCTATGCCTCGACCAACTCCAACGCGATGGCCGAACTAAGGGGGATCAGCGAGATTTCGGCAGTTGTCAGGGGGCTTGAGCCGCTGACCTGCGCCACAACCTGATCGCCCATTAGTACTTGCAACTGCCCGTCGGCATCAGGATCATCCCGCACAGTGACCTCTGGCGGTTCAATTGCTTCGCCGCTGTCATCCCAAACAAAAAGAAGCGAATCGTCCGCATCCTCGAAGTCAATGATCTCGGCCGCGGGGCCGCTGGCGACCCATTCCCCCAGCACGATCTGGTCTGCGCCGCTGCCGCCATGCACGACATCACCCTGACCCGCGATGATCAGATCGTCACCGCCGCCACCGTTCAGGAAATCGGAGCTGTCAGTGTCTATCAGCGCGTCAGTCTCTGCGTCCGGTACCACTCCGACAAGCGTATCATTTCCAAAACCGCCAAATAGCGTGTCTGCGCCTGCGTCCCCGCTCAGTTGGTCATCGTCCAACCCGCCGGTCAGGGCATCATCGCCCGCGCCACCTGACAGCGTATCAGCGCCTGCCGAACCGTTCAGATCATCGTCGCCCGCATCGCCAAAGATGACATCATCATCGTTCTGACCTACCAGAATATCGTCTTCCGAGCCGCCATACAGTTCATCGTTTCCGTCCGCGCCGATCAGGCTGTCTTCACCAGCGTCGCCAGACATCGTGTCGTTTCCGTCTTCGCCAAGCGCCTCATCGTCACCCTCACCAGCAGACAGCAGATCGTCGCCCGCCCCTGCGCCAATACGGTCGGCCGCGTCGGTGCCGTTGATGTCATCTGCATCGCCAGTGCCAAGGATCACGTTCAGCCGGGCGATATTCGTGTCTTCCTCGGGCAGCGCGTTAAGGTCTTCGGACTCGTCCTCCTCGATGCCGATATCGACGTAAGCAACGGCGCTGACGGCCATAAGACCCATTAAACCTGCCAACCACAACATGCGTGAAAATTCCCAACTAGCCCCAAGGCGGACCTTTGCCACTCGCAAAAAAAAGCCACAATCCTCGCCTCAGGTCAAAACCAAAGAGGTTAATTAGTTAAGGTTTCACTGCCGACCTGCCATTCAATCGGGGCCTGTGCATAGGGCAGATACAGCGGATGTTTGGGGTGGCCGGCTTTGGACAGACCAAGATGAAACAGGGGTTTGCCAAGCCTGTGCAAAAGTGTGGCGACCTCAGGTCCGCGTCCGCCATGTGCGCCGTGGGTGCCCCAGGCGGCAATGATATGATCGGCCCATTCCACGGCTTCGGTCAAAGCGGTATCGTTATCCGGTCCCACCGGGTCCGCCGCGCGGCGCATCTCGCGCGGGTCGGTGGCGCGGAAAGCAAAGATGTTGGTCACTCTGAAAGCGCCAAAGCCCAGATGCCGCGCCCGCCGCTCGCAACGCTCCACAGTCGGGTCATTTTGCACTTCGGTCGCGGTTGAGGGATTGAGCATCACAAAGGTCAGCCGCCGCCCGTCCGCATCCCATTCCCGCGTCAGGCTGTAGCGGTACGCCTCGCAAGTCGAATAGACAGCGGTCGAAGGCGCATCGCCCTTGGTATGACTGCGTACAATCACCGGATCAGACGTTGAACACCCGGTTGGGGTGCAATTCACCGGACTTGTATCGCCCGACCGCAACAGCTTTGCCGTCCAGCGAGGCCCAACATTCATCGCCGTATTCGACGTCATTCGCCAAGACCATACCGGGGTTCCCGTTGCGCAGACGGGTGGCACCCTCTGCGGTTGCTTTCACTTCGGGCAGATCGCACAGGCCCTGTTCCAGCGGCAGCAGGTGAGCATCCAGATCAGGGGTGCGGGCCATGCCCTCGATCTGTTCCAACGTCAGCGCATCTTCGACCTCGAACGGACCTGACCAGATACGGCGCAGCTCGCGTACATGACCGTAACAGCCCAGCGCCTCGCCCAGATCCCGCGCGATGGATCGCACATAGCCGCCTTTGCCACAGACCATCTCGAGCGTGACGTGATCGGCATCGGGCCGGTCGATCAGCAACAGGCTGTCAACATAGAGAGGGCGTGCCGCGATCTCCATCTCTTCGCCATCGCGGGCGCGCTTATAGGCGCGTTCCCCGTCGATCTTGACCGCCGAGAATTGCGGCGGCACCTGTTCGATGTCACCGATGAACGGTGCCAAAGCATCCTTGATCGCCGCGTCGTTGGGACGCAGATCGGATGTCCGCAAAACCTCGCCTTCGGCATCATCGGTATTGGTGGCGACCCCAAGGCGCACAGTAAAAGTATAGGCTTTGAGCGCGTCGGTGATAAACGGAACCGTCTTGGTTGCTTCGCCCAGAGCGATGGCGAGAATACCAGTTGCGTCAGGGTCCAACGTGCCTGCGTGGCCAGCTTTTTTGGCATCCATCGCCCAGCGCACTTTGTTAACGACAGCGGTGGATGTAGGCCCGGCAGGTTTGTCCACCACCAGCCAGCCCGATATATCCCGCCCTTTGCGTGTGCGCCCCATGAAACCCTCTTTGTTCAATTGCGCCCGCGCTATACTGTGCCTTGGCGCGGGCGCCTAGCCGCTTTTGCCTATTCGGCGGGTTCCACGACCCCGATGATTGGCCCCAGAGTGGTAAACCCCGTCCCACTACGCCCCAGATCGGGGGCGCGCAGGCGCGAGATATTGCCGTCGAAGTAAAGCGCGCTGGACAGGCCGAGGTGATCGCGGAACAGGCTGCCGAACTCGTAAAACGTTACCGCCGTATCCGATATGGCAAAGATCGCCCGCGTGCCGTCGTCACTGGTGCCAACCCCGTTGCGAATATAGCGCGAGGTGCTGTCGACCAGAAAGCGCGGGTGCAATGCCCCATCAATCACCAGCATAGGGCCGGATTGCGTGGCAGAGCGACAGGCTGGTGCCTCGGCAAGAAAGACCGTGGTTTCAAAGACATCTGCACGCCCGTCACGCAGGCACAACACCCCGTTAGGCAGCAGGCCAAAATTGCCGGGACCGGCATTAGGGATCACGCGCTGTACCTGTTTGCCGTTCTCAAGGTAATGGCCCACAGGGCTGCGGTCTTCGTGGTACATACCTGCGTTTGTCGCAAAGCCCAGACGCATGCCATCCCGCTGCAAAGCCGCGTCCAGCGTGCCGAAATAGCCAAAGACGCTGCCGTCTTCGTCGGCCAGAAATAGCTCTAACCGTTCGCGAGTCATATCGACCTCGCAGATGGTATAGACTTTTTCGTTGTAGGTATCCTCACGGCACTCTGCAGCGGCGGCAGGCAGAGGCAGCAGCATCAGAAACGCAAAGGCGGCGCGTATCATTCCTCAGGTGCCGTGTCTGGCGCATCGGCATCACGCCGCACCACGTCCTGCGCCAGCATCCGACGTGTTTCGTCCATCTGATCGAATGTCTGATCCAGCTGAAACCGCAGATCGGGCGAGAATTTCAGAGTCAGCTTCTTGGCCACCTGTTTGCGCAGCTCACCCTTGTTACGGGCCAGAAGCTTGAGCAAATCTTCCTTGCCCTCACCGCCTAGCGGCAAAACATATGCTGTAGCGATCTTGAGGTCCGGAGAGGTGCGCACTTCGCCCACGGTAATCGACAAACGGTTCAGCTCGGGGTCATGCACATCCCCGCGTGCCAGCACATCCGACAGGGCACGCCGAATGGTTTCGCCTACGCGAAGCTGTCGTTGCGACGGGCCAGCGCCCTCATGAAACTTGTTTTTTCCCATGCGCCCTACCTAAGCACTCCCAATGCCTTTGCCAAGGCGGGGCAGGCGGGCTAAACCCGACATCATATCACGGCAGGAGCGTACCAATGACAAACACCCCCCGCATCGCGATTACTGGCGCATCGGGCCGCATGGGCCGGACGTTGATCGGGTTGGTCGCCGCCTCAGATCAGATGACGCTGACCGGGGCGATCGAGCGGCCCGGTCACGACTGGCTCGGTCGCGATGTTGGCACAGCCATGGGTGGTGCCCCCCTCGGCGTCACAGTCAGCGACGATGCCGCCAATGCCTTGAAAAATGCGGAGGCAGTAATTGATTTCACGGCCCCTGCCGCCACACTCGAATTTGCGGCGGTCGCCGCGCAGGCCGGCATCGTTCATGTCATCGGCACCACAGGCATGTCTGACGATGAAATTGACGCTCTCGATGAATTCACTGACCGCGCAACGATCATCCGCGCAGGCAACATGAGCCTTGGGGTGAACCTGTTGACGCAGCTCACGAAACGGGTCGCCGCGGCCCTCGATGAAGACTACGATATCGAGGTGATCGAGGCGCATCATAATCAAAAGGTCGATGCGCCCTCCGGCACGGCCTTGATGCTGGGTGAGGCTGCGGCCGAAGGACGTGGTGTAAAGCTCTCCGAAGTGTCAGATAGGGGCCGCGACGGCATTACCGGCGCGCGCAAACGCGGTGACATCGGGTTCACGGCCATTCGGGGGGGCGACATCATCGGCGAACATGACGTGATGTTCGCGGCCCTGGGCGAGCGAATCATCCTGCGCCATGTGGCATCTGACCGGTCTGTCTTTGCCCGTGGTGCGCTCAAGGCTGCTATTTGGGGGCAGGGCCGTGCGCCGGGTGCCTACGATATGCTGGATGTTCTAGGCCTGTCCGACCCTGCCTGAGCGCGAAAATTTTTCCGGTTTTGAAACCTTTCGGTCTTACCCTACGTTACTTCGTCAGCAAAGTAGTAATGGAGGTTCCGTTGAAGGTATTCGCTATCGCACTCACAGCCGCTGTGGTCGGCCTCACAACGCCTGCAATGGCGGAGTATCAACAGGTGACCACCCGTGACGATTTTATGAATCTGGTCAGTGGTAAATCCCTGACGCGCCCCTTGGTCCGCATCAATGTGCTGAACGACGGCAGCATCTCTGGCAAGGGTGCCACTTGGGATGTAACCGGCAAATGGTCTTGGGAAGGTGGATATCTTTGTCGCTCGCTGAACTGGGGCGGCGATGATCTGGGCTACAACTGCCAAGAAGTTAAAACCAATGGCAGCAAAGTCCGCATTACATCTGACAAAGGGACGGGCGATTCAGCAGATTTCACTCTGCGTTGATTGGCACCTTTAGCGTAAAACTCAAAAGTCGATCGCGATCCCTTTTTTCTCCCAATCGCCATATCGAACGGGTTCAGGCCCGTCTCTGCCACCCAATTCGGGTGGCAGTTCCAATTCGGCGTCCCGCTTGCGGCGCTCTGCGGCTTCGGCCAACGCGCGCTGTGCAGCAGGGGGCAAATCCTGCGCTGTCGGCGTAGGGGTTGGATGCGGCCTGCCGGGTGTCGGAATGGGCCGGGGTGCCGGATCAGGTGTTTGCGGCGGCCTGCCGGGCAAATCAGGTGCCGGGGACGGCGCAGGTTGGCCGGGTGTATCGGGGATGGGCCGGGGGGCAGGATCGCCGCCTTGGGCCTGTATCTTCTCTCTATCAGTCATAACGTCCTCTTGAGGCATCTATACGTTTGATATACGCCACTTCTTCAAACGGACAACCCGCAGAGGATCACGCCTTCATGTCAAACACCGGCGTTCAGGCCCGCAGAAGTGCTGTTTACCTCCTTGACCAAATTCTTGGCGAAGAACCGCGTCTCATGTCGGAAATGTTGGCTTCCGGCGTTCTGGACAAACTCTCGCCAGACGACCGTGCCCGCGCCCAGCGGCTTGCGCTTGAAGCCCTTCGCGGGATGGAACGTGCCGACAGGCTGTTGCAGAAGCATCTGAAAAAGCAACCACCGTTGACCATCCAGAATGTCTTGCGCGTGGGCACGATTGAACTGTGTCAGGGCGGGGCGGCACATGGCGTCGTCAACGCGATGGTCAGCCTTGTCGGCCAGCATAACAAACTGAGCCACCTTAAAGGGCTGACCAACGCAGTCTTGCGCAAGATCGCCGCCGATGGCCCTGCCGCGTGGGACGCATTGCGCGCGCCGCGTTTGCCCAAATGGTTGCGCGGCCCCTTGGTCGAGGCTTGGGGTGCCGAAGCGATGGGGGCGATGGAAATCGCCCACTTCAAAGGTGCCCCTCTGGATCTGACCCCCAAAACCGATGCCGCCGCCGTTGCTGAAGCAACAGGTGGTACGCTGCTGCCCACGGGCTCTGTCCGCCTCACCACCCCCGGTCAGGTTTCTGCCATGCCCGGCTTTGCCGAAGGCGACTGGTGGGTGCAGGACGCCGCCGCAGCCGTGCCGGTCCAGGTGCTGGCCCCGCAAAAAGGCGAATCCATTCTCGACCTTTGCGCAGCGCCCGGGGGCAAAACCATGCAGCTTGCCGCCGCTGGTGCCGATGTCACAGCGGTAGACGATTCCGCACCACGCATGCAGCGGGTCACCGAAAACCTTGCCCGCGTGGGTCTGAAGGCCAAGACGCTGACCAAAGATGTCCGCGCCGTCAGAGGCCGTTTCGATGCGATCATTCTGGATGCGCCCTGTTCGGCCACCGGCACCATCCGCCGCCACGCCGATCTGCCCTATGCCAAGGATGGCTCCGAATTCGGTGACCTGATTGAAATGCAGGGCACTTTTATCGACCACGCTTGGTCCTTGCTGAAGCCCGGCGGGCGTATGGTCTTTTGCACCTGTAGTCTGTTGCCGGACGAGGGCGAAGTGCAGGTGGATGAAGCACTGGAACGCCATGGCGACATGACCGTGGACACCAGCGCCTTAACGCTGCCAGGCATTGATCCGGCTTGGGTGACCGAAGAGGGCGGATTGCGCCTGCGGCCTGATTACTGGCCGGATCTGGGCGGAATGGACGGCTTCTACATCGCGCTGCTGCGCAAGGCCGCCTGATCCCCGATCAGGGGGCCGGTGGGTTCTCAACCGCCAGATACTCTGCCTTCGGAATACGCGCGACACCGGTGATGCCCAGTGCGGCGCGGTCGGCCTGTGTCAGCTCGGCAATCGCCTCTGCAACCGCGTCGAACATCGTATCGGTCTGCTCGGTCCGGGCGGTAATATAGGGTGTGGCCGGTGTCGGATCGGTCCAGCCGATCACACGCAAGTCGCTGGCATGAGCGTCATACCGTTGGATCAAGCGCCAGCTGTGCCCGTCGATCACCGTGATGTCCGCATCGCCCCGCGCCACATCACGCGCCGAAAGGACATGCCCACCGCTGCCGCGCCGGTCCGAGAACCAGAACCCCGACTTGCGGGCCAGAAGCCAAGCCGACCCATAGCCGGACTGCGAACAATCCTGATTAAAGACAAACCGCGCGTCGGCAAAATCCGTAAGCGCCTCACGCGGATCATCGGCGCGGACTATGACTGCGCTGACGTAATGACCGGGCGGACAGCCCTCCAGCCCGAAATCTGGCGTGCCGATCAGACCCACTTGATCCGCCAATGTATTGCGATAGGGCATCCCGCAGGTCTGGCTGAACACCAGATCGGGAGACTGCCAAACATCAAATTCGGGTAGGTCGTTCGACAATTCGACCGGGGCCTCTATCCCGCGCCGGGCGAGGGCGTCACGGATCAGGGACCAATAGCGGGCGTTTTCTTCAGCCAGTTCCGGACGGGCGTACATCATCATACTGGCGATCATGGCAAAGGCTTTCTTGGCTGTGGTTCTACAGGTCCCTTACCGTGAATCACCAAGTGATTACACCGTCCAGATTGATCAATCCCGCCGATTGCATCCTGCCGGGTCAAAAAGCGGTGACACCCTGTGCCCTGCGGTCTATGATACGGCGCAAACGCCATCAGAGCGTGCAAGGGCAGCAGACGTATGTTCACTCTTTCCAGCATCAGGGCGCGGCAATCGCGCTTCTTGAACACGGTCCATGCGGCTGTGGCCACACGGACAAAGTCCACCGTCAAGGGTTTTGTCTCTTCTCCCGAACCGCGCACCATCGGGTCCTTTGCCCGTGGGCGGCAATTGCTGGCCGGGAATTATTTGTTCGCAGGCACGCTGATCAACGCGCCGGGTCACTCGATCTGGCAGGTCGTGGCCCCCGATGCGGGCTATGCCGCCGAGCTGCATGGCTTTGCATGGCTCGATGACCTGGCGGCAGTCGGCGACGCGCGGGCACGCAGCGCGGCGCAGGACTGGTTGTGGGGCTGGATTGATCTGTTTGGCAAAGGACGCGGGCCGGGGTGGTCGCCTGACCTGACGGGGCGACGCCTGATCCGCTGGATCAACCATGCGCTGTTTGTGCTGCGCGGACAGGAATCAGATCAAAGCCGCGCCTTCTATCGCTCGCTGGAACAGCAAACCCAGTTTCTCTCGCGCCGCTGGCGGGCCGCGGCACCAGGTCTGGCGCGGTTCGAGGCTTTGGTCGGGTTGATCTACGCCGGTTTGGCGCTGGAGGGGCAAGAAGCGCTCGCCGATCCAGCGATCAAGGCGCTGGCCCGCGAATGCAACCTGCAAATCGACGCGCAGGGCGGTCTGCCTACGCGCAATCCCGAAGAATTGCTGTCGGTCTTTACCCTGCTCACATGGGCCGCAGCGGCGCTCAGCGATGCGGGGCGCGGCTGTCCGAAGGAACATCTGGCCGCCATAGCCCGGATCGCGCCGACACTGCGCAGCCTGCGCCATACCGATGGCGGCTTGGCGCGGTTTCACGGTGGCGGGCGCGGGTTGGAAGGCTGGTTGGACCACGCGCTTGCGGCGTCCAAGGTCAAAGGTACCCAGCCCGGCGGGTTGGCCATGGGATATGCCCGCCTGTCCGCCGGGCGCACCAGTATCGTAATCGACGCGGCCCCCCCACCCAACGGCCGCGCCTCCCATAACGCACACGCGTCAACACTGGCGTTCGAGCTGACCTCGGGGCGGCGGCCGTTGGTCGTGAACTGCGGCTCTGGCGCGTCGTTCGGGCTCGATTGGCGCCGCGCGGGTCGTGCCACACCTTCTCATTCGACGCTATGCCTTGGCGGCTATTCCAGCGCACGGCTCGCGGATCCCGATCCCTCTACGGGGCACGAGGCGCTGATCGCCGGGCCGCGCCATGTGCCGGTCGAGATCAGCCAGAAACCGGACGGCACACAATTTCAGGGCGGTCATGATGGATATCTGGCGTCCCACGGACTGACCCACGCACGCACCCTTGATCTGACGCTGGATGGGCGCGGTCTGGCGGGCGAAGACATGCTGCTGGCGCTTGAAGAGAGCGACAAGCGCCGCTTCGATGCGGCGTTGGATGCGGGCAAGCTGAAGGGCCTGCGCTTTGACATACGTTTTCATCTGCATCCCGATGTGGATGCGACGCTTGATCTCGGCGGGGCTGCGGTGTCGATGGCGCTGAAAAGCGGCGAGATATGGGTGTTCCGTCACGATGGCACCCATAATTTGACGCTGGAACCGGGGGCCTATCTTGAAACCACCCGCCTGAAACCCCGCGCCGCACAACAGATTGTGCTCTCCGGCACCGCATTTACCTATGCAAACCGTGTCCGCTGGTCCTTGTCCAAAGCGCAGGAAACTGCGATTGCCGTGCGGGACTTGTCCATCGACGAGCCTCACCCGGAAGAAGACTGACCAAAGGACCACTCCATGACCGATCTCGCCCCCGTCAAACGCGCTTTGCTTTCCGTCTCTGACAAGACCGGATTGATTGAACTGGGCCGCGCCCTTGTGGGCCACGGCGTCGAATTGCTCAGCACCGGCGGCACGGCGCGCGCCCTGCGCGAGGCCGGGCTCGAGGTCAAAGACGTGGCCGAGGTGACAGGCTTCCCCGAGATGATGGATGGCCGCGTAAAAACGCTGCACCCTGTCGTGCATGGCGGGCTGCTGGCGCTGCGCGACAATGACGATCATGTATCTTCGATGAAAAAACATGACATCGGCGGGATCGATCTGGTGGTGGTGAACCTCTACCCGTTTGAAGAAACCGTGGCAAAAGGCGCGGCATACGCGGAAGTCATCGAAAACATCGACATCGGCGGCCCTGCGATGATCCGGTCGGCGGCCAAGAACCACGGCTTCGTGAATGTAATCGTCGATACCGCTGATTACGATGTCGTCATCGCCGAACTCAACGCCTACCAGGGCCACACGACCTATGCCTTGCGCCAGCGTCTTGCCCAGACCGCCTATGCCCGCACCGCCGCTTATGACACCGCTGTCAGCACCTGGATGGCGGCAGAAGTGGGTGGCACGCCGCGCCGCCGCACCTTTGGTGGCACGTTGGCCCAAACCTTGCGCTATGGCGAGAACCCCCATCAAAACGCGGCCTTCTATACAGATGGGTCAAACCGCCCCGGCGTGGCGACAGCCGAGCAGCATCAGGGCAAGGAACTGTCCTATAACAACATCAACGACACTGATGCCGCCTTTGAGCTGGTCAGCGAATTTGCGCCCGAAAACGGCCCCGCTTGCGCGATCATCAAACACGCCAATCCCTGCGGCGTTGCGACAGGCAGCACGATGGTCGACGCCTATACCCGCGCTTTCGACTGTGACCGCACAAGCGCCTTCGGGGGCATCATCGCGCTGAACCAGACGCTGGACGGCGAAACCGCCGAGGCGATCAGTGGCATCTTTACCGAAGTGGTCATCGCGCCCAGGGCCGATGCAGATGCCATTAAAATCTTTGCGAAAAAGAAAAATCTGCGCCTGCTGACCACGAATGGTCTGGCCACGCCCGATACCGCGCAACTGACCGCGCGGCAGGTTTCGGGCGGCTGGCTGGTGCAGGACAAGGACGTGGGCCGCATCACACGCGACGATCTGAAAGTCGTGACCAATCGCAGCCCGTCCGAGCAGGAGCTGAGCGATCTTCTGTTTGCCTGGACCGTAGCCAAACACGTCAAATCCAATGCCATTATCTACGTCAAAGACGGTGCCACCGTGGGTGTTGGCGCGGGCCAGATGAGCCGTGTGGACAGCACGCGGATTGCCGCACGCAAAGCGCAGGACATGGCCGAGGCGATGGGCTTGCCCGCACCACTGACCCAGGGGTCTGTCGTGGCGTCCGATGCGTTCTTCCCTTTTGCCGATGGTCTGATCACCGCTGCCGAAGCAGGTGCCACGGCGCTGATCCAGCCTGGTGGCTCCATGCGGGACGAGGAAGTCATCGCGGCCGCAGATGCCGTCGGATTGGCGATGGTCTTTACCAACATGCGCCACTTCCGGCACTAGGGGGCAAGCGGTGCGTGTTCTTTTCTGGTCTGCTTTCGCGGCCTTCCTTGTAGATCAGGCCAGCAAATACGTGGTGATCCACCTATGGCAGCTGTGGCGCATCCGCGTGATCGACGTGCTGCCGCCCTGGCTGAATTTTATCTACGGCGAGAACCGCGGCATCAATTTCGGCCTCTTCGGGGATGGATCGAACGCCAGCCGTTACATCCTTATCAGCCTTGCACTGGTGATCTGTATCGGTGTTCTGGTCTGGATGCGCCGGGGCCGTTTCGGCATCAAGGAACGGATCAGCGCCGGTCTTTTGATCGGGGGGGCGCTGGCAAATGTGGTGGATCGGCTGGTTTACGGCTATGTGCTCGACTTCATCAACAATTCGCTGCCGGGGTGGAATAATCCGTTTGTCTACAATCTGGCCGATGTGTTCATCTTTGCAGGTGCGATTGGTTTGATCCTGTTTGCCGATGACAAATCGAAAGCCCCCAAAAAACGGCAGTGACATTGCCCGTTGCCCTGCGTTATCAACACCCAACTGGTAGGAGATTTCTCATGCGCCGTTTTGCCTTACTCGTGCTGATCCCACTGGTCCTGTCGGCCTGTGCCAACAACGGGTTGCGGCAGGTGCGCAGCAACTCCACCGGCCCGGACGAATTCATCCTGCAACCTACTAAGCCTCTGGAAGCGCCAGCGAGCTATTCAGCACTTCCGCCGCCGACGCCGGGGCAGGCGAACCTGACCGACCGGTCCGCGATCGCCGAAGGCACCGCAACGGTTGGCGGCAGACTTGATGCAGCGGACGGTCCGATCCCTGCGAGCGATGGTGCCTTGGTGACCCATGCCAGCCGGTTGGGCGTGGCCCCCGGTATCCGTCAGGAGCTGGCCGAAACCGATGCGCAGTTCCGCAAGCGCAAGGCGCGGTTCACCCAGATCCGCATCGTACCTGTGGACCGGTACGAGCAAGCCTATCGCCGCGAGGCGCTGGACGCAGACAGCGAGGCGGCCCGCTGGCGCCGTGCAGGTGCGCGCACGCCTTCCTCACCACCCGCAAACTAGATCAACGGCTGGGTCGCAGGTTACAAAATTGTGAGAGACCTTGAAGTTGGCACCCCTGCGCGTACTTCATCTTCACAGCCGATAACCAAAGGATGATCCATGTTCCGATTGCCGATGCTCGCAACTGTATTTGCGTTCTGCACGCTGCCGTTTGTTGCCGGGGCCAGTGACGACGAAGCGGTGACTTTCTTCACGCTCGACAATGGTATGGATGTGGTGGTGGTCGAAGACCATCGCGCCCCGGCAGTCCAACAGATGGTCTGGTACCGCGCCGGTTCAGCGGATGAGCCCAAAGGCTCTTCGGGTGTCGCGCATTTTCTTGAGCATCTGCTGTTCAAGGCAACAGACAAAATGGAATCGGGCGAGTTTTCGGCGACAGTCGCTGCCAATGGCGGGCGGGACAATGCATTCACCAGCTATGATTACACAGCCTATTTCCAGCGCGTTGCGGCAGACCGGCTTGAGCTGATGATGCAGATGGAGAGCGACCGGATGAAGAACATCCGCCTGACACCCGACAATATCCGCACTGAACGCGACGTGATCTTGGAAGAACGCAACCAGCGTACCGACAACAACCCCGGTGCCCTGTTTCGCGAACAGATGAATGCCGCGCAGTATCTCAACCACCGATACGGCACGCCCATCATCGGCTGGCGCCACGAAATGGAAGAGCTGGACCTTGAGGATGCCCTGTCGTTCTACGAGCTATACTATTCGCCCAACAACGCCATCCTCGTGGTGTCGGGCGATGTAGAGCCTGAAGAGGTGCGTACACTGGCCGAGAAATACTATGGCGTGATCCCTGCGAACCCGGACCTGCCAGAGCGTTTGCGGACGCAAGAGCCACCGCAGACCGCGGAGCGCCGCATGATCTTTCGCGATGCACGGGTCGCCCAGCCTTATGTCAGCCGTTCCTACCTCGCGCCGGAACGCGACCCCGGCGCACAGGAAAAAGCCGCCGCGCTGACCATTCTGGCGGAAATTCTGGGCGGCGGCACCACGTCTGTCCTTGCAGACAAATTGCAGTTCGAGACTCAGGTCGCCACCTATACCGGTGCCTTTTACCGTGGTGCCACCCTTGATGATACGACCTTTGATGTCGTTGTCGTGCCCGCCGCCGGCACCAGCCTGCAAGAGGCCGAAGACGCGATGGATGGTGCCCTGCGTGAGTTTATGGAAGCTGGCGTTGATCCGGCACAGCTCGACCGTATCAAAAGCCAGATCCGCGCAGAGCAGATCTATGCCCGTGATGATGCCGAAAGCGTTGCCAACCGCTATGGTCAGGCGCTCTCCATCGGGCTGACGGTGGAGGACGTGCAGAACTGGCCCGATGTGTTGGAGGCCGTCACAAAAGAAGACATCATGCAGGCCGCGCGCGATGTATTCGATATCCGCACCTCGGTTACCGGCTGGTTGATGAAAGAGGAGGTCACGCAATGAGACTGTTCTACGCCCTGCTGCTTACACTCGTTGCCGCACTTCCGGCCCGTGCAGATGTTGATATCCAGTCTGTGACCAGCCCCGGTGGGCTGACCGCCTGGCTGGTCGAAGAACCCTCGATCCCTTTCGTCGCACTGGAAATCCGTTTCCGCGGTGGTGCATCTTTGGATGATCCCGACAAACGTGGCGCGGTCAACTTGATGACAGGCCTCTTGGAAGAGGGGGCAGGTGACATGGACGCCCGCGCCTTCATTCGCGCGCAGGAAAAACTGGCCAGCACCCTGAGCTTTGGCGCATCCCGCGACGAAGTATCCGTTTCAGCCAGGTTCCTGACCGAAAACCGCGATGCGACCATTGCGCTGCTGCGGTCGGCACTTCAGGAACCATTGTTTGAACAAAGCGCCATCGACCGTGTGCGGGGGCAAATCCTGTCAGGCATCCAGTCCGATCTGAAAGACCCCGGTGACATTGCCAGCCGCACGTTCAACGAGCTGGCCTTCGGCGATCATCCCTACGGCTTTACAACAAACGGCACCATCGAGTCGGTCACCGCTTTAACCCGCGATGATATCGTCGCGGCGCACCGTGCGGTACTAGCCCGCGACCGCATTTATATCGGTGCTGTCGGTGACATCACGCCCGATGAGCTTGGCACGCTGGTGGACGGCCTTCTGGGCGGCTTGCCGGAGACCGGTGCTCCCATGCCGCCGAAAGCCGATGTCACAATTCCGCCCGGCGTCACCGTCGTTGATTTCCCCACGCCGCAATCGGTGGCGCTCTTTGGCCAGAAAGGCATTGCGCAGGACGATCCTGACTTCTTCTCGGCTCTGGTGCTGAACCAGATCCTTGGCGGTGGATCGTTTGAAAGCCGCCTGATGAACGAAGTCCGCGAAAAACGCGGCCTGACCTATGGTGTCTATTCCTATCTGGCCAGCCGTGATCTGGCGAATGTCTATATGGGATCTGTCAGTTCCTCCAACGATCGGATTGCCGAAGCCATCGAAGTGATCCGCGATGAATGGACCAAGGCCGCCGAGAACGGTGTGACCCAGCAGGAATTGCAGGACGCCAAAACCTATATAACCGGCTCCTATCCGCTGCGGTTTGACGGTAACGGCCCGATTGCCAGTATCCTTGTGGGCATGCAGATGCTGGGCCTGCCGATTGATTACATCCCAACCCGAAACGACAAGGTTGAGGCGGTGACGCTGGAAGACGTCAAGCGCGTCGCGGCAGAGCTGCTCGAGCCCGAGAACCTGCATTTCGTCGTTGTTGGTCAGCCTGAGGGGTTGGAGACAACTGCCGGAAATTAAATCTGAACAAGAGGTAAACGGGGTCGGTAAAGCCTTGTGCCCCAACAAAAACAAAGGGCTGTCCCCGCTGGGACAGCCCTTTTTCTTATCGATGAAACCAATCCGATCCCTATTCGCCGTAAGGCACCCAGATGTTTTTGACCTCTGTTGCAGCTTCCAGGAACGTCCGACCCTCGCCCGCGTTGCCCAGCCAATCCCGCGCGACACCGTTGTTAACCCATGTCCGCTTGAGGTTGCTCGCCGATCCGCGCTCTACAACTTCGCTCAATCCTGCGGTGCCAAAACTCCAGACCGCATCGACATCCATATGTCGCGCCATCGGCTCTGCCACATCTGCCTGCGGGCCGGTCAGGATATTGACCACACCGGCGGGCACATCAGAGGTCTCTAGCACCTGAACGAAATCCGTCGCGGCCAGTGGAAACGGCTCCGACGCGGCGAGGATCACACGATTGCCCATCGCAATAGCGGGGGCCATGCAGGAAACCAGACCCAGCAGCGGCACCTCTGCCGGACACAGCGCGCCAATCACACCCACAGGTTCCTTCATCGCCATCGCCACGCCTCGGATCGGGACGCCGTGGACCTGGCCATCGAATTTGTCGGCCCATGCGGCGTAGGTAAAGAGCCGCCGTATACTGGCCTCGACCTCTTTCATACCGGCCCGTCCGCCTTGCATCGTATTCAGACGCTCCGCGAATTCCTCTGCCCGTGCATCGAGGTTTTCGGCGATGTAATAGAGGATCTGCGCCCGCAAATGCCCGGTTGCCTTGCTCCAGCCTTTGGCAGCCTGCGCCGCTTCTACGGCATTGCGCACATCCTTGCGGTTGGCGAGGCTGGCATGACCCAGCAGCTTGCCCGACTTGCCATAGACCGGCGCGGAGTATCCGCCGTCGGGCCGCGACTGCTTGCCCCCGATATAGAGCTTGGCCGTCCGGTCGATCCCCTCTGCCGGGCCGCCATCACCCGCAGATGCGGTGATCTGCTTGAGCGGTTTTGCCGCCCCCTTCGGCTTGGTATAGGCACTTAAACCTTCCCAGCCACCTTCACGTCCAAAACCGCTTTCGCGCACCCCGCCAAAACCCGCAGCCGCGTCCATCAGATTGGTGCCATTCACCCAGACGATGCCTGCGGCCAGTTTGGGCGCGATGTCCAGCGCCAGATTGATGTTCTCGGACCAGACCGTCGCGGCCAGCCCGTAGCGCGTGTTGTTGGCCAGTTGCACCGCCTCCGCAGGGGTGCGGAAGGTGGTAGAAACCAGCACAGGCCCAAAGATTTCTTCCTGCATCAGCGTATCGGCGGGGTTCAGCCCGGTGATCAAAGTCGGCGGATAGAAACACCCGTCCTGCGGCACATCGGTCGCGGCCACATGGGTCTCGCCGCCAGTATGCTGCGCAACCATCTCGCTCACCGCGCTCACCTGCACCGGGTCGACCATGGCACCCACATCAATGCTTTTGTCCAAGGGAGAGCCGACGCGCAGTTTGTCCATCCGCGCCCGCAGTTTGGCGTAGAACAGATCCGCGACAGGTTCGTGCACCAGCAAGCGCGAGCCTGCGCAGCAGACCTGCCCCTGATTGAACCAGATCGCGTCAACCAGACCCTCAACGGCACTGTCCAGATCGGCATCATCGAACACGATGTAGGGGGACTTGCCGCCCAGCTCCAGGGTCAGCGCCTTGCCACTGCCCGCGGTGACCTCGCGAATGCGCTGCCCCACGGTGGTTGAGCCGGTGAATGCAATTTTGTCTACCTCGGCAGCCACAATCATTTCGCCCACTGCGCCATCGCCGGTCACGATGTTGACCACACCTTTGGGCACACCCGCCTGTCTGCAAATGTCCGCAAACAACAATGCCGTCAGCGAAGTGTACTCCGCCGGCTTCAACACAACCGTATTGCCCATCGCCAGCGCCGGGGCCACTTTCCAGGCCAACATCAACAGCGGGAAGTTCCACGGGATGATCTGCCCGCACACGCCCAAAGCCTCCCGCTCCGGCAGCTCGGCCGCCATCAGCTGCGCCATACCGGCATGATAATAGAAATGCCGCTGCGCCAAAGGCACATCAATGTCACGCGCTTCACGGATCGGCTTGCCGTTGTCCAGCACCTCCAGCACGGCGAACAATCGCGCATGTTTCTGCAACAACCGCGCAATCGCATAGAGCATCTTTGCGCGCCCGTGTCCCCCTTGAGCGGCCCAGTCTGACTGTGCCTTACGGGCCGCTTTCACGGCGGCATCTACATCCTCCTGTGTCGCCTGGGACAAAGTGGCCAGCACGTCCCCCGTCGCGGGATTGCGGCTTTCAAACCCGGCACCGGGAGGCGTGTAAACACCGTCAATAAAATGCCCGAAACGGCCGCCCTGATCGACAATCCACGCCAAGGCCTCAGCGGCTGATTCCGGCGCCTGCCCATAGTCCATCGTCTCGAAAATATCAGCGACACTCATGGTTTCACCCTTTTAAAAATACCCGACACACCGCCTGCTTTACGCGCATCAACTGCTGGCATGGCGGTATCCTGCGGAATAATGACCAGTCACATGATGCTCCAACTGCCGCTCGATATCATTGAGAAGCGATGACGCGCCAAAGCGGAAGAGGTCCGGGCGCAGCCAACGGTCCCCCAGTTCTTCCTTCATCAGTGCAAGATAGGTGACCGCATCCTTCGCCTTCGATATTCCGCCCGCTGGCTTGTAGCCTACGCGTATCCCCGTCCGGTCGTAATAATCGCGGATCGCCCGGATCATCACCAGCGACACGGGCAGCGTGGCATTCACGCTTTCCTTACCCGTCGACGTCTTGATGAAATCTGCGCCCGCCATCATGCACACCAGTGACGCCCGTGCCACATTGCGCAACGAGCCCAACTCGCCTGTGGCAAGAATCGCCTTTACATGCGCATCACCGCAGGCCGCGCGCATCGCTGACATCTCGTCATAAAGGGCCTGCCAATTGCCTGACAGCACATGGCGGCGCGAGATCACAATGTCGATTTCAGCGGCCCCATCGGCCACGCTCATTTCGATCTCTTTCAAACGCAGCGGGAACGGAGAAAGCCCAGCCGGAAATCCGGTCGAAACCGCCGCCACGGGAATGCCGGTGCCAGCGAGCGCGGCAACGGCTGGAGGGATCATCTCGTGATAGACGCAGACAGCGCCTGTCGTGATCGGCCCCATCCCGAGCGCGTCAAGCAGCGCGGGGGCAACCGGCTGCCGTGCTTTTGCACAAAGCCGTTCCACACGCCGCGCTGTATCGTCGCCGGATAGCGTTGTCAGATCAATGCAGGTCACAGCCCGCAATAGCCACGCCGCCTGATGCGCCTTTTTCACTGACCGCCGTGCCGCGATGTTGCCCGCCCGCCGTTCGATGGCCGATGTATTTGCCTGCGCGCTCAGCACCCAATTCAAATCCAGCGGCAGGCCGGGATTGCGCATTTCGGTTACCTGCGGCAGGTGCGTTTGCTCTGTGCTGGTATCGCTAGATGTTTGCGGGTTCAGGGGGGCGGTCATCGACGTCTCCTGTGGGATCAGAGGCCGCAGGGTGCCATGCTCTCAAGGGTTTTGGCAAGCGCGGTTGGCGCGAGGGAAGGGGACTTTGTCCTGCCTCGCGTCACGAACCGCGATAGGTCGAATAGCCGAACGGCGACAGAAGCAAGGGCACATGGTAATGCGCTTGAGAGTCAGAGATTCCAAAGCGCAGCGGGATCACGTCGAGAAAACGCGGGTCTTCGGCAGAGGTGCCATTGGCGTCGAGATAGGCACCGGCTTCGAACACAAGCTCGTATGTGCCGGTGTGAAAAGCGTCTGCAGGCAGTATGGGGCTGTCCGTGCGCCCATCCGCATTGGTGCGCATTTCGGCAAGCTTGGTCCGTGTCTCCCCCTCGATCCGGTACAGCGTGATCTTCAGATCCGCCGCGGGCATGCCACGCGCGGTGTCCAGCACATGGGTGGTCAGGTAACCTTCGGCCATCGTCTTTCTCCTTCACTCTTGTTCTGCAGGTCGCCACACTTAAACTTTCACGCCAAAAGGGAACAATCCAAGCGCAAAGAATTATTCTTCAGCTGATTCGCAGTTTTTCATACAGCGATTCGTTTTTGCTTTGACCTGCGAATCATCCCTTGCTTATAAAGGCGAACAACCAAGAGATGTGTGCTCTATCATTTAAACACACAATATCAGGTATTTTGTCTGGGGGATGCAATGCCAAGCTGGATGACGGGGGCTTTCGCGGCTCTTGTCTTTTTTACATCTATCGTGGCCGCGCAGGACCAAAGAGCAGCAGTCGCCGCCTCTTTTACCTTCAATGGTGCAACTGTGACGATCCATCGCGATGCGCCTGCGCCTGATATCGCGGCGCGTTTCGGGGCAACGCACGGGGCCTGTGATGGACCGTGCATCGACCCGATTCAGGGACCCGACGGCATAGCAACGCTGGGCGAGATGGAGGTGCTGACCTTCCTCGGTAACAAGGTGCAAGACAGCACCGGCCTGATGGTCGATGCGCGCTCCCCCCTAAACCGCGCCAAAGGCTATATTCCCGGCACTGTGAACCTGCCCCACACCGCTGTCGTGCCGGGCAGCACCATGCGCTCGGAGATTCTAATTGCGCTCGGTGCGCGAGAATTTGATGGCGTCTACAACTTTGCTGACGCACCGGATTTGCTGGTCTACGACAATGGCCCGCTGGATTCAGCCGGCACTCTCTTGGTCACCTATATGCTGGCAGCAGGCTTTCCACCCGAGAAGCTGAGCCAGTATCGCGGTGGCATGCTGGTCTGGGCCACACTGGGTCTGAATATCGACGAAGGGCAATCCTGACATGACCAAGATGGAAGACCCTGTCACGCCAACCATCACATTTGACAGCTACGTGCTGCCTGAAACAGTCAAGCAAAAGCCAAATACGCGGGCGATTGTGCAAGCCCGCTATCAAGCGATTGTCGAACGCCGCGCCAAGGCAGCGGCTGACAGGCAGTCAATTGAAGAGCAGCCTGAGCCAAAATCAACTCCGCTGCGACAAAGGCTGCAAATCGCTTTGCCTGCGCAGGGGCAAGCGTGGCTTTCGCGCCTGCCATCAGGAGGCCCGATCACCGCGGTCGTGGCGATCGGCGTGGTGACCTTTGCGCTGGGTGTGGCCCTCGCCCTGTCAATCGCCGGACCGCAGGAGGTTGCCGGGACTCGAAATAATGATGCGCAGTCCGTTACGCGCCAGCAATCGCCCGATCTGACCTCTACCACTGCGCTGCACCAACAGGAAATTGCGACTGCCCTGTCCGCGGAAGCGGCCCCGCAGGACAAACCTCAGCCCCTGATGGCAGCGCAAAGCATTCTAGGCAGTGAGACGATGCTAGCACTGCGCGCGGCAGTGCTCGCCGGTTCCTATACAATTGCCGAGAAAGACGCCGAAGGGTTCGGCCGTCTGGCGCTGACCTTGAATAATGGCGAGGCCAGCAGCCTCAACGCCGATGCATTGCTTTCCGCCGCAGCCGAACAGGGGGCACTGACCATCCCCGCTTCGTTCAGCACGCCGGAAGGGCAGATGGACGCAGACACCATGCTGTTCAGCCTGATCCAGAGCGCCCTCATGCAAGAGGCAACCTTTGCAAGCCGCGAAGCCGCCCGCCAGATGAGCCGACGCGTTTTTGCAGCCTCAAACGCGACGACACAGAAGATAAACGGCCAGCGTACCTATGCGGTGCGCCCCGGCGACAGCCTTGCCTATATCGCCATGCAATTTTACGGCCGACCTGATGCCTATACGCGCATCCTGTCGGCGAACGCAGAGGTCTTGACCTCGCCAACAGAGATACGGACCGGCCAGCGACTAACAATCCCTCAGTAAAATAATAAACACAGTTGCAGCAGCCGGATCGGCAGCGGGTCGTCTCCCATTGGCGGCCCGCTTGCGTTTTGGGGCCGGGGCATCACCGCATGGATTGAAGCGTCGACCCGTTCCGTGCAAGCTGGTGTAAAGGCACAGGCAGGACCGGCAGATGAACAGATATCCCAGAGATTTTCGCGGCTACGGGGCAAACCCGCCTGATGCTGCATGGCCCGGCGGCGCACGGATCGCGGTCCAGTTTGTGGTGAATTACGAAGAAGGCGGCGAAAATTGCCTGCTGCACGGGGATGCCGCGTCGGAGGCATTCTTGTCCGAGATTGTGGGCGCTGCCGCCTGGCCCGGCCAACGGCATTGGAATATGGAAAGCATCTATGACTACGGCGCACGCGCCGGGTTCTGGCGGTTGCACCGTCTGTTCACACAGGCAGGGATCAAGCCGACGGTCTATGGCGTCGCATCGGCACTTGCGCGGGCACCCGACCAAGTCGAGGCGATGCAGGATGCAGGCTGGGAAATCGCCAGTCACGGGTTGAAATGGATCGACTACAAAGACCACGATGCGCAGGCCGAAAGCGCCGATATGGCCGAGGCAATCCGCCTGCACACCGAGGTGACAGGTCACGCACCGAAGGGGTGGTATTGCGGGCGGACGTCGGTAAACACCGTGGCGCTGGCGGCTGAAACGGGCGCGTTTGATTACATTTCAGACACCTATGATGATGATCTGCCGTACTGGATGGAAGCGGGCGGGCGTGAGCAGTTGATCATCCCCTATACGCTTGACTGCAACGATATGCGCTTTGCCACACCGCAGGGTTTCAATGCAGGCGATCAGTTTTTCAACTATCTGCGCGACACCTTTGATGCGCTTTATGCCGAAGGGGTCGAGGGTGCGGCCAAGATGATGTCGGTGGGCCTGCATTGCCGGTTGGTCGGTCGTCCGGGCCGTGTGCAGGCGTTGCGACGCTTCATCGACTATATTAAAGGGTTCGAGGGCGTCTGGACGCCGCGCCGGATCGAGATTGCAGATCATTGGCGCAGCGTCCACGCACCCACCGCACGGGGTCTGCGCTCCAGCAGAATGGCGCGAGACGAATTTGTGACCCGGTTCGGAGGCATCTTCGAGCATTCGCCCTGGATCGCCGAACGCGCCTTTGAGCTTGAGCTTGGTCCCGCCCATGACAGCGCCGCAGGACTGCACAATGCCTTGGTCCGGATGTTTCGGTCCGCAAGCCGGGCCGAGCGGTTGGGCGTGCTGACAGCCCACCCCGATTTGGCGGGCAAGCTGGCGGCGGCAAAACGGCTGACGG
Source organism: Sulfitobacter noctilucae (assembly GCF_000622365.1). Classification (GTDB taxonomy): domain Bacteria; phylum Pseudomonadota; class Alphaproteobacteria; order Rhodobacterales; family Rhodobacteraceae; genus Sulfitobacter; species Sulfitobacter noctilucae. The sequence goes on along the minus strand of NZ_JASC01000001.1, from coordinate 48,048 downwards.
CAGAAAGCACCGCCGAGCAGTCTAGCGCCGGTCTGGATGCGCTGACCGATGCAGAGCGCCAGCAGTTCTCAGATCTGAACGCGGCCTATGTGGCCAAGCACGGGTTTCCTTTCATAATCGCGGTCAAGGATCACGACAAGGCGGGCATTCTGCGGGCTTTCACCCAACGCTTGGAGAATGAAACGGCGGTGGAATTCATCACCGCCTGCAAACAGGTCGAACGCATTGCGCGTCTACGGCTGGAGGATATGTTTTGAGCTACGCTTTCCCGCCCGGCGGCCTGCCGGATCAATCGGTCAATCCCGAAGGCACTGCAGTTTTCACGGATGCCTATGCGGTGATCCCTGCACTCACACAGCGCGACATTGTCACCAGCTTTCTGCCGGGTTGGAAGGGCATGCGCATGTGGGTGTTGGCGCGGCCGCTCAGCGGGTTCGCCGAGACATTTTCGCAATATGCTGTGGAACTGGCCCCGCAAGGCGGGACAGATGCACCGGAAGTCGACCCCGAAGCGCAGTCCGTGATCCTTGTTGCGAGCGGTGCATTGACGCTGAACATTGACGGGGCAAAGCACAAGATGGGGGCGGGCGGCTATGCCTATATCCCGCCGGGTGCGGTCTGGACCATCTGGAACGATGGCGATGAAAAGGCCGAGTTTCACTGGGTCCGCAAACGCTATGTCGAGGCTGAGGGCGTGGACCTGCCGCAGGCCTTTGTCACCTCGGATCAGGAAACCGCCCCGATCGTTATGCCCGATTGCGATGGTGTCTGGGCGACGACGCGCTTTGTCGAGCCCACCGATCTGCGTCATGATATGCACGTCAACATTGTGACCTTCCAGCCCGGCGGGCGCATCCCCTTTGCTGAGACCCATGTGATGGAACACGGGCTGTATGTGTTGCAAGGCACGGCGGATTATCTGCTGAACAAGGACTGGGTGCCGGTCGGTCCCGGCGATTTCATGTGGCTGCGTGCCTTTTGTCCGCAGGCCTGTATCGCAACCGGGGACGAACTGTTTCGCTATCTTCTCTATAAGGACGTGAACCGTCATATGCCGCTGTGACCCGCGAGATCACAGCCGAACCCCTGACGGTAGAGGCCTTTGCGCCCTTCGGTGACGTGCTGGATGCCAGCGGCACACCGGACAAGATTATCAATGAGGGACTTTGCGGGCGTCACCACGACCGCGCACGACTTGATTTCGGGCCAGAAGGCCGCGCGGGCATCAGCATTTTCAACGCCGAGCCCCGCAGCTTGCCCTACACCCTCACGCTGATGGAGCGGCATCCGGAAGGCTCCCAAGCCTTTCTGCCGATGACCGGGCATCCGTTTCTGGTGATTGTCGCGCCAGATGCCAATGGCACCCCCGCCAAGCCGCGCGCCTTTCTGACCGCCCCGCATCAGGGCATCAACTTTCACCGCAACATCTGGCACGGTGTTCTAACGCCACTTTTTGCACCGGGCGTCTTCGCTGTTGTCGACAGAATAGGCAATAGTGCCAATCTGGAAGAGGTTTTGCTTGATCCGCCGTATGTTGTGGTCCCTACTTCGGCATAGCCTAAAAAATAGGCACGCATAAAACGACAGGGACATAACCAATGACAGAGATGACCACGGGCGCGTACCGCGATCCTGATGTAACGCCGCCTTTGGCGCAGGCCATTCCGCTGGGGGTCCAGCATGTGTTGGCGATGTTTGCGTCCAATGTGACACCGTCTATCATCGTGGCCGGCGCTGCGGGCCTTGCCTTTGGCGGGGCGGAGCAGGTCTATCTGATCCAGATGGCCATGCTGTTTGCGGGCATTGCGACGCTGTTCCAGACGATCGGTATCGGCCCCATCGGTGCCCGGCTGCCGATCATGCAGGGGACCAGTTTCGCCTTTGTCGGCGTGCTGGCGGGAATCGCCGCGACCCAAGGGTTAAGCGTGGCGCTGACCGCCTGTATCATCGCGGGTGTCATCCACTTTGCGCTGGGCGCGGTGATTGGCAAGCTGCGCTGGTTGTTCCCGCCGCTGATCACCGGTTTGGTGATTCTGGCCATCGGCCTGTACCTGATCCCCGTAGCGATCAAATATGCCGCCGGTGGTGCCGCGACTTTCCAGATGGAGGCCGAGAGCTTTGGCTCTTTGATGCATTGGACCGTGGCCCTGACGGTGGTGATCGTCGCCTTGGTGCTCAAGTTCTTTACCAAAGGCACCACCAGCAATGCCGCCATCCTGATCGGCCTGATCGTCGGCTATCTGGTGGCGCTGGCGTTTGGCATGGTGAACTTTGCCCCTGTCGCCAATGCCAGCTGGATCACCGGCATCGCGCCTTTGCCATATGGATTCGAGTTTTCGTTGGGTGCTGTCATCGCCGTGACACTGGTGTCGGTTGTCTCCGCAATTGAAACAGTGGGCGATACATCTGCCACCACCAAAGCGGGCGCGGGCCGCGAGGCCACAGAGGAGGAAATCGCCGGCGCGACCTATGCCGATGGTCTTGGCACCGCCGTGGCGGGTGTCTTTGGCGGTCTGCCCAACACTTCGTTCAGCCAGAATGTGGGCATCGTCGGCATGACCGGCATCATGTCGCGCCATGTGGTGACGATTGGCGCGATTGTCCTGATTATTTGCGGGTTGGTGCCCAAGATCGGCGCGGTCATCGCCTCCATGCCCTTGCCGGTGCTGGGCGGCGGAGTGATCGTGATGTTCGGCATGGTCGCGGCGGCAGGCCTGAATATGCTGGCCGATGTCGAGATGAACCGACGCAATATGGTGATCATGGCGGTATCCCTGGCCGCCGGGCTTGGCCTGAACCTTGTGCCATCGGCGGTACAATATTTGCCCGGTGTGGTCAAAACGCTGGCGACTTCCGCGGTGGCACCGACGGCGCTTGTGGCGATCTGTCTGAACCTTGTGTTGCCCGACGAGGTCTGATCCAAAGAGCATACACCGCCAATTGCGGCCCTTTCAAACGTGACCTGAGAAAGCGCACCTATGTACGACCTTGCTGCCATGTCCTCATGGATCGAATTTGCGGTCCGCTGGACCCATGTGATCGTGGCCATCGCATGGATCGGATCGTCGTTCTATTTTATCGCCCTGGATCTGGGTCTGCACCGCGACCGCAACCTGGCCAGCGGGGCGGATGGTGAGGAATGGCAGGTGCATGGCGGCGGGTTCTATCACATTCAGAAATACCTGATTGCACCCGACAACATGCCGGACCATCTGGTCTGGTTCAAATGGGAAAGCTATGCGACATGGCTGTCGGGCTTCGCCCTATTGATCCTCGTCTATTACTTCGGCGCGACCTTCTATCTGGTTGATCCCGCGATTGCGGATATCGGCATCCCAACGGCGATCTTTATCTCGTTGGCCTCACTGGCTTTTGGCTGGGTCGCCTATGACCAGATTTGCAAAAGCAGGTTCGGCGATGACAACACGCGCCTGATGGTGCTGCTCTATCTGATCCTCGTGGGGATGGCCTATTTCTATACGTCGGTGTTCTCGGGCCGCGCCGCGCTGCTGCACCTTGGGGCCTTCACGGCCACGATCATGTCGGGCAACGTGTTCTTCACCATCATGCCCAACCAACGCATCGTCGTCGCGGACCTGCAAGCAGGCCGCACGCCTGATGCGAAATATGGCAAAATCGCCAAGCAGCGCAGCACGCACAACAACTACCTGACGCTGCCGGTAATCTTTTTGATGCTCAGCAATCACTACCCGCTGGCCTTCGCCTCCGAAGCGAACTGGATCATCGCATCGCTGGTGTTCCTGATGGGTGTGACGATCCGGCATTACTTCAATTCGGTGCATGCCCGCAAAGGTGATCCGATCTGGACGTGGCTGGTCACGGCGCTGATCTTCATCGTCATCATGTGGCTGTCCACCGCGCCGATGTTCCGTGCAGCGGAGCCGGTCGAGGCGCAGGGGGGCGCGGTACGATTTGCCCAGGCCGAAGGTTTTGACACGGTCAAGGACATCGTCACAGGCCGCTGTTCCATGTGCCACGCGGCAGAGCCTGCGTGGGAAGGGATGCACTGGCCCCCCAAGGGCGTGCGGCTGGAGACGGAATACCAGATCGCCATGGCCGCCAAGCAGATCTACCTGCAATCCGGGCTGACCCATGCGATGCCGCCCGCGAACCTGAGCTACATGCAAGAGGCCGAGCGGGCGCAGATCGTCGCCTGGTACAGGGCCGCGACGGGCGGCTGAAAAAGCGCCACATCTTGGCTGCGAAGGCGCAAGAATCGGGTTCTGTCCGAAGTGCAGCCATGCTAGGTCTAGCGCCATGGCATACCCCAACCCCAATATAAGCGAAACACAACCGGTCATCCGTCAGCTTGATGAAGGGGCGATCAACCGGATCGCCGCAGGCGAAGTGGTCGAACGCCCCGCGTCAGCGGTCAAGGAATTGGTCGAGAACGCCATCGACGCGGGTGCCACGCGCATCACCGTTGAATACGCCGATGGGGGCAAAACCCTGATCCGCGTGACCGACGACGGCTGCGGCATTGCGCCGGGTGATCTGACACTGGCGCTGTCGCGCCATGCGACCTCCAAGATTGATGGTTCTGATCTGCTGAACATCCACACCTTCGGTTTCCGGGGGGAGGCACTGCCTTCGCTTGGGGCTGTCGGGCGGTTGGGGATTTGCAGCCGGGCGGCCGGATACGACGGGGCAGAGATTGCAGTGAAAGGTGGCCAGCTTGGCACGGTGCGGCCAGCCGCGCTTAACGGCGGGACGGTCGTTACCTTGCGCGATCTGTTTTTTGCCACGCCAGCACGGCTGAAATTTCTGCGGACAGACCGTGCCGAAGCACAGGCGATTGGCGATGTGATCAAACGTCTGGCGATGGCAGAGCCTTTTGTGCAATTTACCTTGCGCGATGTTTCTGGCGAAGGCGCGGGCCGCGATGTGTTTCGTGTGGGTGCCGAACAGGGCGATCTGTTTGACGCGCTGCAAGGGCGGCTGGCACAGGTGTTGGGTCGCGAATTTGCTGACAATGCCCTGCCGATTGACGCGGAGCGTGAGGGGCTGCACCTCACTGGTTTTGCCGCTTTGCCGACCTATTCGCGCGGCTCTGCGGTGGCGCAGTATCTCTTCGTGAACGGCCGGGCTGTGCGCGACAAGCTGTTGGTCGGTGCATTGCGCGGTGCCTATTTCGATTTCCTCAGCCGCGACCGCCATCCGGCGGCGGCGCTGTTTTTGGACTGTGATCCGAATCTGGTGGATGTGAACGTGCATCCCGCCAAGTCCGAAGTGCGCTTTCGCGATCCCGGTCTGGCACGCGGGCTGATTGTATCGGCCCTGCGGCACGCGCTGGCCAACGCAGGCCACCGGGCCTCGAGCACCGTGGCAGATGCCACGTTGGGTGCGATGCAGCCGGAGCCGACAGGCGCGCGGATCTACCAGATGGATCGCCCCTCGCTGGGCGCGCGCACTGCGGCTTATGGAGCGCAGGCACCGGGATTTGCAGAGACCGCAGGCGTATGGGGTCGCGTTGATATGCCCGCCGAAGATGTCGTGGAAACGGCGGAAGAGGAATTTCCGCTGGGCACGGCGCGCGGGCAGGTGCACGAAAATTACATCATCGCCCAGACCGCCACAGGCATGGTGCTGGTGGACCAACACGCAGCGCACGAACGGCTGGTTTACGAAAAACTCAAGCGCCAGATGGCCGAGAACGGTGTCGCCGCGCAGGCCCTGCTGATCCCCGAAATCGTCGAGCTTTCGGCTAATGATTGCGCGCTCCTTCTAGGTCTCGCGGATGATCTCGCCCGCTTTGGTCTGGGGCTGGAAGCCTTCGGCGGCAGCGCCGTCGCAGTGCGCGAAACCCCCGCCATTCTGGGCGAGGTCAATGCCCGCGCGCTGTTGCTGGATATTCTTGATGAATTGGCCGACCAGAACGACAGCAACCTGCTGCAAGCCAAGATCGAAGCGATCCTCAGCCGCATTGCCTGTCACGGGTCCATCCGGTCCGGCCGCCGGATGCGGGCCGAAGAGATGAACGCGCTTTTGCGCGAGATGGAGGCGACGCCGCATTCAGGGCAATGCAACCACGGACGGCCTACTTACGTTGAACTCAAGCTGGCCGACATTGAACGGCTTTTCGGGCGCACATGATCCAGATTGGCGAACAGAATTACAGCTTCGATGATCCCATCGTCATCGTGGTGCTTGTCGCGGGGGCCATGGTGCTTCTGATCCTCGCTTTGCTGGTCATGGCAATCCGGGCGGCGGGGAAATCGGCGCGGATGGCGGCCCCCTTGGGCCAGCACATGCAAGTCCTTGGCAGCCATGTGCAACAGTTGGGTGCGGGACAGGAACAACTGCGCGGCGGTTTGCAAACCGTGTCGGACACCCAGGCCAATGCGCAGGCGCAATTGGTGCAAAGCATGGAGGCGCGGCTGGCCGCTGTGCAGCAGAATATGCAGGACCGTCTGGCCGACAATGCGGCCCGCTCGGCACGCTCGCTGGCCGAGATGCAGGAACGCATGAACGCGACCCTGCATGGATCATCTAAGCAAACCACCACCAGCCTGACGCAATTGCAAGAACGGCTGGCGGCCATCGACAAGGCGCAGGACAACATCACCAAGCTGTCCGGCGACGTGCTGTCCTTGCAGGACATTCTCAGCAACAAGCAGCGGCGCGGGATGTTCGGTGAGATCCAGCTGAATGATATTGTCTCAAAGGCGCTGCCGCCGAATAGTTTCGAGTTTCAGCACACCCTGTCCAACGGCAAACGCGCCGATTGTCTGGTGCATCTGCCGAACCCGCCGGGGCCTATCGTTATTGACGCCAAGTTTCCGTTCGAGGCATTCGAGGCATTGGCCTCCGCCGAAGGCAAGGAAGACCAGCAACGCGCCTTGCGGGCGTTCGGTGCGGCAGTACGGGTGCATATCAAGGCAATTTCCGAGAAATATATCATTGAAGGCGAAACGGCAGATGGCGCATTGATGTTCCTGCCGTCCGAGGCGGTTTACGCCGAACTGCACGCCCGTTTGCCCGACGTGGTGCGCGCAGGCTTTGACGCGCGGGTGTGGATCGTGTCGCCGACCACCTGCATGGCCACGCTGAACACCATGCGGGCGATCCTCAAGGACGCAAGGATGCGCGAGCAGGCCGGAGCGATCCGCAAGGAGCTTGGCATGCTGCATGATGACGTGGAGCGGTTGGTGACACGGGTCGGCAATCTGGACCGTCATTTCGGCCAGGCCCGCAAAGACGTGGACGAGATCATGATCAGTAGTGAGAAGGCGGCAAAACGCGCAGGCCGGCTGCACAACTTCGATTTTGAAGAGCTGACCGAGGATAAATCGCCCACCGCTGTCGTGCCACTGACCAAGCCACTGGACTAGGTCAAAGACAGGCAATCGATAAAGACGACATCCGTGTGCAACCTTTTTGTGACTGGCCTCGTGAGTTCACCGTACTACCTCCCACCCACCCGAACTTTACAGGACAATCAAACTCTATGCCGAGCCATCCTTCGACCCTCGCACCGCGAGGGCTTCACCCGCGCCGAAATATCGCTGTGATCGGCGCTGGCATTACTGGAATGGGCGCGGCCCACCGGCTTGCAGACAGCCACAATGTGACCCTGTTCGAAGCAGGTCACAGGCTGGGAGGTCATGCACGGACCGTGATGGCAGGCAAACGCGGCGATCAGCCCGTCGATACCGGTTTCATCGTGTTCAACTATGCCAATTACCCGCACCTTGCGGCGCTTTTTGCCGAGCTTGACGTGCCGGTGGTGAAATCGAACATGAGCTTTGGTGCCTCGATCGACGGGGGGCGCTTTGAATATGCGCTGACCAGCATCGACGCGATTTTTGCGCAAAAGAAGAACCTGCTGAACCCGGGTTTCCTGCGCATGATCCGCGACATCGTGAAATTCAACAACAACGCCCTGCGCGTGGCCGAGGACAAGAGCCTGACCATCGGAGAATTCCTTAATGTATTGGGGATGGGCAACTACTTCCGCAATTACTACCTTTCCCCTCTTTCCGGTGCGATCTGGTCCACACCTACCGAGAAAATCATGGATTTTCCTGCCCATGCGATGGTGCAGTTCTTTGAGAACCACGCGTTGTTGGGGTATTCGGGCCAGCACCAGTGGTACACGGTTGAGGGGGGATCCCAGTCCTATGTCACGCGGCTGGAGGCAGCGATGCGCGGCAAGGGTGTCAACATCCGTTTGAATGCCCCCATTGATGCCGTGCGCCGTGTCGCTACCGGGGTCGAAGTGAAGGCCAAGGGCGGCGACTGGACCCACTATGACGAGGTGATCTTTGCCACCCATTCCGACGACACGTTGGCGCTGCTGTCCGACCCCAGCGCCGAGGAAAGCCGCGCCTTGGGGGCGGTCAGATACCAGCCCAACGATATTGTGCTGCATGCTGATGCCTCTGTCATGCCAAAGCGGCGCAAAACATGGGCATCCTGGGTCTATACCGAAGACAGCAATGCAGCCTCAGACCGCATTGATTTGACCTATTGGATGAATTCGCTGCAACCTATTCCGATGGATGATCCGCATTTCGTGACCCTGAACACCAAGCGGACCATCCGCGAGGATCTGATCTATGATCAGGTCACACTGCGCCATCCGGTCTATGATCTGGCGGCGCTTGCCGCGCAAAAGGACGTGACTGCGTTCAACGGCACGCGCAATACCTGGTTCTGCGGTGCATGGATGCGCAATGGTTTCCACGAGGACGGTCTGGCCACTGCAATGGAAGTGGTCGACGCGATGACAGCGGCTGACAGGCTGGCCATCGCGGCAGAGTGATGCAAACGGTCGATCATATCGCCGGACAGACATTTCACGGGCGGAAGGGTACCGTGGAAAACGCTTTTCGCTACTCGATCGACTATGTGCTGTGCGATGCCGAAGCACCGGTGAAAACGCCATTCCTGTTTGGTCGTAACCGCGCCGGGCTCGCGTCTTTACATGACAGCGACCATGGCGGCGCGGCGAAGCAGGGCAGGGGTGCCTCTTGGGTGCGAGAGGTGCTGGCAGAGCATGGCATCAAGGGCGTTCAGCGCATCGAATTGCTGGCGCAGCCGCGGATGCTGGGCCATGTGTTCAACCCGGTTAGCTTTTGGCTATGCCGCGACACACAGGATGCCTTGATCACCGTGATCGCAGAGGTCAGCAACACCTTTGGCGACCGCCATTGCTATCTATGCGCCCACGATAATCTACGGCCGATCCTGCCGACGGATGAACTGCACGCGACCAAAATCTTTCATGTCTCCCCGTTCCAGCCGGTCGAAGGCGGATATACCTTTCGGTTTGATATAAATGACAGTCGGGTCGGCATCTGGATTGACTACACCGAGGGTAATGGCGGGTTGATTGCCACGCTGACGGGCAAGCGCACACCGATCAGCAATATGTCCATTCTGCGGGCCATCCTGCGTCGCCCCTTCGGTTCGCGCCGCGTGCTGGCGTTGATCCATTGGCAGGCGTTCAAGCTATGGTGGAAAGGCGCACCTTTCCGGTCCCGTCCCGAGCCGCCTAGTTCAGAAATCAGCCGCTGATGTCGATTTGGGCACAGCGCCTTCCGTCTTATGCCTTGTTCGCAGCCCTTTTGTCTGCGGCGGGGCTGCCGATTTATATCCATGCGCCCAAATTCTATGTGGATGAATACGGCGTGTCGCTTGCCGCCCTTGGCGCTGTGTTGTTTGGTCTGCGGTTGCTGGATGTGGTGCAAGACCCGATGCTCGGCCGTCTATCGGAAAAGCTGCGCCACCGGCGCGGGCTGGCCGTGGGCATCGGGGCTTCTGTGATGGCGGGCGCGATGCTGGGGCTTTTTGCGATAACGCCGCCGGTGGCCCCGTTGATCTGGTTCGGCGCGATGCTGACACTGGTCTTTTCGGCTTTCAGCTTTCTGACGATATGCTTCTATGCCCAAGGGGTCGCCAAGGCTGACAGCCTGCCGGGCAGTGGTCACCTCGCGCTGGCCCGTTGGCGCGAAACCGGTGCGCTTTTGGGGGTCTGCGTGGCGTCTGTGGCACCAGTGGCGCTGGGCGCTGTGATGGGTGCACCCTTTGCAGGGTTTGCCGTGGGGTTTGCGGTGCTTGCTATCGCAGCCGGGTTGGCCATGATAGGCGAATGGCGAGAGACCGGCCTGCCACCCTCAACCGGTTTTGCCACAGTGCTGCGTGATCCCTTGGCGCGCAAATTGTTGTTGATCGCGCTGGTCAATGCCGCACCGGTTGCCGTCAGCTCGACCCTGTTCTTGTTTTATGTCGAAATCGCGTTGCAATCGCCGGGTTGGGAAGGGCCGCTCTTGCTGCTGTTTTTCCTGTCGGCAGCTGCCGCAGCGCCGGTCTGGGGTCGGTTGGCGGAACGCTTCGGCGGAAAACCCGTTTTACTTGTTGCGATGGTGCTGGGTATCATCGCCTTTGGCGGGGCGCTGTTTTTGGGGCCGGGGGATGCGCTGCTCTTTGCGGTGGTCTGTGTGGCCTCGGGCGCAGTGCTTGGCGCGGACCTTACGGTGTTGCCCGCGATGTTCGCCACACGGATGGCCAAAATCTCGCCTTCGGCGGCAGAAGGCTTCGGTCTTTGGTCATTTGTTTCGAAATTTACATTGGCTTTGGCTGCTGCCATCTTACTTCCTGCATTGGAAAGCGCAGGTTTGCAGACCACCGGCGGCGAAAGCCCAGCACAAGCGGTGCACCTTCTGGTCTTGCTTTATGCAGGGGTGCCCTGTGCGCTGAAATTGATCGCAATCGCATTGCTGAGCAGTGCCAAAGGTCTGGAGGACCGTTGATGGAGAGCCTGTTACTGATCCTTATTGGCACTGGCCTCGCCTCTTTAATGATCTGGATACGCAAACGCATGGCCGGCTTTTACGGTCAGTCCCCGGCGGACTACGAAGACGGCTGGCCGGTTTTCGATATTCAACAGCATCTGAACGGCGACATGGTCTGTGAAGGCGTCATCTTCGGCCCCTTGGGTCGCGTCACCAGCACATTTATCGCTGACTTCCATATTACATGGGAAGGCAACAAGGCCGTCATGGACGAGGTCTTTCGCTATAATGACGGGTCCCGGCAGACCCGCCAGTGGATCATCACGCTGGGCAGTGGCAGCGACGGGAGCTTCATCACAGAGGCCGATGATGTGCCGGGTAACGGCAGGGGCATGCAGTCGGGCGGCACAGTGCAGATGTGTTATGATATCCGGTTGCCGGACACGTCTGGTGGTCACCTGCTGAACACGATCGATTGGATGTATCTCACCCCTGACGGTGCCATCATGAACCGCAGCCAGTTTCGCAAATACGGTTTCAAAGTGGCCGAATTAGTTGCAACGATCAGACCCAAGGAGACGACATGAGAGAGTGGAAATCGAAACGGTATTGGCTGGTCGGTGCGAGCGATGGACTGGGGGCTGCAGTTGCCCACAAGCTAAGCCGGGCGGGTGCGGAGGTGATTGTCTCGGCGCGATCCGAAGACAAGCTTGCAGCACTTGTGGCGGAATTGCCGGGCAAAGCGAGCTATCAGGTGGTGGACGTCTCGGACAACGATAGCGTCAAAGCCGCTGCCGAAGCGGTGGGCGAGGTTGACGGGGTGATACATCTGGCTGGGGTTTACTGGCCTTTCGGGGCCAAGGAATGGGACGCCGATCAAGCCAATGCAATGGCAGACATCAATTTTACCGGTCTGATGCGGGTGATGGGTCAGGTGGTGCCGGGCATGGTGGCCCGCGATCGCGGTCATATCGTGATCACCTCAAGCCTGACGGGTTTCCGCGGCTTGCCCGGCTCGATCGCCTATACCGCGTCGAAGGCAGGTACCATGTCACTGGCCGAATGTATGTACGCAGACCTGCGCAAGACAGGTGTGGATGTGCAGGTGATCAACCCGGGCTTTATCAAGACCCAGCTTACCGACAAGAACGATTTTAAAATGCCGTTCATCATGGAACCCGAAGAGGCCGCGCAGGAAGTGTTCGAGCACATCAGTTCGGACCACTTCAAGAAGAGCTTTCCCTGGCTCTTTTCGCTGGTGTTCAGGTTCAGCCAGTTCCTGCCCGACTGGCTGTATTTCCGCGTTTTCAGCTGACGGTCAGTCCAGCGCGGCGCGATGGGTGTCAAACATAGCCCGCGCGCGCGCCCAGACCCCGGTTTCGTCCTCCGCTAGACAACGCAGGCTTGGCAAAAGCTGCGCCGCATAGTCTTGCGAGCTTTCCAACGGCAGCATGGATGGCAGGTTGTCGATCGCCATAACATCCAGCGGGGGCGTATCGTGTACGCGCAGCGCGGGTGCCGCCCAGGTGGTCGCGCGGTCATAGACCGGCACAGGGTTGAACGCGCTGTCGGGATCGCAGGCAATATCGCCGACGACCGATAGTTTGCGCGTTTCGGTCAAAGCTGATTTCGGGACAAACACCGGTGTTTTCGGTCCGGCCAGAATGCAGTTCAGAAAAATGTCATGCATCAGGATTTCGGTGAAAGGCCCGCCGCTTGCAGTCTCCTCCATGTCCCAGCCGGTGACCGGGACTGTCATCGCTTGGCATAGGTCCGATGCCCCCGTGCCAACACGCCCCAAAGCGCCGATGATCAGCGCCGAAGGCCGCGCCGCTTTTGTTGCATCAAGTCGGGCCCTGAGATCATCCTTAAGCGCATTGGCATCTGCGTAGGGCGCAATGCCCTGTGCGATTCCGCCCTTTTGCTGCGCGGCCCAGCACATGAGGGCCACAGCAGCACCGGCAAAACCGGCCCAATAGCCAAAGGCCGCAACCCGGCGTCCCGTGTCATCAACCAGATATTCCAGGTCGAGCAGCGAGCCACCGCCCGCCTTGAACCGCTGCAAAAGGATTTGCCCCGCAGCCTGGCCCTTGTAGGCGTGGCCAAACATGATGTGTTGGTGGACCAGCGGCGTACCGTCGTCGGGCAACTCTTTCAAACCAAAGATAATCGCGTCTTGCGGTGCATCTGGCCAACTGTGCGCGGGCGCAATTTTGCAGCCTGTCGCCGCATAATCGTCGGTCGCGATCACCCTGCTGTCCGAAGCTTCAACCGTAACGGTCATGCCCTGAGCCAGCAGCGTTGCAACGCCGTCAGGCGTAATGCCGACGCGGGTTTCATTGTCGCGCTGCTCGGCGCGAACCCAAAGGTGGGGGGCGGTCATAACATACCCTTTGCACGAACGGCTTTCACACTGTCGCGGGCTTCCATCCTTTTCAGGAAGGCGGCGACAGGCGGATAGTCTGCGGGGTCGACGCCATCGCCCGCAAGCCAATTGCAGACCACAAAGAGATAGGGATCGGCGATGGACAGGCTGTCGCCCGTCACGAAATCACCATGCAAACAGTCCGAGGCCACATATGCAGCACATGCTGCCATGGTTTCGGGCACTTTAGCTTTCATGTCTTCAAAGCTGCTGGACTGGTCGGCCCAGCGGCTGCCGCGCATCTTATGGGCATGGGCGACATGCATGGTCGAGGCGAGATAATACATCACTCCACGCATATGCGCTGCGACAACGGGATCAGGGGGCAAAAGACCCGCGTCTGGTGCAAGGGTGGCGACATAATCCAGAAGCGCGCCCGTTTCGGTCAGCGCAGTGCCGCTGTCGGTAACAAGCGTCGGCACACGGCCTTTGGGGTTCAGCGTCAGATAGGCGGCTTTGGTTTGTTCGGCATTGGCAAAGTCAACTTTGACGGCCTCATAGGCCAGGCCCGCCTCCTCCAGCGCGATGGCGACGGCGATAGAAATTGTACCTTTGGCGTAATGAAGTTTCATGGTGGGGCAGCCTTTCAAATATGGGTTTGGGCGATACGCCGATCCGGTCTGTCGAGGTGCGGCACCGCGTTGAACAAAACCGGCGACCAATGTCCGCCGATGGGAAAGAGCCTGTGCATCGAGGTATGCATGATCGCCAGTGCGAGCCGCGCCATCGCAGGGATGTCCAGATGCATTGCTTGCGCCATGGTCATAGAGATCAGCCCGCCGGAGGTGACTACGAGTGCGGGGCCCTTGCCATCACTGATCTCGCGCAACGCATCACTGACCCGGCCGTGAAAACTGTCCCAGCTTTCGGGCGTACCTTCGATTTTACCGGCCCGCCAGTAGTCAAATACCTGGGGCAGATGCAGGGCAAACTGACCTTGTTCGGATGGAAAACTGATGCCGTGCTGTTCCTGCATCAAATTGGCAAGCGTGAAGTATTCAAGCTCGTTCAGCCGCGCATCGCGGACCGGTTCAAGCCCGGTGTCCATGCCTTCAGCGGTTTCGATATGGCGTCGAAGCGTCCCGGTATAGAGCCGCGTGTGATGCGTACCACTGTCGCGCAGATGGTGGCCGAGCCACGCCGCCTGGGTATGGCCCAGCTCGCTCAGCCTGTCATAGCTCAGCTCGTCCGTGGCGGTTGAATTCGCCTGTCCGTGGCGGATCAAAGTGATGTGGGACATGGGTGCTCCTGTTGACGTGGCCCCTTGATAGGCGAGCGGTGCGGCGGTTGAAAGCATGCGCTTTGGTATTTTTGAAAGGGTGAAGGGAGGGGGGTCGCCTATCGGAAACCGCGCTTGGCGTAAAAACGGGGTGGTGTGTCGGGATTGGGACTCCTGCGCTGCCTGCAAAATCGGTAGAAGTGAGGCAGGTGCAGGAGGATGATGTCATGGCCGACAAGATCACATTCACGCTGAACGGCGAAAAGGTTGAGGCCGAGGCAGGTCTGACAATCTGGGAAGTTGCCAATGGGCGCGGACTGGTGATCCCGCATCTTTGCCACAAGCCCGCACCGGGTTATCGCCCCGACGGCAATTGCCGGGCTTGCATGGTCGAGATCGAGGGCGAGCGCACTTTGGCGGCCTCCTGCATTCGCGAGCCGAGCGAAGGGATGGTTGTGACCACGGACAATGCCCGCTCCGAGAGCGCGCGCAAGATGGTGATCGAACTGCTGATGGCGGACCAGCCTGCGCATGAGGTCTCTCATGACAAGTCGAGCCACCTGTGGGACATGGCCGAGTTGAATGATGTGGCAGACAGCCGCTTTCCCAAGCTGGAGGCGGGGCATATCCCGCTGTTGGACGACAGCCATGTGGCGATGAGCGTCAATCTGGATGCCTGCATTCAATGCGGTCTGTGCGTGCGGGCCTGCCGCGAGGTGCAGGTGAACGATGTGATCGGCATGTCGGGGCGGGGGCATGATACCTGGCCGACGTTCGATATGGCCGACCCGATGGGCGACAGCACCTGCGTGGCTTGCGGTGAATGTGTTCAGGCCTGCCCCACGGGGGCCTTGATGCCATCGACCGTGGTGGATGCGGATCAGGTGGGCGACAGCGCGGATTTCGACCGCGAGGTAGAGAGCATTTGCCCGTTCTGCGGTGTCGGCTGTCAGATTTCGCTGAAGGTGAAGGACAACAAGGTCAAATATGTCGAGGGGATCAATGGTCCGGCGAATGAGGGGCGCCTCTGCGTCAAAGGCCGCTTTGGTTTTGATTACATCCACCATGATCACCGCCTGACCAAGCCGCTGATCCGGCGCGAGGATGCGCCGGCCAAGGGGCTGAATGTGGACCCTGACAATTGGCAGGATTTCTTTCGCGAAGCCTCGTGGGACGAGGCGCTGGATTTCGCCGCAGGCGGATTGAAGGATATTGGCGGCACGGGTGTGGCGGGTTTCGGCTCGGCCAAATGCACCAACGAGGAAGCATATCTGTTTCAAAAGATGATCCGTCAGGGCTTTGGTCACAACAACGTCGATCATTGCACGCGGCTCTGCCATGCCTCCTCGGTGGCGGCTTTGATGGAAAACGTCGGATCGGGGGCCGTGACCGCGACCTTCAACGAGATCGAAAATGCAGATGTGGCGATTGCCATCGGCTGCAACCCGATTGAAAACCATCCTGTCGCGGCCACCTACTTAAAGCAGTTCACCAAGCGCGGTGGAAAGCTGATCGTGATGGACCCGCGTGGGCAGGCACTAAAGCGCTATGCCAGCCATATGCTGCAGTTCCGGCCCGGCACCGACGTGTCTATGCTGAATGCGATCATGCATGTGATCGTCGAAGAGGGGCTGTACGACCAGCAGTATATCGAAGCCTACACAGAAAACTGGGAGGCCGAGAAAGAGCATCTGCAGGATTTCACGCCCGAGAAAATGGCCGAAGTCTGCGGCATTGATGCCGAAACGCTGCGCGATGTGGCGCGGGTCTTTGCCGGCGCGAAGGCGGGAATGATTTTCTGGGGCATGGGCGTGTCGCAGCATATCCACGGCACGGACAACGCGCGCTGTCTGATCTCGCTTGCCTTAATGACCGGGCAGGTGGGGCGGCCCGGTGCCGGGCTGCATCCGCTGCGGGGGCAGAACAATGTGCAAGGGGCCTCTGATGCGGGGCTGATCCCGATGTTCTTGCCGGATTATCAGTCGGTGATGGATGATGGCGTGCGATCGGCCTTTACCGATGTTTGGCAGTCCAATGATTTCTCCGCGCAGAAGGGACTGACCGTGACCGAGATCATGGACGCGGTGCACGACGGTGACATTCGTGGCATGTACATTTTAGGCGAAAACCCTGCGATGTCGGATCCGGATGTGGAACATGCCCGCGATGCGCTGGCCAAGCTGGATCATCTGGTTGTGCAGGACATTTTCATCACCGAAACGGCGAATTTTGCCGATGTGATCCTGCCCGCCAGTGCTTTCGCTGAAAAGTCGGGCACGGTGACCAATACCAATCGTCAGGTCCAGATGGGTCGCCCTGCGGTGTCGCCACCGGGGGAGGCGCGCGAGGATTGGTGGATCGAGGTGGAACTGGCCAAGCGGCTGGGTCTGGGGTGGGAGTATGCCAGCCCGGCGGATGTCTTTGCCGAGATGAAGCTGAACATGAAGTCGCTGGACAATATCACCTGGGATCGTCTTGAAGCCGAGAACGCAGTGACCTATCCGTCGCTGTCGCCCAGCGATCCCGGTCAAGCGATTGTCTTTGCCGACGGGTTCCCACGCCCCGATGGGCGGGCGCGGTTCACGCCAGCCTCGATCATTGCGCCGGATGATGTGCCCGATGCCGAGTATCCGATGATCCTCACGACAGGGCGACAGTTGGAACATTGGCACACCGGGTCCATGACCCGCCGCGCCACGGTGCTGGATGCGGTAGAACCTGAGGCAAACTGCTCGTTGCATCCCTCTACCCTGCGCAAGTTGGGCGTGGCACCGGGGGAGCATGTGCGCCTGACCACCAAACGCGGATCGATTGAGATCATGGCGCGGGAAGATCGGGCCGTTAGCCCTGACATGGTTTTCCTGCCTTTTGCCTATGTAGAGGCGGCGGCGAATATCCTGACGAACCCGGCGGTGGACCCTTACGGCAAGATCCCCGAGTTCAAGTTTTCCGCAGTGAAGGTCGAAGCGGTGTCGGACAGGGTTGCGGCAGAGTAACCTGCTGTCGAAAGATCACGGCAGGACTGCGCTTGCCTTTCACTGCGGTGCGCCGAGTCATCGGTTGGAACCGATACCGCCGCTTTCGTGTTTTAACGTGAATGTAGAACACGAAAGGAAACCTCATGCTTATCCGAACCAGTCTGATTGTTGCCCTTATGGGTGGTGCCGCTTTTGCCGAGGACACAAAGAACCCGGTAGAGAGTAAAGATGCGCAGCGGCAGGACGGAAACTACCTGCGGGCCCTTGATGACATGGAAGTCCATGACGCCGCCGGCGAAAAGATCGGCGAAGTCGAAGATGTGCTGATTGATGGGGATGGCATGCCCGTCGCCTATGTTGTCGAAATCGGCGGCTTGCTGGGTATCGGCTCTGACGAAGCGATTGTGCCGATTGACGCTTTCGAGTTTGCCGGCGGTGCCTATGTCTCGAAGATGACTCAGGACCAACTGGAGAATTTGCCGCGCTGGGATGATTGATCGTCACAATCCGCATTAACGCGGCATGGACAAACTCAGGCGTGGCAGTGATGCTGCGCCTAAATTTTTTTGAAGGTGTGTCATGCAAACTGATCCTCAACGGTTTCTTACGGATCTGCATCAACTTCGGTCTTTCGGGGCGGCCGGTATCGGCAAAGGCGTAGTGCGGCCTGCGTACTCGGATGCTGACGTGGCGGCGCGGAAATGGCTGGCAGATCGGTTTACTGAGGCTGGCCTGCGGGTCGAGATTGACCCGATGGGCAATGTCTTTGGTTTGGCGGAAGGGCCATCGCTTTTGATGGGCTCACACTCGGACAGCCAGCCAGAGGGAGGATGGCTTGACGGGGCGCTGGGCGTCATTGCGGCGCTTGAAGTGGCGCGGGCGGCCCGTGAGGCTGGCGGACCGGTGGTATCGGTAGTGTCCTTTCAGGACGAGGAGGGACGTTTTGGCGTCACCACAGGATCGGCGGTTTGGTCCGGGCATCTGGCGCTGGATGATGCGGATGCGCTTGTGGATCATGCGGGCGTTACACTCGCTAAGGCGCGACAGGCGATAGCAGATATGGTCACGGGAGAGGTGGATCCGGCGCAGTTCACAGGCTTTGTAGAATTACATATCGAGCAGGGGCCGACCCTGGACATCAGTGGTGAACAGATCGGGGTGGTGACGGATATCGTCGGAATTCGGGATATGAAGATGACCTTTGAGGGTCAGCAGAATCACGCAGGCACCACACCGATGCATCTGCGGCGCGATGCGTTTCAGGCGGTATCAGCCTTTAACACCGCGCTGAATGACCGGTTTCGCAATGTAGTGACCCCAAGCACAGTTTGGACCATCGGACATCTCAGTTTGCACCCCAATGCGTCTTCCATCGTGCCGGGGCGGGCGGTGTTTTCAATGCAGTGGCGCGATGGCGATGCTGCGCGCTTGGGGCGGATGGAAGAGATCATCCGCGAGACGGCAGCAGAGGTGGCTGAGACACAGGGGATGACACCTTCTTGCGGGCCGCTTTTGGGGCTGGAGCCTGTTGCGATGGATGCTGACCTGCGCAGCGCGCTGCAGCAGGGCGCGGAGGCCGTGGCACCGGGGAACTGGCGCAAGATGCCCTCTGGCGCGTTGCATGATGCGACGAATGTATCGCGCCTGATGCCCGTGGCGATGCTTTTTGTGCCCTCGATCGGCGGCATCAGCCATGCGTTTGAAGAGGATACGCGCGAAGATGATCTGGTCGCTGGTGTGCGGGTGTTGGAGCATGCGGTCAAGGCGCTGGCGGAGTCGTCTTTCGCTGGAAAGTGATAGAAGTCGGCCGGTCGAAGCCCGGATGGGTGGTGCGGGCCACTTCGCGAAAGCCTAGTCGGGTAAAGGCGGCATGATTGCCGGTCAGCTCGACGCGGCTTTGCAGCTCTATTCTGCTCAGTCCATGTGTGTAAGCTCGCGCATTGGCCTGCGTCAGTAATTGGCGGGCGAGGCCGGTGCCGCGGGCCTGCGGCGCGACGGCGAGTTTACCGACAGTGAGCAAATTGGCTTTGACGGTGAAAATGGCGCAAGCAATGAGTGGCGA
This sequence comes from Sulfitobacter noctilucae, assembly GCF_000622365.1. Classification (GTDB taxonomy): domain Bacteria; phylum Pseudomonadota; class Alphaproteobacteria; order Rhodobacterales; family Rhodobacteraceae; genus Sulfitobacter; species Sulfitobacter noctilucae. The sequence goes on along the minus strand of NZ_JASC01000001.1, from coordinate 28,607 downwards.
GCCGAAGGTCCAGATTTCCTGTGTTTCGGCCAGATCACGCAAGGCATCCAGCGTCAGCGAATGCATGGATGAAGGTGGGTCAATCACGCCGTCCATATAGGCAAAGCTCGTGCGGATCAGCGCCAGCGCATCGGCAAGGGCGGTATCATCAGGGCCAAGCCGCCGCAGTGTTAGTGCCACGTTACATCGCCCAAAAAGATATAGCCGGCACCGTATATCGTTTTGATCAGTTGGGGGTTCTTGGGGTCTTCGCGCAGTTTCGTGCGCAGGCGCGAGATGCGCACGTCCATCGCCCGGTCAAAACTTTCGGAGGCTGCACCACCAAGGCTTTCCTGCATTTGGGCGCGGCTGATCAGGCGTTTCGGGCTTTCCAGGAACAGCCGCAGGACTTCACTTTCTGCATGGGAAAAGGGCACTTCGACACCGGCGTCATCCGACAGAATGTAGCGATCGAAATGGGCTTGCCAGCCCGCAAAATGGGCAACGTCACTGCCGCCGCTGGTTGACTTGGGCTTGCGCAGGCGGGCGCGAATACGGGCGACGACCTCAGCCGGATCAAAAGGTTTGATGATGTAGTCATCAGCACCAAGTTCCAGTCCGGTCACGCGGTCCTGCACCTGTGCGCGGCCCGAAATGATGATGACAACCGCGCCTTGCTCAAGCGCCAGACGGTGCACAAGCGTCAGCCCGTCGGTATCGGGCAGGCTCAGATCGACAAGGCAGACATCGGGGGTGCGTTTGGCCAGTGCCGCCTCGAACGCGCGGGCGCGGCCAAAGCTGAGTGTTTCAAAACCCGCTTCCTCCAGCACATCGGCCAGCAGCGTGCGGATTTCGGGTTCATCGTCCAGAATGGTGACCAAAGGGCGGGTCATTGTGCGGCAACCTTATGAGGCGCAATCAGGGCGGTCAGATCGGTGGTGTCAAAGGGTTTGCGCAGCACCGGGGCGACCTGTTGAGCGGCAAGATAAAGAGCATGATCGGTCGGTAGGGACGTCATCAGGACCAGCGGCGTTTGGCCGGAAATGCGGTCGGCCAGATCAAGGCCGGTGCCCTCGCCCACCAGCTGGATATCGGACAAAACGAGCGCAATGTCGGGAAGATCGGCCAGCAAAGCGCTGGCTTCATCGGCGCTGGTTGCTTCGATCACCGAATGGCCCAGCGCCATAAGCATGTCGCGCACGTTGGCCCGGATGTCGCCGTCGTCTTCAACCAGCAGCACAAGGCCCGCCGTATCGGGTAGCGCCATACGGTAGGGCAGACGCAGGACCACAGTTGCGCCACCCTCCGCGCTATTCCGCAGGCGCAGATCGCCGCCAGCGGATTTGGTCAAGTCATAGACCATGGACAGACCCAGCCCGCTGCCTTCGCTGCCTTTGGTGGTAAAAAACGGGTCGATCCCCTGCTCCAGTGCCGAGGCTGAAAACCCCGGGCCATCGTCGGTCACCGACCATTCGATCCATGTATCATGCACATGGCGCAGGGCGATATGGATGCGCCCCGCAGCGCCGCATGCGTCGCGTGCGTTCAGGATCAGGTTCAATAAACAATCGGTCAGGCGGCCTTTGTCGAGCAGTACGGGGGCGTCCGGCATCTGGTTGTCAGTGCTTAGGGTGATACCGGCGGGCAACGTGGGCTTGGCCAGCGTGGTGAGGTCCGCCAGAAGCTGCGCAGGATCGGTCGCCTCGGGCCGCAGCGTGCGCGGACCTGTCAGGTTGGCAATCGAACTGAGAAGTGCGCCGCCGCGCCGGGCTGCGGCCAATGTGCCTTCGATCAGCTTTTGCGCCTCGGGCGCGAGGTCGGATTGCCGCGCGAGCCGCGATTGCATGCCCAGAATGATGGTCAGCAGGTTGGAGAAATCATGCGCCAGCCCTGAGATCACCTGGGCGGCCAGCTCGCGCTTGCGGGTTTGCTGTAAGGCGACACGGGTCTGTGTTTCCTCGGTGATGTCAGTGGACAGAATATAGACACCGTTTTGTCCATCAGGGGTAAAAGCCGCACGGATGCGTCGGGCCGTTGTATCATCGGTGAACTCGGTGACGGCCGGGGCACCCCCATAGGCGCGGTCCAGCGCGGGTTTGATCCTGTCATAGGCAAAAGCGCCCAACGCGTCGGCAATATACAGGCCCACAATCGTTGTGGGCCGCCCGGGCATGATGTGAGGCAAGCGCTGGTTGGAAAAGGTATAGCGCCCCGCCGCGTTCACATGGGCAATATGCGCGGGCAGCATCTCGGTGGTCAGCCGCGTGCGGGCTTCGCTTTCGGTCAGTTGGCGTTTCGTCTCTTCCAGCGTGGTGATCATTGCCGCACGCTCGCGGTTGGTGGCAGACAGCTGCTCTGCATGGGCCAGTACCTGATCCGACAGCGCATCGGACCGGGCATGCAGCAGCTTTTCCTGCGCTTTGGTCGCGGTGATGTCCGTATAAACCGTAACCCACCCGCCTTGGGGCAGGGGGGACCCTTCGACACTGATGGTGTGGCCATTGGCACGGGTGCGTTCCATATAATGCGGCGCAAAGGCCAGCGCCTGATTGATGCGTTCGGTGACAAAGCTGTCGATGTCATCCACTGGCCCGTATTCGCCACGGGTTGCCAGATGGTGAATGGTCTCTTGGAATGTGGCCCCCGGCGTGACGAGCCTGTCAGGCAAGCTGAACATATGTTGGAAAGGGGCGTTGCAGACCACCAGTTTCAGTTGCTCATCATAAATGGTCAGGGCCTGCGCAATCAGGTTCAGACCTGCGCTGGTCATGGCCTTGGCCTGTTCATCCGTGATGTCCATCGGTCCCCTCCGGATTTACCGCTAGCACCAGTTAACGACCTGCGCAAAGCCTCGCCGCAGTTGAGCAAGGCTTGTTACAATTCGTAAGGATTGTGAAAACTTCAAGAAAAAGTTGACGTCCAGCCTGCGTTCAGCACTCTTAGGGTGTGAGAATCGTGAAACACGCGATCGGTCCTGCCGCAAAATGGCAGGTTAGGGAGGAATAACTTTGGCCACGCCACTCGTGCGCGCCGACGGACCGCAGTCCGTACCGGCGCTTTTGCATCGTAACGCCACTCAGTTTGCGAACGCGCCGGCGTATCGCGAGAAAGAATATGGCATTTGGCAAAGCTGGACCTGGGCGCAAACCCGCGATGAGGTCGAAGCGCTGGCGCTGGGCCTCATGGAAATGGGCATCAACGAAGGCGACTTCGTTTCCGTGATCGGACGCAACCGGCCGTACCTCTATTGGGCAATGATGGCCGCCGAAATGTGCGGCGCGGTTCCGGTGCCGCTTTATCAGGACGCAAACGCCGAAGAGATGGCCTATGTGATGAACCACTGTGGCGCACGCTTTGCCATTGTGGGCGATCAGGAGCAGGTCGATAAAATTCTGGACGTTCAGGACCAGCTGCCGGAATTCCAGCAGATGATCTATCTCGATCCACGCGGCCTACGCAAATACGACCACGCGGCGATGAAGCAGTATTCCAACGTGCAAGAGCTGGGCCGCCAGTTCCGCGACAAACACATCAAAGAGCTGGAAGCGCGTCAGGCCAAGCTGGATTATGACAGCACGGGGGTGATGCTTTACACCTCTGGGACCACCGGCAAGCCGAAGGGCGTGGTCCTGTCCAACCGCAACATCATCGAGACCGCAAAATCGTCGTCCGAATTCGACAACCTGCGCCAGAGTGATGACATTCTGGCCTATCTGCCGATGGCTTGGGTGGGTGATTTCATCTTTTCCGTGGGTCAGGCGATGTGGACGGGCTTTTGTACCAACTGCCCCGAGAGCGCCGACACGATGCACGTCGACCTGCGCGAGATCGGGCCGACCTATTATTTTGCTCCGCCACGCGTGTTCGAGACGCAGTTGACCAGCGTGATGATCCGCATGGAAGACGCCAGTCGCATGAAAAAGTGGCTGTTTGATACCTTTATGGCCCATGCACGCAAGGTTGGTCCGGCCATTCTGGATGGCAAACCAGTCAGCCAGTGGGACCGGTTCAAGTACAAGCTGGGCGAGGCGTTTGTCTATGGGCCGCTCAAGAACACGCTGGGCTTCAGCCGCGTGCGCGTGGGCTATACCGCCGGTGAGGCGATCGGTCCCGAGATTTTTGATTTCTATCGGTCATTGGGCATCAACCTTAAACAGTTGTACGGCCAAACCGAAGCGACAGTGTTTATTACGGCGCAGCCCGATGGCGAAGTGCGCAGCGACACGGTTGGCGTAACCTGTCCGGGTGTGGAGCTGAAAATCGCGGAGAACGGCGAGGTATTCTACCGGTCGCCCGGGGTATTTGTGGAGTATTACAAGAACCCCGAAAGCACCAGGGACACCAAGGACGCCGAGGGCTGGGTTGCGACCGGCGATGCGGGCTTTATTGAAGAAGGCACCGGCCATCTGCGCATCATCGACCGGGCCAAGGACGTGGGCAAAATGGCGGATGGATCGCTCTTTGCGCCGAAATACGTCGAGAACAAGTTGAAGTTCTTTCCGAATATCCTCGAAGCTGTTGTTTTCGGGAACGAGAAGGATGAATGCACAGCCTTCATCAACATCGACCTGACGGCGGTGGGAAACTGGGCCGAGCGCAACAACATCGGCTATGCGAGTTATCAAGAGCTGGCGCGGCATCCGCAGGTGATGGACACGATCCAGAGCCATGTTGAAGCCGTGAACGCGAGCGTGGCCGAGGATGAGATGCTGTCGGGATGCCAGGTGCACCGCTTTGTTGTGCTGCACAAGGAACTCGATGCAGACGACGGGGAGTTGACGCGGACACGCAAAGTACGCCGCCGGATCATCGAAGAGAAGTACGACGACATCATTACGGCGCTTTATGACGGGTCGAAGTCCGTCAGCACGGAGACCGAAGTGACTTATGAAGACGGGCGCAAAGGCAGCATCAAAGCGACGCTGGAAGTCCGCGACGCGGCGGTGCAGGCCGTGACACCGACAAAGTTGGCAGCGGAATGACGGCGCGACGCGCGTTTTCGACGACGCCCCGCCCGCCCTCCCGTTCGGTGAGCACTATGGGCCGCGCGCCTGTTGGTGGCGGTGTGTCGGGTATTTTTAAAAAGGGTGAAGGGGTTAGCGCGTGAAAGACACTGCTGACAGCTATGTGACCGCGGACGGCCGGACCATCGGCCCTGTTGTCATGGAAATGAAGAACATCACCCTGCGGTTTGGCGGGGTCGAGGCGATCAAGGACATCTCCTTTGATATCCGGCAGGGGGAGATCCGCGCGATCATCGGGCCGAACGGTGCTGGCAAATCATCGATGCTGAATGTGATTTCGGGGTTCTATATCCCGCAGGAGGGGGAGGTCTGGTACAAGGGCTCCCGCCGCCCGCCGATGAAGCCGTTTCAGGTGGCGCAGCAGGGGATCGCGCGGACCTTTCAGAACATCGCCCTGTTCGAGGGCATGAGTGTTTTGGACAACGTGATGACGGGCCGGTTGACCCATATGAAGACCGGGCTTTTAGCACAGTCTTTCTGGAAAGGTGCTGCCGAGCGGGAAGAAGTTGAGAACCGCGAAGTTGCAGAGAAAATCATCGACTTTCTGGAAATTCAGGCGATTCGGAAGACACCTGTCGCGCGGCTGCCTTACGGATTGAAAAAACGCGTCGAGCTGGCGCGGGCCCTGGCGGCGGAACCGTCGATCCTGCTTTTGGACGAACCGATGGCGGGGATGAACGTCGAGGAAAAAGAGGACATGAGCCGCTTTATTCTGGATGTGAACGATGAGTTCGGCACAACCATCGCGCTGATCGAGCATGACATGGGCGTGGTCATGGACCTGAGCGACCGGGTGGTTGTGATGGATTACGGCAAAAAAATCGGCGACGGCACACCGTCCGAGGTGCGCAACAATCAGGCGGTGATCGACGCCTATCTGGGGGTCGCACATGACTGAGTTTGAGGGAGCGCGGACATGAATGAGCAGCTGGCTTTTACCATTGAGGTCTTTGCAAACGGGCTGATGGCGGGGGTGCTTTATGCGCTGGTCGCTTTGGGCTTTGTTCTGATTTACAAGGCGTCGGGCATCTTTAACTACGCGCAGGGCGTTATGGCGCTTTTTGCGGCGATGACACTGGTGGGGATCCAGAACGGACAGGTGCCGTTTGCCCATCTGATCAACGCGATATTTGGCACGGAAGTGCACCACTTTGGCTGGTCGGTGCACAGCTTTGCCGCGATCCTGCTGACGGTGGTGGTGATGATCGCGTTGGCCTGGGCTGTGCAGCAGTTTGTGTTCAAACATCTGGTCGGGCAGGAGCCGATCATCCTGTTCATGGCAACCATCGGTCTGGCCTACTTTCTCGAAGGCGTCGCGGACCTGATGTGGGGGTCCGAATTGAAGGCGCTGAACGTTTGCGCGTCCGAGGGCAACTGCCTTCCGCAAGGGATGAACGTCTGGCTCGAAGGTACGACCTATGAAGCGCTGGGCTACGGGTTCTTTATCGATAATCTCGATATCGTTGCCTCCATCGTGGCCGCAATCCTTGTGATCGGGCTGGTGATCTTTGCGCAGTACACCAAGCAGGGCCGTGCCATGCGGGCAGTGGCGGATGACCATCAGGCGGCTTTGTCGGTTGGTGTGTCGCTGAACTTTATCTGGGTGTTGGTGTGGTCACTTGCGGGGTTTGTAGCCTTGGTCGCAGGGATCATGTGGGGCGCGAAATCGGGCGTGCAGTTCTCGCTGTCGCTGATTGCGTTGAAAGCACTGCCGGTGCTGATGCTGGGTGGGTTCACCTCCATCCCGGGTGCCATCGTGGGTGGTCTGATTATCGGCGTGGGGGAGAAGCTGTTCGAGTTTCTGATCGGTGCGCCGTACCTCGGCGGTGCGACGGAAAACTGGTTCGCCTACATGCTAGCGCTCTTGTTTCTGGTGTTCCGACCTCAGGGGTTGTTCGGGGAGAAGATCATTGAGCGTGTTTAAAGAAACAATGACGTACAACGAACGCCTTCATGATGGTTGGCTCTGGGTGATCCTGACGCTGACAAATGGTTTTCTGCTTTGGACCAGCATCACAAAAGATACCGGATATCCGGTAATCATTGCGCTCCTCGCGGGCTTTACGCTTGGTATGCTCGTAAACTCACCGATGATAAAAAGACTTTTTGGGAAGGATTGCTGAATGTTCTACCGTGAAGCAGGCGATTTCAGTACGACCTATGCTGACGATCAACAGACCTTTCCGATCAAATTCGACCGGTATCGCTATTATGTGGTGTTGTTCATCGCGATTGTGGTCATTCCCTTTGTGATCAATGACTATTGGGCCAACTCGTTGTTGTTGCCGTTTCTGATCTACGCGATTGCGGCGCTGGGGCTGAATATTCTGGTTGGGTACTGCGGGCAGGTCAGCCTTGGCACGGGCGGATTTATGGCGGTAGGTGCCTATAGCTGCTACAAGTTCATGACCGGTGTGGACATCTGGTGGAGCGGCGAGCTGCTGTTCCGGTTGCCGGAATTCAACATCTTTTTCAGTGTCATTATGGGCGGGGTGATGACCGCGCTTGTCGGTGTCCTGTTCGGTCTGCCAAGCTTGCGCATCAAAGGGTTCTATCTGGCTGTGGCGACACTGGCGGCGCAGTTCTTCCTTGTGTGGCTCTTCAACCGTGTGGCGTGGTTCTATAACTACTCCGCCTCTGGTCAGATCAACGCGCCCGAGCGGGATATGCTCGGGGTGCTGATCACGGGACCAAGCACAGAGCCATGGGCGACCTATCTGTTCTGTCTGTTCTTTACGATCGTCTGTGCGGTAATTGCGCGGAACATGACGCGGGGCGCGTCCGGTCGTAAATGGATGGCGATCCGCGACATGGACATTGCGGCCGAGATCATCGGCGTGAACCCCCTGCGGGCCAAGCTGACGGCCTTTGCGGTCAGTTCCTTTTTTGTCGGCATTTCAGGTGCGCTGTTCTTCTCGGTTTACCTGGGCGCTGTCGAAGTGGGCGAAGCCTTTGGCATTCAGAAGTCGTTTCTTGTGCTCTTTATGATCATCATCGGCGGGCTGGGCAGCATCTTTGGCTCCTTTGCCGGTGCGGCGTTTCTGGTTGTTTTGCCAGTCGCTTTGAAGGTGGTCGGGGTCGACTGGCTGGGCTGGCCGACGGATATCGTGGCGCACCTGAACCTCGTGATTGTCGGCGGGCTGATCGTGATCTTCCTGATCGCGGAACCGCACGGGATCGCGCAGTTGTGGCGCGTGGCGAAAGAGAAATTGAGATTGTGGCCCTTCCCTCACTAGGGCGGACCACGACAAAAAGCGGGGCAAACCCCGTGCAAGACCAATCGGATAAAATCCAAGGGAGGAAACACCGATGAAATATAAACTAGGTACACTGGCCGTTGCAGGCCTGATGGCGGCAGGCCCCGTCATGGCGGATCTCGTATTCCCATCGCTTAGCTATCGCACCGGACCTTATGCGGCGGGTGGTATCCCGTTTGCTGACGGCTATGCGGATTACTTCACCCTTCTGAACGAGCGTGATGGCGGCATCGGCGGCGAGATGATTCAGGTTCCCGAATGCGAAACCGCGTATAACACCGAAAAGGGTGTAGAATGCTACGAGTCGCTGAAAGGCGGCGGCGGGTTGGTTTATCAGCCACTGTCCACCGGTATCACCTATCAGCTGATCCCCAAGGTTACGGCAGATGACATTCCGATGCTGACATCCGGTCTGGGCCGCACCTCAGCCAAGAACGGCAAAGTATTCAGCCATGTGTTCAACTTTCCTGCGAACTATTGGGACGGCGCATCGGTTGCGATCAAGCACATCCTGGACGAGGAAGGTGGCGATCTGAGCGGCAAGAAAATCGCGCTCGTGTATCACAACTCTGCCTATGGCAAGGAGCCGATCCGCACGCTGACCGAGCTGTCTAAAAAGCACGGTTTCGAGTTCAAGGAAGTGCCTGTCGATCACCCCGGTCAGGAGCAGAAATCGCAGTGGCTGCAGATCCGCCGGGACAAGCCGGACTACGTAATCATGTACGGCTGGGGCGTTATGAACCAGGTTGCGGTTCAGGAAGCAGTCAACATCCGGTTCCCGATGGACAAGTTCATCGGCATCTGGTGGTCGGGCTCGGAAAATGACGTTCTGGCGGCGGGCGCTGGCGCGGATGGCTACAAGGCGCTGACCTTTCACAACGTCGGCAGCGATTATCCGCTTTATGACGATCTGAAAGAGCATGTGTTCGACGCGGGCAAGAGTGCCGGAGCAGGCGATCAGGCCGGCACGGTCATTTACAACCGCGGCATCTATGCTGCGATGCTTGTGGCCGAAGCCGCGCGGACGGCACAGGAAATCCACGGCGTTTCGGATATCACACCCTCGCAAATGCGCGATGGCATGGAAGCGCTCGAGATCACCGAAGAGAAGATGGCGAACCTTGGTCTGCCCAACTTCGGTCCCGAGTTTAAGGTTTCGTGCGAAAACCACGGCGGCAACGGCTTTGCTGCGATGACGCAGTGGGACGCTGAAGCCAAGGAATGGAAACTGATCAGCGATTTTGTCCAGTCTGATCAGGATATCGTCCAGCCGCTGATCGATGAGGATTCCGCAGCATATGCGTCGGAGAACAACATCGAAGACAACTGCGGTTAATCCGACCCCCGGATTGATATTCGGGACATAGATGCCACGGGCGCGCGCCCCATTTGAGGGCGCGCGCCATAACGCCAGAGAACCCGGATCAGGTTCGGGATGACGGGAGCAGATGGAATGCTGGACGACGCGACGCAAACACCCACTCAGGTGGAAAACGTCCTTGAGGTGAACAACATCGAGGTGATCTACAATCACGTGATCCTCGTGCTGAAAGGCGTGAGCCTGAACGTCCCCAAGGGCGGCATCACAGCGCTGCTGGGTGGCAATGGTGCGGGCAAGACCACGACGCTCAAGGCGATTTCGGGGTTGCTCGCGTCCGAGCGCGGCGAAGTGACCAAAGGATCCATCAAGTATCGCGGTTTGGATATCGCCCATGCGGACCCGGCCGAAACCGTGAAAAAAGGTGTCGTGCAGGTGATGGAGGGCCGCCACTGCTTTGAGCACCTCACGGTCGAGGAAAACCTCATGACCGGTGCCTATACCCGCGCCGATGGCAAAGGGGCCATCGCGGCAGACCTCGAGATGGTCTATGAATATTTCCCGCGCCTGCGCGAGCGGCGCAAATCGCAGGCGGGCTATACCTCGGGCGGGGAGCAGCAAATGTGTGCCGTGGGCCGTGCGCTGATGTCAAAGCCCGAAACGATTTTGCTGGATGAGCCAAGCATGGGGTTGGCCCCGCAGCTGGTTGAACAGATTTTCGATATCGTGAAGACGATTAACGAGAAGGAAGGCGTGACCTTTCTTTTGGCCGAGCAGAATACGAACGTGGCACTTCGGTTTGCCCACTATGGCTATATTCTGGAAAGCGGTCGCGTTGTGATGGACGGCCCGGCCGCCGACCTGCGCGAAAATCAGGATGTGAAAGAATTCTATCTGGGGATGTCGGACGAAGGGCGCAAGTCGTTCCGCGATGTGCGCTCTTATCGGCGGCGCAAACGCTGGCTTTCCTGATGGTGGCGGGCTGAGCCCCGTTGTGCAGCACATAATTTCCAAGATGAGAATAGCCATGGCTGATCCCTATTTCGACGACCTTGAAACACGCAGTGCAGACGCCCGTGCGGCAGCGCAACTTGACGCGCTGAACGCGCAACTGGCGCATGCTGGCATAAAGGCGCTCGGCAGTCTCGAGGAGCTTTCCCAACTGCCGGTCCTACGCAAATCTGACCTGACTGCCGCGCAGAAAGTCCAGCCGCCTTTTGGTGGGATCAAGGTGCAGAACATCAGCCATGTGTTTCAATCCCCCGGCCCGATCTATGAACCCGGTGGCAGCGGACCGGACTGGTTTCGCATGGGGCGGTTTCTGCATGCTGCGGGTCTAGGCGCGGAAGATACTGTGCAGAACTGCTTTGGCTATCATCTGACGCCGGCGGGCCACATGTTTGAAAGCGGCGCCCGTGCCGTGGGTGCCAAAGTGCTGCCTGCGGGTGTCGGCCAGACCGAACTACAGGTCACGGCCGCGCGGGATGTGGGCACAACGGCCTATGCCGGCACGCCGGATTACCTCAAGATCATTCTAGAAAAAGCGGACGAGATGGGGGTGACGCTCGGCATCACCAAGGCTGCCGTAGGCGGTGGTGCGCTCTTTCCGTCGCTGCGTCAGTATTATGTCGATCGCGGAATTTCCTGTTTGCAGTGCTACGCGACAGCGGACGTCGGCAACATCGCCTATGAAAGTGCCGCAATGGAGGGGATGATCCTCGATGAAGGTGTGATCGTCGAGATTGTGACCCCCGGCACAGGCGATCCGGTGGCCGAGGGTGAGGTTGGTGAGGTGATCGTCACGACACTGAATTTCGATTACCCGCTGATCCGGTTTGCCACGGGAGATATGTCGGCGATCATGCCGGGCATGTCCCCCTGCGGCCGGACCAATGCGCGGATCAAGGGCTGGATGGGCCGTGCGGACCAGACGACCAAGATCAAGGGCATGTTTGTGCGCCCCGAACAGGTGGCCGCTTTGGTCGCACATCATGACGAGGTGACCAAGGCCCGCGTGATCGCAACGCGCGCAGGCGAGCAGGACGTCATGACCGTGCACATCGAAAGTGCAGGCGGGGATGCAGATCACTATGGCCAGTCGGTTGCTGACTTGCTCAAGCTCAAGGGCAAGGTTGTGATCGTAGAACCCGGAAGCCTTCCCAAAGACGGGTTGGTTATCGAGGATCAGCGCAGCTACGATTAAGGGCGGCATCACACTATTCCTGATTCCTATTTGGGCTGTCGATGATCTTTGGCGACACGAAACCATAGATAGAAATTGCTGAGGTGGTGTAGGATCATCCTTCCCGCGATCACCTTACCGCCTCTCGCGTGACGTGGTGCCGCAGCGGGCGGATTGCTCTCTGGTAATTCTGACTGATTTAGTCGAAATAGAGATATGACCACAGGGACAGCATCTATCGACAATCGGCGGCGCGGCCTGAGCGGTTTGCGGGTGTTGTCTGGCATGGCAGTGCTCGCCGCTGCGGTCTGCGCCTTGCCGATGATTGCCGTGATGATCGCCGCGGTGAGCGGGGGCACAGAGACGATCCGGCATCTGATTGACACGGTCCTTGGTGAATATACCCGCACCACTCTGGCGCTGGTGCTCCTGGTCTCTGCCGGGACGTTCATGGTTGGCGTGGGCACCGCTTGGCTGGTGACGATGACCCGTTTTCCCGGTGTGCGCTGGCTTGAGGTAGCGTTGGTGCTGCCGCTGGCTTTTCCGGCTTATGTTCTGGCCTATGCCTATACCTCCCTGCTGGACCATCCGGGTATTGTGCAAACGACTTTGCGGGCGGTGACAGGCTGGGGGCCGCGCGATTATTGGTTCCCTGACATCCGGTCGCTGGGCGGGGCGGCATTGATGCTGACGCTGGTGCTTTATCCATATGTCTACCTGCTGGCCCGTGCGGCGTTTTTGCAGCAAAGCGGGACGACCTTTTTGGCCGCGCGCGCCTTGGGCAAAAGCGCATGGCGGGCGTTCTTTCAGGTCAGCCTGCCGCTGGCGCGTCCTGCGATTGCCGGAGGAGTATTGCTCGCGGTGATGGAGACCATCGCCGATTTCGGTACGGTTGCCTATTTCGGTGTCCAGACTTTTGCCACGGGCATCTACACCGCATGGTTTTCAATGTTCGACAGGGCCGGTGCCGCACAGTTGGCGCTCTGCCTTCTTAGCTTTGCATTGTTGCTGGCGATGCTGGAGCGGATACAGCGCGGCAAGGCGAAATACCATGATCCGGCGCGGCAGGCACCGCGGATGCCGCCGGTGAACCTAAGTAGGGGGCAGGCGGCCTTGGCGATGCTGGCTTGTGGATTGCCTGTGGTGTTTGGCGCGATCCTACCGGTCATTGTCCTGTTCAATATGGGTCTCGGATCAGAGCAGAACCTGCTGAGCCCGCGTTATCTGGGCTTCATCCGCAATTCGCTGACACTGGCTGGGATCGCCGCCGCGGTGACTGTAACGGCGGCGGTCGCGATCGGATTTTACCAGCGGCTGAGATCCGGGCGGCTGCCGCGCGGGGCGGGCTATGTGGCGCGGCTGGGCTATGCGGTACCGGGTGGCGTGATCGCCGTGGGCCTGTTGGTGCCCTTCGCGGCCTTGGACAATGCGCTGGATGCATGGATGCGCGACACCTTTGATATTTCAACCGGCTTGCTGATCACCGGTTCGATCTGGTTGCTGATCGCGGCCTATATGGTGCGGTTTTTGGCGGCAGCGTTGGGGGCCTATGAGGGCGGGCAGGCGATGGTGCATGCGAATATGGATGCTGCCGCGCGGTCCTTGGGGCAGACCCCGGTGGGCACATTGCGTCGGGTGCATTTGCCAATTCTGGCGCCGTCCTTGTTGACGGCCTTGTTGATCGTTTTCGTCGATGTGATGAAGGAACTGCCTGCAACGTTGATCATGCGGCCGTTCAATTTCGACACGCTTGCGGTGCAGGCGTACCGACTGGCCAGCGACGAACGGCTTGATGGGGCGGCGGTGCCGTCGCTGGTGATCGTGGCGATGGGGCTGCTGCCAGTGATCCTGATTTGCCGTCAGGTTGGGCAGAACAGGTAGGGCGCAGACTTTGCTGCGCCCCGGCCTCTGTCAGCTTGCGTTTTCTTCAAGCTTGTCTTGGGTTTTGGTCTCGAAGTCCGACGCATCGTGGCGTTCGCGCAGCTGCATAGACAGGTCATCGCCAAAGGCACGGTTGACCATGCGACCGCGTGTGACGGCAGGGCGGGCGTCGATCGCCTCGGCCCAACGCACCACATTTTTGTAGGACGCCACATCAAGGAATTCGGCCGCCGAATAGAGCCGACCCAGCACCAACTGGCCATACCACGCCCAAATCGCCATATCCGCGATGGAGTATTCGCCCGCGAGCCAATCCTTGCCATCCAATTGACGGTCCAGCACGTCAAGCTGGCGTTTGGTTTCCATTGCGAAGCGGTTGATCGGGTATTCGAATTTCTCGGGGGCGTAGGCATAGAAGTGGCCAAACCCACCGCCCAGATAGGGTGCGCTACCCATCTGCCAGAACAGCCAGCTCATGGCTTCGGTCCGGTCAGAGGGGTCGCTCGGCAGGAAAGCTCCGAATTTCTCGGCCAAGTGCAGCATGATGGCACCGGATTCGAACACCCGCTGTGGGCTGTCGCCGGAATGATCCATCAGCGCGGGAATTTTTGAATTGGGGTTCGCCCCGACAAAACCTGATCCGAACTGCGCGCCTTCACCGATGTTGATGATCCAGGCATCATATTCCGCACCACTGTGGCCCGCCGCCAGGAGCTCCTCCAGCAAGACTGTTACCTTCACTCCGTTAGGTGTGGCCAGCGAGTAAAGCTGCAAAGGATGCTTGCCCACGGGCAATTCTTTGTCATGGGTCGGACCCGCAATGGGGCGGTTGATAGAGGCGAATTTACCGCCAGATTCAGTATCCCATGTCCAAACGGCGGGCGGTGTATAGTCGGTCTTGTCGGTCATTCTTCTTCCTTTGCAGTGCAGTTGTGGGATGCCCCCACCCTGCGGCTTGATCCTAAGGTGGAGCTGTTGCCCTCTGACTTCCAGCGCTATTTAGTCTTGATACGAAACTGTGACAGTTTTTGCAGGGGTTTGACGCAATGGAAAGGGAAGCAAAATGATGCGCGGAATTCTGCGATCTATCGTGATTTGTGTGAGCATACTTACCTTCAATGCTTTGCCCATCCCCGTATCAGCACAGGAGGTTCCCAAAGCACGTCACGGTTTGATGTGGCACCGTACGGGCCTGCCGGCTGTCTTTCCCCTTCAGGTACGCACCCCGGTCGGATCGGATTTCTACCTGATGCTGCGCGATCAGAAGACGCGCGAACCGGCGCTGGCCGCTTATATCAAAGGGGGGCGGTTCTTTCGGGTGCTGGTTCCGCCTGGCACTTTCGACCTGCGGTTCGCCTATGGCGCTGATTGGCAAGGAGAGGCGGCGCTATTCGGGCCGGGGGATCGGACACGGTTCATTGATCTGCCAGAGGCGCTGACCTTCAAGCTGCGCAATTCGACGACGAAAGGCGGGCATATCGTGGATCTCAGGGATCTGGCCGATACCGAAATGGCAAAGGCACGCGTTCTACCGCTTAACCTGTGCCAGACCTTTGCCTTGGAGGTGCCGCGTTACACATCGCGTGGCCCGGTGGTCGATCCTGATGTGCAGTTAAACACTGCATTAGAGGACTTGGAAGACCGCTTTATCCCCGATCCTCTGGTGCAGCCCGACTCGTCAGAGAGCCCCGACCTCCTGCGTCGGGTGCCGCAATATGATCTTCGCCCGAGAGCCTGCTGAGGTCAAACGACCGTCGCGCAATAAAAAAGGCCGCCCGGAAGGCAGCCTTTTTCTGAACATCGCCGTAGCGCGGCGGTTCAGCCCTGGCGGGCTTTGAACCGGCGCTGCGTTTTGTTGATAACGTAAACGCGGCCCTTGCGACGCACAACGCGGCAATCACGGTGCCGGTTTTTGAGCGAGCGGAGCGAATTGCGAACTTTCATGTTCTTATCCTTCCTGTCTTGGCCCCGCCTTATCAATAAAGACAAGGACCAGCGCCGGGTTACGGTTAGCCCCGTGGCCCTATTTACAGGGGCCGAGGGGACAGTGAATATCATGGTGGGCGATACTGGGATCGAACCAGTGACCCCTTCGATGTCAACGAAGTGCTCTACCGCTGAGCTAATCACCCACTTTGTAACGCTTTTTCCCGGGCCCCAAACAAAAATGGGGCGCGAAAGTCCGCGCCTGTCGGGCTGCTATAAAAGGAGTCGCGAAGGTGATCAAGGGGCTTTTGGCATTGATGTGAACTGCGCTATGTATGCGTCAAAGGGGTCACGCATGTCGAAGTCAGCCTACGAAGTCGTTCAGCCCAAGTCAGACCGGTCTTGCGTGGTGTTTGCCTCGCCCCATTCAGGGCGGGATTACCCATGGGCTTTTTTACGGACATCGGTACTGGATGAACACGCCATACGGTCGTCAGAGGACGCATTCGTAGATCAATTGTTTGATTGTGCGCCAATCTTTGGGGCTCATTTTATCAAAGCGGGTGCGCCGCGTGCCTATATCGACCTGAACCGCGCTGCCGATGAATTGGACCCGGCACTGATCGAAGGCGTGCGGCGGCAGGGGCACAACCCGCGTATCGCTTCCGGCCTCGGGGTGATTCCGCGTGTGGTGGCCAACGGGCGCGCAATTTACCGCGGCAAACTGAACCTTGCCGAAGCGGAACGCCGAATCGAGACGTATTGGCGGCCCTATCACAACAGGCTGCAAAGCTTGCTGGATGCGGCGCACCAACGCCACGGCCAAGCGGTGCTGATTGATTGTCATTCGATGCCGCATGAAGCGATGGACGGTGTGGTGCGCTCTGGCATGAAACGCGCCGATATCGTGTTGGGAGACCGCTTTGGTGCGGCAGCCAGCGGCGATGTGGTGGACCGTGTCGAAGCCGCCTTTGCCGCTGCGGGTTTTGTTGTCACTCGCAATGCGCCTTTTGCGGGTGCCTATATCACGCAGGCCTATGGGCGTCCCGCCCGTGCGCAACATGCCGTGCAGGTAGAAATTGATCGCTCGCTTTACATGAACGAGACTTTGATCCGCCCCAATGGTGATTTCGAGCAGGTGCAAAAAGCCTTGCGGCAAGTGGTGGCCGAAGTGGCACAGATCGGACAGGGGCGTGTGCCCTTAGCCGCAGAATAGGCTCTAGCGCAGTTTAAGCAGGCCCAAGCCGATGCACAGAACGCCCAGACCGGTGGCGAGTGTGCGGGCCTGATTCCAGAACTGCCAGTCGGGTGAGTAAGCCAGCCAAATGGCACGGGCGGCATCAATCTGGTTTGGAACGTCCACCAAAGCCAGCGCTTCGTTCCTCGGTACATTGACAGCCATCGTCAGCACGACACCCGGCAACGCGATCAAAAGCGTCGCCAGCCCGAACCAAAGCGCCGCGGTGCGATGCGCCGTCGCCCAAAGCACCAGCGTCGTGATCAAAAGCGCGACCGGCGTGCCGAAAAATGCAGGTGCAAAAACCACATTGCGGACCGAGGCGTTCATCGCCTGCATCGCTGCAATGGCCACACGCGGATCGGCGTTGTCCAGTCCCCACATGGTCGAACAAACCCACGCGTAAAAGAAACCAAACAGCGCAGCAGCAAGGACAAGGGAGAGCAAGGATAGAGGTCGGGCAAGAGCGGTCATCTATATCTCCGTGATTTGCGTACAGATGTGTACGCCTTTACATATCCGTATCGCCGTGTACGGATGCGTGTCAACGCCTTTCTGAAAGGAGACCCGATGCGCAAAGACCAAAGGGAAAGCCGCATGCGTGAAATCGAAGCCGAAGCTTATGCTCTCTTTGCGCAGGCGGGTTTTGAGAACACCTCGATGTTGGCGGTCGCGAAACGGGCGAAAGCCTCAAATGAAACGATGTACCGTTGGTACGGCTACAAAAACGGATTGTTCGCCAGCATGGTCGCCGCGAATGCGCGTGTTGTGCGCGATAGGTTGCAGGAAGCTGCGAACGCCGAAGTGCCGCCCCTTGAGATTTTGAGCCGTGTGGCGCCGGTCCTCTTGGAAATGCTCTTGAGCGAAAGGGCGATTTTGCTGAACCGCGCCGCTGCGTCTGATTCAACGGGTGCCCTGGGACAACTCCTGGCGCTGCGCGGTCGAGAGGATGTGTTGCCGCTGATCGACGCGGTCTTGCAAGATGCCGTGCGGGAAGGCCAGTTGCACCCACCGGATGACGGGCCGCTTCCCGCGCTGTTCATGCATCTGCTTTTGGGCGATCAGCAAATCAGGCGGGTTATTGGAACGATGCCGGCGCCGACAAAGGCGGAAATAGCAGCGCAGGCCACGCTTGCCATAAGTCGTCTGCGTGCCCTTTGCGTCTAGCGCAGTGCCCGGCCTTTCACGATGGCCTTGGCACCAAAGCGGGAGCGGATCGTATCGGTGGCTTTTTCTGCCTTGCTCCGCTGATGCGCATCCGGATCAAGAAGATCACCGGCAAGGTCTGCGCCTTCTCCGTGACTGAGATCAGAGATGCCGACACCGATCAGTCGGAAGGGGCCGGGATCGTCCAACTGGTCAAAAAGCGCACGCGCGTGGCGATAGATCCGGTCGGCCAGTTGCGTCGGATCGCTTAGTGAAATGCGCCGCGTCAGAGATTTGAAATCCGATCGCTTGATCTTGAGCGTCACAACACGGCCCGCGATTTCCTTGGCCTTGGCACGGTCCGCGACCTGTTCGGACAAGCGCCACAGGTGACCATCCAGAATGTCGGGGTCAGAGGTGTTGTCGCCAAAGGTGGTTTCCTTGGAAACAGATTTCACCGGATCATTGGCCGAAATGCGGCGTTTGTCCTGTCCGCGTGCCAGATGCCAGAGCCGTTCCCCCATACCGCCAAACCGCGCGATCAGGTCTGTTTTGTCCCAGCGCAACAGATCCGCGAAGGTACGAATGCCTGCCTTTTCCAATGCGGCCTGCGTCACGGCACCGACACCCCAGATGAGTTTTACAGGCCGGTCCCGCAGAAAACTGTCAGTCTCTGCCGCACCAATGACCGCAAATCCATGCGGCTTGTCCAGATCAGACGCGACCTTGGCCAGAAACTTGTTGTGGCTCAGACCGATGGAACCGGTCAGCCCTAGTTCGACCTTCATCCGGCGCACCAGTCGCGCCAGCATCACCGCAGGTGGCGCGCCATGCAGACGGGCGGTGCCGGTCATGTCGAGAAACGCTTCGTCCAGCGACAGTGGCTCGATCGCGGGGGTCAGTTCCTCCATCATGGCGCGGATTGCCCGGGAAGCTTCAACATAGGCCTCCATGCGGGGTTTAATAATGACCGCCTCGGGGCAAAGTTTGAGCGCCTGAAACATCGGCATGGCCGACCGCACCCCCCGGATCCGCGCCACATAGCACGCGGTCGAGACCACACCGCGCCGTCCACCGCCGATAATCACGGGCTTGCCGTTCAACGCCGGATTGTCCCGCTTTTCGACCGATGCATAAAAAGCGTCGCAGTCCATATGGGCGATGGTCAGGTCAAACAGTTCATCATGCGACAGCACACGCGGACTGCCGCAGGCAGGGCAACGGCGGCTGACAGGAATTTCGGCAAGGCAATCACGGCACAGGCTGGCCATCGAACACACCATTGTGGAAGGGTGGCACCAGAATATCCCAACCACAGGCGATTGAACATGCGCAATAAAGACGTCTTTGACGGGGCCAAAGTCGCGCTGTTGCTGGGCGATCAATTGCTGGTAATCTTGCGCGACGACTTACCCGGACTGCGCTATGCCGGATGCTGGGATTTACCCGGTGGCGGGCGTGAGGGCACCGAAACGCCGCTGCAGTGCATGCAGCGGGAGTGTTTTGAGGAAGTCGGGTTGTGCATTGACGCAGCTGATGTTGTCCGAGCGGGCAGTTTTGCCGGCCTGCGAGGGGCGCAATGGTTTTTCGCGGCGCGGCTTCCGCCCGAGCGGGTTGGGGACATCAGGTTCGGATCAGAAGGCCAGCGTTGGGCGCTCATGCTGCCACAGGAATTTATCCAACATTCCAAAGGGATACCGCATTTGCAAGATAGGGTCTGCTTGACTGTCTCAGAAAGCTGGTGGGTGGCTCAAGAAAGCCCCCCGCTGCCTTAAGCGGGGGGGAGGTGACGAACATCAGGAAGATCCAGTTCGTCGGGGAGTATCACCTAGGGTAAGCATAGCAGCGATATGTGATTTTACATAGTCCGGAATTCCGGACCGCGTGGGCAAATCTATTGTTGTTGTGAATTTACTACAGTCACAGGTTGAATCCTAGCCTAACCGATCTCGTCAAGAATGGCGCGGGCAGCCGCAGCTGGATCGTCGGCTTTCCAGATCGGGCGGCCCACAACGATGTGATCTGCGCCGTCCTCTATGGCGCTGGCGGGTGTCGCGACACGCTTTTGATCGCCCATCGCGGCCCCCCGCGGACGCACGCCAGGGGTCACGATCAGGCGGCCTGCAGCCTCTGGCAGGGCGCGGATGCCCGCCGCTTCCTGTGGTGATGCGATAACGCCATCGGCCCCCGCCTCGAATGCGCGGGCAGCTCGGGTTAGCACCAGCTCAGGCAGATCGCCGGGCTGGATCAGCGCCGCATCCAGATCGGCACGGTCCAGCGATGTTAGAATGGTCACACCGAGAATCTTCATGTTGCTGCCCGCTGCACCCTCTTTGGCGGCGCGTACAACATGCGGATCTCCGTGGACTGTCAGAAAATCCAGATCGAATTGGGCCAGCCCGCGCACGGCGGCTTCAACAGTCGCTCCAATGTCGAACAGTTTCATATCAAGGAAGATACGCTTGCCATGCTCTTGCTTGAGCTCGTTGGCCAGTGCCAGCCCGCCGCCCGTCAACATGCCCAGCCCGATCTTGTAGAACGACACCGCATCGCCGATTTTCTGGGCCATTTCCAACCCCGCCACAGCATGTGGAACATCAAGGGCAACGATCAGACGGTCATCAGACATGGGGGCTCCACCGGTTCAAGACATTTGCCGATGGACTGCCTGAGGGGGCCGCGCGGGTCAAGTGCCGCGCGGCTGCCCCTCGTGCTTTACGCGGCGCGCTGCATGTCCTTCGAGGGAGAAGGGTGCATCTGGCCTGCACAAAGATCGTTGCCGTCGCGGTGTCGCTGTTTGGCCTGCTGGACCAGTTTAAACGCCGCGCTCATAGGCGGGGTGGTGATTGTGCCTGCGACAGCACAGGGATAACGGAACGTGCCCTGTGCGGTTTTGACCGTCACAAGTGCTTCGAACATCTCTGTCGCGGGGTTAAAGGTTATCTGCTCTGGTGAAATAGGTTTGATCTGCATTTGTACGCCTCCGGTGCCTGACCCTTTGTTGGGCCTTAACGGTAATGTAGAATGCGGCTGGCAGGTTCAAAAAGGGGAATAACAGCGGGATCGCGTCAGAAAAAAGCCGGACAAACCCAAGGGGAGTGTCCGGCAAGGAAGAGATCTGCAGGCAGTACATGATCTCTGCTGAGGCACCTCACGGTTTCAGACGAAACCAAAGGCGACAAAGGCCCCGGTAGGGAACCGGGTGTAAGTTATGCGGCGTGTCTGTCCGGACGCGTCACAAGTGCTTCGAGCCACTGCGCGGCATCGAACATACGACGTCCGGCGCGTTGGGAGGGGCGGTGGCTGTTCGGTTCGCTGAACAGTCCGCCCCGATGCTGATGGCGCCGGATCGCTTGTTTCGCTAAACCGGCGGCGGCTTGTTCGAATGTAAAATCAAGGGGTGCAGTGATCTCGCAGGCGTAGCGGCGTACGATTGTATTGTCATGAACAACAACGAGCGCCTCGAAGGCTTGGGTCGCTGCGTTGTACCTGACATCGTCCAATTGAATGGGGCATGTATACATGTCGAGAACCTCAAATTATTTCGTATGCCTTAGTGAGCATTTTGTACTGGAGAAACGCGCTGAGCCCTCAAAGGGTTTCCAAATTGTAGAAATTTTGTGGATAACTTTAAAATTTCTTTATTTATAAGCTGGTTAGGTTTTGCGCTTTCGCGTAGAAATTGCGCTGATGTTGGCGAACAAGCTATGTGGTTTGCAGGCAAATGCCCTCATTACGTACCCAAAGATGCGCTTCGACCGCTTTGCGATGCCTGCGATTTGTGCACTTTTCAGGCGGTCCTATCTTGAACCAAACCACATGTTT
This sequence comes from Sulfitobacter noctilucae, assembly GCF_000622365.1. Classification (GTDB taxonomy): domain Bacteria; phylum Pseudomonadota; class Alphaproteobacteria; order Rhodobacterales; family Rhodobacteraceae; genus Sulfitobacter; species Sulfitobacter noctilucae. The sequence continues at coordinate 6,832 of NZ_JASC01000001.1, read as the reverse complement.
ACCCACTTCTAATCCGAGGCCCAAACCTTGGCGTGCCGCAAAGCGGGCGCAGACATTACGGGTGCTTTATAGAGGAGAGTAAGATGGACTTGAGCAAGTTCACAGAGCGGTCGCGCGGCTTTATCCAGGCGGCACAGACCATCGCAACACGCGAAAACCACCAACGATTGACCCCCGAACACATTTTGCAGGCTTTGTTGGACGATGATCAGGGTCTTGCGACCAATATGATCAACGCCGCAGGCGGTGATGCCAAGAGCGTGCGTGAGGCGTTGGCCTTGTCGATGGGCAAGATGCCTGTTGTGACAGGCGACGCGGCGCAGGTCTATTTGGACAATGCGACGACCAAAGTGTTGGCCGAAGCGGAAGCGGTCGCCAAGAAAGCGGGCGACAGCTTTGTTCCGGTCGAGCGTATCCTGATGGCGCTATGCATGGTGAAATCCGGTGCCAAGACCGCGCTGGATGCCGGAAAGGTAACAGCGCAGGGACTGAACGCCGCGATCAATGATGTGCGCAAGGGGCGCACGGCTGATACGGCCAGCGCCGAAAATGGCTATGAAGCGTTGAAGAAGTACAGCACTGATTTGACCGAACGCGCCCGTGAGGGGCGGATCGATCCGATCATCGGACGCGACGAGGAAATCCGCCGTGCCATGCAGGTGCTGAGCCGCCGGACCAAGAACAACCCTGTTCTGATTGGTGAACCGGGCGTGGGTAAAACCGCGATTGCCGAAGGCATGGCCCTGCGGATTGTTGACGGAGATGTGCCCGAGAGCCTACGCAACAAGCGTCTGCTTTCGCTCGATATGGGTGCTCTGATCGCCGGTGCGAAATATCGCGGTGAATTTGAAGAGCGTCTGAAGGCCGTATTGACCGAAGTCACCGAAGCAGCGGGCGAGATTGTCCTTTTCATTGACGAAATGCACACGCTGGTTGGTGCGGGCAAGGCAGACGGGGCGATGGATGCCTCTAACCTGTTGAAACCGGCACTTGCACGGGGTGAATTGCACTGTATCGGCGCGACCACTTTGGACGAATACCGCAAATACGTCGAAAAAGACGCGGCACTTGCGCGGCGGTTCCAACCTGTGATCGTGCAAGAGCCGACGGTCGAAGATACCGTGTCGATCCTGCGGGGCATCAAGGAAAAGTATGAACTGCACCACGGTGTGCGGATCAGCGACTCTGCCCTGGTCGCGGCGGCGACGTTGAGCCACCGCTATATCACCGACCGTTTTCTGCCGGACAAGGCGATCGACCTAATGGACGAAGCCGCCTCGCGTTTGCGCATGGAAGTCGACAGCAAGCCAGAAGAGCTGGACCAGCTGGACCGGCAAATCCTGCAGTTGCAGATCGAGGAGCAGGCGCTGAAGCTGGAGGACGATCAGGCCTCCAAGGACCGGCTTGAGACCTTGCAGAAAGATCTGGCCAATTTGCAGGAGAAATCCGACGGCATGACCGCTGCATGGCAGGCCGAGCGGGACAAGCTGGCCGGTGCCCGTGACATCAAGGAAAAGCTGGACCAAGCACGCGCCTCTTTGGATATCGCCAAGCGAGAGGGCAATCTGGCCAAGGCGGGTGAGCTGTCTTACGGCGTCATTCCGCAGTTGGAGAAAGAGCTTGAAGCCGCAGAATCCCGTGACGACGGGATGATGGTGGAAGAGGCTGTGCGCCCTGATCAGATCGCAAGCGTTGTCGAACGCTGGACAGGTATTCCCGCAGGGAAAATGCTGGAAGGCGAGCGGGATAAGCTGTTGCGGATGGAAGACCAACTGCATGGCCGCGTCATCGGCCAGAATGCTGCGGTCAAGGCAGTTGCCAATGCGGTGCGCCGTGCGCGTGCGGGTCTGAATGATGAGAACCGTCCGCTTGGATCGTTCCTGTTTCTGGGACCAACCGGCGTGGGTAAAACCGAGCTGACCAAAGCCGTGGCCGAATTCCTCTTTGATGACGACAACGCCATGGTGCGTATTGATATGTCGGAGTTCATGGAGAAACACGCCGTGGCCCGTTTGATCGGTGCCCCTCCCGGCTATGTCGGCTATGACGAGGGCGGTGTGTTGACCGAAGCGGTGCGGCGCAGGCCCTATCAGGTAGTGCTGTTCGATGAGGTCGAAAAGGCGCATCCGGATGTGTTCAACGTGCTGTTGCAGGTGCTTGATGACGGTGTGCTGACCGACGGTCAGGGGCGCACAGTGGATTTCAAGCAAACGCTGATCATCCTGACATCCAACCTTGGTGCGCAAGCGCTGAGCCAACTGCCCGACGGTGGTGACATGGCAGGTGCCAAGCGCGATGTGATGGACGCGGTGCGCGCGCATTTCCGCCCCGAGTTCCTGAACCGTCTTGACGAGACGATCATCTTTGACCGGCTGGCCCGCGAGGATATGACCGGCATCGTCGAAATCCAACTGGCGCGTTTGTTGAAGCGGTTGGCGGGGCGCAAGATCGACCTGTCGCTGGACGAGACCGCTAAGGTCTGGCTTGCAGATGAAGGCTATGACCCGGTGTTCGGGGCGCGGCCGCTGAAGCGTGTGATCCAGCGGGCGTTGCAAGACCCCTTGGCCGAGATGCTGCTGGCAGGCGATATCCGGGACGGCGATCTAATCGAAGTCACGGCGGGCGCAGATGGTCTGATCATCGGCGACCGCATTGCGGCCAGCAACAGACCCAAGCCGGATGATGCGACGGTGCACTAATCGCTGCACAATGATATATAGAGAAAGGCCGGTGCGATGCGCCGGCCTTTTTTGTTTTCGGGTTCTGTAATGGACGCACCACGTCAGCGTCTTCTATGATTGCCAGCAAATAGATCGACATCATACAAGAAAGACTGCTTCTATGGGAGATAACGTGGGTAAAGAGACAGCCAGACCTCATAAACAGGTCCAGAAGTACCGGGCAAACCCTCGCCCCATTATTCACTCTCACGATCTGTGGCAGGAAGAGTTCTGGAACGTCAGGCGAGATTCTGACGGGACCTGCTCCTTTTCATTTCTTGCGGCACGTCAGGGCGGGGGCACGGACACCTATGAAATTACCGAAGCTGAATTCGAAGATGTGAAGGCGGGCAAGCTGACCTATGCCGATTTGATCCGGTTGACGGAGCACGATCCGATGCGAGAGCGCGTGAAGTAGATCCAAGCTGAAACGTTTTGTTGATGCGCGTCTGATCCAATCCACATAGGACGCGCACAAGCGCACGGCACTCTCCGGTTCTTGAGACAGAAAAGCCCGCCAACATCTGTTGACAGGCTCTTTTTTAAATAACCCACATCGAGATGGGGTCTGTCATCGCTTAGGGCATGATCACTTTGTCGATCACGTGGATCACGCCGTTGGATGCTTCGATATCCGCTGTCGTCACATTGGCATCATCCACCATCACGCCATCATCAAGGTCGATCATCACAGTGGTACCTTGCACAGTTTCAGCTTGCATATCGTCGGTAAGGTCGGTGGACATCACTTTGCCCGCGACCACGTGATATGTCAGGATACCGGCCAGCGCTTCTTTGTTCTCTGGCTTCAGCAAATCTTCGACTGTGCCTTCGGGCAAAGCGGCGAATGCTTCGTCGGTTGGCGCGAATACAGTAAAGGGCCCTTCGCTTTTCAGCTTCTCCACCAGACCGGCGGCTTCAGCGGCGGCCAGCAATGTAGTGAAGTTTCCGGCACCGGCGGCCGTATCGACGATATCTTTGCTGTGGCCATCCGCAAATGCGGTGGTGCCCATCAGCGCGGCGGAAGCAGTCAGTGCGAGTACAGTTCTACGAAACATAGTGTTCTCCTCAAGTCTTGGTCCATGCCGTCGTGGCATCGCAGACCATACGCGCTTGGCGGAGCATCGTTCCCGTGAGATTTTCCGTCGGTGCGGCCATCTTGCGCGTTGATAAATAGGGTGCCCTGCCTAAGCGTTGGGGCCTTCCAATGACCACTCAAAACAATGTGAAAAACGCAATGGATTCCGTGATGGAACCGAGGGGAATTTTGGTGGTTTTCGGTGCGTTTCACCGCCTGACATTTCGGTGTGATGGCTGAAATGATCGCGAAAGGATTTGGGTTAGCCACGGCCACGCCCTACCTGTTGCATATAGTAGAGTATGGAGAGACCGCATGGCACACCGTTGGACCAACACCTTGACCCGTCAGGATATCACATCTGAGGCGTCATTTCTGAACCGGCGGCAGCTGATGGCCGGACTTGCAGCGGGTGTCGGTCTGGCTGGTGTTGGCGGTATGGCCCGCGCGCAAGAGGCGCTGGAGCCGAATTCCTACGAAGACATTACTCAATACAACAACTACTACGAGTTCGGCACCGGCAAGGGAGATCCCGCCGCCAATGCGGGCTCGCTGACCACATCACCGTGGACGGTCAAGATTGATGGCCTTGTCGATAAGCCCGGTGACTATGCAATGGCCGACATTATGGATGCCATGACGCTCGAAGAGCGCATCTACCGGTTCCGCTGTGTCGAGGCATGGTCGATGGTCATCCCGTGGAACGGGTTCGAGCTTGCCGATCTGCTGGCAATGGCAGGCGTGCAGGACGGCGCGAAATATGTAGCGTTCGAGACGGCGCTGCGTCCGGACGAGATGCCCGGCGTGCGTTTCCCGGTTCTGGACTGGCCCTATGTCGAAGGGCTTCGGCTGGACGAGGCGATGCATCCGCTGACAATTATGGCCACAGGTATCTATGGCAAACCGATCCCGAACCAGAACGGTGCCCCGATGCGGTTGGTTGTGCCGTGGAAGTACGGGTTCAAATCCATCAAGTCTGTCGTGCGGATCACACTCACAGACAGCGAGCCGCCGACCAGCTGGAACAAGTCGAATGCCCGCGAATACGGGTTCTATAGTAATGTGAACCCCGAAGTGAGCCATCCGCGCTGGTCACAGGCAAGCGAACGGATGGTGGGCGGTGGTCTTTTTGCCAAGCGCCAGCCCACACTGATGTTCAACGGCTACGAAGAGGAGGTGGCGAGCCTTTATAAAGGTATGGACCTCAAGGCAAACTTCTGAACCGGACAGTAGTATAGAGTGATGAGTATTGTAGATCGCATAAACGGATTTGCCCGGAAGGTACCAACCTGGGCTGTCTATATACTTTATCTCCTACCTGCCCCTTACTTCTTCTATCTCGCGCTGACGGGGGGCCTTGGCCCCGACCCGGTGAAACCGCTGGAACATGATTACGGACAGATCGCGCTGCAGCTTTTGATCATTGGACTGTGCATTACGCCCCTGCGCCAATACGTCGGCCTGAACCTGATCAAGTTTCGCCGCACTATTGGTGTTCTGGCCTTTACCTATGTGACGCTGCATCTGCTGGTCTGGGCCTTTCTGGATGTGCAGACGCTCGGACGGGTGGTCGAGGACATTATCAAACGTCCCTACATTACAATTGGGATGGCCGGGTTCGTTTTGTTGCTGCCGCTGGCGCTGACCTCGAACAACTGGTCGGTGCGCAAACTCGGGCCAAGATGGCGCAAACTGCACAAGCTTACCTATGCTGCGGTTCTGCTAGGGGGAGTTCACTTCATATGGCTGGTAAAAGGCATCCAGCTCGAGCCACTCCTATATATGGCCGTGATCTTGGGACTACTGTCTTTACGGCTTCGTAAGCCGAACAGAAGAGCTTCTGTAACGGGGTAACAGCGACAGTTATAGAGAGTGTGAAAACGAGAGCCGCCTTCCGGGGCGGTTTTTGCTTATGTAGCGGGATGGCTCCCCGCTGTCTGACAGGGAATTGGGCTGAACCACTGGTCTAATGGCGTCTGAAACGGCGAGGCCGCCACTGAATCGAGCAGTTTGCGAAGGGATTCCTATCCGCTTCCAAGGTTCTTAGGGCCAGCGAGGGTGGAATCACACGTGTATCGGATACGGATAGAGAGTGAACCGGCCGATTCACCTCCGAAATGTTGGCGCAAACAGGGCGAGTCTCCGGAACGCTTGGGGGTAAGCCTGTGGATAACTCTAGATCTGGTAATTCACGCGTAAGAGCTGACCATAGGTCAGAGTAATAATCCTGCCCGATCGAGCCGTTCTACGAAGCAAATGCCAAGCAAACCCCTGTTTTCACGAGAAAATATGCCTCCGTTACAAAAAGTGCATATTTCCCGAAAAAAGGGGTTGCGGGTCTCAGTCACTATCCGTAGAACCCCCCTTACCGGACGAGCAGAGACGCTCCAACGGGGCGCCAGACGGGCCACAACGAAGCAGACGCTAAGGGGTGGTCGGGACGGTAAGAGAAGAAAATCTGAGGTATTTTGGCGGGGCGCGCCGTTTTAGTTAGGGCGCATCTGGTCATATTTGTCTCGACGCTGTTTGAAAATTTGATATCTGAAGAGATATGTGGGCGGTTTGGTTCATTCGATGGATCAACGTCTGTATATCGCGCTCTTAGGCTTCGGCCGATGATGGAGTGTCAGCTTCACTGTTTGGACGGCTTTCGACTTCTTTGAAGTCCTAAGCACAACAAACAGAAAGACTGTTCATTAAGTTTCAGTAAGGCTTAATGGACGATGTGCAGAGGTTCGACGTCAAGGATAAGATCGTAAGATCTTTTCAACTTGAGAGTTTGATCCTGGCTCAGAACGAACGCTGGCGGCAGGCCTAACACATGCAAGTCGAGCGCACCTTCGGGTGAGCGGCGGACGGGTTAGTAACGCGTGGGAACATACCCTTCACTATGGAATAGCCATTGGAAACGATGAGTAATACCATATACGCCCTTCGGGGGAAAGATTTATCGGTGAAGGATTGGCCCGCGTTAGATTAGATAGTTGGTGGGGTAATGGCCTACCAAGTCTACGATCTATAGCTGGTTTTAGAG